>NZ_VWWJ01000028.1 GCF_011753055.1 Burkholderia sp. Ax-1719 | reverse complement strand
CAGCACCGCCGCAGCGGCGGCAGCCTGCATGGCGCGTTGCGCCTTCGTGTTTTGGGTGCCCCGGTCAGCGGAAGCAGAGTCAAGTCGAACGGTCATCAGTTGCCCTGGCACGCCGCTCGCGCGGCGGTCGATCAAACGGGAAAAAACGGGAATTCATGGGGTCGGGCTCGCTGGCCATGCGCGAGGGCCGCGAAAAATAAAAAAGCGCCGCGACTGGCGCGGCGCTTTTTGCCTGTCTACGCGTCATTAGCCGCGTAGTTTAAATGATTCACTTGTCGAGCAGAATCCGCAGCATGCGGCGCAGCGGCTCAGCAGCGCCCCACAGCAGCTGGTCGCCGACCGTGAAGGCCGACAGATACTCGCCGCCCATCGCCAGCTTGCGCAGGCGACCGACCGGCACCGACAGCGTGCCGGTGACGTTGGCCGGCGACAGATCGCGCATCGACGCTTCGCGCTCGTTCGGCACGACCTTGACCCAGTCGTTGGCCGAAGCGAGGATGCCGTTGATCTCGTCGAGCGGCACATCCTTGTTCAGCTTGATGGTGAGCGCCTGCGAGTGGCAGCGCATTGCGCCGATACGCACGCACAGACCGTCGACCGGGATCGAACCCGGCTGGCCCATGCCCGGCTTGCCGAGGATCTTGTTGGTTTCCGCGCCGCCCTTCCACTCTTCCTTCGACATGCCGTTGCCGAGATCCTTGTCGATCCACGGAATCAGCGAGCCTGCGAGCGGCACGCCGAAGTTCTGCGTGGGCATGGCGTCGCTGTTCATGGTGGCGAGCACCTTGCGGTCGATATCCAGAATCGCCGACGACGGGTTCGCCAGGTCGGTGGCCACAGCCGCGTTCAGCGCGCCCATCTGCGAGAGCAGTTCGCGCATGTTCTGCGCGCCCGCGCCCGAAGCGGCCTGGTAGGTCATGGCCGTCATCCAGTCGACGAGGCCTTCGCGGAACAGGCCGCCCAGCGCCATCAGCATCAGGCTGACCGTGCAGTTGCCGCCGATGAAGTCCTTCTGGCCCTTGACGAGCGCATCCTTGATGACGTCGAGGTTGACCGGGTCGAGAATGATGACCGCGTCGTCCTTCATGCGCAGCGACGAAGCCGCGTCGATCCAGTAACCGGTCCAGCCTGCCGCGCGCAGCTTCGGATACACCTCATTGGTGTAATCGCCGCCCTGGCAGGTGATGATGATGTCGCACTTCTTGAGCTCGTCGACGCTGTTCGCGTCCTTGAGCTTCGTCTCGTTTTTGGCGTACGACGGAGCCGCGCCGCCTGCATTGCTGGTGCTGAAAAACACCGGTTCGATCAGGTCGAAATCACGTTCTTCCTGCATGCGCTGCATCAGCACGCTGCCGACCATGCCGCGCCAACCTACGAGACCTACGTTCATGACTAACCCTTGATTTGGACACTTCCCCGCTTCGCTCGCCCGGCGTGGCCGCGCGGGGAAGATGAGCGGGCACGACGAGCGATCAACGCGTGATGATCGTTTTCGTAATGGTTTTCGTGCTGATGGCGAGCGAAATCACACGGGCCGTTTTTTCGCCGTGGATTTTCGTAACAATCGTGATCGGGGAGATCGTCGCCATCGAAGCAATATACACGAAACAGTTAATTTGCGCGGCAAAAACCGCACTTTCCGCTATTTACGACACGCGTTTAACGTGTTCGAAATAAAAAGGGCACGCCATTGAAGGCATGCCCTTTCATCCTGCATTTACAGCGCCGCGATCACCGCGTCGCCCATCTCCACCGTGCCGACCTTCTTGCAGTCCGGCGTGACGATGTCGCCGGTGCGATAGCCTTGCTCGAGCACCTTCTTCACCGCGGTTTCGATGCGATCGGCCTGCTCTACGCGGCCAAGCGAGTAACGCAGCATCATCGCGGCCGAGAGAATCGTGGCCAGCGGATTGGCGATGCCCTTGCCCGCGATGTCCGGCGCGGAACCGTGCGACGGCTCGTACAGACCCTTGTTGTTCTTGTCGAGCGACGCCGAAGGCAGCATGCCGATCGAGCCCGTGAGCATCGCCGCTTCGTCCGAGAGGATGTCGCCGAACATATTGCCCGTGACCACCACGTCGAACGCCTTCGGCGCCTTCACCAGCTGCATCGCCGCGTTATCGACATACATGTGCGAAAGCTCGACATCCGGATATTCCTTCGAGACATCGATCATGATGTCGCGCCAGAATTGCGACGTTTCCAGCACGTTGGCCTTATCGACCGAGGTCAGCTTCTTCTGGCGCTTTTGCGCAGCCTGGAAAGCGACGTGAGCGATGCGGCGCACTTCGGGTTCCGAGTAACGCATCGTGTCGAAACCTTCACGCGCGCCCTTGAAGAGACCGTCCGGCGATTCGCGCAGACCGCGCGGCTGGCCGAAGTAGATGTCGCCGTTCAGTTCGCGCACGATCAGGATGTCGAGGCCCGACACGATTTCTGGCTTCAGCGACGATGCACCCGTCAATTGCGGATAGCAGATCGCCGGGCGGAAGTTGGCGAACAGTTCCAGGTGCTTGCGCAGACCCAGAATCGCCTGCTCCGGACGCAGCGCGCGTTCAAGCGAGTCGTACTTCCAGTCGCCCACCGCGCCGAACAGGATCGCATCGGCGGACTTCGCCAGCGCGAGCGTGGCTTCCGGCAGCGGATGGCCGCTCGCCTCGTAACCCGCGCCGCCAACAGGCGCCTCTTCCAGCTCGAACTTTTCGTCGAGCGCGTTCAGCACCTTGACGGCTTCCTTGACGATCTCGGGACCGATGCCGTCGCCCGGCAGCACTGCAATCTTCATCCTGATGTTCCTCGCTGAATGTGTACTTAGATGACGCGGTTGTTCAGCCACGGCTGGCGCGCGAGGCGCTCGGCTTCGTACTGGCGGATCTTGTCGGCGTGACGCAGCGTGAGGCCGATATCGTCGAAGCCGTTCAAGAGGCAGTAGCGGCGGAACGCGGCCACGTCGAACGGATACGACTTCGCGCCGTCCGTTGTGCGCACAACCTGTTGCTCCAGATCGATCGTCAGTTCGAAACCGTTAAACGCATAGGTTTCGTTGAACAGATGATCGACGTCCGCTTCGGACAGCACGATCGGCAGCAGACCGTTCTTGAAGCAGTTGTTATAGAAAATGTCGGCAAAGCTCGGCGCGATGATCGCGCGGAAGCCGTACTGGTCGAGCGCCCACGGTGCGTGCTCGCGCGAGCTGCCGCAGCCGAAGTTCTTGCGCGTGAGCAGCACCGAAGCGCCCTGATAACGCGGCTGGTTCAGCACGAAGTCCGGATTGAGCGGACGCTTCGAGTTGTCCTGACCCGGCTCGCCGTGGTCGAGGTAACGCCATTCGTCGAAAGCGTTCGGGCCGAAGCCGGTGCGCTTGATCGACTTGAGGAACTGCTTCGGAATGATCGCGTCCGTGTCGACGTTTTCGCGATCGAGCGGCGCTACGAGGCCGGTGTGTACGACAAATTTTTCCATGATTCGTGGCCTCAACCGAGCTTGCGAATATCGACGAAATGGCCTTCGATGGCCGCTGCGGCCGCCATGGCCGGGCTCACCAGGTGCGTGCGTCCGCCCGCGCCCTGACGGCCCTCGAAATTGCGGTTCGAGGTGGACGCGCAACGCTCGCCCGGTTCCAGACGGTCGGCGTTCATGGCGAGACACATCGAGCAACCCGGCTCGCGCCATTCGAAACCCGCTTCCGTGAACACCTTGTCGAGGCCTTCGCGTTCGGCTTGCGCCTTCACCAGACCCGAACCCGGCACCACCATCGCCAGACGCACGTTGGCAGCCACGCGGCGGCCGAGCTTCTTCACGACATAAGCGGCCGAGCGCAGGTCTTCGATACGCGCGTTCGTGCACGAGCCGATGAAGATCTTGTCCGGCTTGATCGACTCGATCGGCATGTTCGGTTCGAGCGCCATGTATTGCAGCGCGCGTTCCATTGCATCGCGCTTGACCGGGTCTTTTTCGCGCTCGGGATCCGGCACGCGACCGTCGATCGACACGACCATTTCCGGCGAGGTGCCCCACGTCACTTGCGGAACGATATCGGCGGCAGAGAGTTCGACCACGCGGTCGAAGTGCGCGCCGTCGTCCGTACGGAACTGCTTCCAGTACTCGACGGCCTGGTCCCACTCCGCGCCTTGCGGCGAGAACGGACGGTTCTTCAGGTATTCGATCGTGGTGTCGTCCACGGCGACCATGCCGGCGCGCGCGCCGCCTTCGATCGCCATGTTGCAGACCGTCATGCGGCCTTCCATCGTCAGGCCGCGGATCATCGAACCGCCAAATTCCATGGCGTAACCCGTGCCGCCCGCCGTGCCGATCTTGCCGATGATGGCGAGCACGATGTCCTTGGCGGTACAGCCACGCGGCAGCGTGCCTTCCACCTTGATGAGCATGTTCTTGCTCTTCTTTTGCAGCAGCGTTTGCGTGGCCAGCACGTGCTCGACTTCCGAGGTGCCGATGCCGTGCGCAAGCGCGCCAAATGCGCCGTGCGTGGACGTGTGCGAGTCGCCGCAGACGATCGTCATGCCCGGCAGCGTCGCGCCCTGTTCCGGACCGACGATGTGCACGATGCCCTGACGCTGGTCGCTCATCTTGAACTGCGTGATGCCGAAGGCGTCGCAGTTCGTGTCGAGCGTATCCACCTGCAGCTTCGAAACCGGATCGGCGATACCGTGGCTGCGATCCGTGGTGGGCACGTTGTGATCCGAAACGGCCAGGTTCGCGCTGATGCGCCACACCGGACGCTCATGCATTTTCAGGCCTTCGAAAGCCTGCGGACTGGTGACTTCGTGCAGCAGATGACGGTCGATATAAAGGATCGTCGTGCCGTCGTCTTCCGTGTGGACCACATGGGTGTCCCACAATTTGTCGTAGAGCGTCTTTGCCATGATATGCGGGGATAAATTGACTGCGGGGAGGCTTACGTTGTGAATCGATTATGCCACGCAAAAACCGCATCCCGCATCCACCCGGACTAAAAAAACCGATAAAAAACAGGGAGTTGGGTGGTAGTAACGATACCTGTATCGATGTTACCCGGCGCGCGGCGCAGACCGTTTTGCGCATGCCGATTCATCGGTAATAAAGCAAAGCCTTTGTTTTTCCGACGGTTTTTTCGCGCGATCCAGAAACTCCACGGGGCGCAAACCGAGGACGCGCTCGAATAGAAGGTGCCATATCGGGCACGTCGATTGCGAGACGTGCGCCGCCGCACAAGCGTACAAATCCGGCTTTTGTCACACTGGACATGTACCGGATACGAACCACCCGCGGCACGATCAGGCAATCCTGGAGGCCTCATGCCATTCGCAACCCGTTCGCCCCGCACCGTGCCCGCCTGGGCCGCTGCGTACAAGACAACAATCACAACAAGCCAATATCAGGGGCGGCACCCGCAGGCCCGCTTGGGTGCGCGCGCCGCGCGCCAATCGTCGATCGCCGTAGCAGCCACCGCCTGCGCGCTTGCCGCCTTCGCGCCGCGCGCGCACGCGCAGACGCCTTCGCCGCTTGGCGAATGGCAGTATTCAGCGGGCATTCCGCTGGAGAAGCTCTATCAGCCCGATCGCCCGGACTTCGAAGCGCGCCTGGGCATAGGCTCGACCTTCGAGCCCCGCTATGACGGCTCCGACCGCTATCACATGATGGCCGGCCCGAGCATCGACCTGCGCTACAAGGACATCCTGTTCGGCTCGACGGGCGAAGGCTTCGGCGTGAATTTCCTGCAAGGCCAGAACTGGCGCATGAGCATCGCGGCCGCCTACGACCTCGGGCGGCGCGGCCACGACGATCCAACGCGCCTGAACGGCATGGGTAATATCAATCCCGCGCCGCTCATGAAAATCGCTGGCGAATACGTGGTGTCGAAGGACTTTCCGCTGGTGGTGCGCGCGGCCTTTACGCGCAGCTTTGGCGGCTCGAACGGCTGGACCGCCGATCTCGGCACCTATATGCCGCTGCCGGGCAGCAGCAAGACCTTCTACTGGTTCGCCGGCCCGTCGGTCACGTTCGCCGATTCGAACTACATGCAGAGCTGGTTCGGCGTGAACGGCCAGCAGGCCGCGGCGTCGGGCTACCGGCAGTACGAGGCGAGCGCGGGCCTCAAATCAGCGGGCTTCGGCATCACCATGGTGTACTTCGTCAACAAGCACTGGTTCATGAGCGCGGACGGCGCCATCAAGCGCCTGCTCGGCAGCGCCGCGCACAGCCCGATCATCCAGACCAAGACCGAGGGTGTCTGCGATCTGTCGATCAATTACCAGTTCTGAGGGTACGCGGCCCGTGCGGGTATCGAGGCGGGCCGCGATCCCGTTGCTACATCAGCCTTCGGCCTTGATGCGGCTCTGAATGTGCTGCGCACGGCTCGGCGACGACGGATGCGAGCTGAGCATCGAACTCTGCCCGCCATCGATCTGCGCGAGCTTCTGGAAGGCCGTCACGAGCCCTTCGCGCTTCATGCCTTTTTTCTTCAGTAGATCGAACGAATAATCGTCGGCGGCGCTTTCCTGAGTCTGCGAGAACTGCGCATTGATGAACTTCTCGGTCAGATCGCCCAGCTGCGACGAGCTCAGCGACGAAGCCACCGCATTGCCGCTCGCGCCCGCTGCCGTCCGCGCCGCGCTCACGGTATAGGCCGTCTGCATGGCCTTCTTCGAATGACCGAGCGCGACGTGGCCCATTTCATGACCGATCACGCCGCGCAGTTCGTCGTCGTTCATCTTGTCCATCAGGCCGCTATAGACGCGCACGCAGCCATTGCCCATCGCCCAGGCGTTGACGTCCTTCGTCAGGTAGACCTTGGAGTCGATCTTCTGGCCATTGAGCGTCATGTCGCCGAAGCCGCTCATCACTTTCGTGAGTCGTTTGGCGTAGGCGCTATTGGGCGCGGCTACTTTCGACTCGGCATCGCTCGCCTTGCAGGCGTCCTGCGAGAGCGTAACGATATCGCTATCCGACAGCGTCGCGGCCTTGTAGAGCGACGAGCCCGCGGACAGCGCCGCATTGGGGTCCACGCTTGTCAGCCCCGAGCAGGCGCTCAATGCAATCGTCATCCCGCACACCAGACCAAGCTGAATCCTTGCCATTCTTATCGTCCTCTTTCGAAGGTTTTTGTAAGGAACGACAATCTAGCACCGGCGCGTTGCTCATGCACCCATGGGCCGCGATTTTATGCCCAGCGTGTCAATTCATTTCGGCGAGCCCTCATTTTCCGCTCATTGAGCATCGCTAAGCTGACCGAATGGGCCAAAGGCCCATAGCGACCGACCCGGCGCTTACTCCCTACGCAAAGGACCGTAATCATGCTCGCGATGCTCTCCACCACCTTTCTCGGACAGCCGATCTGGCTCTGGGCCGCCTTTATCGCGGTGGTGATCGTGCTGCTCGCGCTCGATCTCGGCGTCCTGCACCGCGACGATCGCGAGATCGGCATACGCGAAAGCCTCTGGCTCTCGCTCGGCTATATCACCATCGGCCTGCTGTTTGGCGGCTTCATCTGGTGGCAACTGGGCGCGCAGCCCGCGACCGAATACGTCACCGGCTATCTGATCGAAAAGTCGCTCTCGCTCGACAACGTATTCGTGATCGCCTCGATCTTCGGCGCGCTCGCCGTGCCGCGCGCTTATCAGCATCGCGTGCTGTTCTGGGGCATCGTCGGCGTGCTCGTGCTGCGCGCGCTGATGGTCGGCCTGGGCGCAGCGCTCGTTTCGCAGTTCGAGTGGATGCTGTTCGTATTCGGCCTGTTCCTCGCGGCGACCGGCGTGAAGATGCTGTTCGGCTCGAAGGAGGAAACACGCGTGGAGGACAGCAGGATCCTGCGCACGATCCGCCGCGTGCTACCCGTTACCGACAAGCTCGAAGGCGGTGCGTTCGTGGTGCGGCGCGCGCATCCGGTGAGCGGCAAGCTCACGCGTTACGCCACACCGCTGCTGGTCGCATTGCTGATGATCGAATTCGCCGATCTGATTTTCGCTGTGGATTCGATTCCGGCGATTTTCTCGATCACGACAGATCCGTTCATCGTCTACACGAGCAATATCTTCGCCGTGCTCGGCCTGCGCGCGCTGTTCTTCGCGCTAGCCGCGATGGCGCATCGCTTTTACTACCTCAAGCATGCGCTCGCGCTGGTGCTGGTGTTTATCGGCGTGAAGATTTTCCTGGTGGGCTTCGTCGGCAAGATTCCGGCGCTGCTGAGCCTGGGCGTGACCGTGACGCTGCTGATTGGCGGCGTGGTGGTATCGCTCATCAAGACCCGGCCCGGCGACGACCACAGCAACGGTGGCGGCCCGCTGGAAGCGTCCTGATCCGGAAAACCACGCTCCTCATTCTTCGCTCATTTTTCTCTGCGAGGATGGTTTCCACGGCAGCCGCATCGGCTGCCGCCCCCGAAAGGAGCCCATCATGAAATGCCCGAACTGCCCTGACGTCACCCTCGCGATTGCCGAGCGTCATGGCATCGAACTTGACTACTGCCCGCAATGCCGTGGTGTCTGGCTCGATCGTGGCGAACTCGACAGGCTGATCGAACGCGCGGCGCAGGGTCAGCCCGGCACGCGGCGGCAATACGACGACGGCTATGAAGGCCACGGCTCGCAGCACGGCGCGCAGCATCGCTCACGTGATTACGGGCACCGTCACGGCGCGCACGAACGTCGCCGCAAATCGTGGCTCGAAGATATCTTCGATTGAGCCCACGTCGCTCCCTCTGAAACGATTGATCAAGGACTCCTGACCATGCGCACTTACACCAGCAACAGCCCGCAGGCCGCCGGACGTATCGTGGCCATCGCCCTGCTCGCCGACGGCCACCTGAACAGCAGTGAACTCGCCGCCGTGCATCGCGCCCGCATCGCCGAGCGTCTGGGTCTCGCGCCCGGCGAATTCAGCACGATCCTGCGCGACCTCTGCGAGGATCTGCTCACGAATGCGAACATGGACTGGAGCGATGCCTGCAAACTCGACTCCGACGTCATGCAGCAAGTGCTGCTCGAACTCGAAGATCCCAGTCTGCGCGCCGAGGTGCTGAGCCTGTGTCTGGTCGCGGTCCACGCCGACCGACATCTCTCGGACAGCGAAGCGCATTTGCTCGCGGTGTTGTCGAGGTCGTGGCAGGCAAATCCGTGGCAGCGCCTGCTGGCTTCGTAATTCGTTCCGGCGATTTTCCATTTTCCGGCGCGCAGCGCGGACTTCCCCCGGTGTTGCACGCCACGCGGCGAGCCCCACGCTCGCCGCGTTTTTTCTCATCCGCCTTTTTCGTCACCCTTACACGCACACAGCCCAGCCGAGCCCACGCACGTTGCGGATCACCGCATGGCCGAATTTACGGCGCACGCTGTAAATCACGGCATCGACGGCGTTGCTCTCCACTTCCTCGCCCCAGCCATAAAGCCGTTCCTCCAGTTGCTGGCGCGAGAGGATCGCGCCGGGCCGCTCCAGCAGCGCAAGCATCAAGGCATATTCGCGCGCAGAAAGATCGTCGCTCTCTCCGTCGAAACTCAAACGACGCGTATTCATATCGAGCGTCACGCGCGCACTGCTCATGGTCGCCGAAGCGAAACCCGCTTTGCGCCGCACCACCGCGCGAATACGCGCGAGCAGTTCCTTGCTCTCGAACGGCTTGACGAGATAATCGTCGGCGCCCAGATCGAGGCCTTCGACGCGCGTATCCACGTCGTCGCGCGCCGTGATGATGATGACGGGCGTGGCGTCGCTGGCCTCGCGCAAGCCGCGCAACACATCGAGACCGCTCATGTCGCCCAGCCCCAGATCGAGCAGGATGGCCGTGTACGAGCCATCGCGAATCGCCGTGCGGCCGCTCTCGCCCGTGCGTACCCAGTCGACGCTGTAAGACGCGTCCTTCAAGGCGCGCAGCAGCGCGGGCCCGATCAGCAGATCATCTTCGATCAGCAGAATCCGCATCGTTTAGTCATCCTTGATAGCTGTCGCCGCTAGCGGCAGTTCGATGCGCGCAACGATGCCGCTTTGTCCATCACCGCGGTTTTCCAGCGTCACGCGGCCGCCGTAACTCTGCGCGAGCGTCTGCGCAATCGCCAGGCCAAGACCGCTGCCTTCCACATCATTGCCCGCGGCGCGAAAGAACCGGTCGAACACATAGGGCAGATCGCTTTCGGCGATACCGGGACCGTCGTCGATCACTTCGATCGTCACCGTCTGCGCGTCGCGCAACACCGAAACGTCGACGCGCCCGCCGGCATGCACATAGCGGATCGCGTTGTCGATCAGGTTCTTGATCAGCACGCGAACATCGCCTTCGGTGGCGCGCACGCTCGCTTCGTCGAGCCGTTCGACGCCCAGATCGACGCCACGCGCATCGGCAAGCGGCAGCAGGTCGGCGAGCACCTCGGGCACTAGCCGCTTGAGCGCAATCGCTTCCACCGCGCGCTGCGCGCCGCCGATTTCCGCACGCGCAAGCCCCAGCAGTTGCGACACCAGCGATCCGGTGCGCGCTACGCCGCGCTGCAATTCGTCGAAGCGCTCGCGATACTGATCGAGCGGCGCATCGCGCAGATTGTCGATCTGCAATTGCATCGCCGAAATGGGGGAACGCAGTTCGTGCGCGGCATCGGCGATGAATTTGCGCTCGGCGTTCACAAGGACCGAGAGGCGTTCGATCATGCGATTGATCGATTCGATGAAAGGCCGCAACTCGACCGGCGCCTTGTCCGCTTCGAGCGGTTTGAGCGCGTGCAGATCCACCTTTGCCGCGCGCCGTCCGACGCGCTCCATCGGCCGCAACGACAGGCGCACCGTCACCGCGATCGTGAGCACGAGCAGCGGCAACAGTGCGAGCACCGGCAGCAGACTCCAGAACGCGACGCGCAACGCATTGCGGTTGCGCATGCTGCGCGACTCGGCGATCTGGATGTATTCGTCTCCCGCCGCGAGCGCGAACACGTCCCACGTTTCGCCATCGAAGTCGAGCGACGAGAAACCCGTTTGCGCACGCGGCAAGGCGATATCGGGGTCGCTCGTGCGGCTCGGCTCGACCGTGTCACCCGCGGACCAGATCTGCACGACGAGATCGTCCGAGGCGTTGCGGATGCCGTTGGGTTCGGCAGCGTGATGCGAGACCCCGGCCTGCACATGCGCCGCGGCGTCGCGCAGGCTCGCGCTGAACTCGCTCGCGAGGCTGCGCACCACCAGAAACGTGCCGAGCGAACCCAGCACGCCCACGAGCAGCGCAAGCGTGCCGATAGCGATGCTCAGGCGTCGATGCAGGGAATTCGCGGCGAAGAACATGGTGCGGCTGGCAGGCTAAGGAGGATTGGGCCGCTCCATGATAATGGATTCGGGGTGGGGCTAATCGGGCGTGGCGATAAGCGCCGGTTGCCGTTCGTAGTAGATATCCCATTCGCTTTCGCCGATCTGCGCGAAACCGTGCCGCTGATAAAAGCGATTCGAATCGCTACCGCGCAATGCGCCGACGCGAACGGGCAGACGCACTGCATCGGCGCTGGTGAAAATATCGCGCAGCACCTGCGCGCCGATTCCCCGCCCCTGATGCCCGGGCAATACGTAGAGATGGTCGAGCAGCCAATGATCCGCCTGCGGTCTCACAAGCACGAAGCCCGCCCGCACGCCATCGGCTTCGATAAAGCGGCACAGCGCCGGCTCGAAGGCCGCCAGAAAGCGCTCGCGGGCGCGCTGCGGGTCGAAGCGCCCAATGCGCTCCAGGCTCGCGCGCATCGCAGCGATGCGCATCGCGACCAGCGCGTCTGCATCGTTCGTGTTCGTTGGGGAAAAGCTCAGTTGCATCGCCAGTCCGTCCATTCAGCTACGCTGTGAGGACATTCAGCATAACAAAGCATTGCCACGCAGCGTCATCGCCAGAGTGCTAGATTATCCGCTAGCACCGCCCCAACCCTGCAGGGAGACGATCATGAGCAATACCTCGCCGCGCGCCGTTTTCGGCTCGGCCATCTACTATCGCGATCCGTTCGCGGCGCTCGACTGGCTGGAAAAGGCTTTCGGCTTTACGCGGCAGTTCGTCATCACCTCGCCCGACGGCAAGCTCGCGCACTCGGAAATGCGCTTCGAGGACGGCTACGTGATGATCTGCGGCGGCTGGCCCGGCATGCCCTACTCCAGCCCGGAAGATGTCGAGGGCAAGAACACGCAGTCCGTGCACGTACAGCTGAAAAGCGGCCTCGACGAGCATTGCGCACGTGCGCGTGCGGCAGGCGCGAAGATCGTGCGCGAGCCGTCCGATCAGTTCTACGGCGACCGTGTCTACGCGGCGGTGGACCCGGAAGGTCATGTATGGAGCTTTGGCCAGACCAGGCGCGAAGTCTCGCGCGAGGAAGCCGAGCAAGCCAGCGGCCTGAAGATTGACGGCTGGGTTTGATTCCAGGCACGCGTCGCAAGGCCACAAAAACAAACGCCCCGACGGGCGAACCGTCGGGGCGTTTGAGGTATGGCTTACAGCGTGTGTGCTTAGCGTGCCGAGATCGGCTTCGCTTCGCGCGGCGTGTTGCCGATGAACAGCTGACGCGGACGGCCAATCTTCTGTTCCGGATCGGCGATCATTTCGTTCCACTGGGCGATCCAGCCCACCGTACGTGCCATCGCGAAGATACACGTGAACATCGAGGTCGGGATGCCCAGCGCGCGCTGAACGATGCCCGAGTAGAAGTCGACGTTCGGGTACAGCTTGCGCGACACGAAGTATTCGTCTTCCAGAGCGATCTTTTCGAGCGCCATCGCGAGCTTGAACAGCGGATCGTCGTGCAGGCCCAGTTCGTTGAGCACTTCGTGGCACGTTTCGCGCATCAGCTTCGCACGCGGATCGTAGTTCTTGTACACGCGGTGACCGAAGCCCATCAGCTTCACGCCCGAGTTCTTGTCCTTCACCTGCTTGATGAACTCAGGGATGTTCTCCACCGAGCCGATTTCCTCAAGCATGTTCAGTGCGGCTTCGTTCGCACCGCCGTGCGCCGGGCCCCACAGACAGGCGATACCGGCTGCGATACACGCGAACGGGTTAGCGCCCGACGAGCCAGCCAGACGGACCGTCGAGGTCGACGCGTTCTGTTCGTGGTCTGCGTGCAGGATCAGGATACGGTCAAGCGCGCGCACCAGCACGTCGTTGACCTTGTACTCTTCGCACGGGTTCGAGAACATCATGCGCATGAAGTTCGCGCTGTACGACAGGTCGTTCTGCGGGTACACGAACGGCTGGCCGATCGAGTACTTGTACGCCATGGCGACCAGCGTCGGCAGCTTGGCAATCATGCGGATTGCCGAAACTTCGCGATGCTTCGCGTTATTGATGTCGAGCGAGTCGTGGTAGAACGCCGACAGCGCGCCGACTGCAGCGACCAGGATCGCCATCGGGTGTGCGTCGCGGCGGAAGCCACGGAAGAAGAATTGCATCTGCTCGTGGACCATCGTGTGCTGCGTGACGGTCTTCACGAACTCATCCTTTTGCGCCTGGTTCGGCAGCTCGCCCTTGAGCAGCAGATAGCAGGTTTCGAGGAAGTCGGCGTTTTCTGCGAGGTTGTCGATCGGGAAACCGCGATACAGCAGTTCGCCCTTGTCCCCGTCGATGTACGTGATCGCCGAGTTACACGCCGCCGTCGACATGAAGCCCGGGTCATACGTGAACTTGCCGGTCTGACCGTACAGTTTGCGGATGTCGATCACATCCGGGCCTTGGGTGCCCTTGTAGATCGGCAGTTCGACGCTCGGCGAATTGTCGCTGAACGATAGCGTGGCTTTTACATCAGACGGGGTCATAGCACATCCTCAATCGAAGATAAACACAGGATTCGATAGTTTGCACGTCCGGCGCGGCGCGGCTTTCTCCAAAGCGCGCGCCACAGCATCTCAGACGTTGCGAAGCAGCTCCAGCACCCGCTTCACGTCCGGGTCGGCAAGATTGCCTTCTGGTTCCTTGCGTGCGAGCAGCAAGTCCATCAGGTCGTTATCGCTCAGCTCGAGCAGGCGCGTAAGTGCGCCTACATCGGCGTCGCTGAGGTCATGCTCATAGCGGTCAAAAAATCGCTCGAAAATAATGTCGTTTTCGAGCATACCGCGCCGCGCGCGCCAGCGAAGGCGCGCGCGGCGATGAGGGTCAGACTGGTGCGAGTCCATTCAATCTCGCTATGGTCAAACCGCGCGGCGGACCATCAGTTCCTTGATCTTGCCGATCGCCTTCGTCGGGTTCAGGCCCTTCGGGCAGACGTCGACGCAGTTCATGATCGTGTGGCAACGGAACAGACGGTACGGGTCTTCGAGGTTGTCGAGACGCTCGCCAGTGGCTTCGTCGCGGCTGTCCGCGATGAAGCGATACGCTTGCAGCAGGCCGGCCGGGCCGACGAACTTGTCCGGATTCCACCAGAAGCTCGGGCACGACGTCGAGCAGCTCGCGCACAGAATACACTCGTACACGCCGTCGAGTTCGTCACGCTGTTCAGGCGACTGCAGACGCTCTTTTTCGGGCGGCGGCGTGTCGTTGATCAGGTACGGCTTGATCGAGTGGTACTGGTTGAAGAAGTGCGTCATGTCGACGATCAGGTCGCGCACGACGGGCAGGCCCGGCAGCGGGCGCAGCACGATCTTCGCCGGCAGGTCGTTCAGGTTCGTGAGACACGCCAGACCGTTCTTGCCGTTGATGTTCATGGCGTCCGAACCGCACACGCCTTCACGGCACGAACGGCGGAACGACAGCGTTTCGTCCACTTCCTTGAGCTTGACCAGCGCGTCGAGCAGCATGCGCTCGTGCGTGAGTTCCAGCTCGTACGTCTGCATGCGCGGCGCCGAGTCCTTGTCCGGATCGTAGCGGTAGACTTCAAAAATACGTTTGGCCATTTCCAAATTCCTTTTGACTGGCGTGTGCCTTAGAACGTACGCGCCTTCGGCGGCACGGACTCGACGGTCAGCGGCTTCATGTGAACCGGCTTGTAGTCAAGACGGTTGCCTTCGCTGAACCACAGCGTATGGCGCAGCCAGTTTTCGTCGTCGCGGTGTTCGAAGTCGCTGTGTGCGTGGGCGCCACGGCTTTCCTTACGCGCTTCCGCCGACACCATCGTTGCCTGCGCAACTTCCACGAGGTTCGCCACTTCGAGCGCTTCGACGCGCGCGGTGTTGAACACCTTCGACTTGTCCTTCAGGTGGATGTGCTTCGCCTGTTCGACGACTTGCGCGATGTCCTTGACACCTTCCGCGAGCAGCGCCGAGGTACGGAACACGCCAGCGTGCTTCTGCATCGAGCCGCGGATTTCGTTCGCGACGCTTTGTGCGTATTCGCCCGAGGTCGAGTTGTCGAGCTTCGCCAGACGCGAGAGCGCGAAGTCAGCAGCATCGGCCGGCAGCGGCTTGTGCTCTTTCAGTTCCTTCACGTGCTTGACGATATGGTTGCCGGCCGCACGGCCGAACACCACGAGGTCGAGCAGCGAGTTCGTGCCCAGACGGTTCGCGCCGTGCACCGAGACGCACGAGCATTCGCCCACAGCGTAGAAGCCGTTGACGACTTCTTCGTGACCCTTCGGCGTGCCAACGACCTGACCATTGATGTTGGTCGGGATGCCGCCCATCTGGTAGTGAATCGTCGGAACGACCGGGATCGGTTCCTTGATGCAGTCCACGTTGGCGAACTTCAGCGCGATTTCGCGGATCGACGGCAGACGCTTCATGATCGTCTCTGCGCCGATGTGCGACAGGTCGAGCAGCACGTGATCCTTGTGCGCGCCGACACCGCGGCCTTCCTTGATTTCCTGGTCCATCGAACGCGAAACGAAGTCACGCGGTGCGAGGTCCTTCAGCGTCGGAGCGTAACGCTCCATGAAGCGCTCGCCGTTCGAGTTACGCAGAATGCCGCCTTCGCCGCGCACGCCTTCGGTAATCAGCACGCCTGCGCCTGCCACACCCGTCGGGTGGAACTGCCAGAACTCCATGTCCTGCAGTGCGATGCCCGAGCGGGCCGCCATACCAAGGCCGTCACCGGTGTTGATGAACGCGTTGGTCGATGCCTGGAAGATCCGGCCTGCGCCGCCCGTGGCGAACAGCGTGGTCTTGCCTTCGAGGATGTAGACGTCGCCCGTTTCCATTTCGAGCGCGGTCACGCCCAGCACGTCGCCTTCGGCGTCGCGGATCAGATCCAGCGCCATCCATTCGACGAAGAACGTGGTCTTCGCAGCGACGTTCTGCTGGTACAGCGTGTGCAGCAGCGCGTGACCGGTACGGTCAGCAGCCGCGCAGGCGCGTTGCACCGGCTTTTCGCCGTAGTTAGCCGTGTGGCCGCCGAACGGACGCTGGTAGATCGTGCCGTCCGCATTGCGGTCGAACGGCATGCCCATGTGTTCCAGTTCGTAGACGGCGTTCGGTGCTTCGCGGCACATGAACTCGATCGCGTCCTGGTCGCCGAGCCAGTCGGAACCCTTGATCGTGTCGTAGAAGTGGTAGTGCCAGTTGTCTTCGCTCATGTTGCCGAGCGATGCGCCGATGCCGCCTTGAGCAGCAACCGTGTGCGAACGCGTCGGGAACACTTTCGAGAGCACGCAGACCGACAGGCCGGCACGTGCCAGTTGCAGCGACGCGCGCATCCCCGAGCCGCCCGCGCCGACGATGACCACGTCGAACTTGCGACGCGGCAGAGAATTCTTGATTGCAGCCATTCTTTTACACTCTCCAGAGAATCTGCGCGGCGTAGCCCAGGCTGCCCAGCAGCCAGGCGATCGTCAGCACGTCCAGCGCAATGCGCAGGCCAACGGGCTTGATGTAGTCCATCCAGATGTCGCGCACGCCAATCCAGGCGTGATAGAACAGCGCGAGCAGCATGACGAACGTCGCGAGCTTCATCCATTGGGCGGAGAAAATCGACGCCCAGCCTTCGTAAGAAAAGTCGTGTGCGCCGAAGAACAGCACCAGCAGCACAACCGTGTAGATCGCCATGAGCACGGCGGTAGCGCGCTGGGCAATCCAGTCGCGCAGGCCGTAGTGAGCGCCAACAACGAGGCGCTTCGGACCAATCCCGTTTTTAGCCGACATTCTTAAAACGCTCCGAAGAGTTTTGCCGCGAAGGCGATCGTGAGGATCGTGGAGATGACAACGACGACGAGCGAGGTCGATTTGCCTTTTTCTTTAGCCGCGAGGTCATGGTTGAAATCCATGAACAGGTGGCGCACGCCAGCGCAGAAGTGGAAGAGGAACGCCCATCCGAGGACCAGCACGATGAGCTTGACGATGATGTTGGAAAGGAAGCCCTTGAAGAACTCGAAGCTGAGTTCCGAAGTGAGGCTCTGATCCAACAGGAACAACAGGAAAGGCAGGAATAGGAATAGAAGTGCACCGCTCACGCGGTGACCGATCGATACGCGACCGGCCAACGGCAGGCGGTATGCGAACAATATCTGCCCAATCCCGATGTTCCGGTATTCCGGCCTCGGTTTTTTTGCGGCTTCTGCCATGCTAGACCCCTACTATGTGTTAACACTAATACGCAATTTTACCGCCTTTTCTTTTCGCGCTGCAGCGAAATCAGCCCTGCTAACCGCTGATGCGCGCGCGAAACGACTAGCGCGGGGGGAAGGCCCACCTGTCTCCTGTGGGCTCTCTTTTCAACTCAGGTCATTCTGATAGTAGTACCCGGTTGTGACATACCAACCACGGCGTACTTCGACCGGCCGGTCTCCATAGGTATAGGACACCCGATCGACGGAAAGCAATGGAAAACCCGCTGGCACATTGAGCAGATCGGCAACCGCGGGCTCGGCGGCCACGGCGCGGATCTTCTCAGTTGCACGAATCATACGCGTGCCGAAGTCGGCTTCGAACATGGCGTACAGCGGGCCTTTATACTCGGCGAGGCGCTCGGCCGTGAGGCCGCGGAATACACCGCCAGGCAGCCAGATTTCGTCGAGTACGGTACTCTCGCCGTCGAACTGCAGAAGACGTTTGATGAGCACCACCGGATCGGCCGGCTTGAGGTCGAGCTGACGCGCGATCTCAGCCGAGGCGCGCAGGCGGCGGCACTCGAGCAGGCGGCTGACGTGCGGATGCTCCGCGCCGTCATCAGCCAGCAATCTAAGGAAGCGAAACTGGGCGCGTTCTTCGTTGTGCGTCGCAACAAACGTACCCTTGCCCTGGCGTCGTACCAGCAGGTTGTCGGCAGCCAGTTCGTCGATCGCCTTGCGCACGGTCCCCTGGCTGACCTTGTAACGGGCAGCCAGTTCGACTTCGCTAGGGATGATTTCGCCGGGCTTCCATTCGCCGGTCTCGAGGCTCTGTGTAATGAGCCCCTTGATCTGCTGATAGAGCGGACTGAAGGTGGGGGACGGCGAGGCCGTCGGCGCCGCAGTCGAAGAACCGGAGGCGGACGCAGGCGCACCGCTTTCGGGAGCGGAGGAATTCGCGTTGCTGACCGGGTTCGCATTCATGGCGCGCATTTCAACATAAACCCCCGCTGAAATCTACCCTTTTGGCTGCAACAGATATGTCTTATATAAGACATAAGATAGTGTTGACTTTACCCATTGCGAATCCTAAACTGCCGATCGAGCAAGGGTTTGCGGGCGACCGCGTGTGAATCACGGGAGCCGCCGGCAGCATCCACTTCGTGGCGAAATGCGCCGCAGTCCGCCTTGCACATGCTGTTCCCTCTAGCAGTCATGCAGTAGCGGTTTTCGATCCGCCCCGCCCGCGCAATCTCCCGCGCGACGCGCCTGTGGACCGTCCCAGCCGAGCTGTTGCAGGAGTCGGCATACGCAAAGCGGCCCGCGTCAGGCGTTCCCTCCAGGGCGTCCCCGTTCATTCCCGAGCTTCGTCGTACAGGTTACCGGCATGGCGGCCCGCCCGCCGGCGTGCGCAACAGGCCCCGCAAGGCCTCGCCCGCACGCCTGGAAAAGGGGCCGTCTGATTCACGAACGCTTCGGGTGACGCGCATATAGAATGGCGTTTTACCCTGGCGTCTAACGCATCTTCCTGGAGATTTTCAATGGCTAAGCCCGCAAAGCGCGTTGCCGTCACCGGCGCCGCAGGTCAGATCGCTTACTCCCTGCTGTTCCGTATCGCGAACGGCGACCTGCTCGGCAAGGATCAGCCCGTCATCCTGCAACTGCTGGACCTCCCGCAAGCGCAAGCTGCCGTCAAGGGCGTCGTGATGGAACTCGACGACTGCGCCTTCCCGCTGCTCGCAGGCGTGGTCATCACGGACGACCCGAAGGTCGCGTTCAAGGACGCCGACGTCGCCCTGCTGGTTGGCGCACGTCCGCGCTCGAAGGGCATGGAGCGTAAGGATCTGCTCTCGGCCAACGCGGAAATCTTCACGGTTCAGGGCAAGGCCCTGAACGACGTCGCCAGCCGCGACGTCAAGGTGCTGGTCGTCGGCAACCCGGCCAACACGAACGCCTACATCGCCATGAAGTCGGCTCCGGATCTGCCGAAGAAGAACTTCACGGCCATGCTGCGTCTGGACCACAACCGCGCGCTGTCGCAACTGGCCGCCAAGTCGGGCAAGCCGGTCGCTTCGATCGAAAAGCTCGCTGTGTGGGGCAACCACTCGCCGACGATGTACCCCGACTACCGTTTCGCCACGGTCGAAGGCCAGTCGCTCAACGCGCTGATCAACGACGACGTGTGGAACCGCGACACGTTCATCCCGACGGTCGGCAAGCGCGGCGCAGCGATCATCGAAGCACGCGGCCTGTCGTCGGCAGCTTCGGCCGCCAACGCAGCGATCGACCACGTGCGTGACTGGGTCCTCGGCACGAACGGCAAGTGGGTCACGATGGGCATCCCGTCGGACGGCTCGTACGAAATCCCCGAAGACATCATCTACGGCGTGCCGGTTACCTGCGAAAACGGCGAGTACAAGCGCGTCGAAGGTCTGGAAATCGACGCATTCTCGCGCGAAAAGATGACGGGCACGCTCAACGAGCTGCTCGAAGAGCGCGAAGGCGTCGCTCACCTGCTCAAGTAAGCTCGATGCAGGCCAACCGGAATGCCGTTGCAATGCGGCGGCTTCCGGTTCATGCGCGGGTTTGGGCCGTACCACCCGTACACGCCCTCCGTCCCGCGCACTGATCCGCACGCGCCTTGCCCCCGGCTTGTTCACTACGCCGAACGCAGGACGCATACGAATCAGGTTTTTTCCACAACCCTCATCCCCTGACGCCGAAGATGCGCGCCATCCTCCCCGCGGAAGTGTTGTTTGACGGCGAAGCTCCCCCCACTCTCCTGCCCGCGTGCGATCACTACGCCGGCAGCGAGAAGCTGATGCTCAAATCCCTCGCGCTGCAGCAGGAGCTGGGCCCGGTTTTCGATATCACACTCGACTGCGAAGACGGCGCCCAGGTTGGCCACGAGGCCGAACATGCGGAACTCGTCGCGTCGATGCTGGGCGGCGAACACGACCGCTTCGGGCGCGTTGGCGTGCGTATCCATGATTTCCACCACCCGCACTGGCGCGACGACGTCCGCCTGATCCTGCGCGCCGCAAAGCGTTCGCCGGCGTTCATCATGCTGCCAAAGATCCGTGCCGTGGCCGACGCGGCCGAGATGACCGCGTTCATCGAAGCCACACGCGTGGAAATGGGCATCGAAAAAGCCATTCCCGTACAGCTATTGGTCGAGACCCACGGCGCGCTCGCGCGCGCCTTCGATCTGGCCGCGCTGCGCGGCGTCGAATCGCTGAGCTTCGGCCTGATGGACTTCGTATCTGCGCATGACGGCGCGATTCCCGACAGCGCGATGCGCTCGCCCGGCCAGTTCGACCATCCGCTCGTGCGCCGCGCCAAGCTTGAAATCGCCGCGGCCTGCCATGCGTTCGGCAAGGTTCCGTCACACAACGTCAGCACCGAAGTGCGCGATATGACGACCGTCGCCAACGACGCCCAGCGTGCGCGCAACGAGTTCGGCTACACGCGCATGTGGAGCATCCATCCCGCGCAGATTCCGGCCATCGTGGCCGCGTTTGCGCCGCGCAACGAGGAAATTGTCACCGCCGCCGACATCCTGCTGGCCGCGCAGCACGCCCAGTGGGGCCCGACGCGCCACGGCGACACGCTGCACGACCGCGCCAGCTACCGGTATTACTGGTCGGTGCTGCGCCGCGCGCGCTCGACCGGCCGCGCCGTGCCGACGGAGGCCGCGCCGCTCTTCGGCGAGGGCGCGGCGGCATGAGGCCGGGGCGTGCATGAGTTCGCACAGAACCGGCCCGAGCATTTTTTTTACGCACCGGAAAAACTGAAATCCGTGCCGATAAATAGGTGAAAATAGCGTCCGCTGCGCGCTCACGGGGCGCGCGCAGTGCAACCGGCGGCCACAGCCCGTGGCCGCGCACTGTTCAACCGATTTGAGACATAAAGGTCCGACTCCATGAAGAAATTGCTGATCGCTACCGTCATTGGCGCGCTGTCCTCGACGATGCTGCTGGCCGCAACCGACGCCGCCGCACAAGGCACCACGTCGACGACGACGGCAAAGAAGCCCGCGAAGCCGGCACCGAAGCACCGCATCATCAAGCGCAAGGCCAACCCGGCCAAGGAAGCGAAGGTCGACGCAGTGCCGGAAGGTTCGGAACACTGGAGCTGCGCAGAAGGCATGCAGTTCGACCTGAAGGGCGACATGGCGCGTGACCAGATCGTCACCGTTCACTGGGCGAACAAGAACTACAACCTGCCGCGTCAATCGACGACGACGGGCGCAGACCGTTTCCACGACGCCGCTACCGGCCTCGACCTGGTCGTGATCCCGACCAAGGCCATGCTGTTCTCGGACAAGGACAGCTCGCGTCTGGCCGACGAGTGCAAGACTGCTGCAATGCAGCAAGGCGCAATGGCGCCGACTCAGGCAAACGCCCTGAACCCGGCCAACCGCGCAGCACCGGCGAGCGGCGCATCGGGCCAGTAAGGTCCGCGGAAAGCCGCGATGTCCGCACCCGCCGCCAACGTCAGGCCGCAGCCGGATCAGGTTCTCGTCGACATCGTCGACTATGTCCTGAATGCGCCGGTGAACAGTGCGCTCGCGCTGTCGACGGCGCGGCTTTGCCTGATCGACACGCTCGGCTGCGGACTCGAAGCGCTTTCCTACCCTGCCTGCACCAGCCTGCTGGGACCGATCGTGCCAGGCACGATCGTCCCGCACGGCGCGAAAGTGCCCGGCACCTCATTCCAGCTCGACCCGGTTCAGGCCGCCTTCAACATTGGCGCGATGATCCGCTGGCTCGACTTCAACGACACCTGGCTTGCCGCCGAGTGGGGCCATCCGTCGGATAACCTGGGCGCGATCCTCGCGACCGCCGACTGGCTCTCGCGCACGGCCGTGGCGCAGGGCAAGCCGCCGCTCACCATGAAGCATGTGCTTGAAGCCATGGTGAAGGCGCACGAGATCCAGGGCTGCATGGCGCTGGAGAACGCGTTCAACCAGGTCGGTCTCGACCACGTTCTGCTGGTCAAGCTCGCCTCGACCGCCGTGGCCGGGCAACTGCTCGGCCTCACGCGCGACGAACTCATCAATGCTGTCTCGCTGGCGATGGTCGATGGCCAGGCGCTGCGCACCTATCGTCACACGCCCAACACCGGCTCGCGCAAATCGTGGGCGGCCGGCGACGCCACTTCGCGTGGCGTGCGCCTCGCGTTGATCGCAAAGACCGGCGAGATGGGCTATCCGTCAGCGCTCACGGCAAAGACCTGGGGCTTCTACGACGTCTCGTTCAAGGGCCAGCCGTTCCGGTTCCAGCGCCCCTACGGCACGTACGTGATGGAAAACGTGCTGTTCAAGATTGCGTTCCCCGCCGAATTCCACGCCCAGACTGCCGCTGAAGCCGCCATGACGCTGCACGGCCAGCTCGCGCAGCAAGGCAGGACGGCGCAAGACATCAAGCGGATCACCATCCGCACCCACGCAGCGGCGATCCGCATCATCGACAAGACCGGGCCGCTGGCGAATCCCGCCGACCGCGACCACTGCATCCAGTACATGGTGGCCGTGCCGCTGCTGTTCGGCCGCCTCACCGCCGCCGACTACGAAGACGAGGTGGCGCGCGACGTGCGCATCGACGCCTTGCGCGCCAGGATGGTCTGTGTCGAAGACCCGCAGTTCACGCAGGATTACCACGACCCAGCGAAGCGTTCGATTGCGAATGCGCTCACCGTCGAGCTGAACGACGGCACGACGCTGCCCGAAGTCGTGGTGGAGTACCCAATCGGCCATCGTCGTCGCCGCGACGAAGGCATCCCGCTGCTGGTCGAGAAGTTCCGCACGAACCTCGCGCGCCGCTTTGCGGCGAAACAGCAGCAGGCCATTCTTGAAGTTTCGCTCGATGCGGCACGGCTTGACGCCATGCCGGTGCATGAATACGTAGACTTGTATGTGATCTGAGCAGTCTCGCCCACCCGAGGCCGCTACCAGACAACAAACCAGGCAGATAAAAGTATCAGCAGCACACGTGTAGTAAAGCGTTATTTCCGCGATTAAACGAAGGAAAACACCATGGCCCACAATCTCCACAAAACGCTAAAGGAATTCGACAGCGGTTCCGGCAAAGGCAAGTTCTACTCGCTGCCGCAACTCGGCAAGCAGCTCGGCGTGAAGATCGATCGCCTGCCGGTCTCGATCCGTCTCGTGCTCGAGTCCGTGCTGCGTAACTACGACGGCAAGAAGATCGCGGAAGAGCACATCGAGCAGCTCGCGAACTGGAAACCCAATGCATCGCGCGTCGACGAAATCCCGTTCGTCGTCGCCCGCGTCGTACTGCAGGACTTCACCGGCGTGCCGCTGCTCGCGGACATCGCGGCCATGCGCGGCGTCGCGAAGCAGGTTGGCAAGGACCCGAAGGTCATCGAGCCGCTGGTGCCGGTGGATCTGGTCGTCGACCACTCGGTGCAGATCGACTACTTCCGCCAGAAGGATGCGCTCGACCTGAACATGAAGCTGGAATTCCAGCGCAATAACGAGCGCTACCAGTTCATGAAGTGGGGCATGCAGGCGTTCGACACGTTCAAGGTCGTGCCGCCGGGCATCGGCATCGTTCACCAGGTGAACCTGGAATATCTCGCGCGCGGCGTGCACAAGAAGGCCGAAGGCGGCGATACAGTCTATTACCCGGACACGCTGGTGGGCACCGACTCGCACACCACCATGATCAACGGTATCGGCGTGGTGGGCTGGGGCGTGGGCGGTATCGAAGCCGAAGCCGGCATGCTCGGCCAGCCGGTGTACTTCCTCACGCCGGACGTGGTGGGCGTGGAGCTGAAGGGCAAGCTGCGCGAAGGCTGCACGGCCACCGACCTGGTGCTCACGATCACCGAAATGCTGCGCAAGGAGAAGGTCGTCGGCAAGTTCGTCGAATTCTTCGGCGAAGGCACGGCTTCGTTGTCGCTGCCGGACCGCGCGACCATCGGCAACATGGCGCCGGAATACGGTGCGACCATGGGCTTCTTCCCGGTCGACGAGAAAACCATCGACTACTTCAAGGGCACGGGCCGCACGCAGGCCGAAATCTCGGCGTTCGAGAACTACTTCAAGGCGCAGGAACTGTTCGGCATTCCGAAGGCCGGCGAAATCGATTACACCAAGACGCTGGTGCTGGATCTGGGCACGGTCGCGCCGTCGCTGGCCGGTCCGAAGCGCCCGCAGGACCGTATCGAAATCGGCAACGTGAAGTCCACGTTTACCGACCTGTTCTCGAAGCCGGTCGCGGAAAACGGCTTCAACAAGAAGGCCGACGATCTGGCCGCCGAATACGACGTCGCCGACAAGGTGAAGCTGCATAACGGCGACGTGCTGATCGCCGCCATCACGTCGTGCACCAACACGTCGAACCCTTCCGTGCTGCTGGCCGCCGGCCTGCTGGCGAAGAAGGCCGTGGAAGCGGGCCTGACGGTCGCACCGCACATCAAGACGTCGCTGGCGCCGGGATCGCGCATCGTCACGGAATATCTGACGAAGACCGGCCTGCTGCCCTACCTCTCGAAGCTCGGCTTCGAACTCGCGGCTTACGGCTGCACGACCTGTATCGGCAACGCGGGCGATCTGACGCCGGAACTGAACGAGTCGATCGTCAAGAACGACGTGGTCGCGGCGGCTGTGCTGTCGGGCAACCGTAACTTCGAAGCGCGGATTCACCCGAACATCCGCGCGAACTTCCTGGCTTCGCCGCCGCTGGTGGTCGCTTACGCGATCGCGGGCAACATCACGCGCGACCTGATGACGGAACCGGTCGGCAAGGGCAAGGGCGGCCGCGACATCTACCTGGGCGACATCTGGCCGACCAGCGAAGAAGTGAACGCACTGCTCAAGTTCGCGCTGGACGCCGACGTCTACCAGAAGAACTACGCGAAGCTCACCACGAAGGGCGATCTGTGGAGCAAGATCGAGGGCGAGGAAGGCCAGGTCTACGACTGGCCGAAGTCGACCTATATCGCCGAGCCGCCGTTCTTCGGCGCTGACTTCTCGATGACGCCGTCGTCGGAAGTCGCGGAAGTCAAGGGCGCGCGCGCACTGGGCATCTTCGGTGACTCGGTCACGACCGACCACATCAGCCCGGCCGGCTCAATCAAGGAAGACTCGCCGGCAGGCAAGTGGCTGAAGGAAAACGGCGTGCAGAAGGCCGATTTCAACAGCTACGGCTCGCGCCGCGGCAACCACGACGTGATGATGCGCGGTACGTTCGCGAACGTGCGTATCAAGAACCTGATGATCCCGGCGAAGGCCGACGGCACGCGCGTCGAAGGCGGCCTGACGATCCATCAGCCGAGCGGCGAACAGCTCTCGATCTACGACGCCGCCATGAAGTACATCGACGCCGGCACGCCCACCATGGTGTTCGCGGGCGAAGAGTACGGCACGGGTTCGTCGCGCGACTGGGCCGCCAAGGGCACGCAATTGCTGGGCGTGAAGGCCGTGGTCGCACGCAGCTTCGAGCGTATCCACCGCTCGAACCTGGTCGGCATGGGCGTGCTGCCGCTGCAGTTCAAGGGCTCGGACAGCGTGCAATCGCTCGGTCTGACCGGCGAGGAAACCTTCGACGTCGAAGGCCTCACGGACGACTTCAAGCCGCAGCAGGACCTGACGCTGGTGATCCATCGCAAGGACGGCAAGGACGAGCGCGTGCAGGTGCTGCTGCGCATCGACACGCCGATCGAAGTCGACTACTACAAGCACGGCGGTATCCTGCCGTTCGTGCTGCGCTCGCTGCTCGCAGCGTAAGCAAAGCTTTTTTGCAGGTGCCGCGCCCGGCAACGGGTGCGGTCACACTTAGGGCCCGGCGAAAGTCGGGCTTTTTTTTCGCGTTGCGATGGATTTTTGATGGGCGTAAGGTGGAATCGCCTCTTGAGAACAGGCGAGCCTTATGAACCCCGGTCCATGGACAGCGTCCCGACCGGGATTTTTTTGGATGCTACGGGGAAGGCGCGCGCCGCCGGAAAATGGGGCGCAGCGTGAAGAATTCGGGAAATGACGGATCACCGAATGAGGAGTTCGGCATCGCCCCAGCCAGAGCTAGACCCGTCACGAACGTCATTATCGGGCCTCGCTCCCGATGCGTCATTAGCACAAGCCGCAAGAATCCATTACAGATATTGTCAAGATATGGGAACGCGTCTTGTGGTCGCAGGTTTTCCGTGCGGGGCGGGGCGTTGGCGGCGCTCTCGGCCGCATCCGCTAACATGACGGTTTCGTCCACGCCGTCCTGCCTGCTTTGCCCACTTACACCCTCGCCTCCACCGTCAGCGCGGAGCTGGATATCCGCAAGAGCCGCTTTATTGGCCTGGCGATTCCGGTCGCCGACCGCGACGCGGCCATGATCGAATTGCGCCGCCTGCGCGAAGAACACCCGACTGCCACGCACGTCTGCTGGGCGCTGCTCGCGGGCGGCCAGTCCGGCATGTCCGACGATGGCGAACCCTCCGGCACGGCTGGCCGGCCAATCCTGGAAGTGCTGCGCCATCACGATCTGGACGGCGTGCTGGCCGCCGTGGTGCGCTATTACGGCGGAGTCAAGCTGGGCGCGGGCGGCCTGGTGCGCGCCTACACCGACGCCATCGCGAGCGCCTTGCAGGACGCGCCGCGCGTCGAGCGCGTGGCGCAGGCCCGGCTAACGGTGGAAGTGAGCTATGCCGAAGAAACGCATGTGCGCCACTGGATCGAACAGGCCCAGTACACGCTGGTGGACAGCCGCTACACCATGACGGTGCGGCTCACGATCCAGATGCCTGTGACGGCCGTGGACGCCGCACGCGACGCGCTGCGCGACCTGACGCAAGGGCGCGCGGGCTTCCCCGAGCACGAGTAAGCCGTCATCGGCGTTGTCCCGCACGGTTGCAAACCTGGCGAAAGCTAAACTTGCGCGCAAAAAAAAGCCGCCGATAAGACATCGGCGGCTAAACAGGGGACGTGAAGAACAACCGCGAATCGACTATCGAATCGACCCGACGGACCCATGATGGCTCCGCAAAATTAAGACAAACTTAAACGCGCGCAAATGTGCGCGAAAACTTTCCCGACGGGGCGCCGCGCGAGCGCCCTGAAAGCGCAGAATGCCCCGATCGCTATAATCGATTCGAGTCTTCTGATTCGAGTCGGCCGGTGGGCTGCTTGCTGTGACGGGTCTGCCACCGGTTTGCCACGGGTGTGCCATGGGATTGCCTGATGTCACCGGCCGTCATCCACGGGAAGGACCACCATGATCTTCGATCGACTGAGAGCGGGCGCCGGGCCGGAACGACGCCATCGCGTCTGGAGCAAGCTGCGCATTCTCGTGGCTGCCATCGGCACGCTGGGCTCGGCAACAGGCATTGCCATTGCCGTGATCGGGCTGGTGGAATTCAATCACGCCAAGGTGGTGACCGGCGCAATCGTCATCATTGTTTCAACGGCTGTGTACGTATCGATCCTCGCGCGCGATCGCAATCGCGTGGATTGATCGCAGCGCTGGCGTTTGCCGCCATGCGCCGGGCGCGCCTGGTGTCAGGCGCGCCCTATCTCTTGCTATTCCACGCGCGCGCCGTTGCGCATCACTTCCACCGCCGTCGCGCCCACATAATCGGCGCGAATGTTGTCGCCCACCTTGAGCTTTTCGAGCGGAACGTCCTTCGGCACGTCCACCACAACGGTACGCGTTGGGCCGCGCAACGTCACCTTGCGGTGCTTGCGGTCAATCTTCTGCACCGTTGCCACCACCTGGACCGAACGCGCCGCTGCCGTCACGCCATCCGAGGCCGGAGTCTCGGCAGTCGTTTCCACGCGTGCACGAATGCCCTTCGCGTCCACCTTGTCAGCGCGCAACAACAACGCTTCCCTGTAGAGAATGTTGACCTGATCGCCGGGTGCGAGTTTGCTGACGTTCGCCACCGCCGGGTCCACCGCTACCGTCGTCTGCCTGCCTTGCGGGCCGCGCAGCGTCACCGCATTGTTGGCGGCATCCACGCTCACCACATGCGCCACGGTCTGCACTTCGCCCACCTGCAACAAGCCGGTGGGCGCGCTTGCCGCGGCATCGGGCGCCGACGCGGTCTGCGCATAGAGCGGCGCGGACATCGCCAATGCAACCAGCAAGGCACTTAAACGCGGCGCTTTCCTCGATCGGTCGTTGATTCTCATGACAGGATTTCCTCGGGCTAGATAGCTATCTGGATAAATGTCGGCACGGATTATTGTTACGCATAACGAAATATCTATTCGATGCCGGTTTCCGGCACTCGAACCTGTGTGTTCAGGCTTCGTGCAGCGCCGGCGCAAGCACGGCGCTGCGATAGTGATCGTAGACCCGCTCGCGTTCTTCGCTCGCCAGTTGACGCTTCTCCGTGAGCTTGAGCATGCGATGACGGTCAGCCCCGAGCGTGGCGTAATAACGCTCCGAATGCAGCCGTCTGAAACGCGTGTAGAAGTCGGGGCCTGGCAGGCCCGAATCGGTCGCGAGCAACGAAGCGTAATCGGCCACCTGCGGCGCACACAATGCGGCTGCCGCGTTTTCCAGCTTCTCGTAGCGCTCACGCAGCGGCACATCCTGCGCGAACAGCGCGTGGAACGTGCCATACGGCACCAGGCCGCGCCGGCCCGCCGCGCGCCGCAGCAAACGTTCAACCTTGTCTTCGAGTTCCTTGTTCATCCCCAATAGCCGTCAAGCGGTTCGCTGCAAGGTCGCGTGTAGATCAAGACACACAGTCCCGGGCGTTCCGGCGGTTTAGCGATAACCAGTTCGCATAAGTCCGTATTGCGAAATACGTTATTAAGCGAATCCGGCAAACCCGTTTATCCGAATCGAAAAGAGCCGCTTAATTCCATTCATACCGATTCGGAAAAGGCATTCTGCACAAATTTTCCGATTCGATGCCGTTAAGTGGCATTCGTCATGCAATCGGGGCGATAAAAAGGATTGCAAACGTTGTGAAAACCCGCCGATTGGGTCGATCGTGGCGCAAATGTGCGATGGCGGCACGCATTGTTGAGCGAATCGGACACGATCATTTTTTCCGATAGTCCAGGAAAAACGCTAAGTCAAGCAGACTATTTTTCCGCCAGCTATACACAATCCATACAAAAACAATTATTAATATCCGCTGCGGGTGAACCTGGACCCTGTGTCGCCGAATCACTCCAGGCCAATCCGCAAGCGCCCACTATGGGCGCCTCGTTTCGCCGTCCGCGATGGCCCCGCATGACGCAACAGCTTTGCAGGACCGTAGCAAGCGACTAGACCCGCATGCACTGAGAGGGTTGACTGGAGCGGCGCTTCCGTAAGCCGCATGACCGGAATCTTTCGTTGACGAGTGATCACATGCTTACCAGAACCGAGAACTTGCCCAGCGTCGCGCGCCGAATGGCTGCCGGCCAGATGTTGGTGGATGGCGCAACGGTGAACGCCGTGGCCGATTCCCTGCACCTCTCCGCCCAGACGGTGCGCCGATACAAAACCATCGTCGAAGACGGCGGGCTCACTGCGCTACAGCAGATGAGCGTGGGCGGCCGACCTTCCGTGCTCGATCAGGCTGCGCTAGGCTGGATTGCAGGCGCGCTGCACGGTTCCGCCCGCGAACACGGCTTCCCCAGCGACGCCTGGACCAATAGCCGCGTGCGTGAGCTGATCGGCAGGCAATTTGGCGTGCACTATTCGCGCGTCTACACCTGGCAGATCGTATCCAACCTGGGACTGGGACACCGCCTGTCGAAATCGGCGCGCTAAAGGCGCGAAGTTCACGCGCGGTTCAGACCGCGCCAGTCAGGACGGAGACGGCGCGTCCGTCGCGGACGCAGAGCCCGTCTCGCCGGTCCACTCTTTTGCATGCACCTGGTTGCGCCCCGCCGACTTCGCTTCGTAGAGAAGCACGTCGGCGGCGGCCAGCAATTGTGCGCCGCTGCCACCGCCGCTGCCTGCCACCGGCGGCGCGCAGCCCGCACAGCCCACGCTCACCGTGACGCGGCCGTAGCGCGAACCGCTATGCGAAAGATTGGCCGACTCCACCCGTCGCCGGATTTTTTCGGCGATCTTCTGCGCGCCCGCCAGCGGCGTGCCGGGCAGCACGACCGCGAACTCCTCGCCGCCGTAGCGCGCCGTCATGTCCGAAGCTCGCCGTGTGCCCGAGGAAATCCGCTCGGCCACCAGCGCGAGCACTTCGTCGCCCGCTGCGTGGCCGTAGGTGTCGTTGAAGATCTTGAAGTGATCGATATCGAAGAACAGCACCGCGAGCGGCTGTTGCGAGCGCACCGCACGCCGCCATTCGACGATCAGTCGCTCATCCAGCGCCCGGCGATTCGCGAGGCCCGTCAGCGGATCGGTGAGCGCGAGCCGTTGCAACGCGGCTTGCGCGAGCACCTTGTCGCGCAGCGCGAACGCGAGAATCCACGACACCGCCACCCATGCGCCGCCGAACACCGTCGTCATGGCCAGCGCGAGCCACGAACGCCGCCGCCAGCTGGCGAGAATATCGTCGACGGCCGGCGCCACGCCCACGATGACCGGCATCGTGCCCACATGCGCATAGGTGTAGACGCGCTCCACGCCATCCGCTTCCGAATGCGCGGTGAAGGTACCCGCGTCGTGCTGCGAGATGATGCGGTAGTTGTGCCAGCTAGCATAATTCGCACCGATGCCAAGCGGCATCATCGGCTTGCTCGCGAGCAGCGTACCGTCCTGCATGATGATGAAAACGCCGCCGCGCTGCCCCACGTCGATGCGTTCCACGAGCTGCTGGAAGTATTCGAGCCGCACGCCGAGCAATGCAACACCCGCGAAGGACCCATCGGGCGCGTCGATACGGCGCGACAGCGCGATCGACAGCACGCCCTTGCGCAGGCGCGATAGATAGGGCTTCGAAATAAACAGACCGGCATGCGGATCGCGCTGCTGCGCAACGAAGTAATCGCGGTCGGCAAAGGAAACGCCGGGCGCGAGGTTGCCGCTTTGCGAAGCCTTCACGCGCCCCTGCGCATCCAGCACATAAGCGCCGCCGAGAAACGACGCCGCCGTGGCGCGATCGAACAGCATGCGCTGACGCAGCGCGTCGGGCAGCGCCCAGGTCTGCGGCTGCTGCGCGCCCGACACGACCGCGCGCAGCGACAGATCGTAGAGCTCGACGTTGCGCGCGATATCGCTTGTGACGATGCGCACGATATTCGACGAATTCTCGACCGCGTGGCGCAGCTCCTCGGCACGCCCTTCATAAAGCGCCGCGTAGGTGAGCGCCGCCATCAGCGTGGCGACGAGCGTGCCCGCCCACCCCGCAAAAAACGGATGACCGCCGATCAGCCCGGTCAGATCCTTGCCGCGCGCGAAGATCCAGCGTCGCACCCGCAGGCGCCGGCCGGGAGCGAAAACGCGCCTCGCCAGCCCATGCGCGGACGGCCCTTGCACAGACTCCTGAATACGATCCGCCAAGTCCGCAATCCTCCGACAAAAACCCGCCTGCAGCGGCCATTTTTTACCGCCTGCGGCCGTCCTTCGGCATGGCTTGCTCCTCGATGTCATCAATCCGTCACGCATGCTCCGCATGATCGGAAGCGTTGCTTTCACCGCCGCTTTCAAAGCGGTTTCGACTGAACAAATCCCCCTGTTTTCTCACTACCCGCTACACACAGGAGCCTGCTCGTCATGCCGGATCTTTCCCTGTCACCGCAGCCGGGCGCCGCGCCCACGCGCGGCCGTAACGCGAGCCTGCTCGTTTTCCTGCTCGTCATCGCTGCCGGTGCCGTCTATGTAGGCATGCATCTCGCCGACGACCTTTCTCCCGTGCGCGAAAGCTCCGCGTTGCCGTGGCTGTTGCTCGGCATCGCCCTGCTGATCGCACTGGGCTTCGAATTCGTCAACGGCTTCCACGATACCGCGAATGCCGTTGCGACCGTCATCTACACGCACTCGCTCTCGCCCAACCTCGCCGTGATCTGGTCGGGCGCCTGGAACTTCCTCGGCGTGCTGACCTCGACCGGGGCCGTGGCCTTCGGCATCCTGCAGTTGTTGCCCGTCGAGCTGATCCTGCAGGTGGGCAGCAGCGCGGGTTTCGCGATGGTGTTCGCCCTGCTGATCGCCGCCATCATCTGGAATCTGGGCACGTGGTATTTCGGCCTGCCTTCATCGAGCTCGCACACGCTGATCGGCTCGATCATCGGCGTGGGCCTGATGAACCAGCTGATGCACGGCGCGAACGGTACGAGCGGCGTGGACTGGAGCCAGGCGCTGGGCGTCGGCAAGTCGCTGCTGTTCTCGCCGATCGTCGGCTTCCTGCTGGCCGCGCTCCTGCTGCTCGTGCTCAAGGCGCTGGTGAAGGTGCCCGCGCTCTATAGCGAGCCGAAGGGCAACGAGCCGCCGCCGTTCTGGATCCGCGCGCTGCTGATCCTGACCTGCACCGGCGTGTCGTTCGCGCACGGTTCGAACGACGGCCAGAAGGGTATGGGCCTCATCATGCTGATCCTGATCGGCACGGTGCCCACTGCCTACGCGCTCAACAAGGCCGTGACGCCCGCCGAAACACAGACCTTCATCGCCGTCGCGCATGAGGCCGCCAACACGCTCACCAAGTACGCAAACGGCGTGGCCGCGCCCGCCGATGCGCGCGCCGAAGTCGAGCGCTTCGTGGGCTCGCGCTCGGCCACGCCGGCGACGGTGCCGGCGCTCGCCGCGCTGTCGAACCAGCTGGGCGAGCAGGTCGGCGGCTACGGTTCGATCTCGCAGGTGCCGCAATCGGTGGTCGATAACGTGCGCAACAACATGTATCTGGCCTCCGAAGCGATCCGCCTGATGGACAAGGCCAAGCAACCCGCCTTCTCGCCCGCCGACGCCAAGGCCATCGACAACTTCAAGGCGCAGACCGATCACGCCACCAAGTTCATCCCGACGTGGGTGAAGGTGGCGGTGGCCATCGCGCTGGGTCTGGGCACGATGGTGGGCTGGAAGCGCATCGTCGTGACGGTGGGCGAGCGCATCGGCAAAACGCACCTGACCTACGGCCAGGGCGCGAGCGCCGAACTCGTGGCGATGGCAACGATCGGCGCCGCCGACGTCTACGGCCTGCCGGTGTCGACCACGCACGTGCTGTCCTCGGGCGTGGCGGGCACGATGGCCGCCAACGGTTCGGGTCTGCAATGGAACACGGTGCGCAGCCTCATCCTGGCGTGGGTGCTCACGCTGCCGGTGTCGATCGTGCTCGCGGGCGCGCTCTACTGGCTGTTCCGCCACCTGTTCTGATGATCTGATTCCCCGGCACGTAAAAAAGCCGCGCTTCCTGAATGGAAGCGCGGCTTTTCTTATTGCATCAACGTGTCGATCAGTACAGATCGGGCACGAACATCTCCGGCGGCACCGGCTGGCGAATATAGTCCGGATGATGCACGCGCGCGGGCAGCGTCACCTGCGGATGCTCGATCTCGTGGTACGGCACCTGGCTCAGCAGATGGCTGATGCAGTTCAGGCGCGCCCGCTTTTTATCCACGCCCTGCACGACCCACCACGGCGCTTCCGGAATATGCGAGCGCGCCAGCATCGCTTCCTTGACGTGCGTGTAGGCTTCCCAGCGGCGACGGCTTTCGAGGTCCATCGGCGAAAGCTTCCACTGCTTGAGCGGATCGTCGATGCGGCTCTGGAAGCGCACTTCCTGCTCGTCGTCGGTGATCGAGAACCAGTACTTGACGATCTGGATGCCGCTGCGCACCAGCATCTTTTCAAACTCGGGCACCGAGCGGAAAAACTCCTCGTACTCGTCGTCGGAGCAGAAGTTCATCACGCGTTCGACGCCCGCGCGGTTGTACCAGCTACGGTCGAACAGCACCATTTCGCCGCCCGCCGGCAGATGCTGGACGTAGCGCTGGAAATACCACTGCGTGCGTTCGCGGTTGTTCGGCGCGGGCAGCGCGGCCACGCGGCACATGCGCGGGTTCAGGCGCTGCGTGATGCGCTTGATGACGCCGCCCTTGCCCGCCGCATCGCGGCCTTCAAAAATCACCACGAGGCGATGACCCGTGCTGACGATCCAGTCCTGCATCTTCACCAGTTCGCCCTGCAGGCGGATCAGCTCGCGGAAATACACCTTGCGCAGCGCGCGCGCTTCGTCGCTAAGCTCCAGACCGCCTTCCTGAAGGCGGTCGTCGACTTCCATTTCGAGCTCTTCGTCGTAGGCGTCGATGAGTTCTTCGTTGAGACGGCGACGGCGCTCGCGTTCGGCTTCCTGCTCCGCCTGCGCGGAATACTCCGCGCGATCCATTTCGTTCATGGCGACTCTCCTCTTTCGATCAATGACAACCCGCGACGCTCGCGCTTCACACGCGGACGGACACGGCCACGCGCCACTATCGGCGCTACGGGTGTCACACATATTTCAAATGCATGAATGCCGACAGGCTCAGCCCAGCGGCTTCGCAAAGCTCAATTCATGGCCATCGGGATCGAGCACGTGGAAATAGCGCTCGGCCCATGGCGCATCCTGCGGCGCGAACTCGGGCGTGATGCCCGCAGCGCGGATCTGCGCATAAAAGACATCGACATCCGAAACGTAGAAGATCGCGCGGCCCCAGCCCTCGACCTTGCCGTGCTCGCCTTCGAGCAGATTCAGATAGCAGGCCGGCCCCAGCTCGCCCAGCACGAACGACGCGAAACCGGCAATCGACGGACCGGGTTTGTGCGCAAAGCCCAGCGTTTCGTAGAAGCGTACCGAACGCGCAATGTCGCTCACGGTGAGCGTCACGGCGCTCAGGGATTCGATACGCGCGGTGGGCGGGTTCATGGCCTTGCCTCCTTGTTGTGGGTGTTTGCCGGTACTGCGCCGACTTTAGCAGCCTTTGGCCGCTACACGCCGCCTGGCCGACTTTCGCCGCATGGTCAATCGTTGCTGGTGCGGCGCGCGCGGCGTTTTTGGGCGGGCTTCGACGCGGCGATGGCCTTCGGGCTGCCCGGCCAGACTGCACGCTCACTGGTAGGACCGGTTTCGAGCAATCCGCTCTCCTCGCCCACTCGCGCGCGGACAAAGTCGATATGTGTCTGCATCGCCGTACGGGCTTCCTCGGGACGGCGCGCGAGGATCGCGTCGCAAAGCGTGCGGTGCTGCAACAGCAACAGGCCGGACGCATCCTCGTTCTGCTCGCGCAACCCCGTACCGTTGATCGTGATGTGCTCGCGCAGCACGCCCAGCACGCTTGTGTGCAGATGCAGAAACATGGCGTTGTGCGAGGCCTGCGCGATGACTTCGTGGAGCTTCGCATCGGCGTCGGCTTCCGCGCCTTTGTCGTCGCTGTCGCGCGTGCGCTCCAGTTCGTCCATCAACTCGCGGATGCGCACGAGGTCGTCGTCGCTTGCGCGCAGAGCGGCGAAATAGGCAGTCGCCCCTTCCAGCACGCGACGGAATTCGAGGATATCGTCGCGCAAGGCCGGATGATCAGCGACCAGTTGCCCCCAAGGCGAAGCAAAGCCCGTGCGCAGCTGATCCGTGACGAACACGCCCGCGCCTGCGCGGCTCGCCACCAGCCCGCGCGCGGCGAGGCGCTGGATCGCCTCGCGCACCGTATTGCGCGCGACGCCGTAATCCTGTGCGAGTGTGCGCTCGGACGGCAGTTTCTCGCCCGCGCGCCAGGAGCCGTCGAGCAGCGCGGTTTCCATACGGCGCATCACTGTTTCGACGCGCCCACGCGCGCCAGCCCTGTCCCTCATTGCCCGTCCCCGAACCTTCAACTGATGAGCGAAAGCGCACTGGTCCAACCAGTTTGTCGCCGCCGCCTGAAGCGGGAATTATGCGCCACAAACCCGCCGTCGCCGCGTGCGCGCCAGCATCGTCGTCAATTGTCGTTATGACGATGCCGCCCGCATGCCCACGAGACGCCTGCAAGATGCGCCGATCCACGCCGATCCGCACCCATCGATACCCGCGAGACATGAAGCCACGGACATACCCCACCGGCCCGCGCCCCACCGACGTCTACCTGTTCGCGACCTGCCTCGTGGACCTGTTCGTGCCCCAGGCGGGGCTGGACGCTGTCAAACTGCTCGAACGCGAAGGCCTCACGGTCCACTTCCCGCGCGGCCAGAGCTGCTGCGGGCAGCCCGCCTACAGCAGCGGCAACCCACGCCAGGCGCGCGAAGTCGCGCGCGCCCAACTCGGCCTGTTCGAGCAGCCCTGGCCCGTAATTGTGCCGTCCGGCTCGTGCGCGGGCATGATGCGGCACCACTGGCCGGCTCTCTTCAACAACGACGATGAAGGCGACGCCGCTGACGCCGCGCGCGCTTCATCGATCGCGGATCGCGTCTACGAGTTGACCGAATTCCTCGTGCGCGTGCTCGGCATCGATCTGGGCGTAGACGGCGCTTACGGCGACGCCGCGCGCCAGCAGCCCGAAGAACGCGTGGTGCTGCACACCTCCTGCGGCGCGCGCCGCGAAATGGGCACGCGCGTGCACGGCGTCGAAGCCGTCGATGCGCTACCCGGCGTGACGCGCATCGAGCACGAACGGGAATCCGAATGCTGTGGCTTCGGCGGCACGTTCTCGCTCAAGCACCCCGACATCTCCGGCGCGATGGTCGCCGACAAGATCGCCTCGGCGTGTGCGACGGGCTGCAACCGCCTCGTCTCCGCCGACTGCGGCTGCCTGCTCAACATCGGCCACGCCGCGGAACGCAAGGGTGCGCCGCTCGCGGTCGAACATCTCGCCTCGTTCCTGTGGCGTCGCACCGGAGGGGAGGCCGCATGAGCGTGGATCAACTCGATACCCTGGGTGCGCGCGCACGCATGCTGGGCCGTCTGCGCGCAAATGCGCCTGCCGTTGCGGCAGATGTTGGCGTGCTCGATCAACGCATCGACGCGCACTACGCGCAGCGCCGCGCTCACGATGCAGCGATGCTCGCGACCCAAACAGCGCGCGTCGCGCAGTTCCAGCGCATGCTCGAAGCCGCACACGCCGATGTGGTCTGCGCAAGCACGCAGACATGGGCTGCAGCCCTCGCGCAACGGCTCGCGGCAACGGGCGTAGAGCGCCTGCTGCTCGATACGTCGTGCAGCGAAGGCATCTCGCTGGCCGATGCGCTTCGGACCCACGCTCCGGTCATCGAAACATGCACTTATGAAAAGCCGATCGAAACCTGGAAGTCCGAACTGTTTGACACCATCGACGCGGGCTTTACAGTCGCGCGCTCCGGGCTCGCGGCCACCGGCACGCTGGTGGTCGTCCCCGACGCCAACGCGCCGCGCACCGTCTCGCTCGTGCCGCCGCTGCACATCGCGCTCGTGCACGCCAACACCCTGCATGCGGATCTGCACTCCGCCGTTGCGGCCGAGCGCTGGCGCGACGGCATGCCGACCAACCTCGTGATGATCTCCGGGCCCTCGAAGACTTCCGACATCCAGCAGACCACCGCGTACGGCGCGCATGGTCCACGCGCGCTCTGGGTCGTTGTCTTGACCGACGATCAAGCGCAAACCACCCTGCAGGCCAATTCGAACGGAGCCGCGCAATGAGCACGACCGCCCACGCCGCCCAAGCCGGACGACCAAGCGATGAAAATACGCTGCATTTCGTGCCCACCGCCGAATTTCGCCAGCGCGCCCGCACGGCGCTCGACGATCCGCAGTTGCGCCAGAGCTTTCGCGGCGCGATGGACTTCCTGCAAGGCAAACGCGCCGCGCAATTCCCCGAAGCCGACGAACTCGAAGCGCTGCGCGACCTGGGCGAAGCGGTGCGCCAGCACGCGCTGACGCGTCTGCCCGATCTGCTCGAACAACTCGAAACCCGACTGCGCGCCAACGGCGTGCACGTCCATTGGGCCGAAACCGCCGACGACGCCAATCGCATTGTCCGCGGCATCGCCCAGCGCCACGCGGCCACGCGCGTCATCAAGGGCAAGTCGATGGCGAGCGAGGAAATCGAGCTGAATCATTACCTCGGCGAGCGCGGCATCGATTGCATCGAATCGGATATGGGCGAGTACATCGTGCAGCTCGCAGGCGAAAAGCCCTCGCATATCGTGATGCCCGCGATTCATAAAACGAAGGGCGATATCGCCCATCTGTTCGAGGCGCACATCCCGGATACGCCTTATACAGAAGACGTCGATGCGCTGATCCAGACGGGCCGCCGCGCGCTGCGCCGCGCCTTCGTCGATGCGCAGATTGGTCTTTCGGGCGTGAATTTCGCCGCCGCCGATACGGGCACGCTCTGGCTGGTGGAAAACGAAGGCAATGGCCGCCTCTCGACCACGGTGCCCGATGTGCATATCGCGATCATGGGCATGGAAAAAGTGGTGGCGAAGCTCGAACATATCGTGCCGCTGTCGAGCCTGCTCACGCGTTCGGCCACCGGTCAGCCGATCACGACGTATTTCAACCTCATCAGCAGCCCGCGCCGCGCAGGCGAAAAAGACGGTCCGCGCGAAGTGCATCTCGTGCTGCTCGACAATGGCCGCAGCCAGGCCTACGCCGACGAGCAACTACGCGCCACGCTGCAATGTATCCGCTGCGGCGCGTGCATGAATCACTGCCCGGTGTACACACGCATCGGTGGCCATGCCTACGGCACGACTTACCCAGGACCGATCGGCAAGATCATTTCGCCGCATCTGCTGGGTCTGGATGCGACCGCCGATCTGCCCACCGCATCGAGCCTGTGCGGCGCATGCGGCGAGGTCTGCCCGGTGCGCATTCCGATTCCGCAATTGCTGGTGCGTCTGCGCACCGAAGCGAATCGCGATCCGGACGAAGACGTGGCGCATCCGCTGCGCGGCCAGGGCGCGAACCACAGCCGCAGCGAGCAGTTCATCTGGCGCTTCTGGAGCGGCGCATTCGCGCACCCGCGCGCGTATCGCGCTTTGCGCTGGGCTGCGACGCGCCTGCGCGCACTTGCGCCCTCGCAGCAGATGGGCTGGACCCAGCATCGCACGCCGCTCAAGCCCGCGCCGCGCAGCCTGCACGATCTGCTGCGCGAACGCGACCAGCCGCAATAGCAAGGCCAATCTTCAGGTATGCGAACTATATTCCAAGGCGTACCTGAAGACTTCACCATCTAGACCCGCATCATCGGAGGAGACCGTAGTGCAACCTTGGCTTCAAACCTATACCCCGCTTGGCAGTCTCTGGCTATCCGCGCTCGTCGCGGCTGTACCCATTCTGTTCTTCTTCGTCGCCCTCGCAGGGCTGCGCCTCAAAGGCCACGTGGCAGCCGCCATCACGCTCGTGCTCGCGCTGGGCGTGGCCGTGTTCGAATACGGCATGCCGGTGCGCCAGGCGCTCGTTTCGGCAGGATTTGGCTTTGCCTACGGTCTCTGGCCGATCGCGTGGATCATCGTCACAGCCGTGTTCCTCTACAAGATCGTCGTGAAAACCGGGCAATTCGAGGTCATTCGCGCCTCGGTCCTGTCGATCACCGACGATCAGCGTCTGCAACTGCTGTTGATCGGCTTCTCGTTCGGCGCGTTTCTTGAGGGTGCGGCAGGCTTCGGCGCGCCAGTGGCGATTACCTCGGCGCTGCTGGTCGGCCTCGGCTTCGAGCCGCTCTACGCAGCGGGCCTGTGTCTGATCGCCAATACCGCGCCCGTGGCTTTCGGCGCAATGGGCATTCCGATCATCGTTGCGGGCCAGGTAACGGGCATCGATCCGTTCCTGATCGGCGCGATGGCGGGCCGTCAGTTGCCGCTGCTGTCGTTGTTCGTGCCGTTCTGGCTCGTCTTCATCATGGATGGCAAACGCGGCCTCAAGGAAACGTGGCCCGCTGCGCTCGTCGCGGGCGGCAGCTTCGCGGTCACACAGTATTTCACCTCGAATCACATCGGGCCGGAACTGCCGGACATTACCTCGGCGCTCGTGAGCCTCGTCGCGCTCGCTGCGTTCCTCAAGGTGTGGTCGCCGCGTCGCGCCACGCAGAACGCTACCGCCAACGTGCGCGTGAGCGGCGGCGCAGCAGCGCTCGGCGGCTTCGGAGGCGGCTCGAATGCAGCACCCGCGGGCCGTCAGGCCTCGCCGTTCAGCGTCGCGCAAACCGTGCGCGCGTGGTCGCCGTTCATCCTGCTGACCGCTATCGTCACGGTCTGGAGCGTGAAACCGTTCAAGGCGCTGTTCGCTGCGAAAGGACCGCTCGCGGGCACCGTGCTGAGTTTCCACGTGCCCGGTCTCGATCAACTGGTGGTGCGCACCGCCCCCATCGTTGCCAGCGCCAAACCCTACGATGCCGTGTTCAAGATCGACTGGCTTTCGGCCGTTGGCACCGCGATCATGCTGACCGCCATCGTCTCCGTGCTGATCCTCAAAATGAAGCCGCGCGCCGCCGTGGCCGCGTTCTTCGAAACCCTCAATGAACTGCGCCGCCCGGTGCTGTCGATCGGCCTGGTGCTGGCGTTTGCCTTCGTCGCGAACTACTCGGGCATGTCTTCGACGCTCGCGCTGGCGCTCGCCGGCACCGGCACCGCGTTTCCGCTGTTCTCGCCCTTGCTCGGCTGGCTCGGCGTATTCCTGACTGGTTCGGATACCTCATCGAATGCGTTGTTCTGCTCGCTTCAACACACGACGGCGCATCAGATCGGTGTGTCGGACACGCTACTCGTAGCGGCCAACACCTCGGGCGGCGTGAGTGGCAAGATGATCTCGCCGCAATCGATCGCAGTTGCCTGCGCAGCGACGGGACTGGTCGGCAAGGAAGCGTCGCTGTTCCGCTTCACGCTGCGCCATAGCCTCTTTTTCGCGGCCATCGTCGGCGTCATCACGTTGATTCAGGCTTATGTGCTCACGGGGATGATTCCGCAGTAAGCAATAAAGTGCCTTTGTATTGACATTGAAAGGCCGTTGCCCGCTCGTGCGGGCAACGGCTTGAAATATTTCTTCACAGCACTTTTAAGCGGCATTTAAGGCTTGAAACCTACGCTAGGTTCGTCCGGTGCAGCAGACCGGGTCTGATCGACGAATCGATGGAGGTGAAAAATGAATGCACGCTCAGTTCAATACAAGACCGCTGCGCTTTCGCTGGCTGCCACGCTCACGCTTGCACTCGGCGCCCAATGCGCGTTCGCCGCGACCATGAATAACGTCGCGAACGGCCTGCCGCCCGTGCAGCATGCGGGCGATATTGCCTACGTCTCGGGTGGCATCGGCAGCGATCAGTCGGCGGCGTTCAAAGCCGCTACGGCGCACTATCCTCTCTCGCTAGAATTCGCTCGCCAGTCGGCGGGCGGCAACGAATATCTCGCCGATGTACCCGTGACCATCTCCGACGCACACGGCCAGACGCTGCTCTCCACGCAGACGCATGGCCCATTCATGCTCGTCACGCTGCCTCGCGGCCATTACGTAGTGAGCGCGAGCCACGACGGCAAGACCGTCAAGCGTAGCGTCGATGTCGGCAAGACGACGCACGAACACGAAGCCTTCGTCTGGCCAACGTGATGTCGCATTGCATTGAATCGCGCAGCGCTTCGGCATACGAAGCGCTGCTATCGCCTATGTTTGCAATCTTCGCGCGCGTATTTTGAAGGCCAAATCAAGCCCTTAAATTCAATCGCGCGCACCTGGCCGTCACCGCTTTTGCGCTTGTGTCACGATTAATGCAGAAAGGAGTTGCGCTCACATCGTGCGTAGCTCTCGGGCGATGCGAACCGCATCCCGCGGCCTGCATTCGTTCGCCACACGCGCAACGAGATGATGACCACGCAACGATCACACCGCCTCCTCGCGAAGCGCACGATCGCGTCGAGCGTTTCTTCTAAACGCCTGTACGCGACACCTCGCCGCAGACTCCCGCACACGCCCCCTCTGGCGCGCCACGATCCCCATCAGCAGACCTGCATCGCCGTCCTTCCTGGCGGCACCGCGTCGCACCCCTGGCACTTGTCGCGCGGTCGCGCGTCACACCTATCGTGAAGCCGGTCGCGGCCGACGCTGACTGCACCTTCGCGGTGCGGATTTCGCATGCTCGCACTCACGGCTCGCATTTGCTCGTAGCGCAGGAGTACTTATCGATGATTAACCCCATCGTCCAACATGGTGCGAATGGCCCCACCGCGCCCGTGCGGGCCGTCCTCTACGTTTCGCTGATTGCAATGCTCACGGGCTGCGTTTCACTTGCGCCCAGTTACGAGCAGCCGCCGCTGCCCGTACCGCAAACCTTCCCCGATGCTGCCGCCAGTCAGGCGGGCGAAAATGCACTGAGCGCCACCGCCATCGGCTGGAAAGACTATTTCACCGATCCCACGCTCCAAGGCCTGATCGCCGAAGCGCTCGAATACAACCGCGACCTGCAACTGGCGATCCAGCGCGTCGAAGAAGCACGCGCGATGTACGGTATCCGTCGCGCGGATCAATTCCCCACATTGGGCGTAGAGGCCGACCTCTCGCGCGCCCGCGTGCCCGCCGATTTCTCCGGCGTGGGCCGTCCCATGACGGCCAACCAGTATCAGGTAGGTATTGGCCTCGCCAGTTGGGAACTGGACTTCTGGGGCCGCGTGGCCAATCTCAAGGAAGCCGCGCTGCAAAACTATCTGGCCAGCGACGCCGCGCGCCAGGCGGTCACGCTCACGCTGGTCGAGCAAGTCGCCAACAGCTATCTGAGCCTGCGCGAACTCGACGAACGCATCATGCTCGCTCAAGCCACCATCGCGAGCCGGGAAAAGTCTTACCGCATTTTCAAGCGCCGCTATGAAGTGGGCGCGATTTCAAAGCTCGATCTCAAGCAGGTCGAAACCCTGTGGCGTCAGGCCGTTGCGCTGGGCGCACAGCTTCAGCAGGAACGCGCCACGCGTGTGAATGCGCTGCAATTGCTGGTTGGCAAACCTGTCGATCTGCCGCACGCCGATCTGCGTCTGGACGACGCCTCTGTCATGAGCGACCTGCCTGCGGGTCTGCCTTCCGATCTGCTCACCAATCGCCCCGATATCGTCGCCGCCGAATATCAGCTGCGCGCGGCCAACGCCAACATTGGCGCAGCGCGCGCGGAATTCTTCCCGAAGATCACGCTCACCGGATCGTTGGGCGCCGCCAGCACGCAGCTTTCCGATCTCTTCACCGGCCCGAGCCGCGCGTGGAGTTTCGGCCCGGGCATTTCGCTGCCGATCTTCGATATGGGCCGCCGCGAATCGAATCTGGAAGTCGCCAAGGCACAGCGCGATCAGGCCGTGACCTCGTACGAGCGCTCGGTGCAAGCGGCCTTCCGCGACGTCGCCGACGCGCTGGCCGCGCGTCAATGGCTCGCCGAACAGGTCGACACGCTGCGCGCAACCGAAGCCGCCCAGGCCGAACGCGCGCGCCTCGCGCAATTGCGCTACGACCACGGCGCTTCGCCTTTCCTCGAAGTCCTCGATGCACAGCGCGATCTGCTGGTCGTGCAGCAGCAACTGGTAGAAACGCGCCGCGCGCTGCTGTCGAGCCGCGTATCGCTCTACGCGGCGCTTGGCGGCGGCGGCTTCGCGTCCAGCGCGCAAGCGCCCGCGACGGCGCCCTTTCCAGCATCAGGCGCAACGAACACCGTCACACCGAATACTCCCTGATTAAAGGTCCCGTCATGCAGATTTCAGCCCGCAAATGGATTCCCGCGCTCATCGTGATTGCCGTCGCGGCGGGCGGCTATTTTGGCTGGCGCTACTACGCGGATCGCGGCCCCGGCGAAGGCTTCGTGAGCGGCAATGGCCGTATCGAGGCCACCGAGATCGACGTCGCCACCAAGCTCGCAGCACGCGTTCAGGACGTGGTCGTGCAGGAAGGCGACTTCGTCAGCGCGGGCCAGACGCTCGCCCACATGCAGGTCGACACGTTGCAGGCGCAACGAAACGAAGCCATCGCGCAGCATCAGCAGGCCATCAACGCCGATGCCAGCGCCAAGGCCACCATCGCCCTGCGCGAGAGCGACCAGCGCGCCGCCGAAGCGGGCGTGGCCCAACGCGAGAGCGAACTCGACGCCGCCAAACGCCGGCTCGCACGCTCGCAAACGCTCTCGAAAGAAGGCGCATCGTCGATGCAGGAACTCGACGACGACCGCGCCCGCGTGCGCAGCGCAGAAGCCGCCGTGGCCGCCGCCAAGGCGCAGGTCACCGCCGCCGCAGCCGCCGTCACCGCCGCGCGTGCGCAGCAGACTGGCGCGGAATCAGCGATTGCCGCCGCGCAGGCCACCATCGACCGCATCAACGCCGATATTCACGACAGCGACCTCAAGGCGCCACGCGCAGGCCGCGTGCAGTATCGCGTCGCGCAGCCGGGTGAAGTACTCGGCGCAGGCGGCAAGGTGCTCAACATGGTCGATCTTTCGGATGTCTACATGACGTTCTTCCTGCCCGAACAGGCGGCCGGCCGCGTGGCGTTGGGCCAGGATGTGCACATCATTCTGGATGCTGCGCCGCAGTGGGTCATCCCCGCCAAAATCACCTTCGTTTCCGCGACCGCGCAATTCACGCCCAAAACCGTCGAAACACAGAGCGAGCGCCAGAAACTCATGTTCCGCGTCAAGGCGCAGATCGACCGCGATCTGCTTCAGAAGCACCTGAAATACGTAAAAACAGGCCTGCCCGGCGTGGCATGGGTGAAACTCGACGCCAATGAAGAATGGCCCGCAAATCTGCAGGTGAAGGTGCCCTGATGAGCGAGCCCGCAGTTCGCATCGAACACGTCAGCCTGCACTACGGCAAGACCGTCGCGCTGCGCGATCTCACGCAGGACGTGCCCGCCGGTCTGATGGTGGGCCTCATCGGCCCAGACGGCGTAGGTAAATCCAGCCTGCTCGCACTCGTGGCGGGCTCGCGCGCCGTGCAGGAAGGCAAGGTCTGGGTGCTGGGCGGCGATATGGCGAGCAAGGCGCACCGCGATGCGGTCTGCCCGCGCATTGCCTATATGCCGCAAGGGCTGGGCAAGAATCTGTATCCCACGCTGTCTGTCGAAGAAAATCTGCAGTTCTTTGGCCGACTGTTCGGTCACGACGAAGCGGAACGGCGTCGGCGCATCGACGCCCTCACGCGCAGCACCGGCCTCGATCCGTTTCTCGCGCGGCCTGCGGGCAAACTCTCGGGCGGCATGAAGCAGAAGCTCGGCCTGTGCTGCGCGCTGATCCACGATCCCGACCTGCTGATTCTCGACGAACCCACCACGGGCGTCGATCCACTCGCGCGCGCGCAGTTCTGGGATCTGATCAACGGCATCCGCAAGGAACGCCCATCGATGAGCGTCATCGTCGCCACGGCCTATATGGATGAAGCGCAGCGTTTCGACTGGCTGATCGCAATGGATGACGGCGCGATCCTCGCCACCGGCACGCCCGCCGAGTTGCTGAATCGTACGCACACCGAATCGCTTGAAGAAGCTTTTATTGCGCTATTGCCGGAAGCGAAAAAGCGCGGCCATATGCCGGTGGAAATCACCCCGCTAAAAGCCGACGACGATGCGCAAAACAATATCGCCATCGAAGCCAAAGACCTGACGATGCGCTTCGGCGATTTCGTCGCTGTGGATCACGTGAGCTTTCGCATCCGGCGCGGCGAGATATTCGGCTTTCTTGGCTCGAATGGTTGCGGCAAATCCACCACGATGAAAATGCTCACGGGCCTGCTGCCGGCGAGCGAAGGCCAGGCCTGGCTGTTCGGACATGAAGTCGATCCGCGCGACCTGGATACGCGCCGCCGCGTGGGCTACATGTCGCAAGCGTTTTCGCTCTACGGCGAACTCACGGTGCGCCAGAACCTGGTGCTGCATGCACGCCTCTTTCACGTACCCGAAGCCGATATTCCCGCGCGCGTGAGCGAAATGGTCGAGCGTTTCGATCTCGCCGAAGCGCTCGACACGCTGCCGGACAGTCTGCCCCTGGGCGTGCGCCAGCGCCTGTCGCTCGCGGTGGCGATGGTCCACAAGCCCGAATTGCTGATCCTCGACGAACCGACTTCCGGCGTCGATCCGGTCGCGCGCGACAACTTCTGGCGACTGCTGATTGCGCTCGCCCGCGAAGACCAGGTAACGATCTTCATCTCCACGCACTTCATGAACGAGGCGGGACGCTGCGACCGCATTTCGCTGATGCATGCGGGGCGCGTGCTGGTGAGCGATACGCCCGCTGCCATCACCGAAAAGCGCGGCGCGGCCACGCTGGAAGAAGCGTTTATCGCGTATCTCGTGGACGCTGGCGCGGGCACGGAAGGCGATACCACCGCCGAGCTTTCCGCCCTCGCCGAAAACCCAGACGCCGAAGCGCATCACACGCAATATCGCGGCTTCAGCTTCCAGCGCGCCTATAGCTATATGTGGCGCGAAGCGCTGGAATTGCGCCGCGATCCCGTGCGCGCGACGCTCGCGCTCGCCGGTTCGCTGCTGTTGCTCTTCGTGATGGGCTTTGGCATCAGCATGGACGTGGAGGATTTGCGCTTCGCCGTGCTCGATCACGACCAGACCTCGCTTTCGCAGAACTACGATCTGAACCTGTCCGGCTCGCGCTATTTCATCGAACGCCCGCCCATCACGAGTTATGCCGAAATGGACCGGCGCATGCGCAGCGGCGAACTGGCGTTTGCGATGGAGATCCCGCCCGGCTTCGCACGCGACGTGGCGCGCGGCAAATCGGTGGATCTTGGCGTATGGATCGACGGCGCCATGCCGCAACGCGCAGAAACAGTGCGCGGCTATGTGATCGCCATGCATCAGAGCTGGCTGTTGCAACAGGCGAAGCAGCGGCTGGGCGCGGATGCGCACGCGGCAGTTTCGGTCGAGACGCGCTTTCGCTACAACCCCGATGTACGCAGCCTGCCGGCGATGGTGCCCGCCGTGATCCCGGTGCTGCTGCTCATGATGCCCGCGATGCTTACCGCGCTCGCCGTGGTCCGCGAAAAGGAACTGGGCTCGATCATCAATCTGTATGTGACGCCGGTTACGCGGCTGGAATTCCTGCTCGGCAAACAGGCGCCGTATGTGTTGCTCGCCATGCTGAATTTCCTGCTGATGACGCTGCTCGCCGTCACTTTATTTGGTGTGCCAATCAAAGGCAGTTTCCCGACATTATTCGGGGCGGCCATTTTGTACTGCCTGTGCGCCACCGCCATCGGACTGCTGGCTTCCACCTTCACGAAGAGCCAGATCGCCGCCCTCTTCTTCACGATGATCGGCACGATGGTGCCTTCGGTGCAGTTCGCGGGCCTCATCACGCCGGTATCGTCGCTGGAAGGCGCGGGGCGCGTGATTGGGCAGATCTATCCGGCCAGCTATATGCTCACGATCAGCCGGGGCGTGTTCAACAAGGCGCTGCACTTTGGCGATCTCTGGCAGTCCATCTGGCCGCTGGCGCTCGCCACGCCCATCGTGCTGGGCCTGACCGTCACGCTGCTCAAGAAGCAGGAGAGCTGAGATGCGCCGCCACCTCGCCAATATCTATCGCCTGGGCGTGAAGGAATTGTGGAGCCTCGCGCGCGATCCCATGCTGCTGATCCTCATCGTGTTCTCGTTCACGGCGATGATCTATTCCTCGGCGACATCGCGGCCCGAATCGCTGCATATGGCGCCCATCGCCGTGATCGACAACGATGTGTCGCCCCTGTCCCAGCGCATCATTCACGCGTTCTATCCGCCGCATTTCATGGTGCCGCAAGCCGTCACGCCCGAACAGGCCGATCGCGGCATGGACGCGGGCAACTACACCTTCGTACTCAATATCCCGCCCAATCTGCAGCGCGACGTGCTTGCGGGACGCGCCGCCGAAATCCAGCTCAACGTGGACGCCACGCGCATGAGCCAGGCGTTCACAGGCAGCAGCTACATCCAGCAGATGATCAACGACGAAGCCACCGAATTCGTCAACCGCTATCGCGCACCCACGGAATTGCCCGTCGATCTCGCAGTGCGCATGCGCTTCAACCCGAATCTCACGCAGGCGTGGTTCGGCTCGCTGATGGAGATCATCAACAACGTCACCATGTTATCCATCATCCTCACGGGCGCGGCGCTGATCCGCGAACGCGAGCACGGCACCATCGAGCATCTGCTCGTGATGCCCGTCACGCCCACCGAAATCATGGTCGCCAAGGTCTGGTCGATGGGTCTGGTCGTGCTGGTGGCCGCCGCGCTCTCGCTCACTTTCATCGTGCGCGGCGCACTGCATGTGCCGATCGAAGGGTCGGTGGCGCTCTTTCTCGCGGGCGCGGCGCTGCATCTGTTCGCAACCACGTCGATGGGGATTTTCATGGCCACGCTCGCGCGCAGCATGCCGCAGTTCGGCATGTTGCTGGTGCTCGTGCTGCTGCCGCTGCAGATGCTCTCGGGCGGCAGCACGCCGCGCGAAAGCATGCCCGAATTCGTGCAGAACATCATGCTCGCCGCGCCCACCACGCACTTCGTCGAGCTAGGCCAGGCGATCCTGTTTCGCGGCGCGGGTATCGCCGTGGTATGGCAGCCGTTCCTGTGGCTCGCCGTGATCGGCAGCGTGCTGTTTGCGCTCTCGCTTGCGCGCTTTCGCAAGACGCTTAGCCGCATGGCCTGAACCTGCCTGGCATGCATGTTTGCGTTCATGCCACATAGATGAACTCCGTCCCCGTTTGCGGCTATGATCGTGATCTGCGGTCGACCGGCCCCTGTCGCGTCTAGCGGCCAGGGGCAAGGGGCAAACGACACGCATCGTCCAGACACGCGCGGTCGAATTCCCGGAGAGCATCGAATGGCATTGGGGTGGCTGGTCGTACTTCCGTTCATCGCGGCGGCGCTGGTCGCGCTCATGCCTGCCCGTCTGCGCCCGCTCTCGACATGGATCGCGTTTGCGGCGGCGCTGTTCGGTCTCGGCCTGCTGCTGAGCGAGCGCGTAGGCATGGCCACCTTCGGCGTCATGCAATGGCGGCGCGAATGGGTGCCCGACATCGGCCTCGCGCTTTCACTGCGTCTCGACGGCCTTTCCTTCATGTTCGCGCTGCTGGTGCTCGCCATCGGCCTGCTGGTATTCATCTACGCGCGTTACTACCTCGCGGGCAATGACGCGCTGCCGCGCCTCTATCTGCTGCTCCTGCTCTTCATGGGCGCGATGCTGGGCGTGGTGCTGGCGAACAATCTGCTGCTGCTCGTGATCTTCTGGGAACTGACGAGTCTGGTCTCGTTCCTGCTGATCGGCTTCTGGCCGTCGCGGCCCGATGGACGGCGCGGAGCGCGCATGGCGCTCACCATCACGGGCGCGGGCGGTCTCGCGCTGCTCGCGGCGGTGCTGCTGATCGGGCATGTGTGCGGCAGCTACGAACTCAACGACGTGCTCGCGCAAGCGCCCAGAATCCAGCACGATCCGCTTTATCCGGCGATTCTGCTGCTCACGCTACTTGCGGCGTTCACGAAGTCGGCGCAGTTTCCGTTTCACCTCTGGCTGCCGCATGCGATGTCCGCGCCCACGCCTGTTTCGTCCTACCTCCATTCGGCGACGATGGTGAAGGCCGGCGTGTTCCTGCTCGCGCGCCTCTACCCGATCTTCGAAGGCACCGATCTGTGGACCTATACGGCCACGCTGGTTGGCCTGGTCACTCTCGTGGGCGGCGCGTCGATGGCGCTATTCCAGCGCGATCTGAAAGGCCTGCTGGCCTATTCGACGATCAGCCATCTCGGCCTGATCGTGTTGCTGTTCGGCCTCGACACGCAGCTATCCACCGTCGCCGCGCTGTTTCACACGGTGAATCACGCCGTCTTCAAGGCGTCGCTCTTCATGGCCGCGGGCATCATCGATCATGAAACCGGCACGCGCGATCTCGGGCGCCTGCGCGGCCTGCGCAAGACCATGCCGCATACGGCCGTGCTCGCGAGCGTGGCTTCGCTGGCGATGGCCGGCGTGCCCTTGCTCAACGGTTTTCTATCGAAGGAAATGTTCTTCGGCGAAACGCTCGCGCAAGGCATGTTCGGTCCGTTCAACTGGGCGATTCCGGTGGTGGCAATCGCAGCGGCGGCGCTCTCCGTTGCGTATTCGCTGCGCTTCGTGTGGGGCGTGTTTTTCGATGGCGCGACGCCGCACGATCTGCCCCACTATCCGCCTCATGAGCCGCCGCGCTTCATGAAACTGCCGGTGGAAATTCTCGTCGTGATCTGTCTGCTGATCGGCCTGTTTCCGCAGCACACGATTGGCCGCCTGCTCGCCTCGGCGGCGTGGTTCACACTGGGTGGCAAACTGCCCGACTACAGCCTGAGCATCTGGCACGGCATCAACACGCCGCTCATCATGAGCGTGGTGTCGTTCGCGGCGGGCGCGGCACTGTTCTTCCTGCGTCGCGATGCGTTCCGCCATCATCGCTCGGTGCTCTCGGACATGAACGCGAGCGAGGGCTTCGACCGCCTGGTGCAACGCCTCGAAAAAGGCGCAGCGGTGATCGTGCGCGTGTTCGAAACGCGTTCTCTGCCCGCCTACCTGTCCTGGATGATCGCGGCGATGCTGATCGTGCCGGGCGCGTATTTCTTCGCACTCGGCGCATGGGGCGGCACCCTCGCGCCGCTGCCCATCGACGCGCTCACACTCTGCGGCCTCGTACTGATGGCGCTGCTTGCGGTGGGCGTGGTGCTGGTGCGCCAGCACACGCTCTATGCGCTCATCATGCTGAGCACCTGCGGTCTGCTCGTCACACTCGCCTTCGCGCGCTTTTCCGCGCCCGATCTCGCACTCACGCAGGTGTCGGTGGAAGTCGTCACGGTGCTGCTGCTGGTGCTGGCGATCTACTTCCTGCCCAATCTGCAGCCGGTGGTCGAAACGATTCCCGTGCGCCTGCGCAACGGCCTGCTCGCGCTGATGGGCGGCGGCCTGCTTGGCAGCGTGGCGTATGAAGTGATGACGCGCGAGCCGGCGCAAGGCATCGCGCCGTATTTCCTCGCCAATGCCTTGCCCGGCAGCGGCGGGCATAACGTGGTGAACGTGATCCTGGTGGATTTTCGCGGCTTCGATACGATGGTCGAAGTGAGCGTGCTGGTGGTCGCGGGCCTGGCCGTCAAGGCGCTGCTGCGCGGCCTGCGTCTGAAGGCGCCGGGCACGGGACCAGGCGGCCTGCCGTGGTCGTCGCAATCGCATCCGCTGCTGCTGGCGATCCTTGCGCGACTGATGCTGCCGCTCACCATGCTGGTTGCCGTGTTCGTGTTCCTGCGCGGCCACAATCTGCCCGGCGGCGGCTTCATCGCTTCGCTGATTGTGTCGGTTGCTCTGCTGCTGCAATACGTGGCGAGCGGCGTGCTCTGGACCGAATCGCGCATCCGCATCCAGTATCGCGCGCTCGCGGGGCTTGGCCTTCTGGTTGCGGCCGCAACGGGTTTAGGTAGCCTCGCCTTCGGGTATCCGTTCCTCACCAGTTCGTTCGGACATTTCCATTTGCCGCTGATCGGTGAAATCGAATTGAGTACGGCCATGCTCTTCGATCTGGGTGTGCTGGGTGCGGTAGTGGGCACGACGCTGACGATCGTTTCGCACCTGGGCGTGCGCGACAAGGATATGCAATCCGTGGAGAAAAGCTGATGGAAGCCGCCTTCGCCGCCGCAATCGGCGTGCTGTGCGCCAGCGGCATCTATCTGCTGCTGTGCGCGCGCGTGTTCCCCGTGATCCTCGGCATCACGCTGTTTTCGTATGCGATCAATCTGTTCCTGCTCGGCATGGGCAGACTGTCGACCGGCAAGCCGCCCGTCATTGCGCCCGGCGCGCAATATGCCGATCCCGTGCCGCAAGCGCTGGTGCTCACGGCCATCGTGATCGGCTTTGCGATGACGGCCTTCACGGTCGTCCTCGCGCTGCGCTCGCTCGCGATGACGGGCAGCGATCACGTCAACGGCGACGCCATCGGCGAAAGCAGTAGCAGTAACGGCGGCAAGGCCACACGCGAACAGGAGACGCTCGGCGCATGAACCACGCCCTTCTGCTCCCGATCCTGATCCCGCTGTTCGCGGCGGGCGCCATCGTCGCGCTGCCGGTGCGCGCGAAGCGTCTGCAACGCGCGATCAATGCCGTGGCCATCGTCGCGCTGTTGCCCGTGGCCGGCTTTTTAACCGCGCACGCAGCGCAAGGCGAGATCGCCACTTACGCGCTGGGCGCGTGGCCTGCGCCGTTCGGCATCGTGCTGCAACTCGACCGGCTAGGCGCGCTGATGCTCCTGCTGACCGCCGTGCTGGCCTGCTGCTGCCTGCTGGGCACCTCAAGCGCCGACGCGCGGCGCGGCCGCTATTTCCGCGCGCTGTTCCAGTTCGAGTTGATGGGCCTGAACGGCGCGTTTCTCGCGGGCGATCTGTTCAATCTGTTCGTGTTCTTCGAACTGCTGCTGATCGCTTCCTACGCGCTGCTGCTGCACGGCGGCGGTACACGGCGCGTGCGCAATGGCCTGCACTATCTGCTGATGAACCTCGTCGGCTCGTCGTTCTTTCTGATTGCGCTGGGCGTGCTGTACGGCATCACGGGCACGCTCAACATGGCCGATATGGGCGAGCGTCTTGCGCACCTCGATCCCGCCACGCTGCCACTCGCGCGCTTCGCGGGCGCGACGCTGATGCTGGTGTTCGGCCTCAAGGCCGCCGTGTTCCCGATGTCGTTCTGGCTGCCACAGGCGTATCGCAGCGCCATCGGGCCGGTGGCGGCGCTGTTCGCGATCATGACCAAGGTGGGCATCTACGCGATGCTGCGTTGCGACGCGCTCGTGTTCGGGCTGGGCGCGGGCGGCGTGCTCGATGCCTTCATGCGCGACTGGGCATGGTGGCTCGCCATCGCGACGATCGTGTTTGGCGCGTTGGGTGCGCTCGCCGTATCGAGCCTCAAGACCACGACCGGCTATCTGGTCCTCGTCTCGGTGGGATTGCTGATCGCCGCCATCACGCAGCAGACGCCGCTCGCGTGGAGCGCGCTGCTCTACTACCTCATCAGCACGACGCTGTGTTCGGGCGCGCTGTTCCTGCTTGCCGATACGCTCGAACCGGAAGCGGTCGCGACGACGGATACGCTGGAGCCCGCTTCGCTCGAAGCACTCGACGACGCCGCAGCAGCCGCGATCTCGCCGGAATCCGACGGCGCGGCCGTCGCGGCGGCGCGCGCGACGCATGCGCCCTGGCCTTCCAACGTCGCGGGAGTGCTGTATCTGGTCGCAGCCGTGGGCGCGGCAGGTCTGCCGCCGCTCTCGGGCTTTCTGGGCAAGGCGATGGTGCTCGCAGCCACGCCGATGAGCGACGCGGTCATACTGTGGCCCGCCGTGCTGGCGTCCAGCCTGCTGCTGATCGTTGCGTTGAGCCGCACCGGCACGCGCCTGCTATGGGCCGAACCCGCCGCGCGCGCCGCCGCAAGCGCCCCGGCGCGCGCACCGCGCGGCAGTTCGGCAAAGCTCGCGGCCTGTGCGCTGCTGCTGGGCTGCGTGGCGGCGGCCACGCTGGGCGCGGGGTCGCTGCGTCAGTATCTCGACGCCACCGCCGCCCAGCTATTCGATCGCTCCGCGTACGTGCACGCGATCCTGCCGGCCGCATCGGCTGCATCGGCGGCTACGCCTGCAAGTGGAGGCTGAACAACATGCTCAAACGCCTCTTTCCGCATCCCTGGCTCAGCGCCGTGCTGCTCGTCTGCTGGGTCCTGCTGATGAACGACGTCTCGCCGGGCAACCTGCTGCTCGGTGCGGTGCTCGGCATCGTGATCGCTTTCTGCATTGGCGAAGGTCTGTGGCTGCAGCCGGTGCGCTTTGGCAAGCCGTGGCTGCTGCTGCGTCTATTCGGCCACGTGCTGGTCGATATCGTCGTGGCCAACGTGGAAGTGGCGCTGCTCGTGCTAGGCCCCACAAAGCGTCTGCGCCCGGCCTTTATCGAAGTGCCGCTCGACAGCACACACGAAATCGCACTCACGGCGCTCATCAGCATCGTCTCGCTTAGCCCCGGTACGCTCTGCGCCGAACTCAGCGACGACCGCACGCGCCTGATCGTGCACGTCCTCGATCTGGCCGACGAAGCCGCGCTCGTCGCCTCGATCAAGTCCCGTTATGAAGCCCCGCTGCTGGAGATATTCGCATGCTAGCCATCGTGATTCCGGTCTCGTTCGCGATCCTCGGCGTCGCGTTCCTGCTCACGCTCGTGCGCCTGTTGCGCGGCCCTTCGCTGCCCGATCGCATCGTTGCACTCGACACGCTCAACATCAACGCCATCGCGCTGATCGTGGTGTACGGCATCAGCCTGCGCTCGACCGTGTTCTTCGAAGCCGCGCTGCTGATCGCCGTGATGGGCTTCGTCGGCACCGTCGCGCTGACGAAGTATCTGCAGCGCGGCGACATCATCGAGCTCAACTAATCGAAGCAAAGGAAAAAGGCCCGCCGATGCAAACCGTCGTCGAAGCGATCGTGTCCGTGCTGCTGCTCGTGGGCAGCCTGTTTACGCTGATCGGCGCAATCGGGCTGTTTCGCCTGCCCGACTTCTTCATGCGTCTGCATGGCCCGACCAAATCCACCACGCTGGGCGTGGGCGGCATCGTGCTCGCCTCGGTGATCTACTTCAGCGCTCACAACAATTACGCAAGCCTGCATGAATTGCTGATTCCCGCATTTCTATTTCTCACTGCGCCAATCAGCGCGCACATGCTCGCGAAAGCGGGCATTCAGCAACGCGTGCCGCTCTCGGGCGTCACGCGCGGCCGCCCGCCCGCAACGGGCGCCTGCGCCGAGCAGGGCGATACGCGCGAACATGAAGAAGGTGAAAGCGAAAGCGCAGCGTCGACCGGCATTGCGCAAAACACGCGCCCGACGCGTGAGCCCGATCAAGGCGCGTGAATCCCGCTGTATTTGTAAAAGTCGCCAGCAACGGCACGACGATTCGCTCGCAATTCGCTTAATGTCCTTTTAAAGCGCGTTTAAAGATCGCTTAAAGCCGATCAACGGCGCGCCTGGATCTCTTTCTCTATTCTCTTCGCTCATTCGACCGCACGCGCAGCAGCCTTGCTGCGCGCCATCTCGCCTTGCTGCCGTTACGCCTGGTTACGACTTCGCCCGCGGGTTGGCAAACCAGCGGCACAGCGATTGCTGATCTCGCTCGCCCGGATGCAACATCGCAATCCCCCTGGGTCTGCGAACGAACGCTAAAGGCATAACCAGAAGCAGAGAAATAAATAAACGCGCGCAATACAACGCCCAATACAACGCGCGACTTCTACAGCTAAACCGAGACTCGATGAGGTGGACACGATGAAGACGATTCGCACTCTGGCTGCGCTTATGGGCGCAGCGGCCGTATTGACCGCCTGCGGCGGCAGCAGCGGCAGCGACGTAGGCAAGGAACTAGGCCTGACGAACCCCGAAATCCATTTCGTGCATGCCCTGCCGGGCGGACCTAACGTGGACTTCCTCGTCAACGGCAGCGCACTGCAAACCAATATCGCGTACAAGCAGGTCACGAACTTCGCGAATATCAACACGGGCAACACCAACGTCGCGTATGCCAGCACCGGCACAACGACGGCCATCGCCAGCGGCAATTTCCCCGACGTCGCCAAGGGCCACGAATATACGGTGCTCGCGCTGCCCGCGCTGACCGGCGGCGATATCGGCCTGATCGACGATCCGTTCGACAAGGGCCTGCTGTCCAATAGCGCACGCGTGCGCGCCTTCAACGCCACGGCCAACGCGCAGAATCTGGACATCTATATCGTCGCGCCCAACACCGATATCAACACGGTCTCGCCGACCATGGCAGGCGTGGCCTTCAAGAATGCGGTGCCGGCTAGCGGCCAGGATTCGAACTATCTGAACGGAGGCACGTATGTGGCCATCGTGACAGCGGCCGGGTCGAAGACGGCGATCTTCCAGTCGGCCTCGTTCAGTCTGGGCAATAACGCCGACTGGCTGATTACCTCGGTGCCGATCGCCGGCACGCTGTCGCAACTCGCGCCCGGCCAGATTCACCTGCTGGTCGCGCAAGGCGGCAATACCTCGCAACCGGCAGTGGAATTGACGAACCAGTTGACCGGTCAGTAAGAACGTAAGCGCGGGACCTGGGGCGCGTGACACATTCAGGCCCCGCGTCCCGCCTTTTGCGCCTCAGCCAGAACGAAGTCGATAAACGTGGACGCCGCGCGCGTGTGATGACGGTTCGGCATGTAGAGCATGTACATATGCGTGCCAAAAATGCTCAGACGCCACGCGTCGAGCGACGTCACCACCTGGCCCGCGCGCATATCGTCGTGCACCACGTAATCCGGCACGATACCCACGCCCAGTCCCGCCAGAACGGCCTGGCGTAAAAACAGAAAGTTCTCCGAAATAATCGAAGGCTCCAGCAATACTTCGTGGCGCGCCTCCTTGAGGTACGCCGCCAGCCGCAATTGCCGCCCCACCACCGTCGCGGTGATGAGCGGTGCGCGCGCCAGATCCTCCAGCGTTTCAGGCATGCCGTGCTCCGCCGCCCATTGCGCCGACGCGCACGCAATGTACTTCACCGCGCCCATATCGCGCGCCACCAGATTCTGCGGCGGCTCGTGCATCACCCGCACGGCGATATCGACTTCATCGCGCAGCAGGTCTTCCACGCGATTTTCGAACATCACATCGAGCACAATGCCCGGATAGAGCCGCTTGAAGCGGATCAGCCAATCCGACATCACCAGTTGCCCGTAACCGCTCGGCACGGAAAGCCGCACGCGGCCCTGCAGACTTTGCCCTAGCGTGGAAACGGATTCGTGCGCGGCCAGCAGCGCGTTCTGGATCGTGCGGCCGTGTTCGTAGAGTTTCAGGCCGATCTCGGTCGGCTCAACGCGCCGCGTAGTGCGCCGCACCAGTTGCAGCCCGATCGATTTTTCCAGGTGGTTGAGGTGGTAGCTCACGTTCGCGCGGCTCATCTTCAGGCGGCGCGCGGCCTCGCTCAGATTGCCCGCGTCGAGGATTTCCACCAGCAGCGTCAGCGCATTAACGTCCACAAACCGATCCCATCCGGAAGCCTTCGATTGTCAAAGATTCTTTGACAGCATGTCAACGAACGATGGGATTGTCAATGAACCTTGGCATCCACACAATAAAGTCCAATATTGGAGAACCGCCGCCTGGGCCATGCACCTTCTTATGCACCTTCCGGTCGGCCCCTAAATCTGGAGACACGCTTCATGGCACTCGATCCGGCCGCATCCCCCCTTTCCGCCGCCCCCGTCACGCATGAGCTGCGCGGCAAGGTGCTGCTCGTCACTATCGATAATCCGCCCGTCAATGCGCTAGGCGTCGATGTGCGCCGCGGCCTCGCCGCCGCCATCGAGCACGCCGAAGCGAGCGCCGCCGTGCAGGCCGTGCTGATCGTCGGCGCGGGGCGCAACTTTATCGCCGGCGCGGATATCCGCGAATTCGGCAAGCCGCCTCAAACGCCCGCGCTGCCCGACGTCTGCAACCGTATCGAAGCGAGCCACAAGCCGGTGATCGCGGCGATTCATGGCGCGGCGCTCGGCGGCGGTCTGGAAATCGCCCTGGCCGCCCACTATCGCCTCGCGGTGGCGGGCGCGAAGCTCGGCCTGCCCGAGGTGCAACTGGGCCTGCTGCCCGGCGCGGGCGGCACGCAGCGCACGCCGCGTCTGATTGGCGCGGAGGCCGCGCTGTCGCTGATGCTGAGCGGCAAGCACATCGGCGCGCAGGAAGCGCTGAAACTCGGTCTCGTCGATCGCGTGGGGGCGAGCGACGATATCCTCGCCGAAGGTCTCGCTTACGCGCAGGAATTGCTGGCCGCGCACGCGCCCGTGCGCCGCACGCGCGACGCGCAGGCGCTGGCCGACCGCGCCGCCGCCCAGGCCGCCATCGACGCCGCGCGCACCGAAACCGCGAAGAAGTCGCGTGGTCTGTTCTCGCCGCTAAAGATCGTCGATTGCGTGCAGGCCGCGCTCGATCAGTCGTTCGAGGAAGGCCAGCGCGTCGAGCGCAAGCTGTTCCTCGAATGCCTGGAAAGCCCGCAGCGCGCGGGCCTCGTGCACGCCTTCTTCGCCGAGCGCGAAGTGCAGAAAACGCCTGAAGCGAAAAGCGCCAAACCGCGCGCGATTGAAACCGTCGGCGTGGTGGGCGGCGGCACGATGGGCGCGGGCATCGCCGTGGCCGTGCTCGACGCCGGCTTGCCCGTCACGATGATCGAGCGCGACGACGCCTCGCTCGCACGCGGCCGCGCGCATGTGGAAAAGGTCTACGACGGTTTGATCGCGAAGGGCCGCATGAAGCCCGAAGCGAAGGACGCGATTCTCGCGCGCTTTAGCGGCAGCACCTCGTACGATGCGCTCGCACAAGTCGATCTGGTGATCGAGGCGGTGTTCGAAGAGATGGGCGTCAAGCAGGCCGTGTTCGCCGAACTCGACCGCGTCTGCAAGCCGGGCGCGGTGCTGGCCACCAACACCTCGTATCTCGACATCGACGCCATCGCAAACAGCGTGAAGCGCCCGCAGGACGTGATCGGCCTGCACTTCTTCTCGCCGGCCAACATCATGAAGCTGCTGGAAGTGGTGGTGCCGAGCCAGGTCAGCGCGGATGTCGTGGCCACCGCGTTCGAACTCGCGAAGAAGCTGCGCAAGGTGCCCGTGCGCGCGGGCGTGTGCGACGGCTTTATCGGCAATCGCGTTCTCGCGGTGTATCGCACGGCCGCCGATCATCTGATGGAAGACGGCGCATCGCCGTATCAGATCGACAAGGCCGTGCGCGAATTCGGCTATCCCATGGGCCCGTATCAGGTGGTCGATCTTGCGGGCGGCGACATCGGCTGGGCCACGCGCAAACGCCGCGCTGCCACGCGCGATCCGAAAGCGCGTTATGTGCAGATCGCCGACCGTCTGTGCGAGCGCGGCCGGTTCGGCCAGAAGACGGGTCGTGGTTTCTATCTCTATCCGGAAGGCGCGCGCGTGGGCACGCCCGACCCCGAAGTCGAATCGATCATCCGCACGGAACGCGAACGCGCGGGCATCGAGCCGCGCAGCTTCAGCGACGAAGAAATTCTGCGCCGCTACATGGCCGCGATGATCAACGAAGGTGCGAACGTCGTGCGCGAAAAAATCGCGCTGCGCCCGCTCGATGTGGACGTGACCTTCCTCTACGGCTACGGCTTTCCGCGTCATCGCGGCGGCCCGATGCATTACGCCGATACCGTGGGGCTCGCCAAAGTGCTGGCCGATATCCGCGAATTCGCCAAGGAAGATCCGCTGTTCTGGAAGCCCTCGCCGCTGCTCGTCGAGCTGGTTGAACGCGGCGAAAACTTCGCCAGCCTGAACACGACGGTTTGATTGCGAACGCAACAAATCACGGATCAAGCGTCATCGGATAAAGAGTTAAACATGGACCTCAAATTTACCGCCGAAGAAGAAGCCTTCCGCAGCGAAGTGCTCGACTTCCTGCGCGAGCGGCTGCCGCAGCGCATCGCCAGCAAGGTGCGCAACGGCCAGCACCTCACGCGCGAAGATATGGCGCAATGGCATGCCATCCTCAACGAAAAGGGCTGGCTCGCGAATCACTGGCCGAAGGAATACGGCGGCCCTGGCTGGAGCGCCGTGCAGAAGTTTATCTTCGAAAACGAATGCGCAATTGCCGCCGCGCCGCGCATCGTGCCGTTCGGTGTGAACATGCTCGGGCCGGTGCTGATCAAGTACGGCAACGAAGCGCAGAAACTCTACTGGCTGCCGCGTATTCTCGACGGTTCGGACTGGTGGTGTCAGGGCTATTCGGAGCCGGGCGCGGGTTCAGATCTCGCCGCCGTGCGCACTACCGCGGTTCGCCAGGGCGATCACTACGTCGTCAATGGCCAGAAGACATGGACCACGCTCGGCCATTACGCGAACATGATCTTCTGCCTCGTGCGCACCGCGACCGACGTGCGCAAGCAGGAGGGCATCAGCTTCCTGCTGATCGACATGAATACGCCGGGCATCGAAGTGCGCCCGATCGTCACGCTCGACGGCGAGCATGAGGTTAACGAAGTGTTTTTCACCGACGTGCGCGTGCCGGTTGAAAACCTCGTCGGCGAGGAGAACAAGGGCTGGACTTACGCGAAATACCTGCTCACGTATGAGCGCACCAATATCGCGGGCGTGGGCTTTTCGGTGGCAGCGCTCGCGCGTCTGAAACAGGCCGCGCAGAAAGTCACGCGCAATGGCAAGCCGCTGGCGCAAGACCCGCAATTCGCCGCGCGCCTCGCGAAGGTCGAGATCGATCTGGAAAACATGAAGACCACCAATCTGCGCGTGATTGCAGCGGTGGCGGGTGGTGGCGTGCCGGGCGCGGAAAGCTCGATGCTCAAGATTCGCGGCACGGAAATCCGTCAGGAAATTGCCTCGCTGCTGCGTCGGGCGATGGGCCCGTATGCCGCGCCGTTCGTCGAAGAAGCGTTGCAGGAAGGTTTCGATGGCGAATCCATCGGCCCCGATGAAGCCGCCAGCGCCGCCGCGCTTTACTTCAACAACCGCAAGCTGTCGATTTTCGGCGGCTCCAATGAAATCCAGAAGAACATCATCTCCAAGATGATTCTCGGTCTCTAAGAGGTCTTGCGATGAATTTCCAGCACACCGAAGACCGCCGCATGCTTGCGGATACGCTCAATCGTTTCATCTCGGAGCAGTACGGTTTTGAAACGCGCGATAAAATCGCGCGCTCCAGTGAAGGTTTCAGCGCGGAGATGTGGCGGCGTTTTGCCGATCTGGGCGTGATCGGCGCGCTGTTCGACGAGGCCGATGGTGGCTTCGGCGGTCAGGGTTTCGATGTCGCCGTGGTGTTCGAGGCGCTTGGGCGCGGTCTCGTGGTCGAGCCGTTCCTCGATACGCTGATCGTGGGCCGCTCGCTCGCGCATGCGGGCAATGAGGCGCAGCGCGAACGCATTGCATCGCTGATCGACGGCTCGCAGATCGCGGCGCTCGCGCACGACGAACCGGGCTCGCACTACGAAGCCGCGCGCGTGAGCACGCGTGCGGAAAAGAATGGCGACGGCTGGCTGCTGCGAGGCGCGAAAGGCGTCGTGCAGCACGCGGAACACGCCGATGTTTTGCTAGTGTCGGCGCGCACATCGGGTAATGAATTCGACGAAAACGGCATTTCGCTGTTCCTCGTTCCGCGCTCGGCCGCAGGCGTGAGCGTGCGCGGTTATCGCAAGATCGACGGCGGACGCGCGGCGGAAGTCACGCTCGACAACGTGACGGTTGGCGCGGATGCCCTGCTCGGCGCGCCGGGCAGCGGCTTCGCCACGCTCGAACACGCGAGCGGCTACGGCCTGCTCGCGCTCGCCGCAGAAGCGCTGGGCGCCATGGACGTGGCGCGCGATTTCACGCTCGACTATCTGCGCACGCGCAAGCAGTTCGGCGTGCCGCTCGGCAGCTTCCAGGCCTTGCAGCACCGCATGGCCGATCTGCTGCTCGATATCGAGCAATCGCGTTCGGCGGTCATCAACGCGGCAGCCGCGATCGATGCGCCGCGCGTGCAGCGCGAGCGCGCATTGTCGGCGGCGAAGTACACCATCGGCGGCGTCGGCGCGCGCGTGGCCGAAGAGTCGATCCAGTTGCATGGCGGCATCGGCATGACATGGGAACTGCCGCTCGCGCACTACGCCAAGCGCCTCGTGATGATCGATCATCAACTCGGCGACGAGGATCATCATCTCGCGCGTTACATCGCGCTGAACGCACTGGAAAGCGCCGCGGCGTGAATCTGGCTTGGGCCGGGCCAGGAAAGCCCGCTCCGATCACGCCGGGGCGCGGCTTTCCATCCACAACGAATCAGGAGTGCCTGCTGATGCAGACGGAAAACCATGGCCAGCTCAATGGCCTGCCGCTAGCGGGCGTACGCGTGCTCGATCTCTCGCGCATTCTCGCGGGGCCGTGGAGCGCGATGGTGCTCGGCGACCTTGGCGCGGAGGTCATCAAGGTCGAGCATCCCGATCGCGGCGACGATACGCGCGACTGGGGTTTGCGCATCGGCCAGACCGAAACCGCTTACTTCAACAGCGTGAACCGCAACAAACGTTCGATCACGCTCGATCTGCAAACGCCCGAAGGCCAGCAGATCGCGCGCGATCTGGCGAAGACCTGCGACGTGGTGGTGCAGAACTTCAAGTTCGGCGGCGCGGAAAAGCTCGGGCTCGGCTACGAGCAGTTGAGCGCGGAGAATCCGCGTCTGATCTATTGCTCGATTTCGGGCTACGACCGCACGGGTTCCGAAGCGAAGCGCCCCGGCTACGATCTCGTGGTGCAGGGCGAAGCGGGCCTGATGGCGCTGAACGGCGAAGCGAGCCAGCCGCCGCTGAAATTCGGTGTGGCGGCCGTGGATCTTTTCACGGGCATGTATTCGGCGCAGGCCATGCTCGCGGCGTTGTTCCAGCGCGAGCACAGCGGCCGCGGCCGTCACATCGAAATGGCGCTGTTCGACTGCGGCCTCATGATCACCGCTTACTACGGGCTGGAAGCGCTGGTGATGGGCGAAGACCCGCCGCGCTACGGCAACGATCATCCGTCCATCGTGCCGTATGGCGTATTCGATGCGGCGGACGGCCCGCTCGTCATCACGGTCGGCAATAACAGCCAGTTCGAACGTTTCGCGCGCGAAGTGATCGAGCGACCCGATCTCGCCGACGACACGCGTTACAAGACCAATATCCTGCGCTCGCAGAATCGCGCGGTGCTGCTGCCCGAACTCAAGCGTGAGCTGGGCAGCCGCCCGCGCAAACTGCTGCTCGAACGTCTCGCGCAAGCGGGCATTCCGTGCGGCGAGGTCGCGGGCTTGCGCGAGGCGCTGCTGTCGCCGCGCGCCACCGAGGCGGGTCTCGTCACGCAGCAGCCGCATCCGCATACGGAAAGCGGCACCACGCCGGTCCTCGCGCCGCCCTGGCGCTTCGACGGCGAACGCATGCCGGTGCGCCGCGCGCCGCCGCAACTGGGCGAAGGCACGCGCGAGCTGCTGGCCGCGACGCTCGGTTATTCGGACGAGCAACTGGCGCAGTTGAAGGAAAAAGGCGTGATCTGAACGCTCATGGCCACACCGGCCAGCACCGGCCAGCACCGGGCAGGACCAGGAGTTGCGGATCAAGGTCCACGCCAGCGCCCCGCCGCGTATGCACCACGCACGCGCCGCGGGGCGTTTTTCCTGGCGGCGTGGATTAACGCCCCGGTTGCCGCCGACACCGCATCGCACGCTCATCGGCGCAGCCGGTTATATTGCGCGTGGTACGACACCACGCCTTCGACATGGAGCACGCCTACGTCCAGCTGCTGCACCTGCTCGCCGATTACCCCGGCTGGACACTCGCGTTCGTGGTGGTCGCGGCGTTCCTGGAATCGCTCGCGCTGGTCGGCACGTTCTTCCCCGGCAGCACCGCTATGTTCATCGCGGGCGCCTTCGCGGGCACGGGCACGCTCAATCTGGGCTGGCTGTTCGTCTGCGCCATCGCCGGCGCGGTCGCGGGCGACGCGCTGAGCTTCTGGCTCGGCCATCGTTACCGCGACAGGATCGCGCGCGTCTGGCCGTTCAGCAAGCACCCCGCCATCCTCGATAAAGCTCAGGCCTACTTCGTCAGCCACGGCACGCGCAGCGTGATCCTGGCGCGCTTCGTCGCGCCGCTGCGCGCCGTGGTGCCCATCGTCGCGGGCATGGCCGGCATGGCGCCGTGGCGGTTCTTCGTCATGAACGTGATTTCGGCGCTGGTGTGGGCGCCTGCTCACATCCTGCCGGGCGTGGTGTTCGGCGCGTCGCTGCAACTGGCGGGCGCGGTGTCGTTCCGGCTGGTGGTGGCGCTCGCCATCATCGCGCTGACGCTGTGGCTCGTCTGGCGCTTCACGCACGTCCTGCTGGCGCATCTGGACAACTGGGCCAGCGCCTCGCGGCGCGGCGTCTCGCGCTGGGCCGCACAGCACGAGGGCGCGGCGGCGCGCCGCCTGGTGCGCCTGCTCGATCCGAAGCAGCCCGCGCTGGGCGCGGTGCTCGCCATCACGGCGCTGGTGCCGTTGTGCGCCGCCGTGTTTTCCTATGTGCTCGGCAATCTGCTGAGCGGCGATCCGCTCGTGCAGATCGACCAGTCGGTGCGCCAGTTCCTGCAGTCGATCCACACGACCTGGGCCGACACCGTGCTCGCGCACGTCGAAACCCTCGGCAGCAACTACACGCTCGCCGCACTGGTGCTGACCGTCACCGCCTGGATGGCCGTCGAGCGGCGCTGGCGCACCATCACTTACTGGATGCTGGCGGCGGCGCTTTCGCAGGCGCTCATCCTCGTGCTGCGCTTCGCGATTCACCACGGCTCGCCGGGCGCGGCGCACGTGGGCGCGTACGTGTTCCCGAGCGACCGCGTGGCGTCGATGGTGATCGTCTATGGCTTCACCATGTTCCTGCTGGTGCGGCGCGTGAAGATGATCGAGGCGGCGATCGTGGCGACGGTCGGCAACGGCATCGTGGTGGGAGTCGCCTTTGCGGGACTGTATTTCGACCGCTTCCTGTTCTCCGATGCCATTGGCGGCGCGGCCTTCGCCTCGATCTGGGTGGCGGCGGTCGTGCTGCTGTCGCTGTGGCGCTATCCGGCGCGCCCTTCCGAGCGCAACGTCATGCCCGCGATCGTCTTCGTGGTGCTGGCGATCGCTTTCGTGCTGCAGCGCGGCGGGGCCGAGCGGCAAGCCGAACTCGCCTCGCGCGACACACAGGCGCCCACCGTGGTCGCGCAGATGACGTGGACCGACACGCTCTGGCGCAACCTCGCCTGCTATCGCGTGGACATGAAAGGCGAGCGGCGCGAGCCGATGACGCTCCAGTGGGCCGCCAGCGCCACCGACCTGCGCGCTGCGCTGCACGAAGCGGGCTGGACCGAAGGCGGCCAGTTCACGCCCAAAAGCGTGCTGTCGCTGATCGCGCCGAACGTGGACGCGCTGTCGCTGCCACTGTTGCCCAAGCTCAATAACGGCCTGCCCTCGCCGCTGGTGTTCGCGCGCGTGCACATCCCCGACGATCCCGCGCGCCCCGGCAGCCGCCGCGACGTGCTGCGCTTCTGGCCGACTGGCTATGCGCTGGCCGCGCGCGCGGATTCTACCGCAGCGGAAGACACGCGCAGCGACCTGCAGGCCGATGCCATCACGCCCGCGACGGCCGTGGCGAGCGATGCCAAAGACGCCGGCGGCAGGAATAGCGTAGTCGCCGCGCCGCCGCCCGGCCCCGAACTCACGCCGATCTGGGTCGGCTCGCTGGTGCACGAGCGCCTGCGCCGCGCCTCCTGGCCGTTCAACGTGCTGACCACCTACGTCGATCACGACCACCGCACGCCCATCGTGCTCGACGGCAAAAGCGGCGGCCCGCCAGCGGGCTGGCGCGCCATCACGATGCCGGGCAGCGAAGGCTGCGAGGGCCGCGCCGTGATGCTGGTGGTGTCGGGCGGACGTTAGCCTTCCGGGCCGTCGCCCCAGCTGCCCGCCGCGTGGAAGTGGTCGATACGCTTGCGCGCGTCGGTATATGCGGCGTCCAGCGCGGCGTCGGGGCCGACGTAATTGCGCATCAGATCGTGAAAGCGCACGCTACGTCCTTCCAGATGCGCATCCGCACCATGCCGGCAGATGTAGCCGCTGTAGTGGAACAGCGGCTCGGGCGAACGCGGCCCGAACGCCGGAATCGGCAACACCCAGATTTCGAAGCCTTCGTGCTCGGTGTGATCCCACATGGTGCGTCTCCTCTCTTGTCAGCACTCACCGTTGGTCCCGGACAAAACCCGCCTGCACGGCAACTATGCTCCCACGCCGTGACACCGGATGGCAAACCGGGCCGCCGCGGGCAGCCTCAGACAGACTCAGGCAGCCGCACGCGGGCGGCGCAGCAAGGCTCTACGGCTAAGCCGCCCGTTTTTTCGAGTTTGGCTACACTATGCGGCACACGGCCCGCAGGCGGCGCCCGCGCGTTGCGCGTTGCCTTGCGCGCCACCCACCCGCATCAGACTATTCGAGCGATACCCCACATCATGACGCCGGCCTCACTCACGCAGGAACCGCAGTCCGTCTCCAGCGCCGTCACGCGCAGCGCCTTTTTCATCGTCGCCACCGTCAACGAAGACGCCACCAGCCGCGCCACCGTGCGCGCCTGGTGCGCCGACGTCGCCAATCTCGTGCGCGCGGTCGGCAAGCGCGTCCCTAACGGCAATCTTTCGTGCGTGGTGGGCTTTTCGTCAGACGCATGGGACGAACTGTTCGGCGGAGTGCGCCCGGCGGGCCTGCATCCGTTCCGCGAATTCGGCTCGGGCGAGCGCAAGGCCATCGCCACACCCGGCGACCTGCTGATGCACATCCGCGCCGACCAGACCGACCTCTGCTTCGAACTCGCCACGCAACTGATGAAGCGCCTCGAAGGCGCGGTCAAGACCGTCGACGAAGTGCACGGTTTCCGTAACTTCGACATGCGCGCGATGATCGGCTTCGTCGACGGCACGGAAAACCCGGTGGGCAACGAAGCGGTCCATTTCACCGTGATCCAGGACGAAGACCCCGGCTTTGCGGGCGGCAGCTATGTGCTGGTGCAGAAGTATCTGCACGACATGAAAGGCTGGAACGCGCTGCCCGTGGAAGCGCAGGAACACATCATCGGCCGCACCAAGCTGCACGACATCGAACTCGACGAAGACGTGAAGCCAAGCTGGTCGCATAGCTCGCTCACCACGCTCGACGACGCCGAAGGCAACGAGATCAAGATCCTGCGCGACAACATGCCGTTTGGCCATCCGGGCCAAGGCGAATTCGGCACCTACTTCATCGGTTATGCGCGCGATCCGCAGCCCATCGAGCAGATGCTGGAAAACATGTTCGTCGGTCTGCCGCCCGGCAATTACGACCGGCTGCTGGACTTCAGCCGCGCCGTCACGGGTGGCCTGTTCTTCGTGCCTTCGCAGCCGCTGCTCGAAGAACTCGCCGATCGTGTACCCGGCGCCGCCGCCACCGTCACGGTGGACAGCCAGAATCAGACTCAAGCCGAAACTGAATCCGGGCCTGCCGCCGCGCTCTCTGCGGACGGCTCGCTCGCCATCGGATCCCTCAAAGGAGCACCCCGGTATGAATAATCTCCATCGCGAACTCGCGCCTATTTCCACGGCGGCGTGGTCGCAGATCGAAGAAGAAGTCGCGCGCACCTTCAAGCGCTCGCTCGCGGGCCGCCGCGTCGTGGATATGAACGGCCCCGGCGGCTCGGATCTCGCAGGTGTCGGGACGGGTCATCAGAACGGCATCGAAGCGCCGTTCGACGGCATCCGCGCGCGCCAGCGCGAGGTCAAGGCGCTGGTCGAACTGCGCGTGCCGTTCGAACTCTCGCGCGACGCCATCGACGACGTCGAGCGCGGTGCACAGGACTCCGACTGGCAACCCGCCAAGGACGCCGCCACGCGCCTCGCCTTCGCCGAAGATCGCGCGATCTTCGACGGCTACAAGGCCGCGCAGATCACCGGCATCCGCGAAGGCACGTCGAACCCCACGCTGCATCTGCCCGCCGATATCGCCGATTACCCCGCAGTGATCGCACGTGCGCTCGAACAGCTGCGTCTGCAAGGCGTGGACGGCCCCTATGCGGTGCTGCTTGGCTCGGACGCCTACACGGCCGTGAGCGAAGCGAGCGATCAGGGTTATCCGATTCTCGAACACATCCGCCGTCTCGTGAACGGCGAGATCATCTGGGCCCCGGCGATCGAAGGCGGTGCGATCGTCAGCACGCGCGGCGGCGATTTCGCGTTCCATCTGGGCCAGGATGTATCGATTGGCTATTCGTCGCATGACGACAAGAGCGTGCGGCTCTATCTGCAGGAAAGCTTCACGTTCATGATGCTGACCGCCGAAGCGTCGGTTGCCGTCACCGGCGACGTCGCGGAAGAAGCCAAAGGAAAGTGATCAGCATGTAGCACGCAAAGTCGCGCGCTTTTAATTCAATGCCGTTCAGTTGAAAAACTGAACGGCATTTTTGCTTTTTGGCGTGAGAACACCGCGCGGCGTGCAGGAAGAAGACCGGAAATGCAGACCCAATGCCTCTATTGCGATCGCTTTTCAAACGAAACATAAAGGGCAATTAAACGTGTCCCGGATTGGAGATCAAAGGATACGGCTTGCAGCGATCCATCGAGTGTGAACACGCAGTAAGATCACAAAGATGTTTCGCGGTACAGATCAATTGATTAAACGCTGAAGCTCAATGTTTCGAAATCGGCCGATGGGCCAATTTGAGGAGAAAAATAGTGACTCAAAATTTAACAAAATTGGTGCTTTTCGCCGCAATGACCGGCGCGCTATATGCTTCAGGCGGCGCGGCATTCGCTGCATCAAAGGCAGCGGCACCGGCTGCCGTTCATAAGCCAGATCCTGAAGCAATAGATGCGCTGGTAAAAATGAATGGTTATTTGCAAACCGTCAAACAATTCGATCTTGATGTCGATTCGACCACGGATCAAATCATGATCGATGGACCGACGACGCAATTGATCCAGCTCTCGCACAACACGAAGATGACGGTGAGCCGCCCGGATTCCCTTAAGGCGGATATCGTCGGCGGCGCGCCCGGCACCAGCCGTCACGCGTACTACGACGGCAAGACCTTCACGCTCTATACCGAGCCGGGCAACTACTACGCAACGGTTCCCGCGCCATCGACCATCCACGATCTGATCGGCGATCTTGAGGACAAGTATGGAATCGATCTGCCGCTGAGCGACATCTTCTCGCTGGGTGCGGACCCTGCCGCCTTCTCCAGTGTGATTTCAGCAACCTATGTAGGCGACGAGGTTGTAAGCGGAAACACATGTTCGCACTACGCCTATCATGAAAAACATCTGGATTGGCAGATCTGGATCCAGAAGGGCGACCAACCGCTGCCCTGCAAGCTGAACATCGTGACGTCGTCGGACAAGGAACGGCCGCAATACACAGCGGTGTATCACTGGAATCTCGCGCCCCAGATCACCCCGACCACATTCAGATTCACGCCTCCGGAAAACGCACATCCGATCAAGTTTGTGCAATCCAGCGACGGTCAATAATATTTCAATCCAGAGATCACCATGCACTCGAAAAAACTCTTTATGGCAGCGGCCACAGCGCTGCTGGCGGCAGGCGTGGCCACTACTGCGGGCGCGTTTCAGACTCGGGGTGGCGCGCAGACCTCAGTGAACAGCGCGAACCGCGCAAGCGCGCGTGAGGCCAATGTGGAGACCCGGCAAACCAACCGCACCGCGCGCGCGAGCGATCGCCAGAACACCATGCAGCAAGCGAGTTCGAACCGGGCCAACGCAGCGTCGAACATCAGCAGCAACCGGACGAATGCCGCGACGAACATCAGCAACAACCGGGCCAATGTCGCCAACAACTACAACAATAACTACAACAACAACTGGTACAACGACCATCCGGTTGCAACGGCGGCGGCCGTGACCACGGCGGTAGTAGGGACAGCAGCCGTCGTAGGTTCGATTGTCCGTAGTCTGCCGCCCAGCTGCTCGGCGATGACCATCAATGGTGTGACGTACCAGCAATGTGGCTCGACGTATTACCAGCCGCAATATGCGGGGACTACCGTGCAATACGTGGTGGTCAATCCGCCGCATTGAGCAACGCGGGCACCTGAACGGAAAACGCCCCAAAGGCAAGACACTGATTTACACGTGTCCACCTTTGGGGCGCGGTTCAAACCAGGCGTCTCATTGCATTGAACGCCGGTTCAAACGATCACTGATAGAAGTTGAGCGTCACCATCGCCGAGCGGCCCGGCGCCCAGGTTGCGTAAATCGGGTACGCGCTCTGGTAGTACTGCTTGTCGAAGATGTTATTCACGTTGAGCTGCAGATCCACCTTCTTCGAAACACGCCACGTGGCCGACGCATCGAAGCGCGCGTAGCCCGGAATCCACTTGCGCGTGGTCGACGACACCGACGCATAGGTCAGGCTCGAAATCGTCGCGCCCGCGCCCAGCGTGAGCTTCGGCATCACGTCGTAGCTGGTCCACAGCGTGAAGTTATGCTTGGGCACCATCACCATCGGCAAGCCCGAGTTCTGCGGCGTGGTCGGACCGGCGTTGGTCGTGATCGCGTCAAGATACGAGTAGCCGCCGAACACGGCCCACTTGTTCGTCACATTGCCCGCAAAGCCGAACTCAAAGCCACGCACGCGTTGCGAACCCGCGTTGATCATGCCGCCCAGACCGTCGCTGACACGCGCGTTGGTCTTGTCGGTCTGGAACAGCGCCGTGGTCAGCGACAGACGTTGATCAAGCACGTCCCACTTCGCGCCCACTTCGATATTGCGCGAACGCTCCGGCGCGAGATCCTGATTGGTCGCCGTGATCTGGTCGGTGCCGCCGCCCAGACCCGAGTTCGAACCCGGCGGATTCGACGAGGTGCCGTACGAGGCGTACAGGCTCACCGTGTGAATCGGCTTGAAAACCAGGCCGAACTGATAGCTGAACAGGTTCGACGTATTGCTCAGATCGGCGACGCCCTGCTGCGACGCATTCACGTCATAGCGGTCGAAGCGCATGCCCGCGTTGAAGATCCAGCGATCGGAAAGCTGCACGCTGTCGAACAGATACGCCGATGCAATGTTGGTGCGCGTGTGCGTGGCCGGTCCCGGGAAGCTCTTGTCGCCGTTGAGCAGAATGCTGCCGGTCCACGGATTGTTCGGGTTCCACGCGTTGACGCTCGTGCAGTTGTAGGCGATCGAGCACGGACCGCCCGAACGGATGTTGTTGCCCGCCGAATCGCTCACGAGATAGCCCTCGTAGAGGTCCTGTTCGTGGCTGAATTCCACGCCTGCCGTGAGCGTGTGGCGCATGCCGTAAAGATCAAACTTGCCGTTCGCTTCGGTCTGGTTCGACACGCTATTGGTCGCGTACTTGCCGCTCTTGGCCTGCAGGCTCAGGATGTTCGAGGTCGCGCTGGTGAGCTGCGGATTGGTGGCGATGTAGTCGAGCGTCGAGCGGCCGAACATCGTGGTGTTCTTGATCTTCCACGCGTCGTTGATGCGATGCTCGACCTTGATTTCGCCCGTGTCGTTCTGGCCGCGGCGATAGTCGCGCGAATTCAGGCCGTAGAACTGGCTGCGATTGCTCGGGATCGGCGTGCCACCCGTCGAACGGAACGGCACGCTGAAGTCCGGCATGTCGTAGGTATTCAGGTGGTAGTAGCTCAACGTCACCGTGGTCGGCGAATTCAGGCCGAACGCAACCGACGGCGCCACGCCCCAGCGCTTGCTGTAGACGTTGGTGCGGCCCGCCACATCGGAATCGTGACCCATCACGTTCAGGCGGAACGCGCTGGTGTCGGTCATCTTCTGGTTCCAGTCGATGGTCGCGCGGCGATAGCTGTCCGTCCCCAGACCGACGCTGCCGTTGATGAAGTTATCGGCGGTCGGCGTCTTGGTGGTGATGTCGATGCTGCCGCCCACCGAGCCGCGCCCCGCGTACACCGAATCCGGGCCCTTCACGACGCTGATGTTCTCCACGTCGAAGGTCTCGCGGTTCTGCACGCCCGAGTCGCGCATGCCGTCGACGAAGATCGAGTTGCGCGATTCGAAGCCGCGAATCACCGGACGATCCGCCGACGGATTCGCCGCCGCGTCGCCGCCCAGGAAGGTGATGCCGGGCACCGTGCGCAGCGCGTCCTCGAAGGTCGAAACGTTCTTTTCCTTGAGCACTTCCTGCGGGATCACCGTGACCGAGCGCGGCGTGTCGATCAGCGGCGAGGTGAATTTGTACGAGGACAGCGACTTCGTCTGCATGTCCGAAGGCGCGGACGAGCTCACCTTGACGGCGGGCAGCGTGGCTTCCGTGGCGCCTTGCGAGGCGGCGTTTTGAGTTGCAGCGGCGGCGCTCGACGAGGCCGGCACGGCAGGCGCGGCCTGGGCGTGAGCCACTTGTGCCGCGAACTGTGTAGCGAAGAAACCGGAGCAATACAGGGCTGCGACGGACGCGACTGTGCGCATCCGCGTCGGGAAGATGACGGACATGGTTGAGCGGTTTGATCGAAGGCGCACGCCTGTACGCCGCGGGCCGCCATGCGTCCGCCACGTCAGAAGATGCTTAGGTGTTGTCGTTATTTGCGAATACGAATGTTTCTCATTCGCTTCCGCAATTGTAATAAGACGTTAAGATTGTGTAAACACTGAATTCGTTTTTTGTATGCTCGATCTGACAGAATTCCAGTATTCGACGCCGCGCCTTGTGCCCTCGGGAATCGCCTGCGAAGGCCGCCCGGCCTTATTGAGCGCTACGCCGCGCGCCGGCGGCCCGGTATGATGACGGCCTCGAATTCCATTCACGAACGACCCAGAGGAAGACTGCCATGACGGCTGCAGCACAATTCGACCAGGTTTCCGTTATCAAACGCGCCAACGTCTACTTCGACGGCAAGTGCGTGTCGCACACCGTGCTGTTCGCCGACGGCAGCCGCAAGACGCTCGGCGTGATCCTGCCGTGCCAGCTGAACTTCGGCACCGACGCCCCCGAACTGATGGAAGTGCAGGCCGGCAAGTGCCGCATCCGTCTCGACGGCAGCGACGAGTGGAAGTCGTATGGCGCGGGCGAATCGTTCTCGGTGCCGGGCAAGAGCCGCTTCGATATCGAAGTGACCGAGACGCTCGATTACGTTTGCAGCTACCTGTAAGCGAATCAGGCGCACGCATTCCGGACGCCCGCCGTGCCTTGCGCACGGCGGGCGTTTTGCTTTCGTGGGCGCGGCAACCGGAAATCGCAGCGCGAACCCGCCTGAAAGACGCCGTCGCTACAATTGACGCCGCCCCTCTTCTCTTCACGTCATCCCGCCCGCCGTGCTGCCCATCGATCCTGTTCCGCGCTCCCGCGCCCGCCCCGACACCGAACGCCCGCCCGCGCGCAGTCCGCTCGTCACGCTCGCCGTGGTGACCGTGCTCACCGGCATCGGCGCGGGTCTGGGCGGCATGCTGCTCGCGCTGCTGCTGCATGCGATCCAGCACGTCGCTTACGGCTATAGCCAGGCGCACGTGATCAGCAGCGAGAGCTTTCTGCAAGGCGTGACGGGTACCGCGCCGTGGCGGCGCGTGGCCGTGCTGGTGGCGTGCGGCTTGATCGGCGGTCTGGGTTGGTGGGCGCTTTATCGCTATGGGCGCAAGCTCGTGAGCATCAGCGCGGCGATCAAGCCAGGCGGCCCACGCATGCCGATGATCTCGACCATCGTGCATGCGCTGCTGCAGATCGTGACGGTAGCGATGGGCTCGCCGCTCGGACGCGAAGTCGCACCGCGCGAGATCGGCGCGGTGGTGGCGAGCTGGCTCGCGCGGCGCACCGGCCTGACTGCTTCCGAGCGCCGCGTGATGATCGCGTGCGGCGCGGGCGCGGGCCTCGCCGCTGTCTACAACGTGCCACTGGGCGGCGCGGTGTTCGTGCTCGAAGTGCTGCTGGGCACCTTCGGCTGGTCGGCGGCCGTGCCGGCCATCACGACTTCCGCGATTGCCGCCGTGGTCGCGTGGATCGGTCTCGGCGACGAGCAGCAGTACCACGTGCCCGCCTACACGATCAATGCGCAACTGGTGGTGTGGTCGGTGCTATGCGGGCCGCTATTCGGCGCGGCGGCGCACGGCTTCACGCGCGTGACGAATCGCGCGCGCGACGCGTCGCCCAAAGACTGGCGCTTGCCGGTTTATTCGGTGCTCAATTTCGCGGCGATTGGCGTGCTGGCGATCTGGTTTCCGCAGTTGCTCGGCAATGGCAAAGGCCCGGCGGGCTTGAGTTTCGACGATAGCCTGGGCGTCGGTCTCGCGGCCACGCTGCTGGTGCTGAAGGTGCTCATCACCACGACCTCGCTGCGGGCCGGAGCCAAGGGCGGCCTGCTCACGCCTGGGCTGACGAATGGGGCGCTGCTCGCGATCGTGATCGCGGGCCTTGTCAATCATGTGTGGCCGGGGCTGTCGGCGGGCGCGTTTGCCATTGTGGGCGCGGCGGCGTTCCTGGCGGCGTCGATGCAGATGCCGCTCACCGCCACGGTGCTGATGCTGGAATTCACGCACGTGAACCACGATCTGGCGATTCCCATGCTGCTGGCCATCGCTGGATCGGTCGCCACGTTGCGCCTGCTCGCAAGGGCGCAACGGCCTGTGCGTGCTGTACGCGGCGCGTCGTCGGGACCGCTCTCCGATGACGAACGCCAGCGCCGCCTCGCCGCCCTGCGCGACCCGTCGGCGGCGCGCGAAGCGTTGGACTGAACGACGCCGCAGAGACTTATTTGCCGAGATCAGCCAGCGGGTGCGCCTCGCCGCGCCACGGCGAGCAGAGGAACTGCTGCACGCGCTCGTCGCGCACCTCGGCAAGTGTGCTGGGCGCCCAGCGCGGCTTGCGGTCCTTATCGATCAGATGCGCGCGCACGCCCTCGCAGAAATCACCCTCTTCGATTGCGCGCGCAACGATCCCCAGCTCCATGCGAAAGCTCTCGGCGAGCGTCATCTGACGCCCGCGCAACAGCGCTTCGCGCGTGACTTCGAGCATCGTCGGCGAATAGTGCGTGAGCGCTTCGAGCGTAGTTTCGAGCCATGCGCGCTCTGTGTCGGACGGCTCGCGCTCAAGCGCGGCACGCAGCGATGCAACGATATCGACCACGTGCAAACGGCGACTGAAGTGCTTCGCGATCAGCGCGCCGTGCGCCGCCAGTGCGCCTGGCATGGCGTCCTGGCACGGCGCGTCGAACACGCGCCGCAAGGTATCGCGCACATTGCCGTCGAAATGCGTCTGCGCGAGCCGCGCTTCATAACCGTCGAGCCATTCGCCCGGCACGCATAGATCGGCCAGATTGCAATGGAGCGCGTCCGCGCCATTGAGCAGCGCGCCAGTGAGGCCCACATAAAGCTCGGTCTCCACCGGCATCCTGGCGAGGAAATGCGTCGCGCCGACATCGGGCAGCAAGCCGATGCGCGTCTCCGGCATGGCGATCTTCGTGCGCGAGGTCGCCACGCGTAGCGCCGCCGCCTGACCCAGCCCCATGCCGCCGCCCATCGTCACGCCGTCGAGCAGCGCGACGAGCGGCTTCTCGAAGGTATGCAGCGCATAGTCGAGCCGATATTCGTCGACGAAAAACTGCTGCCAGCCAGCATCGCCCAGACGTTCGCCCGCACGCGCCAGCCTCTCGATCGCGCGCACGTCGCCGCCCGCGCAAAAACCCTTCGGACCCGCGCCTTCGAGCACCAGCGCGACGATGGCGTCGTCGCGGCGCACGCGTTCGAGCAGCACGGCGATGTCGCGCACCATGGCGTGCGAGAGCGCATTGAGCGCCGCGGGACGGTTCAGCGTGATGATCGCGACGCGGTTGACCACGCGAAACTGCACATCCTGTTCGGCCTGTTCTGAAGCCTGCGCGGAAGCGGTTACCGAATCCGGTATTGCATTCATGCCTTATTTCTCCGTTTCACAATTCCACGTTTCTCACTGCCGTGTGCCACTGCGGCTTACGCTTCTCCAGAAACGCATTGACGCCTTCGCGCTGATTGGGCGACTCGAACAGATCGAGCATGCGCTCGCGCTCGACCGCCAGCGCCGCGCTGCGCGGCACGCCGTTGCGCGCCTGATGAATGAGTCCCTTGCTCGACGTCACCGCCTCCGGGCTGAGCGTAGCCACGCGCGCGGCCATGACGAGCGCCGCTTCGCGCGCGCCGCCCTGCGGCACCACTTCCTCGACCAGACCGATGCGCAGCGCCGTGGCGGCATTCACGCGCTCGCCGGTGAGAATAATGCGTTTGGCCCAGCCTTCGCCGACGAGCCAGGGCAGCGTCTGCGTACCGCATCCGCACGGCAACAGGCCGACGGCCGGTTCCGGCAAAGCGAGTTGCGCGTGTTCTTCGGCAATGCGGATATCGCAGGCGAGCGCGCATTCAAGACCGCCGCCCATCGCATAGCCGTTGATCGCCGCGATCACCACGGCGCGTGCGTTCTGCAAGGTCTCGAAGGCCGCGCCGAACGCATTGGCGGCCTCGCGCGCCACATCGCGATTACCATCGGCGAACGCGTTGAGGTCCGCGCCCGCGCTAAAGAACTTCTCCCCTTGCCCTGTGATAACGATGGCGCGCACGCGCGCCTCGCGGTTGAAGGCTTCGATTACCTGCTGCAACTGGCGCAGGCCATCGACGGTAAAGGCGTTCACGGGCGGCCGCGCAAGCGTGATGAGCGCCACCGCGCCATCATGCATGTACTGGAATTCAATCATTTCGTGATCCTTGTGGATTTCAACGCAGCTCCGGAAAATCCTCTTCCCAATACTCGTCGGGCTGTCGCGCGGGCTCGGCCGTGCGCTCCATTTCGCGGCGGCGCAATTCCACGCGGCGGATCTTGCCGGAGATCGTCTTCGGCAGATCGCTGAATTGCAGGCGACGGATACGCTTGTAAGGCGCGAGTTTTTCGCGCGAGAAGCGGAACACTTCGCGTGCGAGATCGGGACCGGCTTCGAAGCCCTGACGCACGATCACGAAGGCCTTCGGCACGGAAAGACGCAGTTCATCAGGGCTGGGTACGACGGCGGCTTCGGCAATCGCCTCGTGTTCGATCAGCACGCTTTCGAGCTCGAACGGGCTCAAACGATAGTCGGATGATTTGAATACGTCGTCGGCGCGGCCCACGTAGACGAAGTAGCCGTCCTCGCGGCGCAGCGCCACGTCGGAGGTGTGGTAGTAGCCGTTGCGCGTGGCGTATTCGCTCGCCTTCGCGTTGTTCGCATAGCCCGTCATCAGCCCGAGCGGACGATCCACCAACGGAAGCGCGATTTCGCCTTCGTTGACGGGCTGATCGTCGGGGTCAACCAGTTCGACGCGATAGCCCGGCAGCGGCCGCCCCATCGACCCGGCCACGACAGGCTGGCCCGGCGAATTACCGATCTGGCAGGTGGTCTCGGTCTGGCCGTAGCCGTCGCGGATCGTGATGTCCCAGGCGTGGCGCACGCGTTCGATGATCTCCGGATTGAGCGGCTCGCCCGCGCCAACAATCTCGCGCAGCTTCACTGCGTGGCTCGCGAGCGGCTCCTGCACGAGCATGCGCCAGACCGTGGGCGGTGCGCACAGCGTCGTCACGCCGCATTGCACGAGGGCGGCGAGCGTATCTTTCGGCACGAAGCGTGCGTAGTTGTAGACGAACACGCAGGCCTGCGCATTCCACGGCGCGAAGAAGCAACTCCAGGCGTGCTTGGCCCAACCCGGCGAGCTGATGTTCCAGTGAATATCGCCGGGCATCAGGCCGATCCAGTACATCGTCGAGAGATGGCCGACGGGATAGCTCTGATGCGTGTGCTCGACGAGCTTGGGCTTCGAGGTCGTGCCGGAGGTGAAGTACAGCAGAAGTGTGTCGGTGGCGCGTGTGGGGCCGTCCGCTTCAAACGCAGCGCTGGATGCGTAGGCTTGCGAAAGATCGATCCAGCCCTCGCGCGATGCGCCCACGGCGATGCGCTTGACGTCCGCGTCCAGTGCATCAAATTTATCGAGTTCCGCACCGTCCACCACGACGAAACGCGCGCCGCCCGTTTCCACGCGCTCGCGCACGTCGTCGGGCGAGAGTTGCGTGGTGGCGGGCAGCACCACCGCGCCCAGCTTCATCGCTGCCAGCATCACGTCCCAGAGTTCGACGCGATTCGGCAGCATCAGCAACAGGCGGTCGCCGCGCCCCACGCCCTGTTCGCGCAGGAAATTCGCCATGCGCGACGAGCGATCGGACATCTGCGCATACGAATACTTCGTGCCGCCATCGGCGAGATCGTCGACGATCCAGAGCGCCGGATTGTCGTTGCCGCGCGCGATCACGTCAAAATAGTCGAGCGCCCAGTTGAACGTATCGAGCGGCGGCCACGCGAATTCCGCGTAGGCGCGCGCGTAGTCGGTGCGGTGACGCTGCAGCAGATCGCGCGCTTCGATAAAGGCCTGCGCGGAAGGGGTAAACGTAGTCATCGCCGATGTCTCCAGTTTCTGCGCCTTGATGCGCTTTATTATTTACTTAGCCATCCTTCCTTTATTTCAGAGCTGACGCGCAATCACCATGCGCTGCACTTCGCTCGTGCCTTCGTAGATCTGTGTGATGCGTGCGTCGCGGTAATGACGCTCAACCGGATAATCGTTGAGGAAGCCATAGCCGCCATGAATCTGGATCGCATGCGAGCAGACTTCCTCGGCCATCTCCGAGGCATAGAGCTTGGCCTGCGACGCCTCCGAAAGACAGGGCTTGCCCAGCGAGCGCAGCCGCGCCGCGTGATGCACCAGATGACGCGCGGCGTTGATGCGCGTGTGCATGTCCGCCAGCATGTTCGCCACGCTCTGATGGCCGATGATCGCCTCGCCGAACTGCACGCGCTCGTGCGCATAGGTGCGCGCCGCATCGAAGGCCGCGCGCGCGATGCCCAGCGCCTGCGCCGCAATGCCGATGCGCCCGCCCTCCAGATTCGACAGCGCGATCTTGAGCCCTTCGCCGCGCTGGCCGAGCAGGTTCGCTTCGGGAATGGCGCAATCGACCAGCGAGATCGGGCAGGTGTCCGAGGCGCGAATGCCCATTTTCTTTTCCGGCGGCCCGACATTGAAGCCGGGCGTGTTCGTGGGCACGACGAAGGCCGACAAGCCGCGCTTGCCCGCATCGGCATCCGTGACGGCGAATACGATCGCCAGACTCGCGCGCGAGCCGTTGGTCACGAACTGCTTGTTGCCGTTGAGCACCCATTTGCCCTCGCGCAGCTCGGCGCGGGTGCGCAGGTTATTGGCTTCGGAACCGGCCTGCGGCTCGGTCAGACAGAATGCGCCGATCATCTCGCCGCTCGCCAGTTTCGCGAGCCAGCGGTCTTTCTGCGCGTCGCTGCCGTACTGGAGGATCGGGCCGCAGCCCACCGAGTTGTGCACGCTCACCAGCGTCGCGCACGAGGCGCAGCCCGCGGCGATTTCCTCCATCGCGAGCGCGTACGCCACGTAATCGGTATAGGAACCGCCCTGTTCCTGCGGCACGATCATGCCGAGGAAACCCAGCTCGCCCAGTTGCGCGACGATTTCGTCGGGCAACTTGCCCTCGCGGTCCCATTGCGCCGCATTGGGCGCGAGGCGTTCGCTGGCGAAATCGCGCGCGGCGTCGCGGATCATGCGTTGATCGTCGGTGTAGAACTCGTCCATCTGTGTCTCCTTCTTCGTCCCTTCCAGGGCGATTTTCTTGCCCGCATCGGTCTGTGCCTGCCACTGTCGCGCGACGTGGCTGCGCCCGCAAGGCTCCTGAAAAGTGTAGGCAGGAGCGCGCCCGCATTCGATGCCCGCCACGCTCAAAAAGACTGAGCGGATTTACCATACAGGCTTCGACAACCACGCTGCATGGCTTTCCATGCAGACAGGGCAAACCGGCAAAGTGAGCGAAAAAGGCACCATCGCGATGAGCCTCGTGCGCGAAACCATTGCGCTCGCGCGGGCGCGCGGGCTGGACGTGACGCCGATCGCCCAGGCGGCAGGCATCGCCATCGACGCCCAGGCGCGCGTGAGCGCCGCCCAGTACGGCGCGCTGTGGGCAGGCATCGCGCGCGCACTCGACGATGAATTTTTCGGCCAGGATTCGCATGCGATGAAAAGCGGCAGCTTCATCGCCATGACGCACGCGGCGCTTGGCGCGCGCACCGGCAGGCAGGCGCTGCAGCGCACCGTGCATTTCATGCGGCTCGTGCTGGACGATCTGGGCGGCGAGATCGACATCGACGCCACGCGCGTGCGCATCGCACTGCACCATCGCGCGGGTACGCCGGTGCCGACCATGTTCGCCTATGCGACCTGGTTCATCCTCGTCTACGGGCTGCTGAGCTGGCTGGTGGGTCGGCGCATTCCGGTGATCGGTGCGCGCTTTCGCTGTCCCGCGCCGGAGGCCGCGCAGGAATATCAGACGATGATCTGCGACGACATTGCCTTCGATCAGGACGAGTCGTGGTTCGAACTCGCACCCGCGTTCCTCGACCTTCCCGTGATGCAGACGGCGACCTCGGCGCGCGCGTTTTTGCGCAACGCGCCAGGCAATTTCGTCGTGAAGTACCGCAACCCGGGATCGTTCGCGGCGCGTGTGCGGCGCACGCTACGCGCGCTGCCCGCCCACGCCTGGCCGGACGCCGACGCCATTGCACAACGCCTGAACGTGGCGCCCGCGACGCTGCGGCGACGGCTGCATCAGGAAGGCCATAGCTGCCAGTCGATCAAGGACGAATTGCGCCACGATCTGGCCGTCGCGGCCTTGCAGGACCCCGCGCGCTCGATCGCCGATGTGGCCGCAGCCGTGGGTTTCGCGGAGCCGAGCGCGTTTCATCGCGCGTTTCGCAAATGGACCGGCATGCGCCCCACCGAGTACCGCCAGATGCGCGAGCGGGCCGCTGCGAAAACGCGCTAGAGCGAACGAAATCTTTCCAAAACTAACCTTTCGATTATCGGGATAGCATCTATACTTTTTAGGGTTATCCCTAATACGAAAGGTCATGTCATGACTTCCCTTTCACGTATCGCGCTTGGTGTGTTCGCAGCGGCTTGCTGCGTGGCATCGGCCTCGGCAGTGGCGCAGCCGTACGACCCATCGGCCCCGATGACACGCGCCCAGGTGCGCGCGGATCTCGCCGAATGGCGCGCGGCGGGCTACGATCCGCTCGACTGGATCGATTACCCCGAAAACGCCCAGCGCGCCGGTGCGATCGTCGCGGCACGCCGCGCGGCGCGCACCTCCGGCGGCATGCCGCAGCCGATGCAATAAGCGCTGCAAGTCAGGCAGTACTCCCAGGGCGGGAGCGTCGATCCGCGTTATCAGGCGGGTCGGGGCTGCCGCCTTGTGCTCAAGCGAATTACCATTCGGCTTTCCCCCACAGGCGTGCGTGCGAACGTCAGACAGCAATGACTTCTGCAGGCGCGCGCCTGACCTTCCTGGGCGCATGCTGTCGGGCCTGCCAGAGGTCATACTCCATCTGCATGCCTAGCCAGAGTTCGGCACGGCCGCCACGCTCCTCGCCAAGCCACTGCTCGATGCGAAGCGCCATTTCAGGCGAAATGCCCGCGCGCTCATTGAGAACGCGCGACAGCATGCCGCGCGATATGCCGAGCTGATCGGCCGCTTCTGTCACGCTCAACCCAAGCGCTGGCAACACCGATTCACGGAGAATTGCCGCCGGATGCGGCGGATTGAACATCCTGTTCATAGCTTTCTTCACCATCGCTTTGCACAAGGCACGGGTATGGGGAGACGAGATATAGATGGCATCGGCTAGTGATAATCACGATAGTCGACGAGAATCGCATCACCCTCTTCGAATTCGAACGTCAGTCGCCAATTGCCATTGACCGAGACTGACCAGACACCCGTCTCGTTGCCTTTCAACGGATGGAGGTCAAATCCGGGCAGTGCCATGTCTCGTTGCGACCTCGCTCGGTCCAGCACCCCCAGCAATTGCTGCAAGCGCCTTCACTCCTCCCCTATTATTCGCTGCCCGCGCCCGGGACACGTTGATCGCCATACTTGCTCGCGCACACTTCAGCGCTGAATTTCCGCCGTCTCCCCCTCCCAAAACTGTTGCACCCCTCCCACGTTCGCCGCGCCATTTCTGTTCACGGCGGACAATTGTTTACAATCCCGCCCGTAACAGCGTGACCCGGCCTGCGCGACGCCATCCGTCGCCCGCCCGCCGACGCCGTTCACAACAACAAATCAACCGCTCGACTCTCAAGGGCCCGATCTTCATGGACGCCATCAAACGCTATTTCGGCTTCGAGGAGGCAGGAACCAACCTGCGCACCGAAGTCCTCGCCGGTTTCACGACCTTTCTCACGATGGCCTACATCATCTTCGTGAATCCGTCGATTCTCGGCGATGCCGGCATGCCCAAGGAAGCCGTCTTCGTCGCCACCTGCCTCGTCGCGGCGCTGGCCTCGATCGTCATGGGCCTCTACGCCAACTACCCGATCGCGCTCGCGCCCGGCATGGGCCTGAACGCGTACTTCGCGTACGCCGTGGTCAAAGGCATGGGCTTCACGTGGCAAGCGGCGCTTGGCGCCGTGTTCATCTCGGGCTGTCTGTTCTTCGTCGTCACGCTGCTGCGTGTGCGCGAGGCCATCATCAACGGCATTCCGCACTCATTGCGGGTGGCGATCACCTCCGGTATCGGCCTGTTCCTCGCGATCATCTCGCTCAAGACTTCGGGCGTGATCGTCGGCAGCCCGGCGACGCTGGTCGAACTCGGCAATCTGCACGATCCGCACACGATCCTCGCGATCATCGGCTTCTTCGCCATCGTCACGCTCGACGTGCTGAAGGTGCGCGGCGCGATCCTGATCGGCATCGTGGGCGTGACGGTTCTATCGTTCTTCTTCGGCGGCAACCAGTTCCACGGCATCTTCGCGGCCCCGCCGTCGATTGCGCCGACCTTCGGCCAGCTCGATATCAAGGGCGCGCTTTCGGGCGGCATCCTGAACGTGGTGCTGGTGTTCTTCCTCGTCGAGCTGTTCGACGCCACCGGCACGCTGATGGGCGTGGCGAACCGCGCGGGCCTGCTGGTGCACGGCAAGATGCACCGCCTGAACCGCGCCCTGCTGGCCGATAGCACCGCGATTCTCGCGGGCTCGGTGCTCGGCACCTCGTCGACGACGGCCTACATCGAAAGCGCCTCGGGCGTGCAGGCGGGCGGCCGCACCGGCGTGACCGCGCTGACGGTTGCCGTGCTGTTCCTCGCGTGTCTGTTCATCGCGCCGCTCGCGGGCGTGGTGCCCGCCTACGCGACCGCGCCGGCGCTGCTGTACGTGTCGTGCCTGATGCTGCGCGAACTCGCCGATCTGCCCTGGGACGACGCCACCGAAGTCGTGCCCGCCGCGCTCACCGCGCTGGCCATGCCGTTCACGTACTCGATCGCCAACGGCGTCGCGTTCGGCTTCATCTCGTATGCGGGTCTGAAGCTGCTGACGGGCCGCATGCGCCAGGTGCGCCTGATCGTCTGGATCATCGCGGCCGTGTTCCTGTTCCGCTACTTCTATCTGGGCGGCGGCTAAGCTTCGCAGCGGATTTCGATCCGATGTCAAAACGGGCGGCCTGCGGGCCGCCCGTTTTCGTTTTGCGGCGCTCCCAGCGCGAGCGAGGTCAAAGTTCCAGGCAGGCATGCGCACAGCGAGGCGCGCACTCCTTATCATGCGGGTACTTCACGCTTTCCCCACGATCAAGCCAGCGCCAGGGAGCCGCAAATTGGCCACTTTCCCCGCCACCGCCGAACGCTATTCGAAGCCCGCCATCCTGTTTCACTGGGCGATCTTCCTGCTCGTCGCACTCGCCTATCTGGCAATCGAAATCCGTGGCCCGAAAGGCTCGGACAGCCGCGCGCTCTGGAGCACCGTGCACTTCTGTGCGGGGACGCTGGTGCTCGCGCTAGCCGTGTTGCGCCTGTTATGGCGGCTGTGGAACGGCGCGCCGCACGAAATCGATTCGAACCGCCTGCTCACCTTTCTTTCGCGGCTCGTGCATCTGGCGCTTTATCTGTTTATTTTCGTGCAGCCCTTGCTGGGCATTCTGACCATCAATACGGGCGGTCATCCGGTCTCGCTGCCCGGCCTCGATCTGCAGATCGTATTGGTCGGCCCAGACCCGCTCGCGCGCAAGCTTCTCAAGGACGCGCACGAACTGATCGGCAATGCGTTCTACTGGGTGATCGGCATTCATGCGCTCGCGGCCATCGCGCATCACGTGTTCTTGCGCGACAACACGCTACGCCGGATGATCTGACCGCATTCGGGCGCCGATAAAGCAAAAACCCCGCAGCGCCAGAAGCATTGCGGGGCATGGCAGGCTCCGATTCAGCCCACTGGCGCGGCGAGTCAGTTCATGACGCCACGCCGTGCGCCTGCACGAAGCGCACATAGCCGCTGCGCAGTGTCAGGCATTGCGCGCGCGTTTCGGAGAGCAGGCGGCGCGCGACGGCCTCGATACGCTCACGGTGATGGTCGAAGGCGTCGAGCACATCCTCCGCACGCGGCGATGCCGCGCCGAAATGGTCCTCCAGCGCCGCCGCCGTGATCGTACATTCCACCCTCTCGCCATCGATCATTGCCGGGAACGCCAAGGTCAGTTCGCGCCCCGAGTATTCAGGGGCTTCGTTCGGAAACAGGATCTGCATGGGATTCGCCTTAGGGTAGAGAGTGAGCGGGGCCGCGCCTTTCGATGCACCTCCTCGGCATGCACGCGGATCAAAACGTCGACCGCCGCACGTCTCGCTTCGCGAACCCGTTGCGGCGGTCGATTTGATTCACTTTAGGACACTTCGCGCGGCTGGCAAGGTCGACTTTGTCACACGCGCGAAATGTTGTTCGCGGCCCTGTTTTTCAGCGTCTGCTGCAGCAACGCAGCGTGCGGACCTGGCGTGCGCAAGCGCGACCGACGCGCCGCCTCCGCGCGTAATCGACGCGCATGGCATGACGCAGTGCAGCGTCGTCCGCGCTTGGGAAAACGCAGACGAACGCGCGGAAACCTCAGGATTCGCGATGCCGGTGCTGTTCGATTTCGACGTCCTTCGGATGGACTGTCAGCATCGCGACGAACGCGGCGATACCGCCCGCCACGATCGCCATGCCGTAATCCACGTAGGTGTGCAGATCGAAGAGCAGGCCATGAATGGCCAGCGCAAGACCCGCCAGCACGGCAAAGACGGCGAGCGCCGCCACCAGGATCCTCAATTCGCCTTGGACCATGATGCACTCCGCAAGGGAGCCGCGACGGCCCTGAAAACCCCGTACTGCCTGTTGCGCCGCCGCCGGGACGCCGTTGCGCGTCCCTGTCTTCATCCTGGCACCGGCGCGCGGAAAGGCAAGGCGCAGTTGCATCCACATTGGCGATCCGCAGCCGCAACCCGATAACAATCCGGCGCGCCTGGCAGCAATTGCCCGAATGCAGCGCGCGGCGGCCTTCCTGTACCATGGATCGACTACCTGCCAGGCGCGCGAAAGCCATGCTGCAACGCAGCGGCGCAATCGCCCAGCCGGCCAGAACATGGAGACACGCGTGACCCGACGCCCATCCGTCACCGTCAAGCCCCCCGACGCGGCCCGCGCGGACGCGATCGCCCAGGCGCATGCGCGCTCGCGCTCGCTTGGCCTGAGCGCGAGAGCAACGCCCGAGTTCGACGCGCTCGCCGCCGCCGACCTGCGCAATCTGATCGACGCGAACCACGCGCTTTACCATCAGGCGCGCCCGGTGATGGACGCGCTGCATGCGCAGATCGTCGATACCGAGAGCATGGTGCTGCTCACCGACCGCAACGGCGTGATCCTGCACAGTCTCGGCGACACCGATTTCGTCGAGAAGGCGCGCCGCGTGGCACTGCGCCCCGGCGTGTCGTGGGCCGAGCGCGATCGCGGCACCAATGCCATCGGCACGGCGCTGGTCGAAGGGCAGCCCACCACCATCCATGCGGGCGAGCATTTCCTGCGCGCCAATCACATCCTCACCTGCTCGTGCGCGCCGATCGCCGATCCGTGGGGCCGCACGCTCGGCGCGCTCGACGTGAGCGGCGAGTCGCACGGCTTTCACAAGCACACGCTGGCGCTGGTGCGCATGTCGGCGCAGATGATCGAGAACCATCTCTTCAACACCGAGTTCGCCGATGCGGTGCGCCTTCAGTTCCACGCGCGCGCCGAGTTCATCGGTACGCTCTACGAAGGACTCGCGGCGTTCGCACCTGACGGCACGCTGCTGTGCGCGAACCGCAGTGCGCTGTTCCAGTTCGGCGCGCCGCTTGCGACGCTGCAGCAGCGCGGCTTCGACGCGCTTTTCGGCGTGCCGTTCGCCGCCTTCCTGCAACGGCTGATGCAGGCGCACACCACCCCGAATGCGCCGCTCACGCTGACGCTGCCGAGCGGGGTGCGCGTGGTCGCGCAAGGCACGCCGGGCGCAACCGTCACGCGTGCGCAGACGGCATGGCCTGCATCATCGGCAACGGCCGCGGAGCGCAGCGAAGCCAAACCTGCGCGCGCCGCCGCAGCCACTGCTGCCGCCCCTGCCCACTGGCAGCCCACCTTCGCCGATCTCGATACCGGCGACGCGCGCATGACCGCCGTGCTCGAACGCGTCGCCAAGGTGCGCGGGCGCGACATCCCCGTGCTGGTTCTGGGCCGCACCGGCACCGGCAAGGAATGGCTCGCGCGGGCGCTGCATCAGGATTCGCCTCGCCGCGATGCGCCCTTCATCGCGCTCAACTGTGCGGCGCTACCCGATTCGCTGATCGAAGCCGAACTGTTCGGCTATGAGGACGGCGCGTTCACCGGCGCGAAACGGCGCGGCAGTCCCGGCAAGATCCAGCAGGCGCACGGCGGCACGCTTTTTCTCGATGAAATCGGCGATATGCCGCTCGCGCAGCAGGTCAGGCTCATGCGCGTGCTACAGGAGCGCGCCGTGATGCCGCTGGGCGGCGCGCGGGCCGTGCCCGTCGATCTGCGCATCGTCTGCGCTACGCACCGCGACCTGCGCGCGATGATCGCCGAAGGCAGCTTCCGCGAGGATCTTTATTACCGCATCAACGGCCTGGCCGTGACGCTGCCGCCGCTGGCCAGGCGCACGGATCTGGATGCGCTCGTCACGCGCGTGCTGACGCTCGTGAGACGTGAAATCCCCGCAGCGCCCGCGCGTATCGCGCCCGCGGTGCGCGCCTGCTTTGCGCGTTGCCGATGGCCCGGCAACCTGCGCCAACTGGCCAATGTGCTGCGCACCGCCGCTATCCTGGCCGAGGGAGAGTCCGCGATCGAACTCGCGCATCTGCCCGAGGATCTGCTGGACGATTGCGACGACATTGAAGACGAACCGCTCGATCTGGCTGTCGATGCGACGGCCGCTCGACCGGCCGATCACTCCACCACCACGCCAGAGGCATCGCCGGCGCGCCTCGCCGACTGGCAGGCCCGCCTGATCGACGATACGCTTTCGCGCCACGGCGGCAATGTTTCGGCGGCGGCGCGCGAGTTGGGGCTGGCGCGCAATACGGTGTACCGGCATTTGCGGCGGCGATAAGTGGTGATGGGCAGCGCGGCCGGGACATCGCCAGGTTAAGCTTCGCGGCGATGCCTTATCGATCCACCCCGCCATGAATCCCGACGCTCCCGAACACGCCGCCAGCAACGCCGCCGAAGCCCACGTACCCGTGGTGCGCGTGGAACCGCTCGGACGCGAATTCGAAGCGCCGCCCGAACTCACCCTGCTCGAAGCCGCCAGCTTCGCGGGCATCCGCCTGCCGCGCTCGTGCCGCAACGGCACCTGCCGCACCTGCCTGTGCCGCGTCGTGAGCGGTGAGATCGACTTCACGATCGAATGGCCGGGCCTTTCGCGCGAGGAAAAAGCCGAAGGCTACGTGCTGACCTGCGTGGCCGTCGCGCGCACGGATCTCGTGCTCGACGTGCCCGAAGCCGAACTTTCCTGAGCCGGAAAACACGAACGGCCCGCGATCCAGGATCGCGGGCCGTTCGTTCGTGTGCGGGCGCGAGGCGCCCGCCGGTCAGACTTATTGACCGCCGAAGTACACCGACTGCGGACCACGGCGGGCCGCTTCGGAGACGTAACCGGCGCCAGCCGCCGACGTGCTGCTCACGCCACCGTAGGCGCTGTCGCCTTGCGTGACGGCCGCGCCGGTACCGGCGGCGGCGACATTCTGGTTACGGCTCGTTTGCTGGAACTCGACGAGTTGGGCGCGCACCTGCTCGCGCGTGAGGCCCTGGTCGGCCTGGGCGAAAGCGGCCAGCGGCGCGGCGCAGGCGGTGGCGATAACGACAGCTTGAATCAGCGACTTCATGATGTGACCTCCGGAATTGTTGGAATCGCCCGGCATGCTGCATTGCGATGCGCGTGTTCAGGCGTTGAGTGGATTCTAGGCAAGCGCTCGATCCGGATATATGCCGAAGTCGGCGAATTCCAGTTGCGGATTTCGCAATAATCGATTTGCTTCAGCGCAACAATCTGCCCCTAAATCTTTCCCTTGCGCTGTCTATGTCTGCGAAATAATCAGACGATTTGAACGCCCGATTGTTGTCGCCAGGAGAACACTGAATTCGCTTTCTAAGTATTTACCCTAGGCCTCCGAACGCCTACATTGCTGCCATGGGTTACGCCATCGCGTGAACCCCTCTAAAAAGAAATCGGAGGTAGTGGAAATGAAATCGCTTCTTGGAGCCGCGCTCCTCGCCGCAGTGGTCGCCGTCCCGACCGTTTCGTACGCACAATCGCAACAGCCGCTCACGCGCGCCGAAGTCCGCGCCGATCTGGCCCAGCTCCGCGCTGCCGGTTACGATCCGAGCGACTGGATGCACTATCCGCAGAACGTTCAGGCTGCAGAACAGAAGATCGCCGCTGAGAAGGCCAATACGGCTTACGGCTCGTCGACTGGCACGACCTCGCAGTCCGGTCAGTAAGCAGCATCTGTAGTTGCAGTGAAAGAAGGCCGCGTTTGCGGCCTTCTTCATTTGCGCAGCGCTCAAAAGCAAACAGGCCCGCCGCTCTCTTGAGCCGCGGGCCTGCTTGTTTTCTGGCGACGGGTCTTTATCGAGTTTTCCCTCTAGACGGGAGGCAAAAAGCTGGCCGCGATCATCGGCCTCCACCGCCGTGACCGCCACCGCCGCCGTGCCCACCGCCGCCACCACCACCGCGTCCACCTCCGCCACCGCCGTGACTGCCACCCGGCGGACCCCACGGGCCGCCATGACCGCCGCCGCCGTGCCAGCCGCCGTAGCCGCCACCGCCGCCCCAAGGTCTGCCGCGATCGCCGCCGTGCCAATGGTCACCACCGCCGCCACCGCCCCAGACGCCGATATTCACGCTGCCATAAGCCGGGGCGGCGTAACCCGGCGCGTAGCCGTAGTCGTAATAGCCCGGCTGACCGTAGCCATATCCGTAACCCGGCGCCACCGCACACCCCGCGAGCAGGGTGATGGCGCCGGCTATCAATGCAGTTCTGAACATGATGTGCTCCCCTTTCTATATGTAAGAAAGGGGAAGCGTTATGAAGTTCTCGCTGAATTGTGAGCGTGGATTACGGATGTAACCGCGCGATGCAGCACAACCGCTCTCAACCGCGACGGCCAAAAGCGTCGTTGATCTTGCGATCGGTTTGATACTGGCTGAGCGAGTAGACCGCCCAGATGGCGGCGGGAATCCACCCGATCAACGTGATTTGCAGAATCAGGCAGATGATGCCGGCGACCGGACGACCGATCGTGAAGAACAGCAACCAGGGAACGATAAGCGCGATCAGAAGACGCATCTTGGACAGAACCTCGTGGACGGTTATGAAAAATTGATCAGTTGACGGGCGCAAAGCGCGGCACGAGTGCGCCTTCGAATTCGACCATTTCGAAGAACACCGAAGCCGGCCGCGTCCAGATCGAGCCGTTGGCCGCGCGATACACGATCATCGTGACCGTCGGGTCCGATTCGAGCGTCGCCTCGCACACGAGTTCATAAAATCCGCCCTTGTAGTGCCGATAACGCACCATGGTATTTCCCTCATCGATTGCGCAAGACTGACTTGCATAAGGCTGTAGTGTAGCAATGGCGTGCGTCTGGCGTGTTACGGGTCGATTCGCAGTCATGCCACCGCAGATAATCGGCGCGACCTTTTAATACGGATTCCAGATTAAAATCACCCGAACCCGCACTCATTGAAACGCGATTCATTTTTTTCACGCTGGCGCGCGGCTTTTTGTCGTGCAATAAATAAGGTTATCGCCACACTCGCTGGAGCCCGCGATGGCCACGCTCGAAGCCTTCCGCACTGTACTCGACGATCCGGCTACGCCCGAGATCATCCGCAATCACATTATCGATTCGCTGCAATATGCGCTGCGCAATCACGGCCAGATTTTCGCTTCCAGGGAAGTGGAATGGCTCGCAACCTGGGACGATGCGCGCATTCCGCTCGCGGCGACCAGGGAATTGAAGCGGCGCGTGGCGGAAATCAGCTGATATCCGCCCATTCTCACTAGAGCGCGCCGAATACCGTCTTCAGATCGTGCCCCGAGCGCAGCCGCGCCTGGCGCACGATGCGCTCTTCGATTTCGTCGAGGTGCTCGCGCATCGCCGCGAGCGCCGCAGCCTGTTCGCCGCTCTCCAGCGCCGCGATGATCTGCGCGTGCTCGTCGGGCGCGCATGAGGTGGCCTTTGACGGGTCGAACAGCGCCTTGTACAGCTCCGTCTTCGCCACCAGTTGCGCGAGCGCCGACACCAGCGCGGTACCGCCCGCCAGCTCGGTGAGCAGCAAATGGAACTGGCCCGCGAGGCGCACCGCCTCATCCACGCGGCCTTCGCGCAGCGCCTTCTTTTCGCTGCGCACATGCGCGGCGAGCTTGCGGCGCATACCCGCGTCGAGCGCGCCGCACAGATTCACCACCACTCCCGCCTCCACCACCTGACGCGCCCGGAACGCGGCGCGAATGTCTTCCTCGGATGGCGACGGCACAAACGCACCGCGATTCGGTTCGAGCACCAGCTTGCCTTCGAAACCCAGCCGCGCCAGCACCTTGCGCAACGCGCCGCGCGTGCAGGCAAACGCCGCGGCGAGTTCGCGCTCGACCAGTTGCTGACCCGGCGCGAGTTTGCCTTGCAGCAGCGCCGAGTTGATCGCGGCATAGACCTGCGCTTCGACATCGTCAGTGTCGGTATCGGCGGCGACGGTCGCCGGCGTTGGCGTGGGACGAGCGATAGGAGCGGAGCGGGTCGAAGAAGCCATGAAGCCATGCACGTGAAAGTACCAGCCGGCATTGTAGCGAGGCCGCCCGTCATGCGGCGTACACCGATAGACCAGGCTGTTGCTATACGCGGCATAGCAGCCGCCACCCAGATTGTTGACAATCAATCGGTATAATGGTCAACCAAATTTGCTTCAAAAGGTTGACCGAATGTCCTTCACATCCGACCCCACACGCCCGCGCACCGCGGACGCGAGCGCCATCGTCTGGTACGCCACCATCGTCGCCATCGGGCTGAATCTGCGGCCGCTGCTCACCTCGATCAGCCCGCTCATGACGACGATCCGCGCGGCGACCAGCCTGTCGTTCTATGGCGCGTCGTTGCTCACCAGCCTGCCAGTGGTGGCGATGGGACTAGGCGCGTTCGGCACCGGTCTGCTGGCGCGACGCCTCGGCGAGACGCGCGGCGTGGCGCTCGGTCTTGTCGCGATCGCGGCCGCTTGCGGCGCGCGCGCGTTCGCCGCGACGGG
>NZ_VWWJ01000027.1 GCF_011753055.1 Burkholderia sp. Ax-1719 | reverse complement strand
CACGGCGCGCCTGCTGGCGGCCCGGCGGGCTTCCCGGGCGGGCCTGGCGGTCCTCCGGGCGCGCCCGGTGCAATGGGTGGTGGTCAGGCGCAGGCGGTCGGTGCTGCCGCCGCCGCGACCGGCGATGTGCCCGTGCGGCTGACCTCGCTTGGCACCGTCACCTCGCTGGCGACCGTCACCGTGAAGTCGCAGATCAGCGGCTATTTGCAGTCGATCAACTTCCGCGAAGGCCAGCACGTCAAGAAGGGCGATGTGCTCGCGCAGGTCGATCCGCGCCAGTACCAGGTCGCGCTCAAGCAATATCAGGGACAGGTAGTCAAGGACAAGGCGCTGCTCGATAACGCGCGCCTCGATCTCGCGCGTTATCAGCGCCTGGCGAAGACCGATTCGGTCGCGCAGCAGACGCTCGATACCGCCGAGGCCACCGTGCGCGAATACGAAGGCACCGTGCTTACGGACCAGGCGCAGGTGGACGCGCAGCAGCTCAACCTCACGTACTGCCGGATCGTCTCGCCGGTGGACGGGCGCGTCGGGCTGCGTCAGGTCGATGTCGGCAACTATGTAACGGCGTCCGATACGGACGGCGTGGTGGTCGTCACCGAAACCGATCCGATCTCGGTGGTGTTCACGCTGCCCGAAGACGATCTGCGCCGACTGAACCAGCGTCTCGCGAGCGGCGCCCGCCTGGCCGTGGTTGCCTACGACCGCGCTGGCGACGAAAAGCTCGCGGACGGCGTGCTCGATACCGTCGACAACCAGATCGACACCACGACCGGCACTGTGAAGCTGCGCGCGCTCTTCAAGAACGCCGATGGTGCGCTGTTCCCCAACCAGTTCGTCAATATCTCGCTGCTGCTCGACACGCTGCACGGCGCGGTCACGATTCCGTCCGAGGCCGTGCAGACGGGCACGCCTGGCACCTTCGTTTATCGCGTCAACGACAACCAGACCGTGTCGCTGCGCAAGATCCGCACGGGCGCAGCCGCCGACGGCCACACTGCCGTGCTCGCTGGCCTCGCGGCGGGCGATCGCGTGGTGGTCGATGGTGCGGACCATCTGAGCGATGGCGCGAAGATCCGCTTGCCGAAGCAGGACGCGGATAAACCGGCAACAAACACTGCGGCGCAGAACCCCGCAAACGCGAAGGCCGGCCCGCAGTCATGAATCCGTCGCGCCTCTTCATTCTGCGGCCCGTCGCCACCACCTTGCTGATGGCGGCGCTGCTCGTCGTCGGCCTGGTGGCGTGGCGTTTCCTGCCGCTTTCCGCGCTGCCTTCGGTCGAATACACGACGATCCAGGTGCAGACCTTTTATCCGGGCGCGAGCCCGGACGTGATGACGTCCGCCGTCACCGCGCCGCTCGAACAGCAACTCGGAGAAATGGCGGGCCTCAAGCAGATGGCCTCGCATTCGTCGGCGGGCGCATCGGTCATCACGCTGCAATTCGATCTGGCCGTGTCGATGGACGTGGCCGAGCAGGAGGTGCAGGCCGCCATCAATGCGGCCGACAGCCTGCTGCCGAGCGATCTGCCCGCGCCGCCCGTCTACGCCAAGGTCAATCCGGCCGATGCGCCCATTCTCACGCTCGCCATCACCTCGCCGACGATGCCGTTGACGGACGTGCAGGCGCTCACCAATACGCGCATCGCGCAGAAGATTTCGCAGATGTCGGGCGTGGGCCTCGTCACGCTCTCGGGCGGCCATAAGCCCGCTGTGCGCGTGCGACCGAATATTCGCGCGCTCGCGGCCTACGGCCTGAACGTGGACGATCTGCGCACCACGCTCACGAACGTCAACACCAACGCGCCCAAGGGTTCGCTCGACGGCCCGCATCGCGCGTGGACCATCGATTCGAACGATCAGATCGAAGATCCCCAGCAGTACCTGGATACCGTGATTGCGTATCGCAGCGGCCGCCCGGTGCGCCTGCGCGATGTGGCGGACGTGGTGGCGGGTGCGGAAAACTCGCAGCTTGCCGCATGGAGCAACGACACGCCCGCGATCCTGCTCAACGTGCAGCGCCAGCCCGGCGCGAACGTCATCAAGGTCGCCGATTCGATCAAGGCGATGCTGCCCGCGCTCACGCGCGATCTGCCGTCGTCCGTGCATGTGGCGCTGCTCACGGACCGCACGACCACCATTCGCGCGTCCGTGAAGGACGTGCAGTTCGAGCTGGCGCTTGCGGTCGCGCTGGTCGTGATGGTGATCTTCGTCTTCCTGCGCAATGTGCCCGCGACGCTGATCCCGAGTCTTTCCGTGCCGCTCTCGCTGGTGGGCACCTTCGCGGCGATGTATCTGTGGGGCTTCAGCCTCGACAATCTTTCGCTGATGGCGCTGACGATTGCCACGGGCTTCGTGGTGGACGACGCCATCGTCGTGATCGAGAACATCAGCCGCCACGTGGAAGCGGGCATGACGCCGATGGACGCCGCGCTCAAGGGTTCGCGCGAAATTGGCTTCACCATCATCTCGCTCACGGTTTCACTGCTGGCGGTGCTGATTCCGCTGCTGTTCATGGGCGATGTGATCGGGCGGCTCTTTTACGAGTTCGCGGTAACGCTTGCAGTGGCGATCGTGATTTCCGCGCTGGTCTCGCTCACGCTGGTGCCGATGCTGTGCGCGCGTTTGCTGCGCCCCACGCAGCATGAAAGCAAGCCCGAACGCAAAGGCCGCGACTGGTTTGGCCCGGTCATGAAGCAGTACGACCGCGCGCTCACTTTCGCGCTCGATCACGAGAAAGCCACGCTGGTGGTGGCGGTAGGCACGTTCGCGCTCACGGCGGCGCTCTACGTGCTGATCCCCAAGGGCTTCTTCCCCACCCAGGACACGGGTGTGATCCAGGGCATCACCGAGGCCTCGCAATCGATCTCGTTCGAGCGTATGAGCGCATTGCAAACCCAGCTTGCCGATGCCGTGCTCAAGGATCCCGATGTGGTGAGTCTGTCTTCGGCGGTGGGCGTGGATGGCAGCAACATGACGCTCAATATGGGCCGCTTGCAGATCAACCTGAAGCCGAAGGACGAACGTAGCGCCTCGGCCAGCGAGATCATCCGGCGTCTGCAAACCGAAACCGCCAATGTGGCTGGGATCACGCTGCATATGCAGCCGGTGCAGGACCTGAGCGTGGATACGCAGGTGAGCGCAACGCAGTATCAGTTCATGCTCGACAACCCGTCGATGGACACGCTCAGCGAGTGGACGCCGAAGCTCATCGCCGAATTGCGCAAACAGCCAGAACTCGCCGATGTGACGAGCGATCTGCAGGACGCGGGTCTGGCCGCCACGGTGCAGGTCGATCGCGCCACGGCCGCGCGCTTCGGCATCACGCTCGCCACCATCGACAATGCGCTTTACGATAACTTCGGACAACGTATCGTCAGCACCATCTTCACGCAGTCGGACCAGAAGCGCGTGATCATGGAAATCGATCCGAAGCTTGCGCGCGGCCTGAATGCGTTCGACTCGATCTATCTGCCGTCGTCCACCGCGACTGACGGGCAGGTGCCGTTGTCGGCCGTCGCGCGCATCGTCGAAAGCAAAAAGCCGATCCAGATTTCGCATCTGGGCCAGTTCCCGGCTACGACGATCTCGTTCAACCTCGCCAAGGACGCGTCGCTGGGCGCGGCGGTGAAGGCCGTCAAACGCGCAGAGGCCGCCGTGGCGCTGCCGGACAGCTTTGAAACGCGCTTCCAGGGCGCGACGGAGGCGTTCCAGTCGTCGCTCTCCAGCGAACTGTATCTGGTGCTGGCGGCCGTGCTGGTGATGTATGTGGTGCTGGGCGTGCTCTACGAGAGCTTCGTGCATCCGCTCACGATTCTTTCTACGCTGCCTTCGGCGGGCGTGGGTGCCTTGCTCGCGATGGTGATCACGGGCGCCGATCTCGACATCATCGGCGTGATCGGCATCGTGCTGCTGATCGGCATCGTGAAGAAGAACGCGATCATGATGATCGACTTCGCGCTCTCCGCAGAACGCGACGAAGGGCTCACGCCGCGCGAGGCGATTCATCGCGCGTGCCTGCTGCGCCTGCGCCCCATTCTGATGACGACGATGGCCGCGCTGATTGCCGCCGTGCCGCTCGCGCTGGGCACGGGTAGCGGGTCCGAATTGCGTCATCCGCTGGGGATCGCGATGATCGGCGGCCTGGTGTTCAGTCAGGCGCTCACGCTCTTCACCACGCCCGCGGTTTATCTGGCGATGGAGCGCATGGCGGCATGGCTGCGCGCGCGTGGCTGGACGCTGAACGACGCGCAGCGGGGCGCATCATGAACCTGAGCGCGATTTTCATTCGCCGCCCGGTCGCGACGATCCTGATGACGATCGCGATTGCCGTGGCCGGCGCGCTGGCGTTCGGCCATCTGCCAGTCGCGCCGCTGCCCGCGGTGGATTTTCCGACCATTCGCGTGCAGGCGGAAATGTCGGGCGCAAGCCCCGAAACGATGGCGGCCACCGTGGCCGCGCCGCTCGAACGCCACCTGGGCCAGATCGCCGACGTCACGGAAATGACTTCGCAAAGCAGCGTAGGCTCCACCGACGTCATCCTGCAGTTTGGTCTCGACCGCGATATCAACGGTGCGGCGCGCGACGTGCAAGCGGCGATCAACGCGGCGCGCGCGGACTTGCCGAGCGCGCTCAAATCGAACCCGACCTACCGTAAGTTCAATCCCGCCGACGCGCCAATCCTGATCGTCTCGCTCACCTCGAAGACGCTCACGCCGGGCCAGCTTTATGATAGCGCGGCGACCGTGCTGCAACAGCGGCTCATGCAGATCGACGGCATCGGCAATGTCGATCTGAACGGCAGTTCGCTGCCTGCGGTGCGCGTCGAACTGAACGCGGGCGCGCTCTTCAAATACGGCATCGGCCTGGAAGACGTGCGCGCCGCGCTTTCCGCCGCCAACGCGGACAGCGCGAAGGGCATGGTCAGCGACGGCAAGCTGCGCTGGCAGCTTTACGCCAACGATCAGGCCGAACGCGCCGACGAATATCGCAATCTGGTCGTGGCGTGGCGCAATAGCCGGCCCGTATTCCTGCGCGACGTGGCGCAGGTGAACGACTCGGTTGAGAGCCTGCGCAACGTGGGCTATGTGAACGGCAAGCCTGCTGTGATGCTGTGGATCTTCAAACAGCCGGGCGGCAATATCGTCGACGTGGTGGACCGCGTGAAGGCCGTGTTGCCGCAATTGCAGGCGGCGCTGCCGCCGGGCACCGAAGTCACGCTCTCCGACGACCGCAGCAGCACGATTCGCGCTTCGCTCTCGCATACCGAGCGCACGCTCATCATCGCCGTGGTGCTGGTCGTGCTGGTGGTGCTCGCATTCCTGCGCAACGTGCGCGCGACGCTGATTCCCGCCGTGACCGTGCCCGTGTCGATTCTCGGCACCTTTGGCGCGATGAAACTGTTCGGCTACAGCCTCGACAATCTCTCGCTGATGGCGCTCACGATTGCGACTGGCTTCGTGGTGGACGACGCCATCGTCGTGCTGGAAAACATCGAGCGTCATCGCGAACGCGGCGCATCGCGTTTCGAGGCGGCATTTGCAGGGGCAAAGGAAGTGAGCTTCACGGTCATATCGATGAGCGTGTCGCTGATTGCCGTGTTTTTGCCGATCCTGCTGATGGGCGGGCTGGTGGGGCGCATCTTCCGCGAATTCGCGATCGTGCTGTCGATTTCGATCGCAGTATCGATGGTGCTGGCGCTCACCACCACGCCCACGCTGTGCGCGCTGCTGTTGCGTGGCGCGCATGATGGCGCGTCGAAGCCGCGCAGGGATAATCGCTTTACGCGTTTCTTCGCGCGCGTGAGCGAGGCGCTGGGTCGCTGCTTCGATGCGGCGGAACAGATGTACGCGCGCACGCTGGGCGCGGCGTTGCGTCATCCGGCGCTGGTGCTGGCCACCTTGATCGCCACGGTTGCGCTCAATATCGTGCTGTATACGGTGGTGCCCAAGAGTCTCTTTCCGCAGCAGGACAGCGGGCTGATGGGCGGCGGCATGATGGCCGACCAGAGCATCTCCTTTCAGGCGATGAGCCTCAAGGTCAAGCAGGCGCTCGCCATCGTCAAAGCCGATCCTGCCGTGCAAACGGTGGTGGGTTTCACCGGCGGTCACGGCACCAATCAGGCGTTCACGAGCGTCACGCTCAAGCCGCTCGACGAACGCAAGGATTCCGCGTTCACGGTGATGGCGCGTCTGCGCCAGAAGCTCGCGGCGATTCCTGGCGCGCAACTGATGATGTTTCCGCGCCAGGATCTGATGGTGGGCGGACGTCAGAGCTTCGCGCAGTTCCAGTACACCCTGCAAGGCGACGACACCGCGCAGGTCCAGCAATGGGCCACGCGATTGACCGAAGCGCTCAAGCACGTGCCCGCGCTCGCCGACGTCAGTTCCGATCAGCAGAATGGCGGCCTTTCCGCCAGGGTCGTGGTCGATCGTGCGACGGCAATGCGCTTCGGCCTCACGCCCGACACCATCGATGCAACGCTCTACGATGCCTTTGGCGAGCGCGAAGTGTCGACCATCTACAAGGCGCAGAATCAGTATCACGTGGTGATGGAGATTGCGCCGAAGTGGTTGCAGGACCCGTCGTCGCTCAACGACATTTATGTGAGCACATCGGGAGCATCCGCTAGCGGCACGTCGTCGACCAATGCGGTTTCTGGCACGGTAACATCTACTTCGTCATCCTCATCGTCGTCTTCCAGCAGCACATCGAGCGCGAGCACCAACGCCGCGACCAATTCGATCGCCACCAGCACGGGCGGCACCGTATCGACAGGGCAGGCCGTCAGCACGTCGAGCAGCACGATGGTGCCGCTTTCCGCATTCTCGAAGCTCGTCGAGGCGCATACGCCAGTCTCGGTCAATCACCAGGGCCAGGCCGTGGCTGCGACGATCTCGTTCAATCTCGCGCAGGGCTACCAGCTTGCCGATGCCACCGCCGCCGTCGATCAGGCCGTCAAAGACCTCAACATGCCGAACTCGGTGCACGGCGCGTTTGCGGGCACGGCCGGCAGCGCGCTCGCTGCGGCATCGGCGATGCCATTGTTGATTGGCGCGGCGTTGCTGGCGGTTTATGCGGTGCTCGGCATCCTGTACGAAAGCTATGTGCATCCGCTGACGATTCTCTCGACGCTGCCTTCGGCGGGCGTGGGCGCGGTGATCGCACTGCTCGCGACCAACACCGAGTTCTCCGTGATCGCGCTGATCGGCGTGTTTCTGCTGATCGGCATCGTCAAGAAGAACGCGATCATGATGGTCGATTTCGCGCTCGATGCGCAGCGTACCCAGAACCTCGCGCCCGCTGAAGCGATTCGCGCGGCCTGCGTGATGCGCTTTCGCCCGATCATGATGACGACCTGCGCGGCCTTGTTCGGCGCGGTGCCGCTCGTGCTCGATCAGGGCATGGGCGCTGAACTGCGCCGCCCGCTGGGCATCGCCATCATCGGCGGGCTGGTCGTGAGCCAGTTGCTCACGCTCTATACAACGCCCGTTGTCTATCTCTATCTCGATCGCCTGCGCCATCGTGCGCGCGCCCTTTGGCAACGCGTGATACCCGGTACGTCGGGTTCCTCAGGCAGCGCAATGACGGACTCCTAATGATGAAGCTTTTTCCTCTTCGAATCAGTACGACGCTGTGCACGACCATCGCGCTGGGCGCGACCTTGCTTGCGCTGCAAGGCTGCACGGTCGGCCCTGAATACCGGCGTCCGGATGTGGTGACGCCCGTGGCCTTCAAGGAAGCGCCGCAAGGCTGGAAGAACGCCGTGCCTGCCGATGGCAACGCGCGCGGCGAATGGTGGAGCGTTTATCACGATCCCCTGCTCGATTCGCTGGTGCCGCAAGTGGCCATCAATAACCAGAACCTGAAGGCCTACGAGGCCGCGTACCGTCAGGCGCTGGCCGTGGTGCGCGAAGCGCGCGCCAATCTTTCGCCCACCGTATCGGTTGCACCGGGCGTGACGCGTGCGCGCAGCAGCGGTGCGACGGCAACCACGGGCTCGCTCGAAGCGAGCGCTTCCTGGGATCTCGATCTCTGGGGCAAGGTGCGCCGCCAGATCGAAAGCGACAAGGCCAGCGCGCAGGCGAGCGCCGCACAGCTTGCCGACCTCACGCTATCCGCACAGGAATCGCTGGTTTCGGATTACTTTTCGATGCGCTATCAGGATTCGCTCACGCGTCTCTTGAGCGACACCGTGAAGGCCTATCAGCGCAGCCTCGATATCACGCGCAACCAGTACGAAGCGGGCGTGGCCTCGCGCTCGGACGTGGTGACCGCGCAGACCACGCTGGCCACGACGAAGGCATCCGCTATCGCCGCCGAAGAATTGCGCGACCAGTACGAACACGCTATCGCGCTGTTGATCGGCAGACCGCCATCGGAGCTGACGATCGCGCCTGCGGAACTTGCGCAGAGCGTGCCGGACCTGCCGCTCGTGGTGCCGTCGGCGCTGCTCGAACGCCGCCCCGATATCGCCGAAGCCGAGCGCACGATGGCGCAGGAAAACGCACTGATCGGCGTAGCTGTGGCGGCGTATTATCCGACGATTTCACTCTCGGGCGCGGCGGGCTTCTCGGGCGCCGCACCGTTGTTGACGGCCGCCAACGCGCTGTGGTCGCTGGCGGCCAGCGGCAGCGAAACGCTGATCGACGGCGGCTCGCGTTCGGCGGCGGTGGATTCGGCGCGCGCGACATACGACCAGAGCGTCGCCAATTATCGTCAGACGGTGCTCACCGCGTTCCACGATGTCGAAGACGAACTCTCGAATCTGCGCGTGCTGGGCGAGCAGGCCGTCGCCGAGGACGACGCCGTGAAACTCGCACGCCAGTCGGTGCAGATCGCGCTGGACGAGTACGAAGCGGGTACGGTCGCCTACACGACTGTGGTGACCGCGCAGGCCACGGCGCTCTCGAACGAGCAGACCGCCCTGCAGGTGCGCTCCAATCGCCTGATTGCGAGCGCGAGCCTCATCAAGGCGCTGGGCGGCGGCTGGGACGCCTCGCAGTTGCAGGACACGAAGCAGGCGCAGCGTTGAGACTCGATATGCAACCCGTGCCTGTGCGCACGAACGCGGCCTCCATGATGACATCCCTTTCGCCGCGCATCCTGCTGGTTGATGCCGATGAAGCGCTATGCGAATTGCTGACGCGCTTTCTGGGCGACGCGGGTTATCGCGTTTCCGCGCTGCATCGGGCCGCGCAATTGCCGGTGGATATCCGCTCGACAATGCCCGATCTTGTGGTGATGGAGCGGCGCTTTCCGGACTTCGATGGCTTCACCGCGCTCAAGCAGTTGCGCGGACACGGCGACGCGACGCCGGTGATCGTGATGTCGTCGCTGGCGGATGCAATCGATCGCGTGATCGGTCTGGAACTGGGCGCGGACGATTATCTGGCCAAGCCGTTCGTGCCATCCGAATTGCTGGCGCGCATCCGCGCGGTGCTGCGGCGCACGCTGGCTGGCACGCAGCCCGATGCGCCTGTCACGCCAGGTTACGGCCAGTATAAACAGCCCGACGTGTGTTTCGGTCCGTATCGCATGGTGTATGCGTCGCGTACGGTGCTGCGCGATGGCGTGCCGCAATGCCTCACGGAAAGCCAGTTCGCGCTGCTTGCGGTGTTTGCACAAAGGCCGATGGCCACGCTCTCGCGCAGCCGCATTGCGGTGCTGCTGCAAGGCGGCATTCGCGAGAGCAGCGTCAATGTGGCGATTGCGCGGCTGCGCGAGATGCTGCCTTGCGATCCGGCTCAACCGCACTGGATTCGCACTGTGCGCGGAGAGGGCTACCGCTTCGTGCCCGATCCTGCGCACACGCTGAGCGTAACCGGAACGTCGATTGATACGGATAGCTGAATGTATCAGGCCGATAGTGCAGGGCGCTCGCTCGCCAGATACGAGGCAATCGCGCCAGCGTCCATTGGACGGGAGCAATAATAGCCCTGCACGAGCGTTGCGCCGAGGCCGGCGACCGTTTGCAACTCCGTCGCCGTTTCGACGCCTTCTATGACGCATTCGAGCATCATCTGGCGGCTGAGATTGAGCAACGTGCGCACGACGGTAAATGCCGTGGTGCCTTCCTTGAGACCGCTGACGAAGGTGCGATCGATTTTCAGGCGGCTCAGCGGCAGTTTGCAAAGATACGAGAGACTTGAATAGCCGGTGCCAAAATCGTCGACGGAGAGGCCGCAACCCAGGCTGCGGAATTCTTCGGCGGCATTGCGCACCTGCTCGAAATCCTGCGCCATGGCGGTTTCGGTAATTTCGAAGTCCAGCCGCGCCGGGTCGATGCCACTTTCCAGAATACGCTGCGCAAGCCCTTCCACGACGCGCTCATCGGCGAAATCATGAGCGGAGAGATTGAAGGAAAGGCCGATACGCGTCGGCCATTGTGTCGCGCACGCCAATGCCTTGCTGAAAAGCGCGAGCGTCATATCGTTGATGATGCCGCTGCGTTCGGCGGCGGGAATGAATTCGCCGGGTGGGACGGTGCCCAGCGTTGCGCTATGCCAGCGCGCAAGGGCTTCGAAGCCGACCGTGCGCGACTCTTCCAGCGAAACGATAGGCTGGAATGCGACAGATAGTTCGTTGTCCAGATCAGGTGAGCGCAGCGCCTGGGCAATCTGCGATTCGCGGATGATCGCGTTGCGATGCGCTTGTGAAAACACGGTCACTGAGCCACGCGCGCGCCGTTTGCCTTCGTAAAGTGCGTAATCGGCGGCTTCGAATAAATCGGCTTTATTGCGCGAGCTGTGCGGATAAGTCGAAAAGCCGATGGTCGCGCCCAGCCGCACCGAACTGTCGCCGACGATCACGGGGTCGCAAAAAACATCGGCAATATTGCGGCCAAAGAGCGCCAGGCGGCTATCCGAACAGTCTCCCGTGACCACCAGGCCGAATTCGTCGCCTCCCAGCCGCGCGAGCACCGTTGCGCCCACGCAGGCCGAGGACAGACGCGCCGACGCTTCTGCCAGCACCTGATCCCCGGCGGAATGGCCGTGAATATCGTTGACCGATTTAAAGCCATCGAGATCGACCAGCCCCACTGCAAGCCGGTGGCCGCGCGCAGCGGCGCTTTCGAAATGCAGATCGAGTGCATCGAAAAACGCGCGACGGTTGGGCAGATTGGTGAGGCTGTCGATATTCGCCAGGCGGCGATTTTCGCTTTGCGTCGCGACCAGATCGGCGAAATTGCGGAAATGCGTGAACGAAACGATTAACATCGCCACCGACACGAGCGACGTGTCGATTGCCACCGCCTGAAATACGTCATTGCCCGACACCAGAAAGGTCGTCACGAGCGCGCCATTGACAATGGCCGTTACAGTAAAGGCCGCCGACAGCACGTGCATCAGGCAAAAAATCACGCCGATGACGGTAATGGCCATGTAAAACGCGACATGAAGCTTGAATGCCTCGTCGCCGAGCGGCATGAGAGACAACGACCAGGTCGTAAAGACGATCGCGAAGACCCACGCGAGTCTGCGCGTACTGCGCAACACAGACGCCGCCTGTTGTGCGCTGACGTGGGTTCTTGCCAGCCGCAGCCACGAAATGATGCGAACGAGGCAGAACGCCGTGAGCAGCAAGGGGCAGGTGACGCCCTGCCAATACGGGAAATGGCTTTCGTGCGGCAGCACCATGCCCCATGTGTTGACGATCAGCAGCCCGTACATCATGGGCAACTGATAGATCATGATGCGCAGCTGGGCGAGCTTCAAGGCAGCACTGTCGCCCGTTGAGGAACGACTCTGTATGGTGCCCCAATATTGAATCAGAAGGTCGAGCATTATCTTGCGCACGGTTGCGCATTGCTGCGCGAACGAGAGGTTGTTCCTCGGGTCATTCCTCGTTTACGACCCGTTGCGCATTTTCTGGAGTCGAATTGAACCAGATGGTTAGTATTGGTCAGAATTGCGGGGGGACGTCGGGTAGGTGTAAGGATCTATTTGCTCCAGTCGCTCCATTGAAGTATTTGAAGGGACAGTCGACATGGGGTCTGCAATCGCCGACAATCCGTTCGAACCCTGCATTTCCGGGCTGCTGCAATGGGGCTCGATTGCCCGAATGGATGCTCGTTTTGCTCCCGATTGTCGGGTGGCCAAACTCCGTAACCGATGCCGAACAATTTATGGACCTTACCCAACAAGAAGACCTCGCTTGCCTGCTTGAGACCCACTGGCCTCTCGTCGTCGAAGCGTACCCCGCAGGTCTGCCGATGGCATCTATCGGCAACTCTGCGCCGAAGGTCGCCGTACTTCAAAGCATCGGCGTTCTGGACATGCTGTTGAAGATCGACGCGGATTTCAGGAAGGTTGTGTCTGCGGTGGCGAACGGACGCGACGTAAGCGCGCTAGGCAATGCCGATTTCAGAACCATCGCGTCGCGCTATGCGGATTGGTATCGCGCGGGGAAGTGAGGCTTTCGCAGGTATGAAGTCGGATGCGTGCATGAGCGGATGTTGGCCAAAAGGTTGACGTGTAAAAGGAGCGCTCTTGATTACTCAATTGCGTCGCCGATTCAACGGGTTGGTGATTTGACGATATGACTCCCGCCGACGTTATGCACGTTTTCGAGGCGCTGATCGCCCTCGCGACAATTGGCCTGCTAGTCAGCGCGCTTATGCAGAGCAAAATCTCGGCGAAGTTGCAGACAGACTATCCGGCAGAAAGTGCGCGCCTTGGCGTCGACAGTCGATTTAACTACGCTCCGACCATCTGGCTGCTCAATGGTGACCATAGGACGCTGAACGACCCGGAAATCGATAGGTGGGCCCGCATTGCCCGAGCGGGAGTGCTTGTCGGTGGCTTCGCCGCACTGGTGTTCATCGTGCTGATTGGACTGGCTTGCTATCGCTTGCAATCGATGTGAGTGGAGGCTTGTCGTTTGGTGGCCGGATGCGTCGGGGCTGATAGAGGCACCTATGCCGCGCGCTTAGGTTGGCAGCCGGCCAGGAAGAAATTCCGAAAAGGGCGAAACGACGGATACGTCGTTGCAGATAAGACGTGGGTGAGGCCTGGCGCGGTGGTTTCCGGCTGGCTGGGATCGTCAGTGCATTTGATCGAGAAAGCCGTACATCTTCGGTGTCCTCTTGCGCCAGGCTCCTGATTCAAGATCGGAAAAGTACTTCTTGCACAAAATCGGACCAATCAACTCATTGCCGGGGGCTTTGAATTGATTCATAAACGCCTGGGTACTCAGGCCAATTCCCGCTGTTTCGATCGTCGCGAGCTCGGGGTGCGCGTGAATCAACGCGAGCCATCGAACGTCACTTTGCTCGATAGCGTGCGCCTCCGCTGACTTCCAGCTCGAAAGCCTCTGCTCTATTTCCTGCTGCATGTCGGGATAGCGACTGATGCACTGGTTTTTCAGCTCATCCGCGATTCGCGTCGTCGTGTGCATCATCGCAATCGCTGCTTCCGGCGAAGACGCATCTGGCGGCGGGTGTCGCTCATAGCCTTCGTCCACCGCCTGCGAGGCGTCCTGATACGTGGACATCAGCCTGGCAAGAATTTCCTTCGCCTGTACATCCCCTTGTGCAACAGCCAGGCCTTCCCATTTTTTCGCTGCGTTCAGGTCGAGTGGAACGCCACGCCCGATGGCGTACAGCAACCCAAGTTGTTGCTGGGCGTGCGCATTCCCCTGGTCGGCGGCAAGTCCATACCACCTGGCCGCTTCCTTGTCGTCCTGCGCAACGCCCCGGCCGAGGAGAAACATCCGGGCAAGGTTGTCCTGCGCGTATGCGTTACCCTGGCTTGCGGCAAGACGAAACCATTTGACGGCTTCCTCGTCGCTCTGGGAGACGCCTTTCCCTGTGCTATACATCACCCCCAGATCGCGTTGCGCCCGGGCGTCTCCCTGGTCAGCGGCCTTTCGAATCCAGAATAGCGCCTGCGAGTCATCCTGCGGAACACCTTTACCGTAGGCATACAACACGCCGAGTCTGCGTTGCGAATCAGCATCGCCTTGCTTCGCAAGCGGCAGCAAGGCCTCCGGCGTCGCCTGAGAAGCTTCGATCGTGTTGTCGGCACCTTGCGCGCCGCTACCGGCCAATACCGCAAGGCTGCAAACCATCGCATACACAACGAGTTTCGTTCTCATTCGAATCCTCATGGAAGCGCCAGCGAACTAATATAGCTTCAACAGCCGCGGTGTTCCCGCCAGGTGCCAATGCAAACTCAATGCGACGATGTTTCGAGCAAGAAAAGACGTTTCGTTGGCTGTATGCGCATCTATTTCGCATAACTGAAGAATTATTCAGGCACACGCCAACCCCGTTTACAAAAAAACGCCGCAGAGCCTAAGCCCTGCGGCGCCATTCACATCACGTAGCGCTACGACTCAAACCACACCGTAGCGCCCGCAACGCGTGCAATTTACATCTGCACCGTATCAGCGACTTCCTTGAAGTCTTCGATCTTGTCGAAGTTCATGTACTGATAGATCTTGTCGCCGTTGGCGTTGAGCACGCCCATATCGGCCATGTACTCTTCCTTGGTCGGGATACGGCCAAGGCGCGAGCAGATCGCTGCCAGTTCCGCCGAGCCCAGATACACGTTCGTGTTCTTGCCCAGACGGTTCGGGAAGTTACGCGTCGACGTCGACATGACCGTCGCGCCTTCGCGCACCTGTGCCTGGTTACCCATGCACAGCGAGCAGCCCGGCATTTCAGTACGCGCGCCAGCCGTGCCGAATACGCCGTAGTGGCCTTCTTCGGTCAGCTGCTTCTGGTCCATCTTGGTCGGCGGAGCAACCCACAGCTTCACGGGGATGTCACGCTTGCCTTCGAGCAGCTTCGAAGCCGCACGGAAGTGACCGATGTTGGTCATGCACGAGCCGATGAACACTTCGTCGATCGTTGCGCCTGCAACGTCCGACAGCGTCTTCACGTCGTCCGGATCGTTCGGGCAGGCAACGATCGGTTCGTGGATGTCGGCCAGATCGATTTCGATGACGGCAGCGTATTCAGCGTCCGCATCCGGTTGCAGCAGTTGCGGGTCGGCCAGCCACGCTTCCATCGCCTTGATACGGCGTTGCAGGCTGCGCGGGTCTTGATAGCCTTGCGCGATCATCCACTTCAGCAGCGTGATATTGCTGTTGAGGTATTCGATGATCGGTTCCTTGTTCAGGTGCACCGTGCAACCGGCTGCCGAACGCTCTGCCGATGCATCCGACAGTTCGAACGCCTGCTCGACCTTCAGATCGGGCAGACCTTCGATTTCCAGAATGCGGCCCGAGAAGATGTTCTTCTTGCCTTGCTTGGCGACCGTCAGCGTGCCTTCCTTGATGGCCCACAGCGGGATGGCGTTGACGAGGTCACGCAGAGTGACGCCCGGCTGCATCTTGCCCTTGAAGCGCACCAGCACCGATTCCGGCATGTCCAGCGGCATCGTGCCGGTGGCTGCCGCGAAGGCGACCAGGCCCGAACCTGCCGGGAAGCTGATGCCGATCGGGAAACGCGTGTGCGAGTCGCCGCCGGTGCCAACGGTGTCGGGCAGCAGCATGCGGTTGAGCCACGAGTGGATCACGCCGTCGCCCGGACGCAGCGCGATACCGCCGCGCGTGCTGATGAAGTTCGGCAACGTCTGGTGCGTCTTGACGTCGACCGGCTTCGGATACGCTGCCGTGTGGCAGAACGATTGCATGACGAGGTCCGACGAGAAGCCCAGGCATGCCAGGTCCTTCAGTTCGTCGCGCGTCATCGGGCCGGTGGTATCCTGCGAGCCCACCGAGGTCATCTTCGGTTCGCAGTACGTGCCCGGGCGCACGCCCTGGCCTTCCGGCAGGCCGCATGCACGGCCAACCATCTTCTGCGCGAGCGAGAAACCCTTGCCGCTGTCGGCCGGGTTTTGCGGCAGGCGGAACAGCGTCGACGGCGCCAGACCCAGCGCTTCACGCGCCTTGGCGGTCAGGCCACGGCCGATGATGAGGGGAATACGGCCACCGGCGCGTACTTCGTCGAACAGCACGTCGGACTTGACCGTGAATTCCGAGATCACTGCGCCGTTCTTGAGTGCCTTGCCTTCGTACGGGCGCAGTTCGACCACGTCGCCCATTTCCATCTGCGACACGTCGAGTTCGATCGGCAGTGCGCCGGCGTCTTCCATCGTGTTGTAGAAGATCGGGGCGATCTTGCCGCCGAGGCACACGCCGCCAAAGCGCTTGTTCGGGATGAAGGGGATGTCTTCGCCCGTGAACCACAGCACCGAGTTGGTCGCCGACTTACGCGACGAACCCGTGCCGACCACGTCGCCCACGTAGGCAACGAGGTGACCCTTTTCCTTCAGCGATTCGATGAACGCGACCGGGCCGCGCTTGCCGTCTTCTTCCGGCGTGATGCCAGGACGTGCGTTCTTGAGCATCGCCAGCGCGTGCAGCGGGATGTCCGGGCGGGTGGTGGCGTCCGGTGCCGGCGAGAGGTCGTCGGTGTTGGTTTCGCCCGTGACCTTGAAGACCGTGATGGTCAGGCTTTGCGGGACTTCCGGACGGCTCGTGAACCATTCGGCGTCGGCCCAGCTTTGCAGCACGGCCTTGGCATTCGCGTTGCCTTGATCGGCCAGTTCCTTGACGTCATGGAACTGATCGAACATCAGCAGGGTTTTCTTCAGCGACTCTGCGGCGACCGTGCCGACTTCGGCGTCAGCCAGCAGCGCGATCAGCGGGGCGATGTTGTAGCCGCCCAGCATGGTGCCGAGGAGTTCGGTGGCGCGAGCGCGCGAGATCAGCGCGCAGGCGGTTTCGCCCTTGGCCACAGCGGCCAGGAAGCCAGCCTTCACGCGAGCGGCTTCATCCACGCCAGCCGGTACGCGGTTGGTGATCAGGTCGACGAGGGTCTGCTCTTCGCCTGCGGGCGGGTTCGTCAGCAGTTCAACCAGCTCGGCGGTCTGTTGGGCCGTCAGCGGCAGGGGGGGGATGCCAAGCGCGGCGCGCTGGGCTACATGAGCACGGTAATTTTCAAGCATGGGGGGACCTGCTGGTATTGCGTTTCAGGGGAAGGCTTTCCATGGACTACTGCAGCCACGATTCTAATTGACAAGCGACTCCAGCGTCAAATGTCTTATGTCTTATATAAGAGTTGAGCGACGAACGCCTGCCATTGGGAAGACGGGGTAGCATCATTCATCCTCATGATGTTCCACTTATGGAACGAGGAATCTTATCTGAACGATTTTCAGGGCGAATCAGATAGGGTTAAATATTCAAATAATCAATAAAAACAGTGATTTGATGGAGTTTTTCGCCAGTAACATCGTTTCTAAAATCAAGAAAACGAAAGAGACGATCAGCAACTTTTTTGGGTCTCCGCGCCATTGCCGGGCTTTTTGTCCAGGCCAAGAATGCATCCCATAGCCGACGGTCGTCGCACCGCACGGCAAGGCGATTCGAGAGGAGACAGCGCATGCAATTCACACTCAACGGCCAGCCATTCGATTTCGATGGCGATCCGGACACGCCGCTGCTGTGGGTGATCCGCGAGACGGCCGGACTCTGCGGCACCAAGTACGGCTGCGGCATCGGCGCGTGCGGCGCCTGCACCGTGCATCTGGAAGGCGAGGCCACGCGTTCGTGCGTGCTGCCGGTGTCGGCGGTGGCGGGACGGCGCATCACCACAATCGAAGGGCTGTCGCCCGATACCACGCATCCCGTGCAGCGCGCATGGATCGCGAAAGACGTGCCGCAATGCGGCTATTGCCAGTCGGGCATGGTGATGGCCGTGGCGGCGCTGCTCAAGCAGCATCCGCATCCCACCGATGCGCAGATCGATCAGGGCGTGACGAACCTGTGCCGCTGCGCGACCTATCACCGTATCCGCGAGGCCGTGCATGCCGCAGCAGACCACTGAACGCGCAGGGCGTCGCGATTTTCTGAAGGCGGGTCTTGCGCTAGCGGGCAGTTTCGTTCTGCCCTTGTCGTTGAGCGCACAGGTGGAGGCCGCGCCGGACGGCTCGGCGTATCGCGAGATCAACGACTGGGTGCGTGTCGATCCCGATGGCCGCACCATCATCGGGCTCTCGCAGGCTGAGGTTGGGCAGGGCGTCTACACGGGCCTGCCGCAAATTCTCGCCGACGAGATGGACGCCGACTGGCGGCGCGTGAGCGTGGAATTCGTCACGGGCCGCGACGCCTATCGCATCAGCGCGGCCAATGAGCATCCGCAGCAGTTCGTGGGCGCGTCGATGTCGGTGACGATGTTCCATGCGCGTTTGCGTGTGGCCGGCGCGCAGGCGCGCCAGGTGTTTCTCGAAGCGGGCGCGCGGCGGCTCGGCGTGCGGCCCACGCAATGCACGACGAAAAGCGGTCGCGTGATCCACATGCAGACGGGCCGCTCGTTCGGCTATGGTGACCTGCTCGCCGATGCCGCGAAGTTGCCGCTCGATCCGCAACCGGGTCTGAAGCCCGAATCGGCGCGAGCGCTGATCGGCCAGCCGCTGCACAAACTCGATGTGCCCGCCAAGGTGAACGGCAGCGCCGTGTTCGGCATCGACGTGCAGGTGCCGGGCATGCTCGCGGGCTTCGTGAAGATGGCGCCCACGCTCAACGGCAAGCCCGTGGCAGTGCGCAATCGCGACGCCGTGCGCGCGCTCTCGGGCGTGGTCGACGTGGTGATGGCGAAGGACGCCGTGATCGTCGTGGCCGATACGTACTGGCAGGCAAAAAAGGCCAGCGATACGCTCGACGTGCAATGGCAGGACGCCGCGCCGCCCGCCGATAGCGCGACGATCCGCGCGCAGAACAAGGCCGCGCTGATGGCGCCGCAAGCGGTCGTGGCCACGCGCATCGGCGACGCGCCCGCACAGTTCGACAAGGCAGCGAAGATAGTCGAAGCCGATTACCACACGCCCTATATCGTCCACGCGACCATGGAGCCGGTGAACGCCTGTGTCCATGTGCGCGAGCATGAGATCGAAGTGTGGGGGCCGATCCAGGGGCAAGACAAGGTGCGCTGGACGCTCGGCAGCATCTTCAAACTGCCGCCCGAAAAAGTGATCGTGAACACCACGTTTCTGGGCGGGAGTTTCGGGCGCAAATACGTGCCCGATTTCGTGATTCACGCAGCGGTTGCATCGAAGGCCGTGGGTCGTCCGGTCAAGGTGATCCGCTCGCGCGAGGACGATATCCGTCACGGTTTCTATCGGCCGGCTGCGTCGGCGCGCATGCGCGCGGTACTGGGCGTGGACGGCTATCCCACCGCCATGCATCTGCGCGTGGTGGGGCAGTCGCTTTACTGGTCGATCAAGCGCGACTACTTCGAAAAAGCGGGCGGCTGGGACGAGACCATGCTCGACGGTCTCTACGACCTGGGCTACGCGGTGCCGAACCTGCTGGTCGACTCCGTGAGCGTCGATCAGCACATTCCCGTGAGCTTCATGCGCAGCGTCGGCAGTACGTCCAGCGTGTTCTTTCTCGAAAGCTTCGTGAACGAAATGGCGCGGGCCGCGCGCATCGATCCGCTCGATTATCGGCGTACGCTGCTGCGCGGCGATCCGCTCGCGGTGCGCGTGCTCGAACGCACGGCGGCGCGCGCGGGCTGGTCGCGCAAGCCGGCTGCCGGTCTGTATCGCGGCCTCGCATATTGCCTGTATACGGGACGCGGCGGCGCGTTCACGACCTACGTTGCCACCATTGTTGAACTACGCATGGTGGAGGGCCGCGCGAAGCTCGAACGCATCGTGTGCGGCGTCGATTGCGGGCGCGCCGTCAATCCGATGCTGATCCGCGAGATGGTGGAGGGCGGCATTGGCTTTGCGCTCACCAACACCTTCAAGAGCGAAATCACCTTCAAGGACGGTGCGGTCGAACAGCAGAATTTCGCCGACTACCCGCTGCTGTATCTCGCGCAGATGCCGAAGATCGAAGTCGAGATCGTCGAGAGCGAGCGTACGCCGCAAGGTTGTGGCGAGGTGTCGTTGCCGCCCGTTGCGCCCGCCGTGGCCGCTGCGCTTTTCGAGGCGACGGGCACGCGGCTGCGCACGATGCCGCTCGAACAGGAACTCGCTTGAACCGCTTCATTTCCCCACAAAAACAGGAATCCAACGTGATCCAACTCCGTCATCTGCTGATCTCTCTCGCTGCGTTCACCAGCGTTGCTGGCGCTACCCGCGCGCTGGCCGAGCCTGCCATAGACGCCGCGCGCGCCCGCCAGATCGCCACGCAGCACGCGTGCTTCGGCTGCCATGCCATCGATAAAAAGCTTGTCGGCCCGGCGTATCGCGATGTGGCCGCGCGCTACAACGGCAAGGCGAACGCCGTGACGACGCTGGTCGCGCACATCCAGAACGGCAGTTCGGGCGTCTGGGGCGCGGTGCCGATGCCCGCCAACGCCATCAGCCAGAGCGACGCGCAAACCGTCGTGCAGTGGATTCTGGCGGGCAGCAAGACCGACTGAATCGCACCCGCAGTACCGTGCCGGACCTCGAATCAGGACCGGCACGCATTCCAATAAATCAGCATGACTGAATAATGGTTCGGAGATCGCAATGAAGAGAACTCTCGTGGCGGCAACGCTGGCCGTGGCATCGGCCATGGCATGGGGACAAAGCAGTGTGACCCTCTACGGTATCGTCGATACGGGTATCGAGTACTACAACAACGCCGCCAAGGGCGGCTCGTTCGTGGGCATGCCCACGCTCACGGGCGAAGTGCCGTCACGCTTCGGGCTGAAGGGCGAGGAGGATCTGGGCGGCGGCTACAAAACCTTCTTCGTGCTGGAAAGCGGCTTCGCGCCCGGCAGCGGGACGCTCAACTATGGCGGCCGCCTGTTTGGGCGTCAGGCGAATGTGGGCGTGAGCAGCACATTCGGTACGCTCACGCTGGGCCGGCAGATGAACATGTCGATGTACGCGCTGTTCAACGCGGACGTAATCGGCCCGTCGATTCATTCGATGGCCAGTTTCGACAGCTATCTGCCCAACGCGCGCAGCGACAATGCCGTGGGCTACATGGGCAAATTTCATGGTGTCACGCTGGGCGGCACGTATAGCTTCGGGCGCGACGCGGCGGGTCCGGCCGGTCCTTCGGCGACCAATTGCGCGGGCCAGTTGCCCGGCGACGCCGTCGCCTGCCGCCAGTACACGATGATGCTGGCCTACGACAACGCGTGGGGCGGCGCGGCGGCATCCTATGACGTGATGTACGGCGGCCCAGGCGCTTCGGCGCCGCTCGTGAGCAGCGCGGACGTGGATAAACGCACCATCGTCGATGCGTATGTGAAATACGGCCCGGCGAAGCTGGGCGGCGGCTGGATCCGCCGCAATACCTCGGCGGCGGAGCACGCTCAATCCGATATTTTCTTCCTCGGCGCTACCTGGTACGTGGTGCCCACTTTCTCGCTCGACGCGCAGACCGTGCGCTACATCTTGCGCGAGCATTCGAATTCGACCCTGCTAATTGCGCGCGCGAATTATTTTATTTCGAAGCGCACCACGCTTTATGCTTCGCTGGGTTACATGATGAATAGCGCGCAGGCGGCGAATGCGGTGGCGGCGGCAGGCACGGTCACAACGGGCGCAAACCAGCTTGGCGCGATGATGGGTATCCAGCAGCGCTTTTAACACTCTGCCCGCAGCGGTACGCCGCGCCCAGAAAAACATGACGGAGACGACACAATGGCGATGGACCTGCTGAGCGCCGCGCTGGCGGACCTGCGCGCGGACGCCGTGGTGACAGGGCATTTCTTGCTCAATGCACCGTGGGCGATCGCCAAACCGGCCGTGGAGGGCGCGGCGTTCCGAACGGGCTTCGGCGGCCCGTTTTATATTGCAACGGACGGGATGGAGCCTTTGCGCGTCGAGGTAGGCGATTTCGTGCTGCTGCCGCACGGTCACGCCCACGTGCTGAGTTCGGCGCCGGGTGTCGAGCCTGTGCCTTTCGACGATCTCGTCGCGCAAGCGGGCATCCATGCGCGCTTCGACACGCCGTTGCGGCTGAATGTAGGCAGCGGCGGCCTCGCGAGCGAGTTGTACACGGGCATCATTTTTTATCGCGAGGCCGTGCGCAATCCGCTTTTCTCCGTGCTGCCGCCACTGATTCACGTGCGCGCCAGCGACCCGGCTGTGGGCCCCTGGCTGGCGGATACGCTGATGGCGTTTATCCGCGAATCGATGGCGTGCCAGCCCGGCTGGGCCGTGGCGGCGGCGCGTCTCGCCGATGTACTGTTCGTGCAGTTGTTGCGCGCGCATCTATCGTCGGCGATCAGTCATACGGGCTGGCTGCGTGGTCTCATGGATCCGCAGATCGGCCGAGCGATCGCGCAGTTGCATCGCTACCCGGAACGCGAATGGACTGTTGAATCGCTTGCAGCCACTGCGGGCATGTCGCGTTCGCGCTTTAGCGCACGCTTTGTCGAACTGGTCGAGGAAACGCCCATCGGCCATCTCACGGCGTATCGCATGTATGTGGCGAGCGGCGCGCTGCGCGACTCGCGGCGGCGTCTGATCGAGATCGCCACGAGCGTGGGCTATGCGTCGGAGAAGGCGTTTATTCGTGCGTTCCGGCGCTGGTCGGGCATGGCGCCCAAGCAATACGCGCGCAGCGTGAAAGACCCCTACGACGCGCCAAAGCCCGCAACCACCGCGCGTGGTGACGTTACGGAGCGGGCGCAGGCATGAACTTGAACGAGGGCGTGGGCACGAATTTGTCGGCGGTTTCGCCCGAGAACATCTGCCCCGATTCGATCGTGAGTTTCAAGACCGGTGCGCCCGGCTTGAGATCGAGCTTGCGCAGCGACACCCAGAATGTATCGGGCCGCGTGGCTGAATCGAAGTAGTAGACGAGGTCGGTCTGATCGGCCACGGTGCGCCAGATCGTCGAAGACAGATTGGGCGTTTCAGGCGTGCGAATGCCCAGCGGCACGCTCACCGAGCGCATCAGGCTCATCACGCTCGCAACCTGCTGATACGCGCCGTTCTGCTGCGGCACGCCGGCCATGTAGTTGGGATCCGGGCTCTTCGGAATCGCATCGAGCAGGAAAGACGCACGTACGAAGCGGTCGGCGGCGCGGTTGGTGCCCGGCAGGAAGCTCAGGCCGCCAATACCCTTCCAGTAAGTGTCGAGTGCGAGCTGTTCGCTGTAGATCGGCGAATTGGTCATGATGCGATAAGCCTTGCCGTGATGGATCACGAGCTTGCCGTCGAGATATTCGAGGATCGCGGAGTCGCCGCTGGCATCCGAAAGCGAGAGGTGGATCGTGATGGGTTTGCCGTTGGGCAGCGGCGGCGCAATGATCTGGAACGACTCTTTGGCGAGCGCCTGCACGGCTTCGTCGACGTTCGCGTAGTTGTCGAGTACATATTGCGCCCACAGGCTGATCGCCATCGGTGCGCGCTTCGGGTCGGGCTTGCCGTAATCGGTTTCCGAGAGATACAGCGCATTGGCGACCAGGCCGCGCTCGTTCATGCCGTCCACGCTGCCGATGTCATAACCCGATACCACCACGCTGCCGTATTTCGCGCGCCAGCGCGGCGACTTCGGTCCGGCGTTGCCGTCGCGTTCGATGCCAGCGGGAAAAACCCAGAGATTCGAACGCATGTCTTCCGACCAGTCCATATTGCGACCCGTGATGACGAGGCCGCTATCGCCCACGTAGAGCGCGCGCGTGCAGGAGAACGCCACCGAGGCCGTGAGCAGCGCGGCGCAGGCGAGGACGCCCGCGCAGACGCCGGCGAGGCGGGACAGGGATCGTGACATGTTGCGCGCTCCGTTGAACGAAACCGATGGCGGGAGGGATGCAGCAGGACGCTGCGATCATGCCACGGAAGGCGCGAAGGACGACGCGGAAGTGCTCGTGCAGCCTTACCGTGCGCGTGTGCGGCGGGGCTTTTTGGTGGCGCTGGCCTGCGCGGCTTGAGCGGCAGGCGGCGCGATGGCCGCGTTGAGGTCTTCGAGCCACGCCAGTCCATCGGCGTAAGCGAGAAACTGACGCAGATAGCCCGGCGAGAGATCGCGCATCAGAAAGAGCGCGCGGTGCACGAGGCTGCTCGAATTGAGCGGACCCGCGTTTTTGGGCACCTGGTCGAGCGATTGTTGCACTTGCTGGTCGGCGCTGACCTTCTGCCAGACGTCGCGGAAATAATCGAGCAGTGCGCCGGGCGCGCCGTCGCGTGCTTCGCGCGACATCGCTTCGATCAACGCCGCGAAGGCGTTGTTTGCTGACGTGTCTTGAGCCGTCGCCGACGCATTGCCTTGTGCTTCGATCTGCTGTGCATAGGCAGCAAGACGCGTCGCGATGCGCGCATCGAGCACGTCGCGCGCCGCGCCTGTGAGCGCCTGCGCACGCTTTTCCAGCGCGTCGAGCGTTGCGAAGCCCACCGGATCGAGGCGATCCGCGCCCTGCGCGCGCCAGCCGTCGAGCGTCGCGCGCGCGTCGCTCACGCAATCGGTGCAAGGCGGATTCGATGCCTGCGCAACGTTTTGCATGCGGTCATTCATGAGCGTTCTGCGCGGCGTCTTGATGTTTCGCCGCGGCGTTGCTCATGCTCGACGAACGCGGCACAGGCGCGATTTCCACCCGGCGATTCTTCGCGCGCCCGGCTTCATCGGCGTTCGAGCTGACCGGTTGCTCCGACCCGAAAGCCGCGGCAAACACCGACGATGCCGGCACACCCGCATCGATGAACGCGCGCGTGACGGTCAGCGCGCGCTCGGCGGACAGTTCCCAGTTGTCGGCGAAGCGGCGATTGCCCGCGTGGACCTGCTGGTCGTCGGCGAAACCGCTCACCATGAGGATTTCGTCGCGATCGTGCAGATACGCCGTGAGCGGGCCAGCCAGCGTCTTGAGCAGGTCGCGGCCCTCGGGCTGCAACTGGTCGGAATTGAGCGCGAACAGCACGCTGCCGCTAATGCCGATACGACCGTTCACGAGCGTCACGCGCCCCGCCGCAAGCGGGCCGGCCAGCGCCTGCTCCAGGGTCTGGCGGCGCTGCGCTTCGAGCTGGCGCGCCTTGACCTCGTGCGCGAGACGCGAGGACGCTTCCATCTGCATGCCGATCACGCCGACGAGTATCAGCACGAACGCGCCTAGCAGCGCCGCCATCAGGTCGCCGAACGCGGCCCAGACTGGCGCGGTAGGCTCTACGCCGCCGTCGATTTCGTCGTTCATGCGGCTTCGCTTCCGGCCAGACGTTGCAGGCTATCGACGATCTGCTTTTGCGACAGCAGGCTCAGATCGACCACTTCGCGCGCCTGGGCGACGTAGTAGGCGAGCTGGTCGTCGCTGCGGGCGAGCGACTTGTCGAGCGCGGCTTCGATGCGTTCGAGCTGCGCCATGAGCTTGTCGTTCGACGCGCCGAAGTGCTGCACGGCCACGCTGAAGGCGTCGCCCAGACTCGACATTTCGACGGCGCTGCCCGTGACCTGCGCGGCGACGCCTTCGAGCGTCTGCGCCCCGGCTTCGACCTGCTGGTCGAAGCGCGCGCCCACGCGTTCGAGCAGAGCCGCCGACGTATCGACGAGCGCGCCGATGGCCGCGCGCTGCTCGGTGCTGGCGTGATTCACGGCGTCAAGCAGCGTGGTGACGGTGGCGAGCAGGCGGCCGCGCTCTTCCAGCATGGCGGTGTCCTGCACCATGCTTTCGTGGAGCTTCTGGCGCAGTTCGCCGACGACTTCGGCGGCCACGCGCGGCGCTTCCGATGCCGCTTCCACGAGGCGCGCGATTTCGGCGATGGTGCCGTTGGCGTGCGCTTCGGTTTGCGCCGCGATGGCGCTGGCGGTCTGCGTGAGCGCCGCGCAGATGGCCTGCTGGCGCTCGGCGGCCTGCGTGCTGGCGGCTTGCCATGCGTTGGCGTTGGCTTCAGCCGCGCGGGCGATTTCAGCGATGGTGCCGCTGGCGTGCGCTTCGGTTTGCGCCGAAATGGCGTTGGCGGTTTGCGTGAGCGCTTCGCTGATGGCCTGCTGGCGTTCGGCGGCCTGCGTGCTGGCGGCTTGCCATGCGTTCGCGTTGGTTTCTGCGGCGCGGGCGATTTCTTCGATCGTGCCCTTGGCGTGGGCTTCCGTTTGCGCGGAAATGGCGTTGGCGGTGTGTGCGAGTGCGTCGCAGATGGCTTGCTGACGTTCGGCCGCTTGCGTGCTGGCGGCTTGCCATGCGCTCGCGTTCGCTTCGGCTGCGCGGGCGATTTCTTCAATCGTGCCCTTGGCGTGGGCAGCCGTCTGCGTCGAAATGGCGTTGGCCGTCTGCGCCAGCGCTTCGGTGATGGCCTGCTGGCGTTCGGCGGCTTGCGTGCTTGCAGCTTGCCATGCGTTGCCGTTCGCTTCAGCCGCCCGGGCGATTTCAGCGATGGTGCCGCTGGCGTGCGCTTCGGTTTGCATCGAAATCGCGGTGGCGGTTTGCGTCAGTGCATCGCAGATCGCTTGCTGGCGCTCGGCGGCTTGCGTGCTTGCAGCTTGCCACGCGCTTGCGTTCGCTTCGGCGGCGCGGGCGATTTCAGCGATGGTGCCGCTGGCGTGCGCTTCGGTTTGCATCGAAATCGCGGTAGCGGTTTGCGTCAGTGCATCGCAGATCGCTTGCTGGCGCTCGGCGGCTTGCGTGCTTGCCGCTTGCCATGCGTTCGCGTTCGCTTCGGCTGCACGGGCGATTTGCGCGATCGTGCCGCTGGCGTGCGTTTCGGTGCTTGCGGCGATGGCCGCTGCCGTCTGGGCGAGCGTGTCGCAGATCGCCTGCTGACGTTCCGCCGTCTGTGCACTCGCCGTCTGCCATGCGGTCGACGAAGCCTCGGCGACGCGCGTGATTTCGGCGATGGTGCTGTTGGTATGCGCCTCGGCCTGCGCCGCGATTGTGCCGGCGGTGCTCGCGAGCGTTTCGCAAACGTCCTGCTGACGCTGCGCCGCCTGCGTGCTGGCCGTTTGCCAGGCTGCTGCCGCCGTTTCCGTGGCGCGGGCGATTTCGGCGAGCGTGCTGTTCGCGTGCGCTTCGGTGCGCGCGACGATCTCGTCCGCGGTCTGCGCGAGTGTCGTGCAGATCGCCTGTTGCTGGTCGGCGGCCTGGGTGCCCGCCGCGCGCCATTCGTCGCGCAGCGCGGTGCTCATGTCGTCGAGGGTGGCGCGCCAGGTTGCAAGGCGCGCCTCGTCGCGCGCCGCGAGTTGCGTTTGCAGACTGGCTTGCGCCTCGCCCACGGTGCGCACGAGTGTCGCCGCATGCTGCTCGAAGGTCGCGGCGGCGGCGGCCAGCGCCTGCTGGTTATCGCCCGCGAGCTTTTCACCCGCCTGTTCCTGACGCGCGAGCGCGTCCTGCCACGACTGCGAAACCCCCGCCGCCGAAGCCGCGAGGCGCGCATCGACGTCGCGCACCAGATGGGCGGAACGGGTTTCGAATGTGGCGCTGAAACGCTCCAGCGCGCCCTGCAGATCGTCGGCAAGCGCTTCGCCCGCGCGGCGCTGCTCGTCGAGCGCGGCGTTCCAGATGCCCGCTACGCGAGTGGCATTGGCCTCGAAACCCGACGTGAGGCCGTCGAGCTGACGCTCCACCGCCTGCGTTAGCGTGCCGTGCAGGGCGGCGCTTTCACGCGCGAGACCCGCCATCGTCGCTTCGACAACCGGCGCAAAGGCCGCGCCGGCAGCGCGCGCGCTTTCGGCGGCGCTGGCCTTGAGCGAATCGCCCACCGTCGAGGCGAGGCGCGCATACGTCGCTTCGGCATTGCCGAGGAAGGCTTCCTGGCTGGCGATCTGACGCTCGCCCATCGACGCGCTCTGGCGCTCGATAGCCGACATCATCGACTGCAGCCGCTCGGCCAGCAGCGGCAGCGCTTCGGCCTGACGCTGCATCAGCGCAAAGCTCGCCTCGCGCTGATGCGCGTGCGAGAACGGACGCAGCGTGGTGGCGACCTGCGCGTCCAGGCGCTGGGCGGCCTCGATGCGTTCGCGGCGGCACAGCGCCGACAGCAGGCCCAGCATCGCCGAGCTGGCCACGCCCGCGATCGAGGTGCCGAACGCGAAGCCCAGACCGCGGATCGGACCGGCGAGGGCGGTGCGGATGCCGTCGAGATCGGTTGCGCCGTCGAGCGCGATGCCGGTGCCGCGCAGCGTCGTCACCATGCCGAGCAGGGTGCCCAGCATGCCCAGCAGCACCAGCATGCCGACCAGATAGGGCGTGAGCGCCGGACCGGGCAGGGCCGCCCGCTCGCCTTCGACGCGCGCGCGCACGGCGCTGCGCAGCGACGGATGCAGGCGCTCTAGCCATGCGTTGAGCGTGGCGGGCGCGGCAGCCGAGGGCGCGGCCAGCGCGTCCACGGCCAGCGCGAGGCTGCCGGTAGCCTGCCGGTAGCGGCGCAATTCGAGCGCCCCGGCGATATAACAGGCGCCGATCAGCAACGTGACGGCCAGCGCGAGCGGGTTGGAGCCGACATAGGCGGCGCCGATCCAGCAAACCGCGAGCAGGCCGGCGATGAAAACAACAAGATCGATGCGAAGTCTGGACATAGTGTCTGCGTTAGCGGGCGCGAAGGGCGGCGAGCAACCCTTCGACCGGTTGGAACCGAACATCGAGTTCGGCGAGCAACAGGCTCTGCATATCTTTGCGGAACGTGGTGAGCCACGCGCCGGTTGTACTGTCTTTACTGTCTGCCTGGGCGTCGGCCGCGCCTTCGGGCTGGGCTTCGGCCTGAGCTTGTGCAACGGCTTCGGCCGCCTGCGCGGCCTTGCGCAGACGCTCGAAATACTTGCCCAGCAGACCGGGCACCGTGCCCAGCAGCGTGCGCTCGCGCACGGAAAGCGAGCGCTCCATCACCGCATCGAGCGCAGCCAGCTTTGCCATCGCCGACGACTGGGCCGCGAGCCGGTTGCGCAGGCGCGTACGCAGGTCGCCGATATCGGCTTCCATTTTCTGCTGGAGCGCGAGATAGCTCTGGCGGAACAGCGTGTAATCGGCAGGCATTTCTGGCATGTCCTGCACCGGCTGCGTCCGGGCGTGGCGCGCATGACTTGCGTTCTGGCGCGGCGGCGCGAGCACGCCATCGGTGACGATGGCCTTGGACAGCGCCGAGCGCAAACTCAGGCAGCGCTGCGCCTCGTCTTCACCGTTGCCGCGCGCGGGCGTGCCCACCAGGCCGCCTTCGGCGGGCGCAGGCGCGCTTAGCACCGTCGAGAGCGCGATCGCGTCCGTCCAGCCGAGCCATTGGCTCAGCCGGTCGGCGAGCGGCTGCTGCGAGGCCTGCGCGTCGGTTTCAGCGATACGCGCAAGCAGACGAACGAGGGCCGGACCGGTCAGGGCCGTCCGCTGCGGGGGATGGACCATACCACAAGAGATAAAAAAGGCAGCAGTTTACACGGCGCAGCGCCTTGAATCGCGCTTTTGTGGCCGGAAGGCGGGGGATTTTAAGTGGGGCGGGGGCGGTGGGCCAATGGCGGGAGGGGGCATGAACAACCTGGCGTCGTCAAGTGACGTGGGCATCGCGATTGCCGGGTCGGGAAAACCCGTGGTGAGAATGTTATGTCGATGCGCCTGCGAGTGAGGCGTGAAGCCGCGGGGAATTGAGATCTTTCGTATGGCACCCTGGTAGACGCCTGCGTAGATTGATGAGCGCGTCGTCGCCTGGCATCGACGACGCTCCGCAAGTCGGGGCGGGTCTTCATGGCTTGCCCCTTCCCTTATAGCCCGCGTATCGCGGGCTTCTTTTTTCTATGGGCTGATTGCAACGATGTTTATGCGCCACGCATGCCCATCTTCCGGACAACTCCTAAAAAGGATGGGTTTTGACAATCCTTGACCCATTACTTTTCCTTGCCCGGTAAGAATCGCCGGATAGAAAAATACGGGGTTGGTTCGATGAATCGCAGTTACAGGCTGGTCTATAGTTGCGCGCGCAATATGCTGGTTGCTGTCGAAGAAACGGCAGCGGCAGCAGGCAAGACGGGGGAAACACGGGCAGCCGCGCGCGCTTCGCTGCTATCCTGTATTCGTCAACCGCTGCGTCGCCTTTTCCCTGCTGCATTGATCGCACTCGCACCGATGCTGTCATTCGCGCAGATCGTAGCGGGCGGTGCGCACGCACCCAACGTTATCCAGACGCCCAACGGGCTCGATCAGATAAACATCAACCGGCCTTCTGGCGCTGGCGTATCAGTCAATTCCTATAGCCAGTTTGATGTGCAGTCGAAAGGCGCGATCCTGAACAACTCGCCGACGATGGTGCAGTCGCAACTCGGCGGCATGATCAATGGCAATCCTAATTTTAATTTGGGTCAGGCTGCGAAGGTCATCGTCAACCAGGTCAGCAGCGCGAGCGCATCGCAATTCAATGGGGCGCTCGAAGTTGCGGGCCAGCGCGCGAATGTCATTCTGGCAAATCCGTCTGGGATTTCGGTCAACGGTGGCACGTTCATCAACACGAGTCGCGCGACCCTCACGACCGGCACGCCGAATTACGCGACGGATGGCTCCGTGTCGGGATTTAATGTCACTGGCGGCAACATCGCGATCACTGGCGCGGGCCTGAACGCGTCGGGCGTGGATCAGGTCGATCTGCTGGCGCGCGCCGTGCAGGCCAATGCGGCGGTCTACGCGAGGAACCTCAAGGTCGTGACCGGTGCGAATAGCGTCGAATACAACACGCTCAACGCCACGCTGATTGCGGGCGACGGCGCAGGGCCTGGGGTCTCGATTGACGTCAGCAGTCTCGGCAGCATGTACGCCAATCGCATCGTGCTTGTTGGCACGGAGGCGGGCGTTGGTGTGTCGCTCAAGGGAGTCACGGCAGCGCAATCCGGCGACCTCGTGCTGACTTCGGCGGGCAAACTGGTGCTGGCAGGCCAGGCAAACGCAAGCGGCAATATCGTTGCGAATGCAACGGGCGGCATCGACAACAGCGGCACAACCTACGCGCAGCAGAGCGTCAGCCTGAGCGCATCGGGTGCGCTGACGAACAGCGGCCTGGTTGCCGCGCAACAGAACACGACGGCAAGCGCTGCTTCTGTGAGTTCGACCGGCACGTTCGCTGCCGGCGTGAACAATGATGGATCGCTTGCGCAGTCGGGCGACCTGAGCGTGAGCGCATCGGGCGCGGTCACGGCGACCGGTCGCAATGTCGCGGGCGGCAATGCGGGCATCAGCGGCGCGTCGGTCAATCTCGCGGGCGCGACCAACTCCGCTAACGGCGCGCTTGCGCTCACAGCGAGCGCCGGCGATCTGAACCTGTCGAGCACAACCACGACCGCGGGCGGTACGCTCGACGCGCGCGCGAGCGGCACGCTCACGAACGACAACGGCGCGATGTCGTCAGGCGGCGCGCAGACCATCGCGGCGGGCGCACTCTCGAATCGCGGCGGGCAGATCGTCTCGGGTAGCACGCTGACCGAAAACGTCACGGGTGCGACGAACAATCAGGGCGGCACGATGCAGGCCGCGGGCGCGCTCGCCTCATCGAGTGGTTCGCTCGACAACTCGGGCGGCACCGTCGCCTCGCTGAACGCAGACGGCGTTTCTATCTCGTCGAGCGGCATGCTCAACAACGGCGCGGGCGGCAGTATCGGCGGCAATGGCGCGGTCAGCGTGCGTGCGGGACAGATCGCTAACGCGGGTTCTATAACGGCGGTCCAGAGTCTGATTGCGTCGGCCGTGCAGACCCTGTTCAACAGCGGCACGTTCGCAACGGATGCGGACATGACGCTTTCAGCCGGGACGACGCTCTCAAACGCGGGCCAGTTCGGCGCGGCGCGTTCGCTCGTGCTTTCTGCGGCGACGTTCGATAACAGCGGCGGCGCGGTGAGCGCGAACCAGTTCACGCTTCACGCGGCGAATCTGGTGAACCATGGCGGCACGATCACGCAGACCGGAACCGGTGCGACGACGCTCGACGTGACCGGCACGCTCGACAATTCGGCGGGCGGCACGCTCCAGACCAACAGCACCGACCTGACGATTGCTCCGGCCACGCTCGATAACGACGGCGGCACCATCACGCACGCGGGAACCGGCAATCTGTCGATCAACGCGGGCAACGGTTCCGGCACGGTATCGAATGTCGGCGGGAAGATTGCCGGTAACGGGCAGATCGCCCTTCAGGGCGGCGCGCTCAACAACACGGGTGGTTCGATCGCGGCGCAAAGCGGCTTGAACGCAGCGATTGGCGGCACGCTCGACAACACCAACGGCAAGCTGCTTTCGAACACGGATACCAGTCTCACAAGCGGCACGCTCAACAACACCAGCGGCCAGATTGGTGCAGGCACGAAGGAGGCAATCAGCACAGGTTCGCTGTTCAATAACGGCGGCACGATTGTCGCGCCGAATCTCACGCTGACCGGTACGACGCTGGACAACAGCGGCGGCGATATTGAAGCCAATCAGCTTTCGCTGACGGCCGCCAACCTCACGAATCGCGGCGGTTCCATCACGCAGTATGGCGCAACGGCGATGGGCTTCAATGTGAGCGGCGCGTTCGACAATTCGGACGGCGGCACATTCCAGACGAGTAGTACCGACCTGACGCTTGCCCCTGGCTCGCTCGACAACGACGGCGGCACGATTACGCACGCGGGGACGGGCAACGTGACGGTTGACGCCGGCAACGGCTCGGGGTCGATATCGAACGCGGCCGGTACGATTGTCAGTAATGGCAAGGTCGCGCTTCAGGGCGGTTCGCTCAACAATACAGCGGGTTCAGTTTCCGGTCAGAAGGGGCTAACGGCGAATGTCAGCGGCGCGCTGGACAACGGGAACGGCAAACTGCTGTCGAACACGGACACGGGCATTTCCAGCGGCTCGCTGAACAACGACGGCGGCCAGATCGGTGCGGCCACGAGCGAGACAATCAGCACGGGATCGCTGACCAATAACGGCGGCTCGATTGTCGCGCCTGACCTCACGCTGACGACGGGCGCGACGCTCGACAACAGCGGCGGCGATATTGAGGCGAACCAGCTCGCCCTGACCGCGACAGACCTGCTGAACCGTGGCGGCTCGATCACGCAATATGGCACGTCGTCGATGGGCTTCAGCGTCAGTGGCACGTTCGACAATTCGAACGGCGGCACGCTGCAAACCAACAGCACGGATTTCACGCTCGCGCCAGGCGCATTGAACAACGATGACGGCTCGATCATCGACGCCGGCACGGGCACGCTGACGATTGCACCCGGCTACGGCTCGGGCACGATTTCAAATGTCGGCGGCAAGATCATCGCGGCTGGCCAGATCGCGGCACGCGCAGCGAGCCTGAACAACGCGAACGGCGTGCTCGCCGCGCAAGGCCGGATCGCGGCGAACATCGCGGGCGACCTGAACAACACGCAAGGGTCGGTTCGTTCGCTCTCGTCGCTGTCGCTCGCGAGCGGCGGCACGCTCTCGAACACGAACGGGCAAATCCAGTCCGGCACGGGCACGACCGGCGACACAGGCACGCTCGCGGTTCAGGCCGCTTCAGTCGACAACACGAACGGCCTCGTCGGCAATCTCGGCACGGGCGATACGACCGTGCAAGGCGGCAGCCAGACGGTCAACAGCGGCGGCGTTATCACGGGCAACGGCGCGGTCAAGGTCGATACGTCGGCGCTCTCGAACACGCAGAACGGCCAGATCAGCGGCGCAAGCGTCACGGTGCACGGCGATACCGTCGACAACAGCGGCGGCCAGATTGGCAGCTTCGCCGGTTCGAACGGCGATGTCGCGATCACGACGACGGGCACGGTCACCAATGCGAACGGCCAGATTGGCGCGGCGCACGACCTTGACGTGAATGCCGCGACCCTCACGGGCGGCGGTAGTTACAGCGCGGCCAACGATGTCGCGGTCAGCGTTCAGGGCGATTTTGCGCCGACGCCGGATGTCCAGTTCAACGCGGGTCATGACCTGTCCTTTACCCTGCCGGGTACATTCAGCAATAACGCGCTCGTCGAGGCCGCGAACAACCTGAACATCAACGCGGCCGATGTCCAGAACAACGGCGTGATGATGGCGGGCGGCACGCTCTCGACGCAGTCGACCACGCTGGAAAACACCGGGACGATGGTCGGCGGCAGCGTCTCGCTCAATGCGACGCAGTCGCTGACGAACACCGGGCCGACCGCGCTCATTGGCGCGACGGACAGTAACGGCACGCTCGAACTGCTGTCGAACGACATCGAGAACCGCGACGACACGACGGCGACCGATACGCAGGCGACCACGGCGATTTACGGTCTCGGCAAGGTCGTACTCGCAGGCGGCAAGGATGCGAGCGGCAACTACACGAATGCGAACCTGATCCGCAACCAGTCGGGCCTGATTGAATCGGCCGGCGACATGGAACTGCACGCCGGCCAGGTCACGAACACGCGCACGACGATGACGACGACGGGCCTGAACCAGTCCGTCGATCCTGACCTGCTTGCACAGCTTGGAATCAGCCTGTCGGGCTGCACGGCGCTGGACATGAATGCGTGCTCCGAGGGGCATCCCTACGTCGGCTGGACGACCCAGGGCGATCCGAACGCCATCGGCGGCGCCTATACCATTCCGCCGCACGGCGGCCAGTGGAACAGCGGCTATCAGTACACGATCTACACGGGCGTCGCGCTCGCGAACCTGATTGCAGGTATCAGCCCTCAGGCGCAGATCGTCTCAGGCGGCAATCTCGATGCGTTGAATGTCGGCACGTTCCAGAATTACTGGAGCGCGGTCGCGGCGGTCGGCAATATCGCTGCTCCCCAGACGCTCGACCAGAATAGCTGGCAAGGCCAGGCCGCGCCTGGCGTGCAGGTCACGTACTCGGGCTATTACCACTACACGAATTACGACCACAGCATCGCGGACTGGACGCTGCCGTTCGGCAACGCGCCGTTCATCGGCAACAATCCTGGCGGCTATACGCAGGCCGCGCCCGCCGATATCCGCAACTATGCGCTGCCCTCGTATGAGTCGAGTTTTGTCGCGGGCGGCACGCTGTCGGGCAACGGAATCAGCATCGACAACACGGCGGGCAATGCGGGCGTGCCTTCGCTGAATCTCGCGCCTGGTCAGGCCATGTCTGGCGTGAACATCAACGGCGTGAGCGGCAATGCGAGTGGCGCGGACGCCGGTAGCGCGTCGGCCGCGCAAGGCAGCGCGAGCGGTGGGAAATCAGGCGCGGCGTCGGTCAAGGGCGGCGGCGGCATGGTCGACCCGACCATCGCGAGCGCCACGGCGCAGAACGTGCTGCAAAACCTGTCGATACCGCCAGGCGGCCTGTTCAGCCCCGCCACCGCACCGGGCGCAACGTACCTCATCGAATCGAACCCGGCATTCACGAACGCGAAGACGTTCATTTCGAGCGACTACTACCTGCAACAGCTTGGCCTGAATCCGCAGACGACGGAGAAGCGCCTGGGTGACGGGTTCTACGAGCAGCAGCTTGTGCGCAACCAGATTACGTCACTCACAGGCAAGGTGGTGCTTGGGCCGTACACCGATCTTCAGGGCATGTACGAATCGCTGCTTGCAGCAGGCGCGTCGCTGTCGAAGTCGCTTGACCTGCCGCTTGGCATGAGCCTGTCGCCTGAACAGGTCGCGGCACTCACGAGCAACGTCATCATCATGCAGACCAAAACCGTCAACGGTCAGCAGGTACTCGTGCCGGTCGTCTATCTCGCCAAGGCCAGCCAGCAGAACATGAACGGCCCGCTGATTGCGGCAACCGACATCGACATCCAGAACGCGCAGACCTTCACGAATGGCGGCACCGTGCAGGCTGCAAACACGATGTCGATCCAGGGGGCGCAGATCAATAACGCGTTCGGCTCGCTGCAAAGCGGCGGCCTCATGTCGCTGACAACCGCGGGGAATGTCGACCTGACTTCGGCGACCGTGAATGCGGGCAGTCTCGCGCTGAATGCGGGCGGCGACCTGCTGCTGAACACGACAGTCAAGACCGTTGACCAGGTCAGCGCGACTGGCGCGACGCGCACCACGACGACGCTTGGCCCCATCGCGAACCTGAACGTGGCGGGCAACGCCGTGATTGTCACGGGCGGCAATGTCGAGCAGAACGCGGGCAACCTGAACGTCGGCGGCAGTCTCGGCATGTCGGTCGGCGGCAACTACGACATTGGCTCGGTGCAGACCGGCGAACACAAGATCGTCGAGCGCGCGAACGGCGTGTCGAATACCGACCTCAACCAGACGACGGGCAGTTCGATCAAGGTCGGCGGCGTGTCGGCGATTGGCGTCGGCGGCGACCTGACGGCGACCGGCGCGAACATCAATCTCGCGGGCGGCGGCACACTGGCGGCAAACGGCAACGTGAACCTTCAGGCGGCCAAGTCCACGTCAACGGTCGATAGCAACAGTTCGGGTAGCGACGGACACGGCAGTTACTCGGAGTCGTCGCACCGCTCGGACGATACGCTGACTGCAACCACGCTCAATGCGGGCAATTCGCTGACCGTAGCATCGGGCAAGGACATCAATGTCACGGGCAGCGCAATCAGTCTCGACAAGGGAACGGCGACGCTCGCGGCAGCAGGTAACGTCAACATCGGCGCAGCGACCGAAACGCACGTCGACAACGAACAGGAACAGCACAAGCACAGCAACGTCGTGAGCGGCAAGGAAGTCGCGAGTTCGAGCAACAGCACCGCGACGCTCGCGCAAGGCAGCATGGTTTCGGCGGACGGCGTGGCGATCAGCAGCGGCAAGGATATCAACGTCGCGGGCAGCACGATCGTCGGCACGAACGATGTCGCGCTGAATGCTGCGCATGGCGTGAATATCACGACGACGCAGGACACCATGCAGTCGTCGAGCAGCTACCAGGAGAAAAGCACGGGCCTGGGGACGGCCGGCCTGTCAGTGACGGTCGGCACGAACAAGCTCGCGACGACGAATGAAGCATCGAGCGTCACGAACAACGCAAGCACGGTCGGATCGCTGAATGGCGACCTGTCGATCAACGCGGGCAATACCCTGCACGTTACCGGCAGCGACCTTGTCGCGGGCAAAAACCTCGCGGGTACGGCGGCGAACGTCATCATCGACGCAGTAACCGATACGTCGCACCAGGCGCAGACGCAGAAGACCAGCAGCAGCGGACTCACAATTGGCCTGGCCGGTTCGGTAGGCGATGCGATCAATAACGCGTATTCGGAAAGTCAGGCGGCGAAGAATTCGACCCGCACCGGCAACGACCGCGCGGCAGCGCTGCACAGTATTGCTGCTGCGGGCGATATTGGTCTGGCGGCCTTCACCAAGGCTGGCATGACGAAGGACGGCACGCCGGATATCGGCGTCAAGGTCAGCATTGGATCGAGCAAGAGCGAAAGCCAGTCGTCTGAAGACCAGACGATGCAACGCGGCTCCAGTGTGCAGGCAGGCGGCACGGCGGGATTCGTCGCGACCAATGGCGATGTGACTATCGCCGGGTCGAACGTCAGCGCGAACGATGTCATTCTGGCGGCAAAGAATCAGGTCAACGTCATCAACACGACCGACACGGATTCGACGCGTAGCTCGAACAGTTCGAGCAGTGCAAGTATCGGCGTGCAGTACACCACGGGCGGCGGCTTTGGCGTCTCTGCTGCGATGTCGAACGCTCACGGCGATGCGAACAGCGACGCGTCGATCCAGAACGCTTCGCATGTGAACGGCGCGAACAGCGTCACGGTGATATCGGGCGGCGATACCAACATCATCGGCTCGCAGATCAACGGCAAGCAGATCGCGGCCGACGTGGGCGGCAACCTGAACATCACGAGCGTGCAGGACACCACACAAAGTAATGCTCATCAACAAAGTTCTGGTGGTGGCTTCAGCATCAGCCAGGGTGGAGGTGGAGCAAGCTTCAGCACACAGCATGGAGACGGACATGGCAACTACGCCAACGTCACAGAGCAGGCCGGAATCAATGCGGGCGACGGTGGGTTCGATATCAATGTGAAGGGGAACACGGGCCTGATGGGCGCGGTGATCTCCAGCACGGCGGATGCGGAGAAAAGCAGCCTCACTACCGGCACGCTCAGCTTCTCCGATATCCAGAATCACAGCGATTTCAGCGCCTCGAGCAGCGGCTTCAGCGCAGGCGGTGCGATGGGAGCGCCGGACAAGGCAGTGGGTCCGGCGTCGGTGAGCGGCTCGGGCGGCGTCACGCCGATGATGGGCCAGCACGACAGCGGTAATGAAAACGGCACGACGCGCAGCGCGGTGAGCGCGGGCACCATCACGATCAACGACACGGCCCACGAGACGCAGGACGTGGCGAACCTGAGTCGCGACACGACGAACACGAACGGCACGGTCACGAAAACGCCGGATGTGAATGATCTGCTGGACAGGCAGTCGGAAATGATGGGGGCGGCCAGTGCGGCGGGCCAGACGGTGGCGCAGGGAATCGGCGAATACGCCGACATGAAGCAGAAGGAAACGGGGGATGCGGCGTGGGCCGAGGGTGGCCTGGACCGCACTGCCCTGCACATCGCCGGTGGTGCGCTGGTGGCGGGCCTTGGCGGTGGAAGCATTGGAAGCGCGGCGCAAAGCGCGGCGGGCGGGGGCATTGCGTCGGCGTTTGCCGGGAAGCTGAACAGCCTGGCCGATGGAATCGGCGGCGAAACAGGCTCGATGCTTGCGGGTAACATCATGGCGAACGTGCTCGCGGGTGCGGGTGGCGCACTGGTTGGCGGCAGCACGGGTGCGTTCACCGCGGCCAACGTAGACTTGTACAACCGGAGCACTGGCAACGGCGATGGCAAGGGCGGTACGGGTAGCCAGGTTCTGGACTGGATCGGTGGTCAGCTTGCGAGCGCAGGACGTGGCGCGGAAAATCTGGCGAACCAGTTCGCGGCGCTGGTGAACGCAAACGGGCCGCAGGGTCCGTATTTAAGTCCGGATGACCTGAACGGTCCGGGCGGGAGCTCGAAGCCGCCGGCAACGGGTGGTTCAGCGGTTCCGGTAGCGGTGTGTGTGCCGCCGGTGTGTACGGTGGTACCGGCAGCGACGTCGGGAACCGCAGGTTACGCCCCGGGCAACGCGACGTTGAATAGCGGGAACAACGATAGCGAAGCCGGTGGCAGTGCTTCGGGCGATGTTAATCTGGCATCGCCTGATAGAACGACTCATATACTTACCGGAGATGCAACCGGCGGAGGCCATCAATGGCCAGGCGGCCCCGGTAAGTCCGTGTTCCCGGAGAATTGGCCAGCCTCGAAGATTATGGACGCAGTCTCGGATATCGCCACTGACCCGACCATTGCTGAAACTGTTCAAGCTAACGGCAGAATAGTTAAGAATGGTACTCGGGATGGTATCGACATTCGTGTCGTAATCGAACCGGCTAGCAAGGGTGGCGGGATCGTCACGGCATTCCCAACAAATGTCCCGAGAAATCCTAAATGACTATGCAGCAAGAGCCTTATGGCGAGATTGAGCGACTGATGCGCGAATCTCTTGAACAGACTGGGAGCGAAATCTCCGAACGTGACCGCAACGACGTAGCGGAATACATTGACTTCGGCGAGTATGGCGTGGCCTATGAACTGCTGACGTGCGTTCTTGATAAATTACAGATTGCCCATCCAGAATCGTTGCTAGCTGCAGGAAAAATGATGGGTATGAGTAGTTGATGTGGAGAATGTCCATCCAAGACACATACGTTGTTGATGTGATCGGCATCGACGCACCCAACGGCATCACTTGTTTGGGAATATCCGATCATCTGGAATGGGATCAGGAGGAACAGGTTCATCTTGAATTGCTTCAAAGCAAGATCAACACATATCTGGTCTATCTGGAAAGTGGACAGGTTTACGAAAACAATCCCAATACGAGAGATTGCAAATTCGTCATCGAAATTTACTCGAAGTACGACCTTTCTCCCCGGGTATTGGACTTTTTCAAAGAAGCACGCGCTATTGTCCGTGGGGCTGGCTTTGAACTTACCTACAAGGTTCCTGCGTCTGGTGACACTTCTCAGGCACACGACACTCATTGAATATCTACAGACGCTAAACGCTTAAAAAGTACGCCGGACTCCTGTCGGAGTCCGGCTCTATCTCGCATCTCCTATGAAAATCAGAAAGAGCCTGGCGGCGCTGCCGCTAACGGCTTTGGTCGCGCTCGCGTCCAACGTCCAGGGACAAAGCCTCGGCGGCATCGAAACCGAACAGAACCAGCAGCAGCGGCGCGACGCACAGCAGCGCGAAGCCGCCGTATCGGCGCCTGCCGTGCGTTCGACCGTGACGAAGATCGAAGCCTTTCCTGCGCTGCCTACCGAAACGCCGTGCTTTCGCATCGACCGCTTCGCGCTCGACGTGCCTGACACGCTCCCGGCCGCGGCGCACACAAAAGGCGCGTCCGCGCTGCCGCTCGATCCCTTCGCCTTCGCGCGCGAATGGCTCGACCACTACAAGGGGCAATGCGTCGGCAAGCAAGGCATCGACATACTGAGCAAGGCATTGCAGCAGGCCGTGCTGAGTCGCGGTTACGTGACCACGCGCGTACTCGTGCCGCAGCAGGATTTGACGAACGGCACGCTGTCGTTCGCGCTCGTGCCGGGTCTCGTGCGACAGATCCGACTGACCGACCCTTCCATGTGGGGAACATGGAAGAACGCGTTTCCGGTCAGCGGCGGCGACCTGCTGAACATGCGCGATCTTGAGCAGGGTCTGGAGCAGATGAAGCGCGTCGCGAGTCAGGACGTGGACATGAAGATCGAGCCGACCGATATCGCAGGCGAAAGCGATGTCGTTGTATCGGTCAGGCGCACGAAGCCCTGGACGTTCGTTGCGTCGGTCGACAATTCGGGCACGTCGTCGACGGGCAAGTGGCAAGGTAACATCAGCCTTGGCATTGATAACCCGCTTGGCCTGAACGACGTATTCACGGTCGGCGCGAATCAGGATTTATCGTTCGGCAACAAGTCGCTCGGTTCGCACGGGTTCAATGGTTCGTACTCCATTCCGTTTGGATACTGGACGGCGACGCTGTCGGGCAACACGAACACCTACTACCAGAACATCGCGCTCGTGAACGATACCGCCGTCTCAAGCGGCAATTCACAGACGGCCGCGCTGCGTATCGCGCGCGTGCTCTCGCGCGGGAAGAACGACGTGCTCGGCGGATACGTCCAGCTATCGAAGCGCTTCGGCGACAGTTTCATCGACGATACGACGATACCGACGCAGGCGCGCAACAACACGTTTCTGGAGTTTGGCGCGACCGACCGGCATTACTTCGGCGCTGCGCAGTTCGACGGCACGCTCGCCTACCGACAGGGCATCGGCGGGCTTGGCGCAACGCCAGACCCCTATATCGACGGCCCAACGTACCGCTTCCACATGGCCGTTCTCGACGCGAACCTGTCGATCCCATTCGCCATCGCAAATCAGGCGTTCCGTTACGTGACGACGTTTCACGGCCAGTTCACCAACGACACGCTTTTCTACATCGACGACCTGACCATCGGCAGCCGGTACACCGTGCGCGGCTTCGACGGAGAAACGATGCTCGCGGCCGAACGCGGATTCTACTGGCGCAACGAACTGCAATGGCCGGTCCTTCAGACGGGGCAGACGTTGTATGCGGGGATCGACTACGGGCGCGTGTTCGGGCCGAACACGGTGTTACTGGCGGGGACGCAACTGGCGGGAGCCGTGATTGGTATTCGCGGCGCCGTGCCAACAAAGTATGTTGGCGTCTCCTACGACCTGTTTGCAGGGACGCCGATCTACAAGCCTGAAAGTTTTCCCACCGCCCGATGGACGATCGGGTTCCAGATTACCGGACAGTTCTAACGCGGATCTCGCATAAGATCGCGCGGTTAAGCGCCGCGCGATCTAAAATACCACCCCTCATCCCTTCGTCGCCCCAAACGTCAGCCCCGCGACAAAGTGTTTCTGCATCGCAAAGAACATCGCAACCGACGGTAGCGCAGCCAGAATCGACCCAGCCGATACCAGATTCCACGCCGTCGTCCATTGCCCCTTAAGCGCAGCCACGCCCACGGTAATCGGCGCGGCATCATCGCCTTGCGTCAGACATAGTGCCCAGAAGTAATCGTTCCACACGAACGTGAACACGAGAATTGCGAGTGCAGCCAACGCCGGCCGGATCAACGGCAGAATGATGCGAAAGAAAACCGTCCACTCGTTCGCGCCTTCGATACGCGCTGCTTCCACCAGTTCGAACGGCAACTGCTTGATAAAGTTGCGCAGAAACAGTGCACAAAATCCCGTCTGAAACGACAGGTGAAACAGAATCAGCCCACCCACTGAGTTATACAGTCCGAGCTTCAGCGTGAGATCGCGCACGGGAATCATCAGCACCTGAATCGGCACAAAATTCCCTGCAACAAAAGCCGCAAAGAGCGCCGAATTTCCCGGAAAGCGATAAATCGCCAGAGCGAAACCCGCCATCGCCGCGAGCGCAATCGCGCACGCAACAGAGGGCAGCGTGATCAGCACGCTATTCCAGAAGTAGTGCAGCATCGGCGAAGTCGTCAGCGCTTCTCGATAGTTCTCGATCAGCGCGAAATGCTTCGGCCAGCCCCAATAATTGCCTTCGCTCAGTTCATCAGTAGAGCGTATCGATGTCACCATCACGGCGATCATCGGCAGCAGCCAGATCAGCAGCGCGATGGGCAGTGAGAGCTTGTAGAGCCGCCGCGGCGCGGGCTTCCATTTGTCGATGGGAATCGGAAACATATCGATAACCTCAGTGCTCGTTTTTCAGCAGACGGCGCAGGTGATAGACGATATACAGCAGCATGATCGCAAACAGCACGACCGCAATTGCCGCCGAATAGCCAAGCCGGTAGTACTTGATCGCCTGGTCGTACATGTAATAGGCAAGCACGGTTGAGCTTTCGAACGGGCCGCCGCCCGTCATGACCGAAATCAGGTCGAAGCTGCGCAGCGCGCCAATCACCGTCACAACCACCGCCATGAAGGTGACGGGTCGCAATTGCGGCAGGATCACGTGCCAGAGCAGGGTCCAGCCTTTTGCGCCTTCCATGCGTGCGGCCTCGATCTGTTCGCTATTGAGCGTCGTGAGGCCGGTGAGATACAGGATCATGCAGTAGGCGGTTTGCGGCCACAGCGCGGCGAAAATGATGCCTGGTGTAGCGTAATGGGGGTCGCCCAGCACCGGAATGCCGTGGCCGATGAGCACCGCAAGCAAGCCGAAGGTCGGGTCGTAGAACCACGAATAAATCAATCCAACCACGACGCCAGAAAGCACGAAAGGCGCGAAAAACAGCGATTTGACAATACGAATGCCCGCTACCGCCTGATTCAGATACAGCGCAATCGCCAGACCCATGGGCGGCGCAAGCAGAAACAGCAGCAGCCAGATTACGTTGTTCTTGAGCGCGGTATAAAACGTGGCGGCATGAAACAGCTCCACGTAATTGGCCAGGCCGATAAAGCTCGGCTCGCTCATGCCGTCCCAGTTGTAGAACGATATGCGGATCGTCGAGAGAATCGGCCAAACCACATAGATCGCCACCATGATGCAAGCCGGCGCGAGAAAGAGCGCAGCGGCGCGGCGCTGGCGGCGTGCGGTGGGCGAGACGCGCCGACGCGGTTTGCCGTGCGGCTGCGTGGCGCGCGGCGCCTGGGTGCGGCCATCGCCGGCGGGGCCGGGCGTATTGCCCGGCACGCTGTCTGCGCGGTGCGCCACGGTCTGGGTCGCGAGCGCTGTACCGCGGCCGCTTGAGGGATGAGTCGTTGAGGGCGTCACTGCTTACCTCCAAAGCAATCCGCGTGGCGGCGCGACGCTATTGGGCGCCGCGCCGCCCGCCATTTACTTCTTGTAAATGCGCTTACGCGTCTCTTCCAGTTGCGCGAGGATCGAATCGATCTTGGTCGGATCGGCGATGAACTGCTGCATGCCCTTCATGCCTTCATCGGCCATTTCCTTGGTCATGTCGCGATCATAGAACTGCGCGATACCGCCCTTCGTGTTGGCGAGAATCTGGAAACCGATCTTCGAAATCGGATCGTCCGGTTCCGGCGACTTGCTGTTGGCCGACAAGGAACCGAGCCCCTTGGCCAGTTGCGCGCCAATATCCGGCGTCTGCGTGAACGCGAGGAAGGCACGTGCATCGGCCTTGTTTTTCGCCTTGGCCGGAATATGCAGCGATTCGACCGGACCGTCTTCGGCGGTCGGCACATTCGGATCGATGATCGGGAACTGGAAGTAGCCCATTTGCTGCTTCACCGTCGGGCTGAAACCACCCGTGATAAAGGTGCCCATCAGCATCATCGCGGCCTTGCCCTGGAAGAGGAACGGCTGGGCGGCGTCAAGATCGTAGGACAGCGCATTGTCGATGAAATAGCCCGAGTCGATCAATTGCTTCCACGTGGTGTAGACCTTCTTCACACGAGGGTCGGTGTACGGCACGTCGCCAGCCATCAACTGCTGATGGAATTTGTTGCCGTTCAGGCGCAGGTCGAGATAATCGAACCAGCCCGCAAGCGTCCACGCATCGCGTCCGCCCACGGCGATCGGCGCAATGCCAGCCGTCTTGAGCTTTTTGCAGTCTTCCAGGAAGTCATTCCAGGTTTTCGGTTCGTTCGCAATGCCGACCTTCTGGAACAGGTCCTTGCGATAGAACATGCCCCAGGAGTAATACACCGTTGGCGCGGCATATTGCTTGCCCTTGTACGACGAAGCTTCCTTCGTCGACGCATACATGCTGTCCCAGTTGTTCTTTTGCCACTCGGGCGACAGATCTTCGAACAGGCCGCGCTGCGCGTAATAGGCCATGCGCTCGCCGTCATGCCAGTTCACGATATCGGGCGGGGCTGTCGTGAGCCAGTTCGGCAATTGCACCTTGTAGGCTTCTTCATCGACGAAAGACACCTTCACGTCCGTGCCCGGATGCGTCTTCTTGAACTGGTCGATCACCTGCGTCCACACCGCGCGCTGGCTCGCGCCCTTGAACGCGATATTCACTTCCAGTGTGCCGGCCTGCGCCGTGGTTGCGAGTGCGCCCGTGAGCGTGGCCGTCGCAAGCGCGACAGCGGCGAACAGGGTGCGAAGTTGGATTGTCATGGCCTGTCTCCTATGTTTTACGTCGTTATTTGTGCTGCGTGCGGTAAGCCGTGACACCCTGCGCTTCGATCTCGCGCTGGCCGATCACGATGGCTGAATCGGGAATATTCGCGTCGATGCGGTGCGCGCCGGGTCCGTAGTTGAATACCCAGGTGAGGCCGCCGCGACGGCTCACGCGCAGCGCGTCGCCAAGCGGAGTCGGATTGAGACCGGCTGCGCTCGCAATCTGCGCGAACAGCGCGGCAGTGGTCGCGTCGTCGAACAGGCTGGCGAGGTAATGAATCTTGCCGTGCGTGAGCCATGCGGGATGGCCGTCGCTAAAGCTCGCGCGCACTTCCGTTGCGCCCGCATCGATATCGATCAGATCGCGCCAGTGACGCGCGTGGCCCTCGGGCAAGGTATCGGCGGCGAAGGTCACAGCTTCGGTGATATTGGGCCGCAGCGATTCCACCCGCCACACGCGCAAAGGCAGCAGCGCGGCCAGCGGTCCCGGCGGCAGGTTCGCAGGAATCTGCAGGTCCACGGTTTTGGAGCCGGTGCGCGGCCCGAGGATAACTTGCGCGCCCGATTGTGCGAGACGTTGCGCGAAATCGTCGGGCACGACCGGCAGGGGCGGCACCACGATAAGTTGATAGCCGTTGAGCGGCGCGTCGGCGGGCACGATATCGACATCAAAACCAAGCGAACGCAGCGCCGAATAATATTCGACGGCAAAGCGCGGATAGTGGAAGTCAGCGCCTTGCGGATGGACTTCGAATAGCCACTTTGCTTCGTAATCGAACACCAGCGCAACGCGGGTGTCGACATGCGCATTCGCATTGGCCTGCGGATCGGCCAGCACGGTGCGGATTTCCTCGGCCACGCGCGCGGCTTCGCTGCCGCCGATATCGAGCCGGTTGTCGGGCGTATTGAGACCCGCGTGCATCTGCTCCTGCGCGAACGGCGCCTGACGCCAGCGGAAGTACGAGACGCAGCCCGCGCCATGTGCGAAGGCTTCCCAACTCCACAGCCGCACCATGCCGGGCAGCGGCGCGGGATTCCAGTGCGCCCAGTTCACAGGGCCCGGCTGCTGCTCCATGACCCAGAACGGCAGCTTCGACATACCGCGATACACATCGTGATTAAACGAAGCGAAATCCGGGTGGCCGGTACGCAGATAGCGCGCCTTGATATCCGGCGCGTACCACTGTTCTTCGAGCGCACCTAGCGGATAGCTGTCCCACGTCGCGACGTCCAGATCCGCGGCGACCTTGTAGTGATCGAACTCCGTGAACAACTGCATGAAGTTGTGCGCAACAGGACGGCCCGGCGAATGCGCGCGAATGATGTCGACCTGCATCTGGTTATAGCGCTGCACTTCGTCTGACGCGAACCGGCGATAGTCGAGCCGATGCGAAGGATGCGCTTCCGTGACGGTGCCGACAGGCGCGTCGATTTCGCTGAAACTGCGGTACTCCATACTCCAGAACACCGTGCCCCACGCCGTATTCAGCGCACCGATGCTGCCATAGCGCTTCGCGAGCCACCCGCGAAAGCGCTTGATTGCGGCCTCGGAATAACTCACTACCGTGTTATGGCAGCCGTATTCGTTGTCGGTTTGCCAGTAAGCGACGGCGGGGTGCTGGCCATAGCGTTGTGCAACCGCTTCGCAAATGCGCTGCGATGCTTCGTACCATGCGGGCGATGAGAAGTCGTAATGGCGTCGCGAGCCGAATGCACGCTCACGGCCATCGGCGCCCACCGGCAGAATCTCGGGATGGCGGTCGATCAGCCACTTCGGCGGCGTGGCGGTGGGCGTGCACATCACCACCTTGAGTCCAGCCTCGCCAAGCGTATCAATGGCGCGATCGAGCCAGCCCCAATCGTATTCGCCGGGCGACGGTTCGATGCGGCTCCACGCAAATTCGGCGATGCGGACCTGTTCGATGCCCAGCGCCTTCATGCGCGCGGCGTCATCCTTCCACATTGCTTCGGGCCAGTGCTCCGGGTAATAGCAGACTCCAAGACGCATGCCTGTGTCCTCGTCGATGGTTTATGCGCGTTGCGCGGCGGATTCAAGGGGTTGTGCGGCGAGCGGCGCGAGTGCAAAGCCGTCCTGCGCGAACAGATGACATTGCGCGGCCTGCGCGCGGAATTCGGCCGTGTCGCCGTGAGAGAACTGCGCATCGCCGGGCGCCTTGGCGATTAGCACCGTGCCGCCGGGCTGATCGAGATGCACATAGCTATGCTCGCCGAGCGCTTCCACCAGCGTGACCTTACGCGCGAGCGTGAGCGATTCGCCGGGGCGTGCGGCGTTCCCGCTGCTCGATGCGATCAATTCCAGATGTTCGGGCCGCACGCCAAACGTGACCGGCGCACCCGCCGTCAGCGCGCCCGCTTGAAGCGGCAGGCGCACGGTTTCTCCGCTGCCGTCGAGCGTGATGCTGACGCCTTGTGCATCGACGCTATTGACCTTCGCGGGCAGGAAATTCATGCGCGGCGAGCCGATGAATCCCGCCACAAAGCGGCTCGCGGGCCGGTGATAGAGTTCGAGCGGCGCGCCCACTTGCGCGATACTGCCGTACATTTCGGTATCCTTACCGCTATGCAGCAGCACGATCTTGTCGGCGAGCGTCATTGCCTCGATCTGGTCGTGGGTCACATAGACCACGCTCGCTTCGGCGAACTGCTTGTGCAGGCGCGCGATTTCGATGCGAGTCTGGCCGCGCAAGGTAGCGTCGAGATTCGATAGCGGTTCGTCGAACAGGAACACGCCCGGCTCGCGCACGATCGCGCGGCCAATGGCGACGCGCTGGCGCTGTCCGCCGGAAAGGGCTTTGGGATGACGCTCCAGCAGCGCTTCGAGCTGAAGTATCCGCGCGGCTTCTCGCACCTTGCGGTCGATATCGGCCTTGGGCGTTTTTGCGAGCTTCAGGCCAAAGGCCATGTTCTCGTACACCGTCATATGCGGAAACAACGCGTAGCTCTGGAACACCATCGCCACGCCGCGCTGCGCGGCGGGGACGTCGTTCACCAGCTTTCCGCCAATCGACACGTCACCGTCGGTGACGTCTTCAAGGCCCGCGATCATACGTAAGAGGGTGGATTTGCCGCAACCCGAAGGCCCGAGAAATACGCAGAATTCGTTCTTGCCGATTTCCAGATCGACATTGCGTATTACCGGCGCATTGTCGCCGTAGGCCTTCTGCACGCCTCGCAAGGAAATGCTCGCCATTCGTCCCGTCTCCGTGTTCTAATCGGCGCAGCGCTAGCGATTAAGCGCTTAATCAGGCAACCTAAAAAAATCGATCGTGGGCGCGATCGCTGGTTGCCAGATGCGGTGTCTCCGATTTCGTTGGATTAATTGCGTTACCTCGTGGGCGAGTGCAACGCTGGAATGCGAGGCCAATGGTGCCGCTGCCTGAGCCAATCAGGCAAATGTTGAAATGCATTCCCAAATATTGAGATGTAAAAAGCGATGCCCACGACGCCCACATCCCCCCATTCGTCAGCGCCCACGCTTGCTGAAGTCGCCCGTCACGCCGGCGTCACGCCCGCGACGGTCTCGAACGTGCTGCGCAACCGTGGCCGCGTTGGCGAGGCGACGCGCCAGCGTGTGCTCGAAGCCATCGCAGCGCTTGGCTATCGTCCGCATTTACCCGCACGCGCGCTTGCGGAAGGGCGTGCGCCCACCATCGCGCTGATGGTGGCGAGCATCGCCAATCCGTTCTATCCCGAGTTCGCGCTTGCCGTGGAAAATGCGCTGCGCAGCAGCGGGCAGTTCCTCATCATCTGCAATACCGATGGCGATCCGCACACAGGCCGCGCATATCTCGAACAACTCGCGGGTACGCTATCCGCGGGCGTGCTGGTGATGAACGCCAACCTCGACTTCGACGATCTGCGTCTCACCGAATTGCGCGGTGCGCCCGTGGTGCTTTGCATGTGGGAAAAGCCGCTGGAACCGCCTGGCTTACCGTGCGTGGCAGTGGATTTTCATCTTGCGGGCGAACTGGCTGCGCGTCATCTGATTGATCTGGGGCACCGGCGCATAGGCGCAATCGTGGGCAGCAAGGCGTACGGCATTCATGCCGCCCGCTACGACGGCTTCGTGACCGCGATGGAAGCGGCGGGGCTTGATCCTGCATCTGCGCCCGTGATTCATGCAATCGACACCACGCAAGGCGGGTACGCAGCGGCGCGCGAACTGCTCACGCGCCATCCCGATCTCACCGCGCTATTCACGACCAACGATCTGCCTGCGCTGGGCGCAATGCAGGCCGCCGCCGATCTCGGTTTCGAGGTGCCCGGGCAGCTATCGGTGGTCGGCATCACGGATATTCAGCTGGCAAGCGAATCGCGGCCCGCGCTGACGACGGTGGCGGTGCCGACCGTGGAGGCAGCGGAACTCGGCGTGGCGCTATTGCGGGAATTGATTGCGAGCGCGGGAAAATCAGGCGGGCAGCCCGAGCGCGTGCCGAAAGTCTGCGTGGCTTCGCCGCCGCATCTGGTTGTGCGCGCATCGACTGCGCCCGCTTCCCGCTAATGCGATTGCAGCGCTTCAGGCCGCATTGAACGTCATTTTTTCGATCTGGCGCACCACTTCTTCGCGCATTTCCGGCGACATGTCCTGATAGCCGAGCAGGTCTGAAATCCACAAACCGTCCGCGGCCAGACGGCAGATCATCAGGCGCGCAGCTTCTTCGAGCGGCAGCGGATCGGGCCGGGTCCATTTGCGCATCGGCGCGGCGTAACGCTCGCGAATCTCCGGGTCGGTCATCATCGCCGCCACCAGCACGCGCAGCACATTGGTACTGGCGGCAGGACTCATTTCATCGATGCTCGAATGCAGATAGGCACGCGCCCGTGCGCCGCCGGCATCGTCCTGATCGTCGGCGAGACGCGCTTCCATTTGACGCTCGAAGCGTTCGAGCGTTTGCTCGAACAAAGCGTCAAGGAGTCCTTGCTTGTTTGCGAAGTGATATTGCAGCGCACCCTTGGTGACGCCCGCGCGCTCGGCCACCGCGTCGAGCGTGACGGAGGGCACGCCGTGGTCGGTGGCGATATCGGAAGCCGCCTGTAATAACTGCGCGCGCACCTGCACCGGCGCCTTCTTGCGGCGGGTGCCAGAAGCAGGAGCAGGAGATGCCGCCCCGATTTCCGGCGCGCTGGTCGGGATGCTCTGGCTAAGCGGATTTTGCGCGGTCGGCGGCGTGGCCTCGGCGTGGCCAGCCGCGTCGGCTGGGGCTTTGGCGGAAGTGTTCTTCATGACCGGATCTTACCATTGCGGCCGTGAAGGCTAAACATTCCGTCTGGATGGTATTATTCGCGCCATGAAGAAATCCGACCTGCCATTCGCGGCGCTGCTCGACGCCGCTATCGTCCGGGGACGCAACGCACTTGCGCGCCGGCAACAGCCCGAAGGGAGCTGGTGTTTCGAGCTTGAATCCGATGCGACGATCACCGCCGAATACATCCTCATGATGCATTTCATGGCGAAGATCGACACCGTGCGCCAGGAGAAAATGGCGCGCTACCTGCGCGATATCCAGCGTCTCGAAACGCATGGCGCGTGGGATCTGTATGTCGATGGCGCCCCCGATGTATCGGCCAGCGTGAAAGCTTATTTCGCGCTCAAGGCCGCAGGCGACAAGGAAAATGCGCCGCACATGGTGCGCGCGCGCGAAGCCATTCTGAAGCTGGGTGGCGCGGCAAAATCCAACGTGTTCACGCGCATTCTGCTGGCGACCTTCGGCCAGGTGCCGTGGCGCGCCACGCCGTTCATGCCGATCGAGTTCGTGCTGTTCCCCAAGTGGGTGCCGATCTCGATGTACAAGGTGGCCTACTGGGCGCGCACGACCATGGTGCCGCTGCTGGTGCTGTGCTCGCTCAAGGCGCGCGCGAAGAATCCGCATAACGTGTCGATCGCCGAACTGTTCGTCACGCCGCCTGAGCAGGAGCGCGAATATTTCGCGCGCGGCAAGGGCGTGCGACGCGCGTTTCTGGCGATGGACCGCTTGCTGCGCCATGTCGATCCACTGATTCCCGGCGCGCTGCGCAAGCGCGCGATCAAGCACGCCGAAGCCTGGTGCGCCGAGCGCATGAACGGCGAAGACGGTATGGGCGGCATTTTTCCGCCCATCGTCTATAGCTACCAGATGATGGAAGTGCTTGGGTATCCTGAGGATCATCCGCTGCGCCGCGATTGCGAAAATGCGCTGGAAAAGCTGTTGGTCGAACGTCCGGACGGCAGCGTGTATTGCCAGCCTTGCCTCTCGCCGGTGTGGGATACGGCATGGAGCACGATGGCGCTGGAGCAGGCGCTGACGGTGCCGGATACCCCCGCAGAGGAATCGACTGAAACGAATATCCCGCGCGCCGAACTCGAACAACAGATCGCGCTTGCCTATGACTGGCTCGCTGCGCGTCAGGTGGACGATATCAAGGGCGACTGGATCGAGAACGTCAAGCCCGACGTGCCGCCAGGCGGCTGGGCGTTCCAGTATGAGAACCCGTATTACCCGGATATCGACGATAGCGCCGTTGTCGTGGCGATGTTGCATCGTCGCGGCCGTCTGCAAAAGCAGATCACGGGCGCTGACCCGTATGCGGCGCGCGTGACGCTGGCGCTCGACTGGATGCGTGGGCTGCAATCGCGCAATGGCGGTTTTGCCGCCTTCGACGCGGATTGCGACCGTCTCTATCTGAACGCGATTCCGTTCGCCGATCACGGCGCGCTGCTCGATCCGCCCACTGAGGACGTCTCGGGCCGTGTGCTGCTGTGCTTTGGTGTGACGGGGCGCGAAGAGGACAAGGCCTCGCTCGCGCGCTGTATCGACTACATCAAGGCGACGCAGTGTGCGGACGGCAGCTGGTGGGGCCGTTGGGGCACCAACTACATCTACGGAACGTGGAGCGTGCTGGCGGGCCTCGCCTTGGCGGGCGAAGATCCGAAGCAGCCGTATATCGCCCGCGCGCTGGCGTGGTTGCGTGCGCGCCAGCATGCCGACGGCGGCTGGGGCGAGACCAACGACAGCTATATCGATCCGGCGCTGGCTGGCACGAATGGCGGCGAAAGCGTGTCGAACTTCACGGCGTGGGCGCTGCTCGCCCAGATGGCGTTTGGTGACTACGAGTCGGAGTCGGTGCAGCGCGGCATCGCTTATCTGCTTTCGGTGCAGGATGGCGAAGGCTTCTGGTGGCATCGCTCGCACAATGCGCCGGGTTTCCCGCGCATCTATTACCTCAAGTATCACGGCTATACCGCGTACTTCCCGCTTTGGGCATTGTCGCGTTATCGCCGTCTGGTGAGCGCTGCGCAGGCGAAATCACCCGTGAATACAAGCGAAAACGCCAAAGAAAGAGCCTTGGCCGTTTGAGCAGAGCCACCCGGCAGGGTGGCTTTTTTTATGCGATAAATAGTTCGACATACTAATCAAATGTCGTCATGGAAGGAATTGGAAGACTTGTGTGAAACGCAAGGCATTGGATGAATAAATGCTTTCAAAAATATTTTGTTGTGAATATGAAAGCGATGTAATGATCTGCGGAAAGGCGCAATAAAAATTCGAAAAGAAGCCTAATTGTTCGGCCTGAAATGTCGATAAAGCTTTGGAGTGCGTCGACAACCGGCGCATCGTTGCCGGCATAAGGGCGAGGAACATGAACGGTTTGCTTCAAACGGTACGCTTCAAGATCATCGCGGCGATGGCGATCTGCGTCGTCATCATCGCGCTCATCGGCGCCTATAGCGCATCGACAATTTCGGGGCTGAATCAGACCGTACTCGATGAATATTCCGGCACGGTCGTGCCGATTCGCGATCTGGGCGACGTGCGCGCCTCGGCAATCGATTCGCGGCTGCAACTGAGCCGCATCGCGCTGGGCCGCGACGCACAGAAAACCCGCACGGCTGCCCAACTGGCCGACCAGGATCTCGCGCAACTGGCCAAGGCATGGGCGGACTATTACCCGGCGCGCGTGACCGACGCCAATGAGCGCGCGATCGCCGACAAGATCGACGCCGCCATGGGGCCATTCCGCGATTCCGCGACCCAAAGCCTGCAGCGCTTCAACGCTGGCGACTTCGACGGCGGCCAGCAACTCGAAATCGAACACGCGGCGCTCGCGCAGAACCTGCTCGACCTCGTGAATCAGGACATCGCCGTCAATGACGACGAAGCCCGTGCCTTTTCGGCCGATTCGGAACGCCACGCACATACGGCGCTGATCGTGGCCGTCGTACTGGTGCTGGCTGGCCTTGCGGTCGCATTCGCGGCGTCGGTGTTCCTGCTGCGCGTCATCATGCGCCCGCTGAACGGCGCGATCACGGTGGCCAATACGATCGCAGGCGGCTGCCTGGAGAGCGAAATCGACGCCAATATCGGCGGCGAATTCGGCGAGTTGCTCAGTGCGCTCAAGCGCATGGATGGTCAGCTTGCGGGCATCGTGCGCGGCATCCAGCATTCGACCGAATCCGTGGCGCTGGCCGCGCGCGAAATCGCGGCAGGCAACCTCGATCTTTCGGCGCGTACCGAAGAGCAGGCCGCTTCGCTGGAAGAAACGGCCGCGAGCATGACCGAAATCACCGAAACCGTGAAGCAGAACGCCGACAACGCGCGTGCCGCCAACGGTCTGGCGGGCGACGCGAACGATCTCGCCAGCGGCGGCGATGCAGCAGTGCGCGAAATGGTCGGCACGATCCAGCAGATCAGCGGCAGTTCGCACAAGATTTCCGAAATTACCGGCGTGATCGAAGGCATTGCGTTCCAGACCAACATTCTGGCGCTCAACGCGGCGGTCGAAGCGGCGCGTGCCGGTGAACAGGGCCGTGGCTTTGCGGTGGTCGCGAGCGAAGTACGTAGCCTGGCGCAGCGTTCGGCCACCGCGGCGCGCGAAATCAAGGAACTCATTACCTCCTCCGTCACGATGATCGAAGGCGGCGCGCAGCAGGCCGGGCGAGTGAGCGATGCAATGGGGCAGGTGCGCGAGGCGATCAAGCGCGTCTCGGATATCGTTTCGGAAATTTCGTCGGCGTCTGAAGAGCAGAGCAAAGGGATCGAACAGGTCAGTTCGGCCGTCACGCAGATGGACGAAGTCACGCAGCAGAACGCCGCGCTGGTCGAGCAGGCCGCGGCCGCCGCTCAGTCGCTCGAACAGCAGGCGGACACGCTCAAGCGCGCCGTGGGCGTGTTCAGTTTCGCGCAGGCGGCCCGCCACGCCTTTGCGGGCGCGGCGCAAGCCCAGTACGGCCACGCTGCCCAGCAGACGCAACCGAGCTACGGCTGAGCCTGAATTCAACGTTACCAGGGTTGGTCCCGTTCAAGCTTCGCCGCGCCCTGCCGATATCAGGATTGGGGCGGGGTGAAAGCAGGCTCAACACACCCAGAATGCACGCGTTTCGAGCGGGGACGGATCGCGTGCGATTTGGGTAATCGCAAGACCAGCCTGCTTTCAGGTTCGCCCCAAAGCGCAAGACGATGCGCAAGACGACGCAATTCATCAGACAAAATCCATGAAGACGATGCAACCTGGCGTTGACGAACGCACCACGCTGACCAGCAACAACCGCTTAGAACTCCTGCTGTTTCGTCTGGGCGAAGCGCGTCCGGGGGCAGGGCGCGGTCTGTATGGCATCAACGTGTTCAAGATCCGCGAGATCGTCACGATGCCCGAAGTCACGCCGATCGCCGGTTCGCCCGCCCATCTGGTGGGCGCGGTGGATATTCGCGGGCAGATCATTCCCGTGATCGACATCGCTTCGCTGATTGGCTCGCCTTCGGACAAGCGCCCGCCCATTCTGCTGATTACCGAATTCTCGCGCGGCACGCAGGCGTTCGCGGTGGACGAGGTGGAGGACATCATCCGCCTCGAATGGAAGGAAGTGCTGAGCGCGGAGTCGAGTGGCACCTCGGGTTATGTCACGGGGATCGCGCGCATCGACGCGGGCGAGGGCAAGACACGCCTCGCACAGGTGCTCGACGTCGAACAGGTGATGCGCGATGTATTCCCGGAGCAGCACGAAGACGTCAAGCCGGAAGCGGTGGGCGACGCGCTGCGCACGGAAGGCGGCCGGATTCTTGCCGCGGACGATTCGGGCTTTGCCCGCGCGCTGCTCGGTCAGGCGCTGACCGCGCTGGATGCACCGCATGTGATCGCATCGAACGGCGAAATGGCATGGCAGATGTTGCTGAAAATCGCCGAAGAAGCCGCCAATGAGAACGTGCCGGTGCGCGAGAAGATTTCTCTTGTCATCACCGACCTCGAAATGCCGGAAATGGACGGCTTCATGCTGACGCGCAAAATCAAGGCCGACGCGCGTCTGAAACATATTCCGGTGATCATTCACTCGTCGCTCACGGGCGCGGCGAATGAAACGCACGCGCGCAACGCTGGCGCGAATGGCTATGTGACCAAGTTCGCACCGGCTGAATTGTCGGCTGCGATCCGCAAGGCGCTGGCCGCGTAAGCAGGCTCAAAGCCCGTTGCAGTAACCGCTAAAAACCACACGCGATCAAGAAGAAAAACGATTCTCTCGGGTTCCGGATGCAGGCAGCATCGCTCCGGAGCCTCTCCGAACCGGCCTTATGGCCGGTTTTTTTCGTCCGATGAAAATGGGTGGCCTGGGTGCGGCAGGCGGCATGCTGCCGTAAAATCATTGGCCCTGTCGAAGTCATCACGGAGTGAACCCATGGCCGCAGAATCGAACGCGCATCCCGCATCCCGCGAAGTCTGGTTGATCCGTCACGGCGAAACCGAGTGGAGCCGCAGCGGGCAGCACACAGGCCGCACGGATATTGGGCTTACGGCGCGTGGCCGCGAACAGGCGCAGGCGCTCGCGAAGCCGCTCGCTGCGGAGCATTTCGATACCGTGCTCGCCAGCCCCATGTCGCGCGCCATCGAGACCTGCAAACTGGCAGGCCTGGGCGAGCGCGTGCAGATCTCGGCTGATCTGCACGAATGGAACTACGGCGTCTACGAAGGCCGCAAGACCGCCGATATTCGCCAGACCGAACCCGACTGGAGCGTCTGGCATTCGGCCATTCCCGAAGGCGAAAATCTCGCGCAGATCGAAGCGCGTGCGCGCGGCGTGGTCGACAGTCTGCTGACGATGCTCGGCGACGGCGGGCGTATTGCCGTGTTTTCGCATGCGCATTTTCTGCGCGTGCTGGCGGCCTGCTGGATGGGCGATTCGGCGGCGCTGGGCGCGCATCTGTATCTGGATACGGCGTCGGTCAGCATTCTGGGTTTCGACCGCGAGAATCGCGCGATTCGCCGCTGGAACGCCAAACCCGAAGGCTGCGAATGAATGTGGCTGAAAGCCGCAATTAGCAGCAATTCAACTTTCCAAAGCAGAACAAAATCGTTCAGCCCGGCGTGCAAATCCCGAAAGATGGCGTGATCGCAACTCTGCACGGAACACGATCATGAGCCAGAACGCCCCTGCTGCCGACGACATCAAGTTCGCCTACTGGGTGCCCAACGTGAGCGGCGGACTTGTCGTCAGCAAGATCGAGCAGCGCACCGACTGGAGCCTCGAATACAACCAGAAGCTCGCACGCACAGCCGAGGCGGCGGGCTTCGACTATGCGCTCAGCCAGATCCGCTTCACCGCGGGGTACGGCGCGCAATATCAGCACGAATCTGTTTCGTTCAGCCAGGCATTGCTGCATGCCACCGAAAAACTCAAGGTAATCGCGGCGATTCTGCCGGGACCGTGGCATCCGGCCGTGGTTGCCAAGCAACTGGCCACCATCGACCATATTTCGAACGGACGCATTGCCATTAACGTGGTGAGCGGCTGGTTCAAGGACGAATTCACCTCGATTGGCGAGCCGTGGCTCGAACACGACGAACGCTATCGCCGCTCGAACGAATTCATTCGCGCGATTCGCGGCATCTGGACCGAGGACGATTTCACCTTCAAGGGTGACTTCTATCGCTTCAACAATTACACGCTAAGCCCGAAGCCGGTGCAGAAACCGCATCCGGAAATTTTCCAGGGCGGCAGTTCGCGCGCCGCGCGCGACAACGCCGCGAGCGTGTCCGACTGGTATTTCACAAACGGCAATACGGTCGAAAATCTCAAGGCGCAGATCGACGATATTCGCGTGAAGGCGGCGCATAACAACCATAGCGTGCGCATTGGCGTGAATGCCTTCGTGATCGCACGCGATACCGAGGAAGAAGCGCGCGCCGTGCTCGACGATATCGTGCGCAACGCGCATGTGGAGGCCGTGCAGGCCTTCGGCCACGCCGCGAAAGAAGCGGGCAAGGCCTCGCCCGAAGGCGAGGGCAACTGGGCGAAGTCGACTTTTGAAGATCTGGTGCAGTACAACGACGGTTTCCGCACCAACCTGATCGGCACGCCTTTGCAGATCGCGCAGCGCATCGTTGCGCTGAAGGCAATTGGCGTCGATCTCGTGCTCGCGGGGTTCCTGCATTTCATCGAGGAAGTGGAGTACTTCGGCCAGAAGGTGCTGCCGCTCGTGCGCGAACTGGAGCGTGAGCGCGAGGCGCAGCCCGCGTAAGCAGAGGGTTCATGCGCGCTGGCGTTCCTGCGCAAGCACATCGCTTTGCGCGTCGCCCGTGCGCGTCCGTCCGCCGAGAAAGACCAACACAATGACCGCGCAGAGCAGCGTAATCGCCGCAAGTCCTATCAGCACGGTGCCGAACGCCTCTGAATAGGCGTGCTGCAAGGTCGTTGTGTCTGCAACAGGTAGCCAGAGCGTGGCTTGTGCAAGGTCGCCGCTCGCAAGCCGGGCGGTGGCTTCGTTTAGCGCCAGCGGGTCGCCTGGCACGCGCTGCGCCAGATGCGTCGCGGTGAGCGCGGCCAGCACAGCGTTGACGGTTGCGAGCGCCACGCCTTCGCCAGCCACGCGCGTGGTGCTGAAGATGCCCGTGGCCATGCCCGCGCGCTCCTTCGGCACGACGCTCACCGAAAGTCCGTCCATCAATCCCCAGGGCAACGCTGCGCCAATGCCGATCAGCGCCATCGGCGCGATGGCCGCATACGGTCCCGCGCGCAACGCCACGGCTAGCCAGAGCAGTCCTGCGGCGGCCAGCACCAGCCCCGCCGCGCAGAGTATGCCCATCGACAGCCAGCGCGTCAGCGCCGCGGCCACGAACGGCACCACCAGCATCGGCGCGGAGAGCGCGATCATCAGACAGCCCGCATCGATCTCGCGCAGCCCGTCCACGCCGATCATGCGCAGCGGCAGCACGACCAGCAGCACGATATAGCAGTAGCAGGTGGCGATCGGCAGGACTTGCACGCCGACGAAACGCGGATAGCGGAACAGCGAGAGATCGAGCATGGGCCGCGCGCTGCGCGTTTCGACGATGACGAAGACGCAGGCCAGCAGAGCGCTCGCCGCAAGCAGGGCGATGACAGGCACGCTCGTCCAGCCCCGCACAGGCGCCTCGATCACGCCGAATGTGAAGCTCGACAGCGCAAGCGTGAAGCTGAGCGTGCCGGGCCAGTCGATACCGCGTGCGTGCGGGTCGCGCGATTCGCGCAGATAGCGCGTGCCAAAAGCGAGTGAGAGCAGGCAGGCGAGGCCGCCGCTCAGGAAGATCGCGCGCCAGCTTGCGTACTGGATCAGCACGCCCGCGATCAACGGGCCGAAGGCCAGCCCCAGCCCGAAAGTCGCGCCGAGCGCGCCGAAGGCCCGCGTGCGCGCATGGCCTTCGAATTCCTGCGCGAGCGCCGCCGTGCCGCCCGCTAAGGCCGCGGCGGCCGCTGCGCCTTGTGCGCCGCGCAGCCAATCGACGGCGAGGAGCGTGGGCGCACAGGCGAGCGCGAGCGAACAGAGCACGAAGCCCGCAAGACCGGCGATAAACACGCGTTTGCGGCCATACAGATCGGCGAGCGCGCCTGCCGCCATCAGCAAGCTGCCGAAGCTCAGCATGAAGGCGTTGGTGATCCAGTTCAGCGCGGTGGGATCGGCGAGTTTGCCAGGCGTGGCGATTGTGCCCAAATTGCCCAGCGCGCGGCCAATCGCGGGCGTGGCCACCGCGCCGCCTGAAAACGCAAGCGGCATGGCCAGCGCCGCCACGCAGACCGCCGCGAGAATCGCAACGCGGCGTCTTGAATCGGCGTTGGAATCATGGAGGGGTTCGTGCGCCATCGTGGCTCCTGAAGTGACTTGTGAAGTGGCTTCGGCGGCCGTGAAAAGCGGATTACATGCAGGGTTTCAAAGCGCGCCACTGGAGCGACGAACGATAATGCCGATGCGACGCCGGAAAAACAGGGCGGCGTTCCGAACATTGCGGAATCGAATTCCCGGATCGACAGCGAAAATAGCGGATATGGACAATCTCAACGCAATCGTTGCCTTCGTGCGCGTCGCGCAGGCGCTGAGCTTCGTGGCGGCAGGACGGGCGCTGGGCATTTCGGCGTCGGCGGTCGGCAAGGCCATCGCGAAGCTGGAGGCGTCGCTGGGCGTGCGGCTCTTTCATCGCACCACGCGCAAAATATCGCTCACCGAAGAAGGGCGGCTTTTTTACGAGCGTTGCAGCCATATCCTTACCGAATTGAGCGATGCGCAGGCGGTGCTGACCGCGTCTACGCAGACGCCGCGCGGGCGGCTGCGCGTGAGTCTGCCCGCTATCGGCTATCGCTTTCTGCTGCCAGCGTTACCCGATTTCTCTGCGCGTTACCCCGAGATTGAACTGGATCTGGACTTCAACGACCGCATGGTGGACGTCATCGAAGGCGGTTTCGACGCTGTGATCCGCAGCGGCACGCTCAGCGATTCGAGCCTCGTGGCGCGGCGTCTCGGGCCGTTTCGCCATGTGCTGTGCGCGTCGCCTGAATACCTTGCGCGTGCGGGTGCACCGCACACGCTCGCCGATCTCGCGGCGCATGCGTGCGTGCGCTACCGCTTTCCGGACTCGGGCAAATTGCAGCTTTGGGAGCTTGCTACGCACGGCGAAGCGCTGCCCGCACTGCGCAGCGCGCTCGTCTGCAACAACATGGAAGCGCTGATGCAGTCGGTGGTGGCGGGCTTTGGCATCGGTTATATGCCGGATTTTCTGGTGCGCGACGCGCTCGCGGCGGGGACGCTGGCGAGCGTACTCGATGCGTACACAACGACCGTTGGCCAGTTCTCGATCGTCTGGCCGTCCAGCCGCCATCCGTCGCCGCGTCTGCGCGCCTTCGTCGATTTCATGTGCGTGCGCCTGTTCGAGGCGGCGCGCGAGCAGGAAGCGCGCGCCCTGAACGTGGTCGCGCTCAATGCGGCAGCGGCTTCTTGATGGGATCGTGCTCGCCCGCAATAGCGAACACGAGAATCTGCGCGGGCTCCGTCTTGCTGGCGTTACGAGCGACGATGTGATGCGCGCCGGGCGGCTCATACCACGCCTCGCCGGGGCCATAGACGCGTGCGGGCGAGCCTTCCAGCTGCGATTCGATATGCCCTTGCGTCACGTACGCGAAGATCGAACCCGGATGCATATGCGGCTGGGAGTCCTGTCCCGGCGCGAACGTAACGGTGGCGATCAGCACGTTCTTGCCGGGCGCTTCGGGAATCGCCTGCTTGAGCACGGGGGCGATTTTCTCGCTGGCCGTGTCGGCGTGCATATCGGCGTCATTCATGTCGTGCGCGAAGGCGGAACACGCGCCGCACAACGCGGCCATGCCGATGATCGACGCGGCGGCGCGCGCGAAAGAAGAGCGAAGCGTCATGACGCGCTCCTTAAGCGGGCAACTTGCGGAAGGCAATCGCGAAGCGGTTCCAGCTATTGATCGCGTTAATGAGCAAGGTGAGGTCGACGATTTCCGCTTCGCTGAAATGCGGCTGCACGGCTTCCCAGACGGCGTCGGGCACATGGTCGTGCGAGACCAGCGTGAGCGCTTCGGTCCAGGCCAGCGCGGCGCGTTCGCGTTCCGTGAAGAAGGGCGTTTCGCGCCAGACCACCACGGTGGCCAGCCGCCGTTCGGTTTCGCCGCCCTTGCGCGCGTCCGTGACGTGCATGTCCACGCAGTAGGCGCAGCCGTTGATCTGCGAGGCGCGCAGGCGCACCAGTTCGGCGAGCGGCTTTTCAATGCTGCTTTTCTCGATGCGTTCTTCGAGGGCGAGCAGAGCCTTGATGGCGGGCGGATTGGCGCGATAGAAGTCCAGACGCTGTTGCATGGTATTCCTCGGGAAGTGAGCGCGCCGGGTGGCGCGATGGAGTCGATGGAACGCATGGTAGGCGTCGATGCGGCTATGCGAAATGACCAATTTGTGGCTATTTCAGGTAACCACTTGGGCCGCTCGTGCGGCTTGCGCTGCTGTAAGGCGCGCGGCGCATCGCCCGGGAATCCGGTAGAATCCGCGCTTTCGTCCGTCCAGGCCGCGCCGCATCGCCGATGCCGTCCGCGCCGCTTTTTTTCTCCGTCGATTCCGGTCGCTCCTCCGCGAGGCTGCCAGCGCCACAGCGCTTGCGCCTGCTCGCGTTGCGCGTGATCGGCATTATCGACGCTCATCTGCCAACCGACTCGCACCATGGAATCCGCCCGTTCCGGCCTGAGCCGTTTCTCCAGTCGCTTCACAACCGTGCGCAGCGAACTGCTCGCCGGCATCACCTCGTCGTTCGCGCTCGTGCCCGAATGCATTGCCTTCGCGCTGGTCGCGCATCTGAACCCGCTGATGGGTCTCTACGGCGCGTTCTTCATCTGCACCATCACGGCGCTGTTCGGTGGCCGACCCGGCATGATCTCCGGCGCAGCGGGCTCGATGGCGGTGGTGATCGTCGCGCTGGTGGTGCAGCACGGCGCGCAATATCTGTTCGCCACGGTCGTTCTTGGCGGCCTGCTGATGATCCTGTTCGGCGCGCTGCGGCTGGGCAAACTGATCCGCATGGTCCCGCATCCGGTGATGCTCGGCTTCGTCAACGGCCTCGCGATCATCATTGCGCGCGCCCAGTTCGAGCACTTCAAGACGCCAGGGCCGAACGGCATGGAATGGATGCACGGCCAGGCGCTCGCGCTGATGGTGGGCCTCGTCGCGCTGACGATGGCGATCGTGTTCGTCATGCCGCGTCTCACCAAAGCCGTGCCGCCCGCGCTGGTGGCGATTGTCGGCGTGGGCGCGGCGGCGGCGCTGCTGCATCTGCCCGCGCGTACGCTCGGCGACATGGCGCACATCGCGGGCGGCCTGCCCGCGTTCAGCCTGCCCGCCGTGCCGATGAATCTGGAGACGCTGCGCATCGTGCTGCCCTATGCGGTGCTGATGTCGCTGGTCGGCTTGCTGGAGACGCTGCTCACGCTCAATCTCACCGACGACGTGACGAATTCGCGCGGCCAGCCTAATCGCGAATGCGTGGCGCTGGGCGCGGCCAATATCGCGGCGGGGATGTTCGGCGCGATGGGCGGCTGCGCGATGATCGGTCAGACCGTCATCAACCTCGGCTCGGGCGGACGCGGGCGTCTTTCGGGCGTGACGAGCGGCGTGATGATCCTGCTGTTTATCCTGTGCCTCTCGCCGCTGATCGAACGCATTCCGCTTGCGGCGCTGGTGGGCGTGATGTTTATCGTGGCAGGGCAGACCTTCGCGTGGGGTTCGCTGCGCGTGCTGCACAAGGTGCCGCGCAACGACGCGCTGGTGATCGTTGCCGTGACGGTCATCACCGTCTGTACCGATCTCGCGACTGCCGTGCTGTGCGGCATCGTGATCGCATCGCTGAATTTTGCGTGGCAGCACGCGCGCGAATTCCGCTGCGAAATGCGCGACGAGCCTTCAGGCGAGCGCGTTTATACGCTGCGCGGCACGCTGTTTTTTGCATCGGCGGCGCAGTTCCAGGCGCTGTTCGATCCGGCGCGCGACCCGGACGCGGTGCGGCTGGATTGCGCGCATCTGCATGTGGCCGATCACTCGGCGATTGCCGCGCTCGAAGCGGTGCAGGCGCGCTATGAGCGCGCGGGCAAGCACGTGGCGTTTGCGAATCTGTCGGCGCGTTGCAGCGGGCTGCTTGCGCGTGCGGACGCGGAGGTGCGGGTATCGGCTTAGGGGCAGGTATTCTTCAGGGTATTGATTGCCTCTTACGCCTGATTCCTCATGAGTACACCGTCTCCGCAAGCAGTCAAACGAGGTCTGGGCCTCAACGTTTTCCTCTGGTTGGGCGTATTGATGCTGGTGGGCGCCGCGATCTGGTGCTGGTCGTCGGTTGCCGCCACGCGCGGCATGACACGGACCGAAGCGGTCGTCGCAGGATTCAGCCACGAGGGAGTCGGCCTCGATCGCTACGCAAGCATTTATCGCTGCGTCACCCCGGACGGCAAGATTGTCAGCGTGCGTGGACGGCTCGAATCGACCGAACCGGTCGACGACCCTGGCGACACAGTGACAATCTATTACGACCCCTCGAATGGCGCGCGCAGCGTCATCATCGACTCATTTGGCGAGCGTTGGTTCGGAGTGGTCATTCTCGCTCTACTTGGCGTGGTGTTTGCCGCTATTGGGGTGTTCGTTCGCGTTTCGGATCGGCGCGGCGGCGTTCGTAACGTGAGCAGCAAACTGTCGATGGCGGCGCGACGCGCGGCGCGCGATCGGGAGGTGATGCGGATTGGCTGCGCGCTGATCGCATTCGGAACATTGGGCGCTGTCGCGGCCGCCTTGTCGTTTTTCCACCAGATCGAAATAACGCGCAACTACGGGCGCGCTTCAGGCACGGTCGTCGACAGTCAGGAGCGTGTCAGTCGAACACAGAGCGCGACCCATCTCCACTCCGCGATCGTCGAATTCGTTGCCGCCGATGGCCGCCAATACACATTCGCGCAAGGGTCGTCCTCAAGCGGTGGCAGATGGAGCGACAAAGTCGACGTGCTCTATGACCCGCACAATCCCCAGCGCGCGATGGTGGATGCGTTCTGGGATCGATGGATATGGGCTTCGCTCTTCACGTTGCTCAGTTCGATATTGCTTGCCGCGGGGGTATTCGTCTGCGCTGTGACATGGCGCGGCGCACGCACAAGCAAGCGCACACAGAGTGCGAAGCGCCGCGCACAAACCTGAACCTCAATACACCTTGAAAACGCGCCCCGTCTGCACGCCTTCGACGCTGCGCCTGTAGGCCAGCGCGGCGCGCTTCGCGCTCACGCTTTCGAAGCCGGGGAAGAACGGGCCGTAGGCGTCCAGCGATTCGGTCAGCACGGTCGGGCTGATGACGTTGATGCGGCGATCGCGGCGCAATTCCGTGGCGGCGGCGCGTACGAAGCCTTCCAGCGCGGCGTTGACGGTGGTGGCGTTCACGCCCTGGGCAATCGGCTCCTCGCCGACGATGCCGCTCGTCAGCGTGATCGAACCGCCGTCATTCAGATAGTGCTGGCCGATCAACGCAAGCCGCACTTGCCCGAGCAATTTGTCCTGCAGTCCGAAATTAAATTGCGCGGTGGTCATCTCCGCGAACGGGCCAAAATGCAGATGCCCGGCCGCCGACACGATCGCGTCCACGTTGCCGACCTCCTTGAACAGCGCCTCGACGCTGTCGTCGCGCGTGATGTCGGCGCGGAAATCGCCGCTATTGCGGCCCACGGTCAGGACCGTATGGCCTTCGCTGAGCGTTTCGACCACGGCACGACCGACAGCGCCACTGGCGCCCACCACGATGATCTTCATCTGCGACTCTCCCTATATGAACGGCGAAAACCTCACTATCCGCCTGACACCATAAAGAATAAATGGACGATAATTTCGTTCAGTTGAAACTCTGGGTTAGCAATCATGGATCGGCTGCGCAGCATGGAGGTGTTCGTGAGCGCCGTGGAGCGCGGCAGTTTCAGCGCTGCCGCGCGTGAACTCGACTTGAGCCCGGTGATGGTGGGCAAGTACGTGCGGCAACTGGAGACGCACCTGGGCGCGCAACTGCTCCAGCGCAACACGCGTGCGCAGAGCCTCACCGACGCGGGCCGGCGCTTCTATGAAGAGAGCCGCAAGGTGCTGGAGCAGCTGGCGCTGGCCGAGGCGTCGGTGGAGAGCCTGCGCGCCGAGCCGCGCGGACGTCTGCGCATCACCGCTGCGACCACGCTGGGCGCGTGCGTGATTGCGCCGCTCGCGGCGGATTATCAGAACGCTCATCCGCAGGTGCGAATCGACCTGGAGTTAAGCAATAGCGTGGTCGATCTGGTCGACGAGGGCTTCGACGTTGCGGTCCGTATCGGCGAACTGAATGACGATCTGAACCTGATCGCGCGGCCGATTGGGGTGTATCGCATGGCGATCTGCGCGTCGCCTGATTATCTGGCGCGTCATGGCACGCCGCGCACGCTGGCGGAGCTGGAGACGCACCGGTGCCTGGGGCATTCGGTCTGGGATCGGCGCAATGGCTGGCGGCTGGCGGGCGACAACCGCTGGCCCGCGGATACGACGTTCCTTTCGAACGACGGCCTCGCGCTGCGTCAGGCGGCGCTGCATGGCGCAGGACTGCTGCTGCAACCGTCGATTCTCGTTGCGGACGATCTGGCGAACGGGCGGCTCGTGAGCGTGCTGGAGGAGGCGACGCCAGCCGCGCGGCCGGTGCATGCACTGTATCGGCAAGACCGGCAACCGCTGCCGAAGATACGGAGTTTCGTGGGCTTTCTGGAGGAGCGGGCGCGGCAGTGGTTGGGGTGAGCGGGATCGAGGACGGCGCCAATCGGAATCCCGATCTGCTCGAATTTAAGCTTTGGGCCAATGCTGTGATCAAACAGCAGCGCCGTTCTTGCGCCGCGCGCCGGAGCCAGGCGATTTTTTCACCGGCCTCGGGGCGCTTTCGGCCATAACCGGTAGACACGCGCGCACGATGGTTTCCACCAGCGCCTGCAATTCATCGTGCCGTTCCGCGATCGAGATGTCGAACAGTTCGAACACGCCCGCGCCGCGCAGCGTCGCAAACACCGAAGCCGCGAAGCCCTTCGGATAAGGATGATGTGCGCGCAGCTCGGGAAAGGCATCGACGAACATGCCGAAGAAGCGCTCGTCCTCGACCGTGCGTTTGGTGTCGATGCGATTGAAGATCGACGGCGTGGCCTTGCAGCCGAAGAACAGGCTCCAGGCAGTCACATAGCTGGTCGCACCATAGATATGCGTCCACGACTGCTCGACGAAAAATTGCGCGCGCTCTCGCAGGGGCAGCGCCGGGTCCGGCCATACATTGCCCGCGCCGTCACGCCCGCCCAGCGGCGCCAGCGCTTCGTCGACGAGGCGTTCCATCAGCGCGTCGCGGCTCTCGAAATGATGCTGAAGCGCGCCCAACGAAACCTTCGCGCCGCGTGCGATGGCTTGCAGCGTCGCACTCTTGAAGCCTTCCTCGCGCAGCAGGCGTTGCGCCGATTCAATGATCTTGCGCTGGGTGGCTTCGATGCGCTCGGTCTGGGGGACGCGCGTGCGCGCGCGGTGCGGAGGCGTCGTCCGGGTTTTCGCGTGATCTGTCATGCGCAAACAATAATAAATACTTCTGCTTTCTGACAAGTCCCTCGCGCCCGTCCAATGACGTATGGTAGCTATACAATAACAATAATAAATTATTGTTGTTGTATAGTGACGATAGTCGCAGCAATCAGAGCGCCCTGGATTCCATGCTCTGACCCCGTCATGCCCTGCCTCAACTCGCACTTTCTGGATTTGCCATGCCTCGCCACATCAAGCGCTTGCCCGCCGACGACCGCACCAACGGCTGGAGCGCCCTGTTGCCCAAACGCACTCCTTGCGCAGCGCTGGAAGGCGAGCACACGTTCGACTGGGTGATCGTCGGTTCCGGGTACGCGGGCATCGCGGCCGCGCGGCGGCTGGCCGAACTCCGCCCGGCCGACTCGATCGCCCTGCTCGACAGCGGCGCGGTGGGCGAAAACGCCTCGGGGCGCAACTCCGGCTTCGCAATCGATCTGCCGCATGTACCTGGCGATTCGGCGACATCGGTGGAGCAGGGCCGTCGCGCGACCCGCGTCAACCGTTTCGTGATGGCGGATCTGGAACAGCAGATCAAAACGCACGGCATCGACTGCGGCTGGGAGCGCCGCGGCCGCTATCACGCGGCAGTCACCGGGGGCGTGGCGGCAAGCGCGCTTGGCAGCTACGCCGCGAATCTGGATGCCTGGCGCGAGCCATACGAAACGCTCACACGCGACGCGCTCGCGCAGCGTCTGGGCACGCCCTATTACCACTCGGCGATCTACACGCCAGGCACCTGCCTGATGAATCCCGCCGCGCTGGTGCGTGGTCTCGCCGACAGCCTGCCTGCCACCGTGTCGCGTTACGAGCATTCGGCCGTGATCGAGATCGAGACCGGCGGCAACGCGCCTTATGTGCGCACGGAACGCGGCAGTATCCGCTTCGGCAAGCTGATCCTGGCGGTCAATCCGTTTGCGCAGTCGTTCGGCGTGTTCGAGAACCGGCAGATTCCGATGTTGCTGTTCGCGAGCCTCACGAAGCCGCTCACGCCTGCACAGCTGGCGAAGCTCGGCACGGACGCGAGCTGGGGCATCACGCCCGCGCACGGCGTGGCCGGATCGACACTGCGTCTCACGCCCGACAAGCGTTTGCTGATTCGTCAGGGCTTCGAATATTCGCCAACGCTACGTACCGACGAGGCGCGCCGCAGCGCCGCGCGCGCCCAGCATGCGCAGTTGCTGGCGGGCCGCTTCGCTTATCTGGGCGAGCTGGAGATCGAGCACTTCTGGATGGGCTGGCTAGGCATCTCGCACAACCATGCGCCCGCGTTCGGCCAGGTGAGCGAGCGCGTCTATGCGGCGGCCTGCTGCAACGGCTCGGGGATCGTGCGCCACACGGCGGCGGGCCGGCTGATCGCGGAACTGGCGCTTGGCGAGCGCAGCGAACTGGCCGACGATTTTCTGATTCAGGGCACGGCCAGCTATATCCCGCCGCGTCCGCTGCGCGACCTGGGCGTGATCTGGTCGATCAGGCGCGAGCAGCGCGCGGGCAAGGCCGAAGTGTAGGGCGCGCCCGCCGTCTGAATCGGCGCGCTGGCCTGAATTTGCAGATATGCGCCGATCTTGACTGATCCCGCCCTCTAATTTGATACAGAAAGCATTTCAATTCATTACGCACGCGAATTGATCGCTTACAATCCGCTCGCGCCATCGTTCGCGGCGAGGCTTGCCTCGCCTTTTCCGGCGCGCGGCTGAATGCCCGCGCTGCATCCCGGTGGTTCCAGGAGAGGGCAGTGATCAAGATTGGCGCCGTGCGGATCAATTTCGAGCAACGCGAGATGCGCCGCGACGGACGTGCGCTGCGCATCAGTTCGCGCGCCTTCGACATCCTCGAGGTGCTGTATCGCGCCAATGGCGCAATCGTCGCCAAGGACGACATCATCGACGCGGTCTGGCCTCGGCAGATCGTCGAGGAAAACCGCCTGCAGGTGCATATCGCCGCGCTGCGCAAGGCGCTGGGCGAGGATCGCGAACTCATCAAGACCGTCACGGGGCGCGGCTATCTGCTCGTCAAGCGCGTGGGCGAACCCGCGGCCTTCAATAATCCGAATGCGCAGGGCGAGCCACGCCTGGGCGCGGATCTGCCCATCTACGCCACGCCGCTGATCGGCCGCGACGACGAAGTCGCGCGCATCCTTGCCCAACTCAATGAAGCGCCGGTGCTCACGCTGGCAGGCGCGGGCGGCGTCGGCAAAACCGCGCTCGCGGTGCGAGTGGCGCATGCGATGGGCGAATCGGGCGCACGAGCCGTGCGTTTCGTCGAACTGGCTTCGGCGCAAACGCGCGAAGCCGTGCTGGCGGCGCTCGCGCTCGCGTGGCAGATCGGTCCGCATGCGATCGGCAGCGAAGCGCGTCTGCTGCAAGCGATCCGCGAACTGTTGCCTCCGCAAGGCGCGCTGCTCGTGCTCGATAACGCCGAACATGTGATCGACATCGCGGCTGCGCTGGTCGAAACGCTTGCGACCTGCGCGGCGCTGCGCGTGCTGGTGACGAGCCGAGAGCCGCTGGCGATCCGCGCCGAAACGCTCTTTCGCGTCGAGCCGCTTGCCGTGCCGCCCGAAGGTGCAAGCGTGGAAACAATGCTCGCGCACGGCGCGGTCGCGCTGTTCCTGCAACGCGCGCGCAGCCATGCGCCCGCCTGCGGCCACGACGCGGCGAGCGTTCGTCTCGTGGCCGATATCTGTCGCCGCCTGGATGGGCTGCCGCTCGCCATCGAACTGGCGGCGGCGCGCGTGGCGACGCTTGGCATCGAGGGCGTGGCGGCGCGCCTGCATCACAGCATGGACGAGCGGCTGGATCTGCTCAGCGGCGGCCCGCGGGATGCCTCGCCACGCCAGCAGACCTTGCGCGCAACCTTCGACTGGAGCTATGCGCTGCTCGACGTCCACGCGCGTGCGCTGCTGCGCAATCTCGCGTTCTTCGCGGGCGCGTTCACCTTCGAAGCAGTGTGCGCGGTGGCTGCCGAGCCGGACGATCCCGTCGCCGCGGTGATCGCTTCGCTCGGGGAACTGGTCGCCAAATCGCTGCTCGCGGTGGAGTTTCGCGGCGCGATTGCGCTGTACCGTCTCACCGAATCCACGCGTGCGTACGCGATGAGCAAGCTGCGCGAAGAAGGCGCGTTGCGCAGCGTCGGCGAGCGCCATTTGCGCTATTTGCAACCTCATATCGAAGATCGCGCCGCGCTCGCGCCATCGCGCACGCCCAATCCGATGCACGTGCGCGCGCGGCCCTCGCTCGACGACGCGCGGCGCGCATGGGACTGGGCGTTTTCGTCTGAAGGAGACGCGGTACTGGGCGTGGCGCTGGCCGGATCGTTCGTGGGCACGCTGCTCGACGCCGGGCTGGTGCACGAGTGCCACGAACGCGCCGCACGCGCGCTGGCCGCGCTCGATGGCCTGGCGGCCGATGCCGCCGCCAAGGTCGATCCGGTGTGCGCCATGCGCGTGCGCGCAGCCTTCGCGGCGACCATGTTGTTGACCGGCGGCGCGCCCGCCGACGCTGCGCGTCACTGGCGCGAAGTGCTCGCGCGCGCGCAGGCGTGCGGCGACGATACGTTTGCCGCCCGCGCGCTCTGGGGACTCTGGAACGCGGCGATGAACGCGGGCGAGATCCACGCCTCGCTGCGCTTTGCCACCCGGCTGGAAGTCTGCGCCGCGCGCTCCGGCACGGCCTGGCAGAAGCTCTGCGCGAGCGCGATGCTGGCGGCTTCGCTGCATTGCTTCGGCGAGCTTGGGCAGGCACGGGAGCGGCTCGAAGGCACGCTGGCCGAACTCGATCGCCTGTACGCGAACGGACTGCCTCAGCGCGAGGATAGCGACCTGTCCGTCGATCCGCGCATCTTCGGCACCGGCACGCTTGCGCGTATCGCCTGGCTCGAAGGCGACGCTGCGCTCGCGCTGCAACTGAGCCAGCGCGCCCTCAATCACGTGCGCGCCGACATGCTGGAGCCGACGCTCTGCCATCTGCTGGCGGTGGTGGTCGTGCCGCTGCATCTCTCATGCGGCAATATCGCCGAAGCGCAACGCCATCTGACGCTGCTGCGCTCGCAGGCGGCGCTGCATCGCTTCGAAGGCTGGCAGGCTTATGGCGAATGTCTTGCCGGGCAACTCGATCTGCAAACCGGCAGCAAAGCACGAGGTCTCGCGCGTCTCGAAGCGGGACTTGCGCAACTGGCGTCACGCGATTTCCGTCGTCTGGTGGGGCCGCTGGAGACCGTCTGCGCGCAGGCGCTGGCTGACGCGGGCCGTGTCGACGACGCGCTGAATATGCTTGAAGCCGCAATGCGGCACGGCACTACGCACGGCGATAGCGGTTTCGCGGCGGAGTTGCTGCGCGTGCGCGGTGTGATCGAATTGTTGCGGGCACAACGGCATGCGAAACCGGGTAGGGCAGGCGTATCGCGACACATCGATGCGGGACGGCGCACCTTGAAAGAAGCGATGGAACTGGCGCACGAGCAGGGGGCGCGTTTGCTGGCGCTGCGTGCGGCCCTCGATCTGGCGGCGTCGCTCGCGCAGGAAGGCGCGACACGCGAAGCGATTGCATTGCTGACGCCATACGCGCCATTCGTCGGGCAGCCGGGCATGCCCGAGGCGCAGCGTCTTGCGAGTCTGCTGACTTCGCTCAATCACACCATTTACTAACACTCACGCAGCCAGCAACGTCAGCGGCGAGCAAGCCTCCTGGCCTCGCGCATTCGTGCGCACGATGCATCGAATCAGCAATCATGGCGTCGCCTGACGCCGGCATCGTGGACGCTTTAGATGCCGCAGCACACGAGCACCCCGACAAACGCCGCGTTACGCAAACCGCATCGACACTATCCCGCGCTTTAATCATGAATTTCGCAGAATTAATTAGTTGAAGCGGCGGCCCGAGCCCGGACAAGATGACGCGCTATTCCATATTCCAGATAGCGAAGCATCTCTTACTAATCTTCGGGTCGGGGCATCAATGAGAACACCGTATCGGGCGATGTCGATAGCCATCGCCGCAGTGGCATGGACAGGGGCAGCGCAGGCGCAAAACACTGGCGGCAACAACGCGAGTAACGCTGCACAGGCAGACGCAACGTCGTCGAAGCAGGACGTGCAGGTGCAGGACCGCGTCGTGGTGACAGGCACGCGCACGGCCACGAAGGCCACGCGCAGTCTTACGCCCGTCGACGTGATTACGGCCGCGCAATTGCAGAGCACGGGCCAGACCGATCTGCGCGACGCGCTGGTCTCGCTTTCGCCCGCGATCCAGCGGCAGGCGATGGGCGGCGCGCAGGCGGCGCTGGTCGATACGCTCACGCTGCACGGACTGACGCCGGACCAGGTGCTGGTGCTCGTCAACGGCAAGCGCCGTCATTCGACCGCGACAATCTCGCTCAATCCCGGCCCGCAGCAAGGCTCCACCGGCGTGGACATCGACCTGATTCCCGTGAGCGCCGTCGATCACGTGGAAATCCTGCGCGATGGCGCGGCGGCGCAATACGGCTCCGATGCCATCGCCGGGGTCATCAATATCATTCTGAAATCGGATACCAAGGGCGGTTACATCGAAAGTCTCACGGGGCAGACGTATCAGGGCGACGGGTTGCGCCAGAGCACGTCCGCGAATTATGGTTTCGCGCTAGGCCCAGGCGGCTTCCTGAATCTGAGCGCCGAAGTGTCGCGCGAAAATCACACCAATCGCACCGAGCAATATGCGCATACCGGCGCGCTGGCCGGCGAAGCCAGCAACAAATATATCGGCGATCCGGCCAGCACGCGCCAGGTCGTGGGCTTCAACGCGGGCTATTTTCTGAATGACAACGTGCAGCTGTACGGCTTCGGCACCTACGCACATCGCGATGCGGCCAGCTATCAGACCGTGCGCGGCGCGAGCGTGCTGCCCGGTGTTTATCCGAACGGCTTCGTGCCGCAGGATCTGCTGAGCGAAAACGACTTCTCTGTCACGCTTGGCGCGAAAGGCGACAATCTGCTGGGCTGGAAATGGGATTTGAGTTCGACCTATGGCGGCGACAACGCCAATTTCAGTCAAGCGTCGTCGGCGAATATCGGGCTTTATCAGGCCACGGGCCAAACGCCCACGAAGTTCTATATCGGCCGCCAGGCGGATACGCAATGGACCAATAACCTCGATCTCACGCGGCCCTTCAATCTGGGCTTCCTGCCTGCACCGCTGAACGTTTCGTTTGGGGTGGAGCAGCGTATCGAAGGGTATTCGGTGGGCGCGGGCGAGCCGTATTCGTATCTGTATGGCGGCACACCCGCGCTGGTGGGCTTGCCGCCTGCGAGCGAGAGCAACAATACGCGCAACGTACTGGCCACTTATATCGATCTCTCGACGAATATCACGCGCAAATGGCGCATCGATCTGGCGGGGCGCTTCGAGCACTACAGCGATGTGGGCGATACGACCAACGGCAAGATTGCCACGCGTTACGACTTCACGCCGTGGATCGCTTTGCGCGGCAGCGTCAGCACCGGTTTTCGCGCGCCTTCACTTGCTCAGGAATACTATACGACGATCAGCCCGACGCCCACTTCGGCATTCGCCTTGCTCGCCGCCAATTCGGCTGCGGCGCGCGCGCTGGGCGCACAGGCGCTCAAGCCGGAAAAGTCGACCAGCTATAACATCGGCCTTGTGCTCACGCCCGCGCGCGATCTCAACGTGACGATCGACGCGTATCAGATCGATATTCGCGACCGTATTGTCGAAGGCGGCTCGCAGACGGGCGCAGCGGCCATCAGCGCAATCGGGCTGGCGGGATTCTCGACCCCACTGGGGATTCCCGCTTCGGCGATATCCGCGAGCTACTTCACCAATGGCGCAAATACGCGCACGCGCGGCCTCGATCTGGCCGCCACGTATCGCACGTATCTGGGCCAGTACGGTAGCATCGACTGGGATCTGGGCATCAATTTCAACACCACTTCGCTCACGCGGCTGGCGGCGGGCGCGAATGGCAAGCCGCTGTTGAATGCGCAGCAGATCGCCTATCTGACCACGGGCACGCCCAAGAACAAGATCATTCTGGGCGGCGTGTGGAATTACGGGAAATGGGGGCTTTCGCTGCATGAAACGCGCTATGGCAGCACGTCTGCGCAGGAGTCGTATCGCACGGGACCGAATGCGGGATCGGTGACGGTCTTTATTCCTTTCACCAACAAGGCCGAATACACCACCGATATCGAGGCGCGCTACAGCGTCACGAAGCATTTCAATGTGGCGGTGGGCGCGCGCAATCTGTTCAACGCCTATCCCAGCAAACTGCCGGTCGCAGCGCAATACGCAGGCGCGGTGTATGACACGACGACCTCGCCTATCGGCATCGACGGCGGATTTTACTATCTGCGCGCCCGCTACGTGTTTTAAGGCGGCTTTGCGCGACGATTCATCAATCGTCGCGTGGCAGGATCAGTTCGGCATCGAGCCCGGCGATGCGGCCGGCCTCGATGCGATTGCTCAGCGTGAGCGTGCCGCCGTGCGCGGCGGCGATGCTGCGCGCGATCGTGAGACCCAGGCCCGTGCCGCCGCTCCTGCTTGCATCGTGCTGGGCGGAGATGCGGAAATACGGCTCGAATACGCGTTCGAGCAACGCGGCATCGGCAATGCCGGGGCCATTGTCGCTCACGCACACGCGCACCTGATGGCCCTCATCGCGCACGCTAATGCGCGCTTGTCCGCCATAGAGAATGGCGTTGTCGACGAGATTCTGCAAACAGCGCTTAAGGTTGCGCGCGAAACCTTTCACCGGCGCGCGCGTGCTGCCCGTGACGCTGGCCGCCAGACCTGCTTCGCGCGCATCTTCCACCAGTCCTTCGAGCATTGAATCGAGATCGATCTTCTGGCGCGCCTCGGCAATTTCCACGCCCTGCACGACGTCGAGCGTGGCGCGCACCATCGCTTCCATATCGTCGAGATCGCTGCGTAGACGTTCTCGCCATGTGGCGTCGGGCAACATTTCGGCGCGCAGTCGCAGGCGCGTGAGGGGCGAGCGCAGATCGTGCGAAACAGCGGCGAGAAAGCGCGATCGTTCGGTCAGATAGCCGATCAATTGCTGCTGCATCGCATTGAACGACTGTGCCGCACTGCGCACTTCCTGCGGCCCGTTTTCGGGCAGCGGCGCGCGGTGGATATTGCGGCCCAGCGCTTCGGCGGCGCGCGTGAGCTGGCGCAGCGGCGCGAGCGCGAAGCGCACGGCAACAAAAGCGATCGCGCACACCGCGGCGAAGCGCAGCAGATAGATCCGCAGCAGATAGTCGAACACCAGTTCGCCGCGCTCGGAATGCATGCCCGCCTGGCCTTCGTTCGAATGCACGTCGAGCCAGCCTTGTCCCGGAACGTTCAGGAGTACGTGGAAATCACCTGTGGGCATGCGCGAATCGAACAGGCTCAGGATGCCGCGATGCCGCCCGGCGTCGTCGCGTATCTGTGCATCGAGCAGACGTACTTCGATGGGTTCGCCAAGACGTTTCTGGATGACGCCGGAGATGAGTCCGCTCGTGGCGCGCAGCGTGAGCGATCGCGGCGTGGCGAAGGGCGGAAGATCCGTCGGCGTGCCCGCGATCCAGCGCAGCGTGTAGCGCGAGTCGCTCAATTCGTCGCGGATCACGTCGCGCGTGGCCGCATCGGGCGCATGCTGAAGCAGGCGCACCGTATCGGCGAGACGGCTCGCGAACAGGCGCGCGGGAATCTCCAGCGTGCGGTTGTCGTGCGTGTCGAACCAGATCGTGCTGGTGAGCAACTGGCCGGCGAACAAACCCGCCGCGAGGATCAGCACGAGGCGGCCGAACAGCGTGTCCGGCCACACGAGGCGGCGCAATGTCGTGCGCAGTGTCGTGATCACGCTTCGTAGGCCACGTTGGCGACCAGCATGTAGCCTTCGTTGCGCACGGTGCGGATCAGCGCGGCATTGCGCGCCGAATCCTTCAGGTGATGGCGCAGCCGGCTCACGCACACGTCGATGGAGCGGTCGAGCGGGGTGTGGCCTTTATCGAACACCTGATCGAGCAGATATTCGCGCGACAGCGGCCGGTTGGGATGATCGAGCAGGGTGCGCAGCGTGCGGTAGTCGGAGCCGCCGAGCGACACCACTACACCTTCGGGCGAAAGCATCTGCTTCATGCGCGTGTCCAGGCGCCAGCCTGCGAAAGTGACGAAGGCGCTGGCATCGGCATGACGGCTTTTCGCCGCGTTCGTACCGTTCGTATTCGACGCGGGTTCGGGCACGGCGCGCGTGCGCCGCAACACCACCTTGATCTTGGCGACCAGTTCGCGCGGATCAAAAGGCTTGGGCAGATAGTCGTCCGCGCCCATTTCCAGACCCAGAATGCGGTCGAGCAAACCGCCGCGCGCGGACAGCATGATGATCGGCACGGCGTTTTCGCGGCGCAGGTCGCGCGTGAGGTCGAGGCCGTCCTCGCCGTCGAGCATCAGGTCGAGCACGATCAGGTCGATGCGCGTTTGCCGCAGGATCTGCTTCATCTGCGCGCCGTTGCAGGCGGCGCTCGCCTCGTAGCCCATGTCGCGCAGATAGTCGCGCAAAAGCTGGCGGATATTGGGGTCGTCGTCGACGACGAGGATGTGGTCCATCGTGGATTCGCTTCTTTGCCGCAGCCCTCGCGAACGCTGCCAACACATTCCATTACAAAAGGGCCGCTTCTCAACACATTGCCATTACATCGCGCCGCTAAAGTGTCGGCTGCAAATAGCAATCGTTCTCATTTATGAATTCTATCATGCCGATGCGCCGCGTTTCCGTTCACCTTATGCGCGCCGCCGCCGTCGCTGGCGCGGTTTTGATGGCCGGTGCGGCCTATGCCACAACGCCCGCCGCGCCCGCCGACGCGAATGTTGCCACGTCGGCAACGCTCGCAGCAACTTCGCCGGCCGCAGCGCTGACGGTCACCGACCTCGCGGGCCGCACCGTCAAGATTCCCGCGAATCCGCACCGCATCCTGCTGGGCGAGAGCCGTCTGCTGTCCGCCGTCGCGCTGCTCGAAGGGCCGAAGCCGCTCGCGCGCATCGTCGGCTGGCAAGGCGATCTGCCGACCATGGACCCGCAGACTTACGATGCCTACGCGCACAAGTTCCCGGAAATCCGCACGATTCCGCTGATCGGCAAGGCCACCGAAGACAGCATCAGCGATGAGAAAGCCCTCGCGCTCAAGCCGGATGTGGCGATTTTCAGCGTCGCGGGCCACGGTCCGAGCCGCTACAACGCGCTCGTGAAGCAACTGGAAGCGACCGGCACGACGGTGGTGTTCATCGACTTCCGCGTGCATCCGCTGCAGAACACGCTGCCGAGCATCAAGCTGCTGGGCCAGGTGCTGCATCGCGAGCAGCAGGCCGATGCCTATATCCAGTTCTATCAGCAGCATCTCGCGGCGGTGGAGAGCGTCGTCAAGACGATTCCCGAGAACCAGCGCCCGAAGGTGTTCGTCGACATGCTCGCGGGCGTCTGGGACGCCGGCTGCTGCCATACGGCGGGCAAGGGCAACTTCGGCGAATTCGTCGATGCGGCGGGCGGGCGCAATATCGCCGCCGGTCTGCTGCCGGGCGTGCTCGGCGACATCAGCATGGAGCAGGTGATCGCGTCGAAGCCGGATGTCTACATCGCCACTGGCAGCCGCACCAAGCCGGGCCTGGCCTCCCTGCGCGTGGGCGCGGAAACCAGCGAACACGATGCGCAGGCGAGCCTCGCGCAACTGGTCGCGCGTCCGGGCTTCGACACCATCAAGGCGATTCACGATGGCCGCGTGCACGGTATTTCGCACAATTACTACGACTCGCCGTACAACATCGTCGCGATTGAGGCGTTTGCGAAGTGGTTCTATCCGCAGCAGTTCAAGTCTTTGAATGTGCAGGCGACGCAGGACGAGTTGTATCGACGCTTCCTGGCCGTGCCGGATAGCGGCGCGGAATGGGTCGATGCGCCGCTTACGCAAGCTGCGCAGAAAGAGGCCGCGCGATGAACGACATGCGTATGCCAGCCGGTTCCGGCTGGCGCGCAGGCGAGGCCGCTGACGTCGATGTTCAGGCGCAGGCGCAGATGCGCGCCTACGCGCGCCTGACGCGGCGTCGCGCCTTGCTGCTCGTGGTGGTGGCGATGCTGATCGCCGGGTCGCTGCTGATCGACGCGAGTTCGGGCCCGTCGGGCTTGCCGCTCGCGACGCTCGTGCACACGCTGTTCGACCGCGCGCATGCCGATCCCGCCGATGTCGTGATCGTCTGGCAGATCCGCTTGCCCTACGCGGTGATGGCGCTCGCGGTGGGCGCGTCGCTCGGCCTGTCGGGCGCGGAAATGCAGACCATCCTTAACAACCCGCTCGCGAGCCCTTATACGCTCGGTGTATCGGCGGCGGCGGCGTTTGGTGCATCGCTCGCCATCGTGCTCGATCTGGCGATTCCCGGTGTGGCGCAGACGTGGGTGGTCTCAGCGAATGCCTTCGTGTTCGCGTTTGCTTCGGCGCTCACGCTCGACCTAGTCGCGCGCTGGCGCGGCATGAGCACTGCGGGCGTGGTGCTGATGGGCATCGCGCTGGTGTTCTCGTTTCACGCGCTGACCGAACTGATGCAGTTCATCGCTTCCGCCGACGCGCTCCAGGGCCTCGTGTTCTGGACGCTCGGTTCGCTCGCGCGCGCCGACTGGACCAAGATCGGCGTGCTCGCGGCGGCGCTGGCGGTGGCCTTGCCGCTGTCGATGCGCAACGCGTGGGCGCTCACGGCGCTGCGCCTGGGCGAGGATCGCGCGGCGAGTTTCGGCATCGACATCAAGCGCCTGCGCCTGACCACGCTGCTGCGCGTGGCGGTGTTGTCGGCGCTGGCGGTGTCGTTTGTCGGCACGATTGGTTTTGTCGGGCTGATCGCGCCGCATCTCGCGCGCACGCTGTTCGGCGAGGACCATCGCTTCTATCTGCCGGGCAGTCTGCTGCTGGGCGCGCTGATGCTCTCGCTCGCCTCGATTGCGTCGAAGCTGATCGTGCCGGGCGTGCTGATTCCGGTGGGCATCGTCACGGCGCTGGTCGGGATTCCGCTGTTTCTGGCGATCGTGGTGCGCTCGCAAGGAGCCGCGCAATGAACACCACCGCGACTGGACTCTCGATTCACGATCTGGGCGTGCGTTACGGCCGCCGCGACGTGCTGTGCAACCTCAGCGCGGGACCGTTGCCGCGCGGCGAAATCACGGCGCTGCTCGGGCCGAACGGCAGCGGCAAATCCACGCTGCTGCGCACGCTCGCAGGCCTCGCGAAACCCTGCGCCGGTGCGCTCACGCTCGACGGCGCGCCGCTCGCGCTCGGCGTGGCGAGTGCGCGTTCGCATAGCGTCGTCTATCTGCCGCAGGCCTTGCCCGCGGGCGTGAAGTTGCAGGTGCTCGAATCGGTGCTGGTGGCCGCGCGCGCCGGACGCGATCCCGCGTTGCGCTCGCATACCAGCGCGCAAGTGCTGGCGGCGGCGCACGACGCGCTTGAACGCCTCGACATCGGCGCGCTGGCGAACCGCTCGCTCGACGAACTGTCGGGTGGCCAGCGGCAGCTTGTCGGCATTGCCCAGGCGCTGGTGCGCGAGCCGCAGATCCTGCTGCTCGACGAACCGCTTTCCGCGCTCGACCTCAATCACCAGTATCAGGTGATGGCGGTGCTGCGCGACATCACGCGCGAGCGCGGCATCGCCACCGTGGTGGTGCTGCACGACATCAACGCGGCCATGCGCGCGTGCGATCGCGCCATGCTGCTGCACAACGGGCGCATCGCGCACTTCGGCATTCCCGCCGATGTCGTCACGCCCGCCAGTCTCGCCGAAGTATTCGGAGTCCGCGCGCGCATCGAGCCATGCTCGCGTGGCTTCCATCAGGTTCTGATCGACGGTCTCGCCGATCGGAAGGGCCCAGCCAGCCGCCAGTAGCGCGTCCCAGCCACGCCCGTTCAATTCGTCACGCACCGGTTCGCGCCGGGAACACGACGCCGCGTTTGACCGCGCGGCGTCGTGCGACTGCGCACGCCCGCGTGACGCCAAAACAACTCGAAACTAAACGAATCAAGCAGGGAAACCATGAAGAAGACTTTCCTGGTAGCCGCGTGCGCGGCCGTGTGGGCGTGCGGCGCGCATGCGCAGAACAGTGTGACGCTGTATGGCCTGATCGATGCGGGCCTTTCCTTCAACAGCAATGCCGGCGGGGCGAAGTCGTATCAGGCCGGCAGCGGCAACGTGACGGGCAGCCACTGGGGCATCATTGGCCGCGAAGATCTGGGCGGCGGCACCGCGGCGATCTTCCAGCTCGAAAACGGCTTTTCGCTGATGAACGGCACGATGCGTCAGGGCGGCCGCCTGTTCGGCTTCCAGTCGTGGGTGGGGCTGACCAACGCGAAATACGGCTCGCTGACGTTTGGCCGCCAGTACGACTCGGTGGTCGACTATCTCGCGCCGCTGAGCTTCACGGGCCGCCACCCGGGCGGCAACAACCTGAGCGCGCACCCGTACGACAACGACAACCTCAATAACTCGTTCCGCGTGAACAACGCGGTGAAGTTCGCCAGCACGAACTACGCGGGGCTGAAATTCGGCGCGCTGTACGGTTTCTCGAACGAAGCAGGGGGCTTCGACGACAACCGTGTGTATAGCGTTGGCGCGTCGTATGAGACGGGTCCGCTGATTTTCGCGGCGGGTTATCTGCAGGCGAATAACGGCGGCAGCGCCACTAACACGAGCGGCGCGATCACGCTCACGGAACGCACCTTCATCGCTTCGCAGCAGCGCGTCTACGGCGCGGGCGTGAACTGGCTGGCGGGCAATGCGCGCCTGGGCTTTGTGTGGACGCGCACGCAACTGGGCGGCCTCGACACCATCAACGGCGCGAACAGCCTGGGCCTGACGCAGAACGGCCAGGGCGCGAGCTTCTCGAACTACGAAGTGAACGCCTCGTATCACTTCACGCCGTCGTTCAGCGTGCTGGGCGAATACACCTACACGCAGGGCGCGCTGTCGACCGCGAGCGGCGAGCATCACCCGACGTGGCATGAAGTGTCGGTGCAGGCCGATTACTTCCTCTCCAAGCGTACTGACGTCTACACGCAGGTGAGCTGGCAACACATTTCCGCTGACGGATCGGGCCTGACCGCCGACGTGAGCGGCCAGTCCACGGCCTCGGGCGACCAGCAGACCGTGGTGGGCGTGGGCTTGCGACACCGCTTCTGATCGAGTGGGTGCTCGCGTCTGGTGCGCTGGATCGCTGCGGTGCACCAGACGCTGACACGCGTCGCACATGAATGGTGGGGCGCATGCGCCCCTTCTTTTTGTGCGCCGGGCACACCAACCGCGCGCGCAAGCCCTGTATTTCAAGGGTTTGCGACGACAGCACACCCCTGTGCACGATGAGTGGCATAGCTATTGCTTAGTGATGCAGCGAGGCCAATGACGGTCTCGACGAATTGACATCGCCGCGCCAGACAAGCGCGACGATCGGATCTGGCGGATTGCGATCAACAGCAATCAGCAGGAGCCAGCAGCGCGGGGCAACGGCGTCCCGAAGCGTGATTCCCATGGAGATTCCATGCGAACGCGCTTCGGGACGCTTTTTTGTTTGCGGCGCGCAGGCGCGAAGCAGGCCGGTCCGAAGCAAGGTTCGCTGAATAAATCGGAGTGCGAAGTTAAACGGATGAGATGCGCCGAAGCATCGTTCGCCCATCTGAATCCATTACCTGGGGAGTGCCTCGTGAAAGACCTTTTGAGTTCGCTGAAGAGCGGCAACTGGCGCGCGCTGCTGGCGTGTTTCCTGTATTTCGACACCGGCTTCACGGTCTGGGTGATGTTCGGCCCGCTCGCGCCGTTCATCCAGAAGGACATCCACATGTCGCCGGCCGAACTCGGCCTGCTGGTGGCCGTGCCGGTGCTGGGCGCGGCCATTCTGCGCGTGACGCTCGGCAATCTCTATCAGGCCTGCGACGGCCGCAAGGTCGCGCTGATGGGCATCGCGCTTTCGGCGATTCCCGCTGTCGTGCTGCTGCTGATGCCGGGCGCACCGTCGTACACGCTGCTGCTGGTGCTGGGCGTGCTGCTGGGCGTGGGCGGCGCGAGCTTCGCCGTGGCCTTGCCGATGGCGGGCAGCAACTATCCGCCGAAAGTGCAGGGCCTGGTGCTGGGGCTGGCCGCAGCGGGCAATATCGGCGCGGTGCTCGACGGTTTCCTGTTTCCGGGGCTCGCCAACAACATCGGCTGGGCGCATGCAACGGGCGCTGCGCTGCCGCTGCTCGGCATCGCGGCGCTGGCGGTGTGCTTCTGGGCGCGGGATCTTGGCCAGAAGTCGGGTAGTGCGCCGAAGGCGTTGCGCGCATTTTTTATCACGCTGGCGGGGCTGCTCGCGCTAGTGCTGGCTGTGCATGCGGGCGTGTTCGGCGCGGGCAAGACGGGCGTGCTGCTGTTGCCGGTGATGGGCGCGCTGCTGGCGATCGCAGTGCTGCCGCGTCACTATCGCGGCGTGCTGGCGGAAGGCGATACGTGGGTGGTGATGCTCGTGTACAGCATCACGTTTGGCGGGTTTGTCGGCATGTCCTCGTATGTGACGACGCTGCTGGTGTCGCTCTATCAGGTGCCTAAGCTGGAAGCGGGCGTGATCATGTCGCTGCTGGCGCTCACGGGCGCGATGGTGCGTCCAGTGGGCGGTCTGATCGCCGATCGTATTTCTGGCGTGCGCGCGCTGGTGCTGCTGCTTGCGGCGATTTCGCTGTGCGACTTCGCGTTCGCTGCTTGGATGCCGCCGTTTGCGGCTGGGATCGCGCTGCTGGCGCTGACCTATGTGTGCTTCGGTCTGGGTAATGGCGCGACGTTCCAGTTGGTGCCGCGTCGCTGGCAGGGGCGCACGGGTCTGATGTCGGGCATCGTGGGCGCAGCGGGCGGCATCGGTGGTTTTTATCTGCCCGTGATCATGGGGATAGCGAAGGAAAGCACAGGCAGCTATCAGATGGGTTTTGCGACGTTCGGCGGTCTGGCGGCGGTGGCGTTCGGGCTGGTGGTCGCGCATCGTGCGCGCTGGCTGGAGTGGGCGTTGTCGCAGGAGGTGCTGATGGCGCAACCGGTGGCGGTGCCGGTGGTGCAAACGGCGCGGGCCGTGGAGGCGCAGGCAGGACATTGAGGCCCGGTCACTGAGCCGATGGATGACGCGCTCCGGTTTGCAGAACCGGAGCGCGTTGTGCCGATGGAAGGTTCATCCTCCCATCAACTTCAACCCCGCCGGCAACGCCTCGCCGAACACACGCCCCGTATCGGCGTTATCCAGCTCCACCACCTCGCGCACCATCTCAATCCACGTGTGCGGTGCGTTCGCGCTCTCCAGCCGCTTCAGCACCGCTTCGCGCAACTCAGGCGCGATATCGCGTGAACGGTCGCCCGTCATGCGCGCGATCTGCGCAGCGGCGAACATCGCGGGTTCGACCTTTTTCCAGTCGAGCGCGAGAATCGCGTCGAGCCATTGCCCCGCCACCTCCGGCGGCACGACGCCATGCGCGCTGCCGTAGAAAGGCAGACGCGCGCCGATGCGGCCCAGCGCCCACCAGCTCTGCTGATTCTCCGCAGACTTTTGCAGACGCTCCAGCAGACGTGCGCCGATCTCGACCTTCTGCGCCGCGTCGATCTGCTCCAGCGACGCGTAGAGCCGCGTCATATCCGCATTGCCGAGCTTCGCCGGGTCGAACGGCAGCTTGTGATGTTTGGCGCTGGCCGCGTCTTCGAGCCAGCGCATCGCTTCGAGCACCTGCTCCTGCGATCCGGTGTTCAGGCCGCCCGCCGCGCGCCGCCACAGCGTCCACCATTCCGACCAGACCTGGCTGTCGTTGATGTGCTGGATACCGTCGTCGAACAGCGTCCACAACTGCTCGACGCGCCATTCGTCGAGCGGAAACCCGAAGCCTGGCCGCACGCAATAACCCGCGAGGTTGAGCCACAGACGTTCGTGATCGGCGGAGCGGCGGCGTCGTCCCGCGCGGTCCCAGAGCGCGCCGAACAGTTCGCGCAGCAGCGGACTATCCCAGTTCTGGCGCGGCCCGAGCGTGTGTTCGAGTTGCGCGCGCAACCGCTTCACTTCCTTGGGATCGACCTTGGCGGATTTCGCGCCGAACACGCGCTCGATCAGCGCGATGGCCTCGTCGAGCGCGGGATGACGCACGCGCGCACCCGCGTCCGGACGCGCGTGATCGTCGCGGCGCAGCTGGAATTCGAGCAGCCATTGCTGCGCGGGATCGTCAGTGGCGATGCAGCGCACTTCCAGCGTTCCGACTTCGGTTAGCTGCGCGCTGAGTTTTACGGGGCGCTCGCGCCCGGCTTTGTCCGCCGGGACAACGGTAGCGAGTGGCGGCAGGCGCACGAAATCGCCCGCCTGCGTGCTCGACAGATCGGCGATCTCCCCGGCTTGCCAGCGCGTTTCCGCCACTGTCGACACCAGATGGAACTGCACGGGATGCCCGACGCGCAGTGCGAACGTGCGGTCGTCCAACCTTACTTCATGGCCTTCTTCAGTGCCGCGCGGCAGCAGGCAGATGCCGCGTTGCGCGGTTTCGGCACCGCTGGCTTCGCCTTCGTCGAGCACGAGAAAATAGCTGCGCGGCGAGCCGCCACCGATACGCGGCGCGCGGCCTTTGCGCGCAAGCGCGAAAGCCACCGCACCGCGCGCGACGGCCACGTCGGGGTGATCGTTTTGCAGCACCGTGAGCGGCGCATCCCGCCAGGCGCCCAGCGTGTCGCGCAGGCGCGCGGACAGCGCGGGCGCATTGAACACGCCGCCGTTGAGCAGCAGCGTGTCGGGCACGGGCAGCGCCGCGGTGCTTGCGGCCTCGCCCAGCGCCTCGCGCGACTGTGCTGCGAAGCGTTGCAGGAAGGCCGCGATATGGCGCGTGATCGCCGGATCGGCTGCATAGGGCAGGCCGAATTCGACGATGGCCGCGCGCGAGCGTCGTGGCAGATCGCTGGCGTCGCCCGCCGGGAAGAAACCGTCGACGACAATACGCGACGCCTCTTCGCGCGTGAGTTGTGTGCTGCGCGCGCCGCCGATCAGCTTCGAGCCCGCGCCCAGCAGCGTCACGCCGACCGCTTCCGGCGCGTGCGCGTCGAGCAGCTGTTCCTTCGCGACCCGGCAACGCTCGACCAGTTGCGACAGACTCGCAGCGGACAGCCGGCCCGCTTGACCTTGCGTTCCGCTTAAGCGGCTTTCCGCCAGATGGGCGAGCGCGAGGTCCATATTGTCGCCGCCGAGCATCAGGTGATTGCCCACGCCGATGCGCGTCAGGCGCGGCTCGCCGTTTTCATCGACCTGCACCTGAATGAGCGTGAGGTCGGTCGTGCCGCCGCCCACGTCGCAGACGAGCACGAGGCGCGTGTGCGCGAGTTCGGCCTGCAGCGAATCGCGATGATGGAACAGCCAGTCGTAGAACGCCGCCTGCGGTTCTTCGAGCAGGCGCAGTTTGGGCAGTTGCGCGCGGCGCGCGGCTTCGAGCGTGAGCGCACGCGCGCCGTCGTCGAACGAGGCGGGCACGGTGAGCACCACGTCCTGCTGTTCGAGCGGCGCGTTGGGAAAACGGTGGTTCCACGCCGCGCGCACGTGCGCGAGATAGCTCGCGCTGGCGTCCACCGGCGAAACCTTGCCGACGTCGTCAGGCGCGCCCCAGGGCAGGATCGGCGCGAGCCGGTCCACCGAGGCATGCGAGAGCCAGCTTTTGGCGCTGGCGACCAGACGCCCCGGCACCTGCGCGCCCAGCGTGCGGGCAAGACTGCCGACGACGACGGCTTGATCGGCGGTAGCGTCTTGCGATGCGGGCCACGGCAGTTGCAGCGCGCCCGCGGGCAACTCGCCACCGGCGGGGTGATAGCGCGCCGACGGCAGCAACGGCTGCGCACCCACTTCGCCGGGCGCGGTGAGCTGCTCGATATCGAATACGCGGATTTCGTCGCCGCCTGCTTCGGCGTAGGCCACGACCGTATTGCTCGTCCCCAGGTCGATACCGACGACGTATGGCTTCATCGCGCTCAAATGCTGACTCGCTTGGCAATGAGACGGGCGCCGCCCAGGCCACGCCGATGTGGCGAGGCAAGGGCGGCGCCCGGGTGAATGCGCTCGATGGGTGGTAAGCGCGTCAGGCGCTCACGCCGCCGCGCACGTCGAATTCGACCTTCCAGCGCTCGTGGCTGCCGGACGGCACCGCTTCGAGTTCCAGCGTGCCCGCTTCGGTCACACGCGCGTGCAGCTTGACCGGCACGATTTCGCCGGGCGTGCGGCCTTCGGTGGGCAGTGTGGCCTGAATCTCTTCGAGCTCCTGCAACTCTTCAGCCGACCAGTAATCGAGCATCGTGCCGACCTGATCCTGACGTCGCACCGACGAACCGAAGAAGCGGAAGTGCACCGGCTCGCCGACCACGAGGCCGAATTCCTGCGCGGGCAGCGGCGCGTCCGTGCCTTCTTCCATACCGAACGGCGCGACGCACAGCGCCGACACCGGCGGCTCCAGACCCGGCACCGCAGGCATGGCCGATTCGACCGCCACGTAGTACGCGCGCGCCGTGCCCCCGCGAATGCGCACACCCTTGCCTTGCTTCACGTAGCCGTAATAGGCCGCGCCGCGTGCCACCGCGAGGTCGAGATCCGCGCCGCCGAGCAGTCGTGCCGCAGGTGCGCCTTCGGCAGCGAGCCAGCCGTTGACGATCTCAAGCACGCGGCCGGCGAGCAGTTCCGACTTGAACACGCCGCCGTTGAACAGCACGGCCGTGGGATGCAGGAAGCTCGCGCCTTCGGCGGGTGCGCCGAAACCTTCGACTTCCGCGAGCGCCGCGACCTGACGGCCGAGGAACGCCGCGAGATGGCGCGTGACACCCGCATCCTGCGCGTAGGGCAGGCCAAGCTGCGTGAGGCCGACGCGGGTGCGCACGGCCGGACGCGCGGCGGCGTCCACCTGCGGGAAGAAGCCTTCGAGGATGATCTGCGTGAGTTCCGCGCGCGTGAGTTCGGTGCGGATCGAACCGCCGATCAGCTTCGAACCGCGGCTGGGCACTACCAGCGGCACGGTGTCCACGTTTGGATCGGTGAGCAGCGTTTCCTTGGCCGAGCGGCACGCGTAGGTGAGCGCGCGCAGTTGCCACGGATCGGCCTGGGTGCCTTGCGCCGCGAGCTTGCGCGCGACCACGTGGGCGAGCGCCAGATCCATGTTGTCGCCGCCGAGCAGGATGTGCTCGCCCACGGCCACACGATGCAGTTCGAGATTGCCTTCGCGCTCGACCACCGCGATCAGCGAAAGGTCGGTCGTGCCGCCGCCCACATCCACCACGAGGATGATGTCGCCAACCTTGACGTCCTTGCGCCAGCCGCCGCCGCTCTTCTGGATCCAGCTATAGAGCGCGGCCTGCGGCTCCTCCAGCAGCGTCATGCGCGTGTAACCGGCGGCCTGAGCGGCTTCGGCGGTTAGTTCGCGTGCGGCCGGATCGAACGAGGCCGGAATCGTCACGGTGACGTCCTGGTCGCGCAGCGGCGCGTCAGGATGCGCCGCATCCCACGCCTCGCGCAGGTGCGTGAGGTAGCGGATCGAGGCTTCGAGCGGCGACACGCGCGCGACTTCGGGCGGCGCGTCGTTCGGCAGGATGGCCGCGCGACGATCGACGCCCGGGTGGCACAGCCAGGACTTCGCGCTGGAGACGAGGCGGATCGGCGTGCCCGCGCCACGGCTGCGCGCCATTTCGCCTACGGCGTATTCGCGCGTGGCCGTCCACGGCAGTGTCAGGTCGCCGGGCGTGAGTTCGCCCGCGTTGGGCAGGTAGAGGAACGAGGGCAGCAGCTCGGGCGATTCGATCGCGCCGGGCGCGGTCAGCTGCGTGACGGGCAGCACGCCTTGCACGGCCTTTTCGCCGTCACTGCCGGCGAGGTCGACGTAGGAAAGCGCGCAGTGCGTCGTGCCAAGGTCGACGCCAATGGAATAACGGGCTTCGCTCACAGTTCCACCTCAGCCGGTGCGAGAACCTTGGCGTCGTGCGACTTGACGAGCTTGGGCAGTTTCACGTCCTCGACGCGCCAGCCGCGATGGCTGATCGTGCCGTTGAAGGGCGCAGCGCCCACCACATTGCCGGTCAGGCGGATGGCGGTGGCGTCGAAGCCTTCGGGGATGCTCACGCGGCTGCCTTCGGCTTCCGTGCGCACCGGGCGGATCGTGAAGTGCTCGCGCAGCGTTGCGCGGCAGCCTTCGTGGACGAGGCGCGCGGCCGCGCCGATGTCGGCGTCCGCGTAGCCCGCGATGTCTTCTTCGACGAAATCGACGAAGCGCGCGTTGCGCTGAAGCAGGCCGAGCAGTTGCAGCGCCGCTTGCGGGCTGGCTTCCTCGATGGCGCTGGCGGCGGGCGCCACGGGCGCAGCTACCGGTGCGGGCGCAACCGGTGCGACGGGTGCAGCAGGTGCAACGGGCGCAGCGACGGGTGCGGAAACAGGCGCATCAAACGTCTCGCCGTTGCGCAGGCGGCGCACGCCGGCGGCCAGTTCGGCATTGCCGAGAATGGCGAAAAACGATCCGAAGGCGAGCGAAAGGCGGCCTGCGAATGAAATCTTGGGTTCGGTCATTAAAGCTACTCCAGTGGGCTCGCGCGCGGTCCTCCCGGGCAAGCGAGGCCCGGATGATACGTCCTCGGGCGGCGTCTGCTAAGGGCGGGGGCCAAACCGGCAGGAAAAATAGGAGCCCGGCACGGGCTCGAAAACCCGTATTTTGCCTTGTTGTGAGCGCGAGACGGGCAAATTGGCCGTTCGGCAGAGGCAATCGGGCCCGCAAAACCGTAAATTCGCGGATTTTGTGGGTCTGGCGGGCCGATATTGGAGGGATTCAGGCGGTCGAAGCGGCGCGGGCAGCACGCCGCCTCAGAGATCACGCGTCGTCGCCGTGCGTCTCTTCGCGGCTGCCGTCCTTGTGGAACACGCGCTTGGTCGTGCGCTTGGTGGCGTCCCAGCCTTCGCGCGAGGCGTGCGCGATACCGTGGCCCACGGTTTTGGCCGCATGTGCGGTGGCGTGGCCGAAGTCGCGCGCAGCCTCGCCGGTCTTGTGGGCGGCCTCTTTCGAGTCGTGCTTGATGTCTTCCTTCACTTCGTGAAGGTCGGCGTGGGCTGCCGAGCTGGTGAGGCCGAGCAGCAGCGCCGTGAAGATGAGCGAGCCGCGCAGATTGAGCGAACGATTTTTCATGTGGATTCTCCCTTGAGTGTGGCCGGGGGCGCGGGCGGGACGTCGCCGCCGGGCAGCCGCCCGGACGCGTCGAGCATCACGGCGGCGCGGCCCGAAAGCAGCGCCTGCGCGCCGCAGCGCACGGTGAAGGCGTAGAGCACGCTGGTGCCGTCGCCGTTCAGGCGTTCGGCTTCGATGATGAGCGGCCCGGTGAGCGTGTCGAGCCGCGCGACGTGGGCTTCCACGCCGCGCACGCTGGCAAGAAAGCCCACGCGCGGGTGCTGGTTTTCGCCGTCGCACGCGCCAACCAGCGCGCCATGCACGGCCATGGCCTGCGCCGCGTATTCGATGCCGCAAGCGGAGCCGAGCCGTCCACGCGCGCGCAGCGGATTGTGCGGATCGCGGTGGCTGGTCGCCGTGCAGCGGATATGCGTGTCGTCCCAGGCCTCGACGCCGTCGAGCAGACACATCGCGCCGCTATGCGGAATATGCGCCTCGATCCAGGCGCGATCGAGCAGCACGGCGTTCAGCGGGGCGGCGCTCACGGCGCGGGCTCCGACGGTGTCGGCGCGTGCGGGAAGCTCAGATCGATTCGCACGCGCGTTTCCGGCAGATAGTCGATCACCACGCTGGCCGCGCGGCGCTGCGCGATTGCTTCGAGCAGCGGCAGCGCACGCGCCGCCGGATTGCTCGCGCGCAACGCCTCGAACGCGGGCGAAGCGAGCTTCGTGGCGGGCGCGTCGGTGAGCTGCGCTTCGATATGAGCGAGGCCGGGCCGTTGCGCATCGCTTTCGGCCAGCGGCGCCAGCACGAGCGCCACGCCGAACGCGTCCTCTACGGCGCGCACCGCGCGCAGCGGCTCGGGATATTCGGCGTCATAGGCGATCAGCAGGCTCGGCACGGCGTCCACCGCGACCTGGCAGAGGCTTTCCAGCAGACCGGCCGCAAAGCTGCCGTCGTGCGCGCAGAGCACGTTCGAGGTGGCCTGCGCGTGCGCCGCGATGCTCCAGTAGCCCGCCGGGGCGTTGTGCACCGAGTTATGAAAACGCGTGGGCGAAAGCTGGCGGTCGTCGCCCGCGAGCGTTTCGCAGATCGCGTGACAGTTCTGGCCGTCGCCGCCCGAGGCCGCGAACACGGTTGCGAGCGTGTTCGCGTCGCGCCCGCTCGCGGCTACGGCTTCGTGGCCCACGGCCAGCGCGGTGCGCACGACCGGGCCGGTGCGGCGGCGCTCGGCGGAGGGCAGGGAGGCGGGCTGCGGCAGCACCGTGCGTGCGCTCTCGTAGGGCGCGCGGCCCGCGAGTACTTCGGCGGCGTGCGGCCAGTCGGGCAGTCCCGGGCCGATCAGGCCGATGCTTTCGATGCAGGCGTTCAGTTTCATCGCAATGTCGTCCACATGAAGCGGGGGTTAGCGCGTACGACCGGACGCACGACCAGGCGCACGACCAAGCACGAGGCTGCAATTCGTCCCGCCAAAGCCGAACGAATTACTCAGCACCGCGCGCATGTCCGCATCGCGGCTTTGCAGCACGTAGTTCACGCCCAGTTCCGGGTCGGGCTGCGTGGTGTTCACGCCAGCGGGAATGAAGCGCTCGCGCAGCGCCAGCGCGGCGGCCACGGCTTCCAGCGCGCCTGCCGCGCCCAGCGTGTGGCCGGTCGCGCCCTTGGTCGAACTGCAGGGCGTGGCGTCGAACAACGCGGCAATGGCGCGGCTTTCGGCGGCGTCGTTGCTGGGCGTCGCGGTGCCGTGCAGGTTGATATAGCCGATGTCGGCGGGCGTGAGCCCCGCGGTGGCAAGCGCCTGTTCGATGGCGGTGCGCGCGCCCAGCCCTTCCGGATGCGGCGACGACATATGGTGCGCATCGCTCGATTCGCCTACGCCGAGCAGCAGCACGGCATCGTCGGCGGGTGCCTGATCGCCTGGCAGACGTTCGAGCAACGCAAACGCCGCCGCTTCACCGATCGAAATGCCGTCGCGCGCCGCGTCAAACGGGCGGCACGGCTGGCGCGAGAGCAACTCCAGCGAATTGAAGCCGTATAGCGTGGTGAGGCAGAGCGAATCGACGCCGCCCACCACGGCCGCGTCGATCAATCCGGCTTCGATCATGCGGCGCGCGGAGCCAAACACCTTCGCCCCCGACGAACACGCCGACGAGATCGCCGTGGCCGGTCCGCGCAGGGCGCAGTACGCGCGCACGAAAGCCGCGACGGAATAGGGGTTGTGGGTCTCGGCGTAATGGAAGCCGGGCGCGAGCGCGCCGCTTTGCGGGTCGCGCGTGCGATAGGCCTGCTCGGTTTCGAGGATGCCGCTCGTGCTGGTGCCGATGAAAACGCCCACGCGATTCGCGCCGTAACGCGCGACCGCCGCTGCAACGTGCGCGGCGAAACCGTCCTGTTCCAGACCAAGCTGCGCGAGACGGTTGTTGCGGCAGTCGTAATCCTGGAGATCGGCGCGCATCGTCACGTCGTTCACGCCGTCGACCCGGCCGATCCAGGTGTCGAGTTCGGCGCGCTCGAAATCGCACGGCGCGAGGCCGCCGCGCTGGCCGCGCAGGGCGGCTAGCATCGCGTCGAGACCGCGCCCGAGGCAACTGGTGGCGGTGTAGTGCGAGAGCAGGAGTGGGTTCACGAATATCGTCTGGGTTGAGGGCCGCCGGGCTGCACGGCCATACGTTTGTTATGTGTCAAATTTTATCAAACGGAGCCGCGTCAATCGGCTTCTGGACGGGGAGTGGCGCGTGTTCGTGCGACGGATGCGGCAGGCTCTCTTCGAGCGCTTCGCGCAGCGTCACCCATCGCAAGTGCGCCTGCGCGGCGGCGCGCAGCAATTGCGGCAATACCGACAACACCACCGGCTCGCCGTCCGCGCCGCGCGCCGCATGGCCGTCATGGATCAGCAGGATGTCGCGGGGCGCGAGGCCGTGCAGCAGGCGTTGCGCGACCTTGGTCGCGTCGCGCTCGCGCGTGTCGAAGCCGCGCCGCGTCCAGCTCGCCAGATGCAGGCCCAGGTCACAGAGCACGGGTTCGAGGAAGGGATTGCGCAGGCCGGCCGGTGCGCGGAAAAAGAGCGGACGCGCCCCGGTGATCTCGCCCAGCGTGCGCTGTCCGGCTTCGATTTCGCGCCGCAGCGCACCCGGCGCTGACAGCGAGAAGTTGTGACGATGCCGCTGGCTATGGTTTTCAACGGCATGGCCGCGCGCGGCCATCCGCTCGACGATGTGCGGATAACGCAGCGCTCGCTCGCCGATGCAGAAGAACGTCGCGCGCACGCCGTGGGCGTCGAGCAGGTCGAGCACGCGCGGCGTGACCTCGGGGTCAGGGCCATCGTCGATGGTCAGGGCGATGCCGTCCTGCGCGGCTTGCGCGTCATGCAAGCGCGGCAGACGCCGCCAGTTCGGGCCGAGCCAGGCGCTCTTCGGCCAGAGTCCCGCGGCGGTCAGCACGAGATGCGAGGCGATCACGCCGCCGGTTGCCCAGGGCCATGTGGCCGGTTGCGCGAGCATGGCCGCCGCCGCGCCCACGTGCAGCGCGGCGGTGCCGGTAATCAGCGGCGCGGGTTTCCAGCGGCGCGGCGCGGCGGTGACCGGGAGCGGCGTCGGGGCGTTCATACGCGTTTCTCCTCGCGGGCGCTCAGCCCTGCGCCCACTGCCGACACGCCCGCAGGCGCGGCGCGCGCAGTCTGGGGCGCGAGAATCGCGGCGAATGCGAGCGCGAGCATCGCGCCTGGTCCCACCGTCAGGCCGAAAGTTTCGAGCAGCGGCACATGCGACAGCGCGAGCAGGCCAAAACCCGCCACCGTCGCCAGATTGGCGACCAGCAGCGACACCAGCGTGCCCGGCGCAATGGCGTGGTGATGGCCGTCGTCTGGCTTGTGCTTGCAGAAAAACAGCGCGTAATTCGAGCCGACCGCCACGATCAGCAGCATGCCCACCAGGTGCAGGATCGTGAGCGCCACGCCCGCGAGCGCAAAGCCCGCTGCCACCACGAGCACGGCGGTCACCAGCGGCGCGAGTGCGCGCGCGGCGCGCTTGACCGAGCGCAGCGCGAAAGCCAGCAGCACGGCGATCGCCGCAAAACCCGCCAGCGACAGACGCAAATCTTCGCGCACGTAGTTGGCGTAAAGGCGGTCGGCTTCGGTTTTCATATCGACGAACAGCGCGCCGGGCACGTGCGCTTGCGCGACGGCGGCGCGGATCGGCGCGGTGTTCAGGCTTGAGGTATCGGCCTGGGTTGCGCCGTCGGGCGCGCGCAGCGCGAGCATGGCGTTCCAGCCGCCGCCCGCGCGCGGCGTGAGCAGGGCGTCGACGGCCAGCGCCATCGAGGTGCCGCGGGAGAGCGTCGTTGAGGGGAAGAGTGGAGGCGAGAGTTGAAGT
>NZ_VWWJ01000026.1 GCF_011753055.1 Burkholderia sp. Ax-1719 | reverse complement strand
TCCACGGCGCGGCGAGCGCCGACGTCACGGTCGTCGACGGCTGGGTCGTGCTGCGCGCGGATGCGTCGAAGCGCGACCCAGCCGCCGCCATCATCGCGCGCGCGGGCGGCCAGCCCATCGAGGCGCAGGCCACCGCGAAGCCCGGCGCGGAAAAGCAGCAGTTCGCCTTCCACTCCTTCGGCGCGGTATTCGCGGAAGTGCATGTGGATGCCGATCTCGGCACGCTGCGCGTGGCGCGCATCGTCGGCGCTTACGACGTGGGGCAGATACTCAACGCCAAGACGGCGCGCAGCCAGTTGATGGGCGGCATGGTCTGGGGTGTGAGCACGGCGCTGCACGAGGAAGGCCTGCTCGACGCGCGCAGCGGACGCTTCGCCAATGGCAATTTCGCCGAATACCACGTGCCGGTGAATGCCGATATCGGCGATCTGGACGTGCTGTTCGTCGGGCCGCCCGATCTGCATTTCAATGCGCTGGGCGTGCGCGGCATCGGCGAAATCGGCATTACGGGCGTGCCCGCGGCGATTGCCAACGCCGTCTATCACGCGACCGGCGTGCGGGTGCGCGATTTGCCAATCACACTCGACAAGGTCATGCTGCCCGCGCACACGATGACCTAAGCGCTTGAGTGCCTCGCCGCGCCACACACAAATGCGCGCTTGCCTCACGCGCGGTTGCGCCGCACAATCTGCGTTCACCCCTCTCGCGCGGCGCACCCGCGGTACTCCCCATGGCCTATGCATCGCTCGCCACCGGCGTACTGCTCGCCGCCGGCACAGGTTCGCGCTTCGATCCCGAAGGTCTGCGCAATAAACTCCTCGCCCCGCTGCCCAATGGCATCGCCGTCGCTCATGAGGCCGCGCACCGGCTGCTGCTGGTCGTGCCGCGCGTGATCGCGGTCGTGCGGCCTGGCGCGGAAACGCTCGCCCACACGCTCAACGAAGCGGGCTGCGACGTGGTGTTCGCGGCTGACGCCGTGCGCGGCATGGGCGCGAGTCTCGCCGCCGCCATTGAAGCCGATACCGAAGGCGAAAGCTGGATCGTCGCGCTCGCGGACATGCCGCGCATCGCCGTCAGCACCATCGAGGCGGTCGCGCGCGAACTCGACGCAGGCAAGCCGCTCGTCGCGCCGTTCTACGAGGGGCAGCGCGGTCATCCGGTGGGCTTTGGCTTCGGGCATCGCGAGGCGCTGCTCGCGCTGGACGGCGACGCAGGCGCGCGCGCGCTGCTGACGTCGCAGACACTCACGCGCATCGACGTGAACGACCCCGGCATCCTGCGCGATGTCGATACGCCCGCCGATCTCGACGGACTCTGAAGCGCCCCGGCGTTCGACGGGAATCTGCATTGCGCGGGTGGTCGCGGGCCAGAAACTCCGCGCACGCGGTTTTTCATCGCCTACGCTATGAAGACCACCCACACGTCCTGCGCGGCACACGTCGCCGCCGCACGAGGTATCCGCGATGATCTGCTCGCATACGAACCCGCTTCCCGATCCGCTCGCCGATCCGACGCGCGATCCCGAACGCGATCCGCTCACGCCACCGCCTCCGGGCCACGTCGAGGAACCGCAGCGACCTGACGGGCCGCCGAACAAAGACCCGGTCTAAGCGGCTGGGCGCGCCTTCCTCGTCCGCTGTCCTGTCGTTTCCCTCGCCCGCCGCGGATGGTCTTCGCGGCGCGGTCGCCATGCATCAGTCTGTCCCTCAAACGGGCTGATTGATCCCCACCCGCACATGCTTTCGATCAGCTTTCTATGAAGCTTGCATCAGTCTCGCTCACTCCGTAAAATGCAAACGATTCGCATTTGCGATCAACTATTTACCTTCAATCCGACCGCCGACGCCATCGTGACCGTTTTGCTCCACGCGCCCGTTCCAGTCCGTCGGCGCACGCGCCGCTTTGCCAGCACGACCGCCCTATGAGACCGCTGCTGGTACGCCTGCATCGCTGGTTCGGGCTGGGCATCGCGGCCTTCCTGTTTCTGGCCGGTATAACGGGCGCGGTGATCGCCTGGGATCACGAACTCGACTCGGCGCTCAATCCGTCCTTCTACGACGCCAACACGCCCGGCACCCCGCTCGCGCCGCTCGAACTGGCGAGGCGCCTCGAAGCCGCCGATCCGCGCGCCACCGTGTCCTTCATGCCGCTTGCCGTGGAGCCGGGCCACACCTTCCAGGTGCGCGTCTCGCCGCGGCTCGATCCGCAGACGAAGCAACCGTACGCGCTCGACTACAACCAGGTCGCGCTCGATCCCGTCACGGGCGCCGTGCAGGGCCGACGCATGTGGGGCGCGCCGTCGCTCGCGCGCCTGAACCTGATTCCCTTCCTGTACCAGTTGCACTACACGCTGTTTCTGCCGACCAAAATGGGCATCGACTTCAGCGTCTGGACGATGGGCGTGGTCGGCATGGTCTGGCTGCTCGATGGGTTTATCGCCATCGTGCTGGCGTTCCCGAATCTGAAAAGCTGGCGCAAGTCGCTGGCGTTTCGTGTCAAGCGCGGCGGTTACGCGCTCACGTTCGACCTGCATCGCTCGGGCGGCGTGTGGCTGTGGGGGCTGCTGACGGTGATGGCGCTCACCTCGGTGTCGATGAATCTCGGCACTCAAGTTGTGCGTCCGGTCGTGTCGGTGTTCTCGACGCTGGCGCCCGACGCGTTCCGCTCCGTCGCGCCGGAAGGCGCGCTCGCGCCCGCCGACGAAGCCGCGGCGCGCGATCGCATCGTCGCCGATGCCACCGAAGCGGGCCGCCGCGCAGGCATCAGCGCGCCGCCGGGCGGCATGTTCGCAGTGCCGTCGCTGGGCTATGTCGGCGTGGGCTATTACGCAGCGGGCAAGGATCACGGCGATGCGGGTCTCGGCAATCCGTGGCTCATCATGGACGCGCACACGGGCAAGGTGCTCGCGAAGCAGATTCCCGGCGAGGGCAGCGCGGGCGACATCTTCATCCAGGCGCAGTTTCCGCTGCACTCGGGCCGTATTGCCGGGTTGCCGGGGCGCATCGCGGTCAGCTTCGTGGGCGTCATGGTCGCGGTGCTCAGCGTGACGGGCGTGCTGATCTGGCTGAAGAAGGCGCGCGCGCGACGCAAAGCCGCCGCCAAACCTGCGAAAAAGGCATCGGCGGTGCGCACCAGCGAACGCGCGACGGGCTGAATCGCGGTAGAAACCTCGCGCGAAAAACACAAAAGGCCTTGCAGCGATCACTCGCTGCAAGGCCTTTTTTACGGGCTAAGGCGCTGCCTTACTTCGCGATCTCGTCGAACGAGGCGAGCAGGCGCTCGACGTCGGCGGCGTGGATATCGCCCATCGTCGAGATACGGAACAGTTCCTTCGACAAACCACCCTGGCCTGCGTAGATCACGAAGCCGCGCGCCTTGAGCGCGTCGTGCAGCTTCGGATAGTCGATGCCAGCAGGCAGACGGAACGCGCGCAGAACCACCGACGATTCTTCCTTCGGCAGCACGCAATCCATGCCGCGCGCGGCCAGACCGGCACGCACCTGCTCGGAGAGCGCCGCATAGCGCGCGTGACGCGCCTTCCAGCCGCCTTCGTCGGCGAGTTCGCGCAGCGCTTCGACGAGCGCGTAGTACGCGTGCACCGACGGCGTAAACGGCGTATTGCGCTGATCCTGCAGCGTCGCGAGACGCTTGAGATCGAGGTAATACGTGCGGCTAGCAGCCGTGGCGAGCGCCGCGCGGCGCACTACCACGAAGGCCGCGCCAGGCACGCCGTGCAGGCACTTGTTCGCGGTCGCGGCCACAGCGGCGATGCTCGTATCGTCGAAATCAATCGCTTCCGAGCCGAAGCTGCTCACGCCATCGACAAGCATCTGCACGCCGCGCGCACGGCAGGCCTCGCCCAGCGCGCGCAGATCGTTCAGACGGCCCGTGGTGGTTTCGTGATGAATGATCGCGACGTGCGTGATCGACTTGTCGGCGTCCAGCGCGGCGGTGATACGCGCAAGGTCGGGCGCGTCCATCCACTCATGCTTCACGACTTCATGCGCGATACCGTACTGCGTGGCGATGGCGGTGATGCGCTCGCCATACACGCCGTTTTCGACGATCAGCAGCTTGCCGTTGGCGGGCACGAGCGAAGCGATCATGCTTTCGACCGCCGCCGTGCCGGAGCCGGTCATGAGCACCGCTTGCCACTGCGCCGGATCGAGATCGTAGACGCCGACGAGACGCGTGCGCGCCTCTTCCTGCACGTCGAAGAACTCGCTTTCGCGATGGCACAAATCTTCCTGCAACAGGCTGCGACGCACGCGTTCAGTGAGCGTGACCGGGCCGGGATTGAGCAACAGCATGGGCTGAGTGTCCTTAATGAGCGGCAGCGCCGATGTGGCGCATCAGACGCGTCTTGACGTCGGGCGGCGTGATGGTCGGGCGCGGCAGGCCGTCGGGCGTGCCGCGCTTGATCGTCAGGCATACGAAACGCGTGCCCGCGACGCCGCTTGCGCCCTTTGCGCGATCCTGCGCGGCGGCCAACACGGCGTCGAGCGTGGCGAGTTCGTCGCCTTCCACGGCATCGGCGTAACCGCATGCGGCGGCCACGTTCGCGAACGAAACCTGCTGCGAGACGGTGGCCTGACCGCCGGTCGAATCGTGCGCGCCGTTATCGAGCAGCACGTGCGTGAGGTTCGACGGACCATAAGCGCCGAGCGTCGCGAACGCGCCCATGCGCATGAGCGCCGCGCCGTCGCCGTCGAGCGCGACCACGTTCAGATCCGGACGCGCGAGCGCAAGACCGAGCGCGAACGGCGTCACGCAGCCCATCGAGCCAACCATGTACAGCTGGTTCGAACGATCGTCGATGGCGTAGAGTTCGCGGCCGCAGAAGCCCGTCGATGCCACCACGACCGTCGATTCGGCGGGCGTTGCGGCGATCACGCGTTCGAGCGCCTGCTGGCGCGTCGGCAGTTCGTCGTAGCCACGGCCCGTGAACTTCGACTGCGCGACCGGCAGCGCATGCTTCGCGGGCATCGCGCCGCCGCCCTTGAGTTCGTACGACGCCACGCTGCCCTTCTGCATCACGAGCGCGTACGGGCGGCCCGTTTCGTCCATGTGCTTGACGGCGCGTTCGAGCGCGGGCGCGATCTGGTCGGCTTCCGTGGGGAACAGCTCCCAGGGAATCTCCATCGTGTCGAGCATCTGCGGCGTGACCGGGCCCATCAGCGCGTGCTGCGGCTCATCGGCGACGCCGGGCTGGCCGCGCCACGTCACGATCAGCAGTTGCGGCAGACGGAAGGTCCAGGTGAGCGACGTCAGCGGGCTCACCGCATTGCCGAGACCCGAATTCTGCATCATCGCGATGCCGCGTTTGCCCGCGAGCGCCACGCCCGCCACCAGCGCGACCGCGTCGCCTTCATTGGCCGCCGAGACGTAATGCAGCGTATCGTCCTGCAGCACGTAGTTGATGAACGGCGTGAGGTACGAGCACGGCACGCCTGCGTACCATTCGAAGCCGCGCTCGCGCGCCGCTTCGACAAACTGTGCTGCTTCGATCATGCCTTGGCCTCCGGCTTCGCGCCTGCCGTGCCGCCGCCGATCGGCGTTTGTGCGTGCGCGAAATCACCCGCGCGACGGAAGTCTTCGAGGTCGTTCACGCCGCGCCAGTGGCCGCGCACGTATTGCACTTCGATCTTCTCGCCGTCTTCGATCAGCGCATTGAGCAGCGCCGGCATGTCGAGCGAGTCGAAATCGGCGCGCGTCTGCAGTTGCGCAATCTTGGCCTTGAGCTTGTCGCGGCCCGCGCCGCGCACGCTCGTGAGACCGATCCAGCGGCCGCTCGGCGCGGTGGCTTGCGATGCCTCATCCGACGACACGCGTTGCAGATACACCTTGTTGCCGAACAGACCGCGATCGTCGCCCGCCGAGCACCATGCGAAGTCGCGCACGCTGGCGTTTTCCGATGCCGGCGACGAGTCGATCACGACGCTGAATTCGGCATCGCTATCCACCAGATCGCGCAGGATGTAGCTGCGGAACAGCAGATCGCCGTACGAAATCACCGTGTCGTTGTCGAGCGCATTGACGGCGCACGCGAGCGAGGCGAGTTCGTTGGTCTGCGCATAGCGTTCGTTGCGCGCGAGCTTGATGCCGGCCGTGTCGATCGCTTCGGCCTTGTAACCGCCCACCACCGTGATGTCGTTGATCGCTTCCTTCTTGAACGCGTCGACCAGCCAGCGCAGCAGCGGCTTGCCCGCGACCGGCAGCATGACCTTCGGCTTGTCTTCGGTGACGGCGTCGAGGCCCGATCCGCGGCTGGCCGCCAGCACGATCGCCGAGCCCGCCGAACGCGTGGTCGACAGGTAACGGTTTTCGGCTTCCGAGTATTCGTCGGCGTCCTGCAGACGGAAAATTTCGTTGACCGTAGCAATGCGGTCTTCGACGTCGACGAGCGTTTGCGTTTCGTAGATCGTCTTGGTCACGGCCTGCATCGCCGAAACGGCTGCGCGGATCTGGTGATTTGCCCAGATGATCGTGCTGATACCCGCCTTGCGGAACACGTCGGTGGGCGTGCTGTAGTACTTGGTCGGCACGATCACGAGCGGACCGCGGCCTGCCCATTCGCGTGCAAACGTGAGGATCTCGTCAGCTTTCGAGAGCTTGCTGTGGATCAGGATCGCGTCCGCGCCTGCCTGGCGATAGGCTTCGGCGCGCTTGAGCGCTTCGTCCATGCCCCAGCCGGCGATCAGCGCTTCCACGCGTGCGACGATCGAGAAATTCTCGTCCGTCTGCGAGTCCTTGCCCGCCTTGATCTTGCCGCAGAATTCGTCGATGTCGGCGAGCGGTTGCGCTTCGCCGCCGATGAAGCTGTTGGTCTTCGGGAACACCTTGTCTTCGATACAGACGCCGGCGATGCCGCGCTGTTCGAGCTTGCGCACGAGGCGGCGCACGTTGTTGAAGTTGCCGTAGCCGGTGTCGCCGTCCAGCAGGATCGGCAGATCGCTGGCGTCGGCCATGAATTCGAGGTTATCGACCACCTGCGTCCAGCTCGCTTCGTTGTTGTCACGCACGCCAAACTGCGCCGAAATCGATAGGCCCGAACCCCAGATTGCCTTGAAGCCCGCTTCGCGCGCGATACGCGCGGACAGACCGTTGTGCGCTTCCATCAGGAATTCGAGTTCGTTGCTCAACAGCATCTGACGCAGGCGTGCGCTGCGCGAGGTGGCCGAAGTCGGAAGTGCGTTGGAAACCATCGAGGGTTCGCGTGCGTTCATTTTTTTACTCCAGTGGACGTCGTCGCGCCGCGCTTTAAAAGGCTGCGTCGCGTGCGTCGCATCGTTGGTTAAACCGGTTTCTGGCCCGTGGATCGCCAATGCGCAAATCGATTTTTGTGGCTGCCATTAAATGTGGAATTCAAGGCGGCGATCGATGCAAAGACTCATTAAAACGAGTCAAAAAACAGCGCTGGCTTTGGGCCGAAGCCGCGACTATAGCGGAAATGATTCGCACTTGCCGTCGATCCCCACCAGAAGTGGCAAATCATGGTGTTGCAGTGAAATTTGTGGCTTTTAAAGGCTTTTTGCGCCATTTTTTGTGCACTTTCGCGGCAAGCCAAATGGTGCTCTACAAGAGCGTTGGTTTCCTAAGAGGAAACAGGGTTCGTCCCAGGTCACGCGGCGGTTTGTGCAGGCCGTAAACACAGGAAGGCGAAGCGTCCCATTCGCTGGATGAAAAGCTGGCTAGAAGCCCCACGCCCCTCTGACCGACCAAGCAGACGATGACTCTCAACAAGAAACTCCGCTCGATGATCGCGATCCTCTGGATCGGCCTGCTTCTGATCGTTGCCTTCGGCGCATGGCAAAGCCGCGACGGCATGATCCGCGAACGCCGCGCGCAACTGACGACGCTCGTGGACGAAGCCACCAGCATCGCCAACTACTATTACGGCCTCTCGCAGCACAACGTCATGCCCGAAGCCGATGCGCAAAAACAGGCGCTCGCCGTGATCGGTTCGATCCGTTATGGCAAGGACGGTTATCTGAGCATCAACAACTCGCAGGCCGTGATGCTGATGCATCCGATCAAGCCCGAGCTGAACGGCAAGGCGCTCACCGATTTCGCCGATCCTTCGGGCAAACATGTTTTCACGGCGCTTTCCGAAGCGGCCAACCAGCCGGGCGGCGGCTTCGTCAACTACCTCTGGTCCAAGCCCGGTCATAGCGAACCCGTGCCGAAGCTGAGCTTTGGCAATCGCTTTGCGCCGTGGGACTGGGTGATCGTCACCGGCATGTATATGGACGACGTGAGCGCCGCGTTCTACAGCAGCCTGCTGCGCTGGGTGCTCGTGACCTTCGTGCTGGGCGGCGCGGCGACCGTGGTAATGGTGTTCGTGGTGAAGAGCGTGCGCGGCAGCATCGGCGGCGAACTGGAAACCGCGGTGGAAACGGCCAATCGCATCGCCCAGGGCGATCTCACCTCGCGCGTCGAGGTGCACGGGGCGAACGATCACAGCCTGATGCGCGCGCTCGCCACCATGCAGGGCGCGCTGGTGCAGACGGTCGCGCGCGTGCGCAGCGGCGCGGAAAACATCAACGTGGGCGCCAACGAAATCGCCGCGGGCAACACCGACCTTTCGCAACGCACCGAAGAACAGGCGGCCGCGCTGGTGCAAACCGCGTCGAGCATGGACCAGATGACGGCCAACGTGCGTCAGAACGCGGATAGCGCGCAGCACGCAGCCACGCTCGCCAGCCAGGCCGCCGACGTCGCCACGCGCGGCAGCGTCGTCGTGGACGACGTGGTGCGCACGATGGGCGACATCACGCACAGCTCGCAGCAGATTGGCGACATCATCGGCGTAATCGACGGTATCGCCTTCCAGACCAATATCCTCGCGCTCAACGCGGCGGTGGAAGCGGCGCGCGCGGGCGAACAGGGACGCGGCTTCGCGGTGGTCGCGGCGGAAGTGCGCAGCCTCGCGCAGCGCTCGGCAGCTGCGGCGAAGGAGATCAAGGCGCTGATCGAGAAGTCGACCGGCACCGTCACCGAAGGCCAGCAACTCGTGACCAACGCGGGCACGACGATGAGTGAAATCGTCCAGTCCGTGCGGCGCGTGCATGAGATTCTCGAAGAGATCAGCAACGCCTCGCGCGAACAAAGCGCGGGCATCGAACAGGTCAATCGCGCGGTGGGCGAGATGGATCAGGTGACGCAGCAGAACGCGGCGCTGGTGGAAGAGGCTGCGGCGGCGGCACATTCGCTCAAGGATCAGGTGAGCGGGCTGCGCGAGTCGATTGCGAGCTTCAGGCTGCCGGCGATGGCGTGAACATGTGTGGGGGACGCCGCGGATCGGGGGACGCGGTGACGCCCCTACTTAATAAGTTTCATGCTCGCAGTTTTGGCGGCTTTGGTATCGAATGTCGCCGTGTATTCACACTGCGCGTCGTGGCAACTCCGCTCGATCAAGCAGTCGGCGAAATCGGCTGAAGATCCCGCATAGACCCGCACGGCCTTCCAGACGGTCTCTGCCACCTCGACAATCAGTTCGCGTGCTCTCAGCACTGTCTCGATCACGTGCACGATCTCTTCGCGACCCAGGTCATAGGCGCGCGCGAGCACCCACACCGTTTCGATAAGCGCCACCTGCGTGATGTAGCCGGGCTGCTCTGCAGTCAGCGATTCGATCAGGGCGGTCGCCTTTCTCGACTGAACGGGGTCGTCCTGAGCAAAATAGCGCACGAGGACATTGGTATCGAGGCCAATCATCGCGAGGCGCTGCCTTGCCGGGCAATGACCTCGTTCATTTCTTCAATCGTCACCGCTTTGCGTGGCTTACGCACGATGCCTTTAAGCGAAGTCACTGAACAGGTGGCTGGCACGACTTCGTAATGTCCCGTCGCTTCATTGAGGATGAATTCAACGCGGTCGCCAGTTGAAAGTCCCAGGTGCGTGCGTACATCGGCAGGTATGGTGATCTGCCCCTTTGATGTCAACGTTGCGGAAGCCATATCGATCTCCGTGGAATGTCCTTACTTTAGGGTAAGGCGCTGCGTCCGGCAATTTTCCTCTGTGCGTATTGGCGTTTTCCTGAGGCTACGCAAAAACGCTCACGTTCGAACAATGAATTGCCACCTAAAATTTCATTTTAATTACTCTATGTTTACAATAATATTCTAGCCACCCCCTGCTCCACCCCGATGATCCGTTCCAGGAAACCGCCGCGCGATCCGCACGCCACCGCGACCCGACATCCGATGCTGGCGCCGCAATTGCCCGCGTGGCGCTCGAAGCTTGTCGTGTTTATCACCTTTGCGGCCTTCGCCGCACTCGCGGGCCGCGCGCTCTGGGTTCAGGTCGTCAATCACGGTTTTTACGTCAAGCAGGGGCAAAAGCGCTATCAGCGCACGCTCGAACTCGACGCCATGCGCGGGCGCATCGTCGACCGCAACGGCGCGCTGCTTGCCGTGAGCCTGGAAACGTTCGAAATCTGGGCCAATCCGAAACTGCTCGACGAAGCGGCACACGGCCCGCTGGCGAAACTGCTCGACATGCCGGTTTCCGAGCTGCGCCACCGTCTGCCGCCCGAGCGCTCGTTCGTGCTGCTCAAGCGCCAGGTGGACGCCGAAACCGCCGCCCATATCGACGAAATGGCCACCGGCGGCATCACGCTGATCGCCGATTCCAAACGCTTCTATCCCGAAGGCGAATCCGCCGCACACGTGGTGGGCTTTACCGACGTCGAAGATAAGGGCCAGGAAGGCGTCGAGCTGGCCGCGGATAAGCGCCTGCACGGCACGCCGGGGCAACGCGAAGTGATCCGCGACCGGCTGGGCCGCGTGATTTCGGAGCCGAGCGAGCGCATCCAGCCGCACAACGGCGACACAGTGCAGCTCACCATCGACCGCCGCGTGCAGCAGCTCGCTTATTCGCAGCTGAAGGCCGCCGTTGCGAAGCATCACGCGGAAGCCGGCAGTGTCGTGGTGCTGGACGCGCAGAACGGCGATATTCTCGCGCTCGCGAACTGGCCGTCGTTCGATCCGAACAACCGCTCGCGCCTCACGGGCCGTCAGCTACGCAACCGCGCCGTGATCGACACGTTCGAGCCGGGCTCGACGATCAAACCGGTGGTCGCGGCGCTCTCGATGGATTTGCGCAAGGTCAACGCCAACACCCTCATCGATACGACGCCCGGCACCTTCCGCATCGGTCCCGCCGTGATCCACGACACCTCGAACCACGGTCGCATGACGGTGGCCGAGGCGATCCAGAAGTCGAGCAATATCGCGCTTGCGAAGATGGCGCTCAACCTGCCCGCTCAGACCATCTGGAACAAGTATCAGGACTATGGTCTTGGCTTGCGGCCCGAAGTGACCTTCCCCGGCGCCGCGGCGGGCCGCGTGCGACCGTGGGCGCGCTGGCGTCCGATCGAGCAGGCGACCATGGCCTATGGATATGGGCTGTCGGCTTCGCTGCTGCAGATCGCGCAGGTCTACACGGCGTATGCCGGCGACGGCACGATGTATCCCGCGAAGCTGCTGCATGACAGCGCGCCCGGTTCCGCCGCGACGCAGCCGCGCACGGTCACCACGCCGGCATCGGCGGCCGCTTTACGCGCCATGCTGGAATCGGCCACGCGTGAAGGCGGCACGGGCCGCGCGGCCAATGTCGAAGGCTATCGCGTCGGCGGCAAGACCGGCACGGCGCGCAAGCAGATCGGCGCAGGCTACGCGAAGAACCGCTATCGCGCGCTGTTTGTCGGCATGGCGCCGATGAGCGCGCCGCGTGTGATCGTCGCCGTCATGATCGACGATCCGGCGGGCGGGTCGTTTTATGGCGGCACCGTTGCGGGCCCGGTGTTCTCGGGCGTGATGCAAGGTACGCTGCAAATGATGGGCGTTCCGCCCGACGCATGAAAAAGCGCCGCTTCGATGCGGCACTTTCGTTGACAACCCGGTCATGCGGATTCACTACGCAGCTTAATGATGCTGGTACGCAGGCGGCTCCGCACTGCGCAACGCGGCCACCGGGCCGCCCGCTTCGCTGGTCTGCACCGGCTGCGCGCCGTAACCCGATTGCGCGATATCGTTTTGCGGTTGCTGCTGGGCAACGCGCGCTTCATCGGCGCGTTTCGCTTCGAGGCGGCGCAGCGCGGCCTGAATGTCATCGGGATAATTGACGTCGTTGCCCGACGCCGGGCTGTAGCCAACCGACTCGAGATCGACCAGTTCCTGCACCACCTGCGCACGCGTCACCGGGCCATTGTGGATCGATTGTGCAAACGATATCGCCGGAATCACTGCGATCATCGAAACCAGCGCCGTGCGTAGCATTGCGTTCTTCACCGTACTCTCCTGTGGTCTGAACGGACTCGCTGCGCGGGCGATCTGCCGTGCGAGCGGCGAGTCGATGCGACAAGTCTACGCAGCACGCGCGCCCCTAAAAACCGGGTTGCGAGGGGAGGACTGTTCCAGTCTATGGAAGATTGGTGAGGACTTCTGCGCGAGGAGTGCGGTCCTGGCGCGCCCACAATGTGACCGGGACGTCACGCTCGCAAGCCGTGATCGCGAAGCTATTCGCTGCTACCCGCTACCAGATTTTCAGTGCCTGCGTGAGCGTGGATGGAGGAAGTTTCAGGCTTTCCCACCCTGACTAACTGATCCGTTTCCGCCACAACCGATAGACGATGCGTGATCGCAATCACAGTGACTTCTTCAGCCAGGCCTCGCACATGGTCCATGACATCGCGTTCGGTTTGCTCATCAAGTGCGGAACTCGCTTCGTCAAGAAAAAGAATCGCTGGCTTCCCGTAGAGCGCGCGCGCTATCGCGATACGTTGTCGCTCTCCACCCGATAACTTCAAGCCTCTTTCTCCGACCGTCGTCTCGAATCCGTCGGGAAGGTTGTTGATAAACGGCAGGATCGCGGCTTTCGCCGTTGCTTCAAGCAACCTGTTTTCGTCGCGTGGCCGGCCAAGAAGAATGTTATCGGCCAGGCTCTCATTCAACAGAACAGCATCTTGGGGCACAACGGCCACGCGCTCATACCAGAGCGCCGATGGAATGATCTTTAGATCGATGTCGTCGACCAGGATGCGGCCTGCGCTGGCTTCGATTGATTTCAACGCAAGTTTGAAAACCGTCGATTTACCCGATCCAGTTTCTCCTACCAGAAAAGTTATCCGTCCGCGTTCGGCGATCAAATTGACTCCGAATACGCCGCGTCCGTTTTCATACCGATAGCTCACGTTATCAAATACGACGCGGCCTTCGCTCAGCAAAATGTCGCAATCGTGAGAGACCTGGCTCTCTTCCGGCGCGCGCCACATAGCGACGAATGGCGCGAGAGATGCCCTGACGCGCGTCATTTCGTCAATGGTATGCGCAATCATCTCGAATGGCTGATTGAGTTGTAGCAGCAGCGTGTTGAACAATACGATGCTGCCAATCGTGATCGTTCCTTCAGAATAACGTGGCAGAAGCAGATAGAACGTCACTCCAAACTGCAGCATTAATGCAATACCAAGCCAGCCAACATATCCAGTTCGCCTCAGTACGTAGGCGCGCCAATTGTCACGCACCTCTTGCGCGGTCTCAGAGAATCGTCGGCTCATCCAGCGATGGCTACCGAAATGCCGGAGCGTCTCCATTGCGTTGATGGCGCCGCCGACGAAGCGGGCACTACGCTGTCCGGCCTGCACCGCACTGTCCAGAAAGGCACGGGAACGCTGCACAGAGAGGGTTGTAATCGTTACGGCCACCACTCCATAGACAACGACAATCGCGACAATCTGTAAATTGATCAGGGTTCCTAATGTGATCAGCGTAAGGGCGATCTGGATGACGCCCGGAATCAGGCTACCGAGACATAACTGCACAAGCATCGTAAGCGCTGACCGACCTTGAGCGTTGGCACTCTGGATCTCGACCGGATTGTGCTCGATGAAGAATGCTGTGGTCTTTTTTAGAATTCGCTCGAAAAAACGTGTGCTGGTGATGAATCCGAGATTTTCGGCACTCATGTACGCCAGATACTGGGCAACGCGCTGGAGCGAACTGGCAAGGCCCAGCAGAACAGGATAGAGCGCAAGACTCCAGACGACTGTCGCCAACACATGCGCGCGAGAAAGCCGATCGATGAATCGAGAAAAAACATAGGGGCCGGCGACGGCGCTCACACTCGCAAGGATGACAACGGCCGCGACGACAAGCAACATCCGTCGATCGGACTTCCAGTAAGCGCGAAGAATCTCGGTCGCTGGATTGGGAGAATCACTTTTCGCCATTATTTAGACCAGGGAGCGATGCTTAATGAGACTAGAGTTGAAACCATTTCGCATAAAACACAGATGAGACGTATTCTCATTCAACCTTATGTTATACACTATCTACCCAGAAAATTTATTAAGCCGGATTTCAATACCGGACATTGAAGGCGACCCAATGCCAAAACACGATGACACACATCGAAAGACAGTCAGTCGGCTCGACAAGTTATTGGTACTGGCTATGCTCGCCGGGTCAATGGCGCTCTGCGGCTATATTTGGCACGACTTGATTGGCTGCTTATGCCTGCTGGGTATTAGCCTGATTCTTTGCTGGATCATTATTAAGTCAACTGAGATATTTGTCAGCGAACTTGATGAATAACATTTGAAGAATGCATACCTGAACTTCAGGTGTTTCGGATCGCAGTCACGTTTCCAGCAGGTCTGGTTTCTAGCGTGGATGCCGACTTCTTGTGCGTGCGCGATCAAGGTGTCCTGTTCATATGGTGAATCCAATGTTGCGATTTGTCGTCGTCCGCGGGGTCCTGGCGTGGGGACTTACTAGTGCTCTTATCTTCACCGTCATTCAATTTTTCCAGGGCCGCGAAATCGGAGCATTGGATGCCGCAAGGAATGCCGGCATATTTATGATCGGTGGAATTTTTTGGGGCATCACGATGTGGTGGTTTATCAATCGCAAAAGAGGGAATTCGCGAGACGATTGATAAAGATCTCAGTCGACGAAATCGCGCGATAGTCGGCCAGAAAGAGGGGTTCGACTTCGATGGAAACGGCTAGCGGCCGATTTGGCTGGTGCAAGCTCACCAAATCGGTGAAGCGCACGCTTCACAGACGAGGCTCATAGATGGGCGCAAGTGCGCATGTTGATACGCGAATATTCGCTTTCATCTTCGTTGTGTTCGTCGCCGCAGTTTTCAGATGGTTGCGGTGGCGAAACGCAAAGATTTCAGGGCTGTCGCGATCACAGATCGCTGACATCGAATTGGCGCCCGGAGAGAAGTTGTTACGTCAGGCCCAATGGTCTCGGATGTCTGGGTGGATTCTCGTATTCCTCCCGATCGTCGGGGGAACAATATCGCAAATTCATCACCCGGTTACTCTTTTCATGTTGATTGGGGAAATCGTGCTTTTGGAGATTTTTCTCGGCGGACTGGGGTGGTTTCTCTTGTGGAACGCCAGGCAGATCGAGGAACGAGCACGCCAGATGGGGGCTATTGCTTAGAGCGAGCACCCCTGTCGCGAGGCGGAGCCGCCCCGGTCAATATCCGATGCACCGTGCCCAACGGCCGCTCCTGGGCCGATGAGGTCGTTCTCAGCCCGCAGGCAGCAATCGATGTCCCTACCCCCAAGCCCATCAAATGAAGGCTTTTTGAATTAAAAATGACACGTTATTGAAATGTTGCGGACACAACGGTCATGAGGCTTCGGGGTCGGCGATCGGTCGAATGTAACGCCTCTTGACAACCCGACCCTTTGAAACCGAACGGCAAGGTTCAGAAACAGCCTGTAATCCGTTTTGCATCAAGGCTTAAACGTCAAATCGGCCTTTTTTGGGGACGGATCGCTCGAAATGAAAGCTTACAAGTGCTCACGTATTCACCGACTTCCGCCCGATAAGCTTGGGTCCATGGTCGAACGCAACGCAGCGCACCACGCACTGCAAGAAGCGGACGACGGACTTCGATGAGGAGGAAAGAATATGAACACGAAGAGCTGGAAGACCCCCGCACGCGCTCTCGCAGCCGCGCTGCTGGCAGGCGGCGCGCTGATGGGTGCCTCGAGCGCCTTCGCCCAGTCCGCTCCGTACGGCTTGCGTGCCGATTCGGCGCCGCAATATGGCGAAGCGCACATGATGCCGGTAGGCGTGCAAGTGTCGATCGGCTGGCACGACAACCGTTACTGGGACGGCCACCGTTACTGGGAACACGACGAGTGGATGCACCACCATCCGCACGATCCGGGTCCCCCGCACTGGCACGGCGACGACCATCGCCCGCCCCCGCCGCACTATTGATCGACTAGCCGATCAAGTGTGACACTACCGAGGCCGGTTGCTTCCGCGAAGAAGCAACCGGCCTCGTTGCATTTCGACATCTGAAGCGCTTCGGGTCAGCAAACCTCTGATGGGTTTCTCATTTCACTTGCTTACTCGACATGTTTCGTAATTGTCGATCGAAACCCCATTAAATTGATTCGATATCCGAATTGATTTACAGGCCGAAAGACGCTGAATAAGGGACTCGCGCCGTCGAACCTTCGCCGAATAGTGGATCGTGGACGAATATCCGCAAACCTCGGCGCTATGCCGATTGCACGTCCACGGTAATGCAGGGTAATGGGCTGGCGTTGCTTCGCTCGCGCGGTGACGGTAACGTAGTTGGGCGTTTCGTTCCCCGGAGCGCACGGTGTATTCTCATTGCCCCGACCACCACTGGTTGGGGCCTTTTTTTTGGCCGTTGCGAACGTAACCGTAACGATCAGTCGATGAGCTTGTTCAACGTAGCGAATTCGATCAGCGCCGCCAGCGAAGACACACCCAGCTTGTCGAGCACACGCGTCTTGTAGGTGCTCACGGTCTTGTCGGACAGACCCAGACGTGCGGCCACGCCCTTGTTGCTCATGCCGCGCGCGAGATACTGCAGCACTTCGACCTCGCGCGGCGACAGCCCGTTGAGCGCCACATCGCGGCCGCCGCCGCAACTGCCCGCCGGGAAGCAGTCGTAGCCCAGCAGCACGGCCTTCACCACGCCACACAACTCCTCCACCCCACGGCTCTTGCTCACGTACCCGTTCGCGCCCGCAATGCGCGTGTGATTGGCCATGACCTGCTCGGGTTTCGCGGACAACACCAGAACGCGCGTGCCGGTCTGTTTCGTGCGAATGCCGCGGATGACCGAGAGGCCATCGAGCTTCGGCAATTCGAGATCGAGAATCACGAGATCCGGCTGCAAGGCGTGGACAAGACGCAAGCCTTCCTCACCGTCACCGCATTCGCCCACCAGTTCATATTCGGTATGCAGGACGTTGGCGAGCATCTTGAGGACGATCGGGTGATCGTCGATAACCACGATGCGCTTCATTTTTTGTTCCATGTTTTCGGAGGCGTGAATGCGAAGCGCCTTTCGGCGCGAAAACTACAGCCTGAACGACGCACTCCCCTTTTTGCATAGGAAAAATCTGAAACGCCTCCAGCCGATTGTCAGGGGTTAACCCGACAACCCACCGACAAACTGTCATCCCCTGGCGGCAACCGCTGCTTCACGCGGCAACCAGCCGTTACCTTTCCCTCGCAGGTTTGACGCGCGACAATAAAGCTCCCCCTGTTCCATCCGCAACCAATCGTTAAATCCATCGTTCACGAGAGTCACGCATGAATCAGGCATCGCCCGCCACACCCCAGGACATCGTCGCCGCCGACGCCCTCGAACTGTCGCAATGGATTCGTCTGCGCAAGGTCTCGTGCCGCGAAGTCATGACCGCCTTCCTCGATCACATCGCGCGCGTGAATACGCCGGCCAACGCAATCGTGTCGCTGCGCGATCGCGCGGCGCTCCTCGAGGAAGCCGGCGAGCGCGACGCGCAACTCGCGCGCGGCGAGTATCTGGGCTGGCTGCACGGCATTCCGCAGGCGCCCAAGGACCTCACCGCCACCGCGGGCATCGCCTCGACGCAAGGCTCGCCGATCTTCCGCGACGAAGTGCCGAAGGCCGACGCCCTGGTGGCCGCCCGCATGCGCGCGCAGGGCGCGATCTTTATCGGCAAGACCAACTCGCCGGAATTCGGACTGGGCTCGAATACCTACAACACCGTGTTCGGCACCACGCTCAACGCCTATGACGCCACGCGCAGCGCGGGCGGCAGCAGCGGCGGCACGGCCGTTGCACTCGCGCTGCGCATGCTGCCGGTGGCCGACGGCAGCGACATGATGGGGTCGCTGCGCAACCCGGCGGGCTGGAACAACGTGTTCGGTTTCCGTCCCTCGCAGGGACGCGTGCCGTCGGTGCCCGCCGTCGATCTCTACTACAACCAGCTCGGCTACGCGGGCCCGATGGGCCGCAGCGTGACCGACCTCGCCATGCTGCTGTCGACGCAAGCCGGCTACGACGCACGCGCGCCGCTCTCCATCGCTGAAGACGCAGCGCAATTCGCCCAGCCGCTCGCGCGCGACTTCGGCGGGGCGCGCATCGGCTGGCTCGGCGATTACAACGGCTATCTGCCGATGGAAGACGGCGTGCTCGCACTATGCGAAACGGCGCTCGGAGATTTCGGTGCGATCGGCTGCAAGGTCGAGGCCGCGCGCCTCGACTATCCGATGGAAAAGCTGTGGGAATGCTGGCGCACGCTGCGTCATTTTTCGGTGGCGGGTTCGCTGGGCGCGCTCTATCGCGATCCCGCGAAGCGCGCGCTGCTCAAGCCCGAAGCGCAGTGGGAAGTGGAAGGCGGCTTCGCGCTCTCGGGCGAGGACGTGTGGAATGCGTCGGTGGCGCGCAGCCAGTGGTACAACGCGCTGCTCGCGCTATTCGAACACCACGACTATCTAGCGTTGCCGAGTGCGCAACTGTTCCCGTTCGACGCGAACCAGCATTGGCCCAAGTCGATTGCGGGCCGTGAGATGGATACCTATCACCGCTGGATGGAAGTGGTGATCGGCGCGAGTCTCGCCGGTTTGCCGGTGATCAGCGTGCCGGCCGGCTTCAACACGCAGGGCTTGCCGATGGGCATTCAGGTGATCGGCAAGCCGCAGGCCGATCTGTCCGTGCTGCAAGTCGCGCACGCCTACGATCAGGCGACGCAGTGGGTCAAGCGGCGCATACCGTCGGTTCTCGCGGCATAAAAAACGAGGCGCGCAGCCACGCGCCTCGTTTCATCGTCATATCGGCGCGATCACTTCAGGCCGAAATCCACCCGCGTCGTCGCGCCCTTGTCGTCGATACCCTTGGCATCGAGCTTGGGCGCGACCACGAACACGCGGCTCGGATCCACCTTGCCCTCGAAGTACTGCTGCACCGCCTGCGCACGCTGTTGCGCGAGATCGCGCAGCGACGCGTCGTCCACGGGTGCGTGTTCGGCCAGCGCCTGCTTCATGTCGTCCACGGGCAGAGACTTCGTGAAGCCGATCATGTTGTGAGGCTTCTTGAAATCGCCTGCCTTATACGCCTTGGTCAGGTATTTTTCGTATTCCTTCTGATCGACCTGCACCTCGGACGTGTCCACGCTTTCGCCATTGCCCACGGTGTCCTTGATCTTCTGCTGGCGCACCAGCCGATCCACATACTTCTCGCGCAACGCAGGCGTATCCACGGCCGGATCGACGCGGCCAATCAGATCGATCTTGATCGAAGGCTTGTCCTCAAGCGCCTTGGCGATGGTGTCGAGCTTCTTGTCGTCGGCGTCGGTGAGTTTCGCCGAGCCTGCCGCAAACTCCACATAACCCAGTTCCTGACCGCCGCCGCCGAATGCATTGGCGAGCAGCGAGAACGGCGCGGTCACGGCCTTGGCGATCAGGTTGAGCACCGCCTTCCAGATCAGTCCGCCCAGACTGAACTCCGGATTCGAGAGCGAGCCCGACACCGGAATATTCACGTCGATTTCGCCGCGCCGGTTCTTGAGCAGCGAAATCGCCAGGCGCACCGGCAGCTTCGTCGCCGTATCGTTATCGACGTGATCGCCGAAAGTCAGCTGGTCGATGAAGATATGGTTGTTCGCCGAGAGCTGGTCATCGGCAAGCTGATAGTGCAGATCGACGTTGAGCTTGCCCTTGGTGATCGGATAGCCCGCGTACTTGGTCGAATACGGCGTGAGGTTGGTGAGTTCGATATCGTGCGCGCTCGCCGTGAGGTCGAGCGAGGGCTTGGCGATGAGCGGATTCACCGTGCCCTTGATCGCAATCGGTCCGTTCGCGGCCAGTTTCGCCGATACATCGACCGGCGCAGGCGTGGTCGATTCCGTGCCGAACGCGCCCACCGTGCCCTGGATCTGCACGAGGTCGGCGGTGTAGTTCGGCTTGATGAAGTTGTCGGTGTAATTCACGCGGCCCGCCTGCAACACCAGCTGGCCGAAATGCAGGTGCACCGGTTTCGATGGCGGCTGCGCGGCGGTCACGGTCGTGGCCGCGCCCGAAGCCGGCACCGGCGCGGAAGCCAGTTCAGGCGCGCTCGCCGCCTGCGGCGTGAGCGGCACCGGCTCGCGGCCGTCCTTCGACGCGCTCGTGTCGCGCGTGAGCGACTGCGCTTCGCCGCTTTGATGCGCCACCACGTCCTTGAGATTGAGCTTGCCTTGCGCGTCCAGCAGCACACGGCCGTAGAAGCCAGCGAAGGTCACGCGGCTCGCATCGACGTCGGTGCCGCGCGCGTCGTCGTAACTCACCTTCATGTTCGACAGCGCAAGCGAGCGCCAGCCCGCGAACGGGTCCGAGGTCGCCTTGTCGAGCATGCGCACGTCCACCAGCGCCGCGTCGCCGCGATAGTTCGCCTTGAGCGCCTTACCCTGCTCCACCGCCAGTTGTCCCTTCATGTTCAGCAGCGCGCTCGCAATCACGGCGTTGAGCTGGTTGCCGAAATACGGCTCGAAGGCGGCGGCGTCGAGCCGGTTTGCGTCGATTTTCAGTTGCGCCTTGAGCGGCGTTGGGTTCACATCGCCGCTGAGCGCGAGCGTGCCTTTGCGATTGACGGTCGCCTTAAGGTCGATGGGCAGCGCATGACGCATATCGTCGCTGATCTGCTGAACCTTCAGGTCGAGCGGCGTAATCGCGAGCTTGACCGGGCGCGGCGTCGTGCTGTCCGTGAAATTGACCGAGCCGCCGCTCACGCTGACGTTATCGATCTTGTAGTGCCAGGCCGGGCCTTCCTGCACCGACTTCTGCGCGGCGTGGATCGCCGTGCGCTGCGGCGCGGCTTCGTGCGGCGCCGCCAGCTTCATCAAATCGATGTCGCCGTTCTTCAGGCGTTCGACGTTCAGCGCAAGGCCGTTCGCTTCCACCGATGCGATCTGCGCCGTGCGCGCCGCGAGATCGACCTGGCTGACCTGCACCGTGCCTTTGGCGAGCGCCAGCGCGGGCGTCTTCGCCCCACGCGCGGCGATCTTGAGCGAATCGAGGCCGAGCGTGCTCGCGCCCACCTGCACCGCGGCGGGCGACTTCGACCAGTCCGCCGTCACGGTCGAATCGAGCGTGAGCTTGCCATCCACTACCTGCGCGGCAGTCGCGCTATCGATATACGGCTGCCAGACCGGCAACGGCAGCGCCTTCACGGCGATCTTCGCGTCGGCGCGCTTCGCCGCCATGCCGAAGTTGCCCGCAACCTGCACTGTGCCGCCGTTACGGTCATCGAGCGCGAGCGTGTACGGCGCGCCCGCTTTCGCCGTAGTCGAGAAGTTGGCGAGCGTCGCGGTAATGTTATTGAGTTCGTGATCGACAGGCCGCGACGCGGCTTCGTCATGCACATGCAGCGTGCCGCCCGCGATCGCCAGTTGATGAACCGACAGGTCGAGCGGCGGCGCTTTTTCTGCCGGCTCCGCCGCCCTGGCACTCTCGCCCGATGCCGGTGCAGGGGCGCTCGCAGCCTTCGCTTCGGCGGGATTTTCGCCCTTCGCTTCGGCCTTCGCGGCCGGCGCGCCCACCAGCTTTTCGACGCTCAGCACACCGGCCTTGTCGCGCGACAGCCAGACCGACGGCGCATCGAGGCGAATCGTGTCGAAGCGATAGACGTTGCCAAACGGTTCGAGCGACGCCGCCGCCACGTGCAGCCCGTGCGCGCCAAAGAACGGCGCATTGGCGTTGTCGGTTGCGTCGATATTATTCAGATCGGCCGTGCCGGAAACGCGCAAGGTGGGCTTCTCGCCCGTCATCACGAAATCGAGTTTCAGATTTGTCGACAGCAGGCCGCTCTTCACCGTGACGGGCAGTTTCGTCGGCGAATAGGTGAGCAGTTTGGGCACATCGAGATCGGTCAGACGCAGCTCGACTTCGGACTCGCGCGAGGCGGCGAAGGGCTTGGTCTTGCCGTCGATGGCGAGCGTGCTCGCGCCGTCGATGCGCGCGCGCAACAGCGGCTCGACGAAGATGTCGGTCTTCGACGCCAGCGTGGCGATGAACGGAATGCCCAGCGTCCAGCGGTCGATCACATGCTTCTCGTTGAGCAGGCGATCGTCGAACGTGATCTGGCCGTTTTCGACGCGAATGTTCGACACCGAAAACTGCGCGGGCTTGCTGCTGGGCTTTTCCGACGGCTTCGAGAATTTGTCGATCAGATCCGAAAAATTGAAACGCTGCGCATCCATGCGCACGATGGTGACGCGCGGCGAATCGAGCCGGACTTCATCGACGATGGGCGCAAAACGAAAGATCGACGACCACGACGGCTTCACCACGAGCCGTTCGACATCGACGAAATCGCCCTGCCCGCCGCGCTCGCCGATATGCACGCGATCCGCTTCGAGCCGCAGCGTGTAGGGGTTCAGGGCGATACGCGCGATCGTTACAGGACGATCGAGCTGCTGGCTCAATTGCTGCTCGGCGATATGGCGGATCAGCGGCGGCGCGGCAAAGAAACCGAGCAGGCCAAAAATCACCAGGAAGATCAGGATTCCCGTGAAGATGCGGCGGGTGCGCGGCGCGCGGGCGACGGCGCGCACCGATTGCAGGGAGGTTGTCAGCGATGCTTTGTTGAGACTTGCCATGCTTGCTGGCCAGTGACGCGGCGACAGGCGCACCGCGGATGGTGGAACGGCTTGGGCCGCGCCCGGCCGAACAGGCAGCCCCACGCAACTCCAGGCGGCATTCGGCAGACGGATTGGCCCGACAGCCGGAAGTATAGGCCCGATGCCGCTTTGCGCGGCTGTAAAACGCCGGGTGGCGCGAGCGTGACGGAGGGAAGAAAGCACACACCGCAGAACGCGGCAGGCAAAGAAAAAAAGCGGCGTGGCCGCCGCTTCATGAGCTTCGCGGAGCGGCGTGCGCGCCGCTCCGCTGACCTCTTACCGACGCATCACTGACGCTCGATGGCAGGCGGCTGCCAGCTGCCGTCGGTTGCCTGCGGCTTCGGTGCGTACATGCGCAGCACGAGACGGAAATCGCCCTTTGGCGCAGGCACCCAGTTGCTGCCGCCGCGCGGACGATCGGCGCTCACGTGCACGTCGATCGAACCGTCGCGGTTGCGGTGCGCACCATTGCGATCGCCGAACGCAATGCGCACCGGCGCGTCGCCGTCGAGCGCGCCGTCCGTCGTGTAGGCCGTGATCGACCAGAAGCCGCGCACCGGCGGCACCTGCTTCGCGGAGAAGTGGATCACATAGCGGTTCGCGCCGTTGAGCGCGTGACCGTCCGTGTCCTGCGCGACGCGTGCGCGCACTTCGTCGCGGCTCGTCGGCAGACCCGGCGACGCCCACGCCGCGTAAGCGCGCAGCGCGTAGTCCGGACCATAGTTGCCCGCATCGTCGCCGATCCACGTCCAGCCGTTGCCCGCCAGCAGGTTCGACGGCGGCGTCGCCACGCGCGTGCGGCCATCGGCCAGGCCCGCATTGACCAGCGCCATGTCCTTGCTGCCCGAGGGCAGTTGCGCCGCGTCGCCGGCCTGCACGCCGATGTCGCCGAGAATCTTGATCGCGTGCTGATCGTCGGGCACCGGCGCGTTGTCTTCCATCGCCAGCGCCAGGCGGCTGAAGAAGCCATTGGCGTCGAGCGCCGCAACCTGCGCCGACGGCGTGCCCGTGGCGACCGGATCGCCGCTCAGGCCCGCGCCCGTCTGGGCGTCGGCCTGCGCGGCGCGCTTGCCGTGAGCGTCCCACGCCGACAGCGGCGCCACGCGCAGGCTGCGCTGCAGACGGCGCACCGCGTTCAGATCCGCGCCGCCGCGCGTCTGGATGCGCGCGATGAACCACGCATAACGCGTGCTGACGTCGATACGCTTCACGCGCGCGGGCAGCGTGCCCTTCCAGCCAGCGGGCACGAACGCAATCGTTTGCGCCTTCAGACCGTTCACACGTTCGTTGGCTTGTGACGCCGTCGACCAGAGCACATTGGTCCACATGTCGAGCGCGCGCGCATCCATGTAGCGGCCATGCGTGTCAGGCAACGAAATCAGCACCGGCTCGCTGCCCAGATCGAGCCAGCCGGATGACACGAGCGTGTCGAGATTCGGTTCGGGCGGGCTCGATGCGCCAACCGGCGGCAGCGCTTGCGCATTGCGCAGCGTGTTCGCCGCGGCCTGGCCAGGCGCGCTGCCGGTGGCGGCCGCGCGCGACACGTCCATCAGCACGAGCGGATAGCCGAACACATAAGAATCGGAAACCTCGTCCTTGACCCAGCCGTTGCTTTTGGGCGCAACGCTTTCAGGCGTGGACGCGCATCCGGCGATGAGCGCTACGCCCGCCAAAGCGGCGCAGGCGCGAAAAAAAGGAATAGTGCGACGTGTTGTTGTCATTTGTTGGTTCTATACGAAGCGGGCGGTCCATGAAGTGACGTCGACCGGCCTCAAACGCCACGCGCCAGCCCCCCCAAGGGCTGTTGGTCCAGTGCGCGCAGCGGGGCCAATGCCGCCGGATGGTATCGTATCGTCCGCTTCGGCCCAAGAAAAGTGTGATGGGTGGAATTCTGAGTTACGGCGGGGACGGGTGATCGCGGGGTTTGAGCCACCGGCCAGCTCAAGGCTTGCGATCGATCTGCTTGTGTGTCGCGACGCGCCTCAAGGTCGCGAGCGTGCCATCGAGTTCGAGCGAAATCTTGTACGCACGATTGACGGTCACATCGATGGTGTAGAGCTTGGGATTCTTGTAGCCGCCAAGCGAATGAAACCGGCGGCCGGGAGGAATGGGATTTTTGAGCAGATCCCGCAACACCTGATCGACCTCGTCCCGCAACTCATGGCTCAGCGCCTTGTATTCTTTCTGGAAGCGCGCCGTGAACTGAACGGATTCGATCGCCAAGGCTTATCCCTTCAGGGCTGCGATCAGGTCCGCGGCGGATGTGTGCTTGCCGCCCGCGACTTTATCGAAATCGGCTTCGTGCTCGCCCAGCGCCCAGCACAGGTCGTTCAGGGCGTTATGGGCGGCAGCCAGTGCATCGAGCAGGCCGTCGAATGCCTCGACAACGCCGTCGTCTTCATGCAGTTCGGGATTCTGCGCGGCAGTCGCGCGCAGTTCGGAATGCGCCTCGAACGAGCAGCCGAGCGCGTCTCGGGCGGCTTCGAGCTTCACCAGCGCCGAGCCGTCCTGGTCCAGCGGCCCCTTTGCCCGCTTGAGCGCCTGGATAAATTCGTGCGCCGTGCCCGTCAGCGAAATCAACTGATCGCGTTCCGCCCAGCACGCATAGATGACGTCGTCGATCGCCGCGAGAAGCTCGACACTGCGGGCGGCCTGAAACTCGACAAATTGCCCGAAGGACCGTAAGTGCGAAATCTCATTGCGAATCATGGCGTACTCCGCACCGCCAGCGGCGGCTCCCGGGATTGTTTACAAAGGCGTGATCCATCATCTTACCGGGAAGTTCAGGGTTCTATACCGTCGCCAAAGCCCGCGAGCGCATCCGCATCAATCGCGCCCCATTTGCAATAACACGTCGCCCTTGACCTTCCCATCATGGGAACGTAGATACTGCTTCATATCGAATCAGATCGCCTTTGCGTTTGAACATCATGAACGAACCCCTTCTCGTCGCGAACGCCGAAAAAGCCGGGCAGGCACAGCTCGACATTCGCGGCATGACCTGCGCATCGTGTGCGATGCGCGTGGAAAAGGCGCTGGCGAAAGTGCCCGGCGTCACGCGCGCCAGCGTCAATCTCGCCACCGAACGCGCCACCGTCGAAACCACCGCCGATCCTCACAGCGTCAGCGCCTTGAGCCAGCAACTCGTAGCCGCCGTCGAGAAGGCCGGCTATGAGGCCACGCCCGTTGCAGCTCCCGAACCCGCTGCCGTCGAAGACGACAGCGCCAGCTTCGCCATCGGCGGCATGACCTGTTCGGCGTGCTCGAATCGCGTCGAAAAAGTGCTCGCACGCGTGCCGGGCGTGACCAGCGCCAGCGTCAACCTCGCCACCGAAGAAGCCTCGGTGCGCCTGGATGCGCCGTTCGACGACGCCATGCGCGAGCGCCTCGTTGCCGCCGTGCACAAGGCCGGCTACGAAGCGACGCCCATCGACAAAAACCCGCCCGCCGCCGTAGAACCCTCGTCCGCTACCGAAGCGCCGCCCTCTCGCGCGGCCCTCGCTGAAATCGCCGCGCGCCGCGAACTGCGCGCCGTGCTGATCTCAGGCGTCCTCACCGTGCCGCTCGTCGTGCCGATGTTCGGCCACTGGCTCGGCCTGCACTGGATGCTGCCCGCCGCCGCGCAATTCGTGCTCGCCTCGGTCGTGCAGTTCGGCTTCGGCGCGCGCTTCTACCGCGCCGCCTGGAAAGCCGTGCGCGCCTTCGCGGGCAATATGGATCTGCTGGTCGCGCTGGGCACCTCGGCGGCCTGGGGCGTGAGCGTCTACGCGATGCTCGCGCATCCCGGCCAGACCGCGCATCTGTACTTCGAGGCCTCGGCGGTCGTCATCACGCTGGTGCGCTTCGGCAAATGGCTCGAAGCGCGCGCCAAGCGCCAGACCACCGACGCGATCCGCGCGCTCAACGCCCTGCGCCCCGAGCGCGCGCGCATCCGCGAGCACGGCGTGGAGCGCGAGGTGCCGCTCGCGCAGGTGCGCGTCGGTGCAATTGTGGTCGTGCGTCCCGGCGAGCGGATGCCAACCGACGGCGTCGTGCTCGAAGGCCGCAGCCATATCGACGAATCGCTGATTACAGGCGAGAGCCTGCCCGTGCCGAAGTCGCCCGACGACAGCGTCACCGCCGGTTCGATCAACGGCGAAGGGCTGCTGGCCGTGCGCACGACCGCCATCGGCGCGGAAACGACGCTCGCGCGCATCATCCGTCTGGTCGAAAACGCGCAAGCGGAAAAAGCGCCCATCCAGCGTCTGGTCGATCGCGTGAGCGCGGTGTTCGTGCCAGCAATCCTCGTGATCGCCGCGCTCACGCTGGGCGGCTGGCTGCTCGCGGGCGCTTCCGCCGAAACGGCGATTCTCAACGCCGTGGCCGTGCTGGTGATCGCCTGCCCGTGTGCGCTGGGGCTTGCCACGCCTGCCGCGATCATGGCGGGAACGGGCGTCGCGGCGCGCCACGGCGTACTCATCAAGGATGCCGAAGCACTTGAAACCGCGCACGACGTCGGCGTCGTCGCCTTCGACAAAACCGGCACGCTGACGCTCGGCCAGCCTTCGCTCGCGGCGTTCGAGACGGCGGACGGCGTCGCGCACGCCGATGCACTGGCGCTCGCGGCGGCCGTCCAGCAGCACAGCGATCATCCGCTCGCGAAAGCGGTCGTCAACGCCTTCGCGGCAGAGGCGCAAGGCGCGGCGCTCCCCGCCGCCGCCAATGCTCGCGCGGTGCCCGGACGCGGCGTGGAAGCGCATGTCGATGGCCGCCGCCTCGCGATCGGCAGTGCGCGCTGGGTCGACGAACTCAAATTCGCGATTGCACCGGCGCTCGCCGAACGCGCCCATGCGCTCGAAGCGCAAGGCAACACGGTGTCATGGCTGATGGACACGCAAGCGCAAACCGTCCTGGCCCTGCTCGCTTTCGGCGACACTATCAAGCCGACCGCACGCGACGCCATCGCGCGCCTGAAGGCAATGGGCATCCGCAGCGTGCTGGTGACCGGCGATAACGCGGGCAGCGCACAGGCCGTGGCAACGCAGCTCGGCATCGACGAAGTGCATGCCCAGGTGCTGCCCGACGACAAGGCGCGAACCGTGCGCGACCTGAAGATCCGCACGGGCGCGATCGTCGCGATGGCAGGCGACGGCATCAACGACGCGCCGGCGCTCGCCGCCGCCGACATCGGCATCGCCATGGCCACCGGCACCGACGTCGCCATGCAGGCCGCCGGCATCACGCTGATGCGCGGCGATCCGGCGCTGGTGGCCGCCGCCATCGACATCTCGCGGCGCACGTGGCGCAAGATCCAGCAGAACCTGTTCTGGGCTTTCGTCTATAACCTGATCGGCATTCCGCTCGCCGCGTTCGGCCTGCTCAACCCGATGCTCGCGGGCGCCGCCATGGCGTTTTCGAGCGTGAGCGTGGTGACCAACGCGCTGCTCCTGCGCACCTGGCGCGAGCGTCGCTAACGCGGCCGCGCAAGGCGCGGCTTCGCACGAGCCGCGCCAGCCCCCCATTCCTTAGACGATTGCGCACGCAACAAATAATTATTTCAGCGTGCGAAATATCTCAGCGGTTATAACGCTTTCTGGGCGCTGCTTCGCCGCGCATCCAGCGCCATGCCTGGCGCTCCGGGGTCTCGCGTTCGCACCCCATATAGACGCATGCCGCGATAACGACGCAAACGTTCGCGCTTTTTACGTCGCACCCCTCAAGGATCGCAAAAGCTGGCCGTAATCCGTATGCCAGCGCTTCGAAAGCGCCAGTTCCCAGCATCGTTTTTTCAGGAACCGCTTCAATGATTTCATTCGTCCAGCGACGCACCAGTGTCGGTGTGCGCCTCGCGCTGCTCTCGTGCGTGATCGTCGCGGCGATCTTTATCGCCTTCACCCTGGCGCTCACCCATAGCGCCTCCACCCAGGTTGGCGAGCAGGTGCGCGCGCGCATCGCCGAAAAGGACAATTCGGTTGCCTCGACAATCTCGCTGATCGACAGCGCGCTCGACGCCGAAGTCGACCGCGCGATGACGCTCTTCGCGAGCTTCCTGCCCGGCGACTTCGCGCTCGATCCCACGCAGACCGTCGATATCGGCGGCAAGGCCACGCCGACCTTCAAGGTGGGCGATCACGTGCTGAACCTCGACTTTTCGATTCCCGATCAGTTCCTCTCGCGCAGCGGCGCGATCGCCACCGTGTTCGCACGCAGCGGCGACGACTTCGTGCGCGTGACGACCTCGCTCAAGAAGCAGGACGGCTCGCGCGCGATCGGCACGCTGCTCGACCGCAAGGGCCCGGCCTACGAGCCGATCATGGGCGGGCGCAGCTACTCGGGCCTCGCGCAACTGTTCGGCAAGCAGTACATCACCGAATACAAACCCATCACCGACGCGAGCGGCAAGGTGATCGGCGCGCTCTTCGTGGGCGTGGACGTGGACAAACAGATCGCGGCGATCAAGGCCGAGATCGGCAAGCTCAAGCTCGGCGACACCGGCTATTACTTCGTGATGGACGCGTCCGGCGGCCCCGCGCGCGGCACCTTCCTCGTGCATCCGGCCGCGGCGGGCCAGCATTTCGACGATGCCAACGCGCCCTGGTCGCGCATGCTCGACGCGCACGAAGGCACCTTCGATTACACCAGCGCCGACGCCACGCTCGGCGAGCGCGCGCCGCGCGCGAAGCTCGTCTCGTTCGTGAGCGCGCCGCAATGGCAGTGGATCGTGGGCGGCGTGGTGCCGCGCGACGAAATCATGGCCGAAGTGAACGCCACGCGTAACCGCTTCCTGGCGATCGGCTTCGCGCTCGTCGTGCTGTTTGCGGCGCTGGCGATCTACGCGGCGCGACGCATGGTGAGCCAGCCGCTCGACGCCGCCGCGCACGCCGCGGGCCGCCTGGCGGCGGGTGACCTGACCGTGCGGATCGGCGCGGCACAACACGCGAGCGCCTCGCACGGTTCGCTCGATTCGCTCGCGGGCGCTTCGGGTGCGTCGGCAGTTTCTGCCGCCGCGCAGAGCGCCGACGAAATCGGCCGCCTCACCCAGGCCATCGACGGCATCGGCGTGGGTCTTGCGCAGATCGTCGCGCAGGTGCGCGGCGCGAGTGCGCAGATGAGCGACGACACCGGACGCATCGCCGCCAGCAGCGGCGAAATCGCCGAACGCATCGCCAGCCAGGCGAGCAGCCTCGAAGAAACGGCCGCGAGCATGGAGGAAATCACCTCGACGGTGCAGCAGAACGCCGATCACGCCCAGCGCGCCAACGCCGTGGTGACGGGCGCCGCCGACGCGGCGCTCGACGGCGGTCGCGCAGTCGAACGCGTGGTCGCGACGATGCAGGACATCAGCCGCGCCTCGCAAAAGATCACCGACATCACCAGCGTGATCGACGGTATCGCGTTCCAGACCAATATCCTCGCGCTCAACGCGGCCGTGGAAGCGGCGCGCGCGGGCGAACACGGCAAGGGATTCGCGGTGGTGGCGAGCGAAGTGCGCGCGCTCGCGCAGCGCAGCGCGGCGGCGGCGCGCGAGATCGCGGTGCTGATCGCGGAATCGTCGGAGACGGTCGATACGGGTTACCGCATCGCGGGCGAAGCGAGCACGACGATGCGCGACATCGTCACGCGCGTGGAGGAAGTGCGCTCGATCATCGCCGAGATCAGCGTGGCGTCGCGCGAGCAGTCGGGCGGCATCGAGCAGGTGAACATCGCCGTGTCGCAGATCGGCGAGGCGACGCAGCAGAACGCCATCCTCGTGGGCGACGCCGAGCGCGCCGCTGCGGCGCTGTCGGAACAGGCCGCCACGCTCGCGCAGCTGGTGAGCGTGTTCAAGCTGCGCGGCGAGCGGTAATTCAGCGTGGGCGCTTGATCGACACTCAAGCGCCCACCTTGCGACTCGCGAGCGTTACTGAACGATGGTCGCGCTCTGCACCAGCGATTTGACGAGCTTTTCTGCGCCCGCGTCCATCGCCTCGGCGGTCAGTTCGCGACGGATTTCGTCCTTCACCTCGTTGAACGGCTGCACCTTCATCGCGCGCTTGTCCTGGAGCTTCACCACCACCCAGGCCTGATTCGAGCGCACCGGCTGCGGCGCCACGCCGCCCACCTTCAGTTGCGCCAGCGCACGGGCGAAATCGGTCGGCACGCCGTGCGTCTGGCCGTCCTTGACCGGCGTCTTGAAGCTGACCCACGGCATTTCGCCGCCATTGGCCTTCGACGGCACCATGCTGTAATCGCGAGCCAGCGCGTCGAACGGCTGCCCCGCCTTCGCCTTCGCGATAACGTCCTGCGCAAGCTTCTGGTCGGCCACCACGATCACCTGCGGCTTGAATTCGAACTTGCCGAGTTCGACATTGGTGCTGTCATAGCGCGCGCGGATTTCGCGCTCGGTCGGCGCGGGGACGTGCACGTTGTCCTGCATCCAGGAACGGATCTCAATGTCGGTCTTGCTGGCGTCATTGGCCTGAACGACTTCGGGGCGCTGGTCGTAGTGCGCCTTGACGGCTTGCTGGCGCATTACTTCGCGCACGATCAGCTGCTGCTTGAGCGCCTTGCGCAGTTCGGGCGTATCGGTTGCGTCCTGGTTGTGGCTGATGACGGTCTGCACCGCGGTATCGAGCGCGGCTTGCGGAATCTGCACGCCGTTGACCACGGCCATCGCGCCGGCCGGCAGGCCTGAAGCAGCACCTGCTGCGGTGGCGCTGGCCGCGCTGGCAGGAGCAGGCAGCGCCTGCGCGAAGGTCGGCAGCGAGGTGGCGAACATGGCACACGCACCGAGCGCACGCAGCAGTGGGGACAAATGCAACTTCGGAAACTTCGGGAACATCGACTTGGACTCCAATGGTGGGAGGGCCAGCGGCCCGCGCCCGGCATTATCGCCCGTGCGGGGTGGCGCAGACGAAATGGGCGCGGCGGGACCGTTGCAAGCTGTGTTGGCGCGCTTCGTGGCCGTTGGAGAAAAAACCCATCGGATCAATAGCTTGAGCAGGATGCGGACAGGTTTTCCACAAGGCTGTGAACAAAAACTGTGGATATCCCTCCTCACCTGACCCATGCGCCGACCCTCCATCCGCAACATAACGCAACGTTTTGCCCGTCCCGCCCGCTCGCCCGCTTGCGCCTCAGACCTTTACCGGGCATAGCGTCAGCCCGACTTTCGCTTGCGCAGGATCAACAGCCTCCGCGCGCGCCCACAGGCGGCTTGCGAGATGCTGCTAACTTTCGCCGTCATTTTCAGCGCGCCTCAAAACCGCTCGCCTTGCCCCAAACGTCATGCCCCGATTCGCCCACTCCACCCGGTCCACCCGATCCACCCGACTATCCGGGCCGCCAGCCGCCGCTTCACTCTCGTCGCGCAGCCTGGACGCCGTCATTGGCCTGCCCGCGCGCATCGTCTGCGCCGAAGGTCTCGCCGCGCAGGCCGTCACGCGCCATGGCGCCTGCGCACTCGGCCTCGCGCATACCGGGCCGCTGCCCGAGGGCGCGTGGGTGCTGGCTTCGGACGGCGCGGCGCGCGCGGTGATCGATTCGGGGCGAGCGCGAGCCATCGACGCGGCGCTCGATCTGCTCGACGCCATCGCCCGCGGCGATCTCGACGAGACGCACGCGTCAGGCGGCCTGGCCCGCTATTTCGCGGTCGTGAGCCGGCACGCTGATATCACACTCGCAAAATAAACAAAGGATTCCGAAGCGACTCCGAAATCGCACATCCGGGCGATTCCGGCGAGACCATCCCGCCATGAAACCCACCGACGACCTCCACCACTCCGTCTTCGCGCGCGGTCTTTGCGCGCGCATCCACGACGCCGTCGAACTGCGCCGCCAATATCGGTTAATGAGTTTTTGCCGCGGCCACGCGCAGGCGATCGCGCGCCACGGTCTGGCCGCGCTGCTGCCGCCGCAGGTCGAGCTGATACACGGCCCCGGCTGCCCCGAGTGCCTGCTGCCCGCCAGCCAGGTCGATCGCATCATCGATCTCGCGCATGGACAGGGCGTCACGCTCTGCGTGAGCGATGCCATGCTGCGCGTGCCGGGAGCGGTGCACGCGAATGTGCTTGAGGCCCGTACGGCGGGCGCGGACATCGTCGTGCTCGACACGCCCGGCGATGCATTGGCGCTCGCACGCGCCCAGCCGCAGCGTGAAGTCGTCTATCTCGCCACCGGCTTTGAAGCGGCCATGCTCGCGACCGCCGACGCGCTGATGCAGGCGCGCGCGCTCGCGTGCCCCAACTTCACCGTGCTCGGTAGCCATATGCTGACGCCCGCAGCCATGCGCCATCTGGCCGCCGACGATGCCATCGGCGAACACGCGCAACTCAACGGGTTTCTCGCGCCTTCGCATGTCAGCCGGGTAATCGGCGTGGCGCCTTATCGGTCGATTTCGCGCGATTTCGTCAAGCCGGTCGTGATCGCGGGACCGCAGACCATCGACGTGCTGCAAGCCGTGCTGATGCTCGTCACGCAGATCAACGAATGCCGCGCCGATACGGAAAACCAGTACGCACGCGCCGTGACCGAAGCCGGCGACATGCATGCGCAAAGTCTGGTGGATGAGGTATTCGAGGTGCGCGAGTCGTTCGTCTGGCGCGGCCTCGGGCGTGTGCCGTACAGCGCGCTGGCGTTGCGGCCCACGTTCGCGCAATGGGACGCCGAACGGCGCTACGCGCTCCCGTGGGCCGAAAGCGCCAGCGCCGCATCGGCGCATACGCATACGCTGACGCTTGCCGCGTAAGGGAAATGGCGCGATGGGGGCGCCGTTCACGCGCCCCCGCGCGTCCCCTTACCGCGCGACGCTACCGCGTCAGTTGTTCTGCGGCGGCGTGTACTGGGCCGGCGCGCCGCCGCTCGAATCGTTATCGTCAGGCGTCGGCGTGGGCGCGAGCGACGGCTCCTGCGACGGATACGGCGGCTGCTGCGACGACGGCGACGGTTGCGCAGCGGGAGCATGCGACGCCCCCGACGGCCCGAGTATCGGCGGCAGGTTCGACGCTGGCGGCGTCACGCCGTTCAGGATCGCAGACGCTGCCGCCGCCTCCGATGCCGCCGCCGCTTCCGAAGCCGCCGGGCTCACCGCCTGCACGCCGCTCGACGGCGGCACTTCGGACGGCTCCGGCGCCGGAGCGCGCTTGATCGGCGTCACCGGACGCGGCGCTTCAGGTTCCTTCGACGCGAACAGCGAATCCATCCAGGTCTTCAGACGATCGCGGAACTGCTCGAACGCACCCGGCGTGACTTCGGTATCGAAGCGCGCACGCGGATCGACGATGCGCTGACGCAGCGCGCGCTGGAAGAAGTCGCCGACGATCGGCAGCGCGCTGCGCGCGCCCTGCCCCCAGTAATCGCTATTGAGCGTCACGCGGCCATCGTCGAAGCCCACCCACGCGCCCGCCACCAGTTGCGGGTCCATCAGGATGAACCAGCCGTCCGCATTGTCCTGGGTCGTGCCGGTCTTGCCCGCCACGTCGGCGCGAATGCCAAAGCGCGTGCGGATGCTCGAACCCGTGCCGCGATTCACCACATCGCGCATGGTATCGAGCAGCGTGCGATCCGCGTCCGCCGACAGGGCTCGCTCGGGCGAGGCGCTGCCGAATTCCGCCAGCACATCGCCCTTGCTGTCCTCGATACGCGTGACCATGCGCGGCTCCAGATAGACGCCGTCGTTGGCAATCGTGCTGTACGCCGACACCATTTCCTTGAGCGTGACCGAGCTGGTGCCGAGCGCCAGCGACGGCACCGCGTTGAGCTGGCTGTCGCGCACGCCCATCGCCCGCGCGAGACGCGCGACCTTGTCCGGCCCCACCGCCTGCATCACCTGCGCGGTGATGCGGTTGCGCGAAAACGCCAGCGCGTCGCGCAGCGACATCGGCTTGTTGCTGGGCGGCACATCATCGTTAGGACGCCAGATTTCGCCGCCTTCGAGCGGCATTTCCACCGGCTGGTCGATGATCGTGTCGGACGGCTTCGCGCCATTGGCGAACGCCGCGCCGTACACAAAGGCCTTGAACGTCGAACCCGGCTGACGGCGCGCCTGCTGCACGTGATCGAAGGGCTCGTCCTGGAAGTCGCGGCTGCCCACCCACGCCTTGATCTGGCCGTCACGCGGATCGATGGCGATGAAGCCCGCCTGCACATCGGTTTTCGCCTTGCACAGGCCGCGCATGAAATTGCGGTCCGAGGCAAGCTTCTTGAGTGCGTCCGCGTCGCTTGCGCCCGCGTCGTGCGCCGCCTTGTAATCGGGCGTTTCGCGCATGAAGCTCTTGAACAGATCGTTATCCGCCGAGCAGCCGTTACGTCCGCTCCACGCGCCGTTCGCGATGCCCTGCAACTGATTGGCGTGCTGCTTGAGCGAGGCCGTGGCCATCGCCTGCAGACGCGAATCGATCGTGGTCCGAACCACCAGACCGTCGGAATAGATGTTGTAGTCGTTGCGGTCGGCCCACGCGATCAGCCACTTGCGCAACTGCTGCGCGAAATGCGGCGCGGGGCCCGGCGGCTCCGTCTGACGCTCGAAATCCAGACGCAGCGGCTTCTTCGAAAGCGTCGCGAACTGCGCGGGCGTCAGCTTGCCGTACTTCACCATCTGCGAAAGCACAGTGTTGCGGCGCGCGAGCGCGCGCTCGGGATTGATCACCGGGTTGTAATAGGCGTTGCCCTTGAGCATGCCGGTGAGCGTGGCGGCCTGCAGCACTGTCAACTGATCCGCCGATACGCCGAAGTACGTGCGCGCCGCCATCTCGATGCCGAACGCGTTGTACAGGAACGGCACCGTGTTCAGATAGGTTTCGAGAATCTGCGGCTTGCTGTAGACGGCCTCGATCTTGGAGGCGGTAATCGCCTCCTTGATCTTGCGCGTGAGCGTGGGCGCGCGGCCGATTTCATCGGGATACAGATTGCGCGCGAGCTGCTGCGTGATGGTCGAGCCGCCCTGGCGGTCGCCCGAGAAGGTATGCAGCGCCGCGCCCGCCGTGCGCTTGAAATCGATACCGTGGTGTTCGTAGAAGCGGTGATCCTCGGTCGAGATCAGCGCGTCGACCATATGCGGCGATATTTGCGCGAGCGGCACCCATTCGCGGTTCGAGGGCTTGAATTCGGCGAGCACTTTGCCATCCGCCGAGAGAATCTGCGCCGGTTGATCGACGCGCGCCTTGCGGATGTCGCCGATGCTGGGCGTAAACGGAATCAGCACCAGCACGTAGAGCACGACGGCGGCGGGCACGGCCGCCACGGCGATCAGCACGCCGCGCCGGGTCGGATGACGCAGATGATGGAAAGCCTGCGCGAGGCGTGGGCGCGCGAGTGCGCAGACTCGCGACATCAAAGGCTTCAGGCGGGAGGACCACTTCGCGGCTTGGGCGCGGATAAACGACACGGAACGCTTCACGCGGGCAACAGGATGGCTGGCAAAGCGTGCATCGTACCAAAACTGCGCGACGGCCCTTTCAGGCGACCTTCAAAACGCGCACCTGGCTCGCGGTTAGAGCACCAGCGACAGCGCAATCGAGATCCACACCGCGCCCGCACCGGCCACGAATGCGCGACGCGCCAGCAGGAAACGCCGCTCGTCGCCGGGCGGCGCGGGCGAAGTGGCCAGCCACGGCACGCTGCCGAGACACGCGAACCCGGCCAGCGCCAGCAGCACGATCACGCGGTCGCCAATGCGCCACGGCGACGGCTCGTGCAGCCCCCAGTAGCCAAGAAAGATCATGCCGATCGAAAACATCGTCGAGGCCGCCGAACTGAGCGCCACGACCGAGCCGGTCGGAGATTGCATGGACTGTCTCCCCCGCGCGACGCGCGATGTGGGGCCATTATCGGCGCGTGCGGCGTGGGGAGCAATGCGGGCGATCCGCGCGCCCCGTGCGCTCAGGCGCTGGGCCGCACCATCTGGAACATCTCGCCGATCTGCGCATAGTCCGCGCGATAGCCGGCGCGCATGATGGGTTGCGCGGCGTGGGTATCGAAGAGACCGTCCTTCAGAAACTCCTGGCGGATATGCACGCCCACCACCTGGCCGAGCGCGAGCCAGTTGTCCATCGGCGTGCCGTCGAGCGCGTTCAGGCGCACGATCTGCAGCAGCTTGCATTCGAGCGCGGCGGGCGCTTCGGCCACGTGCGGGACCGCGACGTTGCGGCCCGGCGCGGGCGTGAGGCCGGACAGCGCGAATTCGTCGACATCGGCGGCAACGGGCGCGGAACTGCGATTCATCTGCTCGGCGAGCGGGCGCGAGGCGAGATTCCAGACGAACTCGCCGGTGGCTTCGATATTGCTAATGCTGTCCTTGCGGCCTTCGCTGCAAAAGCCAATCACAGCGGGAAATGTGGCGAAGGCGCCAAAAAAACTGTACGGCGCGAGGTTCAGCACGCCTTGCGGCGACTGGCTGGAGATCCAGCCGATCAGACGCGGCGCGACGATGGCCTTGAAGGGATCGTGACGCAGACCGTGGCCGGCGGCGGGGTCGTAAAAGTAGGTGTCGGACATGATGCGAGTTCTGATTTAAGGCGGCTCACACTATGACATGGGGTGCGGGATCGTGCAGAGGACGGGAATCCGGGATAGGCTGCCAGGTGTCCACGGTATACTTTTGCGCTCGTTTTTTGCCCCATTTCGTACCAAGGATCACCGCCATGAGCACCCTTCCCGCCTGCCCGCAATGCAACTCCGGATTCACCTATGAGGACGGCGATAACTTCGTCTGCCCGGAATGCGCACATGAATGGCCGCGCCAGGCGACCGAGCTAACCGAAGCGGCAAAGGTCTATCGCGATTCGGCGGGCAATGTGCTTCAGGACGGCGACACGGTGACGGTCATCAAGGACCTGAAGCTCAAGGGCTCCTCGGGCGTGGTCAAGATGGGCACCAAGGTGAAGAACATCCGTCTGGTGGACGCCGACCACGACATCGACTGCAAGATCGATGGCTTTGGCGCAATGAGCCTGAAGACGGAGTTTGTGCGGAAGGTGTGAGGGCGGGGGTTTCAGCACGCCCGGTTATCCACAGATTTTCTGGACAGCCTTGTGGGTAACACCGGGAAATCCGCGCCAACCTGCTGATGTAAAAGAACAAATCCTCAAACATCGCATTGCAGGCGCCCGCCACCCCAGAAAAGTTTTCCACAGAAATTGTTGAGAGGCTTGTGGATAAGCTCTGGGCGATTCACCCAAGTGTCTGAGCCAAAACGAAAACCGCGCCGTGCACCGGCGCGGCGTCCCTGGCCTGTGACACGCCCGCAAATCAGCGGAAATAGGCCTTAGTGTTCTCGTGAACGTCATCCTGCGCCAGCAGCGCGTCGGGCCACAGCCACGCATATTCGCTGTGCTGCTCGGGCCGCCCGACGCTGCGCGCATTCTCGATCGCCATGATGTGCGCCAGCACCACGTAGTGCGTCGGCACGCCTTCGCGACCCGCGAAGTTGTCGGGGTAGTGATGCTCGTAGAGCCCGTAGAACGACGCCTGCCTGCGCGAGACGTCCGCCATGCCCAGTTCGGCCTCGACAATGCGCGTGAACGCCGCATCGAGCGTCTCATTCTTGCGGATGCGCCCGCCCGGCACGAACCAGCTGCCGCGCGCGGGCCGGTTGCGCCGATAGCCCACCAGCACGCGGCCCGCCTCGTCGGTGATGATCAGGTCGATGGCCACCAGCGGCGTGAGCCGCACCGCCGACAGAAACTCGCCTTCATCGAGCGCGGGCGAGCCATCGCTGAACGGCTCGGCTATCGCCGCATCAAGCGCCCGCACCAGCGTGAGTGGCGCGGTGCTCATGCCACCTTCGTCCGCTGCGCGGCCGCCTCCGTCTCGAACGCCAGCTCTTCGAGGTAGCGCTCGAAGCCCTCGCCCACTTCCGGATGGCGCAGCGCGAACTCGACGGTCGCCTTCAGATAACCGATCTTGCTGCCGCAGTCGTAACGCTTGCCGCGAAAGCGATAGGCCAACACCTGTTCACGCGCGAGCAGCGAGAGGATCGCGTCCGTCAGCTGGATTTCGCCGCCCGCGCCCGGCGTGAGGCGGCGCAAATGCTCGAAGATGCCTGGCGTGAACACGTAGCGCCCCACCACACCGAGGCGCGACGGGGCATCGGCGGGGTCCGGCTTTTCGACGATACCGTTCATGCGGAAGATGCGATCGTCCCACGCGCGGCCGTCGATCACGCCATACGAGCGGCTCTCGTGCGGCTCGATCTGGTCGACGCCCACCACCGAACATGCGTAATGGCCGAACACATCGAGCATTTGCGAGAGCACGGGCGGCTGGCCGTCGAGCAGATCGTCGGCGAGGATCACGGCGAACGGCTCGCCATCGACGATCTTTTCCGCGCACATCACCGCATGGCCGAGACCCAGCGCTTCGGCCTGACGCACGAACAGGCAGGTCACGTGACGCGGCTTGATGCTCTGCACGACGCGCAGCAGTTCGGTCTTGCCGCGGCTCATGAGTTCGGCTTCGATTTCGTAGGACTTGTCGAAATGGTCTTCGATAGCGCGCTTGCTGCGCCCCGTCACGAAGATCATTTCCGTCACGCCCGCCGCCGCGGCTTCTTCCACGGCGTACTGGATCAGGGGCTTGTCCACGATGGGCAGCATCTCCTTCGGGCTCGCCTTGGTGGCCGGAAGAAAGCGCGTGCCAAGACCCGCGACCGGAAAAACCGCCTTGCGTATTGTGCGCATCGTTATTTCCTCGACGTAGTGGTGCCGTAGCGTTGAATGTCGCCCCGTAATTCGAGCGTATGGGCAAGGGCGCGATCGCGCTCGCCATTGCCTCGCCGGTGGCGGCCACCGCTGTCACTCGCTGTTTGTTAACGTGCGCAAGCGCACAAGAATCACCCGGGCGTTGCACTCCGAGGGTGTCGATGTCGCACAACGCCGAGACCGTGGCGCACATCGGCGCTTTTGCGGCAGTAGCATCGATCGAACCATTCAGCCTGTGCGGACGGCCGCCGGCGTTCGCCCCGACATTCGCAAGCATTCGCCACGATGAAGCCAGGGCTTAGCACCTTCCTCGATCTGTCGCGCTGGTTCGCCGCGTTGCTGGTGGTCGTCAATCACGCACGCGCGCTCGTGCTCGCCGATTTCGCGGCCACCGGCGCGCATGGGCCGTTGCTGCGCGCGTTGTATTTCTTCACCGGCCTGGGCCACGAAGCGGTGGTGATCTTTTTCGTGATCAGCGGCTTCCTGGTGGGCGGATCGACGTTGCAACGCTGGCAGCAGCGCGGCCCGGATCTGCGCGCCTATGCCTCCGCGCGCGCGAGCCGCATCTATACGACGCTGATTCCGGCGCTGATCGCGGGCATCGCGCTCGACAGCATCGGACTGCGCTGGTTCAACGCAAGCGGCATCTACACGACGATGCCCGAGCCGCCCATCGCGACGATCACCTACGTGATCGCCTCCACGATGAATCTGCCGACCTTTCTCGGCAATCTCTTCATGATGCAGGGCGTGCTGACGCAGACGCTCGGCAGCAATGGCCCGCTCTGGAGTCTCGCCTGCGAGTGGTGGTACTACTGCGTGTTCGCGCTGGGCGCCTATGCGCTCAAGAGCGCGAAAGGCCGCCGTGCTGGCTGGGCGTTGGCGGCTGGTGCGCTCGCCTTGCTTTTGCCGTTTTCGATCATGCTATGGGGCGTCGTCTGGTTGATCGGCGTCCTGACTTTCCGCTGGGTGAATTCGGGCGCCTGGCGTCCTCACCCGCTCGTAGGCTTCGCCTTGTTCGCGCTCGCATTAGCCGCTTCGCGCATGACACACGGCATCAGCGCTATCGAGACTCATCTGTTCGCCGCATTCGCACGCGACTTCGTGCTCGGCATCGCCTATGCGGCAGCGCTCGCGAGCGCGAGCCGTCTGACGCGCGCGCTGCCGTTCGCCGCATGGCATCACCAGCTCGCCGAGTTCTCATACACCACCTATCTGTTCCACTTCCCGGCGCTGCTGCTGATCTGCGCGGCAGCGGCGCAAAGTTTCGCCTTGCATTTCACGCAGCGTCCCGACGCACGCGGCATCGCGCTGTTTGCCGCGGCGGTCGTGCTGGTCTACGTCTACTGCTACACCGTTTCGCTGCTCGCCGAGCGGCACACCCCACGCGTGCGTCACGCACTCGATACGCTGTTGCGCGCGCGCCCCGCCTTGCAGGTCGAGCCGTCGCGCGCCCCCGCATCCGAAGCCTGACCAGGCGGAAGCGCGGAGGATCGCTCCAGGAGAGAAAAAGATGGCGCCAGGTACTCTGCGGTTTTTGCTCGCGACCCTTGTCGTGGTGTTTCACTACACCAGCTTCGGCATCGGCCATATGCCGGTCTATCTGTTCTTCGCACTGAGCGGCTATTGGGTCTTCACGATGTGGCAGAACAAGTATTCGGCCACACGCGAGCCCTACACCACCTTCATCGTTTCGCGCGTGTGGCGGCTTGCACCCGTGTTTCTGCTGTGCAGTTTCGCGGCGCTCACGATCTTGTTCGTGCTGCCGCTGGTCGTCGCGCCTGCGGTGCCGGTGACGCCGCCCGACCCGCTCGCGCTGGTCTCCAGCATCGTCATCCTCGGCTATAACACGGCGGTCAACGCACCGCTCGTGCCCGCCTGGTCGCTCGATATCGAATTGCAGTTCTATCTGGTCGCGCCGATCCTGATCGCGCTGCTGCAACGGCGCGCCCTGCTCGCCGTCGCGCTGTGCGCGGGTGTGAGCGTCGCGTCGTTCGCGCTCTTCCACGATCGCGCCGCGACGTCGTATCTACCGTGGTTTCTCGCGGGCATGCTGGCCGCGCGCTTTCCTGCGCTGCTGCCGGGCCGCCGTGTGGCGCTCGCTTCGGGCGCGATCACGGTGGGCGCGATCCTGCTGTTTGCCAGCGTTCCGGCGCTGCGCCCCGTGTTGTTTGGCGGCGCCCATCGCGGCGAGATTTATCTCGCGTGGAATCCGCTTCTCAATGCGGCACTTGCCGCCGTGGCGCTGCCTTTTGCGCTGGGTACGCTGAGCGTGCGAAGCGGCAAGCTCGATCGTTTGCTATCCGACGCTTCGTATTCGCTTTATCTCGCGCACTGGCTGCCGTTGCTCTTCGTTTCGTATTACGTCCCGCAGATCGCGGCACTGTCGCACTTTTCACGCGCGCTCGCTACGCTGCCGCTCGTGCTGCTGGCCTATGCGGCTGCCTTCGCGATTACCGTTTATGTGGACCGTCCGTGCAGTCAGGCGCGCGAGCGCTTCGTCAAGGCGCGGCGTGCAGCCCGCGAAGAACCCGCTGCTGCGACGCTCGCGCGTTGAATTTTCTGTTCGACTGCATGAGCGACTTGCGTTACTGACTCGCCGCATCGACGAATCGCAGCTTGCCCCATAGATTCGGCGTCAGTTCTGCCTCGCCTGGCAAGTCGCTGACCAGGCCACCGGCCTTGTTCGACCAGTAGGCCCGCTGCAGCGTCTGAAAGCCATTGCCGCGCAGCACGCCAATATCGCCAGCCAGCGTGCGCCCCGCCGTCGCATTCAGACCTAGCACGTTCAGCGGCACTGACACCTTGTACAGCACATCCGCCGCAGCTTGCCCCGCAGTCTGGCCATTCGCCGCCTGCTGACGCTCGATCGACACATCGACCTTATCGCTCACCTCGTCGACGCGATCGAAATGAATCGTGCGCAGCGGCGAGCTGTACGTGATCGGCGCAAGGCCATCGGAAGCCGCCACCGGACGATAAAGCATGGCCCGGGTCATATCGTGCACGCGCGAAACCACCAGACGTTCATCGCCTTTCACGGCGTTGCTGCGATTCGGGTCGGCGTCCGCGTTCGCGCCGAGCATCAGATCGATGCCACCGCCCGTGGCGAAGAGATTCTGCAAAGCCTCGCCGCTATTGTCGAGCAGCGTGGGCGTATCCGTCTTCACCGCGATATAAAGCCGGTCGCCGAATATCGCCAGCGCGGCCTTCGTTTCGCTATCCTGATGACCCCAATCGCCCACCTGGACTGATCGCGTGTCGATGCTCGCCCATTGCGTGGCCGAATCGGGCCAGTTCTGCGCACTCGCTTCGGCATGTATCGCGACGTCCAGAACGGTGTTGCCTGCGCTCGCACCGGCCACGCGCGCGGCAGATTCGCGTGATTCGCGCTGCGCGTCCACGAGTTGTTGCGCGCTCAACGTAATCTGCTGATCCGGCAAACGCCGCACACCATCCAGCCCGACGATACGCAGCAATGGCGCGGTAGAACCGGCTTGCATGTAGACGTTGCCGTCATCGGCGCGCACGATGGTCGGATGAAAGCACTCCGGGCCGAGGCTCGTGGCGGCAAGATCGAGACCGCGCGTCGCCTTGGGTGGCGGCGGCGCGGTATCAAGACGCGTGTCCTTGAATAGCGTCGCCACGAACAGGCCATCGGTCGTGAAGAGATAGACGCTGCCCTCGTTGCCGTTGATCGCCCACAGTTGCCCTGCGTCCGAAGGCGCGGGCGCGTCGAACGGATTGCCCAGCACGCGCGTGGTGCCGATCAATTCGCCGGGCTTCGCCGGCACTGGCGCGGCGTGCGAAGCGTGCAAACCCGGCCACAGACTCGGATATGACCACGCGCCACCCCGCGCGTTCATGCCCCCGACGCCTTGCGACGCGAAGGGTGCGGGCGGCGTGGTGAAGATGGTCCAGCCGTCGCGCGCCACCAGCATCTGGCCGCCGCCCGTGCTCACAGGCGCCTGCACATTGCTTGCGAGCGTTTTCGCATGTGCGAGATCGTAGACGGGCACGCCGTGCGCGCCAATCGACGTAGCGGGCACCATCACCGCGGCGTTGCCCGCATAGGCAATCGCGAACGAAAGATCGTCGAGTACCGTGACATTGCCGAGCATCGCCGCGTTGCCGCGCGCTTCGCCTTGTGGCTGCCAGAAGGTCACTTCGTCCGGCGATAGACGACCGTCGCCGTTCGTGTCGCGCCAGAGGAACAGCAACGCACGGTGCTGCGGATCACTGCCGGGCGGCATGCGCGCGCGCATCGCGTCGGTGCCGAAGGCGGGCAGCAACTTGCCCGCGCTGTCGAAGGTACTGCCCGCAGCCGCCACCGCATGCGCGACGCCATCCGCGCCCAGATGCCAGACGATCGCACTCGGCCTGCCCGTCACCTGGGCGCTGTGCGCATTGGTCAGATAGCGCTCGTTGCCACGATAGAGCGGATAGTCGGGCATGCCGCCGGTATCGTTGCCGCTCAGGCCGAGATCGTCGCCATCGGCACGGTAGGGAATCGCCGATGGCACGCTCGTGCCATGCGTCCAGTCCAGCTTGAATTCGATCGCACCCGCTTCGTCAGCGTAATCAAAGCGCGTGCGGTCGCGCGGATCGAGCGTGCCACCGCCGCCATAGCGCGGCGGCCCATAAAACGCGTTCACGAGGCGGCCACTGGCGACGTCCCAAACGCTCACGCGTTTGGGCGTCTTGTCGTTTTCGGCGACCCAGAGATGCCCGTTGCCATCGAGCGAAATGCCCGCGGGATGATTCATATGCTGCGGATCGTAAGGCCCCACAGCGGGAGCGGCCGCGCGGCCGATCACGCGCAACAGCTTGCCCGCAGCATCGAAGACCTTCACCTGATGGCTCTTGCCCCAGTCGCTCACATAGATCGCGCCGCTCTGATCGACGCATAGCGATTGCGGATCTTCGAGCCCCGCGGCGATGACCGCTTGCGGCGCGGACGCATGCAACTGTCCGCTGCCGTCCAGGCTCGCGTCGAGCCGCACCAGACGCTGGCCCGATAGCGCCAGCAAATGCCCCTGCGCATCGAACGCAAGCCCGCGTGGATCAGTAAGAGCCACACGTTGCACGATGCGATGCCGCGTAGCATCCACAAACAGCAACTGATTCAGCGCCCGCAACGACACGACGACGAGGCCATCGCGAGCAGCCAGCCCGGACACCGCAGCGTGACGCTCGGGATATGGATCGTCCGCCGACGGCTTCACCGTATCGGGGGGCTCATCGATGCGATAAGCAGGCGTGAGCACGGGCACGTCCTCGCCAGTCCCCAGACGCGCATCGGCCGGCGCGTTGCGTTGCGCGCCCGCCGTCATCAGCGCGCTCAAACGCAGTTCACTGTAATGGTCCCCTGGCTGATCGCCTCGCCATGAGGTGGCTGCGTAGGCATACACCCCAGGCGCGGCATGCGCGCCCATATCGCGCGCAAGCTGCGTCGCGCCGGTCCACACGCCCCCCATCCACGTCTGGCCCCAGCGCTTCCTGCCTTGCGTATCGAGCCACGCAAGACCGCTGCCGCCTTCGGTGACAAAACTGCCGACGAGGAGCACGCCATCCGCACCCGCATGCGGCGAACCGTTCGCACCACCCGGCACGAACAGCACCGCCGAAGGCGCGGCATGATTGGCCAGCCATTCGCTGTCGCGCTGCGCCGTCTTCCACGGCGGCTGCCCCGGATCATAGGGATTGAATTCGTAGAGCGCCTTCAATGCGGGTCTCACGAGCCCACGCACGCGATAGGTGCCCGGCGCAACGAGCCGACCAGGAATACGGTATTGCGCGTGCGCCGCCGCATCGGGGTCCCGTCCCAGATCGTCCAGGCCATCCCACCATGCTGTGTTATCGCCGGCCGGAAAGGGCGTTTCGCTGATGAGATTGCGCACGCGGCGCCCGTCCGTCGTTTCGACGACGAGCGTCACGTAACCCGGCTGGGCAAGGGAAAAGTGAATCGCGATGGGTGGATGATCGCTCGCAGCGTTGGCGGACGTGGAGCCGGCTTGCCCATTCGATGCGCCCGCAACGTCCTTCGCGGACGCTGTGTTCGCTTCGCTCGCCGCACTCACTGCGTCGGCCGCCTGCACCACCGCGGAAGAACGCATCATGTCGAGTGCGATCCACGCGGCGTAACCCAGCGCGATGGCCGCGCAAATCGACATACTCCAACGCGCGATGCGTCTGCGCGCCGCCGTCCGTTCGCCGTGTCGTGAGCGCCGCCGCTGCATCATTTGAAAAGCTGCCGGTGACGCGCGCCGCCATCGAGCTGATCGTAGCGCCGCCCGATTGCGCGCGCGGGCACGCCCGCCACGATCGCATACGGTTCAACCGATGCCGTCACCACCGCGCCCGCCGCCACCACGGCGCCCTCGCCGATCATCACGCCCGGCATGATGAGCGCATTCAGGCCGATCCACGCGTAGTCGCCAATCACCACACCGCGTTCGTAGCCCGCCAGGCCCGCCCTGCCCGGATCGCGCGAGGCGGTGAGAATCGTCGCGCGCGAACTGATCGATACATGGCACCCGAGCACGATGCCGCCGCGCGTATCGAGGCGCGCTTCTTCTTTGACGACGGAATTAGCACCCATCGCAAAGCCGCGCCGCGCATCGAAGGTGACGCCCATCAGGATCGACGAACTGGGCGCGACGCTGAAACCCATGACATTGCGATACCAGATGCGTCGCACGGCATGCCAGGGGAAACGGTTCGCCAGGAAATTATTGATGTAAACAAGCAGTCTGCTGAAGACGGTTTTCATCCTTCCATCCTGCCGAAATGAAGCACGGCCGAAGCCAGATAAACGGCGATCGACACCACCGGGCTGATCGACGAAAAGATCACGACGCGCGCAATCGTGTCGATCGGCATGAAGCCGAGCAATACGGCCTGAAACGCTAACGTGACGACCACCTGAATCCACGAAGGCGTGATCCACGCGCGCGCCATATTGAGCGAGTAGATCAGCGCTTCAATCACGTAGAGCGCGGCGGAGCCGAGAATCAGCAGCAATTCGCCGTGCATCCCCGCATACTGGCCGCCGAGCACCGACAACACCGCACCAGGAAATAGCCACGCCACACAGAGAAACGCCGCGATCAGCGCCAGGAACGCAGCCAGCGCGAGCACGTACTTGCGCTTCATATCGGCCTTGTCTTTCAGCACGGCAAAACGCGGCATGACGATACTGGAGAACACCGACTGCGCCACCATCAACAGCGCCGAAATACGCCCCAGCGCGCCCAGTTGCGCAACCTGCGTGGCGCTGCCGAAATAGCCGAGCAACAGTACGTTGAGCTGGCCTTGAATGCAGAAGTAGATCGACGCCGGCGCCTGCCGACGCGCGACTTTCGAAAACTCCGCGCGCACGTCATCGAGCGGGAACTGCATGTCCTGATCGGCGATGTCATAACGACGACGCAGCGCCCACGCCTGCCAGGCCATGGCGACCAGCGCCGCGCACAATGCGGTGAGCGTATTGGCCGAAAGGAGCAAAGCGGCCAGCAGAACCAGCCGCAACGCCGCGCCTGAAATCGCGATCTGCTGTAGCGCCTTGAGGTTCTGTTCGAGCTTCGGCAGCACGGAAAGCAGGCTGAAATTGAGCTGGAAGAAGGTGGCGGCCACTACGCACGCCATGATCGCCGCGGCCCATAGCCAGGAAGCCTGCGCTCTCAGCAGCAGAAAGAAGCCCGCGGCGAATACCGCCGTGCCGAACAGCAAAAAGAATTTCGTGCGTGCTTCGTACGCCACCGTGAAGATCCGGTTCACCTTGGGGCGATCGGGCCACCACCGTCCAGCCAGACTGATGAGCGCGGCGCTCACGCCCATATCGCTCAACACGGCGCCTGCTCCCAGCATGGTGATGGCGATGGTGTACCACGCGTATTCGTGCACCGTGAGCGCACGCACGACACAGATGCCGCCAACGAAGTTGAGGCCCTGCACCAGCGCCTCGCGCGAGAGAAACTTCGCTACAAAAACAGGCAGGCCGCCAGACTTGCGCGCAGCGCGCGCGGGGACGGTGTCATCGGCCAGATAGTGCGCATCGCCAGAGGTCTCGCTGTGTGGAGTGCTCATCGTGACCATCGTTCCCGGAAAGGGTTTGGTTTGCCGACCGACGATGCCTATAATCGTGGCGATCGGCTTCGGATTCTTTCGCTCAACGTTTGACTTTATTTAATTCGGACTGCGATGAAAAACTCGACTCTATCGATTGCGCTGCTTTCTGCCTCGGCCATCATGCTGAACTGCGCGCATGTATATGCCGCTTCGGGCGATAACACGGCTCACGCGGAAACGGCAGGTGCTACGGCCTCGCCCGCGCTTGAGACTGCGTCGCCCACGAGCGACAGCGGCCTTGCGACCGAAGACGCGTCGCGCGAAAACGAACAACAACTCCTGGGCTTGCCTCGCGTGCCGAAAGACACCCATTTGGGCGATTCCGGCGATGATGACGCCACGTCGACTACGCGCGTTGCGCTGCGCCGCTCGACGCCAACGCGCATGGCCTCCGCCACGAAAGGCGCGGAAGTCTTCCCCGCCCCCTTCCCGTCGTCCATCTATCCCAACGGTGCAAACAGCGCCGTCTACAAGGCACCCTGGTAAGCGCAGCGCTTCGCTGCCGCGCTCCACTGCCCGATTACTGCGGCTGCGGCACGCGCCGCCGCACCGGCTGGCAAGGATGGCCGAAACACACCATGCCCTCGGGCATATCGCCGAACACGCTGCTGCGCGCGCCCACGATCGTCCCTCGGCCGATCGTCACGCCCGGCCCCACGAATACATCCGACGCCACCCACGCCTGATCCGCCACGCGGATATCGCGCGCGCGAATCGGAAAATTCTCCAGCGTGGCATCGTGGTCGCCCGCGCACAGATAACAGCCCTGCGAAACCACCGCGTGATCGCCCACGACGATCTCGCCCAGGCTGTACAGCACGGCGTTATCGCCAATCCAGGCGTAATCGCCAATGCTGACCTTCCATGGATACGTGATCGTCACTGAAGGCCGAATCACCGTATTGCGCCCCACGCTCGCGCCAAAGCGGCGCAGCAGCCACGCGCGAAATCCATAGGCAAATTGCGGCGAGGGCTTGAACAGCAGCGCCTGCGCTATCCACCAGCACTGCACGAACCATTTCGAGCGACCGCGAAAACCCGCCGGCACGCTGAATTGCGAAAGATCCTGGTACATGGCGCGCTCCGTCGGGTTCAGGCGAAGCGCTCGACGGCGTCGATCAGGCCATGCGCCATCGCCTTCACCGTGAAATGCGATTCGTAGAGCGATTGCGCGCGCGCTTTCATGCGCTCCTTGTCGCCCAGTTTCAGACGCAGCCAGCGGTCGAGGCTATGTTCGACGCCATCCACCGTGTCGTCGCTGACGAAACCGGCCTCGTTTTCCAGCACCTCGCGCCAGATATTGACCTTGTTGGTGATGAGCACCGGCAACTGGCAGGCCAGCGCTTCCGCAATCACAATGCCGAAATTCTCCTGATGCGATGGCAGCACGAACACATCGCTCGCGTAGAACGCGGCCCATTTGTCATTGCCTTCGAGCATGCCGGTCCACGTAATGCGCTCGCTCAGGCCCAGTTCGCTCGCGCGTGCGCGCAGGCGCTCGCCCAGGTTGCCGCTTTCGGGTCCGGCCACCACGAGTTGCCAGTCAGGATGCGCCTGCGCGCGACGCGCAAATGCCTCGATCAGAAGATCACAGCCCTTCTTCGGGTGCACGCGACTCAGGAACAGCATCAGACGCTTGCCGCGCAATTGCGGATGGCGCGCGAAGAACGTATCGCGCAGCGATTCGCCTTGCGCAGGCGGACTGGCGGTTCCGCACGGCACGATGTGCTCCTTCGCGCGATACAACCAGAACGAATCGCGCGAGAGCAGACGTTCTTCTTCGCTGGTAAACAGCACGGCGCTGGCATCTCTGAGCAACCGGTACTCGGACCACGGCCAATAAAGCCACTTCTTCAGATGCTTGAGCGGATAGGTGCGCTTGAACCACGGATCGAGCATGCCGTGCGTGAACACGAAATACGGCACGCGCGAGCGCCGTAGCGCGCGCCATGCGCCAAAGCTGTGGTATTGCCACAGCCCGTTGATGATGACCGCGTCGTAACGCTGCGCATTCGCACGCAGCCACGGCACAAGGCGCGAGTTGTAGCGATAGTGCCCCGCCGAAGGCCCGATTGCATGCACCGGCAGCGAGAACGCCGCAACATGCGCCTCGCCCGGATCGTCGAGCGACAGCACGTCGACGGTGTGGCCTGCTGCGCAAAGCCACGCACCGGACTGGCGCACCGCTTCCACCGTGCCGCCCAACTGGGGATTCGTCGAAGGCAGAATGTGCAATATCTTCATGCGTGCGTCCCTATGGATTCCTCATGGATAACGGCAGACCGCGTTGCGTGCAGGCCGAGCGTCGCGATAAGCCGGCGGGTCATCTCCTCGATGCTGAAACGCGCTGCGTTATCCAGCCCGGCCAGCGTCATACGCTCGAAGTTCGCGGCGGCCACCAGTTCCGCTGCGCGCGCCGATTCGGCGGGATCGAAATAGACAGCCGCCGCGCCGCCCACTTCGGGCAATGGGTCGATACCCGAAGCAAACACCGGACAACCGCACGCCTGCGCCTCGATCACGGGCCAGCCGAAGCCTTCGTTGAGCGAGGGAAAGATCATCGCTTGCGCACCGGAATAAAGCGCCACGAGCAGATCGTGCGACACGTCTTCGATCGAATGCACGCGCGCCGCGAATCCGCCCGTTGCAATGACTTCGCGCATGGCGGAATTGGGCGGCGGGCCGACGAACACCAGTTGCGCATCCGCGAAACGCGGCAGACGCTGCAGATGCGCGAAGATGCGCGTAACGACCACACGATTCTTGCGCGGATGCTCGGAGCCAACATGCAGAAAATACGGGCGCTCGCCCAGCGCTGCGTAGCCGTTCGCGGCGAGCGTAGCGCGCCAGCCTGCATCGGGATGAAAGGCGCTGTGCAGCGCGTTGCGCACGACAAACGAACGCTCAGCGAAATCCTCACTCAGATCCAGCAGATGCGCGCGCGTGAGATCCGACACGCAAACGATGCGACGCGCGCGCGCCATGCCGTGAAAATTCAGCGCCTGCAGCACCTTGCCCGTAAAACGCGTACGCCAGCCATCGACCAGCCCGCGCGCCGCCTGAATCGCAATCACGTCATGGCAGGTGATACTGCTGCGCTCGCGCGGCAACCAGAACAGGTACATGCCGTTCGAGTGGTCGCAGACATGCGTGCGATCGACGCGACGTGCCGCACGCGCGAGGGAAAACGGAAAAATCACGAACTTGTCGATATAGCCGATCCACTTCGCGAGCCCCTCTTCCGACGCATTCGCGCGCAACAGCACGGCGCGCGGCGCAATGAACTCCACGTCCACGCCCGCGGCGCGCAGCCCGCTCAGGAGCATCTGCGCGTAGGCGAGCATGCTCTTCTGGCCATCGGCGGGATAGTTGCCTACCAGCAGCAGTTTCATGAACGCGCTCCCCAGTTGAGCACCGGTTCGTTGAGCGGCAACGTCACCGGCAAGTCTCTCGTCGAGCACAGCGCCAGCCCCAACGCGATGTAGCCGAACGCGTTCGCGCTCACCTGCCCGCTCACCGGCCACGACGACATGCCGTATGCCGTCGTCGCCCACATCAGCAGCGGCAAGGTCTCGCTGCAACGCACGAGCCGCACGAGGCTACGCGACATGCCCACCGCGAATATCAGGCACTTCGCGAGCAGCCACGCAAAGCCCACCACGCCCATTTCCAGCAGCACACGCGCGGGTTCGGACTCGGCCAGTTCGAATGCGTTCTCGCCGGTCAGCAGCACCGATCCCGCATTGGTGCCCGCGCCCAGCCCGTGCCCCACGAAGGTCATTTCCTTGCGCGCTGCCGGTTCGCCCAGCAATTCGGTTTCGATACGGCCGATCACGTCTTCATCGGCGGCCGCGGTCTGAAAGCGCTCCTGGGTGGCGACCAGCGCATCGCTAAAGAGTCCGAGCGTCACCACGAGCGCCACCACGGCCAGCACCGTGCGCGCAATCGACTGCATCAGCGCCTTGCCCGTTTTCGCCGCGCCAAAGCCCGCAAGCGTCTGCATCGCGAGCAGGCCGCCGAAGAACATGATCGATGCGCGCGAGCCGCTCACCAGCGTGGAAATCGCCACGGCAATAAACGCCACCACCGCGAGCCAGCCGTGCCGGTACAAACGAATGCCCTGCCATGTCGTGCTGATCGCAAGCGGCGAAACCACCGCGATGAAGCACGCAAAGCCCATCGTGAACGTGAAGGTGCCGCTCACGCGCACGATATCGGCACTCACGCGAAAGATGGCGTCTTCGTCGGTATCGGGCTGCACGTTGAGCGGCGATGAAGGCGGCAGAAAATGTTGCAGCATCACCAGCGGCGTCATGACGATGCCCAGCACGATCATGAGGCGCATCACGCGCACGACTTCCGCATTCGTGAGCGTGCAGGCGATCGCCAGCGCCATCCAGAAGTACAGCAGCCAGAAGCGCAGACCCAGCAGGAACAACACGATCGGCCCTTGCAGCACGATGATCTGGAACAGCCCCCAGCCCGCCACCACGAAGGTCCACGCCAGCAGGCATTGGGTCGCAAATGGCATCGCTGCGAAGCGGCCACGCAGCGCACAGCGCATCACCAGTACAAACGCGGCAGCGTCACGGCAAAGCAGCAACGGGCTCGTCAGACCGGGCGCAATCCATTTGCGCACCGCACCTTCGAACACCGTCACGAGGATCACGGTCAGCACGAGCATGAAATCGAAGCGCAGCGGCTCGCGCACCACGGCATTCGCATAGGGCATAGGCAGGCGCATCGGCTACTCCAGCGTTTCGGCGATCAGGTCCGCGACGCGTCCGCGATACGCGCGCCACGTGAAATAGCGTGAGGCCGCGAGTGAACTCTCCGACGCCTCGCGTATCGAAGCGCGGTTCGTGACTTTCTCGCGCATCGATTGATAGATCGCCTCTTCGGTCGGCTCGACCACCCAGCCGCTACCGGGAAAACGCGAGATGACTTCGCGTGCGCCCGTCATCGTCGAAACGATTGCCGGCGTGCCGGTCGCCATCGCTTCCACCACGACCATGCCGAAAGCGTCGAAGCGCGAAGGCAGCAGCAGACAATCGGCGTCGGCAAACAAGGCGTAAAGCTCTTTCTGCGGCACGCCCGCGAGGCAGCGCACATGCGGCACCTGCTTCGCGAGCGTGAGCCATTGCGGCTCCTCGCTGCCACCCACGAGCGTGAGATCGGCGCAATGACGTTCGGTATTCAGGCGTGCGAACGCATCGAGAATCAGATCGATCGACTTGCGCGAAGATAGCGTGCCCGCAAAGATGAACTGCACGGGTCGCGCCGTTTCGGAGCGCCGCGCAACGCCCGCCGGCAGCTCCGCGCCCAGCAGCACCGAACGCACCTTACGTTCGTCCACGCCCGCGCGCAGATACGATTCGCGCGCCATATCCGAGCAGGTAATGACGAGATCGGCCAGCTGCACTTCTTCGTCCTTGCGGCGATTGATCTCGTCGATATAGCCGTTCGAGGGGACCTCGATCAGGCGCTTCGCATCTTCATGATGCAGCGAAGGCGCGTCGAGGATGCAGGTCGCGCCCACTTCGCGCGCGGCCTTGAAGGTATGCCATGCCGAATTTTCATAGCCGACCACAGCGGCAGGCTTTAACGCGCGCACCTGTTGCGCGACCCACCAGTCGAACCAGTGAAATACGCGATGCGCGTAGTCGTGGCGCGTTGGCGCGGTACGCGCGAGCGAGCGCGCGCGCAGCAGCATCTGCCACCACATGGGATGGCGTCGCAGCGCCTGCGGAACGGCGGTGCTGCGTATCTTCTTGCGCCACTGCGCGGGTATATAGGCGGGCGGCTTGTCATCCACGCATTGCACGGGCACGCCGGACCAGAACGTCTGCAGCATGCCGCGCTCGTAAAGCCCCCAGGCAAGCTGATGCGAATGCTGCAAGCCCGGATGAAACACCGCGACTGTCTTGTTGCGCCGCGCGCCGCCAACCGCTGCACCGTTCATGAGGTTATCTCCACGATCTTTTCGATCAGTTGGGCGCTGCGCGCATGCTCGGCGAAGACGCGTGCGCCAATCGCCGCAGAAGTCGTATCGAGCGCATCGCCCGCTTCGCGAAACGCGTTGCGCGTGAGGAAATGCCGCTCCGGCAGGGGATAATTCGTCGGCACCGGATAGTTGCCCACACCGTCGAAGATCGACACGGGCGCCACACCGTGGCATGCGTACGCCGCATACACGCTGGATTTCGACGCCTGGCCCCACGGCGTGTTGAACAAGCCCCACTTCGCACGCATCAGGCGTTGCGAAATCGCTTCGGATGGCAGCGGGCCTGTCGCTTCGAAAGGCCAGGGCATGAACGCCTGCGCCACGGTGTCGAGCCACGCGCCGCCGCTGCCGATGTCGATCACGCGCTCGATGTGCCCGCGTCCCAGTTGCTCCGTCAGCGCGGGCAAGGCTTCGCGATAAATCTCTTCCCGCGTACGCGCCGAGCCGAACACCACCGCCACATCCTCGCGATCGCGCCAGGCGTTCACCGCCTCGGGTTCACCCACGTTGGAGAAGGTGGGCGCGTAGATCGCGCGCTCGCCCAAACGTTCGACGCCCCATGTATAGGCCCAATCGGTATTGAAGAACGCGTAATCCGCGAGTTCGGCAATGCGTTCGCAGATACGCCGCTGCATCGGCGCGAGCCAGTACGCGCTCGATAAACCGCGTGCGACCAGTACCCAAAGCTCGTGAAAGTAGACCACCACCTTCACGCCGCGCGCGCGCGCCGCATCGACGAAAGCCGGCAGCCACAACGGCACGCCTTTGCGGCTAAAGCCATAGATAGACAGTTGCAGGATCCACACATCGCCCGCCACTACGGGGACGGTGCGCGCGGCAGCGCGGTTGGGCACCGCGTAGCGTTGCGCCTCCCGCTCGCGCTCGCGCAATAGCCGCACGAGCACGCCGGAGTGATCCGACACGCCGCAACCGTGCTCCTTGATCTCGGGTTGAACGATGCGAAAGCTGGTCATATGCGTGGCATTCGTCGGATTCAGGCACTCACCAGACCGCGCACGGGCAGCGCGTCGTGCGTTTCGTGAGCGCCAAGGAACGCGTGATAGGCGCGTGCGAGACCATCCACCAGCGCGACGGTCGGCTGCCAGCCGAGCGCGCGCAGGCGTGCGCTGTTCATCAGCTTGCGCGGCGTGCCATCCGGCATCGAGGCGTCGAACTGCACCTCGCCGTCGTAATCGACCACGCCCGCAATCGTCTGCGCGAGTTCGGCGATCGTCACATCGCTGCCAAAGCCCACGTTGATATGGCTTTGCATCGGCGCGGTGCATTGCCCATAGAGCGCACGATCCATTTCCATCACATAGACGCTCGCGGCCGCCATATCGTCGACATAGAGGAATTCACGGCGCGGACGGCCCGATCCCCACACCTGCACCGCGCGATCGCCCTTGCTGCGTGCTTCGTGAAAGCGGCGGATCAGCGCTGGCACCACGTGGCTCGTCTGCTGGCTGTAGTTGTCGCCGGGTCCGTAGAGATTGGTCGGCATCACGCTGCGATAATCGGTGCCGTGCGACTCGCCGAACTGGCGGTTATAGCTCTCGCACAGCTTGATCCCCGCGATCTTGGCAATCGCATACGGCTCATTGGTCGGTTCGAGTTTGCCGCTCAGCAACGCGCCTTCGTCGATGGGCTGCTCCGCGAACTTCGGATAAATGCAGCTGGAACCAAGAAACAGCAGGCGCTGCACACCCGCGCGCCACGCTTCGTGAATCACGTTCGCTTCGATCATCAGGTTCTGATAGATGAAGTCGGCGGGATAGTGATCGTTGGCGAAGATACCGCCCACTTTCGCCGCGGCGAGATAGACCTCATCGATCGATTCGTCGCGAAAGAAGGCCCGCACCGCCTCCTGGCTCGTCAGATCCAGCTCAGCGTGCGTACGCGTGATGAGTTCGACGTCGGGCCGCATCGCCAGAATGCGCGCGATGGCTGCGCCGACCATGCCACGATGGCCCGCGATGTACACGCGCTTGCGTTTGTTCTCCATGATCCGCTCCTTGCTCTTGCAGTGATTCGTTATCACTCGCACTCATTCGTGATAGTCGTAGGCGACGTAACCGTGCTCTTTCACCAGTTCATCGCGCCCGGCCAGCTCGTAATCGGACCAGACCATTTCCTTCACCAGTTGCTCGAAGCTCGTGGTCGGCTCCCAGCCCAGTTTCTCTTTGGCCTTGGTAGGATCGCCCAGCAGCGTTTCCACTTCGGTCGGACGGTAATAGCGCGGATCGATACGCACGATCACGTCGCCTGGCGTCACGTGCTTGCCGTCGCGCACGCTGGCCACCGTACCGATTTCCTGCGCACCTTCACCGCTCCATGCGATCTCGATACCCATCTCCGTCGCCGCCGCGTCGACGAAATCGCGCACGCGATACTGCACGCCCGTGGCGATCACGAAATCCTCGGGATGTTCTTGCTGGAGCATCAGCCACTGCATCTGCACGTAATCGCGCGCATGACCCCAGTCGCGCTTGGCGTCGAGGTTGCCCAGATAGAGCGTCTTCTGCAGGCCCAGCTTGATGCGGGCAATGGCGCGCGTGATCTTGCGCGTGACGAAGGTTTCGCCGCGATTCGGGCTTTCGTGATTGAAGAGAATGCCGTTGCAGGCGTACATGCCATAGGCTTCGCGGTAGTTCACCGTGATCCAGTAGGCGTACAGCTTGGCCACCGCATACGGGCTGCGCGGATAGAACGGCGTGCGCTCAGTCTGCGGGATTTCCTGCACGAGACCGTATAATTCCGACGTCGATGCCTGATAGAAGCGCGTTTCCTTAGTCATGCCAAGGATACGGATGGCCTCCAGAATGCGCAGCGTGCCCAGACCATCGGCATTGGCCGTGTATTCAGGTTCTTCGAACGACACCGCCACGTGGCTCTGCGCCGCGAGATTGTAGATTTCCGTTGGGCGCACCGTCTGGATGATGCGAATGAGGTTGGTCGAATCAGTCAGGTCGCCGTGATGCAGCACGAAGTTGCGGCCCTTCTGATGCGGGTCTTGATAGAGATGGTCGATGCGGTCAGTATTGAACAGCGAGGCGCGGCGCTTCACGCCATGAACCTCATAACCCTTGTCGAGCAACAGTTCCGCGAGATAGGAACCGTCCTGCCCCGTAATGCCCGTGACCAGTGCAACCTTGCGTTCCATGATGGCGCTCTCCAGTGTGCGCGCACGTCCCGTGCGGTGTGATTTCAGTGCAATTCCACGGCATCCGCCGCGTAGGTGGGGAAATTCGATCCGTAGCCGAAGGGGCCGCGCGGCACGTCGGTGAGCACCACGCCCTTCACGGCAATGCCGCCATGACGCAGTCGCCGCACCGTTTCGCCGATACCGGACAAGGCATCGCGGCCATGACGGCAGACCAGCAGCGTCGCGCCCGCCCGGCGTGCGATCAGCGCGGCATCGGTCACGGCCAGCACCGGCGGCGTATCGATCAGCACCACGTCGTAGCGCGCAGAAAGCTCGTCCAGCAGCGAACGAAAGCGCTCGCTCATCAGCAATTCGGAAGGATTGGGCGGCACGGTGCCTTGCGGCAGCGCGTCGAGCCCCGGCAGCACGTTGCGGATCAGCGCGCTATCGAGATCCGCGCCCGCGATCACATCGGAAAGACCAGGCCGGCGGCGGATGTTGAGATACTCGTGAATATCGCCGCGCCGCATATCGCCGTCGACGATGACGGTGCGCTTGCCGCCCAGCGCGAGCACGGCGGCAAAGTTCACTGAAACGAACGACTTGCCGACCTTGTTGCGTGGCCCCGTGATCGCGACGATATTGTTGCTGGCCGCAAGCAGTCCGAACTGCATGGCGGTGCGCAGATTACGGATGCCTTCGATCGCCACATCGTGCGCCGCGCAACCGGCGAGCACGTGCTGGGCGCGCGTGCCGCGCTTCATCGCTTCGTAGATCTTCAGTTGCGCCGGGCTGCGCGGCACCACCGCATAGACCGGCACGCCGATAACATGCTCGATCTCCTTCGAGTTCTCCACGCCGCCAAACACCATCTTGCGACACAGCGCGATGCCCACGCCGACGAGCACGCCCAGCAAAGCGGAGAACAGCAGAATCACGGAGCGATTCGGCCGCACCGGATATTCAGGCGTGGACGCGTGATCGACCACGCGCACGCTGCCCACCTGCCCGGCCTTCACCACACGCAACTGCTGGGCGTTGTTGAGCAGATTGGTATAGAGCTGCGTGTCCACGCGCACGTCGCGCATCAGGCGCAGCGCGTTCTGCTCGGTGTCGGGCATCTTCTCCACGCGCGCGGAGAGATCGGCCATCTGCTGCCGCAGCGTGCCCATCTGCGCGTCGAGCGCGGCGACCGCCGGGTGCTTCGGCGTGAAGCGCTGGATCATCTCGTCGCGCTGCTGCTGGAGGTCGACGAGCTTGGTCTTGTCGTCCACCACCTGTTGCAGCAGCAGACGGCTTTCCTCGCTCAAATCGACCGAGCCGTTTTCATTGCGAAAGCGGTTGTACTTCTCTTCGGCGTCTTCGAGTTCCGCGCGCAGTTGCGGCAACTGCTGCTCCAGGAAAGCGAGCGTATGCTCGGCTTCGCCGGAGCGGCTATCGATGTTCTGTTTGACGTATTGCTCGGTGATCGTGTTGAGGATGAGCGCCGTGCGCGCGGCGTCGTTGCCATGCAGACTCACACCGATCATGCCTGACTGCTTGGCCCTTTCCGCCACCGTGAGATGACTCTGCAACTCGCCAGTGGCATGTTCGAGCGACACCTTGCTCACGCCGAACTGCGCGCCCGGGCGTGCCACGAGCGTATCCACGCGCATCGTCACCGTATCGCCGCCGAATTGCGCAGTCGCCGTCGTGCCCGCACGGCCATTGAGCACGAGCTGTCCGCCCTTCGTGACGAGGCTGTACGCATTGCCGCCCTGCGCGACCAGCACCACGCCTTCGCGCATCAAACGCGGCGGCAGATCGAGCGCGCTGATCGCCACCTGCTCGCCGCCCCACGCGTATTGCGAGAGACCGAAGCGGGGCGGCGCAAGCTCGCCGGCCGGCACATGCCGTGCGAGCGCCGCGCCGATCAGTGGAAAGTAATGTGGCTGCACATCGATATCCAGATGCAGCCGCGAAACGGCCTGGCCGACCACGAGATCCGAGCGCAGCAACTCGATTTCAGCCGCGGCCGTCCCGCTCCTGTCGAAGATCGAAGCCAGCTCGCCCAGCGAATCGCGGTCTTTCGACGACAACTCGTTGTCGAGAATCTGGATCAGCGACTGCGCTTCGTACACAGGCGTCGCGACGAAGGCATAGAGACCGCCCAGCAGCAAGGCGAGCACGGTCATCGCGAGAATCAGGCGCCAGCTTTCCGCGATGCGCGAAAACCACATCGATAGCGGCACATCCATTTGCGCGGCGAGCGGCTGCGTTTCCACCGGCGGCACGGCGCTCAGGTGTTCGGCAGCGGGCTCTCGAACGAGGCGAGGAGTAGGTGCGTTCATTTCGTCAACACCGCTGCGGTAAGGCCCGCGTTAATGGCCGGTAGAAGGAGATTCAGCACGCGCGAAAGGCGTACGAGCCCGTTGCTGTCGACATAGACGACATCGTTCGATTGCAGCTGGAACTGGTTGGCGAGAATCATCGACACCGGCGAGCGCGCGTCGAGGTGATAGACCTGCGGCTGGGTGCCTTCCGCGCCGCGAATCACATAGAGTTGCTGCGGATCGGCGGTATTCGAATCGATGCTGCCCGCCTGCGAAATCGCGTCGCTCAGCATCAGCTTGCCGTTGCGCATGGGCACCGCCGTCACGGGCTTCGACACTTCGCCCATCACGTAGACGCCGTTATCTTCTCGCGCCACCACACGCAGCAGATCGCCGTTGAGGAGGCGGATGCTCGCGGGGTTTTCGTTGCGAGCGAGCATGGCGGGCAGATCGAGCCGATACGACTTGCCGTCGCGCACCAGCACCATCTGGCTTTGATCGGCGTTCTTCGTGAAGCCGCCCGCACGCGCGACGGCCTGATAGAGCGTCATCGGCACGTCGTTGATAGCGAGCGAACCGGGCGACTGCACTTCACCGTCCACATAGATCTGCTTGGAGCGATATGAAACGATGCGCACCGTCACCTGCGGCTTCTGGTAGACCTCGGAGAGCCGCGTTTGCACGAGACGCTGCACGTCTTCGATATGCATGCCCGCCACATGCTCGCGGCCGACGTATGGAAACTGTAGATAGCCATCCTGATCAATCACGAAGCCGGGTGCCGGATCCGCCGAGCGTTGCGCCGACACGCTATTGGCCTGACCGCTTTGCGCGGCGATCAGCTCCGGGTGATCCCAGACGGTAATGTCGAGCACGTCGCCCGCGCCCAGCGTGTAATGCGCGGGCTGGCTGGAGGCTTCGAGCATCGTCCAGGTGTTGTCCGGCGCGGCGGCCGCGCGCAATTGCTGGATCAGCCGCAGATTGATTTCGGTGATGGGAATCTGCTCCTGAGCCTGTGCGGCATCGTTATCCGTGCCCTCGCCGGTCGGCAAGGTGGCGGGTTGCGACATCCGCATACCCGGCGCGGTCGAGCAGCCCGCGAGTGCGCCCGCAAGCGCGAGAATGGCAATGAGCGCCGCCAGTCCGCCGCGGCCCAGGCGGCGAGACAGCATTGAACGACGTAAAACGCGGCGCGCCGCGCGCATCGCGCCGCGTGCTCTTTGGCACGCGTGCAGGATGACGGCAACGATAAACCCTTCCAGCATCTGGATGAACACGATCATTCTTCCCCAACGTTGAGAGGAAACTCAGGACAACGATCGAAGACCCCGGATCAGACGCGATTTCCCCCCGCGCCCGCCATTTCCCGATCGCTGCAACCATGAAGGCGCGATCAATACGCGTTGCGATGCACGAGCCCCTTGAGAACGGTGGCCGCCACGATGCGCATGTCGAGCGCAAACGACCAGTGGTGAAGGTAGTAGAGATCGTGCTCGACGCGGCGCTCCATCTTTTCCACGCGATCGGTCTCGCCGCGATAGCCATTCACCTGCGCCCAGCCCGTGATGCCGGGCTTGATGCGGTAGCGATGGATATAGCCGTTGACGACCTTGCGATAGAGTTCGTCGTGCTCGATCGCGTGCGGACGCGGGCCGACCACGGACATTTCACCGCGCAGCACGTTGTAGAACTGCGGCAGTTCATCCATGCTCGTGCGGCGCAGAATGCCGCCGATCCTGGTGATGCGCGAGTCGTTGCGTGTGGCCTGCACGACCTGGCCCGCTACTTCGGTGTGCTGGCGCATGGTGCGGAACTTGTAGATGCGAAATACGCGGCCATCGGCGCCCATGCGCTTTTGCGTAAAGAACACCGGTCCCGTCGAAGAAAGCTTCACGGCAATCCCCACCGCGATAAACACAGGCAGCAAGGCGAACAGCGCTGCTGCCGCGAATACGCGGTCGAAAATCTCTTTCTTCGCAAGCGCATGAGCAGGCATGGGCGAGGCGACCAGATTCATCGCCGGCATGCCGATGAGATCGATCATGGCGCTGCCGAACAGCGCCATGCTGCGCACGTCCGGAATGAAGCGCACGTTCACCAGGTCGTCGCGAAACGCATTCACGCATTGCAGAATCGCCTGCTCCTCGCATAGCGGCAGCGCGAGCCACACTTCCTGAATGCCGTTACGTCGCACGAAATCGACGAAACTCGCGAAGTGATCCGGGCCTGCGAAGGCCGGCACGCCGATGATCGAAGCGCCACCCGCAGGCTTCGCATCGTAGGCCGCCATGGCGCGAAAGCCCGTGGCGGGCGCCTGCTGGATACGCTCGACGATATGCTGGCAGTGCTCGCCGCAGCCCACGATCGCCACGTTGCGCAGGTTCATGCCTGCATGACGCGCACGCGACAGCGCCGCGCGCACGATCAGCCGCGCCCCGACCATCGCCACTGCCGTGTAGCCGATCCACCAGCTAAACCACAGGCGCGAGACGGCATCGGCGCGATGGACCGCGAACATCATCACCAGTGCGCAGACGTCCACCACCATCCACGCCAGCACGACCTGCGAAACAAGCCGCAGAATCGAACGGCCGCGCCACGATTGATACACGCCGAACACGGGAAACACCGCCAGCGTGAACGCACAGGCGAACAGGGCGAACGCGCCCTCCACACCCTGCGAGATGCTATCGGTGGCGTGCAGGCTCGTGGCGAGCCGCGCGCAGACGACGATCAGCGTGACGTCCAGCACGCGCGCCAGTACGCCTTGCACGCCGCCGAACGAGGCCGGGGATTCCGGCACGAACTCGATGGTACTCATGGCCCGACTCTCCAGTTGCGAGCGCAACGAATGCGCTCATTGCCTGCTCGGGTGCATTCAGGCCCGGCCGTAGGTGTCATCGAAGCGCACGATATCGTCCTCGCCCAGATAGGCCCCCGATTGCACTTCGATAATTTCGAGCGGCAATTTGCCGGGGTTTTCCAGACGATGGCGCACGCCGATCGGAATGAAGGTGGACTCGTTCTCGCTCAACATGAACTGCTCGTCGCCGCGTGTGACCAGCGCCGTGCCGCTCACCACGACCCAGTGCTCCGCGCGGTGGTGATGCAGTTGCAGCGAAAGCTGCGCGCCGGGCTGCACGACGATGCGTTTGACCTGGAAGCGCGCGCCCTTGTCGATCGAGTCGTAATAGCCCCAGGGGCGGCGCACCTTGCGGTGCGTGTTGGCCTCGGGCGCATGCAGCGCCTTGATCTTCGACACCAGGCCCTTGACGTCCTTCACCTGTGACCGGTCGGCCACCAGCACGGCGTCGTCGGTTTCCACCACCACCACGTTGCTCACGCCCACGCAGGCCACCAGACGCCCTTCGGAGTGCGCGAGGCTCGAAGTCGAGTTCTCGAACATCACGCGGCCGCGCCCAACATTGCCGTCCACGTCTTTGTCGAGCGCGTCCCACACGGCGTCCCACGAGCCCAGATCGGACCAGCCCGCATCGAGCGGCACCACCACGCCAGGCGCAAGCGCCGGATCGGTGCCCAGGCGCTCCATCACGGCGTAATCGATCGAGTCGGACGGCGAGGTCTTGAAGTAATCGCGATGCGGGCGGAAGAACGCGCCGTCGTGCTGACCCGATACATAGGCTGCCATACAGGCCTCATGCATCGCGGGTTGCAGATGCTGGAGCGTGTCCAGCCAGACCGATGCGCGAACAACGAATATGCCGCTGTTCCACCAGTAATCGCCGGTATCGACATAGTGCGCGGCCAGTTCCGCAGCGGGCTTTTCGACGAAGCCCGCGATATTGCGCGCGCCGTCTTCGAGCGGCTTGCCCAGGCGGATATAGCCGAAGCCGGTGTCGGGCCGCGTGGGCGGCACGCCCAGCGTGGCAATGGCGCCCGCCTCCGCGTAACGCGCAGCGCGGCTAACCGCTTGCTGGAACGCCGCCAGATCGCCAATCGCATGATCGGCTGGCATCGCCACGACGATGGCGTCGCTGCCTTGCGAACATGCCGCGGCGCAGGCCAACGTCAACGCGGGCGCGGTATCACGTCGTTCCGGCTCGACGATGATGGCAGCCTTCGCGCCGCCGGCGCGCGTCTGTTCGGCGGTGAGGAAGCGATGCTCGTCGCCGCAAACGACGATCGGTTCGGGCACGATCTCCCACGGCGTCGGGAAGCCGTCCAGACGGCGCATGGTCGATTGCAGCAGCGTGTCCTGCCCGATCACGCCAATCAGTTGCTTGGGGAACTGCTCGCGTGACATCGGCCACAGTCGCGTACCCGCACCGCCCGCCAGCACCACGGGCACGATACGCAGCGTAGGCACATGTGTCATCGGCGCGCCCGGCGTACTCACATCGAGTACGTCGACGGTCACGAACACCGGTGCCGCCTGGAATCCCGCACGAGCGGTTTCCACGGGCTTTGCGATTTTTCCGTAATCGATTTCCATCGCTTCGTACTCCTATCATGTATAGCGAGTTGAAACCGCCGGGGCAGCGCTGCGCTTACGCGCAGGCGCCTCGCCCGTCGTCGAAATGGAATGCGTGTGCTGTCTTCGCCTCGCACGGCGTTGCGCCGCGCGTTACGTACAGTTAGCGCTGGACCGCGCTATTCAGGTGAGTTCGCCAGTGCGGCGCTCATTGACCAATCGCGTCGTCCACCCGAACGCGGTGACGGCTGCGATATTCGGTGGGCGACACGCCCAGCCGGCTGCGGAAGACCTTCGAGAGACGGTCGCCATCGCGCATGCCGCTGCGACGCGCGATCTTGTCCACTGGCAGATCGGTGTTGACGAGCAACTGGCAGGTCAGTTCGAGCCGCACTTGCAGCAGGTAGTCCGAGGGCGTCATGCCGAGCACGTCCTTGAAACGGCGCAGGAAATTGCGTTCGCTCATTGCGAAAGCCTGCGCTGCGTCCGCCACGGAAATCGCGCGTTCGCAGTTCTCCTGCAGCCAGCGCGCCGACGCCCAGACCTTGTCGCCCGACGTGGGCCGCGAGGCATCGGCAAACAGCGCCGAAAGCCGCGTGGAAAGACTCGGCAACGCGCGCTCGCCCACCTTGCGCGCGGCGTCCGCGCCCATGTCGCGGCGAATCAGCACGAGCGCTGCGCGCAGCGCTTCGTGGTGGTCGTCGGCGGTCGCGTCGTCTTCCGGACCCGCGAGACGCACGCGCTGACCGAACGGCGCACCGCCCTGCTCCGATTCGAGACCGGCCGCTTTCAGCAACTGATGGCCTTCGCCAATCGCGCGCACTTCGTCACTCGCCGGCACCACGCGATGCAGCCATGCCTTCAGGCGAGCGTCGCCCAGTGCATTGGCCACCGCACGACCACCGCCGATAAAAAGCGCGTCGAAACCGCGGATGCACGAATCGCCCACTTCGTCGATCGCGGACGTCGCCAGCTTGAGCGACGACGAACAGGCCACGGCGCCCCCCTCTACCGAGAGCAACCACACGCGATACGGCAGGGTCCTCGCGCCTTCGGACATTGCAATATCGTTGGCCAGCTGAAATACCTCTGCCACCATCCCCGCGCCAAGCAGGGAAAAACCTTCAAACAACACAATCCCGATTTGCCGAGTAACACTTTCCCGGGTGACTCGCGTCGCGGTGTTTCTGGCCGATAGCGACGCGGCCGAACCTCGATCATCTATAACGACGTATGCCATGACTGTTCCCCAATGTGGACGGTCCGCTGGCTCCCTTGTTTCGCATTCCGCGATGCGATTTTATTGTTCCGTGTGCAGTGCATCATAGCTGTTCGAAATGCATTGCGCGTGACGTGACCGAATATGGCGAGGTGTTGGCGGATCAATAAACCGGATATTTATGTGCGGCTTCGCACATTGATAAGACGAGTGCCGGGCGCAATCCGCTGTTAAAACAACCGAAAGTGATTCGATAAAAAAGCGCTCGCTGGCACAGTTGCGGCATCGGAATTTCGTGATTTTCCACCATCGTAATGGTGCGTCGCAACATCTCAAAACGAGCGATTTTATAAGGCTTTTTGGCCGATTTCACCTGATTCATGACGCATCAGAGCAGAGAAATCTATTTGTCTGATTAAAATCGCGAAGCTGCTTTCGGTTTGTCGAAAAGAACGGATTTTGACCGTCTAAGCAGTAACTGTTCCATTCAGAGCCATTCTTTCCAATTTTCATCCGAGGAATAAAGTTATCAATCGAAATATAAAAGCGGGTTTTCCCGTACTTTTCCTTACCGCGTCGATAAAGTGCGAAAAAACCACGGGAAAATTTGCTTTTGTATGGTGCATGGCAAAAAAATTACGGGCACATTTACCGTTCGCGGTCGCCGTGGATGGCCGATTACGCCGAAGACTTGGCGACGGAGGCATTCACGCGCGTAGTAAGGTGGGCCGAAAACCTTGAAGCGGGCCGCGTCCGATCTGGCGTGGCCATTCCTGGCGGCGCACCATCGCGTAACGAAAAAAAGGCCCGGCGATGAACACAGGGGTAAGGACTGAGAGCGGCCTCATGGACGAATTCGTCAGGGAATTCGTTGGCGTGGTGCCGGCGGATCTCCTCGCGAGCATTAATGCAGCCATCGAAGCCGCGCGTCACGAATGGCAGCCACCCGATGGGCGGCGAGCATCGGCGGCCGCACGTCAGTTCGCCGATGCGATGCGACTGCACGATGCCTTCAGCGCGATGGAGGCGCAGGTTTGCGCGGCGGCGCGACTGTGGATCGGCCAGACGATGGCGCGAGAGCCAAACGACGCGCCCCTTCATGTGCTGCGCTGTGTCGGGCCTCGCATGGCCGCGCAGAGTTATCTGCGCCATTTCGATTCGCATGTGCTGACCGTGCTGATTCCGCTGCAACGCGCCCCCGACGGCGATCAAAATGGCGATCTGATCGTGCACGTGCGCCGCAACGAACCGCTCGCTCCGCTCATGCATCTAGTCACCAAGGCCTGGCTCTTTTTCGAACATGGCCTGCCATTCGCCATGCGCCGCGCGCTCGTCAATAGCGGCTTCGGCATGCGTCATTGCCGCCGCATCCGGTGCGAGCCGGGCAATGCCTATGTGTTCAACGGCTTCGTCACGCTCCATCACAATCTGCATGTCGCGGACGGCGAGCGCCGCTCGCTCATCATTCACCACTACGACGCGGGTCTCGAAGCCAGACTGCGCACCATGCTGCGCATCGTGCGTCACGTGCGCGACCGTCTTGCTGGGTACTCCTGATCGATTAATCCCCTTCTCCCGGCGATTGTCCGATCGCCGCGAGATCGTGGCGGGCGCGCCGGCGTTTTGTCGCTCCATAATCGGCCACTCATGAGCGATGGTCCGGTAGTTCCCACAGCGCGCACGGAGGCCCAGTGAAGATCCTGATCTACGGCATCAACTACGCACCGGAAATGACCGGGATCGGCAAATACACTGGCGAGATGGCCGCGTGGCTGGCCTCGCGCGGCCATGAAGTGCGCGTGGTGACGGCGCCACCCTACTATCCCGAGTGGCGCGTGACACAACCGTACTCGGCGAACCGCTATGCGAGCGAATTGCGCGACGGCGTGCGGGTTTCGCGCGCGCCTTTGTGGGTGCCGTCGAAGCCACGCGGCAAGGGCCGTCTCGTGCATCTCGCGAGCTTCGCGCTGTCCAGCCTGCCGCTCATGCTGCGCTTCGCCTTCTGGCGTCCCGACGTGGTGTTCTGCGTCGCGCCCAGCCTGCTCAACGCGCCGACGGGCTGGCTTGCGGCGCGGCTGTGCGGTGCGCACGCCTGGCTCCATATTCAGGACTTCGAAGTAGATGCCGCATTCAAACTCGACATCCTGCGCGGATCGTGGCTCAAGCGCACGGCGCTGGCAATCGAGCGCACGCTGCTCAAGCGCTTCGACAGCGTTTCGACGATCTCCGGCAAGATGCTCGAACGTGCAGCCGACAAGGGCGTGCGTGCCGCGCAACTCGTGCGCTTTCCCAATTGGGCCAGCACGGATGCGATATTTCCGCTCGAACGCACGAGCCGTTTGAAGGCGGCGCTGGGCCTCGCACCCGACGCCGTGGTCGTGCTGTATTCGGGCAATATGGGTCTGAAGCAGGGCCTCGACGTGCTGACCGACGCCACGCTCGCGCTCAAGGATCAGCCGGATCTGGCTTTCGTGTTTTGCGGCAGCGGCCCGGCGCGCGCGGCTATTGAAGCGGCTTGCGGCAAGTTGCCGAATTGCCGCGTGATCGACCTGCGGCCCGTCGAGGAACTGAACGAGCTGCTCAATCTCGCCGATATCCACGTCCTGCCGCAGCGCGCCGATGCCGCCGATCTGGTGATGCCGTCCAAGCTCACCGGCATGTTCGCGAGCGGTCGCGCGGTGATTGCGATGGCCAGCGCCGGAACCGAACTGCACGACGCGGTCGCGCCACGCGGCATGGTGGTGCCGCCCGGCGACGCGCGCAGCCTCGCCCAGGCAATCCGCGCACTGGCCGACGATCCGGCTCGGCGTGAGAAATACGGCCGCGCAGGCCGTGCGTTCGCGGTGGCGTCGCTTTCGCGCGACGCGGTGCTGGAGGATTTCGAGGCGCGGCTACGCGCGGCACGGGCCGCACGCAGGCAACCGGGGATTGCGCGTGCCGAAGTGGAAAGTCCGCCCGCGCTGGAACCGGCGCATGACGCAAAACGTTCGGGCTGAGGGCAGACGGCGCTTTTTCAGGCGCCAGATGCAACAAAGCCGGCTCTTTGACAAGAACCGGCTTCGTTCGCTTCGTTTCGATCAACCAGCAGATGGGCGGTCAGTGCCCCGATTGCGGTCAGATCGTCGTAGCGATGGACAACAGTGATGAACAGCTTAGTCGCGCGGCAGACCGAACGGTGCGTAGTGCGAGCGGCGGATGCGTTCGGCTTCGCGGGCACGCGCAGCGTACGAATAATCGGCATCCATCGGCAGGTAGGGCGACGCGAAAAAGTCGTCCACCTTCTGGAGCAGTGCGAGGATAAAGCTCATGATGACTCCTGGTTAGGCGGAAGTTAAGGGTTTTCCCTGACTGAAAGCATTATAGGGTTTTCCCTGAGCCAACACCAGTGCAGTGCAACAAAAAAACCGCGGCGCGGCGTCGCAGTCCGTCAGTAGGCCTGCCTATGCGTTGCGTCGAGGCAACACATAGGCATCCTGCTATTTAGGGGTCGGAAAGAAACGACGGATCGTTCAGTTTTTCGGCGTCTGACGCGTGCCCGACTGGGCGTGAGTTTTGGCTGCGGCGCGAGAGGCAGCCTTCTCCTTCTCGGCCTTTTCAGCGGCTTTGGCCTTGGCGGCGTGCGCGGCGTGGCGCGTGGGAGCCGATGCCGATTGCGCGCGAGCCGGCGCCGCAGCGGCCGGTGTCGCAACCACCGGGACCGCGGCCTCGACCGGCGGCGGCGCATCCAGGCGCGCCGTGAGCTTGTCCAGCGCGGCCTGCTGGTTCTGCAGCAACAACTCGATTCGTTGCTGCTGGGCCTGCGAATCGGCGGAAAAGTTGGCCAGCATGGTGGTTTCCACCACCGCCACGACCGTCGTCACCACGAGGGCCGCCACGGCCGCCGTGAGCATCCACTTCGTTCTGCGCGCCTGTACGGCCAGCGAGCCGGCAAGATCCGCAGGCGAGGTGTTATCCGCGTGCTCGTGGACCGGACCATGCACCGCCGCCTCGAAATCCGGGGCGTGCACGACCGAGCTCAAGTGCGCCGGACTGCCGCTTGCGCTCGTCGGTGCGTAGGAGAAGCCGCTTGCGGGCTTCGCGGCGGCCTCGGGCGGCACTTCGGCAGGTATGGGTGGCTCGACCGTCTCGGCGGCTGCGGCCTGAGTGGACACAACGGCTTCCTCGGCTGCAACGGCGGTTTGCGCGGGCGCATCGGGTTGCGGCGGATCGACGTGGAAGTACGGCTCGGCGGGATCGGCCAGCGAATCGAGCGCCGCTTCCTGCCCGAGTGGTGCGGTTTTCTGCCGCGCGGCGCGGCGGGCGGCAGGCGACGCCATCGCGCGGCTGATTTTCGGGCTCACCCCCTGGGCCGAGCCGATGAGCTCAGGCGCGGGGCCGTCTCCAAATAGATCGAGGGTGGGTTCGGCGGGCTGGGCGTCCAGTGCGGCGCTGGTTGCGGCGTCAGGTGACGCTGCGCGCCGGCGGGAAGTCGTGCCGCGCGCACTGCGCCCGGCTTCCGACGATTCATTCTCTGCGTTGTCTGCGTAATCTGCTTGATCGGCCATGGGTCAACGATGAGGCTCGCTTCGGATGAACTCGCGTCGCGCGGCGGTCTAGCCTGGCCGCAGCGCGACAGCCGCGATCGCTCTTCGGGCGCCCGTCCGTCGACCCCGTCGATCGGCCTTGCGCGCCCTGGACAGGCATCTTAGCCGCAAACGTTGCCGGTGTGCGTCCCTAAAATATGAAGTATCCATGACGCATCGACGCAATCTTCAAACCGTCAGTTCTGCGGCCCGTCCTCGCGAAACTCCTTGACGACGTCCAGCTTGCGCAGCGCCGTGCAGATCGCCTCGTACTCCATCGACGACACGCGCGCCAGCACGATCATCACCTCGTCCAGCTCGGGCGAATCGTCGCTTTGCTGCACCACGAACTGCTTGACGCGCGGGCTGGAAGTCCCGAGCGCGTCGTGCAGCGAATGGAAGGTAAGCGTGCCGCGCTGGACCAGCAGCGAGATCTGCCGACGCTGCCGGAACGTGATGAAGCGGCGTTCCAGCGGTTTGATGCCCGCAAGAATGATGAGGATGATCAGCGTTGCCGCGATCGAGGCGGTATAGAGACCGCCGCCCACCGCCAGGCCAATCGCCGCCACCGACCACAGGCTCGCCGCCGTGGTCAGGCCGCGTACGATCTCTCCGCGCAGCAGGATCGAGCCCGCGCCCAGGAAGCCGATGCCCGAGACGACCTGCGCCGCCATCCGCGACGGGTCGAGCACGACGTGATCGGCGCTGAGCACATCGGCGAAACCAAACGCCGACACGATCATGATGAGCGCCGACCCCACGCACACGAGCATGTGCGTGCGCAGCCCGGCGGCCCAAGAAAGCCGTTCGCGTTCGAAGCCGATGACGCTGCCCAGCGCCGCCGCGATGATGAGCCGCGAGATGAGTTCCCAGTTGTTCAACATGGTGTCGTTCTCCTTGTCGTTGACTTTGTTGCTTTGTCGGCCTGCTTTGCGGAGCAAGCTTTAGAAAGGCATCGATTCGAGACGGATCGCGCCGCAGCGTACAATCGGCGCCAACGAATTCGCCTTGCGCACACGCTCTTCATGAACGCATTCACCGGCGCAGCCAGCCTGCGCGATCACTACGACCGCACCATCCTGCCGCTGTGGCGCGGCCCGGGCTTCAATGCCACGCTGCGTCTGCCGCACGAGGCCATCGACGCCACGGGCGCGGCAGCCTTGCCCGACGCGCGCTATCGCGCCATGGCCTGCGCCCGCCAGCTCTTCGTGTTTTCGCAGGCCGGCGATGCCGCTCACGCGCATACGCTGTTCGAATCGCTGCGCCATACCTTTCAGGACCGCACACGGGGCGGATGGTTCTACAGCGTCGATCCGCAAGGCGCGCCGCTCGACACAACCAAAGACCTCTACACGCACGCCTTCGTGGTGTTCGCGTGCTCGGCCTATGGCCAGCGCTTTGGCGTAAGCGAAGCGCTCGATACGGCGCGCGAGACCTCCGCGCTGATCCTCGACCGCTTCAAGGCGCCCGACGGCCTGCTGCAATCGGCCCTCGACGCCTCGTTCGCGAACGTCACCGGCGGCCCGCTGCAGAACCCGTTGATGCATCTGACCGAAGCCTGGCTCGTGGCCCGCGACGCCACCGGCGACGCCGCCTTCGACACCGCCATCACGCGGCTGTGCGAAGCGCTTGCACGCGGCTTCCTGCACACGCCCACGGGCTGTATCGCCGAATTGCCGCTCGGCGCGGCAGGCAACCGGCTGGAGCCGGGACATCAGTTCGAATGGTTCTGGCTTGCGGCGCAGGCCGGCGAGAAGCGACTGGGCGAGTCCGGGCTACAGGACGCCCTCGTGCGCGCCTTCGCCTTTGCCGTGAAGCACGGCGTGGACCCGCTCACCGGCGCGGTGGCGGCGGCCACCGATGAAAGCGGCCGCGTGACCGACGCCACACAGCGCATCTGGGCGCAAACGGAATATCTGCGCGCGATCGCCACACATGGCGATACCGTTGTGCGCGCAACCTTAAGCGGCCAGATCGAAAGATTCGCCGGACGTTTTCTGACGCCGCAAGGCTGGATCGAATGCCGCAGCGCGAACGGCGACATCGCCCGCGCCGATATGCCGTCGACCACGCCCTATCACCTGCTCACGGCATACAGCGCGCTGGGGCGATAAAACGCAAAAAGGGCGGCTCACTGTCGTGGCCGCCCTTTCTTCAGGCTGAAGCGCTGACCGTCTAAACGGTCTGAAAAGCTCAGGCCGTCGCGAACGCCCCGTCCGGCTCCTTGCGCGACGCGCTAGCCGTCATCTCGGCGAGATGACGTCCTTCGGCCAGCACCGCCGGCGAAATCTCGAACGCCGCCACGGCTTCGGCAAGCTGGCGCGTCTGCTGATGCAGCGAAGCCGCGGCCGCCGCCGCTTCCTCCACCAGCGCCGCGTTCTGCTGCGTCATCTGGTCCATCTGCGACACAGCCGTATTCACCTGATCGATACCCGCGCTCTGCTCCAGCGACGAGGCGCTGATGCCCGCCATCATCTGCGTGGCGCGCGAAATCGAGGTCGACACTTCGCGCATCGATTCGCCCGCGCGCTCGACCAGTTCCGAACCGCCGCGAATCTGCGAGACCGACTCGCTGATCAGCGTCTTGATTTCCTTGGCCGATTGCGCGCTGCGTTGCGCGAGACCGCGCACCTCGCCCGCCACCACGGCGAAGCCTCGGCCCTGCTCGCCCGCGCGCGCCGCTTCCACCGCCGCGTTGAGCGCCAGAATATTGGTCTGGAAGGCGATGCCGTCGATCACGCCGATGATCTCGGCGATCTTGTCCGAGCTTTGCGCAATCGCGTGCATGCGCTCGACCACTTCGCCCACCACCGCGCCGCCGCGCGAAGTCGCGTCGAGCGCGGCTTCGGCCAGTGCGTTGGCTTCGCGGGCGTTTTCGGCGGTGTTGCGCACCGTACCCGTGAGTTCTTCCATGCTGGCCGCCGTTTCTTCGAGCGACGCGGCCTGCGACTCCGTACGGGCCGACAGATCGGCGTTGCCGGTGGCGATTTCGTCCGCGCCCACGTTGATGCCGCCCGCCGTTTCGCGCACCGTATGCACCGTGCGCGCAAGGCTCGCCTGCATCATCGCAATGCCGCGGAACAGCCGGCCGATTTCGTTATCGCCGCGCGCGGCCACGGTTTCGTCCAGACGCCCGCGTGCGATGCGGTCGAAGTGACGGCCCGCCTCCTCAAGCGGCTCGACCACGCCGTTGCGCAGCCCGAAGTGCACGCCAGTCGCCAGGGCGATCAGCCCGATCAGGATCACGATGCCCACGCTCTGGAACACGGCGAGGCGCGAATCGATCGACTCCAGCGAGCTTTTGCTGGCCGCTGCGCTGAAACGCGCGAATTCCTGCAGCTCAGCCAGGTAAGCGTCCTGATAGGACTGCGTCGGCTGGTCGAGGAAGGCCTGAATGTTGTTGGCGTTCAGGTCGTCGACAAGCTCGGCGAGCGCCTTGTGATAGACCTGATAACGCTGACCGAGCGCCGCCACGCGGGTGCGGTCCTCGTCGTTGATCGGCTCGACGGCGTTGAGCGTGGCGAACGACTGGTCGGCGGCCGTCAGCTGCTCCTGGGCGTGGCCGATGATGTCGGTCGGCGCTGCGCCGCCGCCTTTGATCAGTCGGGTGCCCGCGCGCGACAGGTTGATGCGCGCGTCCATCAAATGCTGGGTGGTTTCGTTGGCGGCGCTGGCCTGACGCAGCGCGACTTTGGAGAGGTCCTTGACGTCGTCGTGCGTGCGGGTGAGCGACCAGAAGCCGAGCCCCTCGGTCACGAGCTGAAGTACGCAGAATGCGACTAGAACGCATAGAAGGCCGGATGCGACCTTGATCTTGCTGAACATCTTGAACACCTGGGATGGCAGTGAGTGTGGGATCGGCGAACGCATGGGTGTCGCGCGCGCCTGCACTGGGGTTTACGGCAGGGGCAAACGTTGTATTGAGCCTAAAAGTGTGAAATTTCAGCATCAAAACAGCGACAGATCGTTTCAAAACGGCAATCCGCCTGCTTTCTCGACGATTCCCTTCGTTTCCCGCAACAATTCCTGAGGCAACGGCCTCCGATTCACCTTGCGCCGCCGCAACTCGCGTCCTAGTGTGGTTATGAATTGATGCGGGCGCAGTCCCGGGGAAGGCTTCCATGACCGATCTGGTTGACCGCGCACGCGGCGCGCTGATGGCGCAGCCGTTCAGCATGTTGCTGGGCACTGAATTGATGCACGTCGGCCCCGACGAGCTGACGCTACGCCTGCCCGTACGCGACGATCTCAAGCAGCAGCACGGCTTCGTGCACGGCGGCGTAATCTCGTATCTCGCCGACAACGCGCTGACCTTCGCGGGCGCGCTGGCCCTCGGGCCGCGCGTCGTCACGGGCGAATACAAGATCAACTACCTGAGGCCGGCGCTCTCGGGCACGCTGATGGCGCGGGCGCGCGTGGTCCACGCGGGGCGTCAGCAGGCGACCTGCCAGTGCAGCGTGTTCGTGATGGAGGACGGCGGCGAGCGGCTGGTCGCGCTCGCGCAGGGAACGGTCAGCAGGATGGGCGACGCGAACGGCGAAACGGTGCATTCACCCGTGTGACGGACGCTGCAAGGCGAAACGTGTCTGAAACGAAAACGGCCGCGAAACTTCGCGGCCGTTTGTCCATGTGCGCAGGAAGGCGTTATTCCGCCGCGCGCGTCTTCTGCTGCTGCACGCCCAGGCCTTCGATGCCCACGCGCACGGTCTGCCCCGCCTTCAGGAACACGGGATTCGGCTTCACGCCCATGCCGACGCCCGGCGGCGTGCCGGTGGAAATCACATCGCCCGGCTGCAGGCTCATGCACTGCGACACGTACGACACGATCTTCGCGACCGTGAAGATCATCGTGCGCGTATTGCCGTTCTGGTAGCGATGACCGTCCACTTCGAGCCACAGCGATAGATTCTGCGGATCGGGCACTTCGTCGCGCGTGACGAGCCACGGCCCGGTCGGGCCAAAGGTGTCGAAACCCTTACCCTTGTCCCACTGGCCGCCGCGCTCGATCTGCCATTCGCGCTCGGACACGTCATTGACGATGCAATAGCCCGCCACATGATCGAGCGCCTCGGCCTCGCTCACGTTCTTCGTGTGCTTGCCGATCACCACGCCCAGTTCCACTTCCCAGTCGGTCTTGGTCGAGCCACGCGGGATCTCGATATCGTCGTTCGGGCCGACGATGGCGCTCGTCCACTTGTTGAAGATGACCGGCTCGGCGGGGATCGGCATGTTCGATTCGGCGGCGTGATCGGCGTAATTCAGGCCGATGCACACCATCTTGCCGATGTGGCCCACGCAGGCGCCGATGCGCGGATCGCCCTCGACCAGCGGCAGCGTTTGCGGATCGATCGTGCGCAGTTGCGCGAGGCCCGCGTCGGAGAGCACGTCGCCCGCGATATCGGCCACATTGCCCGAGAGTGCGCGGATACGGCCCTGGGCGTCGACCAGACCCGGCTTTTCGTGCCCCTTCGGGCCATAGCGAAGCAGTTTCATCGTCTATCTTCCTCGTCTCTTCACAGATTCTTTTTGCGCACGGCAGCGCGGCTTCAATTCGACCAGCCGCCGTCGATCACATGCGCCTGGCCGGTCGTAAACGCCGATTCGTCCGACGCAAGATAGAGCGCCAGCGCGGCGATTTCCTCGGTCTTGCCCACGCGGCCCATCGGCTGACGCGCGACGAAGGCGGCGCGCGCCGCGTCCACGCTGGTGCCCTGCGCCGCCGCCTGTGCGGCGATACGCTCCTCCAGCGAGGGCGACGCCACGGTGCCCGGACAGATCGCATTGCAGCGGATGCCGCGCGTCACGAAATCGGCGGCCACGGCCTTGGTCAACCCTATCACAGCGGCTTTGGACGCGCCGTAGACGAAGCGGTTGGGCACGCCCTTCACGCTCGACGCCGCCGACGACATATTGATGATCGAGCCGCCGCCCGCCTCCAGCATCGCGGGCAGGAACGCGCGAATGGTGCGAAACATGGCCTTGGCGTTCAGATCGAAGGCGAAGTCCCAATCGGATTCGCTCGCTTCGAGGATCGATCCCGCGTGCACGAAGCCCGCGCAGTTGAACAGCACGTCGATGGCGCCCAGTTCCTGCGCGAACGAGGCGATGGACGCGCTATCGCGCACATCGAGCGTACGCGCTTCGACGGGCAGTTTCGCGAGTGCGTCGATACGCACGTCCGTCGCAATCACGCGCGCGCCTTCGCGTGCGAACAGTTCTGCGGCCGCGTAGCCGATGCCCTGGCCCGCTGCGGTGATCAAGGCCGTCTTGCCGGCCAGTCGTTGTCCCATCGTCCACTCCGGTCGATACGGTGAAAAACGTGAATCCCGCGAATGCGGCCATTATGGCGAGCCGCTTTGCGTCGCGGCGCTTTCGGCGGCCTTGTCTAACCGGCTGGACGGCGGCGGAGACGCTACGCCGCCGCGCTCAAACGATAAAAAGCCGCCGCGTTGCCGCCGAAAATCGCCGCACGTTCGTGCGCGCCGAGATGGGCGAACACGCGCTGGGCGCTGGCGTGCCAGCGCGCGTAATCGCCGTTGAGATTGAGCACGGGCCAGTCGCTGCCCCACATCAGACGATTCGCACCGAAACTCGCCAGCAGATGCGCGATGTAAGGGCGCAAGCTGTCATCGTCCCAGCCGGGCCCAGCTTCGGTGGCGAGGCCCGAGACCTTGCCGCACACCTGCTCGAAACGCGCGAGCCGCGCGATGGCGTGCGCCCAGGCGTCGAAACCCGCTGCGCCGTCGCGGATCGGCGGCTTCGCGCCGTGATCGATCACCACGCGCAGCGCGGGATAGCGCGCAAGAAAACGTTCTAGCGCCGCGGCATGACGCGTGAAGATCAGCGCGTCGAAAGCGAGGTCGTGCGCGATAAGCGCCTGCACGCCCCGCGCGATATCGGCGGTGGCGATCCAGTTGTCGTCGGGCAAGTCTTGCAGCATCGGGCGCACGGCGCGCAGCTTGGGTTCTTGCGCGAGATCCGCGATGATTTCCGGCGCCTGCGGGTCGTCGAGCGGGACCCAGCCCACCACGCCCGCAATTGAAGCGTCGGCGCGCGCGAGGTCGAGCAGATAGCGCGTTTCTTCGAGCGTCGGCGCGGCCTGCACGACCACCGTGCGCGCCACGCCGCAACGCGCGCGCAGCGGCGCAAGATCCTCGGGCAGAAAGCGCCGATAAAGCGTGGTGAGTTCGGGCGTGAGCCAGCCATAATCGCCGCGCGCCGGGTCCCAGTAATGCTGATGCGCGTCGATGGGTTCGGCGTCTGCTTGAGCGGTCATCGCAGCGGTCATCGCGACGTGCATCCCGTTCCGGGCAGCGGCGCGCGCGCATCGATCAGTCCTTCGTCGCGCAAGGCCAGCCAGAACACGCGCGGCAACGGCGTCTCGAACGACGCCGCGTTCTCGCGCAGTTCCATCGCACTGCGTGCGCCGGTCAGCACCGTCGCCACGGCAGGATGCGCATAGGGAAACTGCAGCGCCGCCGCCGCGAGTGGCACCTTGAAGCGACGACATACGGCGTCGAGTTTCGCCACGCGCGCCACGACGTCCGGCGGCGCATCGCCGTAATTGAATTTGCGATCGCCCTCCAGGCCGCGCGCGAGAATGCCAGAGTTGAACGCGCCGCCCAGCAGAATGCTCACGCCGCGTTCGACGCACTCCGGCAGCAGATCGTCCAGCGGCGATTGTTCGAGCAAGGTATAGCGGCCCGCCAGCAACGCGCAATCGAGATCGAATTCACGCATTGCATCGCGGATCACTGCGCGCTCGTTCACGCCAAAACCGACCGCCTTCACCGCCCCCGACGCCCGCAGTTCGTCGAGCGCGCGAAAGCCGCCGCCTTCGCTCAGTTGCCGCCAGTAGTGCGCATTGCGTTCGCCGTGCGTGAACGTGCCGATGTCGTGCACCAGCAGAATGTCGATATCGACCATGCCCAGACGCTGCTGGCTATCTTCGTACGACCGCAGGATGCCCTCGTGCGTGTAGTCGTAGATCGCCTCGAAAGGCAGCGGATTCTGCCACCCCTCGCTGCCGTCATACGCATGCGTGCGCGGCACGAAGCGGCGGCCCACCTTGGTCGACAGCACGTATTCATTGCGCGGATAACGCCGCAACGCCGCACCCAGCCGGTGCTCGGCTCGGGTGTGGCCGTAATGCGGCGCGGTATCGAAAAAGCGCACGCCGACGTCCCACGCGGCATCGACGGTTGCCTGCGCCTCTTCATCGGATAGATCGCGGTAGAGACCGCCGAGCGGCGCAGTGCCAAGACTCAGCGCGCTCACTTCCAGCTTTGTACGGCCGATGCGACGGCGTTGCGCAATATGCGGGGCGTGCTGCGGCGTCATGCGGGCGAACTCCTTGCGATGCGTGTACTCGCGTGTACTCAGACGTGTGCTCAACTCAGTGTCAATGCGATGCAACGACGGGAATCGCCACGCGCGCGCTCGCCGGCAGGCACGCAGGCCCAACCGGCTCGAAAGTCTTGTAGGTGAGGATGAATTCCTGATGCCCGAGCGATTCGGACTTCGAGCGCACGCCGCGCGCCACCTCCAGCGTGACGTCGAACACCTCGCGCCCGACGTCCTCCAGCGTGGCGCGGCCTTCCAGGATGCGGCCCGCGTCCACATCCATATCGCCCGCGAGATTGCGATACGTGAGCGGATTTGCGCAAACCTTGATGACCGGCGAGAGCGCCGAACCCACCACCGAGCCGCGTCCGGTCGTGAAGAGAATCACATGCGCGCCGCACGCGATCAGCTCGGCGATTTCCGCGTTATCGCTGATATTCGGGAAGCCGAACCGTGGCTCGCCATCCGGCACCACGTCCAGTAGATAGAGACCGCCCGTGGGCGGCACATCGCCCGGCTTCACGATGCCGACAATCGGCGATGCTCCGCTCTTCGCATAAGCGCCCAGCGACTTTTCTTCCTGGGTGGTGAGGCCGCCATCGGCATTGCCTACCGCGAACGAGCCGTGCCCGAGGATCGAGTAATAGCGCGCCGCCTTCGCCACGCACGCGACGATTTCATCGCCCAGTTCGGGCCGCGCGGCACGGCTTTTCATGTGGTATTCGCAGCCCACCAGTTCGCCCGTTTCCTCGAACAGACAGGCCGCGCCCGCCTCGATCAGGCGATCGAAGGCGCGCCCCACCGCGGGATTCGCCGTGATGCCGCTCGTGCCGTCCGAGCCGCCGCAAATGGTGCCGACGACCAGTTCGTCCAGGCGCATCGGTACTTTCTTTTGCAGCGCCAGTTGCGCACGCGCCTCGCGCACCCAGTCCATACCGTACTGGATCGTGCTGCGCGTGCCGCCTTTTTCCTGGATCGTCAGCACTTCAACGGGCCGGCCGCTCGCGCGCACCTGCTCGACGAGATAGTGCTTGTTCATGCTCTCGCAGCCCAGCGAAACAAACAGCACCGCGCCCACGTTCGGGTGCGTGGTGAGGCGCGTCATCATCTTTTCTGCATAGCCATTCGGGTAGCAACCCGGAAAGCCGATCAGATGCACGGGGGCTTTGCTGTGTGCCTCTGCGTCGACGAACGCATCGAAGGGCTCACGAAACTGCGCGACGATTTCGCGCGCCACATGATGTGCGCACTCGACCAGATACGCGACAGCGACCACGTTGCGGATGCCCTTGCGGCCATCGCTGCGCAGCCAGCCTTCGAGCATCGGCGACGATTCATTCGGCGAACTGACGTGCGTTTCGCTCATGATGTTTCCTGGTGCGAGATGAACTCGTGGCCTGCGTCGTGCGTATAGGTCGGCAGATAATCGCTTTCGAGGTTGTGCGTATGCAGATGCTCGCCGCGCGCTACATCCATCGTCACGTGGCCGATGCGCGCGCCATATCGCAAGACCTTTTCGTCTTTGACGAGCGCGCGTCGGGCAACCTTGTGGCCAAGCTCGATGGTCCTGGCGAGCGTCACGCGTTCGCCCTCGATGTCGAGCGTCTCGCCAGCAGGCAGGCGCGCGGCTGCGATCAGGCAGTTGTCGTCGGGCGCGAGCAGGATGAGGCGCGCATCGGTGCTGTGTGTTATGACGCGATCGGTCAAGGCTCGTCTCCTGGCTTCAGTTCTGGGCTTCGCCGCCCGCGAGTCGCGCCACCATCAGCGAGCCAAGGATGATCGCGCCGTAGATCGCCTGCACCCAGAACGACGGCACCTGCGCGAGCGTCAGCAGGTTCTGCACCACGCCAAGCAGCAACACGCCCAGCAGCGCGCCGAACATCGTGCCCTTGCCGCCGTCGAGCGAAATCCCGCCGATCACCGCCGCCGCGAACACGGTGAAGATCATGCCGTTGCCCTGGTTCGCGTTGATCGCACCCACATAGCCCGTCACGATCAGCCCACCTAACGCCGCCAGAATGCTGCCGAGCACGAACACGCCCCACGTGATGCGCTCCACGCGAATGCCCGCCGCGCGCGCTGCATCGGGATTGCCGCCGATCGCGTAGAGCGCGCGGCCAATGCGGTGATAGCGCAGCATGAACGCCGCCAAGGCAAACGCCGCTGCTGCGAGCCACACCGAAAGCGGCAAGCCCAGCACGATCGTCGTCGCCAGCGCGAAAAACGACGGCGGCATGTCGAACAGCGTGCCGCCCTTGGTGGCCCCGACCAACATGCCGCGCAGCACGATCAGCATGGCCAGCGTGACGATGAAGGCGTTCAGGCGCAGCCGCACGACCAGAAAACCGTTGACGAAACCGATCAACGCGCCCACGGCGACAATCATGAGCAATCCTGCCAATGCGGGCCATTGCGTGCCGAATCCCGCCGACGCGGCCGGCATCACCAGCATCGCGCCCACGGCAGGCGCAATGCCCACTGTCGATTCGAGCGAAAGATCGAACTTGCCAGTCAGCACGATCAGCGATTCGGCCAGCACCACCAGCGCGAGCGCGGCCGAAGCGCCCAGCACGCTGATCAGATTCGCCTTCGTCAGAAAGCTCGGGCTGACAAAGCCGCCAATCGCAATCAACAGCACCAGCGCGGGCAACAGCGCGAGATCGCGCAGGCGTGCGAATTCGATGCGCGGTCTGGCGCGGCGGCCGCCCGTGTATGCCGCATCGGCTTGCCCCGCCGCGAGCGCCGGAGTGGAAAGACTAGGCTTCATGAAGATCGACTCCTTCAACCGATGCAATCAGTTCGTGGTCCTGCCAGCCCGCCGCGAATTCCGCCACCACGTTGCCGCGAAACATCACGAGCACACGGTCGCAGGTGCGCAGATCATCGAGTTCGCTCGATACCACCAGCACGGCCTTGCCTTCGTCGCGCACGCGGTCGACGACCGAAAGCAGCGCCTCTTTCGATTTCACATCCACGCCCGCCGTGGGATCGATCAGCACGAGCACTTCGGGATTGCTCGCCAGCGCACGCGCCATTACCACCTTTTGCTGATTGCCGCCCGACAGCCCCGACACCACATGGTCCGGTCCCTGCGCGACGATGCCGAGCGCTTCGATCATGCGTCGGCCAACGAGATGCTTTTTCGCGGGCGGCGCAAAGCCCAGACGCCCCAGCAAGCCCGCAATCGTCATCGACGCGTTTTCGGCGATGGATTGCGTGAGCACGAGCCCTTCGTGATGGCGATCCTTCGGCACGCAGCCGACACCGTGTGCGAGCGCGTCCGGCACGTCGCCGGGTTTAAGCGCCGCACCGTTCACGCGGATCTCGCCCTGCGTTTGCGCGCTGAGGCCCGCGATCGCTTCGCCCACGCTCGTGCGCCCGCTGCTGGTCGCGCCCGTCAGGCCCACGACTTCGCCGCGCCGCACCTGAAACGACACGCCGCTGTAATCCGCGCCGCCAATGCCGCGTACGTCCAGCGCGATGCGCGCATCGGCAGGCAAGGCCGGGCGCGCCGCTGCATCGGCGACATTGAGGCCGCCGCGCTCGCCTGTCATCGCTTCGATCAGACGTTCACGCGGCAATTCGGCCACGCTCGCGCTGACGATGTGGCGCGCATCGCGCAGCACCGTCACCGCCTGGCAAATCTCGTACACCTCCTGCAGATGGTGCGAGATGAACAAAAACGTCACGCCCTCGCGCTGCAGTTCGTCGATACGGCGAAAAAGCCGCTTGATCTCTTCGCCGTCGAGCTGCGCGGTGGGTTCGTCGAGGATGATGAAACGCGCGCCGTACGAAAGCGCCCGCGCGATCTCCACGAGCTGGCGCGCCTCCACCGTGAGATCGCCCGCGCGCGCGTCCTCGCGCACGTCGATGCGCCAGTGATCGAGCAGCGCACGCGCATCGCGGCGCATGGTGGTCCAGTCGATCACGCCGCGCTTGGTGGGCTGACGATTGATGAAAAGATTCTCGGCGACGGTGAGATCGCGAATGATCGTCGAGTGTTGATACACGCAGGCGACGCGCTCGCGCCACGCGTCGCGGTCGGCGATGGAAGGCGCGGCTTCGCCGTTGAAACGCACCGTGCCTTCGTCGGGCTTGCGCAGACCCGTGAGGATCGACACGAGCGTCGATTTGCCCGCGCCGTTGCGCCCCACCAGCGCGTGCGATTCACCCGCCATCACGCGCAGGCTCACATTCGAGAGCGCCGCCGTGGAGCCGAAACGCCGCGTCACGCCGCTCGCCTCCACCACCGGCGGCAACGCTTTAGCCGCGCGCTCGCGTGAAAGCGAGAGCGGCGCGGCGTCCAGACGATCCTGGCTTCGATCGCTCATTTGATCGTGTTGCCCCAGAGGTTCTTGTCGTCGACGTTCTGCTTCGTCACGAGCGGCGCGGGCAACTGGTCTTCAAGCACGCCAGGCTGCAACTGGATGATGTTGCTGTCGTGATCGGTCTTGCCCGGCTTGAAGGTTTTGCCCTCCAGCGCGGCCTTGATGTAATAGAGGCCGTATTTCGCGTAGAGATCGGCAGGCTGCGAAACCGTAGCGTCGATTTCGCCCTTGCGGATTGCGTCGTACTCCTGCGGAATGCCGTCATTGGAAACAATCACGATGTGCTTCGCATCGCCTGCGGGAAACAACAGTTGCTTGCGTCGCAGCGTCTGCAAGGTGGGCGAGAGATAGACGCCGCCCGCTTGCATATAGATCGCCTTGAGATCCGGATTGGCCGTGAGCAGGCTGTCCAGCGCGCTCGCGGCCACATCGCCCTTCCAGCCCGCCGGAATCTCCAGTAGCGAGAGATTCGGATAACGCTTCAGGCAGGCACGAAACGCCTCCGAACGATCGCGCCCGTTCACCGAAGCGAGATCGCCCATGATCTGCACCACCTTGCCCGACTTCACATGCTCGCCGATGTACTGGCAGGCCTTTTCGCCGTAAGCGCGATTGTCGGCGCGCACCACCATCGCCACGGTGCCCTGCGTGGGCGCGACGTCGACGGCCACCACCTTGACGTTCTTCTGCGCGGCGTTATCCAGCGCGCGGCTGATGGCGGCCGAATCGATCGGCCCCACCACGATCCCCTTCGCGCCCAGATTGATCATGTTGTTCATGTCCGTGATCTGCTGCGCGGGGTCGTTGTTCGAATTCACGGGCGCGAGAATGTCGATGCCCATCTGCTTCGCGTAGACGCCGAGGTAGTTGTTGTACGACTGCCAGAATGGCGAAGTCAGCAGCGGCAGGCCAAGCCCGACCTTGCCCAGGTCGGCGGCGCGCGACGCAGCGGGCGCGGCGAGCGTCGCAACGCAGGCGGCGACGGCGCAGAACGTCTTCGCGAAAGCGCGCGCATGGCGCCTGGAAGTGGAGCGGCGGGCCGTGGGAAGCCCGGATGCGAACGCCATGACTGTCTCCTGTCGACGCTGATTTCGTCGGTTCTTTCGTTGTGGAACCATCCGTGTGCGCCGCGCCCGCGAGATAAAGCGAAGCACGCCTGCGGCGCTGCGACTGCTCTTTCCTTTTCAGACGACGCTGGTGTATGTTCACCAGTGAACCTATTATTCATATACGCACGACACAAGGTCAAGGAATGTGCGCTGCAGCAACCGTCCGTGATTTCCCTGGGACAAACAAAGAATCGACACATGAAAACCAACTCACGCAAGCCACGCGACGAAGCGCCCTTGAGTGCGCCGGAAACATCGGAAGCCGGGGAAAGGGACGACGCGGACCGCTATCGCGCGCCCGCGCTCGACAAAGGTCTGGACATTCTGGAACTGCTGGCGGAGCAGCGCGGCGGCCTCACGCGCGCGGAGATCACCAAGGCGCTCGGGCGCAACGCCAGCGAGATCTACCGGATGCTGGAGCGTCTGGTGGCGCGCCAGTACGTGATGCGCTCGGAAGCCGGTGATCGATACGCGCTCAGCCTCAAGCTCTTTGCGCTGGCGCATCGCCATCCGCCGATGGAGCGCCTGATCGCCGAGGCGCTGCCGCTCATGCAGCGCTTCGCCAACGACGCCGAGCAGTCCTGTCACCTCGCCGTGTACGACCGTGGCAATCTGCTCGTGATCGCCCAGGTGGACGGCCCGGGCACGTGGGGGATCGCGGTGCGGCTGGGCTCGCGCGTGGGTCTCGTGGATACGAGTTCCGGGCGCACGATCCTCGCGTATCAAAACGCGGAGCAGCGCGCCCTGATGCTCGCGGAACATACCAAGGTGAAGGGCGAAGTCGCCATCGACCATGCCGCATTGGAGCGCGCGTGTGCGCAGATCCAGGCGACGGGGTTTTCGCGCAAGGACAGCCAGCAGATTTTCGGCGTGACCGATGTGACGTTTCCGGTCCTGGGACCGTCCGGGCAGGCCATTGCTGCGCTCACCTGCCCGTTTCTCAAGCGCATCGACGATTACGTCGCGCCATCGCTCGAAGAGGCCACGCAGATGCTGGGGCAAACCGTGCAGGCGTTGTCGATGTTTCGGGAAGGGGAGGCTTGAGACGCCTCACCCCACGGTCACCGCCCCCTCGCCCCCTTCCACCTCACGCTTCACGATCGCGCGATACAGCCGCTCCAGATCGCGCGTGAAGCGCAGCGTATCGAACAGCGGAGCCTCACTTCTGGCCTGCGCAAGACGCTTGCGAATCTGCGCGTACCACGCCGGATCACTCGCCAGCGCCAGTGCGATCTGGAAATACCCGTCGAGGTCACGCGCGATCAGTTCATCCAGCCCCGCCGCATGCAGCAGGCTCGCGCCCACGCGCCCCGCGAACAGCGCGCCAATGGCCGACACCATCGGCACCCCGGCCCACAGCGCGTCGCTACCGGTGGTGTGCGAGCCGGTCGGCAAGGTGTCCAGCGCGAGATCCGCCAGTTGCAGCCGCGCGAGATGGGCTGCCTGAGCAAGACGCGGCGCGAAGATCACCCGTTCGCGCGCCACGCCCTTCGATTCGAAAAAGACGTGCAGATTGGCACGCGCGCGGTCGCTGCCAGGATCGAGCAGCCACAGCACGCTCCCTGGCGTCGCGCCTAGCAGACGCGCCCAGATCGACGCCACCTGCGCATTCAGCTTGAAGGTCTGATTGAAGCTGCAGAACACGAAACCGCGCTCAGGCAAGCCTGCCGCGCCGCGCGTGGGCGGCGGAACATCGCGCTCGCGCCGGTGATCGTGCGGCTGGTAGCAGTGCGGCATCAACGCCAGCGTTTCGCTGTAATGCGCCGTTGCTTCAGGCGACGTCACCACCGCATCGCTGATGAGGTAGTCCGCCAGCCGTGGCGCACCCAGCGAGCCCGGGTAACCCAGCCAGCTCACGATTACCGGCGCAGGCCGCAACGCCGTGATGCCCATGCGCGTATCCGTGGTGTAGCCCTTCAGATCGACGAGTAGATGGATGCCGTCGCTTGCGATCTGCGCGGCCGCCTGCGCGTCGGTCAATCCGCCAATCGCGTGGAAGGTCGCGGTCAAGGCGCCCAGTCGGGCCTGCCAGAATGCATCGGGCGCATGAATTCCATAGGAATACAGATGAATGTCGAAGCGCGAGGCGTCGTGCAATTCAAGCACGCCCGCCAGCAGGCGCAGCGTGGCGTGCTCGTGAAAATCGGCGGAAAGATAGCCGATGCGCAGGCGCGCGCCCGGCTCGCCAGCCGCCAGCGCCGCTTCGATCTGCGCGAGACCCGCGCCGCGTTCGACGAGCGGCGTGGCAGCCAGTTCGCCGCGCCAGCGCGATTCGGCGAAGCGACGGCCGGCTTCGCGATGCAACCCCGGCGTGAGTGCCGGGATACCTAGCAGCCCCCACGGCGTGAGGTTTTCCGCCGCGCCTGAACCAATCATCTGAAGCGCCGCTTGATCGATGCGATCAAGGTCTTGCCAGTGCGCCACGCGCCGCCGCACGAATTGCACCGATTCCCAGCGTCCGCCCCGGCAATACGCCTCGTCGGCTTCGTCGAGCCGGTTCTGGCGTTCGAGCAGGCCGCCATAGCACAGCCAGAAGTGCGTGGCTTTCGGATCGAGTTCGAGCGCTTTTTTCAGGCTCGCCTCGGCGGCTTCGAACTGGCCCGCGTCCTGCTGCAGCATCGCCAGGTTGCCGTGCGCAAGCGCATAGGCGGGATCGGCGTCGATTGCCGCGCGATAGGCGGCTTCGGCCCGCGCGGTCTCGTTGTGCTTCTTGAGGAGGTTGCCGAGGTTATTGAACAAACGCGCGTCGCGCACGCCTTGATGGATGGCCGAATAGTACGCGGCCACCGCTTCTTCATCCCGGCCTTGCCAGAGCAGCGCCCACGCCAGATCGCGCTGGAGTTCTCCGCTGTCGTGCAGCGACTGCGCGCGGCGCATCGCGGCTTCGCCCTGCGCGAACTGCTGCTGGCGCGCAAGCGTCACGCCAAGCTGATGCCAGGCCTGCGCGTGATGCGGGTCGAGCGCCACGATCTCGCGAAAGAGCGCTTCGGCGAGCGTGTAGTGTTCGGCGTTCAGGTGATCGATGCCGCGCTTGAGCAGATCGGCGGAACGGGAGGAAATGGTCGGTTGGGAGATTTTCATCCCCCGATCATAGAAAGCGTTTTGGGGCGCGAACATCAGACCGTTCCTGGTTTGGCGCGACAGTTCGGCGCGCATGCGGAACGATCCGGGCAACTGGAAGCGCGCCGCGCAAACCGGGTAAAATGGCGGCCCTCTCAAATTCCGTCCGACGCGCGACGCCAGCCTGGCCGACGCACGGACGCGCACGCAAACCTCATGGCGAAACTTCTCACCGATCACGAATTCCAGCGCTTTTCCGAGCTTCAGCAGAAACAGGCGAGCTTCACGATTTCGGCCGAGGAAGCCGACGAGCTGCGCGATATCGTCGCGCGCGCGCAGAAAAAGCGCGACGACCGCGCCGACGCGATGAAGACCGTCGAAACCGCGATCGCGCAATTCGAGATCACGCCGGACGAGCTGTTTTCGGCCGAGCAGATCGCCGAAGCCGCACGCAATTTCGGCCTGATCCCGGCGACGCGCAAGGAGCGCGTGCTGCCGCCGTCGCTGACGTTCAACGGCAAGACGCACCAGTGGACCACGCGCGCGCTGCCGGAAGAGATCCGCGCGCCGCTGTTCGAGGCGTTCCAGGGCGGCCAGTCGGTGAAGGCCTTCATCGCCACGCCGAAGGACGCCGCGCGCTGCGCCGCGACCATCGCGCGTCTGGAAAAGGAAACCGGCGCGCAATACGCGCAGGCCTGGCTCGAAGAGCTGTCGGTCACACGCGCCCAGATCGACGAAGCGCTCGCAAAGATCGCCGCCTGAGCCTTCGCGCATCAGACCGGATGCCGCTTTAGTCGAGCGGCATCCTGAACCCCACCACGCCCGGATCATCCGTCGGCGTCACCGTGAAGCCCATCGCGCGCGCGAGTCCGATCATCGGCGCGTTTTCGCGCAGCGCCTCGCCCAGCAGCCAGTGCGTGCCGCGCGAGCGCGCGTAGGCGATGATGCGGTCCATCAGCAGGCGGCCCAGCCCGCGTCCCTTGAGCGTCGAGAGAATCGCCACGGCGAATTCGGCGGTCTCGTTGTCCGGGTCGGACACCGCCCGCGCCACACCGAGCGTGCGCGGCTTGCCGTCCTCGCCCACCACGCTGGCGATGAGCGCCATTTCCCGGTCGTAGTCGATCTGCGTCATACGCGCGAGCTGCGAATGATCGAAGCTGCGCACCGCCGAGAAAAACCGCAAACGCAAATCGTCGGGCGTCATCGATTCGACGAAGGCGCGGTGCATTTCCTCGTCCTCCGGCCGGATCGGCCGGATCGTCAGACGTTCGCCGTGCCAGTCGATGGTCTCCTCCAGACGGCGCGGGTACGGCATGATCGCGAAGCGGCTGCGCTTTTCGGCCAGCCTGATGCGCGGCGCGGCCAGCGCCACGCCGCCCGGCCGCACGCGCAACGTCAGATGCAGCCCGATGATCTCGCGCACCTCGCACACCGTTTGAGACAGCTCCGTAAGCGCGCGCAGCGCAGGTTCCGGCGCGACGCGCCGCGCGTACGGCGACTGCGCGATGATGTCGCGCGAAAGCACCGGATTGAGCGGCGGCAGGCTGTAGACGCGCAGCGGCGGCGAATAGCCGTCTGGCGAGGGCGCGGCGAAGCGGAAGACGGGGCCGAAGTTGTCATCGTCGCGAAACTCCACGCTGACATCGACGATGGTGTCCGGAGGTGGCTCGAACTGCGTCACGGTTTCCAGCCCGAACGCCGCGAATAGCCGCGCGGCTTCCTCGCCTTCCAGCGCGTCGCGCCCCGCCGCCAGCGCCGTGCGCGCGATGCCCTGAGCCGCCTCGATCGCCGCCGCGCCCTGCGCGGGCGAGCTTTCCGGCGTCTGCATCAGCAACTGGCGCCCCAGCCGGTAATCGACCAGACGCGCGAAGGCGCGCGCAAGACGCCGAGGCGTCGTATGCACCGGGATGCCGTGCGCGTGCAGCGCGTCGCGCGTCGCTTCGTCCACGCCGCCGAAAAAGCACGCCAGCATGCCGCGATAAGCAAAGCGCTGATGCTCGATCAGCGTGCGCGCCACCGCGTCCACCGGCGCGCTGTGCGTGGGCGCGTGCACCACGAAGGCCGTGCCGCTCGAACGCTGCGAGGCCAGCGTCTGCAAGGCCAGGCCGAAATGCTCGGGCTTCGCCGTATCGCCGAGCACCAGCGGATTGCCCGCCTGCGCGTGCGGCAACGCGGCCTCCACGGCCGCGCGGGTTTCGTCGCTCCATTGCGCGAGGGTGTCGCCGGCCTTGTTGAAGGCATCGCGCGCGAGCGTCGCCACGCCGTGGTCGCTCGTGATGAGCGTGGCGGTATCGCTCGCGGCCACGCGGCCCACGCCCAGGGTTTCGATTTCGTCGAGGAGGTCGTCGAGTGTATCGACGCGCACCAGGCCCGCGCGCCGGAAGGCTGCCGTGTAAAGCGCGTCGCCGGGCTCGTCGCGGCCGCTGCGCAGCGCCAGCACCGGCTTGTTGCGGGCCGCCGCGCGCGCCGCCGACATGAACTTGCGCGCCGCACGGATGCTGTCGACTTCGAGCAGGATCGCGCGCGTCGACGGATCGCTCGCCAGATAGTCGAGCACGTCGCCGACGTCGATATCGGCTTCATCGCCCAGTGCGACCGCGTGCGAAAAGCCCAGGCCGCGCGCATCGGCCCAGCGCAGCACGGCGTTGGTGAGTGCGTTCGACTGCGAGACCCACGCCACGCCGCCCTTGCGCGCGACCGTGGCGGCCGCGCCCAGTTGCGCGTTGAGCGCCGGCGTGAGCGCGCCGAGACTGCCCGGCCCGAGCACGCGCAGCAGGTGCGGGCGCGCCGCCGCCAGCGCGTGGCGCAGATCGGCGCGGTCTTCCTCGCTGCGCACCTCGCCGACGATGATGGCCGCGCGCGTGCCCATGCCGCCCAGCCGATGCACTAGCGCGGGCCAGCTCGACGGACGCGTACAGATGATCGCGACACTGGGCGCTTCGGGCAGATCGCCGGCATCGGCAATCACGGGACGGCCGTCGAAATCGGCGGCTTCGCCGGCATGGCGCGGATTGACGGCCCACAGCGGCCCGGCGAAGCCGCCTTCGATCAGCCGCTGCCAGACCATCTGGCCGATGCTGCCCTCGCGCTGCGAAGCGCCGATCACGGCCACCGACTTCGGCTGGAATATCGCGTCGAGATTGCGTACGGTCACTGCCCCTCCTCGTTCTTCTCAATATGCGGCGCGGCGTGCGAATCGCCGCGACCCATCGTGACGATGAGGATAGGCGAATCGGTGCCCCCATGCGTCGATCACGCGTGGATATTGCCGCCTGGCGACCCCGATGCGGCGGCGGCATGGCGTCGCGGCGCCTGAGTGATTCAAAACGTGTGCAAAAAGACCGGCAAAAAGCGGAAAACGTTACCGGTATCGCAGACCGTGCCGCGCTTTATCTGTTGCAAATTCGCAGCCTTCTGACGCGATCATTCTGATATCGCAAAATCATCGTAAAATGCGCCAGCCGCCGGGATGTAACGGCGTAGCGCTTTTACGCCCGCGATGCACGTCGACCTTCTCACCCTATATTTCCTCGCGATCGGAACCCTACTCGCCAGCTCCGCGATGACCTTCTGGGAGGTCCGCACTCACCCGCTGCGCAGCAAGGAACTGAAAATACTCGCCGCAGGTTATGCCACGCTCGCCATGGGCTGCGTGGGCATCATCTATCGCCTTAAATTGCCCGGCGTTTGGGGATCCGCGCTCAGTAATCTGGTCGTCCTTTCCGGCTATCTGATGATCGCGCAGGGCGTCGCGGTCATGAACGGGCGCAGCTATCGCAAATCCGCAGTCGCCATCCTGCTGATCCAGGCGCTCGCCTGGGTGATTTCGGGCACGCGCGGGCTCCAGCCGATGTGGATGTATATCACCGCGTTTCCGCTGTCGCTGGCTTCGGCGATGGCCGCGCGCGAGCTGCTGCGCGGCGACGGACGCAAATGGGGACACGCGCGCAATATCGCGGTGCTGGTGACGGGCGTCCATGCGGCGCTCTATGCGTTTCGCGCGGGCATCCTGCCGTGGCTCGCCGCGCACTACGGCCAGGCGATCCTGCCTGCGGCCAGCAAGATCACCATCTACGAAGGCGTGCTGTACTCCGTCGTGCTGCCGATGACGCTGCTGCGGCTCGTGCGCGAAGAGACCCATAGCCAGCTTTTGCAGGAATCCCAAACGGATTATCTGACCCGTCTGGGCAATCGCCGCTGGTTCTTCGAGGAAGGCGCGCGCGTGCTCGGCCACGCAGGCAAACATGAGCCGGTCGCACTGCTGGCCTTCGATCTCGACCACTTCAAGGCGATCAACGACCGCTACGGCCACAAGACCGGCGACGAAGTCCTGAAGTCGTTTTCAGCGATTGCGCGCGGTGTGGTGGGGCCGCAGGCGCTGCTCGCGCGCATCGGCGGCGAGGAATTCGCGGCGCTGCTGCCGGGCCTCGAACGCGCGCCTGCGCAAGCGATGGGCGAGCTGATCGTGCGGCGCTTCGAGCAGACGGCCGCGCTCGGCATCGACGGCGTGGGCATGCGCACGACCGTGAGCATCGGCCTCGCGTGCCGCGACGGCCATCCGGCGATGCTTGCCGATCTGCTCGCCGCCGCCGACAAGGCGCTCTATCGCGCGAAATCGTTGGGCGGCAATCGCCTGGAACACGCGGATAGCGATACGCAAACCACGCACGCATAAAAAACGGGCCGCTGGGACAAACCCCAGCGGCCCGTTTCACATCAGCGGTCGGCCGTGTTAAATCGACTTCTTGAACGGCGCGCCCGAGTGTTCGCGCAGTTCGTTGAAGACGATCTTCGGCCAGGCCTTCTGCGCGACATCGATTTCGGAGACGTGCGAAGCGAGATACGTCGGCGCATTCGATGCGTCATAGGCCATACGGGCCTCGTACGAATCGGTGAAGCGGCGCAGCTCGACCGGATCGTCGCAGGTGACCCAGCGCGAGAGACGATAGCGCGCCGGCATCAGGCGCACCGCGACCTTGTATTCAGCCGCGAGGCGGTGCGACACCACTTCGAACTGCAGCTGGCCGACCGCGCCCAGAATCGTCGCGCCGCCGTGGATCGGGCGGAACACCTGGATCGCACCTTCTTCGCCGAGCTGCTTGAGCGCTTCGCCCAGCTGCTTGGCGCGCATCGGATCGACCACTTCGACGGTCTGGAAAATCTCCGGCGCAAAGAACGGCAGACCCGTGAATTGCAGGTCCTCGCCTTCGGTGAGCGTGTCGCCCAGGCTCAGCGTGCCGTGGTTAGGAATACCGATGATGTCACCAGGGTACGCCTCGGCCACGGTTTCGCGGCGCTGCGACAGGAAGCTCACCACGTTGTTGGCGCGGAAGGTCTTGTTGTTGCGCGTGACCTTCAACTGCATGCCGCGCTCGAAATGGCCCGAGCACACGCGAATGAACGCCACGCGGTCGCGGTGCGCGAGGTCCATATTGGCCTGCACCTTGAACACGACACCCGTGAACTTCGGCTCGTCGGGCGAAACGGCACGCTGCACGGCTGCGCGCGGCGACGGCGGCGGTGCGAGATCGACCAGCGCGTCGAGAATTTCCTTCACGCCGAAGTTGTTGATCGCCGAGCCGAACAGCACCGGCGACTGCTCGCCCGCGAGGAAGGCGTCGCGATCGAACGTGGGCGTCGCGCCCGTGATCAGCTCGACTTCTTCCTTGGTGCGCTTCCAGTGATAGCCGAAGCGCGCTTCGCCATCGGCGTCGCTGATGTTCTGCAGCGTTTCGACTTCTCCGCCGAGCGATTGTTCGCCCGCGCGGAACACGCGCACCTGGTCGCGCTGGACGTCGTAGACGCCCTGGAATTCCTTGCCCATGCCGATCGGCCAGGTGAACGGCACCGCCGCCACGCCCAGGTGCTGCTCGATTTCGTCGAGCAGGTCCAGCGGCTCGCGCACTTCGCGGTCGAGCTTGTTGATGAACGTAAGAATGGGCGTCTTGCGGCTGCGGCAAACTTCGAGCAGCTTGAGCGTCTGCGCTTCCACGCCGTTTGCGCCGTCGATCACCATCACCGCCGCGTCAACGGCAGTCAGCACGCGGTACGTGTCTTCCGAGAAGTCCTCGTGGCCCGGGGTGTCGAGCAGATTGATGACGGCGTCGCCGTACTCGAACTGCATCACCGAGCTGGCGACCGAAATGCCACGCTGTTTTTCGATCTCCATCCAGTCGGAGGTCGCAAAGCGGCCGCTCTTCTTGCCCTTCACGGTACCGGCGATCTGGATCGCGCCCGAGAACAGCAGCAGCTTTTCGGTGAGCGTGGTCTTACCCGCGTCCGGGTGAGAAATGACCGCGAACGTGCGGCGGCGTCTGAGTTCGGCAACTGACATGGATGGAGCGGGTATCACGGATGAATTCGGGCAACCTGCCGCGCGGCGGGGGTTGCGGATGTGGCCGGCGCGTCGGCGGCGGCCGGCCCGGCGGCCAGCGCGGCAGCATGGCCGGCTGCGGCACGGCAGGCGGGCAGCCTGCGCGTCGCGGCCTTCGAGGCGAATAGCACGATCGATCTGAAAAACACGATCGACGTCCGCAGCAGGAAGGCGCCGGGGACGAATGATACACGGCATTACCGCCCACGACTAAGAGTTCGCTGCACAGGCGTGTGAAGCGGCATGCGTGGAGAAGCGCTCAAGGTGAGCTTTTACGGGAGAGATGCGAAAGAGCGACGCAACGGGGCCGGATGCAGAAGCCCACGTGAGTCAGGCATCGAGCGGATTCTGCGGAAAACGAATGGCAACGCGGCGGCACGCCAGATCGGCCTTCGGAAGAAACCGTTCTGGTTCAGCGACTTAGACGTTTTGCCGCTGAGAAGGACTGAAACCGGGGGAAGCGCTCCTGACGCCGCACCGACACGGCGCCAGGCTGGCTGCGGCGCGTTCGGCAGGCCGCGCGCCGCGCAAAGGTGAGGATTTACGGGACGCTAGCGGAGCGCCCTTATTCCTTGATCAGGAAGCGGTCGCGGTTCTTCACGCCCGCGAGCCACGCCGGGGCGCGGCCACGGCCGCTCCAGGTTTCACCGGTCTTGGGGTTCGCAAAGCGCGCCGGCAGTGGCGTCTTTTTGCGCCCGGCCGCTGCGCCCGCGCTTGTAAAGCCGAGTTCTTCCGCCGTGATTTCATATTCAGCGATCTTTTCCTTGATTTCGGCGATCGCCTGCTCGACTTCCTTTTCGCGTGCCGCGGCAACTTCCTTATGCAGCTTTTCGAGTTGGGCGGTCAGTTGCTTATAGCTCGGCATGAATAGAGGTCTCCAGAAGGGATACAGATGGCTATTGTGGCCCTTCTCGCGCGCGAAAGTGCCAAATTACGCGTATTTTTCGCTTATTTCCGTCAAATATTGCCGTTTTTTACACGCGCAATTTGAAGTCATGTGTTCGCTAACGAACGGTTTCGTAATCAGGACAGCCCTTCGCACGCCGCTCCAGGGCGCACAGCGCCTCGGAAAGGCGTTTGACGCGCTGCAATTGCGACGGCACGAGATCGGCGCCCGACACCGCAGCAACACGGCCACGCCAGTAAGAAAGGGGAATGCGGTCAGTTCCGGAGAGTCTTGCAACGACCTGCTCTAGATGCTCAATATCCTTTTCGAGTTGATGATGATTCATTCCTGGCCCCGGGATTCATCCAACGTCAGAAAGACGCCATTCAAACGGCGTCAGCGCATTCAATGCGGCGCGAAGAAAAACGATTAATTCGGCGCATTGTTCTAATTTCGCCGGATTGCAGAATGGAGACAGGCTCATTGGCCTGATTTTGCGGTCATTTCTCTGCGAGCACGCTGGTGCAGCGATTTTCACCGGCCTCGCCGATCGAGATTAAAACGGGAGTGCCCGACCATCCGTTGCCTACCGCACGGAACACCATGAGCGGTTCGTCCAATCTGGCGATAATTAGTCACAAACAAATCGAAGATTAACGGCAGCTGAAACAGCTGTATATTCCACAGTTGTGCAAGGAATATGCGTCACGCATTTTTTAGACGACCGGATCTTCGCGGTGGGTTTGAAAACGGGGTCGGCGTGAAATCGAATGAATCGGAATACGATTGCCTGTTGCACGGCATTTACGCCACGCTCGAACGACCCGCGGCATGGAAGGATTTTTGCGCTGAGTTGCGCGCCGCGCTTGGGGTTGCCTCGATCCAGCTGAGCGCATTCGATCGCCAGCGCGAGCTGTTCTCCTGGGCCGACGGTTTCACGCTGATGGAAACCGAACCGCTCGAATTCATTCCCTCGCTGTATCGCGACGACGCCCGCCTTGAATGGCTGCGCGCCTGTGCCCCCGGCAAATGGCTCTATTGCTGCACCGATGCCGGCCACAGTCACGGCCAGGCGGTGTTCGAGCCTTGCGTGCTGGCGGGCGGCGGCCGCTTCGTCTCGCTGTGCAAACTGATCGATAGCGGCACGCTCACGGCGATGATCGCCTGCCGCCGCAATGAGGCCGACGGCCCGCTCCCCGAAGCCGGGCGCGCGCTGCTTGAGCGTCTGACGCCTCACATGATCCGCGCAATGCGCTTGAGCCTGCGCCGCCTGCTGCCCGACGCCGACTCGCTCGCGGGCCAGGCGCGCCCGCCCGCCATGCTGGTCAGCGCGATGGGCGAAGTCCTGCACAGCAACGAGCCTGCGCAACGCCTGCTGCGCGCGACCTCGCTGGTGCGCGTGCGCAGCAAGCGCATCGCGCTGGCGGCGCCATTCCAGACGCGTTTTCTGGAGGATGTAGCGATCAGCGAGGCGCGCCTGAAGAACCATGTGAGCGGCGCACGGGCCGCGGCGGCGCGACTGCGGGCGCTGCGCATCGTCAGCGCGGCGGATCGCGCTGTTGCGAAGGAAAGTAGCGGCGACGAAGCCGGGACATCGCTGCCGGCCGCTCCGGAAGTGCTCTACGCGTTTTACAGCGTCGTGACGCCGGGCGAGGCCTCGACAGCCGATCTGCGCGCCATGGCGGCGGTGACGTTCTATCACCCGAGATCGGCGCCCGCGGTGGACGAACAGGTGCTGGCGACCGCTTTCGACCTTTCGCCGGCCGAATGCCGCATCGTGCATCTGCTGGTGGACGGCTTCACACCCAAGGAAATCGCCGCGCGCGTGAGCGTTCAGTACGACACGGTGCGCAAGCAACTACAGTCGATCTATCTCAAAACCGCCACGCGGCGGCAGCCCGATCTGCTGCGCCTGTTGATGAATCTGCCGGCGCGCGGCCGGCCTGGTGCGGACACGCACTGACGCCGCCCAGACACATCCCCGCCGCGCGGCTGTCCGGCTCGGCTATCAGGATGTCTTATTTGCCCTTGCAGGCGAACACGAGCGTATAGGTGTCGCCGGTCGTCGAGGTATCGACGGTGTCATAACCCGCGCCTGCGCAGCGCACGCGCGCCTGCTGCACGCACGAATCGCGGTCGCCGCCCGCCGGGCATTGCACCTGGATCGTGGGGCGCCCATCGGAAAGGAACAGCGGCGGACCGCTGCTGCACGCGGACAGCGCCGCGAGCAAAGCGCAGGCGCCCGCCGCAAACGGCAGCCTGCGAAGGGACGACTTGCAAGACGACAACGAAGCAAAACGAGTCATGGAGTACCCCGGGGGCGTTCTAGTTTTTCGACGTTGCGATTGTGCCATGCCGCGTGACGCCTGAGCGCCATGCGGCTGGCATTGGCCGCGCTTGACCACCCGGCTCTGTCAACGCGAAGGCGGCATCGTTTTGTAAGGCGGCGGGGCATGCGGATCGACGCTCACGCGCACGAACACCTGCTCGACATCGGCGACCGCCGACAGCCGCCGCTCCAGCGCCGCACGATCGAATTGCGCACCGGCGCAGCCCTCGGCGTAAACAAAGCGCCGCTGCACCGTGATCCACAGACTCGTGCCGGCGAGGCTCGCATCGTCCTTGAACTGCGTGCGGATCGCCTGGGCAATATCGGCATCGTAGAGATAGGAGTTCGGCTTCGAGCACTTGTGCGCGAGCCAGCAGGTGGTGCCACGCTCAACGCGATAGTGGGCGTCATCGTCGGCGTCGGCTTTGGTCATGCGTGGGCCGAGCGGCTGCGGGCACGCGTCGACCGCGCTCGATAGCGCGAAAAACGGGTCGTTGTACCAGTTGCGGATTTCGTTCGGATCGGCGGTCGTGGACTGCGCGTTCGCTGCCGCGGAAACGATGACGATAATCGCCAAGGCGAGCGTCGCGGCCCGAACCGCTGGCGCGATCCGCCCAACCGCCTTGTGTTTGCGCATGGCCGTCTCCCCCAGTGCCGATTCCGTCAAGATAGGGCCGCGCCGTGCGCGCCGCAATAGCGAAGCGTTCCTGAACGTTTCGGTACAATCGCTGCGGCGCACCATGCATCGAACGTGGGCCACGCAGCAAAAAAAGAAGGCGCAATACATAAGTGCATCGACGAAGTGCAACACGCCCTGCAGGAGACTCCATGTCGTTCATCATCGTTCTAGCCGCTCTAGCGTTTCTCATGCTTGCCGCCTATCGCGGCTACAGCGTGATTCTGTTCGCTCCCGTGGCGGCCCTCGCCGCCGTTCTGCTCACCGATCCCGCCGCTGTCGCGCCCGTCTTTTCCGGCATCTTCATGGAAAAGATGGTGGGTTTCGTGAAGCTCTATTTCCCCGTGTTTTTGCTTGGCGCCGTATTTGGCAAGGTCATCGAACTATCGGGATATTCCGAGGCGATTGTCGCGGCCGCCATCCGCTACATCGGCAGCTCGCGTGCCAATGCGGTGATCGTCGCGGTGTGCGCGCTGCTCACGTATGGCGGTGTCTCGCTCTTCGTGGTGGTGTTCGCGGTCTATCCGTTCGCCGCCGAGCTCTATCGCCAGAGTGACATCCCCAAGCGCCTGATGCCCGGCGCAATCGCGCTCGGGGCGTTTTCGTTCACGATGGATTCATTGCCCGGCACGCCGCAGATCCAGAACATCATCCCGACGACCTTCTTCAAGACCACGGCGTGGGCTGCGCCGGTTCTCGGCGTGATCGGTTCGCTCTTTATCATCGTGGTGGGTCTGACTTACCTCGAATGGCGACGCCGCAGCGCGATGGCAAAGGGCGAAGGCTACGGTACGTCGCTGGTGAACGAACCCGAGCACGTCAAGACCGACCATCTGCCGAATCCGCTGCTGGCCATTGCACCGCTCGTGCTGGTGGGCGTGGCGAATTTCTTTCTCACGCGCTGGATTCCGCAGTGGTACGGCGATACCTATACCGTGACGCCGGACGTGCTGCCTGGCGTCCATACGCCTGTGACCACTACGGTCAAACAGGTCGTGGCGATCTGGTCAGTGGAAGGCGCATTGCTGCTGGGCATTGTGTTCGTGGTCGTTACCGCGTTTTCGCGCGTTCGGGAACGCTTTGCTGTCGGCACCAAGGCCGCGGTGGCGGGCGCGTTGCTGGCGTCGCTCAATACGGCTTCGGAATATGGCTTCGGCGGCGTGATCGCGGCGCTACCCGGCTTTATCGTGGTAAGCAATGCGCTCAAGAGCATTCCGAATCCGCTTGTGAATGCGGCAATTTCGGTGAGTTCGCTTGCGGGGATTACGGGTTCTGCATCGGGCGGTATGAGTATCGCGCTGGCTGCGATGTCCGATACGTTTATCAAGGGCGCGCAGGCAGCGGGCATTCCGTTAGAAGTGCTGCATCGCGTAGTGGCAATGGCCAGCGGCGGTATGGATACGCTACCGCATAACGGTGCGGTGATTACGCTGCTGGCTGTGACGGGTTTGACGCACCGCGAGTCTTATCGGGATATTTTTGCGGTTACGGTGATTAAAACCCTCGCTGTGTTTTTCGTGATCGCGGTTTTTTATACGACCGGATGGGTTTAATCGATATGCAGTCTTTGGACTGCATTCAACTGGCGAGGAAGTTTCTCGCGCAGCGGTGAGGTTTGCGCTGCGTGGTCGCTGGAATGCAAAAAGCCGTCCCTTCGGGGACGGCTTTTTTCTTTGGCGCTTCTTTTCGCACGCCTGTTTTCAGCGCGTAAACGCCAGAACCCCGGTTCTCTTGCGGAGACACCGGGGTTCTGGACTTGCAGCATAAGGAGCCTGACGATTACCTACTTTCACACGGGCAATCCGCACTATCATCGGCGTGGAGCTGTTTCACGGTCCTGTTCGGGATGGGAAGGGGTGGGACCAGCTCGCTATGGTCATCAGGCA
>NZ_VWWJ01000025.1 GCF_011753055.1 Burkholderia sp. Ax-1719 | reverse complement strand
CGCTGGCCTCGCTCGGCCCTGCACGCATCGTCGCGGCGCTGCCGGTGGCCCCGGCGGGCGCACGCGAGCGCCTGGCGGGCATCGTCGACGATCTGGTCTGCGTGAAGATGCCCGTGTCGTTCATGAGCGTCGGCCAGTTCTACGCCGACTTCGATCAGGTCGACGACGAAACCGTGCGTGACCTGCTGCATCGCGCCGCGAACAACCGACCCGGCGGCGATAGCGGCCCTTCAGGCACGTCGCACTAGCCTTCGCACTTCCAGCCGTTGCACGCGCACGGATTCAGCGCACCGGATTCGACGCGTGCTCGCCCACGACGGTCTGCCACGGCCGCACGCGCCATGACCTCACGAGCCCCGCCTGGACATAGGGATCGGCGCGCGCAAAGGCTTCGGCGGCGGCCGGGCTGTCGCCCTGGAACAGCAGCAGCGCATTGTCGACGGGATCCGCGATCGCACCGGCGAGCAGCAGTTCGCCCCGCTCCGCCGCGGCCCACGCTAGCGCCAGATGCGCGCTGCGATGTTCGGCACGACGATCGAGGTAATCGTCGGCGAGTTCGTACATCAGGAGGTAATGCATGGTGTGTCTCCTTGCGCATGGCGCGCCGTGAATGCGATTGTGCCGCAGCGCACGTCAACCGAAGACATCGCCGGTTCGTTTTGAGGGTGGCTTTGCCATAATTGGTTGCGGCGATGGGCGAGTCTGGAAGAAAAAGCGGCCTGCGCACACGACGACCGACAATGTCGATAATCCCATGGGAGTGAACGATGAAGATCCAATCCGTCATTGCTGCAATCGTGCTGGGCGGTGTGTTCGCCGCACCGGCTTTCGCGCAAACCGCTGCTCCGGCCGCCGCTTCCGGCGCCGCCATGAATAGCCAGCAGTCGAAGATGAAGACCTGCAACACGCAGGCCGCCGACAAGAAAGGCGACGATCGCAAGGCCTTCATGAAGCAATGTCTGTCCGCTGCTGGCGCGCCCGCTCCCAAGATGTCGCAGCAAGACCGCATGAAGGCCTGCAACGCGCAAGCCGCCGACAAGAAAGGCGACGACCGCAAGGCCTTCATGAAGACCTGCCTCTCGACCAAGAGCTGATTTCACCGCCTCCAGATCCGCCAGGCATTCCTGATCAACCTGGCGGTTTTCGGAAAATTGCTATTCGACGACGCGCCCCAGCTCATGCTGCGGCGCGTCGTTTTTTTGGCGCCGGGCATAAGCAAGGACTGCCCACGACGATGTGCCGTTTTTCTCCTATGATGGCTCCAGCGGCCCGGGTCCTTACATCAAACGTCGATCGCCACCGGGCCGACACATAAGCCCACATAAAAACGCAGACAGGCTGGTCCTGGTTGATGCCATCGGCATCGAACGGAGGCGCAGATGGCATGGAGACACAAGAATCGCTGGTTTCGCCGCTGGATGCTGGTGATGGTGTTCTGGCTGGTGCCCGTGATGATCGTCGTGGTGCGCGAGACCCAGGACGAGATGGCCTATAACCGCGCGGATCTGCAGCGCGCACTCACCTCGTGGACTTTCACCGACGCCGAGCGCAACGCCGGCGCGCCGCAGCATTGTCAGGGCACGCCCGACCAGGCGCGCGCAGCGGGTTGTCCCGCTGCCGTCCTTGCCGAAAACGCCACAGCCCAGCAGGAAGCCCGCGACGAATACGCGCTGCGCCGCGCCACGCTCGTGCGCTATCTCTGGCATGCCTTCGTCGGTTACTGGGTGGTGCCGGCGGTGGCGTTGCTCGCACTCGGCATGCTGCTTGGCGCGGTGCGACGCGCGCTGCGCCGCCCTCCCGCTGCCAAGGCGGTTAGCGAACCTTGAATCAGGCCAGGCGCCGTCCAGCAAGGCGCGGCGGCGCTGCGCGAATTCCGTGCCCGCTCCGAAAGGTCATTTGAATCGCTGTGCTATAACGACGAGGCTGATCCGTGATCGGCAGCGCCGCAGCGGTTCGGCTTTCCGGAACACAGAACGGAGAACAACATGCAAGGACGTCGCTTCATCCTGAGGACTTCTGTCGCCATCGCGCTGGCCGGCGCGGCGCTCGCAGGCTGCTCCACCACGGGCAGCACACCGCCGAATGAACAAACCGACGCGTCGCGCCGTCAGGCGATCGACGCCAGCGTCGACGGCACGCTGTCGCGCCTCTACCAGACCGTGCCGGGTGCGCGCGAACTGGTGGGCAAGGCCCACGGCATTCTCGTCTTCCCGAAGGTGATTCAGGCCGGCATCGGCATTGGCGGCGAACACGGCGACGGTGCGTTGCGCGTGGGCGGCAGCACAGTGGGCTACTACAGCACCACCGGCGCGTCGGTGGGCGCGACGCTCGGCATGCAGTCGAAGGCCGTGGTCTATCTCTTCATGACGGAAGATGCGCTCAACCGGCTGCATACCTCCGAAGGCTGGTCGGTGGGCGGCGATGCTTCGGTCGCGCTGGTGAAGGTCGGCGCCAATGGCTCGATCGACACCACCACCGCCGTCAAGCCCGTCGAAGTCTTCGTGCTGACCAACAGTGGCCTGATCGGCGATCTTTCGCTGGGCACCACCAAGATCACGCAGTTGAAGCTGTAATAGCGGTTCGCGTACGTCCGCGCCGTGTGATTGCGCGCTTCACCGCTCAGGTCGCGGACGTATCTATCACCTTGAAGCGCGAGCGTTTATTCGCGCGAATCACCGCCTGATACGCCTCCACGTACTGTTGCGCCATGCGATGCGAGGTGAAGCGTTCCTCGAAGCGACGGCGCACGCCCGCACGCGGCACACGCGACAGACGGTTCACCGCGGCCAGCGCGCCCACTTCATCTTCGACGATAAAACCCGACACGCCATCGTCCACCACCTCCGGCACCGCACCGCGATTAAACGCGATCACCGGCGTGCCGCAGGCCATCGCCTCGATCATGACGAGGCCGAACGGTTCGGGCCAGTCGATCGGAAACAGCAGCGCATGCGCGCCCGAGAGGAATTCGGCCTTCTGGCTATCGTTGATTTCGCCGACGAACTCCACGTTCGGCAACGCGAACAGCGGCTTGATCTGGCGTTCGAAATATTCGCGGTCGGCTTCGTCGACCTTGGCGGCAATGCGGATCGGCAGGCCGCAGCGCTGCGCGATGCGAATCGCCGTATCGACGCGCTTTTCCGGCGAAATGCGCCCGAGAAAGGCCAGATAACGCTGCTCGACGGGCTGCGGCGTGTAGAGATGTTCCGGCAGACCGTGATACACCGTGCGCAGCCAGTGAGCCTGCGGCATCGGCTGGCGCTGCGCATTGGAAATCGAGATCACGGGTGCGGTGTCGAAAGTGTCGAACACCGGCTGCTGCTCGGGCAGATCGAGACGCCCATGCAGCGTGGTGACGAACGGCGTTTCCTGGCGTTTGAACACCGAAAACGAGTAGTAGTCCATATGGAAGTGCAGCACGTCGAACTGGTCGGCCTGACGGCGCACCAGTTCCATCAGCAGCATATGCGGTGCAACCCGGTCGCGGATCGCGGGATCGAGCCGCAGCGCACGCGGCCAGACCGGTTCGAGCTTCGCGCTCGTCACGGAATCGCCGCTCGCGAACAGCGTAACGTCGTGACCGAGATCGACCAGCGCCTCGGTGATGTACGACACGGCGCGTTCCGTGCCGCCATAAAGCTTGGGCGGAACCGATTCGGTCAGCGGAGCGATCTGCGCAATTCTCATCGGGTGTCTCCAGAGTTCGGCCAGGCGTATCTGGCGATCGGGTTAGCCACGGCTTGGATAAGCAAACGTTCCGCACATTGCGCGCCTGATCGCCGCCCAAAAAGCTCAGATCATTGTAAGCGAGCCGTCACAAAACAGACATGGCGCAAACCCGCGGCTGCGCCTGGTCGGGGGACGGATCGCGCGAGCACGCTCCGGCACATTGGCAAAAAACCATTATTCGGCAATCGCCTGCGCCGCGCCCCCGCTCTTGCAATTTTTCATATCGGCTTACATGCAGATACAGCTTTAGCGCGCGGGCCACTTCCAGGCCGGGATGTCGAGCGCATCCGGATCGGCGAAGGTCGTCGCACCCAGCCGCCGCTCCAGCACGATGGACTGGCTGCCGGCCTCGCGTTCGAGCGCCGCCACCAGCCGCGCCGCGTGCGAGACCACCAGCACCTGTGATTGCGTCGATGCCCGCGCAATCAGACGCGCGAGCGACGGCAGCAGATCGGGATGCAGGCTGGTTTCCGGCTCGTCGAGCACTAGCAGCGCGGGCGGGCGCGGGCTGAGCAGCGCCGCGGCCAAAAGCAGATAGCGCAAGGTGCCGTCTGACAGTTCCGCGCCGCGCAGCGCTCGCAACAGCCCTTCCTGGCGCAGCGCCACTTCGAAACGCCCTTCGTGATTGACGATTTCGACCCGCGCGCCGGGAAACGCATCGCCAATGGCCGCATCTAGCGCCGCGCCATCGCCGATCTCGCGGATCGTCTGCAATGCCGCGGCGAGATTCGCGCCGTCGTCGGCGAGCACCGGTGAATGCGTGCCGATCTGCACCTGGCGAGCCGCCGCGTGCTGATCGGTGCGGAAATGATCGTAGAAGCGCCACGAGCGGATCTGCTCGCGCACCGCGATCATCTCGGGCGCGCTGCGCGGGTCGGCGTACTCGGTCATCATGCTGTCGAAGCTCGCCACGGGCTGCGCGAGCGTCGACCAATCCTTGTCGTCGCGGATGCGGATCATCGGCCCTTGACGATCGACGAGCAACGCCGATGGACGCAGCACCGGTCCGCTCCAGATGCACTCGCGCTTGATGACGGGATCGAGCGAGAACTGCGAAGTGGACGCGGGCGGCGGCAAGCCCAGATCGATTGCGTAGCCGAAGGTCTCGCCCGCGAAGCCGAGCTTGAGACTCACCGCGTCCTTGCGCACGGTGCCTTGCACGTCGTGCTCGCCTGCCGCGACCGCGCGCGAAAAACGTTCGGGACCGGCCCAGAGCGTCGATTGAAGTCCGCCCTCGCGCGCCAGCGACGGGATCACGCCGCCGCGCGCGGTCAGCGCGAGCAGGCGCAACGCCCGATAGAGATTGGACTTGCCGCTGCCGTTCGGGCCGGTAATGACGTTGAGCGGCCCAAGCGGCACGATAAGCTCGCGCAGCGAGCGATAGTTGGCGATGGCGAGCGTGGTGAGCATGAAACGTCGAAGAGGCAAGGATCAACGCCGGATCATACTCAATCGCCCCGCGTAGCCAGGCTCAGCGCGGCTGCGGCACCTTCGCCAGATCGCTCAGGAAGCGGTCGCGCCACACGCCCAGATCGTTGTGGCGCAGCGCTTCCATATTGGTTTCGTAGCGCGCCTGGCGCTCGGCGAGCGGCATCGACAGTGCGCGCTCCAGCGCCTCCGACATGCCCGCAGCGTCGTGCGGATTGACCAGCAGCGCGCCGCTCAGCTCCGCCGCCGCGCCCGCGAAAATCGACAGCACCAGCACGCCAGGATCGTCGGGATTCTGTGCGGCGACGTATTCCTTCGCGACCAGATTCATCCCATCGTGCAGCGGCGTGACGTAGCCGACCTGCGATTCGCGGAACAGCGACATCAGCTTCCAGCGGTCGTACTGCTGGCTCAGATAGCGGATCGGCGTGTAATCGAGTCCGGAGTAGCGCCCGTTGATGCGCCCCGCCTCGCGCTCCAGCTCCTCGCGGATCACCTTGTAGCTGGCCACGTCCGAACGCGTGGGCGGCGCAATCTGCACGAGCGTGACCTTGCCGCGCCATTCGGGCGAATGTTCGAGCAGTTGTTCGAAGGCATGAAAACGCTCGACGAGACCCTTCGAATAATCGAGCCGATCCACGCTCATGATGAGCTTGCGGCCTTCGAGACTCTGCTTGAGGTCGAGCACATGCTGGCGGCTCTCATAGCGCGCGGCCTGTTCGGCGATCTCGTCGGGAAACACGCCGATGCGATAGACGCCGGTGCGCAGCTTGCGCCCATAGGCTTCGATTTCGCCCTCGTGTTCGCCTTGCTTGCCCTTCTCGCCGAGTTCGCGCACGACGCCGCGCGCCTCGCGCGCCATATAATCGTGAAACGCCTGCTGGTCGTTGCGCGTCTGGAAGCCGAGCAGGTCATAGCAGCACAGCGACTTCACCAGTTCATCGTGCGGCGGAATCGTCTGCAACACTTGCGGCGACGGAAACGGAATATGCAGGAAGAAGCCGATGCGGTTGCGCACGCCTTCGGCGCGCAGCGCTTCCGCGAACGGGATCAGATGGTAGTCGTGCACCCAGATGATGTCGTCGGGCTCGATCAGCTTGATGAGCTTGTGCGCAAGCCACGCGTTGACGCGCCGGTAGCCCGCGTATTCGTCGCGCTCGTAGCGTGCGAGGTCGTTGCGGTAGTGAAACACCGGCCACAGCGTGGCGTTCGAAAAACCGCGGTAGTACTGGTCGTAATCCTTCTTCGTCAGGCCGACCGTCGCGAAGGTGACCGCGCCTTCCTGCACGAGTGTGGGACCGGCGTTCGCCACCGTCTCGCTCACCACGTCGCCGCTCCAGCCAAACCACACGCCGCCCGCGTCCTTGAGCGCGCCAAACACGCCAACGGCGAGGCCTCCTGCTGAGCCCTTGGTCTCCGTGGGCGTCGCCACGCGGTTCGAGACGACTATCAGCCTGGCCATCGTTGCCCTCCTTTGCGCATCATCTACCCTGTTTCCTCTGTTATAGGTTCTTGGCGCGCCCATGGATGATTCAGCGCGCCGCCGGTTCCTCCTCCGCCTGCTCCACCTGATCCACCATCGCGCGGTCCTGTCCTGCGCGCAGGCTGCTGCCCGCCACCGGATCGGCTTCGGTGTGCGCGGCCGTGCTCGACGCGGGCTCCGCGGGCGGCCGCCATGGCGGCATCGGGCGCTGCGCTGCTTGCGTCGCATCACCGGACGGCTCGAACACGCCGCCGTCGATCTGTGCCGCGACCTCGGCGCGCGCCTTCGGCAAGTACTGCGGGTAGCGCGCATTGACGAAATCGAGCAGCCCTTCGCGCACGCGGCAACGCAGATCCCAGTTCAGCCCCGAATCCTGCGAACTCACCAGCACGCGCAACTGCATCGCGCGCTCGTTGGCATCGGTGACCTGCAACACCTGCACGCGTCGGTCCCATTCGGGCGCATGCTCGACGATGCGCGCCAGCTCCTCGCGCAGCGGCGCAAGCGGCATGCGGTAGTCGAGCCACAGAAACACCGAACCGATGATCTGCGAACTGCTGCGCGTCCAGTTCGTGAACGGATTCTCGATAAACCACTGCAACGGCACGATCAACCGACGCTGATCCCAGATGCGAACCGATACATACGTGCCGGTAATTTCTTCGACACGCCCCCACTCGCCCTGGATCACCACCACATCGTCGAGGCGAATGGGTTGCGAAATCGCGATCTGCAAGCCCGCAATCAGATTGCCTAGCACGGGGCGTGCCGCGATACCGGCAACCAGTCCGGCGACACCCGCCGAAGCCAGCAGGCTCGCGCCGATCTGACGCACGTTGGGAAAGGTCATGAGCGCCGCGCCCACGCCGAAGATGACGATCACGACCATCACCGTGCGCGCCAGCACGCGCGCCTGGGTGTGGATGCGGCGCGCGTGAAGGTTATCGGCGATATCGAGCGGATGCGCGGCGACGATGGCCTCGCCGATGGCCGCCGCGCAGCGCACCGACAGCCACGTGATCGCGCCGACCAGCGCGAAGGCGCACAGCTCGCGCAAGGTCGAGATAAAGCGCAGCGCATCGGGCGCCTGCCACCAGACGAATTCCAGCGCGACCACGCCGAGCACCACACGTGCGGGCTGATGCACGTAGCGCACGAAGACGCTCACATGCGGATAAGGCCGCGCGATGCGGCGCACGACGCGCGCGCCCAGCCAGTGAAGCGAAAACGCGAAGGCCATCGCCAGCGCGCTGACGATCAGCGTGCCGAGCCAGTTTTGTAACGGCGCGTCGGCCAGACGCGCGGCGAAATCCTGGAGTGAATCGAGAGTGAGCATGGGCGGCCAGTTCCTCCTGAATGGTCGAAATGGACGGAAATCGCGGGCGAAAAGCGGCGCTGCGCCGCAACACGCGCTGCTCGTCAATCGACTGAGGAATGAGCCGTAGGTTCAACGGCGAGGACACGCGGCTGCGCGCATAGGCGCGCAGCCGGTTAAAGAATGCTGGCTTAAAACAGCGTCAGATCCGTGATCGGACCTTGTACAACCCTGGCTTCGAAAGCCTGGTCGGTTTGCTTCAGCTACCGCTACCCGTCTTGCAGGGAAATGCCTTGCCCAGGCCCAGCGAGATCGCCGTGCTGGCGTTGTAGCCGGCCACGTTGGGATTGTCGGCGATGTATTTACGCACCGCGTCGGTGAGCTGCGCGGAACGCGCATCTGGCGGCAAACAGAAATACTGGCCGACACGCGGACCGGTCGTACCGCCGATCGCGTCGATGGTGTTGAAAATGCCGTCGGCTGCCCCTTCGATGTAGGCCGCACAGGCGCTACGCGAGGCTACGTCGGTTTTCGAGCAAAGGCGGTTGAGGTCGCTGGCGGTGAATGCGAAAGCCGAGAGCGGCAACATGAGCGCGCCGGCGCAGAACAGAGCCCGCAGCATGGTTCTCCTTGATTCGTCGTGTGGGGCGGCGCCCCCGCGCCGCGTGCCGGTCACTGGCGCGAGCCGGTGGAGGCGTCGGCAGCGAAAGGCAATTCCGCTATTGTGCACTGTTTTTCCGGACTGCCGTGCGGCTGACCGCCTGTAGCGTCCTTTATACGGGGGCCGTGAGCCTGAGCCCACGCCCGCCTGATCCTTTTATTGCATGTTCTCGCGGTATTACTGCGCCGCCTGACCCATACGCGCCGACAGATCCTTGATCGCATCCGGCGCCTTGTACTGCTTGGCGAAATCGAGCGCGGTCATGCCGATCTGGTTCTTGGCCTGCAGGTTCGCGCCGTGGTCGAGCAGCAGCTTGGCGGTGCTCATGTGATCGCCGCGCGCGGCCATCATCAGCGGCGTCGTGCCGTTGGGCGACGGTGCGTTCACATCAGCCGAATAGCCGATCAGCAGCTTCGCCACGTCGTCGTTGCCGTTGGCGGCGGCGTAGTGCAGCGGCGTCCAGCCTTGCTTGTTGACGTTCGCGCCCTTGGTGATGAGCAGCTTGACGAGATCGACGTCGCCGTTGAGCGAGGCCAGCATCAGCGCGTTCTCGCCGGCCTTGTCTTCGGCGTTGATCTTCGTATTCGGATTGTCGAGCAGCAGCGCGGCGACCTTGTCCGACTTTTCGCGCGCGGCCAGCACGAGCAGCGGCATACCTTGATCGTCCGTGGCGTTGGGGTCCTGGCCGTTCGCGATGTCCTTGGCGACGCCCTTGTCGTCGTCGAACTTCACGCCCTTCACGAGCGAGTCGATCGGCGCGGCAAAGGCCGGCGCGCTCGCGAAGAAGGCCGTGCCCATGGCAATGGCGAGCGCGGCAGCGACGGAGGACTTAAGCGAATTCAGGTTCATGTCAGGCCTTAACGTTTTTCGATATCTGATTGATAACTTGCTGATAAAACGGATCTAGCAGCAGGATTTGCCAGCAGGCGGACGGCGTTTTAACCGGTGAGCGTAAAAGCGTCAGGCCGGAACCGGAATCTTGAACAGCCGGAAAAAGTTCTGCGTGGTGGCAGCGCCGAGTTCGGCGTCCGGCAATCCGCGTTGCTGGGCAATGAATCTTCCGACATGGCTGACGTACGCAGGTTCATTCGGTTTGCCCCTAAATGGCACCGGCGCGAGATAAGGCGAATCCGTTTCGATCAGCAAACGCTCCAGCGGCACGCGGCGCGCGACGTCCTGCACCTCGGTCGCGCTCTTGAACGTGACGATCCCCGACAGCGAAATGTAAAAATTCTGCGCGATGGCGCGTTCGGCGATAGCCCACGGCTCCGTGAAGCAGTGCATCACGCCGCCCGGCTCCCCGGCGCGCTCCTCTTCCATGATGCGCAGCGTGTCTTCGGAGGACGCGCGCGTATGGATGATGAGCGGCTTGCCCGTCGCATGCGCGGCGCGGATGTGGTTGCGAAAGCGCTCGCGCTGCCACTCCATGTCCTCGATCGTGCGTTCGCCCAGGCGATAGTAATCGAGCCCCGTTTCGCCGATCGCCACCACCTTGGGATGCTTCGCCAGTTCGACGAGATCGGCGACGGAAGGCTCCTGCACGTCTTCGTGGTCCGGATGCACGCCGACGGACGCGTAGACGTTCTCGAAGCGGCTCGCGATGTCGAGCACCGAAGGCAGCGTCTCCAGATCGACCGAGACGCACAGCGCGTGCGTGACGTCCTGCGCGCGCATGTTTTCGAGCACCTGGGGCAAGCGGTCGGCCAGGCCTTCGAAATTGATGTGGCAATGCGAATCGACAAACATGAGCGGTCCTGCGAAGAAAAACGGGAAGTTAGCGCCTGAAGCGAGGCTCAGGCAAACATTTCACGATAGCCGAGAAACAGTTCCTCGAACACGAGGCGCGCATTCAGCGGGTGGTTCTCGACGGCGCGCTGGCGCGTCACGGTCTTGAGATAACGCGCGAGTGCAGGCGCGTCGACTTTGCCCGCGCAGCGCGACAGCGCATCCGCCGACTGCGGGTAATAGCGCGGGCGTCCTGCCGTGCGTTCAGCGAGCAGATCGTAGGCCCAGCGCTGCAACCAGCCGAGCACCAGCGGCACCGGCAGCTTCTGCAATGTCTCGCCGCAGGCGAAAGCGTCGCAGTTCGGCCCGGCCGCAAGCTGGGCAAGGGTCCAGTCGCGCAGCGTGCGGTTCTCGTCGCTTGCGAGCGCCAGCGCCGCAAGCGGCGCACCGCCCGCCTCGGCCAGCAGGCCCGCCGGGTCGGCCACGCCCTGCTGCGCGAGCCAGGCTTGCGCCTGCTGCGGCGAAGGCGTGCCCATCGGCCATTGGCGGCAGCGGCTGATGATGGTCGGCAACAGGCGGTCGATGCGCGCGGAAACGAGCACGAACACCACGCTCGCGGGCGGTTCTTCGAGCGTCTTCAGCAGCGCATTGGCCGCCGCGACATTGAGCGCCTCGGCCGGATACAGCACCACCACGCGCGAGCCGCCCCGGTGCGAACCGACGCTCGTGAAGTCCAGCAGCGCGCGCACCTGCTCGATGCGGATTTCCTTGCTGGGCGTGCGCGACTTCTTGCCTTCATCGCCATCGGCCTTGTCGGCTTTGGCGTCGTCCTTGTCGTCGCCGCCCGTTGGGCCGACGAGACTCGCCAGCGCTTCGGGCACCACCGCGCGGTAATCGGGGTGATTGCCCTGCGCGAACCAGTTGCAGGCCGCACAGGCGCCGCACGGCTGGCCATCGGCTTGCGGCGACTCGCACAGCAGCCCCTTCGCCAGATGTTGCGCGAATTCCAGCTTGCCAATGCCGCCCTGCCCATGCAGCAGCAGCGCGTGCGGCCAGTGGCTGCGCAACTGCTGCAGGCGTTCCCAATCTCCGCTTTGCCAGGGATAAATCATGTGTCAAATCAGCCAGTTAGCAACCAGTTAGGATCGCAGCTCAGAAGGCGGCGATCACCTGTTCGAGCTTGCGGCGGATCTCTTCGATGCTCTGCGACGAATCGACGATCGCAAAGCGATACGGCGCTTCTTCGGCGCGGCGCAGGTATTCGGCGCGCGTGCGGGTGAAGAAGGCGTCGGTTTCGCTTTCGAAGCGATCCGGCGCGCGCGCGGCGCCACGGCGCTCGCTCGCGGTATCGGGGTCGATATCGAACAGCACCGTCAGATCGGGCTGGAAACCGCCCTGCACCCAGCGCTCCAGCGTTTCGAGCTTGTCGCGCGGCAGACCGCGGCCGCCGCCCTGATAGGCGAAGGTCGCGTCGGTGAAGCGGTCGGACAGTACCCAGTCGCCGCGTGCGAGCGCCGGTTCGATCACGCGTGCGAGGTGTTCGCGGCGCGCCGCGAACATCAGCAGCGCCTCGGTTTCGAGGTCCATCGGCTCATTGAGCAGGATCTCGCGCAGCTTTTCGCCCATCGGCGTGCCGCCCGGTTCGCGCGTCATGACCACGGTGCGTCCGGCGGCGGCGAGCTTCTGTTCGAGTTGCTCGCGAAACCACGCCAGATGCGTGGTCTTGCCCGCGCCGTCGATGCCCTCGAACGTGATGAATCGGCCCCGCGCCATTTAGTTACCCCGGATGTACTTGTCGACGGCCTTGTTATGGTCGACGAGATTGTCAGAAAAAACGCTGCTGCCGTCGCCGCGCGCCACGAAATACAGCGCGGCGGTCGCGGCGGGATTGAGCGCCGCCTGCAGCGAGGCGGCGCCGGGCAGCGCGATTGGAGTCGGCGGCAGCCCGAGGCGCAGGTACGTATTGTAAAGAGTGTCGACCTGCAGATCGCGCTTGTGCAGACGCCCCAGATAGCTTTCGCCCATCCCGTAGATCACCGACGGATCGGTCTGCAACGGCATCCCCACCTTGAGCCGGTTCGTGAAGACGGCCGCCACCTGCGCGCGGTCGCCCGCCTTGCCGGTTTCCTTTTCGACCAGCGAGGCCAGCGTGAGCGCCTCGTAGGGCGACTTCAGCGGCAGGCCCGGCGCGCGCGCCGCCCACACCTCGTTCAGATGCGTCTGCATCAGCTTGTAGGCGCGGCGGTAGACGTCCAGATCGCTCGAACCCTTGTCGAACAGGTAGGTGTCCGGGAAGAACAGGCCTTCGCCGCTGCCTTGCGGGGCCGGCGGCGCGCCGATCGCGGCCAGCAGCTGCGCGTCGGTCATGGCGGCGCTGTCGTGGCTCAAGGCCGGATTGGCGTCGAGTTCCTGACGCATGTGCTTGAAGGTCCAGCCTTCGATGATGGTCGCGACGTATTCGTTGACGTCGCCAAGCGCCATCTTCTGCAATACCTGATACGGCGTGATGCCCGCCTTGAATTCGTAGTTGCCCGATTTGAGCTGGCTTTGCAGGCCGAGCACGCGCGTCATCAGCACGAACAACTGGGGCTGGACCGGCACGCCGCCGCGACGCAATTGCGTGGTGACGCTACGCACCGAACTGTGCGGCTTGATGGTGACGTCGAGCTGCTGGACGGCAAGCGAGACGGGCTGCGTGGCCCAATATGCAACGCCGCCCGCGGCGGCTGCGCCCAGCACGACGAGCGCTGCGCCCGCTGCAAGGCATTTCTTCAGAAGGGACATGGAAACATGACTCTGGGGGACCTCATATAATAACCGCTTGCCCTCGCTAAAGTCAGGATTGACTGTTCCCCGAATCCATGAACGCACCGCTCGCAGCACAACCGACCCCCGACACCCCTTCCGCGGCCGATTTCGACGCTGTACTCAACGGCGGCGGCTACGCGATCCTGCCGCAGTTCGGCGTGATCGACGCCAACGGCGACGACGCAGCCAGCTTCCTGCACGGCCAGCTCACCAATGACGTTCAGCATCTCGACGTCGCGGGCGCGCGCCTCGCCGGCTACTGCTCGGCCAAAGGTCGCCTGCTCGCCTCCTTCCTCACGTGGAAGACCGGCGAAACCATCCGCCTGCTGATTTCGAAGGACGTACAGGCCGCCGTGCAAAAGCGCCTGTCGATGTTCGTGCTGCGCGCCAAGGCCAAACTCACCGACGACACCGACCGGCTCCTCGTGGTCGGCCTCGCCGGCGACGTGCGCGGCGCGCTCGCACGCGTGTTCGACGCGCTGCCTGACGGCGTGCACGTCAAGGTGGACGATCCCGTCGGCACGCTGATCCGCATGCCCGACGCGGCAGGCCGCCTGCGCTATCTGTGGGTGGGCCCGAAGGAAGCCGTCGAGGCGAAGCTCGCCACGCTGGCTGACGAGATCAAACCGGTGTCGCCCGCCGTGTGGGACTGGCTCGACATCCGCGCGGGCGAGCCGCGCATCACCCAGCCGGTGAGCGAGCAGTTCGTGCCGCAGATGGTCAACTACGACGTGCTCGGCGGCGTGAACTTCAAGAAAGGTTGCTATCCGGGCCAGGAAATCGTCGCGCGCAGCCAGTATCGCGGCACGATCAAGCGCCGCACGGCGCTGGCAAGCGTCGCGGCCGGTCTGGACGCCGCGCACGCAGGCGTGGAGCTGTTCCACTCCGACGATCCGGGCCAGCCCTGCGGCATGATCGTGAACGCCGCGGCCTCGCCGGAAGGCGGCGTCGATCTGCTCGCCGAGATCAAGCTCGCTGCGCTGGAATCGGGTAGCGTCCATCTGGGCGCCGCCGATGGCCCCGCGCTGCGTATCCTGCCGCTGCCCTACGCCCTGCCCACTGAGGTTTGAGGCCTTGACGCCTGCCGTCGCTGCGCCCGAAGGAGACCGCGCGCCATGTGCCTGATCGTATTCGACTGGCGACCGCGCGCGAGCGACGGCGCGCTCTTCACGCTCGCGGCCAACCGCGACGAATTCCTGCGCCGCACCGCCGCGCCGCTGCAATGGTGGGACGACGCGCCCGACGTGCTGGCGGGCCGCGATCTGGTAGGCGGCGGCACGTGGCTGGGCATGACGCGCGGCGGACGCTTCGCCGCGCTTACCAACTACCGCGCGCCGCATGAAATGCGCCCCGACGCGCCCACGCGCGGCACGCTGGTGTCGCGTTGGCTCACGGGCGCGCCCGATCTCCCCGATACGCCGCTCGCCTATCTCGACGAAGTGGCGCGCGAAGGGGATCTGTATAACGGCTTCAATCTGGTCATCGGCGACTGGACGCGGCGCGAGCTGGCCTGGTATTGCAACCGTGCTGATAAAGCGCCCGCGCTGCTGCCGGATGGCACGCACGGCATTTCGAACGCCGTGCTCGATACGCCCTGGCCCAAGCTCGTCCACAAGCGCGCCGAACTCGCGCAGCAAGTGGCGAATGGCTCAGACGTGCCGCTCGATACGCTGATCGAGATCATGCGCGACCCGCGCGTCGCACCCGATGCGCAACTGCCCGCCACCGGCATCCCGCTGGAACGCGAGCGCGCGCTCTCCGCAGCTTTTATCGATACCCCTGATTACGGTACGCGCGGCACGACCGCGCTACGCGTGCGTGTGAACGGCGAGCAACTGGATGTGGCGGTGTGCGAGCGCAGCGACGACGACGGCTCGCACCGCATCAAGCGTCCGGGCGGTTTCGAGCGCCGCGAACACTACACCGTCAGCGCGACGATCAGCAGTTTCTAGCAGGTCACTGAAATCACTGCGCGGCGGCTTCGAACGCCGCGCGCAACGCCTGCGCGGCCTGCGAATGCGCGTGCCGCGCGTCCTCCACGAAAGCGCCCAGCTTGAAGAACTCGTGGATCATGCCGTCATAGCGCACGAGCGTGACCGTGTTGCCTGCTGCGCGCAACTTCTCCGCATACGCCACGCCTTCATCGACTAGCGGATCGAACTCCGCCACCGCGATCCACGCAGGCGCTACGCCATGAAAATCGGGCGCGTCGCGCGTGCCGTCGAGCGGCGAGAAACGCCAGTCGTCGCGATCGGACACATCGCGCACGTAGTGATTGAAGAACCACTGGATCGTGGGTGCATCGAGCAGATAACCCTCGGCGAGACGCTGGTGCGATTCCGTCTGCTGATGACTGCCCGTGCCCGGATAGATCAGCAGCTGGAACACGGGCGCAATAGCCGCATCACGCGCAAGCACGGCGCACACGGTCGCGAGCGTGCCGCCCGCGCTGTCACCGCCCACCGCCAGGCGCGCCGGATCGATGCCGAATTGCGACGCGTGCGCGTGCAGCCACGCGTAGGCGTCGAAGCTGTCATACACGGCAGTCGGGAATTTGTGCTCGGGCGCGAGCCGGTAATCGACGGAAAACACCGCGCAGCCTGCTTCGTGCGCGAAGGTGCGGCACAGCGCATCGTGCGTCTGCACGCTGCCGACCGTGAAGCCGCCGCCATGGAAATAAACCAGCGCGGGAAGCGGCTGCGCCCAATCAGGCTCGACGGGCAGATACAGCCGCGCACGGATCGACGCGCCGTCGCGCACCGGCACGTCGATATCTTCAACCGAATGCATCGGCACGGACGGAATCTCCAGCACCGATGCGCTCTTCTCATAGGCCGCCCGCGCCGCCTGGGGCGTGAGTTCGTAATACGGCTTGCGGCCGGCGCGGGCCACCAGGTCCAGTACGAGTGCGATCTTTGCGTTGAGCGGCATCGGCGAGAGTTCCGGTCGGGGTGCGACTACGTGCTACTCCGCGCGCGCCTCCTTGACTTCGGGCTTGAGCGAGAGCGGATCGGTGGGATTGCGCAGCGTCTCGATGTCTTCGTGACGCAGCTTGACCGACGCGAGTATGCCCGGATGCGTGAGGATATAAAAGCGGCCATCGCGCACGGCATCGAAGGTGGCCTTCGCCACATCGTCGGGCGTCAGGCGGCCCGAGCGCACGGCGCGCTGCAATTGCAGATCGGCGGCCTGCTGCGAGCGCGTGGGCGGCGCGTCGTTGCGCAGATCGTCGGGACGGCTGCGCTCGGCGTTGGCGATGCCGGTCGGCACAAAGGCCGGGCACAGCAGCGAACAGCTGACCTTGTCGCTGACGTTGTGCAGGTCGTGGTAGAGCGTTTCCGTGAGCGCCACCACCGCGTGCTTGGACGCGTTATAGACGGCCATCGCGGGCGGCGACAGCAGCCCCGCCACCGACGCCGTATTGACGATATGCGCGCGCTCGCCCTGCGCGAGCATGGCGGGCGTAAAACTGCGCACGCCATTGGCCACGCCGATCACGTTGACGCCGAACACCCAGTCCCAGTCCTTCGCGCTGCTTTCCCACGTGAAGCCGCCGGTGCCCACGCCCGCATTGTTGAAGAGCAGATGCACCTTGCCGTAAGCATCGAGCGTGGCTTTGGCGAGCGCATCGACTTGCGCCGGATCGCGCACATCGGTGCGCACGCCGATGACTTGCGCGCCCTGCTCGCGCATCGCCGCGACCACGCCTTCGAGCGCATCGGCATCGACATCGGCGAGCACGAGCTTCATGCCGAGCGCGGCGGCCTGCTGCGCGAACGCACGGCCAAAGCCGCTGGCGGCGCCGGTGATGACGGCCACGCGGCCTTCAAACTGGAACGGATCGGACATCGCGTCTCCTTGGTGATTCATTAGGACTACCTATGCAATGAAAAAACAGGCCAGCGTTTCGAGGCTGGCCTGTTCCCTGCGTTCTGCGTCAGATGAGTTTGACGAGCTGCTTGCCGAAGTTCTGCCCCTTGAGCATGCCGAGGAATGCAGCAGGCGCATTCTCAAGGCCTTCCGCCACGGTCTCGCGATAGACCAGCTTCTTCTGCGCAACCAGCCCGCCGAGTTCCGTCAGCGCCTGCGGCCACACATCCAGATGCTCGCTGACGATAAAGCCCTGCACGAGCAGGCGCTGCGTGAGGATCAGCTGCGGATACTTGAGCGGCACCGGCTCGCCGTCATAACCCGCGATCATGCCGCACACCGCGATGCGCCCGAATGCGTTCATGCGCGCGAGCGTGGCGTCGAGCACCGCGCCGCCCACGTTCTCGAAGTAGCCGTCCACGCCGTCCGGCGTCGCGGCCTTGAGATCCTGATACAGATTGCCGCCCTTGTAGTCGACGCAGGCGTCGAAGCCCAGCTCTTCCACCACGTAGCGGCATTTTTCAGCGCCGCCGGCGATACCCACGGCGCGGCAGCCCGCGCGCTTCGCCAGTTGACCGACGACGCTGCCAACCGCCCCGCTCGCCGCGCTCACCACCACGGTTTCACCGGCCTTCGGCGCGATGATGCGGTTCAGGCCATACCAGCCCGTCACGCCCGGCATGCCGACCGGCCCGAGGTACGCCGACAGCGGCACATGCGTCGTATCGACGACATGCAGATCGCTGCCGTCCGAGGTGCCGAATTCCTGCCAGCCGGACATGCCGACCACCTTGTCGCCCACCTTGAACTTCGGATTGAGCGATTCGACCACTTCGCCCGTCGTGCCGCCGATCATCACCGAATCGAGCGGCTGCGGCGCAGCGTACGACTTGCTGTCGTTCATGCGCCCGCGCATATACGGGTCGAGCGAGAGCCAGTGATTGCGCACGCGCACCTGACCCTGCGCGAGCGGCGCGAGCGGCGTTTCGACGAGCCGGAAGTTATCGACGCTGGCGACGCCTTCGGGGCGCGACGCGAGCAGGATCTGACGATTGGTCTGGGTCATGGCGTTCGGAGTTGCTTCATGAAAGCGCGGCTTTTGCACCGCGCGGCTGGGAAACTACAGAAAAACGACAGGCGGATGGAGTCAGCCGTCGCTGGGACCGGGCGTCGCGTCCGGGTCGCTGCGCAGGCGCTGACGCACCACATCGCGGCCCACGGCGAGACGCCGCATGTACTTGAACGTGCCGAGCGCCTTGGCGACGAAATGGCCCTCGCTATCGCGGATTTCGCCTTCGCAATAGGCCATCGTGGTCGAGCGATGCAGCACGCGGCCATAGGCGCGCAACTCGCCGCGCCCCGGCTGCATGAAATTCACTTTCATTTCGACGGTAACGACGCCTACGCCGTCCGCGGCCACGCTGCGCGCGGCCATGGCCAGTGCGATATCGGCGAGCGTCATGGTTACGCCACCGTGCACGACCTGCCACGTATTCATATGACGCTGCGCGAGCGGCAGCAGCACTTCGCTGGCGCCGTCACGTGCGCTCACGAGCTTCGCGCCCAGTTCATCGACGAACGGGCTCTCGATCGTGGGCTGTTGCGCGGGTTGTTGCGTGCTGCTTTGTTTCGTATCGACAGTCATGGCTCAGATCACGCAACGTAATCGACGCACTGGCGCGTTTCCACCACCAGCTTCGCGAAGTCCTTCACCTTCTGATGTTCCGGATGCACCTGATAAGCGTCGAGCGCGGTCTTATCGGCGAAATCGGAAACCAGCACGAGGTCGTACGTCGAATCGAGGCCCGCGCCCGCGATGCCCACTTCGAGATGGAGCGTGCCCGGCACCAGATCGCGGCAGCCTTCGAGCAGCGTGCGGAACTTCGCGACATTCTCGGCGCGCGTGGCACCTTCGGCCGATTCCTTGAGCTTCCACATCACGATATGACGAATCACGTTGATCACCTTTTCTGTCTGTCTTGAACGGAGACCGCGCCATTCAGGCGCGAAACTGCCGTCATGATAACCGCGCGCTGTCTGATGCGAAGGCCATGCCCTCAGCGCGTCTGCGCGGCTAAACGGTGCGCAATCGCGCCGATGCGCGCGAGCGCGGCGTCGGCGCTCTGCGGGTCCGGCCCCGGACAACTCACGCGGATAAAACGGTCAAAGCGACCCGAATTCGAGAACACCGTGCCGGGCATGATGCGGATGCGCTCGGCCAACGCGGCATCGAACAGCGCCATCGAATCGACACCGGGCGGCAACTCGATCCAGAAGGCCATGCCGCCGCTCGGCGGCGTGAAGCGCGTGCCTGCGGGGAACGACGCGCTGATGCCCTGCGCCATGCGCGCGCGCTGCAAGGCCAGCCGCTCGCGCAGACGGCGCAGATGCCGCTCGTGCGCCTGGCTCTGCAAAAACTCGGCGAGCACGGCCTGCGAAAGCGGCTCGTTCAGGCGCGACTGCGCGAACTTGAGCATGGCGATGCGCGAATGCCAGCGCCCGCCCGCCATCCAGCCCACCCGCATGCCGGGCGCGAGCGTCTTGTTGAACGACGTGCAGTGAATCACATAGCCCTGCGTGTCCCACGACTTGAGCGCGCGCGGCGGCGTGTCGCTTTCCACCAGTTCGCGATAGGGATCGTCCTCGATCACGGCGACGCCCGCTTCGCTGCACAGCTCGACGATGCGCTGCTTGTGCGCGTCCGGCATCACGCAGCCGAGCGGATTCTGGATATGCGGCACGACCACCAGCGCCTTGATCGACGAACTGCCGCCCGCCTGCTGGCGCAGCGCAAATTCAAGCGCCTCGATCGACAAACCCGTGGTCGGGCTCGCGGGAATTTCGAGCGCGCGCAGGCCGAGGCTTTCGAGCACCTGTAGCAAGCCGTAAAAGCACGGCGATTCGACCGCAACGGTGTCGCCCGGCTGCGTCACCGCACGCAGCGCGAGATTGACGGCTTCGGTGCCGCCATGGGTCATGACGATTTCGTCCGGATGGACGGTGAAACCGGCGGCCAGCGCCCGACGCGCGATCACGGCGCGCAGACGCGGGTCGCCGCGCTCGTGACCCGGCGCAGTCAGCAGATCGGGCCGATGGCGCAGTGTGCGCACGGCGATCTTTTGCAGCGCTTCGCCGGGAAAGAGCGCATCGGCGGCGGTCACGCCGCCCAGATTGAGCGCATCGGGCACCTGCTGCCAGCGTGCGACGAGCGCCGAAATATTCGCGTGGATGCCAACGAATTCCGCTTCGGCGTGGCGGGCTTCCTGCCAGTCCGGTTCGCGCGCCGCGGGCAGCGTGCTGGCAACGGCGCGCACGAAATAGCCTTCGCGCGGACGCGCCTCGATCAGCGCCTCGCGTTCGAGCACGCGGTAGCTTTCGGTGGCAGTGGCGAGGCTGACATCGTGCTGGCGCATGAAGGCGCGCATCGACGGCATACGGTCGCCTGCTCGCAGCACGCCGCTTTCGATACTGCGCCGGTATTGGCCGGCCAGTTGCCGGTAGAGAGGCTGTGGATGGGGCTGGGAGCGGTCGTTCATCGATCGATGATGCCAGACGCGCGGGTGACCGCGACAGATACACGCAAACGCCGATTGCACCGGTACAGCGCGCGCAACGCGAACGCTGTAGCGCAACGATTGCCGCCGTCCTGCGGCTGTTGCGGGCGAGCGCGCACTTTTAAGCTGGGTGCCTGACTTCGCTTCACCGACCGGATCTCGACCATGCACGACTCGACACGCTCCGAAAATGGCACCTTACCCACTGACGCGCGCACTGTCGCTCTCGTGCGCGGTGCAACCCATACGCTCGAATTGCGCCGTGGCGCGGCGATCGTCGCAGTAGAGGGCGAACTGCTCGTCAGGTATCGCGACGCGGCGCTCGCTTCGCTCGGCCAGCTTGCGCCCGAGCAGAGGCTGCATCTGCAGGAAGGCGAGCAATACGTCGCCCGCGAGCGCAACTGCTACGCCGTGAGCGCCATGCAGACACCTGGCGCGCGCTTTCTGCTTTTAAAGCCGCAAAGGTCTACGCGCTCCGTATGGATCACGCTGACCAAGCGACTGTCGCGGGCGTTCGCGTGGCTGCGCGCCCACCCGCAACAATCTGACGCCGCTTAGACGACCTCGAACAGACCCGCCGCGCCCTGGCCGCCGCCGATACACATCGTGACGACGACGAACTTCGCGCCACGGCGCTTGCCTTCGATCAGCGCATGGCCGGTCAGACGCGCACCCGACACGCCATACGGGTGGCCAACCGCAATCGCGCCGCCGTTGACGTTGAGGCGGTCAGCCGGAATGCCCAGCTTGTCGCGGCAGTACAGCACCTGCACGGCAAACGCCTCATTCAGCTCCCACAGATCGATATCCTCGACCTTGAGGCCCGCCTGCTTGAGCAGCTTCGGCACTGCGAACACCGGGCCGATACCCATTTCGTCCGGTTCGCAACCGGCCACCGCGAAGCCGCGGAAGATGCCCAGCGGTTGCAGGCCTTCGCGCTCCGCGACCTTGGCGTTCATCACCACGCAGGCGCTCGCGCCGTCCGAGAACTGGCTGGCGTTGCCCGCCGTGATCACGCCGCCCGGCATCGCCGTGCGAATCTTCGACACGCCTTCGAGCGTCGTATCGGCGCGAATGCCTTCGTCGGCGGAAATCGTCACTTCCTTCGTGATGAGCTGGCCCGTGGCCTTGTCGCCGACACCGGCGAGCACCGTCATCGGCACGATTTCGTCGTTGAAGAGGCCTGCGGCCTGCGCCGCCGCCGCGCGCAGTTGCGACTGCACGCCGTATTCGTCCTGGCGATCCCTCGAAATCTCGTAGCGTTTGGCGACGGTTTCGGCGGTTTGCAGCATGCTCCAGTAGATTTCCGGCTTGTGCTGGTTGAGCCAGCCTTCGGCCATCATGTGGCGGTTCATCTCGTTCTGCACGCACGAGATCGATTCCACGCCGCCTGCCACGAACACGTCGCCTTCACCGGCGATCACGCGTTGCGCGGCCAGCGCGATGGTTTGCAATCCCGACGAACAGAAACGGTTCACGGTCATGCCCGCCACCGAAACCGGCAGGCCCGCGCGCAGTGCGATCTGGCGCGCGATATTGGCGCCCGTTGCGCCTTCGGGGTTCGCGCAGCCCATGATCACGTCCTCGACGCGCGCGGGGTCGATCTTCGCGCGCTCGACGGCGGCCTGCGTGACATGGCCGCCCAGCGTGGCGCCATGCGTCATGTTGAAAGCGCCCTTCCACGATTTGGCGAGGCCCGTGCGGGCGGTCGAAACGATTACGGCGTCAGTCATGCGTGTCTCCAGCAAATTTATGGATGCTGCGAATGGTGTGCGTTATCAGACGATCATCAGAGCGCGATCAGGCCCAGTCAGGTCAGACCCGGCCCGCGAGCACATCGGCGGACTGCGCGCGCTTCACGCCCGCAGCCTCCAGTTGCGCCCACGCGGCAGCCAGCGAGCCGTTCAGATCGATGGCGCGCGAAGCGTCTTCGATCAGCACGGTCTCGAAACCGGCGGCGCGCGCATCGAGCGCGGACCACGCGACGCAATAGTCGGTCGCCAGTCCGCAGCAATAAACGCGCTTCGCACCGGTCTCGCGCAGATAGCCCGCGAGGCCCGTGGGCGTCGTGCGGTCGGCTTCGAGAAACGCAGAATAGCTGTCCACGTTCGCGTGATGACCCTTGCGGATCAGCGCGCGCGCGTGCGGCACGTCCAGGTCGCTGTGCAGCGCCGCGCCGTGCGTGTCCTGCACGCAATGCGTCGGCCACAGCACCTGCTCGCCGTACGGCAGCGTGGTCGTCTCGAAGGGCTCGCGTCCTGCGTGATTCGCTGCAAACGACACGTGCTCCGCCGGGTGCCAGTCCTGCGTCAGCACCACGTGCTTAAAGCCCTGCGCGAGCCGGTTGGCGACCGGCACGACTTCATCGCCCTGCGCGACGGCCAGCGCCCCGCCCGGCATGAAGTCGTATTGCAGGTCGATCAACAGGAGCACGTCGTCTGCGCTTCTCATGATGTCCGTCCGATGGTTGCGCTCGTATGTGCGCTTGGTTGAACGCTTAGTTGAACGTGCCGCCGTTGTCGGCCTTATCGGCCAGCGACTGCGCGATCTCCCACGCGTCGCCGTTCGGCTGCGCAGCGTAGCGGCGAATCGAGCGCGCCACGTTGTACAGGCCCACGGTATCCGCGTAGAGCATCGGGCCGCCGCGCCACAGCGGGAAGCCGTAGCCCGTGAGATAGACCATGTCGACGTCCGACGCCTTCGACGCAATGCCTTCTTCCAGGATCTTCGCGCCTTCATTCACCAGCGCGAACACCAGGCGCTCGACGATTTCGTCGTCGCTGATCTTGCGACGCTCTGCGCCCGTTTCCTTCGAGTACGCGACGATCATGTCATCGACAAGCTTCGACGGCAGCGCGTTGCGCTCGCCCGCCTTGTAGTCGTACCAGCCCGCGCCGGTCTTCTGGCCGAAGCGGCCCGTTTCGCACAGACGGTCGGCGATCTTCGAATACTTGAGGTCCGGCTTTTCCTGATAGCGACGCTTGCGGATCGCCCAGCCGATATCGTTGCCCGCCAGATCGCTCATGCGGAACGGACCCATCGCAAAGCCGAACTTCTCGATTGCGCGATCGACCTGCGCCGGCAGCGCGCCTTCTTCGAGCATATAGAGCGCCTGGCGCACGTACTGCTCGATCATGCGGTTGCCGATGAAGCCGTCGCACACGCCCGACACCACCGCCGTCTTGCGGATCTTCTTCGCGACCTGCATGACCGTGGCGAGCACGTCCTTGGCCGTATCCTTGCCGCGCACGACTTCCAGCAGCTTCATCACGTTAGCGGGGCTAAAGAAGTGCAGACCGACCACATCCTGCGGACGCTTCGTGAATGCGGCGATCTTGTCGACGTCGAGCGTCGAGGTGTTCGAGGCCAGAATCGCGCCTTGTTTCGCCACTTCATCGAGGCGCTTGAACACCTGCTCCTTCACGCCGAGTTCTTCGAACACGGCTTCGATGATGAGATCGGCCTGGCTCAGATCGTCGTAGGAGAGCGTCGGGCTGATCAGCGCCATGCGCGTTTCAACCTTCTCCTGCGTGAGCTTGCCCTTCTTGACCTGCGCTTCGTAGTTCTTGCGGATCGTGGCCAGGCCGCGATCGAGCGCTTCCTGCTTCGTTTCCAGCAGCGTGACCGGCACGCCCGCGTTGAGGAAGTTCATGGTGATGCCGCCGCCCATCGTGCCCGCGCCGATCACCGCGATCTTCTGGATATCGCGCACCGGCGTGCTCGACGGCACATCGGGAATCTTGCTGGCGGCGCGCTCGCCGAAGAAGGCGTGGCGCAGTGCATGCGATTCGGGCGTCTGCACCAGTTCGATGAAGCACTCACGCTCGAAGGCGAGACCCTTGTCGAAGCCCTGCTTCACGCCCGCCGCGATGGCGTCGATGCACTTCACCGGAGCGGGATAGTTCTTCGACATCGCGCCGACGGTGTTGCGCGAGAACTGCAGGAAACCTTCGGCGTTCGGATGCTCGATCTTGCGGTTGCGCACCAGCGGATGCGGGCCTTGCTTGTCGGCGGCCTTGCGGGCGAACGCGACGGCTTCGGTGAGCAGATCGCCTTCGATCATCGCGTCGAACAGACCCGATTTCGCGAGCTTTTCGCTCGGCACCGGTGCGCCGCTGACGATCATGTTGAGCGCGGGTTCGAGGCCGATGGCGCGCGGCAGGCGTTGCGTGCCGCCCGCGCCCGGCAGGATGCCGAGCTTCACTTCCGGCAGCGCGATCTGCGCGCCAGGAGCGGCCACACGGTAATGCGCGCCCAGCGCCAGTTCCAGCCCGCCGCCCATAGCCACGCTGTGGATCGCCGCCACGACCGGCTTGGCGCTCTTTTCCACTTCCTTGATGACGGTGTGAAGCGTGGGCTCCTGGGTTGCCTTGGGCGTGTTGAATTCGGTGATGTCGGCGCCGCCCGAGAAGGCTTTGCCTGCGCCCGTGATGACGATGGCCGTCACCGCCGGATCGCTGTTGGCGCGCGCAAGGCCCTCGACGATGCCGGTGCGGGTCGAGAGACCCAGGCCGTTGACGGGCGGATTGTTGAGCGTGATGACGGCGACGCCGTCGCGAATCGTGTAATTCACTGCCGCGTTGTCCACTACCATTTGCCTGCCTCCATGCATGCGGGCCGCGTTGTGCGTCGCCGGCTTCATTGTCCGACATTCCCGGTCAGCAGGCAGAATACCGAAAAACGCACGCTCGTTCCATTTTTTTCTTGCGGTGGGACGTCGGGGTTTGTACCGAGGCGCTTCATAGCCCGATAAACAGTCCGAAAAACATGCCGAAAAATGGCGAAAAAAAACGCAGCCCGAAGGCCGCGCCGGAGAAAGGGTTGAAACGTGAAATCAGTCACGCAGCAGAGCGGATTTGCTGTGATCGGCCGCGCCGCCGCCCGCTTCCTTAGCCACGTCGAGCGGCTCCATCGGGCAATCCTGAGCGGCAGCGAGCGCCGTCGGTAAAACGTGATCGCGGAACTGCTCGCGCAGCTTGAGTTTTTGCAGCTTGCCGGTGGCGGTGTGCGGGAGTTCGTCGACGAAAGCCACATCGTCGGGCAGCCACCACTTCACGACCTTGCCATCGAAGAAGGCCAGCAGTTCTTCGCGCGTGACGTCCGCGCCCGGCTTTTTGACCGCGACGATCAGCGGCCGCTCGGTCCAGCGCGGATGCGCGCAGGCGATGCAGGCCGCTTCGGCAATCGCCGGATGCGACACCGCGATATTTTCCAGTTCGATCGAGCTGATCCATTCGCCGCCCGACTTGATCACGTCCTTGCTGCGGTCGGTGATGTGCAGAAAGCCGTCCGGATCGATGGTGGCGACGTCGCCGGTCGGGAACCAGCCATCGACCAAAGGTGTACCGCCTTCCTGCCGGAAATACCGGTCGATCACCCACGGCCCGCGCACATGCAGATCGCCGAACGCCACGCCATCCCACGGCAGCTCGCGCCCATCGTCGCCGACGATTTTCATATCGACGCCAAAGATCACGCGCCCCTGCTTTTCGAGCAGCGCGCGTTGTTCTGCAGGCGGTCTTTGCGCCTGCTCCCAGTTGAGCTTGGCGAGCGTGCCGAGCGGCGACATCTCCGTCATGCCCCACGCGTGAATCACCTGCACGCCGTAATCGTCCTCATACGTGCGGATCATCGCGGGCGGACAGGCCGATCCGCCAATCACTGTGCGATTGAGCGTCGAAAACCTCACGCCCGCGTCGCGCATATACGTAAGCAAGCCGAGCCAGACCGTCGGCACGCCCGCCGAACAGGTCACGCCTTCGGCTTCCATCAGCTCGTAAAGCGACTTGCCGTCGAGATCCTTGCCGGGCAGCACGAGCTTGGTGCCGTTGAGCGGCGCGGCGTGCGGAATGCCCCAGGCATTGACGTGGAACATCGGCACGACGGGCAGCAAGGCGTCGCGTGCGGATAAGCCGATCGAATCGGGCAGCGAGGCCGCATACGCATGCAGCACGGATGAGCGATGCGTGTAAAGCGCGCCCTTCGGATTGCCCGTGGTGCCGGAGGTGTAGCAAAGGTTCGAGGCGCTGCGCTCGTCGAGCAGCGGCCATTCGTAATTGCCGTCCTGCGCCGCGAGCAGTGTTTCGTAGCACAGCACCGGCGTGCGCATGACCGGTATATGGGCCTCGTCGCACAGCGCGATCCAGCCGCGCACCTGCGGACATTGCGGCGCAAGCGTATCGACCAATGCGGCGAAGGTGGTATCGAAGAGGACGTAGCGATCGTCGGCGTGATTGACGATCCAGGCGATCTGCTCGGGGAAAAGGCGCGGATTGATCGTGTGACACACCGCGCCGAAACCCGTTACGCCGAAATACGCCTCCATGTGCCGGTAGCCGTTCCAGGCCAGCGTGGCCACGCGCTCGCCCGGCTCGACGCCCAGCGCGATCAGCGCCTGCGCAAGCTGCTTCGAGCGCGCCTCGCAGTCGCGATACGTATAGCGATGGATGTCGCCTTCGATGCGTCGCGAGACGATCTGGGCGCTGCCATGATGGCGCGCCGCATGCGCAATCAGCGACGACACCAGCAGCGGCACGTCCATCATCTGGCCCATCAGCGATGCGGTGGGCGTGATCGGCGTGGTCATGGACGGCGGTCTCCTCGACTCGGATGTCTGGAAAGCTCGTTGTGTTGTGTGCTGCGGTCGTGGACCGCCTTCGTCTCAGGTTCCAGGGAATGTCTTACGTTGCTCGCGGCGGCGTCCTGCACGCCAGCGGGCGCGGACTTACAATATCGGCTATTCAACAGGCGCTCAACATGTCGTTTTCACCAGGCCCGAATTCCTCCCCCAGCGATTCCCAAGTGACCCAGACCGCCACGAACCTGCCGGCCAGCGGCCCGCTCGCCGATTTCGAGCGCGCGCTCACCGCACCGCGCGACGCCAGCTTCGCCTCGCTCGGCGCGACCTTCTACACGAAGCTGCCCGGCGCCCCGCTGCCCGCGCCCTACACGGTCGGTTGTTCGCCAGAAACGGCGGCGCTGCTCGGCCTCGATCCGGCCGCGGTGAACGACCCGGCATTCGCCGCGTTTTTCAGCGGTAACTTCACGCGCGAGCGCTCGCCTGCCGCCATGTCGTACGCGGCGGTCTATTCGGGCCATCAGTTCGGCGTGTGGGCAGGCCAGCTGGGCGACGGCCGCGCGCTGATGCTCGGCGAAGTCGAACACGCGGGCAAGCGCCTCGACGTGCAGCTCAAGGGCGCGGGCCGCACGCCCTATTCGCGCATGGGCGATGGCCGCGCGGTGCTGCGCTCGTCGATCCGCGAATTCCTGTGTTCGGAAGCGATGCATCACCTCGGCATTCCGACCACGCGCGCGCTCGCCGTGACCGGCTCGGACCAGCCGGTGCGCCGCGAGGAACTGGAAACCGCCGCAGTCGTCACGCGCGTGTCGCCCAGTTTCGTGCGCTTCGGGCATTTCGAGCACTTCTATTCGAACGATAACGTCGAGGCATTGCGCGCGCTCGCCGATCACGTGATCGACCGCTTCTACCCGCATCTGCGCGAAGCCGACGATCCGTATCTCGCGCTGCTCGACGAAGCGGTGCGCAGCACGGCGGCGCTGATGGTCGAATGGCAGGCGGTGGGCTTCTGCCACGGCGTGATGAACACCGACAACATGTCGATCCTGGGTCTCACGATCGATTACGGCCCGTTCGGTTTTATCGACGGATTCGATGCGAACCACATCTGCAATCATTCGGATTCGCAAGGCCGTTACGCGTACCGCATGCAGCCGCAGATCGGCTACTGGAATCTGTTTTGCCTCGCGCAGGCGCTGCTGCCGCTGTTTGGCCAGCAATACGATATCGCCGATGACAAAGCGCGCGGCGAGCGCTGCGTGGCCGACGCGCAAGCCGTGCTCGAGCGCTTCAAGTCGCACTTCGCGCCCGCGCTGGAAGCCCGCATGCGCGCGAAGCTGGGCCTCGAACACGCCCGCGAAGGCGACGATCAGCTCGCGAACCGCCTGTTCGACATCATGAACACCAACCGCGCCGATTTCACGCTGACGTTCCGCAACCTCGCACGTGTTTCGAAGCTTGATGCGCAAGGCGATACCACTGTGCGCGATCTGTTCCTCGATCGCCCCGCCTTCGACGCCTGGGCCACGGATTACCGCGCACGCCTCGCTTACGAAACCCGCGACGACGCCGCGCGCGCCGAAGCAATGAACCGCGTGAACCCGAAGTTCGTGCTGCGTAACCACCTCGCGCAAACGGCGATCGAACGCGCGGCGCAGAAGGATTTCAGCGAAGTCGAGCGCCTCGCCAACGTGCTCAAGCGCCCCTTCGACGAGCAGCCGGAAAACGAAAGCTACGCGGCCCTGCCGCCCGCGTGGGCCAGCTCGCTCGAAGTCAGTTGTTCTTCGTAAGCGCGGCCCCATATAGATGACCTTCCACCCCGAGGAACCCGCCATGAGCCAGGACGACCACAACTCCGACGCCTACCCCGGCCACAAGAGCGACGCCGAATGGCGCGCCAAGCTCGATCCGACGCAATACCAGGTCACGCGCCACGCCGCCACCGAACGCGCCTTCACGGGCAAGTACTGGGACCACCATGAACGCGGCATCTACGATTGCGTCTGCTGCGGCACCAAGCTATTCGAATCGGATACCAAATTCGACTCCGGCTGCGGCTGGCCGAGCTACTTCCGCCCGATCGACGGCGAGGTGATCGAAGAGCGCACCGACCGCTCGCACGGCATGCTGCGCATCGAAGTGCGCTGCAAGAATTGCGGCGCGCATCTGGGCCATGTGTTCGAAGACGGTCCGGCCCCGACGGGCCTTCGGTATTGCATCAATTCGGCTGCGCTACAATTCGAGCCCAAGTAACGCGGGCAGGCCCGCGCTCCCCCTCGAAAAAAAGAGGGAGCGCGTGCCGAATCACCGCGTCGCGCCCTTTTTCAGGGCTCTTTTTGCGGACTCCAGGCCGATAATGAAATTTCTGTTTGATCTGTTCCCGATCATCCTGTTCTTCGTCGCCTTCAAGGTGTGGGGCATCTACACGGCCACGACCGTGGCCATTGTCGCAACGCTCGTGCAGATCGCCTGGGTGGCGTTCCGTCACCGCAAGGTCGATCCGATGCTGTGGCTGTCGCTGGGCATCGTCGTCGTGTTCGGCGGCGCCACGCTGATCCTGCACGACGAAACCTTCATCAAGTGGAAGCCCACGGTGCTGTATTGGGCCTTCTCGGTCGTACTGCTGGTCTCGCAGGTGGCGTTCGGCAAGAACCTCATCGAAGCGATGATGGGCAAGCAGATCTCCCTGCCCCAGCGCGTGTGGACGCAACTGAACTTCGTGTGGTCGGTGTTCTTCGCGCTGCTCGGCATTCTCAATCTGTTCGTCGCCTTCCACTTCTCCACTGATGCGTGGGTCGACTTCAAGCTGTTTGGCGCGACCGGCATCCTGGTCGTGTTCATCGTCGGCCAGAGCCTCTGGCTGTCGCGTCACATGAAGGAAGAAGAATGAGCGATGTATTTCTCAACGCCAGCGCAGCAGAACGTCTCGCGCTGATCGAAACGCGCCTCACGGCCGCGCTCGCACCGGTCGATTCGATCGTCGTGCGCGACGACAGCGCGCTGCATGCGGGCCACGCCGGTGCGTCGGCGGGTGGTCATTTTCATGTCACGATCGTTGCGGCCGCATTCATGGGGAAAGCCCGCGTGGCAAGGCATCGCTTAGTGTATGATGCGCTGGCCGAGGCCATGCAGCGCGGCATTCACGCGCTTGCGATCACGGCGCTCACGCCCGAAGAGGCCGCGGCGCAGCCCCCGAAGTGAGCCTCGCTGGCAAGCCTCACCAGCCCACTGATTCGCCCCACTTTTGATTCGTTCTGTCAGGATTTGTCGATGACCTTGAAGAAAACCCGTCTCTGGGTGTTGCTGGCTGCGTGCGCGGCGACTCCCGCCTTTGCGCAGAATGTCGCCGTGGTGAACGGCACGCCGATTCCGACCGCGCGCGCCAACGCGCTCGTCGCCCAGGTCGTGGCCCAGGGCCAGCAAGACACGCCGGATCTGCAAAAGGCCGTGCGTGAAGAACTGATCAACCGCGAAGTGCTGATGCAGGAAGCGGCGCGTCAGGGCATCCCGAATCGTCCGGACGTGAAGGCACAACTGGCGATGGCGCAGCAGCAGGTCATCCTGCACGCGTGGATCGAGGACTTCCTCAAGAACAACCAGCCGAGCGACGCCGAAGTCAAGGCGATGTACGACAAGGTCACGCAAGGCGCAGGCGGCGGCAAGGAATACCATCTGCACCACATCCTCGTCGCCGACGAGCAGCAGGCCAAGGACCTGATCGCCAAGATCAAGGCTGGCGCGAGCTTCGAAGACCTGGCCAAGCAGTACTCGAAGGACCCGGGTTCGGCGAAGAACGGCGGCGACCTCGACTGGTCGGATCCGAAGGCTTATGTGCCGGAATTCGCGGCTGCGGCAACCTCGCTGCAGAAAGGCCAGATCACCGATACGCCGGTGCACACGCAGTTCGGCTGGCACATCATCCGTGTCGACGACATCCGCGCGATCGCACCGCCGCCGCTTGAGCAGGTGCGCCCGCAGATCGTCCAGCAGCTGCAGCAGGAAAAGCTGCTCGCGTTTGAAAAGCAACTGCGCGCGCAAGCGAAGATCCAGTAAGCGTTTTTTCACGCTTCGAGAAAACCCCGCGACCTGTGAAGGCGCGGGGTTTTGTCATTCTGGCGGTGTCAGTTCGTAGCTGGTGCTACGCCCGCCCCCTTCGGCCTTGCGCAGCATGCCGCGCGCGACGAGATCGTTGATATCTCGCAAGGCGGTATCGGACGAGCATTTGGCGATGGCAGCCCATTTGCTGCTCGTAAGCTTGCCGTCGAAACCGTCGAGCAGTTTGTTGAGCAGTTTCGCCTGTCGTTCATTAAGCGGCGTATCGGCCCACTGATGCCAGAAGCGCGCCTTGACGAGAACCGAATCCAGAGTGACCTGCGCCTGATCGACGGCCCTATGCAAGGTGTCGAGAAACCACGCCAGCCATTGCGTCACGTCCATCGAGCCTTTCTGCGTGCGTTCGAGGATTTCGTAGTACGCCTTGCGCTCGCGCTGGATCTGCGCAGAGAGACTGTAGAAGCGCTGCGTGCCGCCGTCCGCCCGCGCGAGAAGCAGATCGCCGATCGCTCGCGCGATGCGACCGTTTCCGTCATCGAACGGGTGAAGCGTGACGAACCACAAATGCCCGAGCCCCGCCTTGATCAGCGAGGGCATGGCCGCGGGCTGGTTGATCCACTCGAGAAAGCGCTGCAACTGCGGTTCGAGCATGGGTGCGGGCGGCGCCTCGAAATGCACGCGCTGCCGGCCGATCGGCCCGGACACCACCTGCATTGGCCCGGTTGCATCGTCGCGCCACGCGCCGACGTTGATGCGCGAAAGCCCCGCGTAGCCGGTCGGAAACAGCGCCGCGTGCCAGCCGAAGAGCCGTTCGCGCGTGACCGGAAGGCTGTTGTTGGCCGTCGCGTCCAGCACCATCGCGACTACGCCTTCCACGTGACGGTCCACCGGCGCCAATGCGCCAATATCGACGCCCAGACGGCGCGCTATCGACGAGCGCACCGACGCCACGCTCAGACGTTCACCCTCAATTTCGCTGGTCTTGATCACGTCCTCAGTCAGTGCCGCGAGGCTGGCCTGATCGCGCAGGCGCATGCCGACATCGGACAGCCGGCCCAGCAGCAAGCCTTGGGCACGGCTCGCCTCGGCCAGAGGCTGCGCGAGCGCCGTCATGTTGAAGCGCCACTGTGGCCAGTCGCCGCCCTGCCAGATGTAGAGGTAATCGCCGCTATTCATGCGGCGATTATGGCCCGTATTCGCCGCAGGCACAATCTATTCGCCGCATTTTTTGCGGCGAATAATCCCGCTATTCCCCGCACGCCCAAACAAAAACCCCGGTCACATCCGCCGTAGCGAACCTGACCGGGGTTTCCGGATTCAGCGTCGCGCCGCCCTCTCAGGCGTCGCTAACGATGTTTAACCCACCCACTTGCGCGCATTCTGGAACGCACGCAGCCACGGGCTGGCTTCGCCCCAGCCTTCCGGGTGCCAACTCATCGTCACGGTGCGGTGCACGCGCTCCATGTGCGGCATCAGCACGGTGAAGCGGCCATCGGCGGTCGTGACCGAGGTGATGCCTTGCGGCGAGCCGTTCGGGTTGAACGGATAGCCTTCGGTGGCCTGGCCACGGTGATCGACGTAGCGCATCGCCACGGCAACCTTCGAGATGTCGCCCTGCTGCGAGAAGTCCGCGAAACCTTCGCCGTGCGCAACCGCCACCGGAATACGCGAGCCTTCCATGCCGGCGAAGAAGATCGACGGCGAGCTTTGCACTTCGGCCAGCGAGAAGCGCGCTTCGAACTGCTCCGACTTGTTGCGCGTGAACTTCGGCCAGGCTTCCGCGCCCGGGATCATCGACGAGAGGCTCGACAGCATCTGGCAGCCATTGCAGATGCCGAGTGCAAACGTGTCCTCGCGACCGAAGAACGCCGCGAACATATCGGCGAGCTGCGCGTTGAAGCGGATCGTCTTGGCCCAGCCTTCGCCTGCGCCCAGCACGTCGCCGTACGAGAAGCCGCCGCAGGCCACCGCGCCCGCGAAGTCAGCCAGCGTGGCGCGGCCTTCCAGCAGGTCGCTCATGTGGACGTCGTGCGCATCAAAACCGGCGCGGTCGAACGCGTAGGCGGTTTCGAGGTGCGAGTTCACGCCCTGCTCGCGCAGGATCGCCACGCGCGGACGTGCGCCCGTGCTGACGAACGGCGCGGCGATGTCTTCAGCCGCGTCGAAGGTCAGTTGCGGCTGCATGCCCGGATCGGCGGCGTCGAGCAGCGCGTCGTATTCGGCGTCGGCGCAGGCCGGGTTGTCGCGCAGACGCGCGATGCGCCAGCTCACTTCGCTCCACACGCGATGCAGTTCGGCGCGCGGCGCTTCGTAGATGCGCTTGGCGTCGCGGTAGATTTCGATCGCGTCGCGGTTATTCAGCGAGCCGATCACGTTCGAGCAGACCGACAGGTTGTGCTCGCGCAGCACCGCCATCACGGCGTCGCGTTGCGTTGCCGGCACCTGGATCACGGCGCCCAGTTCTTCCGAGAACAGCGCGCGCAGCGTGCGGTCGTCGCGACGGCCGCTGGTCTGCTTCGCCCAGTCCTTGGCGTCGCCGAAGTCCGTGCCGTGCTCGCCGTCGAGCGTGAGCATGTCCACGTTCAGCGACACGCCCGTGTGACCCGCGAACGCCATTTCGCAGACCGTTGCCCACAGGCCGCCGTCCGAGCGGTCGTGGTACGCCAGCAGCTTGTCGTCAGCATTGAGCTTCTGGATCGCGTTGAAGAACTGCTTGAGGTCTTCGGCGCTGTCGACGTCAGGCGCGTCGTCGCCCACCTGCTGCGTGACCTGCGCGAAGATCGAGCCGCCCATGCGGTTCTTGCCGCGGCCCAGATCGATCGAGATCAGCACGCTTTCGCCCACTTCGTCGATACGGCGCAGTTGCGGCGTGAGGTGACGGCGCACATCTTCGACCGGTGCGAACGCCGAAATGATCAGCGAAACCGGCGCGACCACTTCCTTCGCCACGCCTTCTTCGTTCCATTTCGTGCGCATCGACAGCGAATCCTTGCCGACCGGAATGCCGATACCCAGCGCCGGGCACAGTTCCATGCCGATCGCCTTGACGGTGTCGTAGAGCGCGGCGTCTTCGCCCGGCGCGCCGCACGCGGCCATCCAGTTCGCGGAGAGCTTGAGCTTGTCGAGCGAAGCGATGGGCGCCGATGCGATGTTGGTGATCGCCTCGCCCACGGCCATGCGGCCCGATGCGGGCGCGTTGATGACGGCCAGCGGCGTACGCTCGGCCATCGTCATGGCTTCGCCCTTGAAACCGGCGTAGTCGAATGCGGTGATCGCGCAGTCAGCGACCGGCACCTGCCACGGGCCGACCATCTGGTCGCGCACGTTCATGCCGCCCACCGTACGATCGCCGATGGTGATGAGGAACGACTTGCTGCCGACCGTCGGATGACGCAGCACGCTCTTCGCAACTTCGTCCAGCGAGATGCCCGTGACGTCGACCGGCACGAGCGGCGTGCTGGCGTGTTCGACGTTGCGGTGCATACGCGGCGGCTTGCCGAGCAGGATGTCCATCGGCATGTCGACCGGCTGGTGACCGCCGTTGGCGGCGAGCGCCTTTTCGTCGGTGTCGATCAGCTTGAGTTCGCGCTCTTCCGTCGCGACGCCCACGACCGCGAACGGGCAGCGCTCACGCGCGCAGATCGCTTCGAAAGCGGGCAGATCAGCCGGCGCGATCGCCAGAACGTAACGTTCCTGCGATTCGTTCGACCAGATTTCGCGCGGCGAGAGGCCCGATTCTTCGAGCTGGACCTGGCGCAGCTCGAAACGTGCGCCCTTGTCTGCGCCGTCGACGAGTTCCGGGAAGGCGTTCGACAGACCGCCCGCGCCCACGTCGTGGATCGAGAGGATCGGGTTACCTTCGCCGAGCTGCCAGCACGAGTTGATGACTTCCTGGGCGCGACGCTCGATTTCCGGGTTGCCGCGCTGAACCGAGTCGAAGTCGAGTTCGGCGGTGTTGGTGCCGGTCGCCATCGAGCTGGCCGCGCCGCCGCCCATGCCGATGCGCATGCCGGGGCCGCCGATCTGGATCAGCAGCGAGCCTGCGGGCAGGTCGTGCTTGAAGGTGTGCTGGTCGCTGATGTTGCCGATGCCGCCGGCGATCATGATCGGCTTGTGGTAGCCGCGCACGGTGCCCGCGACGTTCTGCTCGTAGACGCGGAAGTAGCCGCCAAGGTTCGGACGGCCGAATTCGTTGTTGAACGCGGCGCCGCCGAGCGGGCCGTCGATCATGATGTCCAGCGGCGAGGCGATGCGGTCCGGGCGGCCGTACGTGCCGTGTTGATCGGCCGGATTGCGGTGCGCGAGCGGCACAGCGGCGTCGCGGGCGTTTTCCCACGATTCGCGTGCTTCGGGCAGATCCAGATTCGATACCGTGAAGCCCGTCAGACCGGCCTTCGGACGCGCGCCGCGGCCCGTTGCGCCTTCGTCGCGGATTTCACCGCCTGCACCCGTGGCCGCGCCTGCGAACGGCGAGATCGCGGTCGGGTGGTTGTGCGTTTCCACCTTCATCAGCGTGTGCGTGAGTTCGGTGTGGCGACCGTACTGCTCGCCCGGCGTGCCGTCGGCGTTGTTCTTGCGCGGGAACCAGCGCTCGGCCACCGCGCCTTCCATGATCGACGAGTTGTCCGAATACGCGACGATGGTGCCTTGCGGGCTGATCTTTTCGGTGTTGCGGATCATCGCGAACAGCGACAGATCCTGCTCCTGACCGTCGATCGTCCAGCTCGCGTTGAAGATCTTGTGGCGGCAGTGTTCGCTGTTGGCCTGTGCGAACATCATCAGTTCGACGTCGGTCGGGTTGCGGCCGAGCTTCGTGAAATTCTCGACGAGGTAGTCGATTTCGTCGTCGGCGAGCGCGAGGCCCAGTTCGCCGTTGGCCGTTTCCAGCGCCTTGCGGCCGTGGCCGAGCACATCGACGGTCTGCATCGGGCGCGCCGGCAGTTCGTCGAACAGATGCAGCGCGGCGTCGCGCGAGGGCGCAACGTTTTCCGTCATGCGGTCGTGCAGCGCGGCGGCAACCTGCGCGTGCGCGTCGTCCGACAGCGTCTTCTTGCCGCCGAGCAGGCCGCTCTTGAGGATCACGGTGTATTCGACGCCACGCTCGATGCGGCGTACCTGGTCGAGGCCACAGTGATGCGCGATGTCGGTGGCCTTCGAGGCCCACGGCGACACCGTGCCAAAGCGCGGCACCACCATGAACGTCACTGCGCTGCCGCGCTCTTGGGGAGCCGCGAACGGCGCGCCGTAGTGCATCAGCGCCTCGATCTTCGCGCTGTCGTCAGCGGAGAGCGGCGTGGCCGAGTTGACGAAGTGCAGAAACTGGCCATGCACGCCGACGATATTGGCGTCGATACGCTGAAGCGTGTCGAGCAGGCGGGTCTGACGGAAGTCGGAAAGGGCCGAAGCACCGGGGAAACACGAGAAGTGGGCCATGGACTGGGGCGTTGCGTCGAGGTTACATCGCGGCTTCGCCTCGCGCGGTTGCGTCGCAAGGTGGCGATGCGTCGCGCGGGGCTGTGGCGACGGTCAGGCGAAGGGAGACCGCGATTATAACCCGGAAGCCCCCCTCCGACCGCCCTGGGGGCGGTTCGACAACACTGCGCGCAGCGCCTGCCCGCGCCTTTTCGCGATACGAGAAAGCTACGTGGCCCTCATTCATGCTGCATCAGACGTTTTTTCGCGATTGACCAAGGCGCTGGACACACGCGGAAAGCCGCCGCCGGGCCACCAGGAAGGCGCGCCGGCGCTGCCACCCGCATGGCTACGACGCCCGATTGGCTGCTATGATTGCGCGTTTCACCCGATCGGCGCAGCGCTTCGCGCGCCGCACGTCTCACCCTCTTCGGCAGGGCGTCAGGTCCACGACGGCCAACGGCGCAACGCCTGCCTGCAGATCGAATCATCATGGATGTCATCGTCATTGGCGGCGGAATTGCCGGCGTCGCCACCGCCTACCAGTTGCGCGCGGCGGGCCATCGCGTCTGCGTGGTCGAGCGCCACGCCACCGTCGCGCAAGGCGCGACCTACGGTCATAGCGGTGTCGTATTGCCGACGCCGCTCGACGTCTGGTTCGGCCCCACCTTCCTGCGCAACGGCCGGCAGTCCTCGGGCGGCGTGATCTCCAGAACCGGCTTCACGGGCCAGGCGCGCGCGTTCGTCAAGCGCCTCGCCACGCTGCACGGCTCCGAGGCGTTCGCGGCGCGCTACGCGACGCTGCGCCCGCTGATCGAATCGGCCCAGGCGTCGCTCGACGATATCGAAAACCGTTTCCAGCTCGAGTACGAGCAGCGCGAAGGCCTGCTCTACCTCGTGCGCGCCACCGACGAATGGTCGCTCAACCAGCCCGCGCTGGAACTGCTGCGCCGCTTCGAAACGCCCCATCATGTGCTGACGCCCCACGAATGCGTGGCCGCCGAACACACCATTCCCGCCGATCCGCCGTTCGCGGGCGCGGTGCGTTTCGATCACGCGCGCGTCGCCAACTGCCCGCTGTTCGTCAAGCAGCTCAAGCAGACGCTCGATACGCTCGGCGGCGTGCAGTTCGAGACCGGGCGCACGGTTAGCGCGATTCGCGTCGAAAGCCAGCGCGCGGCCGTCGAACTCGCGCCGCGCCCTGAGGAAGTGGGCAAGCGCCGCGACGTCGAAGTGATTTCCGCCGATGCCGTGGTGGTCGCGGCGGGCGCGCAAACGCCGAAGCTGCTCGCGCCGCTCGGCATCAAGCTGCCGTTTTACCCGGTACGTATGCATACGCTCAACGCGCCGGTCGCGCACGAGGAATGCGTGCCTAACTCCACGCTCGTCGATGCGGCGCGGCGCATCGTCGTCACGCGCACCAACCATCGCCTGCGCATCGCGGGGGGAGCGGTGCTCCAGCGCGCCAAGCAGCTCGACCAGGCGCTGCCCGAGGCGCTCACCGAAGAAGCGCTCGCCCTGCTCGGCGAAGCCTCGCGCGACTGGGCGCCGGGCGCGGCGCGCATCTCGGCGGCGCTCGCGTGGGAAGGCATGAAACTACTCTCCGCCGATGGGCTGCCCGCCGTGGGCAACGCCGGCAGTCCGCGCCTGTTCGTCAACGCGGGGCACGGCCCAGCGGGCTGGGCGCTGGCGCTCGGCTCGGCGCGACTGATTGCCGCTCAGGTGTCCGGCACCGCGCCGGAACTGCCCGCCGAAACGGTTGAGGCGCTCTGGCCGGGACGTAGCTAAAAGCCATCCGGGCTATTGGCGTCGCTAGAACCCGGGCGGGCGTCGCTCGGGTATCGTTGTGCTATCGCTTGATCGCACGCACCGCCTCCATGACAGACGCCACGCCTTCCCACCCTACCCTCGTCAATCCGCACGACCGCGCGGTGGCCTTGCTCACGGTCGCGCAACTGCGCGAGCGCGAGCACGCTGCCCAGGCGTCGCTACCCGCCCATACGCTGATGGCGCGCGCCGGGGCCGCCGCAGCGCATTTTCTGCGCGAACAGATCGTGCATGCGCCCTCGGCGCTCAGCACGAAGCCCGTGTGGTTCGCAGCCGGCCCCGGCAATAACGGCGGCGATGCGCTGGTGGCCGCCGCCGCCCTCAAACGCGCAGGCATCGACTGCGAAGTCTGCATGCCCATCGAAGTGAAACCTGATGACGCGCGCTGGGCGCTCGCCGAGGCCCGCGCCGCCGGCGTGCCGATCACGCAGACGCCGCCCGTCTCTTTCGACGCCTACGGCTGGCTCGTGGACGGACTGTTCGGCATCGGACTCACGCGCGCGCTCGACGGCGTGTTTGCAGAGCTGGCCAAACGCCTTTCTGCGCGCACGCGCAGCCACGCTCACGTGCTGGCGCTCGATGTGCCCAGCGGTCTGGACAGCGATACCGGCAACGTGGTCGGCGGCGGCCTGGCGGTGCGCGCGAGCCACACGGTCACCTTTATCGGCGCGAAGCCGGGTCTCTACACGGGCGTGGGACGCGATTACGCGGGCGCGGTGAGCGTTGCGCCTATCGGGATCGATACAGCGGGAATCGATACAGCGATTTCCCTCGATAGCGCGCATTTCGCCTTGCTGAACGCAACGGCGCTGTTTGGCCCATCCATGCCCGGGCGCGACTTCGCAACCCACAAGGGCAGCTTCGGCACGCTGGCGGTGATCGGCGGCGACACCGGCATGTGCGGCGCGCCGATCCTCGCAGCGCGCGCCGCGTTGCTTTCGGGCGCGGGCAAGGTCAACGTGGGCTTTCTGGGCAGCGACGCGCCGCCCTACGATGCACCGCATCCGGAACTCATGCTGCACAGCGCTAGCAAGCTCGCGCTCGATGCGATGAGCGCGGTCGCGGCGGGCTGCGGCATGGGCGGCAGCGCCACCGCACGTCAACTGGTCGAGCGCATCCTGCGGCTCGAAGCCGCCGTGCTGCTGGACGCCGACGCGCTCAATCTCATCGCCCGCGACGACGCCCTCGCCGCGCACGTCAACGAACACGCGCGCAAGCGCGGCGCGCCCTGCGTGCTGACGCCCCATCCGCTCGAAGCCGCGCGCCTGCTTGGCGTCGATACGGCTGAGGTGCAGCGCGACCGGCTGGCGTCGGCGCGAGTGCTGGCTTCGCGCTTCGAGGCCGTGGTGGTGCTCAAGGGCAGCGGCACGGTGATTGCCGCACCCGACGGACGTATCGCAATCAACCCGACGGGCAACGCGGCGCTCGCCACCGGCGGCACCGGCGATGTGCTCGGCGGCCTCATCGGCGCATTGCTCGCGCAGCGTTTGCCGCCCTTCGAAGCGGCGCTTGCGGGCGTCTACCTGCACGGCCTCGCCGCCGATACGCTCGTCGCTCAAGGCGACGGTCCCGCCGGGCTCGCCGCGGGCGAACTCGCGCCGATGGTGCGATGTCTCATGAACCGGCTTTTTTACGCGCCGAAAGAATGATCGCAGCTGCGCAAGCCGCCTCAATGCGCCACATAGTAAGAGAAATCGCGGCATGGCGTTTGCTAACGTGGAATCGGTTCCGTTAGCTTGGCCGTAGCCGTGCGCAGGCTCGCCCAGGCCCGCTATACTGATCTTTCGCACGCCGCCCACCGGCGGCGCGTTTCCCCGCAGCGCGTGACGCGTGCGTTGGCCTGACCGGCCGACGCCCTCCGCCGCCCTTCATTCGTTTTCCCTCGCTAGACGAACATGACGAATCCGCTCCCTGCCTGGTCCGCGCTACAGACGCATTACGAACAGATCCGCAACGAACAGATGCGTGACTGGTTCGCACCCGCCAACGATCCCGCACCGACCCGCGCCGAACGCTATACGTACGCTGGCGGCGGTCTCGCAGCCGATTTCTCGAAGAACCGCATCAACGACGCCACGCTGAAGCTGCTCGTGCAGCTCGCGCGCGAAGCCGGCGTCGAACAGCGCCGCGACGCGATGTTCGCAGGCGAAGTGGTCAACCCGACCGAAGGCCGCGCCGCCCTGCACACCGCACTGCGCGCCACCGAACCGAACGCACCGTTCCACGCCCAGATCCTCGCCGAGAAAGCGAAGATGGCGAAATTCGCCGACGCCGTGCGCAGCGGCGCCTGGACCGGCTACACCGGCAAGCGCATCCGCCACGTGGTGAACATCGGCATCGGCGGCTCGGATCTCGGTCCGAAGATGGTCGTGCACGCACTCAAGCATCTGGAAACGCCCGAACTCGATTCGCACTTCGTCTCGAACGTCGATGGCGCCGATCTCTGGCGCGTGATCGAAGACATCGATCCCGAAGAAACGCTCGCGATCATCGTCTCGAAGACCTTCACCACGCTCGAAACCATGACGAACGCGCGCTCGATGCGCGACTGGTTCGTCAAGGCCGGCTGTCCGGAAGACGCGCTGGCGAAGCACTTCGTGGGCGTATCGGCGAATCCGGCCGAAGTCGTGAAGTTCGGCATCGCCAAAGAGAATGTGTTCGAGATGTGGGACTGGGTGGGCGGCCGCTATTCGCTGTGGTCGGCGGTGGGTCTGTCGATCATGATCGCGATCGGGCCGCAGCAGTTCGACGAACTGCTCGCGGGCGCGCACGACATGGACGAGCACTTCCGCACCGCGCCGCTGGACAAGAACCTGCCGGTGCTGCTCGGCATGATCGGCATCTGGTATCGCAACTTCTTCGGCTCGCAGAGCTATCTGGTTGCGCCGTACTCCGAAGCATTGCACTACCTGCCCTCGTATCTGCAGCAGCTCGAAATGGAGAGCAACGGCAAGCAGGCGCGTCTGGACGGCAAGTTCGTCGATTACGCGACGTCGGCGATCACCTGGGGCGAGCCGGGCACCAACGGCCAGCACGCGTTCTTCCAGATGCTGCACCAGGGCACGACGATCGTGCCGATCGACTTTATCGCTGTGCTCACGCCCGAGCATCCGCTTGCCGATCATCATCCGAAGCTGCTCGCGAACTGTTTCGCGCAGAGCGAAGCGATGATGCTCGGCCGCACCGAGGAAGAGGCGAAGAAGATCGCCGGTCCAGACAAGCCCGAACTCGTGCCGCACATCATGTTCCCCGGCAATCGACCGACCACGACGCTGCTCGTCGATGCGCTCACGGCGCGTTCGCTGGGCGCGCTGATCGCGCTCTACGAGCACAAGGTGCTGGTGCAGGCTTCGGTGTGGAACATCAATCCGTTCGATCAGTGGGGCGTGGAACTGGGCAAGATCCTCGGCAAGGTCGTGGAAGCCGATCTCACCACGGCAAGCGGCGACGTCAAGGCGCACGATTCGTCCACGAGCGCGCTGATCGCGCGGGCGCGGGCGGCCCTCAAGCGTTGATGCGCTATTGCGTTTGAGAGAGCGCTGATGTGAAAAAGGCGTGTACGGTGTTTGCCGTACACGCCTTTGTTTTTTCGTCGATGCAGTGCGTTGACCAATCCCGCTGACCAATACGTCTAGCGCGCGGCTTCGATGCGATCGTCGGCGTCTTCTGGGCCGTCAACGTGTAGCGCGTTCGGCACGCGGCGGCCTGCTTCGATCGTCACCACGGTGTCGCAGCGGCGCGCGAGATCGATGTCATGCGTGACGAGCACGAGCGTCGCGCCATTCGCGCGGTTCAGTTCGAACATCAGGTCGATGACGGCGTGGCCCGTGGAGGCGTCCAGGCTGCCAGTGGGTTCGTCGGCGAACAGGACCTGGGGATGCGTGACGAAGGCACGCGCAAGCGCCACGCGCTGCTGCTCGCCGCCCGACAGCAGCTTGGGATAGTGGCCGGTGCGCTGCCCCAGCCCGACGCGCTCCAGCAGCGCGCGGGCGCGTGTGAACGCCTCGCGCGTGCTCAGACCGCCTTGCAGTTCGAGCGGCAGCGCGACGTTCTCCAGCGCCGTGAGATGCGGCATCAACTGGAACGACTGGAACACGAAGCCCACCGCGCCGTTGCGCAATGCAGCGCGACGATCTTCCGCCATGCCGGTAAGCTCATGTCCAAGCAGTCGAACCGAGCCGGCGCTCGCGCTGTCCAAACCGGCCAGCAGGCCCAGCAACGTCGACTTGCCCGAGCCCGACGCACCGACGATCGCCACGCTGCTGCCCGCGTGCACGCTCATGTCGATGCCGTCGAGGATCGTCAGTTCGCCGGCCGCGTCGGTGACGCGCTTGCTCAAACCCCGTACTTCGATGACTGGATCGCTATTCATTCGCACATGATGAAGCAAAGATTAGCCGACAGAAACCACGCCCGTGGACGCCGCCTGCGTAACGTAACCGCCGTCACCGCGTTCGCGCTACTGGCCGCGATGGCATTGCCCTGCGCCGCGCCGGGTGCCGCTTACGCCGCCACACCGCCCGCCGCGCAAGCCGTGACGGCGAAACCCGTCATCGCGGTGCTGGGTGACAGTCTATCCGCCGAATACGGCCTGCCGCGCGACACGGGCTGGGTGGCCTTGTTGCGCCAGCGCCTGTCCAGCGAGCGAATCGATTATAGCGTTGCGAATGCCAGCATCAGCGGCGACACCACGAGCGGCGGGCTGGCACGTCTGCCACTCGTCATGCAGCGCATGAAGCCGGCCGTTGTGATCGTCGAACTGGGCGCGAACGACGCCTTGCGCGGCGTGCCGCTTGCCACCACGGAGAGCAATCTGCGCGCCATCGTCGCCCAGATCCGCCAGGGGCACGCGCAGCCGGTGCTGGTGGGCATGTACGTGCCGCCCAATTACGGCCCCGACTACACCCAGAAATTCCACGGCCTCTACGGCCAGCTTTCGAAGGAACTGCACGTGCCGCTCGTGCCGTTTCTGCTCGCTGGGCTCGAAAACAAGCCCGATCTCTTCCAGGCCGACCAGATGCATCCCACCCAGCAGGCACAGCCTTTGCTCCTCGACAACGTGTGGCCGACGCTCAAGCCGCTGCTTGGCGGCAGCGCGCAGCGCTAGCGGACAACGCCAGGACACGCGGGAGGCGTGACAACGCACTGCCGCGTATCCTGCCGCTGTCAGGGGCGCTCGCCTGCTGTTCGGGCGGCGCGTCTGGTGTAAAAGCGTCGTGCATCAGGTCACATTTTTTTGCGCCGGACGAGAGGCTTCGTCCAATCTCAGATTGACCCTGACTGGAGGGATAAAACGTGAAATATTTACCTCTTATTGTCGTAACGGCCGCACTTGCTGCCTGCGCCAATCAGCCGATGCCGAGCGGAGCACAATCGGTCGGCACCAGCCAGCAACCGCCAACGGCCGTTGCCCAGTGCATCGCCCAGAAGTGGGCCGACAAGTCGCAGCAACAGGTCGTCTCGCAGAGCGTGCTCGCGAACGATCAGGCCGTGGACGTCTACGTACCGGGCCAGCAACCGCCTAACGGCGCTGCGGCGACGGTGCGTCCGGCCTGGAACGCCAATGCGAAGACCTGGGTGGGCTTCCGCTCGGGCGGCGGCGCGGGTGCCGATGCCACCAGCGATATCAGCGCCTGCCTCTGATGTCTGAAAAGCTGTCTTCGCGTTATCTTCGACGCGATTGACGGCGCGGCGCATACCGGATGCGTCGCGCAAAAAGCAAAACGCCCCGCTACGAGCGGGGCGTTTTTGTTTGGGCTAGCGGTGAAGCTGGCCTGGATCGGCGCTTACTGCTGGCCGTCACCATCGCCTTGCTGGTTCGACGCGCCAAGCGTGCCGTAGTACTTCACCTTCGAGCGATCGCGCAGCGCATCGAGATACGCCTGCGTCTGCGACTGGCCGCCCACACCGGCTAGCTGTTGCTGCGCCTGCGCAAGACGGGCACCGTCAGCGGCCGGGCCATTCGTCACGCTGTTCACGCGGTAGATCGCGTAACCGTCTTTGCCGAGATCGACGCCCACATAGGCGGGCAGCTTTTGCGCGTCGGCCTTGAACACAGCGGACAGTGCGCTCGGCGGCAGGCCTTGTGCGTCGTTGCGCGACACCTTGAGCGCCGACGAGAAACCATCGGTCGACTTCGACTTCTGCAGGTCGGCGAGTTTCGCTTCACCATCCTTGCGCGCCATATCGGCGGCCAGTTGCGTCACCACCTTTTGATGCACCGCATCCTTGACCGAAGCAAACGCAGGCACCGCAGCCGGCTGGAAGTTCGTCACGTGCGCGGAGATCAGCGTGCTGTTGCCCACGTCGATCGCCTGCGTGTTGTTATGGCTCGTGACCGAGTCGTTCGCAAACACGGCGTCCAGGAACTTCTGGTTGTTCAGCGGGCTATCCGGCGGCAGCGCGGGGTTCGGCTTCGGCGTGACCGTGGCGGTCTGGATCGTCAGCTTGTACTTGTCGGCGGCCGGTTGCAGGGTCTTTGCCTGTTCGTAGACCGTCGAGGTAAAGCCTTCAGTCGCGTCGGCGAGCACCTTGGCCGCTTGCTGCGTCTTCACGTCGTTGAGGATCTGGCCCTTCACGTCGTCGAACGGCTTCGTCACCGACGGCTTGATGTCCGTGACCTTGACGATGTGATAACCGAAGTCCGACTGGATCACGTCGCTGATCTCGTCCTTCTTCAGCTTGAAGACGGCGTCGTCGAACGCCTGACCGCCTGCGATCATGCCCGGACCGAAGTAACCGAGGTCGCCGCCCTTGGCAGCCGAGCCCGGATCCTGCGAATCCTTCTGCGCGAGCTGCGCGAACTGATCCGGATGCGCCTTCACATCGGCGAGGATCTGTTCGGCCTTCTGCTTCGCGGCTGCGCGATCGGCCGCGCTCGCGTCCTTCGCCACCGTGATCAGGATGTGGCTCGCACGCACTTCTTCCTGCGACTTGAAGTGCGCGATGTTGTCGTCGTAGTACTTCTTGAGATCGGCGTCGCTGGGGTTGACTGTTGCAGCGACCGTCGCCGCCGACAACACCAGATACTGGATCTGCGCCGTAGCAGGCGTGGCGAACTCGTTCTTGTGCGCGTCGTAATAGGCTTGCATCTGCGCGTCGGTCGGCTGGACCTTCGGCGCGTAGTCGCTGGCGCGGAACGCGAGGCCCTGCACTTCACGCGTCTGTTCCGACAGACCCGTGAGTTGCTGCGCGAGCGACTTCGACGTGAACGCGCTGTTCACGAGCGCCGCGGGCAACTGCTGCATGGCGAGGCTGTAACGCACACGCTCGTCATACTGCTCGGGCGTCATGCCCTGCATGGCGAGCAACTGCTTGTATTTGTCGAGATCGATCGAACCGTCGGGGTTCTTCAGCGACGAGATGATCGGATCGGCGAGCAGCGTGCGGCGCACGGCTTCGTCCGACGCGGTCAGGTGCAGACGCTGCACTTCATCGGCGAGCACGCGTTGCTGGATCAGACCGTCGAGGATGTCCTTGCGATGCTGCGGCGTGTCGAACATGCTGGCGTCGAACTGCGCGCCCATCATCTGGCGCGCCTGATCCATCTGCTGACGTGCGGCGCCGTCGTAATCGACGCGAGTGATCTTGTGACCATTGACGCTGGCGACGTTCGCGCTTTCGTCAAAGAAGCCGCGGAAACCTTGAATGCCGACGAAGCCGAGACCTGGCAGAATCACCAGCATCAGCATCAGCATCATCAGTCGTTTGTGATTGCGGAAAAAGTCGAGCATGCGGGACCAAGCGTTGAGGGGCGCCAAAAAACAGAACGCCCGATCTTACATCAGCAGACAACAAAAAAGGCGAACCGGAGTTCGCCTTCTTGCTTTGCTGCTGGAGTATTCCTGGCGGAGCGGACGGGACTCGAACCCGCGACCCCCGGCGTGACAGGCCGGTATTCTAACCAACTGAACTACCGCTCCGTGCGGTGTGCTGCTTCTATGCTGCTGGAGCCATTCGCTGCGATGTTTCGCGCGACCTGGCGATCTGAAACTGTGGTGGGTGCTGAGAGGCTCGAACTCCCGACCTACGCCTTGTAAGGGCGCCGCTCTACCAACTGAGCTAAGCACCCAGCTTCAGACTTCTGCGCCACCCTCATCAGGTAGCGAGCCCGCTAGTTTAACGCATCTTTTAGCGCTTTGCCAGGCCTGAATTTAGGAATTTTTGCAGCCTTGATTTTGATGGCGTCGCCGGTGCGCGGATTGCGTCCCGTGCGCGCCGCACGCTTGCCGACTGCGAAGGTGCCGAAACCCACCAGCGTGACTGAACCGCCCTTCTTCAGCGTGCCTTTGACGCCGTTGAGCACCGCGTCGAGCGCGCGACCCGCCGCTGCTTTTGAGATATCGGCCTGCTGCGCAATGTGATCGATCAAATCCGTTTTATTCATTCCAGCCCCCGAGAATGTGTTTTGGGCAATCGTGGTGGTGTCGCTAATGGACGATGCGGATGATGCGGATGTTGCTGCCACGGCCAGAAGCCGAAGCCCGCTCATTTAACGAAGCCGAATAAGTGGTGTCAAGCCGGGTTCAGCCTGATTTGGCGGGGCTTTCGAGGAAGTCTTCGGATTCGCACAACGTCAACGAATCTCGCGCACAAAACAAGAAACCCGCGGACCATGCCGCGGGTTTCGGGGTACTGCTTAAGCGAGCTTCAGTGATTCAAGCTTAGTGCTTCACGACTTCCGTCGCACCAGCCGGCTCTTTCGATTCGACCACGGGCGCCTTCGCGTCCTCGGCCTTCACTTCTTCTTCCGGCAGCGGCTGCGGCACACGTTCGAGCGCGAGTTCCAGCACCTTGTCGATCCAGCGGACCGGCACGATCTCGATCGCGTTCTTCACGTTGTCGGGGATCTCGGTGAGATCCTTGACGTTCTCTTCCGGAATCAGCACGAGCTTGATGCCGCCGCGATGCGCTGCGAGCAACTTCTCTTTCAGCCCGCCGATCGGCAGCACTTCGCCGCGCAGCGTGATTTCGCCGGTCATCGCCACATCAGCGCGCACCGGAATGCCGGTGAGCACCGACACCAGCGCCGTGGTCATCGCACCGCCTGCGGACGGACCGTCCTTCGGCGTTGCGCCTTCCGGCACGTGGATGTGGATGTCCTGCTTCTCGAACGCTTCGTCCTTGATGCCCAGACGACGCGAACGCGAACGCACCACCGAGCGAGCCGCTTCGACCGATTCCTTCATGACGTCGCCGAGCGAACCCGTGCGGATCACGTTGCCCTTACCGGGCATGACCGCCGCTTCGATCGTCAGCAGATCGCCACCGACTTCCGTCCATGCGAGGCCCGTGACCTGACCGATCTGGTTTTCCTTCGCAGCCAGACCGAAGTCGTACTTGCGCACGCCAAGGAAGGTGTCCAGATTCGCGCTGTCCACCGTGACGGCCTTGTCGGCCTTCTTCAGCAGCAGCATCTTCACGACCTTGCGGCAGATCTTCGACACTTCACGTTCGAGCGAACGCACGCCCGCTTCACGCGTGTAGTAGCGAATGATGTCGCGGATCGCGCCTTCGGTCACTTCGATCTCGCCCGGCTTCAGCCCGTTGTTCTTCTTCTGCTTCGGCAGGAGATAACGCTGGGCGATGCTGACCTTCTCGTCTTCCGTGTAACCCGACAGACGGATCACTTCCATCCGGTCGAGCAGCGGCGGCGGAATGTTCAGCGAGTTCGACGTGGCGACGAACATCACATCCGAGAGGTCGAAATCGACTTCGATGTAGTGGTCGGCGAACGTGTGGTTCTGTTCCGGATCGAGCACTTCGAGCAGCGCCGACGACGGATCGCCGCGGAAATCCATACCCATCTTGTCGACTTCGTCGAGCAGGAAGAGCGGATTGCGCACGCCGACTTTGGTCAGGCTCTGCAGGATCTTGCCCGGCATCGAACCGATGTACGTACGACGATGGCCGCGAATTTCGGCTTCGTCACGCACACCACCCAGCGCCATACGCACGAACTTGCGGTTCGTTGCGCGCGCAATCGATTGACCCAGCGAGGTCTTGCCAACGCCCGGAGGCCCAACGAGGCAGAGAATAGGCGCCTTGACCTTGTCCACGCGCTGTTGCACCGCGAGATACTCAAGAATGCGTTCCTTCACTTTCTCGAGACCGAAGTGGTCTTCGTCCAGCACGGCTTCTGCATTGGAGAGGTCGTTGTTGACCTTGCTCTTCTTGCGCCACGGCAGGCCGATCAGCGTGTCGATGTAGTTGCGCACGACGGTGGCTTCCGCCGACATCGGCGACATCAGCTTGAGCTTTTTCAGCTCGGCGTCTGCCTTCTTCTTGGCTTCCTTCGGCATGCGCGCGGCGTTGATGCGCTTCTCGAGTTCTTCGAGATCGGCACCCTCTTCGCCTTCGCCCAGTTCCTTCTGGATCGCCTTGACCTGTTCGTTCAGGTAGTACTCGCGCTGGCTCTTCTCCATCTGGCGCTTGACGCGGCCACGGATGCGCTTTTCGACCTGAAGGATGTCGATTTCGGCTTCGAGCTGGGCGAGCAGATGCTCCAGACGCTCCACGACCGGGAACATCTCGAGGATATGCTGCTTCTGGTCGAGCTTGAGCGGCAGGTGTGCGGCGATGGTGTCAGCAAGACGACCGGCTTCGTCGATACCCGACAGCGAGGTCAGGATCTCCGGCGGGATCTTCTTGTTGAGCTTCACGTACTGATCGAACTGCGAAACGATCGCACGGCGCAGCGCTTCGGTTTCCGCGCCGTCGGCGTGGTCCGGTTCGAGCGGCATCACTTCGCACGAGAATTGCGTTTCCTGCTCTTCGATCGAGAGCGTCTTCGCACGCTGCAAGCCTTCCACGAGCACCTTCACGGTGCCGTCGGGCAGCTTGAGCATCTGCAGGATGTTGGCGATACATCCCACTTCGTACATGTCTTTTTCGGTCGGCTCATCCTTTGCGGCAGTCTTCTGCGCGACGAGCATGATGTGCTTGCCGCCTTCCATTGCCGCTTCGAGGGCCTTGATCGACTTCGGCCGGCCCACGAAAAGGGGAATCACCATATGCGGGAAAACGACAACGTCTCGCAGCGGCAGCAGCGGGAGCGTGGTGCGTTCCGGCGGGAGGAGTTGGGTTCCTGACATTTCATTTCCCCATGAGTGGAATCAATTGTTCGGTAAGTGAGGCCTGAAAAACCGATTACAAGCCTCGCGCGTGTGGGAAAAGTTCAGTGACTCCAAAAAAGGTGCGCCATCGACCACAAGATAAACGAAAAAGCCGTTCATCACAGTGTATGAACGGCTTTTTCCCGGAACTCTTTAGCCGATCACCCTCATCAGTTCGACCCAGCGACCTTAGGCGCGTCTTCGTAGATCAATAGCGGTTTGCCGTCGCCATCAATCACGTTGTCGTCGATGATGACCTTGCTCACGCCCTTCATGGCCGGCAGCTCGTACATCACGTCGAGCAATGCCTGTTCCAGGATCGAGCGCAGGCCACGGGCGCCGGTCTTGCGGCGGATCGCCTTGCGGGCGACAGCCTGCAGCGCGGCCGGGCGGATCTCCAGTTCCACGCGCTCCATGTTGAAGAGCTTGTGATACTGCTTGACGAGCGCATTCTTCGGCTCGACCAGAATCTTCATGAGCGCCGCTTCATCGAGCTTGCCGAGCGTGGCGACCACCGGCAGACGGCCGATCAGTTCGGGAATCAGGCCGAACTTGATCAGATCTTCCGGTTCCGTCTCGCGCAGCACTTCACCCGTGTCGCGTTCCTGCTTGCTCTTCACGCTCGCGCCAAAACCGATACCGGTTTTTTCCGTGCGATCCGTGATGACCTTTTCCAGACCGTCGAACGCACCGCCGCAGATGAACAGGATGTTGGTCGTATCGACCTGAATGAAATCCTGGTTCGGATGCTTGCGGCCGCCCTGCGGAGGCACAGAAGCCATCGTGCCTTCGACGAGCTTGAGCAGCGCCTGCTGCACGCCTTCGCCCGACACGTCGCGCGTGATCGACGGGTTATCCGACTTGCGGCTGATCTTGTCGATTTCGTCGATGTAGACAATGCCGCGCTGGGCCTTGTCGACTTCGTAATTGCAGTTCTGCAGCAGCTTCTGAATGATGTTCTCGACGTCCTCGCCCACGTAACCGGCTTCGGTCAGCGTGGTGGCGTCCGCGATCACGAACGGAACGTTAAGAAGACGAGCGAGCGTCTGCGCGAGCAGCGTCTTGCCCGAACCCGTGGGTCCGATCAAGAGGATGTTGCTCTTGGAGAGTTCGACTTCGTCTTTCTTGTCGAGATGCTTCAGGCGCTTGTAGTGGTTGTACACCGCCACTGCGAGAATCTTCTTCGCGCGCTCCTGGCCAATCACGTACTGGTCGAGGATGTCGCGGATCTCCTGCGGGCTCGGCAGGTCCGAGCGCGACAGCGCCGCGTCGATACCCGCACCAGCGGCCTCGTCGCGAATGATCTCGTTGCACAGGTCGATACATTCATCGCAGATGAATACCGACGGACCAGCGATCAGTTTCTTGACCTCATGCTGGCTTTTGCCGCAGAACGAGCAATACAACAGCTTCTCGCTGTTAGAACCTTTTTTGTCCGCCATGGATAGATGAGCCTCCGGACACTCTGTTACACATGATACGCCGTTTCCCCTGGCCCGGCCGGGGGTGCGTGAACCGCTTGCTGTGACGGCGTTGGGGCCGCAGGCCGCGAAGCGCGTTTGCCGATTATTTCACATGGTCCGCACGGGCGTGCCTATCCCTTTTTTCACGGGGTTAAGTCACGCCGCATACGTATTTCCGGCGCCGTTTTTGACGCCGGAAACGCGTGCCGGATCAGGGGCGCTTGTGGAGCACCTGATCGACGAGGCCGTAAGCCTGTGCGTCGTCGCCGGACATGAAGTTGTCGCGGTCGGTGTCGCGCGCGATGCGCTCGACCGGCTGACCAGTATGGTGCGAGAGCAACTGGTTCAGACGTTCCTTCAGGTACAGGATTTCACGTGCCTGGATTTCGATGTCCGATGCCTGGCCGCGCGCGCCGCCCAGCGGCTGGTGAATCATCACGCGCGAATTCGGCAGCGCGAAACGCTTGCCCTTTTCGCCCGCTGCCAGCAGGAACGCACCCATCGAGGCCGCGAGGCCCATGCAAAGGGTCGAAACATTGGGCTTGATGAACTGCATCGTGTCGTAAATCGCCATACCGGCCGACACCGAACCGCCCGGGCTGTTGATGTACAGGCTGATGTCCTTGTCCGGATTTTCGCTTTCGAGGAACAGGAGCTGGGCGACGACGAGGTTCGCGGTCTGGTCGTTCACTTCGCCGACCAGGAACACCACACGCTCTTTCAGCAGACGCGAGTAGATGTCGTACGAACGCTCGCCGCGGCCGCTCGTCTCGACGACGATCGGCACGAGGCCGAGCGCCTGCGGTTCGAGGTCGCGCGAGGCGTGAGAGGTCAACGTGTCCAGCGATTGAGCGCGAATGGTCATGCGGTGCATCCTTGTCTGGAAGAGTTGTTCTGGTAACACAGGTAAAACGTATTGAACCTGAAATACCGGAATGGCGACGGACCCCGCAGAAATCAACCCTAACGCGTGTGTGGCCAAATTCTGCGGATACAAAAACGGCGTGCTGGCCGTCGGTCGCTCCGACAGCCGGCACGCCGTAGCGGGCAGATTTAAGCCTGCGCCGTTGCGCTTGCCAGTTCTTCGAAGCTCACTTGCTTGTCCGTCACCTTGGCCTTGCCGATCACGAAGTCAACGACGTTCGATTCGACGACGTACGCTTCCATTTCGGCCAGACGCTGCTGGTTCGAATAATACCAGCGCACGACTTCCTTCGGGTCTTCGTAGCTTTTCGCGAATTCGTCGACTTCAGCGCGGATCTGTTCCGGCTTCGCTTCGAGGTTGTTCGACTTCACGAGTTCAGCCAGCACGAGGCCCAGCTTGACGCGACGCTCAGCTTGTTCCTTGAACATTTCAGCCGGGATCGGTGCGTCCTTGGCGTTGGGCACGCCGCGTTGTTCCAGATCGGCGCGCGCCATTTCGACCAGACGCTGTTGATCCTGCTCGACCAGTGCGTTCGGCACGTCGAGTTCAGCGATCTTCAGCAGTGCGTCCATCACCTGGTTCTTGACGATGGCTTGCGTGCGACGCTTGGCTTCGCGCTCAAGGTTGTCCTTGATTTCAGCGCGCATCTTCACGAGGTCGCCGTCAGCGATGCCGAGCGACTTGGCGAATTCGCCGTCGATTTCCGGCAGATGCGGCCATTCGATCAGTTGCATCGTGATCGTGAACTTCGCGGTCTTACCTGCGACGTCCTTGCCGTGGTAGTCCTCGGGGAATGCGAGGTCGAATTCGCGCGATTCGCCTTGCTTCAGGCCAATCGCTGCCTTTTCGAATTCCGGCAGCATGCGGCCTTCGCCCAGCACGAAGGCGAAGCCTTCTGCCGTGCCGCCCGGGAATGCGACGTCGTCGATCTTGCCGACGAAGTCGACCGTCACGCGATCGCCTTCCTTGGCTGCCGTGTCTGCGCCGCCGTCACCGTGCTCGCCGGCTTCGCCGCGTGCGTGGTAGTGCACGCGCTGCTTGCGAAGGATGTCCAGCGTGCGATCGATTTCGGCTTCGGTGATGGTCGTGGTCGTGCGCTCGATTTCGGCGCTGGCGACGTCGCCCAGCTTCACTTCCGGATAGACCTCGAAGGTCGCGTCGAAAGCGTAATCGCCTTCAGCGGCTTCGGCCTTCGGCGCGAAGCTCGGCTGACCAGCAACGCGCAGGTTTTCCGCGCGGCTGATGTCGAAGAATTCCTTGCCAACCTTGTCGCTCAGGACTTCGGCTTCCACCTGGCCCGAGTACTGTTGCGTGACCATCTTGAGCGGCACCTTGCCCGGGCGGAAACCCGGCATGCGCACGTTCTTCGCGAGTTGGCGGATGCGCGAATCGACTTCTTTCTGCACGGCGTCCTTCGGCAGGGAAATCGTCACGCGGCGTTCGAGCTTGCCGAGGTTTTCAACAACGTTAGCCATGGCTTCAATCGTCCTAAAATTGTTCGAGCGTATCAGTAATCTTTGCTGCCGCAGTCCGATGGGAAGATCCGCATCGCTTGCGTCTCGCTTGTGCCTTGTCGGCGCCGCTTGCCTGCTGCGACCTCAGGTCGTAACCGGCTTGCGCTCTCTATGCAAATCAAGCGCCTCTGGCGGCAATCGCCCAAGCTGCCCGCGCGATACGCCAAAGGCGTTGAAGCGGACTGGCCCGGACGCTGCCCGCTGGGCGGCGCCCTTTCCGGGAGCCGCGAGACCCGCCCGTTCCGATCGACCCGACAGGCCGAAATGGACGGTTTGCGGTGCGGTTCCGTCAAAAGAGCCGGGTATTTTAGCAAACTATTGCCCGACCCAAATGGAATTGCCATTCGGGCACGGAAAAGGAGCGCAAAAGAGGCGCAAAAGGCGTCCGAACCGGCCCGTTTTGGGGCTAAAACCGCCCTCATTCTGCGACTGCAGAACCCGCTTTCCTGGCGCGTCGCGCCCAGGCGAGCAATGCACGCTATCGCGCCTCGGGTATCCAGCACGTCCCTCGTGGCTGGTAAGCTAACGCTCGCGCCGGACGCCCCGCCGGCCGCAGCCGCCATCACTACTCTTCCAGTCGAGACACCATGCCTAACCAGACGTTTGCTGACGCACCCGTCGTCGTCATTGCTCCCGATTCTTTCAAAGGCTCGCTCAGCGCGGATGGGGTCGCCGCCGCGATCGCCGAGGGCATCCGCCGCGCCCGCCCCGATGCCGAAATCCGCATCTGCCCGATGGCCGATGGCGGCGAAGGCACGCTCGACGCCATGTTGAGCGTGGGCGGCGAGCGTCGCACGCTCAATGTCGAAGGCGCCGCCGGCGCACGCCGCGACGCCCTCGCCGGCCTGCTGTACGACGGCAGCGCCGTGATCGAAACCGCCGAGATCGTGGGCATCACGGATCCCGTGGGCATGGGCGTGGCGGTCACCGCGCGCAGCACGCGCGGCATGGGCGAGGCGGTGCGCGCCCTGCTCGACGAAGGCGTGCGCCGCTTCTACGTGGCGCTCGGCGGCAGCAGCACGAACGACGCGGGCGCAGGGCTGCTCGCGGGCCTCGGCCTGCAACTGTTCGATGCGGCGGGCGCGGCGCTCGAACCCACGCCCGCAGCGCTCGCCAGTGTGGCGCGCGTGGACGTGTCGGGTCTGGATGTGCGGCTGGCAGAAACCACGTTCATCGCCATGTCGGACGTCGATAATCCGCTTACCGGCGATCACGGCGCCACCGCCGTATTCGGCCCGCAAAAAGGCGTGAGCGCCGCCGAAGTCGCATCGATCGACGCGGCGCTGGGCCGTTTCGCCGATCTGCTCGAAACCGCCTTGAACCGCCGCGCACGCGACGAAGCGGGCGCAGGCGCGGCAGGCGGCCTGGGCTTCGCGCTGCGCATGCTGGGCGCGAGCTTCGAGCCGGGCGCGGAAGTCGTGGCCCGCACCATCGGGCTCGACGCGGCGCTCGAAGGCGCGCACTGGCTGATTACGGGCGAAGGCCGCTCGGACGTGCAGACGCTGCACGGCAAGGCGCCCTTTATCGCCTGCCGCCACGCGCAGGCTGCGGGCGTGCCGGCCACGCTGCTGTCGGGCGCCGTCGATGCTGCCGCGCTGCCGCGCCTTGGCGAGCATTTCAGCGGCTGCTTCTCGCCCGCCCCCGGCCCGATCACGCTGGAAACGGCGATCCGCGACGCCGCCACGCTGCTCGCCAACGAAGCCGAACAACTCACCCGCCTGCGCTACGGCGCACGTCCCGCGTAAAACGTCTCACGGTGCGCCGCCCCGAATCGTCAGACTTTTTCGGGTGCGCGCGCAACGATTTCCGCAGTAAGCGATTAATAGATTCGTACGCTCTCTCGCAGCGCGCGCAAGCATGCGTTTTGAGGGTTCATGCGCGTTGACCCGCGCGCTGGTTGCGGCAACAATCACGTTACGCGCGACACCATCGCGCATACCTTACGCGACCAGACCAGGACGACCATGAAGGAAAGCAAAGCCGGACTCGAACAATTTCTGACCTATCGGCTCCATGTCCTGAACAAGCTCTCCGAACGCGGTGCAAGCGAGCGCTACCAGGCGAAGCTGGGCATCACGCTGCCCGAAGCGCGCCTCATCGCCGCCGTCGGCGCGTTCGGTCCGTTTTCGGTGATGGAACTGGCGCGCCACGCCAATCTCGACAAGAGCCAGGCCAGCCGCGCCGCCGAAGCGCTCATGAAGCGAGGTCTGATGGAGCGCAATGCGAGCGAGGAAGACGGACGCCTCGTGCTCGTTTCGCTCACGACCGATGGACGGGCCCTCTATCGCAAGGTCATGCCCATCGCGCGCAAGTGGAATGAGGACCTGTTCGCCGCCCTCGACGACAAGGAGCGCGAGCTGCTCAACCGTGCGCTGGAGAAGGTCATCGCCGCGACGCAGGACGAACTCTGACTGAACGCATGCGATAAGCGAAACTGATGGGGTAACGTCAGCGGTTTATTGCGCGCCGCGCCATTGCGCGCGCCAATCGCCGGATGCAAAACAAAAAGGCCACGTACCGTTAAGTACGTGGCCTTTGTCTTTACTAGCCTGGTGCGTGAGGCCGGACTCGAACCGGCACACCCTTGCGGGCGTCAGGACCTAAACCTGGTGCGTCTACCAATTTCGCCACTCACGCGAATCTTTCTGGCCGGCAACAGCGCTGCGAACCGGTGAAGCGAGTCGCGTGCGATACAGACCTTCCGCGCCCCACTGTGCAGCCTGTTTTTGCGAAGCAATCCGCAATCGAAAGGCCGCCCTCAAAGCGCAAGCGCGAGATTCTAACCGATTGCCTCACGCTTGTCTGCATCTCGCAAGGCAGCGCGATGCCCGGACGCCTCAAAGCCGCGCCGGTGCTAGAATCGCCGCGCTTCCCCACGCCCCAGAATCCCGTGAATTTCGACGAATACTGCCTGCAAAAGGCGGCGCCCCCCGGATCGAGCACCTACTACGCGCTGCGCCAAGCGAGCGCCGCGCAGCAGCCGCTGCTCGCCGCCCTCTTCGCGCTGCGCCGCGAACTCGAAGAGACCGCCAAGGAAACCAGCGACCCGACCGTCGGGCGCACCAAGCTCGCGTGGTGGCAGAAGGAACTGGCCTCGCTTGCGGCGGGCAACCCCGCGCACCCGGTCACGAAGGCCATCGCCCAGCACGCCGGCGACGTCGCCAGTCTGTATCCGCTGCTGCAGCAGTTGCTGGCCGGATTCGAAATGGATTTCGAACAGGCCCGCTATCTCGATCTGCCGAATCTGCGCCGCTACATGGATGGCGTGGGCGGCACGTTCGCCACACTGATCGCGCAGGTTGGCGCGCGCACGGATGACGAACGCGCCGCCGTCGCGCAGTGGGCAACGCCGCTGGGCAACGCGCTGATGCTCGCGCAATTCGTACCCGAGATCGGCAATGACGCGCGCCACGGCCGCATCTATATTCCGATCGACGAATTGCAGCGCTACAACGTCACCGCCGCTGATCTGATCAACCGTCGCTACAGCGCGGAATTTACGGAACTCATGCAGTTCCAGATCGGCCGCGCGCGCGAGGCGGTGCACGCAGCGCTTGCGGCTATTCCCGCGAGCGAACGCCGCCGTCAACGCACGCTGCGCGCACTCGCGGCACTCGAACTCGCCCTGCTCGACGAAGTGGAGCGCGAGCAATTCCAGGTGTTGCATCAGCAGATCGCGCTCACGCCGATCCGCAAGCTCTGGATCGCGTGGCGCGCGGCACGGCGCGCCTGAACGCGCTAGGCCCGCAGCAAAGGTAACGACTCGAAGCGCTGTTGCAGCACCGATTGCGCGTCGAGTCCCCACCAGTTTTCCAGCACCGTCGCATAGATCTGCCGGAAGTCGACGGCCACCGGCAGATTGCCGTTACCGTCCAGACGCGCGAGTTGCGGCGCGTCGCCGTAGAGCCCACCCGCCACACGGCCGCCCGCGACGAAATGCGCGGATGAGGTGCCGTGATCGGTGCCGCGACTCTGGTTCTCGCGCACGCGCCGACCGAACTCCGCGTACGTGACGATCATCGTGCGATCCCAGCGCCCCATTTCAACGAGCGACGCGCGCATCGCCACCATGCCTGCCGCGAACTGGCGCAAGAGATCCGCGTGACGTTCGGGCTGGTTCTGGTGCGTATCGAAACCGTTGAGCGTGAGCCGGATCACGGCCACGCCCTGCCCGGCCACCGGCGCACCCTGCACGGTGTCGCCCGACGCCAGCGCCTGCATCGCGGTCTTGATCGATGCGCCAAACGCGCCGCCAGGAAACGCCGTCTTCAGCGCATATTCGCCCGGACGCGGACGTAGCTGATCCGCGGCATGCACGATGTCGTTTTCGACATCGAGAATATGCGCGAGCGCCGGATTGCGCTCCTTGAGCGCGACCGGCGTGACGAGCCGCGAGGCGCGCGCGAACTGCGCCGGATTGACGAGCGCGATGGCGCGCGCACCGTTCGCGAGCGGACCCATTTCCGCGCTGCCCAGCACGAGGCCATCGGCGGCGAAACCCTTCGGCACCGGTGCGTTGGCGAACGCGCGCGTAAGCCAGCCTTCCCGCAGATACTGATCGGAGCGCGAAGCCGTGTCCCAGATCTCGATCGAGCGGAAATGCGACAGGTTAGGCTGCGCATAACTCACGCCCTGCACGATCGCCAGTTCGTGTGCGCGCCACATCGGCAACAGCGGCGCGAGCGCGGGATGCAGCGCCGTGCGTTCGTCGAGCTGGATGGCGTCGCCGCGATGCACGCCGATGGTCGGCCGATAGCTCGCGTAAAGCGGGTCCGCGTAAGGCACGACCGTGTTCAGCCCGTCGTTGCCGCCTTTGAGTTCGACGAGGATCAGCAGATTCTCGTAGCCGCTTGCGCGCGGCTGCGCGGGAACGCCGGTTTGCGCCCAGGCCGGTTCGGGCAGCCAGCTCGCGCCCGCCGCCGTCATCGCCGCCGCAGCGGCCAGGAAGTCGCGTCGCTTCATGCCATGCCTCGTTCAGTCCTGGCGGCGCGCGGCCGCTCGTTTCTTGGGTTCATCATCGCGCTCTGCTCATTTCAGCTGATACACCGGATCCATCAGGAGTGCCTGGAGATACGACTCGGCGCTACTGCCTGCCGCGATCGCATCGACAGGCGCAAGCGGCAAGACCGCGTGCTGCATCTGCAACTGCGCCGAAAGCCCCGGCACCGCGCCCGCCGTCAGGCCATAGCGCCCGAGCCAGCCGTCGAGATCGAAATGCATGCCGGCGGGCATCGGCTTGGCCGGCGCTTTTGCTGGACCGCTTGCCGGCATGCCCGCAGCGGTCTTCGTCATCGCGCTGCTGCCCGGATGCGTCGGCCCCGCCGCGCGCTGCGGCCCGGTCGAGCGAAACAGCTGCTCGACGAACTGCTTGCGTGCGAGCAGCGTCGAACTGTTGATCCACGTCGCGCCGCCAGGCCAGCCCTTCACGTTGGGCGGATAAAACAGATTCTCGCCGAGCGACGCCGAAGTGCGCGCAAACTGCGCCGTATTCGCATAAGTCACGTCGAAACGCCGCACCGTGCCCGCGATGAACTCCACTGGCGAGCTCACCAGCACGCCGCGATTTCGCTCGTCCCAGAACGCGGGTGCGGTGAGCAGCGCGCCTAGCGCCGCCTTGATGTCGTAGCCGCTCGATCGGAATCGGTCAGCGACGATATCGAGCTGCGCCGCGTCCGGCGTATCCGAAACGAACTCGCGCCAGAGTTTCGCCGATACGAAATGCGCCGTCTGCGTCTCGCCCAGCAGAATATCGAGCACCGCGTCGCCGTCGAACGTGCCCGCGTGGCCCAGCACGGTCTTGATGCCGTCGTCGTGTTGCTGGGGACGCCAGTCGAAGCGCGAAGTATCGGGATCGACGCCCCAGCCGGTGTAGGCGCGCGCCGCTTCGGAGACATCGCGTTGCGTGTATTGCCCTTCCCCGAGCGTAAAAAGCTCCATCACTTCGCGCGCGAAATTTTCGTTCGGCTTGCCTTTGCGGTTGCTCGCGCCGTCGAGATACAGCAGCATCGCCGGATCTTTCGCCACATCGTGCAACATCGCCGAGAAACTGCCGAGCGCGTGACGCCTCAGGAGCGCATTTTGCTGGGCCATCAATTGCGGCTCGCCGACCTTGTCCTGGCCTGAAGTGAAGTGGTTGTGCCAAAAGAGCGTCATGCGCTCGGTGAGCGGCGAAGGCGTCGTGAGGATTTCGCGCATCCACCAGGCGCGCAGGTCGTCGTAATCCTGACTGCGCTTGCGCTGTTCGTCGCGGCGTTGATCCTGCGTGAGCGCGTTGCGCTGCGCGCGAGTCAAAAGCGTTTCGCTGGTCCACGCGGGCAGCGGCGTGACGGCATCGGTGCGCGCCGTCGCGAGCACATGCGCGACGGCAGCCGCGCGCGTCAGGCCAACGTATGGCGCAATATCGGCGTTCGTCGGTGCGAAGCCGGTGCGGATCAGCAGATGCGTGGCGTCGTCGGCGTCGAGCAGATCGGTATCGGCTTGATCCGCGGCGACTGGCTCGCTGGCTGGCCGATGATGGTGCGTGTGGTGGGTGGGGACTGAAGCAGGCGCTGCGGACTGCGCGAACGCGCGCAACGACACCAGCGCCGACGAAGCCGCACCGAGCGCCGCCAGGCGCTCCGACGAGACAGGCATGAATCGCATCAACCGTTTCATGGCAGACATGGGATCGAGGGAGCGCATGGGCCGATCGCGCATCCGGTGAGGATGAATGTAGCGGCTTAACGGCCGGATCGGCGCGGTTGTTGACCGCGCAATTGCAACGGAATTTTTCCGTGTCGCCGGGCGTTAGCTGGAAGGCCGCTCTGGCAAGGCCGACGCGAAATAACCGGAAAAGAATTCAGGCAGGAAAGTTAGGGAAAGGCGGGGAAATGAAGCTCAGCGCAAAGTACGTCTTGAAGCACGGCGCATCGAACGTCACATTCAAGCGGAAGCATTGCAGCCGCAACGATCAGCGGAAAGCATCAGCGCTTGTAGAGTTCGCGCACGGCGTCTTCGATGTGCTGGCGCAGCAGACGCCGCTCTTCGGGCGTCATGTGACCGTCGCGGCGACGTTCGTCGAGATCGGGGGGAACGGCGGGACGTTGATTGAGGTCAGAAGCAGGACGCGGAGGCTGGTCATTGCGAATGCGCCGGATCGGCGGCCTGCCCGCATAGCGGCTGCCCGCGTGAGGGCCGTCGGCGAAGGTCTGGGCATGGACAGGCGCCGTCTCCAATGCCGCCACGACGCCGCTGGCCAACGCCAGTGCGATCACGGTGTGGCGCATTGTCGGGCCGACCCCTCCCATCGTTTTGTTCCCTTCTTGACGCGGCAAACGGCTACCTCGAATACATGTGGACCCGGCTCTGACACGGGCACTGGTTCGAAAATCGAATGAAGTATCCACCGAATGGCCGCTAAACGTAAAGAAGTCTATCTGTCAGTGCTTGATGCCGTGGCACAGGCCGGGTAAATTTTGTAACTGACTGTAACCTGTTAATCGGTGCAATCTCGCACCGTAACTCAATCGCGCTAAGATGCCAGGCATGGAAACCAAGAACCCGTCCAAAATTCTCGTTGTCGACGACGACCCGCGACTGCGCGACCTGCTGCGCCGCTACCTCGGCGAGCAGGGCTTTAACGTCTACGTCGCAGAAAACGCACCCGCCATGAACAAGCTGTGGGTGCGCGAACGCTTCGACCTGCTGGTGCTCGACCTGATGCTGCCGGGCGAAGACGGTCTGTCGATCTGCCGCCGCCTGCGCGGCAGCAACGACCGCACGCCGATCATCATGCTCACCGCCAAGGGCGAAGACGTGGATCGCATCGTGGGCCTCGAAATGGGCGCCGACGACTACCTCCCGAAGCCCTTCAATCCGCGCGAGCTGGTCGCGCGCATTCACGCCGTGCTGCGTCGCCAGGCGCCGTCCGAGCTGCCGGGCGCGCCGTCGGAAACCACCGAAGTATTCGAGTTCGGCGAATTCGCGCTGAACCTCGCCACCCGCACGCTCACCAAGGCCGGCCAGGAAATTCCGCTCACCACGGGCGAATTCTCGGTGCTCAAGGTGTTCGCGCGTCATCCGCGTCAACCGCTGTCGCGCGAAAAGCTTATGGAACTGGCACGCGGCCGCGAATACGAAGTGTTCGACCGCAGTCTCGACGTGCAGATCTCCCGTCTGCGCAAGCTGATCGAGCCGGATCCGGGCAGCCCGCGCTTCATCCAGACGGTCTGGGGCCTCGGCTACGTCTTCATCCCCGACGGCGCCGCCTGATCCTGGATGTCTCTGTGATCGTGTCTGAGGGTGTCTGTTTGCCTGCACTGGCTTTGTTGATGGGAAGGGTCCATGCGCATTGACCGGCGTCTCCTGACGCTTGCGTTCGGCGACCTGTTCTGGCGCACCTTCCTGCTGATCGCGTTGCTGATCGCGGTCAGCCTCGCGGCATGGTTCCAGAGCTTTCGTGTGATCGAGCGCGAGCCGCGCGCGCAGCGCGTGGCCTTGCAGCTCGTCGCCGTGGTCAAGCTCACGCGCACGGCCCTGCTCTATTCCGATCCCGATCTGCGCCGCGCGCTGCTGCAGGATCTGGAGAGCAACGAAGGCGTGCGCGTCTATCCGCGCGAAACCACCGACAAATACAAACTGCAGCCCGACGAATCGCTCAATCGTCTGATCGAGCATGACATTCGCGGGCGTCTGGGCGACGACACCATCATCGCCCAGTCGGTGAACGACATTCCGGGCGTGTGGATCAGCTTCAAGATCGACGACGACGATTACTGGGTCGCGCTCGACCGCGACCAGCTCGACAACGTCACCGGCCTGCAGTGGGTGGGCTGGGGCGTGTCCGCGCTCGCGCTCTCGCTGTTCGGCGCGGCGTTCATTACGAGCCTGGTGAACCGGCCGTTTGCGCGGCTGGCGATGTCGGCGCGCATGGTCGGCTCGGGCCAGTCGCCCGCGCAACTGCCCGAAAGCGGCATGGGCGTGGCCGCCGAAACCAATCGCTCGTTCAACCAGATGGTGCGCGACCTCGAACAGTTAGAGGCCGACCGCGCGCTGATGCTCGCGGGCATCTCGCACGACCTGCGCACGCCGCTCGCGCGGCTGCGGCTGGAAACGGAGATGAGTCCGTCCGATCAGGCGACCAAGGACGCGATGATCGACGACATCGAGCAGATGGACATGATCATCGGCCGCTTCCTGGATTACGCGCGGCCCGTGCAACGCATGCCGGAGCGCGTCGATCTCTCCGTGATCGCCAGCGAAATGGCCGCGCGCATGGCGGGCGAAGACGGCGTGCGTCTCATCACGCGCCTCGCGCCCACGGCCGTGATCGAAGCGGACGATACCGACGTGCGCCGCATCGTCGGCAACCTGATCGAAAACGCGCGCAAGTACGGCGCGAGCGAAGCGGACGGCATTCCTCACATCATGCTGGAAACGCGCGTGTCGCATTCGCGCGTGGAGTTGTCCGTGGTCGACGAAGGCCCCGGCATTCCCGAAGACCAGCTTTCGCTCGTCACACGGCCGTTCTATCGCGTCGACAGCGCGCGTACCCAGGCGAACGGCACGGGCCTCGGCATGGCCATCGTGCAGCGTCTGGTAGGCCGTTATCGCGGCGCGCTGCGCCTGCGCAACCGCGCGCCTGGCCCCGGCCTCGAAGTGACCATCGAGTTTCCGCTCGCCAAGGGCGCTTAAAAACCGCACCCCTCCTTGAAGTGACCACGCTGCAAGTGCAGGCTCGCAGCGTGCTCAGCCATCCCCTGCCACAATCGCAGGAAAGAACTCAAGGAGCGACGCCATGAAAACCGTCGGCGACAAACTCGCAGCCTTCACCGTCACGGCCGCGAAGCCCGGCTTCAATCATCCGGAAGAAAACGGCGAATCGGCCTTCCTCGAAATCACCGAGCAGACCTTCTCGGACAAGTGGAAAGTGATCTACTTCTATCCGAAGGATTTCACGATCGTCTGCCCCACCGAGATCGTTGCGTTCGCGCAGTTGCACAAGGAATTCGAGGACCGCGACACCGTGCTGATGGGCGGCAGTTGCGACAACGAATACGTCAAGCTCGCCTGGCGGCGCGAGAATCCGGAACTGAACCGCCTGAATCACTATTCATTCGGCGACGTGAAAGGCGAATTGATCGATCAGCTCGGCATTCGCGACAAGGAAGCGGGCGTGGCGCTACGGGCGACGTTTATCGTCGATCCGGACAACACCATCCAGCACGTGTCCGTGAACAGCCTCAACGTAGGGCGCAGCGCAGCCGAGGTGCTGCGCGTGCTCGACGGACTGCAAACCGGCGAGCTCTGCCCGGGCGGGCGCGAAATAGGCGGCGCCACCTTCTGACGCTCACGGCGCGCGCCCTCAGATCTGGCCCGCGGCCGTGCGCGCGGGCAGACGGTTGCGAATCGCCGTGGCCAGCGGCGCCTTCCACTCCAGCACGCGCTTTTCCAGCAGTTGCCACGACAGATGCGCGAGCAGCACGGCCAGCGTGAACTGCAGCGCGAGCGGCAGCAAATCCTGCACGAACGGCGGCACATGCAAACGCGTGTAAAGCGCAGGCGCATCGCCCAGCTTCGACGGCACCAGGTTATGGAACAAATAAAAGCCGTAGCTGATGGTGCCGAGATACGCGAGCGGCCGCACTTCCAGCGCCGCCACCAGCGCGCTGTCCTGACGCCGCACGATCCACAGGAATAGCGCACCCAGCGACAGCGCCAGGCCGATATCGAGCAGGCCCGGTATCACGGCGCGCTGCGCGGCCTCGCAGGTCACGCAATCGGCGCGCGCGAAGGCGAACACGCCGAGGCACGCCAACGCCAGCGCGCACCACAGCGCGGCGGGCAAACGCCCCGCCACCCTCACGCGTTCGCCGCCAATCGCCAATGCGCCACCCAGCGCCAGCAACGCGAAATTCCACGGCGAGAACGCGTAGACCAGCGGCTCGATCGCCCCGCTCGCATAGAGCGCGAGATGCGCCAATCCCGCCGCGCAGATCATGCCGATACAAATCCCCAGATGACGCGCGGCGGGCGCGAACAACAGAGCAAATGGCGCAATCAGATAGAACTGCTGTTCGACCGCGAGACTCCAGAAATGCGACACCGTACCGGGCCAGCCATCGTGCACCATGCCGATCCAGAAATTAGAAAGGAATGCGAAATGCCATGCCAGACCCAGATCGACATCGCGCTGATAGAAGAACGCGTGCGCGATCGTCAGCGCGATCAGCAGCAGGTAGTAGACCGGGAAAATGCGCAGCGCGCGCTTGACGTAGAAGACGTAGAGCACGGCATCGCGCCGCGCAGCGCCCTGCTCCACGCGCAGCCGATTGCGATGCAATTCGCCGATGATCAGATAGCCGCTGATCAGGAAAAATAGCCATACGCCGATCTTGCCGGCGTCGATGGCCTCGACATGCGCCTTGTGCGAGAGGAACACCAGCATCACGGCCAGCGCCCGGAGACCGTCGAGGCCTTTCACGCGTCTTTCGAGTCCCGTCATTGCCCTTTCCGCTTCCGGTTACGTCTTCAGCATAAGACGAAAAAAACGGAAATAAAAAGGCAAGAAATGAGCAAGAAAAGCAAAGGCGATGATTGCAGATGCAACCACCGCCTTTGATATGAGAGCAGGCATGCGCCCTGCTCACTGCATTCGATACGCTAGAGGCACGCCGTTTGCGCGCGCCTTCCAGCGATTCATAAAAGGCCTTGTTTCAAGGCCTGAAAATGAATCTCAAGCGCGCGAAAGCAGCACCGCTGCCTGCGCTTCGATGCCTTCGCTGCGGCCCAGATAGCCGAGCTTCTCGTTGGTCTTCGCCTTCACGTTGACGCGATCGAGCGGCAGCTTGAGATCTTCGGCGATACACGCGCGCATCGCTTCGATATGCGGCGACAGCTTGGGCGCCTGGGCGATCACGGTACTATCGACATTGATCAGCGTGAAGCCCGCTTCTTCCACGCGGCGCAGGCATTCGCGCAGCAGCACGCGGCTGTTCGCGCCGTAGAACTGCTTGTCGGTATCCGGAAAGTGACGGCCGATGTCGCCGAGCGCGGCCGCGCCGAACAACGCGTCGGTGATGGCGTGCAGCAGCACGTCCGCGTCCGAGTGGCCGAGCAGCCCGCGGTCGTAGGGCACCGTCACGCCGCCGATGACGAGCGGGCGTCCCGGCACGAGCTGGTGCACGTCATAGCCTTGTCCGATTCTGATGTCCATGTGTGGTGTTTCCGTGTGGGTTATGCGGTGACGCGATTAACTAACTGGCGATTAATTCGAGGCGCTGAGAATCGCTTCTGCAAGCGCGAAGTCTTCTGGGTACGTCACCTTGAAGTTGCGCAGGCTGCCCTGCACCAGACGCGGCGAATGGCCAAGCCACTCGATTGCGCTGGCTTCGTCGGTGAGATCGTGGCCTTCCTGCTGGGCGCGCTCGATCGCGCCGCGCAGCATGCCGATGCGGAACATCTGCGGCGTTTGCGCCTGCCAGAGGCCGTCGCGCGACTCGGTGCGCTCGATGCGCGGGCCGCCCGGCACGTTATGGGGCGCGACGCGCTTGAGCGTGTCGGCCACCGGCAACGCCATGATGCCGCCAACCGGATCGTCCTTGAGCGCCTCGACCAGCGAGCGGATCAGCGCGGGCGTGATGCCGGGACGCGCGGCGTCGTGGACGAGCACCCAGTCGTCGTCGGTGGCGCCGAATTCGGCGAGCGCGACCAGTCCGTTGTACACCGACGCCTGGCGCGAGGCCCCGCCGGTGCGGCGCACCGCAAAGCGCAGACCGCTGAAGCGGCGCGCGTCGAAGTGGCTATCGTCGGGAGAAAGGACGACGAGGGTCTGGGTGAATTCGCTGCAGGCGTCGAACGCCGCGAGCGTATAGTGCAGGAGGTCGCGCCCCGCAACCGTGCGGTATTGCTTGGGCAGGGACGATCCCGAACGGCTGCCGGTACCGGCGCAGGGAATCAGGGCAAATAGGCGTGAAGTCACGGTGTCGCGAGCCGGATGAGTGCCGGATGAGTCAAAGTAAAGGACGGATTTTATAATAGGTCCTTTGCCCGCACGCCCAACGTCCACAAGTCGTACCGGATGGCGCGCGCAACGGGCACACCGGCGACCTTGCGAAAGGCCGTCTAGCCAGGCCAACCTGTTGCCCCTATGTCCGAAATCGCCGCATCCTCGAAGTCCCCGTCCGCTTCACCGGTCGCCGTCGTCAAGCCGGGGCAACGCTACGCGTTCGACGGCACGCACGGCTCGTCCGACGCGCTCCTGATCGCCCGTTACCGCGAAGCCGCGCGCGACAGCGCCGCCGCGCCGCTGCTGGCGGTGATCTGCGCGAGCGCCGTGGATGCCCAGCGCCTCGCGCAGGAAATCCCGTTTTTCGCGCCCGAAGCGCGCGTGCGCCTGCTGCCCGACTGGGAAACGCTGCCTTACGACACGTTTTCGCCGCACCAGGATCTGGTCTCCGAGCGTCTGGCGACGCTGCACGACCTCGGCGAGGGCCGCTGCGACATCCTGATCGTGCCGGCCACCACGGCGCTTTACCGGATGCCGCCCGCCTCGTTCCTCGCGGCCTACACGTTCTCGTTCTCGCAAGGCGAGCGACTGGACGAGCAAAAGCTCAAGTCGCAGCTCACGCTGGCCGGCTACGAGCACGTGAGCCAGGTGATGCGGCCCGGCGAATACTGCGTGCGCGGCTCGCTGATCGACCTGTTCCCGATGGGTTCGCCGCTGCCATATCGCCTCGACCTGTTCGACGATCAGGTCGATTCGATCCGCGCCTTCGACCCGGACAGCCAGCGCAGCCTCTATCCGGTCAAGGAAGTGCGCCTGCTGCCGGGCCGCGAATTCCCCTTCGACGAAGCCTCGCGCACGGCGTTTCGCAGCCGCTGGCGCGAAGTCTTCGAGGGCGACCCGAGCCGCGCGACGATCTACAAGGACATCGGCAACGGCGTGCCCTCGGCGGGCATCGAATACTATCTGCCGCTCTTTTTTGAAGAGACGGCCACGCTGTTCCACTATCTGCCGCAAAACGCGCAGCTGGTGTTTTCCGGCGATCTGGATGCGTCGATCCGCCGTTTCACCGCCGATACGAAGCAGCGCCACAACTTTCTCGCGCACGACCGTGAACGCCCGATCCTCGAACCGTCGCGCCTGTTCCTGACTGACGAGGACTTCTTCACGCTCGCCAAGCCCTTCGCGCGCCTCGTGCTCCCGGCGGCGAGCGCGGGCGGCTGGGCCGCGCCGCTGCCGACGCTGGCAATCGACCGTCACGCCGACGATCCGCTCGCCTCGCTGCGCAGCTATCTCGACACCACGAAAAACCGCGTGCTGTTCGCGGTGGAATCGGCGGGCCGTCGCGAAACCATCGCGCAACTGCTCGCGGACAACCATCTGCGCCCCACTTCGGCGGACAGTTTCCAGGACTGGCTCAGCGGCGACGAGCGCTTCGTGCTGGGCGTCGCGCCGCTTTCGACCGGCTTTGCGCTGCCCGGCGAAGCGCTGTCGATCATCACCGAAACCGAGCTGTACGGTCCGCTTGCGCGCCGCGCGGGACGCCGACGCCAGGAACAGGCGAGCAACGTCGATTCGATGGTGCGCGATCTGTCGGAGCTGAAAGTGGGCGACCCGGTCGTGCACGCGCAGCACGGCATCGGCCGCTATCACGGCCTTGTGACGATGGACCTGGGCGAAGGCGACACCGAATTCCTGCACCTCGAATACGCCAACGGCAGCAAGCTCTACGTGCCGGTTTCGCAGCTGCACGTGATCTCGCGCTACAGCGGCGCCGATCCGGACAGCGCGCCGCTCCACGCGCTCGGCTCGGGCCAGTGGGAAAAGGCGCGCCGCAAGGCCGCGCAGCAGATTCGCGACACGGCCGCCGAACTGTTGAATCTCTACGCGCGCCGCGCCGCGCGCGAGGGCCACGCGTTCGCGCTGGAGCCGAAGGATTACGTGAAGTTCGCGGAAAGCTTTGGTTTCGAGGAAACGCCCGACCAGGCCGCGGCGATTGCCGCCGTGATCGGCGATATGACGAGCGGCAAACCGATGGACCGCCTGGTGTGCGGCGACGTGGGCTTCGGCAAGACCGAAGTGGCGTTGCGCGCGGCCTTTATCGCGGTGATGGGCGGCAAGCAGGTGGCGATCCTCTCGCCCACCACGCTGCTCGCGGAACAGCACACGCAGACCTTCACCGACCGCTTTTCCGAGTGGCCGGTGCGTATCGCGGAACTGTCGCGTTTCAAGAGCACGAAGGAGGTCAACAGCGCGATCCAGCAGATCAACGACGGTAGCGTCGATATCGTGATCGGCACGCACAAGCTGCTGTCGTCCGATGTGCAGTTCAAGCGCCTGGGCCTCGTGATCATCGACGAGGAACACCGTTTTGGCGTGCGCCAGAAGGAAGCGCTCAAAGCCCTGCGCGCCGAAGTCGACGTGCTCACGCTCACCGCCACGCCGATCCCGCGTACGCTGGGCATGGCGCTGGAAGGCCTGCGCGACTTCTCCGTGATCGCCACCGCGCCGCAGAAGCGGCTGGCCATCAAGACCTTCGTGCGCCGCGAGGAAGACAGCGTGATTCGCGAAGCGATGCTGCGCGAACTCAAGCGCGGCGGCCAGGTGTACTTCCTGCACAACGAAGTCGAGACCATCGAGAATCGCCGCGCCATGCTCGAAGCGCTGGTGCCGGAGGCGCGCATCGCCGTGGCGCACGGCCAGATGCACGAACGTGAACTCGAAGCCGTGATGCGCGATTTCGTGGCGCAGCGCGCGAATGTGCTGCTCTGTACCACGATTATCGAAACCGGCATCGACGTGCCGACCGCCAACACCATCCTGATCCATCGCTCGGACAAGTTCGGTCTCGCGCAGCTGCACCAGTTGCGTGGCCGCGTCGGGCGCTCGCATCACCAGGCATACGCGTATCTGCTCGTGCACGACCCGCAAGGTCTCACGAAACAGGCGCAGCGCCGTCTCGAAGCGATCCAGCAGATGGAGGAACTCGGTTCGGGCTTCTATCTGGCGATGCACGATCTGGAGATTCGCGGCACGGGCGAAGTGCTCGGCGACAAGCAATCGGGCGAAATCCAGGAAATCGGCTTCCAGCTGTATACGGACATGCTCAACGACGCCGTGAAGGCGCTCAAGGACGGCCGCGAGCCCGATCTGAACGCGCCGCTCGCTGCGACCACCGAGATCAATCTGCACGCGCCCGCCATCCTGCCCGCCGACTATTGCGGCGACGTGCAGGAGCGCCTGTCGCTCTACAAGCGCCTGGCGAACTGCGAGCACGACGATTCTATCGACGGCATCCAGGAAGAGCTGATCGACCGCTTCGGCAAGATGCCGCCGCAGGCGCATGCGCTGATCGAAACGCACCGTCTGCGACTCGCCGCCAAGCCGCTCGGCATCACCAAGATCGACGCGGGCGAAGCCGTAATCGGCCTGCAGTTCGTGCCGAATCCGCCGGTCGACGCCATGCGCATCATCGAAATGGTGCAGAAGCACAAGCATGTGAAGCTCGCCGGCCAGGACAAGCTGCGCATCGAAACGCGCAGTCCGGACCTGGCGGTGCGTGTGGCGACGGTGAAGGAAACGCTGCGTGCGCTGGGTGCGCCTGCGCGGGCTTCGGCACCGCGTGCTTAAACATGTCGCGCGCTTAGACGGATGATCTGACGTTTCAACTGTCGGGTTATCCGTCCCCACGCCATGTTGCAGCGCGCCACGTCCGCGCGCGCCGCAACATGGCTTGCGGCTTTGGCGAGTCCCACCCTTTTTGGGTAGTATTGGACAAGACAAGCAAGCCGGAGCCCACCATGAGCATCACCGCTGAAACAGCGCAGTCTTCCCAGCAAGATTCGCAGCAAGATTCGCAGCAGTCCCCCGCCGCACAGTCTTCCGATCTTCCCGCTTCACTTCCCTGGATCACCCGTCTCGTGTCGATGGACACGGTCAGCCGCAATCCGAATCTCGGCCTGATCGAAACCGTGCGCGACGATCTGCGCGCACGCGGCATCGAATCGACGCTCACCTACGGCCGCGACGGCAAGTGGGCCAACCTGTTCGCCACGTTGCCCGCGCACGATGGCTCGACCGATGGCGGCATCGTGCTCTCGGGCCACACGGACGTGGTGCCGGTGGACGGCCAGAACTGGGACAGCGATCCGTTCAAGCCGGAAATTCGCGACGGCCTGCTCTATGGCCGCGGCACCTGCGACATGAAGGGTTTTATCGGCGCGGCGCTCACGCTGGTGCCGGAATTCCAGCAGATCAAGCTCGCCAAGCCGCTGCACTTCGCGCTCTCGTTCGATGAGGAAATCGGCTGCGTGGGCGCGCCGCTCATGATCGAGGAACTCGTGAAACGTGGCGTGAAACCGGACGGCTGCATCGTCGGCGAACCCACCAGCATGCGACCGATCGTGGCGCACAAGGGCGTCAACGTTTATCAATGCTGCGTGCGCGGCCACGCGGCGCATTCGTCGCTCACGCCGCGTGGCGTCAACGCGATCGAATACGCGGCGCGCCTGATCTGCTATATCCGCGATCTCGCCGATTCGTTCCGCGCGCAAGGCCCCTTCGACGAGCTTTACGACGTGCCGTTCACCACGGCGCAAACCAGCACCATCGAAGGCGGCAATGCCGTCAACACGGTGCCCGCCGAATGCCGCTTCGCCTTCGAGTTCCGCAATCTGCCGACGCTCGACCCCGACGCGATCTTCGCGCGCATCGAGCAATACGCGCGCGAAACCCTGGTGCCGAAGATGCAGCGCGAAGGCGTGGACGGCGCGTCGCCCGCGATCGAATTCCTGAAGGTTGCCGCAGCGCCGGGCCTCGACGATTCCGAACAGGCGGCGATCACGCAACTCGTGCGCGCGCTCACCTCGGACCAGACGCGCCGCAAGGTCGCCTATGGCACCGAGGCAGGATTGTTCGCGCGTGCGGGCATTCCGAGCGTGGTGTGCGGTCCCGGCGACATCCAGCAGGCGCACAAGCCGAACGAGTTCGTCTCGCTCGAACAACTTTCGGCCTGCGAAGGATTCCTGCGCAAGCTCGTGCGCGGGATGTCGGTGGACGCGCACGCGCGCTGATCGTCCGGATAAACCGGCCATGTCCACCGGCACGCCGCTGCCCACCGATCACACGATCGACGGCGAAGCGATTCCCTCGCTCGATGAGATCGCCGCTCAGCACATCACGCTCGCGCCGTGGGTGCTGCGCACGCCGGTGTTCGACCGCCACGATCTGCCCTCTCTCGGCGATACGCTGGTCAATTTCAAGTTCGAGCTGCTGCAGGCAAGCGGCAGCTTCAAGGTGCGCGGCGCGTTCACACACCTGCTTGCGCTCGATGCCGCGCAACGCAGCGCGGGCGTGACCTGCGTGTCGGGCGGCAATCATGCGATTGCCGTTGCGTACGCAGCGAAACGGCTGGGCATCGCCGCGAAAGTGGTGCTGTTTCATACTGCGAGCCCGGCGCGCGTGGATCAGTGTCGCCGTCTGGGCGCGGAAATCGTGCGCGCGAACAACAGTCACGAAGCGTTCGAGATCGTGCGCCGCATCGAAGCCGACGAAGGCCGCTACTTCGTGCATCCCTTTAACGGGTATCGCACGGTGCTGGGCACGGCGACGCTCGGCTACGAATGGGCGACGCAATCGCCGGATCTGGACGCGGTGATCGTGCCGATCGGCGGCGGCGGACTGGCGGCGGGCGTGGCGACGGCGCTGCGTCTGGCGAATCCGCGCGTGCGCATCTACGGCGTGGAACCCGAAGGCGCGGACGCAATGAGCCGCAGCTTCGCCGCGAACCACACGGTGCGCCTGACCCACATGCACACGATCGCCGATTCGCTGATGTCGCCGCACACCGAGCAATACAGCTACACGTTGTGCCGACGGCATCTCGAAGGCATCGTCACAGTCTCCGATGATGAACTGCGCAGCGCCATGCGCGTGCTGTTCGACGAGCTGAAGCTGGCCGTCGAACCCGCGTGCGCCGCGGCTACGGCTGCGCTCTACGGTCCGCTGCGCGATGCTTTGCAGGGCAAGCGCGTGGGCGTTCTGCTCTGCGGCGCCAATACCGATCCGCAGCGCTTCAACGAACAGATCACGCTTGCGCAGCAGGTGTAAGACACATCGCTCCCGGGCACGCGACGTGCATTAGTCCGTTTCGCGTTGCGTCGCAATCGGCGAAACGTCAGCCAATGTCAAATCGCTACCGCGTTACGGGTGCGTTCGCTATCATTGCGCCAATGCGTCGTTATGTAACCAGGCCCGTGCCGCCCCCCTTCAAGGAGAGCCCGCTCATGAGCATGATCAAAGAGTTCAAGGAATTCGCCGTCAAAGGCAACGTAATGGATCTCGCCGTCGGTGTGATTATCGGCGGCGCCTTTTCCAGCATCGTCAATTCGGTCGTCAAAGACCTCATCATGCCGGTGATCGGCGTGGTGACGGGCGGCCTGGACTTCTCGAACATGTTCGTGCGCCTGGGCAATATTCCGCCGTCGTTCAAGGGCAATCCCGATTCCTACAAGGATCTGCAGACCGCGGGCGTGGCCGTGTTCGGCTATGGCTCGTTCATCACGGTGTTGATCAACTTCATCATTCTGGCGTTCATCATCTTTCTGATGGTGAAGTTCATCAACAAGCTGCGCCAGCCGGATGCAGCGCCCGCGCCCGCCGAACCGGCGCCCACGCCGGAAGACGTTCTGCTGCTGCGCGAGATCCGCGATTCGCTGAAGAACAACCCGCGCTAAACGCGCTTTTTCCGGTCAGATTGAAAAAGCCCGCGTCGCCTTTCGAGGCACGCGGGCTTTTTTGTCGATCTAACGGGTATTCAGGACGTTGCCGTATTCGGCGCTTGAGGTGCGTGGGGCGCGTGATCTGGCGCATCCTGCGCGGCGGCCTGCGCGCGCAGAATCGCCGCGTCTTCGATCAGATGCTCCAGCTGCTCGAAATTGACCGGCTTGGTGAGGTGAGCCGTGAAGCCCGCTTCGAGACTGCGGCGCACATCGTCGTCGGTGCCGAAGCCCGTCAGCGCAATCGCGGGCACCGAGGACGCCTTGCGAAACGCGCGGATAAAGTCGATGCCCGAGCCATCCGGCAAGCCAATATCGCTCACCACCAGATCAAAGCGCTGCGCAGCGGTCAGCGCGAGCGCACCCGCCACGCTGGCCGCCACCGCCACCTCGTGACCGAGCGCGCGGATCAGTTGTGACATCACCTCGGCCGTATCCTCGTGATCCTCGATCAGCAGGATATCGAGCGCGCAGGCCTGATGCGGCCCGCACCGGTCGGCGGGCTGCTCGGCGCCGACGCCTGGCGTGGCGGTCGGCAACACGATTGTGAACGTCGCGCCGCAATGCGCACCCGGACTCTTCGCGCTGACCGTGCCGCCATGCGCCTCCGTCAACGCCTTGGTAACCGCGAGACCCAGCCCCAGACCGCCGAACTGCCGCGTCATGTTGTGGCTGCCCTGCTCGAAGGCATGGAACAGCTTGCCGATCTGCTCGGGCGCAATGCCGATGCCCGTATCCTCCACTTCGATCACCACGTGCATGCGCTCGTCGCGCGTGCGCACGTAGATGTGGCCGCCGTCGGGCGTGAATTTCGCCGCGTTGCGCACGAGATTCCAGAACATCTGCTGCATGCGCGCGCGATCGCCCCGCACGTAGTGATGCTGCGCCCGGCGCTCGACATGGACGTCCTGTTGCTTGATCTGGATTTCGCTATGAAAGAGTTCGAGCACGGCGTCGATCACCTCGTGCACATCAACGGTGTCGAGTGTGAGATCAAGCTTGCCGTTGGCGACACGCGTGAGATCGAGCAGATCGTCGATCAGACGCGCTTCGAGTTCGATATTGCGGCGAATCATCAGCACGCCTGCGCGTGCGGCTTCGGGCAGACCGGGGATCTGCTCCAGCAGCCGGGTGCCGGCCAGAACCGGCGTGAGCGGCGTGCGTAATTCGTGCGAGAGCATGGCGAGAAAGCGGTCTTTGGCGCGATTGGCCTCTTCCGCCGCCTGACGCGCGGCCTGCTCGGAGGCCAGCAGCAATTCGCGCTCTTCGCTCGATTCACGCTGCGCGTGGATGTCCGTGCAACTGCCGAACCATTTATTGATGCCGCCATGCGGGTCGCGCATCGCCACGATACGCACATCGAACCATCGCCACGTGCCGTCGTGACGGCGGATACGCAACTCATGCCGATAATCGTTGTTGTCGCTGCGCACCGCCTTGAGCCAGGTGTGGCGGATATCCTCGCGATCGTCGGGATGTACGGCGTCTAGCCACGCCAGGCCGTGCGACTTGCCCGCGTCGAGGCCCGTGTAATCGCGCCACTGCTTCGAAAGAAAATCGCAGTCGCCATCCGCGCCGCAGGTGAAGACGAGGTGCGGCAGCGCTTCGGAGAGCGTACGGTAATGTTCTTCGCGATCGCGCAACAGCAACGCCTGATCGGAAGCGCGCTGCAGCGCGACCTGCGACAGCACGCGCGCCACGGCTTCAGGCAGATAGTCGAGATAATCGCCCGATTTCGGCACGACGTCGGAGACGCCTGCGCGCAAGGCCGCGATCACGCGCGACTCGTCGGTGAAACCGGTGACGAGAATCGCCGGCACACGCACGTTGTCCGCGCGCAGACGGCGGAAGAAGTCGAGCCCGGTTTCGGCGCCGTCCAGCTGGTAGTCGAGCACCAGCACGTCCGGCGTACGCGCGGCAAGCACGGTGCTCGCCTCGGCCACGCTGCCGCAGGTGTCCACGCGTGCGCCGGCGCGCACGAGCGATTTGCGCGCGAGCCGCAAAATGCCCTCGTCATCGTCGACGACGAGCACATGCGCGCCCGCCAACAGGGTTGCTTCTTCGTTCATGCGCGTCGCGTTCCTCGGAGCTCGCTCCCGTTCGGGAGCATGCGCAGTCGGGTCATCCTGGTCATGCGTCAATCAATCTCTCTCGCGGATGGCTGCGTGCCGCCGGCACGCGCTTCCGCATACTCTTTCAGGGGCGGCTGGCGTCGATCATGGCCGATTGAAGCGATGCCCTGCCGGCAGCTTGACGACCTGCAGGAAAAAGCCGAGTCGCCGCACCGCCTCGATAAACGCGTCATATTCGACGGGCTTCGTGATGTATACGTTGCAGCCCAGTTCGTAGCAACGCTCGATTTCGCGCGGGTCGTCGGTGGTGGTCAGCACGATCACGGGCACCGAGGCCGTCACCGGTTCCGCTTTCAGCCGTCGCAGCACCTCGAAGCCGTCCACGCGCGGCATACGCAGATCGAGCAGCACCACGAAGTTCGCCAGATCCTCGCGCGACGGATAGCCCGCCAGGTTTTGCGTACCCGGCGCGCCGAAGAAATAATCAAGCGCCTCCTGGCCGTCGCGAAACCGCAGGAAGCCATTCGACACGCCCGAGCGGCGCAGGTTGCGCTCGACCAGCGTGGCATGGCCGTCATCGTCTTCGATCAGCACGATGCTGACGCGTTCGCCGGCCAGGGCGGCGCGGTAATCGCCGTGCTGCGCTTCGTCCTGTGCCTGCTCGTGTGCCTGCTCGTGTGCCTGTTGTTGCGCTTCGTCCGCGTGGCCTGCGCGGCTCCCCGTGTCTTCCCCGTGCGTCATTTGCCGCTCCCCGACGTTCCCTGCAACGTTTTCGATGGTGCCTGTCCTCAAGCCGATGCGGTGCGCAGCGGCGCGTCGGGCAACGCGACAAAAAACGTCGAACCCGCGCCTTCCGTCGATTCCACCCACATGCGTCCGCCATGGCGTTCGGCGATCCGGCGCGCGAGCGCGAGGCCCGTGCCCTGCCCATCCGACTGGCCGCCGTGCAGGCGCTGAAAGGCGCGAAACAGCTTGGGCAGATACGCGGCGGGAATCCCGATGCCATTGTCGCGCACATAATACGTCCGCGTGCGGGTACCCGGCATGCGTGATGCATCGCGCGGGCTTTCCTGGGCATTTTCCAGCGCTTTTATGCTGAAAACCGGGACGGGCGCGGTCTTTTTATGCGCGTCGGCGGCTTCCTCCGCGATTTCAGGAACGGCGACCGCGCCGATTTCCACCAGCCCTGGCCGCGACGGATCGAGATGGCGCAAGGCATTGTCGATCAGGTTGCCGAAAATCTGTTCCAGCGCCGCCGGATCGCCCCACGCGGGCGGCAGTTCGCCCACGAAAATCTGTGCGCGCTGCGCGAGGCCCGCGGCGAGCCCGCCCAGCGCACGCTCGACGATGCGTCCCACATTGACGCGCTGCCAGCGGTATTCCAGGCGGCCCGCGCGCGACATGCGCAGCAGCGCGTCGATGATCGCGGCCGAGCGCGCCACCGCCTGGCGCAGGAATTGCAACGATTCGGCCACGTCGCCGTCGAGCACTTCGCTCATGCGGCGATGCTCGTCGGCCGGCATGCCGGCTGTGTCGATCTGCACGCGCAGGTCTTCGCACGACACCTGCAATTCCTTCGAGAAACCCTGCAGATTCACGAGCGGCGAGCGCAGGTCATGCGACACGCTGTACATGAACATCTCGTTGTCCTGGCTTTCCTGGCGCAGCTTGTCATTCGCGGCGGCCAGATCGGTGGCGCGCGCCTGCAACTGCAGCTTGAGCGCGGCCTGTTCGCGATCGGCGTCGCGCAAGCGGCGGCTCGTCTGATTGAGCACCGCATCGAGCGCGGCAATCTCGTCGTCGCCGTCCAGCGGGCGCGCCAGCGCGACGCCTTCGCTCAGGCGCTGCGCATTGGCGCCAAGGGCCGCCAGGCGCTGGCCGACGTTGCGTGCGAACGCGATGGCCGTCACGCCCCAGATCAGCATCGAGCCGACCACGGCGAAAATCAGCGCGTTCTGCTGACGCTCGCGCGTCTCGCGCAAGGAGGCGCTGCGCGTGACGTCGAAGCGGGCTTGATCGGCGATAAAAGCGTCGAGTTCGCTGCGCACCGCGTCGATTTCGGGCGGCAGACCCGTCGGGCTCGCCTGCACGAAGGTGGTGCCGGAGCGGCCTTCGCGCAGCGCGTCCGCCACTTCGGCGCAGCGCGCGCGCCACGCCCGCGCGTCGTTGTTGATGCGCTGCACGCGCGCGAGTTGCACCGGGTTGTCGGCCACCATGTGCCCGAGCAGCGCGATGCGGTCCGAGAATTCGGCCCACACGGCGCGCCGGTCGATAAACGAGGGATCTTCGAGCACAACGGCGGTGCGCACGCGCGCCGCTTCGCGCAACAGCGGCTGGACGAGGCTCGAAGCCTGCCAGAGGATCTGTTTGCTGGCGTCGGCGCGACGGGCGGCCTGGGCGGCCTCGCCTTGCGTGTCGAAGACGACGCCGAGCAGCGCCAGCTCGACGACGCTCGGAATCGCGATCAGCAACAGCCCCTTGGCGAACAGTTTCATGGCGGTCTGGTTCAGTGGCGTCTGGGCGGCGCGCGATCTCAGCCGTGGGCAGCCCCGTGGGCGGCTCACCGGCTGGCACCAGAGCCGAAACATTATCGGCGCGAAATTGCGAGATGACAACGTATGTGGCCACGCCCACCACGCCACGAGAAAAGCCCGCTTTTTCCGGAGAAATCGTCACACCGCGCCCGCGTGCAGGACTATTATTGAGACCGGAGACAGAAGAAAGAAAATGAAAGAGCAGTAAAGAGCGAGAGAGCGCCGGGATACTTACATGAGCGCGACGTGCGGCCCGGCATGGCGTTTTGCCTGAGGCAATGAGGATCTGGACGCCGTCCCCACGGCCAGGATCCTCGCGAATCCGGCAGATCCTATGCTAGAAGGATCGACGTGCGGCGCACCAATCCGGGAGTGGTCGCATGGGAACGCTGCGTGTTTTGCAATCCACCTTTTTCAGGCGAATTTTTATGTCCTTCCCGAAAAAGCGTAAGCGCGTCAAGGCAGATGGCGACGAGTCTTTTCTCGCCGTGCTGAGCCACTTCAAACCGTTCGGTCAACTGGACACCAAGATCGCCCGCGCTCGCGCGCAGGACGAGCCGGTGCTGTATGCCCACGTGCTGCCCGGTCTGGACGTGCTGCTGTGCAGTGTGCGCGGCGCGCATCCGCCCTATCCCGGTACGGCCGAACTGCGCAAACGCTGCATCGAATCCATTGCGCATGCGCTCGAACAGCCCATCGAAGGGCTCGAAAACGGCGGCTATTGGTACGAGGCCGACGGCTTTGGCTTCCTGGTGTTCGCAAGCCGTGCGAGAGCGCGCATCCTGCCCGAGTTCGGCGCAGGACGCCAGGGATTGAGCGCGCGGCGCGTGGCGCGCCGTCAGGACGCGACCGGCGATCCGGCGCCGCGACAGCAGTTGCGCTGAACACAATCGATACGACAACGCCCGACGCGAATCCGCGTCGGGCGTTTTTCCATGCGCGCGAGGTTACCGCGCAACGTCAGCGGCTTTGCGTCAGCTTCCCTTATAAAGATTTTGCGACAGGCCCGGTTGCGCGGACGCATCGGGCTTCGCATTCTTCGCTGGCGCCTGTGACGAACGCGACGAACGTGATGAGCGCGACGCCGCCGCGCTCGCCGCCACCGGCGCGGAGGCCGGCGCGCGCATCTTCTGCCCCGGCGGCGGCGCGACCGGATGCTGATGCATCTGCGAGAACAACTGATCGCACGGCAAAGGCTTGTTATTGCTCGGCGCGATCAGCGGAATCAGCGCCGCGAACGGGTTGATCAGGCCAAGACCGACCATCGCGCCCCCGCGCAGCGCGAGCGCCGCCGCATCCACGCCCACGTGCGGGTTCTTGAACGTGCCCTTCACATAAAGCGGCGAGCGCAACGAGAAGATGCGGAAGCCCTTGGTGTGCGGATGCACTTTCATATCCATCGATTCGTCGCGCAGATCGATCGGGCCGGTGATGTCGATCACGGCATCGTCGGTATCGAGCGCGAACACGCGCGGATCGAGCACGCCGTTGGTTGCGACGAAATCGGCGGCCGCGCAGTTGATGTTGACGTCGCGCTGCCCGAACAGCTTTTCGTAGACTACGTTCGCCACGTTCAGGCCCGCCGCCTCCATCAGCAGACGGCTGATCGTGCCTTGCGTGACGAGCAGCTTGACCTCGCCGTTCGACGTGGACGCCAGCGCCGCCGGCGAGTTGCCGGTCGCGGACAGCGAAGCGTCGCCGTTGATCTCGCCCAGCGCCGACTGCATCGACTTCACATTGGGGAACAGCTGCTTGAGCTTGAGGTGACGCGCCTCCAGCGTGCTGCTCGCCTTGAGCGGCGTGGCGCTGCCGTTGAGATTCACGCGCGTGGCCAGCGTACCGCCCGCCACGCCGAACTGCAGCGGATCGAGCTGGAGCACGCCGTCGGTCATGATGACGTGCGTGTACAGATCCTGGATCGGCAGGCTGCCCTGCTTGATGATGCGCTTGCCGGTGAACTTCACGTCGGCGTCGATGGCGTTCCAGCGGTCGGTCTTGAACGGCTCGACCGGAATCACGCGGTCGGTCGGCTGCTTGACTGTATCGCCGCGCTTGGCCTTGCTCGCCTTGCTGTCCGCACCGATGATCGGCGCCAGGTCGGAGAACTGCAGCAGGTTCGACACCAGCGCGCCCGAGAGCAGCGGACGCGTCGGACGCTGCGTATAGACGAAGGTGCCGTTGATGTCGCTGCCGCCCACGCGCCCGGTGAAGTTTTCGTAGCGGAACACGCTCGCGCCCTTCTTGAACTGGCCGACGAAGCGCCCTTCGGTGGCGTAAGGCGGCGTATCCGGCAGGGTCACGCCCGTCAGATTGTAGAGGTGGCCCATGCTCTGGCCTTGCAGCCACAGACGCAGATCGACGGCGGCGAGATGCGCCGGGTCCGTCACCGTGCCAACCAGCGCGATATGCATGTCGCCCGCGCGCACGTCGGCCTGCACCGGGAACGGGCGATTCGCATCCTGCAGCGCGAGCACGCCGCCGAGCTTGCCTTCGCCCGAAAGCGCAGTCTTGTTGTAAGTGCCCTTCACCGTCCAGCCGATTGCGTAGAACGGTTCGGTGGTCTTGCCGCCGGATACGGCGTTGGCATTGCTGGCCGAACTCGCGCCAATGGCAGCGAGCTTTGCGCCCATGCCTTGCGAAGCGGCGGGCGCGCTGGCTGCGCTTGCTGCACTCGCGGCGCTGGCCTCGCTCACTGCACTCGCGGCACTCGCTGCACTGGCCGCCGCCGCTTCCGACGCCTGCTGCTTTTCGGCCTGCTGCGCGAGCCGGTTCGCCCCCGAGCGACCGATCACCTGCGCCGATCCCTGACGCGATGCCGCTTCCTGCTGCTCCATCACCTTGCCGATCGGAATACCGTGACCCAGCAGGCTCACGGTCACTTTCACCTCGGTTTTGGTCTGCTGGTCGCTCACGGCGATATTGCCGTTGGAAAACGTGATGTCGTGCAGATCGAGCTTCCACGTCGACGGCCCGCTCGACGCCGGCAGCTTGAAGGTCCAGTTGTTGCGCCCGTCGGCCAGTCTTTCGACGTCAACGGACGGATTCACGAGATTGATGGCCGGAATCACGATGTCGTGCGCGAGCAGCGGCAGCACCGCCACTTCGAAGTCAATCTCGTCGAGCGTTGCGAATTTGGGCGTTTTGGTCCAGTCGGGGTTGGCCACTTCGATCTGCGTCGCTGAAAAGCGCGGCCAGGGCACCCACGCGCGCCAGCCCACCTCGCCCGGCGGCTTGCGCCAGCCCACCTTCAGATCGCCGACGATCGCAAACGGCCGGCCAATCGCTTCCGAAACCTTTTCGTTCACGTAAGGTTTGGCGCGATTCCAGTCGAAGGTGAGGATGAAAACGATCAGCGCGGCGACGATCACGGCGACAACGGCCACGAGCCATGCGATGATCCTGGCGAGTGTGCGGCCGGGGCCGCGGGGCTTGGGTTGCGGTGACGTCATGCGCGCTCCGGGTTTTGCATTGTTGTTTCGCCAACGAATTTGCAGCAGTCGGCGTGCCCGCTGGGACTGGCAGAGGCGATCACCGGCCCTGAAGCATGCGCGTCGTTCACAGTCATTTAATGAAAAACCCCCAGAACATATCCATTCGGTCCGGCGACGCTGCACCGCTTGTCGAAGCCCGTGGCCTCACGCGGCGCGACGCCCAGCGCGGCCAGATTTTGCTACATCCGACCGATTTCGCGCTGGAAGCCGGACAACGCGTGGTGCTCACCGGCCCTTCCGGCTCGGGCAAGAGCGTGTTCCTGCGCGCCCTGGCGCTGCTCGACCCGGCCGACGGCGGCACGCTGCTCTGGCACGGTCAGCCGATCGCGCGCGCGCAGATTCCGTCCTATCGGCGGCATATTGCGTACCTGCGCCAGCGGCCCGCGCTGATCGACGGCACGGTCGAAGACAATCTGCGCTTTCCGTGGTCGCTGGCCATCTACCGTGGCTCGGGCTTTGACGCCGCGCGGGTCACGAGCCTGCTTGAAGCGGCGGGGCGCGGCAGCGATTTTCTGGCACGCGATTCCGCCGAGCTTTCGGGCGGTGAAGCGCAGATCGTCGCGCTCGTGCGCGTGCTGCAACTCGATCCCGAAGCGCTGCTGCTCGACGAACCCACCGCCTCGCTCGACCCCGAATCGGCGCGCACGGTCGAAACGCTGATCGCCCACTGGTTCGAGCGCGAACGCACAGCGCGCGCAACGGTGTGGGTGTCGCACGATCCCGCGCAGGCGCAGCGCGTGGGCACGCGCCACCTGACGATGCGCGCCGGCGTATTGAGCGAAGCCGCCGATACCTCCAGCGCCCCCCTCCCCGCGAACGGAGCGCCGCAATGAGTCCAGGCGTGCTGCAAAACCTCAGCATCGGCGACGTCGCCATCGCGGCCCTGCTGGTGTTCGTCAACGGCGCGGTCTCCGTGCTGCTCAAGCTCGATCTCGAACGCAAGCTCGCATGGGCCGCTGTGCGCACCGTCGTGCAACTGCTTGCCATCGGCTATGTGCTCGGTTGGGTGTTCGCCTTCGATCGCTGGTACGTGGTGCTGCCGCTGATGGCGTTGATGACCTTGATCGCCGGTATCGCGGGCGCCCAGCGCGGCGCGCGCACTTATACGGGCCAACGCGTCGACAGCATCGTGTCGATCTGGGTGAGCGCGTGGCTGGTGGCGGCAGTCGGCCTGTTCGCCGTGATCCGCATCCGGCCCTGGTACGAACCGCAATACGCGATACCGATCCTCGGCATGATTCTCGGCAACACGCTGACGGGCGTGTCGCTTGGCGTCGAGCGCATGATGCAGGAACTCACCGCACGGCGCGACCGCGTGGAAAGTGCACTGGCGCTCGGCGCGACGCGCTGGGAAGCCGCCCAGCCGAGCGCGCGCGAAGCGGTGCGCGCGGGCATGATCCCGACGCTCAACCAGATGGCCGTGGTGGGTGTGGTGAGCCTGCCCGGCATGATGACGGGCCAGGTGCTGGCGGGACAATCGCCCTTGCAGGCGGTGCGCTACCAGATCGTGATCATGTTTCTGATCGCGGCATCGTCGGCGCTTGGCACGGTGGGCGCGGTGGTGCTGGCGTATCGGCGGCTCTTTTCCGCCGATCATTGCTTTATGGCGACGCGTCTCAAGGAGCGTGCGAAGGCACGGGCCTGAGCGGCGCGCGCCTCGATTGCGGCGTGATCGCCTAGCGTTGCGCCGATACGCTCAGTTGGGTGCCGTCGCTGAGCGTGAGCGTCTTAGCCGTGCCGTTGGTCGGCATCGAGAAGTGCAGCACTTCGCTATGCGCCACGACTTCCGGACATTGCGTGCCGCCCGCCGCCTTGCCGCCACGCGGCGCCTGGGCGCGGAAGCTCACCTGGATGTTCGCCGTGCCGTTGTGCGCGACGATAGGCGCAAGACGCACCTGGATCTGGCGCACCATCGCGCCGTTGGCGTCCAGCGGCAGCGAACTGTAATCCGGACAGCTCTGCGCCGCTGGCACCGCGCCGCCTGGCGGCGTGGAGCGCCAGTTGAAATCGTCGGTGTCGCCCGAGCGCAGCGTGCGCGTTTCCTGGGCCGTGCCATAGAGCTTCGACGTGACTTTCACCGTATAGCGGATCGGGCCGTCGGTGGGCGCCTGGGAGGTGACCGTGATGGGCGTCGAGGCGAATGCCGGCAGCGCGAACGCGCAATTCAGTGCCACGGCGGCAACGGCGACATGAGCGAGCGCCGCGCGAGTGCGGCGGGAGCGGGTGCGGCTGCAAGGCATGCGTCATCTCCTGGCGGGAGCTGCCGCAACCGCGATAGTCGCGGCCAGGGCAACTCGTGACAACATGGGGCGGATTTTTCTTCTGTCAGTCTAGCGCGCCGCGCGAAGGCTTGCGCCGCGCGATGGCATCGCCCGGCCCAGGTTTTATACCGCTTGCCAGGCCGGGCGTTTTGTAGAGCGAAGCAAGCCAGACGCGCGTCGCATCACACCTGAGGCCTTCTACGCGCCGCCCTCCTCCAGCCGCAACGTCAATTCGCTGCTCACGGTCTGACGCACCTGCGCATAGCGCGCCCACGGGGCCGGTCGCTTTGGCCGGTTGAGCTGCTTGAGCCGGACATCGATATTCGCGAGCGTCCAGTGCGCCCCACCCGTCGTCTGCGCCAGCTCATCCCACGCGATCGGCACGCACACGCCCATGCCTGGCCGCGCACGCACGCTATAGGCCGCTGCGGTGCCCGCTCCGCGCACATTGCGGTGGTAATCCACATAGACCTTCTTTTTGTGATGCTCGGCGCTTTGCGTCGCAGTGAACTGCGTCGGCCAGCCGGAAGCCAGCCGCTGCGCAACGGCGCGTGCAAAGGCTTTGGCGTCGTCCCAGCTCGCCGACGGCACGAGCGGCACGACGATATGCAAGCCCTTGCCGCCGCTGGTCTGACAGAACGCCTCCAGCCCCAGATCGCCGAGCAGCGCGCGCGTGAGTTCCGCGGCCTCGATCACGCGGTCCCAGCCGAGCGCCGGATCGGGGTCGAGGTCCAGCACCACGCGATCCGGGGCGTCGACATCGGCGGCACGCGCGTTCCAGGTGTGCAGTTCGACACCATCCATCTGCGCCACGTTGATCAGCGCGTCGAGCGAATCGATGCCGATAAGCGGGTGGCCGCTTTCGAGTTCGTCGTGCAGGGTGACACCGGGAATCGGCATGCGGGTGAGGTGGCGCTGGAACAGCAGTTCGCCGCCGAGGCCTTGCGGCGCGCGCAATAGCGAAACGGGACGATCGCGCAAATGCGGCAGCAGCCACGGCGCGACGCGCGCGTAATAGCGCACGACATCGAGCTTGCGGGTGCCGCTCTCGACGTCGATGATGCGACGCGCGCTGGTGATGCGCACGCCGGCGACTTCGCCGGTGGTGCTGGCACGGCCGTTGCGCGATTGCGCAGGCGGTGCCGGAGATGCAGATGGTGCGGGTGGCGCTGGCGGAACTGCAGACGGAACTGCAGTCGGCACTGCGGGCGAAACGGCTGGCTGGACACTTCTGGCGGCGCGCGGCGGTTTCGGAACCGGACTGACTGCGGCGTCGAGCGTAAGCGACTGATGGGCTTCAGGCGCTGGCTTTGCCGCGGTTTCCGGAACCGGCTTGCGCGCGCCGGTCGGCGTTCGACCGGGACTTGTCTGGGCGGAATGAGCGTCCTGCATACCGGTTCCCCTGGCGCCGCTTGGCGCATGCGACGCGTCGCGCGACGCGAGTCGCGACACGTATGGTTGTCGGCACGCGGCGGCCGCCCCCCGTCGGACGCCGCACGAGCATTCATTGTGCCTCGAAAGCGAGCTTTCGTCTCCGTAAGCTGTCCGGCCTCTGTCTGGTGGACCTCGCACGGGCCTCGAAACGGTACAATTCGCGTTTTCGCCGCGCGTACTGACAGAATCGCCGCCCTGATGCCGTTTTTTGGCGGCCGATCCCTGTCCGGTTCGCGCCCCGTTTCGATTCGCCCCGCGTCGCCCACCTCATGAATCTCGTCATCCAGAGTCCCGCTCCGCTGCAAGCCGTCCATCACAAGCCGCTCCTCGCGCTCGCGCGTGGCAGCCGCCTCGTGCCGATCGACGAGCATGCGATCCGTATCGAAGATGCCGCGCCCGCGCAGCGCCCGGACCTCGACGTGTATTGCGGCACGCATCAGCTCGATTACGCGTTCGTCGAAGCGGGCCGCACGCTTGGCAGCTTCGGTCTGGTCGCGATGGACATGGACTCGACGCTCATCACGATCGAATGTATCGACGAGATCGCCGACTTCTACGGCCTGAAAGCCGAAGTCGCGGCCATCACGGAAGCGTCGATGCGCGGCGAGATCAAGGACTTCAACGAAAGCCTCACGCGCCGCGTCGCGCTGCTCAAGGGTCTCGACGCAAGCGCGCTGGAACGCGTTTTCGAAGAGCGTCTGCAGCTTTCGCCCGGCGCGGAAAAAATGCTCGCGGGCGCCAAGGCCGCGGGCCTGAAGACGCTGCTGGTGTCGGGCGGCTTCACGTTCTTCACGGAGCGCCTCAAGGCGCGTCTGGGCCTCGACTTCACGCGCGCAAATTCGCTTGAAATCGTCGATGGCAAGCTCACGGGCCGCGTCACCGGCGAAATCGTCAACGCCGAAGTCAAGGCGCGTACGGTTCAGGAAGTCTGCGCGCAGATCGGCATCGATCCGCGCCGCGCGATCGCCATGGGCGACGGTTCGAACGATCTGAAGATGATGGCCGTGGCGGGTTTGTCGGTGGCGTTCCGCGCCAAGCCGGTGGTGCGCGAAGCGGCGAGCGTCGCGTTCAACTTCGTCGGCCTCGACGGTTTGCTTCGCCTGTTCTAAAGCGCCAGCGGAAATGACAACGGCCGCGCCGTCGTGATCGACGGGCGCGGCCGTTTTGCTTTCAGCGCGACGCTTTACGCAAGCGTGGCGAGTGCACGTTCGATATCGGCGCGCAGATCGGCTTCGTCTTCCAGGCCAATATAGAAACGCACCAGCGTACCGCGGTGCGGCCAGCCAGCCGCCGTGCGCATCGACGCAATGTCGTAGGGCATCACGAGGCTGCGCGCCCCACCCCAGCTCCAGCCGAGCGCGAAGAGTTCGAGCGATTCGCAGAACGTGTCGATCTGCGCGGCGCTGTAGCGTTCGTCGAACACCACCGAAAAGAGTCCGCCCGCGCCCGTGAAGTCGCGCTTGTAGAACGCGTGGCCCGGGCAATCTTCAAAGGCCGGATGCAGCATCGCCGCGATTTCGCTGCGCGTTTTGAGCCAGTGCGCCAGCGAGAGCGCGGCGCGGTCGTGCGCATCGAAACGCACCTTCATGCTCGGCAGGCCACGCAGCACGAGCGAGCAGTCGTCCGACGAGACGCCGATACCCATGCGCATGCGCGCAAGCTTGATCTTCAGATAGAGATCGCGGTCGCGCGTGATGGTCGCGCCCATCAGCACGTCGCTGCCGCCCGACTGATACTTCGTGAGCGCCTGCACCGAGATATCGACGCCATGATCGAAGGGCTTGAATGCGAGCCCCGCCGACCACGTATTGTCGATCGCCGTCAGAACGTTGTGCTTGCGCGCAACGGCCGTGATCGCGGGCACGTCGGGCACTTCCATCGTCACCGAGCCGGGCGCTTCGAGCCAGATCAGCTTCGTTTCCGGACGGATCAGCGCCTCGATACCCGCGCCGATCATCGGATCGTAATAGCGCGCGGTGATGCCGAAGTCGCGCGCGAGCCAGTCGCCATGATCGCGATTGGGCGAATAGACATTGTCGGGAATCAGCACATCGTCGCCAGCCTTCAGGAGACCGAAGTAGACGTTGGAGATCGACGACAGACCCGAGGGTTGCAGGAGCGCGTGCTCGCCGCCTTCGATATCGGCCAGACGCTGCATCAGCATCGTGGACGTGGGCGTGGCATGCAGGCCGTAGCGCCATTGCGCGTCGTTTTTCCAGTCGAGGCCGCGCACGGTCGCGAGGTCGGGGAACACGACGGTCGAGGCGCGCGTGACGGGCGCGGCGAATGATTCGAAGCCGGGCGTGATGTCGTCCTGCGGATTGACGATGCGCGTCTGCAAGGCGCGGCTGGAGTCGGATTGGTTCATGTCGGAGCAGGCGGTTAAAGCGCGGATGGGAGACATGGCGCGGGTTTGGGCGGTTTCAGCCTGCCCGTGCGCGCCGCATGCCGAAGATTAACACCGGCGCTGCGCCATATCACTCAGGTAGATCACGCCGGCGGCGTGTCGCGCACGGTCTGGGCGTGGCGCGCGTCATCGTCGGCGTGCAGATAGAGGCCGGTGGTTTCGATCGACGCATGGCGCAGATTCTTCTGGATATAGCGCAGGTCCGTGCCCGCGTCGGCCTGATGGGTCGCGGCGGTGTGGCGCAGCCAGTGCGTCGAGGCGCGGCGCAGTGTGGCCGCGCCCGCGGGATCGTGCGCGTCGAGCGTATCGGCGATACGGCGGAATACCGTCTTCACGATCATATAGACGGCAGTGGACGTGAGCGGTCCGGCATCGCCGCCGGCCACGCCCAGCACAGCCGGGCGCGCCTCGCCGGGCGCGGGCGTTTCCGGCAAGCCATGAAATGCGCGATAGCGGGCGAAATCGGCCATCAATTCGTCGCTCACTGGCACGTCGCCTTCCACGCCGCCCTTACCCACCACATGCAGCCACCAGCGGCCGCGGCGGCGCTCGAAGTCGCCCGCGCGGGCCTGCGCGGCTTCGCTGGCGCGCAATGCCGTGCGATACAGGAAGCGCATCAGCCAGCGGCAGCGCTCGTAATGCTGGCGCTCGCGCGGCGTGTCCTGCGGGAATGCATCGACGCCATCGAGAACCTGCTGCCAGAGCGGCTGATCGAGATAGCGCTCGACGCGGCGGCTGCGCGGCGCCTGCGGCGCGCGAGCCCGCCTTAACGCGAGCGGGTTGCCCGCGAGATAGCCCGCCGCCACCAGATAGCTGAACAGCCCTCCGAGAATGCCCATCGCCTGACGGCGGCTGCGCGGCGCAAGCGGGCCTTCGAACAGCCTGCGCTCGCGGCCCTTGCGCGGTCGCGCCGGATCGATCCAATCGCCGTGGGGCGCGGCCAGGAACTGCTCGTAGAGCACGAAATCTTCGCGCGTGAGGCTCGACAGCGGCTTATTGAGCGTGCGCGTCGCCCACAGCATCAGGCGCACCGCTTCTTTGCGGTAGCTGCGCAGCGTATGTGGGGAATCGACGTATTCGGCGAGCCAGAGCCGCACGGCCTCGATATCGTCGCGCGCGGCGGTCTGGGCTACCCCGCTTCGCGCGCGATTGGTGCCGTTTCGGCCGTCGAGCGCGGGCGGCAGAGCGGGTAGCAAGGCAATGGTGTCTTCCGACATCGATTCAGGAGCGATTTTGGGCGTTGAGCGAATCGTATCCTGACTTTACTTGCGATTATAGGTGTTATCGTAAATTTCTGACTTCAATACGTACTTTTATAACGTTATACGATGATATACAGTATGATTTAAGCCTTCTAGCTCCTCCACGCCTCGAAAAACCATGTCTCGTATCAGCGATACCCGTTTGCGAACGCGCGAAACCGCGTCTCGGCTGGTTGCCGCCGGAAAACGGCCGCACGAACTGACCGTCGATCTGATTTACGCGGAAATCCGTCAGGGCAGCCGCACGACGATCAACGACGAACTCAAACAGTGGAAAGACGAGAAAACGCGCAGCGACGCCCTTGCCTCGCAACTGCCACCCGCCGTCGCGGACGCAATGCTCGGCATCTGGACCGTGGCCGTGGAGCATGGGGAAAAAGTCTATGACGCGCGCGTCGTCGAACTGGAACAAGCCACGGCGCACGCCGAATCACGTGCGTCTGAAGCCGTGGAAGCACGTGCGGCGACGGAAGAAACGTTGCGCTTGCGGGAGGTGGAACTGGGCGCGATGAGCGAGCAGATTGCGGTGCTGAAACAGCAACTGGACGCCGCCCATGCGCGCGCCGACGATGCGCGCACACGTGCCGAAACGCTCGAAGCCCAGCGCGACTCAGAGCGCGACATCGCCGATACACGGCTGCGCGAGCTGAGAGCGGAACACGAAAAGACCATCGCGGCGCTGCGAGCGTCGCTGGAAGCACGGGATGCGGCCTTCCAGTCCGAACTGGACAAGGCGACACAGCGCATGGAAGGCGTGCAGAAGCACATGATGCAGCAGATCAGCGAGGCCCGCGAAGAGCGTCGGCGCGCGGATGCGCTCGCGGCCGCGCTGCAACAGCGCAATGAAACGCTGCTGGGCGAACTCGGCGCAGCGCGCGTCACACAGACAAGTCAGGATGACGCGTTGCGCGCGGCACAGCGGGAGAACGAAGTTGTGGCAAAGGAGCGCGCCGAATGGCAGCGCGAGCGCGAATCGCTGGAGAGCAGACTGATTGCGATACGCAATCGCTCGCGCGCGAAATTGAAGCGTGTCGCAGTGGCCGCGCCTAGCCGCGCGCGCGGTCTGCCAGCGCAAAAAGAATGAAGGCTTCAGGCGCATTGCACGCCTGAAGCCTGGACGCTTACTCGCCGGTCACAACGTTACCGACGCCGCCCACGGCGTTGCCGCTCTTCGCAGCAGGCGCAGGCGCCTGAGCAGCGCCGGACATGCCAGTCGCCCCAGCCGCAATCGGCTTCAGCTCGAACGGCACCGGATCCGAATCGTCCACTTCCATACGGTCGCCGGAGATCGAACCGTCGGCTGCGAACGTGCCCACCCAGTTTCCGGTGATACGTGTGCCGTCGTTGGATTCTTCGGCTTCCAGCGTCGCGCCCGAGCGGTCGCCCGCAATCAGGATCACTTCGCCCGTATCGCTGAACTGGTACTCTCCGTGCACGCCGCCCGGATCGTCAGGGTCGGTCTTCGCGCCCAGCCGCATCACGATCTTGCGCTTGCCGAGCGTCCCCGCGTATTGCGGGAGCCTGGCGAATTCGGGATTCGGCTTCAGCGACGAATGCACCACGGGTGCGCCCGCCGCAGCGTCGGTCGAATGATTGCCGTCGACAGCGCAGGCCGCGAGCGGCAGCACCATCGCCACCGTCGCGAGCCAGCCAAAGCGACGCGCGGCTTTCGAGCTTGAAACTTCCATCGGATTCCTCTGATCAGGGTGCTGCGCGGCGATGCGGTGATCAGCCCGCGGCCAGCACACGCTCGACATCGTTGCGATGCGGGATCGGTGCGACGGCACCATAGCCTTGCGTCGATAGTGCCGCTGCCGCGTTGGCATAGCGCGCCGCCGCGAATGGATCGTCACCGGCCACGAGGCGCGCGACAAACGCGCCGCCAAAACAATCGCCCGCGCCAGTCGCATCGACGGCCTGCACGACGCGCCCCGGCACCACCCGGCGCTCGTTTGGCGTCGCCACGTACGCGCCTTCCTTGCCGAGCTTGAGCGCAACCACCCGCGCGCCCAGCGTGAGCAGACGGTCAACGATCGCATCGCGGTCGTCGAGGCCGGTCAGCACGGCCACATCGTCCCAACTGGGCAGACAGATGTCGGTCAGGCGAAGCACTTCGGTCATCACGGCGCGCGCGCGCGCGAGCGGCCAGAGCTTCAGCCGCAGATTGGTATCGAAACTGATTTGCACACCGTTGGCGCGCGCGTGCTCGATTGCCGCGAAGGCCGCATCGCAGGCTGCGTCGCCAATCGCCACACTGACGCCCGACAGATGCAGCACACGTGCGGCAGCCAGCGCGTCGCGCGGCAGATCGCCGGATGCGTAGCGGCTTGCTGCCGAGCCCTTGCGCAGATAGTCGAACGCATGACCTTGCGGGCCGTGCGAGACGAAGTACACGCCGGTCGGCGCGTCGGCGTTCACGCGCACGTGCGCGGTATCGACGCCTTCGCGCGTCCACAGATCGAGCAGCAAGCGCCCGAACTGATCGTCGCCAACCGCCGAAACGAAGCCGGCGCGCGCGCCTTGACGCGCCGCCGCGATCGCAAAGTTGGAGGTATCGCCGCCGAAGCCTTGCAGGTACTCCCGCTTGCCCGGCGCGGCCTGATTGAATTCGACCATGGCCTCGCCGTAAGCGAGGATTTCCGGCACAGCGTCCGTCATGCCGCTCAGACCTCGCCCCAGAGATCGTGGCCGTCGGCGCCGGTGATCTTCACGGAAACGAAATCGCCCACCTTGTAGCGCTTCGACGCCTTGGTCGCCGGCGCGACGTAGACCACGCCGTCGATTTCGGGCGCGTCAGCCGCCGTACGGCCGATGCCGCCATCGGGATTGATCTCGTCGATCAGCACCTTGAGCGTCTTGCCGACCTTGCGCTGCATACGCTTGGCCGAAACTTCTTCGGCCACTTCCATGAAGCGCGCGCGACGCTCTTCACGCACTTCGTCCGGCAGCGCGCCGTCGAGTTCGTTAGCCGTCGCGCCTTCGACCGGCGAGTAGGCGAAGCAGCCCACGCGATCCAGATCGGCTTCGCGGATGAAGTCGAGCAGCGTTTCGAACTGCTCTTCCGTCTCGCCCGGGAAACCGGCGATAAACGTGCTGCGGATCGTCAGATCGGGGCACATTTCGCGCCACGCCTTCACGCGCTCCATGACCTTTTCCGCGTTCGCGGGGCGCTTCATGCGCTTGAGCACTTCGGGGTGAGCATGCTGGAACGGCACGTCCAGATACGGCAGGATGTGGCCCTTGTACGGACCTTCGGCCATCAGCGGAATAACTTCGTCGACGCTCGGGTACGGGTAGACGTAATGCAGGCGCACCCACGCGCCGTACTGCGCGGCCAGTTCGCCCAGCGCCTCGACCAGATCCGTCATGCGCGTCTTGATCGGCTTGCCGTTCCAGAAACCGGTGCGGTATTTGACGTCCACGCCGTAGGCGCTCGTGTCCTGCGAGATCACCAGCAGTTCCTTCACGCCCGACTTGAAGAGGTTTTCCGCTTCGAGCATGACTTCCGCGACCGGACGCGACACCAGGTCGCCACGCATCGACGGGATGATGCAGAACGTGCAGCGGTGGTTACAGCCTTCCGAAATCTTCAGATACGCGTAGTGGCGCGGCGTGAGCTTGATGCCCGCGGGCGGCACGAGATCGACGAACGGATCGTGCGGCTTGGGCAGATGGCTGTGCACCGCCTGCATCACTTCGCCCACGGCGTGCGGGCCGGTCACGGCCAGCACCTTCGGATGCACTTCCTCGATCAGATTCGAGCCGCTTGCGCTGGCCTTCTTGCCGAGACAGCCGGTGACGATCACCTTGCCGTTTTCGGAGAGCGCCTCGCCGATGGCGTCGAGGCTTTCCTGCACCGCTTCGTCGATAAAGCCGCAGGTGTTGACCACGACCAGATCGGCGCCGTCGTACGAACCCGAGATTTCATAACCTTCCGCACGCAGCTGGGTAATGATCTGCTCGGAGTCGACTAGCGCCTTGGGGCAGCCGAGGGAAACCATCCCGACGCGCGGGGCGGGATTGCGGGAGGTCGTTGATTCAACTGGGTTTTTCACGTGTACGTCCGGATGTGGGGCGCAAGGCGTTCGTTGCGCCGCGCAGATTCAAGCCAATCCGCCATTTTACCCATTTGGCGTATGGAAGGGGGTGGCGTGGGTGGATAGCATGAAGAGAAGTCGGGGTCGGAAGCCAAGTCGACATAGATCAACTTTCCGACCACTTTCTCTCTATCGAAATACGGCATTGCCGTATAATCATTCTCGTTGCGCCCATGCTCACAATTATCGAAACGGAAACATTCCAGCGCTACGCCGCAGAAGTCTGGCGTGATTGCGACCGCGAAGCATTCATCACCTGGCTTGCAGACAATCCGCTGGCAGGCGATGTTATTCCCGGCACAGCCGGTCTGCGAAAGGTGCGCTGGCGGCGCTTCGGATTCGGCAAACGCGGCGGCGCGCGCGTGATTTACTACAACGTGCTGGAAGACGGCTGCATCTGGTTGCTGATCGTCTACGCAAAAGCGAAATTCGACAATCTGCCCGCAGCGTTTCTCAATCAGTTGCGCGCGGCCGTGGAAAACGAGGTGGAACGTGGATAAAGAACTGGAACAGTTTCAAGCCGATCTTCTGAAGTCAGTCGGCGAAATGAAGCGCGGGCGCGCGGGCCGCATCACGCGCGTGGAACCCACTCCGGCCGCCCTGGCGCGCGCCAAGGTCGGGCTTTCGCAAAGCGCCTTTGCGGCACTGCTCGGCGTGTCCACGCGAACGCTGCAGGATTGGGAACAGGGGCGTCGCCAGCCAACGGGTGCAGCGCAAACGCTGCTGCGCGTCGCGGAAATGCATCCGCAGGCGCTGCGCGACCTGCAAGCTACTTGACCCCACCAGGCGTCGTCCAGCCTCACACCACAAAAGCAAAAAACAAAAAAGCGGCCATCGGCGCGTGGGCTGCCGCGCCTTTGCCGCTTCTTTTCACTACCTGACCCGCTCGACGCTTACTTCTTCTCTTCTTCGCCGCTCGTGTTTTCGTCCGCACCCTGCGCCGAAGCTGCGGGCGCGGCCGGGGATACCGGCGAAACCGGCTTGAACGGGAAGCTGCTGAACATGTTCTTCGCCTGGTTCTGCATCTGCTCCTGCATCTGCACAAACATGTTCTTCGACTGCTCGATGTAGCTGGTCATCATGCCCTGCATCATCGGCGCCTGCATGTTCATGAACTGCGACCAGACTTCAGGGTTCATCGCATTGCCTTCGTAAAGCCCCTTCGACTGGTCCGCGAGCTTGTTCTGGATGTCGATGAACGCCTGGATGTTCTTTTCCAGGTAGGTGCCCATCATGCCCTGCATCGCATGGCCGTAGAAACGGATGATCTGCGACAGCATCGACGACGAGAACATCGGCAGACCGCCGCCCTCTTCCTCAAGGATGATCTGCAGCAGGATGCTGCGCGTCAGATCCTCGTTGGTCTTCGCGTCGATGACCTTGAACTCTTCCTGATCGAGCACGAGTTGCTTCACATCGGTCAGCGTGATGTAGGTGCTCGTCTCCGTGTCGTACAGCCGACGGTTCGGATATTTCTTGATCAGTCGTTCGGCGGTTTTCTTTGTAGTCGTCATATGTCGCCCTTGTATGCGCCAACGCGCGAAGGCCAATGCCATCGCGCGTCGTCTAGCCCGGAAGCGGCCTGCCCCGGCGTGCAAACAGGTCCGCTACCGCCGTCGATCCCGCTTTCGCCGCGCGCCCTTCAACGCGCGCAGCGGGCGGAATCAGCCCATGTGCAACCCGCCGTTCAGCGAGAAGTCAGCACCGGTTGCGAAGCCCGACTCTTCCGAGGCGAGCCACGCGACGATCGAGGCGATTTCTTCCGGCGCGCCAAGGCGGCGCACGGGAATCGTCGCGACGATCTTTTCGAGTACGTCGGGGCGGATCGACTTCACCATGTCCGTGCCGATATAGCCCGGCGACACCGTGTTGACCGTCACGCCCTTGGTGGCCACTTCCTGCGCGAGCGCCATCGTGAAGCCGTGGATGCCGGCTTTGGCGGTCGAGTAGTTGGTCTGGCCGAACTGGCCTTTCTGGCCGTTCACCGACGAAATATTGATGACGCGACCAAATCCACGCTCGACCATGCCGTCAATCACCTGCTTCGTGACGTTGAAGAGGCTGGTCAGGTTGGTGTCGATCACCGCCGTCCAGTCTTCGTGCGTCATCTTGCGGAACACGCCGTCACGCGTGATGCCGGCGTTGTTGACTAGCACGTCGACTTCGCCTACTTCCGCCTTAACCTTGGCGAACGCCTGGCACGTCGAGTCCCAGTCGCCCACGTTGCCTTCCGAGGCGACGAAGTCGAAGCCCAGCACTTTCTGCTCTTCGAGCCACTTCACACGGCGCGGCGAGTTCGGGCCGCAGCCCGCGACGACCTTGAAGCCCTGCTTTTCGAGGCGCTGGCAGATAGCCGTTCCGATGCCGCCCATACCGCCCGTTACATACGCAATACGCTGTGACATAAACCACACTCCATTATCGTTTTCCGGAGCGCCAATCGACGGCCCCGGCCTCGCCTTTCGCCTGCTGCTCCTGATCTCGCCTGGTGCTCATCTGGCGCTCACCTGGCACATCCGCAGCCTGAGCGCGCATGCTATCAAATAAACGCCAGATCACAACCATGCCGGACGGGTAGGTCCCCGCTTAAATGCGTTCCAGCGCCAGCGCCACGCCCATGCCGCCGCCGATACACAGCGACGCCAGGCCGCGCTTCGCGTCGCGGCGCTGCATTTCGTGCAGCAGCGTCACCAGAATGCGGCAGCCCGATGCGCCGATCGGATGGCCGATCGCAATCGCGCCGCCGTTCACGTTGATCTTCGACGTGTCCCAGCCCATCTGCTTGTTTACGGCCAGCGCCTGCGCCGCGAACGCCTCGTTGATTTCCATCAGGTCGAGGTCGCCCACCGACCAGCCCGCGCGCTCCAGCGCACGCTTCGAAGCCGGCACCGGGCCCATGCCCATGATCTTCGGATCGACGCCGCCGGCGGCGTACGACTTGATGCGCGCGAGCGGCGTGAGGCCCAGCGCCTCGGCCTTCTTCGCCGACATCACCACCACTGCTGCCGCGCCGTCGTTGAGACCCGAAGCGTTAGCCGCCGTCACCGTGCCTTCCTTCGAGAACGCCGGCTTCAGGCCCGCGAGCGATTCGGCCGTGACGCCGTGACGCACGAATTCGTCGGTGGCGAACTTGAGCGGCTCGCCCTTGCGCTGCGGGATTTCGACCGGCACGATTTCCGCGTCGAAACGACCTTCTTTTTGCGCGGCTTCAGCCTTGTTCTGCGAAGCAGCCGCAAACGCGTCCTGCTCTTCACGCGTGATGCCGTATTCCTTCGCGACGTTTTCCGCCGTCACGCCCATGTGGTACTGGTTGTACACGTCCCACAGGCCGTCGACGATCATGCTGTCGATCAGCTTGGCGTCGCCCATACGGAAGCCGTCGCGCGAGCCCGGCAGCACGTGCGGCGCGGCGCTCATGTTTTCCTGACCACCTGCCACCACGATGTCCGAGTCGCCTGCGATGATCGCGTTGGCGGCCAGCATCACGGCCTTCAGGCCCGAGCCGCAGACCTTGTTGATCGTCATCGCCGGCACGGCTGTGGGCAGACCAGCCTTCAGCGACGCCTGACGCGCCACGTTCTGGCCGGAACCTGCCGTGAGCACCTGACCCATGATCACGTCGCTCACCTGATCGGGCTTCACGCCCGCGCGCTCGAGCGCCGCCTTGATCACCAGCGCGCCGAGGTCGGGCGCGGCCACTTTCGCCAGCGAGCCGCCGAATTTACCCACCGCCGTGCGTGCGGCCGAAACGATCACAATGTCAGTCATTTTCCATTCCTCAGGGCTGCGCGAAATCGCGAGAGATGCTTGCCCGTCAATGTTAAAAACCCAAACCCAGTCAAACCGTTGCTGCTGTTTTTATATGAGCCGCGTCACTCGCGCTGCTGGACGTAGCGCCCCGGCGCGGGCTCGATCTCGGGGAATTCCGCCGATCCGGCCTGGGCGCGCGGCTTGACTTTCTTGCCGCCGAACTGATCGAGCCAACCGGCCCACTCCGGCCACCAGCTGCCCGGCTTTTCCTCGGCGGCGTCGAACCAGTCGTCGGCTTCGTCGGGCAGATGCTTTGCCTCGGTATCGAACACCCAGTGACTGCGCTTGTTCTTCGAAGCCGGATTGATCACGCCGGCGATGTGACCTGACGCCCCCAGCACGAACTTGAGCGGCCCGGAAAGCAGCGGCACCGACGCGTACGCCGTGCGCCACGGCACGATATGGTCTTCGCGCGAGCCGTAGATGAACGTCGGCACGTCGATGCGCGAAAGATCCACTTCTTCGCCGCACACGGTCAGCGCGCCCGGTTCGCGCAGCTTGTTTTCCAGATACGTATTGCGCAGATACCACGCGTACATCGGGCCGGGCAGGCTGGTCGAATCGCTGTTCCAGTAGAGCAGGTCGAACGCCGCGGGCGTACGGCCCTTGAGGTAGTTATCGACGACGTAGTTCCAGACCAGGTCGTTCGGGCGCAGGAACGAGAACGTATTGGCGAACTCCATGCCGCGCATCAGGCCCGGCGTACCGCCGTTCTTGCCGCCGATGCTCTGCTCGCGCATCTGCACGTGCGCCTCGTCGACGAACACGTCGAGCACGCCCGTATCGGAAAAGTCGAGCATCGCCGTGAGCAGCGTCATCGACGAAACCGGATGCTCGCCGCGCGCCGCCGCCACGGACAGCGCCGTGGCCAGCAGCGTGCCGCCCACGCAGAAGCCGAGCGTGTTGATCTGCTCGCGTCCGCTGATGCTGCGGGTGGTGTCGATGGCGCGCAGCACGCCGTCTTCGATGTAGTCGTCCCAGGACTTGTCGGCAATCGACGCATCGCCGTTATGCCAGGAGACCAGGAACACCTGCTGGCCCTGCTCCAGCGCGTACGCGACGAGCGAGTTTTCGGGCTGCAGGTCGAGGATGTAGTACTTGTTGATGCACGGCGGCACGACCAGCAGCGGGCGCTCGCGCACAGTGGGCGTGCGCGGCTTGTACTGGATCAGCTGGAACAGCTCGTTCTCGTACACCACCGAGCCTTCCGTGGTCGCCAGATTGCGGCCCACGACAAAGCGCGATTCGTCGGTTTGCGAGATCTTGCCGCGCGACATGTCGCCGAGCAGGTTCATCACGCCCTGGCGCAGGCTTTCGCCGTGGCTTTCGAGCAAGGCGCTCTGCGCGTCGGGATTCAGGGCGAGGAAGTTGCTGGGCGACGCGGCGGCCGTCCACTGCTGCACGGCAAAGCGGATGCGTTCGCGCGTTTTCGCATCGGTGTCGATGGCGTCGACCATCTCGTGCAGATAGCGCGCGTTCAGCAGATACCAGGCCGCCGTGAAGGCGTAGGCCGGCGTGGCTTTCCACGCGTCGGAGCTGAAGCGGCGATCCTTGAGTTCAGGCGATTTGGGTTGCGCGGCCGAGGCTTCGCGCAGCAGTTCCATCGCATCGCGCGAGTAGTCGGCTTGAAGGTGTTGAAGGCGCGTCGGTTCGATAGAGGCCGAAGGCAGTTTGAACGCCTCGAAGGCGCCGCCCAGATTGCCAAGATTGCCGAATTGACCCAGCGCCGATTGCATCGCGGCTGGATTCATCGCTGCACCGAACGCGGCTTGAGCAGCTTGAGCAGCCTGAGCGGGATTCGTTGCACCGTTCATGGCGCCAGCGACGCCGGGCCACAACGTGCCGGGCTGCCCTGGCGCGCCCCACTGCTGCGCGCCCGCTTGCTGCGCGGCGTTCATCGCATTGCGCCAGGCCTGGGTCCAGGCGTCCAGCATTTGCTGCATGCCGGCGGCGTCCGGCGTGAAATTCGGAATGAAAGACTGCGCACCGTCGTTTGAAGCGCCCGTACCGGGGTGAGTCGTGGAACGTTGAGATGCCGTCATGCCTGCTTTTGACCGATGTGTCCCAAAGGACTGGTTGAGAGGCAGGTGGAACGCGCAAGGCGCGCCACTGTCTTGCGCCCGGTGCGTCCTGTCCCGTAGGTGAGGGACATTCTTGCTCCCCACTGCAAAGCGTGTCAATGCTTGTGCCCGATTTTGCCGCACTGCGATATTTTTTTAATTATCGTTTTCCCGATGCGCATGAACGCGCCCCCATGCGCCGGACGTGCGGGGTCGGCAGAGGGCAGAAAAACCGCCATGCAGGCAAGTGCTTGCAGTGCAATGAGACGCGCGCCATTCCGATTCGTGACGCATGAAAGACGGTGCTTTCCGGTCGAGTGTGCGGCGCAGCAAAAATCGGCCGAACGGCCTGTGCGAGGGAGTGTGCCCCGCAGCGAAAAGCCTGCGGGGCACGTGTTAGAAGCGGCTCAAACGTGGCTCAAGCTTCGAGCCAGATAAGCGCCGCCATACGGCCCGTGACGGGCTCGCGTCGGTACGAATAGAAGCGTTCACGGTCTGTGTAGGTGCACATGCCTCCACCGCTGACGCGCGTGATGCCAAGCTCGCCCAAACGCAGGCGCGCGAGTGCGCCCAGATCGGCGAAATACTTGCCGGGCGCTTCGGCGCGCGGCGCGAACGCGGCGGCTGTAGCCTCGCTCGCGCCGGTCTGCGCGCGTTGTGCGCCGTCGACAGCAGCCGCGTGAGTCATGAACGCGTCACGCACGTCTGCCCCTACTTCGAAGGCCGTCGGCCCGATGGCCGGTCCGAGGTACGCGTGCAGGTCGCCGGTGGCGCAGCCCGCGAGCGTCGCCACGCGCTGCGCCGTCTTTTCGATGACACCTGCGGCGAGACCACGCCAGCCCGCATGAGCCGCGCCAACCGCCCGGCCTGCGCCGTCGCACAGCAGCACCGGCATGCAGTCGGCGACCATCACCGTGCAGGCGATGCCGGGCTGGTCGGTCACGCTTGCGTCGGCTTCGAGCGGCGTGCCGGAGCGCGCCGCTTCAAGCGCCTCGGCAGCGTCGACCACGATCGGGCCGTGAATCTGCTTGAGCCATGCCGCGGGCACGCCCGCGTAGCCCAGCAGACGCGCGCGATTGGCTTCGACGTGCTCAAGATCGTCGCCCGACATCCGGCCCAGATTCAGACCGCACGGCAATTCGACGCCCTCGCCCGGCTGCGCGCCGGCCTGCCAGCGGCCGAACGGCCCGACGCTCACGCCGCCGTTGCGCGTCGTCACGATCGCGCGCACGCGCGGCGCGACGTCCCAGGACGGGTGCAGCAGATCGTCGGCAGTCAGTTCCGGGCAGGTCGTCATGCGGGCTTGTCCTCGTCGTCGCCTTCGTGATCGTCGTGGTCGTGATCTTCGTCCTGATCGTCGTCCTCGTCGTCGTCCTCGTCGTCGTCCGCGTAATCCTCTTCGTTACTGCCGATTACATAGCCCTCGTCCGTATAGGCGCTGTCGAACATCTCGTCGAAGGCGTTATCTTCCTCGCGCTCCTCGCCGCCGAAACCGAGCGCTTCGATCAGCGCGTCCATGTCGTCGGGGACTTCGGCGCGCCATTGCATCGCGCGGCCGGTGACCGGATGGATCAGGCCCAGACGATACGCATGCAGCGCCTGACGCGCGAAATCGCCCGGCAACGCCTGCACCGAACGCCTGCCGCGCGCGTGCCCATAAACCGGGTCGCCCAGCAGCGGATGGCGGATATGCGCGCAATGCACGCGAATCTGGTGCGTTCGGCCGGTTTCGAGATCGCAGTGGATCGCGCTGATCGGCTGCTGGTGCCAGATGGTTTTGTCGATGCGGCGGTAGTGCGTGCGCGCCGGTTTGCCCGATGCGCCGCTCACCACGGCCATGCGCACGCGATCGCGCGGATCGCGGCCGATCGGCGCGTCGATGGTGCCTTCGTCGGGCATAGTGCCCCACACCAGCGCGAGATAGCGACGCTTGACCGTACGCGCCTGAAGCTGGCGCACGAGGTCGGTTTGCGCTTCGAGCGTGCGCGCCACCACCATCAGCCCGGACGTTTCCTTGTCGAGCCGGTGCACGATGCCCGCGCGCGGCAGGCCGGCAGCGGCTTCGCCGTAACGGTGCAGCAGACCGTTGAGGATCGTGCCGCTCCAGTTGCCTGCGGCGGGATGCACCACCATCCCGGCTGGCTTGTTGATGACGAGAATGGCTTCGTCTTCGTAGATGACGTCGAGCGGCACCGGCTCGGGCGTGAACGCCAGCTGCTCGGGCAGCAGATCCGGCACGAGTTCGATCACCGCGCCTAGCGGCACCGGCTGACGCACCTTGGCGGGCTTGCCGTCGACGTGCACGCGCTGCGCCTCGATCCAGCCCTGAAGGCGGTTGCGCGAAAACTCCGGAAACACTCTGGCGAGGACCTTGTCGAGACGCTCGCCGGCAAGCTCGTCGGGCACTTCGGCGCGGCGCGCCTCCTGATCTTCGCGGGCGACGCGCGTGCGCGAAGGACCGCCCTGGATAGGAGCGGAAATGCCTTCGACCATATCGTCGTCAAGCGCCTCATCGGCTCCTGCGGCATCGGGCACATCGCCCAGGCTATAATCGCTGATGCTGTTTTGGGCGCCGGGAGCGCCGGCCCCCGGAATAACTGAACGGGTCATTGAGTCTGGGTCACCTGTGGACCTGAAGCTGGACTGGGATAAATGCGAGCCTTGAACACGAACACGAAACTGGCCAAAAATGCAGCGGCCCGAAACGCACTGCGCGCAAAGCACATGCAAACGCTCGGCAAGATGGGCAACGTCTTTCGCATTGCCGCCTGCGGCGCCGCGCTCACCGTAGTGGCTGCCTGCCACGGCCTGCCGGAAAAAACCGACGAAACGGCAACGTGGAACAACAACAAATTATATACGGAGGCCCAGGACGCGCTCTCCGGTGGCGACTGGGGCAAGTGCGCGAAGTACTTCGAACAGCTCGAAGGACGCGATCCGTTTGGTCACTTCGCGCAACAGGCACAGATCAACGTGGCCTACTGCGACTGGAAGGATAACGAGAACGACGCCGCCGATCAGGCGATCAACCGCTTCATCCAGCTGCACCCGGATCACCCGGACATCGCCTACGCGTACTACCTCAAGGGCATGATCCACTTCAACGACGATCTGGGTCTGTTCGGCCGCTTCTCGGGCCAGGACATGAGCGAGCGCGATCCGAAGTCGCTGCGCGAGTCGTATGACGCCTTCAAGGTCGTGGTCGACAAGTCGCCGCAGAGCAAGTACGCGCCTGACGCCGCGCAGCGCATGCGCTACATCGTCAATGCGCTGGCTTCGCACGAAGTGCACGCCGCCGACTACTACTATCGTCGTGGCGCCTACGTGGCGGCCATCAACCGCGCGCAGCTGGCGATCACGGAATACAAGAGCGCACCGGCCATTGAAGACGCGCTGCACATCATGATCCTGTCGTACCAGAAGCTGGATCAGCCGCAACTCGCCGACGACACCCGTCGCGTGTTGGCCGCAACCTTCCCGGACAGCCCGTACATCACGGGTCACGCACGTCCGGGCAAGGAACAGAAGTCCTGGTGGCAGATCTGGTAATCGCCGCCTGAGCACCGCAAAACAAAACGCCACGGTATCCCCGTGGCGTTTTTTTTCGTCCCGCCGCCGCGACAATCTTCGCGGCGGGACTCAGGCGGTCTCAGGTGTGCACTTAATCGCGCTCGAACAGCGCGATCGATTCGACGTGCGAGGTGTGCGGGAACATATTGACCACGCCCGCGCCCTTGAGCCGATAACCGGCTTCGTTCACCAGCACGCCGGCGTCGCGCGCGAGCGTGCCCGGGCTGCACGACACATACACGATGCGTTTGGGCAGCGGGCCGTTGCCGCTCTGCGCGATTTCAGCCAGCGCCTGCGACACGGCCAGCGCGCCTTCGCGCGGCGGATCGATCAGGTACTTGTCGAAATGGCCGAGCGCGCGGATATCGTCCGCCGTCACTTCGAACAGATTGCGGCAGGCGAAAGACGTATGACCGTCCACGCCGTTGGCGCGCGCGTTTTCGAGCGCACGCGTGGTCAGTTGCTCGCTGCCTTCGATCCCGACCACTTCGCGCGACAGACGCGCAAGCGGCAGCGTGAAGTTGCCGATGCCACAGAACAGATCGAGTACGCGATCGCCCGCTTCCGGCGCGAGCAGACGCAGCGCGCGGCCCACGAGCACGCGGTTGATCTGGTGGTTGACCTGGGTGAAGTCGGTCGGCTTGAACGGCATGCGGATGTTGAATTCCGGCAGCGTGTAGTCGAGCGGCTTGTCGAGCGGATAGAACGGGAACACCGTTTCCGGACCCTTGGGCTGCAGCCAGAACTGCACGTTGTGCTCGTCCGCGAACGCGCGCAGCAAGTCTTCGTCGGCGGCGGTCAGCGGTTCGAGAATGCGCAGCACCAGCGCCGTGACGCTCGCGCCCACGGCCAGTTCGATCTGCGGCATGCGATCGCTGATCGACAGCGCGCCCACCAGATGGCGCAGCGGCACCAGCATCGCCGAAACATTGGGCGGCAGCACTTCGCAGCTCGTCATGTCGGCCACATAGCTGCTCTTGCGTTCGTGGAAACCCACCAGCACGCCGCCCTTCTTCGGCACGTTGCGCACGGTCAGGCGCGCGCGATAGCGGTAGCCCCAGGACGGGCCGTGAATCGGCCGGAACATCGTTTCCGAGCGAATCTTCGAAAGGTGCTTGAGGTTGTCTTCCAGCACGCGCTGCTTGACGGCGATCTGGGCGCGCACGTCCAGATGCTGCATCGAGCAGCCGCCGCATTTGCCGAAGAACGCGCATTGCGGCTTCGTGCGGATCGCACTTTCGCGCAGCACATCGACGACTTCGGCTTGCTCGAAAGTCGGCTTCTTGCGATAGCTCAAGTAAGTGACACGCTCGCCAGGCAGCGCACCCTCGACAAAGATCACCTTGCCCGGTTCGCCCGTTTCGGTGACAGTACGGCCTACACCGCGCGCCTCCATGTCGAGGGATTCGATTTCAAGAATCGGGGCATGAGCAACCGACGCCTCGACGGCGGCGCGCTTCTCGGCGCGACGCTCGCGCTTGCTGCGCTTCTTCGAGGGCGTAGGCAACGGCATGGCGGCCTCGGCGTGGACGGTTTCGGTTTGAGGGTCGGGGGCGGCTTGGGACACCAGCGGATTCCTGACAGACAGTGGGGGTGGATTTTTTAGACGAAGGCGAGATTGTAGTCGATTCGGCGAGCGCCTCCTTATGCGCGCTTCAGTCGGACACGGGAGAAGCCGTTACACAGGTTGTCTTCGTACGCGGCGTCCCGCTTTCGGATAAATCCGATCTACTCCGCCGACGTCCGTCAGTACGATGTTTCTCGCGACGTGCCCCGTGAGGCTGTCGCCAAGGACCCGACATCATGGACACGCTTTTTTCCGCTACCGGTTTTGTGATTGCGCTCGGCGCATTGTGCGTCGCTGTCGTCTTTCTGGCGCCCCTGCTCGAAGCGTTGCCACGCGACCGCGCCGCCCGGCGGCAGTCGTATATCGTCGCCGCCGCACTGATCGGCAGCCCGATATTGATGATCGGACTTCTTTACCTCGTCGTGCGCCTGATTTTCGATTGAGCGGCGCAGCGCGGCCAACCCCGGCTTCGCGATGTTTTACAACGTTTCGGAATCCCTGGCAGCCCGCTTTTGGGAACAGTCCGATTGGCATCGTGCCCCCGCGCGCGTACAGGTAAGCCTCTCCCTCCGATTCCGAGAAACAGCATGAACAAAGTGGTTTGCCTGGCGGCGCTCGCCGCCGCACTCGGCCTGAGCGCCTGCGTGTCTTCGTCCATTCCGGCTCCCGAAGTGACCATGTCGAAGGTTACGCGCGGCATGTCGCAAAATGACGTCATCGCCCGCGTCGGGCCGCCCGACCGCGTGCGCGGCGAAAACGGCAACGAGTGCTACCAGTATGCGCTCGGTAAATACGGCGATGTGCCGTTCGCGGTGTACTTCCAGCGTCAGGCCGTCGTGGCCAGCGAGCGTGCGTCATGTAACCTCTCGATAACGCGCGCGACGGCGGGCCCGGCCATCGCCTATCAGGCTTCCGAATACGCGGCCACACGCCGCTGAAGGCCGACGCAAATCCAGCGTCAGCCGTGCGACGTGTGAGGCTCAACGACACGCGAGGCCGATCGCCATGAAACCCCTGAAACTCGTCAGCTGGAACGTTCAATGGGGCCGCGACGCGGCCGGGACGGTCGATCTCGCACGCACCGTGCGCGAAGCGCAGCGCCTGGCCGATTTCGATGTGCTGTGTCTGCAGGAAATCACACGCGGCTTCCATGCACTGCCCGGCGGCCCCGGCGACGATCAGTTTGCGGAACTCGCCGCGCTGCTACCCGGCTTTACGGTGGTCGAAGCCATTGGCGCCGATCTGGCGGCCGATTCTCCTGCACTGAGGCGCGAGAAAGGCGCAAAAACCGCCAGACGACGGCAGTTCGGCAACGCGCTCGCTACGCGCCTGCCGGTGGCGCAGGTCTTTCGCCACCTGCTGCCCTGGCCCGCCGATCCCGCCGCACCGTCGATGCAGCGCGTGGCGCTGGAGGCAGTCCTCGAAGCGCCGGGCGGCGCGCTGCGCGTGCTGGTGACCCATCTGGAATTTTATTCGGAGCGCCAGCGGCTCGCGCAGGTGGATGCGCTACGGCGTTGCCAGCAGGAAGCCGCGGCGCACGCAGCGCAACCCGCACCTGGCGAAAATAGCGAAGGCCCGTTTGCCTGCACAGCGCGACCGGCCAGTGCGATCGTCTGCGGCGATTTCAACAGCGCCTGGGGCAGCACCGTCTATACGCGCATGCTCGAACCGCTGACGGGTAGCCCCGCCTTCATCGATGCGTGGAGCACGCTGCATCCCGGCGCGACACCGCCGCCCACAGCGGGCGTCTATGACACCGCACAATGGTCTGACGGACCGCTGACCTGCGATTTCGTCTTCGTCACTGAGGACCTGCGCAGCCGGCTCAAGCGCTGCGACATCGACGGCGCAACCCAGGCGTCGGATCATCAGCCGATCGTGCTGGAACTCGGCTGAAATCAACGCCTCTTCGACACTATTCGGCGTCGCCGAACGCCTTCAGATATTCGGCCCAGTGCGGCGCCGACTCGCCCGCAAGCGTCTGCTTCACGAAAGTGATTTCGTCGTCGTATTCGCGTTCGGTGAAACCGCCGCGCATCTTCTGGAAGCGGCAATAGAGCAGATACGTGTTGACCACGTCGGTTTCGCAGTAGTTGCGGATTTCCTCGATTTGGCCCTGCTGGAACTGCGTCCAGACCTGGCCGCCGTCCATGCCGAGTTTCCCCGGAAAGCCGCACAGCTTGGCGAGCGCGTCGAGCGGCGCACTGGCGCGCGGCTGATACATCGCCAGCAGATCCATCAGGTCGGTATGACGCGAGTGGTAGCGGCTGATGTAGTTGTTCCACTTGAATTCGCGATCTTCCTCGCCCAGATCCCAGTAGCGCACCGCGCGGATGCCATGCACCAGCGCGCGATAGTGCAGCACCGGCAGATCGAAGCCGCCGCCGTTCCAGGACACGAGCTGCGGCGTATACTTTTCGATGGTGCGATAAAAGGAATCGATCAGCTTTGCTTCGCCATCTTCCGGCGTGCCGAGCGAGCGCACGCGAAAGCCCTGACCGTCGCGGAACACGCAGGAAATCGCGGCGACGCGTTGCAGGTGATGCGGCAGGAAATCGCTGCCGGTCTTCTCGCGGCGCGCGGCGAAGGCGTGTTCGGCCACTTCGGCGTCGCTTAGCGAGGCGGGCAGATCTTCGAGACGGCGAATGCCGTCGACATCGGGAATGGTCTCGATGTCGAATACGAGTACGGGTACTGTCATTCAGATGGGCGCCGTGTTGAACGGCGCAATGTTAGAGAACGGCGTCCTTGCGCACGCCGTTCGAGGCGAAAAAGCGTTTGAGGCGCACCAGCGCTTCCTGCTGGATCTGCCGCACGCGCTCGCGGGTGAGGCCCATTTCGTCGGCCAGTTCTTCGAGCGTGGCGGGTTCGATATGGTTCAGGCCAAAACGCCGTTCGATGACATGGCGATGCTTGTCCGACAGACGGCCAAGCCAGGCGCGCGTGAGCGTTTCCAGCTCGCGGTGCTGCACTTCGGCATCGGGCGACTGGCTCTGATCGTCGGACAGCAGGTCGAGCAGGCTGCTCGCCGGATCGAGATCGAGCGGCGCGTCGAGCGAGGCCGTGTGCTCGTTGAGCGCGAGGATATCGGTGACTTCTTCGGTGGTCTTGCCCGTGAGATAGGCGATGTCGTCGATGCTGGCGTCGCGCCGCTCGGACGCCGCATTGGCGTTCAGCGAATTTTTCTCCAGATGGCGCTTGGCGCGCAGCACCTGATTGAGCTCGCGGATCACGTGCACCGGCAGGCGCACCGTGCGCGCCTGGTTCATGATCGCGCGCTCGATGCTCTGACGGATCCACCAGGTGGCATACGTCGAAAAACGGAAGCCGCGCGTAGGATCGAACTTTTCGATCGCATGCATCAGACCGAGATTGCCTTCCTCGATCAGGTCGAGCAACGGCACGCCGCGATTCAGATAACCCTTGGCGATGGAAACGACCAGGCGCAAATTGCGCTCGATCATCACCTGACGCGCCTCGAATTCGCCCGCCTTGGCCAGACGCGAGTAGCGCTGCTCTTCCTCGACGGTGAGCAGCGGCTTCACACTGATCCGGTTCAGATAATGCTGGATGGTGTCGGCCGTGAGTTCGGCCTGCAGCATGGAGCGGAAGTCGTCCGCGTCGGACGGAGCGGCTTCGGCACCTTCGCGTTCGCCGCTCTCGCCGCTCTCTTCCGAGCCGGCGTCGCGCTCCTCGCGTTCGTCCTGCTCGCGCGCACCGTCGAGATCGTCTTCTTCGACGGGCGCGACGCCCTCCTCCACCGAAACCTGGGCGGCTTGACTGTCAGACTCGGATTGCTGCAGGCGGCGCTTCGATTTCGGCATGGTCGGCTCGCTTTATTGCGGCGGCAAGTACTTCAGTGGGTCGACGGGCTTGCCCTGACGGCGTACTTCGAAATGCAGCATCACGCGGTCTGAGTCGGTATTGCCCATTTCGGCGATTTTCTGGCCCTTGGTAACCGCATCTCCTTCTTTTACCATCAAAGCTCGATTGTGAGCGTACGCAGTCAAAAACGTCGCGTCATGCTTGATGATAATGAGATTGCCGTAACCGCGCAGCCCATTTCCGGCATAAACCACACGACCATCGCCCGCGGCCTTCACGGGGTCGCCCGGCGCACCGCCAATATTGACACCCTTGTTGCGGGTGTCGTCGAAGCCATTGAGCAGCGGACCACGCACCGGCCATGCCAGCGAA
>NZ_VWWJ01000024.1 GCF_011753055.1 Burkholderia sp. Ax-1719 | reverse complement strand
AACTCTTCAGTTCAAACCTGTTACTGTTTTCGGTTCTTTCGAACCGGTCGCTCACTCAAAGCTGACAGGTAGTTGAATTACTTCAAAAACCTGACTTACTTTTGTGTGAGACTCTTGATACTTTTGCTATCCCGCCAGATCACGAATGATCGCGGCGGGGAGCTGAATCGAATCAAGCGCCCACACTTATCGGCTGTAAATTTTTAAAGATCAATTCGCTGAAAACATCTGGAAAATCAGGCCTTCCGGTGTTTTCTGCGTCGCTGCATCAGCAGGAGGAGGCGAATTATGCAGGGCGCAGATCGGCTCGTCAAGCGAATCTGCAAAATAATTTTTACAGCCCCTCAATTGGCTTTATTCGCACCTATCTAGCGACCGCCGCCTGATTCCCCACATACGGGCCGAGCGCCGCCAGCCAGCACGCCACGGCCACCGCGCCGCCATCTGGCGATCCAATCGCGCGCTTGCCCAGATAACTCGCCCGGCCCACGCGCGGATGCATATGCGTCGTCGCCTGCGCGCCGTGCGCGGCTGCGGCCACGGCAGCGCTGAACGCCTGCTGCGCCACCTGCCCGTTTTTCAGCGCGTCCTCGAACGCCTCCACCGCCGGTGCCAAGGCGTCGATCATCGTGCGATCGCCCGCCTTCGCGCCGCCTAGCTCACTAATCGCTTCGATCGCGCCTCGCCATGCCTGCGCCCATTCCTGCGGCGTCGGCTCGGGCGTATCGGCAAGCACGCGTGAAGCGCGCAACAGCGCCGTGGCATAGAACGGCCCCGAACTGCCCGCGATGGCGCGACGCAAACTCGCGCCAAGCGCCGCAAGTGCCTGCGGCGCCGTACCCAGCGCATCCACCGGCAACGCCGATGCCGCATCCGCCGCGCGATGCATGCTCGCACCGAGATCGCCGTCCCCGGCAAGTGCGTCGAGTTCGGTCAAACGCGCCTCGTTTTGCACCAGCGCTTGAGCGACGGCATCCAACGCGGCCTTCGCGCGTGCCGCCCACGCTGCGCGCGAAGCATCAAGGGGCTTTGCTACGCATTCCTCATGAATCGCGCTGGACACCACGTCCAATCGAATCGTCGGGTTGATGCAGCCTTTACCGGGCCATGCGTGCGCCTCGGTCGCCGCATCGAGCAAGGCGAGCCGGCTATCGTCGACACGCATCAGCGAAATCGAGCACCCCGGCATATTGAGCGCCGATAGCAGCGTCCCCGCCCACGCACGCTCCACACGCACTTCGCGGCGCTGCAGACTCGAATAAGCCGCACGCAGCACGATATCGAGTTCCATCTGTGGCGTCGCGCCCAGGCCGTTGACCAGCAGCACCACGCGCTCCCCGCGCTTGATGGCCAGCTCTTCGAGGACGTTGACGAGCAGCGCTTCGGTCAGTTCGTCGGCGGGCAGCGGCGCGCTGCGCTCCACGCCTTTTTCGCCGTGAATGCCAAGGCCCAGTTCGATCTCGTCGTCGTTGAGCGTGAAGCTCGATTGCGCCACGCCCGGCAGCGTGCAACCGTCAAGCGCGACGCCCATCGTGCCCAGATTCGCCGCCGCATCGCGCGCGGTCGCCGCCACCACATCGAGCGATGCCCCGCGCGCGGCTGCCGCGCCGGCGATCTTGTGAATCAGCACCGTGCCCGCGATGCCGCGCCGCTGATGCTTCTCTGCGTGAGCGCGCAAAGCAACATCGTCGGCGACGGTCACGACCTCGACCGGAATGCCCTGAGCGCGCGCGAGTTCAGCAGCCAGGCCAAAGTTGAGCCGGTCGCCCGTGTAGTTCTTGACGATCAGGAGCGCGCCCTTCGGGCCTGCCGTCGCGCGGATCGCCGCGAGCACCGCGTCGGTCGGCGGCGAGGTGAACACTTCGCCGCACACCGCCGCGCTCAACATGCCCGCCCCTACATAGCCGCCGTGCGCCGGTTCATGACCGCTGCCGCCGCCCGATATCAACGCGACCGCGCGCGACTGGGCCTCGGGAATATCGCGGCGCACCAGCACGTTTTCATTGCCGAGAATGACGACGTTAGGCGCCTGCAGCGCAATGCCTTCGAGCATTTCGCGCACGACGTCGGACGGTTGATTGACCAGTTTCTTCATGACGTTCCCGATGGATGCGGTTGGACATGCCGACCATCGAGCGCGCACATGCGGCATGCATAGCGCGCTCAAAGGTCCATTCAGTGTACGCCGCTCGTTCGGGCGGCGCGCAATGGCGCTCCATCCCTGCGCGCCCGATACGTCATCAACGTCCGATCAATGCTGCAGGAAATCCAGCACCATGCGATTGAACGCCTCGGCATGTTCCCACTGCGCCCAGTGGCCACAACGGTTGAACACATGCAGTTGCGCGTTCTGCATGCCCGCAAGCAGACGCAGGCCGATATCCATCGGCACAAAGCGATCGTCGCGGCCCCAGATCACGAGCGCGGGCGCGGCGATTTCACCAAGACGCGGACCATAGTCGGTGAATTGCTTCGGATTCGCCGCGAGGCTCTTCACGAAATTTTCGAGGTGGTCGCGGCGCGCAAGCATATTGTCGAGACGCGCCTGCATCAGTTCGTCGGTGATCGCGCTCGCGTCGTAGACAAACACGTTCATCATGCGCTTGAGGTTGTCGATGGTGGGCTCGCGGTAGAGCCCTTGCAGCAGTTTGATCCCTTCGGTGGGCATCGGCGCGAAGTTGCTCGGGCCGCCGGTACCCCCGCCCATCAGCACGAGCTTGCCGACGCGTTGCGGATTCGCCAGCGCAAACGCCACGGCGCTATGGCCGCCCATCGAATTGCCGAGAATATGCACACGCTCGATATCGAGCACGTCGAGCAGCCCTTTGAGCAGGCGCCCATTGAACTCCGAACGCGATGTCGTGCAGACGATGGGGTCGCTCTTGCTCCAGCCCGGGCAGTCCATCAGGATCACGCGATAACCCGCCGCGACGAGCGGTTCGACGTTGCGGTTGAAGTTCGCCCAGCCGCTCGCGCCGGGCCCGGAGCCGTGCAGCATCACGACGGTTTCGGCATTCGATGCGCTCGCACCCGTGTCGTTGTAGTGAATCTGCAGTTCGAGTTCGCCGTCCTTCACGCGCGCGAACTGGCTCGTGGAGGCTTCCGTGATTGTCTGTGCCGTCGAGGTCATGATGATGTCCTTGCAGTAAATCCCGCTAATCCGTCATGAAGCAGGCGCTTGCCCACTCCGCCAAAAATGTTTGATTCAAACGCCTTGTGCGCCTGGCGCGCTGCGCCGCGCGAATCCGCCCACCACGGTCAAAGCCGCGAGTGCAGCGATCACGCAAAGCGGAATGCTCGACGCCACCAGCATCGAAGCGCTCTGGCCCAGCGCGAACAATTGCCCCGCCACCAGCGGCCCGAGAATCGAACCCAGCCGCCCCACCGCCACGGCAGCGCCCACGCCGGTGCCGCGCACTTCCGTGGGATACGCGTGACCCGCAAGCGCATAGAGCACCGACTGGCCGCCCACCAGGAAGAGTCCGCACAGCAGCCCACCGCATGCCATCGAGCCTGCGCCGCCCGCACTCGCCAGCGCCGCAAGCGCCAGCGCAATGCCCACATACATGCCGATCACCGTGCGACGACGTCCAAATCGATCCATGATCGTTGCGATCGCAACGGCACCGATGCCGCCTCCGATGTTGAACATCATCAGCACGATGTTCGACTGCAAACGCGTGAGGCCGCGCGAAAGCACCATCGACGGCAGCCAGTTCATCAGGAAATACAGCACGATCAGCGTGCCGAGATAGCTGATCCACAGTGCAATCGTGGTGCGTGCGCGGCCATGACGCCACAGAGCCTCGCTGACTGCCGGGACGCTTTCACGCGATGCCTTGGCTGCGCGCGCCGCCACGAACTGTTGCGATTCGCGCAGGAACACGCCGAGCAGCGGCACCATCACAATCGGCCCGAGTCCACCGACATAGAAGACATCGCGCCAGCTTGTCGGACTCGCGCCCAGCATGCCGATCAAGGCCGCAATCGCCGCGCCGAACGGCATGCCGCAATACATGGCACCCACCGCCGTGCTGCGCTGCTGCGGGCCTGCGGCTTCGGAGCACAACGCGATGAGGTTGGGCATCGCCGCGCCCAGTCCGAGCCCCGTCAACAGGCGTGCAACCAGCAGGCTTTCGAAGTTCCAGACCAGCGTCGTCGCCAGCGAGAACAGCCCGAACAACGCGACCGACGCCATCAGCACGCGCTTGCGTCCGAAGCGGTCCGCGAGTCGACCGCCCAGCGCCGCGCCCGGCAGCAGTCCAATCGCGCCCGCGCTGAATGCCCAGCCCATCTGCGCCACGGCGAGCGAAAACTCCTTCGCCATGCGCGGTCCGGCCACGCCCGCCGATTGCAGGTCCAAGCCTTCGAGCAACGCAATCGCCAGGCACAGGCCAATGGTCGCCTTGTTGCCGCCTCCGGCAGCACTGATTCGTGACGTCATGTGAAAAGTCTCCAATGTTGGGTGTCAGCCGCTCTTTGCGGCGGCTAATCGTGTGTACTGCGCATGTGTACTGCGACTTCGACGTAGCAACGCCGCGAGTCGCTTGAAGCGACACGCGGCGTGCGTTTTTACTGCATGGCGGTTGTGCTGCGCTGTTTCAGATCCAGCGCCACATCGACGATCATGTCTTCCTGGCCACCCACCATGCGGCGCTTGCCGAGTTCGACCAGAATGTCGACGGCTTTCAGGCCGTACTTCTGTGCGGCGACTTCCGAATGGCGCAGGAAGCTCGAATACACGCCCGCATAGCCGAGCGCGAGCGTTTCCCTATCCACGCGTACCGGACGATCCTGCAGGGGCCGCACGATATCGTCGGCAGCGTCCATCAGCGTGTAGAGATCGGTGCCGTGATTCCAGCCCATGCGTTCCGCTGCCGCGATAAACACTTCGAGCGGCGCGTTGCCAGCACCCGCGCCCATGCCCGCGAGCGACGCATCGATGCGGTCGCAACCTTCTTCCACCGCCACGATCGAATTCGCCACGCCCAGCGATAGGTTGTGGTGCGCGTGCATGCCCGTCTGCGTTTCCGGCTTCAAAACGGCTTTCACAGCGCGGAAGCGATCGCGCACATCGCTCATGGTCAGCGCGCCGCCCGAATCGACCACATAAATGCAGGTCGCGCCGTAGCCTTCCATCTTCTTCGCCTGGACCGCCAGATTCTCCGGCGTGGTCATATGGCTCATCATCAGAAAGCCGACCGTATCCATGCCCAGTTCGCGTGCATACTCGATGTGCTGCTTCGAGATATCGGCTTCGGTGCAATGCGTGGCCACGCGCACGATGCGCGCGCCCGCATCGTAGGCGGCCTTCAGATCGTGAATCGTGCCGATGCCGGGCAACAGCAGCGTGGCGATCTTCGCGTGCTTCACCACGTCCGCGACCGCCTCAATCCATTCGAGATCGCTATGTGCGCCAAAGCCGTAATTGAAGCTCGATCCTTGCAGACCGTCGCCGTGCGCGACTTCGATCGAATCGACTTTTGCGCGGTCCAGCGCCCGTGCGATGTCCTGCACGTTCTGAATCGAGTATTGATGACGAATGGCGTGGCTGCCGTCCCGCAGCGTGACGTCGGAAATATAGAGTTTCTTGCTCATCGCTTTACGCTCCCTGCACGCTCAAGAGCGTTTGCGCCATACGCTCGGCGGTGGCGAGCGCGGCGGAAGTCATGATGTCGAGATTGCCTGCATACGCGGGCAGATAATGTGCAGCGCCTTCCACTTCGAGAAACACCGAGGTTTTCAGGCCGCTAAATTGACCAAGGCCCGGAATATTCAAAGGCGCGCTTGCGGGGATTTCATCGAATTGCACTTTCTGTTTCAGGCGATAGCCCGGCACATAGGCATGCACCTTCGCTACGGTCTCTTCAATCGAGCGCTCGACGGCTTCACGGTCCGCCATTGCAGAAAGCGTATAAACCGTGTCGCGCATCATCACCGGCGGCTCCGCCGGATTGAGTACGATGATCGCTTTGCCTTTCGCTGCACCGCCAACGGCTTCAATCGCTTTCGAAGTCGTCTCAGTGAATTCGTCGATATTCGCGCGCGTGCCCGGTCCCGCCGATTTGCTGCTGATCGACGCGACGATTTCCGCGTAATGCACCTTCGCCACGCGCGACACCGCCGCGACGATGGGAATTGTCGCCTGGCCGCCGCACGTGACCATATTCACGTTGGGCGCGTCGATATGCGCGTCGAGATTCACGACCGGCACGCAGTACGGCCCAATTGCCGCGGGCGTCAGATCGATCACGCGAATCGACGGCTTCAGCTTGCGCAGCAACGCGTCGTTTTTAACGTGCGCGCCAGCAGACGTCGCATCGAACACAAAATCGATATCGGCAAACACGGGCAGACGCGTGAGCCCTTCCACGCCCTCATGCGTGGTCGCCACGCCCAGGCGCGCGGCGCGTGCGAGACCATCGGAGTTGGGGTCGATGCCGACCATCGCCGCCATCTCCAGATGCTGGCTGTGGCGCATGATCTTGATCATCAGGTCCGTGCCGATATTGCCGGAGCCGATGATCGCGGCCTTGAGTTTTTCGGAAGCCATGTGAAGTCCTGTATGTCGGCCTGCAATTCAGGCGGTGAAAGTTGCGCGAACGCTGCCGAGGCCGTCGATCTGCGCGGTATAAGTGCCCGGCTCCTTCACGGCGACCATCGGTCCGAGCGCGCCCGTGAGCACCACGTCACCGGCGCGCAGCGGCGTGCCCAGTTGCACCATGCGATCGGCGAGCCACACGGCCGCGTTGAGCGGATTGCCCAGACACGCCGCGCCGTTGCCGCGCGAGAGCACTTCGTTATCGCGCGAAAGTGTCATTGCACAAGCACTCAAATCGATCTGCGAAAGCGGCACCGGGCGGCTGCCCACGACGAAACGCGCGCTCGACGCGTTATCGGCGACCGTATCGACAAAGCGGATATCCCAGTTCTGGATGCGGCTATCGACGATTTCGATAGCGGCCAGTGCATACGCACTCGCGCGCAGAATATCGACGAAGGTGTGCTTTTCTTGCGTGAGATCGCGTTCGAGCACGAGCGCAATTTCCGCTTCCACCTTCGGCTGGATCAGTTGCGAAAGCGGAATCGGTTCACCATCGCCATACGCCATCGATGCAAACAGCGCGCCGAAATCCGGCTGATCGACGCCCAGTTGTTTCTGCACCGCCAGCGACGTGAGGCCAATCTTGCGGCCCACGATGCGCTCGCCTTTCTGCACGCGTAGATCGACATTCGCTTGCTGCACGGCGTAGGCCGTGGCGATGTCGTCGATGGCGATCTCGCCGCGCACCGGTTCGATCACGGCGCGCGCCGCTTCGGCTTCGCGCAGACGCGCGGCCAGCGCCGCGATGAGTTTCGGATCAGTCAATGCGTTCTCCTGGTTCAATCTGCCGAAGCAGCGGGCGTGGCATGCATGGTGGCGAAACCGGCGATCCACTCGGGAATCGCGCGGTAATAATCGAGCGACGCGCGATACGGGCCATACGCCGCGAGCGCGCCGAACGCCGCTACCCAGGTGCGGATTTCATGCGCGGACTTGCCGCCGTCGCGCGTGATCGCGGCATTCGTCATGCCGTCCACGGCGGTCAGTTCGCCCGAGGCGAGCCGTTCGAGAAACGCGCGATCCCATTCGGGATTGAGCGGATGCAGATGACTATCGCCCTGCGAGAAGGCCCGCGCGGCAGCCACCGTGCGCGCCTGGCGCGCATTGCGCGACTCCTCGGACGGATTGCGGCCCGCGATCAAACGTTCCGCGATTTCAGGCGTTGCGCCGAACAGTTCCGGCACCGGCGGCTCGTGCGAGATGCCGCCCGAACCCACCACCAGCACACGCTTGCCGGTGCGCGCCATGAAGCGCCCGATGGCGTCGCCCAGCAGCCGCGCCCGGCGCAGCGTCGCCATCGGCGGCGCGACGGAATTGATGAACACGGGAATCACCGGGTAGCGATCCAGGCTGCCTGTGAGCACTTCGAGCGCCTGCGCACAACCGTGATCGACCTGCATGCGATACGACAGCGCCACGTCGATATCGGCGGCCAGCACGCTCTCCGCGAGCGCGTAAGCGAGGTCTTCGGGCACCGGCAGCGTGCCCGCGAGGCTCTTGAAATCGCCGATCGCCTGCGCTTTGGCGCCGATGCAGAACGGCGGCATCACGTCGTAGAAGAAGCCGTTGAAATGATCGGGGGCGAACGCAACGATCAGATCGGGCTGGAAAGCCTCGACGCGTGCGCGCGCCGCGCGGCCCACACGCTCGACTTCGGCGACCACGTCCGGGTGCGGATCGAAGTAGCCGTGCAGCGGCGTGTGCGAGAGGCATTCGAGGTGAATCATGCTGGAATTCAAGTGCGGCTCCTGCTCGCTGTTGCTCATGCTGCTTGCGCGACGGCGACGTCGGCGCGCACGGGGCGTTGTTGCGAAGCCTCTTCGCGCAAAGCGATATCACTCATCCCCAACTTGCCGGCCAGCTCGACAATGGCGTCCGATAGCTGCTGCGGCGAGCACACGCCCGCCACGAAGCGATCCGGGCGCAGCAGCACCACCGATTCCGGCAAGCGGCTGAACCAGTCCTTGAGACGCCCTTGCACATCGCCGAGCGCGAGCACGCCTTCGGGCACGTCATCGGTGTAATTGAGCTGGACATCGGGCTTGGCGAACACGAATCGCGCGCCCAGGCGCTCCCACAACGCACGCGCCTGCGGCGTAAGGCCGAAGGTCGGGTCCGCGCCCCAGGCCAGCACCGCGAAGCCATTACCGATCGCATCGTCCAGTCGCACCACGCGACCATCGCTCAGACGCACGCGCGGCTGGATGAACATGCGGCCCACCGGCGACGCCGCGAGCGGATCGCGTCCATAGGCCATGCGCCCGAGCAGCGAATCGCGCTTCTGGCTCATCAAACCCAGCAAACGGCCCGGCGCGGAATCGCCCGCACGTTCGAGCCGGCGCGCAAGCCAGCCGCCCGTTGGTTTCGGCGGCGGCAGCAGCACGACGCCTGCTTCGTAACGGGGCATCGGCTTGAAACGCATTTCGACGAAATAGCGCTTCACCGCCGGGAACACGTTCATCGACTTCACAAATGCATCGCGAAAGCGCGCGCCAAAGCGCGTGTTGGGCGCGAAGATGTCGCCGGCCACTTCGGAAAGATGAATCATCGAACGCGCATGCGCGCGGCGCTCGACGGTGTAGGTATCCAGCAGGCGGCCATCGGCCAGCCCCTTCGCGACCATCGCGAGCTTCCAGCCCAGATTGTTGGCGTCGCGAATGCCACTGTTGTAGCCCTGACCCTGCCACACCGGCATGATGTGCGCGGCGTCGCCCGCCAGCAGGATGCGATCCACACGAAAGGTTTCGGCCAGACGCGCGTTGTGCGTATAGACGCGCTTGCGGATAGTGTTGACCTTGTCCGGGTCCGCCACCACTTTGCGGATCAGCGCGGCCAGGTTGTCGGGCTTCGAGAGTTCTTCCTCGGTTTCGCCGGGCATCACCATGAATTCGAAACGACGAATGCCGTGCGGCAGCGCCGCCGACACATACGGCCGCTCGTGATCGCAATGCATATAGATATGCGGCGAGCCGATCGGATCGTTGCGCACGTCCACCACGATCCATTGATTCGGCTTGGTGCGGCCTTCGAAGGGCACGTTGAGCGCGCGGCGCACGAAGCTGTTGCCGCCGTCCGCGCCCACCAGATAAGCGGCGCGGATCGTGCGGCGCTCGCCGCTTGCGTCGGTTACGTCGATGGACACGCCTTGCGCGTCCTGCACGAAGCCGTTCACACTGGTCCCCAGCAGCACGTCCACATGCTCGAAGCGCGCGAGCCCTTCATAAAGCACGCGATCCGCGAGCGGCTGGATAAAGGCGTTGCGGCGCGGCCAGCCGAATTCATCGGTGCGCGGCTCGATGGACGCGAAGCAATGGCCGTCCTTCGTGACGAAACGCATCCAGTGATCGGGCGTGGTGTGCGGCAACAAGGCGTCAGCCAGACCAATCGACTGGAACACACGCAATGCTTCGTCATCCAAACCAATTGCGCGCGGATAGTCGATAATCTGTTCGAGCTTTTCGATGAGCGTGACGCGCACGCCCTGCAGGCCGAGGATATTGGCGATCATCAGGCCGACGGGGCCTGCGCCGATGATGGCGACGTCGGTGGCGCGCTGGCGCACGCGTCCGGCGTCCGCTCCTGCGGGAAGGGTGTTCATGTTGTCTCCGTGTCAGTCGCCCTTTATCGGGGCGATCTCATGCAAGGCATGGAAGCGAGTCTAGAGTCGCCGCGGCACGCTCTCAACAATTTGAGAGAAATGTGCATAGAATGCACACAGTTGATTTAAAAGAGATTTTTTGATGATGAAGTATGCAAACGTGCGCGGCCTCGCACGCGGCCTGCAAGTGCTGCGGGCGCTCAACGCGATGGAAAACGGCCGCGCCACCAGCCAGCAACTCAGCGACGCCACGGGCCTGCATCGCACGACAGTGCGGCGTTTGCTGGAAACGCTGGTGGAAGAAGATCTCGTGCGGCGCAGTGCGTCGGACGACAGCTTCCGTCTGACGATGAATGTGCGCGCGCTCAGCGAAGGCTTCACGGACGACGAACTCATCGCCACGATCGCGCCGCCAATCATGGGCCAGATGATGCAGCGGGTTGTGTGGCCATCCGATCTCACCACGCCCGACGGCGAGGCGATGATCATCCGCGAGACCACGCACCGCTTCAGCCCGCTGTCGTTTCACCGCGCGATGGTGGGTCGCCGTTTGCCGATGCTGCTCACGGCCGCGGGCCGCGCCTATTTCGCGCATTGCCCCGAGGCGCAGCGCGAAGACATTCTCGACATGCTGCGTGCGGGCGCGGGCGGCGAACAACAGCAGAAGCTGGCCGCCGATGCGGCGTTCGTGCGCAATCTCGTGCGGCAGACTCTGGCCGATGGCTTCGGTTCGAATCACGGCGACTGGGCCGACCAGCGCAAGATCGGCGCACTGGCGGTCGCGATCAACACGCATGGGCGCGTGATCGCCAGCCTCAACATCATCTATCTGGAGCAGGCGATCAATCCGGCGGAGGCCGTGCGGCGCTTCGTGCCCGAATTGCAGCGCGCGGCGCAGGAGATGGAAACGGCGCTCGAAGCCGCGGAGGGCGGCGCAAAGCGCCCGACATCGTAGGCCACCTCGCAGCCCCCCTCGCAGACCCCATAAACCGCGCCACAAAGGCTTTTTTCAACAATTTGCGAAAAAGGCTTGCAAGGCTGCGATACCCTCTCTATAATTCGCGCTCTCAACAGGCTCGTAGCTCAGTTGGTTAGAGCACCACCTTGACATGGTGGGGGTCGTTGGTTCGAATCCAATCGAGCCTACCAACGAATATGCAGTACCGCGCGGCTCAGTTCGCTGCGCAATGACAATGCCGCACTCCTTCACAGGAATGCGGCATTTTCTTTTTTAGCCCCTGAAAAAGCGTATCAATCGAGCGCCTTGTCGTTCGGATGCGCGAACAGATCCTTCATCTGTTGCGAAAGCGGATAGTCGAGATTCATGCCGGTCGGCGGAATCGGCTGTGTAAACCACTTCGTATAAAGCTTCGCCATCTCGCCGGAGGTCTGCATCTTCGCGACCGTTTCGTCCACGAGCGCCTTGAACTGCGGATCGTCACGGCGCAGCATGCAAGCGTAGTTTTCCGACACCGGCGGCGTACCCGTCACCACATAATCCTGCGGATTTTTCGTCTTCGCGCGCTCGCCATAGAGCAGCGGCTCATCCATGACGAAGGCCACGGCGCGTCCCGTCGTCACGTTGAGGAACGACTCCGCGTGATCCTTGGCGCTGATGATCGTCATGTTCATATGCTTCTCCTCGTTCATCTTGCGCAGCATGCGTTCATCCGACGTGCCCGCCGTGGTCGCCACGGTCTTGCCCGCGAGATCGGGGAAATCCTTCACGCCCGAGTCCTTGCGGGTGATGAAGCGAATGCCGTAAAGAAAGATGCTGTTCGAAAACGCGGCCTGATTCTGGCGCTCGAAAGTATTCGTGGTCGAGCCGCATTCCAGGTCGATGGTGCCGTTCTGCATCAGCGGAATGCGGTTCTGCGAGGTGATCGGAATCGTCTTGATCTTGAGGTTAGGGGTATTGCTCTTCTGCTTGACCGCATCGACGATCTTGAGCGCGATCTCCTGCGAATAACCAATCACGTTCTGGTTCTGGTCGTAGTACGAAAACGGAATCGATGATTCGCGCGTGCCGAGCACGATCACGCCGCTGTCATGCACCTTCTTGAGCGTGCCCGTGAGTTCGTCGGCGCGCGCCGCAGCAGTGATCGTGGTCAGCGTCGTGAAGCCCAGTGCCAGCGCCGCGATCATCTTGATTGTGTTCATCGTGCTCTACTCCCAGCGTGTGGTGAAAAACGAAGTGAGAAAAACGTTCAGCGGTTCGGCGCGAATGCATCGCCGTTAAGCGGCAAGGCGCGTTGAGCGATCAGATCGGCCATCAACTGGGCACTGCCGCAGGCGAGCGTAAAGCCCAGCGCTCCATGCCCTGTGTTCATCCAGAGATTGCGAAAATGCGTTGCGCCGATCAACGGCTTGCTGTCCGGCGTGGCGGGCCGCATGCCGGTCCACGTCTGCGCGGCGCTGTAGTCGCCCGCATCGGGAAAAGTCTCGCGCGCCTGACGCGTGAGCAAGGCAATGCGCGCCTGATCGGCCTGCGCGCTCATGCCTGTGAGGTCGACCATGCCCGCGATACGCAGACGCTCACCGAGCGGCGCGTAGACCACCTTGTGATGCGCGTCGGTGACGGAGAGAAGCGGTGCGCCCTGGCCTTGCGCCGCCGGCAGCGTGAGGCTGTAGCCCTTGAGCGGATACATGGGCACGCGCACACCGAGCGAATTCAGCAAGGGCTGGCTCTGCATGCCCAGACAGACGACGAAAGCATCGGCCTCGATTTCGCCCGCTGAGGTCACTGCGGCTTCGACTGTCTCGCCTTTCGTTCGCAGTCCGGAAAACTCCGTGGCGACACGCACATCCACGCCGTCGCGCTGAGCCGCGCGTGCAAGGCCGCGCGTGAAGCTGTCGCAATCACCGGCTTCTTCGCCTGGCGTGTGAATGCCGCCCGCGATGTCGCCGCCGATATGCGCCAGCGCCGGTTCGAGCGCGACGCACGCCGCGCCATCTAGCGCATGTTGCTCGCAGCCCAGTTGAGCCTGATAGTCAGCCTGGCGGCGCGCCCCTTCGAAGCCATCCCGATCGCGAAACACCACGAGCTTGCCATTGCGCACATAGTCGAATTTGATGGTTTCGCGCGCAACGATTTCATGCATGAGACGCTGGCTCAGAAAGCCCAGGCCAAGCAATTCCGCCGTGGTGGCGCGGCTGCGCGCGTGCGTGCAGGCTCGCAGAAAAGCCGCGCACCAGTGCCATTGACGTAGATCCAGCCGCGGCACGAAGCGCAGCGCGGCGTCGCGCGAGAAGAGCCATTGCGGCAGTTTCGGCAGCACCGAGGGGTCGGCCAGCGGCGCCACATAGTTGTAGCTCAACTGGCCGCCGTTGGCGTGGCTGGTCTCCTGCGCCACGTTGGCGTGACGCTCCACGAGCGTCACCTGATGTCCATCGCGGGCAAGAAAATACGCGGTCGTGACCCCGATCACCCCGCCGCCCAGCACGCAAATTCGCATATCCCGTTGTTTCCGCTTTCTATGTTCCTTCCAGTCTCGCCGGGCAAAAAAAGGAACTCAATTGCGAATCGAACGGGGGATATAACCTCAGGTTAAGGCGAGCGCGCCCACACGAGCGGCTTCGCGCTCGCCATGCGCCGCTGCACGTGCGGCCGCGCCATCGGCCAGATGGAACACGGAAACGGCTTCGCGCAGCGCGTCGGCCTGCGATTCCAGCGACTGCGCCGAAGCCGCCGCTTCCTCCACCAGCGCCGCGTTGCGCTGCGTGACTTCGTCGATCTGCGCGACTGCGCGATTGACCTGCTCGATGCCGTCGCTCTGTTCGTGCGTGGCCGCCGTAATTTCGCCCATGATGTGGCTCACGCGCGCAACGGCGTCGCGCGCCTCGCCCATCGTGTGACGCGCCTCCTCGACCAGACGCGCGCCCGTACCCACCGTCGCCACCGACGCGGCGATCAGTTCCTTGATCTCCTTGGCCGCCGTCCCCGAGCGCTGCGCGAGGCTGCGCACTTCCTGCGCGACCACCGCGAAGCCGCGCCCTTCCTCGCCCGCACGCGCCGCCTCGACAGCCGCGTTGAGCGCAAGAATATTGGTCTGGAACGCGATGCCCTCGATGATGCCGGTGATCTCCTCGACCTTGCGCGACGACGTCGAGATATCGTTCATCGTCTCGTTCACGCGCGCGACCACGTCCGCGCCGCGTGAAACGGTGCTCAGCGCACCCTGCGCAAGGCCGCTCGCCTCCTGCGCGCCCGCCGTGTTCTGGCGCACCGCCGCCGAAAGCTGCTCAAGGCTCGCGGCAGTTTCCTGCAACGCCGCCGCCTGCTGCGACGTGCGGCTCGACAGATCGACATTGCCTGCCGCGATCTGATTGGCGCCCAACGTGATCTCCTGCGTGCTGCCGCGCACGCGCGCGACCGTGCCGATCAGCGCTTCGCGCATCTGCGCCAGCGCGCCGAGCAGTTGGCCCATTTCGTTACTCGAGCGCACGCGCACATCCACGGTCAGGTCGCCGGCAGCGATGCGCTGGAAGTGGCGAATCGCCGTATCGACGGGCTTGACCACCGCCGCCGCCAGCCCGCTGCGCGCGATCAGACCGATTGCCACGCCCACCGCGCCAATCACGCCGAACACGATGAGCGAGAGACGAAAGCGCGTCGCCGCGGTTTCGGCATTGCGCTGCTCGCGCGCCTCCTGCCAGTCTTCCAGCGCGTCGATGGCCTTCGCGTAGGTGCCGTAATAGCGGTCGGCGGTTTCGCCCTGGATGGTGCGGAAGGTGTTGAAGTCGTTGTCGACGAGCGCCTTGTACTCGGGTTCGAGCGCCTGCTCGACCAGCGCCGTGCGCGCCTGCGCCACGGTCTGCGCGAGGCGCGCCTCGTCGTTATCGGCGAACGGGCCGGCGCTGTAGGTCGCGAAATCCTTGTTCGAATCGGCGAGGATCTTGTGCGCCTGGTCGAGCATGCCCTCGGTGGACTTGCCCACGCTGAAAAGCGTCTCGTAGCCGCCCAGCGCGAGACGCACCTGCAGGAGCCGCTCGGAACTGGTCTTGAGCGCAGCGAGCGACTGCGCGCTGCGCTGGGTGTCGAGCAGGCTTTCGTTGGTCAGTTTCAGCGCGCCATAGGCCACGCCAATCACGACCAGCAAAAAGGCGACAAAGATGCCGATGACGAGGGTGAGCCCTCCGCGAATCGTGATGTTCCTGAGCATGTGGTCCGGTCTCCTGGCGTATAGGTCCGCGATCGCTTTGGTGGGCGTCGCTTTTTGCGTCTGCTTTTTTGCGTCTTTTGCGTCTATTTGTGTGACTTCTTATGTTGCGCATTCGTGCTCTTCGACTCGTCCTATCGGCAGGCGCGCGGCGCGGGCGCATAGGGGATATCCATGAGAGCGACACGGGTAGCCGGGTAAGGCGATATGCGTTTCGTGCTATCGTTTTCCTTTCATTTGTTGACCTGAGCGGCCTTTTCGACGACTTTTGGCAGGTTTTTCGCCCTTTTTCGTCATCACGCCGCGCTTTCGCCTGCTCCCATCATGTCCGACCTCTCCTCGCCGCTGGCGCGCGCGCCGCGCCGCCTCGACTCCATCAATCCGAAGTCGCTTGCCCTGGCGCTGCTGCTCGTGGCGCTCGGCGCCGTCTATCTGGCGCAGACGGTCAGCGCCCGTCAGGCCGCGCTCTATGTGGTCGGCGCGCTGCTCGGCATGACGCTCTATCACGCGGCGTTCGGCTTTACGTCGGCGTGGCGCGTGTTTATCGCCGATGGTCGCGGCGCGGGCTTGCGCGCGCAGATGCTCATGCTCGCCATCGGCGTGCTGCTGTTCTTCCCGGCGCTTTCGGCGGGATCGCTGTTCGGCCATCCGGTGGTGGGGCTGGTGTCGCCCGCCGGGACGTCGGTGATCGTCGGCGCGTTTGTCTTCGGCATCGGCATGCAACTGGGCGGCGGTTGCGCCTCGGGCACGCTCTATACCGTGGGCGGCGGCAGCACGCGCATGGTCGTTACGCTGATCGCGTTCGTGATCGGATCGGTGGTCGCGACTGCGCACATGCCGTTCTGGACGTCGATGCCGCAACTCAAGCCGCTCTCGCTCGTCAACGCGCTCGGCGTTGCGCCCGCGATCGTGCTCAACCTTGCGGTGTTCGCGGCGATTGCCGCGCTGACCGTGGCGATCGAAAAGCGCCGCCATGGCCGCCTCGTCAATCAGCCGGAACGCGCGCCGCATGCCTCGCCGTGGCTGCATGGTCCGTGGCCGCTGCTGGCCGGCGCCGTCGCGCTTGCCGTACTCAACTTCGCGACGCTCGCGCTGTCGGGCCGACCGTGGGGCGTAACCTCGGCGTTCGCGCTGTGGGGCGCCAAGGGCTTCGCCGCGCTCGGCGTCGACGTGGCGAGCTGGAAATACTGGATGGCCGGCCCGAACGCGGCCGCGCTCGCCGCGCCCGCCAGCCACGACGTCACCACGGTGATGGATATCGGCATCGTGCTGGGCGCAATGGCCGCCGCCTCGCTTGCGGGACGTTACGCGCCGGTCTGGCGCATTCCGCTGCGCTCGCTGGTGGCGGCGATGATCGGCGGGCTACTGCTGGGCTATGGCGCGCGGCTCGCGTATGGCTGCAATATCGGCGCGTATTTCAGCGGGATTGTGTCGGGCAGCCTGCACGGCTGGCTGTGGCTCGTGTGCGCTTTCGCGGGGAATGTTGTCGGCACGCGTCTGCGCCCGATGTTCGGGCTGGAAGTGGAGCGGGTGAAGAATACGGGGTGCTAAGCAGCATCCCGAGACAGCGCTAGAGAAGGCTTTGCTGGAGCGGTGCGCGATGCTCGAAGACCTTGACGATATGGTTGTCGGTCTTCAACGCGCCCGCATCCACGGTTTGAATCTGCCGTAGATCAACCACGAGCACATCCCCCTTTCCGAAGCGCTCGCCCGCATTGATCCGGGCCAGAAATGCTTCGTCCTCAAGCGAAGCAAAAAACGGGTACTGCCCGTCGTGAACCCGCCATTTGTTGCCGTCCTTGAACACGACCGATTCGATCAAGAGCACTTTGCGCACGACGTGATCGGTCACCACCTCTCCTTCGCTCATCGACGCTTCGAAAACCGGCAATTCTGCATCGTCGATTGCAAGTTCGATTTGCTCGTCGCGAACAATGCCAAAGCTGGTGATGCCCTCGCGCGCGAGCGGAGACAGCGTTTTCTGAAGCGCAACGCGCACGCTTTGGCTGCGCCAGAGCCGCACGACCTGATTCTCGACCTCGATAGATTCGGTATCGGTAATCCAGATACGCACGTTTTCGCCTGCGGGTTCGACGCGGTGCACGCGACGCCCACGCAGCGCGCGCAACAAGCCGATGACACCGCCTCCGCCGACGCAGCCCAGCACGCCGAGTATGGTCCATGCGTTGGCGACAGCAGTCGCGCTGCTCCCCGCGAACATATCGCGCAGTTGCGAAAGAAACTGCTGGACGAAGATCAGCTCGATATTGAACGACCCGGCGCGAAAGCTGCCCTTCACTTCGACGCGCACATCCGCGGCCTCGCCATTGAGTACGCGGTTGGCGGCAGTGAACAGATCGGCCATTGCGACCAACGCCGGAGCCAGGTCGCGCACGTCCATGCGATGCTCCGCCAGTGCGGGGCCGTCATAGACAACGTTGAAGCGCTCGTGGTTGCTCATGTCGTGAGTGCCAGGCAAGCCAATATTCGGGTTGCCATTGCTTGATGATTTTCCAGTCGATCCTAACATGAGTGTGCGCCGGGTCCGGGAAGCTCTGCGATTGCGATGGGAAGTGAAAAAGCTGCCCGTGCAGCGGCGCCTGATCGCAGGATTTGCTTTGTCAGCAAGGAAACAAGATAGGCATGCCAGGCAATTTATCGATTATCGACTGCCATGACGGCGTCGAGTTTGATCGCGCTCAGGCTTGATGCAAGCACAAATAGAAAGGGCAAAGCCCATACGGCCTTGCCCTCTTTCACTACCCGGTTTTCAGGCTACGCCCAAACCGATCAGATCTTCAAACGCGTAACCTTCGTGCCCGCGAGCGAGACGTCCGCCATCAGGCCGGCGTTGGTCATCACGAAGACTTCGACCGGGTGCGTTGCCGTGTTGGTATCGACCGCGCCGTTCGCGCCAACCGTCACGAGCGCGACCGAGGCGTCCGCGCCCGCTGCCCAGCCGTCGGTGTTGCGGAATTTGTCCAGCGAGTCCTGGGTCATGAAGCAGAAGATGATGGCCTTCGACTGCGCACCGGCCTGCAGGCCGAACGAGCCAGACACCGTGCTGTAGTAGCCGGTCGTTGCGCCGCCCACGCGCAGCGAGCCTTCGCCGTACTGCGCGCCGACGATAAAGCCCGCCTGCAGCACCGACGGGAACACGAGCACGCCGCGCGACTTGGCAACCAGCTCGCGCGAGCCCTTGACGGTCGAATACAGCTTCGTCATCGCGTCGTCGACATTGGCGTCGATCGACTGGCGCTTCGACATATCCGTCGAGGCGTTGGAGGTGTTGCCCGGCGTAGTGGTGCAGCCTGCGAGCGCCATACCGCCGGAGGCAAGCGCTACGGCTGCCGAAAGCATGAAGTTGCGTCGTTGCATGTCGTTTTCTCCACACGAATAAGAGTTTGCGGAGGGATACAGCAAGCGACGTGCCCGGCGTCGATCCGGCCTCGCTTTCACCCTCTCCCCAGCCGCGAAATGGAGGCGGCTGCGCGCCGTCAGCCCCCACTTCCAGCCGATTGTGCCCGATTTACAAGATAAGAGCGCTCAAGCGTCGCAAACCTGTGCAGCGGCGACGGAATCGAAGCCGATCGCGCAAAAAGAGAAAGGCGCCCGAAGGCGCCTGCGTGAATACGTGCACAGCGTGAATTAGCTGCAAGCGCGCCGTGTACGCACTACACGGCGCGCTTGCACTGGAGGCTCAGGGCGCCGTGGCTTGCCATGAGGGATCGGGATCGAAGCTCTTGAGCGCGGCGGCCGCTTTCGCGCCGTTCGGCCCAAGGTTCTTCTGGTAGAGCTTGCCGTCCTGATTGACGATAAAGCTCATCACGCCCGTCTTGCCGTATTGTGCCGGCCAGGCCACCAGTGCGAAACCATGGGTCAACTGCCCACCTTCCAGATAGCTGCGCGCACCGCCATCCGCATGCGCGCCCTGCGCCGTGAGAATGCGGAAGTGGTAGCCGTGGTAGCCCTCCTGCGGCGTGATCTTCGAATTGTTCGGCATGGTTTCCGCGAGCGGGCCAAGCGGGCTTTCGTCCTCGCCGGGGCCAACTGGCCAGTACAGGCCGTCATGCGTCCCGGGCGTGCTCACGATGCGCTGGGCGTAGTGCTGCGTGAGCTTGCGGTAGTCGTTCTGCGCATCGACATAGGCCAGCGACGAAAGCATGGCCGCGCGCTCATTGCGGCCGATGCGCCGCGTGAGCACTTCGATCCCGCCTTCACGCGGGTCGAAGCGCCAGCCGCTGCCGCTTTGCACCAACGGGACCGGCAGCGTCCAGCCGCTGTCGCCCACGGTCAGATGCGCGCTGGCCTTGCCTGCGACGGGCGTGGTGTCGGGCACGATCTGATGGCCTTGCGCCCACGCGCCAAGGAAGTCGTTGATGTCATCCTCGCCGATGTTCTGCGTGGGGATGAACTGCTGGAAGTTGCTGCCGAGCACGTGCTTCATCGCTTCGTGGTCGTTGCTGGAGAGCGCGTCGGTGAAGGCCTGGGCTGCGGCATCGGGCGTGGGATACACGGCCTGCGCCGAGGCCGCGCCCGCTCCGGGGACAGCCAGCAAGGCGGGCGCGGCGAACAGCGCGAATGCCAGCGCCGCGCTGAGCCGGGCGAGCCCGGCAGGCCGCGCGCCTTGCGACGGGCGGCGTGCGTGAGTACGGATCATCGCGAGACTCCTATAGATATTCAACGACGGCCAAAGTGGCGTTCGCCACCGCCACCACCACCCAGGCGACCGCCGCCGCCTCCGCCGCCTCCGCCGCCAAATCCACCACCACCGCCGCCACCACGGTTCTGGAAGGCCTCACGGCTTTGCTGGCCGCGCTGCATATCGGCACGCGCTCCGCCGCCATCGCCAGCGCCACGCAACGCGTTGTCGCGATTGGCGCTCTGTGCACGGTTATTGAGGTCGCTCTGCCGGTTGGCGTTCTGCGCGCGGTTGTTCAGTTCGTTCTGGCGGTTGCCGTTCTGCGTGCGATTGTTGAGTTCATTCTGGCGGTTGCCGTTTTGGGCACGATTGTTGAGTTCGTTGCCGCGATTGGCGTTCTGCGTACCGTTCGCACCAGGGGCGCCCGCGCCGGGCCGCGTACCGCCGTGCTGGATATCGTTTAGTCGCTGGCTGGCGTTGCCGTTCATGTTCTGGCCGGTGCGGTTCTGCAAGGTCTGCGCGGCCTGCTGACGCGACTGGTCGTAACCGCGAAACTGGTTGCGCTGACCATTCAGGTTCGCGTTGTTCAAGTTCTGATTGAAGTTCTGGCGACGCTCCACATTGGTGTTGCGATTCCAGTTAGCAGTGGAGCCGTTGGTGTTGATGCGGTTGTTGACGTTGATATTGTTGTAGCGGTTGACGTTGATGTTGACGTCATGCGTACCCCAACCGAAACCGCCCCACAACGAATTGGCCACCGCCACACCCGCGCCGAAGGCGAGCCCGCTCACGAAACCCGCGGCGATCGCATAGCCCGGAGGCGGCGGCATGTACACCGGCGGATAGGCCGGATACGGCCACGTGCCATAGACCACCGTGGGGTTGTAGGTCGGCACATAGACCACCTGCGGATTGGCCGGCTCGATCACGATGGTCTGCGTGGTGGTGGTGCTGGATGCGGGTTGCACCACGACCTTCTGCTGCTCGTTCGACTTGAGATTGCCGGCCTTCTGCGCCTGCGCGCGCAGACGTTGCACGGAATCCATCACATCGTTCGGTTGCGCAAGAAACGCATTGCCGATCTGCGTGACCCAGTCGGGCTTGGACGACATCGTGGCCAACACCTGCGGAAACGCAACCAGCGATTGCACGCTCGGGTCCCAGGGCTGCGAGGCAACCGCCTTGACGGCGTCGTCGCCCTGAAGCTTGGGATTGGCCTTGGACCATGCGGCCGCGGACTGCACGTCCTGCGGGAACGTGGCCGCCATGAGCACCTGCGCGAGCAAGGCGTCGGGATACAGCGCGACGGGCGCGGTGAGGGAATCGAGTTGCTGGTTGGAGAGATGCGCCGCGCTCTGCGCAAGCGCGGCAGTGGGCCCGGCAGGCCCCATGTACAGCGGTGCGGCCGCGAGCGCGGCGCACATGAGCCAGGCAGCATGCTGGCGTACACCGGACGATTTCACGAATCGGTCCTCCTCGTTGCGGGTAGGTCTTTGAGAACGTCCAACTGCGCGTCCCACTTCGGCATGCGTACTTGCGGCGCGAACGTTTGCTTATGCTTGTACGCCCCGCCGCCATGCGATGTCGTACAGGTACTAGCGGACAAAAATATAGGGGTGTGACTCGTAGTGTCAACCGTCGGATCGTTAAAGTTTGTCTGTTTATAAAAGCGGATCAATTAACCCGATAAAAACGGACTACGAAACAATTCGAGAAGCATTCAATCGACGTTCATGCGCGCGACAAACAACGCGTTTACGTCATCAATGGGTCGCGTTTTCAGGTTGCCGACGCGCAGGCGTGAGATGCATGCGCACGAAGCCCACGTGCTCGCGCAGCACGTAGAAAGCATCCGCATAGGCGAGCGGCATGCGCAGCGTATTGAGCGAACCTTCGATCTCGTCGAGTTCGTTGATGAGCGCCACGCGCTCCTCCTCGCTCGTGTGCTTGAGCGCATCGCGCTCGATGGCGATCAGCGCGCCGTAGTAGCGATAGATGCGCGATCGCACACGCCAGCGATAGAGCGCGGGGATCGCTCGCAAGGCAGGAAACACCAGCACCGCCAGCGGCAGCAACAAAACGAGCAGCCGGTCCGCGACGCTCGCGAGCCAGAATGGCAGCGTGCGATACAGAAAGCTTTTGCCCGACCTGTAGTAGCGCGTCGCGTCTTCGCTGATGCGGAAATCGTGTGCATCGGGGCTTGGGAACTGGCCCGCGCGCTGCAACAGACCCGGCACGCCGTTGACTTCGCTCGCGGCCTCGATGATGAGATCTGAGATCGCCGGATGCAGCGTATTGCGCGCAACGATCTCCACCGTCGGCCCAACGAGATGCACGGTCTGCTGCGGCACGCGGCGGCGCAGATCGAGCACGCCCGGCGGCAGGTCAACGCCTTCGAGATACGGAAAAATACGCGTATACGCAGAGGCTTCCTCGAAGCTCATCACCGAGATACCCGGAATATTGAGCAGCCGCAGCATCAGCGTGCGCGTGGTGGAGTCGCCGCTGAGCATGGCGGCGTCGGCGCGATCCGAGACCAGCGCGGTGGCGGCCTCCATGCCGTCTAGCGGCAGGAAAGTGGCGTCGCCGCCTGGGTCCATGCCATTCGCGTGCAACAACCTCAACGACAGCTCACGCGTGCCGCTGCCCACGCGACCAATCGCAATGCGCTTGCCGTCGAGATCGGAAAGTTGCGAAAGCCCGTTGCCGCGATAGAACACCACGATCGGCAGATACGCCACGCTGCCCAGCGACATCAGCGTATCGGTATTGATGCCTTGCGCGATGCCGCCTTGCACGAAGGCGAGATCGACATGCGATTTGGGATTGAGCAGGCGCTGGAGGTTTTCGACCGAGCCGTCCGATTCGAGGATCTTCAGCTTCACACCGTTGCGCGCGAGGATCGTGCGGTAGGCTTCGGCCATCTGCATGAACGAGCTATCGCGCGGCCCCGCGCTGATGGTGATGGAGCGCGGCGGCGCGGGATCGACGAGCCACACCACCAGCGCGACCACCGCAATGCAGAACAACGCGACCGGCAGCGTGGACAACGCGATGTCTCGCCACGCGGGATGCGAGGGATCGCGCATGAAATGCGGCAGGGGCGGTCGATGTCGTCTCATGAGAACCCGGCGGCGTGGCGTCGAACTCTGGAAACTGCATCATGCCATTTTCGCGCCGGATCGGGACGCTGGGGGTTGTGCGGGGTTGCCCCGCTGTCGTGACGTTGAAAGCGAAGCCAGCGCGACGCTTGTTTCAGGCGCGCGCCGTTCTGAAAGCCGGCCGCAAAAACCTCAAGCCGCCGCCTGGGTCAGCGCGAACAGTTCGGCGCGCAAGGCCTTGGCGCGGTCGCGCTTCATGTATTGCTCGAATTCCGTCTGGGCGTCCTGCCAGAGTGCATGCGCCTTGTCGAAGCGCCGCAAGCCGCTTGCCGAAAGCCGATAAACAAGGGTGCGCGTATCGTGCTCGGCAGCCGCCGTGAGCACGAGGCCATCGCGCTGCAAGGGCTTGAGCGCGCGCACGAGCGTGGTGCGATCCATCACGAGATCATCGGAAAGCTCGGCGGCGGTGGCGTCGGGGCGGCCCGCCAGACGCGAGAGAATTGTGAATTGCGCGGCCGTCACGCCCGCCTGCGAAAGATGACGCTCGTAAAGCTGCGTGACGAAGCGCGCGGCCTGCCGCAGCGCAAAACAGTTGCATTCCTCGCGCGTTACTCGCTTCGTCATTGCCGTTCACCTTCGGTTTTGCTTCGTTCGCTTCGTTAGTCCAGGGCGCGCGCACCGCTTTTACACCAGCGCGCGCGCCCGGCCATCATACTTTCTCGAGCGCCAGCGCGATACCCTGGCCGCCGCCGATGCACAGCGTCACCACGCCGCGACGTATGCCGTCACGCTGCATCGACCACGCAAGCCGCGTCGTCAGGATCGCGCCCGTTGCGCCGATCGGATGGCCATGTGCAATCGCGCCGCCTTCCACGTTGACCACATCGTCGGGAATGCCGAGCTGCTTCATCACCGCAAGCGGCACCGCCGCGAACGCCTCGTTGATCTCAAAGCGATCGACATCGCCGAGCGACCAGCTCGCGCGCTGCAAGGCCAGCTGCACTGCCGGCACCGGACCGAGGCCGAACAGGCCCGGCTCGACCGCCGCGACGCCCCACGAGACGAGCCGCACCATCGGCGCGAGGCCGTGCGCTTCGGCGAAACCGCGCTCGGCCACCAGCATTGCCGCGGCCGCGCTGTTGAGCCCCGGCGCGTTGCCCGCCGTGATGGTGCCATCCGGGCGGAATGCAGGCTTGAGTTTCGCCAGCGTTTCGAACGTGGTGTCGGGGCGCGGCGTTTCGTCGGCCTCGAAACGCTCCACGCCCTTGCGGCGCTTCAGTTCCACCGCGACGATTTCCTCCTTGAAACGCCCCGCCGCCTGCGCCGCCGCAAAACGCTGTTGCGAACGCGCAGCCCAGCGGTCCTGCTCTTCGCGCGTGAGTTCGGCTTTCGTTACGAGGTCTTCGGTATGCCAGCCCGAATGCTGGCCCGAAAACGCATCGACCAGACCATCGCGCAACATGCTGTCGTGGACTTCGGCGTTGCCCATGCGATAACCCCAGCGGCCGCCGTCCATCAGATAAGGCGCGCGGTCCATATTCTCCATGCCGCCCGCGAGCGCCACATCGGCGAGGCCGAGCAGGATTTCCTGCGCCGCGCTCGCAATCGCCTGTGCGCCCGAGCCGCATACGCGGTTCACCGTCAACGCGGGCACCTGCACCGGCACGCCGCCGCCCAGTTCCGCCTGGCGCGCGGGATTCATCTTGTTGCCGGCCTGAATGACATTGCCTAGCACCACCGAGCCGAGCAGGGCCGGATCGAGTTTCGCGCGCGCGAGCGTTTCGCGCACCGCGATTGCGCCCAATTCGGTGGCCGGCACGCCCTTGAGCGAACCATTGAATGCACCGATCGCCGTGCGCACCGGCTGACACAAAACGATTTCCCGCGCTGAATTCATGCTGCTCATCGTGTTTTCTCCATGAGATTGCAGAGTCTCTGCGTTCACTGCTCCAGTTTATGTATGCATATGCACACATTCAAAGAAATTCGTGGAGTCGGCACTCGTCGCGCGTGGCATGGTTTATGTCCGATTCAGCGAGGGACAAGGCGCGGATCGTTAGATCCGTGCCTTGTTTCGCGACCTTTAAGCCACAGCCGGGAAATCCAGCGTCGTATCGTTCACGCGATTCACGAGATTCGTGAAGGTGATCGATGCGATCGCCAGGGCCGTTTCCACGATTTGACGCTCCGTATAGCCCGCTTCCTTGACGGCATTCACATCGGCTTGCGCCACCGTGCCGTGTGTACGCACCAGCGTGCGCACGAACCGCACCAGTTCGTCGCGCTTCGCGTCGCCAGTGGCTTCGCCCGCGCGAATCTGCTTCATCGCTTCCGGCGACAGGCCCGCGAACTTGCCCGCCAGCGTGTGAGCGGCCACGCAGTAGTCACAACCGGCGACCTCGCTGACTGCGAGCTTGATCGCTTCGATATCGGCCTTGGTCAGCGCGCCGCCGGCCAGCACGGCTTCCACGCCCAGAATCGAAGCCAGCGCTTCCGGGCTGTGCGTGCCGATGGTGGCGTAAGCATTCGGCACCTTGCCGACAGCCTTGCGGATCTTCGCGAATACTTCTGCAGCAGCGCCGGTGGCTTCTTCGGGCTTGATGGCAGTAAGACGGGACATGATCGACTCCTTGTTCAATGAGAGGGTTGCCGGTTCTGGCGCGCCATCGTCGATGGCATGACTGAAGTCTAGGCGCGCACGCCGCCACTTTTAATGCCAGAATGACGCGACTTCATGCTCATTCGTCTCACGCTGCCGACCATGGATATCCTCAGCCGCCTCCTGTCACTCATGCCTGTCGCGGGCCGTCTCGACGTGCGCTGCCACTTTGGCGCCCCCTGGCGCATCGACCAGCCCGACGCCGACGCCCGCGAAATGCGCTACCACGTGCTGCTCAACGGCACGGCGGTCGTCGAGGACGCCCACGGCGCGCCGACCGAGTTGCAGGCCGGCGATATCGTGCTGTTTCCGTCCGGCGGCGCGCACCAGTTGCACGACGGCAGCGGCGCAACGCCCGCCCCCATCGACAAGCGCGTCGAGCATGGCCGCACCATCGAATCGAATCACGGCGATGGCGAGATCGCCGATGTGCTGTGCGGCAGTTTCGTGCTGCCCGCCGTGCCGCAACGCCTGCTGCGCGAGAATCTGCCGGGACGTCTGGTGGTGAGCAGCGCGCCCAAAGGCGGCGACGTGCCCGAGCGGCTCGTGCGCCTGATCGACCTGCTGCGCGACGAGGCGCTGGAAGCCCAGCCCGGCAGCGAATCGCTCGTCAATCATTTGTCGGGCGCGCTGTTCGCGCTCACGCTGCGCTACGCGAGCCACACCGATGCCCCGCCACGCGGCCTGCTCGCGCTCGCGCAGCGCCCACGCCTGCAACCCGCCATCGACGCGATGTTCGACACGCCCGGCAAGCCCTGGACGCTGCCTGAACTCGCCGAGCTGTGCCACATGTCGCGCGCGACCTTCGCACGTCATTTCGACGAGGCCATCGGCCGATCCGCTTCCGATGTCCTCACCGATATCCGCATGACGCTCGCGGGGCGTCTGCTCGCGCAAGGTAGCCAGCCCGTCGCCGAGATCGGCGAATATGTGGGCTATCAATCCGATGCGGCGTTCCAGCGCGGTTTCAAGCGCCACGTAGGCATGACGCCCGCGCAGTGGCGCAGCGCGGCGCGTGCGAACGCCTGAATTCGCGGATTCATTCGGATAGCGAACCATCAACTGCCCGGCGCGCGCCCCGCATTCTGGGCGATCACGTCGCCGCTTTCGCTCCAGCCGCCGCCCAGCGAGCGATACAGCGCCACCGCCGCCTGTGCGCGCTCGCGCTGCGCATCGTTGAGCAGATCGGCATCGGCGAGCCAGGTTTGCTGCGCGCTCAGCACATCGAGAAAATCGGCCGCGCCGCCCTTGTAGAGCTGGTTCGCAAGCTTGAGCGCTTGCGCCGACGAGCCCACCGCGTCATGCAACTGCTGCGTCTGCGTGGCCGTGCTGACGAGATCGGTGCGGCTGTCCTCCACTTCGCGCAGCGCCTGCAGCATGGTCTGTTGCAGATTGAGCTGCGATTCGCGCATGCGGCTTTCGCTTTGCTCGATATCGGCGGTGATGCGGCCCGCGTTGAAAATCGGGCTGGTCGCGCCCAGTGCCGCGCTGAAGAGATTGTCGGTGAGCGTCGGCATGCCCAGATAGGACGAAGCCAGCACGCCGTCCGTGAGATTGAGCGAGAACTTCGGGTAACGCTCGGCGCGCGCCACGCCCACTTCCGCCGCGCGTTGCTGCACGGTCGCGTAGGCGGCCTGCACGTCGGGGCGGCGCAGCAGCGCTTCGGACGGCAGCAGTTGCGGCACGCTCTGCGGCGCGACGGGAATCGGCGAGGGCGTAGCCAGCGCAAGCTGCGATACGGATTCAGGCGTGCGGCCGGTATACACGGCGATCAGATTGAGCTGATGATCGATACTGGCCTGAGCGCGCGGAATGCGCGCCTGCAGTTCGCTCAACTGCGTCTGCGCGCGCGTCACGTCGAGCTGGGTCGACAGTCCATACTTCAAACGGTCTTGCGTGAGCTGCAAGGTGCGCTGACGTATCGATACGTTATCCTGAAGAATCTTTAATTCAGCCTGTGCCCAGCGCAGATCGACATATGCGGACGCTGTGTCAGCCGCCAGCGCGAGACGCACCGCGTCAAGCGCATGTTTCTGCCCCACCAGACTGGCCTGCGCGGCCAGCAGATCGAGCCGCTCGCCGCCAAATACATCGGGTGACCAGCTCAGCGCCACGCCCGCGCCGGCCTGCTTCACATAGCCCAGCGGCGGCGGCGTGTTCTGGCGCGCGTACGCGCCCTGCGCCGTGAAATCCAGTTGCGGCAGCAGCACGGCGTGCTTTTGCGTGGTGATCGATTGCGCCTGCTTGACGCGTTCCGCCGCGGCCTGCAAGTCGAGATTGCCGTTCAGCACGCCAGCGATCAGCGTGTCGAGCGTAGCGTCGTCGAACTGCGCCCACCAGGCGCGCGCATCGACGGCATCCTGCGGAGCATCAATGCGCCAGGCTGCGGGCGCGGTGGATTGCACGGCGGCGGGCAGATCGGGATGCTGTGCGGGCTGCACGGCACAGGCGGCCAGCGCGGCGGCGGCGAGCGTCGACAAAACAAAGCGCGCGGGCCGGACGAAAGAACGAATGGACGTGAACATGTTGGGACCTTTAAGTCTCGATTCAGGCTCAAATTAAGGCTCAATGCGCGTCGGGCGGCGGCGCGGCGGTCGTGATGGGGCGCGAGAACAGCACGCTGACAAGCGCGACCACAAAGCACAGCGAGAGCACAAAAAACGTATCGGAGAACGTCATCACCAGCGCTTCGCGCAGCACCAGCGCGTGCAGTTGCGCGATGCCGGTTTGCGCCGCGTCGAGCGTATTGCCCGCCACCGACTGCCAGTAAGACGTGCGCCCCGCCAGCAGCCCTTCGACTTGCGGCACGCCATGCGTGACGCTTTCGTTCAGACGCAGATAGTGAAAATTGAGGCGATCGTTGAGCATGGTCGCGCTCACGGCAATGCCGATTGCGCCGCCCAGATTACGCATCAGATTGAACAGACCGCTGGCCGATTTGAGGCGCGAAGGCGGCAGCGAACCCAGCGACATCGTCACGATCGGTGGCACCGCAAACTGCTGGCCAATGCCGCGCAGCGCCTGCGGCAGCAGGAATTGCTGCCAGCCCCAATCGTGCGTGATCGGCACGTACAGATAGCAGCCAAGACCGAAGCACACGAGGCCGAACACCAGCAACGCGCGCATGCTGAAATAACGCGTCGCGTAGGCGTAGACGCCGAGTGCGAGCAACTGGAACACGCCCACCGAAAGCAGCGACAAACCGATCTGCAAGGAGCTGAAGCCGCGCACTTCGGCAAGAAAGAGCGGCGTGAGAAACACCGCCACGAAGATGCCGATGCCCGTCACGAACGACAGCACACTGCCGATGCCGAAGTTGCGCACCGTGAGCGCACGCAGATCGACGATCGGGTCTTTCGCGGTGAGCGCGTGCACGATGAACAGAAAGCCGCTGATCGCCGCGATCCACGCGCAGGCCACGATGGCGTCGTCGCCGAACCAGTTCTTGCGCGGCCCTTCTTCCAGCACGTATTCGAGGCAGCCGAGAAAACCACACATCAGCAGAATGCCGATATAGTCGCCGCGCTTGATAAGCGAGAGATCGGGTTCGTCGATATGCACGTATTTGGGCACCAGCGCGGCCACGGCGATGCCGGGCACGAGGTTCAGATAGAACAGCCAGTGCCACGACCACTGATCGGTGATCCAGCCGCCAATCACGGGGCCGAGCGTCGGTGCGAGCGACGCCAGCGCGCCAATCGTCGTCGAGGCGACGATGCGCTGTTTGCCGGGAAACAGCACGAACGCGGTGGTGAACACGGTGGGGATCATCGCCGCGCCCAGTGCGCCTTGCAGCGCGCGAAACACGATCATCGACTGGATGTCCCACGCAAGACCACACAGCATGCTCGTGATCGTGAAGCCGACCGCCGACGCCACGAACAACCAGCGCGTCGACATCACTTTCGAGAGCCAGCCCGACATCGGGATCACCATGATTTCGGCGATCAGATAAGCGGTCTGCACCCAAGACAGCTCGTCCTGACTCGCTGAAAGTCCGCCGCCGATATCGCGCAGCGAGGACGCCACGATCTGGATATCGAGCGTGGCCATGAAAAAGCCGATGCACATCAGCGCGAAAGCAAACGCGCGCTGGCCGATGGGCTGAAGATGCGGCGCGAGCGGGGCTGCGGGTGCGGCTGGCGTGACAGGCGCAGCAGTGACTTCGGCGGCGGAGGTCGGGGCGTTCATATCGTCTCGCCTGTGGTTCAGTTCGAGGCGGCGGCGACAGGCTTGCCGCCCTCACCAGGCTCACCCTGCTCGCCCAGATGCACCTTCACCGTCGCCGAAAGGCCGGGGCGCAGCACGCCCTCCATGCCCTGCGGCACGTTCACATGAATACGCACCGGCACGCGCTGCACGATCTTCGTGAAGTTGCCCGTGGCGTTTTCGGGCGGCAGCACGCTGAAGGTCGCGCCGGTGGCGGGCGCAAGGCTCTCCACCGTGCCGTGCAGCGTGCCGCTCGCGGCGTCCAGTTCGATATCGGCGCGATCACCCGCACGCATCTTCTTCAACTGGTCTTCCTTGAAGTTGGCGTCCACCCAGAGGTCGCTCGCGGGCACGACCGTCAGGAGCGGCGAGCCCACGTTCGCGAGCATGCCCACGCGGGCCGTGCGATTGCCGATAAAGCCGTCCACGGGCGAGCGGATCGTCGTGTATTCGACGTTGAGCGCGGCGAGACGGCGAGCCGCTTCGGCGGTGCCCACGCGCGCCTGGGCGTCGGCGATCTGCGCGGCGAGCACGTCGAGTTGGCGTTGAGACGCCACCACCGTGGCGCCGCTTTGCGCGACCGAGGCCTGCGCCTTGGCGAAATCGGCGTCGGCGCGCTCGACCAGCTGGTTCGAGACGGCGTCGTCCTTCACCAGCGCCCGGTAACGCGTCTGGTCCTGGGCGCTACGCGTGAGTTCGGCATTCGAGGAGCGCACTTCGGCCTGATGCTGGTTGATGACGGCCGCCTGCAAGGTGCGCTGCGCTTCCAGTTGCGTCACGGCGGCGCGGGCACTCGCGAGATCGGCATCGGCCTGGGCGAGTTTGGCGTCGTAGTCACGCGAATCCAGACGCATCAGCAACTGGCCCGCTTTCACGCGCTGGTTGTCCTGCACGTCGATTTCGGAGACGAAGCCGCTCACGCGTGGCGCCATCAACGTGACGTTGCCGCCCACGTAGGCGTCGTCGGTGCTTTGCACGAAGCGCAGCACAAAGAACCAGTAACCGCCCGCCACCGCGAGCACCAGCGCCACCGCGCCAAGCGCGAGACGCATCCAGGGCAGGCCGGCGCGTTCGCGCGCGGTGGCACCCGAGGCACCTGATGCACCCGTGGCAGGAGTGGAAGGACTCGACATGTCGTTCACCTGTGTATATGCACTATAAAGATTAAAAAATTGCCGCCTTGCGATTGAAGCGGCCCGACTCAAATACCCGTCAAACGGTTTAGTTCACACTGCGCGCGTAATGCGCAACAGCTCGCGCCGCAACCAGGCCGCACGTCGCGGCCCGAAACGGCGCTCGAATTCGTCCTGCGCGGCGCGCCAATGCACGTTGGCATCGAGCAGCCGATCGCGGCCCGCCTGTGTGAGCGCCAGACGCCGGCGACGACAATCGCTTGCCGCCGCGAGATCTTCCACCAGCGCGCCGCGCAGCAGCGGACGCAACGCGCGCACCAGCGTCGTGCGCTCCATCACCATCGTGCGGGACAGCTGCGCCATCGTCAGCGATGCCTCGCCGCCCTCCACCGCCGCCGCGCCCAGCGCGCCCAGAATGCTGAACTGCGTGGGCGTGACGCCTGCCGCGCTCAGGTGGCGCTCGTAAAGCTGCGAGAGATGGCGGGCCGCCTGGCGCACCGCGAAACAATCGTCGTGCTCCGGAAATGGCGCGGGTTCGGCGTCTTGAACCGGCATGTCCGTCAATGAATCGACAAGGGAATCGGCATAGGTGTGCATACGCACAGATTAGACGGCAGTACGCCCCGCCACAACCGTCGCGCGCGGCATCACTTTATGACCGCGCGGAGAACAATCCCTCTTTTATCACTCGCCAGCTTTCACTCGACTTTCTGCGCGGGATGTACCACGCCGCCGAAAAACGCCGTCGCGTGGTCAATGAACGCGCGCACCTTGGCCGGCAGCAGCGTGCGCGAGGTGTAGGCCAGGCGGATTTCGATCTGCATATCGCTCATCGGATAGTCGTCGAGCAGCGTCACGAGCCGCCCGTCGTCCAGTTCCGTCTGCACGAGGCCTTGCGGCAGGATGCCGATGCCAAAGCCCTGCAGCACCATCTCGCGGTTGAACTCGGGGTTGTTCGAGGCGATTTCGTACTTGAGCGGCACGGTCACGTCTTCCCCATCGACGCGGAACGTGAGCGTGGGCTTGCGCAGCGAAGGCGGCATCGGCACGAATACGTGCGCGGCCAGATCGGCGGGATGCCTGGGCGTGGAGGTTGCGGCCAGATACGCGGGCGTGGTGACGAGCGCGAGCGGAATGCGTTCGAGCAGCTTGGTTACGGTCGTATCCGTGTTGAGCATGAACGGCAGCACAAGGCCCAGGTCGTAGCCGTCCGCGACCAGATCGACGGGGCGCTCGGTCATCATCACGTCGAGCGTCACCTTCGGATGCGCGCGCTTGAAGCTGGAAATCAGCGGCACCAGCCGGTTCACCGTGGCCGTGGTGTGCGCGACGATGCGCAGCACGCCGTTGGCTTCGCGGGTCTGCTCCGTGGCGCCGGCCTCCAGCGCGTCGAGATCGTCGAGCACGCGGCAACAGCCGTCGTAGAAGCGCTCGGCGGCTTCCGTCAGCGAAACGGCGCGTGTGGTCCGATGAAAGAGCCGGCTGCCCAGACGCTTTTCGAGCCGCGCAATCGCCCGGGAGACGACGGGCGTGGCGAGGCCGTGCATGTCTGCGGCGCGCGTAAAGCTACGCGCTTCGACGACGGAACGGAAGATCCGCAGGGTGTCGATATAGTCCATGGCGTTTGACGAATGAAACGATGGCGTAGCTTAAGGCCAGACACGCGAGTCTGCTGCAAACCCTCGCGCGCAAGCCCGCGAAGTTACGGCGCGGCCTGACCGAACACTTCGGCGCAGAACGTGCGGCCGTCGTCGGACAGGCTCGCGCGGCCGGTGCCGTCCTCGGACAGCGTGGTCACCACGAGGCCGCTGTCCACCAGCGCGGTCAGATGGCGGCGCAGACCGCTCATCGGCACGCCAGCCTGCTTCGAGAGCTTCGCGAGCGACCATTCGCGATCGGGCGTTTCGCGGTGCGCGCGCCAGAGCTGTTCGAGGATGGCGACCAGCGTTGGGTCGATGCCGCCTTCGCCGTCACCGTCGCGATTGTCACCATCGTCGCTATCGTCGATTTCGTTGCTGTCGTGTTCGTCGTGCATCGTGGGTCTCCTCACGCCATCTTCGCGATCAGCTCGCCGAGCGTCTTCAAGGCCGCCTCGGTCTGCGCCGTCCACGGATAGCTATAGTTCAGGCGAATGTAGTGGTGAAAGTCGTTGCGCATCGAAAACATATATCCCGGCCCGATGGTGATCCCCTGCGCGAGCGCGGCCTGATAGAGCCGCATCGAATCGACGCGCGGCGGCAGCTCCACCCACAGCACGTAACCGCCTTGCGGATCGGACGTGCGCGTGCCGGCTGGAAAGAAACGCTCGATCATCGCACGCATGAGCCGCGCCTGTTGGCGGTAAAAACGCCGCAGCCGGCGCAGATGGCGGTCGTAGCCGTCGTGGCGCAGATAATCGGCGAGCGCCACCTGCGGCACCGAAGGCGTGGTCAGCGTATTGAGGAATTTGAGCTTTTCGACCTGCGCGCGATAGCGGCCCGGCAGCGCCCAGCCGATGCGGTAGGACGCCGAAAGGCTCTTCGAAAACGACGCGCAATGCAGCACCAGCCCGCGCGTGTCGAACTGCTTGAGCGACGCGGGCCGCGTCTGCCCGAAGTACAGCTCCTGATAGACATCGTTCTCGATCACCGGCAGATCGTGTTCGGCCGCCAGCGCCACGAGCCGCGCCTTGTGGTCGTCGGGCATCTGGAAGCCCAGTGGATTCTGGAAGTTCGGCATCACCATGCAGGCGGCCACCTTCTGGCGCTTGAGTACGCGCTCCAGCGCGTCCAGGTCGATGCCGGTGTCCGGGTGCGTGCTCACCTCGATCGCGCGCATGCCCAGACGCTCGATGGCGTGCAGCATCGCGTAGTAGGTGGGCGACTCCACGGCGACCGTGTCGCCGGGTTTGGCCACCGCCTGCAGGCTCAGATTGATGGCCTCGGTCGCGCCTACCGTGATGACGATTTCGTCGGGATCGATGGTGGTGCCGTTTTCGGCGTAGCGGCGCGCGATCTGGCGGATCAGTTCGGGATTGCCGGGCGGCAGGTCGTCGATCAGGTTCCAGCTCGCGTGACGCCGCGCGATGGCGTTCGCGTACTGGTTCACGCGCCGCCACGGATAGAGCGCGGGATCGGGATAAGGCGACCCGAGCGGCACAGCGTCCTGCGCGCCGATGCTGCGCAACGTCGACAGCACCAGGCGGCTCACGTCCACGGGTGCGGGCGCGGCGGCCGGCGCGGCTTTGGCGGCGGCCTTCGGCGGGGTTTTGTTCTCGACGGCTGGCCCCGCGCGGCGCGCTTTCAGCGCGGATTGTGCACTGTGCACCTTCGGCCGCGCCTTCACGAAAAACCCCGACTGCGGCCGCGATTCGATCACCCCGCGGCTCTCCAGCAACGCATAGGCATGCAGCACGGTCTTGATGCTCACGCCGTGCTGCCCACTCGCGCGCCGCACCGACGGAATGCGCTCGCCTGGCCCGAACACGCCGCGCCGGACGGCGGCCTCGATATCGTCGGCAAGCTGTTCGTAACGGGGCACTAAAGACGACGAAGGCGCGGACAGCGGAACGTTCATGACGGCAAGGCAGGCACAGAGGCGATTCTGGGAGTCTATGTCAAATCGTCGCAACTGTATCCCTTGCTTTTCCGATTTTCTGTGCCCACCAGGTGCACAGCCAACCAGTAGTCTCACGACATCGGGCAGTCCGCCCACCTCCATCGAAGCAGATCCGAAGCCAGCGCATCATGAAGAAGCCCGAAGCCCGCATCGAGCCGTACCATCATCCCGCCGCCGGTTGGGGCGCCCTGAAACAGGTCGCGATCAACCTCATCAAGGAAAAGGTCTCGGGCGGCAACTACCGCACGCTGCTCAAGCAGAACCAGCCCGACGGCTTCGACTGCCCCGGCTGCGCCTGGCCGGACCGCGAGCACGCGTCCACGTTCGAATTCTGCGAAAACGGCGTGAAAGCCGTGGCCGCGGAAGCCACCAGCAAGCGCGTGACGCCGGCGTTCTTCGAGCAATACACCGTCACCGACCTGATGGCGCAGTCGGACTACGAGCTGGAACAGCACGGCCGACTGACCGATCCGATGGTCTACGACGCCAAAAGCGACCGCTACGTGCCGATCGACTGGGATGCCGCCTTCGCGCTGATCGCGAAGCACCTCAAGGCGCTCGACGATCCGAACCGCGCCGCCTTCTACACCTCGGGCCGCGCCAGCAACGAAGCCGCGTTCCTGTATCAGCTGTTCGTGCGCATGTACGGCACCAACAACTTCCCCGACTGCTCGAACATGTGCCACGAAGCCACCAGCCGCGGCCTGCCGGGCACGGTCGGCATCGGCAAGGGCACGGTCACGCTCGACGACTTCGAGCACGCGGATACGATCCTCATCTTCGGCCAGAATCCCGCGACCAATCACCCGCGCATGCTGGGCGAACTGCGCGACTGCGCCAAGCGCGGCGCGACCATCGTGTCGATCAACCCGCTCAAGGAACGCGGTCTGGAGCGCTTCGCGAGCCCGCAGCACACCCTCGACATGCTCTCGCCCAAGGGCGTGCAGATCAGTTCGGTGTTCATCCGCCCGCGCATCGGCGGCGACTTCGCGCTCATCAAGGGCGTGGCCAAGCGCACGCTCGAACTCGACGATCAAGCCGTGGCGCAAGGCACGGAACGTATTCTCGACGTCGATTTCATCGCTGAACATACCGTCGATTTCGACGCCTTCTGCGCCGATCTGCGCGCGGAGTCGTGGGATACGATCGTCGCCGAAGCGGGTGTGCCGATGGAGGAAATCCTCAAGCTCGCCGATATCTACGTAAACGGTAAAGCCGTGATCTCGACGTGGGGCATGGGCATCACGCAGCACAAGAATTCGGTGGCGACGATCCAGTTGCTCTCGAACCTCATGATGATGCGCGGCAATATTGGCCGACGCGGCGCGGGCCTGTGCCCGGTGCGCGGCCACTCGAACGTGCAGGGCGACCGCACCGTCGGCATCGAGGAAAAGCCCACGCAGGCCTTCCTCGACCGCCTGGGCAAAGCCTACGATTTCGAGCCGCCGCGCGAGCATGGCTACGACGTGGTCGAATCGATTCACGCGATGCTCGAAGGGCATGTGAAGGTGTTCATCGGTCTGGGCGGCAACTTTGCGATTGCCACGCCCGACACGCCGCGCACCTTCGACGCGATGCGCTCGTGCGCGCTCACCGTGCACGTGACCACCAAGCTCAACCGCAGCCATCTGATTCACGGCGAAGACGCGCTGATCCTGCCGACGCTCGGCCGCACCGAAATCGACCTGCAGAACGGCGTGGCGCAAGGCGTGACCGTCGAGGATTCGATGAGCATGGTGCATATCTCGTACGGCATGAATCGTCCGGCTTCGCAGAACCTGCTGTCGGAAATCGCTATCGTCGCGCGCATGGCGCATGCGACGCTGGGTAGCGACAAGGTGGACTGGCTCGATCTGGCCGCCGATTACGCGAAGATTCGCGACGGCATCGAACAGGTGTTCGACGGCTTCCAGAACTACAACGAGCGCATCAAGCACCCGGGCGGCTTCCACCTGGGCGTCGCCTCGCGCGACCGCGTCTGGAAAACGCCTAGCGGCAAGGCGCAATTCAAGGTGCACGCGATCTCGCTCGACACGCCGATCCACCGCGCGCGCGCCGAACACGGCCAGCAGTTGATGACGCTGATGACGACGCGCTCGCACGATCAGTACAACACGACGATCTACGGTCTGGACGACCGCTATCGCGGCGTGTACGGCCAGCGCCGCGTGCTGTTCGCGAACAAGGACGATCTGGCGATGCTCGGCTTCGAAAACGGCCAGCATGTGGATATCACGAGCGTCTGGGACGACGGCGTGGAGCGCCACGTGGAAGACTTCCTGCTGGTGGAATACGACATTCCGCGTGGATGCCTCGGCGCTTACTATCCGGAAACCAATCCGCTGGTGCCGCTCTCGTCGATTGCGGATGGCGCGGGTACGCCGACTTCGAAGTCGATTCCGGTGCTGCTTTCGGCTTCTAAAGTGGCGATGGCGGCTTGAGTTAGAACGCTGTTAGCGGGAAATAAAAAAGCCATTCCGGTTTGCACCGGAATGGCTTTTTGCTTTGCGGTCGAAGCGGCTTACGCTTCGTGTTCCGCTGCAACGCGCGCGGCCTTCGGCTCTGCGCTCGTTTGCCCCGTCAGCGGGCCGATTTCCATCTCGTCGTAGCGAATGAAACGCGTCCGCTTGACGATGCGATAACCCAGCCACATCAGCGCGAACAGCGGAATGCCGATATACGTCGCCACCACGCTTGCCCAGTCGATCTTGCTCGACGTGAACGCCTGATAGTCCTGTCCCAGCATGATGATGAGGCAGACCACGAACGCGAAGATCGGGCCAATGGGGAACCACTTCGAGCGATACGGCAGTTGCGCGAACGAATGCCCTTGCGCGACAAAGCCCTTGCGGAAGCGGTAGTGGCTCACGGCAATGCCCAGCCACGCGATAAAACCGGTCATCCCCGAAGTATTGAGCAGCCACATGTAGACGGTCTTGTCGCCGTACATCGACGACAGGAAGCACAGCGCGCCCACCGCCGTGGTGGCGTAGAGCGCATTGCGCGGCACGCCGCTCGACGACAGCTTCGCGAAGACCTTGGGCGCACGGCCCTCGACGGCGAGGTTGTAGAGCATACGCGTGGACGCATACATGCCCGAGTTGCCCGCTGACAGCACCGCCGTCAGGATCACCGCATTCATCACGCCCGCCGACAGCGCCAGACCCGCGCGACGGAACACTAGCGTGAACGGACTCACGCCGATATCGGTGACATCGGACTTGAGCAGATTCGGATCGGTATGCGGAATCAGCAGACCGATAACAATGATCGCGAGGACGTAGAACAGCAGAATGCGCCAGAACACCTGACGCACCGCGCGCGGAATCGTCTTGCCAGGATTCTCTGACTCACCAGCCGCGACGCCGATCAGCTCCGTGCCCTGGAAAGAGAAGCCCGCGATCATGGTGACGCCCAGCAACGCGGGCAGACCGCCCACGAACGGACCGCCTTCCGACGTGAACGTGCCCCAGACGTGATCCGCACCGCCCTTCATCACGCCGACGATCATGAACAGACCCACGCCGATAAACGCCACGACGGTCACGACCTTGATCAGCGAGAACCAGTATTCCGCCTCACCGAAACCGCGCACAGACAGGGCGTTGAGCAGGAACATGATGGCGAGGAAGCCCGCGCTCCACCAGACGCCCGCAACATGCGGGAACCAGTAGCCCATCACCAGCTGCGAAGCGACCAGTTCGACCGCGATCGTCACCGCCCAGTTGTACCAATAGTTCCAGCCGAGCGCGAAGCCGAAGCCCTCGTCGACGAATTTCGCGCCGTAAGTCGCGAACGAGCCGGAGACAGGCATGAAGGCCGCCATCTCGCCGAGACTCGTCATCAGGAAGTAGACCATCAGGCCGATCACCAGGTAGGCGGCGAGCGCGCCGCCGGGACCGGCCTGCGAGATCGACGCGCCCGAGGCGACGAACAGCCCCGTGCCGATCGAACCGCCGATCGCGATCATGGTGAGGTGGCGGGCTTTGAGACTGCGATGCAACGAAGGCTGCTCGTCCCCGGAGCGGGATGTGCCCCCTGAAACGCGATGCGGATCCGAATCCATATAACTCTATTTCTTTCTGGCTAGTGTGACTGGGTGTGCTGGCCTGTCTCTCGAGGCCGGACGGACGGCCCGGGGCGCGGTCATCGCGCAGGCGGATGACCGTTCCATTCTTTACGGATGGCTGACAAAGGACGGCGGCAATGTTGCTGTGTGGCTGCCACCGCACGGGGATTCGACCCCGTAATCTGACGCAACGCCGCGATGAGCGTGCCGGGTGAATCAATCAATCGACCGAATGGACTGCACGCCCTCGAAGGCGCAACCCATCATTTTATCGTAGTGGGGGTTGGGGCGGGGAAGGGGCTGGATGAAGGTAGTTCTTGGGGACGCGACTGGCGTTCAAATCGAAATGCCCCGCCGAGGTGGGGCCACCGCTGTCGAGCGCTTGAACTACTGTATTGCACGGCTCGTCGGTGTCACACGCGGATCGTCGCACAGCCGTTCGCAACTGCCGTTACACAACGGTACGAGTTCAATCGCGATCTGATGGAGATTCAATGAGCCATCTTCGTTCTTAACCATCTGATCGGTCAGTGTCTTCGGTTCAATCAGAACATTTTGCGGCTTGATGCCCAGTTGGACGAGATAGGTACTGACGACTGCACCGCGCTCACTTTTCAACTTCTCGGCGTTCTTCTCTCCAACATACGCACCCGCGATCACGACGGCCTGAATATCGACATCGGGCCACTTTTTCGCTTCGAGAACAATATTCGCAATCGCCAGCCTGTCTTCGTTTGTCAGCGAGGTTGAGTTGAAGGGAAAACGTGTTTCCATAAACTCATTGATGCTGCATGCGTGAGCAGATTGGGAGAACGATAAAGCCGCTAGTACGACCATCGATGAAAGAAATAGCGCTTTCTTCGTCAAGGTACACCTCGCGGTTTTAAGTTAGCCGTGGATGACTCCAGCCCTATGCCAAGAAGGTCACTCAGAAACTTGTTCTGGATCGTTCGCTGCTCATAGGCACACTGCTCGTAGGGCACGGGATACATCGAACCGTCCGGCTGGCGCTCCCATCTGACGCTCGCGTCTCGCTGCAACTCACAGAACTTCAGCGAATCATCCTGCGATCGCATGTATCCATCGAGAAGTGCGAGATGCGAACTCCCGGCGGGAATTCCCGCGCGAATGCGCACATAGATTTGCTGGTTTGCTGCCTCGATATCCTGTCGGAGGCCGGAGTAGCACTCGGCATCGCTGAAACCGCCGCCCAGATGCTTGAGGCATTCCGGATTTGTCTTTGCACAAGCGAGGCCGGAGAACATTAGGCCAATCACGAAGTCGACAACCCACCGCTCAACGCGAAGCGCCAAAACCTCCGAAGCGAAAAGGCAGCCATATGGCCATAGAAAGCAACACCGCATAAATGCACTCCCTCCAGAAACCGATTAGCGCATACTGGCTGATTCAAGGGGAGTGAAGGAATCAGTAAAATCCGATTTAATGAATACAAAAAATAAAAAATTACACGCCAATCAGCAGTTTCAGCGAATAGCGCTCTAAATAAAAAAGGCCAACCCGAAACCCGGATCAGCCTTTTCTCTCGCTTCAACCCTCAACCGCAATGCAGTGCGCGATCAACCCGCCAGCTTGCGGAACGTCTCCAGCACCGCCTCGCCCTTGAACGGCTTGACGATCCAGCCGCGCACGCCGGCTGCCTTGCCGCGCTCCTTCATCGCCGGGCTGCTTTCCGTCGTCAGCATCACGACGTTCACGGCCGTATTCGCGAGTTCGCTGCGGATTTTCTCGACCATCGTGAGGCCGTCCATGTTCGGCATGTTCACGTCGCTCACCACCAGCTTCACGCCCGGGTTCGCTTTGAGCTTGGCGAGGCCGTCCTTGCCGTCCACCGCCGTGTCCACGTCCAGACCGTTCTTGCGCAGAAAGCCCGCCACTTCGTCGCGCACGGTGCTCGAATCGTCCACTACCAGAATCTTTGCCATGTTGTCTCTTTCCTTCGCGCCATGACCGGCGCGCCTATCAAAATCGGTTCGTTAAAACAGTTCGAGTTCGCCGCTCGCCTGCTCCACTTCGGCGGCGGCCGCGGCTTGTGCCGCCGTCTCGTCGAAACCCTCGCGCGACCAGCCCAGGCTGAATACGAAGCGTTGGTCGATCACCACCTCGCGGCCCGTCGTGGGACACGTGAGGCGATATTTGATGCACAGCTGCGGATTGTCCGAGCCGAACGACATGTAGCGCCGCCGATGATTGATGAGCAGCGGCACCTGCACCTGCACCTGCGCGCGGCTCGCGCCGCCTTCCTCGGCGTTGCTCGCGTTGCCCAGATAGCGGTTGCGGAACGCGCCCCACACGAGGTTCGTCAGTTCGCCCAGCACGCCGTTGACGTCGCGGAAATCGCTGGTTTCGTCGCGACCCGCGCGCGGCGGCAGCAGTTCGATCAGCGGCGCTTCTTCGGTCTGCATCAGCAGCCAGCCGCGGCACCACGCCGTCTCGATCGGAATCAGCGTGAGCACTTCGCCGAAGATGATGCGGTCGCGCACCACGCTCGGCGTATCCCAGTTCACGTCGAGGTCCGGAAACAGGCCGCGCAGGCGTCCGAACGTCAGATCGGTAATACCGTCGACAAGCGGATCCGGATAGTCATCCGAGAACACGTGCGTCGCGAGCGCCGCCCGCAGCGTTTCCGGTTCGTCCTCAAACCAGCTCGTGCGCGGCACGCGGCGCAGCGCTTCGGGCAGATCGTCGGCAGCGCCTTGCGCTTCCCGGCCTGCGCGACGCAGCACGATCGGTAGTTCGGGCCGCTCGACTTCCAGCGCCACCGCCACGGCTGCCGCCGCTTCGGGCGAGCCGCCGAAATCCTCGCCAAGCAGCACGCCGCCCAGGTCGTAATGCGTCTGCAGCGCCGTGGCCAGCGCGTCGCGCCGCACGGGCACGCACGCGAGATGATGCTCGGCGACGATGGCTTCGAGCGCTTGCGCCCGCGCCGTATCGTTTTCCAGCAGCAGGATCTTGCTGCCGGGTTTGTTCGTGTTCATGCTTTGCTTTCCTGCGCTTGCGAAGGCGTACGTGATTCGTGGCGTTGCGTGGTGTTGCGTGAAAATCGGCTTAAAACAATTCGAGTTCGCCAGCGCTTTCATGCTCGCCAACCAGTTCCACCGCAATGAAATCAAGCGGCGTATGTGTGCAGATGCACAACGTCGCGCCCAGCCGAACGCGCCCATCGAGCGTAAGCGAATACGATTTCACGCTGTCCGGCTTCAATTCGCGCAGATACGGCAGGCACTGGCTGCCCAGCGAATACGGCGTAGACATGCCCAGATCGGGAAAATGCTCAACCAGTTGCTGGTTCATCGATCCGCAACACAGGTTGCCGAATTCCATGAACGTATCCAGCACCGCGCGGCTACCGTCGCCCGCGTAGTAATCGCGTGTTGCTTCGTCATCCTTCACATGCAGCAATAGCAGCACACGGAACTGCATCGACGAAATCGTCAGCACCACCACATGCTCGCCCTGCGGCACATCGTTGGGCGCAGACGCAATCTCGCAGGCGTGTTGCGGATCGGTGACGAGGCGCGTGCGCGCCGCGCCAAAGAAGATCCGCTCGAAACTGTCCTGCGCATGCTGGCCGATCATGCGTGCGCCTCGGCGCGCGCGTCGTCCAGCTCCGCGCGCAACTGCTGCGAAAGCGACTCCACGCTCGCGAGCGATGCCGCAATCATCTTGCCGCCCGCCTGAATGTCCTGGAACGTCGCCGTCGTAATGAGGTCGTTGCGATGCAGGCTGTCGCGATAGCTCTTCGACAATTCCTGCGAACGCGTCGCCAGCGTGCGCACTTCACCGGCCACGATCGAGAAGCCGCGTCCCGCCGCGCCCGCGCGCGCCGCTTCAATCGACGCATTGAGCGACACGATCAGCACGTGGCTCACGATCGACGACAGCTCCTGATTCTTCTGGTGCATATCGTGGTTCTGCGACATCAGCGAGATCATCTGCTCATGCCAGCGCTCGAACGTGACGGACATCTGTTTGAGGCGCGCGGCCTCGGTGGCGATGCGCTCGATCCGGTGCAGCGCATCGGTGTTGCGTGCGCGTTCGGCGGCCAGCGTCGCTTCCATCGCGTCGGCCACCATGCGGCGTTGCGCGAGGTCCGCGCGCAGCGAATCGATCTGCGTTGCCAGATCTTCGTGCTCGTGCGCCGCACTTTCCTGCGCGTCATGCAAGCGTGCTTCGAGCTGAGCGAGCACCGCGTCATGCGCATTTTGCAGCGCCAGCATCGCTTCGTTGGCCTGCCCACGCGCGCGCAGGCGCAGCACGACGGCGCACAGCGCCGCCACCACAAAACCCGCCACAGCGCCGATCAAATACGGAAACACCACGTCATCCCCCGCTGCGCGTCAAGCCAGCGCTTCTTCTTGCACCGCCGCGCGTGCAGGCGCCGCAGCGACTGCGCACGTTTGCGGCAGATAGACGATTGTTTCGAAGTGCCGATAATCGGCGCCTTCGCGGTTATCGGTGAAACGCAGCTCGATACGACCGCCCTCGCGTTCGAGGAAGTCGCGCACCGCGTCCATACCCACGCCACGGCCCGACACTTCGGTCACGCTATGCGCCGTGGAAAAGCCCGCACGGAAGATGAACGCCGCCACGGCGTCATCGCTGATCGATTCGCCGGCTGCGAGCCAGCCGCGCTCCGTGGCGATGCCGCGAATGCGCGCGAGCGCAAGACCACGCCCATCGTCGGCGAGTGCGATACGCAGCGCGCCTTCGGTCATGTTCAGCTTGATGTCGATCTGACCGGCTTCTTCCTTGCCTTGCTCGCGGCGCTGCGCCGGCATTTCGATGCCGTGATCGAGCGAGTTGCGCAGCAGATGCGTGAAGACATCGCTGACCGTGCCCGCCGCTTCGCCGCGCAGACGGTAGCCGCCATCGTCGATACGCACGACGGGCGCGGCCTTGTCGAGTTCCTGCGCCAGCGACGGCAGCGATTCGATCACGCCTGCCAGCGCATCTTCGACGCTTTCCGTGCCGATTCCGCTCAGCACGCTGCGCAGTTCTTCACGCATCGCGCGCAGCGAGCCGATATCGTCCAGATTCGCGTTGTCCAGCAGACGCAGGCTCGCGTCGATCTGATCGCGGCCGATGCTCAGGCCTTCGTCCTTAGAACGCACGCCGCGGCCGAGGCTCACTTCGTTGAGCGTGGCGTAGTGATCGACGGCTTCGCGCACGCGGTGCAGATCGTCGATCAGCGCCTGCTGGTCCCAGGCGTGGCTCGTATCTTCGCGGCGCAGCGCGTCGTAGCGTTGTTCGACTTCGTGCACGACGCCCGTGAGATGCTGGAGGCTGTACGTGCGCGCGTTGCCCTTGATGGTGTGCATGTTGCGGAACAGCGCGTCGATTGCGCTCATATCCGCGCAATCGTGCTGGCGAATGATGCGTTCGTTCTCGTGGATGAAACCGGTTGCGCCTTCAACGAAGTTATGGAACTTCTCTTCGCTGACCGCGAGAATTTCGCCGATCATCTGCAGGCGGCGCTTCTGCTCGCCCGCTTCTGCCGCGAGTTCGCGCAGTTCGGTCACGTCGCGCACGCACAGCATCAGGCGCACGACCACATCGTTTTCGTCGGTAATCGCCGACCAGCTCAGGTCGAGCACCTTCTTGCGGCCATCGGGCATGGTGCGCGTGACTTCATTCACCAGCAGATGCTGATTGAACGCGAAGTTCACATCGTCTTCGCCCAGACATGCCTGCACGGCGGCGTCGATCTGCGAGAGCGTATCGGCATCCAGTTCCGTGTGCGAGAACACGAGATCCATCAACGGGCGGCCCGCGATTTCGTTCGTTTCGAAAATCGCTTCCAGATAGGCCGAATATTCGTTGTGAACCGTTGCGCCCTCAACCACAGTCAAAATACCCTGCTGCATGTTCTGCAGCATCGCCTGAATGTCGGCGGTCTTGCGCTTGAGCTGCGCGGAGCTGTGCTGGATCTTTTCGATCATGCCGTTGAAGGCCACGATCGAATGACCGATTTCGTCCATGCGGCCCACCGGCACGCGGCGCGTGAAATCCTGCTTCGACGCGATCTCGCTCATCTCTTCCTGCATGCGCGAGAGCGGGCGCGTGATCTGGCGATAGAGCAGCAAGCCGATGGCCGTGAGCAGCACCACCGCGCCGCCCGTCACGCCGGCAATCGCGCTGGTGGTGGTGTCGAGCATGCCGTTGAGCGCGTTGATGGCGTCGTCTTTCTGGCGGTTCTTCTCGACGCGCATCGTCGTGACGATGCCTTCGAGTTCGTCGCGATACTGCGCGACGTTGGCGAACAGATAGGCCTGCGCCAGCTCGTTCTTGCCGGCCGCCTTCATTTTCGCTGTGTCGTCGATCGCGTTGAAATAATTCGTGATGCTTTCCTGCGCCTGTGCGACGAGACCGTCCTGCGCGTGGCTCGCGGCAGCCTGCTTCTGCACGTCGAGCGCGGCGCGCAGCGCGGTTTCCTTCTTCTTGAGATCGTCCTGCGCGAGTTGCGCAGTGGTCGCGTCCGGCGCGTAGACCAGCGTCATCGTCGCGAGTTGCACGTCCTTGACGAGCGAAACGAGATCGGAAGACGCCAGCGCGCTGGGCACGACGCCCTGCGTAACCTGGTGAACATCGGTGGCACTGCGGCGCGTCTGATAAACCGCGTAGCCGCCGATGGCGGACAGCGCGACGAACATCAGAACGATGAGTAGCGTGATGCGGTGACGAATGGTCATGTCGAAATCCCCGAGGCCTTCATCGTGCCGGGCGCGCTATCGTTTGCACGCCTCGTGACACCAAGGCCAATTTATTCGGAGTGGATTATCGACTTAGCTGTATGACGAAATGATGAATGTACTTAATTAGTGCGCAAACGCACAGACAGATTTGGCGCGATTGTACGGTGAATCCATGCGAAATCAATCGAGCATCAGCACCATCAGATCTTCGTCGAAATACGCGTCGCCAATTTTCATCGCGCGCATCTCCCGACCGTAAATCACGAAGCCCAATGACAAGTACAACGTTTGCGCACGCGGATTTTGCGCACAAACACTCAATTGCAATTGTTCGACGCCACTCGCTTTCGCGCGCTCGATGGCGCTTTCCATGAGCCGCCGCCCGATGCCTGTGCGTCGATAAGCCGGATCGACGAACACGCCCCAGACGATCGATTTGTGTGCGAATTTGACACGCTGCTCGCGCCGCCAGCCGGTGATGCCAATCAGCGTCTCGCCATCGAATGCGCCGAATACCGCCTGCTGATCCGTTTCGCGCACGCGCGCGATATTTTCTTCGCGCGTCCAGTGCGCTTCTTCTTCGGGCGTGGGAACGATGGCGAACGGCGTATCGACAGCCGCGTGCAGACGCATCGCGCGAAAGGCATCAACATCGTTTTCGGTGAGCGTGCGGATCGTCAGCACAGGGGCGTTTGCAGTGGCGGTCATAAGCAGCGGGCATCCGTTCGAATTAGAGGGAGCCGTCAAACTAGCACGACTTGCGCGGCCACCACGCGCAACCGCATCGGCCCGCTGCGTTAAGATCAAGTTTTATGTCGATGGGTCCGCCATGCCCCCGCTGTCCCAATCCGCCGACGCCACGCCCAGCTTCTGGCGCGACGACGCCCTGCCCTTCATCGAAGTGCGCGCCATCACCGACGGCCGCAAGGTCCGCTACGGGCGGCACGCGCACAGCACGTTTTCGATCGGCTCGATTCTGGGCGGGCGCAGCACCTATCTGAACGGCGATACGCTGGAGCACATTCACGCGGGCGCGGTCGTCGTCATCAATGCGCAGGTGGTTCACGCCTGCAATCCCGCCGACGACGAAGCATGGGCCTACCGCATGTTTCATATCGACGTGACCTGGCTCGCGCGTTTGCAACATACGCTGGGCTTTGGCGCGCAGGAAGGTTTTCGGCCCTTCGCGCAGACGCTCACGTGGGACGCGAATCTCTTCAACGGCTTGAATGCGCTCTACGACCTGCTGGTCGATCCACATGCGGAGGTATTGCGCAAGGAAAGCGCGGCCACGCAGTATTTCACGCAGCTTCAGCAAACGCTCAATCCCGCGCCCGATGGCAACACGTCGCGCGCGCCCGACCAGCGCATCAAACGCGCCGCCGAATTTATCGACGATAACTACACGCGCGCGCTCAAGCTCGAAGAAATCTGCGCGGCGGCGGACCTTTCGCCTTCGTATCTGATTCGCGCGTTTCGCGAGCAATATGGCCTCACACCGCACGCCTACGTGGTGAACCGGCGCATCGAATTCAGCCGTGCCCAATTGCGCCGCGGCCACGCTATCGCCGATGTGGCCGCCGAAGCCGGTTTCGCCGATCAGGCGCATTTGCAGCGTGCGTTCCGGCAATTCGTGGCCGCCACGCCGGGCCAATATCGCGGTTAAAGCGCTGGTTTAATCGAGCAGGAGCCATAAAGCGCTCGCCGCCAGCAGCGCCGCCATCGTCCGGTTCACGAAGCGCACGCGCGCCGGTTCGCGCAACGCCTGGCGCAGCGATGCGCCTGCCCACGCCCAGCACGCAATCGACGCGTAACACACCACGAAATAGATCGCCGCGAACTGCCATACAAGGGCTTTCTCTCCGGAGGCCGCATACGCGCCCATGCCAGCAACCGAAGCGAGCCACGCCTTCGGATTGAGCCATTGCATCGCCGCGCCCGTGAGCAGCGTGGGGCCGCGCGCAGCGCCCGTGGTATCGATGCGGCCGTCGTCGGTGGCGAGTTTCCACGCGACGTAAAGCAGAAACGCCACGCCCGCCCATTCGATTACGCGCGTAAGCATCGGCAATTTCACGAGTAGTTCGTGCAGACCGAGGCCGATCAGCAGCAACAGCAGCGCGAAGCCCACCGTCGCGCCCGTGACGTGACGAAGGCTTGCGCGTAAGCCATAACGCGCGCCCGCACCCAGCGCAACGATATTGACGGGACCCGGTGTGATGGATGTGGCCAGCGCAAAAGCGGCCATAGATAGTGCAGTGCTCACGATTCTCCTCGATTCGCCCGATGGCGATAAATCACCGTCGAGCGTACGCAAAGCGAAAGCACGCGTATTGAAGAAAATTACTGCGCTGGCGTGCCTGCTATCATTCTTTACGCAACGCATTCAACCCAACTTCAACGTGAAAAAGATTCTGATCATCGGCATCGGCGCGGGCGACCCCAACTATCTGACCGTGCAAGCCATCGAGGCGCTCAACGCCGCCAACGTATTCTTCGTGATGGACAAGGGCCCCGCAAAGGACAAGCTCGTCGCGCTGCGCAAGGAAATCTGCGCGCGCTTTATCCGGAATCCTGATTATCGGATCGTGGAGGCAAGTAGTCCCGAACGGCGGCGCGATGGCGTCGAATACAAGGCCGCCGTGGATGAACTCAATCGCGACAAGCAGCGCGTGTTTGAAGGGCTGATCGAAAACGAACTCGCAGAGGAACAATGCGGTGCGTTTCTCGTGTGGGGCGATCCATCGCTCTATGACAGCACGATCCGCATTCTCGATGCGATTCTGGCCGAAGGGCGTATCGCATTCGAGTTCGAGGTGATTCCGGGTATCAGCAGCGTGCAGGCGTTGGCGGCGAAGCATCGCGTGCCGCTGAACTTCATCGGCAAACCGGTGAGCATCACAACCGGGCGGCGTCTCGCGGAAAACGGCTTTCCCGACGACGCGGACAGCGCCGTGGTGATGCTCGACGCGCAGAACGCCTATATGCAGATGACAGGCGAGGATCTCGACATTTACTGGGGCGCGTATGTGGGTACGCCCGATGAGATCCTCGTAGCCGGTCCGCTGGACGAAGTAAAAGACGAAATCGTGCGTGTGCGCGCCGAAGCGCGCGAAGCCAACGGCTGGATCATGGATACGTATCTGCTGCGCAAACGCGGCGTGAAGGACTAGCGCGGTTTCACGCGCTCGCGGCTTCCGCGAGTGCGGCGGCGTCGGCGCGCTTCCATTGCACCGTTGCCAGCAGCGAAGCGGCGACGATCAGCGCGCCGCCAATCCACGCCGCTGCGCTCAGGCGCTCGCCCAGCCAGATGCAGGCGAACAACGCGCCGAACGCGGGTTCGCTGCCCATCAGCAAGGCCACGCGCGTCGGGCTGCTGCGGCGTACGGCATAGTTCTGGACGAAGAAGGCGAATAGCGTGCAGGCGAGCACCAGCCACGCCACGCTCGTCCAGAACACACCATGTCCTGCAAATGACGGCAGCGCGTGCCACTGCCCAGGCGCGAACACAAAAGCAAGCGCCGCGCTGCCAAACGCCACGCAGCCCGCCTGCACGGCAGTCACCGCAAGCGGCGCGAGGGCCGCATCGCGCATCACGCGCTTCGTCACGCAGACCGACAACGCCCGTAGAAGCGCGGCCAGCAAGATCAACGCGTCGCCGGCGTTCGGCACATAGGCGCCGCCCGTCAGCAGCCACGCTCCCGCCAGCGACGCTGCTACCGCCAGCCACTCCGCTCGCGCCGGACGCCGCTGCAACATCGCCCACTCGACCAGCGGCGTGAGTACGACGCACAGACTGATGAGGAACGCCGCGTTCGACGCGCGCGTAAGCATCACGCCAAAGGTCTCGCACAAAAAGATGCCGAGCAACAGCGCGCCCGCCAGCAGCGCGCCGGCCAACGCGCGCCGCGATGCCGCGCGCAAGCTGCGTAGCGCGGGCGCAAGCAATACGAACGTGATGCCAAAGCGCAGCGCCAACAACCCCAACACTGGATAAAACGCCAGCGCGTGCTTGACCACGCCGTAACTCGTGCCCCAGACAAAGGCGACGGCGAGCAGCAGCCAGTCGGTGAGATGCATCAGTCGGGCGAAGCGCAGGATCATGGCGTGATTCTCGTGGATGGCGGGAACAGCCATTGTCCTGCTTTGCGTTAATGACGATAATCAGGTGTCAGCGCACAGCTTTTATGTCGTCCACGCACAGATAAACACAGACCGCTGCCCATGAGCCCAACCGAACTTTTCGCCCTGCTGCCCGATCTCGCGACCTTCGCGCGGGTGGTCGAGGCCGGCAATTTCTCGGTGGCCGCGCGCCAGCTGGGCAGCACGCCATCGACGGTCAGCCGCCAGATCAAACGTCTGGAGGAAGCGCTGGGCGCCCGTCTGCTGGAGCGCTCGACACGCCAGATCCGCGTGACCGAATCGGGTGAACAGGTGTATCGACATTGCCGCGACATGGTCGGCGCCGCGGCAGGCGCCATCGACGCCGCGGGCCAACTCGCCACAAAGCCGCAGGGACGAGTGAGCGTCGCCGCGCCCACGGCCTACGCGAAGACCGTGATTCATCCGCTGATTCCGGGCTTTTTGCGCGAGTTTGCGGACGTGGACGTGCAACTCGTCTTTATCGACCACGAAGTCGATCCGCTGCGCGACGGCCTCGATCTGGTGATCCGGCCAACGCGCACGCCGCCGCCCGGACTCGCCGCGCGCCAGTTGGGCGAGGTGCGCTGGCTGTTGTGCGCGTCGCCCGCATATCTGGCTGCACGCGGCACGCCCGAAGCGCCGCGCGACCTCGCGCAACACGATTGCCTATGGCTGGGAGAAACCGCCGACGATCATCGCTGGCGTCTGCGTCGTCTACGCGAGGGTGCGCAAACACAGACTGTCGAGGTGAAGGGCCGCTATATCGCCAATCATGCGGGCGCGCGACTGGAAGCGGCGCTGGAGGATTGGGGCATCGCCTGCCTGCCCGAATTTACCGCCGCCGAAGCATTGCGCGACGGCCGGCTCGTGCAGGTGCTGCCGGAATGGGTCTTCGAGGCGCGCGCCTATATGGGCCCGGTCTGGCTGCTGTATCCGCCCAACCGGTTTTTGCCGCCCAAGGTGCGCGCCTTCATCGACTATCTGGCGCAACACCTCGGCGGCGTGGAAAAAATGGTTTAAAACTCAGGCCAGCCCAACGCACACCGCCACGACGATCGAGCCGATCACCAGCACCGCGCCCACCGTCTTGCGCTTGTTCAGTTCGGTCCACAACAGCACGCCCGTGAGCGACAGCAGAATGAGCGCGCCCGCAAAGGTGTCGATGAACAGCACCCAGCCGATGCTCATGCCCACGCCCTTGTGCAGGTTCGTGATGGTCGCCATCAGCGAATTATCGGAACGCTTGAGCGTGACGGTGTCGTTGCCCACCCAGTACTCGGCAGTCACGCTTTCATGCGGCGCGTTGAACATGACTTGCCAGTGTTCCGGCTGCACAACCGTGCGATCGCCCCAGGCCACCTTGTGCTCTGGCTCCTTCTGCACGCGGCCCATGCGTTGCGGCAGTTTCAGATCGGGCTGCGACTTGAGCCACTTGACCAGATCGCGCGGCGTTTCGGGCGCGGGATCGGGCACGTCGAGCTGCATCGACGAAACCTGCGGCGCGCCCGGCGAAATGCGCAGCGGCTCCATGCGGTGATTCAGCACGAAGCCCGTCACACCAAACAACAAGCCGAGTGCCGCGCCCCACAAGCCGACCCAGCCATGCACCTTGCGCAGCCATTTGATAAAGGTGGCGCGCCGCGAACGCTTCGCGCGCTCGCTACGTTGCTGATCGTCGATCAATACAGCGCTTTCGGTAGAACTCACGTCTCACTCCAGATACGCAAAAGATTGTGATAGCAGCCCACGAGGCTGCGACGCGCCTGCGCGTCCGCGTCGCTCGCGGCCAGCCGTTGAATGGCGGTGTCCATGTCGAAAAGCAGCGCGCGTTTGGTGTCGTCGCGCACGAGGCTTTGCACCCAGAAGAAACTGCCCACGCGCGCGCCGCGCGTGACCGGATTCACCTGATGCAGGCTCGTGGCCGGATAGACGATCATGTCGCCCGCCGGCAGCTTCACTTCCTGCACGCCGTAGGTGTCCTCGACCACCAGTTCGCCGCCGTCGTATTCATCGGGCGCGGAAAGAAACAGCGTCGCCGACACATCGGTGCGCAGTTTCATGCCGTTGGGCAGCACGCGCACCGCGCCATCGACATGCGAGCCGAACGTCATGCCGCCTTCGTAGCGATTGAAGAGCGGCGGATACACCTGATTGGGCAACGCCGCGCTGATGAAGAGCGGATTGCGCTCGATGGCGGCCAGCACCACATCGCCCAGCTCACGCGCGAGCGGCGTGTGCTCGGCGATCTGCTGATTGCGCTTTACGGGCGCGCCCTGCCAGCCGGCCGTTGCGCGGCCGTCCACCCAGGCGTCGCCCGCGTTGTCCAGGCGCGCGCGCATCGCCTGCACCTGTTCGGGCGTCAGGACGTTCGGGATATGGATCAGCATCGTCGTTTCCTTCAATCGTTGCGCATGAAACGGGCTTTGTTCGCAGCCCGTTCATTACGCGGCATTACAGAGGGTACGGACGCACAAAAGCCCGCAATCATGCGGGCTTTGCGTGACACCGGCGTGGAGACTTCATTAGCGCCGGTTACGAACCTTCGGATTTAGAAGCGGTAGTCGAACGTCGCGAGCAGCGTACGACCGACACCCGGCACCGAACGTCCGCCATCCGACTGGATGAGGGCGTCATAGTAGAACTTGTTCGTCAGGTTCAGCAAATTGAGTCGCGCGTCCCACTTCTTCTCGTGGTATTCGGCCATCGCGTCCCAGCGCGTATAACCGCCCACCTGCACGTAATTCGTGTTGGCCGCATAACGCGACGACATATACGTCGGGCCGCCACCCACTTCCCAATGCGGCGTGAACGCATACGTGGTCCACAGCGTGAAGGTGTTGCGCGGTGTATTCGCAGGCGTGTTGCCCTGGGTGCCATCGGCGGCCTTGAGCACGATGCCGTCCATATAGGTGTAGCCCGCGAATACCTGCCACTTGTCGGTGATGTGGCCGGTTGCGCCCGCCTGGAAGCCGCGCACGCGAATATCGCCTTCGAGCGTGTATTCGCCCGTCGAGGTCTGCGTACGCGCGTTATCCATTTCCTGCTGGAAGAACGCCGATGTCACCGACAGATTGCCGCCCAGCAAATCCCACTTGCCGCCCACTTCGTACGACTTGGTGTGCTCGGGCGCGAGACCTTGCGTATTGTTCGTGACGGTCATCGCTTCAAGCGACGGATCGAACGAGGTGCCGTACGAGAAGTAATACGACTGCCAGTCGGTCGGCTGATAGATCGCGCCGGCGCGCACGCTCGTGAACGTATTGGTCTGCGCCGCATAGTTCGGAGCACTGATCGAGTTCGTAATATGCGCCTGGAAGCGATCCCAGCGCACGCCGCCAATCAGTTTCCAGTGCTCGCCCAGCGACATCGTTTCGTTGAAGTACGCCGCCAGCGTGGTCGCGCCCGATTCCGCGTGATTGCCGACCGTCGTCGTGACGTTCGAAGGCGTCGAAATATAGACCGGGTCGAGCAGCGAGACAATCGGCAGATTGTTGCGCGTGTAGGCCTGATTCGTGTAGCTGTCGTGGCCCACTTCGACGCCCGCGATCATCTCGTGCTTCACGAAGCCCGTGTTGAACTTGTACTGCGCCATCGTATCGTTATAGACCGAGTGATTCTCGATCACGCGATCGTGGCTCTGCAGCTTCACGTAGAGATCGGACAGCGGCAGCGTCGTGTAGTTGCCGTTCTTGAGCGCCGTGCTGGTCGAAAGCGGCCCGGTGAGCACCGCCTGCGCCGCCGTCTCGCGCGCATCCGTGAGCGAGTGCGAGAACTCGGTCTGGTTGCTGATCTTGAACTGATCGTTGAACTTGTGATCGACGCGCGCCGTCAGCGTCTGGACGTCCTGGATCGTGCGGTCGTCGGTCAGGCCGTAATACGTGCTCTTCGAAGGCGCGAACGCATGGCCGTTGATCGCCTGCACGCCGTAGTCGGGCTGATCGTAGTTGTGCTGGATCAGCGCGGAAAGCGTGACCTCGGTCGGCGTGCCGATGCCAAAGCGCAGCGTGGGCGCAAAGCCGTAATCCTTGTTCATCATCTCGTCGCGCGTCGAGCCGAGCGACTGGCCAAACGCATTCAGACGGAATGCCGCGTGATCGCCAAGCGGACGATCGACGTCGAGCGTCGCGCGATAGCGGTCGTCGGTGCCGATGGTGGACGAAACTTCGGTGAGCGGCTTGAGACCGGCCTGCTTGCTCACCTGGTTGATCACACCGCCCGTGGAGCCGCGGCCAAACAGCATCGACGACGGCCCGTACAGCACCTCGATCGATTCGAGATCGAAGGTGTCGCGATAGTACTGGTTGCGGTCGCGGAAGCCGTCCAGATAAATGTCGTTTTGCGCCGTGAAGCCGCGCAGATTGATGTTGTTGCCGATCTGGCCGCCTTCCGCGCCGCCGATCGTGATGCCGGGCGCGTTGCGCAGCGCGTCCTGGAACGAAGTCGCGCCCTGCGACTGGATCAGCGCCTTGTTGATCACCGTCACCGTCTGCGGAATGTCGCGCAGCGCCGTGGGCGTCTTGGCGCCGACGGTCGATTTTTCGGCCTGGAAGTCCTGCGGAGCGGCCGCCCCACTCACGGCGACAGCCGGCAGCGTGCCGTTGTCATCGGCCTTGGCATTGGCTTTCGACGCGGCCGGCGTGGCGGCGACGCCCGAAGCAGCAACGGCAGGCGCGCTCTGGGCGAGCGCGGAAGAAGCAAACGGCAAGGCAAAAGCTAGCGCGAGGGCACTCGCGAGCGGCGTCCTGATCAACATGGGTTCCCTGTGCGACAAAAGAAAATCCGGCCGGTGGAGCGCGCGATGGAGGCGCGTTGGCCTGGATGGCGGTGGCTGGCTGGCCGCCCCCAAATTGCGCACAGGGACTGACGAGGCTGGCTATTTTTGATTTAAAACCCGAACGACCATCGTGGGGTCGCCGAGAGAATGAGAATCGCTATCATTCCAGAAGTTACTTTTTATTTCAATTGATTGATGTATTTCAGCTACATCACGTAGGGATTTCAGGGTTTTGTACGATTTAATGAAAATGTAATTTAATTGGTTGGATATCGTAATTTAAAGCGACTTTATTTGTCTGATTAAAGATCGCGTGGGGTTAGATAAGCGGGCTTTAAATGCTGCCGCGAATGGCTGTGATTTATTTCGTATTGCAGATTATTTGACGCGCATTGACCGCGATGCGCGACGCCGTGACTCAGCGAAAAATCGAATTTGTTTGATTGGCTCCAGTAGCGTGACTTTCTACGATATGACTCCCACTTATCTATCAGGAGTCGCATCGTGATCTACCCCGTTTTATTTCGCGTCATTCTCGTATCGATCGTCGTGCTGGCAGGCGCCGTGGTCTTGTTCGTGCCGTCGTCCGATCCGGTGATCGCGCGTCGGCGAGTGGTTCTACGCACAAGCGGCATCGCCATTGTGGCGCTCGCGGCGGTTCTGCTTGCTGTCGCCGCCGTGCTTCCGCCTAAATGAACCACGCGCTTTGTGGCGTCGGCTGATCGTTCGATCCATGCAGGCGGTCGGACGAATCATTCAAATAAATTTCGCAATCCTTCTATTTTTTCTCGTTCACCGAACGCCGAGGATTGATTGCAACGTCGCCGGATTTCCCGGCAGAAAGGAGTCGAAAGATGGAACACCTTGCAACTGAACCGAGCGCACAGCCCGAGTCAATCGATCAGCAGGAACGTCCGCCCGTGCAAAAGCCGATTGGCGCGATCTTCGTGGATGCACTGATGCTCACGCGCGTCGCAAGTGCGCAAACGGACCTGAGTTTCGTGACCAATCTGTCGTTTCATCCGCATGGCAGTGCCACGATTCACCTCAAGAACGGCGAGTTCGATATCTCCATGAATCAATGCGCCGCATCGGCGATCGACGCCAGTGATGGTGTGAGCGCGATCCTGATGTTGAGTCCGGCGCCGCTGGTGGATTGAGGCAGCGGAGGGGATGAGGGTGACTGCGGGTTGTGTTTGTGAACATCTTTTCGTGGAAAAGCTTGAGGCAATCCCGACATTACGCCCGCTCGTCGTATGACACCAAACTCCAATCCGCATTGGTCCGGAATTTGCGCATCCCAAGCAGCGTGTCGAGAAACGGAATAGGACGACGATCATCCATGGCGAATTGCGGCATCGTCTCGCCTTTCCTGAAACGTTGAGTAGCTTCGTAGCTGACCGAAGCCCAACGCTTGTCGCACCACACGCCGCTTTGCGGGCAGACTTCGCCGGTGCGCACCACCGTTCCCAGAGGCACGGGCTCGGCATGCGCGCTTTTGGCCGGTGCGAGAGGAAGCCCCGTTGCAGGGTCAAGGTTTTTCTCGCGTGCCAAGCGCTCCACTAACTTGTCTCCAGGCTTCTGCGGCGGCTTCGCAGCGTCCTGTTCCTTCTGCCACTGGAACGTGCCGTCCCAAGCGGGCAGTTCAGCGGGCGGCAGCGGCACGATCTGATCGATGTCTGGCATCTTCGGATTGAGGCCTTCGTTGACGTCCAGGAAATTACCTATTAGTTCGTAGCGGCGAGAGCGTTCGAGGTCTTTTGGAAGAGCAAGGTAATTCAATCGGTCGTCCGGGAGAGGACCCTTGAAGCCCTCTTCGAGAAACGACGCGGCCATGCTGTTTCCCGCCATGACCCCCTGCTGGAAAGCCTTGACTGCTTCGGCGTAAAACTTCTCTGCCGCACGCCCATTTGCTAGCGACGTTGCCGCCAGGCCATGGCCCTGATCCGCGGCACACCTATACATTTGCAGTGCTACGTCAGGTGCGGCGTCGATGGGATCCAACTTCTCAGCGACGTAATACTGTGCGTCAGGACTACCTAGGTCTGCCGCCTTGCGGAAATAGCGCAAGGCCGTCTTGCTATCCTGCTTCAAGCCGTAACCGAGTTCGAGGTAATGCGCAATATCGTAGTAACCGCCTGGAACGCCCCGGTGCACTAGCTGGATCGCCAGATCGACCGACTCCTTCTGTGCGTTCGGTGAGTCAGCCAGCCCCGTCGATATCAGTTGCTGAAGGTTGTTATTCGCCTTGTAATGACCGTTGGCCGCCGCGATCCGGTAATACCGAGCGATGTCATTGAAGTCCTTCGGACCGTCCTGCTTTTGCAGCCAACGGCCATACTTGAACAACCGGTCCGCATCGGGATCGAGCGGTGGCAGGTGGTCGTCCTCGTGCACGCAGGTAAAGGCAAGATTCGCGCGAACGGCGCTCAGGTCAGGTAGCGAAGCCAAGGGGCTCTCCTTTGTGCAGGCACAAGCCAAGCAGGTCAACAGCGCGACAAGAATGCCTCGTCTCATGGATCAATCCAGGTAAGAACGACTGGGCGAGGTCCGCAGGAAGCCCACCAGCGAAGCTACCGGGGCCTGCTTCCGGCGTTGAAATTTGGTGTTACGGGAAATGAGCCTGCTCCATTCCTTATACGCTTTGCTCATATCGTCCTGCGCTCCCCCACCATTCGTATGAAGCCCCCACATCTGCTTGCGCAGCGCCCGGGTCACCTCGCCATGCTCATGGCAGATATTCAGTTCGCTATCGACTTCCATGCTGCGTCGGTTGACGTTGGCCGAGCCGTGTGTTGTGAAAACGTCGTCAACGATCATCAGCTTCTGGTGGATATAGACGTAATCCCATGGCTGGCCAGCCGGTGTATCCGGAGCAACCAGGGTGCAGACCAGCACTTTCAGGCCCGGCATGTCCTGCGGAGGCACCAGCTGCTCGTCCTTCGTCATGCCATCCGGGCTAAGGTTAGCGACCCGTCTTTGCTCCTGCCTGACCTCATTGAGCTGCTGCTGAATGTCGGTCTGACGCAGCTGTGAATCTGCGGCGTAGTTCGCCAGTCCCTGCATGTGCGAGAAGTCCGCGCCGTGCTGCATCATGCGCTGGCTGGTTGCCTGTTCGTCGGCAAACTGGTCCGTCAACGCCTGCGCCTGCTTTGCAAGCTGATCGCTTTTCTCCAGCTTCTCGACGCCAGGCATCCGGTCGACGTAACCAAGCGCATCAAGCATCTGGTACGTACTGACCGTTCCAAGACCAATGCCATCGTCATTCGAGTTCGTGACCACGAACAGATAGACCACGCCATGTTTGGCCGGATTGCGCCCTCCCGATGTCTGTGAGTTGACGTTATCCCGCAGTTTGTTGGCCACTGGCATGTAGCGGAAATACTGGTTCTCGATATAGACGAAATTTGTCGCGTTGTTAACCGCCTGAACGTAGAGCTTGCTGATGTCCTTCGTGCCGCCCTTGCCGTGCTGAGACTGCGTGCGAAGGATCTGCGCCATGACGGGTTTGCCATGCTCCGGGCGCAGTTTCAACTGACGGGACAGGCCCGCCCGCGCTGCAGTGATATTCTGGCCGGTCGCATCGTCCCACGCCTGGCAAAAATTCCGGTTCAAATAATCCAGAATCGGCCCGGTCACCTTGGCCGACATATCCTGTCGCGGATGCAGGCCGTTGCGCCCCATTCTCGGGGCCTGTCGCAGATACGTGTGATCGTCCCTGTCCCAGTATTCGTCAAGGGTGTTGTGGCCCATCACAAATCCGATTGCCTTCTCCGGCGCTTCGTAATCGACCAGCACCATTTTCTGGTGATGTGACGGCTCAGCCGTCATTGCCGCGGTATTCAGATCTCTCAGCGCGCGGTCGCCATCCGGGCCACCCATCCATGTACGCCATGCGATTTCGGCGCGCTCCCGTAGATCGAAATCGCGCGTGGCAAATTCAATGTTTTTCAGCGGCGTTGGAGCCCCCGGCAGCGCGTTCAACCCCACCGTAACGAGGGCTCTCGCCGCCGGGAACGGGTTGGCTTTCGTCCCAGCCGAAACCCGCGTAACGTTGGTCAGGCTGGCCCGCTTGTACCAGAGGATGTCAAACTCTCTCTGGGCGCGGGTACGTCCGTCCGCTGCCGCACCTGCCAGCCCGAAAAGCCCGTGGTTACCGGGCATCATGTCCTCTGAGAAGGACGACACATGTAGCGCATCGCTCCAGACCAGCAGACGTATCTTGATATCAGGTCTTTCCAGTCCCTTGTATTCGAGAAGCTCACCAATCGACGGCGCGCCCGACGCATCGCCTCCCCGTCTGAAATACATCGACGGCTGGAATCCCCAGCACAGAATGTCGATGCTGTGCTCCGCATTCCGTATTGCATCGAACACAGCGCCGAATGCGGCCTCGCCGTTCACAAGAGGGAGATACGTTGCCGGTGCAGGGAGGTATTCCGTTCCCTGCACAAACCATGGCGATGTGAGCCTCGCGCCTGGCTTGCAGCTCAACGCGATCGGCGTGGTAATGGGTTTGGTGGTCAGCGTTGCCATAGGTTGGTCCGCTATTTGTTTCAGACGTCCGTATCAGGATTGAGGAGCTTGTTATAGGTTGCGCGGTGTTCCGCGCGATCAACGTCGCCGGACGTGCTCTCGTGAAAATGAAAGCCATCGTTAGCGAGCGTGCCGTTGGCGACATTGCCGCGATACACTTCTGCGACCGGGACTTCGTGTGTGACGCCGTTGGCCAGTTGCAGCGCGTACTTCTGCGTCGTGGGATGGTGATCGATCTGAAGCAGCCCGCTCTCGTCAAACACACCCTGCTTCACAAGCGTTCCGCCAGCGAACAGTTTGTAAGGCATGCCAACGGGCATGGTCGCGCGCGCCGAAGGCGATGCTGCAGCGTTCAACGTAAGTGGGATCGTCGGTAAGCCTGAGAGTGAGGGGTGAGTCAGATCCAGCGGCATGTTCAGTGTCGCCTTGCCCTTCTTCTGGATCGTAATGACCTTGAAGAACAGATCGGCAGGACCACCGAGCGTAATACTGCTGTCCTTGAGCTGGATGAACGCGCCGCCACACTCCAGGACAAGTTCCTTCTTCGCGACAATCCGCGCTGTGCCATTGACAGTCGATATCGACAGATCCTGATCGGCGGTCAGAGACATGGCATCGGTCTGCGCCTGAATCTCGACCGGGCCTTTGGCAGCGAAGACCTTTATGCCAAGCCTTTGTGCGAACAACGAAACTCTTTCACCCGCCGCCACCGTAAAGCGCTTCAGTACGCTCCAGTCTGCGTTTCTCCCGGCCACTGCCGAAATGTCACCCTGCGCGGCAAGTTGCACGCTCTGACCCGCAACCAGCGCTGCCGACGCCGGTGTGCTCATCAACAGCCCCGGCTTCTTGAGGCCGTCCAGATCGTCCTTCATCTGCTGCTGCGCGTCGGTATCAGCAGGCTCAGCCTTCGCGCTGCTCGCGGACGCAGCCAGCGCCTTCGCAGTTGCCAGCGCGCTTTCGAGATGCGCGATGGTCTCCTGCATGTCGAGTTGCTTGCCAGTGGCAGAAGGCCAGTCATAGGTCGTCAGGTGCAGCCCTTTGCCAGCACGCTCGACCCCGTAGCCCGAAGTCCTCAGCTCATAGCCCTCGCCCCGGTACTCAAGCTTCTGGTTGACCAGATAGCCCAGATTGAGTTGCGACTTGCCCGAATGCTCGGTAGAAAGCTTGACGCCTTCCTGGCCCTCCCAGTCCTCCATGCGCAGCTTGTTGTTGCTCTGCGTGCGGATCATGTTGCGGGACAGCCAGCGGCGGTCGCTCGTCACCAGGTCGCGCGCCTGCGAGTGGTGATGGAAACCGCTGATTTCAGGCTTGTCCGGATCGCCATCCCGGAAAGTGATCGTGGCCTCGTCGTTATCGAGCGCGACGAAATGCATGCCGGTCTGAAGCTTCCCCGCGAACGGCTTTGCGAGGCGCAGAGGCACACTCTCGCCACCTTTGGGCCAAGGGCCAAAGTCTGCATCCAGACGGACTACGTAATAGCCCGCGGCGTTCAAATAGCTGTAGGTGTATTTGTCCGGGCTGCAAATTCGTGCTGACAGTGAACCGGCGATTTTTGCCCATTTAGACGGCTCAAGCTGGAGCCGGAAGCGCCGGTCGGCAGGGATTGCCTTGTAGGTGTTCGAATAAGCCTTGTCACGTGCGCCACGATGCGTGATCTCGATAACGACCTGTGCCTTCGGCGCGTCGGGCAGAACTATGTCAGTTTCGATCACGCGTGCGCACTGCAGCGCGATGACGTTGCTCTCGCCTTCGTAGATTACCTGGCGGGCCAGCGCCGCTTCGTGGCGCAACTGCGCTTCCCACTTCGCGCCTTGCTGGTCCAGATGGCCAGTGCCATAGATATACGGCTGGCCGTAGGTGGTCGAGTCGCTGGGGGCCACGTTCGCTTCGTCGCGAAAACGTTCCCAGGCGGAATCCGGGTTGTAGTCCGCGACACGGTATGACTGCGGCACGATCTCCATGTGCGTTTTCAAAGTCGTGACCGCTTCCAGACCACCCGACTCAAGGCCCGCCGCCTCTCGGTACGGCACGATCAGGCGCGGATCATAGATGTAATGATCGATGTCGTCACCGAACACGATCTGGTCGCCGTGCTCCGTCTCAACGATGTAGCAGTAGATGCCGGTCTTCTCCATGAGCATGTGCACATAGTCGAAGTCGGTCATCTGGTACTGGAAGCGCCATAGCACCTTCGGATAGTTGCCGCGCAGCCGGAACAGCATCTGGTGATCGCGGATGCCGTGGGCGCGCAGGATCTTCTGGACGATCTGCGGGATGGTGAGGTGCTGGAAGACCTGGGTGTTAGTGCCCGCCTGCAGTCGCCCGAAGCGCGACTTGAGAACGACCTCGTACTTCGTGTAGTCCTTCGTGGTCTGCACCGTCGAGAAGCGCTCGATGTAGCCCGAGAACTGCTTCGTCGTCGCGTCCTCGGCGACAATCCGGAACGTGCCCTCGCGGTTCAGGTATTCCGCGCGGGAGAGCTGCTGCGGGTGGGTCAGTTCAATGCGAACCACATTTGGCTCGCCCAGCCTTTCCGTAGCTTTGAACGCGACCACCGAGATTTGCGACGCGCTATCCGTTCCAGACACCTCCAGGAAATACGCCTGCCGTCCTGTCAGCAGCCTTGAAAGCGGATCCTGTACTGCCATTTTCTTTACCCCCTCCTTGTCACATCACCCGAGGCTTATGCAGACCATCCACATCGAAGATCATATTTATATGCATTCCTAACAATATTTGAATCGCATTTTCGTCGAATAGGATGCGGTGGGCCTTTTATATTACGGCTTCGAGGTCATCGCGATTGGATGACCAAGTGAAAATGTCCTCTTGAGCGTAATCTGGATCAATGTTCCCATCCGGCAAGCTCTCTGATCGTTGCCCCTCTCGATGTTATCCACAGATCTTCTCGCGAGGCCGGTGCATAGCTCCCGGTCTTCCTTCCAGATTTCCTTGATCACGCAAGCATCCCACGCGCGCCTCGCAACCGATGCGCCCTGAATCAAAGGTCTGTTGCACGCAAAAGCCCTAAAGATCGTGGGGAAAATGCCGTTAATCCCGACATGTTGTCGGGCCGTGACCGGCCGATCTGCAAGGAATCCCATGCGCAACAACCAACCCGTCACGCAGCAGGAGTTCGACTACCCTGCTTCGCAGATGCTCGTTTCGGCCACCGATCTCAAGGGCCGTATTCAGTATTGCAATCCCGCGTTTGTCGCCGTCTCCGGTTTCACCAAGGACGAACTGATCGGCAAGGCGCATAACGTCATTCGCCATCCCGACATGCCGTCCGAGGCCTTCGCCGACATGTGGGCGACGATCGGTTCGGGCCGTCCCTGGACCGCGCTCGTGAAGAATCGCCGCAAGTCCGGCGATCACTACTGGGTGCGCGCGAACGTGACGCCCGTGTCCGAGCAGGGCACCGTCGTCGGTTATCTGAGCGTGCGCGTGAAGCCCAGCCGCGAAGAGGTGCGCGAGGCCGAGCAGCTCTACGCGCAGATGCGCGAGGGCCGTCTGCGCGGCGTGCGTCTGCAACAAGGCGATCTCACGCGCACCGGCCTGATCGGCTCGATCAAGGCGCTCATGCGATTGCCGATCGCCACGCGTATCGGCATCGGCTATGCACTGGTGCCTGCCGCGCTCGCGGCGGCGGGTTTCGGCGCGTGGCAGGGTCTGCCGCCCACGCCGTTCTGGTGTGCGTTCGGCGCGGCCGCCGTGTGCAGCGTCGCGGCCTGGCGTCTGTCCACGCGTCATCTCGGCGCGCCGCTCGCGCAGATGTCGGCGGCTTCAACTCGCATGGCCGCGGGCGACCTCACCGCAACGCTGGCGATCGCGTCGAAGGACGATCTCGGCGATGTGCTGCAGGCGCTCAATCAGCTGCAGGCCAATCTCACGGCGATCGTCTATGACGTGCGCTCGCAGATCGACGGCATGCTCGACGCCGCGCACGAAATCTCGACCGGCAATCTCGATCTGTCGCGCCGCACCGAACTGCAGGCCGCCTCGCTCGAAGAGACGGCGGCCACGATGGATCAGCTCACCACCACCGTACAGGCCAACGCCGAAGCCAGCACCCGCGCGCTCGATCTGGCGCGCGAGGCGCAGGACGCCGCCGCCCAGGGCGGCTCGATCGCGGGCCGCATGGAGCGCACGATGGTGGGCATCACCGACGCCTCGAAGCGCATCGCCGACATCACCGGCGTGATCGACGGCATCGCCTTCCAGACCAACATCCTCGCGCTCAACGCGGCCGTCGAAGCCGCGCGCGCGGGTGAGGCGGGCCGCTCGTTCGCTGTGGTCGCGGGCGAGGTGCGCATGCTCGCGCAGCGCTGCGCGGCATCGGCGAAGGAAATCAAGCAGGTGGTCGATGCCAGCGTGCACGAGATCGCCCAGGGCACGGAGCTGGTCGACCTCACGACCGCGCAGATGCGCGCCATCGACGAGGCCGTGAGCCGCGTCTCGTCGATCATCGTCGAAGTCGCCAACGCCAGCGGCGAGCAGGCCGAGGGCATCCGCCAGGTGAATCAGGCGGTCGCCCATCTGGACAGCGCGACCCAGCAGAACGCGGCACTGGTCGAGCAGGCCGCGGCCACGGCGCAGCGTCTGGCCGAGCAGGCCGATGTACTGGACGAGGCGGTGCGCCTCTTCACGGTGGCGGGCGCGGATACTCACGTGCCCAAGAGCCCGGCGAAGCGCCCCGTCACGCGAACGACGCGAACCCAGCACGCTCGCGAGCAAGCCGAGGTTTAATCGCGGGCGGCCGCGGCCGCACATCACGCCGTAATGCCGCCGTAATCGGATCGCGTGCTCCGATTAAGCTGACAGATCGGCATTTGTCCCATCTCGACAGCAGGCATTCCAGCCCGCAATATCGCAACCGTCAGACACCCACCATGTGGATGTCTGATCCGAGTAACAACGGCGTTTCGACGGCTCACCTGGCCTCTACCGGGTGAGCCGTTTTTTCTTGGCGGGAGCGCCGCGCGAAAGGTGAGAACTTGCGGGATCCGGCGTTCGATCAGGCAAGGCCTTGCCGCCTCTGCAAACGTATTAAGCATCCTTTGCGTCATGCCCGTGACAATGCCTCAGGCGGCGAAACAAGTTCGGTGCACCGTTGCAGGGCGCGCAAAAATGCTCGTGCAAACGTTGACTCGCGTTAAACTGGCTGGCCGGGTCAGGCGGCGGCGCGGTATGTGCGCCCGCGCTCACAGCACTGAGACGCCGCGCGGCCGACCCCGTACAATTGGCTCGACCACCTACGAGGACAACATCAATGCGCACGACCGGGTCTTCCGGAACCATGACCCTGCTCACCGAGCATGACGACGCCACCGGCCGCGAAACGCGTTCGTTGCGCCTCGAATCTTCGGCCGACGGCAAGAGCCTGCTGCTGATTGAAATCGACGAGCGCAAGCCGGGCATCCACCGCGAAGTGCGTTATGAAATCACGCCTGCGGAGCTGATCGCCGCCATCCGCGCTCAAGGCGCCGAGCTACCTGGGGAATCGCACACCCGCTAGGCCGAAGCCGGCTGATTGCGGTTTAACCACGCGCCTGCGTATCGTGCGGGCCGTGTGCGCGAAGGCGCCGTCATGGTGTCTTCGCGCGTTCACACGCTTGTTCTTCTGCTGTTTTCTTCAGTATTTCCTTAGTAGTTTCCTGGTAGCTCCTTGATAGTTCCTTATTAGCGCGCCGTTTCACACGCCTGCCGCGCGTTGCATGCATGCTCGCCCGCGTGCGTGCGTGCGTGACGGCTCTCTGGCGACCGCCGTACGCGCCGGGGCTTAAGCGCATCGATTCCGCATTGGGCGTATGCTCCCCAACGCGCGTTCCAGGGCGCTTGCGGCCTCGCTTGCACGCCTTCGAAATGCGTCCATAATCGTTACGTTACTCTTCCAATTTGCGCTGCCCGCGCGGCGCTCCCAAGGCAGGAAGTAAGCCGATGCTACATGACCTCATCGCGCAGTACGGCCCTGCGCTCGTGTTTCTCAACGTGCTTGCAGGCGCACTCGGCCTGCCGGTGCCCGCCATGCCCGCGCTCGTGCTGTTCGGCGCGATGGCCGCCATGCATCCGGGTTCGATCGGCCAGCAGGTCGCGCCGGTGCTCGGGCTGTCCGTGATCGCCATGCTGATCGGCGACAGCGTCTGGTTTATGGCCGGACGGCTTTACGGCGGCAATACGCTCAAGACGCTCTGCAAGCTCTCGCTTTCGCGCGACACCTGCGTGAAGAAAACCGAACGGTTTTTCGGCCGCTGGGGCGTGCGCGTGCTCGCCGTCGCCAAGTTCGTGCCGGGTCTTTCGCTCGTCTCGGTGCCGCTGGCCGGCGCAATGGGCACGCCGTATCGCCAGTTCGTCGGCTTCGACGGCATTGGTGCGGCGCTGTGGTCCGGCACCGGTTTGCTGATCGGCGTGCTGTTCGCACCGCAGATCGACATGATGCTCGCGGGCGCAAGCCGTCTCGGCCGCTTTGCGCTGGTGGTGGTTGTGGTGCTGCTGCTGGTCTACGCCGCCTACCGCTGGCAGCGCCGCCGCCAGCTCATCAAGAAGCTCGCGAACGCGCGCATCACGGTGGACGATCTCTACCGCGCGATGGCCAACAAGCCGCCGCCCGTGGTTTTCGACATCCGTTCGGAAGAAAAGCGCAAGCTCGATCCGTTCATCATCCCGGGCGCGCTGTTTGCCGACGAGCGCAAGCTCGACGAGATTCTCTCGAAGTATCCGCCCGAGCAGAAGCTGGTGATCTATTGCTCGTGCCCCAATGAAATTTCCGCGGCCTGGATGGCGAAGAAGCTCGTCGAGGCCGGTTTCGTCGACGTGGTGCCGCTGCTGGGCGGCCTGGACGCCTGGCGCGATTCCGGGCGTGCGCTCGAATCGCTGCTGATGACCCAGCATCCCGAAGTGCCAGTCAACATCACGCCGAAAGCTGTCTGATTCCGCGCGGCGGCAGGGGCCAACGCAGGACCTGCCCCGTGCCGCCGCGCGCATGAGGAGAATCGCCTGATGGGCTCCATTGCCACTGAGCCGCCTCGCTACGAGGCATCGCCGTCCCCGCAATCCACGCTTTCCGATACCCAGCCGCAACCCGCCGACGCGCCGTTCTCGACGCTCTCCACGCGGCGGCACCAGATGTTCCCCGAACTCACCGACGACGAAATCGCGCGCCTCGCGCGTTTCGGCGAGCGCCGCCATTGGGAGCCGGGCGAACTGCTGTTCCACACCGGCGAAACCGGTCCCGGCATGTTTGTGCTGCTCGCGGGCTCCGTGAAGGTGTTCCAGCGCGACGGTCTGGGCCGCGAGCGTCTGATCGTCGAGCACGGTCGGGGTCATTTCCTCGCCGAGGTCGGCCAGCTCTCGGGCGGCCCGGCGCTGGTCGACGGCCTGGCGCTCGAACCCGTCGACGCCATCCTGATTCCGCCCGAGCAGTTGCGCGCGGCCATCGTTGCCGAAGCAGAACTCGGCGAGCGCATCGTGCGCGCGCTGATCCTGCGCCGCGTCTCGCTGATCGAAAAAGGCGCCGGCGGCCCGATTCTCGTCGGCAAGCACAACGATCCCGCGCTGCTCTCGCTGCAAGGCTTCCTCACGCGCAACGGCCATCCGTATTCAGTGCTCGACGAACGCGACGAAAGCAGCATGCTCTGCGTGATCGAGCGCTTCGCGGCGCGCTGCGAGGATCTGCCGCTCGTGATCTGCCCCGACGGCACCGTGCTGCGCCATCCGTCCGCGCCGGAACTCGCGACGTGTCTTGGCCTGCTGCCCGAACTCAACGGCGAGCGCGTGTACGACGTGGCAGTCGTCGGTGCGGGGCCGGCGGGCCTTGCCACGGCGGTTTACGCGGCCTCCGAAGGGTTGTCGGTGATCGTGCTCGACTCGCGTGCGCCAGGCGGCCAGGCGGGCGCGAGTTCGCGCATCGAAAACTATCTGGGATTTCCAACCGGCATTTCCGGCCAGGCGCTCGCGGGCCGCGCGTTCGTGCAGGCGCAGAAGTTCGGCGCCCATGTGGCGATTCCGGTCTCCGTGAAAAAGCTTCATTGCAACGAACATCCGCGCCGCCTCGAAACCTGTAGCGGCGATGTGCGCGCACGCACTGTCGTGATCGCGAGCGGCGCGATCTACCGGCGGCCCAGCATTGCCGGGCTCGACCGCTATACGGGACGCGGCGTCTACTACTGGGCCTCGCCGGTGGAAGCCAAACTCTGCAAGCACGAAAACGTCGTGCTGGTCGGCGGAGGCAATTCAGCAGGGCAAGCGATCGTTTATCTCTCCACCCAGGCGCGCCAGATCGACGTGCTGATCCGCAAGGCCGGTTTCGAATCGACGATGTCGCGCTATCTGATCGATCGCATCGCTTCGCTGCCGAACGTGAATGTGCATCCGCGCAGCGAGATCGGCGGCCTCGACGAGGACGCGTCCGGGCTCGCGGCGATCCGGCTCAAAGCGCCGTGCCCAGAAGGCATCGACCATTTCGACGCGCGCCATCTGTTCCTCTTCACGGGCGCGGACCCGAACACGAGCTGGCTGCGCGAATGCGGCGTGGCGCTCGACGCAAACGGCTTCGTGCAGACCGGCGCGAACGATGCGTCGTGCAGCCTGGCGACGTCGGTCGAAGGCGTCTACGCAATCGGCGATGCGCGCGCGGGCTCGACCAAGCGCGTTGCGGCAGCGGTGGGCGAAGGCGCGGCCGTGGTCGCGCAGATCCACCAGCTGCTGGGCGCGATGCCCTCTGCCGCCGAGCAGGCCGTCACGCCGGTGGCCGCGATGGCGGGCCTGCATGCGTGATGACGCGGCGCTCGAAGACAACGACGCGAGTCGTTGCGCGTCGAGCGCCGCCAGTTGCGTGACGCTGCCGTTGGCAGCGGCGCGCACGCTGCATCTGGCCGCGCAAGGGCTGCTCGCGCCGCCGCGCCGCAAGGCCACGCAGGACGACGTGCTGGCCGCGATCCGCCGCATGGCGCAACTGCAGATCGACACGATTCATGTGGTCGCACGCAGTCCTTATTTCGTGCTGTTCAGCCGCGTCGGCGCGTACGACATGCGCTGGCTCGACGCGCATCTCGCTAATGGGCGGCTGTTCGAATACTGGTCGCACGAAGCCTGTTTCGTGCCGATCGAAGATTACGGGCTGCTGCGCCATCGCATGCTGGATCCGTCGGGCATGGGCTGGAAATATGCTGCCGACTGGCATGCGAAGCATCGCCGCGAAATCGACGCGCTCCTGGAACGCATCCGCGCGAACGGGCCCGTGCGCTCGTCCGATTTCGCGCGCGCCGATGGCGACAAAGGCGGCGGCTGGTGGGACTGGAAGCCCGAAAAACGTCATCTGGAAGTGCTGTTCGCGACCGGCGCGCTGATGGTGGCGCAGCGCCACAACTTCCAGCGCGTCTATGACGTGGCCGAACGTGTGCTGCCCAACTGGAACGATGCGCGCGATCTGCCCACGCGCGCCGACGCCGAACGGACGCTGCTGCTTCGCACCGCGCTTGCGCTGGGCGTGCTGCGCGCGGATTGGGCCGCCGACTACTATCGGCTGCCGCGCCGCCCCTATGGGGAAGCGCTGCACGCGCTGGCCGACGCGGGCGAGCTTATCCCCGTGCGCGTTGAAGGCTGGAAACCCGACGCCTTCGTGCATCGCGATCACGCATCGCTCATCGATGCCGCCGCGAATGGCACGCTCGCTTCGACGGTCACGACGCTGCTTTCGCCATTCGATCCGGTGATATGGGACCGCAAGCGCGCGGTGACGCTATTCGGCTTCGACTATGCGATCGAGTGTTATACGCCCGCGCACAAGCGCAAATACGGTTACTTCGTACTACCGATATTGAGCCGTGGAAAACTGGTAGGACGGGTGGACGCCAAAGCGCATCGCGCCCAGCAGATATTCGAAGTGAAGTCGCTGCATCTGGAGCCGGGCGTGCGTATCAGCGGAAGGCTCGTCAGCGATGTGCGGCGCGCGCTGCAACGTTGCGCCGATTGGCATGAGACGCCGGAATTGCGCATTGGCGAAGCACCGGAAGGTATGGCCAACGCGTTGCTCGCGCAGACGCCAGGCGATGCCTGAAGCGCATCGCCTTGAAACGCCTTGATTGAATCAGCGCTCCAGCTTCACGCGCAGTTCGCGCGCCGCTTCGAGCAGACCTTCATAGCCGGAACGCGCATGTTCGGGCAAGTCTGGATCGCCCACCAGCGCACCCAGCGTTTCGATCAGGCTGAAGACGAGGCCCTTGGCCGCGCCCGCCGCAATGCTGCCGCTTTTCACGCCTTCGTCGACATGCGAGAACGCAGCGTTCAGATTGTCCAGATCGGTTTGCGGCGCGGGTTGAGGCAAGCCCGCACCGGGCGCTTGAGCGTCATGCTTTTGTGTGTCGTCGCTCGTCATGATGAATTGTTTCCCCTCGCTAATGCTTCGTAGAAAGAATCCCGCACTGCAGTTATATACCCATCGCAGGCAGCCGTCCAATGGCCTCCCGACCACCCCCGAATCTTCTCACCTTTGCGTCTGGAGCGCAGGATCGCGCGCTGCCATCGTTTGAGGTTGTTCATGTGGACGAAGAATAAAAAGCCTCAAAAACAGGTGTTTTTATCGGTTTACACGAATGGCGGCGACATGACCGGCGATTCCGCCGTGCCATCGACACGGCGTTTTGCAGCTACTCCCGCAAACGCTCACCCTGGATCAACAACCGCGCGCTCCGACGCTCACACAGCGCCTGTCCGTTACCTGTGCAGAAGTTCTGCGAATTCACATTGATGCTTGTTTTACAGTGCCTTTCCGCGATTCTGGCGCAAACGCGCTGCACCGTGAAAAGCCCAAAGGTGCGCTTTTGCGAGCTTTCGACCTCACTCCCGAAAACCCTCACCTCAAGCCTTCTTGACGCCGTCGCCGCGCGTCTCCAGACTGTGCGAGTCCCCCCGCCCTGCACGCGCCATGAGCCAGATCACGCCCTTCGTTGCCGACCGTTTTCACCACGCCGCGCCGCATTACCTGATCGGCCGTCCCGCCTATTCGCCCGCGCTGATCCGCCGCGTCGCGCAGCGCGTGGGTCTGAACGGCACGCAACGCCTGCTCGATCTTGGCTGCGGCCCGGGCCAGCTTTCGCTCGCTTTCGCAAGCTGGGTGGCCGGCGCGACCGCCGTCGATCCCGAACCGGCGATGCTCGAAGTGGCGGCCCAGCTGGGCGCAGGCATCGCGCCCAATATCGACTATCGCCAGGGCAGTTCGTACGATCTCTCGCCCGATCTCGGCGTGTTTCATCTCGCCGTGATCGGCCGCGCGTTTCACTGGATGGACCGCGTGGATACGCTCGCGCGGCTCGACCAGATACTCGCGCAACGCGGCGCGGTCGCGCTCTTCAATACCGCGCAACTCGACGATCCGCAGCGCCCGTGGGCCGCGCAATATCGCAACCTGCTCGACAGCTACGCAAACAGCGATCCCACGCGCGCGCTGCGCCGCTCGGAGGAATGGGAGAGCCATACCGACGTGCTGGCGCGCTCGGCGTTCAGCGCCATCGAGCGCATTTCGGTGATCGAATACCGGCGCGTGAGCGCGGAACAACTGAAAGCGCGCCCGCTGTCGATGTCGAGTCTGTCGCGAGAACGGCTGGGCGAACGGCTCGATACGCTGCTTGCGCAGATCGACGCGATCGTCGCCGAACACGGCAGCGACGGCTCGCTGGTCGAGCGCATCGAATCGACCGTAACGCTGGCCACGCGCGAGGCCAGCTGAAGCGCGTTCGCGCCGCTTGCGCTATCGTATGACGATGTCCTGACACGGAAGGAATCGCGATGAGCTATGCCACCCAAGCCCCGGCCCGCAAGGAGATCGACGCGCTGCACGGTCACGCCGTACTCGAATTCGGTACCGACTGGTGCGGCTACTGCCAGGGCGCGCAGCCGCTGATTGGCGATGCGTTCGCGAAGCATCCCGGCGTGCGTCGCATCAAGGTGGAAGACGGCCCGGGCCGCGCGCTCGGCCGCTCGTTTCGCGTGAAACTGTGGCCCACGCTCATTTTTCTGCGCGACGGCACGGAAGTCGCGCGCATCGTGCGGCCCACCTCGGCGAGCGAACTCGACAACGCTTTCGACGCGCTAGCCTGAACGCGGGAAGCCTCCCGTAAATCCTCACCTTTAGCCGTCTTTCAGTCATCCAGGCGCCGCCGCCTCGCGCGGCGCGCACACATTTACTCAAGCCCGGCCAGCAGATCGTCGATGGCGCGATAGACGCGCTCCACCACTTCCGGCCCTACCTCCTCTTCCAGCGCCTGATAGCGCGCTTCCAGTTCCTTCGTGATCGCCTTCACCAGTTGATGGCTCTTCTTCGTGAGCGTCACGAGCACGCGCCGCTGGTCGTCGGCGAAACGCTCCTTGGTCACGAGTCCAAGCGTTTCCATCCGCGCGAGCACGCCCGCCATGCTCGGGCTTGAAATCGTGCACAGATCGGAAATCTGGCGCGGCTCCAGCGGACCGCTTTCATTGAGTGCGCGAATCACGCGCCACTGCTGCTCCGTGAGCCCGTGCGCGGTGATGAGCGGACGGAAGCGCTCCATCATCTTTTCGCGCGCCCGCAGGAGCAGCATGGGCAGGTTGCGGTGCGCAACGCGTGTGGAGGTGCGTGAGGAATCGGACATGATGGCCTGGTTCAAGACGCCGTAGCGAATTCCCGAAAGCCCAGGGGAAACCCGCGAAAGCGACGTCGATAGTTGACGCTGGATGATAGCAAGCGCAGAATCACTCACATATTAGTGTTTTCCGGGAAAGCGACCCACGCCATGTTTTCCGTAGACGATCATCTGCTGCATCTGGAAGGTGAAGCCCTGCCCCGCGACGTCAGCGCGGCGCAGGCCCGCGCGCTGCTCGAAGGCGGCGCACGCTGCCGCGCGCCGGTTTCCGGCGCTGTGTATGGCACGCTGCTCAACGACCGCCACGCGCTCGAAGCGCTCGGCGACGCCGTCAATGCGCCGCCGTACAAGGCCCCGCCGCGCGCACCCATTCTCTATCTGAAGCCGCGCAATACGCTTGCAGGCCACCGCGCGCGCGTCGTCGTGCCGGGCGCGGAAGGCGTGCAGGTCGGCGCGTCGCTGGGCATCGTGATCGGGCGCACCGCCGCCCGCGTCGCGGCGCGCGAGGCGCTGGATTACATCGCAGGATTCACGCTGGTTGCGGATCTGAGCGTGCCGCACGAAAGCGTCTATCGGCCGTCCGTGCGCTTTCGGGCGCGCGACAACTTCTGCGTGATCGGCCCGACGGTGCTCGCGCGCCGCCATGTCGCCGATCCAGACAATCTGGCGATCCACGTCGATATCGACGGTGCGGCGCGCTTCTCAGCGAATACCGCCACGAGCGTGCGCAAGGTCGCGCAACTGCTCGCCGACGTCACCGATTTCATGACGCTTGCGCCCGGCGATGTCATCACCTTAGGCGTGCCGCACGGCTCGCCCGTCGCGCATGAAGGTGCGCGCGCAACGATATCGATTGAAGGATGGCCGTCACTTGCCGTCGAATTCATCGCGCCTCACGCCGCACAAGGAGCCACAGCATGATGCGAGGACGCGTCGCCTACGCAGGCGCCATTCACGAAGCGTATCCGGAAGCAGGCGGTCGTGTACGTCTGGCCGATGGCCGCGTGCGCGAGGAACACGAAGTGGTCTGGCTCGCGCCGTTCGAACCCGGCACGATCTTCGCGCTCGGCCTGAACTACGCCGAACACGCGAAAGAACTGCAATTCAGCAAGCAGGAAGAACCGCTGGTGTTCCTCAAGGGACCAGGCAGCGTGATCGGCCATCGCGGCTTTACGCGCCGCCCCGCCGACGTCACCTTCATGCATTACGAGTGCGAACTGGCCGTCGTGATCGGTCGCGCGGCGCAGAATGTGACGCGTGAGGATGCCATGCAGTACGTTGCCGGTTACACGATCGCGAACGATTACGCGATCCGCGACTATCTGGAGAACTACTACCGGCCGAATCTGCGCGTGAAGAACCGCGACGGCGGCACCGTGCTCGGCCCGTGGTTTGTCGATGCCGCCGATATCGCCGATGTCAACGCCCTCGATCTGCGCACCTTCGTCAACGGCGAACTCAAGCAGCACGGCAACACGCGCGACCTGGTCACCGGCATTGCGGAACTGATCGAATATCTGAGCGGCTTCATGACGCTCGCGCCCGGCGACGTGATCCTCACCGGTACGCCCGAAGGCGTCGTCAACGTGAATGCCGGCGACGAAGTGATTTGCGAAATCGACGGCCTCGGCCGCCTTGTCAACACGATTGCGTCCGATGCCGATTTCGGCCGCGCCACCACGACGGAATGAACACGCCATGTCTACCGAGCGTATCGAACACCTGATCGACGGCCGCGCCCACGCGAGCCGCGACTACTTCGAAACCGTGAATCCCGCGAACCAGGACGTGCTCGCGGAAGTCGCGCGCGGCGGCGCGGAAGAAGTCAATCTCGCAGTGAGCGCGGCGAAGAACGCGTTTCCCGCGTGGGCCGCAAAGCCCGCAGCGGAACGCGCGAAACTCGTGCGCAAGCTCGGCGAGCTGATCGCGAAGAACGTGCCCGAGATCGCGCAGACCGAAACGAAGGACACCGGCCAGACGATTTCGCAGACGGGCAAGCAACTGGTGCCGCGCGCCGCCGACAACTTCACCTACTTTGCCGAGATGTGCACGGCGGTGGACGGCCATACCTACCCCACCAGCACGCATCTGAACTACACGCTGTTTCATCCCACCGGCGTGTGCGCGCTGATCTCGCCGTGGAACGTGCCGTTCATGACGGCCACGTGGAAGGTTGCGCCGTGTCTCGCATTCGGCAATACGGCCGTGCTCAAGATGAGCGAACTGTCGCCGCTCACGGCGTCGATGCTCGGTCAGCTTGCGCTGGAAGCTGGGATTCCCGCAGGTGTCCTGAACGTTGTGCATGGCTTCGGCCAGGAAACGGGCGAACCGCTCGTTGCGCATCCGGACGTGCGCGCCGTCTCGTTTACAGGCTCGACGGCTACAGGCAATCGCATCGTACAGAGCGCGGGCCTCAAGAAGTTCTCGATGGAACTGGGCGGCAAGTCGCCGTTCGTGATCTTCGACGACGCCGATTTCGAGCGTGCGCTCGACGCCGCCGTGTTCATGATCTTCTCGAACAACGGCGAGCGCTGCACCGCGGGTTCACGCATTCTGGTGCAACGTTCGATCTACGCGAAATTCGCGGAGCGCTTTATCGAGCGTGCGAAGCGCATCACCGTGGGTGATCCGCTCGACGAAAAAACGGTAGTCGGCCCGATGATCAGCCAGGGACATCTGGCGAAAGTGCGTAGTTATATCGAGCTGGGTCCGAAGGAAGGCGCCACGCTCGCGTGCGGTGGTCTGGAGCAGCCCGACTTGCCGGAAGCCCTTAAAAAAGGCAACTTCGTGCAACCGACGGTATTCGTCGACGTCGACAATCGCATGCGTATCGCCCAGGAAGAGATCTTCGGGCCGGTCGCCTGCCTGATTCCCTTCGAGGATGAAGCCGACGCCATCCGCATTTCGAACGACATCGCTTACGGTCTGTCCAGCTACGTCTGGACCGAAAACACCGGCCGCGCGCTGCGCGTCGCCGCCGCCGTGGAAGCAGGCATGTGCTTCGTGAACAGCCAGAACGTGCGCGATCTGCGTCAGCCGTTCGGCGGCACCAAGGCGTCGGGCGTGGGCCGCGAGGGCGGCACGTGGAGCTACGAGGTGTTTCTCGAGCCGAAGAACGTGTGCGTGTCGCTGGGCTCGCATCACATCCCGCGCTGGGGCGCCTGATCCGGGCTGCCGGTACAGAACACAGGAGACACAGCGATGGGCAAACTCGCGCTGGCAGCAAAAATCACTCACGTTCCGTCGATGTATCTATCGGAGCTGGACGGCCCGCATAAGGGCTGTCGTCAGGCCGCTATCGACGGGCACAAGGAAATTGGCCGGCGCTGCCGCGAGCTGGGCGTGGACACGATTGTCGTGTTCGACGTGCACTGGCTCGTGAACAGCGAATATCACATCAATTGCGCACCGCATTTCGAGGGCAACTACACCAGCAACGAGTTACCGCACTTCATCAAGAACATGGAGTACGAGTATCCCGGCAACGCGAAGCTCGGCCATCTGATCGCCGATGTCGCGAACGAGATGGGCGTGAAGAGCCGCGCGCACAGCGAGACCACGCTCGAACTCGAATACGGCACGCTGGTGCCGATGCGCTATATGAACGCGGATCAGCACTTCAAGACCGTATCGGTGGCAGGCTGGTGCATGTGGCACGACCTCGCCACCAGCGCGCGCTTTGGCCTCGCAGTGCGCCGCGCGATCGAGGAGCGTTACGACGGCACGGTGGCGATTCTCGCCAGCGGATCGCTTAGCCATCACTTCGCCAACAACGGCACCGCCGAACAGTTCATGCACAAGGTCTGGGACCCGTTCCTCGAACAGACCGACCGCAACGTGGTGTCGATGTGGGAACGCGGAGACTGGAAGACCTTCTGCGAAATGCTGCCGCTCTACAACGAAAAGTGCTGGGGCGAAGGCGGCATGCACGACACCGCCATGCTGCTGGGCGCGCTGGGCTGGGATCAATACGAAGGCCGCGCCGAAGTCATCACGCCATATTTCGGCAGTTCCGGCACCGGGCAGATCAACGCCGTGCTGCCCGTCACGCCGCTGCCGCGCTGAAAGACGAAGGAGTGCTTCAGATGCCCCATCTCACCCTTGAATACAGCGCCAATCTCGCAGATGCGGCGAGTATCGGCCAGCTTTGCCAAACGCTCGCACAGGTGCTCGACGCGCAGCGCGACGCCGATGGCGCGCGCGTCTATCCGCGCGGCGGCATCCGCACGCGCGCAGTGCGCTGCGAGCAGTACTTCATCGCCGACGGCGATCCGCACAACGCATTTCTGCACGGCTGCCTGAAGATCGGCGCGGGTCGCGCGCCCGACGTGCGTCGTGCGACCGGCGAAGCCCTGTTCGACGCAATCAAGCAACATTTCGCCGAAGCGTTCGCCGCGCACGGACTCGCGCTTTCGCTGGAGATTGTCGAATTCAGCGAGGAAGGCGCGTGGAAACACAACAACCTGCACGCGCGGTTGAGGAATTCATCATGCTAGAAGCGCACATCATCCGCGAACTCGCCGCGCAACTCGACGAGGCAGAACGCACGCGTACGCAGTTGCGCCATTTCTCGCGCGCGCATCCGTCGATGACCATCGACGACGGCTATGCGATCCAGCGCGAGTGGGTCAAGCTCAAACTGGCAGCGGGCCACACCATCAAGGGGCGCAAGATCGGCCTCACGTCGCGTGCGATGCAGCGCGCTTCGCAGATCGACGAACCCGATTACGCGCCGCTGCTCGACAGCATGTTTATCGAGTCCGGCAGCGCGATCCGCGCGGATCGCTTCATCGCGCCGCGCGTGGAAGTGGAACTGGCGTTCGTGCTGCAAAAGCCGCTGCAAGGGCCGGATGTGTCGTTATTCGACGTGCTCGATGCGACGGCCTACGTCACGCCCGCCATCGAAATCATCGACGCGCGCATCGAGCAGTTCGATCGCGAAACCAAAGCGCCGCGCAAGGTATTCGACACGATCTCGGACTTTGCCGCCAATGCGGGCGTGGTGCTGGGCGGCAGGCCGGTCAAGCCGCTCGACGTGGATCTGCGCTGGGTGGGCGCGCTGCTCTACAAAAACGGCGGCGTGGAGGAAAGCGGCCTGGCCGCCGCCGTGCTCAATCATCCGGCGACAGGTGTGGCGTGGCTTGCGAACAAGATCGCGCGTCACGACGAAAAGCTGGAAGCGGGCGACGTGATCCTGAGCGGCTCGTTCACCGCGCCGATTCCTGCACGCGCAGGCGACACGTTCCATGCCGATTACGGTCCGCTTGGCGGCATCGGCTTTAGCTTCGTGTGATTCTTCATCAATACTGCTAATGAATACGATGCCAGTCCCTGTCAACACGTTCAAGCACGCGCTCGCCGATGGCAAGACTCAAATCGGCCTGTGGGCCGCGCTCGCCGATTCCTATGTCACCGAACTCCTCGCGACCACGGGCTTCGACTGGCTGCTGATCGACGGCGAACACGCGCCCAACGATCTGCGCAGCACGCTCGCGCAATTGCAGGCCGTCGCGCCGCATCCCTCGCATCCGATCGTGCGCCCGGTGCGCAACGACGCCGCGCTCATCAAGCAGTTGCTCGACATCGGCACGCAAACGCTGCTGGTGCCGATGGTCGAAAGCGCCGACGATGCCCGCGACGCGGTCGCCGCCACGCGCTATCCGCCGCTCGGCATACGCGGCGTGGGCAGCGCGCTGGCACGCGCGTCGCGCTGGAACGGTTCGCCCGATTATCTGCACCACGCCGCCGATGAGCTGTGCGTGCTGGTGCAGGTGGAAACGGCTCACGCGCTCGCGCAATTGCCGGAAATCGCCGCCGTGGAAGGCGTGGATGGTGTGTTCTTCGGCCCGGCGGACTTGAGCGCGTCGATGGGACTGCTCGGTCAACCGGGCGCGCCTGCGGTGCGTGAAAAGATTGTCGCCGGCATCCGCGCGGTGCGTGCGCTCGGCAAGGCGGCAGGCGTGCTGGCCGCCGATCGCACGATTGCGCGCGAGTATCTGGAAGCGGGCGCGAATTTCGTCGCCGCGGGCAGCGACGTTTCCCTGCTCGCGCGCAGCGCCAGCGAGCTGGCAGCCGCATTTCGCCCGGCTGCGGTTTAAATCACGCTTCCTCGCCGCCCAGCGCCACGAGTTTCGCGAGTGCGCCCTGTAGCACCTCGCGCTCGTGCGCGCTCAACGCGCCGAGAATCGCCTCGTTCTGCGCCGTCGAAATCGCCGACGCGCGCCGATATGTCGTGCGCCCTTGTGCGCTGAGTTTGACGAGCACGCCGCGCGCGTCCGCCGCGTTCGAGGCCTTTTCCAGTAGTCCTTTACGCTCCAGCGCGTCCGTGGCGCGGCTCGCCTGGCTGCGGTCGAGATTCGACACGCGCCCGAGATCCGACACCGAAATCGGCCCGAACGCGCCCACGCTCAACAGAATGCGCGCCTCCGTAAGCGACAGCCCAAGCGCCGAGGAAAACGCCTCGTTCATCGTGCGGTCGGTCTGCTTCTTGATCACGTGGAGCCGGTAGGTGAACAGCTCTTCGATGGAGTATTTCGCCGTTGTCATGGTTCGTTTCGCGCTAATCTGGTTGGACCGTCGCTAGCATAGTAGCGCAGCAAGTCCTTAAAAGCATGGGATATTCCTTAAAAATTGATGCTTGCGCACGCATTTATTTGGGCGTAGCATCGGCTAAACGATCAGGAGACACCCATGAGCGCAACTTTCGAATCCACGCGGCCTCACTGGTGCGAACCGCAGGAGTGGGCCGCCCGCGTCCAGCTCGCGGCCACCTACCGCGTGTTCCATCAGCTTGGCTGGACCGAGCTGATTTTCAATCACATCACGTTGCGCGTGCCCGGGCCGCACAAACATTTCCTGATCAATCCATTCGGTCTTGCGTATGACGAAATCAAGGCGTCGAATCTCGTCAAGATCGACCTCGAAGGCAAAATTCTCAGCCCCAGCGATTACCCGATCAACCCCGCTGGCTTTGTGATCCACAGCGCCATCCACGCGAATGTGGAAGACGCGCATTGCGTCATGCACACGCACACCACCGCGGGTCTCGCCGTCGCGTGCATGGAAAGCGGCCTCGCCGCCACGAACTTCTATTCGGCGCAATTGCACGGCATGGTTGCGTATCACGACTTCGAAGGCATCACCGTGCACGACGAAGAAAAGCCGCGCCTGCTCGCATCGATGGGCGACAAGCGGCTGCTGATTCTGCGCAGTCACGGGCTGCTCGCGCACGGTGTGAGCCTCGCGCATGCGTTTGCGCTGCTGTGGACGCTCAATCGCGCCTGCGAAATTCAGGTCGTCACCGATTCGATGCGCGGCCAGGCGATTCAAATCGATCCCGCCATCACCGAACGCTCCACCCGCGACGCGCTGCAGTTCTCGCCCGCCCATGGCGCGGGCGACAATATCCTGGCTGCACTGATCCGGCGCGTGGATCGCCAGGACCCTTCGTACAAGGAGTAAGCATTGAACGCCTCGCAGCGCAGTATCACCGTGGTGGGTGCAGGCGCGATCGGCGGCCTGATCGCCGCGCGTCTCGACCGTTTCGCGCGTTCGGCGGCCAGCGACACGCAGGTTAATGTGCTGGCGCGCGGCGCGCAGCTCGAAGCGATTCGCCGTGACGGCCTCACCGTTATCGAAAGCGACGACGAACGCTACACCGCACGCGTGCACGCCACCAACGACGCCGCCACGCTCGGCCCGCAGGACATCGTGTTCGTCTGCCTCAAGGGGCAGGCGCTCGCGCAATCGGCGGCATCGCTCGCGCCGCTCGTCGGGCCGCACACGCACATCGTTTCGGCGATGAACGGCGTGCCGTGGTGGTTTCTCAACGACTTCGGCCACGCGCACGCGAACGGACGGCTCGAATCGGTCGATCCGGGCGGCGTGGTGTCGTCGGCGCTGCCGTCTGCGCAGGCTTCGGGCTGTGTCGTACATCTGTCGTCGTCGATTGCCGCGCCCGGCGTGATCCGCAAGGGACGCGGCAATCTGCTGATCCTGGGCGCGTCGTCGCCACGCATGGCGGCGCGCGCCGAAGAGGCGCGTGCGCTGCTCGCCGAGGCCGGTTTCGACGTGCAGGCGCCCGAGTCCATCCAGCACGAAATCTGGGCCAAGCTCTGGGGCAACATGACGATGAACCCCATCAGCGCGCTCACGCGCTCCACCGCCGACGTGATCCTCGACGATCCGCTCACCGCGCAACTGGTCGCGGCCATCATGGCGGAAGCGCGCACGATCGGCGAGGCGCTGGGCATCGGCCTCGCCATGACGATCGAGGAGCGCAACGCGATTACGCGCAAGCTCGGCGCATTCAAGACGTCGATGCTGCAGGACGTCGAAGCGGGCCGCACGCTCGAAGTCGAGGCGCTGCTGGGCGCGCCTTACGAACTCGCGCAGCGCGCGGGCGTCGCTGCGCCGTCGCTCGGTATGCTTTATGGGCTCGCGCGCCAGCTCGATGCGAATCTCGAAGCGGCGCGCCACAAGCACGCGTCAATGCCCGAGAACCCATCGTAAGTAGTACGTAAGCGTACAAGCCCGCACTTCAACGCGCCCTTATTTCAGGGCGCGTTTTATTTGATCTGGATACTTGCCCTCTGCGTAAGGCAATGCGGACTCGGCGCCGGTCGCGCGCCTTTGAGCGCATACTCTGCGCATCAAAACGCCCGCATGAATGGCACGCACACGGTCTGACACCGTTTCGTGCGTTTCCCTGACCGCCTTCATCCCTGTTCGCGAACCTGTTTTTGAAGGGAAAAACGCGTTTCAGGGGCACAAAAATTGCGGCAGCGCGTCGAACGTTCAACCGGACAGCGCGCGGGCATGCGAGCGACATCGCGCCTCGCCAATGCTGCGTCCGGCACTCCGCCAGCCATCGAGATCGACTCCGTTTTTTCCCATGCCAAGGATGCCCATCTTCTCTCGCCCACTCGCCCGCCTTCTATTTCGCTTACGCACGCGGCACATCGATCCGCTGATCGGCTTGCTCGCCTGTGTGCTGATGTTCGCTGCCGCGCCTGGCCAGGCCGCTACGAAGTCTGCGGCAACGCCTGCGAATCCCGCCGCGCCCGTTGTGCTCACGCCGGCACAGGCGCACGCGGCTTTGCAAGTCCTCGACGATCCGGTGCAGCGCGCGCACGTCGCGGACACGCTACGCGCGATTGCCGCCGCTGGCGCACTCGCCACGCCGGCTTCGAGCAGCGCGGCCGCCAGCGGCGCGACAACCGCAACGGCTCCTGCCGCCGCGTCGGCGACTAGCGCCTCGCCCGCGTCCGATGCGCTCTCGGACGCGCTGCGTTCGAACGGCCTGGTTTTGCAGATCGCCGATGGCGCAGCGCGCGGCGCGCACGTCATCGGCAAGCAGTTGTTGCGCGCGCGCGGCGCGCTGTTCAATGTGCATTCGGCGCGCGACTGGTGGAGCGTGCGTCTGGGCACGCCCGAGGGCCACGCCATGTTGATCGGCCTGCTGCGCGTGCTGTTGCTCACGCTCGTGCCCGCAGTGCTGCTGGAAGCTCTCATGCGGCGCTTGATCGCGCGCCCCCATCGCGCCATCGTCGCGCACGCGCATCGCGAAGACGCGAGCGGAAATTCCGCGCCGCCCGCCGTCGCGCCTCGCGAAGCCGCCCAGCCGCAAACGCCCGAAGCGAGCGGCACGGCAGCCGTACGCAAAGCCGCTGCGCAAAACGAAACGCGCAAAGACGCGGAAAAAGACGCGCTGCGCACCACTGCCGCCATGGGCACGAAAGACGACGACGCCAAGGGCGTCGATGCCAACGCCATCGCCGCAGAAACGTCACAGGTTCCGGCCGCCAGCGACGCCTCCTACATGCGCAACGCCGCCGCGCTCGCGCGCGAGGCGCTGCACCGCAGCCGCGGCGCGCATCACTGGGGCCTGCTCAAGCGCTTGCCGCTCGCCTTCGTTCTCACCCTGCTCGATCTCATCCCGGTGATCGCCTTCGGCCTGTGCGCCGCGGGCGTGCTCTCGCTGTTCGGCCCCGAAGACGCCGCGCCCGCCGCGGCCGTCGGCCATGTCGTCGATGCGTGGGTGATCTGCCGCATCATCATCGCGGTCGGTCATCTGCTGTTCGCGCCCGATTCGGACGACCTGCGCCTCACGCCCATGACCGCGCCGTGGGCCGCGTTCTCGCAGCGCTGGCTCGAACGCATCGTCGTGATTGGCGGCGTGGGCGGCGCGCTCGCGGGCGCGGTGCCGCTCGGCATGACCGAGGACGCGCATCTCGCCCTCGTGAAGATCGTGATCCTCGTCGCGCATATCGCGATTGCCGTGATGATCCTGCAATGCCGCCACGCCGTCGCCGACCGCATCCGCAATTCAGCGGCTGCGCGCGGCTCGTTCGCGTGGCTCGTGCACTGGTTCGCGGATATCTGGGCGATTGTCGCGATCTTCGTGGTGATGGCGCTGTGGTTCGTGTGGGCGCTCGATCTGCGCGGCGGCTACCAGGAACTGATCCGCGCGGGCGGCATTTCGCTTGGCGTGATGCTGGTCGCGCGCATGATCGCCATCGTCGCGCTGGGCGGCCTGGGACGCGTGTTCGATCCGAACGGCAAGGGCGAGAACCTCACGATCACGCAACGCCGCGCCTATCGCTATTACCCGGCGCTGCGCCGGGTCGTGATGGCCGCGCTGTGGATCGTGCTGATCGACGTGCTGCTGCACGTCTGGGGCCTGCATCCGGGGCGCTTCCTCGTCAACGCGCCGATCGGCCATTTGCTCGGCTCCGCGCTGCTGACGATCGCCGTCGCGGTGGTGGTCGCCATCGTGATCTGGGAAGCGGCGAACGGCGCGGCCGAACGCCGCCTGAACGCCTGGACCGATGCAGGCGACTACGTGCGCGCCGCGCGCCTGCGCACGCTGCTGCCGATGTTCCGCACCACGCTGTTCGTGGCGATCATCGTGGTGGTGGGTCTCACGGCGCTGTCGCAGCTTGGCATCAACACCGCGCCGCTGATCGCGGGCGCGAGTATCTTCGGCGTGGCGCTGGGCTTTGGCTCGCAGAAACTCGTGCAGGACTTCATCACCGGCATTTTCCTGCTCACTGAAAACGCCATGCAGGTGGGCGACTGGGTGACGGTCGCGGGTGTGTCGGGCACGGTGGAGTTCCTGTCGATCCGCACGGTGCGTCTGCGCGGCGGCGACGGCTCGCTCTACACGGTGCCGTTCAGTTCGGTGACGACGGTCAACAACACGAATCGCGGCATCGGCAACGCGGCGGTCAAGGTGATGATCGCCAACGGCGCGGATCTCGAACGCGCCATCGCCACGCTCAAGGAAATCGGCGCGGACATCCGCAACGACGACGCCTTCAAGAACGGCATCCTCAGCGACTTCGCTTACTGGGGCGTGGATTCAGTCGATGGCGCGAGCGTCACGCTGGTCGGCCAGATCCAGTGCAAGGACTCGTCGCGCTGGGGCGTGCAGCGCGAATTCAACCGCCGCGTGCTCACCACGTTCACGGAGCGCGGCATCGAGCTCGCCAATCCGCAGCGCAACTTCCTCATCAATCTGTCGAACGAGCACGATGTGGAGGGGCGCGATGATGAGCCTGACGATACCGACGATACGCAGGATTCGCGCGGCCGACGCGTCTCATCGTCTGGTGGGGGCAGCGCTCAAACCCGTAACGGTCAGAACACGCCGCGCGGCAAGCCCAACTGATGGCGTCGTGGCCGGTGCGTGTTTCTCGCGCACCGGCCTCACCCCACGAACATTCCCGAAAAGCCTCACCTTTAGCGCTGTCGCGCATGCCGCGCCGCTTTCACGCACAGCGTTGAATGCCTTGAAATAAGGGCTTTGCGCGATACTTGCCGATACAACGATTGCGCGTCTGCACCGGCTCCCGAACAAGCTCACCTTTAACGCTGTTTTGCGTACACGCTGCACGAAAAAAAACCGGAGCACCTGGCTCCGGTTTTTTTACGCCTGAAGCGTCGAGATCGGCATCAAGCCTCGACGTCTTCCAGGCTGAAGATTTCCGACTGGTCGTTGTACGAGAAGATCTCGCCATAACGGCCCCAGTCGATCACCGTATCGAGCGTCTGCTCCGCCGCGACGTCCGAGAGGAAGTCTTCCAGCTCCTGCTCGAAACGCACGCGCGGCGCGCGGTGGCCCGGACGTTCGTTGAGCACCTTCTTGATCCGCGCGGCCAGCGGCACGTTGCGCAGCAGGTGGTCGGCGAACATCAGCTTGCGCGCCTGCGTGCCCATTTCCGCGAATACGCGCGCGGGCGGCGTGAGCAGCAGATCGCCGTCGCGCACATCGGCGAAACCGAGTTGCTGCAGCATTTCCGCGATCGGGAACAGATCGTCCACTTCCAGATGCAGCGAACGCGCGATTTCCGGCATGTCGGCGCGGCCGTGGTAGGGCGCGGCCGCCAGCGTTTCGATCAGGCCCGCCATCAGGTTGGTCGACACGTCCGGCAGACGGCTGCCCACTTCCAGACGGCGCGAGGACGTTTCCGCCGCATCGCGCGCGGTCATCTTCGCGTAGATGTCGTCCACCAGCTTGCGGAACGCCGGATCGAGACGGTTACGCGGATGCTTGAACGGCACCTTGATCTCGGCCACCACGCGGCCCGGGTTCGACGACAGCACGAGGATGCGGTCGCACATGAACACCGCTTCTTCGATGTTGTGCGTGACGATCAGCATCGACTTGATCGGCATGCGGCCTTGCGTCCACAGATCGAGCAGGTCGGTACGCAGCGTTTCGGCGGTCAGCACGTCGAGCGCGGAGAACGGTTCGTCCATCAGCATGAGCATCGGGTCGACCACCAGCGCGCGCGCGAAACCCACGCGCTGACGCATGCCACCCGAGAGTTCGCGCGGGTAGGCGTTCTCAAACCCGTCCAGACCGATCAGGTCGATGGCGGCAAGCGCGCGTTCGCGACGCTCGCGCGCGCCCACACCCTGCGCTTCCAGACCCGCTTCCACGTTCTGCAGCACGGTCAGCCACGGGAACAGCGCGAAGGTCTGGAACACCATCGACACGCCCTTGGCCGGGCCGTCGAGCGGCTTGCCGAGCCAGTTCACTTCGCCCGAGCTGGCTTCGATCAGGCCCGAGATGATGCGCAGCAAGGTGGACTTGCCCGAGCCCGAACGGCCCAGCAGCCCGACGATTTCGCCTTCGCGCAGCGAGAGATTGACGTCGTCGAGCACGAGGCGCTCGTCGTCCTTCTTCGCGAAGCCGCGCGACATGTGCTTGACCGAGAGCACTTCTTCGCCGAGCGTCGGACGCAGCGGCAGCAGGTCGGATGAGACGGTTTTGGGATTCAGCATGATGATCTACTCCATCTCAATCGAGGCGCAGCCTGGACTCGGCGTAGGTGTACAGCGGACGCCAGAGCACGCGGTTAAAGAGCGTGACAAACAGGGACATCATCGCGATGCCCACAATGATCTTCGGGAAATCGCCGGCGGCGGTCATCTGCGCGATATACGCGCCAAGGCCGTGCGCCTGCAGTTTGGTATCGCCCCACTGCACGAATTCGGAGACGATGCTCGCGTTCCATGCGCCGCCCGAGGCCGTGATCGCGCCCGTGACGTAGTACGGGAAAATGCCCGGCAGCATCGCCTGACGCCACCATTGCCAGCCGCGAATATGGAAGTTCTTCGCGGCTTCCTTGTAGTCGTTCGGATAGGCGCTCGCGCCCGCGATCACGTTGAACAGGATGTACCACTGCGTGCCCAGCACGATCAGCGGCGAAAGCCAGATGTCCGGGTTCAAGTGGAAGCGCACGATGACGATCACGAACACCGGGAACAGCAGGTTGGCCGGGAAAGCGGCCAGGAACTGCGCGAGCGGCTGGATTTTTTCGGCGAGCGCGGGACGCAGGCCGATCAGCACACCCAGCGGCACCCAGATCACCGAGGCCACGGCAATCAGCAGCATCACGCGGAACAGCGTGATGAGGCCGAGCACGAACACGTGACCGACTTCGTCGAGCGTCACGCCCGTGCGCACATAGGAAAACACGCGCCACACCACGAACACCGTGAGCGCGATCACGCAAATCGCCCAGACGATGTCGCCCACGCGCGAGCGCTTGCTGCGCGAGGCGCTCATCACCGGCATGGCCTTCGGCAGTTGCACGCGGATCGGAATGCGCGCGAGCGTCGCCAGCATGAAGCCCATCGGCACGAGCAGGCGGTGAATCAGGTGCGTGCGGCGAATCAGGTCGAGCAGCCACGATTCCGGCGCGTCGCCCGAGCTGGTGTTCTCCATGCGGAACTTGTCGGCCCAGGCGACGAGCGGACGGAACAGGAACTGGTCGTAGGCCAGAATCACGACCGTCATCGCCAGGATCACCCAGCCGATGGCGTGCAGATTCTTTTCCGTGATCGCCTGAGCCAGATACGCGCCGATACCCGGCAGCGTGATCGTGTTATTGCCGACGGTAATCGCTTCGGACGCCACCACGAAGAACCAGCCGCCCGACATCGACATCATCATGTTCCAGATGAGGCCGGGCATCGAGAACGGCACTTCCAGCTTCCAGAAACGCTGCCAGCCGGTCAAATGGAAACCCTTCGACACTTCGTCCAGATCGCGCGGCACCGTGCGCAGCGACTGGTAAAAGCTGAAGGTCATGTTCCAGGCCTGGCTGGTGAAGATAGCGAAGATCGCCGCCAGCTCAGCGCCCAGCACGCGCGAAGGAAAAAGCGCGAGGAAGAACGTCACCGTGAACGAGATGTAGCCCAGCACCGGCACCGACTGAAGAATGTCGAGGATCGGCACCAGCACCTGGCCCGCGCGGCGGCTTTTGGCCGCGAGCGTGCCGTACACCAGCGTGAAGACGAGCGAAGCGACCATGGCCGCCAGCATGCGCAGCGTCGTGCGCAGCGCGTACTCGGGCAGATTGGCCGGATCAAGCGAGATCGCCTGCGTTTTCAGGACGGCGATGGGCGCCATGGTTTCGTGAAAACCGACGGCCGCCATCGCGATCAGGCAGATGATGAGCGGAAACGCGACGAAGTCCCAGCGATTGGGCAGCACGCGCCACGCCGAAGCGTTGGCCGTGCGGTTCAGGTTGAATCTGAACTCCATTAGCGGCCTCCTTGGGCATTGGCGCGCACGAGGCCATTTGCGCACGGTGCGCGGCGGTTCGTTCGCAGTGAGCGGTTGTACTGATTCATGTCTTGAAGCACCAGCGTTCTGGATGATGCGCGGCCCTCGCGCCTTGCCGGACTCGCCGCCCTTGCCTTGTGGGCTCGGGCGTCGCGGCGGGCGTGGGGCCGTTCTCTCGTCTGACTCTCGAAAATCCGTCAGCCCCGCGCGCTCTGGAACATCCGGGCGCGCAGATCACGCCAGCGCGCGGCGAGTGTCGAAGGACGGCAGGGCGGCGTAACCGGCGCGCGCTGGCGGGCGCCGATCACATCGGGATGCGGGGTGTGCTGCGTTTGCGGCAGGTTGGGCAGAAGAAGGCCGAAGTTCATGCTGAATCTCCTCGCGTCTCACCGTCCGGTGGACGCCTTGGCGAGGAAAGTCAGCAGACCCGGCTGCGCGCACCATAGGAATCGGCGCGCAACGACGGCTTACGTCTGCCGGCTTTCCTCAGGGAATATCGAAAGGAAGCGGCATAACGGATAACTGTCACTGTCGGACATCGGAACTCCTTATCGTCACGGCGGCGTGCGAGGCGAGCCAGACGGCCTGACCCTGCGCGACGCGAGTGGCGGTCCGCGCATCGGCTCGGGGCGGCTGGATCAATCCCAGCGATGCCGCAAACGAAGCGATGAACGAACCGTGCCGCGAGCGCAAACGCTCACGGCGCGATATCGATCCTGCGCGGCGCAAAGTCAGACGACATGCGGCGGCGCGGGATCGACGCTAAAAAGAGTGCACGAGGATTTACTGCTGGACGCGCACCATCTGCCTGGCTGGCAAGACGGCGGCTGAAAGAAAGGGAGCGCGGACGTCCTGCCGGTCAGGCAGCGAAACTATTCGAAGATCGACAACTGCTACTGTCCAAGGCGTCAGCCCCTTTTGTTAAGACGGGCGAATTTTAGTCACGCACCCTGCCTGAAGTCAACACGATTCGCGCCGTTCGTCAAATCCCGTGCCAATGTCGCCACAACGCCGTCAGACGGCGCATCGGGCGAATCCGGCGCGTCCAACGCCGGGACGCTTTCGGGCCTTGCGGCACTCTTACAGCGCTATTGCGGATTTCCGGGCCGGATCAGCAGAAGGCATCCGCATTGTTGCGCAATCCGTGCGCCCGGAATCCTGCGAGGCGGCTCTGCGCTCAGGCGCGCTTGCGCGCCTGCTGGCGCGCCTCGCCCGCGCGCACCCGCTCCAGCCGTTCGCTGGCTTCCGTCAGCACCCACAACGGCGCGCTTTGCAGCTGCGTGTCGTACACGGCGATCACGACCTTGATCGCGTCGAACTGCGCGTCATCGATCGACCATTCGCCCTGCGCGCCGCCGCGCGAAAAGCACGCGAGGATCGCTTCGTCGGCCGGGCCGATCTGTTCGGGCGTCAGCGTGCCGTAACCGGCGTCGGCGGTCGCCTGGGCCAGCCAGTGAGCGTGCAGGATTGCCTGCGCATCATGCTGGGAACCGCCCGCGCGCAACGCGGCCAGTGCCAGATGCACCTGCAGGGCGAGTTCGTCCGCGCTCGCGCGCGGCATCGGCAGCAAATCGCCCTTAGCCCGATATCGGCGGGCCTGATTCTGCTGCGGGAAAGGGATCGTCTTGGCCATGTCGCACAAAGGAAATCAGTTCAGGTGCAATAACGGCACCTCCCGCTCAAGGTTGAGCGGTGATTTGCTACGGCAATGTAACCATTAGTGACAACTGGGAAGGAATACGCCCGACAAGCCTTGCCGGGCAGTCCTGCGACGCCTGCGCGCCTTAGCGGGCGACGTCGGTGGCGCGGCGCGCGGCCATGAATGCCTCGATGTGACGAATCGCCGCTTCGCACTGTTCGAGTGTCAGTAGATGGATGGAGGGATTCGGCAGATCGAAACCCAGTTCTTCGGCGATCCAGCGCAGCGCCCGGCCGCGCGCCTCGAATACGTTGACCTTGTCGCGCCGCACCTTGGCGGCAACCAGCGGTTCGAGCGCATCGTGCAGACGGCTCTTGGCCTCGCGCAGCGCGGCATTGGCCAGGCGCCCAAGCGGCACGTTGCGCGTACTGCGCGCCGGCACGCCGATCCACGCCTCGCAGGGCGCACAGACCCACAACGTGCCGTGATCGTCGCGGTAGGGATAGGCTTCGTCGCCAAAGCGGGCGAGCAGCGCTTTCGCGCCGCAGTAGTCGCAAAGCGGCTGCGGCAGCGCCTTGACCGGGCGGCCTACGCGCATGCGGGGCTCCTTTCTGCGGCGCGGGCGGATTGGGTCGGTTGCATCATTGGGGTCCTGCCTGTTGTGAATAGCGGTCGATATGCAAAAGCATAGCGGCAAACGGCGTGCGCTTATCGCGCCAGATGGCATAGGCCGTCTGGTCAGCTTGCGCCCGCCGTGGCGCGATCCGGCTCGCGTTCGAGCGATCGCGTGTCGCGCAGCGCGGGGAAAAGCCGCATCCACAGCAGCGCCACGCAAATCGTCGCCACGCCGCCCACCAGCACGGCGGGCTGCGCGCCCCACCATCCAGCGGTCAGGCCCGATTCGAACTCGCCCAGCTGATTCGACGTGCCGATGAACAGCGAATTGACCGCGCTCACGCGGCCCAGCGTTTCGTTGGGCGTGCGCAATTGCACGAGCGAGCTGCGCACCACCACGCTCACCACGTCCGACGCGCCCAGCACCGCCAGCGCCATCAGCGAGAGCACGATGTTGTGCGACAGCCCGAACGCGATCGTCGCGAAGCCAAACACGATCACGCCGCCGAACATCGCCAGGCCCGGCCTGCGCCGCAGCGGGAAGTGCGCGAGCCAGATCGTGCCCGTGAGCGCGCCCACGGCCGAAGCCGAGCGCAGCAGACCGAGTTCGAGCGGCCCCGCGTGGAGAATGTCGCGGGCGAAGATCGGCAGCAGCGCGGTCGCGCCGCCAAACAGCACCGCGAACAGATCGAGCGAGAGCGCGCCCAGAATCACCGGCTGCGAGCGGATGAAGGCGATGCCCGAAAACACCGATTCGAGCGTGACGGGCGCGCGCGACGCGGGTTTCGTGTGCAGCGGAATGTTGGCGGACAGCACCGCCGCGAGCGCGAACGAGACCGCACAGGCCGAATAGGCCGCGCCCGCGCCGACGCCGTAGAGCAGGCCGCCCAGCGCCGGGCCGAGGATCTGCGCAGTCTGGGTCGCGGAGGTGGACCATGCGGTGGCGTTGGGCAACTGCGAGCGCGGCACCACGCCGGGCAGCAGCGACGAGATCGCCGGCGACTCGAACGCGCGGGCCGCGCCCACGCAGGCCGCCAGCGCATAGATGATCGGCGCGCTTAGCCAGCCGCCGAAGGTGCCGCAGGCGAAGGTCAGCGCAGCAGCGCATTCGATGCTCTGACAGACGGCCGCGATGCGCCGCCGGTCATATCGGTCGGCGACATGGCCCACGACGAGCGTGAGCAGGAACATCGGCAGGAACTGCGCGAGTCCGACGAGACCGAGCGCGAATGCGCTTTTCGTCAGCGCGTAGATGTGCCAGCCCATGGCGACGGCGAGCATCTGGAACGACAGGGAGGCGAGCACGCGCGCGCCCCAGAAACGCTGGAAACTGGGATGGCGCGCAAGACTGCCGGACGCAGCGCCGGAGTCGGATAAGGGTGTGTTCATTGGACGGCGTATGGACGGCGACTGAAGCCGGCGCGCGCCAGCGGCGGGCGCGGCGGCGCGTGAAGCGGAACTGGAAAGCTGACAATTCTAGAACAATGGGCGCGGCGGTACTCGCGTAGCTTTCGCCGGCCTTATTACGCGTGAAACATTCGGAGAGCGGCGTTGGGCAAACGCCAGGCGACGAACCACCTATCGATATATCCATTAGAATATAACGAATCCGGCGTGGCTTTGGCGCGCCGCTTGAATGTACATATTGGCTGCACGCGTGAACGTGCAGGTCCGCGAAAGGTGGGGAAGTGAGCAGTCGGCCCTTGATGATGAATGCCGCCGTCACGGCGATCTCGGTCACGCCGGCGCGCGTGAGCGCCCCGTCGGGCGATCTGCCCTCGACCATTACGACGCTGCGCCCCGCCAGCGGCCATGACCGCGCGGAGCGTATCCGCGACGTCGTCGATGCCTTCCGGCGGCTGCGCGAGAGCGTCGCGCGCTTCAACCGCATGTTCGCGGCGCGCGCGGGCGAGCCCCCCGCACGCGACGCGACCGACACCGCACTCCAGCCGCTTTTGACCGCGCTCGCGCGTCATATCGATCCCGCCAGCTTTGCGCGCCATCGAGAACTCAAGCGCGCGATCCGCGATGCACGCCGTCTGGACAAGACCCGCGAGGCGCTCTTTTCCGATGCCTTGTGTCTCGACACCGAGGCGATGCGCAAGACCGCCGCGGAACTTGACCGGCTCGATACGGCGTTCGTCGGCCTGTGCGTCGACCACGTTCTGGCGCAGCACGAGCAGCACGCACAAGCCGCGGGCAGCACGCGCACGGCCTGATCGGGCGGGCCTGGCCGACCGCCGGACAGCGCTATATTCCGTGATATATTGCGCTGTCGGTATGCGCCCTGTTCGCATCGCCGGCCCGCGCTCCTAACCGGACAGAGGACAGAGGTCACCATGCACGCACCGCCGTTTCGCCTCGCGCGCACCTCGGGCGCCGCGACGCCGGACGAGGCGCCGCATCTGCGCGCCTTCGCCCCCGCCGCCGACTGCTGCGGCCCCTCGCAGGCCGAACTCAACCGTTCGCGCGGCCGCACACGTCTCGCCGATCTCGATTCGCATCTGCACTGCTCGATCATCGGCACCTGCCTGTCCACGCATGAACTGCGCAAGCTCGTGCCGAAATACGCGTCGCTCGACGGCCAGCACGCGAGCGATCTCGACATTCATCACACCGCCGTCGAACTGGCGATCCAGGGCGGCGCGGGCGGCAAGGCGCTGCAAAAGGCGCTCGACACGCGTTACGCGGGTGCGTTGCGCCGCTTTGCCAGCGCGCGCGACGCCGACGCCGTGCTGGCGCTCTGGAACGAAGCGCGCGCGAGCGGCGACATCCCGGCCGCCTACTGGGCGCTGATGTCCCACCCGGAAACGACGATGGAAGTGCGCCAGGCCGCGTTTGGCGACCTGCACATGCTCTCGCATCTGGTGGGCGCGGCGAACCGTGCGGACCTGCGACGCCTGGTCGTACTGGAAGAAGAGAACGCCGCGCTGCAAGCCAAAATCGAGCGTCAGCAGGCGCGCCTGCACGCGATGAGCCTTGAGCGCGACGAAGCGCGCGCGGCGCTCGACGACCACACCACGCGCGCCGTGGCGCAACGCGAGCCGCAGAATGAATCGGCGCTACACGCGCAGATCGCGGCGCTACAGCAAGCGCTGGCGGCCCGCGACGCCCGGCTCGCGCTGGAAACCAGCCGGCGCGAAGCCGCCGAACAGCGCGCCGCCGCCGACGAACACGCGCTGCGCACCGTGCGCACGCAACTGGACGAAGCGCGTGCGCTGATCGACGCGCTGCGCGCCGAGGCCTACGCCATGGAAAGCTCGATGCATGCGGGCGACGAAAGCGATGGCGACGCTTCGCGCGCCCTGCCGCGCGAAGCGCTCAAGGGCCAACGCATCGTTTATGTGGGCGGTCGGCCGGGTTCGAATCATGCGCTGCGGCGCTGGGTTGCCGCGGCGGGCGGCGAACTGACGGTCCACGACGGCGGTATCGAGGACCGCAAGGGTCTGCTGGCGGCCGCGCTCGCGGGCGCGGACATGGCCGTGTTCCCGGTCGATTGCATCGACCACGATTCGATGAATATGCTCAAGCGCGTGTGCGAACGGCATCAGGTGAGCTATCACCCGCTGCGCACAGCCAGCCTCGCAAGCTTTGTCGAGCTGATGGTGCGGCTGCATACCGGCCCGACCCCGGCGCTCGCGGCCGTGCCGGTGTCGCGCTTCTGCCTGCGCCACGGTTGAGAAGCGGATAAACCGCGGCGCTCAGCCCTTGACGAGTTTGGTGAGCGCGGCGATTTCGGGCGCGCAGGCGGCGGCCGCACGCGCTTCGATGCCACGATAAAGACGGATGATTTCCTCGCCGACCGGCGTAAGCGTGCTGCCCCCGCCGCTTTGGCCGCCGTGCTCCGACACCGTGGCCGGCGATTCGAGCGCGCGGTTCAGTTCGTCCATCAACAGCCATGCACGCCGATACGACATATTGAGACTGCGCGCCGCCGCCGATATCGAGCCGTGATCGCGCACCGCCTCCAATAGCTGCACCTTGCCGGGACCAAGCGCGACCGTCTCGTCCTGGATCACGCGCATGCGAAAACGCACGTCGGGTTCGCGACGCGCGCCCGTGCTGGCGGGCTCGTTTGTTTCAGGTGCGGGCGGAATGGTTTCGGCAGCGCTTTTGCGCGTCTTCACGGGCGCTGGCGTGCGGTCTTTGGCGGATGCAGTCATGGGCGCAAGCATACACGATGGGTTTGGCGTCTCCCATGCCAGGAGGCGCGCCAGAAGCGCTAATGAGCGCGCTTCCCGTCCGGAAAACAAAAGCCGAAATCCTCGCAGCCGGGACAGCCCGGCGCAGGTCCCGACGCCTCGCCGCGAGACAGCGCCAGTTCGCGCGCGAGCAGCTTTTTCCAGCGCAGGTTGCCGGTATTGCGCGCGACGACTTCGGGAAAGAAACGCGTAAGCATCTGTGTGACGTCATCGCGGCCGGACAAGCCGAGATCGCGCCACAAATGGTCGGGCCGCAGGCACGCGTGCGCGAGGATGGTGGCGAGACAGCGCGCGTCGTCGGCATCGGTTTCGGGCGCGGCCAGACCGATCAGGAAATCGCGCATCGCAGCGGCGAAGGCGGCGTGCTTTTCGTTCAGCACAGCGACGGATTCATGCGACGGCGCCGCGAGTGCGCCCGCCGCAAAATGCCGCGCCGCCAGCCCAGCCATCTCCGACGCCGATAAACCCAGCAACGCGCGCTCGCCGCGCACTTCGCGCGCCGCCACGAGGCGCGCGAACAGCCAGGCGTCCGCCGAGCGCGCGCCGCCTGGCACACCGGTCAGGCGGTCGCGGCACGCTGCCGTGGGTTGATCCGGATCGGACGGCGAGCCGCTCATGGCAGACGCCCAGACGCCTTAAGCGTCCACGCCGATGATGACGCTCGACGCCTTGAACAGCGCCGATGCGGTCTTGCCCGCCGCGAGGCCGAGGTTGTCGACGCTTTCGTTCGTGATGATGGCCGCGACCTGCGCGCCGCCAGGCGCTGCGATCACGACTTCGGCGTTCACCGCGCCCTTGGTGACCGACGTCACGTTGCCGGTGACGACGTTGCGCGTGGAAACCTTGCTCGCATCGCCGTCGACCATCAGGATCACCGACGATGCCTTGACCAGCGCGAAGGCCGGCTTGCCTGCCGCGAGGCCCAGCGAAGCGGCGCTGCCGTGCGTGATGATGGCGACGATTTCCAGGCCGCCGTCGGCGCGCAGCGTGACTTCGTCGTTGACGGCACCGTGCTTGACCGAAGCGATCTGGCCGGTGAAATGATTGCGGGCGCTGGTACGCATGACTGTCTCCTCAAAGGTTCAAGCGGGTTCAAGCTGGGGTAGCAGACCAGTGTAGTCGCGCCCGACATCCACGCCCATTTGTTATCGCGAAGATTGGCCATCCGGATAAGCACAACGTTGCGTCAGGACGTCGTAATATATCGACCTTTATAACGCTACGGGGTAGATGAGATGATCCGCAAGTTGATCGCATCGGTCGTGATGATGTCGGGCGTGCTGGCCGCGAGTTCAAGTGCATTCGCAGCAGATGACAATGATGTGAACGTGCTTTACGCAGGCTCGCTCGTGAACCTGATGGAAAAGAGCGTCGGCCCCGCGTTTGAAAAGGAAACGGGCCTGCATTTCAAGGGCTATGCCGCCGGCTCGAACAAGATCGCCAATGAGATCAAGGGCAAGCTGCGCCGCGGCGACGTGTTCATCAGCGCGAGCCCCAAGGTCAATTCAAACCTCATGGGCGAGGCCAACGGCAACCATGTTTCGTGGTACGTGAATTTCGCCGAATCGCCGCTGCTGATCGGCTACAACGCGAAAAGCCGTTTTGCCGCCGACTTCAAGACGAAGAAGTGGGACCAGGTGCTGCAGGAACAGGGCATCCGTATTGGCCGCACGGACCCGAAGCTCGACCCGAAGGGCGCCTTCACCGTCGAACTGATGACGAAGGCGGCGCAGGCGTATAACCAGCCGGATCTGGTCGAAAAGACCCTCGGCACGCCGGACAATCCGGAGCAGGTGCTGCCGGAAGAAACGCTGGTTGGCCGTCTGCAATCGGGTCAACTGGACGCGGGTTTCTTCTACTCGACCGAAACGTCCGATCTGAAGATTCCGTCGATCCACCCGGCGCCCGAACTGAAGATCAAGGCGAACTACACGCTGACGATCCTCAACGACGCGCCGAATAACGCTGGCGCTGCGCGCTTCGTGAACTTCCTGCTCTCGGCGGAAGGCCGCAAGCTGCTCGCCGAACATGGCGTGGATGTGACGAAACCCACCGTCAACGGCAACGGCCAGGCGATCCCGCCCTCCGTGCAGGCCGTGATCGACGCCGCACAGCAATGAGCCTGATGCGGTCATGACGCAACCCGTGCAGCGCGCCGCAAGGCCGCTCTGGTGGCTGGGCGCGCTGCTCGCGGTCTATCTGTGCGCGCCCTTTCTCGCCAGCATTCCGCAGATCGGTCAAGCCGACTGGGCCAACGTCGACTGGCACGCTACGTGGTCGGCGGTCGGGGTATCGGCGGGGAGTGCGAGCGTCGCGGCGCTCCTGATCCTGATCGGCGGCGTGCCGCTGGGCTACTGGCTCGCGCGTTCGCGCTCGCGCGGCGTTGCGCTGCTGGGTTTCGTGGTGCAGTTGCCGCTGGCGCTGCCGCCGCTCACGAGCGGCATTCTGCTGCTGTTCCTGCTTGGGCCGTATAGCCCGCTCGGCTTGCTCACCAACGGCGCGCTCACCGATTCCTTCACCGGCATCGTGCTCGCCGAAACCTTCGTGGCCGCGCCGTTTCTGATCGTCGCGGCGCGCTCGGCGTTCACCGCGGTCGATCCGGTTTACGACGATGTCGCCGCCACGCTCGGCCATCACGCCGCCAGCCGTTTCTTCCGCGTCACCCTGCCGATCGCCTGGCCCGCCATCCGCGCAGGCCTTGCGCTCGCGTGGCTGCGCGCGTTCGGCGAGTTTGGCGCAACGGTGATGGTCGCGTATCACCCTTACTCACTGCCGGTGTACACCTACGTCGTGTTCGGCGGCCAGGGCTTGCCCGCGATGATGCCGCTGCTGCTGCCGACACTCGCCATCGCGATCGTCTGCGCGGTGCTTTCGGTCTACACGCGCGGCGCGCGCGCCACGCTGGCGGTGAGCGTCGATAACGGCGACGAACTCACCGCCATCACGCCCGCCACCACCTCGAACGACGCCGCCGACCTGCGCCTCGCATTTGCGGCGAAGCGGCACCTTGGCGCGTTCACGCTCGACGTCGCCTGGCAACCGCGCACGCGACGGCTGGCGATCATCGGGCCGTCGGGATCGGGCAAGTCGCTCGCGCTGCGCATCATCGCGGGGCTCGAAGCCAACGACGCCGGCGCGGTGACGCTCGGCGCGACGGATCTTGGCGTGCTGCCGCCCGAGCGCCGCCAGATCGGCTATATGCCGCAGGACTACGGCCTGTTCCCGCATATGACGGTGGCGCAACAACTGGCGTTTCCCGTCGATGCCGACGCCGCCAGCGCGCGCTACTGGCTCGCGCATCTGGGTCTGGACACGCTCACGCAGCGCCTGCCCCGCCAGCTTTCGTTCGGCCAGCGCCAGCGCGTTGCGCTCGCGCGCGCGCTCACGCGGCACAGCCCTTTGCTGCTATTCGACGAGCCCTTTGCCGCGCTCGACACGCCGCGCCGCCGTAAGCTGCAGCAATCGCTGCGCGCGCTCCAGCGCGAGATCGCGGCGGTGACCGTGATCGTCACGCACGATCCCGACGAAGCCGCCCTGCTCGCCGATGAAGTCCTCGTGATCGAACATGGGCGCACGTTGCAGGCCGGTCCTGTCGACGCCGTGTTCGCGCGCCCCGCCTCGCTGCGTGTGGCCGATCTGCTCGGCTTGCATAACATTGGCGAGGGCGTCGTGCGGGTAACGGGCGAAATCGAGACGGCTCGCGGGCTGCGGCTGCCTTGCGCTGACGCGCTCGCGCAGGGTTCGCGCGTGATGTGGCGCGTTGCGCCGCGCGCGCTGCGCGCCGCGCCCGACGGCCGCTGGGAAGGCCGCATCGCCGGGACGTCGCTGCGCCACGGCGACCGCTATGTGACGATCGAACTGGCAGGCGAACTGTTCGATATTCCCGCCGACGACTGGGCCGACTCGCATGACGGTACGCGCGCGCTGCGTTTTGAGATCGATGCGGGCGGCGTCACGGCGTGGGCCGCCGAAGGCTCCTGAAAAGGCTCACCTTTAGGTTGAAGGTGGTGGCGCGAGCGGGCGGCCGGTTTGGAAGCGGGCCGCTGTTTTAAGGGGTTTTCTGGCTTTTGCCGGTGGCGGCAAGCGTTGCGCTCACCTGCCTGGCAACGCTCCCGAACATCCTCACCTCAACCCGTTTCGCCAGTGTCAGCCACGCGAATGCGAAAAAGATTCGCATCGCTTAACCTGGGACTACCAGGAAAATTCTCCAGAAAAATGGCCTTGTTCCAGCGTTTTTCCTCCGATATGCGCCTCGGAACGCTCATGAAGACGGTGAATGACCGACTGCCCCGTTCCCTCACCGCACGCTGATTGCCCACACCGTGGCGCCACCTTCCCGAAAACCCTCACCATAGACACAGCGCGTCATCGTTGCATTGGGGTTAGCAATCACCTGGCGTGACCTGGGAGTCCCAGGAAATTTTTAAGCATGATTCACGCAGAAATTGCGTGATTTCTTGCGCAGCGCTTGCCTGACGAGTGAGCCGACACCCCCATCCTGGATCACCTCACGCTTCGCAGAGCCGAACAACTGCCGCCGCATCGCGATCCCGGATACCCTCACCTTTCAGCTCAACGGTCTGCCAGCGTTCAGATCACGAACCGGCTATCCGCATCCAGCACCGTCGGCAACGCAACCAGATCCGCGCGCGCGAAACGCACCAGCGAAAACGCGCGCACGCCTTCCGGACTCGCCGGAATGTGCGCGAGCGGAAACACAATCGGCGCGGCGCCGTCGGCCTGCTCCATCACGATGTTCATCGGATTGAGCGTCACCCGGCGCATCTCTACGTTGGCGTGCTTTTCCGGATGGCCGAGCACGTCGCAGATCACTTCCAGTTCGTGCTCGATCGCATCGGTCTTGAGGCCCAGCGCCGCGAGCGCCTGCTCATTGGCCGCAATCTCCGCTTCCAGCCGCGCGAGTTCCGAGGCATCCGCGAGCACGCGTTCGCCCACCATGCGCTGCGTGCCCGCGCCCTGACGCGTGAGCAACTGGCGGCGCGTGCGCAGCAGCGCCCGCTCCTCTTCGAGCGCGCCGCGCCGCGATTCGTCCGCGGCAATCTGCGCGAGCCCTTCCAGCGCGATCTGCTCGACCACGCGCTGCACGATCTGCGCACGCAGATCCGCTTCGGATTCGCCGCAGACACGCACCTGATGATCGTCAAAGCTCACCGTGGTCTGGGCGACGTCGGCGTGCACCTGATCGCCCTGCTGCCTGACGCCAAAGCCGCGCCGTTCGTTCATCGCCATGCCCAGCACCGCCCAGGTTTCGCGCGCGAGTGGATGGCTGTCGAACCACGCGTGCAGTTCGGGCGAGCGGCTCAACACGTGCGCGATGTCATCGGGCGCGGCGAAAAATGCGTGGATGTAGGGATCGGCGAGCCAGTTCGCGGCGCTCGCTTCGTGCGCGGGCGGCAGGCTTGCGACCAGTTCGCTGATATAGCCATGCGAGGTAGCGAGCGCCGGCACGAGCCGTTCGCGATACGCACGCGCGAGCTTGAGCGACGGGCTGAGCACCGTCAGCCGTTCAACGAGGGCGCGCGTCTGCGCCGTTTCCTGAAGTGGCTGCGCGCGTTTGCGCGGCCACAGGCGGTCGAAAAGTCCCATCGTGCAACTCCGTAGCGCGGCGCGGGCGGCATCGGTCCGCGCGGATCGCTATTTATACCGTTTCTCATTATTCAGCCGATGACAGGCGGTCACGTCCCTCCTGAAAATACTCACCTTAAAATCTGGCGTCAGTCACTTTGATTTAGAAAATCTGCAAAGTAACTTGAATACATCCATAAAAGCCGATTTTTTCGGCCTTTGAGGCCCACTTCTGCTCCCGCAAACACTCACCTTTGCCGTTTTCTCCGCTGATAGCGGTTTACCGGGCGACTTTCGGGCCGCGTTGCCCTCCCGTCGACCTCAATCCCGTAAAGCCTCACCTTTCAGGTGTGCGACACCCCGAGAATCAAATCCCGAAAACCCTCACCGTCGCCCGACAAATGGACCGGCAATTTCACCACCGAATAAATCACGTAACCCTGAATTCATTTATTCGGATACCAAAGCAAATTGATTCGAAAGCCTTCGCGAATCTTGCCCGCACATTTTCATTCGTTATGCATCGTAATCAGGGTTTGCCTCTAGCTTGTCGATACGCAAAAGGCCGTTATCCGTAATATGCGCGCGCAACGAGCGTCCCACCTTTCGGGAATCTGCGGGGATCGCGCCAGGAATGCCGATTGCGCCGGCGCCTCGCCGTGCGCGGCGGACACATCAGGACAAACCCCTGTTGCGGCAGGTCCGAGCCGTGACAGCGCAAGCGATACGGCGTGCTGGCGCGGTTTTAGAGTGATTCGTTCAATTGACAGCGTGCAATGTCATGATCCAATCTTCAGCGCATAAATTATTACGAGACAGGGAGGCAGACATATGTTGGAGAGCATTGTCCGCTGCGTCGCGCTGGCCGCAGCCGCAACGCCGCTTCTAGTCGCATGTGGTGGAGGCAAGGCGAGCGATCCGTCGGCGATCAATCCGGCGCAATGCTCGGGATCGACGTGCACGGGTCAAGGCGCACCTAGCAGCGCGACCGCTGCGACCGCCCTCTGCCCGGCCGATGCCGATATCGCCAAGAACACGTATCTGGGCGGCGCGGGCAGCGGCGAGGTGGTGAGCCTGAGCATCGATCCCACCAAGATGACCTACTCGCTGACCTTCCTCGCTTCGCCGATTCCGGCACAGTCGAGTTCGGTGCAGAACACGCGGGCGGGCCTGACGATTACCGGCGCGGTCCAGCATCCGCCGAGCGGTGCGCTGCCCACGGCTGCGCAGATCGCCTGCGCGTTCCAGCTTCAGCAGGGCACCGGCACGCTCAACGGCAGCACCTATACCACCGCGTACAACGCCAGTAACCCGCCGACGATCTACGTGGGCTTCGGCGTGGCAGGCGGCGGCATTCCCGGTGCGACCGTCAACATCACCGGTGACAGCACGGCCGCGCTGCTCTTCGGCAACGTCAAGTCGCGCACCTTCGACTTCTATCCGTTCCTGGCGTTCTCGTCGGTCAGCACAAGCATCGCGGATCTGCAGGGCAACTGGAACGCGCTGCTCTATCACATCGTGCCGACGCAGAATTTCGCTGCGGCCGCCACGACCGCGCAGGAAACCTACGACGCCAGCGGCAATTGCAGCGTGACGAGCGGCGCGACCAACACGTCGTGCGATACCGCCACCTCGCAATGGGCCACGGATTCGAATGGCAGCTACTTCACCAGCGCCAATGCACCGCGCATCGAGTCGGCGTCGGTCGCGCTGCTCGCGCACGGTGGGTCGAGCCATCTGATCCTCGGCAAGCTCAACGGCAAGATCGTGCCGGTGGTCGTGCGCACTGGCTACGTGAACGAGGGTCTCTCGCTCGCCGTCGACGACGAATCGGGCATCGCCATGATGGCGCCCGCCAGCAATCTGACCTCGGGCTCGTTCGACGGCAGCTTTATCGGCGCGGACTCGAACTTCGCCTACACGGCCACGCTCATCAATGGCGGAACAGGCGGCTTCCTCAAGCCCTCGACGATGACCACGCAAAGCACGTTCACGCTCGATTACACGCAGACGCATCCGGGTCTGATCGGCGCGACCGACAACAACGGCAAGACCGGCAACGTGATCGCCGTGGGCGGCCTGTACGGCATCTTCCTGAATGGCGAGGAAAACGGCGGCGTCACCTCGACGTCGGCGAATAGCGAAACGTCCAATACGCCTTACTTTGGTGTGGGCGCGCTGATCCAGCCGCAATAACCATTGATTCGTACAGCAAATCAACAAGAAACAGGCAGCACGCAGCAAGCCAGAACGGGGCGCCACGACAGGGAGCCGGCGCCCCGCCTACAAGAATGAATCTGGAGACGCGGTATGCAATCAAAGCACTTCGCGAAGTGCCTCGCCATGGTTGGCGTAGGCGCCCCGCTGATGCTCACGCTGGGCGCTTGTGGTGGCGGTGGCAGCAGCAGCCCGCCGCTGGTCGAAACAGCGCTTTGCCCGACCTCGCTCGATTACAGCACGGTTTATACGGGCGGCGGCGGTGACGGCGAACTCGTCAAGCTGCAACTCGATACCACCAAAAAGACCTGGCAGATCACCTATGTGGAATCGCCGATTCCGGCGACCACCGGCACCGTCACGCCCACGCGCAAGGGCACCGTGGTCTCGGGCACGATCACGCAGGAAACCGGCCTGCCGACGGCCAAGCTCAACCAGTGTGCGTTCCAGCTGAACGGCGCGAGCCTCGATTCGTCGCGGCCGGCGCGCGTATTTATCGGCATGGGCGTGGCGGGCGGCACGATTCCGGGCGCGGAAATCCAGTTCGCGGGCTCCGGCGGCATCGGCGTGGTGCCGGACACCAAGTTCCCGTATTACCCGTTCATCGCGTTTTCGTCGATCGAAACGAATATCGCCAACGTGGCGGGCACGTATAACCAGCTCGGCTATCACCAGGTGCCGTCGCAGAACTTCCTGCCCGCCGCCGTGGACGCGAAGATCACCATCAACGCCGACGGCACATGGCAGGAGTGCGACAACACCGGCGTGAACGCGGGCAAGTGCCAGCAGCCCGGCACCAACCTCACGCAGTCGAGCGACGGTAGCGGCGCATTCGAAACCGACAACTTCCAGGGGCAGGTCAAGCCCACGCTCGTCACCGGCAAGAACGCGGCGAAGGGCTTCATGATCGTCGGCAAGTTGCGCGGACAACTCGTGCCGGTGCTCGTGCGCACGGGCGTGGCGTATCCGCAGATCGGCACCGATCCGCAGAGCGGCGCAACCGGCCCGGTCGCCGACGATGAATCGGGCATTTCGGTGCTCGCGCCGCAAACGGCCGTCGCGCAGGGTTCGCAGGATGGCGAGTACATCAGTGTCGATAGCCAGTTCGACTATCGCACGCTCGCGCTCAGCGGCACGCAGGGCACGCTGCTCGATCCGTTCAATGCTTCGCAGGCTTCGCTTGCGACCGCACTTGATCTGAACTTCGCGCAGAGCACGCCGGGCGTCGTCACGACCACGCATGTGAACGCTTCGACCGGCACGACGCCGACCGGCAAGATGACCTTCACCGGCGGCGTGTTCAGCTTCCTCGACATGTCGAATGCGTCGGCGCCGTACTTCACGGCGGGTGCCTTCGTGCAGTGATCGCACTCGCTGCGTGCCTGAACGGATCTGAAATTACGCAGCGTTCGACGAGGGACACGCTGCCCATGAGGTGACCGCTCTTCGCCGGCGGGCGATGCCAGGCTTCCAGGCCTGCATCGCGCACGCCAGCGAGCCGCAAGGCGCGCGCAGGACCAGCCGTTCACGAGACGGCTGCCGCGCGCGGGCAGGCCACCCGAACCTGAGAGTCACAGGGAGGAATGATGAGACGTACTGCGAAGGCAGCGGCCGCGGCGATGTTGGCCGCCGGTCTCTCTACGGCTGCCCATGCCCAGCATGCGGGCGACAACGTGGCCGTGCTCGGCTGGTTCCACGTCATGCCGCAGCAATCGAGCACGCCGCTCACCACGACCGTTGCGCCCACGCCGATCAACACGCCGCTGCGCCTGCCGGGCTCGTTCACCTCGCAGGGCACCGGTCTGTCGACCAGCAAGGCGGACACGGTCGGCCTGGTCTTTACGCACTTTCTGACCGATCACATCGCGGTGTCGTCGGTGGCGGGCGTGCCGCCCACCTTCAAGCTCTACGGCCACGGCACCATCAAGCCGCCGGGACCGGCGGGCGCGCTCGGCAGCCAGAACCTGAGCGATGCGTCCACTAATCCGATCGTGACGAGCGTGCGTCAGTGGAGTCCGGCGCTGATCTTTCAGTACTACTTCCGGGATGCCGATGCGAAATTCCGCCCGTTCGTGGGCGTGGGCGTGTCGTACAACTGGTTTTCGTCGATCCAGCTCAATCCGAACTTCGTGAAGGCCACGCAGGACGATCTGGGCGCGGTGCTGGCCGCGGGCGCGGGCAAGCCGGGCACGACGCAGGTGAGCGCGAAGGCGTCGTCGTCGTGGCAGCCGGTGTTCAACCTGGGCGCGACGTACAACATCACCGCGCATTTCGGCATCGTCGCCTCGCTGACGTATATTCCGCTGAAGACCACGTCGTCTGTGATCGTGAAGGCCGCCGACGGCACCGAGCTCGCCGTGAGCCGCGCCGAACTGAAGGCCGATCCGCTGATCTCGTATCTGGGCGTGTCCTACCGCTTCTGACGTAAGTACCGGTAAGGGTGCGTGGTGGGCCAGCGCACGTTCGCGCGGGACAGCGTCTCGCGCTCGTACGACCGCTCGCGCTAAAATCGGCGCATGCCGAAATCGCCCACGCCCCCCGAGACCGAACTCGCGCCCGAGCGCGCCACCGACAGCGAATACACCGTCGATGAACTCGCGCGCGTGGCGAATACGACCGTGCGCAACGTGCGCGCGTATCAGGATCGCGACCTGCTCATGCCGCCCGACAAGCGCGGCCGCGTGGGCATCTATAACGATTCGCACGTCGCGCGTCTGAAGCTCATCAATCACCTGCTCGCGCGCGGCTATACGCTTTCGAACATCCAGGATCTCATCAAGGCCATCGACGATGGCGGCGATCTGCGCTCGATCCTGGGTCTGGAAAACGCCATCGGCGGCCCGTGGTCGCATGCGCGCCCGAAGACTTATTCGCTACCCGAACTGATCAAGCTGTTCGGCCCGCAGGCGCCTAGCAGCCTCACGCGTCTCGCCGATCTGGGTCTGCTCGAACGCAAGGGCCTCTCGTTCGTCGCGCGCAACCCGGCCATGCTCGACGCCGCCGCCGCGACGGTGCGCGAAGGCATTCCGGCGCGCGAACTGCTCGACGTGCTGGAAGAGGCGCGCCCGCATTTCGACGCCATCGCGCGCGTGCTGGTGGAGATGGTGGTGCGTCATCTCGACCGTTACGACGCAGGCGCCCTGCCGCCCGCCACCGACATGCCCGCGCTCGTCGACGCCATCTGGCGGCTGCGGCCGCTTTCCACGGTGTTCGTGGAGAACGAAATCCTGCGCGCACTGGAAGAACAGTCAAGCGACTATCTGGGTGGGCGTGTGGCGACCATCCTCGACCAGAAACTGGGCCGCCGCAGCGTGCCTGACGCCGAAACGGCGGTGGTTGCAGCCGTTGATGAGCCCACCGGAAAACCCGCTCGCGCCCCCAAAAAGGCGGCCAGCAAAAAGCGCTGATCCTGCGCTGCACCACAACTTGAACGCGGCTTAACGCCGCGTTTTTTATTTCGGCCCTGTTTATTACGGCGGGTTCGGAAGGCCCTCGCGCGCCCTCAAAAACGCTGAAACGCCAGGCCTGGCAGGCGTTTGCACGTGTTCGTTCCGTGCACGCACATTTCCTGGAATGCTCCCTCTAGCCTCTTGCGCCCGGCCGTCTCGCGCACTATGTTTACATCATTCAATGTAACAGTTAATAATGAACCATAGGGAGACGCTCCGGATGAACGCACCCACCCGGTCTTTAGAGACGGTCGGCATTGCCATCATCGGCACCGGCTTTGCCGGGCTTGGCATGGCCATCCGCCTGCTGCAGCGCGGCCATACCGATTTCGCCGTGTTCGAGAAAGCCGGCTCGGTGGGCGGCACCTGGCGCGACAACCACTACCCCGGCTGCGCATGCGACGTGCAATCGCACGTCTATTCGTTCTCCTTCGCGCCCAACCCGCGCTGGACGCGCATGTTCGCGCCCCAGCCGGAAATCCGCGCGTATCTGAACCGTTGCGTGGACAAATTCCGCCTCTATCCGTGGCTCAATTTCGATCACGAACTGCAGAGCGCGCAGTGGGACGAGACGGCCCATGTCTGGCGTCTCGCCTTCGCCAACGGGCGGCGCGTTGCGGCGCGGGTGCTGCTCTCGGCGATGGGCGGCCTTTCGCGCGCCGCGCTGCCCGCGATTCCCGGCGTGGAAACGTTTCAGGGCAAGGCGTTCCACTCGCAGCAGTGGGACCACGGCTATGCGCTCGAAGGCAAACGCGTGGCTGTGATCGGCACCGGTGCGAGCGCAATCCAGTTCGTGCCGAAGATCGCGCCGCAGGTCGACAAGCTCGCGCTGTTCCAGCGCACGCCGCCGTGGATCATGCCCAAACCCGACCGCGCGCTCTCGAAGTTCGAGCAATGGATGTTCCGCGCGCTCCCGTTCACGCAGAAGATCGCGCGCACCGGGCTTTACTGGCTGCTGGAATCGCGCGTGCTGGGTTTCGCGATCCATCCTTCGCTGATGAAGAACGTGCAGAAGATCGCGGTGCGTCACATTCGGCATCACATCAAGGATCCGGCGCTTCGCGCGGCGGTCACGCCCGATTACACGATCGGCTGCAAGCGCGTGCTGATTTCGAACGACTACTACCCGTCGCTTACGCGCGCCAATGTGAACGTGGTGACGGACGCGATCGAACGGATCGACGCGACCGGCGTGATCACCACCGATGGCCGCCATCACGAAGTCGATTGCCTGATCTACGGCACGGGCTTTCAGGTGGCCGACCCGTTCGCACCGGGCACGATCCTCGGGCGCGGCGGCGTGGATATCGTCGATACGTGGCGCAACGGCGCGCATGCGTACCTCGGTACGAGCTTGCCTGGCTATCCGAACTTTTTCATGATCGTCGGCCCGAATACGGGTTTGGGTCACAACTCGATGGTCTTCATGATCGAGTCGCAGATCGAATACATCCTCGGCGCGCTCGATGCGATGAAGAAGGATCGCGCCGATGCGATCGAAGTGCGCCCGCAGGTGGAAGCGCGCTACAACGAGCGCATCCAGATGAAACTCGATCGCGCGATCTGGTCGGTGGGCGGCTGCAAGAGCTGGTATCTGGATCCGCGCAACGGCAAGAACACCACGCTCTGGCCAGGCTTCACGTGGCGCTTCCGCCAGGCGACGGCGCATTTTTCCATCGCCGAGTATCAGGTATTTCGTGCGCCACGTCGTGAGGATGCCGAAGTTCCCGTCACCGTGACCGCGCAGACGACCGAAGCGGCCTGACGCCACGTTCAGCGCCCATCGATCGATCAAGGGAGAGAAAAACAGATGAAGCACTTCGACAATAAAGTTGCCGCCATCACGGGTGCGGGTTCCGGCATGGGCCGCTCGCTTGCCGTGCAGCTCGCCGGCGCGGGTTGTCATCTCGCGCTGGCCGACAAGAACGCCATCGGACTGGCCGAAACCGAGCGCATCGTGCGTGCGCTCGCGCCCAATGTCCGCGTAACGACGCGCGAGCTCGACGTAGGCGATCGCGAAGGAATGTTCGCCTGGGCCGATGAGACCGCCGCCGCGCACGGGCGCGTGAATCTCATCTTCAACAATGCGGGCGTAGCGTTGTCCAGCACTATCGACGGCATGTCGTACAGCGATCTCGAATGGATCGTGAACATCAACTTCTGGGGCGTCGTGCACGGCACCAAGGCTTTTCTGCCGCATCTGAAAGCCTCGGGCGACGGTCATATCGTCAATACGTCGAGCGTGTTCGGCCTGTTCGCGCAGCCCGGCATGAGCGGCTACAACGCCACCAAATTCGCGGTGCGCGGTTTCACCGAATCGCTGCGTCAGGAACTCGACATGATGCGCTGCGGGGTTTCGGCGACCTGCGTGCATCCGGGCGGCATCCGCACCAACATCGCCCAGTCGAGCCGTGTGGCATCGAACATGGTCGGCTTCATGGTGGCGAGCGAACAGCAGGGCAAGGATGAATTCGAGAAGTTCTTCATCACCACCGCCGACGATGCTGCCCGCACCATTCTCAACGGCGTGCGCCGCAACGCGCGGCGCGTGCTGATCGGACGCGATGCGCGCGCCGCCGACTGGCTCGCACGCTCGCTGCCCGCCGCCTACCAGGCGCTCGTCGTGATGAGCGCGCGCCGCGAGGCCGCCAAAGCGCGCAAGCGCGCCCGACGCGCCGAACGCGAGGCCATGCTCAACGGCACGGGCCACACCATGAACAACAACGCAGGTAAAAATCAGGGAGAAACAGCATGATCATGCCGGTACGACGCGACGTCCGTTTCGCGTTACCGCCCGAACGGGCTTGCGACTGGCACGTTGAAGGCGTGCCGGTGACGCACTTCTTCAACGCGCTTTCGCTGCTCTTTCCGGCGGGCGAGCGCTTCTTTATGGATTCGGTGCGCCATTACCGCGACCGTATCGAAGATCCGGAATTGAAGAAGCAGGTCATGGGCTTTATCGGTCAGGAAGCGATGCACACGCGCGAACACGTCGAATACAACGACCTGCTGCAGGCGGCCGGACTGCCCGCGCACAAGCTCGACAAGCGTCTGTGGGCCATTCTCAACTTCGCGCGCAAGATCCTGCCGCCTTCGCTGCAACTGGCGCAGACAGTGGCGCTCGAACACTACACCGCCATGCTCGCCGATCTGCTGCTGGCCGATACGGGCACGCGCATCGAAGGGTCGGTGGAAGGTTACAAGCAGATGTGGCTGTGGCACGCGCTGGAGGAAACCGAGCACAAAGCGGTTTCCTACGATGTCTGGAATCTCGTCATCAAGCCAGGGCCGAAACGCTATCTGATGCGCACGGGCACGATGCTCGCCACGTCCGTGCTGTTCTGGCTGATCGTGTTCGACTATCACCTGGCGCTGATGCGCCGGCACAAGCGCCGCATCGGCAAGTTCAGCGGCTACTGGCGGCTCTTTAAATTCCTGTATGGCCCGCGCCACGGCGTGTTTCCAGGCATCGCCATGGAATGGCTGCGCTTTTTCAAGCCGGGCTTCCATCCGTGGGATCACAACAATCGTAAGCATCTCGAACGGATCAACGGCCTGATCGAGCAGATCGACGAGACCAACGCGCAATATGCCGCGCAGGCCGCGCCGCGCCGTGTGCCCCTGCATGCGGCAAGCACGCCGCGTGCGGCCTGAACGGTCATGCGTACCTTGCGCGATGTGCCGCGTGGCGGTGGGCGTGAATATGAAGCGCCTGCCGTTGCAGCGCTATCCCGTGAGATCGAGCGGCTCGATGTGTCGTCGGATGGCGTGCGGCTCGCCGTGTATGTGAGCGGGCCGCGCGATGCGCCACCGCTCATACTCGTGCACGGCTATCCGGATTCGGCGCGCGTCTGGGAGGGCATGCGCCGCGAACTGGAGACGCGCTTTCGCGTGATCGCCTATGACGTGCGCGGTGCGGGCGCGTCGGCAGCCCCGCGGTCGCGAGCCGGTTACAAGCTCGCGCAACTTGCACGCGATCTGATCGCGGTCGCCGACGCCACGTGCGGCGCACGGCCTTTCCATCTGGTCGCGCACGACTGGGGCTCGATCCAGTGCTGGGAGGCGGTCACCGATCCCGCCAACGCCGCGCGCATCGCGTCCTACACGTCGATCTCCGGGCCTTGCCTCGATCATGTATTCCGCGTGCGCATGAGTCTCGCGCAGTCGCTGCGCTCCTGGTACATCGCGTTCTTTCATCTGCCGCTCGTGCCGCAACTGGTCTGGCGTCTGGGCGGCGCGGCGCTGTGGCCGTGGTGGCTGCGTCGCACCGAAGGCGTTCGCGCGCAGCGCGATCCGGATCAGTTGCGCAATTGCATCAACGGTTTGCAGCTCTATCGCGCGAATTTCATCGCTCGCGCGCGTCAGCCGCGCGAGCGTCGCACCGACGTGCCCGTGCAGGTGATCGTGCCGCGCTTCGACCGCTATGTGACGCCCGCACTCACCGCGAACGTGGCGCAGTGGCTCGGTCGTCATCGACGTGAGATCATCGACGCGCCGCATTGGACCGTGGTGCGCGACGCGCCGCAAATCGCCGCGCGCGTGCAGCGTTTCATCGCGTGGGTAAAGCGCGAAGAAGCGCAATCCGTCGCTCTCGACCTATAACAATCTTGCCCGTGGAGAATCGCGTGAACACCATCGCACTACCCTTGTTGACGGGCGTTATCGTGATCGTCGCCATCATGGCCACGCTCGCGCTGCTTATGCTGTTCACGCGACGCGCGACGCGCCGCATCGAACAGGACGTGCCGATGGATGGCCGTCTGATCGATGTCGATGGCGAGCGTCTGCATTACGTCGAATTCGGCAGCCGCGACAAGCCGGCCATCGTGTTCGTCCACGGTCTGTGCGGGCAAATGCGCAACTTCGCTTACCTGCCGCTGGAAACGCTAGCGCACGATCATCGCGTGATCCTCGTCGATCGGCCCGGCTCCGGCTACTCCACCCGCAGCGCGCGAGCGAGCGCGAGCATCCGCGCGCAGGGCGACATCATCGCGCGCTTCATGAAGAAGCTTGACCTGCACGCGCCGGTGCTGGTCGGGCATTCGCTGGGCGGTGCAATTGCGCTCGCGGTCGCGCTCGATCATCCCGAATCGGTCACGCGCATCGCCTTGATTGCGCCGCTCACGCATGTGCAAACCGAAGTGCCGAAGGCGTTTCGCGCGCTCGTCGTGCGCTCGGGCGCGGTGCGCCGCTTCATCGCACGCACGCTGGCGACGCCGTTTGGCCTTGCCACCAGTACGCCCACGCTCAAGGCGGTCTTCGCTCCCGAAGCCACGCCGACGGATTTCCGCACGCGCGGCGGCGCGCTGCTGAGCCTGCGGCCGACGGGTTTCATCAATGCATCGCTCGATCTCGTCGCTATCGAAGATGCCGACGATCTCGCGCAGATGGAGCAACGCTACGCAGAACTCTCGGTACCGGTGGACGTGTTGTTCGGACGCGGCGATATCGTCCTGAACTGGACGCGCCACGGCGATGCGTTGCGCCGACGCTCGAAGCAGGTCTCGCTCAAGGTGATCGATGGCGGCCATATGCTGCCCGTCACGGCGCCTTCGGCGACTGTCGAATGGCTTCGCAGCGCGATTGCCGGTACGACGCAGGCGCAGGCCGAGCGCGCCATTTCGGTGGATCAGCACGCGGGCACTCAGACATCGCCCTCTGCGGCGGTGCTGCAACAGCGCGCCGTTATGTAGGCGCGTGAGCGCTAGAGCGACTGCTCGGTCGTAAAGCGTGCGAAGCGGGAGGTGAGCTTGCTATCGTAAATGGCTGCGGTGCCGTGCTTACGCGCGCGCCGCTACGCGATTCACGACAAAAACATATTGGAGACGACCATGGCAGCCCAACTGCAAGCGCAGACGGCGCCAGCGGATGGCGCGCGGCACACCGCGCCCGATACCGATGGCATCTGGTACGCATCGTATCCCGCTGGCGTTCCCGCCGAGATCGACGTTTCAGAGTACGAAACGATTACGCACTATTTCGACGAATGCGTCGCGCAGTTTCGCGATCGCGTCGCCTATGTGAGCGTGGGATCGTCGCTGACCTATGGTGAACTCGCGCGCAAAGCTGAAGCTTTCGCGGCGTGGCTGCAAGGCGTGGGCATCGCGCCGGGCGAGCGCGTGGCGATCATGTTGCCCAATACCTTCCAGTATCCGGTTGCGCTGTTCGGCGCACTCAAGGCGGGCGCGGTGGTCGTCAACGTCAATCCGCTCTATACGCCGCGCGAACTGGCGCATCAGTTGAAGGACAGCGGCGCACGCGCAATCGTCGTGTTCGAGAACTTCGCAAAGACGCTCGAAGAGGCGCTGCCGGGCACGCGCGTCGAGCATATCGCGGTGACAGGTCTGGGCGATCTGCTCGCGGATGGTCTGAACCTCAAGGGCAAGCTGCTCAACTTCGTGTTGCGCCACGTAAAGAAGATGGTGCCGAAGTACACCCTGCCTCAAGCGGTGCGTCTGCGCGATGCGCTGCGAGCCGGTGCGCGCCGCACGCTCGCGCCCGCACTGCGCACCAGCGGCGATCTCGCCTTTCTTCAGTACACCGGAGGCACCACGGGTGTCGCGAAGGGCGCGATGCTCACGCATCGCAACATCATCGCCAATGTGTTGCAGGCGAAAGCCTGGTCGGCCTCGCAGCTCACCGGCGAAGTCGAAACCGTACTCACGCCGCTGCCGCTGTATCACATCTATTCGCTCACGGTAAACGCGCTCATCTTTCTCGGGCTGGGCGGCCGCAATATCCTGATCGCGAATCCGCGCGACACGAAGCGCATGATGATGATCCTGCGCCGCGAAACCTTCACCGGCATCACGGCAATCAACACGCTCTACAACGCCCTGCTCGACGACGCCGAATTCTGCAAGCGCGATTTTTCCTCGCTCAAGCTCGCGATGGCAGGCGGCATGGCCACGCAGAAGGCCGTGGCCGATCGCTTCAAGGCCGTGACGGGCCAGCCCATCGTCGAAGGGTACGGCCTTACGGAATGCTCGCCCATCGTCGCGACCAATCCCGTCGAGCTGGGCAATATGCGCGACTTCGCGGGGACGATCGGCCTGCCAGTGCCGTCCACTCAGGTGCGTTTTCGTCGCGAGGACGGCACATGGGCCAATGTGGGCGAGCCGGGCGAACTCTGCGTGAAGGGTCCGCAAGTCATGCTCGGTTACTGGAACCGTCCCGACGATACCGCCCAGGTGCTCGACGCCGATGGCTGGCTCGCAACGGGCGACATCGGCGTGATGGACGCGCAAGGCTTTATCCGCCTCATCGATCGCAAGAAGGACATGATCATCGTGTCGGGTTTCAACGTGTATCCGAACGAGATCGAAGAGGTCGTCGCGATGCATCCCGAGGTGCGCGAGGTGGCCGCCATCGGCGTGCCCGATCCCGTGCAGGGCGAGCGTGTGAAGGTGTTCGTGGTGGCGCGCGATCCCTCGCTCACGGCCGATGCGGTGATCGCGCATTGCCGGCTGCAACTCACCGGCTACAAGGTGCCGCGCCTGGTGGAGTTCCGCGATGCGCTGCCGCAAACCAACGTCGGCAAGATCCTGCGGCGCGCGTTGCGCGACGAGGAGATTGCGAAACAGCGCGTGAGCTGAGCGCCGCTGTCTGTTCTGTCTTTGCCGTTCTGCTTTTTCGCTTCACTCAAACAAGCACTGATACAGGGAGACAAATCATGAACACGATCGATTCGCAGCCGGTGACACAGATAGCACGCGCCGTGACACGGTACACGCTACGCCTGGCGGCCCTCGCCGTCGCGCTTAGCTGCGCCACGGCGTTTGCGCAGGACGATGCGAGCCCCGACGCCAGCGCGACACCGACCGCCGCTGCCAGCCCGGCTGGCAACGCCGCGGCGGAAGTCAGCAAGCTTTCCGTCGACCAGCAGGTGAAATGGCTGCAGCGCGCGCAAAAGAGCGGCGCGCTCGTCAAGATGGACGATGCGCAACTCACCGCGCTCTTTCAAACGCTCGACCCGCTCGTGGTGCCGACCGTCATCAAGCTGGGGCCGTCGGGTTATCCGTCCTATGAGTTCACGCTGTCGCGTTGGGAGCGTCTGAACGGCAAATGGCCGTCGAAGCCCGCGCACATGCTCGTGAAGCTCGATCACGATCCTCTGCGTATCTACGCGAAGTGGCTGCCCGATGGCGAGCATTCGGGTGAGGAAGTCATTTACGACGCGTCGAAGAAGCCCGACGAAATGTACGGGCACCTAGGCGGCCTGCTGGGCGTCATGCCGATGTGGACGGCGCTCGACGGCACGCTCGCGCGCTCGCAATCGAATCACAAGATCACGGATCTGGGCACCGAGTTCATCGTGAGCCAGTTCATGACCGACGCGAAGAAGTACGTGGAAGTGGGCGCGCCGTATAAGCCCGACGTCGAGGTAAAGACGATCAACGGCGTGCGCGTGGTTGCGCTCACCTATGTGTCGCCGAGCGGCAAGCCGCAGTTCTATGCGAAGAAGCAGACACTTGGGCTCGATCTGCGCCATCCCTACTTCCGGACTGTCGAAGCCTATGGCGATGACGGCCAGATGTTCGAGAAGATCGTGATCGACAGCATCACGCCGAAGTCATTCGACGCCGACGTATTCGATCCCAAGAACCCCGACTACAAGTTCTGATACGCGCTTGAGGTGAGCATTTTCGGGAGCGCAATGACGGTGATGGAGGCGGCCTGTGCCGCCTTCACCGCTTCATGATGTGCAGGATTTAAGGCGCGATCGCATCGTTAGTTTCACAAACTGCTTTGCGAATTCGCACTGGGTGAGTGGGCCGCGTTGTCGCCCGCTCACCTCGTCTGAATTGACGCGCCGACTCCTGGAATTCCTCACCATTCGCGCATTGCGGTGATCTCGCCGCACATCGACGCACTCACTCTGCTGCGGTATCTCCTGGAACGGCTCACCTCAGCGGCTTAGCGGTACTTCTGCAGTTCCGGGTCCGTGATGCGTTGCTCCGGCAGGTTGAGGATGCCGGGCAGCATGCCCAGTTTGGGCAAACCATCGAGATCGGCCCAGCGACCACCCGAGCCCTGATAGATGATCGTAGGCGTGCCTTCAAAGCCAAGGTCCTGGAACAGTTGCATATTGCGCTCGATTTGCGTCTGTGCGGTCGGCGGAATCTGCGCGAGCGGCGCGATGCCGCCCGATTCATCCTTCTCGGAGTAGTGCGTTTCCAGTTCCTTCAGGAGTGCCGCACTATTCTTCGACTGCAGCAGCGCGGCGGCCTTGCCTGCTGAATCAGGCTTCAGGAATCCCATCGGAATCCAGTGGACCTGCAGGCCAGCGGCTTCATACGGTTGCAGCGCTTTCCATACCAGGTGACAGAAAATGCAGTTGGGATCCATGAAGACGTAAAGCGTCGACTTTACGTTCGCTCCGCTCGCTCCTTCGACGATGGCGCTTGCGCCCTGTAGACGCGTCGCCGCGGTTGCGGGCAACCAGGCCGGTTCGTCGGCGGCCATCGCCGGTACACTGGCCCATGCGCTCAACGCGCTGGCTGCGATCAAGCTGTAAATCCACTTCTTCATTCATCACCTCGGTCGTGCTACGCGCGGACTAGCAAGAGGCGCGAGCCCCGGCGCGAAGGACCGTATCTTATGGTGCCGGAGTGGCGCGCCCCTGACGCCAATATGGCGGGCGTGTCAGGTGAGTGGCGCAAAGGTGAGGGTTTGCGGGAGATGATGTGAAACCGCTGGCGCATGGTGTGGCGCAATGTTCACGGCGGCTCTGAACCGCGAGGCCGGTCTCCCACCGATTGCCGAGCGATTCATTCGCGATCCTGATCGAATGGATCTGTATTGATTTTTTCGCGAGACAAATCGACCGTGTTTTGCTGACTCGCGATTGATTTTTCAAGCGCGTAAACGCCAGAACCCCGGTTCTCTTGCGGAGATACCGGGGTTTTGGACGTACAGCATAAGGAGCCTGACGATTACCTACTTTCACACGGGCAATCCGCACTATCATCGGCGTGG
>NZ_VWWJ01000023.1 GCF_011753055.1 Burkholderia sp. Ax-1719 | reverse complement strand
CCGGCGGCAGCGCATTGCGCCAGTCGCCGCGCGCCTGGCCGGACAAGCCCTTGACCTGGCGGTCGAGGCGCGCCGCCAGCGCGAGCCCGCGTTCGAGCGTCGCTTCGCTCAGACGCGAGAGCGCCGGCCCGATCAGCCGCTCGCGCGGCCCCCAGACCCGGTTTTCGCGCAGCAGCACGGCCAGCGGCTTGCCCGCCGCCACGCCGCGCTTGATGCGCAGCAGCGTGCGAACTTCTTCGACGACGGCCCACAGCACCAGCACGGCGGCTTCGCCCTCGCCTTCCAGCCCGTCGAGCATGCGCGCGAGGCGGCCAACATCGCCGGTCAGCATGGCTTCGTTGAGCTTGAACACGTCGTAACGCGCCACGTTGAGCACCGCGTCGTGAATCTGCTCGAAGCTCAGCACGCCTTGCGGATACAGCAGGCCAAGCTTCTGGATTTCCTGGTGCGCGGCGAGCAGATTGCCCTCCACGCGCTCCGCGACGAACTGCAGTGCGCGCTTTCCGTCTTCGCCCGGCGCCACGCGCTGGCCTTGCTGCGACAGGCGCTGGCCGATCCAGTTCGGCAACGCGGCGCGCTCGACCGGATCGATCTTGATCGCCACGCCGCTATCCGCCAGCGCCGTGAACCACGCCGACTTCTGCGTGACCGCATCGAGGCGCGGCAGCGTGACGAGCGTCAGCACGTCGGGATTGGCGCCGCCTTTCGCCGATGCCGCGAGCGTCTTCAAGGCGTCCGCGCCTTCCTTGCCCGGCTTGCCGGACGGGATGCGCAACTCGACCAGTTGGCGGTCGCCGAACAGCGACATCGACTGGCTCGCGCCCAGCAGCGCGCTCCAGTCGAAACCGCGTTCGACCGTGAATACGGAGCGATCCGTGAAGCCAGCCGCACGCGCGCTCGCACGGATGCGGTCGCACGCCTCCTGGGCGAGCAGATGCTCGTCGCCGTAGACGACGTACAGGCTGCCCATCCCTCTGGCGAGGTGCGGCTCAAGTCCGTCCAGTCGCAATTGCATGGCGTGCCTGCTAGAGAAACAGAAGTAAAGACGAAGCGCTGATTACAGCGGCGGCGGCGGCAACGGCGCGCGCGGCGCGACGCCCGGCACCACCTGATCCGGATTCGGATGCAGCGTCTTGAGGATCGCGAGACGGCGCGTGAGCTGATCCACCGCGTCGTTCTGCATATCCGCGAACAACAGGTTGGCTTCGTTCACCTTTGCCGTGGAGTACTGGTCGCTATACGTCATCGCGCGATTCAGCGCGATCGTGCTCGGCTGGATCAGCGGCGAACCGTCAGCCGCCGACAGCGCGTAGTTCAGCGAATAGTTGACCTGGTATTCCTCGACTTCACCCAGCGAGCTCAGCGTGAGCGTGCTGAAGCCGCGCGATTCGGACACGTGCAGCACGGCATCGGCGTTCGAGGTGGAGTCGACCACCACCGAATCGCTGCCGCCTTCGATCATGCGCGTGAGGCGCGCGGTCACGGGCGCCGGTGCGCCGACGATGGCGAGCCGCTTGAACGCGTAGTTCTGCTGCCCACGCAGCTGGAAGCCGCACGCCGAAAGCATCAGCGCGCTGCTGGCCAGTAACAGGAACGATCTGCGAATCACATGGACTCCCTGGTTCGCGACAGATTCGGAACGGCGGCGCGGTGCGGCCCCGGGGACCGCGACGCGCCGCCAATACAACACATCAGTTTGGTGATGCTCGATGACCGGCGGGGATCAGACCACGACGTTCACGAGACGGCCCGGCACGACGATGATCTTCTTCGGCTCGCGGCCTTCCGCGAACTTGACGAACATCTCGTGCGCGAGCGCAGCCGCTTCGATCACGTCCTTCGGCGCATCCTTGGCGACCGTCACCGCGCCGCGCACCTTGCCGTTGATCTGCAGGACGAGTTCGATTTCAGCCTGTTCCAGCGCCTTTTCGTCGACCTTCGGCCACGGCGCGTCGAGCAGCGTGCCGAATTCGTCGGCGTAACCGAGTTCCTTCCACAGTTCGAACGTCAGATGCGGCACGACCGGATACAGCACGCGCAGCAGCACGCCGAAGGTCTCGCGCTTGACGCCCGCGCCCGCTTCCTTGGCGCCGTCGATGGCGTTGAGCATCTTCATCGCCGCCGAAACCACCGTGTTGTACTGCAGACGCTGATAGTCGAAGTCGGCTTGCTTGAGCACGCCGTAGACTTCGCGGCGCAGCGATTTTTCGACGTCCGTGACCGTCGCCGCGTCGAACGAGGCGCGCGACTTGATCGCTTCCGCGTTCGCGTAGCCGAACGACCAGACGCGACGCAGGAAGCGGCTCGCGCCTTCCACGCCCGCGCCCGACCATTCGAGCTGCTGCTCGGGCGGTGCGGCGAACATCGTGAACAGACGCGCCGTATCCGCGCCGTACAGGTCGATCAGCACCTGCGGATCGACGCCGTTGTTCTTCGACTTCGACATCTTCTCGACGCCGCCCAGCACCACGGCCTGGCCGTCGGTATTGAGCGTCGCGCCAACCGGGCGGCCCTTGTCGTCGTGCGTCACCGTCACGTCGGCCGGGTTGTACCAGGTCTTCTTGCCCGCCGCGTCTTCACGGTAGAAGGTTTCGTTGAGCACCATGCCCTGCGTGAGCAGGTTTTTGGCCGGCTCGCTGAACTTGACCAGACCGAGGTCGCGCGAGACCTTGGCCCAGAAACGCGAGTACAGCAGGTGAAGAATCGCGTGTTCGATGCCGCCGATGTACTGGTCCATCGGCATCCAGTGGTCGGTGCGCTCGTCGACCATGGTCTTCGCGTCCGGCGCGGCGTAGCGGTAGAAGTACCACGACGAGTCGACGAAGGTGTCCATCGTGTCGGTTTCGCGCTTCGCGTCGGCGCCGCAGCTCGGGCACTTGCAGTTCAGGAAGGCTTCCGACTTCGCGAGCGGGTTGCCCGTGCCGTCCGGCACGAGGTCTTCCGGCAGCACGACCGGCAGGTCGGCTTCCGGCACCGGCACGTCGCCGCAGCTCGGGCAGTGGATGATCGGGATCGGCGTGCCCCAGTAGCGCTGGCGCGAGATGCCCCAGTCGCGCAGACGCCACGTGACCTGCTTGTCGCCGTAGCCTTGCGCCTTGAGGTCCGCTGCAACCGCGTCGACCGCCGCCATGTACGACAGGCCGTCGTACTTGCCGCTGTTGACGGTGACCGCACGTTCCTTGTCGCCGTACCACTCCTGCCAGCCGTCGAGCGAGTAGGTTTCGCCTTCGACCGCGATCACCTGCTTGATCGGCAGATTATATTTTTGCGCGAACGCGAAATCGCGCTCGTCATGGCCCGGCACGCCCATCACCGCGCCTTCGCCGTAGCTCATCAGCACGTAGTTGCCGATCCACACCGGCACCTGCTCGCCCGTGACCGGGTGCGTGACGGTGAAACCGGTGGGCATGCCCTTCTTTTCCATCGTGGCGACATCGGCTTCGGCGACGCTGCCGCTCTTGCATTCTTCGATGAACGCCTGCAGTTCCGGCTTGTCCTGGGCGAGGCGCGTGGCGAGCGGGTGCTCAGCGGCGACTGCGCAGAAGGTCACGCCCATGATGGTGTCGGCGCGCGTGGTGAACACGCGCAGCAGCTTCTTCTCGCCGTCCAGCTCGTACGGGAAACCGAAGTTCACGCCAAAGCTCTTGCCGATCCAGTTCTGCTGCATGATCTTGACGCGCTCGGGCCAGCCGAGGCCGTCGAGGTCGTTCAGCAGTTCATCGGCGTACTGGGTGATACGCAGGTAGTACATCGGGATTTCGCGCTTTTCCACCAGCGCGCCCGAGCGCCAGCCGCGCCCGTCGATCACCTGCTCGTTGGCGAGCACGGTCTGATCGACCGGGTCCCAGTTCACCGTGCCGGTCTTCTTGTACGCGATGCCCTTTTCGAGCATCTTCAGGAAGAACCACTGGTTCCACTTGTAGTAGTCGGGCTTGCAGGTGGCGATTTCGCGCGACCAGTCGATCGCGAGACCCATCGACTGCATCTGGCCCTTCATGTACTCGATATTGCTGTACGTCCACTGCGCCGGCGGCACGCCGTTGGCCATCGCGGCGTTTTCGGCGGGCATGCCGAACGCGTCCCAGCCCATCGGCATGAGCGTGTTGTAGCCGTTCATGCGCAGATAGCGGTACATCACGTCATTGATCGTGTAGTTCCGCACGTGGCCCATGTGCAGCTTGCCCGACGGATACGGCAGCATCGAGACGCAATAGAACTTGGGCTTGTCGGCTTTTTCAGCCGTCCGGTAAGCGTCGCTGGCACGCCATTCGCCTTGCGCGGCGGATTCGACGTCGGAGGGAACGTATTTTTCGAGCATGGTGTGGATGGGAAAACGCAGATTCGGCTAGAACGGGCCTGCGGCGGCATGCGGGCGTCGCCTTTTGGCGTCTGACGCAGCGGACCGGCCCCACGCTCCGACGATGGTCGGGCGCGACACGGGCAGGGCCCCGTTTTTACAGGGAAACGCTGATTATACCGTTGACTGGGTCGCGCTCTCCGCTGGCTTTTCGAATGGCGCGAATTGGGGAAAGGCGCTGGCTGTGCGCGCGCAGGCCGCGGCGTTGATTGCCCCGCTCAATGTTGCGTGGCGGGCGGCGGATCGGTGACGAAACCCAGCCGCGCAAGCCCCGCCTGCTGCGCCGCGCCCATCACCTGGGCGATGACGTCGTAGCGCGTCTCGCGGGCGGCGCGCAGTTGCAGTTCGGGCTGTTGCGCTTCCGGCTGCTTGCCTGCATCGGCGAAGCGCTTGCGCAGATCGTCGAGCGAGATGGGCTGGGCGTTCCAGTAGATTTTGCCCGCCGCGTCGATGGACAGCGTGACGGTCTGCGGCGTCTGCTGCGCGGTTTCGGCGGCGACTTTCGGCAGATCGAGCCGGATCGCGTGCGTGAAGAGCGGCGCGGTAATGATGAAGATGACGAGTAGCACGAGCATGACGTCGATCAGCGGCGTCATGTTGATTTCGGCCATTGGCGCCGAATCGCGCTTCTTTTCGAGTCCGCCGAATGCCATATGCGTGGCTCCCGGGCGTCAGATCGCGCCGGCGCGCGTCACGCCTTCGCTGCGCGCGGGCATCGTGGGTTGTGCGAGCATGCGCGGCGCGGCGCTTTCTTCGGGCGCGCTCGCAAAAGCGTGCAGATCGTGCGCGAAACCGTCGAGATCGTCGCCGATCTGGCGCGCAAGGCGACCGAGAATGTTGTAGGCCAGCACCGCCGGAATCGCCACGACCAGTCCGAAAGCCGTCATGATGAGCGCCTCGCCCACCGGCCCGGCGACGTTTTCGATCATTGCCTGCCCGCTCGCGGCGATGCTGCCGAGCGCGTGATAGATACCCCAGACCGTGCCGAGCAGCCCGACGAACGGCGCCGTGCTGCCCACGGACGCCAGCAGCACCTGGCCAAATTCAAGCCGACGCTGCGACGCCTGGAGCGCGCCGCGCAGAGCGCGCAGCACGCGCTCGTTGCGATCCACCCGGGCGAGGAGCGCACCTGCGGCATCCGTTTCGATCACCGTCAGCGCGGCCTGCGCGAGCGGCAGGAATACGCGTTCGCGGTCGATCGTGCGCATCGCGCTCACGCCGTCCGCGAGCGACTGCGCCTGCCAGAACCGCGCAACGGCGCGCGGCCCCTGGCGCTTTGCGCGCACGAGCACCCAGCTTTTCACGATCAGGAAGCACCAGCTCGCGACCGACATCGCCAGCAAGACCCACGCAACCGCATGCGTGACGGCATCGCTCGACTGCAGATAGTGGATGACTCCGTTGCTCGCTGCCATCGGACCTCGCGTGGTGGTTGAATGCCCGGCAAGGATGCCGGGCTCATGGCCGGATCAGGCTCGGTGCTGACTTCAGTTCAGACCGAGCACGTCCTGCATATCGTACAGGCCGCTCGCCTTGTCCTGCAGGAACAGCGCCGCACGCACGCTGCCCTGCGCGTAGGACAGGCGGCTCGACGACTTGTGGGTGATCTCGATACGCTCGCCGATCCCGGCGAACAGCACCGTGTGGTCGCCCACGATATCGCCGCCACGAATCGCCGCAAAGCCGATCGTCGACGGATCGCGCTCGCCCGTCACGCCTTCGCGGCCATACACGGCGCACTCGTCGAGATTGCGGCCCAGCGCCTTCGCCACGGCTTCACCCATCGCCAGCGCCGTGCCCGAGGGCGCGTCGACCTTGTGGCGGTGGTGCGCTTCGATGATCTCGATGTCGTAGCCCTTGTCGAAGAACTGCGCCGCGTATTCGAGCAGCTTGAGCGTCACGTTCACGCCCACGCTCATGTTGGCCGCAAACACGATGCCCACCTTCTGCGCGGCCGCGCCAAGCTGCGCCTTCTGCTGCGCGTCGAAGCCCGTCGTGCCGATCACCATCTTCACGCCGTGGCGCTGGGCGGCTTCGAGGTGCACGAGCGTGCCTTCCGGACGCGTGAAGTCGATCAGACAGTCGCTTTGCGCGAACACCTGCTCGATATCGTCGGTGATGCGCACGCCCGTATCCTTGCCGAGGAACGCGCCCGCGTCCTGGCCGATGGCGGCCGAACCCTTGCGCACCAGCGCACCCGATAGCGTGACGTCGGGGGTATTCAGAACGGTTTCGATCAGCATGCGGCCCATGCGGCCCGACGCTCCGGCGATTGCGATTTTCATGACTGTTCCTGCGAAGGTGAGGCCGGCAGCCCTGCTCACGAGACCCATCCGTTTGCCGGACGTTTTCGGGATAGTTGCTGCCAAGGATAGACGCTAATCCGTCTCTACAAACGAACGCGGCGGCCCGAAAGCCGCCGACGGAAAGCCGGCGCGAGGCGCCTGGCCTTTCAAGGTGCGATCCGCACCGGTCCGGACGAAGCCCACACGGGCGCTTCCTCCGGAACCGATGCCTGCGATCTTAATTGCCCGTCGTGCCCGAAGCCGGCAGTTGCGGCGGCGCGGTGAGCGGCGAGTTGTGCGACGGCGGCAGCACGGCGGCGTTCGAGTCGCCGGTGCCCTGCGCGCCCGCGGTCGGGCCGACCGGGTTCGACTGCGGCACGCCCTGGATCTGCGGCGGCGGCGCACGGTGCAACTGGACCTGCGCGGGCATCGTGCCCACGTTCGGCGGCAGCGCCGAGGAAGTGGGCGTACCGGCGCGCACCGACGGCGTCAGACCCGACGGCGTCTGCACGGCGTCCGTGGCACGGTTGGCCGCGGCGGCGGCCTGCGCGTTCGGATCCTGCGGCAGCTGCGACGTGGCCGAGCCAAGCTCGGACGTGGGCGTGCGGGCCGTATCCGGCACGCTCGGGCCATTCGCCCCAGCGGCGCTGACCGCGGGCGCGGAAGCCGCCGTAGCACCCGACGCCGCAGCCGCAGCCGCGACCGAAGCCTTGTACTTCTTGCCCAGCTTGTCGCCATCGATTTCGGCGAGCAGCTCGAGGTTGGACGGCAGATCTTCGCCGCCCGTCCAGCTCGACACGCGATCGCCGTCAAACATCACGACGAAGTCGCGCTGCTGGACCACGGCGGTCGAGCCGCGCTTGAAGTAGAAGACGTAGTCCCAGCGGTTCGCGTGGAACATGTCGGTCAGCAGCGGCGTGCCGAGCAGCTGCTTGACGTCTGCACGCGACATGCCGACCTTCATCTGCGCCGCGGCTTCCGCCGAAACGAAGTTACCCTGAACGATCGTAATGCGATACGGCGTGATGCTCTGGGCGACGCGCTGCGTCAGGCTGTCATAAGTGGAACAACCGGCGAGCGCCGCGAACGCGGCCGCAGCCAGCAGGGTGCACGCCAGGCGGCCGCCATTCATGCGTCGGCCGATCATAGTGAATTCTGGAATCATTTCCCTCACCGTGCGGGCTTTTCGCTAAGCCGCGCGTGTTCTGTAGAAGTTCGTTCGAAGTTCTGCCGAAGATGCCCGTAACGGCAAAAACGCATTAACATAAGAACCCAGCATTGTACTCCAGGGACTTATCGTCATGACCAATCCAACCGATCTCAAGAACATCGGCCTCAAGGCGACCTTACCGCGCCTCAAGATCCTGGAGATTTTTCAGCACAGCCCCGTGCGTCACCTCACCGCCGAGGACGTGTATCGGAACCTGCTGAACGAGGAGCTGGACATCGGCCTCGCCACGGTTTACCGGGTTCTTACGCAGTTCGAGCAGGCTGGCCTGCTCACCCGCAGCAACTTCGAATCGGGTAAGGCCGTCTTCGAACTCAACGAAGGCAGCCACCACGACCACCTGGTGTGCCTCGATTGCGGCCTGGTCGAAGAATTCTTCGACCCCGAAATCGAAAAGCGCCAGCAGATGATCGCCAACGAACGCGGCTTCAAGCTTCAGGAGCACGCGCTCGCGCTGTACGGTGCCTGCACCAAGGAAAACTGCCCGCACCGCAAGCATTGAAGGATGCCCCGCGGCAGCAGGAAAGTGCCTTTCCAGTAAGTTGCAGCAAGAAAAAACCGCCCCTTGGGGCGGTTTTTTTGTACTCGAAACGCCGCGAAAGCTTACTTCGCGTTCGCGAGCGCAACCGCCGTGTCCAGCATGCGGTTCGAGAAGCCCCACTCGTTGTCGTACCAGCTCGACACCTTGACCAGACGGCCCGAGACCTTGGTCAGCGTGGCGTCGAACGTCGACGATGCCGGGTTGTGGTTGAAGTCGATCGAGACCAGCGGTGCCGTGTTGTAGCCCAGGATGCCCTTGAGCGAGCCTTCCGACGCTTCCTTCATGATCGCGTTGACTTCTTCAACCGTCGTGTCGCGCTTGGCGATGAACGACAGGTCGACGATCGACACGTTGATGGTCGGGACGCGGATCGCGTAGCCGTCCAGCTTGCCGTTCAGCTCCGGCAGCACGAGGCCGACCGCCGATGCCGCACCCGTCTTCGCCGGGATCTGGCTGTGCGTGGCCGAACGCGCGCGGCGCAGGTCTTCGTGGTAGACGTCCGTCAGAACCTGGTCGTTCGTGTAAGCGTGAATCGTCGTCATCAGACCCGATTCCAGGCCGATCTTGTCGTTCAGCGGCTTGACGAGCGGCGCCAGGCAGTTGGTCGTGCACGATGCGTTCGAGATGACCGTGTCGGTCGACTTGAGCACTTCGTGGTTCACGCCGTAGACGATCGTCGCGTCGACGTCCTTACCGCCCGGCGCCGAGATGATGACCTTCTTCGCGCCGCCCTTCAGGTGGGCGCTGGCCTTTTCCTTGGTCGTGAAGAAGCCCGTGCATTCGAACACGATGTCGACGCCCAGCTCGCCCCACGGCAGTTCTGCCGGGTTGCGGTTGGCCAGCACGCGGATGCGGTCGCCGTTGACGACGAGGTAGTCGCCATCGACCGACACTTCGCCCGGGAACTTGCCGTGAGCCGTGTCGTACTGCGTCAGGTGCGCGTTGGTCTTCGCGTCACCCAGGTCGTTGATCGCGACGATCTGGATGTCGTGCTTCTTGCCGTTCTCGTAGAAGGCGCGAAGCGTGTTGCGGCCGATACGGCCGTAGCCGTTGATTGCGACGCGAATCGTCATGGTTTATCTCCTGATGGTAAAAAATTCTGGTCCCACACCGTGCTTCGCCCTGCCCGGCCGCTCGTGACGGCTGATTGATCGACTCAACTACTGTGGGCGTGGCGTACACGGCAAACGGGCCCGCCAGAAGGCGAGCCCGTGTGTAGCGATGCTTAGTTGTCGAGCGCGGCCTTGGCCGTCGCGACGACGTTTTCGACCGTGAAGCCGAAGTGCTTGAACAGCACGCCAGCCGGAGCCGATTCGCCGAAGGTGTCGATGCTCACGACGCCGCCTTCGAGGCCCACGTACTTGCGCCAGAAGTCGCCCTGCGCCGCTTCGATCGCCACGCGGCGCACGCCCTTGGGCAGCACGCGTTCCTTGTATTCAGCGTCCTGGCGGTCGAACACGTTGGTCGACGGCATGGACACCACGCGAGCGCCGATGCCTTCGCGCTGCAGCGCTTCGACGGCCTTCATCGCCAGTTCGACTTCCGAACCCGTGGCGATCAGGATGATCTTGCGGCTCGGGATGTCGTCGTTCCAGTCCTTCAGAACGTAGCCACCCTTGGCGATGTTGGCGATCTGCGCGTCGGTGCGGTCGTTGAACTGCAGGTTCTGACGGCTGAAGATCAGCGACGACGGGCCGTGATGCGCGATCGACTCGGTCCAGGCCACCGCCGTTTCGACCGTGTCAGCCGGACGCCAGAGCGTCATGTTCGGGATCAGGCGGAGGCTCGGCACCTGTTCGATCGACTGGTGGGTCGGGCCGTCTTCGCCCAGACCGATCGAGTCGTGCGTGAACACGAAGATCGACGGGCACTTCATCAGCGCAGCCACGCGCAGCGCGTTGCGGCTGTAGTCCGAGAACGTCAGGAAGGTGCCACCGAACGCCTTGTAGCCGCCGTGCAGCACGATGCCGTTGAGCGCGGCGCTCATGCCGAATTCGCGCACGCCGTAGTTGATGTGGTTGCCCCACTCGATGCCGCTTTCGCCATCCTTGGCCGCGCGCACGGGCTTCGAAGCCTTCCAGTTCGTCAGGTTCGAGCCGGTCAGGTCGGCCGAACCGCCGAGCAGTTCCGGCAGCGCTGCGGCCAGACCTTCGATAGCCTGCTGCGACGCCTTACGCGTAGCAACGGTTTCCTTGCGCGAATCCGCGCCCATGACGATGTCCTGCGCCTTCTGCGCCCAATCGGCGGGCAGTTGGCCGGCCATGCGGCGCTCGAATTCAGCAGCTTCCTGCGGGTACTTCGACTTGTACGCGCCAAACGATTCGTTCCATTCGGCTTCGAGCTTTGCGCCCGTGGCCTTCGAATCCCAGTCTGCGTAGACTTCCTGCGGCACGACGAACGGCTCCCACTTCCAGCCGGCCGCTTCGCGCCACTTGGCGATTTCTTCGCCGCCCAGCGGTGCGCCGTGGACGTCGTGGCCGCCGGCCTTGGTCGGCGCGCCGTGGCCGATCTGCGTCTTGCAGCAGATCAGCGTGGGCTTGTTCGATGCCTTCGCCTGGGCGATGGCGGCGTCGACAGCGTCGACGTCATGGCCGTTCACGCCCGGAATCACGTTCCAGCCGTAGGCTTCGAAGCGCTTCGGGGTGTCGTCGTGGAACCAGTGCTCGACGTGACCGTCGATCGAGATGCCGTTGTCGTCGTACAGCGCGATCAGCTTGTTCAACTTGAGCGTGCCAGCCAGCGAGCAGGCTTCGTGCGAGATGCCTTCCATCAGGCAGCCGTCGCCGAGGAACACATAGGTGTGGTGGTCGACGATCTTCGCGTCGGCCTTGTTGAACTCGGCGGCGAGTAGCGCTTCAGCCAGCGCCATGCCGACCGCGTTCGCCAGACCCTGACCCAGCGGGCCGGTGGTCGTTTCGACGCCCGGCGTGATGCCGAATTCCGGGTGACCCGGCGTCTTCGAGTGCATCTGGCGGAAGTTCTTCAGCTCTTCGATCGGCAGGTCGTAGCCGGTCAGATGCAGCAGCGAGTACAGCAGCATCGAGCCGTGGCCGTTCGACAGCACGAAGCGGTCGCGGTCGTTCCAGTGCGGGTTCGTCGGGTTGTGGCGCAGATGGCGGCCCCACAGCGCGACGGCGATTTCAGCCATGCCCATGGGCATGCCGGGGTGGCCGGAATTCGCTTGCTGAACGGCGTCCATGGACAGCGCGCGGATTGCGTTGGCCATCAACGTGGTGGTTGCGGGGGAGGCGGAAGACGAGGTCGTCATGTCGAGTCCGGAGGAACGAGTGCAAAAAGCGGCGTGGGCGGGCGGAATTGATCTGATCAAACACGCAGATCAAGACGGCGGGCGCACAGCAGCGGACGGTTCCGGAAGCTCGGCAAAAACGTGCTCCGGCGCGCGATGCGGCGCCAGGAAGACGCGAAACGGCCAGAGCAAACGGACAGGGCTGCAAAGGGCGACATTCTAACAGAACATGCGGCTTTTCCCTGATCAGGAGCCTGGGTCCGCGTCGGAAAACGCCGACGGGCGCCACGGGTAAGCGGCGCACGAGCGAAGTGGGGCGGCACACGAAAAGCTGGCCGCACGGGCGTCCGTATAATGCGGCTATCGCCCCATTTCTGCGTCGATTTCCTGCTCGACGACCGCCGCCGTGACCGCCCCGCTCCTCTTCCACCCTTGCGCCGACGCCGTCTATGGCTTTCCCGGCGCGCGCCTGCTGGCCGCCACCGACTCGCCGTGGCAACACATCGAGGTCTGGGACACGCCGCAGCTCGGCTGCCTGTTCGCCCTGGACGGCCGGCCGATGACCTCGGCCGGCGACGAATTCATTTATCACGAGTGCATGACGCATGTGGCCGCGCTGTCTCATCCCGCGCCGCGCGCCGCGCTCGTGCTGGGCGGCGGCGATGGCGGCGCGGCGCGCCAGTTGCTGCGCCATCCCGGCATCGAGCGCATCGTGGTCGCCGAACTGGACGCCGATGTCGTGCGGCTGACCGCCGACTATCTCCCGCAGGTGCGCGGCGGCGCATTCGACGATCCGCGCGTGGAACTGGTGATCGGCGACGCGGCCGACTTCGTCGCGAAGGCCTCGGAAGACAATCAGGCCTTGCCTTTCGATCTGGTCGTCTTCGATCTGACCCCGCCGGATTCGCCCGCTGCCGGTCTTTACACGCCGCCGTTCTACGCCGCGCTCAAACGCATCATGAGCGAAGACGCGCTCGTTTCGCTACATCTCGGCTCGCCGCTGCACCACACCGGGCGTGTCGCTGCACTGCTCGACGGCTTGCGCACGACATTTGCGATCGTCCGGCCGCTGGGTGCCTGGGTGCCGCTCTACGGCGCGTTCTGGCTGATGGCCGTGGCAAGCGACCAGATCGACGCCGCAGCACAGTCCGAAGCAATGTTGACGGCCCGCATGAACGAGCGCGAGCTGGAGGGCTTGCGCTTTTACGACGCGCGGCTGCATGCGACACTCCTCGCTTCACCGCACATGTTCCGCGATAAATTAGGTCAATTCCTACAGCTTTAGGATGCGCAAGATTGCAGAATTGTCTGGTTCGTTACATTTGTTTGCGTGCCGCCAGTTCAAGCATCCAGCTGACAACCCCCTGCCCGTAACCAGATCTGGAGAGCCCCGATGACCCCACCCCGCCCCGCAGGCGTGCCGTGGCTGACGCCGTATCTCACGGTGCGCGATGCGCGCGCTGCGATTGCTTTCTTCGAAGCGGCCTTCGGCTTTGCGGTGCGCGACAGCGTGGAGGACGACGGCGCGGTGATGCACGTGGAAATGACCTATCACGATCAGCTGATCGTGATGTTCGCGCCGGAGGGCGCTTTCGGTTCGACGGCCCGCACGCCGAAGAGCTCGGACGCGATCGCCCCCCAGTCCTTTTATCTTTACGTCGATAATGTCGACGCGGTATATGCGCGGGCGCTTGACGCCGGCGCGAAATCGTTGAGCGAGCCGCAGGACCAGTTCTGGGGCGACCGTTTCGCTCAGGTCGAAGACCTCGACGGTTACCGCTGGGCGCTTGCTCGCCATCTGTCATGAAGCAATGAGAACCTGTCTTATGCCCCGCTTTTTCGTCGGCAACTCCCTACAGTCCGGCGACGTCTTCACCCTCCCCGACGAAGTCACGCGACACGTCCAGGTGCTGCGCCTGCAGCCCGGCGACACGGTCGTGCTGTTCAACGGCGTGGGCGGAGAATTCAGCGCCGAAATCATCTCGATGGAACGCCGCGACACCCAGGTGCGCGTCGGTCCGTTCCGCGATATCGAAACTGAACCGCCGTACCGCCTCACGCTCGCGCAAGGCATCGCCGGCAGCGACAAGATGGACTGGCTGATCGAAAAGGCCGTCGAGCTTGGCGCAACGAGTTTCGTGCCGCTCACCACCTCGCGCAGCGTCGTGCGCCTCTCGGGCGAGCGCGCCGTACGCCGTCAGGCGCACTGGCAGCGCATCGTGCAGGCTTCGTGCGAACAGTGCGGGCGCAACCGCATGCCCGAAGTCGCGCCCACGCGCGAAATCGGCACGTGGCTGGGCTCGCTGCCCAAGACGCCCGGCGACGGCGAATTGCGCGTGCTGCTTTCGCCGCGCGCCAATGTCTCGTTTGCCACGCTGCCCAACACCCCGCCGCTGGGCGAAGTCACGGTGCTGGTCGGTCCGGAAGGCGGCTTTTCATCGCCGGAAGAAGCGGCGGCGCTCGACCATGGCTTCATCGCCGTGGGTCTCGGGCCGCGGGTGCTGCGTACCGAAACCGCGGGCATCGCCGTACTGTCGGCGCTGGCTGCGCGCTGGGGCGGCTGGTAATCGTCCCGCGCCGTTGCGCATCTGTGCGACCCGAACGGCCAGGCAGGTAAAAATGACAAGGCCCGCCAATCCTCAGGATTAGCGGGCCTGTGTTTTTTTGTCGCAGGAATACGACGTTATCTGTCTTGCTGCAAGCGTTCAGGCGAACGAATAAAACACGCGGAACGGCACCTTGCGCTCAGCCCAGTACTCCGAAGCTTCGCGGAATACGTCGAGCAGCGTCTCGCGGCCGTCCTTGTCGAACTTCTGCGCGATCGGCAAGCCTTCGAGCACGACCACGAAGCCGGGTTGCTCGCCCGCCTTCTGCACCATGTCGGTCAGGCAGTCGTACAGGCCGTCGTAGTTCTTGCCGAAATGCTTCGGAAACAGAAACGATGTGGCGATCGTCTCCAGCACTTCCTGCTTCGTCAGCGCGTTCGCGCAGAACGCATAGAGGAAATGTTCCTGCAGGCGCTGCGCCTCGTCGGCGAGATCCTGTACGCGGAACGCACGGATCGACTGGACGATGTTCGGACTCACGGTCGCAAACAGGCTCATGGCCTCCTCGTTCGATGAATGCGCCTCACCCGCGTGTGCAGCGTCGCGCTGCTGGTCATCATGCTTCATCTGCATAACGCGCTGGAACAGGTTGCCCTCGCCGGACGCGAACAGATCGCTCGCGACCCGGGGGTCGTGCGCGTAAGTGTTATCGCTCATGCCGCTCTTCCCGGTGTCATTCAACAATTCGCCTGAAACTGGCGTAGTGGTCGTCGGTGTAATAGCAATTGTCGGTACGCCTGAGCGCGCCGCCACAGATGATGCGCCGGGCGCCCCGATTGCGCGCCGCGGGCGTCGGCACCGTGTACTCGTGATAGTAACCGCGCCGATGTTTGGGCAATTGCCGCTCATAATTACCAAACACGGAGCCATCTTTCTCGAACGGGTAAGGACCGCCTTCGTTGATCAAGCCGAGCGTGTCGACCGCCTCACGAGGCAATTCACCCATGCTCACGGTGCCCGTGGGCGCGCCGTTATCGTCCGGAGACTGCGTGCGCGCGGCGGCAGCCTGTGCAACGACTAACGCCGCCGCCAGAAAAACGCTCGCTGCAACGCGCGGAAAACGCCAGGACGATCGGCCGGAAACACTGCCGGAACAAGGACTTGCGAGTGAACTTGCAGCGCTTGAGCACCCTGCCCGCGCGGCTGTTTCTCCAGTCGTTTCGTCAGGCAGTCCTATCTGTACCATCTACGGATTCCCGGTTCCCGGATCACACGTTCGACGACCATGAAAGGTGTAAGGGTATCGCTAATGGCACCTGGAAGCAATCACGCTCCGAGGGCCACACCATGGGCTTGACGGCGCGCAAGCCACAATCGGGTAATTTTTACAATCGGAAAAGGCGGCCGAAAACTGCTTGAAAGATACGCTCAGACACGCTCGCCGACGGCGCGTAAGCCAGCCGCCGGCGAGGTTGGGGGAACAGATTTAACGCGTCGCGTTCACATCCGCGACCAGCAGCGCCGTCATGTTGACGATGCGCCGCACCGTCGCCGACGCCGTCAGCACGTGCACCGGCTTGGCCGCGCCCAGCAGGATCGGCCCGATGGCGATGTTGTTGCCCGCCGCCGTCTTCAGCAGGTTGTACGAAATGTTGGCAGCGTCGATGTTCGGCATCACCAGCAGGTTGGCTTCGCCTTCGAGCGTCGATTCCGGCAGGATTTCGCGGCGCAGGTTCGGGTCAAGCGCAACGTCGCCGTGCATTTCGCCGTCCACCTGCAGATCCGGCGCACGCTCCTGCAGGATCACCAGCAGATCGCGCATCTTCTGCGCGCTAGGCGCGTTGCTCGAACCGAAGTTCGAATGCGAGCACAGCGCGATCTTCGGCTCGATGCCGAAGCGGCGCACTTCCTCCGCCGCCATGATGGTGATTTCCGCGAGCTGCTCGGGCGTCGGGTCGACGTTCACGTGCGTATCGACCACGAAAATCTGACGGTTCGGCAGCACCAGCGCGTTCATCGCGCCGTAGACATTGCAGCCTTCCTTCTTGCCGATGATCTGGTCGATGAAGTGCAGATGCCGATGCGTCGTGCTGACCGTGCCGCAGATCATGCCGTCGGCTTCGCCCTTCTCCACCAGCATCGCGCCGATCAGCGTGGTGCGGCGGCGCATTTCGAGCTTCGCCATCTGCGCCGTGATGCCCTTGCGCGCCATCAGTTTGGCGTAGGACTTCCAGAAGTCGCGATAACGCTCGTCGTGGTCGGTATTGACGACCGAGTAGTCCTGATCGGCGACCAGACGCAGGCCATAGCGCGCGATACGCTGCTCGATCACCGCCGGACGGCCGATCAGGATCGGCTTGGCGAGCTTTTCGTCGACCACGATCTGCACCGCGCGCAGGATGCGCTCTTCTTCGCCTTCGGCGAACACGATGCGCTTCTTCTCCGGCTCCACGGCGCGCGCGAGCTGGAAGATCGGCTTCATGGTCGTGCCACTGTGATAGACGAACTGCTGGAGATGCTGCTCGTAGGCGTCCATGTCTTCGATCGGACGCGTGGCCACGCCTGCATCCATCGCCGCACGCGCCACCGCCGGGGCGATCTTCACGATCAGGCGCGGATCGAACGGCTTCGGGATCAGGTACTCAGGCCCGAACTGCAGATCCTGGATGCCGTAAGCCGTGGCCACGACATCGCTCTGCTCCTGGCGCGCCAGTTCCGCGATCGCATTCACGGCGGCGATTTCCATCTCACGCGTGATGGTGGTCGCGCCCACGTCGAGCGCACCGCGGAAGATGAACGGGAAGCACAGAACGTTATTGACCTGGTTCGGGTAGTCCGTACGACCGGTGGCGAGCACGGCGTCCGGGCGCACTTCCAGCGCGAGTTCCGGCAGGATTTCCGGCGTGGGATTGGCCAGCGCGAGAATCAGCGGCTTCGCGGCCATCTGCTTGACCATGTCCTGCTTGAGCACGCCGCCCGCGGACAGACCCAGGAAAATATCGGCGCCTTCGATCACTTCGGCGAGCGTGCGCGCGTCGGTTTCGCGGGCGAATCGCTCCTTGTCCGGGTCCATCAGCTCGGTGCGGCCCTTGTAGACCACGCCCGCGAGGTCGGTCACATAGATGTTTTCGAGCGGCAGGCCCAGATCGACCAGCAGATCCAGACAGGCCAGCGCCGCCGCGCCCGCGCCGGACGCCACCAGCTTGACCTGCTTGATGTCCTTGCCGACGACCTTCAGGCCGTTGGTGAACGCCGCCGCCACGACAATGGCCGTGCCGTGCTGGTCGTCGTGGAAGACCGGAATCTTCATGCGCTTGCGCGCTTCACGTTCGACGATGAAGCACTCGGGCGCCTTGATGTCTTCGAGGTTGATGCCGCCGAAGGTGGGTTCGAGCGCGGCGATCACGTCCACCAGCTTGTGCGGGTCCGACTCGTTCAGCTCGATGTCGAACACATCGATGCCTGCAAACTTCTTGAACAGCACCGCCTTGCCTTCCATCACCGGCTTGGAGGCGAGCGGCCCGATGTTGCCCAGGCCCAGCACCGCCGTGCCGTTCGACACGACGCCAACGAGGTTGCTGCGCGCCGTGAAGCGCGCGGCGTTGAGCGGATTCTCGACGATCGCCTCGCAGGCGAAAGCCACGCCCGGCGAGTACGCGAGCGACAGATCGCGCTGGTTGATCATCTGCTTGGTCGGCGCGATGGCGATCTTCCCGGGCGTCGGGAACTCGTGATAATCGAGGGCGGCTTCGCGCAGCTTGTTCGTAGCGGAGTTCGAGGAGGAATTCGACATGGGCGGCAGGGCGTTGGGTGCGGATTAGAATGACAGTTCGAACGCGGATCCAACCGATTGTAGCGCCATTCATAAAAGGCATTCCTTTCAGTTCGGGTGCAACTGCCGCGACCGTTTTGTGCGCAACGCTGCGCCGTCAGTACGGTTAGTCTTGCAGACCGCGGCACCCGAATTCATCGTCATCGTCACCTTTCGTCATGCTTTCCGAGTTTTCCCTGATCGACCGATTCTTCGCCCAGCGCGCCCGCGCGAACACGCGCCGCGCCGCGCTCGGCATCGGCGACGATTGCGCGCTCATCGCGCCCGCCGCCGGTGAAATGCTGGCCGTTTCCACCGACATGCTGGTCGAAGGCCGCCACTTTTTCCCCGATGTCGATCCGCATGCGCTCGGCCATAAAGCGCTCGCCGTGAATCTGTCGGACCTCGCCGCGATGGGCGCGCAGCCGCTGGGCTTCACGCTCGCGTTCGCTTTGCCCAAGCCGAAGGAGGACTGGCTCGAAGCGTTCAGCGCGGGCATGTTCGAACTGGCCGATCGCCACGACTGCGAATTGATGGGCGGCGACACCACCGCCGGACCGCTCAACCTGTGCATCACGGTCTTCGGCACGGTGCGGCAGGACCAGGCGCTGCGACGCGACGCAGCGCGGCCCGGCGACGACATCTGGGTCTCCGGCACGCCCGGCGATGCGCGCGCGGGTCTCGCCTTCCTGCGCCAGGAGTGGCCGCACGCGCCCATGAATGCCAGGGATGCAGCGTACTTTCGCGCCGCGCTGGAATATCCGCAGCCGCGTGTGGCGCTTGGTCTCGCGCTGCGCGGCGTGGCGCGCGCCGCGCTCGATATCTCCGACGGCCTCGCAGGCGACCTGCGCCATATCCTCGCGCGCTCGCGCGTGAACGCCCTCATCGACGTGGACGCGCTGCCGGTCTCCGAAGCGCTCGCGCGTTTGCCGCGCGAGCTGCAACTGCAATGCGCACTCGCGGGCGGCGACGACTACGAGCTGTGTTTCACGGCCGCGCCCGAGCAGCGCGAAGCGGTCGCGGCGGCGGCGCAACAGGCCGGTGTGCGCGTCACGCGCATCGGTACAATAAGCGCTCCCGACGCCCAGGCGCAGCCGACGGCGCAACCCACCATCATGTGGCGCGACGGCGCAGGCGCGCCGCTCGACCTGACGTTGCAAGGTTTCGATCACTTCCATGCCGACTGACCCAACGCCCTCGCCCGCCGACGAAATCGGGACGGCCAGCCAGCCTGCCAGTACTCCCGCAAGCGCGCCGAAAGAAGCGCGCGGCCCGCGCCGCGCCGATGCGCCGTTCATGCTTACGCATCCGCTGCACATCCTTTCGCTCGGCTTCGGTTCAGGGCTCTCGCGCCTTGCGCCCGGCACGGCGGGGACGCTGTTCGCATGGGCATCGTTCGAAGTGCTCAATCGCTATATCAGCGTGCTCGACTGGGGCATCCTGATCATCGGCGGCTTTCTCGCGGGCATCGGCATCACGGCGTTTACCGCGAAAAAGCTGCGCATCGAAGACCCCTCGTCGATCGTCTGGGACGAGATCGTTGCGTTCTGGCTCGTGCTGCTGATGATCACGCCCATCGACTTCATCGGCAAACTGTGGGCGTTTGCGATTTTCCGCTTCTTCGACATGGTGAAGCCGCCGCCCATCCGCTATATCGAGCGGCGTTTCAAGGGCGGCTTCGGCATCATGGTCGACGACCTCGTCGCCGCATTCTTCACGCTTCTCGTGATCGCGCTCTGGCGCATGTCAGTCTGATCCGCCACCCAACACACCTTTCGCCATGCCTACCGATTCCGTCGTCCACCAACTCGCGATCCGCGCCGGCAACAAACTGCGCGAAGCCCGCCTCATGCTGGCGACCGCCGAATCCTGCACCGGCGGCATGGTCGCCACGGCCATCACCGATATTTCCGGCAGCAGCGGCTGGTTCGAGCGCGGCTTCGTCACCTATTCGAACCAGGCGAAGACCGAAATGATCGGCGTGCCCGCCGAGATGATCGACAAGCACGGCGCGGTGAGCGAGCCGGTCGCGCGCGCGATGGCCGAAGGCGCGCTGCGCAACAGCCGGGCACAAGTTTCGCTCGCCATCACGGGCATCGCGGGTCCGGGCGGCGGCACGCCCGACAAACCCGTCGGCATGGTGTCGTTTGGCTGGAGCAATCGTCTGCACACGAGCGTCGAAACGATGGTGTTCAAGGGCGACCGCGAACAGATCCGCGAGCAGGCCGCCGCGCACGCCTTGCGCGGGTTGCTTTCGCTGATCGACGAACAGGAACGCTGACATCTGGCGCGCGCGAGGCGCGACCAGCTTCTTCATGGAGTCGAGGTCATGACTGGCACGCAAACCGAAGTTGACGAACTGATCCGCCGTTTCGGCCTGGAACCGCACCCGGAAGGCGGCTACTACAGCGAAACTTACCGCTCGGACAAGCTCGTGCGCCGTGACGGCGCCCCCGACGCGGACGGCACGCGCGCAGCCTCGACCGCGATCTACTTCCTGCTCGCCAACGGCGCGTATTCGTCATGGCACCGCATCCGCTCCGATGAACTCTGGCACTTCTACGCGGGCTCGCCCATCGAAATCCATTCGATCGACGAACGCGGCGTGCTGTCCACCCGCAAGCTCGGTCATGCACTCGATCATCCGGGTACGGTGTTCCAGGCCGTGGTGCCAGCGGGACACTGGTTCGCCGCGCGCTGCTGCGATCCGTCGACTTACGCGCTGGTGGGCTGCACCGTCGCGCCGGGTTTCGAATTCAGCGAATTCGAAATCGCCGAGGTCGAACGGCTGGTCGACAAGTATCCGCTGCATCGGCCGCTGATCGAGTTGTTCGGCAAGCCCGCGGCGGTGACCAGGCGCGAAGCCTGAAACGCGGGCGGCGGCGTGCCGCGAAGCATAAAAAAAGGGCGTGCCCTCAAGCACGCCCAAATCGCCCAACAGGGCGCAGAACCTTATGCCGGTCCTGCGCCACACGCTCCCTACAGCGTGCTCCTTACTGCTTCACAAGCTCCGTGAGAATTTCCACGCGACGGTTAGGCGCAAGACACGCAATCACCGATGCCGTGGCCTTCTTGCCGGCGCAGGTCTGCACCGGCGTCGCGGCACCCATGCCCTTGATGTCGACGTTCCGCGCATGCACGCCCTGATCCTTCAGTGCCATCGCCACGGCGAGCGCGCGCTGTTGCGAGAGCTTCAGGTTGTGAGCCGCCGAACCGAATCGATCGGTGAAGCCTTTGATCGTGAGACGGTCGATCTGTGCGCCGCTGTCGCGCCACTGCTTCGCCAGCAGTTCCACCTGACGATGGCCTTCCGGCTTCATCACGGCGCTGTCGAAGTCGAACAGCGCATCAGCCGATAGCGCGATCCGCTGCGCCGGCGCCTGAACGGCAACGGGCGCGGCAACCGCAGCAGGCGGCACGCACTTGTCGAGTTCGCCGTTGACCTGCTGCGCCAGCTTCTGCGCGCGTTCGATCGAATCCCAGCCATGCACCCAGTGCGTGCCGTGCGTTTCGTCCTGTTCCTTCCAGGCTTCGTCGGTGAGCGCGGCGAGACGGCCCGCATCTTCACCGCGACACGGCGACTGCGACGCGCGCTGGTTGGTGCGCTCGATTTCCTGCAGCGCCTTCACCCACTTTTCACGCGTCTCGGCCGACGGCCAGTTTTTCTGGCCGTAGATCGGCTGGAACGGCACGCTGTTGTCGATGAAGTGACGGCCGTTGTTCAGCGCACGGGCCGCCGCATCGTTGTACACCTTCGACATCAGTACATGGCTGTCCTGACGATCGGCGATTTCCAGCCAGCCTTCAGCCAGACCGCGCTGATACGGATCGGCGACCTTCTGTGCGGCAGGCATCAGCGCCCGGGCATCGCTGCCCACGCCCGCGAAGGCACCGTTGGCGTTGAACAACGGATCCGTTGCGTTGTTCGCGATGTTCGTCACGTTGGCGATCGCCGCGTTCATCTGGCCGAGGTTGACCTGGCCGTTCGCCACGTTATGCAGCGCAATGCCAACCGACGTACCCGAACCACCCAGCGACACCGACGTATGCGCCGACGAGTCATACGTCACCGCATCGGCCATCTCGCCGTTCAGTTGCGTGAATGCACCGCCCGCGTTGTTGTACGTCTTGCCGCCGATGACATACGTCGGGTTCGAGATCGAACCGTTCGGATTCACCGTCGAGCCGCCACCCATCGAGTTAGCCGTCGAGCTCGCCAGCGAGTACAGCTGTGAACCGTTCACACCATCCAGGCTCGTTGCGTTGACCTGGCCGTTGGCCACGTTATGCAGCGCGATGCCAACCGACGTGCCCGAACCACCCAGCGACACCGACGTATGCGCCGACGAGTCGTACATCACCGCATCGGCCATTTCGCCGTTCAGTTGCGTAAATGCGCCGCCCGCGTTGTTGTACGTCTTGCCGCCGATGACATAGGTCGGGTTCGAGATCGAACCGTTCGGGTTCACCGTCGAGCCGCCGCCCATCGAGTTAGCCGTCGAGCTCGCCAGCGAGTACAGCTGCGAACCGTTCACGCCATCCAGGCTCGTCGCAGTAACTTGACCATTCGCCACGTTATGCAGCGCGATGCCAACCGACGTGCCCGAACCGCCCAGCGACACCGACGTATGCGCCGACGTGTCGTACATCACCGCATCGGCCATCTCGCCGTTCAGTTGCGTAAATGCGCCGCCCGCGTTGTTGAACGTCTTGCCACCGATGACATACGTCGGGTTCGAGATCGAACCGTTCGCGTTCACCGTCGCGCCGCCGCCCATCGAGTTGGCCGTCGAGCTGGCCAGCGAGTACAGCTGCGAACCGTTCACGCCATCCAGGCTCGTCGCAGTAACTTGACCATTCGCCACGTTATGCAGCGCGATGCCAACCGACGTGCCCGAACCACCCAGCGACACCGACGTATGCGCCGACGTGTCGTACATCACCGCATCGGCCATCTCGCCGTTCAGTTGCGTGAATGCGCCGCCCGCGTTGTTGAACGTCTTGCCACCGATGACATACGTCGGGTTCGAAATCGAACCGTTCGCGTTCACCGTCGAGCCGCCGCCCATCGAATTAGCCGTCGAGCTGGCCAGCGAGTACAGCTGCGAGCCGTTCACGCCGTCATTGCTCGTTGCGTTGATCTTGCCGTTGGCCACGTTATGCAGCGCCACCGCCGCGCCCGTGCCACCCAGCGTCACCGACGCATGCGCCGACGAGTCGTACATCACCGCATTGGTATTGATTACGCCCAGTGCTGCATCCACGGTACTCAATGCCGTGCCGATGTCAGTTTTCGCACCGCTCGTACCGTCAATCGCATTTGCGTTCGTCAGTGCATAGCTCGGCGCGCTGATCGCACCCGTCGTCGAGTTGTAAGCCGCGCCGCCACCCAGCGCCGACGCCGTCGTCGCGCCCTGCTGGTCGACCTTCGCGTTTTCCGATTGCAACTGGCTCACGTTCACGGCGTCTGAACCGTTCAAGCCCGCTGCGAGGTTCGTGAGGCGGCGCTCTGCGCCTGACGCGCCTACTGATATTTCGCCGCCCGCAGCCGTTGCCGCCGTCAGGCTACCGCTCCCTGCATTGAAACCAGCCGTAGCGAGTGACGTCGCATTGGTATTGGCAACAGCATGCCCACCGAGTGCGATCGAGTTGTCCGTCGAGGCCTGCGCCGCACCACCGATTGCAATTGCATATTGTCCAGACGCGGTACCGCCGGAGAACGAGAGCGCCTGTGAGCCAGTGGCCCGTGAGTCGACGCCGATCGCTGTCGCTCCAGGACCGGTGGCATTCGTGTTGACGCCGATTGCGATTGAGTTCGCACCGGTTGCATTGGCTCCGTAACCCGGGGTGTTACTGCCGGCGCCGATAGCAATGGCACCCATATTAGATGCAGAGGCGCCGTTACCAATGGCTTCTGCGTTGCTATCTCCAAACCCTACGGGGATATTGCCGCCATCGAGACCGCTGGCGTGAGCAGCGGTCATATGCCCTGCGCCCGTAGTAACGGCCAAAAACGACATGGTTCCAAGCAGCACGCTGCCTCGACGACTGCTCGATTTCTTGCCGCGAGACTTCACCGTTTCCGCGGCTGCGACCCAGCTTCTGGTGGACTCATTCCAGACAGAACGATACGCCTTATTCATTTGCTATCCTAAATAACATTTAAAGAGTTTCACAAGTTTTGTGAGGTACCAACTAGCGGCGATTTTTCACGTGGATCCGCTCGATTTTCTTTGCTTCCTGACCACTTTCAGCAAAGTGCCAATTCGTGACTTGCTTTCCCAAACGACGAAGAAAATCACTCATCTTTCCGTAACTAGCATCGACTCTGGCGACATACGATTCAATCGGAGTTTTTCGATAGTGCTGAACAGGATGTAACGCGTGGTGCGACTGGGGTCTGCCCGGAAAAAACGCAATCGCTTGTGGTGTGGCCGAACGCAACGCGACAACGCAGCAACGAAATGGACGCATTGGGTGATACGCAGGCGCGGATAAAGTTCGTTCTGCACGCATCGGTCGCGCACAGTTCAACGCCGCAAGCGACGCCAATATTACGGAGAGGGGATGTGAAGATGCATAGGACGACTCCTAATTCCTGACTCGGATATATGGAAAACGCCCTACGACAATTGAAAACTATTAGGAATGTTTAAATATTTTCTGACGCGTTGCCCGGCGTCACACCAGCTTGCGAGGTCTGGATTTACAGGAAGGACGTGTAGGAGCGAGCGACCACCGATCAAGTCGCTCTATCTACAATTTTGCGCAGGTTCGCGGCAAACGTTCCACAGCGTGAATTGAAACGTGCGTGCCGCTCGACTCACGGTGGAAGGACAACCAACGGGCTTGCTTCGCTAAGCCCTTACGGTCAACGGCGCGTCATCTGGGAGGCGATGGCTCGCCACGCGCCATCGCGGCGGATGAGTACGTCGGTAAAGAGATATTCCTGCGGCTCGGCGGAAGCAAGCGGACGGTATTGGTTCGTACCTGTGACCACCGCCGTGTCGCCGTTCAGGTGCACCTCAACATCGGTCAACGATTGCGAGGTCCCCGTTGCAGGACGCTGAGCGTTCAACACGTCGAACTTCGAGCGCCGTTGGCCACTCGCGGTGGTTTCGATGTACGCGCTGTCCAGAATTCGTTCGAGTACCGCTTTATCGCCTTCGGTAGTGGCCTTCACCCAGCTTGACTCCAATTGACGAACCACCGCTTCGTCATCCACAGCCTGCGACGCCTGGGCACCCGCGCTTGCCAATACAAGGCCTGCGGTAATAACTACGAGAATACGTTTCATTGTGTTGATACCTTCATCATGTGAGCAATCAGAATGCGAGCCTATCAAACGCAGACCAGTGAAACTGCCTCGCGCAACTGGAAATGCATTCCATTCGGCTGACAGATTTGATCTTAGTTAAACGGCTCGCACGCTCACATCGAAAGATTTCGAAACGCCAATCGAAACGGCTTATTTGGGGTCAGCGATACGCGTTAATCGTATCGCGCGTTTTCTGGGCAGCCGTTGCAGCCGCCTGCGCGTAATCCTCGCCCTTGCTCGCGTAGATGATCGCGCGCGACGAATTGATGAGCATGCCGGTGCCGTTCGCGGTGCGGCCAGCCTTCACGGTCGCTTCCACGTCGCCGCCTTGCGCGCCGATACCCGGAATCAGCAGCGGCATATCGCCCACGATCCCGCGCACCGTTTCGATTTCCTTCGGGAAGGTCGCGCCCACCACGAGGCCGAGTTCGCCGCTGGCGTTCCACTTGTTCGCCGCGAGATCCGCCACGACCTGATAGAGCGGACGGCCTGCGGTGTCGAGGAATTGCAGATCCGAACCGCCGGGGTTCGACGTGCGGCACAGCACGATCACGCCACGGCCCTTGTGTTCGAGCCACGGCTCGATCGAATCGAAGCCCATATAGGGATTGACTGTCACGGCGTCGGCCTTGAAGCGCTCGAAGGCTTCGCGCGCGTACTGCTCGGCGGTGCTGCCGATGTCGCCGCGCTTGGCGTCGAGGATCACCGGCAGGCCCGGATGCTTTTCGTGGATATGGGCGATCAGCGCTTCGAGCTGGTCTTCGGCGCGATGCGCGGCGAAGTAGGCGATCTGCGGCTTGAACGAGCACGCATAGGGCGCCGTGGCATCGACGATGTCGCGGCAGAATTCGAAGATCGCGTCGCTGCGGCCCGCCAGCGCGGCGGGGAATTTCGTCGGTTCAGGATCGAGGCCCACGCACAGAAGCGAGCCCGTGCGCTGCCAGGCGGCGCCAAGAGTCTGGATGAAGGAAGTCATGATGAGTGCTCGCGGCGGGCCGCAGAGGAGAGAAAACAGGGGAAACGGGGCGTATTTTACCCGCCTCGGCCCGGGCCGCCTCGTGGGGCCGCCTCTTGGGCCCGGCACGCGGCGGCCTGACGAAGCCGCCCGCACAGCGTGAGCGAAGCAGCGCCACGCGGGGCGCCGTCATTCATCCGATGAAACCGCGCCGCGATGCCCGCCTAGCGCGCGTCCTGACGCCCTCGTCCGCCCTTCGCACTCCTTGCCCCCGCCCGGCCGCGCGCTCCGGGCCGATGGGGACCCGCCATGGCGCGCATATCCATCGGCTCGACCGTGAAGGCGAAGCGACGCACGAGCCGCTCGCCGCATGCCAGCACGGTCATGCCATGGGCCGCGCCGCCGCCTGCCAGATTCACCGCGTTGATCGGATGATCGACCGGCTCGAAACAGAAGAAGTCCTCGCCCGGCGGCGTATAGAGCACGTAGTAGTCGGTATTCGCGCAGATCGACAGCGACAGACGCCGGCGCTCCCACACCACGGCCGCGCGTCCGCTCCAGCCGCTGAATGCGTGGTTCACGAGTTGATCCGGCAACGGGTAAGCCACGCCGAACTGCCAGGCGGGCGGCGCGGGCACGTGGCGCACCGGCAGCCAGTCCTGCCCGGCGAGCCACAGGCCGCTTGCGGGCGCGGATAGTTCGGTGCTGGCGTCGCGGGCAAGGAAGGGATGCATGCCCAGCCCGAAAGGCAAGGCGTCGCGCCCCGTGTTCTCCACTTCGAGCGCCATCGAAAGCGTCGTGCCGTCGAGCGCGTAGGTCAACGCCGCGCGGTAGGAATAAGGCTCGCCAGCACTGCGGTCGAGCACCAGCCGCACCTGTTCGCGCTCGGCGCGCTCCACGCTCCACGGCGCGAGCCAGCCGTCGCCGTGAATCGGCAGCGGCTCTCCGGCGCGATTGGGCGGCACGTCGATGTCACGTCCGCCAAACTGGAAGCGCCCCGCGCCGATGCGGTTCGAGTACGGCAGCAACGGATAACAGGCAAGCTGGTTCGGGTCCATGCGCGCGTTGACCTGTTCGCAGCGGCGGAAGACCGGTTCGAGCACGCCTTCGCTGCGCCAGTCGAAACGCGTGATGCCGCCGCCCAGTTGCGGCGCGATATCGAGACGCAACCAGGCATTGGCGAGCGTCACGCAGGCGACATCACTGACACCCGCCGCGCCGATGGCCACCGCCGAGGTGCTGGGGCCGGGCACGACCGGATGCGTCGCCGCGTCGAGTCGCGCGCGGCGCGCAGCGGCGGGACTGCCGGCTGCGGGCGCGGCCGTTGTGGCCGCAGTGGCAGTGCCAACCGCCACATCGGCTACGCTGGCCGATGCCATGCCGGGAGAAGTTCGGGTTCGAGCAGTTTGACGCACAGCGGAATTCGCGACGCTCATGAGCGGCTCCTCGAGAGGCAGAGATGATTGCCGCCCATGACAGGCGGCGCACGGGCGGCTTGCCGCTCACGCGCGCCGCATCATATGCGATCCGCGTGGTCTTGCAGCCGCATCTTATGTTCGCCCTTCTATTCGTACTGGCAAAACTGAACGTACTGCTAATCGACTGTTGCCCGGCAACAACGTTACCGCTGCAAACCAGCATCGACGACGCGTGAAACGCGCCGGTTCGGCAACGCTTCAATGCGACTGCGGTTTGCCCTGGAACAGCGGTTCCGCAAGCCCCACGCGCCCCGTCTGGGCCACAAAAACGCCGCCGGCGTGGGGTTCGCGCACGAGCGCTTCGTCATCCAGACCGTCGCGCGCACTCGTGACATACAGCGCTGTAAGCCGCGCTCCGCCGAGCGTAACGCAGCTTGGCTGCGCCGTGGGAATCTTTACACGCTCGGTTTCCTTACCTTCCGGGCTATAACGCACGACACATTCGCCGCCCCATTGCGCGTTCCAGAGGCCGCCTTCGCTATCGACGGTCGAACCATCGGGCTCGCCTTCGTGATCCGGCACGCGCACGAACAGACGATCGTTTGCAATCGTTCCATCCGCGCCGTAGTCGCAGGCGCGAATCTCGCGCGTGAGCGAATCGGCGTAATACATGGTCGCGCCGTCCGGGCTGAATGCGATGCTGTTCGAGATTGCCGCGACCGGCAGCGGCAGCTTTTCGAGCGTGAGGTCGTGATTGAGCCGATAAAACCCGCCGATCTTCTCGAACGGCTTCAGCTCATACTTGGTGCCGAACACGAAACGCCCCTGACGATCGCAGCGCCCATCGTTCAGACGCGTGGGCAGATCCGGTTCGACATCGACGATGGGCATGATCTCGCCCGTCTCAAGATCGAAAAACGCCAGGCGCGACGCCAGCCCGATCAGGATGCGATTGGGGTCTTCGCAGAGCGCGAAGCACGCCAGGCGCTCGGGCATCGGCCAGGTGCGGTGCGAACCGTCGGCGCTGTCGTAGCGCGAAAGACTCGCGCCTTCGATATCGGTCCAGTAGAGCCGGGCGCTGCGCGAGCACCACGTTGCGCCTTCGCCCAGCGTGTTCTTCGCGTGGATCAGCAGTTCGGCGACGTCGTCCGGCGGCGCGCTCATGCCCAGCCTCCGTCCACGACAATGTCCTGCGAGGTGATCATGCGGCTGTCGTCGGCGGCGAGGAATAGCGCCATGCGCGCGAGGTCCTCGGGCAGCAGTTCGGCGTCGATGCACTGGCCGCGCTTGATGTTTTCGCGCCCTTCGTCGGTGAGCCACAGGCGGCGCTGCTTCTCGGTCATCACCCAGCCCGGCACCAGCGAATTCACGCGGATGCCGAACTGGCCGAGGTCCTTCGCGAGTCCGCGCGTCAAACCCTGCACCGCCGATTTGCTCATCACATAGACCGGGTAGTCGCTGTTCTTGAGCATCCAGCTAATCGAGCCGAGGTTGATGATCGAGCCTTTTTTCGCGGCCTTCATGTCTTCGGCCACCGCCTGCGCCGCGAACAATTGATGACGCACGTTCACGGCGATACCCGCATCGAAGAACTCGGGCGTGACGTCCGCGAGCGTGTGGCGCTTGTCGTTCGCGGCGTTGTTCACCAGCACTTCGATGGGGCCGAGCGCCGCCTTTACATCGGCGATGGCGGCGCGCAATGCAGCGATATCGGTGAGATCGACTGTTGCGAACAAAGGCTTATGAAGCGAATCGCCGAGTTCATCGGCGAGCGCTTCGCCCGCTGTTGCGTCGATATCGAAGAACGCCACGCGCGCTCCCTGCGCGGCGAAGTGCTCGACGAACGACGCGCCGATGCCGGTCGCGCCGCCCGTAATCAGGACGACGCGATCCTTGAGGCTCGGATAGCGCGCGTAGCTTTCATGCGCGTGATGCGCGCTGGCGTTGGCCGGAGACGACATCTGAACCCTCCCGATGGTTTTAATCGCGCGCGCCGCGGTTCTTCAACTGGTCGAGCAGCACCGCCGCGAGCAGGATCGCACCGCGCACGAGGTACTGATAGAACGCATCGATATTGAGCAGGTTCATGACGTTCTCGACCGTGCCCATGATCAGCACGCCGATCACCACGCCCGAGATCGTCGCGCGGCCGCCCAGCAGCGACACGCCGCCCAGCACGCACGCCGAAATCACGTTCAGCTCGAAGCCTTCCGCCGCATTCGGCTGACCCGACGTGATACGCGCCGCGAGAATCACGCCCGCGAGCGCCGTCACCGCGCCCTGGATCAGGAAGATCCACACGCGCGTGCGTTCGACCTTGATACCGGCCAGACGCGACGCTTCCGGATTGCCGCCGATCGCCAGCGTATTGCGCCCATACACCGTCTGATTGAGCATCACGCCGAAGGCGATAAAGCAGAACAGCGTCACCCAGATCGGCAACTGCACGCCGAAGAACGCCACCGTGCCCATCGCAATGAACGTATCCGACGACACGCCCACGGCCTGACCATGCGACACGATAAAGCCCAGACCGCGCACAATTTCCATCGTCGCGAGCGTGGTGATCAGCGCATTGATGCGCAGATACGCGATCACCGCGCCATTCACGAAGCCAATCGCCGCGCCCGCCGCCACTGCCGCGACGATGGCGATAAACGTGTTGCCGGTCGCGTTGAGCACCATCGCGCAGAGCACGCCCGCGAACGCCACCGTCGAGCCGACGGACAAGTCGAAGTCGCGCGAGGCGAGGCAGAACATCATCGTGCAGGCCACCATGCCGATCTGCGAGACCGACAGCGCGAGGCCCAGCATGTTCTCGATCGAGAAGAAGTGATCGACGGTCAGCGACATCACGATAAACATGACCGCGAAAATCACGATCAGGCTGTATTCGGTGATCTGCTGCCACCACTTCTGCTTGTCGTTGGGACTAGGAATTAGCGCGTCCGCCACGCTCTTGGCAGTTTCAGCCGCCAGGTTTTCTCTTGCTTGCATTTCAGTCACTCCTCCCCGTCCACTCATGCGGCCTTGGCCTGCGTGCGCTTGGGCAACGCCAGGTCAAGCACCGTGTGTTCGCTCGCCGCGCTGCGCGGCAACTCGCCCGAAATGCGGCCTTCGCGCATCACCACGATGCGATCCGACACACCGAGCACTTCCGGCAACTCCGACGACACCATCACGATCGCGCAGCCGCGTTCGGCAAGCTGGTAGATCACGTTGTAGATTTCATGCTTCGCGCCGACGTCGATGCCGCGCGTCGGTTCGTCGAGAATCACGACTTTCAGATCCGGTTCGGCGAGCCAGCGCGACAGAATCGCTTTCTGCTGGTTGCCGCCTGACAGAAAGCGGATTTTCTGGCGGCGGCTCGGCGTCTTGATCTTCAGCAGCTTGATGAAGCGATCCGCGGTTTCCGCTTCCTTCTTGCGGTCGAGGAACATGCCCGCGCGCAAGAAATGGCGGCGGCAACTGATGTTGATGTTCTCCGAAACCGTCGCCATCGCCACGATGCCCTGCTCCTTGCGGTCTTCCGGGCACAACACGATGCCGTGACGGATCGCGTCGCTCGCGCTCTTCACGCGGATCGTCTTGCCGTCGAGTTCGATCTCGCCGGCGCGGCGCTTGTGCGTGCCGTAGATGAGCTGCATCAGTTCGCTGCGGCCCGCGCCCACAAGGCCAAAGAAACCGACGATCTCGCCCGCCTTCACCTCGAAGCTGGCCGCCTCAGACAGAGGATGACCTTCGACGCCCCGCACCGCGAAACGCACGTTGCCATGCTCGCGCGGCGTGTAGTTGTAGATGTCGCTGATCTCGCGGCCCACCATTTCGTGGACGAGCGTTTCGCGCTTCACCTCTTCGAGCTTCTCGTGCGAGGCCACCTTGCGGCCGTCGCGGAAGATCGTGCAGGCGTTGCACAGCTCGTAGATCTCGTCCATGCGGTGCGAGATATAGATAAGCGCACGGTTATCCGCACGCAGTTCGCGCACGAGCTTGAACAGCACTTCGGTCTCGCGGTGCGAGAGCGAGCTGGTGGGCTCATCCAGCGCAATCACGCGCGCATTGCGCAGCAGCGCCTTGCAGATTTCCACCATCTGGCGTTGCGCGATGGAGAGCTTGCGCAGCTTCGCGGCCGGATCGAGATCCACGCCCATCGCCGCCAGCCGTTCGCGCACGAACTGGCGCGCCTCGCCGCGCTTCACCCAGCCGAGCGCATTGGGCAGCGCGCCGAGCAGCAGGTTTTCCGCCACGGTGAGATCGGGCACGTACTGCAGTTCCTGGTGAATCACCGCGATGCCGGAGCCGATCGAAGCCGCCGCGTCGGCGAACTTCACTTCGTTGCCGTCCATCAGGATGCGGCCCGAATCCGGCTGATATTCGCCGCCCAGAATCTTCAGCAGCGTCGATTTGCCCGCGCCGTTCTCGCCCATCAGGCCATGCACTTCGCCGGCGTTCACGTCGAACGACACGCCGTCTAGCGCGCGCACGCCCGGGAATACTTTGCCGATATTGTCAAAACGCAGTGTCGCTGACACTTCGGTTTCCTCTCATTCGATCGCTGCGACACGCTCATCCGGAGCGCGCCGCAGCGGGAAACACCCTAAACAACCTCTATCCAGCGCTTACTTCGAAGCGAGACCCATCTGCTGGCGCACGCTTTCCACGTTGTCGCGCGTGGCCAGCATGCCCGTCGTCAGCGTGAGCTTCGGCGGTTCCTTGCCTTGCGTGATCCAGGCGTACATCAGGTCCGAGGTCTCTTCGCCGTGGCGCTTCGGGCTGATGATGACGGTGCCGTAGAAGCCCGTCGGGTTCGGCTTCTTGAACTCGTTGAGCGCCGAATCCGACCCGCCGATGCCGATACCGATCATGTTGTCGGCCTTGAAGCCGCGGCCTTCCGCTGCGCGCACCGCGCCGAGCACGGCTTCGTCGTTCAGACCGTAGGCGACCCAGTGCTTGAACTGCGGGTTCTTGGTCAGCGCGATGTTGGCGGCGTTGAAGGCGTTTTCCGTGTCGGTCTTGGCTTGCGGCGCGGCGATGATGTTCGCCTTCGGGAAGCCAGCGGCCACCAGCGCGTCGGTCGCGCCGCTGGTGCGGTCATGCGCCGTCGGCAGCTGTTCGTAGGTCACGTCGATCGCGCCGACGTCCTTCATGTCCCAGCCGCGCTTCTTGATTTCGGCGGCGATGCCGTCACCCACCTGCTTGCCGATGTTGTACGCCGAGATGCCCATGTGCGGCACTGACTCGATCGGCTTGCCCGCACCGTCGACGAGGCGGTCGTCCACCGTCATCATCTTGAGGTTGTCGGCCTTGGCCTTGGCAACGATGCCCGGCCCGAGCTTGACGTCAGGCGTGCAGATGATGAAGCCCTGCGCCTTTTGCGCGGCCAGGTTGTCGATCGCGCTCATCACCTTCTCGCCCGACGGCGCACCGATCTTCACCAGCGTGAAGCCCTTTTCCTTCGCGGCGGCTTCGGCGAACTTCCATTCGTCCTGGAACCACGGTTCTTCGGGCTGCTTGACGAGAAAGCCGATCTTCACCGGATCGGCGGCTTGCGCGACGGGCGCCTGGACGAGCACTGCGGTTGTCGCGGCGGCGATCAGCGTGAGGAAAATCCTGCGTTGCATGGTGTCAGTCTCCTGTCTTCTTCAGTCACGGGAAGGGTAACGGCCGCTTGTTCTGCCTTCGCCCGCGCGCGGCCAGCGCCGCGGCGAAAGTGATGCGATGTCTTGCTACCTTGTATTGCCTTCGTGCTGCTTTTTAGTACTGCTTTTTTTGCTGCTGTTTTTACTTCGATACTGCGGTGCTGCGTTTATTCGTGATGCAGCGCCGTGCGGCCGCCATCGATGGTGATACAGCTCGCGTTGATGAACGGCGCTTCGTCCGAGGCGAGGAACACGGCTGTCATCGCCACTTCCTCCGGCTTGCCGATGCGCTTCATCGGCGGCAATTCGAGGGTGGCGCGGCGCGCCGCTTCGGGGTCGGGCTGAGCGTTCCACCAGTCGTGCGTGAGCTGCGTTTCGATGTAGCCCGGCGCGATGGCGTTCACGCGCACGTTCCTCGGCGCGTATTCGATGCCCAGCGCCCGCGTAAGGCCGATCACACCGTGCTTCGCCACCGGATACGGGAAGCAGCCCGGAATGATCTGGAACGCGTGTGTCGAGGCGATGTTGATGATGCTGCCCGCGCGCCGTTCGACCATACCCGGCAGCACCGCGCGACAGCCGTTCCACACGCCGTCCAGATCGACGGCGAAGCAGCGCCGCCAGTCGTCGTCGGTCATCGTGAGCGGATCGGCGAAAACGTTGATGCCGGCGTTGTTCACGAGCACATCGACAGGGCCGAACGCCTCCTGCGCTTCGCTCACGGCGGCCTGCACCGAAGCGGATTGCGTCACGTCGGTCTGCACGGCGAGCACGCGCGCGCCGCTTGCTTCCGCGATCTCGCGCGCCGTCCCTTGGGCCGTGGCGATATCGAGTTCCGCGAGCACGACCGCCGCGCCCTCAGCGGCGAACGCGCGCGCAATCGCCGCGCCGATGCCGCGTCCCGCGCCGGTCACGAGTGCGACCTTGCCCGTCAGGCGATTCACGCTTTGGCTCCGTGGGCGCGCGCCGTTTCACTCCAGCCCGCGATAAACGCGAGCGCATTGGCGCGCGTCGCCGCCACGTCCTGGCCCGGCTTGTAGAGCGCCGATCCGAGGCCAAAGCCGCTCGCGCCCGCGGCCAGTTGCGGCCCCATGTTGTCGGGCTTCACGCCGCCCACCGGCAAGAGCGGCACGACGGCCGGAATCACGGCGCGCCAGGCCTTCGTCACCTCCGGGCCAAGCTGTTCGGCGGGGAACATCTTGAGACCGTCCGCGCCGCACTTGAGCGCGGCGAACGCTTCCGTCGGCGTGGCGACGCCCGGCACGCAGGCGAGACCTTGCAGCTTGGCGGCGAGGATCACTTCGGTATCCGCATGAGGCATCACGATCAGTTCGCCGCCCGCGGCTTTCACGTCGCGCACGCGCTCGGTCGAGAGCACGGTGCCCGCGCCGATCAGCGCGTCGGCGGGCAACGTCGCGCGCAGCGCCGCGATGCTCTCCAGCGGCGACGGCGAATTGAGCGGCACTTCGATGATCCGGAAGCCCGCCTCATAGATCGCGCGGCCATGTTCGGCGGCTTCGGCGGGCTTGATGCCACGCACGATCGCGACCATCCGGCACGCGGCAAACGCGGCGACGAAGCCGGCGTGAGGCGTGTACGGAGCGGGCAGGTTCAGTTCGGGTTGCATGTGCGTGTCCTGTTATGAGCGTGAGCGTGTACGGGTGCGGGCGTTGTCAGACCACGGCGTTGACGAGGCCCGCGCGCACCGCGATGCGCCAGAGGCCGCGCTCGGTCGCATCGCGCACGATCTGCGCGCCGGTGCAGCCAAACTGCGCCAGCGCCAGCCGATAGCGCTCGCACAAGGCATCGGCGCCAATCAGTTGCGGCGCGCAGCCCGCGAGCGCCACGTCGCGGCGCGCCAGCACCGCTTCCAGCCCGGCCAGTTCATGGCCGATCACGAGACCGGAGAGATAGTCGGGTTGTTCGTCGGCGGCCAGTTGATCGGTGAGGCCCAGCGTGCGCGTGCTGAACGCAGTGGCGAGCAGGCCCGCGCTGCCGTGTTCGCGCGCCACCGTCACGCCGCGCAGGAACGCGGCGGTGTCGGGCGCGGCGGGCAGCTTCATGGTGCGGCCGAGGATCGTGTGCGCCTTGAGCGCGGCGTAGACCTCGCCCGTCATGAAGGTGTAAAAGCGCGCGATGCGTGCGCCTTCCACGACCGCCCATTTGGCGTGCGTGCCCGGCAGGCCGATCAGCGCGGTGTCCTGTGACGTCTTGCCGCTCAGTGCGCCGAAAATCTGCGTTTCTTCGCCGCGCATCACGTTCGGCAGCGCGCCCGGTTCGAGCACGCCGGGCACGACGGCGATCTGCGCGCCGTTTTGGGTTCGCACCTTGACGATGCCGGTCACGAGCGCGTCTTCACCCGCGGGGGTCTCGACATAAGGCGCCTGCACCCAGCCCTGCGCACTGCCGACCATCCCCGCCGCCAGCACGGGTAACGACGACGCCTGCGCAAGCCACACGCCACAGGCTTCCTCGAAAGCGGCGTCGAAACCGCCCTCTTCGGCCGGCACGGGCAGATTCATGATGCCCGCCGTCGAGACGCGCGTGTCGAGCACGTTGCCCGCCGCGTCGAAGAGGTACGCGCGCAGCGACGTCGTGCCCCAGTCGAGCGCGATCAGCGCTGCGCCTTCGTGCTTGCCGTGTTCCATAGTGTGTTCAGTCGTGCGGCCGGTCATCGGCGAATCCTGCGCGTGGTGGGCTGCGGCGCGCGCCAGCCGAGTTCCTGCGAAATCGCGCGCGCCTCGCGCTGCACGACCGGAATCAGCTCATCCATGCGTTCGAGCGGCATGTAGGGAATCGTGCTCGCCACCGACAGCGCCGCGACGATCGCCCCCGAAGCGTCGCGCACGGGCGCCGCCACGCAACGGATCGAAATTTCGTTTTCCTCAAGATCGAACGTATAACCGCCCGCCGAATAGGTGGCCATGCGCTTGAGGAAGGTATCGGGGTCGAGGCTGTGATCGGGGCGGAAACTCACGGCCGCCAGCGTGCGCCGCGACGCCTCGAACAGATCGCGCCAGGACTGCGGCGCGAGGTCGAGCATCATCGCCTTGCCGATGCCCGTGGAAGCGAGCGGCATGCGGTGTCCCACGCGCGAGCGCATTTCGAGACCGCGCTGGCCGGGGATCTTGTCGATATAGAGCACGTCGTCGCCATCGCGCACGCCGAGGTGAATCGTGTCGAGCGTGGCGTTCGCCAGTGCTTCGAGGTGCGTGCGCGCGACCGCCGTGAGCGGCATCTGTTCGAGCGCGATGGTGCCGAGTTCGATCAGCTTCGGCCCGAGCAGATAACCGCCCTGCACCTGGCGCAGATAACGCGCCTGCACGAGGCTCGACACCAGCCGGTGCGTGGTGCTGCGCGTGGTGCCAAGCACCGCACCGAACGAGCGCAGATCGCGCACGCCCGCTGCAGCGGCTTCGAGGATGGCGAGGCCGCGCAGGAGCGTCTGCGTGCCGGCCTGCGACGAGCCGTCGAGCAGCGTGCCCGGCAGTCCGACGATTTCATCGCCGGCCGCGTGGGCTTTGGGTTGCGCTTTCGGTTGCGCTTGCGTTTGAGCCGCTTTGGGCACGCTCGCGGCATTCGGCGCCGGCACGGCGTCGATGTCGTCAAGACGCTCGGCGAGATTGTGAGACATCGCTTTGTTCATGGCGAGGTCGATCTGAAAGAAGACGGGAGATGAACGCGCGGCGTCAAAAGACGGCGCGCGGGCCATGGTTCGGGGTGCGGCGGCGCGCATTCGCGCGGGACGGCGGACGGCACGAGGCCGCGCACTTCGCGGGCTGGAACATGGCAAACGTCTCCGGTTTTGCCCGCTGGAGCGCATCTGCGGCGCGGCTGCGGGCTTTTCTTTAGGTTTGGCCGATGGGCTGACGCGCGTTCTTCTGGACTGCGATGCACGTCATCTCGGATGGATCGGATTGTAGGGCGGTTTTTCTGAGATCTCCAATATGTGATTGGGTCGCTCATATATTGGGAATTCCGCGTTTTGAGAGCCTTATCCGGATGGGTAATGCTGCGGCAGACCTTGATGGAATCGAGGGCGCAATCGCCCGTCCTTGCAGAGAGTTGAGCCATGTCATCCCCGCGCTGCGGCGGGGTCGCTCAATTCTCTGGAGGACATATAAAATTTTGTATAGTCTAAAACTTGAAAAGCGCGTGCGGTTTTGCGGCAGTGCTCTCGTGGATCTTCAGGCGTTTCCGCTGAAGGCACGCAAGGAAGCCGGGCGGCAAATTCGCCTCGTGCAAGGCGGTGAGCCTCCTGACGACTGGAAGCCCGTCAACCCCGTCGGTCCTGGCACGCGTGAAATTCGCCTTAGGGAAAACGGCAATGCTTACCGCATTCTCTACGTGGCGACCTTTCGCGACGCGGTGTACGTACTGCACTGTTTTCAGAAGAAGACTGAAAAAATTCCCTTTGCCGATATGTCGCTCGCCGCACGTCGATATCGGGACATTCGCAATGAGGAGCACGGATCTTGAAATTCGAGACTTTCGACAACGTGTGGGACGCGATCGAGGACACCCCCGGCGACGCGGCAAACATGGAACTGCGTTGCCAGTTGATGTTCGCGCTGGAGGAGCACATCAAGCGCCACAAGATGACACAGGTGCAAGCCGCGAAACTCTTTGGCGTGACCCAACCGCGTATCTCCGATCTCATGCGCGGCAAGATGGACCGCTTCGGCATCGACATGCTCGTCAACATGGCCGCGACGGCAGGCATGAAGATCGAACTGCGTATCCACGAAGGCACGCCACACGATTCCAACGCACAAGAAAAAGCGGCCACCCGCTAAACCGGGCAGCCGCTTTCCAGAAACTCACACTACGCAGGAAGAAACCTTACTTCCCTGCTGGCGCCTTGTACGCGACGCAGTCCACTTCCACCTTGCAGTCGATCACCATGCTCGACTGCACGCAGGCGCGTGCCGGCGGATGATCGCCGAAGTATTCGCGGAACACCTTGTTGAACGACTGGAAGTCGCGCGCATCGTCGAGCCACACGCCGCAGCGCACCACATGCTCCGGACCGTAACCCGCTTCCTTGAGGATGGCGAACACGTTCTGGATCGTCTTGTGCGACTGCTCGACGATGCCGCCGTTGATCACTTCGCCGTTTTCCATCGGCGTCTGGCCCGAGACGAACAGCCAGCCATCGGCTTCCACCGCGCGTGCGAACGGCAGATGTTGACCGCCCTGGCCCTTGCCGCCTTCCACTCCATATCGTTTCATCGTTTGCTCCTGTGTGTTCGTGCGGCGCGTGTGCAGTGGCGTGTGCAACGCACGGCGCGCCGAAGGTCGAAATTGAATACTTAAAAAGCCGCGGTTTCGGTGCCCGCTGCGTTCGTCTCGCGCGGCCCGCGCGCGACAAAATGGCCCGCGCGCTCGCCGGTCGGCTGGCCATCGCGGTACGACAGCACGCCGTTCACCCACACCGCGTCGATGCCTTCCGCCACCTGCTGCGGCTTGTCGAAGGTCGCGGCGTCGCGCACCTTCGCGGGATCGAACAGCACGAGATCGGCGTGCCATCCCACACGCACTTCGCCGCGTTGCGCGAGACCAAAACGCCGCGCGGACAGCCCCGTCATCTTGCGCACCGCTTCTTCGAGCGGCAGCAATTGCTCGTCGCGCGCGTAGTGGCCGAGCACGCGCGGAAATGCGCCCCACAGACGCGGATGCGGCAGCGGATCGTTCGGCAGTCCGTCCGAGCCCACCATCGTCGCCGGATGCGAGAGGATGCGACGCACGTCGTCCTCGGACATGTTGTGATAGACCGCGCCCGCCGGCTGCAGACGCTTGCCCGCTTCCTGCTGCGAGACACCCCATTCGGCAGCGATGTCCTTGATGAGCTTGCCCGCCTGCTCCGGATGCGGCGTCGACCACGTAATCGTGATGTCGATGTCGCCCGTCACCTGCTTGAGGTCGAGCGTCGACGAACTGCGGCTATACGGATAGCAGTCGCAGCCCACCGGCTGATACTTGCGCGCGCCGTCGAGCGAGGCGAGCACTTCCGTGCTGCGCCCCCAGTTGGACGGCCCCGCGCACTTCAGATGCGAAATGATCACCGGCACACGCGCATGCTTGCCGATGTGGTATGCCTCGTCCATCGCGTCGAGGATCGCGTCGAACTCGGTGCGCATGTGCGTGGTGTAGAGCGCGCCGGCCAGCGCGAGCGGCTCCGCCAGCGTGGCGACTTCTTCGGTCGACGCCTCGTAGGCGGAACCATAAGCCAGGCCCGTCGACAGACCCAGCGCGCCGTTCACCAACGCTTCTTCAAGCTGCGCGCGCATCGCCTCGGTTTCTTCGAGCGTGGCCGCACGTTTGAGATCGTCGAGATGATTGTTGCGCAGCGCCGTATGGCCGATCAGCGCGCCCACGTTCACGGCGGGCTTCGCCGCGTTCACCGCTGCGACATAGTCCGCGAAGGTCGGGTACTGAAACGCGTCGCGCGTGCCGAGCAGGTTCATCGGATCGGGCGGATCGCCCTTGAGCGAAACCGGCGACGCGCTGATGCCGCAATTGCCGACGATCACCGTCGTCACGCCCTGACTGATCTTGGGCAGCATTTGCGGCGCGCGGATCACGTGGGTGTCATCGTGCGTATGCACGTCGATGAAACCGGGCGCGAGCGCACGGCCTTCGGCTTCGATCACCTCTTCGGCGAGCCAGTTCGACAGATTGCCGATGGCGACGATGCGGCCATCGCGCAGCGCGACGTCGCGTTCAACGGGCGGCGCGCCGGTGCCGTCATAAAGCATGGCGCCGACGATCAAGGTGTCGGCGGCTTCGGGATGCGAATGCATATCAGGGTCTCCTGTCGATCCCAGACACAGGTTGTCGATGAAGCGTTTTGATCCTATCCGCACGCTGGCGCGGCTGCGCGCCCGGGTGCAAAGTCGGCAGAAAAATCAGTCGCCAAGCGGCTGACGCTCGCCGCCGCGCCCCGCCGTGCCGCGATGCGCGTCGAGCGTGTGTTTCATGCGCCGCAGCAATTCGCGGCTCTGCTCGGGTTGCGACATGGCGAGTTCGGTGACGAGCACGTCGAGCGCCATCATCATTGCGTAACGCGACGACGACGGCTTGTAGATGAAATCGGTTTCGCTGGCGACGATCGGCACGAGCCAGTCGGCGAGCGCGGCCAGCGGCGAAGCCGGTGCGGTCAGCGCCACCAGCTTCGCGCCGTAGTCGCGCGCGATGCGGCAGGCGTCGAGCAGTTCGGGCACGCGCCCTGTCACGGAAAGCGCGACCACCACGCAATCGGGCGTGAGCGTACTGGCGACCATGCGCTGCAGCAGGCTGTCCTGATACGACGCGACCGGCCGCCCGAGCCGCACGAGGCGAAAGCGCATTTCGTCGGCGAGCGCACTGGAGCCGCCGCCCATGCCGAACACGTAAATTATGCGCGCGTTGGCCAGCGCCGCGGCGGCATCGGCGAACGGCGCCTGGCGCAGCAGTTCGTGGTTGCGCGCGAGCGCGCCGTGGATTTCCTCATACACACGCGTGGCGAGCGACGCGTCGGCCGAATCTGCATTGGCGGCGTTCGTGGCATCGTCTGCACGCTGCTTGCGGCGCTTGCCTTTGCCTTCGGCGGATTCGTTCTTGCCCGCTTTTGCCGCCCGGCCGTCAGGGACGGCACGCAGAAAGCGCTCGCCCACGGCCGCCGCCTGAGCGAGACGCAGCTTCAGTTCGCGAACGTCCTGGCAACCGACGGTCTTGGCGAAACGCGTGACCGACGCCACGCTCACGCCCGCGCGCTGCGCCAGTTCGCCGATGCTCGCGCGCGCGGCGGCGGCAATGTCAGCGAGGATCAGGGCGGCGACGTCGCGCTCGGCCGGACGCAGATCCGGCACGCATTGCGTGATTCGCGCGACGATATCGAAACGGCCTGGATCAAGGGCGGAATTCATGGGAGTCGGGCAAGATTCAGATGGGACGGCGGGGATGCTTTTGTTAGTAAATAACATTTCACGCAGAGATGGTACTTTGTGTACTATCACCGAGTCAACGCCACAAGATGTCGATCCCGTAATATAAGGCGTTATGGAGAATATGGAGCGAACGGAAATGAAAGTTACAAACTATCAGAGTGCGACGATCGACCCGAACAGCAAGGGCCTCGGCAACGTGCCCGGCGCGAGCGTGCCGCTGGGCGACGCCTCCCGCCTCGAATGGAATCTGCTGGCCGAAGATGTCAGCCTGCCCGCCGCCGTCCTGTATGCGGATCGCGTCGAACATAACCTCAAGTGGATGCAGGAATTCGTCACACGCTACGGCGTGAAGCTCGCGCCGCACGGCAAGACGACGATGGCGCCGCAACTGTTCCGCCGTCAGATCGACGCCGGTGCGTGGGGCATCACGCTCGCCACGGCGCATCAGACGCGCGCGGCGTATCGCGGCGGCATTTCGCGCGTGCTGATGGCGAACCAGCTCGTGGGTCGCCGCAACATGGCGATCATCGCCGAGCTGCTCAGCGACGCGACTTTCGAATTCTTCTGCCTGGTCGATTCGGTGGAAGGCGTCGAGCAACTGGGCGAATTCTTCCGCAAGGCCAACCGCAAGCTCGAAGTGCTGCTGGAACTGGGCGTGCCGCGCGGGCGCACCGGCGTGCGCGATGCGGACACACGCCGCGCCGTGCTGGAAGCGATCGCGCGCTATCCGGATTCGCTCGCGCTTGCGGGCGTGGAAATCTACGAAGGCGTGCTCAAGGAAGAAAGCGAAGTGCGCACCTTCCTGCGCGACGCGCTCAACGTGACCGAGGAACTCGCCGCCGCGGGTCGCTTCTCGCGCGCGCCGGCGCTGCTGTCGGGTGCGGGATCGGCGTGGTACGACATCGTCGCCGAGGAATTCGCCCAGGCGGCCAAGGCCGGCACGATCGACGTCGTGCTGCGCCCCGGCTGCTACCTGACCCATGACGTGGGCGTCTACAAGAAAGCGCAGTCGGACATCCTTTCGCGCAACCCGGTCGCACGCGAAATGGGCACGGCGCTCCTGCCCGCGCTACAGCTCTGGGCGAATGTGCAGTCGATTCCGGAACCGGGCCGCGCGATCATCGGCTTCGGCAAGCGCGACGCGGCTTTCGATGCGGGCTTCCCGGAGCCGTCGCGCCACTATCGTCCGGCGCGTGACGGCGAAGTCCACGGCGCGCCGCGCGAGATCGACGCGAAAGAAGGCTGGGAAGTGTTCCAGATGATGGATCAGCACGCCTACCTGCAGATTCCCGCGGGCGCGGATATCCAGGTGGGCGACATGATCGGCTTCGACATCTCGCACCCGTGCCTCACCTTCGACAAGTGGCGTCAGGTGCTGATGGTCGATGGCGAGTATCGCGTGACGGAAGTGATCGAAACGTTCTTCTGATCGAGCGTTGCTTCAATCGGCGGCGTCGCCCGTTGCAACGGTCTGCGCCGCCGCTACGCCAATGCGCTCTTCCATCATGCGCAATGCGCCCGACAGCGCCGTGAGCGCATCATCGGGCAGCGACATCGCCACGCGCAGAAACTCATTGCGGCGCGGCAGTCCCTCTTCGACGATCTCACGACCTGCGGCGGTCAGCTTGACGTTGGTGATGCGGTTGTCGCGCTCGTCGGCGCTGCGCGCAATCCAGCCCAGCGACTCCAGCGGCTTCAGTTGCCGCGTGAGCGCGCCCGGGTCCACACGCAGGCGCTCGACCAGACGCTTCTGCGAAGAAGCGCCGTCCTGCTCGTGCAAGGCCAGCAGGATGCGCCAGCGCGGCAACGGGTGGCCCACCTGCGCCTCGAACGCCGACATGAACGCGCGATAGGTGCGTCCGAATTGCTGCATGATGGCGATGCGGTCCTGTGCTTCCATGCGGTGTTTTCCTGCCTGAATTCTGATTCGCGGATTGCGTTCGGTTTGCTGCGTGCGGATTACTGCGTGCGGGTTCAATCGGCGTGAATAACCGGCTCGACCTTGCGCTGCAGTTTGATGAGCGGCACGCGGCGCGTCTGCCAGACCGACACCAGCGCCACCACCGCCGCCAGCGCGATGCCCAGATGGATCGCGCCCACCAGCGCCTCGCGCGCGGCTTCGAGCAGCGGCGCGCCATTGTGCCCGGCCTTCGCCAGTTCGCCAACGAGCGCACCCTGCGCGTTCCGGTTAATGAGAATTTGCGGATCGGCGAGTTGCGCGAACCAGTGCAGCGCGCCATCGGCGTCGAGCGCCTTGTGCACGCCGCTCGAGTAGAGCTGCGTCACCAGCGTGCCGGTCAGCGCCGTGCCGATCATCCCGCCGATCATGCGCAGCGATTGCAGCAGCGCCGTGGCGATGCCCAGATGTTCGCGGCCCGCGGTCTGCTGCGCGAACACGGTCAGGTTCGGCATCACGAAGCCCAGCCCCAGGCCGCCGACGATCATCACCGTCATCAACAGCCCGCGCGGCGTGTTGTGCGACGCGAGCGCCACCGCGAAGCACGCGAAAGCCAGCATCGCGAAGCCGATATAGAGCATGCGATTGGGATTGCGGATGCGCGACACGATGCGCCCGTTCGCGATACTGCCGATCGTGATGAACACCACCAGCGGCGTGATGACGACGCCCGCCTCGTTCGGCGACATGCCAAAGCCGCCCTGAAACAGCAGCGGCGCGTAGAACAGCAGCGAGAACATCGTGAAACCGCCCATCACGGCGAGCGTGAAAAGCGCGTTCAGGCTGGCGTTGCGGAACATATCGACGGGCAGGATCGCCTGCGGGCAGCGCCGCTCCCACTGCCACAACGCCCAGCCCGAAGCGGCGGCAAGCGCAAGCAGCCCGATCGCCGCGAGCGACAGGCCGTGCTCCGGCAAACGCTCGACGAACAGTTGCAGGCTGCCCAGCGTCACGGCGATCAGCAGCGCGCCGGGCCAGTCGAGCCGCATGCGCTCCTTGTGCGCGATATGGCGCAGATGCGGCAGATAGCGCCACACGAAGAACAGCGATAGCAGACCAACCGGCAGATTGACGTAGAACACCGAACGCCAGCCGTAGTACTGCGTGAGGAAACCGCCCAGCGACGGCCCAATCGCATTGGCAATGCCGAACGCCGAACTCATCAGCACCTGCCAGCGCAGGCGCACGACCGAATCGGGGAAAAGATCGGGGATGCAGGCGAACGCCGTGCCCACCAGCATGCCGCCGCCGATGCCCTGCAAGCCGCGCGCGATGACGAGAAACGTCATGCTGCTGGCCGCGCCGCACAACACCGACGCGAGCGTAAACACGACAATCGACGCAATCACGAAGGGCTTGCGGCCGTAGTAATCGCCGAGCCGGCCAAAAATGGGGACGGTAATGACGGAAGTAAGCAGATAGGACGTGGCGACCCACGCATAAAGCTCGAAGCCGCGCAGTTCGGCGACGATGGTCGGCAAGGCGGTGCCGACGACAGTCTGGTCGAGCGCAACCAGCATGGTCACGAAAGAGACGCCGAGCATCGCCAGAAGCGACTCCCGGAACGGCAGCACCTGGCCGCTGGAATGGTGAGCGGCGGTATGAACGGCCATTTTTTGATCCCGCAACGATTGACGCGTCAAAGGATTCACATCTTAGCATGGGCGATCCTCGATAAACTGGGGGTCGAGCGGCGATGTCCGCACTGACCGCGCAGTCTTTCGGGAGGCCTATGGCGACACTCAACGATTTTTCCGAAGCCGATCTTGCCGCGCTCAAGCGCGCGAAACATGAACTGGAAACGCCGCCGCTCGGCATGAAACTGGCGGCTATCGTCGGCGCGCCGGTCGAGAAGCTGATCGCGAAACTGCCCGCCGTCGCCAACGACAAGGTCAACGACGCCACTCAGGCGGCGCTGCGCAAGTGCCTGCAACTCGCGCTCAAGACGCTCGGCAAGGCGGGCCTCGCAGACGCGAGTACGCTTGCCGCGGTCGTGCCCGCCAAACCCAGCAACCTGCTCCACAAGTTCGCGGTCGCGACCACCGGCGCGGCGGGCGGCGCGTTCGGACTCTTTGCGTTACCCGTCGAGTTGCCGGTGACGACGACGCTGATGTTCCGCTCGATCTGCGATATCGCACGCAGCGAAGGCGAAGACATCGCGAGCGCCGACACGCAACTCCAGTGCCTCACGGTGTTCGGTATGGGCGGACGCTCGGCCTCCGACGACGAAGCCGACTTCGGCTACTTCGTCGTGCGCGGCGCACTGGCACAGGCGGTGTCGAAGGCGTCGTCGGAGATGGCGACCAAGGGCTTAGCCGCCCACGGGTCGGCGGCGCTGCTCAAGCTGATGCAGACCGTCGCGGCGCGCTTCTCGGTTCAGGTGAGCGAGCAGGTGGCGGCGAAATCGATTCCGGCGATTGGCGCCGTGCTGGGTGCGATGGTGAACACGGTCTTTATCGACCACTTCCAGAACGTCGCGCACGGCCATTTCACGGTGCGACGGCTCGAACGCCGCTACGGCGAAGCCGCGGTGCACGCCGCCTACGACGAAATCGAGGTCTCGCTGGATTGAGTCGATTGATGCGGCGAGGCCGTTTTCTGCGCGCGCGCCGTCGTGTCGGCGGTCGTCACGCGTCGAACGAAGCGCGCTGAATCGTCGAGCGATCGACGCGCCTCGGGCATGAAAGGCGCGTAGATCGGCCAGATATGCGGCAGGTTGCGCGCGATTTCGCAATCGACCTCAACGCCTGCCGCGCGCGCACGCTCGGCGACGCGCCGCGTATCGTCGAGCAAAGTCTCGGTACTGCCCGCCAGCATGAAAAGCGGCGGCAGGCCGCGAAAATCGGCGTAGAGCGGCGAGACGTAGGGATCGGTCGCACGCGTCGCGGCCGCATCGCCGAGATAGAGCGCGGCGACGCGACCGAAAACTTCGCCGCAGAACATGGGATCGCGCCCATCGTTTTCGCGGATCGAGGCACCGGTTACGGCCAGATCGGTCCACGGCGAGTAGAGCAACGCGCCCGCCGGCAGTTTGTCGCCAGCGTCGCGCAAGGCCACCAGGGTTGCGAGCGCAAGGCCACCGCCCGCCGAATCGCCTGCGATCACGAGTGAATCGGCGCGCACGCCGTCGGCGAGCAAACGCCGGTAAGCGGCGAGCGCATCGTCGAGCGCCGCCGGGAATGGATGCTCGGGCGCAAGACGGTAATCGAGCGAAAACACATCGGCTTCGGCACGCGTGGCGAGGCCATACGTGATCGCGCGATGCGTCTTTGGCGAACAGAAGTAATAGCCGCCGCCGTGCAGATAGAGGATCGTGCGCGGCGCCCCGCCCTCGCGCACCAGCCACTCGCCGCGCAACGGCGCCTCTGCCTGCCCATACAGCTCGCGCAGCTGCCAGCCCGCGGGCACGGGCGGCAGCCACACGCGCTTCTCCGTGTTTGCCCGCGTAAGCGCGACGTCAATCGGACGGCGCGTCACCGGCAAAAAGCGGCGACGCAACCACCAGCAAATGAAGCGGCTTTGCAGGCTCATGGATCAGTTCGCAGGCAACACCTGACCGCGAATCTCGCCCGACGGATTCTGTTGCGTGTGCACGTTGAAATACCATTGGCCGGCCATCAGATCGGTGACCTGCTTGTCGGTGAGCGTCGCGCTGCCTTTGATCGGGCTGGCCAGTTCACCCTTCGGAATCGGCACCTGCACGCCTGCGTTCTGGCCAACGGGTGCGGGGCCGTGGAAATGCGCGGCCGTCGTCGGGCTCGACAGGCCTTCGTAAGTGACGGTCCAGTTCAGCGATTTGCTGGACGTGTCGAACGTCGCGTTGAGCATGCCGTGGCCGTGACTCACGCGCGGCGGCACTTCACTGGACGGTTCGAGATCGGCTTTCAGTGCGACGGTGTCGGCAAAAGCGGCGCCGGAGGCGAGGACACACAGAGCGAGAGCGAGCTGCAGCGGACGAAGCGCTTTCATGGGATTTCTCCGTTGTTGTGACGCGCTGCACCAGAGGAAACTGAAAGGCATCCCGGGCCGCAGTCGCGTAGCCACATGCTAGAGCAAATCCGCCAATGATGTTCGAAGCGTCATAGCCGATAACGGCCCGACGCGACGACAGGAAATCGCAGGCAAAAAAAGAGCGCCGCGAACGGCGCTCTGAACCCAAGTACTACCTTCTACTTTGCTACCCGTTTGCGTCGACGATCCAGCGCATTGCCGGACCGTCGACATCGTTCGATTGAGGGTCGATCGAATTAGAAGCGGTGACGGATACCCGTCGAGATGACGCCCTGGTTCTTCGACGACGAGAAGTTCGACGACGAGACGAAGCCAACCTGCGTCTCGCCCACTGCCGCGTCGCCCGAACCCGAAGCGGCCACGCCCAGCAGGTAGACGTCGGTACGCTTCGAGAGTGCGTAGTCGGCTTGCAGACCGAACTCGTTCCAGTGCGCCGTCTTGCCGCCGCCCGTCGAGCTCAGCAGCGAACCGTTCACGTTGGTGTACGTGTACATGGCGCCGATGCCGAGTGCCGGCGTCAGGTTGTAATGCACATTGGCTTCGATGTTGTTGAAGCGCACCGACAGATTGTCTTGCAGACCGTTCAGGCGCGTTTGCGTGAAGGTCACGCCGCCCACAGCCGGACCGTAGGCGTAGCTCACGCCCGCGCCCCACACGCGCTGACGCTGACGCGAGACGAACTGGTCGTTGGCGATCGCACCGCCAGAGTTGCTGAGGCTGCCCGCGCCATTGGCCTGCAGGTATGCAGCCGCGAGGCGCAGACCTTCATACGAGTAGCCCATGCCGGCGCTGTATGCACGGTTGTTCGCGAAGCCGCCAGCCTGGTTCGAGAACGCGTAGGCGCCGCCGAACTGGAAACCCGAGAGGTTCGGGCTCGCGTACTTGACCGAGTTGTTCAGCGAGTACGATGCGTTGCCGTTGTCGTTGTCCAACACGTGCGCGAAGTACGTACCGCCCCACGAGCCGACTGCGGTCAGCGGTGCGAGATAGTCGACCACGGAGTCGTACTGACGGCCGAACGTGACCGTACCGAACTGGTCGTGCGTCAGACCGACGTATGCCTGACGGTTGAACAGGCTGTTGTTGTTCAGCGAATTACCCTGCTGGCCGTTCATCAGGTTGAAGCCGCTTTCGAGGGTGAAGATCGTCTTCAGACCGCCGCCGAGATCTTCAACACCGCGCAGGCCCCAACGGCTTTGCTGAACGTTACCGCTCGTCATCGCATAGTTCGAGCTGCCGTTCACGTTGCTCGTGTACGTGAAACCTGCATCGACGATGCCGTAAAGCGTCACGCTGCTTTGAGCATACGACGCCGATGCGAAAGTCGCGGCGACTGCAGCCGCGATAACCAGACTCTTTTTCATAGTGATTCCTTCGTTTTAAAACCTTTCGGCATTGGTAGACGATTTCGCCGACAGCGTGCCGGCTTGCGTTATCCCCTCACGCCGCAATGACGGCGCCGCATTCATTTGCAAGCCGCAAGTTTATTGGCGTCACTTTTGGCGCAGCCATCCCACGCCAGCACAAAAGGCTTTTCGAAAAAATCAAATGCATCCTTGTTTGCATCTGCAATCGCTTGATGGATAAAGCATTCGCTCAATCTCAATTTCACGCGTGATGAACGTCGCGAATCCGTATCCCGATATAGCGTTGTCGCGAGGCAACACGATCAATTTGGGACAACTAGCGGATTAGGAGCAGTCCCATTCCGCAGGCCTCTGTGGATGGGTACGATCCCGCAACGCTCGCGTAGTCGCCTTGCGCCGAGCCTCATTCCTTTTCAGAAGAACCGCGCACCCGCGCCCTCGCATTCCATGTCGACGCGTCCCAAGACCATGAATCAGCTTCAGGCGATGCGCGTGTTCGTGAGCGTCGCCGAGAACGGCTCATTTGGCCGCGCCGCTACGAACCTCAAGATGTCGAACGCGGTCGTCACGCGTTACGTCGCCCTGCTTGAGACGCACCTCAATACGCGACTCATCAACCGCAATACGCGCAGCATTTCGCTCACCGAAGCAGGACTTTCGTACGCGCAGGCCAGCCGGCAGATGCTCGAAGATCTCGAACGCATCGAGACACAGATTGCCCACGGCGTGTCTGTGCCCTCGGGCACACTGCGCATCGTCGCGCATGCGTCGTTCTCGCTGCACGGCCTCACGCCCTTGCTCAAGCAATACCTCGCGTCGTTCACGCAGGTCCGCCTTGCGCTCACGCTGCTGCATCGCCCGGTCGATCTCATCGAAGAGGGTTTCGATGTGGGCATCGTCGCGCCGCGTCAGGTCAGCGGCGGCACGTTGATCCGCCGCCCGCTCGTCACCGTTGCGCCGGTCGCGGTGGCGTCGCCCGCTTATCTCGATTTGCATCGCGCGCCCGCCCATCCGTCAGAACTCGCGTGTCATACGCTGCTCGCGCCGTCTGCGGATATCCACGGCAACGAATGGCATTTCGACGACGCCGACGGCGTGCGCGTGCCGGTGATGATCGAACCGGCCTACGCCGTCAATAATTCGGTGATGTTGCGCCAGGCGGCGCTCGCGGGAATGGGCATCACGATCCTGCCCGCCAACCAGGTGGCCGCCGATCTCGCGACCGGAACGCTCGTGCGCGTGCTGGCCGACTACACGATCCGCGACGCCGACAAGGAACTCTCACTGGTGTATCCGGGGCGTCGGCATGTACCGGCCAAGACGCGTTCGTTCGTCGACTTCACGGTGGACTGGTTTCGGCAGAACGAAGTAACGCGCCAGTCGATTATCGACACATCGTGTAATAGTTAATTGATGGTTTTTATCTCGATTTTTGGCGCCGTGCGAACTATGCTTCTTTCTGCGAGAAGTGACTCTTCATCGAAGGGTCTCCAAGCTTGAACGCGGCTTCGGCCGCGTTTTTTTTCGCCTGTTTTTATGGCGTTCGCGCCTGCATGCTTCGTTTCTGGCAGAACTGCCAGTTTCGCGTCATGTTCGGATCATCAACGGACAAACTTCGCCAACTTATCGCGCGAGCAGATCCGATGTCACGCCAGCAACGCGGCCTGTTGTTCGATGCCATCGAGCATGGTGTGACAGGTCCGCATCAGCGCGACACCTTCTTCGCGTAGTTGCTGCGGTGTATGACAGTTCATATGACGGCGATAGGTTTCGAGCACGGCCATCAGCGCAGGATAGTGCAGCACGCCGACAGCGCCCGCGAGCCGATGATGCCATTCGCGCAAACGCGCAATATCGACGTCTTCCAGCAGTTCGGATAACGCGTTGATATCCTCGCGCACTGCGCTCACGAAAGAGCCGAGCAGCGTTTTTACCGTCGCCTCGCTCCCCCACACCTGGATCATGTGCGCGAGATCGAGAGGTTCGCCCTCGCCCGTCACGTTACCGATGGCGGTCGAACCGTCGACACTGCTTGCCGTCACGCCCGCGCCGCGCCCTTCGCTTCCCTCCGGCGCGACACGATGAGTCCCCTCCGCGCCGAACCAGCGCGCCAGATGCTCGCGCAGCGTGGCGACGCGCGTGGGCTTGATCAGGCAATCGTCCATGCCCGCTTCGCGGCACAGACGCATGTTCTCGGGCGCGGTGTTCGCCGTGATGCCGAGAATCGGCAGCCGCACGGTGCTGCGCGGCGGCGAGTTCTCGCCCTCGCGCCGCGCGCGCGTCAACTCCAGTTCGCGCACGCAACGCGCGAGGTCGTACCCAGAGACATTCGGCATATGGCAGTCGGTGATCAGGCAACCGTAGCGCGAGCGCTTCAGCGCTTCAAGCGCCTGCGCGCCGTCGTCGACCACATCGCATGCGAAGCCCAGCAGTGCAAGTTGATGGCGGATCAGCTCCTGATTCACGGGATGATCCTCGGCGACCAGGATCAGGCGGCCCGCAGCGCATTCCCTGTCGCGATCAGGCGCGACCAGCGCCGCTTCGGTGGATAGCACCGGGCGCGCCGCTGTCGCGGGCAGACCGGCGATCGCCATTGCACAGGCCGCGCCAAGTCCATGCCAGGAAAGCGGGTTGACGCTCACGCGCACGCCGCCTTCCGCCACGCGATAGCCGCTGGGTTTAGGGTTTTCCGTCAGGCGGATGACCGGCACGCCAGGATCGCCGAGTTCACCGGCCAGCGCCTCCGCCGCGAACACCAGATCGACGCCGCCTTGCTGCGCCAGCTTGCGCAGCGCGGGCAGATCAGGGCGTTGCGCCTGAAGGGTTGGTCGCGATGGCTCCGCCCAGGCGCGCGACATCTTCATGCCGAGCGCAACCCCAAGATGCATCAGCGCCTCGGCCACCGCCGCATCGTCGCAAAGGACGATCGCCCGCTTGCCGCGCAGACCGTCCGCGTGGGCCGCCTGAATCTCCACGGGCAATTCGATGTGGAGCGTCATGCAGGTGCCGCGGCCCGGCTCGCTGCGCAGTTCGAGCGTGCCGCCCATCAGCGCCGCAAGCTTGCGACAGATCGTGAGGCCAAGACCCGTCCCGCCGAAGCGCCGCGTCGTCGACGTTTCCGCCTGAACGAAGGGCTCGAACAGTTGCGCCTGGGCCTGCGCGGCGATGCCGATGCCGGTGTCGGCCACGGAGATCGACAGGCTCTGGCGCTGCTGGGCGGCCACACCGTCTGAAGCACTCGCCGACACGTTCACGTTGACTTCACCATGCGGCGTGAACTTGATCGCATTACTAAGCAGATTGAAGAGAATCTGCCGCAGTCGCACACTGTCGCCGCGCAGTTGTGCGGCCACGCCAGCCCCGACGTCCACGCGCACCTTCAGGCCCTTTTCGTGCGCGCGCCCCGCCAGCAATCCCACCGCGCTATCGACCAGCTCGCGCACGGCGAACGGCTCGGAATCGATGACAAGCCGGCCCGCCTGGATCTTCGAATAATCGAGCAGATCGTCGAGGATCTGCAGCAGCGCGCCCGCCGATTCGTGCACCATGCCGACCATCTGCGTCTGGTCGGGATTGAGCGGCGTGCGCTCAAGCACTTCCACGAGCCCGAGCACACCGTTCATCGGCGTGCGGATTTCATGGCTCATCATCGCCAGGAAGTCGTCTTTCGCGCGCGAGGCGGCTTCCGCCAGATCGCGGGCGCGCGACAATTCGGCTGCGCGGGTGTGCTCGACATTGGCGTCGACGGCGTAGCCGCTCCACATCACCACGCCGTCTTCGGCGCGGCGCGGCATGAATTCCGCGCGCGCCCACAGCAGCCCGGTGGCGCCGTGGAAGCGAAATTCGAGGTTGACCGGCGAAAGCAGCCGCGCCGATCGTTCGAGCGCCGCCGTGAGCCGCGCGCGATCGCCGCGATGCACGCGCGAAAGATCGAGCGCGCTGGTGCGCATGAGCTGGGTAGCCGCTTCGCCGAGCAGGCGCTGCGTATCGCCGCCCAGGTACGGGAAGGTGTACTGCCCGCCAGATCCACGCCGCAGCTGGAACACAATCGCGGGAAGCGAACCCGTGACGTCCGAGAGCAGCCGCTCAGACGCGCGCGCGCGCATTTCGGCGCGACGGATATCGGTGATGTCGATCATCGTGCCGAGCACGCAGAACGGCACGTTGCGTGCATCGCGGCACAGGCGCGTCCAGAAAATGCCGTGACGACGGCCGGCTTCGGCCATGCCTGGACCACCGGGCTCGTCGAAAACGAATTCGACGCGCTGGCTCTCGCCCTCATCGACCGTCTTCGAATAGAGCGTATCCACGCGCCGGCTGTTTTCCTCGCCCCAGGCGGCCACCGCCGCGCCGGTGCGGCCGAGCACATCGCCGCGCTGCAGCCCGGTCATCTCCTCATAAGCGCGATTCACCGCCAGATAACGGTTTTCCAGATCCCGCGCGCCAAGCGGATACGGAATCATCTCCGTCATGGTGTCCTGCAACTCGACCTGTTTGGCGAGCACCTGTTCGGCGCGCCTTCGCCTTCGCATCTCGCGCTGCAACAGCACGTAGGCGCGCAGTGTCACCAGCAGCACGACCCCGAAGGCGATCACGAATGGCAGCAGGCGCAGCGCGTTCATGCTCCAGCCGCCGCGGCGCTCGACTGCGGCCGCCGTCCAGCGATTGCGGATGTCCTGTTGCTCGACCGGCGACATTGCATCGAGCGCACGATCGACCAGCACTTTCAGCGGCGCCAGATCGCTGCGCACCGCAAAGGTGGCCGACTCGTCGGTGCCTAACGCACCTACCACTTTCAGCGATTCGAGATATTGGCGGCTAAGCGGACCGTCGAGCGCCGCAGCAGCGCCCACCAGCAGATCGGCGTCGCCTCGCCGCACGCGGGCGAGGCCGGCATCGAGCGTCGTGGCGCGTTCGATGTGCAACGGGAGCGCCTCGCCGAACAACTGCTGCGCCGATGGCGCATGCGGCGCCAGCACGATGCGTCGATCAGCGAGCTCTTGCGGGCTGCGCAACATCGGCTCGTCGCGGCGGCCCACGATCACCAGCGGATAGTGTTCGAACGAGCGCGTATAGAGCGTACCGTCGGCCAGCGCGCCATCGCGTTCGGCCGACGCGAGCATCGCCAGATCGCCACGCCGCAAGGCCGCGTCGGCATCACGCCAGGGCGCGACGGGCACGCGCTCGAACGTGACGCCGAGCGTGCGGCCCAGATAGTCGAGATAGTCGTTCGCCATACCCGTGGCGCGCTCGCGCCCGTTCGCGTAGCTGAACGGCAGCCAGGCCGGATCGAAGCCCACTTTCAGCGGCGGCAGCGAACGCAGCCACGCGCGCTCAGCCGGATCGAGAATGAGCGGCGTGGCGCGCGGCCCTTCGCTGTGAGGCGCGTCGCTGCCTGTGTCGATGTCGCGGCCGAGCCAGCGCATCTGCAGCGCGGCCGCAGCAGACGGGCGCACGCCGCCGGCCGCGACGTTCAACTGATCTCGCAGCGCTGCCCTCGCGAGCGGCACACCATAGCGCAGCTCGCGCACCGTGTAGCCTTCCTCGTAAGCGACGCGCAGCCCGCGAAAGGCCGCGAGGGCAAGCTGGTAATGGACGACTGGCGCGAAGCCGGCGTAAACGTCGGCGCGCCCCTGGACGAGCGCGAGCAGCGCGGCGCGCGTATCCGGAAAAACGAGGATGTCGGCTTGTGCAAAGCGCTCGCGCAAGACCGTCTCCAGCGCATAGCCGCGCTCGACGGCGATACGTGCGTGCGCGAAATGCTGCGCCGGGTTCGCTTGCGCCTCGTCGCCAGCCCGAGTGACGAACGCGCTTTTGCCGCTCAGATACGGCACCGTGAAAGCGAGACAGCGTTCGCGCTGCGGCAGACGCGCGACGCTCATGAGGATGTCGACTTCGGCAGCGCACGCGCCTGCGAGCAATGCGCTCATGTCCGGATAGACGCGCGGCACGAGCCGCACGCCGGGCCCCAGGAGCAGACGCAGATAGTCCGCACTGAAGCCGCTCACGCTATCGCCGTCGACGACTTCGAGCGGCGGCCAGCCGCCCGCGACGATGCCGACATTGAGTGTCGGTGGAAAGCCGTGCGCGTCGACGCCCGCGAGCGACGCTTCTGACCTGGCGGCGCACGCGACGCCCGCAGCGAACACCCCAGCCATGCAGAAAGCGATCATCGCGCACAGCACGCACGCACGCGCGACGTCACATAGCGCGCGTCGCAGGGCAATGGGTGAAGTGAATGGCGGCGCGCTCATGGACGCGGTTCATGCTCCGCCGGACTGGCCGCCCAGCCCCGGCGCGATGCGCGCGCGACGGCGCGTTGCACGACGATGAACCATGCCCGCGACGATGCCGCCGAGCATCGGTGCGGCCCAGAAAAGCCACAGCTGATCGAGCGCCCAGTCGCCGACAAAGAGTGCGCACCCGGTCGAGCGCGCCGGGTTCATGCCGCCATTGCTGACCGGAATCGCGATCAGACTGACGGCCGTCAGGCAGGCGCCGAGCGCCGCCGGTGCAGCGCGACGTCGCTGCTGCGAGCCCGACACGAAGAGGTGGATGAGTACGAAAGCGAACGTCATGGTCAGCTCGACGGTGAGCACGGCGCCGAGCGCGTACTCGCCGGGCGAATGCTCACCGTAGCCGTTGCTGCCGAAATCAGAGACTGTGAACGCGAAGCCTGGCCGCCCGCTCGCCACGATGGCGAGCAATGCTGCGCCCGCGAGCGCGCCCAAGGTCTGCGCCGCGATATACGGCGCCACGTCGCGCGTGGGAAAACGACCGGCAATGGCGTAGCCGATCGTCACGGCGGGATTGAAGTGAGCGCTGGACGCCCTGCCGCAAGCGTAGGCCGCGACGGCCTGCGCAAGTCCGAAAGCAGCCGCCATCTCAAAGACGATCCAGCCCTGTGCAGGCGCGCTGCCATTCAACGCCGAGCTCGCGCAGCCCACGAACACGAGCCACGCGGTGCCAGCCGCCTCGACCGCCAAACGCTCGCCGAGCTTCATCGTCCTGTGTCCCCTTCCAGTTGCCGCGCGCCAGCCGTTACTGAGCCCGCAGCCCTTTCGGAAACGAGATCGGAATTGTCGCGATGACCAACATGACCAGCAGTTCGCGCGTCGGACCAAAAATTATGATCAGGCCCGTCGGCTGATCAGATAGGACAACTCTGAAAAAATGAAGCGCGCGCGCTCACTCGGCATCTTCGGCGTGCACGACGCCACACTCGACGGCAAAGCGGTAAAGCTCGATATCGCTGGTGAGCGCGAGCTTCTTCATGGCCGCGCATTTCTGCGCGCTGATGGTCTTGACGCTGCGCCCGAGCAATCTGGCGATCTCGGTGACGCCCAGCCCGGTGGCGTAATGCGACAGCACTTCGTATTCACGTCGTGACAGCACCTGATGCACGTGCGCGCGCCGCTCCTCGCGCGCGGCCTTGTCGAGCAGGTCGCGCACCGACGGCCCCACGTATTGTTCCTGCGCGAGCGCCGAGGCGATGGCGACGGGTATCAGATCAATGCGATCGCGCTTGCTGAGCAAGCCGCCGATGTCGAGTTCGAGCGCGCGGCGCAACACCTTGGCGTCGTCGTCCATGGTGAGTACGACAACAGGCTTGTCCACATGCTCGCGCCGGAACGCGCTGATCGCTTCATGGCCCTCCTCGCAGCCGTCGCCCGGCATGTGCAGGTCCATCACGACAAGGTCGAAGTCGTGCCGCGTCGCCATGTCGAAAAGCTGAGCCACGGTCTGCGCGCGCGCCACGATACGCATGTTGGGCTGCGCGGCGATCAGATTGTCGAGCGCAAAGAGCACGAGGGGATGATCGTCCGCGATGAGCAGCTTCAGCGGCTGCGCCTGTTGCGTGGCATCGGCCCCTGACGGCTCGGGCGCGTTGCGCGCAGCGCTCTCGTGTCTCAACACCGAGGAGAGATGCGCCGGCCATACACGGGGCTGGAAAACGGACGTCGTATTCATAGCAGACCGTGAGCCCGGACGAAGGCGAACAGGCCCGCGTCGTTGCTCACGCCGAGCTTCGCCATGGCGTCGCGTTTCTGGCGGCTCACCGTACGCACGTCGCGCTCAAGCAAACGGGCGATTTCGGTAATCGTGCGGCCGCGCACAAATTGACGGATGACTTCCGATTCACGCGGCGAAAGGCGGGGTTCGCGCGTGCTATCGGTGCGCTCGGTGCCTGCCGCCGCCAGTTCTTCGAGAATCGAGCGGCTTACGTAGCGCAGTCCGTTTCCTGCGCCGCGCACCGCCGCGAGCAGTTCGTCCATGGGCTCGCTTTTGCGGATGAGCGCCGTTACGCCTGTATTCATGACGGCGCGCAGGATGGCTGCATTGGCAATGCTCGTCAGCACCACGATGCGCAGTTGCGGCCAGTCGCGCCGCAGACGCCGCACGAGGTTCAGCCCGTCTTCAGGCGCTCCCGGCTCGCTGGGCATGGTGAGATCGGTGAGCACGATGTCGCACGCGACTTTTTCGAGTGTGTGAAAAAGAGCGCGCGGGCCGGAGGCCTCGCCCACGACGTGAATGTCGCCGGCCGCCTCAAGCGCGGAACGCACACCGAGTAATACGAATGGGTGATCGTCGGCAAGGACGACTCTGAGCTTCAAGGTGGCTCTCTCTCGATGTAGTAGGGGTATCGGATCGGCCGACGCGTGCCCGAACCTTCATCTGGCCGCGTCATTTTCTTCGTCGCGCGATTCGCAACGTTTCTGAAAGCACCATCTGAACATTGATTAAAGATTGCCAGAATAAGAAATATCCGAATCATGAATAGTAAATAACATTTAAATGTCTATTTTTTATGCTAAATAAGTGGATTTAATTCGCACAATTCTCAATTTTAAAATCACACTTTTAAGAACTTTATCTAGCCGGATTCAAACTGCGGCGCTATTGCCTGACCGAGGCCGCGAGGACCGTACTGCTGGCGCGATCGCGTCATCAGCATGAGGGCGGTGAACACGAGGCTGCGCAAATGCGGGCCATGCGAGCGCCGCACATGCGGCGGCACCCAGCCAGACGGCGGGCCAACCCGCGACCCCAAGCAGCATCGGAATGGCGGACGGCGCCAGCCAGAAGGCGACGAACGCCCCCGTGTTCCCCATGGCGAGTGCGCTGCCCACACGGCCGTGGCCCGCGAGCGTCGCGAGTTCGGTGTAGGCCACGCCATGCCACGCCGACGCGGCGACGCCGCCTGCCACCAGCAACACGGATAGCGCGATCAGCGAAAGTGCAGGCAAGCCCGGCTGGGCATGCACTGCTTGCGCGCACCACGCCGTCGTCGCGGCCAGCACAGCGAAAAGCACGACGGTGAGCGCCGCACAGGCGCGCAGATACGCGTTGCGGTTTCCGCGCCGGTCGGTCCATCGGCCGCTCCACACACGCATGACTGCCGCGCCGATCTGCACCGATGCGAGCACCACGCCTGCCGCCGCACTGGCCGCATGGCCGAAATCGTGGAGGAACACGCTTGCGAACGTGATCACCGCGACCTGCGGAATGCACAGTGCCGCGATGCCGCCGGCCATGCGCCAGACCTGGGCGCGCAACAATGGCGAGCGCGCCGGCGCCGTGACCGCGGGCGTTTCAGACGCCGTGTTTGCCTGCGGGACGATATCGGGCTCGCGCACCCAGATAATCGTGAGGAATGCCGATATAAAACACATCGCCGCGAGCGTGCCGTACACCCACATGAATCCCGCATGGGCCGCGAGCGCCGGCAGCAGCAGCGCGCCGATGCCCGCTCCCGCGGGAACCGCCGTCTGCCGGATGCTCATCGCAAGTCCACGCTCCTTTGGCCCGAACCAGGCCATCACGGCGCGTCCGCTCGAACCGTTGACGCTGCCGCCCAGCAGCCCGATGGCGAGAAATCCCGCCACCAGCGCATGCGGCCCAGGCACATGGGCAGCGGACGGCACGCCCCACACCGCCATCGCGATGAGCGCTGCCATCGTCGATGCAAGCCCGAGCAGCAGCACGCGCCGGTCGCCCCAACGATCCGTCAGCAGTCCCCAAGGCAACTCGCTCAGCACAATCCCGAGCCCGAGCATGCCGAGCACAAAGCCCAGTTCTCCCGTGCCGATGCCATACGAGGGGCGCAGCCACACCGCCGTCGCCGGTATCCCGGAAAACGCGGCCGCAAAACTCGCATTGGCCGCGACGCCAACGCTCAAGACCTTCCAGCGATGCGACGCGGGGCCGCCGTTCGTGTTTTGTTTCGCGCGTGCTGTCGTGTGTTCGATTACGTGCTCCATTTCCGCCTCCAGAAATGCATTGACTGCGGCCATGCTAAGGGCGCACCATCTATCGGAAAAGCGGAAATATCCAAACGATGTGATCGGATTTTCCGAAACATTGAACGCAATACGAACGCCATCGACATGAACGCTCGCGGTCTCGATCTCGCGCAGTTGCGCACTTTCCTCGCCGTGACGGAAGCAGGCAGCGTATCGGGCGCTGCGGAGCGGGTATTTCTTTCGCAGTCCTCGGTCAGCGAGCAACTGAAGAAGCTCGAAGATCGCATCGGCCAGCCGCTATTCGTGCGCAGCAAACAAGGCGTTGCCGCTACACCCGCGGGCGCGAAGCTCGTCGAGCACGCGCGCCGCATCGTGGCGATGTGCGACGCCGCGTTCGACGACATGCTCGGGCGCTCGCTCGACGGCGAACTGCGCCTGGCCATCACCGATTACTACCGGCCGCACGACGTGGCCGCCATCATCCGGCGCTTTGCGAGCCAGCATCCGCGTCTGCGCCTGCACGTGACCGTGCTGCCGAGCGCCGTAATCGAGGCGAGCGCGCAGGACAATGTGTTCGATATCGGTGTGTCGCTACGTATGGTCGATGCGCCGTCGCGGCGTGCATCGTCGCGCGCCGATCATGCGAGTGGCGAAAGCACGGTCATCCGGCGCGAGAAGCTGCTCTGGGTCGGCGCGCGCGAGACGCTGCGCGAACATGCGTCGCTCGCGCCGCCGTGGCCATTGGTGCTGCTGCCGTCGACATGCCAGTTGCAGCGCTACGTCGTAAAGCTGCTCGAACGCGCGCGCATGCCGTATCTGATTTCGCATTCGGCGTCGGGTGTCGCCGGGCTGCAACTGGCGCTCAAGGCGGGGCTGGGGATTTCGTGTCTGAACGAATCGGCGATCGGCGATGGCGTGGAAGCCTGCCCCGCTTCGTTCGGGCTGCCGCCGTTGCCGGCGGCGGAGTTTCATCTGCTGCCGGGACGGCCCGGCGAAAGCGCGCAGGTGAGCCATGCGCGCGAAGCGCTCGCGGCCCTGCTCGGTTAGGGCCCGCGAAGCGCCGCGAAAACGTCGGGAAAATCCGCCGGGAAAACCTCGGAAAGCGTCAGTCCTGCGCGCGCACCAGATCGGCGAAACGCAGCAGATCGACATTGCCGCCCGAAATCACGATGCCCACGCGCTTGCCGCGCACATCCACCTTGCGTTGCAGCACCGCCGCCGCCGCGAGACAGCCGGTCGGCTCGACCACCAGCTTCATGCGGCTCGCGAAGAACTTCATCGTCTCGACGAGTTCCGCGTCGCTCACCGTGACGATCTCCTGCACACGCTCGCGGATCACCGCGAAGGTGTAGTTGCCGAGATGCTGCGTCTGCGCGCCATCGGCGATCGTTTTAGGCGTGTCGATGTGGACGATCTCGCCCTTCTGGAAACTCTGCTGGCCGTCGTTGCCGGCCGCCGGTTCCACGCCGATCACCGTGCAGCGCGGCGCAAGCGCATGCGCCACCGTCGCGCAACCCGACAGCAGCCCGCCACCGCCGAGCGGCGTGAGCAGCACGTCGAGATCGCCAGCCTCCTCGAACAGTTCCTTGGCCGCCGTGCCCTGCCCTGCCATCACGTGCGGATGGTCGTAAGGCGGAATCAGCGTAAGGCCGCGCTCTTCGGCGAGCCGCTTGCCGAGCGCTTCGCGGTCTTCGGTGTAGCGGTCGTAAAACACGACTTCGCCGCCGTAGCCGCGCGTCGCCTCGACCTTCACCGAGGGCGCATCGTGCGGCATCACGATCACAGCCTTCACGCCGAGCAGTTGCGCCGACAGCGCGATCGCCTGCGCGTGATTGCCCGACGAGAACGTGATCACGCCGCCCTTCTTTTGCTCCGGCGTGAATTGCGCGATGGCGTTATATGCGCCGCGAAACTTGAACGCGCCCATGCGCTGGAAGTTCTCGCACTTGAAGAACAGTTCCGCGCCCGTGAGCGCGTTCGCGGTGCGCGAAGTCATCACGGGTGTACGGTGCGCAACGCCGCGAATGCGCTCGTGGGCGGCGGCGACGTCTTCGAAGGTGATCGGCAAGGTGCTCATGGTCGATGCTCGCTGGGCAGGTAGGAATAGACGGTCGGGCGCGCCACGCCGAGCGTGCGCGCGACTTCGGCAAGCGCGTGGCGCAGGTTCAGGTGGCCGCTTTCGGCGAGTTCGCGCACGGCTTCGCGGCGCTGCGCGAGCGTCATGCCGATGGGCGTGGTGTTGCGCGCGGCGGCAAAGCGTTCGAGCGCGGCGCGGATGGTGTCGCGGGCCTCGCCGCTCGTATGCGGCGCAAGCGTTTCGGCGACTGGCGAGGCCGCGCCGGTCTGCATCAGCTGGCCGAGACCCGCCGTGACCGCACCGAGCAGCGACACGTCCATGTTCAGGCAGATGGCCGCGACGCATTCGCCCGCGCTGTTCTTCAGGCCGATGGACGTGCTCTTGACCGGACGGCCATCCGGAAAACGATTCGGATAGTTGGCGACGACGTCGGGAAAGCCGGGGTCCGCGATGCGGGCGAGGCCCATTTCGGTCGCGGCGTCGCCGATCTGACGGCCCGACAGATTGTTCGCAATGGCGACGACCGATTGCTCGGGCGTGGTGAGATCATGCAGCAGGACTTCGACGAGCGGCGCCAGCGTCTGGCCGAGCGCCTCGACGATCTTGCGACCCTCGCGCAGGAGGAGCTGGTTTTCGTGCTGGATTTCAGCGGATCTGGCTGGCTTCGTCATGAATGACATTTTGACGGTTTACGACAAAATGTCAAATCACTTCGACAAAGCGTTTATTTGCCGAGCCAGCGCCGGAAGAAAGCGATGGCGAGCGCGAACGCGCTAACGCGCGAAGAAGATGCCGAAGCGGGAATCTGCTGCAAGCGGGTGAGATCGATAAGCGGGCTGGGACTCATGGCTGGACTCCGGAACGGCGCAGCGATGTGCCGCGCATCAAGGAGAGTCAGCTTAGAGATCGCGCTCGCGCGGCTGAATCGGAGGAATACGAAAAGCGGGCGAGCAACGAAAAACGCCCTTGCAGCGGCATGCTGCAAGGGCGTTCTGAGTACGGTACTGCTCAGCGCGACGTTTAGAACGGAATATCGTCGTCCATTTCGTCGAAGCCGCCGCCAGCCGGCGCGCTCGGACGGCCACCGCCGCTTGCGCCGCCGCCGCTCGAACGCGGCGCGCCGCCGCCCATGTTGCCGCCCGAAGCACGGCCACCGCCGCGCGGCGCCGACGACTGCTGGCTGTAGCCGCCGTCATCGCCCATATCCGCGTCTGCCGATGCACCGCCGCCGCTGCGGCCGCCCAGCATCTGCATCTGATCCGCGACGATTTCCGTCGAGTAACGGTCCGTGCCGTCCTGCGCCTGCCACTTGCGCGTGCGGATGCGGCCTTCGATATACACCGACGAACCTTTCTTCAGGTATTGCGAGACGATCTCGGCCAGACGGCCGAAGAACGCCACGCGGTGCCATTCGGTCATTTCCTTGAACTCGCCGGACGCCTTGTCCTTATAGCGGTCGGTCGTCGCGAGGCGGATGTTCGCCACGGCGTCGCCGCTCGGCAGATAGCGCACTTCCGGCTCGGCGCCGAGGTTGCCGACGAGGATCACCTTGTTCACGGATGCCATGAAATTCTCCTGTTGATTCAGTATCGAAAAGCGGCCGCGCGCTCATGGCCGTCATTGTGCGACTGCCGGGCGCGAATCGCTTTTCGCGAAATAGGTTGCTGAGAGTGTTGTTGCACGGCGCACCGCCTGGCGCACCGTTGCTTCGATACATTCGAGCCAGCGAGGCTTATGCCTGCTTATGCCTGTTTAGCCTCAGCCCGCTTGGGCGGGGCCTTCATGTTGGCCGCGATTATAAGCCAGCACGCCACCAGCCCCGAGCAGGTGTAAAACACCGCGCTCGCGCCGTCGTGCTTGAGCATCCAGCCGCCCACCACGCCGCCCAGCGCAAGGCCGATCGACTGCGTCGTGTTGTACACGCCGGTGGCCGCGCCCTTGCGCGTGCCGGGCGCGAGCTTCGACACCAGCGAAGGCTGCGACGCTTCCAGAATATTGAAGCCGAGGAAGTACACGAACAGCACGCCCGCCACGATTGCAATGGTATGCGCAAGCGAGCCGAGCAGAAGCTGGCCGATCAGGATAAGCCCAATGGCCGATACCACGACTGCCTTCATCTTGCCCTTCTTCTCTGCCGCGATGATGGCCGGCACCATCAGCACAAAAGACAGGCCCATCACCGGCAGATAAATCTTCCAGTGCGCGGCGACTGGCAAGCCCGCATCCACCAGCAGGCGCGGCACGACCAGGAACAGCGCGGTCTGTGTGGCATGCAGCACCAGCACGCCGAAGTTCAGGCGCAGCAGCTCCACGTTGTGGAGGACTTCGGAGAACGGCGCGCGCACATGCACGGGGCGGGGCGCATCGGGCACCACCCACAGCACCACGCCCACCGCGACGATCGAGAACACGCCCACCAGCGTGAACAGGCCGCTCATGCCGACCCAGTGGAACACCACCGGTGCGCCCACGATCGCCACCGCGAAGGACAGGCCGATCGAGCCGCCCACCATCGCCATGGCCTTGGTGCGGTTCTGCTCCGAGGTCAGATCGGCGATGAAGGCCAGCACGGCGGACGACACCGCGCCCATGCCCTGGATCACCCGCCCGACGATAATCCACGTCATATCGTGCGCGCCCGCCGCGACGAAGCTGCCGATCGCGAAGATCACGAGACCGGCGGCGATCACGGGTTTGCGCCCGATCTTGTCGGAGATCCAGCCGTAGAAGATGTACAGAAGGGACTGTGTGACGCCGTACGCGCCTAGCGCGATGCCGACTAGCAGCACGTTGTCGCCGCCGGGAATGGTTTTCGCGTAAACCGAAAACACCGGCATGATCATGAACAGGCCCAGCATGCGCAGCGCGAAGATCGCGGCAAGCGACACGGTCGCGCGCACTTCGGGCGCGCTCATGCGTGAAGAGGTAGCGGGTGAGTTGGAGGACATCGGAGCGTTTTGTGATTAGGCCGCCGTGCCCACCGGTCATGCGGTCATGCGCGCCGTGGACGCCGACCGTGGCCCGGCGCGCAGGCCTGGGTCGCATGCAAGATCTGTCGATTCGCTTGCAGGGCCCGCGTACGATGCGTCAGGCGCACGTCAGGACCCTTTCAAAGACCGTCAGGAAGCCGTAACGGCGGTCTGGAAAAGTCGTTATAGTAGCAGGTTTAGCCTCCCTTTCTCCCGCAGGTTCATGGAACAGATCCGTATCCGTGGGGCCCGAACCCACAACCTCAAGAACGTCAATCTGGACCTGCCGCGCCACAAGCTCGTGGTGATTACCGGGCTGTCGGGCTCGGGCAAGTCCTCGCTGGCCTTCGACACGCTCTACGCGGAAGGCCAGCGCCGTTACGTGGAAAGCCTCTCGGCCTACGCGCGCCAGTTCCTGCAGCTGATGGAAAAGCCCGATGTCGACCTGATCGAGGGTCTGTCACCGGCTATCTCCATCGAGCAGAAAGCCACCTCGCACAACCCGCGATCGACGGTCGGCACGGTCACCGAAATTCACGACTACCTGCGACTTCTTTACGCACGTGTGGGCACGCCTTACTGCCCGGATCACGAGATTCCGCTGGAGTCGCAAAGCGTCTCGCAGATGGTCGACGCCGCGCTCGCGCTGCCGGAAGAAACCCGGCTGATGATCCTCGCGCCCGTGATCGTGGACCGCAAGGGCGAGCACGCCGAACTCTTCGACGATATGCAGGCGCAGGGTTTCGTGCGCTTTCGCGTGCGTTCGGGCGGCGGCACGGCCAATGAAGGCGAGGCGAAGATCTACGAGGTGGAGTCGCTGCCCAAGCTCAAGAAGAGCGAGCGCCACACCATCGACGTGGTGGTGGACCGCCTGAAAGTGCGCCCGGACATGAAGCAGCGCCTCGCGGAATCGTTCGAGACCGCGCTGCGTCTGGCCGAAGGCCGCGCCGTCGCGCTCGAAATGGACACGAACAAGGAGCATCTGTTCAGCTCGAAGTTCGCCTGCCCGATCTGCTCGTATTCGCTGCCGGAGCTGGAGCCGCGCCTCTTCTCGTTCAACAACCCGATGGGCGCGTGCCCGGAGTGCGACGGCCTGGGCCAGATCACCTTCTTCGATCCGAAGCGGGTGGTCGCGCATCCGTCGCTGTCGCTCGCGGCGGGCGCGGTCAAGGGCTGGGACCGCCGCAACCAGTTCTACTTCCAGATGCTGCAAAGCCTGGCGGTGTTCTACGACTTCGACATCGACACCGCCTTCGAAGACCTGCCGGAGAAGGTGCGCAAGATCCTCCTGTACGGCTCGGGCAAGCAGGAAATCCCGTTCTCGTACATCAACGAGCGCGGGCGGACTTCGGTGCGCGAGCACGTGTTCGAAGGGATCATTCCGAACCTGGAGCGCCGCTATCGCGAAACCGATTCGTCCGCGGTGCGCGAAGAACTCTCGAAATACCAGAACAATCAGGCCTGCCCGCACTGCGAAGGCACGCGTCTGCGCCGCGAAGCGCGTTTCGTGCGCATCGGCATGAACGAGGACGCGCGCGCCATCTATGAGGTGAGCGGCTGGCCGCTGCGCGACTCGCTCGGCTACTTCCAGACGCTGCGCCTCGAAGGCGCCAAGCGCGAGATCGCCGATAAAGTGGTCAAGGAAATCGTCGCGCGGCTGATGTTCCTGAATAACGTCGGGCTCGATTACCTGTCGCTCGACCGCAGCGCCGAAACGCTCTCGGGCGGCGAGGCGCAGCGTATTCGTCTGGCATCGCAGATCGGCTCGGGGCTCACGGGCGTGATGTACGTGCTCGACGAGCCGTCGATCGGCCTGCATCAGCGCGACAACGACCGCCTGATTTCCACGCTCAAGCATCTGCGCGACCTCGGCAATTCGGTGATCGTCGTGGAGCACGACGAAGACATGATCCGCATGGCCGACTATGTGGTCGACATGGGACCGGGCGCGGGCGAGCACGGCGGCATGGTGATTTCCGAAGGCACGCCCAAGCACGTGGAGAACGATCCGGCTTCGATGACGGGCCAGTATCTGTCGGGCGCGCGCCGTATCGACTATCCGGACGAGCGTATGGAGCCGGGCGAGCGCCGCCTGCGCATCGTCGAGGCTTACGGCAACAATCTCAAGCACGTCACGCTCGACCTGCCGGTCGGCCTGTTGACCTGCGTAACGGGCGTGTCGGGCTCGGGCAAGTCGACGCTCATCAACGACACGCTTTACCACGCGATCTCGCAGCATCTGTACGGATCGTCGGCGGAACCGGCGCCGTTCGAGGCCATCGAGGGGATGGAGCATTTCGACAAGGTCATCAACGTCGATCAATCGCCGATCGGCCGCACGCCGCGCTCGAATCCGGCCACCTACACGGGCCTCTTCACGCCGATCCGCGAGCTGTTCGCGGGCGTGCCGGCGGCCAAGGAACGCGGCTATGAGTCGGGCCGCTTCTCGTTCAACGTCAAGGGCGGCCGCTGCGAAAGCTGCCAGGGCGACGGCGTGCTGAAAGTGGAAATGCACTTTCTGCCGGATGTCTACGTGCCTTGCGACGTCTGCCACGGCAAGCGCTACAACCGCGAGACGCTGGAAATCCAGTACAAGGGCCGGAACATCAGCGAAGTGCTCGATATGACGGTGGAAACCGCCTACGAGTTCTTCAAGGCGGTGCCGGTCGTCGCGCGCAAGCTCAAAACCTTGCTGGACGTGGGTTTGGGCTATATCCGCCTGGGCCAGTCGGCCACTACGCTCTCGGGCGGCGAGGCGCAGCGCGTGAAGCTGTCGCTGGAACTTTCCAAGCGCGACACCGGCCGCACGCTCTACATCCTCGACGAGCCGACCACCGGTCTGCACTTCCACGATATCGCGCTGCTGCTCGAAGTGATTCATCGGCTACGAGATCAGGGCAATACGGTCGTGATCATCGAGCATAATCTCGATGTAATCAAAACGGCAGACTGGGTCATCGACATGGGTCCCGAAGGCGGCGCGGGCGGCGGCCAGATCGTGGCTCAAGGCACGCCCGAGCAGGTGGCGAAATCGAAGGCCAGCTTCACGGGCCGCTATCTTGCGCCGCTGCTCAAGCGCTCGGGCGGCAAGGTGGCGGCGCTCGATACGGCTTCGGGCACCTAGTCAGGCAAACAAGCAGCGCAGATTTGCGATAAAGCTGCGCACACAACGGAACGGGGGCCGCGCGCCCCCAAGGGTCTGGGGACGGAATACACGCAACATGGCCAAGCGCAACGAAGCGACCGACACGGCGGACGACAAGCAGCAGGTGCGCGACCTGCGGCCCCGGCCCGTCCGGCTCACGAGCGATATGAGCCTGCCGAAGCTGTCGGCGGTGGAGATCGGCAGCTACCTGGCCGCGATTGGCGGGATGTGGGCGGTGCTGCATCTGAACCTGCTCGGCGCCCTGCTCGCGGGCATGCTCGTCTATCAGCTCGTGCACACTATTTCTCCGCTGATCGAACGGCGCATGTCGAGCAGCCGGGCGCGCTGGCTTTCGGTGGTGCTGGTATCGATCGTGATAGTCGGCGTGCTCACGGGCCTCACGGTAGGCGTGATCGAACAGTTCGAGAACGACGTGCCGAGCGTGCAGAAAGTCATGTCGCAGATGATGAACTTCGTCGATCAGGCGCGCGGTCGCATTCCCGACGCCATCGCCTCCTATCTGCCGGTGGACGTCGCGCAGATGAAGCTCAAGGCGCTCGCGCTGATGCACGAGCACGCCACCCAGCTGGGCCAGGGCGGCAAGAACGCGGCGCGCATCCTGGGGCATATCGTGATCGGCATGATCATCGGCGCGATCATCGCGATTGGCGCGCAGAAGAACGCCACGCGGCTGCCGTTGTCGACGGCGTTTGTCGCGCGGGTTTCCCGATTCGCGGACGCGTTCCGCCGCATCGTGTTCGCGCAGGTGAAGATTTCGGCGATCAACACGGTGTTCACGGGGCTGTTCCTGCTGCTGGTGCTGCCGGTGGTGCACGCACCGCTGCCGCTCGCGAAGATGCTGGTGGTGGTGACCTTCGTGGTGGGCCTGCTGCCGGTAATCGGCAATCTGATCTCGAACACGCTGATCGTGGCGATCGCGCTGACGGTCAGCCTGCCGGCGGCGGTGACGGCGCTGGCGTTTCTGATCGTGATCCACAAGCTCGAATACTTCCTGAACGCACGCATCGTGGGCGGCCAGATCGAGGCGCGCACGTGGGAATTGCTGATGGCGATGCTGGTGATGGAAGCCGCATTCGGCATCCAGGGCGTGATCGCCGCGCCGATTTTCTATGCGTATATCAAGCGCGAGCTGATTTATTTGCGGCTGGTTTGAAGGCGGCACTTCGCAGCAACGCGCACCATGAAAAATGGCCCCTTTGGGGGCCATTTTCGTTACTCCGCAGGGAAATCGCAGCTCAACGGAAAACCACCGTCTTATGGCCGTTGAGCAGAATGCGGTGCTCCACATGCCACTTCACCGCACGCGCGAGCGTCACGCACTCCACGTCGCGGCCGATCGCCGTGAGTTGCTCCGGCGTCATATTGTGGTCCACGCGCTCGACTTCCTGCTCGATGATCGGGCCTTCGTCCAGATCCGACGTCACATAGTGCGCCGTCGCGCCAATCAGCTTCACGCCGCGGTCGAACGCCTGGTAATACGGCTTCGCGCCCTTGAAGCTCGGCAGGAACGAGTGGTGAATGTTGATCGCGCGGCCTTCCAGCGCATTGCACAGTTGCGGCGACAGAATCTGCATGTAGCGCGCGAGCACCACCAGATCGGCACGTTCGTTGTTGATCACTTCGAGCACGCGCGCTTCCTGCGCGGCCTTGTCGGCCGCCGTGCCGCCGAGCAGCGGGAAGTGATGGAACGGAATGTTGTAGCTCGCCGCCAGCTGATAGAAGTCCTTGTGATTCGAGATGATCGCCGGGATTTCAATCGGCAACTGGCCGGTGCGGTAGCGGAACAGCAGGTCGTTCAGGCAGTGGCCGATCTTGGAAACCATGATGACCACGCGCGGCTTCACGTTCGCGTCCTGCAGTTCCCAGCGCATGCCGAACTCGTCGGCGAGCGGTGCAAACGCCGCGCGCAGGCCGTCGAGGCCCGGGTCGCCGCCCACTTGCTGGAAATGCACGCGCATGAAGAATTCGCTCGTGTGGCTGTCGCCGAACTGGGCCGAATCGAGAATGTTGCTGCCGCGCTCGAACAGAAAACCCGACACGGCATGCACGATGCCCGGCCGGTCGGCGCACGACAGGTTGAGAATGAAGCTGTGATCGGTCGACATGACCTTGGTAACTCCCGTCATTTCTTTGTGATTCAAAAGGGCTTTAGCGAGTAAAAAATCCAACGCCCTTTCACAGCGTCGGTGGTTCGAAGATCGCGGCGATACCCTCGCACGCGTCTTCGTCGATCCATTGGCGGCGCAGCATCAGATCGAGCGTCGCGAGACTCGCGTCGACCGTCATGCGGCCTTCCTCGATCCAGCGCGCGGTTTCTTCGATGCGCGCGAGGCGGTGCTCGCCCACTTCGCCGTCCTGATTGTGCGGCACGAAATCTTCGGGCAACACGAGGTCGTAGACGAAGATCTGCTCGGCCTGGGTGCCTTCGGGCAGCGACTGCAGCACATGCACGGTGCGACCCGGCGTGGCGCGCGCGGCCAGTTCGGCGGCAATGCCCGCCTCTTCCCAGCATTCCTTCGCAAGCGTCGCTTCAACGCCCAGGCCCCAGCCGATGCCGCCCGCCACGACGTTGTCGAGCATGCCGGGATCGGTGGCCTTGGTGTCGCTGCGGCGCGCGATCCACAATTGCGGCGCTGTCGGCACCGTCGGCGCAGCCGTGGCCGCATATTCTACGACGCCGTTCAGATGCACCGCGTAGGTCATGGTGCCGAAGAAGCGCGAGGCGGCGCGTTCGATATAGGCGAGCGGCGGCGCATCGAAGCTGTTGCGGATCGCGTAGGTCTCGTTGCGCCAGCCCGGAATGCGGCCCTCGGCGGCCAGCGCGCCGATCACCGATCCCAGCGCCGCGCTGCGCGCCGTAACGTTGTCGAACTCAGCGCCAAGTGCGACACGCGCATCCGGCCCGGCATCGACGATGGTGAAGACATCAGGCCAGCGCGCCAGCAGCGGCGCATCGGCGCGGCGAATCCAGCCCACGCGCTGGTCGCCGAAGTAAAAGGGCAAATGCGCGGCGGCGTCGAAGCGGCGCGCGTCAATGATGCAAGGCAGGCTCATCGGGTCATCCGGTAGTCGTTCGGCAGGATCAGTCGCGCAGTGCAATGCGCATGCCGATGGCGATGAAGGTCAGGCCCGCGAGGCGGTCGAGCCACACGCCCGCGCGCGGACGGCGCTTGAGCCAGCCGCCGATGGTGCCCGCGCATAGACCGAAAATCGAAAACACCACCACCGTTTGCAGCATGAAGACCACACCCAGTTCGAGCATCTGCAGCGTGACGCTTTGAGCGCCGCTTTGTGCACCATGCGTATCGACAAACTGCGGCAGGAACACCACGAAGAACAGCGTCACCTTCGGGTTCATCACGTTGCCGAGCACGCTCTGGCGAAAAATCGTCGAAAGCGGCTGACGCGGACGGTCGCCCGCGGAAGCCAGCCCCTGGCTGCGCAACGCCTTCACGCCAATCCAGATCAGGTACGCCGCGCCCGCGAGCTTGAGAATCTGGAACGCCAGCGGCGACGAACGCAGCAGTGCGGCGATACCCAACGCGGCCAGCGTGGTGTGGAAGGTCACCCCCGCGGCAAAGCCAAGCGCGGAGACCAGCCCGGCCGCGCGCCCCTGCGAGATGCCGCGCGCGAGCACCTGGAGGTTATCCGGACCGGGCGCAAAGGTAATGGCGAGCGAAGTCGCGAGAAAAAGCGCGAAATTGGGCATGGCCTCAGGGTCTCCGTGGGATCAATGTCCGCCGAACGAGGTGATGGTGTAGAGCGGCAGGCCCGATTCGGTGAGCAGCTTCGAGCCGCCCAGTTCCGGCAGGTCGATGATCGCCGCGCCTTCCACCACCGTCGCGCCCAGGCGTTCGAGCAGGCGCTTGCCCGCGAGCATGGTGCCGCCCGTGGCGATCAGATCGTCGACGATCACGACGCGCTCGCCCTGGCTGACGGCGTCCTCGTGAATCTCGACGGTCGATTCGCCGTATTCGAGCTTGTAGGTCTCCGAGACCGTCTTGTACGGCAGCTTGCCGATCTTGCGGATCGGCACGAAGCCCACGTTCAGCTCATAGGCGACGATCGGCCCGATGATGAAGCCGCGCGCGTCCAGACCTGCGATGCGGTCGAGCTTCATGCCCACGTAACGCTCGACGAGCAGGTCGATCAGCACGCGCAGGCCCTTGGGGTCGCCGATGAGCGGCGTGATGTCGCGGAACTGCACTCCCGGCTGAGGCCAGTCGGGCACCGTGCGGATCAGGCTGTTTACGAACTGCGCAGGATCGACGCTCGCGTTCGCAGGTGCGTTGGACATGATTTCTCCGGGTAGTAACCAGTAACAGATAGAAAGAAGCGGGTCGATTAACGGGGCGGGACCCTGTATCGCCAGCGGCGCTCAGGCCGCAGCACCCGCCTTGCGATGGCGGGACAGACGTTCCTCGGCCAGCGCGAGCTGCTCGGGCAGGCCGCGCAGCACGACGATGTCGGCTTCGCGCAGCTTCGTCGACGGGTCCGGCTCCACGCCGCGAATGCCGTGGCGGCGGATCGCCGTGACTTCCACGCCGAGGTCCACGAGGCCCAGATCGGCCAGCGTGCGGCCCACGGCGTCGGCGCGCGGATCGACCGGTACGGATTGTAGCCGCACCTGCTCGTGACCGTCCTCGCCCGCATCGTCGGTGCCGTGGAAGTAGCCGCGCAGCAGGCTGTAACGCTCGTCGCGCAGCTCTTCCACGCGGCGCACCACGCGGCGCATCGGCACGCCCATCAGCACCAGCATGTGCGAGGCCAGCATCAGGCTGCCTTCGACGATTTCCGGAATCACCTCGGTTGCACCCGCAGCGAGCAGACGTTCGAGATCGGCGTCGTCGACGGTGCGCACGATTACCGGCAGCGTGGGCTCCAGTTCGTGGATGTGATGCAGCACGCGAAACGCCGACTGCGTGTTCGCATAAGTAATAGCCACCGCCGCCGCGCGGTGAATGCCCGCCGCGACCAGCGACTCGCGCCGCGCCGCATCGCCGAACACCACCGATTCGCCCGCCGCCGCCGCCGCCGCGACACGATCCGGGTCCAGGTCGAGCGCCACATACGAGAGCCCTTCGTATTCGAGCATGCGCGCCAGGTTCTGCCCCGCGCGGCCATAGCCGCAGACGATCACGTGGCCGCTCTGCTTGAGGCTTTGCGTGGCGATGCGCGTCATCATCAGCGACTGCTGCATCCATTCTGTGGAGGACAGGCGCAGCACGATGCGATCGGCGTTCTGGATCAGGAACGGCGCGGCCAGCATCGACAGCAGCATCGCCGCGAGAATCGCCTGCAGCAGCGTGGGATCGACCAGATGTTTGTCGAGAATGAGGTTCAGCAGCACGAAGCCGAATTCGCCCGCCTGCGCGAGACCGAGGCCCGTGCGCATCGACACGCCCGGCGACGCGCCGAAGAGCCGCGTGATCGCCGTGATCAGCACGGCCTTGAGCACGATCGGCGCGATCAGGAACGCGGCCACCATCAGCGGATGCTGCCAGATCACATGCGGATTCAGCAGCATGCCCGTGGTCACAAAGAACAGGCCCAGCAGCACGTCGCGAAACGGCTTGATGTCCTCTTCCACCTGATGCTTGTAAGGCGTTTCGGCGATCAACATGCCGGCGATAAACGCGCCCAGCGCGAGCGACAGGCCGAATTTATCGGTGATAAAGGCCGCGCCCAGCGTCACCAGCAGCACGTTCAGCACGAACAGCTCCTGCGAGCGGCGGCGCGCGACCACGTTGAACCAGCGCGTCATGAACTTCTGGCCGACGAACAGCAGAATGCCCAAAGCCAGCACGATCTTGATCGCCGCCATGCCAAGCGATTCGATCAGCGACTCCGACGAGCCGCCAAACGCCGCAATCACGATCAGGAGCGGCACCACGGCCAGATCCTGGAACAGCAGCACGCCGAGAATATTGCGGCCATGCTCCGATTCGATCTCCAGCCGCTCCGCCAGCATCTTGCTGACGATGGCGGTGGACGACATCGCCAGCGCTCCGCCCAGCGCCACGCAGGCCTGCCAGGTGATATGCACCCACGGCGAGAGCGCCAGCCCCACCAGCAGCGCCACCGCGATCGACCCCATGACCTGCGAGAGCCCCAGCCCGAACACGGCGCGCCGCATCGCGCGCAGCTTGGAGAGCGAAAACTCCAGCCCGATCGAGAACATCAGGAACACCACGCCGAATTCCGCCAGGTTCTGTGCGCCGTGCGTGTCCGGGACGATGCCGAGCGCGCGCGGCCCGACCAGAATCCCGACCGTCAGATAGCCCAGCATCGGCGGCAGATTCAGGTAACGGAACAGCACGACGCCCACCACCGAAGCGAGCAGCAGGAACAACGTCATTTCCAGCGGTGAAATCATCGTGCGAAGCGTCCTCGTTCTTATGGGTTGCCGAAAGTACGCCTGAACCAGCACGTAGCCGACGGTGAAAACTCTGCCCGCGCCGGTCGGGTCCATGATCGGCGCAAACGATGCGAATTGGGAAGTGCTGCGAGGGTCAAGCCGGGGAATGCCGGTGGCGCCTAGCGCCGCCGGCAAGGGGCCACGCCGCCGGCAAGGGGCGCTGGGAGCGCAGGCGCGGCGCGCATACGCCTTTGCTATACTCCCCGGATGATAGCGAAAATCAATGGCGACCGGGCGCTGACGCTCGCTCGCGACGTGCTCGACATCGAAGCTGACGCCGTGCGCGGGCTTCGCGACCGGCTGGACGACAACTTCGTCAGCGCGGTCGATCTCATCCTCAGTTGCCGTGGACGCGTGGTCGTTTCCGGCATCGGCAAATCGGGCCATATTGCCCGCAAGCTCGCGGCCACGCTGGCCTCCACGGGCACGCCCGCTTTCTTCGTGCATCCCGCCGAAGCGAGCCACGGCGACCTCGGCATGGTGACGGCGGACGACGTCTTTATTGGCCTGTCCAACTCCGGCGAATCCGAAGAACTCGTGGCGATCCTGCCGCTCGTCAAGCGCATCGGCGCGAAGATGATCGGCATGACGGGCGACCGCCCGCAATCGACGCTCGGCAAGCTGTGCGACGTCCATCTGAACGCCGGCGTCGAAAAGGAAGCCTGCCCGCTCAATCTCGCGCCCACCGCCAGCACCACGGCGGCGCTCGCGCTGTCAGACGCGCTTGCGGTGGCGGTGCTCGACGCGCGCGGCTTTGGCGCCGACGACTTCGCGCGCTCGCATCCGGGCGGCGCGCTCGGCCGGCGCCTGCTCACCTATGTGCGCGACGTGATGCGCACCGGCGAAGCGATCCCGCAGGTACGCGACAACGCCTCGGTGCGCGACGCCCTCTTCCAGCTCACCGCCAAGCGCATGGGCATGACGGCGATCGTCAACGCCGAGCGCCACGTCGCCGGCATCTTCACCGACGGCGACCTGCGCCGCGTGCTGGAGCGCGTGGGCGATTTCCGCGATCTGCCGATCAGCGAAGTCATGACCCGCGGCCCGCGCACGATCGGTCCCGATCAACTTGCCGTGGAAGCGGTGGAACTGATGGAGCGCCATCGCATCAATCAGATGCTGGTGGTGGACGCCGAAGGCGTACTCATCGGCGCACTCAATATGCACGACCTGTTCTCCAAGAAGGTGATCTGATGGCGGCTTCCGAGCTGGATGCGAAGACGCGCGCGGCACGCGTGCGACTGATGATTTTCGACGTCGATGGCGTGCTCACCGACGGCGGCCTGCTGTTTACCGGCGCGGGCGACACCATGAAGGACTTCAACTCGCTCGACGGCCACGGCGCGAAGCTGCTGCGCGAAGCGGGCATCGACACGGCCATCATCACCGGGCGCAAGTCCGAGATCGTCGCCGTGCGCGCGAAGGAACTGCGCATCACGCATCTGTATCAGGGCGTGGAAGACAAGCGCGTCGCGTTCCAGCAACTGCTCGCCGAGACCGGCGTCACGGCTGAAGAATGCGGCTACATGGGCGACGACTGGCCCGACCTCGCGGTGATGCTCCAGTGCGGCTTTGGCGCAGCACCGGCCAACGCGCACACCGAAGTGCTGGCGCGCGCCCATTGGGTCACCGACCGCACCGGCGGCCACGGCGCCGTGCGCGAAGTCACCGACCTGATCCTGCGCGCCCAGGGGCACTATGACGCGATGCTCGCCGCAGCCTGTTCGGCGCAATCGCCGGACGCCGGGGCGCACCGATGAACCAGAAGTTCCGCCTCACCTCGCTGATCCCGGTGCTGTGCGTCGCATTGCTCGCCGGTTTCACGTGGTGGCTGTTCCAGGCCGTCAAGCCGCACGAGAACGAGGCTGCGCCGCGTCCGCTCACGCATTCGCCCGATTACTTCGCCGACAACTTCTCGGTCTCCGAACTCGACCAGTCGGGCGCGACGCAGTACCGCCTGACCGCCACCCACATGGTGCACTACGAGGACGACCAGGATAGCGACCTCACGATGCCCGCGGTGCGCGCGTTCCAGCCCGGCAAGCCGACGGTCACGGCCACCGGCAAGCGCGGCACGGTCAATTCGGACGCCTCGATCGTTAATCTGTACGACAACGCCCGCATCCTGCGCGCCGCCGGCTATGGCGACCCCGAGATGCAGGCTGATTCCGAGCATTTCCGCGTGCTGGTGAACGACGATGTGATCCTGACCGAAAAGCCGGTTAAACTTCGTCGCGGCCTGTCGGTCATGACGGCCACCAACGGCATGAACTACAACAACGTCACCCGGGTGATCCAGCTCTACGGCAACGTCCGCGGCGCGATCGCTCCGGCTGATTCCGGCGGCTCGTCCTGATCCCCGGGCCGTCCACGCAAGGCATGATTGCATGAACGAATCGCTTCCCCGTCTCTTGTCCGGTTTGCCGCGCGCCGAGCGCTGGCGCCGCGCCGCGTTCGCCACGCTGGGCGCGCTCGCCCTCGCGCTTCCGCTCGCGGGCTTCGCGCCGGCCGCGCACGCCGAACGCGCCGACAAGGACAAACCGCTCAACATCGAAGCGGACAACATGACGTATGACGACCTCAAGCAGCAGACCATCTTCACCGGTCACGTGGTCGCCACCAAGGGCACGATCCTGATCAAGGCCGACAAGCTCGTCGTCACCCAGGATCCTCAGGGTTACCAGTACGCCACCGGCACGGTCGCGCCGGGCACGCCGGACGCCAACCTTGCCTACTTCCGCCAGAAGCGCGAGGGTATCGACGAATACGTCGACGGCACGGCCGAGCGCATCGACTACGACGGCAAGCAGGACCTCACCACGCTCACGACGCGCGCCACGGTGCGCCGCCTGCAAGGCCTGTCCACGGTGATGGATCAGGTGCATGGCAGCGTCGTGACCTATGACGGCCAGAACGACTTCTACACCGCGAAGTCGGGTACGGACGTCGCGGGCCCGGGCAATCCGAAGGGCCGTGTGCGCGCCATGCTGTCGCCGCGCAACGGCGGCGTGCAGCCGCTCACGGGCGCTTCGGCTACGCTTGCGCCCTCCACGAAGCTTCAGGAAGCGCCGCAACAGTGAACATCGCCACCGCCTCCCCCATCCATCAGCGCCCGTCCGCGGGCAAGACGAGCTCGCTCGTCGTGCGCAACCTCAAGAAGCGCTATGGCTCGCGCACGGTGGTCAAGGACGTCTCGCTCGACGTGAAAAGCGGCGAAGTGGTCGGTCTGCTCGGCCCCAACGGCGCGGGCAAGACCACCTCGTTCTACATGATCGTGGGTCTCGTGCCGCTCGACGCGGGCGAGATCGATCTCGACGGCCAGTCGATCAGTCTGCTGCCGATCCACAAGCGCGCGGCGCTTGGCTTGTCGTACCTGCCGCAGGAAGCGTCGGTGTTCCGCAAGCTCACCGTCGAAGAGAACATCCGCGCGGTGCTCGAACTGCAAGTGGACGAGAACGGCAAGCGCCTGTCGAAAGACGTCATCACGACGCGCGCCGAAGCGCTGCTCGACGAACTGCAGATTGCGCATCTGCGTGAAAATCCGGCGCTCTCGCTGTCGGGCGGCGAGCGCCGCCGTGTGGAAATCGCACGCGCACTGGCCACCGACCCGAGCTTCATTCTGCTCGACGAGCCGTTCGCGGGCGTGGACCCGATCGCCGTGCTCGAAATCCAGAAGATCGTGAAGTTCCTGAAGCAGCGCAACATCGGCGTGCTGATTACGGACCACAACGTGCGCGAAACGCTCGGCATCTGCGATCACGCCTACATCATCAGTGACGGCACCGTGCTGGCTGCCGGCGCGCCTGGTGAAATCATCGAAAACGAAAGCGTGCGCCGCGTCTATCTCGGCGAACACTTCCGCATGTAACACCGCTAGTACGCCGATCGTCCGGGCGCAGCACGCGCCCGGATCCGGTCTCGCTGGTTCTGACTGTATCCGGCTGTTCGTCGCTGTATCCTGGGCGCCAAGTCTGCCTCGCGCCCCCGCTTCCCCTGAGTTTTCCGTTTGTGTCTGCCCGCCGTCAGCGATTGCCCGCTGCGAGCGCGCGATGCGCTATCGTGTGGCTGCGTCACAGGCGCGGCATGCTTACGCAACACGAATAAATGCGTTATCGGGCATGGAGCCGCAGGCGCTGTTTGCGCACCAAATTCGCCCCCGCAGCCCCAGCGGCACCAAGGCGGGGCACGCGCGTTTTCGCGAATGTCGCGTGGTATCGCGAGCGTGGCAAACTCTTTACAATGAATCGCACATTGCCATGAAAGCCAGCCTCCAACTCCGCCTCTCGCAGCATCTTGCGCTCACTCCGCAACTGCAGCAGTCCATCCGGCTGCTACAGCTGTCGACGCTCGAACTGCAGCAGGAAGTCGCCACGGCGATCTCGCAAAATCCGCTGCTGGAGAACGACGACGACTGGATTTCAAGCCCCCTGCGCGTAGCCGCGGACGGCTCGCTGATCGCCCAGCCGCCGCAATCGTCGGCGCCGGAATCGATGCAGGGCGCCAGCAACGGCTCGTCCAGCTCATCGGGCAGCGACAGCGATAACGGCGATGGCGAACCGCGCGGCGTGGACGACTACAACGGCCTGGGCGGCGACGCCAACGGCGATTCCAGCCAATGGAATCTGGACGACTACGGCCGCTCGGGCAGCGCCTCCGACGACGACGATCTGCCGCCGCTGCAGATCCACGAATCCACCACGACGCTGCGCGATCACCTGATGGCGCAATTGCGCGAAACGAACGCCAGCCTGCGCGATCGTGCGCTCATTACGTTCCTGATCGAATCGCTCGACGAAGACGGTTACCTCTCCACGACGTGCGAGGAAATTCTTGCCGATATCCCGGAAGAACTCGAAGTCGATAACGACGAGCTGAACGCGGCACTCGCCTTGCTGCACAGCTTCGACCCGGCGGGCGTGGGTGCGCGTTCGGCTTCCGAATGTCTCAAGCTGCAACTGCTGCGCGTCAATTCGTCGCCTACGCGCACGCTGGCGCTGGAGATCGTGTCGAACCATCTGGAACTGCTCGCGGCGCGCGACTTCACGCGCTTGCGCAAGCAACTGAAGACCGGCGACGACGAACTGCGCGACGCGCACACGATGATCCGCTCGCTCGAACCGTTCCCGGGCGCGGCCTACGGCAAGGCGGAAGCCGACTACGTCGTGCCAGACATCATGGTGAAGAAGACGGGCCAGAACTGGTTCGCAGAACTGAACCCGGAAGTGGTGCCCAAGCTGCGCATCAACCATTTGTACGCGAATATCCTGCGCAACAACCGGGGCGATCCGGGTAGCGGCTCGCTGCGCCAGCAGTTGCAGGAAGCACGCTGGCTCATCAAGAACATCCAGCAGCGCTTCGAAACCATCCTGCGCGTGGCGCAGGCGATCGTCGAGCGTCAGAAGAACTTTTTCGTCCACGGCGAGATCGCCATGCGCCCCTTGGTTTTGAGGGAGATTGCTGATACGCTGGGCCTACACGAATCAACTGTCTCGCGTGTGACAACCGGTAAATACATGCTGACTCCATTCGGGACACTTGAATTTAAGTACTTCTTCGGATCGCATGTATCGACAGACACGGGAGGCGCAGCATCCTCAACCGCGATCCGCGCGCTCATCAAGCAACTCATAGGAGCCGAGAACACCAAATCCCCTCTTTCGGACAGCCGCATAGCCGAACTGCTGGCTGAACAGGGTTTCGTGGTTGCGCGACGCACCGTCGCGAAGTATCGCGAAGCACTGAAGATTCCAGCGGTCAATTTGCGCAAGTCTCTTTGAGCCTGTTCCGGCTTTTACGGAGCAGGCGTTTTCCGGCCGCAACGCCAGTTGGCGGAAATGGCCGGCCGCGCTAGTCGTTCGTAGCAGGCCTTTCGGGGAGCCGCACGCTTCGGCAAGTCAGTCGACCGGCACAGCCGCGCTTCACGCGTCACGCGGCCATCAGCCTGGAGAAGCACTATGAATCTGAAGATCAGTGGACACCATCTCGAAGTAACGCCAGCGTTGCGAGAATATGTGATCACCAAACTGGACAGGGTGCTAAGGCATTTCGATCAGGTCATCGATGGCAATGTGGTCCTCTCGGTCGACAACCACAAGGAAAAGGACAAGAGACAGAAGGTTGAAGTGAACCTTCATCTGAAAGGCAAGGACATCTTCGTTGAGAGCTGCAATGGCGACATGTATGCCGCCATCGATCTCGTGGTCGATAAACTCGATCGCCAGGTCGTGCGTCACAAGGACCGCGTGCAGGGACATCAGCACGAAGCGCTCAAGCATCAGCCGCAAGTTCAGATCGAACTACCGCCGCAATGATGCGATGAAGATGTTGGTGCGATAGCAGTAGCAGGAACGCGGGGCTGCCGGTTGAATTCCGATGCGGCCCCGATTCAGAACCGGTTGGAACGTCTGATCCAACGCACCAGCGCAGCCGCCCACAGGGCGGCTTTTTTAATGGAAGCCCGCTGCGCGCGTTCGGCATCGAACGGTGTGGACGGGTGCAACCGTGCAACAATGGTTGCGCCGATGCCTGGCGCATCGCACCATCGGCCAGTACGCTTGATCTATAATGGACTGGTCGCTTTCGGGGTATCACGTCCCCACGGTCCCGGCTCCGCGCAGGTTGTGCCAAGGTTATGCCAACCACGGCGCCGGCCGCGCACGCATCGTCAGGTGCGCAAAGGCATGTATGCCTCGCGCATCCTTCGCATCGTTTGCCGGGGTGAGGAGCATTTCAGGCCACGTTTTCGCCTGCCAACATGAATCGTTTAGCCAAAATACTTCCCATCGAGAACGTCGTCGTCGGCCTGTCCGTTACCAGCAAGAAACGCGTCTTCGAACAAGCTGGCCTGATCTTCGAAAACCAGAACGGCATTGCCCGCAGCACGGTTACCGACAATCTGTTCGCGCGCGAGCGCCTGGGCTCCACCGGTCTCGGTGAGGGCGTGGCGATCCCGCACGGCCGCATCAAGGGCCTGAAGCAGCCGCTCGCCGCCTTCGTGCGTCTGGCCGAGCCCATTGCCTTCGAAGCGCCGGATGGTCAGCCCGTCTCGCTCCTCATCTTCCTGCTCGTGCCCGAACAGGCTACGCAGCAGCATCTTGAAATTCTGTCCGAGATCGCCCAGTTGCTGTCGGATCGCGAAACGCGCGAGCGCCTGCACACGGAAGAGGATCGCGAGACGTTGCATCGCCTGCTCACCCAGTGGCAACCTTGATGTAGCGCGTGTTGCACATCAGCGCGTACGTCGCGTCTGCCCGGCCGTTGCGTTTGTCACGTCCGGCCGGCGCGCGCCGCCTGCGTGTGTGCGTGCACGGCTCATCGGTGAAAACACGGGCAACCGGGCGAGGCCGGTATCCGTTAAAACGGTGGAAGTACTGAAAAGTAGTCAAGCGAGTCACTGCGGAGTCACCGGTTCATGGACACGTCCAGCATCAACGCCCAAAGCATCTTCGACGACAACGCCACCACGCTGAAGCTCAGCTGGCTGACGGGGCACGAAGGCTGGGAACGCGGCTTTTCGGCTGAAACGGTCGCCACGGCCACGGCCAGCGCCGACCTCGTCGGCCACTTGAACCTGATTCACCCGAACCGCATTCAGGTGCTCGGCGACGCCGAAGTGCATTACTACCAGCGTCAGACCGACGAAGACCGTTCGCGCCACATGGCCGAACTGATCGCCCTGGAGCCGCCCTTCCTCGTAGTCGCCGACGGCATGACCGCGCCGCCCGAACTGGTCCTGCGCTGCACACGCTCGTCCACGCCGCTGTTCACCACGCCGATGTCAGCGGCCACGGTGATCGACAGCCTGCGTCTCTACATGTCGCGCATCCTCGCGCCGCGCGCCACGCTGCACGGCGTATTCCTCGACATTCTCGGCATGGGCGTGTTGCTCACCGGCGATTCAGGCCTGGGCAAGAGCGAACTGGGGCTGGAACTGATCAGCCGCGGCCACGGTCTGGTGGCCGACGACGCCGTGGACTTCGTGCGCCTCGGACCGGATTTCGTCGAAGGCCGCTGCCCGCCGCTGCTGCAGAATCTGCTGGAAGTGCGCGGTCTGGGCCTGCTCGACATCAAGACGATCTTCGGTGAAACGGCCGTGCGCCGGAAAATGAAGCTCAAGCTGATCGTGCAGCTGGTGCGCCGTCCCGACGGCGAATTCCAGCGTCTGCCGCTGGAATCGCAAACCGTCGATGTGCTCGGCCTGCCCATCAGCAAGGTCACGATTCAGGTCGCGGCTGGCCGAAACCTCGCCGTGCTGGTCGAAGCGGCCGTGCGCAACACGATCCTGCAGCTGCGCGGCATCGACACGCTGCGCGACTTCATGGACCGCCAGCGCCTCGCCATGCAGGACCCCGACAGCCAGTTCCCCGGCAAGCTGATCTAACGTTCCCCGCGGCCCGGCCAGAAGCCTGTCCTGGGCCGCCGGTGTGCGGCCGGCACGCCCGACTGTCATCGCGAGGGCGCAGATCGGATGCTATGATGACCCAATCGGGTTCATCGACTTTCCCATGCGTATCATCCTGATCACCGGCATCTCGGGTTCCGGCAAGTCAGTGGCGCTGAACGCGCTCGAAGACGTCGGCTATTTCTGCGTCGACAACCTGCCTCCGCGTTTTCTGCCGCAACTCGCGCAATATCTCTCCGAAGACGGTTACGAGCGTCTCGCGGTTGCGATCGACGCGCGCTCGAGTTCCTCGTTCGAAGACATGCCGGAGATGATCCGCGGTCTCGCGCCCCAGCACGACGTGCGTGTGCTGTTTCTCAACGCCAGCACGCAGTCGTTGATCCAGCGCTTTTCCGAAACGCGCCGCCGCCATCCGCTGTCGGGTTCCGCCGCACACGATGCCAACGTGGGCATGCTCAAATCGCTGGAAGAAGCGATCGAGCACGAGCGCGAACTGGTCGCCAACCTCGCCGAATTCGGCCATCAGGTCGACACCAGCAATCTCAGTTCGAACGCGCTGCGCCAGTGGGTGAAGGTATTCGTCGAAGGCGAGCGCGGCTCGCTCATGCTCACCTTCGAATCGTTCGGCTTCAAGCGCGGTGTGCCGCTCGACGCCGATCTCGTGTTCGATGTCCGCACGCTACCCAATCCGCATTACGACGCCCGTCTGCGTCCGCTCACCGGGCTCGATCAGCCCGTGATCGACTTTCTCAAGGCGCAACCGGCGGTGCATGAAATGATCGACGACGTTTATGCGTTCGTGGCCAAGTGGCTGCCGCATTTTCGCGCCGATAACCGCAGCTATCTGACCGTCGCGATTGGCTGCACCGGCGGCCAGCATCGCTCGGTCTTTATCGCCCAGACGCTCGCCACGCGCTTCGCGGGCGAGTCTAACGTGATCGTGCGTCATCGCGATGCACCCCTCGACGTCGGAGAATCGTCCCGGCTTATCGCCTAACTGGCCGCGCGGGCGCGGCCTTAACCGAAGCGTTGCGCCATGTCCTCGACTCCTGCCGTGCTCGCCGATTTGCCGCTCTTTCCGCTGCATACGGTGCTCTTCCCCGGCGGCCTGTTGCCGCTGAAGATCTTCGAAGCGCGTTATCTGGACATGGCGCGCGAATGTCTGCGCGAAAAAACGCCGTTCGGCGTGTGCCTGCTGAAAAGCGGCGGCGAAGTCGCGCTGCCCGACGAACCCTCGGTGCCCGAAGCGATCGGCTGTCTCGCCGAAATCGAGCAATGCGATGTGGAGACGTTCGGCATGCTGCTGATCCGCGCGCAGGGCACGCGGCGTTTCAGGCTGCTATCGCATCGGGCGCAGCACGACGGCCTGCTGGTCGGCATGGCCGAGCCGTTGCCCGACGACATTCCGCTCGAAGGCAGCGAAGCGCTGGCGCGCTTTGGCGCCTGCGCCGAAGTGCTGGAACGCATCATCGCGACGATCCGCGAGCGCGATGCTGCCAGCGTCCCCTTCGCGGAGCCGTTCCGCTTCGACGACCCCACGTGGGTCTCCAACCGCCTCGCCGAAGTGCTGCCGATCGCGCTGCGCGCGCGCCAAAAGCTCATGGAGCTGAACGACGCCGGCGCGCGTATCGAGGTCGTGCATCACTACATGCAGCAGCATCAGTTGCTCTGATGCTGCTGCTTTAACGCTTCAAATCAGCGACCCACGCAGACCGTCGAGCAGTTTGCGCACCGGCGCGGGCACGCCATATGCATCGATCTCGCGCAGCGGCACCCACACCGTTTCGGCTTCCTGCGCGCCGAGCGCGCCGCCCTTGCGCCCCATCTCGACCACACGCGGCTCAATGTCGAGCTTGAAGTGCGTGAAGGTGTGCGTGAGCGGTGCGAGCGCCGACACCGTCGACAGATCCGCCCCAAAACCTTCAGCGCGCTCAGCGAGCGCGGCTTCGCCGGGCGCTTCGGGCAGGCTCCACAAGCCGCCCCAGATGCCCGAAGGCGGGCGCTTTTCCAGCATCACCGAATCGCCGTCCATCAGCACGAGCATCCAGGTCTGCCGCAACGGCACGGCCTTTTTCGGACGCGACGCGGGCAATTGACGCTGACGGTTGGTGGTCTTCGCCAAGCAGTCGCTCGCGAACGGGCAGCGCTCGCAGTCGGGCTTGCCGCGCGTGCAGAGCGTCGCGCCCAGATCCATCAGGCCTTGCGTGTACGAGCTCACATCGGCGTCCGTCGCATTGGCATCGGGCACCAGCGACTCGGCCAGCGTCCACATGCCGTTTTCCACGCGCTTTTCGCCCGGAAAGCCTTCCACGCCGAACACGCGCGCCAGCACGCGCTTCACGTTGCCATCGAGAATCGTCTCGCGCGCGCCGAACGCGAACGAGGCGATCGCCGCAGCCGTCGAGCGGCCGATGCCAGGAAGTTCCGCGAGACCTTCGACCGTGCGCGGGAACTGCCCGCCGTGTTCCTGCGCCACCACCTGCGCGCAGCGGTACAGATTGCGCGCGCGCGTGTAGTAGCCGAGGCCTGCCCACAGCGCCATCACGTCGTCGATGGGCGCGTTGGCGAGGTCTTCGACGGTCGGAAAGCGTTCGAGAAAGCGCGCGTAGTAGGGAATCACGGTGGAAACCTGCGTCTGCTGCAGCATGATTTCCGATAGCCAGATGCGATAGGCATCGCGCGTGTTCTGCCACGGCAGATCGTGGCGGCCATGCACGCGCTGCCAGGCGATCAGGCGCGGCGCGAAGCTCGCGAGCAGTTCCACGGGATACGTGGCCTTCAGCGCGGCCTGGCGCGCGGCGCTCGTGAGCGTGTCTTTGGATGCAGTCGAGAGATACATGGAGAAGCTTGCCCGTCAGCGCTGGCAGCGCGGACAGAAATAAGTGGAGCGCTGGCCCTGCACGATCTGTTTGATCGGCGTGCCGCAAACGCGGCAGGGCTGGCCCGCGCGGTCGTAGACGAAATATTCGAGCTGAAAATAGCCGCTCTCGCCATTACTGCCGACGAAGTCGCGCAACGTGCTGCCGCCCTTTTCGATTGCGGAGGCCAGCACGGCGCGCACGGCGTCGGCGAGCAGTTCGTAGCGCGCCAGCGAAACGCGCCCTGCGGGCGTGGTCGGCCGGATACCCGCGCGAAACAGACTTTCCGACGCGTAGATATTGCCAACGCCCACGACGATATCGCCCGCGAGCAGCGCCTGCTTGACGGAGACCTTGCGTCCGCGCGTCTCGCGAAACAACAGCGCGCCGTCGAAGGCTGGCGTAAACGGCTCGATGCCCAGGTTCGCCAGCAGCGGATGCCCCAGCACGTCGCCAGCCTCGCGCGGATGCCACAGCACGGCGCCGAAGCGGCGCGGATCGCGATAGCGCAGCGTGAACTCGTCGAACAGCCAGTCGACGTGATCGTGCTTTTCGGCCGCCGGCGGCTTTGGAAAATTACGTAACACCCGCAACGTCCCAGTCATGCCAAGATGCACGATAAACCAGCCTTCATCGATTTCGAACAGCAGATATTTGCCGCGCCGCCCCACGGAACGAATCGTGCGACCGCGTAGCGTGCGGGCGAGCGTGGCGGGCACCGGCCAGCGCAGCGACGCATTGCGCACGTCAACGCGCTCGACGCGGCGGCCGGCGACCCAGGGCTCGATGCCTCTGCGGGTGACTTCGACTTCTGGCAGTTCTGGCATGACTGGCGACTGATGAAAGGCGGGTGGTGAGATTGGCTGAAACGATCGGGGGATGCGCGGGGCTGGTCTGCAACTTGCGTCATCGTCGTGCGCGTATTGTAGCCAGCGCGTTACAATCGACCGAAACATTCGACGGAATTCCATGGAACTGTCTTTCGTAAAGCTGTTTGCGAAGCGCCTGCCTGGAGCAGCGCCGCGTCTGCGCAACACCCCGGCACTGCGTGCGTTCGGACCCCGTCGCCTGCTTGGCGTCGCCGTACTCGCCGCCTGGGCATTGACCACTTCGAGCGCGTACGCGCAGGATCCGTCCCCCGACTCTGACGACACTTCCGTCACGATGCCGGACGCCTTCGGCCCCGCCACGGCGGACGAGCAGAAGGACCTGCCGAACGTTGCGCTCTCCAGCCAGATCGTCTTCCAGGTGCTCGCCGCCGAAGTCGCGTTGCAACGCGACCAGCCGGCGCCCGCCTACCAGACCTATCTCGCGCTCGCCCGCGACACGCACGATCCGCGCATGGCGCAGCGTGCGACCGAGATCGCGCTGGCCGCGCAAAGCCCCACGGACGCGCTGACCGCGGTGCAACTGTGGCAGCAGTACGCTCCCGATTCGGAGCGCGCGGCGCAGCTCGACGCCTCCCTGCTCGTCCTCAGCGGCAAGCCCGCCGACGCGCAGCCGCTGCTCGCGCGCGAACTGGCGCGCGTACCCGCGGATAGCCGCGGTCAGGCGATCCTCTCGCTGCAACTGCTGCTCTCGCGCGGCCCGAACCGTTCGGGCGGCCTGGACGTGCTCAAGTCGCTGCTGTCCAACGACATGAACCGCCCTGAAGCGCAGCTCGCTATCGGCCGTCAGCAACTGCTCGCCGACGACGTGCCCGGCGCACGCAAGTCGTTCGAGCAGGCGCTCGCGATCAAGCCCGACTTCCTGCCCGCCGCGCTGATGCTCGCGCAGATGGGCCCTGAAGAGCGCAAGGAAGGCGTCGCTGCAATCGAAAAGTACGTGCAGAGCAATCCGAAGTCGCGTGACGGGCGCCTCGCGCTCGCGCAGACCTATCTGGCTTCCGATCGTCTGGACGACGCGCAGAAGCAGTTCGAGATCCTGCACAAGAACGATTCGAAAGACCTGATGCCGCTGATGGCGCTCTCGCTCATCGACGTGCAGCAGAAGAAGTACGACGACGCGAAGAAGTACCTGCAGATGTACGCGCAACAGGCTGAAAAGACGCCGGGCGCGGATGCGGGTCAGGCGTATATCTACCTCGCGCAGCTGTCCGTCGAGCAGAAGGACGATGCGGGCGCGCAAGCGTGGCTCAACAAGATCGGCCCGAGCAGCCAGCAGTACGTGCCCGCGCAGATCACGCGCGCGCAGATGCTCGACCGTCAGGGCAAGATCGACGAAGCGCGCAAGCAGCTCGCCAGCATCCAGAGCGACGACCCGCGCGACCAGGCGCTGATCGCCCGCACGGACGCCGCGATCCTGTTCGACGCGAAGCGCTACCCGGAAGCCGAAGCACGTCTGGCCAAGGCCACCGCCGATTTCCCGGACGATCCCGATCTCACCTATGACTACGCGATGGCCGCCGAAAAGAACGGCCACTACGAAATCATGGAAGCGCAGTTGCGCAAGCTGATCAAGACGCAGCCGGACAATCCGCAGGCGTACAACGCCCTCGGCTATTCGCTCGCGGATCGCAACCAGCGTCTGCCGGAAGCGGATCGTCTGGTCGAGAAAGCTTCGTCGCTGGCACCGGACGACGCCTTCATCATGGACAGCGTGGGCTGGGTCAAATACCGCATGGGCGACAACGCCGATGCCATCAAGCTGCTGCGTAAGGCGTACAGCCTGCAGCCGAACGCCGAAATCGGCGCGCATCTGGGCGAAGTGCTGTGGAAGAACGGCGACCAGACCGGCGCGCGCGATGCCTGGCGCGAAGCCCGCAAGCTCGAACCCGACAACGACACGCTCCTGAAGACGCTCAAGCGTTTCCAGGTCAACGATCTCTGATGGCGAATTTCCCTCTGTCCAGTCTGCTGTCCACCTGCGTGCGCCGTCCGGCACTGGGCGTGGCGGCCGCCGCGCTGCTCGCCCTCGCGGGCTGCGCGACGCAGGCGCCGCACGAGCCGTCCACCGCGCGCGCCACGACTTCGCTGACCACGCAGACGAGCCGCGCGTATCACGGCCGCTTCGCGATCCAGTACAACGATCAGAACGGCCAGCAGCGCAACGCCTACGGCAACTTCGATCTGCGCGAGGCGAATTCGACCGTCACGCTGCAGTTGCTCAATCCGCTCGGACAGACGCTGGCTGTCGTGACGTCCGCGCCGGGTCAGGCCACGCTCGAACTGCCGAACAAGCCGCCGCTCACCGCCGACAACGTCAGCACGCTGATGCAGCAGGCGATGGGCTTCGCGCTGCCGGTCGAAGGTCTGCGCTACTGGCTGCAGCCGTCGGCGGCGCCCGATTCGCGCGCCCGCACGACGTTCGATCCGCAGAATCCGCAGCGCCTCTCGAAGATCGAGCAGGACGGCTGGGACATCGACTATCTCGCTTACGCGGATGCGCCGGCCACCGGCGTCAAACGCGTGAACCTCACGCGCGAAGATCCGCCGCTGCAGATCAAGCTCGTGCTCGACCAGTAATCCAGGAATTGCGTCCGGCATGTGCTTCGACGCACACCTCGCCGGACGCCACGCAACATGACCGAAACTCAAGACTCGCTGCGCGACTGCCTCGCGCCCGCGAAACTCAATCTGTTCCTCCATATCACGGGCCGCCGGCCCGACGGCTACCACAACCTGCAGACGGTTTTCCAGCTGCTGGACTGGGGCGACACGCTGCATTTCAAGCGTCGCCAGGATGGCCGCATTACGCGCACGACCGAAGTCGACGGCGTTCCCGCCGAACATGACCTGACGGTGCGCGCCGCCACGCTGCTCAAGCAACACACGGGCACGCAGCAAGGCGTGGAAATCGACATCGAAAAGCGTCTGCCGATGGGCGCGGGCCTGGGCGGCGGCAGCTCGGACGCGGCCACCACGCTGCTGGCGCTCAACCGGCTGTGGAAACTGAATCTGCCGCGCGAGGAATTGCAGGCGCTGGCGCTGAAACTAGGTGCGGATGTGCCCTTCTTCGTGTTCGGGAAGAATGCATTTGCAGAAGGCGTTGGCGAAGCGTTGCAGGCAATTGAATTGCCCGCACGCCACTTCCTCGTGGTGACACCGCAGGCACACGTCCCGACCGCCGAGATTTTTTCGGAAAAGCAGTTGACACGTGACACGCAGCACTGCACAATAGCATTCTTTCTTGCACAGCAAGCAACGCAGCAGGGATGGCCAGATAGCTTCGGTCATAACGATATGCAAGCCGTTGTCGCAGGAAAATACGCGGAAGTAGCGCAAGTGCTGCGATGGTTTGATGATGTATCAAACAGTGTCGCGCCGGCGCGGATGACCGGATCGGGTGCAAGCGTATTTGCAGCATTCGCCAGTCGGAACGAAGCAGAATCGGCTCAGACCCGACTGCTTGCGGAACAGCCGAACTGGAGAAGCGCAGTCACCTCGAGTCTGGACAAGCATCCACTCTTCGCTTTCGCGTCATAAGTTTTGCATGGCTGATCGTCCTACCGGTCAGTCAGGCTAGAAGTTGAGTGTAGGGGAGTCGCCAAGTTGGTTAAGGCACCGGATTTTGATTCCGGCATGCGAGGGTTCGAGTCCTTCCTCCCCTGCCAAAAATTCTAAAGTAGTTCGCCCAAGTAGTTCCTCTCGCCCCCCCAAGTCCGCAGCAGGTGCATGATGAGCAGCCATGACGGCCTGATGGTTTTTACTGGCAACGCAAATCCCGCGCTTGCACAGGAAGTCGTCAAGATCCTCGGTATTCCCCTCGGTAAGGCTATGGTTAGCCGCTTCTCCGACGGTGAAATCCAGGTCGAAATCCAGGAAAACGTGCGCGGTAAGGACGTCTTCGTCCTTCAGTCGACTTGCGCACCGACCAACGACAACCTGATGGAACTGATGATCATGGTCGATGCGCTCAAGCGCGCATCCGCCGGCCGGATCACCGCAGCCATCCCCTACTTCGGCTATGCCCGTCAAGACCGCCGCCCCCGTTCGGCGCGCGTCGCCATCTCGGCGAAGGTCGTGGCGAACATGCTGGAAATCGCGGGCGTCGAGCGGATCATCACGATGGATCTGCACGCTGACCAGATCCAGGGCTTCTTCGATATTCCCGTCGACAACATCTACGCTACGCCCGTGCTGCTCGGCGATCTGCGCAAGCAGAATCACGAGAACCTGCTGGTCGTTTCGCCGGACGTCGGCGGCGTGGTGCGCGCCCGTGCGCTCGCCAAGCAACTGAATTGCGATCTCGCGATCATCGACAAGCGTCGTCCGAAGGCGAACGTCGCCGAAGTGATGAACATCATCGGTGAAGTCGAAGGCCGCACCTGCGTGATCATGGACGACATGGTCGACACCGCCGGCACGCTCTGCAAGGCAGCGCAAGTGCTCAAGCAACGCGGCGCGAAGAAGGTGTTCGCTTACGCTACGCACCCGGTTCTCTCGGGTGGCGCGGGCGAGCGCATCGCAGCCTCGGAGCTCGACGAACTGGTTGTGACCGACACGATTCCGCTGGGCGCAGAAGCCCGTGCCTGCTCGAAGATCCGCGCGCTCACCAGCGCCGGTCTGCTGGCAGAAACGTTCTCGCGCATCCGTCGCGGCGACTCGGTGATGTCGCTGTTCGCGGACAGCTAAAAAGATTCGCGCGAAAGGCGCGGCATTCGCAAGGATGCCGCGCCTTCGTGTAATCAGCGCAGGCGGACGAAGGTCTGCGCTGTTATCGTCGGGGGCCTTCTGGCAAGTGTTTGCCGAAAGGACCCCGTTTTACTTACTGCCTGGTCGCGGGCAGTGCATTGAAAAAGAGAACACCATGAAAGTCATCGCTTTCGAGCGTAACCTGCAAGGTACGGGTGCGAGCCGCCGCCTGCGCATCGCTGGCAAGACCCCTGGCATCGTTTACGGTGTCGGCGCTGAGCCGCAACTGATCGAAGTCGATCACAACGCGCTGTGGCACGCCCTGAAGAAAGAATCCTTCCACTCGTCGATCCTCGAGCTCGAAGTGGCAGGCAAGTCGCAACAGGTTCTGCTGCGCGACGTGCAATACCACCCGTTCCGTCAGCTCGTGCTGCACGTGGACTTCCAGCGCGTTGACTCGAGCAAGAAGATCCACACGAAGGTGCCCCTGCACTTCATGAACCAGGAAACGAACCCGGCTGTGAAGACGGGCGGCGCGATCATCTCGCACGTTCTGGCTGAACTCGAAGTCCAGTGCCTGCCGGGCCAACTGCCGGAATTCATCGAAGTCGACCTCGCAAAGATCGAAGCCGGTCAATCCGTGCACGCCAAGGACATCACCCTGCCCGCAGGCGTGACGCTGGTTCAGCACGTTGAAGTCGAAAACCCGGTCGTCGCTTCGGCACCGGTTCCGGCTGGCGCGCAAGCTGCTGCTGAAGGCGAAGAAGCCGCTGCTGAGTAATCAGCCGGCAAGAGCCGATCCTCTCGATCCGTTTGAATAAAACGGAACGACGTGACCCGCCGCGGTTCGCCCGGCGGGTTTTTTTTCGCACTCTTTTCTACTCTTCCGTACACTTGCGGATCGATCCAGCAATTCATCGATTCACGCAGGCGGAACACCCAACATGATCAGGTTGATCGTCGGGCTCGGCAATCCGGGCGCCGAATACACGGCGACGCGCCACAACGCGGGCTTCTGGCTCGTGGACCAGCTCGCGCGCGAAGCCGGCACCACGCTGCGCGACGAGCGCCGCTTCCACGGCCATTACGCGAAGGCGCGCCTCTACGGCGAGGAAGTGCATCTGCTCGAACCGCAGACGTATATGAACCGCTCGGGCCAGTCGGTCGTCGCGGTGGCGAACTTCTTCAAGATCCTGCCCGACGAGATCCTCGTCGCGCACGACGAACTCGATCTGTCGCCCGGCACCGTCAAGCTCAAGCTCGGCGGCGGCAGCGGCGGCCATAACGGTCTGAAGGACATTTCCGCGCATCTGTCGACGCAGAATTACTGGCGTCTGCGCATCGGCATCGGCCATCCGCGCGATCTGATTCCCGAAGGCGCGCGCGCCGGCGCCAAGCCGGATGTGGCGAACTTCGTGCTCAAACCGCCGCGCCGCGAAGAGCAGGATGTGATCGACGCGTCGATCGAACGCTCGCTCGCCATCATGCCCACCTTCGTCAAGGGCGAAACCGAACGCGCCGTGATGCTGCTGCACCGCAACGGCTGAAATCCGCGCGCGCTGCGTTGGGACTCGCGGCCGCGCGCCGCAAGTCTTATCGAAGCCAAGGAGAGCGTCTTGAGTCGTTTCTGGAGTGACATCGTCCACCGCCTCGTGCCCTACGTGCCCGGCGAACAGCCGGCGCTCGCGCACCCGGTGAAGCTGAACACCAACGAGAACCCCTACCCGCCCTCGCCGCGCGTGCTCGACGCGATCCGCGCGGAACTGGCCGGCACGGACGGCTCCGGCGAATCGTTGCGCCGCTATCCGGACCCGCTCGCCAAGGGCTTGCGCGCCACGGTGGCCGCGCATCATGGCCTGCGCCCGGAGCAGGTGTTCGTCGGCAACGGTTCCGATGAAGTGCTCGCGCACGCCTTCCAGGCGCTGCTCAAGCACGACAAGCCGATTCTCTTTCCGGACATCAGCTACAGCTTCTATCCGACCTACGCGCGCCTGTACGAAGTCGAATTCAACACGGTGCCGCTCGACGAGCGTTTCGAGATTCGCGCCGACGACTACCTCGCGCAGAACACGCCCAATGGCGGCGTGATTTTCCCGAATCCGAACGCGCCCACGGGCCACGTGCTGCCGCTCGCCGAAGTCGAGCGCATCGTCGCGGGCAATCCGGATTCGGTGGTGATCGTCGATGAAGCGTATGTGGATTTCGGCGCGCAATCGGCCATTGCGCTGATCGAGCGCTTCCCGAACCTGCTGGTCGTACACACCACGTCCAAGTCGCGCTCGCTTGCGGGCATGCGCGTGGGCTTCGCGTTCGGCCACGCCGATCTGATCCAGGCGCTCAATCGCGTGAAGGACAGCTTCAACTCGTACCCGCTCGACCGGCTCGCGCAGGCGGCCGCCACGGCGGCATATGAAGACAACGCGTATTTCGAGTCGACCTGCCAGCGCGTGATCGCAAGCCGCACGCGCCTGATCGCCTCGCTCGAAGCGCTGGGCTTCGAAGTCGTGCCGTCGGCGGCTAACTTCGTGTTCGCGAAACATCCGGCCCACGACGCGGCAGAGATGTCGGCGAAACTGCGCGCGCAGGAGATCTTCTTGCGCCACTTCAACGCGCCGCGCATCAACCAGCATCTGCGTATCTCGATCGGTACGGACGCCGAATGCGACACGCTCATCGCCGCGCTCAAGGCCATCGTCGCCTGACGCTCTCAGTAACCAGCGTCGAGCCATAAAAAAACGCGCCCTCGGGCGCGTTTTTTCTTTGTGCAGCAGGACAAATCGCTTCAGGCGTTCTTCGCCGCCGTCAGCGTCTCGTACTTCTGCATCAGTTGCTCTTGCGATTCGAGGTGCTCGGGATTCTTCGGGATGCACTCCACCGGACACACCTGGATGCACTGAGGCTCGTCGAAATGGCCGACGCACTCCGTGCACTTGTTCGGGTCGATCACGTAGATTTCCGGGCCCATCGAGATCGCGTCGTTCGGGCACTCGGGCTCGCAGACGTCGCAATTGATGCACTCGTCGGTAATCATCAGGGCCATACTTCTCTCGCTTTTCCCTTCAAAAACAACACATTATAGCGCCGCGGCCCTGCGATTTGCCTGACCCGCGAAGACGTCAGGGCTTTGCCGCACTGTTGAGCGCCGCCACCTTGTCCTGCAGGCGCTTTTCCACCGAAGGAAACACGAACTTGCTGACATCGCCGCCCAACTGGGCAATTTCGCGCACGATGGTGCCCGAAATGAACTGGTATTGATCCGACGGCGTCATGAACATCGTTTCGACGTCCGGCAGCAGGTAGCGGTTCATGCCCGCCATCTGGAACTCATACTCGAAGTCCGACACTGCGCGCAGGCCGCGCACGATCACGCGCGCGTTGTTGCTGCGCACAAAATCCTTCAGCAGGCCCTTGAAACTCATCACCTGCACATTCGGATAATGGCCGAGCACCTCGTGGGCAATTTCGAGCCGCTCGTCGAGCGTGAAGAACGGCTTCTTGTTGCGGCTGTCGGCCACGCCGACCACCAGCGTGTCGAAAATGCTCGATGCGCGTCGCACGAGATCTTCGTGACCGCGCGTGAGCGGATCGAACGTACCGGGGTACACGGCGACTACCATGAGGCTTCTCCTCTCAACAGAAATGGGGCGCATTGCCACGCCACTTTATGATCTGCGCGGCATGCGCGAGTGCCTGCGTGACGCCGGATGACGCCCGCCCGCTTCATTATCGAACGCGCATTATTCCTCATTTTCGCGCTGCAGCAAATGATAGCGGACCGCTCCCGCCTTGCCCTCGCGCACCACGCTCCAGCCCGCCAGCGCGGGCTGCGAAGCCGGATCAACCGGCTCACCGGATTCGACATAGAGCCAGCCGTCGGCGGCCACGAGCGGCGCGGCCAGTTCGAGCGAGCGAGTGAGCAGCGCCTCATCGCCAAACGGCGGATCGAGGAACACCACATCGAACGAGCCCGGCGCGAGATTGGCGGCCAGACGCAGCGCATCGGCTTCGGCGATTTCGATCGTCTTGGCGCCCAGACGCGCCTGATTGGCGCGCAATTGGGCGGCGGCGCGCGCGCTGCGCTCGACCATCACGACGCGCGCCGCGCCGCGCGAGGCGGCCTCGAAGCCCAGCGCGCCGCTGCCCGCGAACAGATCGAGACAGCGCTGGCCATCGAGTTGCTGGCCGAGCCAGTTGAACAGCGTCTCACGTACGCGATCGGGCGTGGGACGCAGGCCTTCGAGATTGAGCACCGGCAGCGGCGTGCGCTTCCACTCGCCGCCGATGATGCGGATCGAATGCGGCGCGTTGACGGGCGCCTTGACAGCAGGCTTCGCGGCGGGCTTCGCCTCGAGCCTTGCGGCGGCTTTGGCGCTTTGCGGGCGCAGGATAGATGAACGGGCCATACGGGTTCTACTGGATGAATGAGTACGATTGTCCGCGCGTGAGCGCGCCGACGTGCTATTGCGCGAACGTTACCACAGGGGCGCGCGCACGCTGCAGGCCCGTCGCGGCGACGCGCCCGGAGCCGCCTGATAAAATGCTGTGTTTTCCACGCGTTGCCCGCATCTTCGACGTCGATGACCGTCCCTCGGTCAGACCCGCAACGCGATCCCACCACACCAGATCATGTTCAGTTTCTTCAAACGACTCCGGGGCTCGAAGGGCGCCGGGAACGATGCAGCCGAAGCCGCACAGGACGAAGCGCACGAGGCCAACGAGGCGCTAGAAACGCCTGAAGCGCCCGCCGCAATCGAGCCGCATGCGCCGCAAGCCGCCGAAGCCAACGAAATCATCGCGGACGATGAAAGCAGCGAAGCCGAATTCGACGCCGTCGAAATCGTGCCGCCGCCCGCGCCTGACGCCGTCGCCAAGCAATCCTGGCTGTCGCGCCTGCGCTCGGGTCTGTCCAAGACCGGCTCGAACATCCAGAGCATCTTCGTCAACGCGAAGATCGACGACGATCTCTACGAAGAGCTCGAAACCGCGCTGCTGATGTCAGACGCGGGCGTGGACGCCACCGAATATCTGCTCGAAGCGCTGCGCCAGAAAGTGCGCGCCGAACGCCTGACCGAAGCGCAACAGGTGAAAACCGCGCTGCGCCAGTTGCTGATCGACCTGCTCAAGCCGCTCGAACGCTCGCTCATGCTGGGCCGCGCGCAACCGCTCGTGATGATGATCGCGGGCGTGAACGGCGCGGGTAAGACCACCAGCATCGGCAAGCTGGCCAAGCATCTGCAGAGCTTCGACCAGAGCGTGCTGCTGGCCGCCGGCGACACCTTCCGCGCCGCCGCGCGCGAGCAGCTGACGATCTGGGGCGAGCGCAACAACGTTACGGTCGTGCAGCAGGAAAGCGGCGACCCGGCCGCGGTGATCTTCGACGCCGTGAACGCGGCGCGCGCACGCGGCATCAATGTCGTGATGGCGGATACCGCCGGCCGTCTGCCGACGCAGCTGCACCTGATGGACGAGCTGAAGAAGGTCAAGCGCGTGATCGGCAAGGCTTTCGACGGCGCGCCGCACGAAGTGCTGCTCGTGATCGACGCCAACACGGGTCAGAACGCGCTCACGCAGGTGAAGGTTTTCGATGACGCGTTGGGCCTCACGGGCCTGATCGTGACCAAGCTCGACGGCACGGCCAAGGGCGGCATTCTGGCGGCGATTGCTCGCCAGCGCCCGGTGCCGGTGTATTTCATCGGCGTGGGCGAGAAGGTCGAAGATCTGCAGCCATTCGTGGCCGAGGAATTCGCGGACGCGCTGCTGGGTAGCTGATCCGCTTGCAGCCGCAGATGTGCTGAAAGTAAAAGGGCGCCGCTCTCACGAACGGCGCCCTTTTTGCATCTATCGACGCTTATCTTCGCGTCATTCCGCGTCCGGCTGCGCACCCGGCGCAGCGCGCACGAAGGCATCGAGTTGCCCGGCGTAGTCGCAGATGCGCTGGATCGTCGGATAGCGCGTCGTGTCGATCTTGAAGCGATGCGCGTTGAACACCTGCGGCACGAGGCACAGGTCGGCGATGGTCGGCGTATCGCCAAAGCAAAGCTTGCCCGTGCGCGGGTCGTTCGCGAGCCGTTCTTCCAGCGTCGCGAAACCGCTTTCGATCCAATGGCGATACCACGCGTCCTTGGCCGCATCGTCGACGCCCAGCGTGTGCTTGAGGTACTTCAGCACGCGCAGGTTGTCGATCGGATGGATTTCGCACGCCACCTGCAACGCGAGCGAGCGCACGTGTGCGCGGTCGGCAGGCGACTTCGGCAGCAGCGGCGGCTCAGGATGCGTTTCCTCGATGTATTCGATAATCGCGAGCGATTGCTGGATCGCGTGATTGTCGTCGTCGACGAGAGTCGGCACGATCGCATCGGGATTGATCTTGCGGTACTCGGGCTTGAGTTGTTCGCCGCCGTCGCGCACCAGATGCACCGGCACGTACTCGTAGGGCAGATTCTTCAGGTTAAGCGCAATACGCACGCGATACGACGCCGAACTGCGGAAATAGCTGTAAAGCTTCATGCTCCTCTCACGCTCCTCTTCTTAGTTCGTTCAGACCACGCGCACGGCGAATTCGCCCAGACCGTCTACGCCGCCCGTCATGACGTCGCCACGCTTGACCGCGCCCACGCCTTCGGGCGTGCCGGTGTAGATCAGATCGCCGGCCTTCAACTCGAATAGCGTCGAAAGGAATGCGATCGTGTCGGCAACTGGCCAGATCAGCTGCGAAATATCCGAACGCTGCTTTTCCTCACCGTTCACGTTCAGCCAGATCGCACCTTTGCCGATCTGCCCAACCTGCGCCACCGGATGAATCGGGCCGATGGGCGCCGAATGATCGAAGCCTTTCGCCGTATCCCACGGACGGCCGAGCTTTTTCGCTTCGGCTTGCAGGTCGCGGCGCGTCATATCGAGGCCCAGTGCATAGCCGAACACGTGATCCAGCGCGCTTTCGACGGGAATGTTCTTGCCGCCCTTGCCGATCGCCGCGACGAGTTCCATCTCGAAATGCACGTTCTGCGATTGATCGGGATACGGGAATTCGGCCTCAGCGCCCGGCGCAACATAGAGCACGGCATCGGCAGGCTTGGCGAAGAAGAACGGCGGCTCGCGGTTCGGATCGTGGCCCATCTCGCGTGCATGTGCCTCGTAATTGCGGCCAACACAGTAGATGCGGCGCACCGGAAAGCGCGCATCGCTGCCAGCGACCGGCACAGCGGCGAGCGGCGCCGGATCGAATACGTAAGTCATCGAAATCTCCGTCTTTTGGATGATGCCAGGACGCCGACACAGCAGTCGCGCGAGCGGCGAGGCCTGACGAACATAACGCACGAGTGTAACGCGCAGGGGCATGAGGGCGTCATCACGTTACGGCAACCGCGTATTACAGCGCACCCGCTGCGTCCATGGTTCCCGCCCCCACTGCGTCCGGTCTGGCTGCGCGGGTCGTGCGATACTTCCTGCATCCCCGATATCCCAAATTGAACGGAGCGGCGTGCGTCGCCGCTTCCGCACCCACGCCGCCATGAACGCCCCCGAATCCGCCGGTTCCACTGATTCCACCGACACTTTCTCCTGCGCCCGCTTCATCAAGGAGATTGGCCGCGGGCCGCACGGCGCGCGCTCGCTCTCGTCCGAAGACACGCACGCGCTGTATGCGGCCATGCTTGACGGCCGCGTCTCCGATCTCGAACTGGGCGCGGTGCTGCTCGCCTACCGCCTGAAGGGCGAAACCGCCGAGGAACTGGCCGCGATGCTTGCCGCCGCGCATGCGTCCTTTGCGCCGCTGGTGGTGGCCGAAGGCGACTATCGGCCGGTGTCGATCCCGAGCTACAACGGCGCGCGCAAGCAGCCGAATCTCGTGCCGCTGCTCGCGCTGCTGCTCGCGCGCGAAGGGGTGCCGACGCTCGTGCATGGCGTCGTCACCGATCCGGGTCGCGTCACCAGCGCGGAAATCTTCACTGCGCTGAACCGCCCCGCCGCGCAGGATCACGCGGAAATCGAGGCGCAGCTTGCCGAACGCAAAGTCGCATTTGCGCCGATCGAAACGCTCGCGCCGCAACTCGCGCGGCTGCTCTCGCTGCGTCGGCGTATGGGCGTGCGCAACTCCACGCATACGCTGGTGAAACTGCTGCAGCCGTTCGCGCAACCGGGCTTGCGACTGGTGAACTACACGCATCCGCCTTATCGCGAAAGCCTGAGCGCGCTGTTCGCGGCGCATCCCGATGCGGCTATCGGCGGCGCCCTGCTCGCGCGCGGCACCGAAGGCGAGGCTGTCGCCGATACGCGCCGCCAGGTGCAGGTGGACTGGCTGCACGACGGCATCTGCGAAACGCTGATCGAGCCGGAGCGCTCGTCGCCCGACGCGCCCGAAGTCGATCTTCCGGAAGGCCGCGACGCCGCGACCACGTCCGCATGGATCGAAGCGGTGCTGCGCGGCGAAGCACCGGTGCCCGACGCAATCGCGCGTCAGATCGAAACGATCAAGCGCATCGCCAGGCGTTAAGTCAGCCGCAACGAAGACATCGCCCGATCCGCCGAAAGCCACGCGGCGCGGGCGATGCGCGAAATACACACCATCGCTTCAGCGCGCTTCGTCGCCCATCTTCGCGCATCTTCCTGCGCGCAATCTGCAAATTCCCTGTTGACACACGCAAGCGCCCTGATTTACATTGGACGAATGCGTTCCTTCCCGAACACCCTCCGCATTGCCCACGGCCTACTATCGGCCCTATCGCTACGCCTAGCCTAAAGCTGGTGTAGCGCCGCAACGACCACCTCTCCGGTCACCGCGGTCCTCCCAAAGCAGTTCTCGCAGTACCCCAAATCCGCTGTATCTCTACAACCTGTCGTCTGCATTCGTCCGTCTACCGTCCGGACGAGTCGCGAGGTCAAAATGCACGTTGCATGGGCATCGTTCACGTCCGCTTTCGCCGCGCCGGCTACCGCCGTCACCGTGGCCGTCTTCCTTGCGTCCGCGGTTGCCGCCCGTACGCATGAAGTTTCGCGCATCGTGCTCCGTCGCCAGCCCGCCAGCCGCCCGCTGCCGACCGCCATCGCAAACGACACCATGAAGAACGAGGCTCGTCATGTTGCGTAATCCCGCTGAGAAGTACCGCCCCTTCCCCGCCATCCGTTTGAACGGCCGCAAATGGCCGACGCGCACCGTCGAGCGCGCGCCGATCTGGATGAGCACCGACCTGCGCGACGGCAACCAGTCGCTGATCGAGCCGATGAGCATCGAGCAGAAGACCGAATTCTTCGAAATGCTCGTCGCAATCGGCTTCAAGGAAATCGAAGTGGGCTTTCCGTCCGCCTCGCAGACCGACTTCGATTTCGTGCGCAAGCTGATCGACGAAAAGCGCATTCCCGACGACGTGACCATCGAAGTGCTCGTGCAATCGCGTGAAGAGCTGATCGCGCGCACATTCGAAGCACTCGAAGGCGTGCCGCGCGCCATCGTCCACCTCTACAACGCGATCTGCCCGTCGTTCCGCAAGATCGTGTTCAACCAGTCGAAGGACGAAGTGAAGGCGCTCGCGGTCGAAGGCACGCGCATCATCCGCGAACACGCCGACAAAAACCCGCAAACGCACTGGACTTACCAGTATTCGCCAGAAACCTTCAGCATGACCGAGCTGACGTTTGCACGCGAAGTCTGCGATGCGGTGGCCCAGACGTGGCGCCCGACGCGCGATCACAAGATGATCGTGAATCTTCCGGCGACCGTCGAGGCGGCCATGCCCAACGTCTTCGCCGACCAGATCGAGTGGATGGACCGCAACCTCGCGTATCGCGACAGCATCGTGCTTTCCGTGCATCCGCATAACGACCGCGGCACCGCCGTGGCCGCCGCCGAAATGGCGCTGCTCGCGGGCGCGGATCGCATCGAAGGCTGCCTGTTCGGCAATGGCGAGCGCACCGGCAATGTCGATATCGTCACGCTCGCGATGAACCTCTACACCCAGGGCATCGACCCGGGCCTCGATTTTTCGGATATCGATGCGGTGCGCCGCGTGGTCGAGCGCTGCAACCAGCTCCCCGTGCATCCGCGTCATCCGTATGCGGGCGATCTCGTCTTCACGGCGTTTTCGGGTTCGCATCAGGACGCGATCCGCAAGGGCTTCGCCGTGCAGCAGCCGGACGCCGTCTGGGAAGTGCCGTATCTCCCGATCGATCCCGCCGATCTCGGCCGCAGCTATGACGCCGTGATCCGCGTGAACAGCCAGTCGGGCAAGGGCGGCGCGACGTATCTGCTCGAACGCGGCATGGGTTTCACGCCGCCGCGCCGTGTGCAGATCGAGTTCAGCCACGCCGTGCAGACGGTCACCGACGCTTCCGGCGAAGAAATCACCGGCGACGCCATCTGCGCATTGTTCGCCAGCGAGTACTTCGAGACGCAAGGCCCGGCGGAACATGCAGGCGCGAACCGCGTGCGCTTCGAAGGCCGCGACGTGGCAATTCCCGCTGCGGCGGCAGCGTCGATTGACGGCACGCACGCCCAGGCAGTCGCCACGGCGATTGCGGCAGCGGCCGGTCAAGGCATTGAAATCACCTCGTTTGACTCGACGCGTACGGCGCAAGGCGGCACGGCGGTATTCGTCGGCGCGCGGGTGCGCGGTCAGTCGCTGCGCCACGGCGTGGGTGTCGCGGACGATGCAGCGCAGGCAGTCGTGGCGGCGGTGGTGAGCGCGGTCAATCGCTCGGCGTGGACGCAGATCGATCGCCGCGCGGCGGCCTGAGCGCGACGCTCAAGACCGATTATCGGAACAGGTTTGTAGAAGCAGTAAAGAAGGCGGCGCCGTTGAGCGCCGGCGGCATAACGGGCCGCTGGCGTGCGCCCGATCCGCTTACGCTCTGCGTGGGGCCAGAGTAAGCGCTGAAGCGCTAACTCTGGGCCGACATGCGGAATCGGCGAGTGGACTTACCGGTCGTCACTCGATTGCGCAACGCGTCGCCTGCCACGCAACCAGACGCCAGTGGCCATCCTCCTGAGTCTGGATTGCCGTGTAGGCAATGGGATAGAGCAGCGCGCCGTTGTTCGCTTCCATTTCGATCAGCGCGCGGCCCGAGATCAGACAGGTCTCGCGGCCGACGGGCAGCACGTCCTGCGACTGGATCTCGATCTGGCGATAGCGGCGACGCCCTGCCGTGATCGCATCGATGAACTGCTGCTTGGTCTCGCGCTTGCCGTTCGTATGCACGAAGGTCGCGCTATCCGAAAGCAGTTGATCCAGCGACGAGCCGTCGCCGTCCACCATCGCGCGGAAGCGCTCTCGCTCCAGCCCGCGAATCGCATCGATTACTTTTGCCGCCATTGCTCGAGCCCCTTGCGCACGAGCCGACGGCCATCCGCCTACCCGCACCGAAGATTTACCCCACGCGTCTCGCTGAAATTTATACCAGGATTTCGCGCAAGGATACTTGCGATCAAAGCGAGCGCCCCAATATGAGTTGGCAAACGCACACGCGCAAAACGAAAGCGCGCCCCAGTGTCGCAGCGCTGCACCTTCAGACGGCGCCAATGTCTCTGGGATACGTCTCTCGGCAACAATTCGGGTCGGATTATTCTCAAATTCAGGCCTGGATTTAAGTCCAGATTAAGACCGCCTGGCTACGATGAGAATCGTGGCAAACATCATCTTCAAGCGCTGTTATTCCAGCCCTTTTTCTGCATCGCTTCCTGCCGGAAGCGGCCTCGTTCTAGAGTATTTCTTCGGCCCGCCGGTGTGTGCGGGCTCGTCCGGGCCGCAAGCCCCGTCCAGCTTGCCTGCCGGCTTTTCACTGAAATCTATTGAAACAAGTTTTCGATAGGGTAGCCGGAACCATGAAGCCCCTACAGACTCCAAGTATTAGCACTCACTGATTCAGAGTGCTAACATCCACCGTGGAGTCGCAGTCTGACTTTTGCAAGATTCCTGAGGAGTTCGCTACGTGAGCAACGCAATGACCATGACCCTTCCGAATATGCTTAGCCCGTCGTCGGCCAAGGCCGGGGGTTCGGGTGTACTGGCGCTCGCGAACGCTTCCATGCTGCCCGGTCAGCTGGGCAACATCGACGCCTACATTCAGGCCGTGAACCGGATCCCGATGTTGACGCCGCAAGAGGAGCGCCAGTTCGCGACCGAGTTCCGCGAGCAAAACAATCTTGAAGGCGCGCGCCGCCTGGTGCTGTCGCACCTGCGTCTCGTTGTCTCGATTGCGCGCAATTACCTTGGCTACGGTCTGCCGCACGCCGACCTGATCCAGGAAGGCAACATCGGCCTGATGAAGGCCGTCAAGCGCTTCGACCCGGAGCAAAACGTTCGACTCGTGTCGTACGCCATGCACTGGATCAAGGCCGAAATCCATGAATACATCCTGCGCAACTGGCGCATGGTGAAGGTCGCGACGACCAAGGCGCAACGCAAGCTGTTCTTCAACCTGCGCAGCCACAAGCAAGGGTTGCAATCGTTCACGCCGGAAGAGATCGAAGGCCTGGCGCAAGAACTGAACGTCAAGCGCGAAGAAGTCGTCGAGATGGAAACGCGTCTGTCGGGTGCCGACATCGCGCTCGAAAGCCAGAATGACGACGGCGAAGAATCGTTCGCGCCGATCGCCTGGCTGGCCGACTCGCACAACGAGCCGAGCGCCGTGCTGGCCGCACGTTCGCGCGACCGTCTGCAGTCCGACGGCATCGCTAGCGCACTTGAAGCGCTCGACGCACGCAGCCGCCGCATCATCGAGGCGCGCTGGCTGAACGTCGAAGACGACGGTTCGGGCGGCTCGACGCTGCACGAACTGGCTGACGAATTTGGCGTGTCCGCCGAGCGTATCCGTCAGATCGAAGCCAGCGCGATGAAGAAAATGCGCACTGCGCTGGCCGAATATGCCTAATCGCGCCTGATCGCCGATCGGCTAAGCCATGCCCCGAAAGCCCCGCTCTTACAAGCGGGGCTTTTTCTTTTAGCGCGCACATTCGCGTCGCTCATTTCCGTTCCCTCATAAGATAAGTCCTACCCCGATATCGCCCGTCTGCCGCGCTGCTACGGGAAAGCGATCGGGGGAATCGACACATTTCCTGGCATTCGACCCTGTAAATCTGACCTATAACAATAGGGTTGCGATGCCTTCGTACTGCAAAATAATTATCAAAATAGTGCCTGATTAAAGGGAGCAACGGGTGTGGCGGAATTTGCCGTCGCATCCACGGAAACACGACCACGGACCAGCAAGGAGCCGCCTCGTCGCCATGATTTCCACTTCCGGACAGCCTGCACACGCGCCTCCTCACTTGCGTTCGCGCATGCGCCGCTGGGTGCGCGGCCCGACTTTCGCGCGCGACATCGTGCTCGTCCTCGTCATCAAGCTCGTGCTGCTGATGGCGCTGAAGTACGCATTCTTCAATCATCCGCAAGCCGAAAACATGTCCATGCGGCCCGCGGACGTCGCGCGGGCGATTCTTTCCGTGCCCGAAACGACTGCGCCGAAAGTGAATCAAGGGGACCACCATGCCCATTAGCGAAACCGTCGATCTGTCGCGCCTGCAGTTCGGCGTCACGGCGCTGTATCACTTTCTGTTTGTGCCGCTCACGCTCGGGCTGTCGTGGCTGCTCGTCATCATGGAGTCGGTCTACGTGATGACCGGCAAACCGATCTACAAGGACATGACGCAGTTCTGGGGCAAGCTCTTCGCGATCAACTTCGTGATGGGCGTCACCACGGGCCTGACGATGGAGTTCCAGTTCGGCACCAACTGGTCGTACTACTCGCACTACGTTGGCGATATTTTCGGCGTGCCGCTCGCCGTGGAAGGACTCGCGGCCTTCTTCCTCGAATCGACCTTCGTGGGGCTTTTCTTCTTCGGCTGGAACCGCATGACGAAGGGCGGCCATCTGATCACCACGTTCTTCGTCGCGCTCGGCTCGAATCTGTCAGCGCTGTGGATTTTGATCGCCAATGGATGGATGCAGAATCCCGTCGGCGCGTCGTTCAACTACGAAACCATGCGCATGGAGCTGACGAGCCTGTTCCAGGTGATCTTCAATCCGGTCGCGCAGGTGAAGTTCGTGCACACGGTGTCGGCGGGTTATGTGACGGCGTCGATGTTCGTGCTCGGCATTTCTTCGTGGTACATCCTGCGCCGCCGCGACACCGAATTCGCCCTGCGCTCGTTTGCCATCGCCGCAGGCTTCGGCCTGGCGTCCACGCTTTGCGTGATCGTGCTGGGCGACGAATCGGGCTATCGCACCGGCGAAGTGCAGCAGATCAAGCTCGCCGCCATCGAAGCCGAATGGGATACCGCGCCCGCCCCCGCGCCTTTCACACTATTCGGCATCCCTAACCAGCAGGAGGAGCGCACCGACTACGCGATCCGCATTCCGTATCTCATGGGCATCATCGCGACGCGCTCGATCGACGAGCCCGTCATCGGCCTGCGCGATCTGATGGGCCGCGCCGAGGTGCGCATCCAGAACGGCATGCTGGCCTACGCCGCGCTGCAAAAGATGAAACAGGGCGATGCCGACGACGACACCCGCGCCGTCTTCGAAGCGCACAAGGCGGACCTCGGCTACGGCCTGCTCGTGAAGCAGTTCGCCCCCCGGGTCGTGGACGCCACGCCCGAGCAGATCAAGGCCGCCGCAAAGCACTCGATTCCCCCCGTCGCGCCCGTGTTCTGGTCGTTCCGCGTGATGGTGGGGCTGGGCATGCTGTTCCTGCTGACCTTCGTGCTGGCGTTCTGGTTCTGCGCGCAGCGCTCGCTGCTGCAGGACAACCGTCGCTGGTTCCTGCGCTGGGTCGTATGGGCCATTCCGCTGCCGTGGCTGGCCGCCGAATTCGGCTGGGTCGTTGCTGAGGTGGGCCGCCAGCCGTGGACCATCGCCGAGGTGCTTCCGACCCACCTCTCCGCGTCGAGCCTCGCGCCCGGCGACGTCATGCTGAGCATCGCGGGCTTCGTCATTTTCTACACGGCGCTCTTCATCATCGAGATCACGCTGATGTTCAAGTACGCGCGCCTCGGGCCGTCCGCGCTGCATACGGGCCGCTATTTCCACGAGCAGACAGCGACGGTGACGAGCGGCAACCGCGTCGCCTGACTCGCGCGCTACAGAGACCCGGCAGAAACCCAGCAAAGACCCACGGCAAGGAACCGCACCATGGACTACGCAACGCTCAAAGTGATCTGGTGGGTGCTGATCGGCGGGCTGTTGATCGGCTTCTCGCTCACCGACGGCTTCGACATGGGCGCGGCCGTGCTGCTGCCCTTCATCGGCAAGACCGATGCCGAGCGCCGCATCGTCATCAATACCGTCGGCGCGACGTGGGAAGGCAATCAGGTCTGGCTCATCACGGCGGGCGGCGCGATGTTCGCCGCCTGGCCGCTCGTGTATGCGGCGTCGTTCTCGGGCTTTTACTTCGCGATGTTGCTGGTGCTGTTCGCGCTGTTCTTCCGGCCCGTGGGATTCGACTATCGCGGCAAACGCGACAATCCGACATGGCGCGGCGCATGGGACTGGGCGCTCTTTATCGGCGGCTTCGTGCCCGCGCTGGTGTTTGGCGTGGCGTTCGGCAATCTGCTGCAGGGCGTGCCGTTCCAGTACGACAGCGATCTACGCGTGACCTACTACGGCAGCTTCTGGGCGCTGCTCAATCCCTTCGCGCTGATCTGCGGCCTCGTGAGTCTGTCGATGCTCACCGCGCACGGCGCGGCGTTCGTCAAACTGAAAAGCGACGGCATCGTGGCCGCGCGCGCCTCGAAGGCGCTGCGACTCACGGCGGGCGTGGCGGTCGTGCTCTTCATCGTGGCGGGCGCGCTGGTGGCGACGCTGATCGGCGGCTTCGCGATCACCAATCCCGCGCCCTACGACGCCGTCGCCAATCCGCTGCTCAAGAGCGTCGAGCCGGGCGTGGGCCTGTGGATCGGCAATTACGTGCAGTATCCGTGGATGATGATCGCGCCGATTGTCGGCATTGCCGGCGGCGTGCTGGCGTTCGCGGTGGCTGGGTCGCGGCTGGAAAAGACCGCGTTTTTCGGCACCTCGTTGTTGATTATCGGCGTGATTCTGACGGCGGGATTTTCAATGTTTCCGTTCATCATGCCGTCGTCGCTCGACCCGCGTTCCAGCCTGACGGTGTGGGACGCCACCTCCAGCAAGATGACGCTCGAAATCATGCTGGTCGCCGTCGTCATCTTCCTGCCAATCGTGCTCGCCTATACGACATGGGCGTACCGCATCATGCGCGGCAAGGTGACGGTGGAAGCGGTCGAGGACAAACGCAATTCGTTGTACTGACCGCGTACTCACGCAGGCGGCGGAATCGCGACATCGACGAACACGAAACAAAGCGTGAGCGCGAAACTCAGCAGCGTTGCGATGGCGCACAGGCGTCGCCGGGCGAAGAAAGCGATGAGCGGCAGGACAATCAGCGCGACGTTGATCGCCATCCAGAAGCTTTCCGGCGACTCCCGCCAGAAGTACACGGTTTGCAGCAAGGACTGCAGATAGTAGACGCTGATTACAATCAGCGCCCAGCGGCCGTTGCGTCGAAAAAGGTCGATCTGACACTCGCTGACGTTGGCTTCGTGCAACGGCAACACGAGCGCCGCAGCGAAGAACAGCAGCAGCGGCGAAAACGTGAATAGCAGGAACAGGTTGAAGGTCCAGTCCTTGATGATGCTGCGCAGGTCGGCGATTGCCCACCAGAGTTCGAGTTGCAGCAGGAAGACGCACGCGGCCCAGACGAGCGGCACCCAGTCGGGCCGGGTGTTGTGCCGCGAGCGAAACGCAGCGACGACGCTGGTGAGAATGCGCGTGACGCTCAGGCCGAGAATCATGCCGAAAACGACCACGGCCCACTGGAATTGACTGGCGTTCATGTTGCCCCTTGCTTCGCACTCGCCGCCACGGCGACGGGTGTTACCGCGCGAATAAAGGGAAGAATTCTAGGGAGAGACCGCGCGTATTCGGTCGGCCAAAACAGCGTTTCTTGCGCGACACCCAAGCTGATTCGCAATATCGCAGGAACTCAGAGAACTCCGATTGCATAAAAAAAACCGGCCCGAAGGCCGGTTTTTTCGTTTCTGGCAGACGAAAGGCAGATGCGCTCAAGCGGACTGCAGCGAGAGCGTATCGGCGTAGCGCTGTGCGGCGCTGCCGACGACGATATGCAGCGTGTCGGTTGCCACCCACACCACATCCAGCGAGCCCAGACGCGCACGATCGACCGCCGACGGATCGCGCACGATCACGCGCAGGCGCGTGGCGGCAACGGCGTCGAGCGAGACGATGTTCGCCGAACCGCCCAGCACGGAGAGCCAGCGCGAAGGATCGGGGTCGAGCGGGCCGCTTTCGCCTGCCGTTGCCGCAGATGCCGCAGATGCCGCCGTGCTTGCGACAGCCGGCTGGGCAGCCGCCGACTGAGCGACCGGCGCAGCAGCAGCAGCCGCAGCCGGACGACCACTCGCCATCTCGCGACGGATTTCGTCGGCGATGATGTCCGCTTCCGGCCCGATGATGACCTGCACGCTTTCCCCGCCGCGCTTGAGCACGCCGCGCGCGCCAATCGCCTTGAGCGCCGGTTCCGAGACATGCGCCGGATCCACCACGTTCAGACGCAGACGCGTCGTGCAGGCATCGACCACCTTGAGATTGGCCGCGCCGCCAAGCGCATCGATATAACGCGTCGCGCGCGTCGCCGTTGCCGCACCGGCCACCGCCACGCCCGACATCGTCGAAGCGATTTCCGTGTCGCCCGCCGAAGCTTCACGGCCCGGCGTCGGCAGATTGAAGCGACGGATAAAGAAGCGGAACAGCCCGTAGTACACGACCGCGTAGACCAGACCCAGCGGAATCGCTTCCCAGCCGTGCGTCGACAGACCGTAATTCAGGAAGTAGTCGATCGCCCCCGCCGAGAACGTGAAGCCGAGCTTGATATTCAGCAGCGAGCAGATCGCCAGCGACAGGCCCGTGAGCACCGCGTGGATGCCATACAGCACCGGCGCGAGGAACATGAAGGTGAATTCGATCGGCTCGGTCACGCCCGTGAGGAAGGACGTGAGCGCCATCGACAACAGCAGGCCGCCCACCATCGCGCGCTTTTCCTTCGGCGCTTCGTGCAGCATCGCCAGACACGCGGCGGGCAGGCCGAACATCATCACCGGGAAGAAGCCGGCCATGAAGCCACCCGCGGTGGGGTCGCCCGCGAAGAAGCGGTGCAGATCGCCCGTCACCGGCGCGCCGCCTGCGGGCGTGAAGGTGCCGAACACGAACCACACGAGCGAGTTGAGGATGTGATGCAGGCCCGTCACGAGCAGCAGACGGTTCAGCAGACCATAGACGAAGGTGCCGATCGCGCCCGCCGTGGTGAGCCAATGGCCGGCCGAATCGATCACGGCCTGCACGGGTCCCCACGCGTAGCCGAATATCACCCCGAGCAACAGACACACGAGCCCGGTGATGATCGGCACGAAACGCTTGCCGCCGAAGAACGCGAGGAACTCGGGCAGCTTGATGTCCTTGAAGCGGTTGTACAGCATCCCCGCCACCACGCCGGCCACCACGCCCGACAGCACGCCCATGTTGAGCTTGTCGTTGATGTCCTTCATCACGGCGATTTCGACCAGATAGCCGAGCGCGCCCGCGAGCGCCGCCACACCGTTGTTGTCCTTCGCGAAACCCACGGCAATGCCGATCGCGAACAGCAGCGGAAGGTTGTCGAAGATCGCGCCACCCGCATCGGCGATGATCTTGATATTGAGCATGTCGCTCTGGCCGAAGCGCAGCAGAATGCCCGCAACGGGCAGCACTGCGATCGGGAGCATCAGCGCGCGGCCGAGGCTCTGAATTTTAAGAAACGGATTGCCATCCATCGAACTGCCTCCAGTCCCTGTCTCTAGCGTGACGTATTAAGGTGAGAGAAACCGGCGCACGATCGCTGCGCACGCCGGCGTGTTGACGACTTTTAATGAGGATATTTAACGATCGGTTGTGCTCAATCGAGCGGCCAGTGCGCGCGGCTCGCAGCGCGCACGGCTTGCGCCGACTCAAGCGCGAGAATGTCGAACACTCGCTCGCGGCACTGGTTGTAGTCGAGATTGCGCACACGCGCCTTGATCGACGGCACGGAAACCGGATCCACCGAAAGCTCGGTGATGCCCAGGCCCACGAGCAGCGGCACCGCAAGCGGATCGCCCGCCAGCGCACCGCACACGCCCACCCATTTGCCATGCTTGCTCGCACCTTCCACTGCCACGGCGATCAGGCGCAGCACGGCCGGATGCAGGCCATCCGCCTGAGCGGCGAGATCGGGCTGGCAGCGGTCCATCGCCAGCGTGTACTGCGTGAGATCGTTGGTGCCCACCGAAAGGAAATCGGCGTGGCGCGCAAGTTGATCCGCCAGCAGCGCGGCAGACGGTACCTCGATCATCACACCCACTTCGACGCGGCCCGTGCGGCCCGCTTCTTTCGCGAACAGATCGATGCGCTCGCGCAGGCGGATCAGTTCGCCGACGTCGGTGACCATCGGCAGCAGGATGCGGATCGCGCTCAACGGTTCGACCGCGAGCAGGCCGCGCAACTGGTCGTCGAGCAGATCCGGACGCACCTGCGCAAGGCGGATGCCACGCAGACCCAGCGCGGGATTCGGCTCGGGCGGCAGCGTGAGGTAATCGACTTCCTTGTCCGCGCCCACGTCGAGCGTACGGATGATCGCCGTGCGGCCATCCAGCGCCTCGGCAATCGCCTGATAGCTTTGACGGTGCTCTTCGACCGTCGGTGCGGCCTGACGGTGGATGAACATCAGTTCGGTGCGCAGCAGGCCGACGGCGTCCGCGCCGTTCTCGACCGCAGTGCGCGCATCGTCGAGCGTCGCGATATTCGCGGCGACTTCGATGGCGTGGCCGTCACGCGTGGCAGCGGCCTGTTGCGAGGTCAGACGGTTCGCTTCACGCACGCCAGCGAGGCGCTGCTTTTCGGCGCGCGCGCGTTCGATGTCCTGCGCGCTGGGCGCATGCAACAGGCGGCCCGCGCCTGCGTCCACCACCACTTCCGTGCCTTCGGCAATCTTGTGCAGCGAATCGCCGAGCGCGACGATCGCCGGAATACCGGCCTGGCGCGCAATGATCGCGGCGTGCGAGGTCGCACCGCCGCGCGCCATCACGAGCGCGGTGACGCGCTTGCGATCGAGCGTGGCGAGGTCGGACGGCGTGAATTCGTCGGCGGCCAGCACGGCTTCGTCGGGCAGTTCGCGCGGCGCGCTGTTGGCGGCGCCACTGGTGAGCGCGAGCGCACGCAGCACGCGCTTTTCGAGATCGCGCAGATCGGCGGCGCGCTCCGCAAGCAGCGGATCGTCAACCTTGCCGAGCACGGCAATCTGCGCACGGATCGACTCGCGCCACGCAAAGCCGGCGCTCTTGCCAAGGCTGATGAGGTCGCGCGCCGCGTCGATCAGCGTCGGATCTTCGAGCAGCACGCGATGCATCTGGAAGATGCCCGCTTCGCCGATCGCACCGCGCTGCGACGCCGCCCGCACTGACGTATCGAGTTCCGCATCGACGGCTGCGACCGCCTTGTCGAGCAGACGGCTTTCCGCTGCCGAAGGGCCGCTCGCGAGTTCCACCGGCGCGATTTCGGCATCGTCCCAGCGCACCAGTTTGCCGACTGCCACGCCAGGCGCTGCGCACACGCCCGAAAGCGTGCCCTGCGGGGCGTTCGCAGCAGCGGGTGCACTTGCAGCCGTCGCAGGCGCAGCCACCGGCGCAGGCGACAACGCGCGCGCGGGCGCTTCGTGACCCTCACCGGGCGCTTCGCGCTGCAGTTCATTGGCGACCGCATCCACGGCCTTCTGCGCCTCGCGTCCCATGCCGACGAGTTCGATGGTCGCGCCCTCGCCCGCCCCCAGCGCCAGCAGGCCGACCACGCTTTCGATCGCCGCCTTGCGCTCGCCGAAGCGCACTTCCACGCGCGCCTCGATGCCGCGCACCGCTTCGCGCGCCCGCGCGGCGGGGCGTGCATGCAGACCGCCCGCATGCGTGAGCTTCACGCTGCGGCGCACTTCATCCATCACCAGATTCGCGCTGCCAGCCGCCCCCACCGTGTGGGCCGCGCCTTCACGCGCGCGCAGCACCAGCAGCGGCGTCTTGCCCGCCTCGACGTTGCCCGCGCCGGCGCGCTGGATCACTTCGAACGCATCGGAGTTCGCCACCGCGATCACCGAAACGAGGCTCGGCGCCTCGCACGCCACGACATCGAGATCGAATTCGATCAGCAGGTCGCCGCGACGCACCTTTGCGCCCTGCTCGACCTTGGGCGAAAAACCCTTGCCATTCAGTTCGACCGTATCGATGCCGATGTGCACGAGCACCTGTGCGCCCTCGGCGGTCTCAAGCGTGACGGCGTGGCCGGTGCGCGCAAGGTGCATGACGGTGCCGTCGCAAGGCGAGAGCAGTTTGCCCGCGAGCGGATCGATACCGATGCCGTCGCCGAACATGCCTTCCGAAAACACCGGATCGGGCACTGCCGAAAGCGGCACGACCGGGCCGGTGAGCGGCGCGACCAGCGTGAAGTTGCCCACGCTCGTGCGGCCTTCGCCCTGATCGGCGGAATTTTCCGGGTTCATCAGGCGGGACTCCTGGATGCGTTCCATCAGCTTTCCAATCTAGTGGGTTTCGGTGACTTTGTTCAGGTAACGCGGCTCATCCGGATTGCGGCCGCGCGCGGCCGCAAGACCTGCCGCCATCACGTAGAACGAAAGAATCGCGGCGATTGGATCGAGCGCCGCATCGGCGGCTTCGACCAGCGGCAGCGTCGCCTCCGGCACGTTCGCGGGCGCGGCCAGCAGCACGCGCGCGCCGCGCTTTTGCATGTCGCGCGCGAGTTCGATCAGGCCGGCCTGTTCCGGACCGCGCGGCGCGAACACCAGCAGCGGGTAGTCGTTGCCGATCAATTCCATCGGGCCGTGACGCACTTCGGCGCTCGAAAACGCTTCGGCCTGGATGCCCGAGGTTTCCTTGAGCTTGAGCGCCGCTTCCTGGGCGATGGCCAGACCCGCGCCGCGGCCGATCACGATCATCTGCTTGACGTCGCGCAGCTCATCAACGGCCTTCGACCAGTCGAGCTGGCCTGCGCGCTCCAGCGCATCGGGCAACGCGCGCACGGCGTCGAGGAACGCGGCGTCGCGCTGCCAGAACGCGACCAGTTGCGCCGACATCGCCAGCATCGCGATATAGCTCTTGGTGGCGGCCACGCTCAGTTCGGGACCGGCGAGCAGCGGCAGTTCCGTGCCCGCGGCCTCGGCCAGCGGCGAATCGGCCACGTTGACCATCGCGGCGGTCAGCGCGCCTGCGTCGCGCAGCGCCTTGATGGTCGCCACGAGATCAGGACTCCTGCCTGATTGGGAGAAAGCAAGGGCAAACTGGCCGCTTACACGTAAGGGCGCCTGTTGCAGCGTGGCGATCGACATCGGCAGCGAAGCGACTGGCACGCCCAGGCGGCTCATGGTGAGCGCGGCAAAATAGCTCGCGGCGTGGTCGGAACTGCCGCGCGCGACGGTGAGCGCGACGTGGCGCGGCGACGCTTCGAGGGCGCTGGCAAGCGCCTCGACGCGCGAGGTGTCCGCGAGCTGCGCGGCGACGACGCTGGCCGAGGCCAGCGCTTCTTTAAGCATATTCGACAAGCGATTCTCCTTCGACATAGGTCGCGGTAAGCGCCAGATCGCGGTCGAACACGTTGACATCGGCCCAGGCGCCGCGCTGCAGGCGGCCCCGGTCTTCGATGCCGAGGTAGTCGGCCGCGTAGCGCGACAGGCGAGCGGACACGTCCGCGATCGGCAAGCCGAGCGAGACGAGATTGCGCAAGGCCTGATCCATGGTGAGCGTGCTGCCCGCGAGCGTGCCGTCCGCGAGACGCACGCCGCCGAGGCATTTGGTGACGTGCTGGCTGCCGAGGCGGTATTCGCCGTCGGGCATGCCGGTCGCCGAGGTGCTGTCCGTCACCACGTAGAGGCGCGGAATCGCGCGCAGTGCGGCGCGGATCGCGCCCGGGTGGACGTGCAGCAGGTCGGGGATGATTTCGGCGTATTCGGCATGCGCGAGCGCTGCGCCGACTACGCCGGGATTGCGGTGATGCAACGGCGACATCGCGTTGAACAGGTGCGTGAAACCGCATGCGCCGTGCTTGAGCGCGTTCACCGCGTCGTCGTAAGTGGCGAGCGTATGGCCGATCTGCACGCGCACGCCGCGCGCCGCCATCTCGCCGATGATCTCGATATGCCCCGCGATTTCGGGCGCGACGGTGACCACGCGGATCGGCGCGATCGACAGGTACTTGAGCACTTCGTCGAGCACGGCGGACACCGCTGCGTCGGGCTGCGCGCCCAGTTTGCCCGGGTTGATGTACGGCCCTTCCAGATGCACGCCCAGCACGCGCGCGCCGCCTGGCGTGCGCTTGCGCGCGACGTCGCCCAGACCCGTGACGACGTTCATCAGCTCGTCGCGCGGCGCGGTCATGGTGGTCGCCAGCAGGCTCGTGGTGCCGAAGCGCGCATGCGTGCGGGCGATGGTTTCGATTGCGTTGCCGGCTTCCATCACGTCCGCGCCGCCGCCGCCGTGCACATGCAGGTCGATGAAGCCCGGCAGGATGTAGGGCGCGTCGTTCTTCGCCGGATCGGCGGCCTCGCCCTCGATCGACGTGATGCGTCCGTTTTCGAACGTCAGCGTGCCGTTGATCCAGCCATCAGGGGTGAGAATATTTCCGCTCAGCATGAGATTTTTCCGATATTGCGCGCGGCAACGGCCTGCGCGCGGTCAGTCTTGACGGTGACGTGCATGAGAGAGTCGTGGCGCGCGCGAGTGTTCCCGTGCGCGGTGAAGGGGGTCGCCTGCACTGCGAGTTTCATTGGCGCAGCTCCGCGACGAAGTCGTAGTAACCATCGCGGCAATACGTGTCGGTCAGCTCGATGGCGTGCTGGTCGCGCGAGAACCCCACACGCGTAATCACCAGCAGCGCCGCACGCGGCTCCACGCCCATCAGTTCGGCGATCTCGCCGGTCGCATTCACGGCGCGAAAGTGTTGCAGCGCGCGCACCACCGGCATGTCGCGCGCTTCCAGATACGCATAGAGCGAGCCGTCGAAGCCTTGCGGGTCCGGCACGATCGACACCGGCAGCGCCGAGTGCTCGACCGCCATCACGATGCCGTCCGCGCGGCGCAAGCGCCGCAGGCTCGACACCGAAGCGCCCGGCGACAGGCCAAGCTGGACAATCTCTTCGCGATGCGCGGGGCGCACGCCCCGTTCGAGCCACACTGAATCGGCGGTGAAACCGCGCTGCTCCATCTTCTTCGTGAAGCCGGTCAAACGCGAAAGCGGATCTTCCACGCGCGGCGTGATGAAGCTGCCCGCGCCGCGCGCGCGCCGGATCAGGCCCTGTTCGACGAGCAGTTCGATCGCCTTACGCGCCGTGATGCGCGATACGCCGATCGCATCCGACAGCGTGCGCTCCGAAGGCAGCGCCTCGCCCGCCGACCAGACGCCGCAATGGATGGCCGTGGCAAGGTTGCGCGCCAGCTGCAGATAGAGCGGCGTGACGTTGCGCGCATCGGGCATCAGGGCAGACCAACGGGTTTCCATGGAACTCCGGCCAGCGGTTTGACGGATCGTGGGGCGCCCGGACAGATCGTGAAATAAACGCGACAAAAACAGCGTGGCGTCGGTCCGGTGCGAAAGCGAGCCCATTATATAACCACAATAATACCAGTCAACATAGGCGAAACCGCTTGCTCACGCAAGATAAATTCCTTATAAATCAATGCATTGAGATTTTTTATAAGGCTTGATGGGCGACCCAGGATGCATTGGTATTTTCCCTGGCGTAGCCCATTTTGGCTCTTTGGTCGCAACCACTCGCGTTCCAGCGATCCCGCTTTGGAATCCCAGCTTGATACCGGCGTAGAACCAATGCGAAGATTCAGAAAGTGAACGATATCGCGCGCCTCTGACATCCCATATAGTGGCATCTGACCAATATCAACGAACTGACCACGGGTACCCAGTTTGTCGAATGATTCCGACACGAGACGGCGTGCAGAAGCCGTCCTGCAGTTCAATCGCTTTTATCGAACGTTCCTCGGGGCACAACAGGACGATCAGCCCAGTTCGCCGTTTTCGCTGACCGAAATCCGCGTGCTGCGCGAGCTGGACAGCGGAGGCACGCAGACCTCCGCAACGCTCGCCCGCACCCTGGCGCTCGATTCAGGCTACTTGAGCCGCATTCTTGCGAGCTTTGCTCGCCGTCATCTGATTGCGCGCGCCGCCTCGCAGGCCGACGCACGCCGCACCTTTATCTATCTGACCGACACCGGCCACAGCACCTATGCAACGCTCAGGGACGCCGCGATCGGCGGCCTGGCCGACCGGCTCGGCAAGCTTTCCATCGCAGAACAGGAAGAACTGATCAAGGCGATGGAAGTCGTCCAGCGCCTGCTCGGCTAGACGCCGGCAATCTGGAGCGCAAACGAAAAAAGCCGCTGCACGTGGATCGTGCAGCGGCTTTTTTACTTGCGAGGACAACTAACGCGGCGCTGAGGTAGCACTCAGGCCGCGCATCGTCAGCGCTTAGAACGACGGGATCATCGAACCCTTGAACTGGTTCTTGATGTACACGCGCACGTCTTCCGACTGGTACGCGGCCACCAGCTTCTTCACCCACGGCTTGTCCTTGTCCTGGGCGCGCACGGCGATCAGGTTGGCGTACGGGCTGTGCGTGTCTTCCAGGGCGATGGCGTCCTTGGTCGGCTGCAGGCCGGCGGCCAGCGCGTAGTTGGTGTTGATGACGGCGGCGTCGACGTCGCCCAGCGCGCGCGGCAGTTGCGCGGCGTCGAGTTCGACCAGCTTCACCTTCTTCGGGTTTTCTGCGACGTCGAGCGGCGTAGCGTTGTTGCCGTTCGTGCCCGCGCCAGCGCGCAACTTGATCACGCCCTTGCTTTGCAGCACGAGCAGCGCACGGTTTTCATTCGACGGATCGTTCGGCACTGCGACCTTCGCGCCTTGCGGCAGATCGTTCAGCGACTTCAGCTTCTTCGAGTACACGCCGATCGGCGAGATGTACGTGAGGCCGGCGTTGACGATCTTGTAGCCGCGCTGCTTGATCTGGCTGTCGAGGTACGGGCCGGTCTGGAAGCTGTTGGCGTCGAGGTCGCCCGAATCGAGCGCCGCGTTCGGCTGCACGTAGTCGTTGAATTCGATGACCTTGACGTTCAGGCCTTCGCGCTTGGCGACCTTCTGAACCACGGCCCACACCTGGGCGTCCGGACCTGCGACGGTGCCGACCTTGATGACCTGGTCGTCAGCGCGTGCGCCGAAGCTGGCTGCGAGGGTGGTGGCGGCGACGCCGGCGAGGAGTACTTTGATCAGATTTCTGCGCTGCATGGATGGGTAGTTCCGCTTGTTGCCTGTTTATTACGTTGTTGAGCTGCCGGGCCGCATTGTGTGCCGCCCGCTGCCAGACAGAAATCGTCTCATATCGCACCGATGGCGCGAAAGACAGAAATCGCATAGCGGTATGCCCGCAGCGCATAGCTGCGGCGCATGCAGGCGCGTGAATCGCTTGAATCAGTTGTTGTCGTTCGAGCCGAGCAGGATCTTCAGATCGTGCACCCAGGGCGTGACGCCCTGCCCGTCGCGCGCGAACAGGCGCAGCTTGCCGGTGGTGTCGAACACATAGCTCGCGGCCGTGTGATCCATCGTGTAGCCGTCCGGCGTCTTGCCCGGAACCTTGGCGTAGTACACGCGGAAGTCCTTCGTCACCTGCTTGAGCTGCGCGTCGTCGGCCGGGCGCAGTGCGATGAAGGTGGGATTGAAGGCGCTCACGTACTGACCGAGGATCTGCGGCGTGTCGCGTTCGGGATCGACGCTCACGAAGATCACCTGCACGCGCTTGTCGGCATCGGGGCCCAGTTGCTGCAGCGCCTGCGAAAGCTCGGCCATGGTGGTCGGGCAGACGTCCGGGCAATGCGTGTAGCCGAAGAACAGCACCACGACCTTGCCCTTGAAGTCGGCCATCGTGCGCGTCTTGCCGTTCGAATCGGGCAACGAGAAGTTGTTGCCGAACTGCGTGTTGCCGGTGATATCGAGATTCGAGAACGACGGCGGCTGCTGGCCGCAGCCTTCGAGTCCGAGCGTCGCGCCCACCGCACCCGCGGCGGCCAGCGCAATCACCGTCGCGCGCGCCAGGCGCGCAAGCGTGCGTCGAGTCATGGTCTTACGCTCCGATGAGCGCATGCACGTAGTGATCGACGAGCAAGGCCACGAACAGCAGCGAGAGGTAGATGATCGAGTAACGGAACATCGCGCGGGCGAGCTGATCCGAATATTCGAGGTAAATCTTCCAGGCGTAAGCCAGGAAGATCGCGCCGAGCAGCACGCTCGACACGAGATACAGCAGGCCGCTCATACCCGAGATATAGGGCATCAGCGCAACCGCGAAGAGGATCAGCGAATACAGCAGGATATGCAGGCGCGTGTACTTTTCGCCGTGCGTGTTGGGCAGCATCGGCAGGCCGGCTGCTTCGTAGTCCTTGCGGCGATAGAGCGCCAGCGCCCAGAAGTGCGGCGGCGTCCACACGAAGATGATCAGCACGAGAATCCAGGCGTCGCCGGGCACGTGGCCGGTGACGGCCGCCCAGCCCAGCGCCGGGGGCATCGCGCCCGACGCACCGCCGATCACGATGTTCTGCGGCGTGGCCGGCTTGAGCAGCAGCGTGTAGATGATCGCGTAGCCGATGAACGTGGCGACCGTGAGCCACATCGTCAGCGGATTGGCGAAGGTGTACAGCACCCACATCCCCAGACCGCCGATCACCGCCGAGAAAATCAGGATCTGCACGCTGGTGATCTCGCCGCGCGCCGAAGGACGCCACGAGGTGCGACGCATGCGCGCATCCACCTTTTGCTCGACCAGACAGTTGATCGCGAACGCCGCGCCTGCCGTCAGCCAGATGCCGACGGTGCCGCCGATCAGCTGCTTCCAGGGCACCATGCCCGGCACGGCGAGGAACATGCCGATGACCGCGCAGAACACGGCCAGTTGGGTCACGCGGGGCTTGGTGAGCGCGAGATACTGCGAAATCCGGCTACCGGGTGACTGGGGGAGGGTTGTACTTTCCATAGGGCGGGATCACACCGCAGCGGTGTCGCGCGCAGGGAGAACGGCGCGGCCGGGGCGGCTACAAGCAATTCGAAAGTTTAGCACGACGAGCAAAAGCAGCAGGATCGCCGCGCCACCGTTATGGGCCACCGCAATGGGCAGCGGCCACTGCAGGACGATGTTGGAAAGTCCTGTCAGAAACTGGATCGCAATCACGATCAGAACCCAGTTTGCGGGGCGGCGCAACGAGGCATAGCGCCGCATTTTGAGGCCGAACCATACCAGATATGCGATCACGGCGAAGGCAAACGTGCGGTGCGTCCAGTGAATCGCCACCAGCGCGTCCTGCGTAATCACATCGCCGTTACCATCCATGCCGAGCGCGCGCCACAGGTGAAATCCGTGATGGAAATCCATCGGCGGAATCCACGCGCCGTTGCAGGTCGGGAAGTCGGTGCAGGCGAGTACGGCGTAGTTCGTACTGACCCAGCCGCCCAGCGCGATCTGCACGATCAGCAGCACGAGCGCCGCGAGCGCGGCCACGCGCCAGCGCGCGGCGTCGGGCTCATAGGCGGGCAACGGCGTCATGCGCGCGCCGAGCCACGCGAGCGTGCCGAGCAGCGTGAGCCCCAGCAGCAGGTGCGTGGTGACGATCACCGGCTGCAGCTTCATCGTCACGGTCCACGCGCCGAAGATGCCCTGCACGAGAATCAGGCCGAGCAGCGAAGTCGGCCACCACGGCGACACATGCAGCGGCAGGCGCTTGATGCGCGCGCGCCAGGCAATCGCCATCTGCGCAATGATGAGGACACCGATCGCCATGGCGAAATAACGGTGAATCATCTCGATCCACGCCTTCGACATGCTCACGGGACCGCTCGGCATGGCCAGATGCGCGGCGGCAATCTGCACGTGCGCGATGAACGGCGACGACGTGCCGTAGCAGCCCGGCCAGTCAGGGCACCCAAGCCCCGAATCGGTCAGGCGCGTGAAGCCGCCGAACATGACCAGGTCGAGCGTCATGAAGGTCGTGAGCCACACGAGCTTGCGGAATTTGTTGTCGTCGGCTTTGACCCACACCCACGAAAGCGGCAGCAACGCGATGCACAGGCCAATCAGGCCCAGCTCCAGGATAAACATCTCTCTTACTCTTTTCTGTCAGAACTCGCGCTGCGCACCTTAACCGATGCTGGACCACTTGAGGAGCTTAGTCACGTCTTGTTTGATCTTTGACGGATCCGGATGGTCGGGGAAACGCATCATCAGGTTGCCGTTCGGATCGACCAGGTAGATGTGGTCGGTGTCTTTGGTCGTGTCGGTGGCGGGCAGCCACGCAGCCACGGCGGCCGGATCGGCGCGCAGCATGCGGGTGTCGGGATAGGCGCTCTTCACCACGTCGGGCACATTCGCGTCGTCGGTGCGCAGCCAGAGCGTGAGCACACGTTCGCGCTCAGCGCCCTGCGTGGCGCGCACCTGGCGCATGAAATACAGCTTGTGCACACAGGCTTCGTCGCACGCGCTTCCATCAACGGAAATCATCAGCCAGCGCCCGCGCAGCGAGTCCAGCGGCACGGCGCGGCCGTCGTCGCCGGTCACCATCAGCGCCGGAGGAATCGTGCGCTGCGGCTCGATCAGCGTGCCGTAGCTGGTGCTGCCGCCCTTCGGCTTGATCACGTAGTACGTGAAATACGAGATGGCGATGGGCGCGCCGCAGATCAGCGCGATCAGGAACAACATCCAGCGGCCGCGCCGCCACGAACCCTTGGGCTGTGCGCCGCCCTGTTGCGCCGCGTTGCGGGAAACCTGCGTGTGATGGGTGGTATCGGGAGATTGCGTCGACACTGCGTGAACCTCGTTTCTGTCGCTTCCTGTTGACCATGCGCTGCGCCTGTCGCAACGCGCTGATTTGCGCTGACGATGATCGATCGTCAGGCGTCCTTCGCGCCATGAACCGGCCCCTGTTCCTGCGGACCGTGTTCTTCGCCGGCCTGCATGCGCTCTTTTGTCGCAGCTCGACGAGCCGCATAAAGACCGAATCCGAGCGCGGCGGCCGCCATGCCCCACCACTGGAACATGTAGCCGATGTTGCGTTCGACGTCCGTGCTGGGCGCGGGCCAGTCGCGCACGAGACCGTCCTTGAAGGCCGGCGCCGAAGGCGATACGAAGCCCGTCTGCTGGATCACGAACGGTTGCAGCGGCAGACCGGTTTCCGCTGCGTAGGAAGCGACGCCGAGATTCTGCCGGATCTTCTGGTGCGCTGCAGAGCCGCCCGCACCCAGTTCGAACGCGCGCGAGGCATCCGCGCGCGCGATGCCCTCCACTTCCACCGATCCTGCGGGCGTCTCATAGGGCGCGATCCGCTCGCGGTTATCGATGCTGCGCGGCAGCCAGCCACGGTTGACCAGCACGTAACCGCCGTCGTCCAGTTTAAGCGGCATCACCACGTAAAAGCCTGGCTGGTCGTTATAGGGACGATTGTCGAGATACACCACGCGAGCCGGCTCGAACGTGCCCTTCGCACGCACGCGATGGAACTCGATGCGCTTGAGCGCGACGGGCGCGGCGCTCACCGTTTGCGGCGTGGCGTTTTCGTATTGCGTGATCTGCGCCTGCAAGGCTTCCTTCTGATGCGCGCGATCGCGCTGCCAGAAGCCGAGCCGTATCGTCACGGCCATCACGATCAGGATAAGCAGCGCGGGAACGAGGCGGATCTTCATCGGGCACGACCAATGCGGCACATACGGATGATCGAACCCCGCACGCCAGGGCGCGGTGCGATAATGAGACAGGCTTTATCCGACATACAAAAGACCCGAGACAAGCGAGATTTCGCAAATTCCGCCGTGAACTTCCTGCACATACTCGTCCCTATTGCCTTCGCGCTGATCATCGCGAGCATGATCTCGGCGCTCTATTTCATGATGCACGATCGGGGCCGCACCAAGCGCATGGTCTGGTCGCTCGCCACGCGCGTGGGCTTCTCCATTTCGCTGTTTCTGTTCATTCTGTTCGCGCACTGGATGGGCTGGATCCAGCCGACGGGCATTCCCATCGGTCGCTGATCCGCGCACGAAACTCACACGTCGCACGCGTCGCACACTTCGCGCCCACGTCGATCCCGCAAAAACCAAGGCGCCGCGCCGACCATGTCGGAGCGGCGCCTTCGTGTTTTCAGGCGCGCTTTCCAGGCAAGCAAAGCGCGCCGCGCGCGTCACAGCCAGTACACCACCACGTAGAGACCGAGCCACACCACGTCCACGAAGTGCCAGTACCACGCCGCGCCTTCGAACGCGAAGTGATGCTCCGGCGTGAAGTGCCCGCGAATCAGACGGATCATCACGACGGCGAGCATCGTGCCGCCGAGGAACACGTGAAAACCGTGAAAGCCCGTCAGCAGGAAGAACGTCGAACCGTAGATGCCCGACGCGAGCGTCAGATTCAGTTCGTTGTACGCATGGATGTATTCGAAGGCTTGCAGGCAGAGGAAGCAGATCCCCAGCACCAGCGTGCCCGCGAGCCAGGCGATGGCCTTGCGGCGATGGTTGTCGCGCAGCGCGTGGTGCGAGACCGTGAGCGTCGCGCCCGAGGACAGCAGCAGCGCCGTATTGATGGTCGGCACGGGCCACGGCGTCATCGAGCGGAAGTGCGAGACCAGTCCCGCCGGGCCGTTGTTGGGCCACACCGCCGCGAAGTCCGGCCAGATCAGCTTGAAGTCGAGGCTGCCGAGCTGATGCAGGGCGATCTGGCGCGCGTAGAACAAGGCGCCGAAGAACGCGCCGAAGAACATCACTTCGGAGAAGATGAACCAGCTCATGCTCCAGCGGTACGACACGTCCACGCGCTTGCCGTACATGCCGCCTTCGGATTCGGAGATCGCGTCGCCGAACCAGTGCCAGAGCGTGAAGAGCAACCACAAGAGACCGACGACCACGCCGATCGGCGCCCACGAGTCGCCATTGATCCACGACGCGAGCGACGACAGCATGACCAGCAGCCCAATGGCCGCGCTGATCGGATGCCGCGACGGATGCGGTACGAAGTAGTACGGGCTATCGTTTTGACCGCTCATGCCTGTTTCTCCAGTTTCCAGTTGCGCCCGAACATGGTCGGGGTCTCTACATTATTCGTTTGGACTACTTGCCGACGACCGCATGCACGATCAGCAGCAACACGACGATAAACAGAATCGCGCCGATGATCCCCGCCGCGATCAGCGCCGCGGGATGCAACTGCGCGGCGTCGGATTCGAGATCAGCGCGTTTGCGCACGCCCAGGAACGACCACGCCACGGCCTTCACCAGTTGCAGCACGCTGCCCTTCTTCGCTTTCGCCGATCCTGCGCCGCTGTCGTCGCTCATCGCTCGCGCCTCATGAACCTCATAAGCCTCACGCGCCGGCCGCCTGCTTCGGCGCCGCCGGAACCGCCGGCTTGTTCAGCTCGAAGAAGGTGTATGACAGCGTGATCGTCTTCACGTCCTTCGGCAGTTTCGGATCGATCACGAACACCACCGGCATGCGCTTCGTCTCATTCGCCTTCAAGGTCTGTTGCGTGAAGCAGAAACACTCGATCTTGCGGAAGTACTCGGTGGCCTGCTTCGGCGCGTAGCTCGGAATCGCCTGCGCGTCGATCGTGCGTCCTTCGTTGTTCGAAATGTCGTACATCACCGTCATGACTTCGCCGGGATGCACGTCGATGCTGTTCTGCTCCGGCCTGAAACCCAGCAATCCGCGCGCGTTCGCGTCCAGTTCGACCGAAATCGTGCGCGTCATGTCGACCTGCGTGTTGCGCGCCTCGCGCGCCGTGGTGTCGCGCTGCACCAGATTGTTGACGCCGGTGACTTCGCAGATCGCGCGATACATCGGCACCAGCGCCCAGCCAAAGCCGAACATCAGGAGCGCCACCACCACGAGCTTGATCAGCATCGAGCGGTTGAAAGCACGGTCGGTTTTCCGGTCGCTCACGGTGTGCTGCGTGGACATCAGACGTCCTCTTCAGTGCCGGCCCGACGCGCAAAACGGCGGCGCGTCAGTGCCCGGCGAAGTACACCTGCTTCACGACTGCGCCCAGAAAGAACGCAGCGGCGACCGCCAGCATAATCAGGCCGAGCCGAAGGTTGCCCGCGCGAATCTGCTCGGGCGTGCGTTGTTTCTGTGAGTTGCGGGTCATGCTGGCAGTACGGTTGGCCGCGGCTTCATCATCCATCGCGATCGGCGTCATTCCCTGCATCGTGAATCGCTCCTGCGTGAATACCGCGGCTGCGTTGCGTGTACGGTCTTTATTCGACCGTCGGCGGATTTTCGAAGGTGTGGAACGGCGCCGGGCTCGGCACGGTCCATTCGAGACCGGTTGCGCCATCCCAGGGCTTGTCGCCGGCCTTTTCCAGTTCGCCGCCGCCGCGATAGGCGGGCAGCGCGACGAAGAACAGGAAGTACACCTGCGACAGACCGAAACCGAATGCGCCGATCGTGATGACCTGGTTCCAGTCGGTGAACTGGGCCGGATAGTCGGCGTAACGACGCGGCATCCCGGCAAGGCCGACAAAGTGCATCGGCAGGAACGCGACGTTGAAGAACACCAGCGAGCACCAGAAGTGGATCTTGCCGCGCATCTCGTTGTACATCCAGCCGGTCCATTTCGGCGACCAGTAGTACCACCCTGAGAACAGCGCGAATAAGGATCCCGCCACCAGCACGTAGTGGAAGTGCGCCACCACGAAATAAGTCCCGTGATACTGGATGTCGAGCGGCGCCATCGCCAGCATCAGGCCCGACAGACCGCCGAACGTGAACACGATCAGGAAGCCCACGGACCACAGCATCGGCGTCTCGAACGTGAGCGAGCCGCGCCACATGGTGGCCACCCAGTTGAACACCTTCACGCCCGTCGGCACCGCGATCAGCATGGTCGCGTACATGAAGAACAGCTGACCCGTGACTGGCATGCCCGTGGCGAACATGTGGTGCGCCCAGACCATGAACGAGAGAATCGCGATCGACGCCGTGGCGTACACCATCGAGCTATAGCCGAACAGCGGCTTGCGCGAAAACGCCGGAATCACCTGCGACACGATCCCGAACGCCGGCAAGATCATGATGTAGACCTCGGGGTGGCCGAAGAACCAGAAAATATGCTGGTACATGACCGGGTCGCCGCCGCCTGCCGCATTGAAGAAGCTCGTGCCGAAGTGGCGATCGAACAGCAGCATGGTGATCGCGCCTGCCAGAACCGGCATCACGGCGATCAGCAGATAGGCGGTGATGAGCCACGTCCACGCGAACATCGGCATCTTCATGAGCGTCATGCCCGGTGCGCGCATGTTCAGGATCGTGACGACGATGTTGATGCCGCCCATGATCGACGAGGCGCCCATCATGTGGACCGCGAAAATCGCGAGGTCCATGCCGGGGCCCATCTGCGTGGAAAGCGGTGCGTAGAGCGTCCAGCCCGCGGCGGTTGCGCCGCCCGGTGCGAAGAACGAACCCACCAGCAGGCAGGCCGCTGCGGGCAGCAGCCAGAAGCTGAAGTTGTTCATGCGCGCGAAGGCCATGTCCGATGCGCCGATCTGCAGCGGCACCATCCAGTTCGCGAAGCCCACGAAGGCCGGCATGATCGCGCCGAACACCATGATCAGGCCGTGCATCGTGGTGAGCTGGTTGAAGAACTCGGGGCGCATGATCTGCAGGCCCGGTTCGAACAGTTCGGCGCGGATGCCCAGGGCCATCACGCCGCCCGACAGGAACATCACGAACGAGAACAGCAGATACAGCGTTCCGATGTCCTTGTGGTTGGTGGCCATCAGCCAGCGGCGCCAGCCGTGTGGCGTCGCGTGGGCGTGGTCGCCATGCACGTGACCGTGCCCCCCAGCTACATCGTGTCCGATGCTAGACATGACTCTCTCCTGAAGCGAATTGCTTTGTGTCTCTACTGCAGTGTTGGCCGGCGCGGCAGTCCGCGACTCGTGCCCGCTTTTTTACAGCGTACTGAGTGTTTCTTGTTATCGAATTCGTTATGTACTGCTTGTGGACCCGCCAGATTGCACGCTCGTGATGGCGTTTTATGCAGCCGGGCTGATTTCCACGCGGCGCGCTTCCTTCGCGTCCGCTCCGCCGGTGACCGTCTCCGGCTTCTTCAGAATGATGTGATCCTCGGCGATGCCCGCAGCCTTGAGCGCATCGCGCACGGCTTGTGCGCGGTGCTTGGCCAGTTCCGCATTGGCGTCAGCCTTGCCGCTCGCGTCGGTGTAACCCGACAGCGTGAACTTCGCGTCCGGATGCGCCTTCGCGTAATCCGCCGCCGCCTGGATCGCGTCCTTGGCGTCGCTGGGCAGCGTGCTCTTGCCCACTTCGAAATACACGCTGGCCGGTAGCGACGCGCTGCTTTGCGCCGCGCCCGAAGCTTGATCCGCGCCGCTGGCTGCCGCAGCCGGTGCGCTGGCTTCAGCCGCACCGCTTGCCGCTGCCTGGTCTGCACCCGCCGCACCCGCCGCCGCCGTTGTGCCGCCGCCTTCGGGCATCTTGCCGTTGCGCGCATCCGCCACCTGACGCGGCTGCAGGATGTCGCCCGTGTGGTTGCCCCACGCGTTGCGCTCGAAAGTGATGACCGAAGCGATTTCGACATCGTTGAGCGTCGGCGCCCAGGACGGCATCGCTGCCTTGCCCTTGAGCACGATGCTCACGTGTTCGGCGATCGGACCGTTGGCGACCTTGCTGCCGTCGAGCGCCGGGAACGCGCCCGCGCCCTTGCCCGTGGGCTGGTGGCACACCGCGCAGTTCGACGCGTAGACCTTCTCGCCGCGCTCCCTGAGTTCGGCCATCGTGTAGGTCTTGTTCGGGTCGTCGTTGGCCGCGGCCATCTTCGCCTTCTGCGTCTGCACCCACTTGGCGTAGTCGTCGTCGGACAGCACTTCGACCACCACCGGCATATAAGCGTGTTCCTTGCCGCAAAGCTCGGTACAGAAGCCGCGATAGGTGCCCACCTTCTCCGCCTTGAACCAGGTGTCGCGCACGAAGCCAGGAATTGCGTCCTGCTTCACGCCGAACGCCGGCACGTACCACGAGTGCACCACGTCGTTGGCCGTCGTGATCACGCGAATCTTCTTGTTGACCGGCACGACGAGCGGGTTGTCGACTTCCTGCAGATAGGTATCCGTGATCGGCGCGAGGCCGTTCACTTCGCTGCGCGGCGTGGTGAGCGTGGAGAAAAAGTTGATCCCCTCGCCTTCGCCCTTCACGTAGTCGTAGGCCCACTTCCACTGATAGCCCGTCACCTTGACGGTGATATCGGCGTTGGAGGTGTCCTTCATGGCCACCACAGCCTTGGTGGCCGGCAGCGCCATCAGCACGACGATGATGAACGGCACGATCGTCCAGATGATTTCGACGGTCGTACTTTCGTGGAAATGCGAAGCCTGATGGCCCTTCGATTTGCGATGCGCAAAGATCGAATAGAACATGACGCCGAATACGCCGATGAAAATCACCGTGCATAGGATCAGCATCATCGTATGAAGGTTGTAAAGCTCTTCTGCGATGCGCGTAACGGGCGGTTGGAGATTGATCTCGTTGACCGCTGGGCCGCCCGGACTGTCTCCGACTGCGAGTGCCGCGCCGGCGAATACGAGTCCGCTGCACGCCAGCACGCCCTGTAGGGCTCGCTTGATTGTTTTCATAGCTTCCTTACCCATAAATTCCATTCAAACCCTCGACCCCGCAGGAAGGTTTTGCAACCAGGTCGCGCCCTGGGGGCGCACACGCCGCGTCGTGATTCACTCACGCCGCGCATAACATTCAAATCGCGCGCGCAAGCCACGAGCGCAGTTCCCGCGCGAACTGCGCACGCCGATACTGCGGCAAATGCAACCCGACAGCGACCGCCTGGCCGCGGGACACGAGACGCACCGGGTCGCGTGGGGTGGCGCCCGGCTCGACCCGGACCCAGCGGGGATTGAATTCGAACTGCGTGAGCGCGTCGGCGCTCATCTGCTCGATCACCAGCCGGTTCGGATAAAGCCTGATTCGTTCGTAATCGACAGCATGGCGCGCATAGATGGCGAAGGCGCCCCCAACGACCAACAGATCGATGCCAGTGAACGGCAAAACCAGCCAGGCGCCGTGGATCAACAGCAGAACGGCGATCGCGATGGAGACCAGCGCCAGCGACAAATAGAACAACACGAATTGCCTGGGCGAAACCGAACAATTGCGCTTCATCGTCCAGTCCTTGAGGACCGGCTCCGGGCTCGCCAGCAGATCAGATGTCTGCATCGCTCGTTTCCCCCACTGCAACATCCTCAGACTATCGCCGCTTTGCGCCTTGCACAACTGCGGGAGAATCTGGAGGCGCCGCGGCGTTGCACGGAAATGAATCCCGCCCCACCGCCTGCAGACCGACGCATTATAGGCGCGATCCCAAGCCCCCACAAGCAAGCCACAATCGGCCGCAAACCCAATACTGACGGGACTTCCAGCGATTTTTCAATAAAATTTCGAGGGCTTTTCAGGCGCTAATTTCAGGCATAACGAAAGCCCCCTTATTACGTCACCGATTCCTTGCCGAACCTCGGCCGATATCTTCGATCCGCACGATGCCGTGGCCTTCCGCAGTGGTGCGCGGCACGGCTTTCCACGCATGTCCGTAAATGATCTCGAAGGTCAGCGGGATGGTGCCGGCGTTCGGCCCGTCGCTCAGGCGGCGCGCTTCGAGCGCAGCCAGCAGCGCGCGATGCAGGCGGCGCGATGCGCCCGGTTCATCCTCAGCACCCAGGCTGCGCGAGAACGGATAGGCGCCCCAGCGACGCACATCGGCGAGCAGCTTTTCGGGCGTCTTGTAGGTGACGGTGAGCGTTTCCTGATCCATCACCGGAATCTCGAAACCGTTCTCGACCAGCATGTCGCCGAGATCGTGCATATCGACGAAATCGATCACATGCGGCTGCATCGGCACGCCGTGCGCAGCCTCGACTTCGGCGTAGGCGCCGCGCAGTTCCTTGAGCGTATCGGGCCCGAGCGTGCTGAACATCAGCAGGCCGTTCACCTTGAGCACGCGCTGCCATTCGCCGAACACGAGGTCCGGGCGCGGATGCCAGTGCAGCGCGAGATTCGACCACAGCAGCTCGAACGCGCCGTGCGCGAACGGCAGCGCGGCGAAATCGGCCTGCGCGAAACGTGGCCCGCGCGAACCGAGCGCGCGTCCAATGGATGCCGGGAGGAAGCGCCGCCAGCTCGTGTCGCCCGCGTCGTGCGCGCGGGCGCGCTCCAGCATGGCGAAGGAGAGATCGGCGCCGAACACGGGCGCTTCCGGGAAGCGTTCGCGCAGCGCGGGGAGATCGTCACCGGGGCCGCAGCCCAGGTCGAGCACGCACGAGGGGCTTACCTTGATGTATTCGAGGCGCTCGCGCATGCGGTCAGCAATTTCGCGCGGCAGGAACGCGACCTGATCGAAGGTCGCCGCACGGCGGTCGAAAATCCGCTGCAGATAGCGCGGATCATAGGCCGGACGGCCGGGTCTGGGGTGAGACGGGGACATGTCGGTCGTATTGGCGAAGTCTGCGAAGTATACTCGCTCACTCCTGTCCTTTCAGTTCACTCGCCCGCTTCGGGCCGTCCTACGATGCCGCCGCCGACCGAATTGCCGTCCGATGTACCGCAATCGACGACGTCTTCAGCGACGTCCAACCCGTCGCCTGTCCCGCGACGCGCCTGCCAGAACATGGCGATGCGCGCTTATCGGAACGGGCAGGCGCGTTGGCCGCGGCTCGTCCAGTTAGTGCTGTCGGATCTGCTACCGAACTACTTACCCACTTTGTTACCCAGTGCGTGCCCATTATGCGGCAATTTGCCGCGACGCTCGCTCGGGGTGCGCAGCCCGGCGGCACGCCCGCGCGGCGGCCTTCGGCAGTGGGATTCGGTGCTCTGCGCGGCCTGCGATGCGGCGTACTGGAACGAGGCGCGGCTGCGCTGCGCGGTCTGCGCGCTGCCGCTTTCCGGCAGTCGCAGCCATCAAGGGCGGCATCGCGGACAACTTCGGTGTGACGTTTGCACGAAAGCACCGCCCGCCTTCGACGCGACCGTCGCGCTGGCCGACTACCGCGCGCCGCTCGACGCGCTGGCGCGCGGGCTGAAGTTCGGGGCGCGCCTCGGGCTGGGGGAGGAATTCGCGCGCCGCCTCGCCCGTGCGGCCGACGACGCGCTCGACCCGGCCGATGCGCCCGTGCTGATCGTGCCGGTGCCGCTCTCGCGCGAGCGCCTGATCGCGCGCGGCTATAACCAGGCGTGGCAGATCGCGAAACCTCTGGCCCGGGCGCTCGGGACGCGCGCCGACGCCACGCTGGTGCGCCGCACGCTGCACACCGCAGCGCAGTCGCGGCTCGACCGGGATACGCGCCGTCGCAACGTGGGCCGTGCGTTCGCGCTAAAGGATGACGGCGACGCGCTGAGCGGTCTGCATATCGGCGTAGTCGACGATGTGATGACCTCGGGCGCGACGCTCGACGCGCTCGCGCATCTGCTCAAGACCGCAGGCGCGCGGCGCGTGACGAATTTCGTCGCCTTGCGCACGCCGAAAGACTGACGCGCCTTTTTCGTTTTTAAGCTCTCTTTACTGTTTTTATCGTCATGTTTAACGTCGTTCTCGTCGAACCGGAAATTCCGCCGAACACCGGCAACGTCATCCGCCTGTGCGCCAACACGGGCGCGCGGCTGCATCTGATCGAGCCGCTTGGCTTCCCGCTCGACGACACGAAGCTGCGCCGCGCCGGCCTCGACTATCACGAATACGCGCAGATGAATGTCCATGCCGACTGGGACGCGTTCCTCGCTAAGGAAACGCCCGATCCGGCGCGCATGTTCGCGTTCACCACGCGCGGCTCGGGCCGCTTTCACGATCACGCCTTCCTGCCGGGTGACTGGTTCGTGTTCGGCGCGGAAACGCGCGGTCTGCCGGATGCGGTGCTCGATCGTTTCGCGCCCGAACAGCGCGTGCGCCTGCCGATGCGGCCTGACAACCGCAGTCTGAATCTGTCCAACACCGTCGCAGTGGTGGTGTTTGAGGCGTGGCGTCAGGCGGGGTTTGAAGGCGGCGAATAATCTCTGCGGCTGGCGTCAGAGCGCGGCGATCTCGCGCTCGTAACGCGTCAGCATCGCATCGTCGAAACACGCAAAGATCACGCGTTCGAGCGTCGGATAAGCGGCCAATCCGTCGACGACCGTTGCGAGCGCAATCTTCACCGCCTCATCGGGCGGAAAGCGATAAACGCCGCAACTGATCGCCGGAAACGCGATGCTTCTGACGCCCGCGTCGCGCGCCACTTCCAGCGAACGCCGGTAGCACGAAGCGAGCAGCAAGGCTTCGTCGCGCCCGCCCCCGTTCCAGACGGGGCCGACGGTGTGGATCACATGTTTTGCAGGGAGTTGATAGCCGGCGGTGGATTTGGCGTCGCCGGTCGGGCAGCCATTGAGGGCGCGGCACTCGCGCAGCAGATCAGGGCCCGCCGCGCGGTGGATCGCGCCATCCACGCCACCGCCGCCGAGCAGCGACGTATTGGCGGCATTCACGATTGCATCGACGTGCAGCGTGGTGATGTCCACCACTTGCGCTTCGATGCGGCAGTTTCCGATGGTCAGCATGCTGGCACTCCTTGCATAGTCAGGCTGGGAGCGCCAACCGGGACGCTACTCCGCCTTCGCGTCGCGCCTGAGCAGCGCGCTCACTGCATCGCGCGGCGCGACGCCCGCGAACAGCACATCGCACACCGCCTCGGTGATCGGCATGTCGATCTGATGCGCACGCGCAATCGCCGCCACGGCGCGCGCGCAGCGCACGCCTTCGGCCACATGGCCCAGCGCGCCAAGAATATCGTCGAGCGTACGCCCGCTCGCGAGCTGCTTGCCCACGGTGCGGTTGCGCGACAGATCGCCCGTCGCGGTGAGAATCAGGTCGCCGAGTCCCGTGAGACCGGTGAAGGTTTCCGCGCGGCCGCCCAGCGCCGCGCCCAGCCGCGTCATTTCCGCGAGGCCGCGCGTGATGAGCGCCGCGCGCGCATTCAGGCCCAGGCCCAGTCCGTCGGAGATGCCCGTGGCAATCGCCAGCACGTTCTTGACCGCGCCGCCCACTTCCACGCCGACGACGTCGTCGCCGGTATAGATGCGCATCGCGCGATGGTGGAAGGCGGCGAGCGTGCGCTCGCGGCAGTCGGCGCTGCTGCTCGCCACCGTCAGCGCGACGGGCAGACCGTCGCCCACTTCGCGCGCGAAGCTCGGGCCGGACAGCACGCCGTTGCTCGCGTGATCGGGCAATTCGGCGGCCACGACCTGATGCGGCATGAGTTGAGAATCGGCTTCGAAGCCCTTGCAGAGCCAGACGAAGTGCGCCGGCACGCGGCCCATGTCGCGCATGGTGCGCAGCATGTCGCGCAGACCCGCGACCGGGGTGCCGAGCACGACCAGATCCGCCTCGCCCGAAGCGTGTTCGAGCGCGGTGGCGAGATCGGTTTCGTACTTGAGGGATTGCGGCAGCGAGACGCCCGCGAGATAGCGGGCGTTCTCGTGCGTCTTGCGCAATGTGTCGACGAGCGCGCCATCGCGCGCCCACAACAATGTGTCGTGCGCCTGGGCGAGATGCCCTGCCAGCGCGGTGCCCCACGCTCCGGCGCCGAGAACGGCGACTTTCATTCCAGTACTCCGCACCGGTTGTGAGGTTTCAGCTGTCAATCAACGACCACTCAATGCGTGGCGTTGCTCGTGCCTTGTTGCTGCGCGAGCTGCTGCAGGCGTTGCTCGTAGAGCGCCTGGAAGTTGATTTCGGCCAGATGGATCGGGGGGAAGCCGGCACGCGTGATCGCGTCGGCGATGTTCGAGCGCAGGTACGGGAACAGGATCGTCGGGCAGGCGATGCCAACCAGCGGGTCGACCTGTTCAGCCGGGATGTTGCGGATGTCGAAAATGCCAGCTTGCTTGGCTTCGATCAGGAAAGCGACCTTTTCCTTGACCTTGGCGGTGACGGTGCCGGTCACGAGGATTTCGAACACCGATTCCGCGAGGCGCTCGGCCTTGACGTCGACTTCCACTTCCACGGAAGGCATGTCCTGCTCGAGGAAGATGGCCGGCGAGTTCGGCTGCTCCAGCGAAAGGTCCTTGAGGTAGATGCGCTGGATGTTGAAGAACGGCTGGTTATTCTCGTCAGACATGGTGTTTGGCTTCCTGATTAAATGGAGTTGCAGTTGCACAGTATTGCGACGCTTCGCGTTGCCGGAAATCGGACAATCTCGAAACACCGCTGCGCAGCCGCAATGAGCAGCAATGACAGCAACAAGCGACAACAAGCCCGCGCGCGCCTGGCTGGCCCGCACGGGCGAAAAACGTGGCGACGCGCGAGAGCGCCGCCTGGGGGCCTTTATGCTGCCGCTTCGAGCAGCGGCATCAGGCCGCCGGCGCGGTCGAGCGCGGAAAGGTCATCGTAACCGCCCACATGCGTCTCGCCGATGAAAACCTGCGGCACGGTGCGACGGCCGGTGCGCGTCATCATTTCTTCGCGCCGCGCCGGGTCCCGGTCGATCAGCACTTTCTCGATATGTTCGACGCCGCGCGACTTTAAAAGACGTTCGGCCATCTGGCAATACGGGCACACCTGGGTGCTGTACATGACAACCTTGCTCACTTCGAACCTCCTTGTTTCACGACCGGCATACCGGCCTGCTGCCAGGCGTTGACGCCGCCGTCCAGCACATGGACTTCGGCAAAACCGGCTTCTTTCACGAGGCTCGCGGCCTTGTGCGACTGCTGGCCCGTCTGGCAGACCAGCAACACCGGGTTGCTCTTGTTCTTGACGAACTGCGCGACCTTGCCCTGCAACTCGCCAAACGGCAGGTGGCGGGCAGCGGGCAGATGGCCCTTGGCGAATTCGTCGGCCGAACGCACGTCGATCACCACCGCGTTGCGGCGGTTGATCATCTGCGTCGCTTCGGCAGCGGAAATACCGCCGCGGCCACCGCGCTTAAGCGTCGGCCACAGGAGCAACCCTCCTGAGATGAGGACGATCGCGATGAGTACAAGGTTGATGTAATTGGTAAAGAACGTCACGGATGAGCCGCCGGAAAAAAGAGAAATCGAGGGAAATCCAGTTCAGACAATCCGCTCATTATAAAATAACCGTTTGTCGCAGGGTTGCCGCCCCAAGAGCCCAGGCCGCAACCCGCTGGACCGGGCAGCGTTCGCCAGGTAGTTGTACGCCGGCGCGTATCACCGACGTTCCCCGTCCCCGATTACCGCTTCCCTCACTACCGACCGTCATCCACATGTACAAACTCGTACTCATCCGCCACGGCGAATCGACCTGGAACAAGGAAAACCGCTTCACCGGCTGGGTGGACGTCGACCTGACCGAACAGGGCAACCGCGAAGCCCAGCAGGCCGGCCAGCTGCTCAAGGCATCGGGCTACTCGTTCGACATCGCCTACACCTCGGTGCTCAAGCGCGCGATCCGCACGCTCTGGCACGTTCAGGATCAGATGGACCAGATGTACCTGCCCGTGGTCCACTCGTGGCGCCTGAACGAGCGCCACTATGGCGCGCTTTCGGGTCTGAACAAGGCCGAAACCGCCGCCAAATACGGCGACGAACAGGTTCTGGTCTGGCGCCGCAGCTACGACACGCCGCCGCCCGCACTGGAGCCGACCGACGACCGCACGGCCTACAACGACCCGCGCTACGCCAAGGTGCCGCGCGAGGAGCTGCCGCTCACGGAATGCCTGAAGGACACCGTGGCGCGCGTGCTGCCGCTGTGGAACGAGTCGATCGCACCGGCCATCAAGGCAGGCAAGAAGATCGTGATCGCCGCGCACGGCAACTCGATCCGCGCACTCGTGAAGTACCTCGACGGCATTTCGGACACCGACATCGTCGGCCTGAACATTCCGAACGGCGTGCCGCTCGTCTATGAACTGGACGAGAACCTCAAACCCATCACGCATTACTACCTGGGCGACGCCGACGCCATCGCCGCAGCGCAAGCCGCCGTGGCGAACCAGGGCAAGAAGGCGTAAGCCCATCTTTTCCTGTCGTCCGTCGACTTCACCGGCCCTGAGCTTTGCTGCCCGGGGCCGGTCGTATACCCGCGCGATACCCGCGCGCAACGGCCCGTCGCGCGCATCCCGTCTTCCTCCGCATTTTTGCGCCTCTGTCTGGCAGACCTGCCAGCCTCCCGTCACGCTCCCGCCAGTCCCGCGCCCAGCAAGGCTTTGCGGCACGCGACTTGCGAACTGGCTCGCGTTCAGACTGTCGAACCCGCAACGTTCGTCCCTTCATCGCGCCTTATACACAGGGCGGCCGAGTGTGCAGTTATACTTGTCCGTCGCTTTTCCATTAGACGCTGCCACGCGCCTTTCGACCGCACGCAACAACCTCTATGCGAAAGAACCTTAAAAATATCGGCCTGATCGCCGCTGGCCTCGCGACCGGCGTCTTTGCCACCCTGCAAATTTCCGCCTCGGCGCAGCAGACCCAGCAAACCGTGATCGAGCCGTTGCCGCTCGACCAGCTCCGGCTCTTCGCCGAAGTGTTCGGCCAGATCAAGCATGAGTACGTCACGCCGGTCGACGACAAGAAGCTCCTCACCGCTGCCATCAAGGGCATGGTGTCGAGCCTCGACCCGCACTCGTCGTATCTCGACAAGACCGACTACCAGGAACTCCAGGAACAGACCAAGGGCCGCTTCGCGGGCCTCGGCATCGAGATCTCCTCGGAAGACGGCCTGATCAAGGTCATCTCGCCCATCGAAGACACGCCCGCATTCCGCGCCGGCATCCGTCCGGGCGACCTGATCACGCGCATCAACGACAAGCCCGTGCGCGGCATGACGCTCGACCAGGCGGTCAAGCAGATGCGCGGCGACCCGGGCACCAAGGTCACGCTGACGATCTTCCGCAAGACCGACGACCGCACCTTCCCGCTCACGATTACGCGCGCCATCATCAAGGTGCAGAGCGTGAAGTCGAAGATCCTCGCGCCGGGCTACGCGTACATCCGCATCACGAGCTTCCAGGAACGCACCACGCCTGACCTCGCGGCCAAGCTGCAGGACATCGCGCGTCAGGAGCCGAACCTCAAGGGCCTCATCCTCGACCTGCGCAACAACGGCGGCGGTCTGCTGCAGAGCGCGGTCGGCGTTGCGGGCGCGTTCCTGCCGGCGGATTCGGTGGTCGTGTCCACCAACGGCCAGATCCCGGATTCCAAGCAGGTCTATCGCGACAACTACGAGAACTACCGCCTGCCGTCGTTCGATGGCGATCCGCTCAAGGGCGAAGCGGCCGAGTTCAAGACCGTGCCGATGATCGTGCTGACCAACGCCTACTCGGCGTCGGCATCGGAAATCGTCGCGGGCGCGCTGCAGGACCAGAAGCGTGCGCTCATCATCGGCAAGACCACGTTCGGCAAGGGTTCGGTGCAGACGGTGCGTCCGATGACGGCCGACACGGCACTGCGTCTGACCACGGCGTACTACTACACGCCGAGCGGCCGTTCGATCCAGAACAAGGGCATCCGTCCTGACGTTGCGGTCGATCAATACGCCGATGGCGATCCGGACGACGCACTCGTCACGCGCGAAGTCGACTACTCGAACCACCTTGCGAACACGCAGGATCCGGACGAGAAGAAGGAGCAGGATCTGCGCGAGCAGGAGCGCATGGACATGCTGCGTCAGCTTGAAGAGCAGAACGACAAGAAGACGCCGGAACAGCGCCAGAAGGATCGCGACCGCAAGCCGGTCGAGTTCGGTTCGACCGACGACTTCATGCTCCAGCAGGCGCTCAACAAGCTGCAAGGCAAGCCGGTGACGGAATCGAAGTCGCCGATGGAGCGCCGCCTCGCGCAAGCGAAGCCGCCTGCATCCGCTTCGGCGCCGATCGCGGTGAAGCCGTCGGCTTCGGCCGTGCCGGGCGCATCGACGCCGGTTCCGGCCTCGGCTCCGGCGAAGTAAGCCACGCTCCGTAGTACCTGCCTCGCGGCCCCTCGCGCTCAATGCGCCAGGGGCCGCGAGGCCGTTTACCGCAGCGCCGTTACAATGACGGCCTGAACTTCCGGCGTGCGCATCGATGAACGACGACCAACTCCTCCGCTATTCCCGCCATATTCTCGTCGACGAGATCGGCATCGAGGCGCAGCAGCGCTTTCTCGACGCGCATGCGCTCGTGATCGGCGCGGGCGGCCTGGGCTCGCCAGCAGCCATGTATCTGGCGGCGTCGGGCGTGGGCACGCTCACCCTCGTCGACAACGACACGGTCGATCTCACCAATCTGCAGCGGCAGATCATGCACGAGACGGCCTCGGTCGGCCGCGCAAAAGTGGAGTCGGGCCGCGACGCCATCGCGCGCCTGAATCCCGAAGTGAAGGTGAACGCCGTCGCCGCGCGCATCGACGACGCATGGCTCGACGAACACGTGCCGAAGATGAACGTGGTGCTCGACTGCACCGACAACTTCGCCACGCGCCACGCGATCAACCGCGCCTGCGTGAAGCATGGCGTGCCGCTCGTATCGGGCGCGGCGCTGCGCTTCGACGGCCAGATCAGCACCTTCGATTTCCGCGACGAAACTTCGCCCTGCTACGCCTGCGTGTTCCCTGAAGATCAGCCCTTCGAGGAAGTCGCGTGCTCGACCATGGGCGTGTTCGCGCCGACGGTGGGCATCATCGGCGCGATGCAGGCAGCGGAAGCGCTGCGCGTGATCGGCGAAATCGGCACGCCGCTGGTGGGGCGGCTGATGATGCTCGACTCGCTGCGCATGGAATGGAACACGATGCGCATCGCGCGTCAGCCCGATTGCCCGGTTTGCGCAGAACGAAACGTCAAGCGGCACGCATAAAGAAAAAGCCCCGGCACGCCGGGGCTTTTCACTTCGCAACGCTTTGATTCACCGCGCTCAGGCTTGCGTCAAACGCCCAAGCGCCGCTTCAAGCTCCTCAGGCTCATAGGCCGCGAGCACATCGGCCACCGGCTTCTCCAGCGCCTTCAACTGCGAGCGCAGAATCTCCTGCTTCACCACCAGCAACTGGCTGGGATGCATCGAGAACTCGGTGAGTCCCATGCCCAGCAGCAAACGCGTGAGCTGCGGATCGCCCGCCATCTCCCCGCACACCGACACCGGCACGCCCGCGCGCTTGGCCTCGCGCAGCGTGTGCGAAATGAGCTGCAGCACGGCCGGATGCAACGGATCGTAGAGATCGGCCACGGCGTTATCGGCGCGATCGATGGCGAGCGTGTACTGGATCAGATCGTTGGTACCGATCGAGAGGAAGTCCAGCCGCCGCAGGAACATCGGCAACGCCAGCGCCGCCGCCGGAATCTCGATCATCGCGCCCACCTGGATGTTGGGATCGTAGGCGAGCCCCGCATCGTCGAGCTGACGCTTCGCTTCGCGGATCAGATCGAGCGTCTGGTCGATCTGCTGTGCGTGCGCAAGCATCGGAATCAGGATCTTGACCGTGCCGAACGCCGAGGCGCGCAGGATCGCGCGCAACTGCGTGAGGAACATCTGCGGCTCTGACAGACTCCAGCGGATCGCGCGTAGTCCCAGCGCCGGGTTCGCGGCGGTCTCGTAGCCGTCGGCGGCGGTCATGGCGTCGAGCGGCTTGTCCGCGCCCACGTCGATGGTGCGGATCGTCACGGGCAGGCCGTTCATTAGCTGGGCCGCGCGCTTGTAGGCTTCGAACTGCTCGTCCTCTTCCGGCAACTGGTCCTTGTGATTCATGAAGAGGAATTCAGTGCGGAACAGGCCCACGCCGGTCGCGCCCGAATCGAGCGCGGCCTGCGCATCTTCGGGTAACTCGATGTTGGCGTAGAGCTGGATCTTGGCGCCGCACAGCGTCTGCGTGGGGGAGAACTTGAGGCGCTGCAGCTTGCGCCGCTCAAGCGCCATCTCGCTCTGGCGGTAGGTGTACTCCTCCAGCACGATGGGCGCGGGATCGACGATCACCACACCGTGATCGCCGTCGACGATGATGAGATCGTCCTGACGAATCAGCGAACTGGCCTGCTGGACGCCCACGGCCGCCGGAATGCCCAGGCTGCGCGCGACGATCGCCGTATGCGAGGTGCGCCCGCCCAGATCGGTGACGAAGCCCTGGAACGTTTGCCCCTTGAACTGCAGCATGTCGGCGGGCGCGATGTCGTGCGCCACCACGATCATCTCGTCGCAGCTGCCGTGCAGCGTCGGCGGCGACGCGCCCGCGAGCGCCTTGAGCACGCGCTCGACCACCTGCTCGATGTCGGCCTTGCGCTCGCGCAGGTATTCGTCTTCGACATCGTCGAAGTGACGCGACAGGCGTTCGAGCTGTTCGGTGAGCGCCCACTCCACGTTGAAGCGGCGCGTGCGGATGAGGTCGATGGTCTCCTGCACGAGCATCACGTCGTTCAGGATCATGAGGTGGACGCCGATGAACGCGCCCATTTCGCTGGGAGCGTCGGCGGCGAGGTCGGCGCGCAGCGTGTCGAGCTCCTGCTCGACGAGCTTGAGCGCGGCCCGGAAGCGCCCGATTTCGTCTTCGATCTGCGCGAGTTCCACCAGATAGTGGTCGACGTCGAGCGCAGCCGGCGCGATCAGATACGCCCGCCCGATGGCGATACCGCGTGATACGGGAATTCCATGCAGCGTGAACGGCACGCGCACCTCCTCTGGTTATGTGATGCCGCGGCAAACCGCTGCAATGCGCTCTCTCTGACCCCGGCGCTCATTATAAATTCCGTCGCGTGCAGATGTTCTATCGAACCCATCTGAAAACCCTGAAAATCGCCGTCTGGCAAGGTTTTGCGGCGCACCATGAAGTCCGGCGCAGGCGTCGACCTGCGTGGGTTCGCGCTAGCCGTGGCGGCAACGAAAAACGCCGCGTCGAAACGCGGCGTTGGGCATAACAGGGAAGGCTGCGCAGGAAGCGCTTACTGGCCTTCGCCGAACTTATCGGCGATCAGCTTGAGCAGTGCGCTCATGGCGTCGGACTCGTCCGGGCCTTCGGTCTCGATCAGCACCGTACTGCCGATGCCCGCCGCCAGCATCATCACGCCCATGATGCTCTTGGCGTTGATCCGGCGGCCATTGCGGCTCATCCAGATTTCCGACTGGTAATTGCCCGCCAGTTGCGTCAGCTTCGCCGACGCGCGCGCATGCAGGCCAAGTTTGTTCACGATGGTCGTTTCTTGTTGAAGCATAGGTCGATCCAGGCGCAGTGTGTTGGAGTGGTGCGGTGAGATTGTGCGTCGCGCGCGCAAGAAACGCGCGCTGCGCGTCCGGGCACGCGCGTGAGCGTGCGCCGGGGGCTTGCTGATTGTGGTGCGCCCAAGCCGCGTTGATCCGGCTCAGGCCGTGCCGGCAGGCTTGAACGCCATCGCCGGTGCTGCGGACGCAGCGCTCGTGGTGCTGGCCGTGCTTGCAGCGCTCGCCGCCTGGGCCGCGCTGCTTGCCGCAGCGGCGCTCACTGCCGCCTTCGCCACGGCTTCGGATGCGGCTTCCGCGCAGGGCGTCGGCGCGCAGCCGCAGTCGTTACTGGGCGGCGGCGTGCTCGGGCCGATGGGCTGGACGCCCTTGCTCGCACCCGCCAGCGCCTTTTCGACCAGCGTGTCGAGCGGCGTCGCGCGGTAGCAGACCGCGCGCACCAGCATCGGCAGATTGACGCCCGCCAGCACCCTCACCTGAGGCACCGTCGCAAGCCGCGCGGCGATGTTGGAAGGTGTGGCGCCGAACATGTCGGTCAGCACGAGCGCCCCGTTTTCCTCGCGCAGGCGCTCGATTTCGGCGTTCGCCTGGGCGACGACCACAGCGGGGTCGCTGTCGGGCAGCACGTCCAGAGCGCCGATGCGCGCCGGACAGCCGCCGTAGATATGGGCAATACATTCGCGCAGCGCAGTAGCGAGCGGTGCGTGAGCGATGATCAGAATCCCTGCCATGTCAGCGTGACTACAAATAACGGCTTCGGTTGATGCCTTGGGCCGATCTCCGAAGATCGCGTCCGACAGCGCCGACCTGCGGCCAGCCGTGGGCCATCAGGGTCGGAACATGCGCTGGAGTTTGCTGTAGCGCAAAAACCAGTCGCGGGCTCGCGGCATTGTAGCAGGGTCATTTTCGTGCCGACCATGCGGTTTTGCACGCGGTTCACGCCCGCATTTTCCTCTCGTTTCCTCTTACCGATGCGCAGGTTTTGTGCCTCGCAGCACGCCAAGGCGCATCCACAACAGGAAGATGCTGCCGCGGCGGCGGGAATCAAGCGCCTGAAGCGCCCCGCCGCCGCCGTTCGAGGAAGTCCTCAACCGATTTATAGCCGTTTTTGGTCGCGATGGCGTGAGCGTGGCCGCGCTCAGGCCGCCGCGCGCTCCAGCGCGTCGATGAACATCGCCGCCACGTCGAAGCCGGTCTGCTCCATGATTTCGCGGAAGCACGTCGGGCTGGTCACGTTGACCTCGGTGAGCCAGTCGCCGATTGCATCGAGCCCCACCAGCAGCAGCCCGCGTTCGAGCAGCTTCGGGCCCAGCGTCTTCGCGATCTCCAGATCGCGCGCCGTCAGCGGTTGCGCCACGCCCAGACCGCCCGCCGCCAGGTTGCCGCGCACCTCGTTGCCCTGCGGAATGCGCGCGAGCGAATACGGCACCGGCTCGCCGCCAATCAGCAGAATGCGCTTGTCGCCGGCCTTGATTTCGGGGATGAATTTCTGCGCCATCACGCTGCGCGCGCCGTCGTGGCTCAGCATTTCGATGATCGAGCCGAGGTTCATGCCGTCCGCCTTGACGCGGAACACGCCCATGCCGCCCATGCCGTCGAGCGGCTTGAGGATCACGTCCTGGTGCTCTTCGTGGAATTTGCGCAGGCGTGCGGCGTCGCGCGTCACCAGCGTGGGCGCGACGAACTGCGCGAATTCGCCGATGGCGAGCTTTTCCGAATGGTCGCGGATCGCCTGCGGCTTGTTGAAGATCTTCGCGCCCGCGCGCTCGGCGATTTCCAGCAGCCACGTCGACGTGACGTACTCCATGTCGAACGGCGGGTCCTTGCGCATGATGACGGCGTCGAAGCCGGTCAGCGCGCGGGAATCGGGCGAGTCCTTGAACCAGGTCTCGCGATGCAGGTCCGCCGTATCGCCGACGATCTCGAAGCGCCGCACATCGGCTTCGACCTGGCCGTTCACCCAGGCGAGGTGCTGCGGCTCGCACGCGTAGAGCGTGTGACCGCGCTTCGCGGCCTCGGCCATCATCGCGTAGGTCGAATCCTTGTAGATCTTGAACCGCTCAAGCGGATCGGCGATGAAGAGAATGTCCATGTCGTCCCTGCAGCAAATTGGATGTTGTGCCGGAAATCTCCGGCCTTGATGACGACTGCGCCCGCTCGGGGCGGGCGCAGCATGAAGTTTTTATCGGCTTGATGCCAGCGTTGCCAGCATCAAACCTGGATCGCCTCGGGGTCGGTCTTTTCCAGCTCGACCGACGCCGCCAGCAGCCCAAGACGCGCCACCACGCCGTACATGTAGAAGCGGTTCGGCGGCGCGGCGCCCGGCTTCGCGCGCGTGTCCGGCAACGCGGTGTGCTCGAAGCCCAGCGGCACGAAGTGCATGCCCGGCGCATTCAGGTTCTGGTCGCGCTCGCGGCTGCCGTGCGCGCGGTAGAAGCCGCCCACCACGTAGCGGTCGATCATGTAGACGACCGGTTCCGCCACTTCGTCGCCGATGTGCTCGAACGTGTACACGCCTTCCTGCACGATGACGTCGCGCACTTCCAGCCCGTCCTTCGTGGCCGACATCTTCGCACGTTCGCGCTTGGTGAGTGCGGCGACCTCGGAGGCGTCGTGCACCGTCATCACGCCGCGGCCGTCGGTGCCGGCGTCGGACTTGATGACCACGTAGGGCTTTTCGGTGATGCCGTATTCGCGATACTTCTTCGCGATCTTCTTGAGCACCGCGTCAATCGACGTCGCCAGTTGCTCCTCGCCCGTGCGCGCCTCGAAATCGACGTTTTCCACGTGCGCGAAGTACGGGTTGATCATCCACGGATCGACGCCGACCATCTTGGCGAACTTCTTCGCCACGTCGTCATAGCAGGAGAAGTGCGTCGACTTGCGGCGCACGGCCCAGGCGGCGTGCAGCGGCGGCAGCAGGTATTGCTCGTGCAGATTTTCGAGCACCGGCGGAATGCCGCCCGACAGATCGTTGTTCAGCAGAATCGAACACGGATCGAAATTCTTCAGGCCGAGACGGCGCTGCGAGCGCTCAAGCGGCTCCAGCACGATCTTCTGGCCGTCCGCCAGCGAGATCGTGACCGGCCCTGCGATGTTTTCATCGAAGGTGCCGAAGCGCACGTTCAGGCCGGCCTGACGCATGATGGTCGCCAGCCGCGCGACGTTTTCGAGGTAGAAGGCGTTGCGCGTGTGCTGCTCGGGAATCACGAGCAGATTCTTGGCGTCCGGGCAGATCTTCTCGACGGCGGCCATGGCGGCCTGCACGGCGAGCGGCAGCACTTCCATCGGCAGGCAATGGAAGGCGCCAGGAAAGAGGTTGGTGTCGACCGGCGCGAGCTTGAAGCCCGCATTGCGCAGGTCCACCGACGCGTAGAACGGCGGCGTGTGCTCCTGCCATTCGAGGCGGAACCAGCGCTCGATGGCCGGCGTCGCGTCGAGGATGCGCTGCTCCAGCTCAAGGAGCGGGCCGTTCAACGCCGTAACCAGATGCGGGACCATAAGGTATTACTCGCGGACAAAAGCTGATTGATTGTAGGAAAACCGGGAGCTTAACTGGGGACGATTGCGCCGGTTACAAGATGTTTCCCCTTACATTCCATAGGGTTACTCGCGGTTATCTCGCAGTTATCTTGCAGTTAGTCGCGAATCCGGCCGTCGGCCACCCCGTTCTGGCCGGAACTGCCCCCGTTATCCACATCGAATAACCATTCTGAACCGCGCGCACCATCGAATGCAATGGCGCCGTACGGAATGAAGGGTCAACCTGGCCATAACAGCTGGGTAACGCATGAGCGCCCGTCTTATTCCCGCTTCGCAAGGCGCACGCCCAAAAAGAAAGGGCCCGCCGGTAAAGGCGGGCCCAAGTCGCTGTGCTCCAGGTAATGCCACTTCGCTTGCTGCTACTGCATTACTGCATTACTGCGTTGCTGCTTCCCCGTGCCAACTCACACTCTTGATTTATTCGACGCGCTCGCCGTGGAGGATCACGTCGAGACCTTCGCGTTCTTCTTCTTCCGTCACGCGCAGGCCCATCACCATGTCGATCACCTTCAGCAGGACGAAGCTCACCACGCCGCTGTAGATGAGGGTCGTGAGCACGCCCTTGACCTGCAGGATCACGCTGCCGTCCGCGCCGCCGATGTCCTTGACCGCGAACACGCCGGTCAGGATGGCGCCGATGATGCCGCCGATGCCGTGCACGCCGAATGCGTCGAGCGAGTCGTCATAGCCGAACTTGTGCTTGAGCCACGTCGCCGACCAGAAGCAGACCACGCCGGCCACCACGCCAATCACGATCGCGCCCATCACGCCGACGAAACCCGAAGCCGGCGTCACTGCAACCAGACCTGCCACTGCGCCCGAAGCGATACCGAGCACCGACGGCTTGCCCTTGGCGATCCACTCCGCGAACATCCAGCCAAGCGCCGCGCATGCCGTGGCGACTTGCGTCGTGAGCATGGCGAAACCGGCACGGCCATCAGCCGCGACTGCCGAACCTGCGTTGAAGCCGAACCAGCCCACCCACAGCATGGCCGCGCCGATCAGCGTGAGGACCAGGTTGTGCGGCGCCATGACTTCGCGGCCATAACCGATACGCTTGCCGAGCACCAGGCAGCACACCAGACCGGCGATACCGGCGTTGATGTGCACCACCGTGCCGCCTGCGAAGTCGAGGATGCCTGCGCTTGCCAGCCAGCCGGTCGGCTCCCAGACCATGTGGGCGATCGGCGAGTAGACGATGATCGACCAGAGCGACATGAACACCAGCATCGCCGAGAACTTCATGCGGTCAGCGAACGCACCGGTGATGAGCGCCGGCGTGATGATCGCGAACGTCATCTGATAGACGAAGTACACGGTCTCCGGAATCGTCGTGGCCAGATGGCTCACGGTCAGCGTGGTCGCCTTGTCGCCCTTGATGTAGTTCATGCCTTCAAGGAAGACGCGCGAGAAGCCGCCGATGAACGAATTGCCCGGCGTGAAGGCCAGCGAGTAGCCCACCACCGTCCAGATCACCGTGACGACGCAGGTGATGGCGAAGCTCTGCATGAGCGTCGCGAGCACGTTCTTCTTGCGGACCATGCCACCGTAGAAGAGCGCGAGGCCCGGGATCGTCATGAACAGCACGAGCGCGGTGGAGGTCAGCATCCACGCGGTGTCGCCCGAATTGATCTTCGACGAATCGACCGAGAACGGCGCGGTCGGTGCAGCGGGCGCGGCCGCAGCGGC
>NZ_VWWJ01000022.1 GCF_011753055.1 Burkholderia sp. Ax-1719 | reverse complement strand
CGTGGCGTGGGTGTCGCAGGTGCGCGGCGCGGGCGATGAGCCCGCAACGCCAGGCAGCCAGACGCCGGTCGCTCCGCAAGTTCGTCCCGCGCAGTCTTAAAACACAGCCTCGAAAGCAAAAACGCGCGGCGGACTTTCCAGTCCGCCGCGCGTTGTTTTATGCGCAAAAAGTTATTTGAGACACGTGGGCGTCATTTCAGCCCGCTAGCGTCTTGCGCCGCGCGCGCACCGCTTCGGCCAGACCGTCGAGCACCGGCTCCGTCTGCGCCCAGCTGATGCACGCATCGGTGATCGACACGCCGCGCTTGAGCGGCACGCCCGGCTTCAGGTCCTGACGCCCTTCGTCCAGATGGCTCTCGATCATCACGCCGACAATGCGCTTTTCGCCGCCCGCCAACTGTTCGCCGATATCGCGCGCCACCTCGATCTGACGCTGATGCGCCTTGTTCGAGTTCGCGTGCGAGCAGTCGATCATGACTTCCTCGCGCAGCCCCGCCTTTGCCAGCGCCGCACAGCACGCCGCCACCGATGCCGCGTCGTAGTTCGGCCCGCTCTTGCCGCCGCGCAGGATCACGTGGCAATCCTGGTTGCCGCGCGTCTCGAAGATCGCGGCCATGCCCATCTTGGTCATGCCCATGAAGGCGTGGCTCGCGCTGGCCGCGACGATGGCGTCCGCCGCCACCTGCACGCCGCCGTCCGTGCCGTTCTTGAAGCCGATCGGGCACGACAGGCCCGAAGCCAGTTGCCGATGGCTCTGGCTTTCGGTCGTGCGCGCGCCGATTGCGCCCCACGCCACCAGATCGGCGATGTATTGCGGGCTCAGCAGGTCGAGGAATTCGGTGCCGGTGGGCAGGCCCAGCGCATCGATTTCCAGCAGCAGCTGGCGCGCTGCGCGCAGGCCTTCATTGATGCGGAAGCTGCCGTCCAGGCGCGGATCGTTGATATAGCCCTTCCAGCCCACCGTCGTGCGCGGTTTTTCGAAGTACACGCGCATGACGATCAGCAGATCGTCTTTGAGCGCATCGGCTTTCACCTTGAGCAGCTTCGCGTATTCAATCGCCTGATCGTGGTCGTGGATCGAGCACGGGCCGACCACGATCACCAGACGGTCGTCGCGCTGCGCCAGCACGTCGGCGATCTGTGCGCGCGACGTTTCCACCAGCGTCTGCGTGGCCTGCGGCACCGGCAGTTCGTCGAGCAGCAGCGCGGGCGAGATGAGCGGACGCACCGCGCCGATCCGCACATCGTCGATACGGGTGGTGTCCTGGGTCGCGTCGGCGACGCCGACTTCCTGGTCGTGCTGCGGATTGTCGATACGGCTCAAGATGTTCTCCTCAGGCGGTCGCCCGGGCGCTGCGATAGTCGCGCGGTGTATGGGGGAAGAAGCGGGAATAAACGACGATTATCGCACTCGCGGCGACGTCTCGAATCGGCGCGCGTTCGCGGCGCTCGTGAAAAACGTCCGCACAAAAGAAAAGAGGCGGCATCGCGCCGCCTCTTTTGCTGCTCCGAACAAGCCGGATCAGTTAGCCGATCCGCCCAGCGGATAGCCCTTGCCCGCCAGCCGTCGCGCGATACGCACGAACGCGAGCCATTGCTGGGCGATCAGGCCCTCGCCATAGTTCACGCCCCGGCCTTCCGGCGCGGGCAGTTGCTCGCGGATGCCGGTCGGTTCGAGCTCCGGGTTCCACGACGCCGTGCGGAACATCATGTCCCACCACGGAAACAGCACGCCGAAGTTGCAGCCATAACGCGTGCCTTCGTGGCCGTAGCCAATCGCGTGATGGCGGCGATGGAATGCCGGGCTCACCAGAATGCGCTCCAGCACGCGACCATAGACCAGCCGCGCGTTGACGTGCTGCACCGCCTGCAGGAAGTTGCTCACCGCGATCAACACGACGAACTGCGAAGGCGGCACGCCAATAAACAGCGAAATCGCCGCGAAGAACGCCGCCTGCACGATATCGTCGAGGAAGTGGTTACGGTCGTCGCACCACAGCGACATCTGCTGCTGGCTGTGATGCACCGCGTGCAATTCCCACCACACGCCAAAGCGATGCTGCCAGCGGTGATACCAGTACCCCGCGAAATCCAGCACGACCAGATAGATCACGAACGACACGTACGGCTTGTCCGTCACGCCGGGCCACAGGCTATCCATGTCGATGTTCGGAATATCGTAGATCGCCATCAAGCTCTGCCAGTGATTGAACAGCGGCGTGAACAAGAAGAAAAACGCGATATTCAGAATGCCGAGCTTGGCGATCCACGTGTACCAGACGTCCGCGCGCAGCGCCTTGCGATCGCTCCACGCCTCTAGCGGACGCAGCGCTTCGAGCGGGCGCAGCAGCACGTAAGTCAGCAGGATTTCGAGTGCGCCCACGATCACCCAATAGAGCGCGTCGTAAGTGTCCTCGTCGTAACCCATCAGACCGACCTTGTAGAAGATCGGCTGCACCACGTCCACGTAGAGGAGGGTTTGCAGCCACGACACAAGGTTGTCGGCCTGCGAAAGCAGCGTATCAAGCATCGAAACTCCCGGTCGTCAGTCCGGATTCGGCGCCACGACGGGCGCACGGTTTGCGAAATAGATGCCGTGCGGCGAGCGGCCCACGGCAATCGTGTCGATCAGCTGGCGCGTCGTGAGGTCGATGATGCCCACGTGCTTCGCGAAGCGGAACGTAACCCACAGATAGCGTTTGTCGGCGGAAAGTTCCATATCGTCGGGACCGGGACGCAGGCCCGTGATGTCGCCGACCTTGGTGAGCGTCGTGTAATCGAGAATGCTGATGGTGCTTTCCACACGATTCGACACCACCACATGCTTGCCGTCGTCGAGATTGCGGAAGTTATGCGCGCCACGGCCCGTCTGGATCTTCTTCACCAGCGTGTGCGTGTGCGGATCGACCACGGCCACATCGTCTTCGCCCGTCATGCCGACCAGCAGATACTTGTCGCCGGGCGTCATCCACAGGCCTGCGGGCGTGTTGCCGATATGCAGTTTCCACAGCACGGTCTGCGAGGCCAGATCGATTGCCGCGACTTCGCCGGTGTCCTGCAGCGTCACGTAGGCGATCTTGCTGTCCGACGAGAAGGTGATGTGGCTAGGCGTTTTCGCCAGCGGAATGCGCTTGGCGATCGTCACGTCATGGCCGTTGTAGCTGTAGACGTCCACGCGGTCCAGACGCAGGCCCGCCGTCACGAACCACTTGTGATCGGGCGAAAAGCCGAGCTGATACGGATCTTCGATGCCTTCGACGCGACGCTGCACCTTGCCCGTGTGCGGATCGAGGAACATCAGGTCGTTCGAGACCGAATCGGCGACGATCAGCGACTGGCCGTCGGGCGTGATCATCAGGTGATGCGGCTCCTTGCCGGTGGGCTCGGTGCCCACGACGGTGCGACTCGCTTCGTCGATCAGCGAGAGCTGCGCCTCGCCGGAGTCGAGCACGATCACTTTGTCATCGGCATGCGCAAGCGCGCTGCACACAAAACCGCCGAGGAGCAGCGCCGCTGCAAGGCCGCGTCTCGGGTTTCGGGTAAGGCTGAAGGTCGGGAATTCTGGCATTTCGTAGGGGCAAGATAACCGGTGCAAAACCGGAGTGAGCACGCGCAGGGCCGGTTTGTGCTGAGATAGAGACTGGTGCGCCGCAACGCGGGCGAAAGCCAGACGAAACCTCGCTGAAACCGGGCAGCAAAAGTGATTTGAAGCGGACTGTAAAGCAGCCCGCCAATCGCGCGCGCGGAACGTCTCGTTAACGCGCGAGGGCCGTTTTCCGATGACGCGATGAGGCGTTTTCCGACACGGTTTTCGCATGCGCCGTATTGCCGCTTCTTGCGGACGCTCCGCGGCCGCGCCGTGTTCCGGCCCTGACGACTAGCCGCCTTCCCCAACGAGGCGCAGATGCAACATCGGACTCGCGAAGACAGCCTGCATGACGCGCCCGACGGTCTATCCGCCAGCACGGCGCGCAAGGTGCGCGAAGCGCTGGAAGGGCGTCGACGCGGCGCGGCCTTGCTGCTGCCGCTCGCGGGGCCAGCCGTGATCGTCTCGGTCGCCTACATGGACCCCGGCAATTTCGCCACCAATATCCAGGCGGGCGCGCGCTACGGTTATGCGCTGCTGTGGATCGTCGTGCTCGCCAACCTCGTCGCGATGCTGTTTCAGGCGCTTTCCGCGAAACTGGGCATCGTCACCGGGCGCAATCTCGCCGAACTCTGTCGCGAGCGTCTGCCCGCCCCGCTCGTCTGGTGCATGTGGATCGTCAGCGAAATTGCCGCGATGGCCACCGATCTCGCCGAGTTTCTGGGCGGCGCGATCGGGCTCGCGCTGCTGCTTCATGTGCCGCTGCTTGCGGGCATGGCGATCACGGCGGTGGTCACTTACGGTTTGCTGTTTTTCGAGCGCGCCGGATTCAGGCCGCTGGAGCTGGTGATCGGCGGGCTCGTCGGCGTGATTGGGCTGTGTTATCTGCTCGAACTTTTCATCACGCCGGTTGCGTGGCGGGAAGTCGCGCACAGTCTGGCCACGCCGCGTTTGCCCGATGCGCAGGCCGTGACGATCGCGGTAGGCATTGTCGGCGCGACGGTCATGCCGCATGCGCTGTTTCTGCATTCGGGCCTCACGCAGGCACGCGTGCAGCCGCGCGACGATACCGAACGCACGCGCCTGCTTCGCTTTTCCAACGTCGAGGTGATCGTGGCCTTGTCGCTTGCCGGGCTGATCAACATGGCGATGGTGATGATGGCGTCGGCGGCGTTTCATCTCGGTCACGCCGATGTCGCGGAAATCGAGACCGCCTGGCATGCACTCGCACCGCTGTTCGGCGTGGCGGCCGCGGCGATTTTCCTGGTCTCGCTGATTGCCTCGGGGATATCGAGTTCGGTGGTGGGCACGCTCGCGGGCCAGATGATCATGCAGGGCTTCGTGGGCTTTCAGATTCCGCTGTGGCTGCGCCGCCTCGTGACGATGGCGCCGAGCTTCGTCGTTGTGGGACTGGGCGTGAACGCAACCGAAGCGCTCGTCGTCAGTCAGGTGGTGTTGAGTCTCGCACTGCCCTTTCCGATGGCCGCGCTCGTCTGGTTCACCTGCCGGCGCGATGTCATGGGGCAATATCGCAATCGCGCGCTGCTCGCCATGCTGGCCATCGTGGGAGCAGCGGCCGTGCTTGCGCTCAACGCCTTGCTGCTTGCGCAAACCTTCGGCGTGAATGTGCCGGGCCTCGCTTGAACGATGAGGCCAGCGCGAAGCGTGCAGCGCAACATGTCCTATGCGAGCGATTCGCTCAAATTGCGCGTCCTGCCTGCTCGAATCGTTCAATAGCCCGCCTCGCAGCGGTGACTTCGTCCGTCATGCGTGCAAACTTGCGGGAAACCATGCAACATTAGCCTCTTTCACCGCGCTTGCCGCCTGCGGCGAGCGCAAACTTCGCAACTCTGCGCCACAAATCGCCACATCAGCGCCACAACCCGAGCGACCTGCCATGACGAATCAGCCTGCCCAAGCCGCGCCCGACCAGCCCGTCGACATGATCATCTTCGGCGGCGGCGGCGACCTGGCCGCGCGCAAACTGCTCCCCGCGCTTTACATGGCGCACCTGCACGGCAATCTGCCGGCCGAAACGCGCATCATCGCCGTCGGACGCAAGAACTGGACGATCGACGACTATCGCAAGTTCATGGAAGAGCAGTCGCGTCCGTTCATCGACGCCAAGGCCTTCGACCCGCAAGCGTGGGACCGCTATCTGAGCCTGTTCCAGTACGTCATCATCGACGTCAACGCGCAGGAAGACTATCTGCGCCTGAAGGCGGCCTCGCGCGAGCACGCGATTCGCGCGTTCTATCTGTCGACCTCGCCTGAACTGTTTACGACGATCTGCGACAACCTCTCGGCCGTCGGTCTCGTCGATGCGAATTCGCGCGTCGTGCTTGAAAAGCCGCTCGGCCACGATCTGGCCTCGGCCAAGGAAATCAACGAGTCGGTGGGCCGCCACTTCGCGGAATCGCAGATCTACCGCATCGACCATTACCTGGGCAAAGAGACGGTGCAGAACCTGATGGTGCTGCGCTTCGGCAATCCGATTTTCGGGCCGCTGTGGCAGGCGCCGTACATTCGCAGCGTGCAGATCACGGTGGCGGAAACCGTGGGTGTGGGCAGCCGCGCGGGCTTCTACGATCACACCGGCGCGCTGCGCGACATGGTGCAGAACCACCTGCTGCAACTGCTGTGCATCGTGGCGATGGAACCGCCCGTGTCGCTCGACCCGGACGCCGTGCGCGACGAAAAGCTCAAGGTGCTGCGCTCGCTGCGTCCGATGTCGCTCGCCGATATCGCGCGCGACACGGTGCGCGGCCAGTACGCCGCGGGCGCCGTGGACGGCCAGCCGGTCAAGGGCTATCTGGAAGAAGACAACGTGCCGGCGGACAGCAAGGCCGAAACCTTTGTGGCCCTGCGCGCGCACATCAACAACTGGCGCTGGGCGAATGTGCCGTTCTTCCTGCGCACGGGCAAGCGTCTGCAAAAGCGCCAGTCGGAGATCGTGATCGAATTCGCCGATCTGCCCTTCTCGATCTTCCCGAGCGGCCCGCGCAATTACGGCAACCGTCTCGTGATCCAGTTGCAGCCGGAAGAATCGATCCAGTTGCAGATGCTCGCGAAGGAACCGGGCAGCGGCATGAACATGCTGCCGGTGAGCCTGAATCTGGACCTGCAGCAAGCCATTCCGGAGCGTCGCGCCGAAGCCTACGAGCGTCTGCTGATCGACGTGATTCGCGGTCGCCTCACGCACTTCATGCGCCGCGACGAACTCGAAGCCGCATGGACGTGGGTCGAGCCGATTCTCGATGGCTGGAAGGAATTGAACGATCGCCCGCGCACCTATACGGCGGGCACGTTCGGCCCGGCGGCATCGTCGGCGCTGCTCGCGCGCGAGAATATGTCGTGGGCTGAAGAGGCCTGATTCAGGCTATAAAACGGATGATCGAAAGATCGTCCGTCCTGCTGAATATCGAAACGCCGCGTGGCCTTGCGCCCCGCGGCGTTTTTTATTCCCGCTCGGGCGTGCTTTCGCGATGATCGGGCCGGAACAGGTCGAGCCCCGCGAACACCACCACGCCGCTGAGCGCCATCATCGGCACCGAATGGCGACCCAAAAAAAGAATTGCGGCTGCGAGCCACGTCGAAATAAAAAAAGCAGCCATGCGCCGCATGATGAAAAACTCCAGAACTAAAGATGCCCCGCTAGCCGAGCGTCGCGCGCGCCGTGCGCAAGCGACTCACGGTGTCCACGAAGGCTTCGCCGCCGAGCGATCGCTTGATGCGGCCCGTCACTTGCGCACTGGCGTGATTGAGCGCATCGCGAATCGCCACGGCCTGCGCCGTGGGCACGATCGCCACTTCACGCTGATCGCCGTCGGTGCGCTGGCGTTCGAGGTAACCGCGCGATTCCAGACCGTCGAGCACGCGCGTCGCCGTGGGCCGCGCGATGGACAGCAGATCAGCTAGCTCACGCTGTAGCGAGCCCGGCCGCTCCAGCACCGCGCGCAGCATGAAACCTTGCGGCGGCGTGAGATCGAAGGGTTCGAACGCTTCGGACCACTCGCGTTCCAGACGACGCGCAAGCGCCGAGGTGTTGAAGTAGAGACACTGATCGAACATGGAGACAGGATAACCGGTTATCGTTAGCTATGCAACGAATTCGACATTATTGAGTCCTGATTTCAGGCACTTTTCGAATACGTTCGATAGGACTATGGGGTGCGAGTTCAATTAACGTGGGTTTATTGCGCGTGCCCTCAATTCGTTCAGCGAGGAACACAACGGGAAAGTCATGGTACGCGACCCGCATTTTTTGTGACTGCTGGGTGACCAAGGGGTGACCTCGACATGACGGCAAGGTCCAGTCATGCGCTTCGGTTATGCCCTCATGAAAATCGAACGATCGGACGATTTATTTGCCTAACCGCGCTATGATGCGAAGGAAACCGACATCGCCAGCCTGCTCTACACAACACTCACGGAGACAAAGATGCAGATGCGTTGCTATTGCGTGACCGGTCACGGTCAGCCGCTCGAACTGGTCCAACGCGACACGCCACAGCCGCAGGGCACCGAAGTGCTGGTGCGGGTGCAGGCCGCGGGCCTGTGCCACTCAGACCTGCATATCTGGGAAGGCTATTACGATCTGGGCGGCGGCAAAAAGCTCTCGCTCGCCGATCGCGGCATCAAGTTGCCGCTTACGCTAAGCCATGAAATCTGCGGTGAAGTGGTCGCGGCTGGCCCGCAAGCCGGCGATGTGAAGACGGGCACGGTGGCTGTCGTGCATCCGTGGATCGGCTGCGGAAAATGCGCGGCCTGCGAGCGCGGCGAAGAAAACATCTGTATGAAGCCGCAATCGCTGGGCGTGATGCGCGACGGTGGTTTTGCCGATTACGTGATCGTGCCGCATCCGCGTTACCTGGTCGATCTCGGCGGCCTTGATCCGGTGAAGGCCGCGCCGCTCGCGTGTGCGGGCGTCACCACGTATTCCGCGGTGAAGAAGTTCGGCGAGCGCATTCATCAGGATCCGGTGGTGATCATCGGCGCGGGCGGGCTGGGCATGATGGCGATCGAAGTGCTCAAGGCGCTCGGCGCAAAAGGCTCGGTCGTGGTGGACGTCGATGCTGCCAAGCGCGAAGCGGCGCTCAAGGCCGGCGCGCTCGCCGCCATCGATGCGCGCGCAAGCGATGCGGTCAAACAGATCGCCGAAGCCACGGGCGGCGGCGCGCGCGCCGTGCTCGATCTGGTCGGCGCGACGCCCACCGTGAAGCTCGCGCTCGATGCGTCCGCGCGCGGCGGCCATGTGGTGGTGGTCGGCCTGATGGGCGGCGACATTACGCTCTCGCTGCCCATCATTCCCATGCGCCCGCTCAAGATCGAAGGCAGCTATGTGGGCTCGCTGCCCGAGCTGCGCGAACTCGTGGCGCTGATGCGTGCGGGCAAGATGCAGCCGTCGTCAGTCACGCCTCGGCCGCTTGGCGAAGTGAATGAGGCGCTCGAAGCCCTGGCGCAAGGCAAGGTGGTGGGACGGCAGGTGATGGTGCCGTAATGCAATAAGGCCGCGGTAAACGCGGCCTTATTTCCAGAGAAATTATTTCGGATACCTACCCAACCGAATATCAGCGCGCAGCATCACCCATGCGATAGGCAAAGCTCGCTTCGTCGAGTTTGGCCTTCAGTTCCGGCGCGAGTTCGAGTTCGGCAGCGGCAATCGACGCATCCAGTTGCTCGGGTCGGCTCGCGCCAATGAGCGCCGATGTCACCAGCGGATTCGCCAACACCCATGCCACCGACGCCGTCGTGAGCGACTGCCCCGCTTCCTCCGCAATGGCGCGCAACTGTTCGATGCTGTCGAATTCGCGCTGATGCCAGTAGCGGTCCTGATACATCGCGCCCGCCACGCCCACGCTCTGCGAAAAGCGGCCCTCGCCCGGCGTGTTGTCGTGGCGGTATTTGCCCGTGAGCAGGCCGCCCGCGAGCGGGTTGTAGGGAATCACGGCCAGCCCTTCCTCACCGGCGAGCGGCAGTAACTCGCGCTCGATCTGGCGAAACAGCAGGTTGTAGCGCGGCTGCACGGAGACGAAGCGCGCCACGCGCAGCACATCGGCGCGGCCCAAAGCACGCGCGAGCCGATAAGCCAGGAAATTCGACACGCCGATATAACGCGCCTTGCCCGCGCGCACGATGATGTCGAGCGCTTCGAGCGTTTCGTCGAGCGGGGTATTGGCGTCGTCGGAATGCAGCTGGTAGAGATCGACGTAATCCGTATTCAGACGCCGCAGCGAGTTGTCGATGGCGTCCAGCAGATGCTTGCGCGAAGCGCCCTGATCCCACGGCGACGGTCCAACCTTGCCCACCGCCTTGGTCGCCAGGATGAAGCGGTCGCGACGGCCCTTGAGCCAGCGCCCGACGATTTCCTCGGTGCGGCCCGCGTGGGTTTCGCCGCCGCCTAGCGGGTAGACGTCAGCCGTGTCGATGAAATTGATGCCAGCGTCGGCGGCCTTGTCGAGAATCAGGCGGGACACCTCTTCTTCGGTCTGCAGGCCGAAGGTCATGGTGCCAAGACACAGACGCGAGACATTGAGGCCGGTCTGGCCAAAACGACGGTATTGCATCCAATGCTCCTTCTTGATGGACAGTTCGGGACGTTGCCTGCGCAAAGCATAGCGCGGACCGCCCGAAGCAGCCGGACGCGGCCGCAGCGCCTTACAGCGCCGAAAGCACTGAAAACACCGAGGCGGCCCGCGCAACGTAACCGCGTTGAAGGCTCCATTGCCGGAATAAGCGCACGCGGCCGGCTCTAATCGGCCCGTTGGCCTTGCCCGCGCTGCCTTAAGCTTTCACCGTCCACCATTCTCCCCGGCCTCACCGTGACTTCGACGACGACCGATACGCCTCTTCATCCCGACCGCCAGCAGGAAGCCAGCGCGTTATGCGCGCAAGGCCACTTCGCCGATGCGTTCGAGATGCTCGCGCCTCTCGTCGGCAGCCCGGCGGGCGAGGAAGATGCCGCACGCGTCGATGCGCTCAATCTGGCCGCGCTCGCCGCGATGGGCTCGGGCAAGGCCGATGTCGCTCATGCGCTCTGGCAGCGCTGCATCGCGGCGCGCCCGGCATTCGAGGAGGCCTATCACGGACTCGCCGCGATGCTCACGGCGCTGGGCCAGTTGGCCGCCGCCGAGACGGTCTGGCGTCGCCTGCTGGAGGTCAACCCGGTTCATGCCGACGCGCACGGCAATCTGGGCATCGTGCTGCACCGGCTCGGTCGTCACCTGGAGGCCGAAAACGCCTATCGCACGGCGCTCGCGCGCCAGCCGGGCCACCTCGACGCGCATTACAACCTGGGCATTCTGGTGCACGAGCTGGGCCGCCACGACGAGGCCGAAACGGCTTATCGCGCCGCGCTTACGCTCAATCCGAAGTTCGCGCGCGCGCACAACAACCTGGGCAACGTGCTGCGCGAGCGGGGCCGCATCGAAGAAGCCGAAGAGGCTTACCGCCAGGCGCTGCTCGCCGAGCCGCACTATCCCGAGGCGCTCAACAACTACGGCGCGCTGCTCAAGGCGCAGCGCCGCTACCTCGAGGCGGAGCTGTCCTGCCGTCTGGCGATCCAGATCCGCCCCGATTACGTCGAAGCGCTCAACAACCTGGGCTGCGTGCTGACCGACCTGCAGCGCTACGCCGAAGCCGAGCAGTTCTACCGCAAGGCCATCATGCTGCGTCCCGATCACGCCGAGGCGCACTACAACCTGGGCGTCGCGTTGCAACGACTCGAACGCTATCCGGAAGCCGAAACCAGCTATCGCGTCGCGCTGCGCCTGTCGCCGGGCCGCGCCGAGATTTTCAACAACCTCGGTTCCGTGCTGTGCGCGCTCGATCGCATCGACGAAGCACACGAAACCTTTGCGCATGCGCTCGCGCAGAACGGCGATCTGGCGCTCGCGCACTTCAACATGGGCAGCGTGCTCAAGGAACAGGGCGCGCTGGACGCGTCCGTGGCGGCGTACCGCCGGGCGCTCGAACTCGAACCCGATTACGGCGACGCGCTGTTTCGCCTGGCCACCCTGCTCATCACCATGGGCCACTACGAGGAAGGCTGGCAACTCTACGAACGCCGCTACGAAAACAATGGCTTCGTGCATTACGCCTCGCGCCGCATGCTGAGCTGCCCGCACTGGCAAGGCGAGCCGATCGTCGGCAAGTCGCTGCTGCTGTGGCAGGAGGACGGTCTGGGCGACATGATCCAGTTCTCGCGCTATGCGCGCCTGCTCAAGGCGCAGGGCGCGGCACGGGTGGCGTTTGGCGGCGTCGAGGCGCTGCACTGCATCCTGGCGGGCGTCGAAGGCATCGACACGCTGCTCACGCACGCCGAAGCCACCGAGCGCGCGCAGGAGTTCGATTACTGGGCCAGTCCGCTGAGCCTGCCGCTGCGCATGGGCACGACACTGGAAACCACGCCCGAGCCGACCCGCTTCAACGTCGATCCCGCTCGCGTCGAACATTGGGGCGCACGTCTGGCCACGCTGGGCGCAGGCCCGCGCGTCGGTCTGGTATGGCGCGGTAATCCCAAACACCACAACGACTTCAACCGCTCGATTCCTTCACTCGCGGCGCTCGCACCGCTCTGGAGCGTGCCGGGCCTGAAATTCGTGAGCCTGCAAAAAGGCGCGGGCGAAGACGACGCGCACGCGGCAGAGAAAGTGGGATCGGATCAGCCCTTGCTGCATCTGGGCAGCGACGTGGCGGATTTCGTCGATACGGCGGCCATCATCTCGCAGCTCGATCTGCTGATCTGCGTGGATACCTCGACGGCTCACCTGGCCGCGTCGCTCGGCAAACCGTGCTGGGTGATGCTGCCGCGCCGCGATGTGGACTGGCGTTGGCTCGACACGCGCGAAGATTCGCCCTGGTATCCGGGCAATGTGCGAATTTTCCGCCAGGCGGGCGAGGAAACCTGGAGCAGCGCGATCGAGCGCGTGCGGCAGGCGTGCGAAGAAAGGTTTGGCACGGCCTCCTGAGCGCAGGCCGGTGAATAATGAGCGGTGATGATCTGGGCCGACGCCGCGCGTCAGTCCCAGAAGTTGCGGAACGCCACAGCAACGATCACCGGCACACACATCACGAGCGGGATCGCGAAATAAGGAATCTCCATATCGACGATCCAGCTGCGGATCAGCCAGCCCACACCCAGCGCGAGCGTGAGAATGCCCACGAGCGCGGTCAGCGTGTTCAGCAGCCAGGGCGGCGGCGGTTTGCGCCGGCTTTTCTCCTCGGCTTTTTGCTTGGGTTCCTGCGCGGATGACGGTTTCATCGGAGCGTTGAAGAGGCGTTGTCTATTCGGCGTCTCACACGGTGACCCGTGCGGCGCGCCAATCCACTTATTTTACTCTCGATGCCTGGCGTTCTACGGAACCCGCAGATCAGGCAAGACCCTGAGCGGGCCGCAGCGCCTGCGCGAATTCCGGCGCTGGAAAAGAAAAAGCCCGCCTAATTGGGCGGGCTGAATCCATATCAGGAGGAGACATGGAGGAGACGAATTCATTCTAGGGTTTTCCCCTAGCGTTGGCAAGTGTTTTTTGCAGCGCGCTAAAAAATACTTGAAGCACCGATTCATGTGACGATTTTGTTACGTCAACATTTCAACGGGGCGCATGACTTCTGAGGTAATCGATCGGGTTTGCGCGCCGTCCTATCCTCGCTACTAGCCCATTACACGGGCATCACCCCAGCGAGGAGCATCATGACGACCTATGCCATCGGCCACCTACACGAAGTCGATCTCTGCGCCGACATCATCGAGTATCTGGAGAAAATCGACGCGACGCTCGCGCCATTCGGCGGCCGTTTTATCCTGCACGGCGGGCCCGTGGAACGGCTCGAAGGCCATTTCAGCGGCGATCTGATCGTGATTGAATTCGCCGACCGAGAGACGGCGCGCGCGTGGTATCGCTCCCCGGCCTATCAGGCGATCTTGCCGCTGCGTACGCGGCACGCGCGAGGCGACGTGTTTCTCGTCGATCAGGTGGCACAGCCGCACCGCGCGACCGAGGTGCTCGAACGCGCGGCGTGAACGTGCTTGAGATGAGCGGACGCTATGCGTGCGGCGCGTCTGCCGCCAGCAGCACGCCCTTCTTGAAGACAAAGCAGCCGTAACCGCGCACCTCGCCCGTGGCGATCACGCAGTAGGCGCGGCGCGCACGCTCGTAAAACGCGAAGCGTTCGAGCGAAGCGAACGGCACCGCGCGGCCTTCGGCATCATCGACCTCGCGTTGTGCCTCGCGCTGCACGGCGGGCAGCGTATGCGCATCGCCGACCACTTCCATGCGCAGCGCCGGATGATCGACGAAACGATCGAGCGGCAGCACCGAAAGCACGGCCCGCACCGCGCGCGGTGAATCCACGCCAACCAGACGCAGCAAACGGCCCAACACCGAATCGCGCGCCACGGCGTCGGCGGGAAAATTGGCGTCGCAGATCACGACTTCGTCGCCGTGTCCCATCGCGGCGAGCGCATGCAGCACGTCGGGACTGAGCAGCGGATCGAGATTCTTCAGCACCAGGTCTTCTCCTTGTCACAGACGCATGGGTGCGCCCCGGATCGTCGTCGAAAATGGTTCGGAATACTGTTTTTCTGCGGCGCTTTATGCCGCAGAAAAAACGATCGCGCCGTGCTCGGCGACCTGCGTAAACGTGCGTACGAAGCGGTAGGTCTGCCCGTCGATCGACAATGAGTTGAGTCCCGCCTGGGTCGCGCCAAGGATCTCCGCCACCAGCGAATTGCGGATAAAACCGCAGCGCGTCCATTCTTCCTGCGCTTCGCCTGCATCGCCCAGATAGATATCGCTGCGGTCGGGCTGGGAGCGCACCACGATCAGACTGGCGCCCTTATCCAGCGAGCGTTCGAGATACTCCGATAGCGTCGAAAGTGCTTCGACGGCAATATCGTGCGACTCGCGAGAAGATGTGTCCATGAGCGGCCCCAGGGTGGTGTGCATCATCTTCCCATCGTACCTGAATGCGGCGGCGGGATCGGTATTTCAGGCCGAAACCCGCAGCCGCGCGCACCGCCGGTTCATTTCCCTTTCTTCTTCGTCTGCAACGCCTTCCAGCCATCTTCATCCTGCAAGCGGTCGAACAGCCGGTTGCGCGTGGCATCGTCGAGTTCAGTCAGTCCGATCAGCAGATTGAACGCGATACCGCTGGCCGCGAAATAGCGCAGCAGCGAAAGATCATGATCCGCCGCTTCTTTTTCGATCGATTTCGTCACCTCGCCGTCGCGGTCGCGGCTCGCTTCCAGCATGCTGGGCGACTCCACCATCACGGCGAGCATCGCGCGCGCGACCGAATGCGGCTGGTTCAAGGCCTGGCGGAAAATGGCGATCTGCGCGGCCAGCGTCGGCTCGGCCTTGTCGCGCCCTTCGCCGTTCATATAGTCGGCGCCAATCTCCAGAAACTCACTGCGCTGATGCTCGAGCAGCGCTTCGAGCACGCCCTGCTTCGTCCTGAATTGATGCAGCAAGCCGCCTTTGCTGATGCCGCTTTCACGCGACAGCGAATCGAAGGTCAGCGCGCCCACGCCCTCTCTGGTCAGAATCGCCAGCGCGGCGGCGATGGCTTTTTTGCGCGAAAGCTCTGAGCGAGTCGGGTTATCCATATCGAATTGATTGCTTGACTGCCGTGCAGCTGACCGGCGAGTCGCTGCATCTGGAATGGGTCTGGACTGAAAATCGCCGTCGCGCGGCCTGCGCGCAGCGTTGCAGGCGCTATCTTAGCCGACCAGCCCCTCAAAAACAAACCGGGTAGACGGTTTACATTCTATGCGTTTGGCGTTACGCTGCGTCCGCTGGGAAAACCATGCTCTCTCGCGACTCCGCCATCCGTGCGCGCAATTCACCAAAGGAAACTCACATGTTCGGCCCACGACTTACCGCCTGCCTGACCGCCGCCACGCTGACCCTCGCACTCGCTGCTTGCGCAGGCGTGCAGCCGGTCGCCTACTCCGGCATCGACGCCGCCCACAAGCTCCAGCCGAATCTGGGCGACGACCGCGCCAAGGTGCCGTTCGCCTATGCCGCGCCCGTGGTGTGGTCGCGTTACACGCAGGTCGTCCTCGATCCCGTGAGCGTCTATCAAGGCGCCGACGCGCAATTCGGCGACATGAAAGACGAAGACAAGTCAGTGCTCGCCAGCTACGCGCAAAAGACGTTCGCCGAGAATCTGGGCAAGCGCTTCCAGTTGAATGGCCAGCCGGGAGCGGGCGTACTGCGCATCAAGATCACGCTGACGGGCGCGCAGCGCACCACGCCGCTCGTCGGCCAGGCGATGCATTTCGATATCGCCGGCAATCTGTACAACGGCGTTCAGGCCGTGCGCGGCGGCCAAGGCGCGTTTAGCGGCTCGGTCTCCTATGCCGTCGAGGTGTATGACAGCAGCGACGGCCGTCTCCTGAAAGCCTATATCGCCAAACAGTATCCCAACGCGATGAATCTGCCCGCCGCTTTCGGCTCGCTCAGCGCCGCGAAGACCGGTCTCGACAAGGGTGCGCAAGCGCTGGTCGCGCAACTGCATTAAGCCGGGCAAGCTCGAATCAGCGGCGGAATTTTTCCCATTTATTCAGGATGACTGATCATGAATCGGCTCGTGCAGACCGCTATTGCCGTGGGACATCCGCCGCTGACGATCACGATTCTTTTTATCGTCGCGTATCTGGTCGTGGGGATTCCGGCGCACCTGCTCTACGGGCCGGGCGCGCGGGACTACTTCGGCACGATCGCTGGTGTGGCCGTCAGCCTCGCTTACCTGACGCTGATTCTGGGTTTCACGCCATGAATGCCGACGCAGCGCGGCGAAGCTTACGGCGCGCGCTATCGCGGCTGAAGCCGAAGCTTCGCCGCCTGTTTGGCTGTTTGCGCGATATCGTGACGGGAAATCTATAGATGGGGCGTATGCAGTTCTTGCGCGCCTGGTGGCTAGCTGCGCTTGTGCTCCTGGCGATTCTGGGCGCGCTCGCGTATATCGCACAGTTGCGCGGCCCGGAACTCTGCATCACGTTCACGACAGGCGAAGGCTTGCAGGTCGGCAAAACCCGGCTGCGCTACCGGAGCGTCGAGGTTGGACGACTGGAATCCACCCGTCTCTCCGAAGATCGCTCGCATGTCACGGCAATCGTGCGACTTGAAGGCAACGCCAGGCGGCTTTCCGCGTGCGGCGCACGCTTCTGGGTGGTGCGCCCGCGCATCGACGCGGGCAGCGTGACCGAACCCGGTACGCTGGTAAGCGGCCCCTATATCGCCGTAGAACCCGGTCGCTCGACTGCCGTATGCCGAAGCTTCGTCGGGCTGGATACGCCTCCTGTTGTTTCGTCTTCGCTCGAAGGCACGCAATTCGCATTGCTGGCGACGTCGCTCGGCTCGCTTGAAGCCGGCTCCCCGGTTTATTTTCGGCGCGTCCGGGTGGGCCGTGTCCTTGGCTACACCTTGCGCAAGCAAGGCGAAGAAGTCGATATCGACGTTTTCGTCAGCGCGCCTTTTGACCGTTACGTCACCCGATCGTCGCATTGGTGGCGCACGGGCGCGGTCGACGTGCGCCTGAACGCAACCGGCCTACGACTGGATACCCCGTCGCTCGCGGCGATCCTGAATGGCGGCGTGCAATTCGATTCTCCAGAAGAGTTAGTGGACAACGTCAGCACGCGTTCGAACAGTGCATTCACGCTCAACGACGATTTCGCCGATGCAGTGGCGACGGCGAAAGGCCCCGCCGCACCCGTCAGCCTGCGCTTTCACGAATCGTTACGCGGCCTTGCCGTGGGCGCGCCCGTCGATTTTCGCGGCGTGGTACTTGGCGAAGTCGTACGGATCGACGCCGATCGCAACATCGCGGACGGCGTGTTTGACATGGTCGCCACCGTCAATCTCTATCCATTCAGGCTGGGACGCCGCTATCGGGAAACACTTGGGCAAGGCGACAGTTCCGGTGGCCGCGCATTGCTGCGCAAAATGATCGAACAAGGTCTGCGCGGGCAACTGCGCATGGGCAATGCGCTTACGGGACAGCGCTACATCGCACTCGATTTTTTCCCTCACGCGCCGGTCGTTCATATCGACGTCGCGCGCGGTCCGGTGGAATTGCCCACCGTGCCCAATGCCATCGAAGAATTGCAGGATCAGTTGAGCAGCATCGTTTCGAGACTCGATCGCGTGCCATTCGATCAGATAGGAACGCACCTGGACGCTTCGCTGAAAAGCGCCGATACGCTATTCAAAACGATCAACGACGAAGTCGTGCCGCAAGCGCAGGCCACGCTCATCACCGCGCAGCAGTCATTCGCGGCGGCACGTGCGACGCTGCAAGCGGACTCCCCATTGCAGTCGGATGTTCATCGGGCCATGGCGCAGCTAAAACGAACGCTCGTCAGCGTTAACGCGCTGGCCGACTATCTGGAACGGCATCCAGAATCAATTGTCTGGGGAAAAGGCTCGCCGACTCGAACTGGCGCCCCTTAGAAAGGCAAAGAAAGACGTTCGATCATTTAAAGAAATCGGGGCACATCTCTTGCTATCAACTTTTTCTGGCGGTGCTCGTTAACCAGAAAAGTGTTGGATATGCGCGGAGAATACACAGGCATGGAACGCAATTACGATTACATGGGATATGCGATTCGAGTCAGCACCGATTCGATTTCAGTACCGGTGCTGCGCAAAATGCGGATGGCAGACAGCGGCTACATCGCCATGGTGTCGATTTACAAATCGGACCGCCAGGAGCCGTGCTTTCCGCAAATGCGTCTTACCGACATTGGCGACCGCTGGTTCGTGACCGAGGTTGACGCGTTGATGCGCGGCTACAGCGTCGGGCGACGCATCGTGGAGGAGGCGCTGGGCCAACGCACCATTTGAAACCGCCGTATTCCCTGATCCAGTTCCCCTGAAAGGCCGACGATTCCGTCGGCCTTGTTTTTTCAAAAGCCTTTCAATTCGGCGTTTCGACCTGCCTTCACCAAAAACTTACCTGCTCGAACGAATTAGAAACAGTTTGTAATTGACATGGTTTCGACACCAACTGTTTACCCTGTTTCGTTCGCTTTAAAAACGTTTGCATAAGAAAAATCATCGTCCGCAAACGTTTACACGCGTTTCACAATTCTTTCTTCGAGACCGTAGAAACTGTGCGCCGACCCGATCATCGGAGTGCAAGCGCACATGCAAAGACGCCTGTTCGAGCCGTCACCGGCAATCGTGATTTCCGTTGTGCTAGCAACCATCTCGCTCGCCGCGTGCGGGCCGGGAATGGGATCGTCGGCTGCGTCTGACACGACCAGCGCGCCGAGCCAGCAACAGAACAACGCGGCACTTCAACCGGCTCCCGCAGACGCCGGCTCAAGCGGCACAAACAACTCAAGCAGCGCCACGCTCGCCAGCAGCATCGGCACCGCCGCGCCCGCTGACGCCGCCAACCCCGCCAGCTACGCCTACGCAAGCGATCCCGTGCAAAGCGTGCAGGCGAGCCTCGCCGCCGACAGCCAGCAGGTCGCGCCGGTCATGAGCTATGCCCCCGGCGACGAGCCGCCGCAAGCCAGCACCAGCGCGGGCAACAGCGCGGACAACAGCACCACCGACAGCACCGATTCCCGCAGTACCGCAACGACGCGTCAGTAATACACCGTTCGTGTGCTTATGCACACACTCATCCAACAAGCAGAAAGGTGAACAAGAATGACGTCAAACAGCCGTCGCCGTTTCCTGCAGACTGTCGCTTCCTCCGGCGCCGCCGCAGCAGCGATGACCGTCCTGCCCGAGTCCATCCGTAACGCGCTCGCCATTCCGGCGTTCTCGCGCACGGGCTCGATCCGCGATGTGGAGCACATCGTCGTGTTCATGCAGGAGAACCGCTCCTTCGACCATTATTTTGGCCATCTGCGCGGCGTGCGCGGCTATAACGACCGCCTGCCGATCCCGCTACCGGGCGGCCAGCCGGTCTGGTATCAGCCGTCGAAGGAAGACGCCACCAAGCCGGTGCTGCCGTTCCACCTGGATACGCAGACGACCAGCGCGCAATGCGTGGGCGATCTCGACCACTCGTGGTATCCGACGCAATACGCCATCAACAACGGTCTGTACAACCAGTGGCCGCAGTACAAGACCGATATGACGATGGGCTATTACATGCGCGCGGACATTCCGTTCCATTACGCGCTGGCCGATGCGTTCACCGTCTGCGATAACTATTTCTGCTCGCTGCCGGGCCCGACGCACCCGAACCGTTCGTATCTGATGACGGGCATGGTCGATCCGACCGGCACGATGGGCGGCCCGCTGCTCGACAACAACGACTATGTGGACGGCGATGTGCCGCCCGCGTATCAACTGCTCTCGTGGACGACCTACCCCGAACGCCTGCAGGCCGCTGGCATCACGTGGCAGATCTATCAGCAAGGCACCAACGGCAGCGATCCGATGAATGGCAACTACGGGACCAACATCCTGCAGAATTTCGCCAACTTCATCAACGCGCAACCGGGTTCGGAGCTTTATCAGCGCGCGCAGACGGCGCGTACTATTGCCGATCTGAAGAACGACGTGCTCGCGAACAAGCTGCCGCAAGTGTCCTGGCTGCTGCCGCCCGCCGCATTCTCCGAGCATCCGAAATACACGCCGGCTTACGGCGCGGAGTACACCTCGCAGATCCTCGACGCACTTACTTCGAACCCCGAAGTATGGAGCAAGACCGTGCTCTTCATCATGTATGACGAGAACGACGGCTTCTTCGACCACATCGTGCCGCCGCAACCGCCCACCACGTCGACCCAGGGTAAATCGACGGTAAGCGTGGATGGCGAAATCCACAATGTCGTCAATCCGGGGCGCGGCGGCAAGTACACCGCCGACGGCCTGCCCTACGGCCTCGGCCCGCGCGTGCCGATGACGATCGTGTCGCCGTGGAGCAAGGGCGGCTTCGTGTGCTCGCAGGTATTCGATCACACCTCGGTGATCCGCTTTATCGAAGAGCGCTTTGGCGTGCATGAGCCGAACATCACGGCATGGCGTCGCGCGGTGTGCGGCGACCTCACCACGGCGTTCGACTTCCGCACGCCCGATTCGTCGATGCCTTCGCTGCCGGACACGAGCAACTATATGTCGCAAGCCGACAACCAGTGCTCGGCGAACAAGGCGCCAACCGTGCCCGCCACGCCGGGTCCGATCGACGCGCAGGAACCGGGCGTGCGCTATGCCCGCGCGCTGCCCTACGAGTTGCACGTGAACGCGCACGTCGATCCGTCGAAGCAGACGCTCTCGATTACCTTCGCAAACAAGGGCCGCCAGGGCGCGCACTTCTATGTGTACGGCACGAATCGCACCGATGGTCCGTGGCGCTATACGGTCGAAGCGGGCAAGTCGCTCGACGACACGTGGGATCTGAGCGTGACGAACGGCGTCTACGCCTTCGAGGTGCATGGCCCGAATGGCTTCGTGCGCCGCTTCTCGGGCACGGCGGCAAGCTCTTCGGCATCGGCGGCTTCGTCGGTGCAGGGGTTCTTCGGCAAGCATAACGGCACGCCGCAGCCGGAAGTCTCGGCGCAATACGACGTGGCGAACGGCAACCTGTTCCTCAAGTTCACCAACCACGGCGGCGGCATCGCACGCCTCACGGTGACGGACAACGCCTACGGCGCGCGCGAGCGCCTCGTGGTGGTGCCCGCCAATGCGCGTATCGAGGAACCGTGGGTGCTCGCGTCGAGTCATCACTGGTACGACCTCACGGTCACCAGCCCCGATGATTCGACTTTCGCGCGCCGCTACGCCGGTCACGTCGAAACCGGCCGCCCGAGTATCAGCGATCCGGCAGCCGTTGCGCCCATCACGCAGATCAGCTGAAGCGAAAGCGCTTTAAATAGCGCTTGAGTCAAGGGCCTTCGAGCATATCGAAGGCCCTTGTCATTTGCGTCTCCTGCAAAGCGCGCGCAGCGGTGGCAGAATAGACGGCCCCCGCCCCCAACCGTTGAAGAGGATCGTCCCATCATGACTTCGAACGTGAAGCCTTATCCGGATACCCAGATTTACGTCGATGGCGCATGGCGCGCCGGCGCGAAGACGATTGCCGTGATCGATCCCGCCACCGAGGCGGAGATCGGACGCCTGAGCCTCGCGAGCGAGCAGGACCTCTCGGACGCCGCCGATGCCGCCGCGCGCGCGTTTGGCGCATGGCGCAAGGTCTCGCCGCTCGAACGCAGCAAGACGATGCGCCGCGCCGCCGACCTGCTGCGCGAACGCGCAAACGAGATCGCCGCCATCATGACGCGCGAGCAAGGCAAGCCGCTGGCTGAAGCCAAGGGTGAAACGCTCGCAGGCGCAGACGTTATCGACTGGTTCGCTGAAGAAGGCCGCCGTACGTATGGCCGTGTGGTGCCCTCGCGCACGGATGCTGTCCGCCAGATCGTGACGCGCGAGCCGGTGGGTCCGGTCGCCTGCTTCACGCCGTGGAATTTCCCGCTCAATCAGGCGGTGCGCAAGGTCTCGGCGGCGCTTGCCTCGGGCTGTACCGTCGTGCTCAAGGGACCGGAGGAAACGCCCGCAAGCTGCGCGGCGCTCGTGCAGGTCTTTATCGATGCGGGCGTGCCGCAAGGTGCGCTCAACCTGGTATTCGGCGTGCCCGCCGAGGTCTCGTCGTATCTGATTGCGCATCCGGCCATCCGCAAGATTTCGTTCACGGGCTCGACGCCGGTAGGCAAGCTGCTTGCGGCGAAGGCTGGCGAGCACATGAAGCGCGCCACCATGGAACTGGGCGGCCACGCGCCGGCCATCGTATTCGCCGATGCGGACGTTCCGCGCGCCGCCAAACTGCTCGCGGGCGCAAAGTTCCGCAACGCGGGTCAGGTCTGCATTTCGCCCACGCGTTTCATGGTCCAGGACGCGGCCTACGACGAGTTCCTCGAACACTTCGTCGCGGCTACGAAAACGATCAAGGTCGGCAATGGTCTGGCCGAAGGCGTGCAGATGGGGCCGCTCGCGAACGATCGCCGCCTCGCCGCGATGGAACGCCTCGTAGCCGACGCGCGCGAACAGGGCGCAAAGGTGCATACCGGCGGCGAACGCATCGGCCGCGAAGGTTATTTCTTCGCGCCGACTGTGCTGACCGACGTGCCGCTTTCCGCCCGCATCATGAATGAAGAGCCGTTCGGCCCGCTCGCGCTGGTCTCGCGCTTCTCCACCTACGAAGAAGCGATTGCGGAAGCGAACCGCCTGCCCTATGGTCTCGCCGCCTACGCGTACACGCGTTCGAGCGCGACTTCGGCAGCGCTCTCGGAAGACGTCGAGACCGGCATGCTGTCGATCAACCATCACGGCCTTGCACTGCCCGAAGTACCGTTTGGCGGCGTGAAGGATTCAGGCTACGGTTCGGAAGGCGGCACCGAAGCGATGGAGCCGTACCTCGTGACCAAGTTCGTCACCGAGCATCGTTGATCGTTCGATGCGGCGCGCGCCGCATCGGCCCCGCTTGATCGCCTGAACTTCATTCATGAACGGCTGCGCGGATAACTGGGTAATCCGTCCGCCAGCCGCACCCAGCCGAGTTGTTGCGACGTCCACGTATGATCCTCGGGCGGCGCATCGCCGGGCTCGTCCAGCGTACCGGTCGCGATATCGATTTCGTCGGCATACGCCACGCTGCGATAGGTAAGTGGCGTGCCGCACTCGGGGCAAAAACCCCGTTCCACGCCTTTACTCGATGCGTAGGTTTTTGTTGCGCCTGCAACGAACCTGAACGTATCGCGCGCCACGCTCATCCAGCCGACAAACGGCGCGCCCGATGCGCGGCGGCAATCCGCGCAATGACATGCGGTCGTGCCAATCGGCTCGCCCGTGATTTCATAGCGGATCTTGCCGCACAAACAGCCCCCTTTCAGCATCGCCGGCTCCTTTGCGCTTTCTTGCGCTCGCCTTACAGCTTCACTTTCTTTGCATGCGCAGGGAATAGAACGCGCCTTCACCCTGTTGACGCCTGTAACGGCCACCACGACCCTCGACAGGACCGATCATGCCCCAACGCGCTTCGCTCTATCCACGCTCGCCGATCCTCATGCGACTCACACGCGCCAGCGTGCGGTGCGGAGGCGCATCATGAGTCGCGCCGATATCTGCGTGCCATGCCGGCTTGCCGCCATCGCGGCTGTGATCGGTTGCACGGCCGCCGCCTTCGCATGGACGGCGGGCTGGCTGACGCCCAAACGCGTGGACGCGCCCCACATCGTCAATACCTTCGAATCGAACTATGGCATCCACGCAGGATACCGGCGCAATCACGCCAAAGGCCTGTGCGTGGAAGGCGAATTCGAGAGCAATGGCAATGGCGCAAAGGTCTCGCGCGCGGCGGTGTTCGCGCCGGGCGAGACGCCAGTGATCGGCCGCTTCGCGATTCCGGGCAGCAATCCGTCCGCGCCCGACGCCAGCATACCCGTGCGCAGCATGGCCTTGCTGTTTCAGTTGAACGACGGAGAACAGTGGCGCACTGGCATGAATTCCGCGCCGGTTTTTGTGGTTCGCACACCGAATCAGTTCTATCAGCAACTGGTTGCCTCGAAGCCCGATCCAAAGACCGGCAAGCCCGACCCCGCGAAGCTCGATGCTTTCTTTAGCGCCAATCCGGAAACCCTGCCGTTTCGCCAGTGGCTTAAGGCACATCCGCCTTCATCGAGCTTCGCAAACACCGCGTTCTGGAGCATCAACGCATTTATCGCCACGGATGCCAACGGCAATACGCATGCGGTACGGTGGGAGATGGTGCCGCAAACGCCTTACGAGGCTGAATCGGCCGATCAGAAACGTAATCCCGACTTCCTCGCCGACGATCTCGAAGCGCGGCTCGCGCAAGGCCCGCTGCGCTGGCATCTCGTGCTCACCGTGGCTGCGCCCGAGGATCAAACTAGCGATGCCACGCAGCAATGGCCGGCCTCGCGCGAGCAGATCGATGCGGGCACGCTCGTGCTGCGGCAGGCCACGCCACAACGCGCAGGCGCCTGCCGCGACGTCAATTACGACCCGACGGTGTTGCCCGATGGACTGAAGCCCTCGGACGATCCGCTGCTCGCCGCGCGCTCCGCCGCCTATTCGGTCTCGTTCAACCGCCGCACGCATGAAGAAGCGGCGCTCGCTCATGCACACGGAGAAGCCCAGCAATGAAACCCGCTCAAGCGCATTTCAGCGGCCTCGCCCGCTTGCTGCACTGGTCAATGGCAGTCCTGATCGTTGCGATGCTGTTCGTTGGCGTGGGCATGGTTGCCACCGTCTCGCAGCTTCATAACAGCCTGATTGCGCTGCATCGGCCGCTGGGCATCGCTTTCCTTGTGCTCGTGATTGTGCGTGTAGTCGTGCGGCTCACACGGGGCACGCCCGCCCTGCCCAGCGATATGCCCGCGTGGCAACGCGTCGCCGCGCACGCCTCGCATCTCGTGCTCTACGCGCTCATGATCGCGATGCCGCTGATCGGCTGGGCCATGCTGTCCGCAGCCGGTTACCCCGTCGTGCTCGCAGGGGCGCTGCACCTACCGGCTATCGCACCGCATAGCGTCGCGCTCTACGCATTGCTGCGCGCGGCACATACGTGGCTCGCCATGCTGCTGTTCGCGGTCGTGCTGCTGCATCTGGGCGCAGCGCTGTTTCATGGGCTGATTCGACGCGATGGCGTGCTTGAGAGCATGGCGCGAGGTTGATCGCCGCTATACGTGAGCGTCGCGGCCCGTAATGGGCTGCGGCCCCATGAAATCGTCGGGCAAGGCATCCGCCAGACTTTCGCGCAGCGCCTCCCGCGCGCTCCTTCGGCGCACCCACAACGCCGTGAGGATCGGGACGAGAATCGCCGTGACGAGGCACGCGGTTGCCACCATGGCCGTTGCGGCGGGCACGAGCGGTTTGAAGCGCGGGATCATCTCGCCGATGATCGCGGGATTCGCCACCGCCGCGCCCGCCGTGGACGATGCGGCTAACCCCGCCGCGCCATTGCCGCCTGCGAGCAGGCGATCGGCGAGAATCAGGGGAATGCCGGTCACAACGATCACGCCCAGCCCCAGCATCACCCCTGAAAAGCCGCTCGTGACGATCACGTTGAGATCGATACCGTTGCCCAGCGCAAAGCCAAAGAACGGAATCAGCGGATGCACACAGCGGCCAAACAGCTCGCGCAGATCGTGGTCCAGATTGCCCAGCACGAAGCCGATGAAGAACGGCAACACCGCGCCCATGAATAGACGCGGCTCAAAAAACGCCACGCCAGTTGCGCCCAGAATGATCATGCTGACGAGCGGCCCCGATTCGATCGACATCAACACGAACGCGCCCGCTTCTTCCTTGGTGCCGTATTGCTGCATGACCGCCGCATAGAGGCCGCCGTTGGTCATATCCATCGACGTGGTAATCGCAAGCACAGAAAGCCCTGCAAAAAGGCCGCTTTTGATGCCGTCAACAGGCAGATAGTGAGCGGCGACCAGCGTAGCGATCCACGCCACCGCCATCTTGGTGATGAGCAAGGTACCGGATTTGCGCAGCACGGTGCCAGTGGCGCGCAGATCGATGGTGGCGCCCATGCAGAAGAACCACACGGCAAGAATGGGCACGGTGCCCGCAATCAGGCCGTTGGTGAACGAACCGAAGTATTTGCCCGCGCCTAGCGCGAACGTATGAACGCAGGCGCCGAGCAGCAGCGGCACCAGCATCAGACCGCCGGGTATGCGGTCGATGGCCTTCTTCAGCTTCATGCCTCCTCCTTGGACTTCATGTCCGGCTGCCGGGTCGCTAAAGACACAAAGCAAGGCATGCAGCGCGCCCGGTCAGTCTCGGGATGCTTTCTTCGGAAAAATAGTAGCAGCGCTAAAGAAGTGGCGTTTTGATTTTTTTCGTGGCGACGCTCAGCGTTTACCCGCTAAATCACGGGAATTTCTCACTATTTGAGTCAGGGAGCGCGAATGCAGCGTTGCATCGCATCCCTTCATGCAAGGCAATTAGCTTGCGTTGCTGCGCCAGCCCAGACCCAGGCTCTTCTGGATGGAGATGAAGTCCTTGAGCAACTCGGCCTGCCCCGAGATCACGTCCTGCTGGGCAAGAAATTCGGAACGCTGGGTGTCCAGCAGATCGACGAGCGTCGACGTTCCCGCACGATAACGCTGACGCATCAGCACCGCCGAGCGTTGCGCCGAATCCTGCACCTTCTGCAGCGTGACGAGGTGCTCGCGCTGATAACCGTAGCGCGAAAGCGCGCCGTTCGCGTCCTGCAGTGCGGCCAGCACCGCTTTTTCATAACGCGCTTCGGCTTCGTCGCGCGACGCTTCTGCGCCGTGCACCGCGCCTAGCGTGCGGCCAAAGTCGAACAGATTCCATTGCAGATAAGGCACGCCCACCCAGCTGAAATTGTTCTTGCGCAGCAGATGTCCGGGGTCTGCAGCCGTGAAGCCCAGGTCGCCGAACAGCGTGAGCTTCGGCAGAAAATCGGCCACATGCTCGCCGATCTGCGCGTTGCTCGACGCCAGACGGCGCTCGGCGGCGCGAATGTCGGGACGTTGCGCGAACATCGTGGCCGGATCGCTCACCGGCACCGATGCGGGCAACACCGGCAACGCTTGCGGCGTCGCCAGTTCGGCATCGAGCGCGCCAGGGGCCTTGCCCGTGAGCACCGCCAGCTGATCGAGCGATATTTCCACTTGCGACGCGAGCGGCGTGATCGTCGATCGCGTGTTTTCGACCTGCGTAGTCAAACGCTCGACATCCACGTCCGCAGCGGTACCACCGGCGCGGCGCTGCTCAGTGAGCGTGAGCGATTGCTGCTGCAACTCAGCAGTTCGTTGCGCGATCAACAAACGCTGCTGCTCGTCGCGTAGATCGATATAGGCCTGCGCCACTTCGGCGGCGAGCGAAACCTGCGCATCGGCGAGATCGGCCTGCACGGCGTCGGCTTCATCGCTCGCGGCTTCCACCGCGCGACGCGTGCCGCCGAACAGATCGATTTCCCACGAGGCATCGAAGCCCGCGGTGTAGAACTGCAGCGGGCCACCGCCGCCCGAACTCGAACTGCTGCTGCCATCGGACTGCGAAAACGCGCTCAGGCTAGGCTCGCGCATACGCGGCGCGGCGACGGCAGCCGAGACCTTCGGCATTTCCGCAGCGCGCTGCGTCTGCAGTTGCGCACGCGATTCGCGCAGCCGCGCCTGGGCCGCGCGCAGGTCGGGGTTATGTTCGAAAGCAGCGGCGATCAGCGCATTGAGTTGCGGATCGTTGAACGCCAGCCACCATTGGCTGGGCGCACGCGTGGGCGTGACGCCCTGTGCGGGCGTGCGCACGAAGGTGGCTGCGCTGGCCGCCTCGGGCGCCACCGCCGGCGCGCCGTGATAGTCGGGGCCAACGGTGCAAGCGGCAAGCGCGCAGGCGGCCGCCAGCGCCGTGACCGGCGCGAGTGCCGATCGGAATGTGAGTTGATACGAGCGAATTGCCGTCATGAGTCGGGAAAATGAAGCATCAGTGGCCGGCTGACGGCGCCTTCACGCCGGGCTGCGGTTTCTTGAGCAGGAGCGCGAGCGGCACGCAGGCAGCGAGCGCGATGCCGAGCACCCAGAATGTTTCGGAGTACGTGATGACTGTCGATTGCTGCTGGATCTGCGTAGCGATCTGGCCGAGCGATTGCATCTGCGAGTACGCCATATCGCCGGTCTGCGCGAACCAGTTCGCCGCGCCCGAAGCGAGACGCTCCTGCCCGATCAGCGAATTGCCGCTCAGGGACTCGCGCAATACGGCCGTGTGATAGGTCTCGCGCCGGTCGATCAGCGTGCCGATGATCGCAAGACCAATCGAGCCGCCCAGGTTACGCGCCATGTTGTACAAGCCCGCCGCATCGCCCGAGTCTTCGCGCGCGACCGCCGCCATCGAAGCCTGATTGAGCGGCATCATCGCCAGCATCTGCGCCACGCCGCGAATCAGCTGCGACCAGACGAAATCGTGGCCTACGCTCTGCGCGGTCAGCGAAATATCGAGCATGCAACTGAGCGTAAAGAGCAGCAGACCGCTCACCACCAGCACGCGGAAATCCACCTTGCCCAGCAGCCGCGGCAGGATTGGCATCACCAGAAACGCGGGCAAGCCGGACAGCAGCATGATCGCGCCGGATTGTTCGGCGTTGTAGCCCGCCACGATGCTGAGGAACTGCGGCAGCAGATAGGAAATGCCGTAAAGACCCGCCCCCACCGCCGACACAATCACGATCACACTGGCGTAACGCGGATTGCGCATCAGCGACAGCCGCAAAATGGGCTTTTTCGCCACGAACTGCGAAATGCCGATCAGCACCATGCCCGCCAGCGAGACAAAGGTCAGCGTCACGATCATGTGCGATTCGAACCAGCGCTCGCGCTGCCCTTCTTCGAGCACGACCGTGAGCGTGCTCAAACCCACGGCAAGGCCCACGATGCCCAGCCAGTCGGCTTTGAGAAAGGCTTCCCAATGCGGCTTGTCCTTGGGCAGCCCCACGATCAGCAGCGTGATGAGCGCGATACACACCGGCAGATTGATAAAGAAGCACCAGCTCCAGCTGATGTTTTCCGCCAGCCAGCCGCCCAGCACGGGACCCAGCAAGGGGCCTAGCAGCACGATCAAGCCAAACACCGTCATGCCGACCGGCAACTGCGAAAGCGGCAGCCGCGTGCGGATGATGGTCTGCGCGGTGGGAATCATCGCGCCGCCCGTGAAGCCCTGGCCGATGCGCCCGGCGATCATCAGGCCGAGCGTGCCCGACCAGCCGCACATCATCGAAAAGCCGATAAAGAGCGCCGCATTCGCCAGCAGGAAATTTCGCAGTCCGAATACGCGCGTGAGCCAGGCCGCAAGCGGAATCATCACGATCTCGGACATCAGGTAGCCCGTGGAAATCCACGTGCCTTCCGTGCCGGTCGCGCCGATTTCGCCCTGAATCTGCGGCAGCGCCGAGTTCGTGATCGAGATATCGAGCGTCGCCATCAGCGCGCCCAATGCACCTGCCGCCACGGCGATCCAGTCGGCGGCGCTGGCGCGCTCGCCGTGCGGGTGCGGCGCCGGGGTCGTACCTGTTGCCGCGCTTGCCGGATCAGCCACGATGGTTCTCGGCGTCGATACGGCGATCGTCGTCGCGCGCGGAACGCGTATCGACATCGACGGTCACGGACATGCCCGGCAGCAGCACGCCGCGCGTTTCAGGACCGGTATCGAGCCGGATACGCACCGGCACGCGCTGCACGATCTTCGTGAAGTTGCCCGTAGCGTTTTCCGGCGGCAACAGCGCGAACTGCGCGCCCGTGCCCGGCGAGAAACTGTCCACCACGCCATGCAGCGTGTGGCCCGGCAATGCGTCGACATACAGCTCGACCGGCTGACCGATACGCATGCGGCCGATCTGCGTTTCCTTGAAGTTCGCGGTGAGGTAAGTCTTCTGCACCGGGACGACCGTCAGCATGCGCGTGCCCGGTTGCACGTACTGCCCCACGCGCACCGTGCGATCGCCCACGCGCCCAGCGAGCGCGCTCTTGACCACGGTATTGTCCAGATCGAGTTGCGACTGCGCCGCACTGGCGCGCGCCGCTTCAAGCTGCGCACGCGCCTGCGCCTGCTGCGCCGTCAGTGCCGCGACCTGCGAACGCTGCGCTTCGACGGCGGCGGAATCGGCGGCCAGGGTTGCCTGCGCCTGGTCGCGGTTGCTCTTGAGTTCAGCCAGACGCTCGGTGGTTTCCGCACCGGTCGCCGCGAGCGGCGTATAGCGCGCAACTTCGTCCTGAGCGTGACGCAAGCTCACACGCGCCACTTCCTGCTGGGCCTGCGCCTGCGCGATGTTGGCGCGCTGCTGCGCGAGTTGCGCATCGGCGTGCTGGATGTCGGCGGCGCGTGCGTCGATGGTCGCGTTGGCCTGATCGAGCGCCACCTGATACTGGCGCGCGTCGAGCTTCACGAGCGGATCGCCCACCTTCACGGTCTGGTTGTCGGCGACATAGACGTCGGTGACATAGCCGCTGACCTTCGGCGCGACGGTCACGCTATCCGCCTGCAGATAGGCATCGTCGGTACTTTCGATGAAGCGGCCCACGAGCCACCAGTGACCGCCCCAGACGCCGGCGGCAACCAGCGCCCCGAGCCCGAGACCGATCAGCACCATGCGTTTATTGCCACGCTTCTCCGGCGAAACGGCGTCGCCCGGCACTTCGCGCCCGGGCGCTCCCGCAGTCGTTGACATGATTTTCACAACCCCAGTAAAAGATTATTTCCAGTTGGCAAAATTATTCCACCCGGAAAAATTCTGTCAAGTGTTATATTTTCGTCAGCCAAGCCGCAACCCCACATGACATGAACGAACCAAAACGACTGCGCCGCCCCTCGGCGGGCGGTTATGCGCGCGGAGACGAAACCCGCCGCAAGATCATCGAAGCCGCCATCAGCCTGTTCGGGCAGCATGGTTTCGAAGGCGCTTCCACACGCGACATCGCCGCCCGCGCGGGCGTGAATGCCCCCGCGCTGCAGTACTACTTCGAAAACAAGGAAGGGCTTTACCGCGCGTGCGCCGAATCAATTGCCGACGAATCCTGGCAAGCATTCGAACCCGCCGTGCTGCGCGCGCGTGCCGTGCTGGAACGCAACGGCGACACCGAAGCGCTGATTGAAGCCTTCCTCGACATCCAGCGCGCGGTAGCCGACCGCACGTTCATCAAGAGCAGCGAACCCGATCAACGCCTGTTCTTCGCGCGCGAGCAAGGCGGCGGCGAACCGGAAGTCGGCTCGGAAGTGCTGCGCGAGCGCGTGCGTACGCCGCTCAATACCGTGAACGTCGAACTGCTGGCGCGCATCACCGGCAGCCGCGCCGACGACACGCTGACCACCGTGCGCATGTTCAGCCTCTATGGGCAATTGCTGGTGTTCCATATCGCGCGCCGCTCGGCGCTGACGACGCTCGAATGGAACGAGATCGATCGTGAGAAAGCCGAGTTTCTGAAGGCCAGCGTCTGCGAGCAGACACGTGTGCTGCTGGAGCACTGGAGCCGACAGCGCAACAAGACGTGAAGGCAGCTACGCGTTTCCGATAAGAGAATTGAAAGGCGTTTAATGCCGTATCGGAAACGCGTGCTACTGTTAAAGACCCCTTCCGCCCACCCAAGGTCGCCATGTCCCCCACTACCGCCGTTGTCAGCATCCTCGCCGCCGTTTTGCTCGGTGCGATGAGTCCCGGACCCAGCTTCGTGATGGTCGCGCGCAATTCGATTGGGCTGTCGCGGCGCGATGGCGTGGCGACCGCGCTCGGCATGGGTATCGGCGCGATCTGCTTTGCGGGCATCGCGCTCGCCGGGCTGTATACCTTGCTCGCCACGGTTGCCTGGCTCTATGCGGGGCTCAAGATTGCGGGCGGCGTCTATTTGCTCTACATCGCCTCGCGCATCTGGCGCGGCGCTGGCCAGCCGGTGTCGATGGGCAAGAGCGAAACTCAGGCTGCGCATCCGGGCAAGTCGTTCTGGACCGGCCTGACGACCCAACTCAGCAATCCCAAAACGGCCGTGGCCTACGGCAGTATCTTCGTGGCCTTGCTGCCGCAACATCCGCCGCTCTGGTGTTATTTCGCCCTGCCGCCGCTGGTTTTCGCGATCGAGACGGGCTGGTACACCGTGGTCGCGCTCAGCTTTTCGAGCCAGCGTCCGCGCGATCTCTATCTGCGTGCGAAGCGCTGGATCGATCGTGTTGCCGCCGGTGCGATCGCCGCGCTGGGCCTGCGCCTGATTGTCAGCGCCGGCCATCGTGGTCTCTGAAGCCGTCTGAATTCTTGTCCCGGGCGGCATCCAGCCGCCCGTTTCCCAAAGGAAACCCAGCCGCGAAACAAAAATTTCCAGACAGCGCTTGACAGTCTACCTTCCAGTAGATAAATTAGAGCCCATGAACACGAAGTTGACAGTACGCGAACAGGTTCTCGACCACGCCATCACGTTGATGATGCTGCGGGGGTACAACGGGTTTAGCTATCGCGATCTGTCTGAACTCGTGGGCGTGAAGACGTCGAGCATCCACTACTACTTCCCGTCGAAAGACGATCTGGTGCTGGAGGCGGTGAAGCAGTACAGCGAGGAAGTCATGCAGGCGCTGCAAGCGGTCGATCCGGCGTTGCCGGCCGACCAGAAGCTCGCGATGTACACGCGCTTCTTCGGCAAGACGCTGGGTGACGGCAATCAGATCTGTCTGTGCGGCATGCTGGCCGCCGACATCGAGACGCTGCCGGAAGCCGTGCGCGAAGCTGTGCAGGCGTTCTTTCGCACCAACGAGGCGTGGCTGGCAAAGGTGCTGGCCCAAGGTGTCAAGGAAGGCACGCTGGTGGCGCGCGGCAAGCCGGAAAGCGCGGCGCGTACACTGTTCGCCGCGTTGCAAGGCAGTGTGCTGGCAAGCCGGCTGTTTCACACGAAGACGCGTCTGGAAGACGTCGAGGCCATGTGGAAAGTCGCCCCCTGAGCATTGCAGGGCGACTGGCGTAAAAGATTCAAGGAAGGCGGTTCACCGCCTTTTTGCAGAACGGTTTATCTATCTTCTGATAGATAGCCTTGTTAAGGGACGCGAAGTCAGACAGAGACTAATGTATGCTGATGTCGTCGCCCTATATCTATCTAGTGATAGATAGTATTTGAAGCAAGACGATGGTGATCCGATCACAATCACGCAGACGCCACGATCGAACGCTATCGTCGAAGTTACGCAGTCAAGCACCTGTCGCGAAGACCGCTATCGGTCTGGATGACTAACGATTTATCACCGCAGTTTCCTGGCAACATTGCCCACACTGGAGAAACCACCATGTCGATCGAAAAAGTCCTCTACACCGCCGAAGCCACCGCAACCGGAGGCCGCGACGGCCGCGCCGTGGTGCCCGCCAGCAACCTGGACCTCAAGCTCACCACGCCGCGCGAACTGGGCGGCGCAGGCGGCGACGGCACGAACCCGGAACAGCTGTTTGCAGCGGGCTACAGCGCCTGCTTCATCGGCGCGATGAAGTTCGTGGCGGCGCGCGACAAGATCGCGATCCCGGCTGACGTTTCGGTCAACGGCCACGTGGGCATCGGCCAGATCCCCAACGGCTTCGGCATCCAGGTCGAACTGCGCATCTCGCTGCCGGGCCTGGACCGCGCTGCCGCTCAAAAGCTGGTCGACGCGGCACACATCGTCTGCCCGTACTCGAACGCCACGCGCAACAACATCGACGTGACGCTGACGATCGTCTAAGGACGCAGCGGAAACAGGATCAAACGCGTCGGATGGTGACGGAGCGGGCCAGGTCAGGGCCCGACCCGGCACCCGACGCGTTTTCTCTATATCGGATCGGAAACTGCGGTCCGTTCACTGTGCGTCGCGGGCAAGACCCGCCATCAAACCGCTCGCACGTTGCACCTTGGCGACCACCGCGCGGTCGAGCACCGAGCGTCCTTCCGGCACGGCCAGCGTCAGGAAAGCCCGCGCGCGCGTGATGCCCGTATAAACGAGTTCGCGCGTCAATATAGGGCTGTAGGTGTCCGGCAGCACGAGCGCCGCGTGTGTGAATTCTGAGCCCTGCGATTTGTGCACCGTTAGCGCAAACACGGTCTCCACACCTTGCAAGCGGCTAGGCGACACCCACTTCACGCCGCCCGTACCGTCTCCCGAAGGAAACGCCACACGCAGCACCGGCGGCATCCCAGCCTCAACCGGCAAATCGAGCGCAATGCCGATATCGCCGTTCATCAGGCCCAGTTCGTAGTCGTTATGCGTGACCAGCACGGGTCGCCCCGCATACCAGTCGCCCAGCGGCTCGATCAGGCCTTCTTCCTGCAGCAGCCGCGCCACGCGCCTGTTCAGTCCTTCCACGCCCCACGTGCCGCGCCGCAAGGCGCAGAGCAATTGAAACTCCGTATGCGCCTTGAGGACATCCGCCGCCCACTCGACGAGTTGTTCGGGCGCTGCACCGGGCTCGGGACGCGTGCTACGCATCGTTTCCAGATAGTGGCGGTAACCGCGGCGCTGTGCCTCGTGCGTTTCGCCCACGTTTCCGTCGACGATCAGCGCGCGCAGCGATGCGTCGTCGTGCGCGGGGCAAATGAGGCGCGCGAGATCCGCGTAGCCGTGCCGCCAGATCTTCGCCACGCCCGTGGCGTCACCGGTATTCACCAGTTCGGCAAGTGCGCCGATGCCGCTTTCCGATGCGAAACGATGGCTCTGGCGCAGCATCGCCACGGCTTGATCGAGCGGCGTGCCATGCGCGTCGAGCATCGCGGCGTCGATGCGCTCGCCCGTCGCGGCCTCCAGCCACGCGCGCGTTGCCTCGGTGTAGTGGCCTTCGCGTGCGCGATCGCAAAGCTCGCCCAGCACCGCGCCCGCCTCCACCGACGCCAACTGGTCCTTGTCGCCAAGCAGGATCAGACGCGCCGTGGGCGGCAAGGCATCGAGCACCGCCGCCATCATTTCCAGATCGACCATCGAGGCTTCGTCGATCACCAGCACATCGACGGGCAGCGGATTGGCCGCATCATGACGAAAACGCCGGCTGCCAGGGCGCGTGCCGAGCACCCGATGGAGCGTAGTCACAGCCGTGGGAATCGCGTTACGCAACGCCTGCGCGTCCACGCCTTGCGCAAGAGCATCGAACGGCAAACGCGCGACCGCACCCGCGATCGATTCGTTCAGGCGCGCCGCCGCCTTCCCCGTTGGAGCAGCAAGACGGATTCGCAAAGGCCGCGCCGACACCTTGCCGCCAAGCGCCAAAGTTTGCAGGAGTGCCAACAACTTCACCACAGTGGTGGTCTTACCTGTGCCAGGTCCGCCCGTGATGATGCTAAAGGCGCTGCGTGCCGCGAGCGCACAGGCGAGCTTTTGCCAGTCCGCGCGCCTGGTCTGGTTAGCGGGATTGGGATTCGCGGTTTCCCGCGGCGCAAACAGTGCATCGAGCGCCACGCGCGCCGCTTCGGCGGGCAACTCCGCCTCGATGCGCGCACGCTGCGCCAGACGCGCCTCGATGCCTGCACGCACGTCCTGTTCGTATTGCCAGTAACGGCGCAGATAGCAGCGCGTTCCGGTCAGCACCAGCGGCGTGTTGCCCTCCTCTGCGCTCACCAGATCGGGAAAGTCGAGCGCCGCGAACCAGTCTTCGAGCGTCACGCCCGCGAGTACTTCCGCTGGCGGTTGAGGCGGCTCGTCGGTCAGCACCTGCGGGCCGTCGGGCGGCAAGGACAAGGCAAACGCCGGATCTTCCAGCGTGGCCTGCAAATCGAGGCACACATGCCCGCGCCCTAACTGATGGCTGGCCAGCGCCGCCGCAAGCAAGAGCAACGGCGGCGCGTGTGGCGTCTCCTCAAGCAGAAAACGCGCAAACGCACCGTCGAGCGCGCGTAGCCAGCCCCGTTCGACCCAACGCTCCAAGGTGGCAAGCATCTGTGCCGCCGACTCCTGAGACGTTGCGCGTACAACTGTTTTTTGAGCTTCGACCGCATGGACTGGTTCGAGCGCCACAGCTTCGTCTTGCGCTTCCAGTTGCGCAAACAGATCCCCCGTCACGCCGATGCTATCTTTCGGCCCCGCGGTCGTCGTCGTGCGTCGCTTCGTCATACTGCGCCCTCCAGCGTGCCGTGATGCGAGAACAGCGCATCTAGGCTTTCGATCAACTCGCGAGGCGGCCGTTCACAGTGCATTCCCTGACTCGGTGAATTCCCACCTCGCAGGAACATATAGACCGCGCCACCAATATGCCGGTCGTAGTCATAGTCGGGCAAGCGCGACTTCAGCAAGCGATGCAGCGCGAACAGATAGAGCGCATATTGCAGCTCGTAACGCGAATGCAGGATCTGCGAGCGCATTTTCTCCACGGTGTAGGAAGCGTCGTCCGGGCCAAGCCAGTTCGATTTATAGTCGGCCACGTAATAGCGGCCCTCATGCTCGAAAACAAGGTCGATAAAACCCTTGAGCATGCCGTTCAGACGGGCTGAATCCAGCAGCGGGCGATCGGCCCCGTCGAGCGTCAGCGACGTAACAAGCGCATCGAGTTCAAGCGTATCCACGCGATGCGCGGCCACCCAGAATTCCATTTCCGCCATATAGGCCGATTTTTTGAGCGACGCCAGCGAAAACGGCGAGACCGGTTCGCCCTCGAAATCAGGCAGTTTCAGCGGTGTGTTAATGAAGGACAGCATCCACTGTGTCAGCGTGTCGATCCATCGGTCCCAGCCGCGCACGCTGCAGCGCCGCGCGATCATGTCGCGCAAACGCACATGTGCGGATTCGTCAGCGATCTCCGCGAAGCCTTCGTTCGCCACCCACTCCATCAATTCGTGCAGAAAACTGCCTGCGTCGGCGCCGCGCTCGAAACCATGCATCGGCGCACCCGCGGGCGCGAGTGCGTTGGCGTCGAACTCGTCGTCTTGTGGCGCACTTGCGCCCAGCAGTTCGAGGAATACGTCTTCGCCGCGCGTGTCGGGCGCGGCGCGCTCCTCGTCTTCGAGCTTTGTCGCATACGCGTCGTGCGCACCCTCCACCGTCTTGAGGCTCGAATAGCTCGCGATCCACCACGGCGTGCGTGTGCGACGTGGAAAAGAGCGAGCCTTTCCGCGAGCTGCGCTCGGACCTTGCGTCGCAAAGACTTCGTTGCCGGCCACAGGCGCCGTCGCCATAGCAATATCGTGGCACGGCCCGCGCAGCGCTTCGAGCAACGTGTCGGTCTGTTCAGCCGGCAACGCCGCGCCGCCACCCACCAGATAGCCGAACGCGCTCCCTTCCACGTTCTGCACTGGCGCATAGCCAATCCATGTCGCGTAGCATGCGCGCGTCAGCGCCACATAGAGTTTGCGCAGGTCTTCGCCCAGACGCTCACGATCGGCCTGTGTCAATACGGCAGGCTCGGGTTCCAGCGTAACCTTTAGTTCGCCATCCTGATCGTGCCATTTGAACGGTACGTCGTCGGCCTTCACTGCCCGATGCGCACATGCAAACGGCAGGAAAACCAGCGGATATTCCAGGCCCTTCGATTTGTGGATCGTCACTACCTGCACAAGTCCCGCATCGCTTTCCAGACGCAACTGACGCGCATCGCCTCCGCCGCCCGCGCTTTCGTCCTCGCGCTGCTCATCGAGATAGCGGATCAATGCATGCTCGCCGTCAAGCTGTGTGCTCGCCTGTTGCAGCAATTCGGCCAGATGTAGCAGATTCGTCAGCGCACGCTCGCCGTTCAGACCCGCCGCCGCGTGTTCGCCCAGCAAGCGCTGCGACACGTGAAAATCGTTGAGCAAGCGGCGCAGCATCGGCAGCACGCCCTTCTTGCGCCAGACTTCGCGATAGCCGCGGAATTGCAGCACGCGCGCTTCCCAGGCAATTTCATCGCGGCCGAGCGCGTCCAGTTCGCTCCAGCTCAACCCCAGCGACGCCGTCGCAAGGGCGCTGCGCACGAGCCGGCCATCGTCTGGCTCGGCGCATGCCCCCAGCCAGTAACGCAACTCTTCCGCCTGAGGCGTGCGATACACCGAATCGCGATCCGAGAGATATACGCTGCGTACGCCACGCACGGCCAGCGCTTCGCGAATCGCCCGCGCTTCGTCACGGTTGTTGACGAGCACCGCCATATGCGCGGGCCGCAACGGCTTCATGCCATTTTCGCCTTCGAAGCCGGCCGCGCCCATCTGGCCCAGATTGAGCAGACGCACCATCTCCGTCGCGCAGCTTGCCGCCATGCTCGCAAAATACGCGCTTTTGCTCATGGCCTTGCCGTCGTCCGCGCCCGGCAGCCACCACACGTTCAGCGCCGCCAGTGGCTTGCCGTTTGCGACAAGCTCATCGGGACGGCCATTCGCGTCGGCGGCAACGAACGGCAACGCGTTTGCCTCGCCTTGTCCGCCGCGAAACAGGAATGCGCCGCTGCCTTCAGGGCGTATTTCCGCCGCCTCGAAACAGCGATTGACCGCATCGACCATCGCGCGCGTCGAGCGGAAATTCTTCTTGAGCGTGTAGAGCCGCCCCTCGCAGGCGCGACGCGCGCGCAGATAGGTGTAGATATCCGCGCCGCGAAACGCATAGATCGCCTGCTTCGGATCGCCGATCAAGACGATTGCCGTCTCAATGTTGTTCGACTCGATCGCATAGACCGAATCGAATATCTGATACTGCACCGGGTCCGTGTCCTGGAACTCGTCGATCAAGGCGACCGGATACTGCTTGCGTATGATCTCGGCTAGGCGCGTACCGTTCGGCTTTTTCAGCGCGGCGAGTAAGCGCGTAAGCAGATCGTCGAAGCCCATCTGCGAGCGGCGAGCCTCTTCTTCCTCGAAACGCCGCGCGACCCAGCGCGCCGCGTGACACAGAACAGGCAGCTTTGCTTCGGGCTTCGCGCCCAGCGAATCCAGCAAGGTTTCCATCGCCGTAAAACACGGGTGCGAAGGCGGCTTGCCTTCCTTCCATATTTCCGCGAGACCATCCGGTGTCAGACGCGTCCACACCGCAGCGTCGTCCTTAAAGCCGGGATGCGCGCTTTGCGGATCGTTGGCCCATTCGCGCAGCTTTGTGAACCAGTTTTCGCAATTGCGCGTATTCAGTTTTTTGGCGTCAAACAGCTTCTTTTCACGCGCCGCCTCGATCAAGCCTTGCGCTTCATCGATACCCTCGCGCCACGGCGCTTTCAGCGCTTCGAGTTCTTCATGCGCCTGCGTGCGCGCTTCGAGTAAAGTCGCGGCGGGCGCGCCGGCGTCGGGCAGTTGTTCGGCGTACGGGAGAAGGGCCTTGATCGCCTTGTGCAGCGCATCGGGACTCGCGAACCACGCGCGCACTTCGCCCGCGCCCTGTGCGTCGAGCGGCGCCATGAACGTGCGCCAGTAATCGCGCACGACTTCGGCGCGCAGTTCGGTCTGGTCGGTTTCCAGCGTCTGCGAGAAGAGACTGTCGCTATCGAATGCATGCTCACTGAGCATGCGATTGCACCAGCCGTGAATGGTCGACACCGCAGCCTCGTCCATCCACTCGGCCGCCAGTTGCAGGCGTCGCGCGCAACCAGACCATTGTTCGGGCGCGTAGGCTTCGCGTAGATCATGCAGAAGATCCACGCCCGGCGCGCGAAACGGCACTTCGTCGGGCAGCGCGCGGAAATAATCGGCAGCTTCGATCAAACGTGCGCGAATGCGCTCGCGCAGTTCTTTGGTCGCGGCGTCCGTAAAGGTCACGACGAGAATTTCAGGCGGCGTGAGCGGGCGCATGCCGCCCTGCTCGACTGCCGCTTCGCCATCCTCGTCATAGCCGTCGTGCGGCTCGCTAGCGCCGTGATGGCCAAGCACGAGCCGCACGTAGAGCATGGCGATCGTAAAGGTCTTGCCAGTGCCCGCGCTCGCTTCGATCAGGCGGCTGCCATAAAGCGGAAAGCGCAGCGGCTCCAGCACATCGGCGATCATGTCGTCTGCCGGGGTCATGCGTTTTCTCCAACCGTATCGGCAGCATTGGCCGTGCGCTTACTCTTCGACGACGACAGCGGCGCACGCTGTATCGGCATCAGCAACGAAGTTGCTAACGCAACGAATTCGTCATTGGCAATGAGCGCGTCAAAATCCGGGAACGCCCTGCGCAGATAAGGATTCGTGTCGCGCTCACCTGGCAGGCGCACTGCGCCTTCAAAAGCCGTGCGCGCCGCGTCCCACGCCTCGGCGGGAATTGCCGAGGTATCCGCGGCAAAATCCACGGGCAGCTTGCGCAGCCACGCGAAGGCGGTCTTGACCGCCAGCGGCAGAGGCCGACGCGAACCTTCATCCCACGCCGCCATCAATGCCAGCAGCCACGCGCGCGCAACATCGGGCGACACGGGCGCGAATTCCGCCACGCCCACCTTGCTGACGATCATCGTCGTCACTTCGCCCGCCGCCAGTTGCGCGGCGACGTGCGCCACCCAATAGGCCACCAGACGGTCGCCGCGATACTTGTTGTCCTTGATGAGGGTACCGGCGTCGAGAATCACGCGCCCGAGCGCGCCGCCCTCGCCTTCACGCACGTCGTCGATCCAGTCAAGCAGGTCGAGCGCGCGGCCGTCACGCCCCGCATCCGGCAGATCGAGACGAATTTCGTATTGATGCGATAGCGGCGTCGGCCAGCGCGCGAGCGCCTTGCGATATTCGCCGAACAGTTCCTCCATCGGCTTGAGCAGTTCTTCGCCGATCACTTCGCCAAAGCCGCCCGCCGCCAGGTCGCCGCTGCGATGCATGCGTTCGAGGCGCTCGCGCGCCACGGCATCGAGGTCGTCTTCACCGCGCTCCATCGCCCGCAACTGCGCGCGAATCAGTTCGTCCTGCAACTGCCACGCCTGCAAGGCGTCAACCTCGAACGGCTCGTGGTTCTCGCTCGCTTCGTCCTGCATTTCCAGGCCCACGCGCAAGCGCTGCCGGAAAAAGCTGCGCACGGGGTCGCGCAGGAATTCGCCCAGTTCGCGGATCGAAAGCGGTTCGTCGCGCTCCGGCGCTGGCAGTACCGCGTCGGCCTGCGTTGCATTGGCAAGCGGCGCAGGACGGCTCCACTCGTGCGCAAACGTGTAGAGCGCTGCGTCCTGCGGATCGGCCGGAAAGTATTCGGCGCTGAACGGCTGCAGCCGATGCTCGATCGTCAATGCGTCGACGAGTTTGTGCGATTTATCCGCCACGTCGTCTTCGAGCCGCCAACCCGCCTTCAGATGGTCGCGCAACTGCCCAACCAGCACCGAAGGCGGCCTCGGCGTGTTGTCGGTCACGCTGCGCCCCACCCACGAAATATGCAGATGATCGCGCGCGGACAGCATCGCTTCGAGAAACAGATAACGGTCGTCCTCGCGGCGCGAACGGTCGCCAGGACGATAATCGCGGCGCATCAGGTCGAAGTCGAGCGGCGTGCGGCTGCGCGGATAATCGCCGTCGTTCATGCCCAGCAGGCAAACGATGCGAAATGGAATCGCCCGCATCGGCATCAAGGTCGCGAACGTCACCGCGCCCGCAAAAAAGCGCTGTGCGAGGCCGCCGCCGTCGAGCTGGCCCAGCCAGTTCTCCGCTACGATCGCAAGCGGCAGCGTCTGCGTGAGCGCCGCCTCGTCGCAGGCCTCGCGCCACGTCTGCAAGGCCGTGTCGAGGCGCTCCAGCGTGTAGGCGTCCTCGCCCTCGTCGGCGGCGAAGAACGTGGTTTTCAGCGCGCGCAGACGCACGCACCAGTCTTCAACGGTGGCCGGTTCGCTGAGCGTGCGCCAGGCGTCGTCGAGCGCATCGATCAGGCGCGTGAGCGGCCCGAGCAGCGCGGCATCCAGACCGCCGATTTCCGCGTACGGTTCGATGCCGCGCCACGCGCCCGCGCGGTCGCCCGCCGCGTAACCCAGCAACATGCGACGCAGCCCGAACATCCAGCTATTGGGCGCGCTATCTTCATCGCCCGGCGGCAGCCCGAGACTCGCGCGCTGCTGCGCATGCAGGCCCCAGCGAATATTCGCGCCGTCGATCCAGTTGCGCAGCGTCGGCACGTCTTCGGCGTCGATGCCAAAGCGCGAGCGCACGGCCGGCACTTCGAGCAGATCGAGCACATCGCTAACCGTCACGCGCGCATGCGGCAGCGACAGCAGCATTTCCAGAGCGCCGATCAGCGGATCGAACGCACGCTGCGCGCGATCCGCGATGCTGAACGGAATGTAGCGCGGATCGTCGCCATCCACGAGGCCGAATACGGCCTGGATATGCGGCGTATAGACCTCGATATCGGGCACCATCACGATCACATCGCGCGGTCGCAATGCCGGATCCTCAGCGAACGCGGCAAGCAGGCGATCGTAGAGAATCTCCACTTCGCGCTGCGCGCTATGCGCGACGTGAAAGCGGATCGAATCGTCCACCTGCGGATCGACGGGCGGCCAGTGCTCGCGCGTCTCGGGCAAGGGCCGCAGATCGCGGATATCGTCCTGCAACTGCTGGAGCAGCGTATGCGCCTCGCCGCCGTCGAACAGATCGATACGCTGGCCGATGCGCGTGAAATGCGGCGTGTACGTCTCGCGCGCTTCGTCGCTGTCGTATTCGTCGAGCAAACCGATAAAGTCGCGGCCCTGCTTGCCCCAGGCCGCCAGCAGCGGTTGCGCATGCAGATGCAATTGCGAATCGTCGAGTACGGCAGGCGCACCCGCGCGGCGGCGCTGGCGAGCATGGCGCGCGCGCAGCAGATCCTGATCGGCGACGATATCGGCCCAGTAGTGCATGCAGGGGTTATGCACGCAGAGGAGCACCTGGCTCCAGCGTGCGAGCGCTGCCAGCACTTCGAGCGACTGGCGCGGCAGGCTCGAAATGCCGAACACCACTAGGCGGCGCGGCAGCCCGCGCGGGCGCGCGTCGCCTTCCTGCCAGCTCTGCGCGCGCTGCATGAAGAGGTCGTGCACAGTGGAGCGGCCGGTCTGCGCGAGGGCGTGACCCCCGGTATCGCGTTCGCTCACGTCGGCCAGCAAGGCGCGCCAGAGGGCGGCCTGCCAGCGCGCGTCGTCGGCGAGCGGAATACGGTTGTTGCGCGCGTCGATCACCACGTCCTCGTGGTCGGCCCACGCGGCCAGCCAGTCGGCGCGATAAACCTGGTACTGGTCGAACAGGTCGGCCACGCGCTGCGCAAGCTGGAAGCACTTGCGCTGCTCCTCGTCGTGCGCCATGAAGCGCTTGAGCGGCTCGTAGCCCGGCTCGTCGAGCAGCGCGGGCAGCATGCGCATGAGACGCCAGACAAGGCGTGATTTGTCGAACGGCGAGACCGCCGGCACCGCCTCCTCGCCCAGCACGGCGCGATAGACGGCCCAGAGGAAACGCGAAGGCAGCGACATTTCCAGCGCCGCCGCGATCCCACAGCCGCCGTCCTCCGGGTCGGCCGCGAAGGCGAGCTTGAGCCACTGCGCGATGCCGTTACTCTGCACCAGCAGCATTTCCTTTTCGAGCGGCGCGATCGGATGCTGGCTGATCCAGTTCACGATCAGATCGCGCAGGCGCTCCGGCTCGTTGCCATGAACGAGCATCAGCCCAGTGGGCAGTTCGCGCGCGCTCAACTGCAGCTCCCGTTCGCGGAGAATGGACTATGCGCGCCGCGTGGGCGAAATCGAAGCGTGAGGGATGCGGCCATGTCGCCTGGTCGTGTCTGTTGCCGGGTAGTTTCCGGACTGTTGCCGAGTGTGTTGCCGATAAGAAACTCAACGCGCCGCGCCCGCTTTCCGAAGCGAAACACGGCGTGGGCCGACGCTGCGCCGGCCCAAGGCAACATGTTACGACATCGTCGGCCTAGGCGAGACGCATACCCCTGGCGGAATCGAAGAAATGCAGGCGCGCCGCGGGCAGTCGCACCGCAATGCGCTCGCCGCGCGCGGGCCGCGTTTCGTGTGGCAGGCGCACGATCACTTCGTTGCTGCCCCAGCGGCCATGCGCAAGGTTATCCGCGCCCAGCAGTTCGCAGGTTTCGACTTCAAGCGTAACGACTGCAGAGCCGGGTGCGGAATCGCCGTCGTACATATGCTCGGGACGCACGCCCAGCACGCATTCGCGTCCCGGTTCCAGATGCGCGCGCAATCCGCTCGCCAGTGCGCCGATCGGCAGCGGCAGATGCGGCCCCACGCCCGCCGTTTCGAAGCGCTGCCCATCCGCGCTCACGCGCCCGTGCAGCAGGTTCATGGCGGGCGAGCCGATAAAGCTCGCCACGAACATCGACGCGGGCCGGTCGTAGACCTCGCCTGGCGTGCCGACCTGCTCCGCGCGCCCGCCATTGAGCACCATCACGCGCTGCGCGAGCGTCATCGCTTCAATCTGGTCGTGCGTGACATAAAGGCTCGTCGTACGCAGTCGTGCGTGCAAACGCTGGATTTCAAGGCGCATTTGCACGCGCAGTTTCGCATCGAGATTCGACAGCGGTTCGTCAAAGAGAAACACCGAAGGCTCGCGCACGATGGCGCGCCCCATCGCCACGCGTTGACGCTGGCCGCCCGAGAGTTCGCGCGGCTTGCGTCCGAGCAGCGCGCCCAGTTCCAGAATGCCCGCCGCCGCGGCCACGCGCGCCTCGATCTCGCGCTTGTCCAGCCCCTGCAATGTGAGGCTATAACCCATATTGCGCGCGACCGTCATATGCGGATAAAGCGCGTAATTCTGGAACACCATGGCGATATCGCGATCCTTGGGCTCCATGCGGTTGACCACCTTGCCGCCGATGGCGATCTCGCCACCAGTCACGCTTTCGAGCCCCGCCACCATGCGCAGCAGCGTCGATTTTCCGCAGCCGGACGGCCCGACCAGCACCATGAATTCACCGTCGGCCACATCGACATCGATTCCGTGCAATACCTGCTGCGTCCCATCGTAGGACTTCGTCACGCCCCGCATGCTCAACGCCGCCATGCCTTCTCCCGTTTTACGCCTGTTTTCCGCTTATTTTTCGACATCGACCAGTCCCCGCACGAACCAGCGCTGCATCGCCAGCACCACCACGAGGGGCGGCAACATGGCGATCATCGTCGCGCACATGACGAGTTGCCACTGCGTCGCGGCATCGCCGCTTGCGATCATGCTTTTGATGCCCACCACCGATGTCGTCATCGACGCCGTGCTCGACATCAAAATTGGCCACAGATACTGATTCCAGCCGTAAATAAAGGTGATGACGAATAGCGACGCGATATTCGTTTTCGACAATGGCAGCACCACGTCCCAGAAGAAACGCAACGCGCCCGCACCATCGATGCGCGCGGCCTCGATCAATTCATTTGGCAGCGTGAGAAAGAACTGGCGAAACAGGAACGTAGCCGTGGCGGAAGCAATCAACGGCAACGTGAGACCTGCGTAGGTGTTGGTCAGATGCAGCGTGGCCGCCACCTGCACCGTGGGGAAGATGCGCACTTCCACCGGCAACATCAGCGTCACGAAAATCAGCCAGAACGACAGTCGTCGAAATGGAAAGCAAAAGAATACGATCGCATAGGCGGACAAAATCGAAATCACAATCTTGCCCACCGAAATGATCAGCGCCGTAATCACGCTATTGAGCAGCATCCTGCCGAACGGACTAGCCGCACTGCCAGTGCCGGTTTTCCAGACCGTCGCCACGTTTTCGAGAAAATGGGTGCCGGGCACCAGCGAAAGCGGCACGCTAAACACCTGCTGCTCGTTCATGGTGGCCGCGCAGAACGCCACGTAGACGGGAAACGCCACGACGGCGACACCAAGCAGCAGCATCGCGTGACAGAAAAGATTGAAGAAGCGGCGATTTTCGACCATCAGTATTGCACCCGCCTTTCGATAAAGCGGAACTGGAAGATCGTCAGACCGATCACGAGCAGCATCAACACGACCGATTGCGCGCCGGAACTGCCGATATCGAGGCCACGAAAGCCTTCGTCGAAGATCTTGTAGACCAGCGTGCGCGTCGACTGGCCGGGTCCGCCGCCCGTTGCCGCGTCGATCACCGGAAAGGTATCGAAGAGCGCGTAGACCACGTTCACCACCAGCAGAAAGAAACTGGTGGGCGACAGCAGGGGAAAGGCAATGCCGAAGAAACGCCGCACCGGCCCCGCGCCGTCGATGGCCGCGGCTTCGAACAGCGATTGCGGAATGGCCTGCAAGCCTGCGTAAAAGAACAGAAAGTTGTAGCTGATCTGCTGCCACACCGATGCAATCACGACCAGCGTCATCGCCTGGCCCGGATTGAGCGCGTGATTCCAGATCACATGCACGCGCGCGAGCGCGTAGGTCACCAGACCGATACTCGGATTGAAAAGGAAACCCCAGAGTACGGCAGCGATCACCGGCGCAACCGCATATGGCCAGATCAGGAAGGTCTGATAGAAACGCTTGCCGCGCGTGACGTGATGCGCCATGCCCGCGAGCATGAGCGACAGCGCCAGTCCGCACACGGTCACAAGCACGGTAAACACCAGCGTGGTCTTGACGGAGCCCAGATACAGCGGGTCCTGAAAGAGCCGCGTGAAATTCGCAAAGCCGACGAACTCGGACGATGTGCCGAAGGCGTCCTGGGCTTGAGTGGACTGCAGCAGCGCAACGCCCGCAGGCCAGAGAAAGAAAATAGCGGTGACCGCTAGCTGGGGTCCGATCAGCAGATAAGGCAACAGGCTCGCGCCGAAACGGGAGCGTGGTTCCATCGCGTCGATCTCCTCGAATTTCACTTCGAATTTCGTCTCGAATGCCGGCGCTTTCGCCGCGCAAGCATTCTAGCCGAGAGTCGGCGCAGGCCGTATGAACGAAGCGTCTACTGAGAGGCGATCAGATCGTCCACCACGCGGATCACGTGGCCCGGCGTGATCGCCGTGGTGCATTGATAGCGCAGCGCATCGTTCGCGTGGCGCGGGCACCAGCTGAAATCGCCGCCGAACTCGAAGGCGAGATCGTTGTAGCAGCTATTGCAGGCGTGGAAATTAATGATGCGCCACGGCGTGCGAAACTCCGCGCCCGGGTGCGAAAAGCCGCTGATCATCACCACCGGCACGCCCACGGCCCATGCGAGCCATGACAGCCCACTGCCCAGCCCGACGAAAAAGTCCGCGTGCATCAAGAGGCTGGCGCGCTCCTGCAAGGGCCGCTCGCCGGTAAAGTCTTCCGCGCCTTCGGGCATCGTGTTCAGCGCGCCCGGCAGGCCGTATTCACGGTCCCGGTCGATGCACAGCTCGCGGTAGCCGCGCGACTTCAGATGCGCAACGAGCATGCGCCAGCCATCCGGGTTGTTCCAGTATTTGCATTGCGCCGACGCCTGCGCCGCGATGCAGACATAACGCTCGGGCACGATGCGCGCGCGGTCGGCGACCACGATATTGGTGCGCCGCTCCACCGCGGGTACGCCGAGCATGTAGGAAGCAGAATCCTGGAGGCTGCTGATGCGCGGATCGGTCGGCTGATGATCGCGATCGCTATAGGGGGAGTAAAAGCCGACGCGGTAGGTCGCGTAGATCGGATCGTCATGCTCCGCCTGCGGCTCCTGCTGCGGCGATTCCGATACGAAACGCAGCGCCGGATAGCCTTCGGTAAAGAGCGGATGCAGCCAGGGCTTCATCTCGACGGTCACTTCGCCGCCGTGCCGCTGACGGAACGCCTCGATGGCGGGCACCCAGGCGATAGCGTCGCCCAACGCACCGGAGCCGAGCGTCATCCAGACGCGCCGCCCTTGCGCATCGAACGCATGCGAGAACACCCGGCGTTCGCCGTCGAACACCTCCAGCAGAAAGCGCACGAAGTATTTGCGACGGCTGGCCGCGACCTCGCCTTGTGCAAGCGTGGCATCGAAAACGAGATTATGGGTATCGAGATCGTGCATACGCACGCGCCAGCCCGCTACCGGCACCTGCACGCGGCAGCCGTAGTTGAAGTCGAAGCGGATGCCCTCGGGGCCGGCCAGCAGCGGCGTGGATGGCATGCCGGCGCGCGCAAAACTGGCGGTGGCGCGCCCGCGTTGCCGATCGGAAACTTTCGGTAATTCAGTGGGCGACTGGGCGGATTCAGGCTGACCGGGCGTATTCATCGTGCGGATCTCGCGTGCAGGCGGCGCAAACACGCCGACGGATAGCGGCCGCGCCGGGAGAAAGCCACCGGCGCGCCGCGTGCGCGATGATAGTGCAGCCCTGTCCGGGCGCCCCGGCATGCAGATCAAGCTTTCATGCGAAAAGTCTGATCGTGCCCTGTCTTTGCTGGCGTCAGGCCAGCGTAGCCGCCGCGAACTTGCCGATATCCGTGGCCGGATCGCGCAAGGCGGCCACGTCGAGGGTCTTGCCCGAGCCCACGAGTTTCTTGCCGCACAGGAAGTCGGGCATCGAGGCCACGGCGTCGACCGCCAGCAGTGCACCGTTCTTCAGATAATAGACGGCGAAGCGGCGCGCCGCCGGATCGCCGCGCACTACCGTCTCGTCGTAGCCTTCGTGCAGGCCCACGGTCTGCAGCTTCAGATCGTACTGATCGGACCAGAACCAGGGCGCGTCGCACGCAGGACGCGGCTTGCCGACAATCGCCGATGCCGCCAGCTTTGCCTGCTCGACCGCGTTATGCACGCTTTCCAGGCGGCCCGTACGGCCGTAATGCGAGAGCGGACGGCTTGCGCAGTCGCCAATCGCGAACACGTCCGCGTCCGACGTGCGCGCGTCGTCGTCCACCTGCACGCCGTTGACGCAGAAGATGCCAGCGGCCTCGGCCAGCGCCACGTTCGGCGCAATGCCGATGCCGATCAGCGCCAGCGTGGCGGGCACGATCTCGCCGCCCGCCAGTTGCACGCCGGTGAGCTTGCCGTTCTCGCCCACCAGCGCCTCGATCTTCGCGTTCAGGCGCAGATCGACGCCTTGCGCGCGATGTTCGTTTTCATAGAAGGACGAGACCGCTTCGCCGGTCACGCGGCCCAGCACGCGCGGCGCGGCTTCGAGCACCGTCACGTCGTGGCCGAGCTGGCGCGCGGCCGCTGCGGCTTCCAGGCCGATATAACCCGCGCCGATCACCACGAGCTTCTCGCCGGGCTTGACGCGTTCGCGCAGGACGTCGGCGTCCGCCAGCGAGCGCAGCGCCACCACGCCGGCCAGATCGTGGCCCGGCACGCTCAGCGCGCGGGGCGTGGAGCCGGTCGCGAGAATCAGCTTGTCGTACTGCAACGCGGTGCCGTCGGCGAGCGTGAGCGTGTGGCTGGCGCGGTCGAGCGACTGCGCCGCCACGCCAAGCTTCAGCTCGATGCGCTGGTCCTCGTAGAACTGGCGCGGCTTGAGCCACAGACGCTCGACGTCCGATTCGCCCTTGAGATAGGCCTTGCTCAGCGGCGGCCGATGGTAAGGCGGCACCGGCTCTTCGCCCACCAGTACGACGCGCCCTTCGAAACCATACTGGCGCAGCATGGCCGCTGAGTTGCCGCCTGCGTGCCCTGCCCCGACGATCACTACCGTGCTGCCCTGTTCCTGCATGTCCGCTCCCAGTCGTTCAATTGCTGCGCTGCCACCCGCGGGCGCGCTTCGTTCAGGACCGAGATCATCTCACGACTGCGCAGCCAGCCCCAAAAAAGCCCGCATATGCCGGCATAGGTTTCGTGAAGCGGTCATTAGTCGAGTGCCTGGTCATCAGGCGCGGAATACAGGGCGCGCAACTGCCCGGTCATCGGGAAATCAATCGTCACACCATGCGGCGGAACCGGCTGCTCGAACCACTTGCGATACAGCGCCTCCATTTCGCCGCTCTTCATGAGCGCGCTCATCGTATCGTTCACCAGTTGCCGGAAGGCCGGGTCACCGTTGCGCATCATGAATGCATAGGCCTCCCAGGATTGCGGCGTGCCGACAATGGTCCAATCGGATGGATGCGTCGTCAACGAACGCACACCGGCGAGCAGCACATCGTCCATCATGTAAGCGACGACGCGGCCAGATTCGAGTACCTCGCGCCCTTCGACATAGTCTCGCGCGCTGATCACGCGCATATCCATCTGCTTGTGCAGATTCATGGTTCGCAGAATGCGCTCGGAATTCGTGCCTTGATTGGTGAGCACGCTCTTTCCCACGAGATCGCCGAAATCGTGGATGCCCGAATCCTTGCGTGTGAGCAGGCGCGTGCCCGCGACGAAGAAGGTATTCGAAAATGTCACCTGGCTTTGACGCGCGCGCAGATGGGTAGTCACGCCGCATTCGAGGTCGACGGTGCCGTTCTGCACGAGCGGAATACGGTTCTGCGACGTCACGGGAATAAAGCGCACTTCGAGATTCGGCCGCTGCGTCCTGACTTTCACCGCTGCGATGATGCGATTGCAGATATCCTGCGAAAAACCAATCACCTTGCCATTCGCATCACGGTAAGAAAATGGCAGGGACGCTTCGCGATACCCCACGGCAATACGATTGGCCGACTGGATCTTCTCCAGCGTGGGTTGCGCGATCTGCGCGCGTGCCGGATTCACAACGCCCAGCAACATGCATAACCCTGAAGCCAGGATCCACGCCCCATGTTTCCAGTCTCGCTCCCTCATGCTCGCTGTTCCATTTCAACGTTGTGAGTTCGATGTTAGCGTGCTGTGCCAATCGTACCAATCCGCGAATATTCCGGACAAAAAAAAGCAGCGGACGCATCCGCTGCTTTTATATCATCGTGTCGTCGTATCAGGCGCTGCGCTTCGCTTGCCCGTTGACGATGGCCTTCGGCTGCAGCAGCGCGAGCACAGCACCCAGCGCCATCGCGGCCGCCACGCAATACATGCCGGCGTTGGTGCTATGCGTAACGTCCTTCATCCAGCCGATGATCGACGGGCTGACGAATCCCGCGAGATTGCCGATCGAGTTGATCATGCCGATTGCCGCCGCAGCCGATCCCCCCGCGAGAATCGCGCTCGGCCAGGCCCAGAACACCGGCATGGTCGCGAGCATGCCCGCCGCGCCTACGGAAAGCGCGAGCATCGCGAGCGGCACGTTGCTGGCAAACACCGTACTGAAATACAGTCCAAGCGCCGAAGCGAACGATGCAATCGCAAAGTGCCAGCGGCGCTCGCCGCGGCGGTCGGCGCTCTTCGCCACGAACAACATGCTGAACACGGCGCAGGCATAGGGAATGGCGGTCAGCAGACCCACGTCGAGCGCATTCTTCACGCCGCTGGCCTTAATGAGCGTCGGCAGATAAAAGCTGATACCGTAAAGCCCCATCATGCAGCAGAAGTAGATGCCAGCCATCAGCCACACGCGGCCATTGCCGAATACCGATGCCACCGACGCATGGCCCTTGCCCGCCTGATCGAGTTCGATATTCTTTTCGAGCACGGCGCGCTCTTCATTGCTCAGCCACTTCGCCGCGCGAATGCTGTTGGGCAGATAGAACAGCGTGACGATGCCGAGCACGAACGACGGCACTGCCTCGATGAGAAACAGCCATTGCCAGCTTGCCAGGCCATCGCGCCCGTCGAAAGCCGCGAGAATCCAGCCAGAAAGCGGGCCGCCCAGCACGCCCGCAACCGGAATGCCGATCATGAACAGGGCGTTCATGCGGCTGCGTCGCGCGGCGGGAAACCAGTAAGTCAGATACAGCACGATGCCGGGAAAGAAGCCCGCTTCCGCCACGCCCAGCAAAAAACGCACGATATAGAACTGCGTGGGCGTGGTGACGAACAACGAGGCCGCCGAAATCACGGCCCATGTCAGCATGATGCGTGCGATCCATACGCGCGCACCCACCTTGTGCATCAACAGATTGCTCGGGACTTCGAAGAAAAAATATCCGATGAAGAAAATGCCCGCGCCAAGGCCATAAACGGTCTCACTGAATTGCAGATCGCTCAGCATTTGCAGCTTGGCGAAGCCCACATTCACGCGGTCCAGATAGGCCGCGACGTAGCAAAGAAAAAGAAAGGGCAACAGGCGCAACGTGGCCTTGGCATAGGCCCGGGATTCGAGTTGCTGTTGTGCGGCGCTCGACAGGCCGCTGGCGATTGTATTCATGGTCTCCACATGGTTTGCCGGAAAATCGCAGCGTGGGTGCCGCTATTTTTCCGTGTTCTACGTGCGCTGATGCTTCGCTGCAAGCGCGGATGTTACCGGTCACGCGGCCCGCATGCAAACGGCATGATCGTAGCGGCGCGGCTTCCGCGCTGTCAACCATTCGTAAGAATGTCGCAATTTCGCCCAATCTGCATAGCCCGGTGGCCGCACGCTAGAATCGGCTTTCGGATTTCACGGTATCCACGCTTTGTATCGAAACACTCGTCTGGAGGAACACACGTGATGACTCTTGCCACTTCGCCGCGCCGTCCGCGCGTCTATCTCGCGGGCTTCGACGTGTTTCGCCTCGATGCAGTCGAACATGGCGCGCGTCTGGTCGCCGCCTGCGCCGAATTCGGCTTCGAAGGCCTGTATCCGCTCGATGCCCAGGTGCCCGCCGATCTGGACGGCCCGCGACAGGCCGCGTGGATCTATCGCGCCAATATCGACGCCATTCGCAGCGCCGATATCGTCATGGCCAATGTCGTTGACTTCCGCGGGCCTGGCGAGCCGGACTCGGGCACGGCCTTCGAGATCGGTTTCGCCGCTGCACTCGGCAAGGAAATCTGGGCTTACACAACCGATCAGGGCGCACTGATCGAACGCGTGCCCTCGCAGCCGGGCCCGCAAGGACGCGTATGCGAGCGAGGTTATCTGGTGGAAGATTTCGATCTGCCAAAGAATCTGATGATCGCCTGCGCGGCGCGCATCGTGCAGGGCGATGCGCGCGCGTGTCTGGAGGCGATGGCGCGCGGTCGCCTCGACTAGCGCCGCGCCGCCCTATTCCAATTAATGGTGCATCGAGCTCATGGTGCTCATACGCTGCAACGCGCGAATGCGGGCGATCGCCGGGCGATCCGTCACCGCGCTCTGATAAAGCTTCGTCAGATCGGCCTTGAGCGCGGTACGCGACGCGCCATCCAGATAGACCATATGCCCTGAAGGATAGAAACGCGCGCTCAGGTTATTGCGCACTTTCTGGTCGAGCAGCGGCATCTGCTGCAGGTCGATCACGGTCTGATAGAACGGCGTGACGAAATCGTAATAGCCATTCGCGGATAGCACGCGCAGATCGGGATTGAGCGCCATCACAGCAGCAAGATCGCCCGCCGTGTAGAGAATGATATTGCCCTGCGCATCCAGGCCTTTTTGCGCGCCCGTTGGATCGATATGACCGAAATCCCAGTTCTTGAAGGCCTGATCGTTGAGATCCGTGAACGACGAGTTGGTGCGAAACTTCAACTGCTCGTTCAGATAGCTGTTCCACATCGCCGTATAAACGCCGCTCACCGCCGTCATGGTCGGATCGTTGCCGCCTGAGTTCGGATCGATATTGCCGGCGATACCCGTGTCGATGGCCGTTACGCGACCGTCGTACGAGCCGAGCGCCATGCCCTTATCCTTGAGCAGCGAGGTGAGAAAGAGCGAGTTGCCGCGGCTATCGTAGGCAGCGATATCCAGATTCCACGATTCGAGCGTTTGCGTATCGATACCCGTGTATTGCGAAAGCGTCTTGAGCGTGGCGGGCAGCGCCTTGTTGTTCGGATCGGGGAATTTCTGCAGCGCGAGCCGATAATCGGTACGCGCGAATTGCGCGACCTGCGCCGCGAACGTACCCAGATCCCTGGGCGCGGGCTTCACACCCAGACGCTGGTGATACCACGCATCGGCTGCCGCCGTGGGCAGCGCGCCCATCGGGTTGCCGCTTTGCGTGTAATCGAGAATCGACGATTGCAGCGTGATGCCGTTGAGATCCACGCCGTCCTCATGCAGGCGATACGCAAGCACGCAACTACGCGCCGTGCCATACGATTCGCCATAAAGAAACTTCGGCGAATTCCAGCGATCGTTCGCGCTCAGATAACGCTTGATGAATTGCTTGAGCGAATCCGCGTCCTGATCCACGCCCCAGAAGTCGCGGTTGTGATGCGGCGCCACCGCCGCCGAATAGCCCGTTCCCACTGGATTGATGAAAATAAGGTCGCTGCGGTCGAGCAGGCTGTCCGGGTTGTCTTCGAGCGTATAGGGCGCGGGCGGCGTGAAGCCCGGCATCGACGTCTTGATGCGCTTGGGCGCGAACGAGCCCAGCAGCACGAACACCGACGATGATCCAGGCCCACCGTTATAAAAGAAGGTCACGGGCCGATCCTGCGCCTGCACGCCGTCTTTGGTGAATGCCACGTAGAAAATTTTGGCGTTGGGTTGCGAACTGCTCGGGTCCACGGTGACGAGATGGCCCGCGGTCGCGGTATAAGCGATCACTTCGCTGCCGATCTGGATTGCGTGATGCGTGATCGCCGCGTTTTCGGTCATGTCGGTGACGAAGTCGTCGGGGCCGTTGCCGTAGGCGGTGGGATCGAAGCACGGCTGGTCGGCCGGGCTGCGGTGCTTGCCGTTGCCGCCGGCCGGTCCCGGCGTATGGCCGTTTCCTTTCGTGGAATGCGCCTCGTCGTTCATGTCGTCTCCTTGCTCGCATGTTTCGCTTCGGAAACCTCCGAAGCGCCTCGGATACCATCGGAAACAGGAAGCCAGCACTGCCGGGCGCTGCGCCGCATTGTCTTGACATCGCGTGCGCGCGCCCACGGTGATGCTATACCGAACGCGCCGATGGACGCGCTATGCGAGCGCGGCGGCCACCTTCGTACCCACGGGCGTACCCAGCCCCGTGCAGGCATCCCAGCCCGGCGCGGCGGCGTAGTCGCCGTTGCTGCCGCTCGTGACGTCGTTGAAGGCATCGGCTTGCGCATAGAGCTTCGCATTGACGAAGCCGGCCGCCTTGCCGGCGTTCGCGTTGATGCGCGCGATCAGCGCGGCCCACAGCGGCGCGACGGCGCTGGTACCACCCACCACCGTATCCGCGCCGCCGATGTGCACCGCATAGCCAGTGGCCGGATCGGCATCGCCAGCCACGTCGGGCACGCCGCGACGCACCAGCGCGCCGGCCCCGCCGCTCGCCCGCACGAGCCGCAGGCCCTTTTGCCACGTGGGCAGCGCGAAGGTCATGCTGACACCGCCGCCGGTCGCGCCATCGTCGCCGGTGCTCCAGACCGTTTCGCGCGAAATGCGCCCGTTCGCCGCCGTCACATGCGTGCCGCCGCAGCCCAGCGCATAGGGGCTCGATGCCGGGAAATCGACATGATCCGCGCCATCGCTCACGCCGTCCGAGGAACCGCTGTCGCCCGACGCCGCGCACACCGTCACGCCCAGCGCCACGGCAGTCTGTAGCGCGTCGTTGAGCGCGCCCAGCGACTGCTGCGACCACGACGATTCCGGCGCGCCCCAGCTGATCGAGATGACCGTGGGCTTGCGCTGGCTATCGTGCAACGCGGCGCTCACGGCATCGACGAAACCGGCCTCGCTATTCGGCGCGAAATAGACGGCGATCAGCGCGGCGGGCGCGAGCGCGCCGGCGATCTCCACGTCCAGCGTGACCTCGCCGTCCGGGCCGTTGGGGTCGCCAGTGGGCGCGTTCTTAGTCTGATCGACCGAGACGTCCTGCACGTTGGGCGGCGTCACGCCCAGTGCGCTGAAATAGGCCTTCAGATCGCTTTGCGCGTAGCCGCCGCCCATTTCGATGAGCGCGATGCACTGGCCCTTGCCGTCGCCATCGGGGAAGCCGTAAAGCTCGGCCAGTTGCAAGGGCGTAAAGGAATTGTTCACCGCGCGCGCCGCGCGGATCGGCGCATGGATCGGACTATCGCCGGTCGAGGTGGATTCGATGCGGAAATGCGGCTGCACCTTCGCACGGCTGTCGAGACCCACGACCGCCGTGACGATGTCGTGCATATCGTCGGGCAGATGCACCGGGCCGACGGGTTGCCGATAGTGCTGTTTGAGCTTGCCGCTTTGATGCTCGAAGCGCTGCAGATCGACGCCGAATGCGTCGTTGTACTGCTGCACCGTGCCCGAGAGCACGATGCGCCGCGCTCCGGTATCGGCCTTCACGACCGTGAGACCGTGCGCCCTGGCGAAGTCCTCGGCGCGCTTCACATCGGCGGCCGACGCGCCGAAGCGCTGCTCGTAGTCGGCGCGTGAAACCGGTTGTGCGCCCTTCGCGCCCGCCGTGATGCCGTCCACCAGCGCGCGAAAGCCCGCTTCGTCCTGGCGGCGCAGGATCAGCACGACGTTGAAATGTTCGGTGGGGTCGCACGCGCCGACGCATTGAGCGCCGGCCGGTACGGGATGGTCACTGCCTGCCACGGGATGCCTGGTCATGGCCGCTTCTCCTTGATGGGCACACGCCCCCTCGCGAGCGAGGCATGTGCCGGATTGTGCAGGTTCCACGCGCCGCGCGGGTCGTGCGCGTCCCGGCGACGCCTGGCAATTCAACGCGCATCGCCCCAGGCTGGCCTGCAGGCCGTGCGATACGCGCAAAACTGACTAGGGCGAGCAAACCGCGTGCCCGACTTCGAATCACTATGGCTTTGACGCGTTAGAGGACTCGGCTTTCATATGAAGTTTGTTATACCGACGATAACGGCAACAAATATTTCCCCAATATTTGGCTCCTGAAGATGGCTCCCATCGCACGATGTTTGCCTCTTACGGAGAACCCATGAAAGCACCCAAGACGCGCGTCCGGCGCGCCTGCGCCACCGTCCTCACCGCCTTGTTCGCCGCCCTCACGAGCGGCATCGGTCACGCCGCCACACCGCCCGTGGGTGTCGCCTTCGTCTACCTGGGCAATCCCGGCGACGCCGGCTGGACCTACGCCCACGAACAGGGCGTGAAAGCCGTCGAAGCGCAATACGGCGACAAGATCAAGGTCACGCGCGTTGAAAACGTGCCCGAATCCGCCGATTCCGAGCGCGTGTTCCGCGACCTCGCCGCGAAAGGCAACAAGATCATCGTCGGATCGAGCTTTGGTTTTCAGGACTTCGAATTAAAGGTCGCCAAAGATTATCCGGATGCCGTCTTCATGCACGCAACCGGCTACAAGAAAGCGCCGAATTTCGCCACCTACGATGTACGCACCTATCAAAGTGCGTATCTCGCCGGTCTCGTGGCGGGCTACACGACGAAAACGAATACGCTGGGCTTCGTCGGCTCCGTGCCGGTGCCCGAAGTCGTACGCAATATCGACGCCTTTACGATGGGCGCGCGTTCGGTGAATCCGAACGCCAAGGTGAAGGTGCTGTGGATCAATAGCTGGTTCGATCCGGGCCGCGAAAAACAGGCTGCCGAAACGCTGATCGGCCAAGGCGCGGACGTGCTGATCCAGAACACCGATTCCACCGCCACGATGCAGACCGCCGAGCAGAAAAAGGTGCATGCCTTCGGCTGGGATTCGGACATGAAGAAGTTCGGCCCCAACGCGCAACTGGGCGCCTGCGTGAGCAACTGGGGCGTCTATTACTCGCATCTGGTCCAGCAGGTGATGGCAGGCACGTGGACCAATGCGCCGGTCTGGTGGGGCCTGAAGGAAAAGGCCATCGATCTCGCCGATATCAATACCGGCGCCGTTTCCCCCACCGCGCAAAAAGCGCTGGCCGCGAAGCGCGACGATATCGTCGCCGGCAAGTTCGACCCGTTCGCAGGCCCGATCAAGGATCAGGGCGGCACGATTCGTGTGGCGGCGGGAAAATCGCTGAGCGATGCGGATCTGCTGCGCCTGAACTGGTTCGTCGAGGGCGTAGACGGCACCGTGCCGAAATAAGCCTGAAAACAAGCGCTAAACATGACGACAAAGCGATTCATGCAGGAGACAGGCAATGAGCAGCAACACTCCCGCCGCCCCGCGTAGCGCACCTACGCACGAGCAGATCGTGCGTCACCTGCGCCGCGCGGCGGCCGTGGGCGAGCGCGCCGCCTCGTTCGGCCACCATCCGTTCGGAGCGATCCTGGTCGGCCCCGATCACGAAACCGTGCTGATCGAGCAAGGCAACGTGGATACCGTCAATCACGCGGAAGCCGTGCTCGCGCGTATCGCCGCGATGAATTTCAGCGCGGATTATCTGTGGGATTGCACGCTGTATACCTCAGTGGAACCGTGCTGCATGTGTGCGGGCACGGCCTACTGGGCCAATATCGGTCGCGTGGTATTCGGCATGACGGAGGAACGACTGCTGGAAGCGACCGGCAATCACGCGGAAAATCCCACGATGAGCGTGTCGTCGCGTTATGTATTCGATCACTGCCAGAAGCGTGTCGATCTGATCGGCCCCGTAGCCGATGTGGAGGACGACGTGATGCGCGTGCAGCGCGCGTTCTGGCAAACGCACGCCTGATGGTATGCGGCGCACGCCTTTCAGCGCGCGCCGCTTTTCAGTAATCAGATCTGCCGGGTAATCTAAGCCGCTGTTAAGCCGCTGCGGCGAGCGCCTGCGGCAGATGATTCTGCAGATAGGCTTCGAATTCGTCCTTCACCTCGGGGTGACGCAGCGCGAATTCCACCGTGGCCTTCAGATAGCCAATCTTGCTGCCGCAATCGAAACGCGTGCCCATGTAGCGGTAGGCCAGCACCTGCTCATCCGTGAGCAGCGATTGCAGTGCATCGGTGAGTTGCAGTTCGCCGCCTGCGCCCGGCTTGAGGGCGCGCAGATGGTCGAAAATCGTCGGCATCAGCACGTAACGGCCCACCACGCCCAGATTCGACGGCGCAACTTCCGGCGCGGGCTTTTCGACGATGCCGGAAAGCTTGAACACATCCTCTTCCCACTCGCGGCCATCGACGATGCCGTACGATGCGCTGTTTTCACGCGCGATGGATTCCACGCCCACCACCGAGCTGTGGTAGTGATTGAAGGTGTCCACCAGTTGCTTCATCACGGGCTTCGGGCTGTACAGCAGATCGTCGGCGAGAATCACGGCGAACGGGCTGCCCTGCACGAGCTTTTCCGCGCACAGCACGGCGTGGCCCAGACCCAGCGCTTCGGCCTGGCGCACGTAGAAACAATCGACATTAGCGGGCTTGATGCTGCGCACGACGTCGAGCAGCTTCTGTTTGTTGCGCGCTTCGAGTTCGGCTTCGATCTCATACGACTTGTCGAAATGATCTTCGATAGCGCGCTTGCTGCGGCCGGTCACGAAAATCATTTCGGTGATGCCGGCGGCGATCGCCTCTTCTACCGCGTATTGAATCAGCGGCTTATCGACGATCGGCAGCATTTCCTTGGGGCTGGCCTTGGTGGCGGGCAGAAAGCGCGTGCCGAGGCCAGCTACAGGAAATACCGCTTTGGTTACTTTTAGCATGATGTCCATTCCCAGTTCGATCGTTTGAGTAACGGTCTCGCAGCAAGGCAAGCCGGCGTCCCCGAGGGTTCTGTTGGGCAGTTTTTATATTGAATGCGTCGGCATCGTTGCGATTCGTACTGCTTTGTTTTACCGCATTTCCATTTCAGCAATAAAGAAATGGAAAAAATCCAGAATCTGAAACCGATGGCGCGGAGCAGGCAGAACAGCGGAAATTATTGCCATGCGCCCCGGATAATCGGCATGAATTTCCTGATCCGGATATCGATTGACTCACAACACATTTAGCCAATCGATTCGAAATAGCGGCGCAATGACAGCGTCATGTCCGCGCAGTCTACTCGACTTCATCGGCGGGCGGCAAGCGGCCCGCCTGCGTGCGCGAGCGCCGGATAGGCTCGTTGCGCAACGCCTCGCGATACGCCGACACCGCGACGAGTATCAATAGCACGGCAATGCCGGCCAGCAAATGCAGGTTCATCGAAATCTCCATCGACCATAGGCGATCCCCTTAAAACTAGCAGTTCAAATTGAACAAATAAATCGCTTTTGCGTTACAAGGTTTTATTTCCCTATTTCGATTCGATCAGCCGATTTTTGTCTTTCCGTCACCGCGTCACCCAATAAGCGCCGTGAATACTTTTTGAAAAACTTTTGCATAATTTCCTCGCGCGAGATCCCTATGATCGTGAACTAGCCTCCCCTCAGAGCCACGAACGCCATCCCGGCCTACATCACGCGACCTGTCAAGATGAGCGATCCCGCACTCGAAACTCTCCTGCCGCCTGCATCTGCCATGCCTGCCGCCGCGGCGCGGCCCGCAGCCATCGCCGGCGACCATCTGATCGATGCATTGCGCGGCTTTGCCGCCCTGCTGGTAGCGTATTTCCACTGCCGGCAGGTTACGTGGATCGGCATGGGCGCCTTTCATCAAATGCACGCCAGTCTGGCCAGCCCTGGCACGATCGCCGCGTGGCTCACGTTCCCGATTGCGTGGGGATCAGCGGGCGTGCCGATTTTTTTCGTCATCAGCGGCTATTGCATTCATCGAAGCGGCGCGTCACGTCTGCTTGCCAATCCTGACTACCGGCTCGACGCCGGCCAATTCTGGCTGCGCCGCCTCGTGCGGATCTATCCGGTGCTGCTCGCGGCGCTTGCGCTAACCTTCGTGGCCGATTCGATCAGCCTCACGATGACACCGGTGAGCCACAAGATTCTCGATATCGGCCCGCAGGCGTTCCTCGTCAATCTGTTTTCGCTGCAAGGCGTGGCCGGTAAGACTTACGGCTCGAATGGCGCGCTCTGGACGCTGTCGCTCGAAGTGCAGTTCTATCTGCTCTATCCGCTGCTGTTCGCGGTGCGCCGCCTCGTCGGCCTCAACGCGGTACTCGCAGGCGTGGCCGTGATCAACGTGGTTTCGGCGTTGACGCTCGCCCCGCACGACATTGTGTTCTTCACTTCGTACTGGTTCTCGTGGATGCTCGGCGCCTGGATCGCCGAAGCGCGTCTACGAGGCTACGAAGGTTTCCGCTTCGCCTATGTTGCCGCTGCGGTGTTCGCAGTGGCCGGTTGCGTCGCATTCCACTTTGGTCAGTACGGCGCGTTCCAGCTGTGGGCCTGCGCGTTTGCCTGCTACCTCGTCAAGGCGCTGTCGCGTCCGCTGGCATCGGGCGGCGTGCTCATGCCGATATTCTCGAAGCTCGGCGAATTCAGTTATTCGCTCTATCTGATCCATTTGCCGCTTTTCGTACTGCTTGGCTCCTGGCTGTTCCGCTCCGAACTGCAAACGTCGATCTGGGCTTCATTTGGCTTCACGCTTGCGGTATTGCCGGTTGCGTGGGTCTTCTATCGCCTGTTCGAGCGTCCCGCGCTCAACGTCGCGAGCCGCCTGCGCAAGCGCGCTGCTTGACGATCCGATATCCGAAAACAAGCGGGGCCGCCCATCTGGCGGCCCCGCTTGTTTACTGCTCACTGTCTTTATTGCCCTGCTTGTTCCCACTTCTCCCTGAGTCCTGCTTCGCGCGTGCCTAGCGAGCGCGCGTCACGACACCGTCCAGCACGCGTCCCACGGCTTCCACGTACTGCTCCTTGCCGAAGCGTTCACGCGCGACCGCCAGACCGTTGCGCGCCAGACGCTCACGCAAGGCTTCGTCGTCCTGCAGCGCTGAGATCGTCCCGGCCAGCGCCACGGCGTCGCCCGGCGTGCACAGCAGCCCGGTCTTGCCGTGTTCGACGATCTCCTTCACGCCGCCATCGCGCGAAGCCACTACCGGACGTTGCGCCATCATCCCTTCCACCACCACGCGGCCGAACGGCTCCGGCGTGATCGAGGTGTGGGCGATCACATCCATCGCACGCATACAAGCCGCAATATCGTGACGGAAACCCAGGAAATGCACGCGCTCCTGCAACTCGTGCTTGACGACGAAATCGCGCAGTTCCTGCGCATAGTCGTCCTCGCCGAACAGCGGCGCGCCCACGAACACGGCATGCGCGCGCGGCTCGTGCAACAGCGCTTCGAGCAACACATGCTGGCCTTTCCAGCGCGCGAGGCGGCTGAATGCGCCCACCAGAAACGCACGTTGCGGCAGACCGATCTGCGCACGCAACTGATCCTTCGGCACGCGTGCGAGCGCACGGAACGGTGATTCGTCCACGCCGTTGTGCACCACGTCGATCTTGTCTGAATCGAACTTGGTCAGATCGGCGAACACCTGCGCCGAAGCGTGTGAATTGGCAATCACGTGCGCGAGACCCAGCTTCGCGCAACCCTTGATGATCGCGCGCTGCACACGCCCAAAATGCTCGTCGCTGACGATATCGCGCAGATGCCAGACCACCGGCTTGCGCGCGAGCTTGCCGGCCAACACGCCGATCACCATCGCGCGCTGCGTGTTGGCATAGAGCACGTCCGCCTCGCGCGCACGGCGGCGCGTCTCGCGCACCAGCGCGGCCACGCCAGCCAGCACGCCGAATTTAGGCACTGCACCGGCGTCACGACGCACGTTGCGTAGCGCACCCGAATCCACCACGTCCACGCGCGCTCCCGCAGCGTCGAGCGCTTCACGGAACGGACCATCGTTGAACAGCAGCACTTCGATGCGTGCCCGCAGACCCTTCACCACTTCGAGCAGCGACAACTCCGCGCCGCCCAGCACGCCGCTCTGGTCGATCGCCAGCACACGCGGCGCGCTTTCCAGTGCAGTGGCATCGATCGCCTCCTGCATGCGCTGAGGATCCCGATAAGCCGGACCTGCTGCTGCAATGGCCGGGACCGCACGCGCCACGCGCGCAAAGAATTGATCGCGGAAATGCGCGGAAGAAAAGCGCTCGGCATTCGCGCGGCAATCCTCCGCGCGAAAACGCTTGGGATCGCGCTCGAAGGTTTCCACCGCAGCAATGATCGCCTCCGCGCGCTGCTCTTCGAAGAACAGGCCGGTGGGACGCGAACCCGTATCGCGCACGGTTTCGAGCGCACCGCCCTTGCCGTAGGCAATCACGGGCGTACCGCACGCCTGGGCCTCCACCACCGAAATGCCGAAGTCCTCTTCCGCCGCGAACACAAACGCCTTCGCGCGGCGCATGCGATCGTGCAGCACCGAAAATGGCTGATAACCCATCACCTCGACGTTCGGGCCAGCCTTCGCACGCACCTTCTGCATATCCGGACCATCGCCGATCACAACCAGGCGCTTATCCGGCATGCGCGAAAACGCCTCGACAATCAGATCGATCTTCTTGTACGGCACCAGTCGCGAAGCGGTCAGATAAAAATCTTCCTTGCGCGTTTCGAGTTCGAACGAATCGACGTCGACCGGCGGATACACCACTTCCGCATCGCGCTGATAGACCTTGTGGATGCGTCGCGCGATGAATTCGGAATTCGCCACGAACTGATCGACAGAATTCGCGGTGCGCACATCCCAATTGCGGATGTAATGGAGAATCAGCCGCGCGAGCATCGACTTCGGTCCGCGCGTGAGATGCGACTCCTGCAGATACTGATGCTGGAGATCCCACGCGTAACGAATCGGCGAGTGCACGTAACTGATGTGATATTGATCCGGCCCGGTGAGCACGCCCTTCGCGACGGCGTGCGAACTGGAAATGACCACATCGTAGCCCGATACGTCGAGCTGCTCGATGGCCAGTGGCATAAACGGCAGATACGCGCGATATTTAGTGCGCGCCTTCGGCAAGCGCTGGATAAACGAGGTCGTTGCGCGCTTGCCGCGCAGGAACTTGCGGTCCTTGTCGTCGACGAAATCGACCACGGAGAACAGGTCCGCGTCCGGAAAGCAGTCGATGATCTGCTCCAGCACGCGCTCGGCGCCCGCATAGGTGACGAGCCAGTCGTGCACGATGGCGACGCGCGGCTGACGTCGCGCTTCGCGCTCGACCTCCGGTGTGCCCTTGCCAGCCGTGGTGTTCACGGCGCGCAATTCGCCGCGCGCGGTGGACGTATTTTCGCGCCGTTGCAGCGGCACGGCGGCGCGTTCGGACGACGCCGCTTCGTCGATCAATTCGTGACTCATGCGCTTTTCCGTGAATTTAGTCGAAACAGAAGGGAACGGGCATAACCACGCAGGACTGGCGTGGTGGCCACCGACCAGACGCAGTTGGCGAGGGCCAGGACAACGCCCGCGCCGATCGCATACCACGCGTCCGGCAGCCACCACGCAATTGCCAGCGCGGTAGCCAGAAAACTCAGGTGTGCAAACATATCGACGACGATCGCGCGACTATGAATGCGCGACAGCCAGAGCAGAACCACGTAGTCGAACAGCGAGCGCAACAGCACCGCTGCCGCCGCACCCGGCAGGCCAAAGCGGTCGATTCCCAGCCACAGCAGCCCCGCGAACAGCGGCAGCTCGATCAGGCCCACGCGCGCGGCGGCGGCGGGATTGTTTTGCGACTGGATCAGGATGCGCGTCACACCGGCCTGCCCGATCAGCCACACGGCAACGATCAGGAAGCGCCCAACGGGCGCGCCATGCCCGGCGATCTCCGGGCCCACCCACACCTTCAGGAAAGGCTCCAGCACCACAATTGCGCCAATCGCCACCGGAGTGAATACGGCATTGAGGAATTGCAGCGACTGTGCCGCGATCTCGTCCGCATGCTCGCGGCGCAGTGCCGAAAGACGTGGGAACAATGTGCGCACCAGTGCGTTCGGCACCATATTCAGACGCGTAACCAGGTTCTGCGGCACCGTGTAATAAGTCACGAAACGCGCGCCCAGGCCCGCGCCCAGCATCATGCGATCGAGCGAATCGGCCACCATCGTCGTGATGCTCGCGATCAGCATCCAGCCACCGAAATTGAACAACGCCTTCGAGGTATCGAAGCGCGGCCCACGGATATGGCGAATGCCCAGCACGCGCAACGCGGAGCGGCCCAGCAGCAGGCCTGCGAACAGGCGTGCAAGCACGGCAGCGGCCAGCACCGTTTGCAGATTCGGCGCGATGGCCCACGCCGCCCCCAGCGGCAATAGCTGGAACAGAAAGGTGCCGAGCGTCTGATTGGTGTTGTAAATGCCAAAGCGCTCCGCGCCGTTGATCGCACCGGCAAACACCCACGACACATTGGCAATGGGAATCGCAATCGCCAGCCACGGCAGCGCGAGATACACCTCATGGCGCAATTCAGGCGTGACGTGCGTGAAATACGCCGTATACAGCGCACCGCCCGTGTAGATCAGCAAGCCGCCAATCGCGCCGGTCGTGAAGTTGAGCCAGAACGCGCTCCAGAACACGCGCTCGCAGGCCTCACTGTCTTTTGATGCGTAGGCCTTCGAAATATGATTCTGCGCGGCCATGCTCATGCCCAGATCGAGCACGCTGAAATAACCAATCAGCGTCCACACGAGCGCGATCACGCCATACCGTTCGACGCCGAGCATCTTGATGTACGTCGGCACCGTGACCAACGACACGAAGGTCGGCAGCACGAGTCCAAACAGATTGATCGCGACGTTGCGTAATAAGCCTTTATCCATGCGGTTTCCTGTAGCGTGCGGTTGCGGGCTAGAGCAGCGTCAAGCCGGCTTCCAGCGGTACATGAGCACCTTGCCGCGTGCGTCTTCCTCGACGAAGATCAGGTATTCGCCGTTGGACTGGCGATGCGCCGTAATGCCGAACGGCACGTCGACCCAGCCCGAGGTATTGCCCACTTCCGCGCCGGGACCAAAGGTACCGATCTCCTTCGCGGAATCCTTGTCATACACGTGGACACCGCCTGCGGGCTCCACGACGAAGATGTAGCGCTCTTCCACGGTCAGCCCTGCAGGCGTGACCGGCGGTTTCGCCTTCGGGTCCCACGGCAGGCGCAGCATGTAGCGCTGCTCCGGATGGCCGCTCGACCATTTGTCGTAGCGCACCAGCACGCGGCCGGCCTCTTTCCAGAAACCGGGATCGTGTGGCGCATCGGCTGTATAGCCCGTCACGTAAAGCGTGTCGGTTTCCGGCTCGTAGATCGCGCGGTGGACTTCGGTGAAGGGCGCGGGAATGTCGTACTTGTCCAGCTTGTCGTAGCTGTAGATCGGGTTGCCCTTGGCGTCGAGCCCGCCAAAGCGCCAGCGCCAGATGCCCTTTTCGTCGCGCGCACGCCAGATGTCGCCGCGCGTGTCGATCCACCAGCCCCATCCACCGCCCAGCTTTTCTCGGCCCGGGTTGCGCGTGAATTCGTCGCTGTCGAACGCGCCATTGCCGTTGGTATCGCGCCAGATCCAGTCACCGCCCGGCGGCGCGTTCGGCACATGCAGAACGGGTCGCTCGCGCCCCGCGAGGAAGCCCGAGGGAATCGCCACCTCGCCGTCACGCTGCGCATCGAAGCGATAAATCTTGAGGTGGTCCGCGTACATGTCCGTGAGGAACAGGAACGTGTGACCGTTCAAGGAACGCGCGGTCGGCAGACCGGGCCATTGGTCAGTATGGAAAACGGGATCGTCCGGATACTTGAATCGATTCGAGAGGAATCCTGCGTACTTCCAGTCCTGGCCGGGCGGCTTTGACAGATCGAGTTCGAAGCGCTTGTTGCCCGTATAGACGCTATTGGGCCGCGCCGGGTCCATCCACGCGCCATCCACGAACAGCAGCCCTTCCAGGTTCCACAGGCGCTTTCCGGCAGGCGTATAGCTTTCGAGCGTAGCGCCCAGACCCGCGCCGATTGTGTCGTGATGCGGCCCAATACCGTTGGTCGACACGTAAATATTGCCCTTCGCGTCCGTACCCACGCCGGTCAGGCCATTGAAACGTCCCGGGCCGGGACGCCCCGGCACGCCCGAAAAAATGCCGCCGCGCTCGCCCAGCGTGCCGCTCTGCGTATAGGCCTTGCCACTGCGCGAATAGATCAGGATCTGCTGGCGCGGACCGTTATCCGCCACCAGAATGCGTTGTGAAGGATCGACCGCAAGATCGACAGCGATCGAATCAGCGGGAAGGTCGAAGGTTTCGACCAGCGGCTTGCCATCGGCGGAATAATGCGCGACACGCGGCGCGTGATCGGTCGCGGTGCCGGTCAGCACCCAGAGCGAGCCGTCACCGGCAATCGCAATGCGACCGGGCTCGTGCACGTCGAATTGCGACTTGCGCTGCATCGAGTTGGCATCGTAGACCTCAATGCGGTTCATCGCCGTATTGCTCACATAGAGCAGCGAATCGCTCGCCGCGAGACCGCCGATACCCGGTTGCGTACCGGTCGGCACATCGGCGATCTTCAGGAATGCGCCCGCAAGCTGCGCGTGCGGATTAAGCGGCTGAGGCGACGCCTGGAAGGCCGCTGCGCGCTTAGGCTCATCAAGCGGCCTGCGCGTGATGCCAAACCACTGGCGGCCCTTATCCGGCCAGATGCCGCCGCCCACCAGATGGCCCTTCTCATTGCCGACGCCCACCGCCGCATACAGGTAGCGGTGATTCACGGCCACGGCATTCCCACCCTGCCCGCCCCAACCATGCGTACCGCCGGCAAAGCCGAGTGCCTTGCCGTCCTGATATGCGCTGATTTCGCCGCCGCTTTCGTCCCACGGCGCGTCCGTATACACCTTGCCTTCCGGCGTAACGGCAATCGCGGTGACGTTGATCTGCATCCACGTCCCCTGCCCGTAACCATAGGTGTTACCGATCCACGAGGACGTCACATTGAGTTGCGGCGCGGCAATCGTCTGCACCGACGAGGTACAGGCGAACGCGCCCAGCGCGGCGAACGCCAGCGCCCTGCGCATACGGCGGTCGGGAATCGGAAACGGCAAGGCAATTCCTCCGTGGTGACGGCAATCTGGCTGGATCATGCCGCACATTCACGAAGAAAAATGACCCCACAAAATCCGAAAATAATTCAAAAAAATTCAATGATTTTTGATGTCTTTTGAACGACTTACAACTTAAATGCGAAATAAATGGCGCAGCGCAGCAACCGCCCGTTCCGCATGGGAAAGCGTTGTTCACAGCCACTTCGCAACGGAAAGATTTTCCGGCCTGATTCTGTGATTCGCCGAAATTACCGAATGAAAAACCATTCGATTTTCAAATTCACATATCGATATATTTCGATTTTTTGACCGCGTTTTTGCCCATTAAATTCTTTCTAAAATCAATCGGACTGTGCATGCATGCAAACCACCGGATAACCGATGACCGTTAACAGCCTCGCCAGCTCACCGCCACAACACACGCAACACGCTCACCGTATCGTCCAGCTCGACGGCATGCGGGCGATCGCCGTGCTCGCCGTATTCGCGCAGCACGCCTTGCGCGCGCCGCTCTGGATGGGCGTCGATCTGTTCTTCGTGCTGAGCGGCTTTCTGATCACCGGCATCCTGATGGAGCGCAAGTCGCGCGGGCAGTCGTATTTCAGCTACTTCTATGCGCGCCGAGTGCGCCGCATCCTGCCGCCGTACATTTTGCTGATGATTGTTTCATCGCTGCTGTTCGGTCTGGGATGGGCGCATTACTGGCCGTGGTATGCGTTTTTCGCCACCAATATCGGCGACGCGCTCGGCCAGAGCGGACATGACAGTCTCAACATTCTCTGGTCGCTCGCGGTTGAAGAGCAGTTCTATATCTTCTGGCCCTTCGTCGTGTTGTTGCTGCCGCAACGTTGGCTGGCCGTGGTGGCCGCGTCGCTGATTTTCATCGTGCCCGTGCTGCGCGCCATCGCCACGCCCTGGTTCGCCACTTACTGGCCGATTTACTACCTCACGCCGTTTCGCATGGATCTGCTCGCGGCAGGCGCCCTGCTCGCGGTGCTGGTGCGACGCGACCGCAATGCGCTCGAACCGTTCAAACTACCGGCGGCGATTTTGTTCTTTGCAGCGCTCGCCGTGCTGGCCTGGTTGCATCTGCACTACCCACGTTTCCGAGGCATGAACACGCCGCTGTCGAATGCGCTGCTCTATAGCGTGTCGCTCGTGCTGTGCACCTCCGCGGTCGTATTCGCGCTGCAATCGAAAGGCATCGTCAAACGCGTGCTTAGTCATCCGGTGCTCGTTTATATCGGCACCATCAGCTACACGATCTACCTGATTCACCTCACGATTCTCTACGCGGTGTGGCCCCTCCACTACAGCCGCCCGGTGAGCGCCGCTATCGCGCTCGCCATCACGCTCGTCTATGCAAGCGCGAGCTGGTTCCTGTTCGAAAAGCGCCTTACGCGCGGCCCTGCCCGTCGCGATGCGATCGCTGTTTCCCCTGTAAGAAGCAGCGTGAACGCCACCAGCTCGCAGTCCTGAAAGACCGATTCCACCTTATGTTCGCACCTTCAAAGGCACAACCATGAACGAACGACGCAAAGCGATCATCACCGGCGTATCCGGCCAGGACGGCGCGTATCTGACCAAACTGCTGCTCGACAAGGGCTACCAGGTAATCGGCACCTACCGCCGCACCAGTTCGGTCAACTTCTGGCGCATGAACGAACTGGGCGTCACCGATCATCCGTCGCTCGAACTCGTCGAACACGATCTCACCGATGCCGGCTCGACGATTCGCCTGCTCGAACGCGCCCAGGCCGGCGAAATCTACAACCTCGCCGCGCAAAGCTTCGTGGGCGTTTCATTCGATCAGCCCGTCACCACGGCCGAAGTCACCGGCATCGGCGCGCTCAATCTGCTCGAAGCGATTCGCGTGATCAATCCGCGTACGCGTTTCTATCAGGCGTCCACGTCCGAAATGTTCGGCAAGGTGCAGGCCGTGCCGCAACGCGAAGACACGCCCTTTTATCCGCGCAGCCCATACGGTATCGCCAAGCTGTTCGCGCACTGGTCGACCATCAATTACCGCGAGTCCTACGATATCTTCGCGACCAGCGGCATTCTCTTCAATCACGAATCGCCGCTGCGCGGACGTGAATTCGTCACGCGCAAAATTACCGATGCCGTCGCCAAAATCAAGCTCGGCAAGCAAAGCGTGCTGGAACTCGGCAATCTGGACGCAAAGCGCGACTGGGGTTACGCTTCGGAATACGTCGAAGGCATGTGGCGCATGCTGCAGGCCAACGATCCGGATACCTATGTCCTCGCGACTGGCCGTACCGAAACCGTGCGCGATTTCGTGACGATGGCCTTCGCCGCCGCCGGTTACCAGCTCGAATGGTCGGGCCGCGCCGAACGCGAAACGGGCGTGGATATCTCGACGGGCCGCACGCTGGTGCGCGTGAGCCCGCGTTTTTACCGCCCCGCCGAAGTCGAACTGCTGATCGGCAACGCCGACAAGGCGCGCAGCAAACTCGGCTGGGAACCGCAAACCTCGCTTGAACAGCTCTGCCAGATGATGGTGACGGCAGACCTTGCACGCAACGAACGACATGACACGTTCTGATTCTTCCAGCGCGGCCTCGGCGCCGCGCGCGCTCATCACCGGCGTGAATGGCTTCACGGGCCGCTATATGGCGGCCCGCCTCGCTGCGGATGGCTACCAGGTCTGGGGCACCGTGCGCGCGGGTGAAGCCGACAACATCGGCGATCTGCCGGGTAACGCCACGCCGCTCGCCGCCGATCTGCTCGACCGCGAAGCGCTCGCGCACGCGGTGGAAACAGCGCGGCCCGACGTGGTGGTGCATCTCGCGGCAGTCGCCAATGTTGCCGATGACGATGTTGCGCGTACCTATGTCGTCAATGTGGTCGGCACGCGCAATCTGCTGGACACGCTCGCGCAACAGCGCCATGTGCCGCGCGCAGTGCTGGTCGCCAGCAGCGCGAACGTCTATGGCAACGTCACGCCAGGCGTGATCGACGAGACGGTTGCGCCGCAACCCGCCAACGATTACGCCGTGAGCAAGCTCGCGATGGAATATGTGGCGAAGCGCTGGAACGCGCAATTGCCGCTTGTAATTGCGCGCCCGTTCAATTACACGGGCGTGGGCCAGAGCACCGATTTCCTGCTGCCCAAGATCGTCGAGCATTACGCACGCGGCGATCGCACGATTTCGCTCGGCAATATCGAGGTGAGCCGCGACTTTTCCGATGTACGCGATGTGGTCGATGCTTACGCAAAGCTCATTGAAGTCGCACCGCGCGGCAAGACTGTCAACGTCTGTTCGGGCATGGGGTGGACGCTCGGCGAATTGCTGGCGACGCTCTCGCGCATTGCAGGCTATGCCATCGAAGTGAAAGTCGATCCGCGTTTCGTGCGCGCCAACGAAGTGCGCCATCTCGTTGGCTCGAATGCGAAACTGCGCACTTTGGTAGGCGAAGGCGAGCGCACGTCGATTGAAGAAACGCTGCGCTGGATGTATGAGGAAGCACGCGAACGTCTGCGTCCTCTTTAAATCCTGCTTGCCTGTTTATTGAATCGCCGCCCGTTTGGGCGGCGATTTCATTTGAGCACGCGATTCGCGTTAGTGCGCGGCAATGGCTTCGGCGTAAACATCGGCCACGCGACGCGCGATCACGGCGTTATCGAAATGCTCGCGTGCGTAGGCCTTGCATGCCTCTTCATCGGGCAGCTTGATACGGCCCGAGAGCGCCGCATCGATGCCTTCGGCAATGGCCGCCGCGCCGGTTTCCGGCAACACCAGATCCGGCGAGAGACCGGCTACTGCTTCGGGCAGACCGCCCACGGGCGTGACCAGCACCGGCGTCCCCGCGGAAAGCGACTCCACCGTAATAAGGCCGAAACCTTCGAGCGCCACGGTCGGCACCACGCTCAGCGTAGCGGCGCGATAAAGCGAAGGCAGATGCGCGTCAGGCACGAAGCCCAACAGCTTGACGTTATCGGTGAGATCGGCTGCATCGATACGCTGCTGCAATTCCGCCTCCAGGCGGCCACGGCCTGCGATCAGCAACAGAATGTCCGGGTGACGCTGCTTGACCTGCTTCACTGCATCGATCAGATCTTCCAGACCCATGCGGCGCACGAGGCGACGTACCGCCAGTACGATCGGGCGATTCTGCGGCAATTGCAGACGCAGACGCGCCTCGCCTTGCGAGCAGGCCGGATCGAAATGCGCCGTATCCACGCAACCCGGCACGATGCGCACGCGCTCGGGCGAGATCGCGTAGCGCTTCGTCAGAATATCGCCGAAGGCCTTCGACAACACGATCAGTCGCGACGATCGTTCGTACACCGATTGTTCCAGCGAGTGCTTGATGCGCTGACTCAAGGTGGCCGCGCCTTCAACGAAACTCTCGTCGGCCCACGGTCCCTGGAAGTGCGAGACCTGCGGAATGCCGCGCGTGACGTCGAGGCCCGGGAAGGTATACAGCGCGAAATGCGACGAAATCACATCGGGGCGATGGCGGCGGATTTCGCTGCGCAAGGCGCGACGCGCGTCCATCAAGCGGAAAGGCAACGCACGTGCCGCCGAGCCGAAGCCCTGAATCGCGCCGCCGCTATCCTCCGCCACCTTGGGCGAACCAGCCACGACGCCGCGCACCTGCACGCCCGCGCCAGGCAGCGCGCCCACGAGCGAGTAATACATGCGATCGAGACCGCCAGCGCGCTCCGGGAACCAGTGCATGCCGATCTGTAGCGAATGGATGGAATGTTTCGTCATCGCGATTCCTTTTTATGCAACTTGTTATGCACCCGTGCGGGCGATAGAAGTATCAGGTTGTCTCTGCTCGCGGCAGAGGCTGGCCGCCCGAAAGCGGCGAGAGTGTGGACGCGTCGCTGCGCACTGTCGCGCCGGCTTCACCCGCCAGTTCGCGGTAAAGCGCGATGTATTGCTCCGCCATGCGCGCCCAGCCGAAACCGCAGGCCAGTTCCGCCGCGGCCTCGCCCATCGCAACACGGCGCGGCGTATCGTCGGCGAGTTGTTTGATTGCGCCTGCGAGCGCCGTGGCGTCATCCGGGTCTTCCAGCACGATGCCGCAATCGGGCGTGATGATTTCCGCGCCGCCTGCCGTGCGCGCCGTCACCACCGGCAATCCCGCCGCCATCGCTTCCAGAAGCGATAGGCTCATTGCTTCGTAGCGCGAAGGAAACACGTAGCTGTCGACGCTGCTCATCAGCACCGGCATCTCGCGCACGAGGCCGAGAAAGTGCACGCGCGAATCGATGCCCAGTTCGCGCGCCATCTCCGGATAGGGGCTGCCCGGCAGATAGCCGGCCACCGCCAGATGCACATGCTCGGGCAATTGTTTGAGCGCATGCAGAACGGTGCCTAGATTCTTGCGCGGCGTGCGTAGATCGCCTACGAACAGCAGCAGGAATTTATCGGCGGGTAGCTTGAACTTCGCGCGATCGGGCGTTGCACCGGAGAAGCCGCGCGTATCCACGCCGTTATAGATCACGTCCACGCGTTCGATCGGGTTGCCGCCGGAAGCAATGATCTCGTCCGCCACCTTGCGCGACACCGCTGCGATCACACGCGAGCGACGATATGCCCAGCGCTCCAGCACCGCGTTCGCACGCGTATAGATGAACTGGTAGGCAGACCACACGCCACGCGTAAGGCCAAACGGGTAATACTTGCTGCGCGCCCAGCCGCCGTGCACGAAGTGCGCGCTATTGACATCGGCTTGCGCCCACGTAATGAAGCCGTTGACGTGCAGCACGTCGTATTCACTGCGATGACTCTTGAGCCACAGCGCACTCTTGAGCGCGAACACCTGCTGACGCAACAGGTTGGTGGGCCAGAGCTTTGATGGTTGCACGCGCACCCATTTCACCTTGGGATGGACGAGCAGTTCGGGCGCGACATGCGAAGCCACCAGCGTGACTTCGAAACCTTCGTCGAGCGCCGCGCGCGCGATTTCATGGTTGACGCGCCCCTGGCCGTCGTTATGGCGCACCACATGCGTGACGATTGCGACTCTCAATCGGAGACCTCCGTAGTCGGGGTAGTGTCTGGAGTGATGGCGCTGGCCTGACGCCGCGTCATCCTGCGCCAATGCCCCGCGCTGAGAATGGAAAAAACACTGGAAAACAGCAGCAGACCGCCCGTGCCCACCAGCGAATTGGTGAACACCAGCATCGCGAAGATCGAGACCATCAGGCTCAGACATGCGCAGACGTAGCGGTCCTCGGGCATGCGCAGCGCCACGCGCACCGCGCGCGCGAGCAGCCACAGCACGCCCGACATGTACATCAGCGTGCCTGGCCAGCCGAGCACGAACGGAATGTTCATCACGCCGCTATCGAAACTGCCGTACTGGCCGAGCTGGCCGTTACTGCTGGACAGCTTGGTCGATGCGCCGGTTGCGCCCAGGCCCTCGCCCGTCACATCGGTGAAGGCGGTTTTGGCGAAATCGGCGTAAAACTGGTTACGCGCTTCGTAGCTCTGGTCGTCGCTCAGATTCACGAGCGTGTTCAGGCGTTGCTGCATGCGGTCGGCGACCGGTCCGAACGTCAGCAGCGGTACGCACACGCCCGCCAGCACGAAAGCGCTCACAATGATGCGCAGGCGCACCTTGTTGCTCGACTTCATCAGCTGGATCACCATGGCGATTGCCCAGCCGCCCCAGGTCGAACGCACCAGCGAAAGCGCGAACGAGAAGAAGCCGAATGCCGCCGCGATCCAGCGCACGCGATGCTTCGCGGCCATCACCAGCACCATCGCGCCCATCATGGCGAAGGCGAACGGCCCCGAAGAGTTCATCGTGCTGAACACGCGCACGCCGAGCGGAACGGGGTCGCCCTGCGAATTCATATCGGAGCCGATCATCCACATCGCGTCCCACGGCGGCATGATGAAAAACTGCACCAGACCATACGCGCCCATCACGAACATGCCGTAGATGAAGGTATTGACGATGGTGTCGCGGGTTTCCTCGTAATTGCGCGTGAGCACCATAATGTGGAATCCGATCAGCAGCGGATAGACCCAGTTCGCCAGATCGAACACGGCGGCGGCCGGCCCGTTGGCGACCACACCCACCACGAAGCCATAGCCGATGCCAAGCAAGGCGAGCAGCAGCGGCAGACCACGACGCTGCGCAAGCACGGGGTAATAGCGCAGCAGTGAGAGCCCGCTGATCATCGTCACCGCGAGCGGCGCGACCTGAATCAGGCTGGTGGGCGTAAAGCCGCCCTTGCCGTAATCGGCGAGACGGCGCACTTCGGGGCTCAGGAACCACAGCCACCACATGAAGCCGATATAGCGCACCGGATTCACAAAATAGAGCCACAGTCCCGTAGCGATGGCCAGTGCAGGAAACGCGAGCGTAAGCACCGAGCCCTGATGCGCGAGGATCAGGAGCCCGGTCAGCGTCCACAGCGCGATGACCGGCAGCGTATCGCGGCCCATCGCGCGACGCAGGCCCGATTTCGGCGCAGGCTGCGTCGCTGGCGCTGCAGCGGGACCGGGAGGCGGCATGGAGCCGGGAAAGGTGGACGGCGCACGCATGATCACATCCCGCGCGGCATCTGGCCGGTAGCGCTCGCCGCCATCGCTGCGGGCGTAGCGGGCTGCGTACGCGGATCGCGTTCGAGCAGCATTTCGCGCGTGAGTTGCGCGTGCTGGCGCGCGTAGTTCTCCGTAGTGAGATCGCGCGTGCTCAATTGCTCGCAGGCCTCGCGCGCCTGCGCCAGCGTGCGTGCGGGAGCTGCCACCAGCGCGTCAACAGCCTCGCGCAATTGCTGCGCGTTGAAAGGCTCGATATAGAACGCGGCTTTGTCGTCGAAATAATCGTCGAGCGCGCCCACTTTCGTGACGATCATCGGCTTGCCGAGCGCGGCCGCTTCCAGCATCACGGTGATGCCCGAAGCGTGCGTATTGGGGCGCAGCGGCACGACGATGATATCGGCCCAGTCATAGAGCGCATGCTGTTGCTGGATGCCGGATACGCGCACGATCTCCACGTTGGCAGCGCGCGCGGAGGCGGGCATGCGACGGCGCGTGGCGATACGCACCTCGTAGCGCGCATCGTCGCGCAAGGCAGCCACGAGCGTGGTCCAGTCGCGGTCGCGGTCGTTGCCGATGGCAGCCACACGCACGGGCGTATGCGGCTTCCAGTGCGAGGGCGGGCACAGCGGGAAATCGGTGGTATTCAGGCCGTAAAGCAGCGGCGTAGCCGCGCGGCCGAAAAACTGTTTGCAGAGCGCTGCGTTTTCACTCGCGAGCGTGGTGAGACGATCGGCCCGCGCGAGCAGCCGTTTGTAGAAGGCACGACGCAGGCCGCCATAGCCCGGCCAGCGGTCGAGCAACCAGACGCTTTGCGCGAGCAGCAGCGGACGCGCTCCGCCCTTTTTCGCCTGCATCAGCAGCACGAGCGCCACGGCCAGATGCTCCTGTTCCGTATGCGTCCAGATCACATCCGAATTGAGCATGGCTTCACGGTTACGCCATGCGTGAATGAAATCGAAACCAAGCGCCGCCTTGAGCGCACGGCGCACGAAACGCACCGGCTTGCCTTCGCGTGCGTCCTGCGCGTAATTCAGCGCGAATTCCGACGATTCCGCGTGATGATAGCCATACAGCGAGCCGATATTCTCGCCTTTACGATAGTGGCGCGGATCCGCGCCGTAAAACAGGTGCACGTGGACGTTCGTACTGCTCATTCGGGGTCCTCCGTAAATTCGTGTGCGCTCGCGTCGATCATTTCATCGACGCGCAAGCGAAAACTTCTGGCGATCTTTTTTACGCCATCGCGCGGCGCGCCTCACGCGCGCCGCCGCGTACCGCGCGCCAGCGCGCGAACGCCGCGCCTGCCGAGCCTGAGCGCACTGCGCTCAAACCCGTCAGCAACAAGCCTGGATAAACGCGCGTGCCCACCAGCGCCCACCACCACCAGGCGGTTTCTCGGTGCATTGGCGCAAGATGGCCGCGCAGGATCAGGTGGAAATTGAATGCGCCATTGCGGATCGAAGCGAGCGTCTGTGCGTTGCGCGGATCTTCTCCGGGGCGCGGTGCGGGATAGTGATCGACGGCCACGAGCGGGTCGTACACGAGCTTCCAGCCCGCACGCTTCACGCCCATGCTGAAGGCCATATCGTTGTGGGTCTGTGCGCCAGTGCCGCGCAAACGGCGGTCAAAACGCAGATCGCCGATCGCCGCGCGCCGGTAGCTCATATTCGCGCCTTTGAGCAGATCGACTTCACGCGCCTCGCCAACGCCCAGATGATGATTGCCGACGATGCGCCCGGTCCGCTGCACGCGACCCACCAGTTCACGCTCGCCGTCGAGAATGCGGCCTTCCTCATGCACCCAGTCGCGGCCACCCAGCGCGCCGAGTTTCGCATCTGACTCGAAATGCGCGGCGATGCGCGCCACCCAGTCGGCGCGCGGCGCAGCATCATCGTCGGTGATGGCGATCACGTCGCCCGTCGCCGCTTCCAGACCGCGATTGAGCGCAGCCACCTGACCCGGCTCTTCCACCGTCGCCACGTCCACGTTCAGCACGCGCGGCGTGACGTGTTCGGCGAGACAGGCATGCGTAATCGCATCGTCGGCACGCGCCACCACCACGATCTGGTCGGGTGCGCGCTGCTGGCACAGCAGCGCGGACAGACAACGCGCAAGATCCTCAGGACGCCGATACGTCGGCACGAGCACGGTCACTTTCATCGCGTGTTCCTCCTTCATCAGGCGCTCAGGTATTCCTGCACCGCGTCGTAGCCATAGCCGTAGCTGCCGCGCGCACGCGCCGGCACGCCGTTGAAAACACCGCCCGTCACGCGCACGCCCGCATTACGCAGACGCTTGAGCGTATCGGCGATCTCGCCTTCCGTATGCATGCCCGAGCGCAGCACCACGAAGGTCGATCCCGCGTGGCCGCCGATGATGGCGGCATCGGTCACGGCCAGCACTGGCGGCGTGTCGATCAGCAAAATGTCGTAGCGCTTGGCGAGGCCTTCGAGGTATTGGCCCAGGCGCGGCGACATCAGCAATTCAGACGGATTCGGCGGACGGCGGCCGCACGAAATGAATTGCAGGTTATCCACTTCGGTGCCGCGAATCGCCTCGTCCAGCGCAATCTGCCCAGAAAGCAGCTCGGAAAAGCCGTTTTCCTGCGGGCCGCCCAGATAGCGTTCGAGCGCGCCGCGGCGCATATCGCCGTCGATCATCAGCACGCGCTTGCCCGAGTGCGCCAGCAGCACCGCCAGATTCGCAGTCAGAAAGCTCTTGCCGACGCCCGGCACCGAACCGGTCAGCGCCACCACATGATTGCGCGCGTCCATCACGCTGAACTGCAGCGAAGTGCGCAGCGAACGCAGGCTTTCGACCGTGAGGTCCTTCGGCGCAGCGTTGGCGAGCACTTCACGCAGACGCGTACCGCCACGCACCGGCGCACGCTTTTCCAGTACCGCCTGTTCCGGCGAAAGGGGTACGAGACCATAGACCGGCAGCTGGAAATTGCGCTCGATGACGTCCGGATCGACGATGCCCTTGAACATGTTCCGGCGCATCAGCACGAAGCCGGTACCCAGAATCAGGCCAAGCATCGTAGCCGCCGAAATGATCAGCAGCTTCTTCGGCTTCGACGGCTTGCCCGGACGCATCGCCGGATCGACGATATGCACGTTGCCGCCCGTGCCCACACGCTGCACAGAGAGCTCCTGGATACGGTTGAGCAGCAGCACGTAGATGTCTTCCGCCACCTTTGCGTCGCGTTGCAACTGCACGGCCTTCACTTCGGTGGCCGGCAGATCGCGGAACTTGGTGTCGTATTTGGCGCGCTCGCCCTGGAGTTGCGCGAGCTGCTGGCGCGCCGCGATCAGCACCGGATGCTGGTCGCCAAAACGTTGTTGCAGCGAAGCGATCTGCAATTGCAGCGCGGAAATCTGCTGCTCGTACTGCACGCTGCCGTCCAGATAGATCTTTGCTTCATCGCTGGCGTTGATCGAGCCCGACTTGCTTTGATACGCGGTGAGCGCAGCTTCGGCATTTTCAAGGTCCGACTTCAGGCGTGGCTGCTCGCTGCGCAGGAAGTCGAGCATCTTGCTTGCATCGGCCTGCTTGGTGGCGACGTGTTCACGCAGATACGATTCTGCGACTGCATTCGCCACCTGGGCAGCGTGATCCGGATCGTTGTCTTCGAGCGAGATATCGATCACGCCCGTCTGCTTGCCCTGCTCCTGCACCTTGACCGCGTTCTGGAAGCCCGTGACGGCGTCCAGATCGTTCATGCGGACCACCGTGAAGCGCGTGCCGGGGCGTGCCTTCAGCTCGCTCACGAGCATCGTGACGCCGCCGCCCTGCACCTGCTGGCCCACCGTGCCTTCCACCAGACGCCCGCCATCCGGGCCGGAAATCACGAAGCGGTTGTCGTCGAGGGCAGTCATCGTGAGCTTCTTGCCTTCAAGCTCGGGCGACACTTCGATCGAATCCACGTTGGCGACTTCGCCGCCCCATGCGTAGCTGCCCAGACCGAACCACGGATGCGACGGCGTGCCCGGCGTCGCCAGACGCGCCGCGAGGCTGCCGACCACCGGCAACGTGACCGGCGAAACCGTGAAGTTCAGCTTGAACTGCTTGACGACCGGTTCGAGCACGCTGCGGCTCTGGATCATCTGGATTTCCGCATCGGTCGGCAGGGAGCCCTGCTGGCCGCTCGTGATGTTGGCGCCCGACTGCGTTTGCGTCAGTGCCTGCGAGGTGTAATCGGCCTGCTCGACGCGCACCTGCGTGTCCGCCGTATAGACCGGCTTGGCGACGAAGCAGTAGAACACGGCGCAGCCGACCACCACCGCCGCGATCGCGATGAGCCAGCCGATGTCGTCGATGATGACGCGCAGCAACTGGCCGAGGACGACGTCCTCTTCCTCTGTGCGGGCCGCCGGGGCCGCCTGACTGTTGGCTTGAATGCTCACGTTTCGATCCCGTATTAAATCGTGTTGCGTGGGAGGGAAGACCTCACGCCCTTAGCGCGTGATCTGCTTCAGGTAGAAGACCGTCTGCACCGTTGGCAGAATCTGCTGCAACAGGCGGTTGAAGGTCGTCGAGGCCGCCGTACCGACATACACGACATCCATCGGCTTGAGCTGGAATTGCGAAGACAGCATGATCGCGTCCGGCTTGGTCATGTCGAGACGGTAGATCTCCGGCTCGCCCGGGTTGTCCTTCATATTGCGCATCACGAAGATCTGACGCGGATTCGCATCGGTATCGAGAATGCCGCCAGCGGTCGTGAGCGCATCGGCAATCGTCAGCTTGCCGCGGATCATGCCGGTCTGGGTGGGCGTTTTCACTTCGCCCATCACGAATACTCTGCTATCCGAACGATCCGGCACATTGACGATATCGCCGTCCTGAAGCATCACGTTCTGCGTCGCGTCGCCCGAATCGAGCATACGGTTCGCATCCAGCACATAGAGCTTGCCGTTGCGCGTGAGGCGCACGCGGTTGATATCGGCGTTGTCGGTGCTGCCGCCCGAACGCGTGATGGCGTCGACGAGCGTGAGCGGCACGTCGCTCATGGAAAGCGGGCCCGGCGTCTTTACGTCGCCGGTCACCTGGATTTTCTGGCTACGGTAGGCGAGCACGCGCACGTCCACCTGCGGATTCTTGATGTACGGACCCAGACCCGAAGCAAGCTGGTCGCGCAACTGGCCAGGCGTCTTGCCTGCGGCCATCACGCGGCCCACGAACGGGAAGTAGATGGTGCCGTCCTTGGCGATGGTCTGGCCGTACGGATCGGACTGCCCCGACAGCGCATTGGTGTATGGCTGCGTGAGCGCCTGCCCCACGGTCTGCGTGGTGTTGCCGCCCGTCGAGAACGTCGAGCCTTGCGGCGTGGACAGTTCCGGATGGTCATACACCGTCACGCCCAGAATGTCCTGGGGCGCGAGGTGGTAGACGTAGTCGGTCGGCGACGTGTATTTCGCCGGCGGCAGTTCGCGCTGTTGCGCGGCCACGGCTTCCTGCGCCTGACGCATGACGAGCTGCGAGTCGATCAGATGCACGTCGTACTGCTTCTGCGGCTGATTGCTCGGCTGCTCCTTGAGGCTGGACGAGTCGAGGTAGTTACCGGGCGCGGTTGCGCAGGCGGAAACAAAAACACTCAGCGCCAGCGCGCTCATCAGATTGAGTTTACTCATTGGCATATTCGGCTCAGCCATCCCTTAACCAGACGATCCATCAACTCCAGACTGTCGCGATACATGGCTTCATCCTGGCCATGCGGATCAGCGACGTCCGAGTTTTCCCAATTGCCGAGCGCGTACACCTTGCCGCGCGCGGTCGGTTCGATACGCTCGACCTCGGAGACCTGATGGCGCTCCGTGACCAGCACGAGGTCGGCCTGACGCACGAGGCGGCTCGTGAGGCGGCGCGAACGATGTTCGCCCACTTCTACACCGCGCTCCGCGAGCAGGCGTTGCATCACCGGGTCCATGTCCACGCCTTCGCGTGCGCGCAGACCCGCCGAATGAAACGCACCTGCATGGCTGGCCGCACGCTCGCGAAGACGCGCGCGAAACAGCTGCTCCGCCGCGGGCGAGCGGCAGACATTCGCGTGGCAGACGATCAATACGTCGTTGAACATGGACGGGTGACTCCTCGTTTCGACTGCTCGATTACGCAGTCACTTGCGTTTGCGTCGAAGTTACTGCTTCGGCGCGTGCACGGCTTGCCTGCGTGGCGCTTGCGCGCCCCACGGCGTGATATTCGATGCCGAGTTCCTGCAGCGACAGCGGCTCGTACAGATTGCGGCCGTCGAAGACGATTGGCGTTTTCAGCTGCGCCTTGAGCGTTTCGAAATCCGGCGCCTTGAACACCTTCCATTCGGTGGCCACGACCAGCGCATCCGCACCGTTAGCGGCTTCCATGGCGTCATTGGCATAGACGAGACGTTCCAGCTGCTCAGGCGTCTTTTGCAGATCCATCTCCAGCACGCGCTGCGCTTCCTTTACCGCAACCGGGTCATAAGCCTGCACGCGCGCGCCGCGCGCCAGCAATTCGGCGATCAGCGTGCGGCTGGGCGCTTCGCGCATATCGTCCGTGTTCGGCTTGAATGCGAGGCCCCAGAGACCAAACGTGCGCCCCGTGAGATCCGAGCCAAAGCGCGTCACGATCTTCTGCGCCAGCACCTGCTTTTGCGTTTCGTTCACCGCTTCCACGGCGCGCAGGATCTGCAGCGGTTCGCCGAAATCTTCGGCCGTGCGCATCAGCGCCTTCACGTCTTTCGGGAAGCACGAGCCGCCGTAACCGCAGCCTGCATAGAGAAAGTCATAGCCAATACGCGGATCGGAGCCGATACCGCGGCGCACCGCTTCGATATCCGCGCCGACGCGATCGGCCAGATTCGCCAGTTCGTTCATGAATGAAATACGCGTGGCGAGCATCGCATTAGCCGCGTATTTGGTGAATTCCGCCGAATGCACGTCCATGTAAAGCGTGCGTTCGTGGTTGCGGTTGAACGGCGCGTACAGGCGCTTCATCAGCTCGCGTGCGCGCTCGCCCGGCACGTCTTCGTCGCAGCCCAGCACGATGCGGTCGGGCCGCGCGAAATCATCGACGGCCGCGCCTTCCTTGAGGAATTCCGGATTCGAAACCACCGAGAACATGTGGTTCTCGCCGCGCTTGCGCAACTCGGACGCGATCGCGTCGCGCACCAGCGCCGCCGTCCCCACCGGCACCGTCGATTTATCGACGATGACCTTGAAGCCGTTCATCAGGCGGCCGATGTTGCGCGCGGCGGTCAGCACGTATTGCAGGTCGGCGGAACCGTCCTCGTCGGGCGGCGTGCCCACGGCGATGAACTGCACGTCGCCGTGCGCGACCGCCGCTTCCACATCGGTCGAGAACGTGAGACGGCGCGCGCGCACGTTGCGCTCGATGATTTCCTTCAGGCCCGGCTCGTGAATCGGCACGATGCCCTGATTGAGCAGATCGATCTTGCGCTGGTCCACGTCGAGACAGAACACGTCGTTGCCGATGTCGGCCAGACACGCGCCCGTCACGAGACCCACATAACCGCTGCCAATGATCGTCAGATTCATGCCCACCTCAAATGTGATTGCCTGTTGGTGTCTACCAGGGCCGCGGCCACATGCGCACGCGGCGCGCCTGGTATGCTCAATGCAAATTCAATGCGCTTTCGATTTTTTCAGCGCGTTATTCAGTATGACTTAGTAAGCATTCTGCCCAGCGAAGCCCTTCCACATGGTCATCGCGACGATGCGCAGATCGAGCGCGAAGCTCCAGTGCTGCATGTAATGCAGGTCAAAACGTACACGGTCGCGCATCTTTTCCACACGATCGGTTTCGCCACGGAAACCGTTGACCTGTGCCCAGCCGGTAATGCCCGGTTTGATGCGATAGCGCGCCATATAGCCGCGCACGAGATCCTTATAAATGTCGTCGTGCGCCAGCGCGTGCGGACGCGGCCCCACCACCGACATCTCGCCCTTGAGCACGTTGATGAACTGCGGCAGTTCGTCAAGGCTGGTACGGCGCAGGAACGCGCCCACGCGCGTCACGCGCGGATCGTTACGGCGCGCCTGCGTCACCTGACCCGCGACTTCCGCATGCACCTTCATCGAGCGGAACTTGTAGATTTCGAACTCGTTGCCGTCGAGACCCTTGCGGCGCTGCTTGAAAAACACCGGTCCGCGCGACGTGAGCTTCACCGCCAGCCCCACCAGCGCGAACAGCGGCGAGAGCGCAACCAGCACCGCGCCGGCAAACAGGAAGTCGAACACGCGCTTGGGCAGCACGCTCAGATCCGTTACCGGCGAAGCGGCGAGATTGATCGCTGGCACGCCCAGCAGATCAACCACGGGCTGGCTGAAGAACGACAGGCTGCGCACATCGGGGATAAAACGAATGTTCACGAAATCGTTGCGCATTGCCATGACGATGCGGTGAATCGTGCGCTCTTTCGTGATCGGTAATGCGAGCCACAGTTCGCGCACGTCGTGCTCGCGCACGAATTCGAGCATCGCCTGCAGGTTGCGTTCGACCGGCACGCCGTCGAGACGCGCATCGCCATCGGCATCGCTGTCTTCGTCGTACACCAGTGCGGGATGGAAGCCCGCTTCCGGACGGCTCTTCATCTGCTCGATCAGAAAGCGCGCGTAACGCGGGCCGCCCACCACAGCCACCTGTTTGAGGTTGTAGCCCTCGCGGCGCAGGCTGCGCAGCACCATGTGCACCAGCGCCTTGGAAACGATCAGGAAGGCCACCGACGCCACCACCCAGTACGCGAGCCAGATACGCGAAAGCGAATCGGCACGGTGCACGCTGAAACTCAGCAGAATGCCCGTGCACTCCACCGCGATCCAGGCAGCGCATACGCGCGCCGCCAGCACATAGAGCGACTTGCCGCGCCACGACTGGTAGATGCCGAAGGCGGGAAACATCCAGATTGCCAGCACGCAATTAAAGGCGAGCGCCACGCTTTCCGGATCGGAGAGTGTGGCGAACCGTCCGTGGTGCAGGGCCGCTGCAAGCAGCGCGCCGGCGGCGATCGCGGCAACGTCGATAATTCTGGCTAGAACGCTCAGCATGTCCGGCACCTCGGTTAAAAAAATGAAATGCAGCCACGCGTTTTGCATCATGGCCACGGCTACGGGAATCTGCGGAAATCAGGGAACTGCACCGGAATCGCTCCGGCACTGCTAATGCGCATCCGAATAAACCCTAATAAAGCGCTATAAAAATTGCGAGCGCAAGGGCAAAAAGTATCTCCAAATGTTTCGTTGCTAACGACCTTATTTTTGTCTGATTTTTTCGGCAACGATTGCCGGGAAGGCCGTCCAGCAAGCCTTCCACCCCATCATTTGAGCGGAAAAATTTGCCGGATCGATCCCGATACACTCTGATTTATTTCGCAACATTCCGGTCATAGCGGACATTTTTCTTTTTATTTTTATTCGAACCCATTCATGACGGGTCATCATTTTTTAATTTAATTCGAATATTTTCCGTTTTCTTCTTTACGACTCGATTTATTGCGATTTTAAGCGTGCTACAAATCGCTTAACCGAAACCCCTTTCAGGAGAGCGAGATGACGGATACGGGTTCCGCAACGGCCTCGGCACGCGCGGCTCAACAGGCAGAGTCGCGCGGCGATGCGCGCAATGCGCTGCAGGTGTGTCCTGTGGTGCTGGCCGGCGGCGCAGGTTCGCGGCTGTGGCCACTGTCGCGCGAGCAATACCCGAAGCAGATGATCAACCTGGTCGGTGAGCGGTCGCTGCTCGCGGATACGGCGGGACGTCTCGACGCCCTCGCCGAGCGCGTGACGCTCGCCGACAAGCTCATGATCGTGTGCAACGAGGAACATCGCTTCACGACCGCCGATCAGGTTCGCGCGGCCGGTAAGGAAGCGCGCCTGATTCTCGAACCGCTCGCGCGCGACACCGCGCCGGCGCTGACGATCGCGGCCTTGTCCGTGACCTCGACGCAGCAGGACGGCATCATGGTGGTGATGCCCGCGGATCATGCGCTCGCGGATCTCGAAGCGTTTCAGACCGCGGTAGCCGATGGCGTGCGCCACGCGGCCAATGGCCAGATCGTGACGATGGGCATCGTGCCCACGCGCCCTGAAACGGGCTACGGCTACATCCATGTGGGCGAGCCGCTTGCCACGCAGGAGCCCGATGGCGCGCGTCGTCTGAATGGTTTTGTCGAAAAGCCCTATATCGAACTGGCACAGCAATACGTTGCCTCGCAGCGCTACTGGTGGAACAGCGGCATCTTTATCGTGCGCGCTTCCACGTGGCTCAAAGCGATCCGCCACTTCCAGCCCGCAATTTACGAGGCCTGCACGGCGGCCGTCGAACACGGCAAGGCCGATGGCGACTTCTTCCGCGTCGATCCCGAATGCTTCGCGCGCTCGCCGTCGAACTCGATCGACTATGCGGTGATGGAACCGTTGTCCGGCGATACGTCCGTGGCCAGCGGCGTGGTGGTACCGCTTTCGGCGGGTTGGACCGATCTCGGTTCGTGGGACACGGTCTGGCAGGTCGCCCCGAAAGACGATGCGGGCAACGTGGCCCAAGGCGAAGTGATGTTCGAAGGCGCGAACGATACCTTCGCACATTCGGACGGACGCCTGATCGCGTGCCTGGGCACCGACAATCTCGTGGTGGTCGAAACCGCAGACGCGGTGCTCGTGGCCGACCGTTCACGCGCGCAGGACGTCAAGAAAATCGTCCAGCGCCTGAAAACAGCGAAACGCAGCGAAGCTGTTGCGCACCGTCTCGTGCATCGCCCGTGGGGTCACTACGACAGCGTCGATAGCGGCGAGCGCTTCCAGGTCAAGCGCATCGTGGTCGAACCGGGCGCGCGCCTGTCGTTGCAGATGCACCATCATCGCGCCGAACACTGGGTCGTCGTGCGTGGCACGGCGCTCGTCACGCGCGGAGAGGAGCGCTTCATCGTTTCGGAGAACGAATCGGCGTATATCCCGCTAGGCGTGGCGCACCGACTCGAAAACCCGGGCAAGATGCCGCTCGAAATCATCGAGGTGCAGTCGGGCTCGTATCTCGGCGAAGACGACATTGTGCGTCTGGAGGATGTATACGGCCGGCAATAGAGAAAACGTCCAGGCAAACGCTCAGGCCCGCAAGGGCTTGAGCGCGTGCTGGATTGCATTCAGTCAGTGCGTGACGGAGCGCCCATGAGAGCGCCCCGCACCCGATGAAATGGACGGAGACACCACGGCTTGCGCCGCAACGGAAGCGATTCCGATTGACGGCGTACCTTGGGGCGGAAAGATGAAGCGGGAAAAACGGTCAACGAGACGTTCAGCGAACAGCGGGACAGCGAGGGCGACAGCAGCGGCCGGTGATGAAGCAGGCCGCCGCCTAGCTCAGATGCGTTCTATAGCGCGAAGCGTGCGGATGACGATCGTTGGCAGTGGAAGCCTCGCGGCTATCGCCGGGCGCGCGCAGCGCACTGCTGGTATAGCGTTGCAGCGGCGCATGGCGCACGCCGTTGGTGACGACATGCGAGCTGGCGGTCGCCAAAGCCGGGGTTGCGACGGGCATTGCACGAGTGACCACGCCGCCATTATCGGCGCCGTTTTCTGCATAGGCGCGCGCGAACGAGACGCCCGGATCCTTATCTTCGGGGTCCATATCGACGCCGTCGATACCCTCAATGCCACCGCTCGACCGATGCGGGCCTTCGCGATCAATCCACTGACGCGCCCAGTCGAACGCATAGTGACGCGCCGCATCGGCATCGTCGAACGCGGGGCCGACAAGGCCCGAACGCTCGACACGCTTGCCATCCTTGAGGATTTCCGCAGCCGCGCGATACATGCCGCGATGCGTGCGACTGCGCGCGGTTTCCACGCTCAAATAAACCACGTAGCCACGCCATTCCGCGATCTGCTCGACCTGCGGCGTGGCATCGGAAAACTCGAAGTTTTCTTCGGGAACGACCGTGCGCACCGCTGCAGCCGAGGGCGCTTTGACGCGCGCGGCGTGGGCGGTGGAATCGGCCTGAGGCGGCACGATGGGCGACGCGTGCCCTGCCCTGGCGGCGGGCGTGCGATGCTGGGCCTGCGTCAATGCCTCGTCCAGACGGGCGAGCTGACGCGTCATGCTCTCGATTGGATTAGCGGCCGGATTGGCGGCCAGCGGCGTAGCATCGGCCAGCGATGCGGGCGCCTGCCAGGCTTCCGGGCTCTTCCAGTAAACAGCGGGCAGACCGTCGTCCTCGACGGTTTCCTCCACCACGACGGCCACGGCAGGCGTTGCCTGCGGGCTCGACGCAGCCTGTGCCTGAGCGGGCTCAGGCACATAGACGAAGCTGCGGCCGCGCTGCGTAAGCAATTGCACCAGCTCAAGCAGCGTGCCGCTGACGTGCCATTCCTCGAAACGGCGGCGGCAGGTCGGTCCGGACGGATAACGTGCGGGCAGGCGCGACCAGGACTCGCCGGTCGTCAAGATCCACAGCACGGCGTTCGCCACGACGCGCGGCTCCGCGCGCGGGCGGCCGCGTCGGTTGAGCCGTATAGGCGGTTCATCGGATACGAGCGAGGACACAACCATCCACTCGTCGTCGCTCAGTTCTTCGAAATTCATGCTGTTCTCCACGCAGCCGGACCGGGGCTGCAGTGACGGAGCTCGCTCGCGGATCTTGATGTCCGCGTGGGCGTGCTCGGTTGCACCATATGTTTATATGACTTGTTCTTTTGCGTCACCGACTGCACTCAGGCAGTGCGCGTGTTCACGGTATTGACGCAAAAAACGTGGTCTCACTCGTGCAAGGGAGAATTTGTGCAGGAAGCATACCACCTGAAACCAGCCAATGAGGAGGGCCGTAATAAGTGTTACGGTTAGAAACAAAGTCACGTCTTGAATGGCGTGAAATATGCCCGATCGCGCTTGCAAAACAGTGCGTGATCCCTCTTCGAATCGCCATAAAAACCCTTGTAGCAAGGGATTTTCTTGATCGTATGCGTCCTGCAAGACAACTGATGCGCCGCTGTAGCGTCGTATCGGCATGTTAATGCGCGTTACTTCATGCTTCGCGTGACCGACCCTGACGCCTTCCCTCTTGAGTTGAATGCCCTTACCGCTCCAACGCAATTTCATTATTTCAATTGCATCGCTTTCAACTGCGCGCACTCATTTCGTCGCGGTCCGTCCTTTTTCGAAACTCAGCCCCGAAACTCCGTTGTGCACGCAACAAATGACACGACGATGAATTGCATTCAATACGTCGGGCGCGCTGATGTTTCATCCTGCCAGCATTTGCTCATAGCCCAAATCTGTTTGCATCGCATGCAAATGACGCGTGCGAATTACGTCGGTTTTGTACAGGCTTCGTCGTGTTGCGCCTAGCCATCCAGAAAAAGCCACGCAACGAATCCGTCTATAGTACGAAGGCCATGGCCTTCACGGAGATTCGTCGTATGCAAACATCCACCTCGCGCGGCACGCGCGCGTTGATCGCCGCGGCCGCTATTGCTGCCACGAGCGCCGCCTTGCTCGCGCCCTGGCATGCCGCACACGCCCAACTCGGCAACCTGCTCAACCAGAGTGGCAGCAGCGGCTCGACCTCGGGCGCGCTCGGCAATCTGGGCGGGCTCGGCAGTTCGCTTTCCGGCTCTTCCGTCACCTCGAACAGCATGGGCAACGTTACGGGCCTGCTGCAGTTCTGCATCAAGAACAATTACCTGAACGCGGACACGGCCGGCAACGTGAAAGACTCGCTACTCAGCAAGTTGCCCGGGGGCGCCTCCACCACCGACAGCGGCTACGAAAAAGGCACGGGCGGCATTCTCACGGCCGGCGACGGCCAGCAGCTCGACCTCTCCGGCAGCGGGCTCAAGCAGGCCGCCACCAAACAGGTATGCGACAAGATCCTGAGCCAGGCGAAGTCGATGCTGTAACGGCCGCATCAATCGCATCGAAAGGGACGGCGGCGCGGCGCAGAAGTGCGCAATTTGTATGCCGCCCCCTTGAACAGGAACGGGGTTTCGGTGTCGAATGGATTCCAGTGGAACTCAAGCGGTAGCCGTTACTGCCATCGTCACTGCCATGAAACAGCGTCGAGTCCCTGTGGTGCCCTTCTTTGCCGCCTTCGCCGCCCTCGCGACGCTGCTGGGTTTTTGCCAGCCGCTCGGCGCGCAACCTCAACAGAGCCAGCAGAATCAGGACAAGCACTTCGATTGCACGTCGAATCCGCATGAATTTATTTCGACGCTGATTGAAGAAAAGTCCATCGACCCGAAGCCAAGCCGGGTCGAGGCCAATTCGGTCAACGCCTTCCGCCCGGCCCAGGGCAGTCGCATGAGCGCGTTTGGCTTTCCGATTTATGTTGTGCTCGGCTATGCGCGCGATGACGACCTGTTCCGGCGCGGCGCGGGCAAAGAGATCAAGGCGCCGCTTTACGGCGTGGTGGTATCGGCGCCCGCAGATTCGGTGCGCACGCGTGTGAGCGAGGCGAACAGCGACGCCACGGTCAAATCCGTGGTGCCGCTGTTGCTGACCGCCATCGTATGTGGCGGTTAGGGTTTGATGACGTCTGGCGGCGCGTTTAACACGCTTATCAAGCTTAGCCCGCGAAGAACGCGAGCGCGCCCATCACCACACCCGCCGCGCCAACACCCACCGAGGTGCGCAGCAGCCACTTGCGGCGCGTGAGCAAGGTAATCGCTGTGAGCGCGATCGAGATCTGGATCAGCGTGGTGGCCTGCGCCCAGCGATGGTGACCGTGCAGCAGTTGTTCCGCGTGCTCGTCGTCGGCTTGCACCTGCTTCTCCAGCGCCTCGGCCTTCGCGCGGATCGGATCCTTCTGCTGGCGATAGCGGTCGGCATCGGCGGCGAAATGTCGCTGGGCTTCGGCGGCATTCGGCGCAAGCGCGGCCAGCGATGCACCCAGTTCGGCGAGATTCTGCTTCTCGCCCTTGGCCTGGTAATAGGCCCACTGATTCGCCGCTTCGGTCTTGTGGATCGCCGCCTCGTTCTTGTAATAGAGCGCGAGGTTTTCGCTGTTGCCGCTCTGGTACGAGAGGATCGCGCCGATCGACGCCAGGATCGCCGTCATCACCGCCATGCGGCCCGGAAAGGGGTCGCGCTCGCCTTCGGCACCATGCGCTGCATGGCCGTGGCCGGCTGCGGCATGTTCGACCGCGTGATCGTGCGGTCCGTGCACTTCATACTCTTCAGACATCCAACGACTCTCCGGTGTGACTCATAGTGACTGTGCACAACGCATGGGATCGCGTTGTGCCCCTTGCGGGACGAACCATTATCGTGAGCCGGGGCCAGTTGTCCAGTCCCCGTCAATGCCGCGACACGAAGAAAGAGAAACGCATCAATTCGAAACCTGATTGAAAGTTTTATCGTCTATTCATAGAAGAATGCATTGCGCATGCTGCGGTGCATGGCGCGCGCAGGCCGTTTGCTAACGTGCCTCGCCCGGTTCAATCTGCGCAATTTTGCTGCGTGGACACATCCTTCCCTCTCCGTCCGACCGTGACTGCGCGGCGCTTCTGGCGTGTGCCCGTCGCCAGATCGACGTGAACCACGATGCTTGCCAATGGCGGGAGAAATCCGCGTGCAACGCCGTCTGCCCACTGACGATGCACAATCCGGCCGCGCGCCGCTTGATGCGCCTGCTGCGCTCGATGCCTTCGATGCACTCGACGGTCTCGCGCAAGCCGTGCTGATCGTCGATCGCGCAGCGCAGGTGACATTCGCCAATCGCGCCGCCGCCGCGCTACTCGTGCAGCCGCCGGGTTTGCGAGAAAGTGCGCATGGCTTGCAGGCGTATTCCCCCACGGCCACACAGCGACTCCATGCGCTGATCGCCAATGCGGCGGGTGGCGGGCCACGCATGCGCGGCGGGAGCGCCATGCTGATCGAGCGCACGACATGCGGCATGCCGCTTCAGGTTTTGGTGTCGCCGCTCGGCGCAAAGCGTGGCTCGGCCATGCTGATGGTGATCGACCCGCAGGCTGCACAGCGCGGCATCGAGCAGCGCCTGATCGCGCTTTACGCGCTCACGCCCGCCGAGGCGCGCGTCGCCTGCGAGATCGGCAATGGCGAAAATCCACGCAATATCGCCGCTGCGCTGCGAATTCTGCCCTCGACCGTGCGCACGCATCTTCATCACGTTTTCGCCAAAACGGCCACGCGGAGTCAGGGCGATCTGATGCGACTCGTCGCCCAGCTTGCGCAACTGGCGCACGCGCGCGGCGACTGAATCGCTGCGCACAAATAGAAGCGGCCCGCGCAATCGCCCTTTTTTCAAGGGAGCAATGCGCGGGCCGTCGAACGTCTCTCAACACCCTCAACCGCGGGCGGTATTAACCGCCCAGATAGGCGCGCTTGATATCGTCGTTGGCGAGCAGGTTGTCGGCGCTATCGGCCAGCACCACGCGACCGGTTTCCAGCACGTAGCCGCGATCGGCCACATGCAGCGCCTTGTTCGCGTTCTGCTCAACGAGGAACACCGTTACGCCCTCTTCGCGGATCGTGCGGATGATGTCGAAAATCTGCGCGATCACGAGCGGCGCAAGGCCGAGCGTCGGTTCGTCGAGCAGCAGCAGACGCGGCTTGCTCATCAGCGCACGGCCGATCGCCAGCATCTGCTGTTCGCCGCCCGACATCGTGCCCGCCCGCTGCTTCGCACGCTGGTTCAGGCGCGGAAACAGCTTGAAGACGTGCTCGATACCCGCGTCGATGTCCTGCTGCGAGGCGAAGAAGCCGCCCATCTGCAGGTTTTCGAGCACGGTGAGGCTCGGGAACACGCGGCGGCCTTCCGGCGAGATCGCCATGCCGAGGCGCATGATTTCATGCGTGGGCATGCGCGTGATGTCCTGACCTTCGAACGTCACGTGTCCCGACGATGCGCGCGGCGTGCCGCACACGGTCATCATCAGCGTGGTCTTGCCGGCGCCGTTGCTGCCGATCAGGGTGACGATCTCACCCTTGTTCACTTCGATCGACACGCCCGCCAGCGCTTCCACCGCACCGTAATGGGTATGGACCTTGTCCAGCTTCAGCATCAGTCCTCTCCCAGGTAGGCTTTGATCACGCGCGGGTCGTTGCGCACTTCTTCAGGCTTGCCAATCATGATCGGCTTGCCGTGTTCCATCACGAGGATGCGGTCCGATACGCCCATCACCAGACTCATATCGTGTTCGATCAGGAGTACGGAGATTCCGAACTCGTTGCGCAGTCCATCGATCATGTGCTGCAACTCGATCTTTTCCTGCGGATTCAGACCGGCTGCCGGTTCGTCGAGCATCAACAGACGCGGGTCCGTGATCATGCAGCGCGCGATTTCGAGTCGGCGCTGATGGCCGTATGACAGCGTGCCCGCTTCGCGATTCGCTACGTCCCTCAGGCCCAGGCGTTCGAGCCAGTAGGCGGCGCGTTCGAGCGCGGCGCGTTCGGCGCGGCGATACGAGGGCGTCGCGAACAGGCCGCTCAGCATGTTGCGGTTCACCTTCAGATGCTGCGCAACCATGAGGTTTTCGAGCACCGTCAGTTGCTTGAACAGACGGATATTCTGGAACGTGCGCACGAGGCCGCGACGCGCGACCTGGTGGCTCGGCTGTCCGTTGATCGCGTGGCCGTCGAGCACGATGTCGCCCGCCGTCGGCTTATAGAAGCCGCCCACGCAGTTGAACACCGTGGTCTTGCCCGCGCCGTTCGGCCCGATGATGGCGAAGACTTCATTCGGGCGCACGTCGAACTCGATGCCGTCCACGGCCAGCAGACCGCCGAAGCGCATCTGCAAACCCGCCACTTTCAACAACGCTTGTGCACTCATTGCGGCAACTCCACATGCGGACGGCTAGCGGGCAACAGACCCTGCGGACGCCACATCATCATCAGCACCATCACCAGACCGAAAATCAGCATGCGGTATTCGGCAAAGCCGCGCGCGACTTCCGGCAGCGCGGTCAGCAGGATCGCGGCGAGCACCACGCCCAGTTGCGAGCCCATGCCGCCCAGCACCACCACGGCGAGAATCAGCGCCGATTCGATGAAGGTGAACGACTCGGGCGTGACCAGACCCTGGCGCGCGGCGAAGAACGCACCGGCGAGACCCGCGAACGAGGCGCCCAGCGTGAACGCCGAGAGCTTGATGCGCGTGGGGTTCAGGCCCAGCGAACGGCAGGCGATTTCGTCTTCGCGCAGCGCTTCCCAGGCGCGGCCCATCGGCATGCGCAGCAGGCGGCTCGTGACGAACAGCGTGAACGCAACCAGCACCAGCGCGAGCAGGTACAGGAAGATGATCATGTGTTCGCCGCTGTATTCGATGCCGATCAGCTCGTTGAAGGTTTTTGCGCCTTCCACACTGGCATGACGCGCGAGTTCGAAGCCGAACACGGTGGGCTTGGGAATACCGGAAATGCCGTCCGGGCCGCCCGTGATGCTCGTGAGATTGTTGAGCAGCAGACGGATGATTTCGCCGAAGCCGAGCGTGACGATCGCGAGATAGTCGCCGCGCAGACGCAGCACCGGAAAGCCCAGCACGAAGCCGAACGTCGCCGACGCCAGCGCCGCGAGCGGCAGACATTCCCAGAACGTGAAGCCAAAGTACTGGTTTAGCAGCGCATACGTATAGCCGCCCACCGCGTAAAAGCCCACGTAACCCAGGTCGAGCAGACCCGCGAAGCCCACCACGATATTCAGGCCGAGGCCCAGAATCACGTAGATGAGCGCGAGCGTGGCGACGTCGATGGTGCCTCGCGAGCTGATGAACGGGAACACCAGACCGAAGGCAAGCAGCACCCAGATCGCGATGCGTTGCTGACGCGCGCCAAGCGCCGGCGCCTTCGGCAATTTCACCGTACTCGTTGCGCGCACAAACATCGGCTTGACGAGCTGGAACACGAACACCACCGCGGCGGCAATCCACACCGGATGCCAGTGCTGCTGCAACACCACCTGATAGCCGTCGAGCGTAAGCTGCAAGCCAAGGATGGGCGCAGTGAGAATGATGGTCGCGAAGGCGGCCACGAACGCGCCCTTCAACGTCTGCGACGAAGATGGGCCGCTATGGCTGGCCGCGCGAACCGAAACAGTTTGGCTCATATCGACCTCACACCTTTTCGACGTCCGGCTTGCCGAGCAGGCCGGTGGGACGGAACAGCAGCACGAGCACGAGCAGACCGAACGCCACGACGTCCTTGTACTCGGACGGCATGTACGCCGACGCGAAGGTTTCGGCCAGACCGAGCAGCACACCGCCGAGCATCGCGCCCGGAATGCTGCCGATGCCGCCCAGCACCGCCGCCGTGAACGCCTTGATACCAGCGATAAAGCCGATATACGGATTGAGCTTGCCGATCGTCAGACCGATCAGCACGCCGCCCACCGCCGCCAGCATCGCACCCAGAATGAACGTGAAGGAGATCACGCGATTCGTGTCGATGCCGAGCAGGTTGGCCATCTTCATGTCTTCGGCGCAGGCGCGGCAGGCGCGGCCCATACGCGAACGCGAAATGAAGAGCGTGAGCGCGACCATCAGCACGACCGTGGTGCCCACGATCAACATGCGTGCGTACGGAATCGTCACTTCGAAGTTGCCGCCCATATTGAAGTCGAGCGCGCCGGAAATCAGCATCGGCACGGACACATCGCGTGCGCCCTGACCGATCTGCACGTAGTTCTGCAGAAAGATGGACATGCCGATCGCCGAGATCAGCGGCACGAGACGCGGCCCGCCGCGCAACGGCCGATACGCGACGCGTTCGACCGCAAAACCATACAGCCCGGTGACCACCACCGAGACGATGAGCGCCGCGCCCAGCACGAGCGGCAGCGGATAACCCGCCGTGGTGCCGATAGCCGTGAGCGTGACGAGGCCCACATAGGCGCCGATCATATAGATCTCGCCGTGAGCAAAATTGATCATGCCGATGATGCCGTAGACCATCGTGTAGCCGATGGCGATCAGCGCATAGATCGCACCCAGCGTGAGCCCGTTGACGAGCTGCTGGGTAAACTGAGGAAGAAAATCATTCATGCTTTAAGCCCCGCGGCGATGAAGCCGGTAAGAGACCCTTTAGAACCGTACCAATCCGTTTTTATGGTTGCGCGCACAACCACAATGAAGCAGCTATGAAAACGCCCCGCCACAACAGAAGGCGGGGCGTATGCCGCTAGCAGCGTGCAGCGCCGGGATCAGTTCGCGGCGGTCTTGGTGGCGTCCTTGTGCCACGTGTACACAACGAAGCGGAACGACTTCAGGTCGCCCTGAGCGTCGTACTGGACGTTGCCGATCGGCGTGTTGAACGAGTTCTTGTGCAGGTAAGCGGCAACCTTGGTCGGGTCGGTGCTCTTCGCGCCAGCGATGCCGTCGGCGATCACTTCCACTGCCGCGTACGACGGCATCTGGAACGGGCCGTTCGGGTCGCGCTTGGCGTCCGCGAATGCCTTCACCAGCTTCGCGTTGGCCGGATCGGCTGCGAAGTCGGCCGGCAGCGTCACGAGCATGCCTTCCGAAGCCGGACCGGCGATGGCCGTCACGTCCTTGTTGCCCACGCCTTCCGGTCCCATGAACACGGCCTTGACGCCTTGCTCACGCGACTGGCGCATCAGCAGACCCATTTCCGGGTGGTAGCCGCCGAAGTACACGAAGTCCACGCCTTGCGACTTGAGCTTGGTGACGATTGCCGAGTAGTCCGAATCGCCCGCGTTGATGCCTTCGAACACCACAACCGGGATGTGCGCCTTATCGAGCGCCGACTTCACCGACGTCGCGATGCCCTGGCCGTACGACTGCTTGTCGTGCAGGATCGCAACCTTCTTCGGCTTGACCTTGTTGATGATGTAGGCGGCAGCTGCCGGGCCTTGCTGGTCGTCGCGGCCGATGGTGCGGAAGATGAACTGGCGCTTCTTGCCTTCGGTCAGCTGCGGTGCGGTCGCCGAGGGCGTGACCATCACGACGCCTTCGTTTTCGTAGATGTCGGATGCGGGGATCGTCGAGCCCGAGCAGACGTGGCCAACCACGTACTGGATGTGCTGCGAGACGATCTTGTTGGCGACGGCGACGGCCTGCTTCGGCTCGCACGAATCGTCCATCAGGACGGCTTCGAGCTTGTTGCCGTTAACACCGCCGGCGGCGTTGATCTGGTCGATTGCGGTCAGGGCGCCAGCCTTGACCATGTCGCCGTACTGGGCGACCGGGCCGCTGAACGGACCGGCGATAGCGATCTTGACGGTCTCGGCGTGAGCGGCTGCACCAAAAGCGAGCAGCGCGGCTGCCACGGAGACAGAGGTAAGGCGGGTAAGGCAGGACAACGACGTCATCAGGAGCTCCTCGATTGTTTTCGGGTCAACCGGTCAGACGGATGACCTGCGCAAACGAACAGCACCCCGAGGACAAGCCAGGGGGGACGACAACGACGGGCCAGAAAAGCTGAGAACACAAAAGACGTGACGGGGCCCGGCGTATATCACCCGCTTTGTTGCGGTTGAGTTCGGAGAGAAGCACGTTGTTACGTGTTCCCTGTTGCGCAAGCGATCCGCCTGCCCCGTTCACTGCATTTCGTCCGGAGGGTGGTCCGGACTCAATCAGCGACCGGCGGATGCTATCAATAAAATCCCCCACTCGCAACCAAGGGTTTTTTCCGATACCTCGCGCAGTATTGATCGCCGTCAATTGAGGAAAATCAGGCCAAAGAGCTTGAAAACATTTGGGAAATCGGTGTGGGCGATGGCTGTCGCAAACGTCGATCCCGCGCGATTCAAGGCTGGTGCGGCTCGCGGAGAATCGATTTCCGATCCGAAATAAATGACGCTGGACGTTCTTATTGGAAAATCGTCCGGAAGCCTGATCGAATATTTTTATCCGATCGACAACATATAATCAGGATTGGAAATTTCTCCTCTGACAGCCACGCTCACCTATAGTACAAACCCTAAATGCAAATTACGCCAACTTGTTGATTTCAATAGACAATTTACGTTTTGCTTTCATCGCAAAATCGTAGAATCAGCCTTCTCCACCGATAATCCATCGACATCCAGAAGAAACATTATTTCCGATCGGAAACCGGGAAAATTTTCGGCGCACCGCGGAGTTTCCCTAAAAATCCCATCGACATTTTTTTGATCGTGGGTGACAAGCCGTCGCATCCTCGCTGCACTGTCCCGGTGCGCGTTCCAGATCGCTAAAAGTCGGTGGTATGCTCGCTGCCTCGCCGCCGCTCTTGTGCACCATCGCGGCGCATGGCGTAAGGGGCACGCAAGGTCAAGACGTGCGCGCCGTGCGCGAAACGGGATGCATCCTTCGGCGGCGTTGCCGCGCAAGCGGACCACACCCGTCCAGAACCGAACATTCGGGGGAGATCAAACAGAATGAAAACCTTCAAGCTCGCCGCCAAGGCCGCCACCCTTACCCTGATCGCCAGCGCCGCCGCGCTCGCCCTGACCTCGGGCGCAGCACGCGCCGCCGAGACCGCCACCGTCGAAGTCCTGTCGATCGTCGAACACCCCGCGCTCGACGCCATCCGCGACGGCGTGCGCGACGAACTGAAGGCCGCCGGCTACGACGCAGGCAAGAATCTCAAGTGGGAATATCAGAGCGCCCAGGGCAACACCGGCACCGCCGCGCAGATCGCCCGCAAGTTCGTCGGCGACAACCCCAGCGCGATCGTCGCCATCGCCACGCCTTCGGCGCAGGCCGTCGTTGCCGCAACGAAGTCGGTGCCCGTGGTGTATTCGGGCGTGACCGATCCGGTCGCCGCGCAGCTCGTGAAAACGTGGACGCCCAGCGGCACCAACGTTACCGGCGTGTCGGACAAGCTGCCGCTCGACAAGCAGGTCGCGCTGATCAAGCGCGTGGTGCCGAATGCGAAGACCGTCGGCATGGTCTACAACCCCGGCGAAGCGAATTCGGTCGTGGTCGTGAAGGCACTCAAGGAACTGCTCGCGCAGCAGGGCATGACGCTCAAGGAAGCGGCTGCACCGCGCACGGTGGACATCGGCTCGGCGGCAAAGAGCCTGATCGGCAAGGTCGACGTGATTTATACGAACACGGATAACAACGTCGTTTCGGCCTACGAAGCACTCGTGAAAGTGGCCGACGACGCGAAGATTCCGCTCGTCGCATCCGATACGGACAGCGTGAAGCGCGGCGCCATTGCAGCGCTCGGTATCGACTATAGCGATCTGGGCCATCAAACCGGCAAAGTGGTCGTGCGCATCCTGAAGGGCGAAAAGCCCGGCGCGATCGCATCGGAAACCAGCAGCAAGCTGCAACTGTTCGTGAATCCGGCTGCGGCGCAAAAGCAGGGCGTGACGCTGTCCGCCGATCTGCTCAAGGACGCGACCACGGTCGTCAAGTAAGGCGACGCGCGCAAGCACGCGCATACGCGTATTCGCATAGCAAGACACCGGCCTTCATCGGGCCTCGCGCACGCGTGCGCCACGCCGCCTCACCCGGGCGGCGCGGCGCGCGCGGCGACCCATCCGGCTGCGTCACCGCAATCCGCCCGCCGGAAACCGCAACAGGATTTCCCATGTCCCTCTATTCGCTATTGGGCGCGCTCGAGATCGGCCTGATCTTCAGCCTCGTCGCCCTCGGGGTGCTGATCTCGTTTCGCATCCTCAACTTCCCCGACCTCACCGTCGACGGCAGCTTTCCGCTGGGCGGCGCTGTCGCGGCCACGCTGATCGCGCACGGTCAGGATCCGTTCGTCGCCACGCTCTGCGCGATGATCGCCGGCGCGGCGGCCGGTTTCGTCACCGGCTGGCTCAACGTGCGCCTGAAAATCATGGATCTGCTCGCCAGTATCCTGATGATGATCGCGCTCTACTCGATCAACCTGCGCGTGATGGGCGCGCCCAACGTGCCGCTCATTACCGAATCCACCGTCTTCACCATGATCCAGCCCGCGTGGCTGCCCGACTACGTGCTGCGCCCGCTCGCGCTGTTCGTGGTGGTGCTTGCGGCGAAGTTCGGCGTGGACTGGTTCTTCTCCTCGCAATACGGTCTCGCATTGCGCGCGACCGGCGCGAACCCGCGCATGGCGCGCGCGCAGGGCATCGCCACGGGCCGCGCGACGCTGGCCGGCATGGCGCTGTCCAACGCGTTGGTTGCGCTCGCAGGCTCGCTGTTCGCGCAGACGCAGGGCGGCTCCGATATTTCGATGGGCATCGGCACCATCGTGATCGGGCTGGCTGCGGTCATCATCGGCGAGAGCATTCTGCCCGCGCGCCGTCTGGTGCTCACGACGCTCGCCGCCGTGCTGGGCGCGATTCTCTATCGCTTCTTTATTGCGCTCGCGCTCAATAGCGATTTCATCGGCCTGAAGGCGCAGGATCTGAACCTCGTGACCGCGGTGCTCGTGACCGTCGCGCTCGTGCTGCCCGCGACGCGCAAAAAGCTGTTTGGCCGCAAGAACGGGAGGGCTTAAATCATGCTCAGCGCACAAGACCTCAAACTGACTTTCAACCCAGGCACGCCGATAGAAACGCGCGCGCTGCGCGGCCTCACGCTGGAAATCCCCACCGGCCAGTTCGTGGCCGTGATCGGCTCGAACGGCGCGGGCAAATCCACCTTCCTCAATGCGATCAGCGGCGATCAGATGGTGGACGACGGCAAGATCACCATCGACGGCAACGACGTCACGAAAAAGCAGGCGTGGGATCGCGCGCATCTGGTCGCGCGTGTGTTCCAGGATCCGATGGCGGGCACCTGCGAAGCGCTGACGATCGAAGAAAACATGGCGCTGGCGATGGCGCGCGGCAAGCGGCGCGGCTTTGGCCCAGCGCTGAAAAAGCAGGACCGCGAGCTGTTTCGCGCCAAGCTGCGCCAGCTGAATCTCGGCCTCGAAAATCGTTTGACGGATCGAATCGGCCTGCTTTCGGGCGGTCAGCGTCAGGCGGTGAGCCTGTTGATGGCGTCGCTGCAGCCGTCGCGCATTCTATTGCTCGACGAGCATACGGCGGCGCTCGATCCGAAGACCGCTGCGTTCGTGCTGGAACTCACGGCGCGCATCGTCGAGGAAGCGAAGCTCACGACCATGATGGTCACGCACAGCATGCGTCAGGCGCTCGATTATGGTCAGCGCACGGTGATGCTGCATCAGGGGCAGGTGGTGCTGGATGTGTCGGGCGATGAGCGGCGCGGTCTGGATGTGCCCGACCTGCTGCGCATGTTCGAGCAGACACGCCACGAAAAGCTCGCCGACGACGCTTTGCTGCTGGGTTAAGCAGAATCAGGCGGTTGGTTGTCAGAGGCCCGCTAACCTTATGGTTTGCGGGCTTCTTCATTTACAGAAAATCGTTATGGAATCCGAACGATATCAAGCCGATTTCGAATACTTGAACGTCCCCTGCGCGCTGGCGATCAGCAGACGGTCATCCACCCATGCCTCGGCGCGTGCAAAGAAGATCGAACGACCGCCGCGCTCCAGAAAGCCCTTGGCGCGCACGAACTGGCCCAATCCCTTGTCGAGATAGTTCGTCGTAAGAGACAGCGTAAAGCCGTGACGTTTGGGTGCGTCCGGATCCGCGTAAAGACCGGCATAGCCAGCAGCCGCGTCGAGCAAGGTAGCGATCGCGCCACCTTGCAGCACACCCTGGCGATTGAGCTTCGAGCCGTCGATCGGCATTAGAAGCTCCGCATAGCCCTCGTGCCACTGCGCGACGCTCACGCCGAGGGTTTCCAGAAACGGGTTATCGACGGCGAATTGCGGCATGCTGCACTCCCCTTGATAATGTGAAGCAGAAAAGCGGCGATTATAGGCCGCCCGATGCGGCTTCACAGCGCGCCGGGACAGCGCACTTCGCACTGTTCAGAGGAATTCCGCGCAACTGTACATGGCTTTGTGGGCCGCGCCGGAGAACACTCTACTTTTCCCCTGCCGCCAGCGTGCGTGCAAACTTCACTCGCAGCGTTTTGCTGCACCCTCAAGGAACTCATCATGACCGACAACACGCGCCCCACCGACACCCTGATCCCGCAACGGGCAGCGGCGGCCGCCGCCGCGTTGCCGGTCGCCTGCCCGGCGGTCGATCCGCTCACCGAGATCCTGCCCGATGAGCCGCTGCTCATGATGGGCGCAGGCCCGGTGCCGATCCCGGATGCCGTCGCCAAGGCCAATTCGGTCGTCATCAATCACCTCGGCGACACCATGGCGCGCGTCATCGATCAGGTGAAGACCATGGCGCGCTACGTATTCCAGACGCGTTCGAACTGGGTGCTCGGCGTGGCCGGTCCGGGATCGGCGGCCATGGAAATGGCGGTGTCGAACCTCGCCTGGCCCGGCACTCGCGTGCTGTCGATCGTCAACGGCTTTTTCAGCGGCCGGATGGCGGAGATGGCGCGACGCATCGGCGCGGACGTCTCCACACTCGACGTGGGCGATCGCGAGATCGCCTCGCTCGACGCCGTGGCGCAGGCCATCGAGCGCACGCGCCCCGCCATCGTCACCATCGTGCACGGCGAGACGTCCAATACGGTGTGGAACCGCCAGTTGAAGGACATCGTGCGCATCGCCAAGGCGGCGGGCGCGCTGGTCGTCGTCGATGCGGTCTGCACGCTGAGCACCATGCCGCTGGAAATGGATGCGTGGGGCATCGACGTGGTCATCACGGGCGGCCAGAAAGGACTGTCCTCGATTCCCGGTGTATCGCTGATCGCGTTTTCGGACGCCGCATGGCAGCGCGTACGCGAACGCACCGAGCCGAATACGCACTGGTGTCTCGACGCCACGCTCGCGGAGAACTTCTGGCACAAGGCTGGCTATCACTACACCGCGCCGGTATCGGGCGTGCTGGCGCTGCATGAAGCGCTGCGCCTCGTCTGCACGGAAACGCTCGAAAAGCGTTTCGCGCGTCATCAGCGCTGCTCGCTGGCGCTGCAAAGCGGCGTCGCCGCGCTTGGGCTCGAACTTTATACGCCGGAGGAGTGCCGCCTGAATTCGGTGGTCGGCATCGGCCTGCCTGCGGGCCTCACGCCGCGCGACGTGTGCAACCATATCTCGCAGCAGTATCAGGTGGAGATCGCCGGATCGTTCGGACTGCCGATCGTGCGGATTGGCCAGATGGGCGAGCAATGCCGCGAGCACCATCTGTTCCGCACGGTTCACGCGCTGGGCCGCACCATGCGCGATCTGGGCGCAAACGTCGATCTGCCCGCGGGCGTGGCTGCGCTCGAAGAGTCGCTTTCGGCGGCCGCGCGGCGCTAAGACCGCGCTAAGGCCGCACTCAGGCTGGATCAGTCGCGGCGCGCCCGGATGCAGAGGAAGGCGGGCGCGAGCGCAAGCTCGGTGTAAAGCGCGGGAGCGACGGCCTTCATTTCAGGCGCGGGCTTCGGCTCCAGCATCCCGTCGATCTGCCAGCCCGTTTCCAGCAAAGCGTTGACGATATCGGCCAACGGGCGACGGTAGGCCTCCACATAAGGCTTCGGCTCGCCGAAACCGCCCCAGTGCAGGCCGAAACGCGTGGTGTCGAAATACGGGCGATTGCCGCGCGTGCGCGTGTCGATCCAGTCGCGCATGGGGTGCGCCATCGAAAACACCAGCCGCGCGTCGGGCCGCGCGACACGATGGAATTCGGCGAATGTCGGTGCGAGATGCTCTATATAGTCGAGCGCGAGCGAGCAGACGATACGGTCGAACTGGGAATCGGCCAGCCAGGCAAGCGGCTGACCCAGATCACCCTGCGCGATTTCCACGTCCAGATCGGCACAACGGCTGCGCGCGAGTTCGACCATCGCGGGCGTCACGTCGAAGGCTTTCACCTGTGCGCCTGCGCGCGCCATCTCCGCGCTGACGATGCCGGGACCGCAGCCCGCGTCGAGCAAGCTCAGGCCCGCCACGTCGCCGAGCAACGCAGCCGTCGCCGGGCGCTCGTAAAGCGCGTTGTGCGGTTTTTCCGGCGCCATCTGCGCATAGCGATCGGCAAATTGCGTGTAGGCCGCGCGGCCCGGAAGTTCGGGCGTGTAAGGCTGCTCGGTGTTGGGATCGGTCGGCATGGCGAGGCGGCAATCAAAAGCGAAAACGCGTATTGTGCCAGCCCTCACTGCCCATCCCGGTTATCATCGCCCCTCGGCTTACAAACCTTCCACCGACGATGTCCGCCTTGCCCACTCCCCACGTTCTCCCCTTCGACGCCGTCCTGTTTGACTGTGATGGTGTGCTGGTCGATTCAGAGCGCATCACCCATATCGTGCTGGTCCAGATGCTCGGCGAGCTGGGCTGGACGCTGTCCGTCGATGAAGCGATGGGCATTTTCGTCGGCAAGATGGTCAAGGACGAGGCCGCGCGCATCGAGGCGCATACCGGTTTCCGCCTGACCGAAGCCTGGCTCGAAGGCTTCCGCGCGCGCCGTAATGAAGCGCTTGCGCGCGATCTGATCGAAATTCCCGGCGCACCGGCCGCCGTGCGCGCGGTGCAGGCGGCCTACGATGGCCGCATTGCCGTGGCTTCGGGTGCGGATCGGCGCAAGGTCGAGTTGCAATTGCGCAAGGTCGGCCTACTGGAGTCCTTCGGCGACCATATCTATAGCGGCCACGAAACGCCGCGCAGCAAGCCGCATCCGGACGTCTATCTGGCCGCCGCAGCCGGGCTGGGCGTGGACCCGCGCCGCTGCGCGGTGGTCGAGGACACCGTAACGGGCGCGCGCGCCGGTCTCGCGGCGGGCGCCACCGTGTTCGGTTACAGCCCCGCCGCACCCGGCCACAGCAGCGCCGAAGCGCTCAAGGCCGAAGGCGTCGCGCACGTCTTCACCGATATGGCGCAGTTGCCCGCCCTGCTCACGACCTGGAACGCATCGTAAAGCGATACGAGCGGCGCGACGTTAAGCACATATGACATAGCCGGGCGCCGTGGCGCGCGCGTCACACCCGGCGCGCGAAAGCCGCTGAAAGCGACAATCAGCACGCAAACACGCCACGCCTCCATTACTATCCGGAAATGGCCGTTCGCCGGAAAAGATAGTTTGCTACCGAATCGCTTTACGCTATCATCCCGCCGATGTCGAATCTTCACACCTTACGTCTGGCAGTCAGCAGCACGCTCGTGACGGCCGCCCGCAAGTGGCGGCGCACGAGCCACGGTGCGCTCACGGCCTATAACGTTTCCGAAGCCTGCGCCACGCCGCTGCTCACCGCCGGGCGTCTGGGCGAGGCGGTGCGCCAGGTAACGCTCGCCGAACACGTGGGCATCGAAGGCCCGTCGCTGGTGCGTCTGCTCGACCAGCTCTGCGCCGCCGGCCTCGTGCGCCGCGACGAGGACCCCGACGACCGCCGCGCCAAGACCATCTCCCTTACCGATGAAGGCCAGGCGGTCACCGCAAAAATGGAAGAAGACCTGCGCGAGTTGCGCGCGCGCGTTCTCAAGGGCGTGAGCCGCGCGGACCTGGAAGCCACGTTGCGCGTGCTCAGTGCCTTCAACGCGCCGGATCCGGCCGACGGCAACCTTCCTGACTGAAAGCTGAAAGCGGCCTCATGACCTACCCTTCCATCCGCGACTGGCTCTTCTCCGTCAAGACCTTCGCAGCGTCGATGCTGGCGCTCTATATCGGGCTCGTGTTCCAGCTGCCGCGCCCGTATTGGGCGATGGCGAGCGTCTACATCGTCTCGAATCCGTTCGTTGGCGCGACGCGCTCCAAGGCGCTTTATCGCGTGCTCGGCACCGCCCTGGGCGCGGCAGCCGCCATCGCACTGGTGCCGCCCTTCGTCGAAACGCCGCTGCTGTTCAGCGTGGTCGTGGCGCTGTGGACCGGCACGCTGCTCTATCTGGCGATCATGGATCGCACCGCGCGCAGCTATGTGTTCATGCTCGCGGGCTATACCATGCCGCTCGTGGCCTTTCCCACGGTGACGGACCCGAGCACCGTGTTCGACGTCGCCATCGCGCGGACCGAGGAAATCACGGTCGGCATCATCTGCGCGAGCGTGATCGGCAGCAATATTCTGCCGAGCCGTCTCGCGCCCACGCTGATCGAGCGCGCCGACGCCTGGTTCCGCGACGCCGCCTTCTACGGCCGCGAAACGCTCACGGGCAATATCGTCGGCAAGGCGATTTCAGCCTGCCGGCAGCGTCTGGCGTCGACGGTCAATCAGCTCGAATTCCTGCTGAGCCAGCTGGGCTACGACCATACGCATCCGGAAATCCTTGCACGCGCACAGGATCTACGCGGGCGCATGCAACTATTTCTGCCGATGATTTCGGCGCTTGCCGATCCGCTGATCGCCTTGCGCCGCGATCTGCACGTCTGGCCCGAAGGGCTCGACGCGCTGCTCACCGACGCGGCCAAATGGTTCGACGCACCGCTGCCCACCCGCCCCGCCGACATGCGCGAAGACAAGGGCGACAGCATCGCCGACAGTCTGCGCGCGCGCATCGCCGCGCTGCAACCGGCGCACGACCAGCTCACCGGCTGGGAAGGCGCGCTGCTTTCGAACGCGCTCTGGCGTCTGGGCCAGGTGATTGACGTCTGGCAGGATTGCCTGTCCCTGCGCACGCTGATCGCGCATGAGGAAGGCACGTGGCGGCCACGTTATCGCCATTGGCGGCTGGGCGGCACCGAACGCTTCTACGACCGCGGCCTGATGCTGATTTCGTGCGCGGTGCCCGTGAGCGCGATTCTCGTGGCCTGCTGGCTGTGGGTCAGTTCGGGCTGGCACGATGGCGCGGGCGCCGTGACGCTCGCGGCCGTGGCCTGCTGCTTCTTCGCCGCACTCGACGAGCCCGCGCCGATGGTGTTCCGCTTCTTCGCCGCGACCGCCGCGAGCGTAGTGTTCGCGGGCCTGTATCTGTTCGTGGTGCTGCCCAAGGTGCACGACTTTGCGATGCTGGTGCTGATCTTCGCGGGGCCGTTCATTCTGATCGGCACGCTGATCCCGCGTCCCGCGTTCAATATGGTGACGATGCTCACAGCCGTGAACACGGCGACCTTCATCAGCATCCAGAGCGCTTACGACACTGACTTCCTCGTGTTCCTCAACAGCAATATCGCGGGTGTCGCGGGCCTGTTGTTCGCCTATGTCTGGACGCGCGTGACGCGCCCCTTCGGCGCGGAATTCGCAGCGAGGCGCCTGTTGCGTTCAAGCTGGACGGACGTGGCGCTGTCTGCCTCCACCGCACCGCTCACCGATCAGCGCAATCTCACTTCGCGCATGGTCGACCGGCTGATGCAGCTGATCCCGCGTCTGGCGGCTTCGGACGAGCATCGTCATCCGTCGATCGAAAGCTTCCGCGATCTGCGCATCGCACTCAATGCGCTCGATCTGCGCCGCTCGCGCCGCAAGCTCGACGGCGATGTGCCTGCCGCCATCGACCGCGTGCTCGCAGGCGTGAGCGATCACTACACGCGCTGCGCCGAAGCCAGCCAGCGCCAGAACGCCTCGCCCGCCCTGCTCTCGACCATCGACGACGCCATGCATCGCGTCGCCACGCGCGGCCTCGCCCAGGAAGCGGCCAGCGCCGCGGACACCGTCACGCCAGGCGGCACGCCGCGCGCGCGTCTTTCGCAGCGCTGGCTACGCGATACGCTGCACGCGCTGGTGGGCCTGCGCCTCGCGCTCTATCCCGCGCTTGCGGGCGAGCGTCCGCACGGTGGCACACCGGAGGCCGGCGCATGAGCACTGTTTCTGTTCAACCTCATTCGAAATCCGCACCATGATCGGCGAAATCGATATTTTTGGCGTCTTCGTGCCCGCCGTCCTCGTGCTGATGCTGATCGCGTACCTCATCAACGTCGTGATCGGCAAGGTGCTCACGCGAGTCGGTTTTTACCGGCTCGTCTGGCATCGTTCCATTTTCGATCTCGGCATTTATGTATTCGTACTGGCCGCCGTCATCATCGTGTCGCATCGCTTCGTGAACTAACGTGAACGTGAAAAAAACCTGGTTCTCCGCAGGACAGATCCTGCTGACGCTCATCGTCGTCGTGGTCGCCGCCCTCGTGCTGTGGCGCATCGTCAATTACTACATGTTCTCGCCGTGGACGCGGGACGGCCACGTGCGCGCCGACGTGATTCAGGTCGCGCCCGACGTGGGCGGCCTCATCACCCGCGTCGACGTGGTGGACAACCAGCCGGTCAAGAAAGGCCAGGTCCTGTTCGTAATCGACCAGGCCCGCTACGCGCTGTCGCTGCGTCTCGCGCAAGCCGCGCTCGAACAGCGCAAGGCCACGCTGGCGCAGGCCAAACGCGAGTACGCGCGCAATATCGCGCTCGGCAATCTCGTGGCGAGTGAGTCGATGGAAGAAAGCCGCACGCGCGTCGAGCAAGGCGAGGCGTCCGTCGCCGACGGCCAGGTGCAGGTGGACACCGCGAAGCTCAATCTCGATCGCACCACCATCGTCAGTCCGGTCGACGGCTATCTGAACGACCGCGCGCCACGTACGGGCGAATACGTGTCGGCGGGCCGCGCCGTGCTGTCCGTCGTCGATCTGCATTCGTTCCGCGTGGACGGCTACTTCGAGGAAACGCGCCTGCACGGCATCCATATCGGCCAGCCGGTGGAGATCATCGTGATGGGCGAGGACCGTCCGCTGCGCGGCCACGTGCAGAGCATCGTCGCGGCGATTGAAGACCGCGACCGTCAGCTCAGCCCGAACCTGCTGCCGAACGTGAATCCGGCGTTTAGCTGGGTGCGTCTGGCGCAACGGATTCCGGTGCGCGTCGCGCTCGACGAAGTGCCTGACGATTTCCGCATGATCGCGGGCCGCACCGCCACCGTTGCGGTGCGCGACGATGCGGCGGACAAGAAAGACAAGCGCAATGCCAATGCCGCCGCAAATAGCGCAAGCGGTGTGAATGGCGCAAGCGCAGCCGTCGTCGGTTCCGATGCCGCCGTCGCGCCGGTCATGGCGAGCGGAGCTTCGCAATGACACGTCGCAGTCTTTGGCGCAGTTTCGCCCTCACGCCGCTCGCCCTTGCGCTGGGCGCGTGCATCACGCTCGGGCCGAACTACAAGCTTCCGAAGGAAGCCGCAGTGAATGCGCCGCTTGCGCAAGGGCCGATCGAAGGCGCGGACAAGGCGCCCGTCTCGCAGCAGAACGTGCCGGCCAACTGGTGGCAGCTTTACGACGATCCCACGCTCAATGAACTCGTGCAGGACGCGCTGGCGTCGAACACGAATCTGCGCGTGGCCGCCGCGAACCTCGAACGCTCGCGCGCCGTCGTCGATGTCGCCAATGCGCAGGGCGGATTCTCCGGGAGCGCAACCGCGGGCGCGCAGCGCGCCCAGGTGTCGGGCGAGCAGTATCTGCTGTTCGAAAAAGTCCCCGTGGCGACGCTGGGCGACCTCGGCGTGAACGTGTCGTACGAGTTCGATCTGTTCGGCAAGCTCAAGCGCGGCGTGGAAGCCGCACGCGCGGACGACGAGGCCGTCGAAGCCGCCGCCGACCTCGCGCGCATCAGCGTGGTCGCCGACGTGGTGCAGGCCTATGTCGAATCGTGCTCGGCAGCGGAAGAACTCGCCATTGCGCAGGAATCGCTGAAGCTGCAACAGCAGCGCGTGGCGCTCACGAAGCGCCTGCGCGACGCGGGCCGCGGCAATCAGCCCGACGTGACGCGCGGACAGACCCAGGTGCAGACGCTCGCTGCGGATATCCCGCGTTTCGAGGGCCGCCGCCGCGTCGCGCAATATCAACTGGCCATGCTGCTGGCGCGCGCGCCCAAGGATCTGCCGCCCGCCGCGCTGGCCTGCAACCGCCTGCCCAAACTCAAGCAGCCGATTCCCGTCGGCGACGGGGCCGCGCTTCTCAGACGTCGCCCCGATGTGCGCGAGGCCGAGCGCCAGCTCGCAGCATCGACGGCGCGCATCGGCGTGGCGATTGCCGAGATGTATCCCGATGTCAGTTTCGGAGCGGGCGTGGGCACGGTCGGCCTGACCGGCGATCTGTTCTCGGCCAAGACCAACGCGTGGTCATTCGGACCCCTGATTAGCTGGACGTTCCCGGCCAACGGTCAGCGCGCCCGCGTGCGCGGCGCGGAAGCGGCAACGAGCGGCGCGCTCGCGCATTTCGACGGCGTGGTGTTGAACGCGCTGCGTGAAACGGAGTCGAGTCTCGCGACCTATGCCGCCGACGATCAACGTGCGGATGCGCTGCGCACGGCTTACGCATCGGCGAAGCAGTCGGCGGATGAAACGCATCGGCTTTATTCGGCAGGGCGGGAATCGTTTATTTCGGATCTCGACGCGACGCGCACACTCACGAGCGCGCATTCGCAGGTTGCTGCGGCGGAAGGCCAGGTGGCGCTCGATCAGGTGAAGCTGTTCCTCGCGCTAGGCGGGGGATGGGAGCCGGATCAGGAAAAGCCGGCGGCGGGGCAACCTGCTGGGCATTCCCAATAAGCGAAAGGCGGATCCGCGTGCGGCTGGATCCGCCTTTTTGCTGAAGCGATACAACGGCTCAAGTCCAGCGTCGTTGTCTGAGACGTTTGCTTACTTCGCGTCGTGCGCCGCCTCGCGATAGCGCGCTGCCGGTTGCGACTGCGCGAAATTCGGCATCATTGCCTGACGCGCCTGGTCGAAGGTATTCCACTGCTGCACATCGGGCAGCGGCGGAATCGTCACCGTCTCGCGGCGATCGAAGCCCACCAGTGCCGCATCCACGAGATCGTCCACTTCCATCACGCCTTCGATCGTGTTGACGTCCTTGCCAACGCTCGACCAGATTTCCGTGCGCGTCGCAGCGGGCAACACGGCCTGCACATAGACACCCTTCGGGCCGAGTTCCAGATGCAGTCCTTGCGAAAGGAACAACGCAAAGGCCTTGGTCGCGCCATAGACGCTCATGCCAAACTCGGGCGCGAGACCCACCACCGAAGCGATATTGACGATCGCCCCCTTCCCTTCGCGCACGAAACGCGGCGCAACCGCTGAAGCCAGCCGCGCAAGCGCCGTGGTGTTCAGATCGATCACGCGGGTCACTTCGTCCACGCCCTGTTCGAGAAAGCCACCCGCCGATGCCACGCCGGCATTGTTGACCAGCACGCCGATGCGCGAATCTTCGGCAACGCGCTTCTCCACTTTGATCAGATCGGCGCGCTGCGTGAGATCGGCGCGCAGGATTTCGACGTTGACGCCGTCGCGCTCGCGCAGCCGCGCCGCAAGCGCTTCCAGGCGCGTTTGATCGCGCGCGACCAGCACGAGGTCATGGCCGCGTTTCGCGAAACGATCGGCATACACCGCGCCAATGCCGGAGGATGCGCCCGTAATGAGAACAGCAGGTTGTTGAGCAGACATGGTGAAACTCCTTCGAGTGTCGTGGACTTTTACATGATGACCATCATGTATTTGATCGAATGATGATGGTCATCATGTATAATGTCAAGCAGGAAAATGCGGTACGGAGGACGCGATGCGAGTCAGTCGGGAGCAGGTGGCGTTAAATCGCCAGAAAATTCTGGGGGCCGCGAGCCGCCTTTTTCGTGAGCGCGGCTATGACGCCGTAACGGTCGCGGACGTGATGAGCGCCGCCGGACTCACGCACGGCGGCTTTTACGGCTATTTCAAGTCGAAGGACGAACTGATCGCGCAGACGCTCGAACATCTGATCGGCCAGGGCGATACGGGCGAAACGAATCTGGCACGGTATGCCGCGCGCTATCTATCGAGCGAGCATCGCGACAATATCGCGGATGGCTGTCCCACGGCCGCGCTTGGCGCGGAAACGGTGCGTCAGACGCCCGAGGCGCGCGCGGCTATGGCGGCGGGTCTGAGAAAGCAGATCGAGCGCCTGAGCGCACGCGGCGCGGGCGACGGCGCATACGATGCCGCACAAGCCCGGCGCGCGGCGATCGGCGGCTGGTCGGCCATGGTGGGCGCGATCATTCTCGCGCGCCTCGTCGACGATCCGGCGCTATCGGATGAAGTGCTCAACGAAACGCTCGCCTGGATCGAACATCAGGATGCCGATACATCGGCACCGCTCTGAAGTATCCGCATAAAACAACGCCGCCCGGATGTTTCCATCCAGGCGGCGCGATTTCTCTTGCTGGCGACGGCGAACCTTAGCGGTTCATATACACCGGCGGCGAGTAGCTGCTTGCTGCGCCGCTTTGCGATGTGCCGTCCATTGCGGGGCCATAACCACTGCCATTACGCGCATCGAGACGCGCCTTGGCAGCGCGATAATCATCGGGATAATACGGCGACGCTACATTCGGGCGCCAACCCACCGACTCAAGCGCCTTCAGTTCATTACGCACCTGTTCACGCGTAACCGGGCCATTGTCGGCCTGCGATTGAGCGAAAGAAACGGCCGGTGCTACCACTACCGCAGCCAGCGCGACTGCCTTGATCAGCGACTTCATGACTCCACCTCCGATAACTTGACTTGTTCGGTGCAGCCCAGGCTGCGAACCGGTGTGATAAGTCTAGAAAGAGCGGAACGCCAGATAAATGCCAGCGCGGCGAATTCACTGTTTTCGCGGAACGCACAATCGCGCGCTTTATCACCGCCACTCATAAGCTTGAAACCACGAGGAATAAGCGCTTAAAAAAAGCGTTCGTCTGCGAATTGGGTCATGATAGGCGCTTCGACGATATCGAAGAGGAGGCAGCGATGGCGACATGGAAGCCGGACCCGAGCTTTTATCCCTCCGCGCGACTGGCGGCCGAAGCGAAAGCGGAAACACTCGCCTGGGTCGCGAGTTTCGACCCGACCGGCAGCGTCCCCGATACGCTCGACGTGGTCGATCTCGACCCGGCCTCGCCCGAATACGGTCGCATCGTCCATCGCCTGCCCATGCCGAATACCGGCGACGAACTCCATCACTTCGGCTGGAACGCCTGCAGTTCGTGCCTCTGCCCGAACGCGCCGCACGCGCACACCGAACGCCGCTATCTGATCGTGCCTGGACTGCGTTCCTCGCGCATTCATATCGTCGATACGAAGCCCGATCCGCGTCGCCCTTCCATCGTGCGCGTGCACGAGCCGGAAGACGTCGCCCAGCGTGCGGGTTATTCGCGCCCGCATACCGTGCACTGCGGCCCCGATGGCATTTATGTGACTGCGCTCGCCAATGCCGAAGGTGAAGCGCCCGGTGGCATCTTCCTGATGGATCACGAGAGCTTCGACATTCTCGGCCAATGGGAAATCGAACGGGGTCCTCAACAACTGGCTTACGATGGCTGGTGGCATCTGGGTTATGACACGCTCGTGACGAGCGAATGGGGCCTGCCCGCAGCGTTCGAAAACGGTCTCGTGCCCGAGGTTTTGCTCGGCGGACAATATGGACATCGGCTGCATTTCTGGGATCTGCATACGCGCAAGCACAAACAGGTGCTCGATTTTGGCGCGGAAAATCAGCTGGTGTTTGAACTGCGCCCGGCGCACGATCCCACGAAACCCTACGGTTTCGTGAATTCAGTTATCAGCCTGAAGGATCTTTCTGCCTCAATCTGGCAATGGTATCGGGATGGCGATCAGTGGGCCGCGCGCAAGATCATCGAGATCCCTGCCGAGCCCGCCGATCCGGAAACGTTGCCACCCATGCTCAAGGGATTTTCGGCCGTGCCGCCGCTCGTCACCGACATCGCGCTTTCGCTGGACGACCGCTTTCTCTACGTGGCGTGCTGGGGAACCGGCGATCTGCGCCAATACGATGTTTCGGATCCCGAACATCCAAAACTCACGGGTAAGGTGCGCGTGGGCGGCATCGTTTCCAGCGCTACGCATCCGGCCGCGCAGGGTCGCGCGCTCAACGGCGGCCCGCAGATGGTCGAGGTCAGCCGCGACGGCCGCCGCGTGTATTTCACGAACTCGCTGTACGGCGCGATCGACGCACAGTTCTATCCGCAAGGTATCGACGGCTGGATGGTCAAGCTCAATGCCGGTCCTGACGGCGGCCTGGATTTCGACGAGCGCTTTTTCGTCGAATGGCCCAAGACGCACCGGCCGCACCAGATCCGGCTAGAAGGCGGCGACTGCTCGTCCGATTCGTACTGCTATCCATAACGCGGACTGGCATGGACAACCTGGCTGGCAGCCTCACTTCGCATTGGGCCGCGTGGAGCGCCGTGGTCGCCAGCGGCGTTTTTCACGGTGTGAATCCTGCGATGGGCTGGTTGTTCGCGACAGCGCTCGGCTTGCAGCGCGGCAGTCGGTCGGCGCTGCTGCTGGCGCTCCCGCCTATCGCGCTCGGTCATGCGGCGTCCGTGCTGCTTTTTACGAGTTCGATTGCCTTGCTGGGCGCATGGGCGCCACCGCTCGCGCATAGCGGGCTGCATTGGGTGCTGGGCGCGCTGCTGATCGGCTGGGCCGCGTGGCAGCATGCTTACGGGCACCGCCATCGCGTGCGGGTTGGCATGACGGCGGGCTTTGTCGGGCTTGCCGCGTGGTCGGCGTTGATGGCGACATTGCACGGTGCAGGGCTGATGCTGATGCCCGCGCTGTTGCCGGTCTGCGGCAGCGGCCTGAGTGTGGGCGGCCCGCTTGCAGTATCGGCAGCGTTCACCGCACTGCATACGGTCGTCACACTCGCGACGACCGCCGCCATCGCGCTGCTCGCCTATGAATACCTGGGTCTGGGTATCCTCAGGCGCGGCTGGATCAATTTCGAATGGCTTTGGCAAGGTGCGCTGGTGGCCACCGGCGCGCTGATGATCGCGGCGGGTTGAAACTCACTCCCCTTGCGGATAATCCGTCGCCAGGCTCGTATCGCGCCAGGTGTCGATATCGGCGAGTGCCGCACGCAGGCGCGCCGCCACCGCATCCACGCCAAACGCGCCCAGCACCAGATGGCGCGGCGGCTTCTCCACTTCGGTCAGGCGGATCATCGCGAGCGCCGCGCGCTTCGGATCACCCGCCTGCTTACCGCTGCCTTCGGCGGTGCGCTGCATGCGCGCGCCAGCGGTTTCCGCATAATCGGCGATGCGGTTGGGCGTTTGCACCAGCGAGCGGCCCGCCCAATCGGTACGGAAAGGCCCTGGCTCGACGCAGGTGACCTTGATGCCTAGCGGGCCCGCCTCCGCGAGCAGCGCGTCGGAGAAGCCTTCCACTGCGTGCTTTGAGGCCGAGTAGTAGCCCGATCCCGGAAAGCCCGCAAGCCCTGCCACCGACGTGATATTGATGACGTGACCGCCGCCTTTCGCACGCATGCCGGGCAGCACCGCGCGCGTCATCGCGAAGAGGCCAAACGTGTTCGCATCGAATTGCGCACGGATTTCGCGCTCGTCGCCCTCTTCGATCGAGCTTTGATAGCCGTAGCCCGCGTTGTTAACGAGCACGTCGATTGCGCCGAACTGCTTGAGCGCCTGCGCGACGGCGGCCTCGATCTGCGCGGCGTCGGTCACATCGAGCGAAACGCGCAGCAGTCGATCGCCCGCATCGGGTGCCAGGTCATCGAGCGAAGCCTTGTCGCGAGCGGTAGCAACGCAGCGCCAGCCGCGCTCGAGTACGGCCAGCGCCAGTTCGCGGCCAAAGCCGGTGGAGCAGCCGGTGATGAACCAGACGGGTGACGCGTTGTTCGTGGAAATATCGGACATGGACGTAGCCTCACATGCGGTAGACGGCGGAGAACTGACGGGATCGACGCTTGGGTGCGCCCAGCACGGCGCGCGCCCGAAAGGCAAGTGGAAGGCGCGGCCGCAACGCAAATGGACCATCAGAAAGCGGCACGCCACGACTGCCGATGATAGCGGTAACGCGCACAACGTGCAGACCTGCCCGAGCGCCAATCGCGCGGCCCATGTACCATACGGCGCTCGCGCCCTTGTACCCTGATTCGCACAGTGGGCGCCTCGCTTTCAATCGAAATTGCCGGAGAAATAGACCCGATGTCCACCGTCACCTCGCCCGAGACGTCCACCGCCGCCGCTCAACGTGCCCTCGAAACGCGCTATGGCACGCCGTGGAGCGCGCCGCTGCCCGCCTGGAACGAGACGCTCGATTCGCTGCTCGCGCACCGTTCAGTGCGCAATTTCGCCGATAAGCCGCTGCCCCAAGGCACGCTCGAAACGCTGATCGCCGCCGCGCAATCGGCTTCGACTTCGTCAAATCTGCAGACGTGGAGCGTGGTGGCGATCGAAGACCCGGAACGCAAGGCGCGTCTGGCCGCGCTCGCCGGCAATCAGTCGCAGATTCGCGAAGCGCCGCTGTTCCTCGTCTGGCTCGCCGACCTCAACCGTCTCGAAGCCGCCGCAGGCCGCAACGGCGCGAGCGCCGAAGGTCTTCACTATATGGAAACGCTGTTCGTCGGCGTGATCGATGCGGCGCTTGCGGCGCAGAATGCCGTGGTGGCGATGGAATCGCTCGGTATGAGCGGTGTTTATATCGGCGCGATCCGCAATCAACCCGAACAGGTCGCCGCCGAACTGGGGCTGCCGCCGCGCGTGCTGCCCGTGTTCGGCCTGTGCATCGGTTACGAGGATGAAACGCGCCCCGCGCAGATCAAGCCGCGTCTGCCGCAGCCCGTCGTGCTCCATCGCGAACAATACGACGCGACTTCGCAGCAAGACGGTATCGCGCGTTACGACGAAGTAATCGGCGAATTCCAGACCGCGCAAGGTCAAAGCGCTGCGGGCTGGACGTCGCGCTCGCTGGCACGCTGGCGCAGCCGCGAATCGCTGCATGGCCGCGACCGTCTGCGCGAGGCACTCAACGCACTCGGTTTCGAGCTGCGTTAAAGCGCGTGATCGGTCGAATCCGTTGAATACGCAACGATATTGAACAAGGAGCGATGCAGATGAAAGTCGCCATCATGGGCGCTGGTGCAGTGGGCTGCTATTACGGCGGCATGCTCGCACGCGCGGGACACGACGTCGTGCTGATCGGGCGCGCCCAGCATGTTGAAGCGATCGAACGCAACGGCCTGCGCCTTGAAACGCAGAGTTTCGACGAACGCATCGGCGCTCCGCACCTGCATGGAAGCGCCGACGCCAGCGCCGTAGCGGGTGCGCAACTCGTGCTGTTCTGCGTGAAATCGACCGATACCTTAAGTGCGGGCGCATCCATCGCGCCGTATCTCTCAGACGATGCGCTCGTACTCACGCTGCAAAACGGCGTCGATAACGCCGAGCGGTTACGCACGGCGATCAAGCAGGAAGTCGCCGCTGCGGTAGTGTATGTAGCGAGCGAAATGGCCGGTCCGGGTCACGTGCGCCACAACGGCCGCGGCGAACTGGTGATCGAACCGTCACGCCAGAGCGAAACCGTTGCGCGCGCACTGATCGAGGCGGGCGTACCCACGGAAATCAACGCCAACGTGCGCGGCGCGCTGTGGTCCAAGCTGATTCTGAACTGCGCGTATAACGCGCTTTCGGCGATTTCACAGTTGCCTTATGGGCGACTCGTGCAGGGCGTGGGCGTGCGCGATTCGATGCGCGACGTCGTAGCCGAATGCAAGGCCGTCGCGCAAGCCGACGGCGTGACGTTGCCGCCCGATGTGGATGCGAACGTGAGCCGTATCGCCGAGACCATGCAGGAGCAGTATTCGTCGACGGCGCAGGATCTCGCGCGCGGCAAGCGCAGCGAAATCGATCATCTCAACGGTTACGTCGTGCAGCGCGGCGAAGCGCTGCGCGTCGCAACGCCTGCCAATCGCCTGCTGCATACGATTGTGAAACTGATCGAAGATAAGGCGCACGGCACGATCTGACCGCGCCCGCGCGCCTGTTCCATGCGCGTTTCGACCTTACGTCGTTTCGCGCTCGAACACCAGCAAGGTCGATGTCGCCGATGCGTAGAGCTTGCCCGCTGCGTCCTTGATCGTCGCTTCGGTGAAGGCGGCGCGGCGGCCGATGGTCAGCACGCGGCCCTCGGCGTACACCGTGCCGGTGCTGGCCGTCATCGCGCGATGATAGGCCACCTTCAATTCCAGCGTGGTGTAACCCTGATTCGCGGCAAGACGCGAGTGCGCCGCGCAACCGCAGGCGGAATCGAGCAGCGTAGCCGCATAGCCGCCGTGCACGGTGCCGATCGGGTTGTAGGCGTGCACGCCAGGCACGCTTTCGAACACCACTCGGCCCTCCTCCACTTCCGCGAGTTTGAAGCCTAACGTTTCGCCAATCGGCGCGACGCGGCCGCTCGCGAGCATCTGCTGCAATTGTTCGAGGCCGGTCAGGCCTGCGGGAAGTTCGGCAACGAGATTCATGGGTCAAAGTCTCCATCGGTTGAGCGTGCCGCGCCCGGTTTGCCCGGCGCAACGCATGGCGACATCCTACCCTGTTGCGAACGATCGTGCTTAAACGCTTTTTAGCGGATTTCCTCTGATGTTTTTATGCTGATGTCAGTAGGTTTCGAGGTGCAGTCGCCCTTCGCGCCTGAGCCTCTCCCAGAGCGCCGTCCAGTCCATGCCGTGCGATGCGGCGATACATTCGAGCGCCTGCAGCACGCCATCCTCCATGCCTCGCAGTCCGCATACGAAAACATGGGTATTGCCATCGCTGAGCAGGCGCGCAACGTCTTCGGCGCGTTCACGCATGGCGTCCTGCACGTAACGCTTCGGCTGGCCCGGTGTGCGCGAGAAGGCCAGATTCGTGTCGATGAAGTCCTTTGGCAGATTCATCAGTGGTCCAAAGTAAGGCAATTCCTCGCGCGTGCGCGCGCCAAAGAACAGCATGAGTTTGCCCGTTTCCCCAGTTTCGCCCACTGCCCTGCGGCGACGCCGGTACTCCGTCATCGCCCGCAGCGGCGCGGATCCAGTGCCCGTGCAGATCATCAGGAGATGCGAATCCGGATGGTTCGGCATCAGGAAGGTGTTGCCGAAAGGGCCAATCACCGTCACCACATCGCCCTTCTCAAGATCGCAGAGATAGTTGGAGCACACGCCATCGCCGTTCTGATGCTGCACGCGCTTTACGGTCAGTGCGACGTTGTTGTAGCCCGGTCTTTCTCCATCTCGCGGGCTGGCAATCGAGTATTGGCGCGCGTGATGCGCGCGGCCATCGGCGCTCGTGCCCGGCGGCAGAATGCCGATCGACTGGCCTTCCAGCACCGGAAACGGCAACGTCCCGAAATCGAGCACAATATGGTGAATATCGCTTTGCGCGGCGGCATCGGTGAGGCGGTAATTGCCCACTACCGTCGCCGTGGCTGGCGTCTTGTGCGTGTATAGCTGCACGTACGGCCGCGCCGCCGACCATGGCGCAATGGTCGAGCCACGCACGGTATCGGAAGCCACGGGAGCCTCTTCGTGCGCCGCGTCACGCGGCAAAGGCCCTTGCGCGGGCGCGTCTATTTCCGCATTCTGCCCGGGTAATGCTTCCCAGCCAAACTGGTCGTCAAGGCTATACGCTGCACGCTTGAGCACATTGCGCCAGTTGTCGATCGCGCCAGTCGGGCATGGCGGCACGCAGGCCATACAACCGTTGCACACCTCTGCCTTCACGACATAATTGACGCCATCGTGCGTAATCGCATCGATCGGGCAGGTCTCTTCGCAGGTGTTGCAGCGAATGCAGATCTCGGGGTCGATCAGATGTTGCCGCAGCGTTTCACTGTGCGTGTCCATGCGCGTATTCACAATAATCCACGCTTCAATCGAAACGCACGTACTCGAAATCAACGGGCTGTCGGTTGACGCCCATCGCAGGCGGCGCGATCCAGTTGGCGAACTTGCCTGGCTCCACAACGCGCCCCATCAACGAAGCCACATACGCGCGATCTTCGGCGGTAGGCAGCCAGTTCGCTTCGTTGGTCGCCCATTGCGCCTCGTCGATCACGCGGCCCTCCGGCGCAACTCGCACACCCGCAAACGTGCCGATGCGTCGATTGAACGCCTTGTGCGGCACACTCAGACGAAAATCGATCCCCGCCTTCTCCAGCACCTTGTTCCAGCGGTTCACGCCCGCCACTGAATCCTTGATGTAGTCGTCGCGCAGCACTTCGTTCATGGCGTTGAGCATCGGTACGTCGCGCTCGACCAGGCGGCCCTCCTGCACGTCAAGCAGACGATACGTCTGTCCTTCGAGTTGATGGTCGTCGTCGCGCTTCGTTTCTTCGTAACGGCCTTTCAGGCCTGCACTATAGAACGTGGCGGCATTCGACGAGTGGTCAGCGCCAAACAGATCGATCGTCACCGAATAGTGGAAATTCAGGTAGCGCTGGATTGTTTCGAGGTCGATCACTCCCGCTTCGCGCAGGCGCTTTGCATCGCTCGTATCCAGCTCTTTCATCACCTGCGCCGTGCGCTGCACGACGCGCGAGACGCCCGATTCGCCCACGAACATGTGGTGCGCCTCTTCGGTCAGCATGAACTTCGTCGTGCGGGCGAGCGGATCGAAGCCCGATTCCGCCAATGCCGATAACTGGAACTTCCCGTCGCGATCCGTGAAATAGGTGAACATGAAAAACGCCAGCCAGTCAGGCGTCTTTTCGTTGAACGCGCCCAGAATGCGCGGATTGTCGTCGTCGCCTGAACGGCGTTCGAGCAATGCTTCGGCCTCCTCACGACCGTCACGACCAAAGTGGCGATGCAACAGATAGACCATCGCCCACAGATGCCGCCCTTCTTCCACGTTGACCTGAAAGAGGTTGCGCAGATCGTACAGGGACGGCGCGGTCAAACCCAGATGCCGTTGCTGTTCGACCGAAGCCGGTTCCGTATCGCCCTGCGTCACGATGATGCGACGCAGATTCGCGCGATGCTCGCCCGGCACGTCCTGCCAGGCAGCTTCACCCTTGTGCGCGCCGAAGTGGATCTTGCGCTGCGCATCGCCGGGTGCGAGAAAGATGCCCCAGCGATAGTCGGGCATTTTCACGTGATCGAAATGCGCCCAGCCACCCGCGTCCACGCTCACTGCGGTGCGCAGATAAACATCGAAACCATGCGAGCCTTCCGGTCCCATGTCGCCCCACCAGGAGAGAAAGTTCGGCTGCCATTGTTCGAGCGCGCGCTGCAAGGCGCGGTCGTCGGCGAGGTTGACGTTGTTCGGAATCTTGTCGCTGTAATTGATCGAAGCATTGAGCGTGGACATGAGCGTTCCTGGCTGTGATCGTGTCAATCAAACGCGGGCGGGATCGAATTGCGCCTTGCTGCCCGTGCCGTAGACCTTGAGCGCGCCCTTTTCACCCACGGCGTTGGGGCGGTTGAAGATCCAGTTCTGCCATGCCGAGAGTCGCCCAAAAATGCGCGTCTCCATGGTTTCCTGGCCGTTGAAACGCAGATTCGCCTCGAGGCCCGTGAGCGCATCGGGTGACATCGCCGCACGCTCCTCCAGCGCAATGCGGATCTCGTCGGCCCAGTCGATGTCGTCGGGCGCGGCGGTGACCAGCCCGAGCGCTTCGGCTTCAACCGGCTTGACCGCGCGGCCGATACAAGACCGCGCCGCATCGAGCGGTTCGGCTTCTCCGTAGAAACGGCGATCCAGACGCGACTGCTGCGTGACCATCGGATACAGCCCAAAATTCGCTTCGGATAGCGTAATAACCGGCTCTTCGTCTTCATTCGATGGCAGCGCGGCCATATAGCTGCGATCGGCGGCGAAAGCGAGTTCGGCCAGCGTTCCCGCGAAGCACGAGCCGGGTTCGATCAACGCGAACAGAGAGCGCGAAGACACGTCGACGCGCGCCAGCGTGCGGCGCAGCATGCCAATCGTCTCGCGCACGAACCAGTGATCACGATGTGCGATCAGCGCCGCGTCGGCCGCCAGCACCGCGCGCGCATCGCCTGCGGTCTTGAGGATCCACGTGCCGATTTCCGGCTCGTTGGTGCGCATCGAGAGAATCGCATCGTCGAGTTCGCGGGCCATGCGCAGCGGCCACCACGCGGCTCCGGCGGCAACGATCGCTTCAATACCGGCATTGCTCCCTTCAGGCAGCGCAGCATCCGCCAGATCCGGCGCCTTGACCGTAAAGGTGGCCGTGCGCTTTGCGCGATCGATCGTCACGTCGACACACGCGTAACTCAAACCATTCTCGGGCTCGACGCGCTCGATACGCGTGAGCGCGACGCCTCGCGCCTGCGCGGGACGACCACTCTGCGCAGCCAGCGCAAGCGCGCGCGCCTGTACGGCCTCTGCGAAGCGATTGGGTTTGACCACGTCGTCCACGAGCCGCCAGGCCTTGGCGCGTTCGCCGCGAATGCCTTCGGCGACGGTGCAGAAAATATCGGCGCGATCGTGGCGCACCTTGCGTTTATCAGTGAGACGAGTAAGACCACCGGTGCCGGGCAGCACACCGAGCAATGGCACTTCGGGCAACGCGACCGTCGACGAACGATCGTCGACGAGCAGGATTTCATCGCACGCCAGCGCAAGCTCATAACCGCCGCCTGCGCACGCGCCGTTGACGGCGGCGATGAATTTCAGCCCTGAATGACGCGACGAATCTTCGATGCCGTTGCGCGTTTCGTTGGTGAACTTGCAGAAGTTGACCTTCCACGCATGCGAGGAAAGTCCCAGCATGAAGATGTTCGCGCCCGAGCAGAACACCCGCTCCTTGAGGCTCGTGACCACAACGCTGCGAACCTGGGGATGCTCGAAGCGAATGCGCTGGAGCGCGTCGTAAAGCTCGATATCGACGCCCAGATCATAGGAGTTGAGCTTGAGCTTGTAGCCCTCTCGAATGCCGCCGTCTTCGGCGATATCGAGGCCGAGCGTCGCAATCGGGCCGTCGACGCTCAGTGTCCAGTGACGATACTGCGAGGGATCGGTGCGGTAGTCGACCCGCTGGGAGCGGGCCGGATCGGCTTGCGAAGCAACAGGCGGCGGGGCAGTAGCGATGTCTGCGGCGGCCATGGGCGTCTCCGGTATCGGGAACCTTGCGGGAATGTGCCTCTCGTTGCTTTGAACGATAGTGCAGCACTCCACCCATGTAAAGCACTTTAGTGCATATTCAGAAGTTCAGTGGGTAATCCATGAAAAGTAGTGCATGCGCCGCCGCGCGAATCGTGCCTCACGTTCTTCAATCAGGACGCACAGGCTCCGCGCCCAATCGCGCCGCCAGCCGGTCGCGCAGTTGCAGATAGGCGTCGGCCAGCGTCTTTTCGCTGGTGTCGAAGCGCATGTCGGCACGCGCGTAGAGTTCGCTGCGGCCCGCGAGGATGCGCTTGAGGTCGTCCATCGCCTCGTTGTTGCCCGACATGGGCCGCAGGTCGCCCTGCGCAATGACGCGGCGCATATGGTCCTCGGGCGCGGCCTGGAGCCAGACGGTGAAGCAGTGCGCAAGCAGGGTGTTGAAGGTGCCCGGCTCGGCCACGAGGCCGCCCGGCAAAGCAATGACCGCACGCGGATGTTCCGCGATCACGGCGTCCAGCGCGCGCTGCTCGTAGCGGCGGTAGGCACTCGCGCCATAGAGCGAATGGATCTCCGAAGGCGGACAGCCCGCCAGTTGCTCGATCACGCGGGTCAGTTCGACGAACGGCACCTTGCGCTCCTGGGCAAGCATGCGCCCGAGCGTCGATTTGCCCGCGCCGCGCAGGCCGATCAGCGCAATGCGTTCGTTGCGATGCTCGTCGGCGGGCGTTTGCGCGAACATGTCCGCCAGTGCCATGCGAGCGCGTTGCAGCGCGGCCGGATCGCGGCCTTGCAGCAGTTCGCGGATCAACAGCCATTCCGCCGATGAAGTCGTGACGTCGCCGATTACCTCGGCGAGCGCGCAGTTCAGCGTGGTCGCGATCTGGCGCAGCACCAGCACCGAGGCGTTACCGACGCCCGATTCCAGATTGGCGAGATGGCGCTCGGAGAGCCCCGTCTCGGCGGCGAGCGCCTTGCGCGTCATGCCGCGGCGCGCGCGCAGCATCCGCACGCGCTCGCCCATCGCTGTCAGGAAAGGATCGCGCTCGATGCGCGCGCCACTTGCCGCGTCGGCCCCCTCGCGGGCCTGCGCGTTGTCCGTCACGTCGTTCGCCGGCGCATCGGCGATATACGTTTGCTTCATCTTCAGAGGCCTCTCAACCCAGTTTTATGTACTATAGTGCTTGACACGCACTTTGCTTGCCCCTGATTTTCCGCTAAAAGTCGTCTAAACGACAAACCCCTTCGGGAAACGCAAGCCACCAGGGTCGCCTCACACCCGGGCAAACCAGCATTTACCAGGCAATCCGAATCACTTCGAATCCCCCTGTACCGTAGCGCTCACAACGACAACCGTCCGCTCGCGATCCCTGGAGACGCACCAAAGGAAACGTGAAGCGGACGCAAGACAGCGGAGACAGCAACGTGGATATCCAGGCAGCGCCGCCGCTTGCGGCGCTCGAACGCACAACGCCCGCCCCACCGCCGCCTGAGCAGTTCAATTTCGCGGCGCATCTGTTTGCGCTCAACGCAGAGCGCAGCGCCTGGCCCGCCTATATCGACGACGACGGCACGCTCTCATACGGCGAGCTGGAATTGCGCGCCCGTCGGTTTTCCGCCGCGCTGCGCGCACTGGGACTGCGGGCCGAAGAGCGCATCCTGCTGGTGATGCTCGATACGATCGAGTTGCCGGTTGCCTTTCTTGGCGCGCTGCATGCGGGTGTCGTGCCCGTGATCGTCAACACGCTGCTGGGCGTGCCCGACTACGTCTATATGCTCAACCACAGCCGCGCGCGGCTCGTGATCGCGTCCGGGGCGTTGCAAGGCGTGGTGAGCGCCGCGCTCGATCAGGCTGAACGCAGCGATTGCCTTCTGGTGATTTCCCGGCCCGCCGACGATGCGGCTTCAAGCGCACGCGAGCATCACATACTGGGCGATCTCATCGACCACGCCCCGCCCGCTTCACGTGCCGCGCAAACCGGCAGCGACGATATCGCCTTCTGGCTCTACTCGTCGGGATCGACGGGCAAACCCAAAGGCACCGTACACACGCACGCCAATCTGTACTGGACCGTCGAAACCTATGCAAAGCCGATACTCGGCATCCGCGAAAGCGACATCGTGTTCTCCGCCGCCAAACTGTTCTTCGCCTATGGGCTGGGCAATGGTTTGTCGTTTCCGCTGTCGGTGGGCGCGACCACCATCCTGATGGCCGAACGCCCCACCGCCGACGCCGTATTTGCGCGCCTCGTGCGCCACCGCCCAACCATCTTCTACGGCGTGCCGACGCTCTACGCGAGCATGATGGCCTCGCCGTCCCTGCCCGCGCGCGCCGACGTCGCGCTGCGCATCTGCACCTCGGCGGGCGAGGCGCTGCCGCGCGAGATCGGCGAGCGTTTCAGCCGTCATTTCGGCAGCGATATTCTCGATGGCATTGGTTCCACCGAGATGCTGCACATCTTTCTCTCCAACCGTCCGGGCGAAGTCGAGTACGGCACCACCGGCCGCCCCGTGCCCGGCTACGAGATCGAACTGCGCGACGAAGCGGGCCATCTCGTGCCCGAGGGCGAAATCGGCGACCTCTACATCCGTGGCCCGAGCGCCGCCGTGATGTACTGGAACAATCGCGAAAAGTCGCGCGCCACCTTCCTGGGCGACTGGGTCCGAAGTGGCGACAAGTACCGCCGTATTCCGGGCGGATGGTACGTCTACGCAGGCCGCAGCGACGACATGCTCAAGGTCAGCGGCCAGTATGTCTCGCCGATCGAAGTGGAGATGGCGCTCGTGCAGCACGACGCCGTGCTCGAAGCGGCCGTGATCGGCATCGAGCAGGATGGGCTCATGCGGACCTGTGCATTCGTCGTGCTCAAGGCCGAAGCGCGCGCCGCGCACTCATTGCAAGCGTCGCCCTCAACACACGCTGCGCACACCGAACTCGCGCAACAACTCAAGGCGTTCGTGAAGACGCGTCTCGCGCCGCGCAAGTATCCGCGCGACATCCTGTTCGTCGACGATCTGCCCAAGACCGCCACCGGGAAGATCCAGCGCTTCCGTCTGCGCGAGGAATTCCGCACGCCATGACTCGTGACTCGATGACGGTATTGCCTGCGAACGTCCGCCAGGCCATCGTGCGCTTCGTGACCTCCTGAGCCGCGCAAGCGCCAACTTGCGCTTTTCCGCAGACCATTCGATGCACGCTGCATCGCTCAGTTGCGCTTCCCGCCAACGGTCTGCCGAAATGTGACATCGCCGCCCTGGCCATGCCACATCCGCGCGTCACAATGATGTATCGTCTGCAACTGGCCGCGCCAGGCGCGGCTTCGGCAACGCCCAGCGGCGCGTGCGGCGCGCCAGCGATCCGCCACGGGAAATCACCGGCCACACTCAGCAGCAGGCCGTGCCCGATTCCTGGCTCGCGCAGGCGGTGATCCAGGCGGCATCGAATTCCGGCATCAAACCATGAGCGATTCCACCCTGATGAACGTATCGAGATTCACGTCGCGCGCGCGGCGCGGCTGGGCATCGCTGAAACCGCGCGTGGCGCGCGCATTCATGCCCGCGCTGCGCAATCTCCAGTATGTCAAGCGGCGCATGCGGCCGCTCGCAGTGGTCGCGAGCATCGGTTTTCCGCTCTATTACTACGTCTGGAAGGAGCTGTTTCCGCAGCCTTATGAAAATCTCTGGCTACGTCTGATTGGCGCGGCGCTGTTCGTGCCGATTCTCGCCTTCGAGCGCTGGCCCGCCTCGGCCAAAAAACTGCTGCCCTGGTACTGGTATCTGGCCACGCTCTACGCGTTGCCGTTTTTCTTCACCTTCATGCTGCTCAAGAACAACGGCAACGACGTCTGGGTGGAGAGCGCGCTGATTGCGGCTTTCGTGATGGTGCTGCTGCTCGACTGGCTCATGCTGGTGCTGCAGTTTCTGGTCGGCATTGGGCTCGCGCTGCTCGCCTATGTACTCACGACCGACCCGATCGTGCTCAACGCGAATTACCTCACGCATCTGGCGATTTTCTCGTTCGCCGTCGCAATCGGCGCCGTGGCCAATTACGATTCGGATCGCATCCAGATCGAACAGGAGCGCGCCATGCTTGCCACAGCGGGCAGCGTCGCGCATGAACTGCGTACGCCGCTCGTCGCGATACGCGTCGGTGCAGCGGGCCTGATGCGTTATCTGCCCGCATTGCTCGATACTTACGCGCTGGCGCAACGCCATCGCCTGCCGGTGCCGAAAATACGCGTGGCGCATCTTTATTCGATGCAGGGTGTGGTCAGCCGCATTGAACAGGAAGCACTCCACTCGAATGCAATCATCGACATGCTGCTGGCCACCGCACGCTTCACCGGCGGCAGCATGCAAAATGCAACGACGTGTTCGATAGCACACTGCGTAGAAACCGCCCTTGCGCGATATCCTTTTCGTGAAGGCGATCGCGCACGCGTGCATTGCAATCTACGGCCCGATTTCGAATTCATCGGCTCGGAAATGCTGACCGTCCACGTGTTATTCAATTTGATGAAAAATGCATTCCGGCATATGGGCAGTATTGACGGCGCCCATATTTCGATCAGGCTCGAAAGTGCCAATCGCGCTAATCGGCTGATTTTCAGCGACAGTGGCGCCGGTATTTCACCGGAGGTCTTGCCGCATATCTTTACCCGCTTTTATACTTCTTCCACCACCACCGATGACGTGGCGCTCGGAGCAGGAATCGGGCTGGCATTTTGCCGCGATGTCATGCAAGCGATGGGGGGAGCCATTGCCTGCTCGTCGGTGAAAGGCAAGTACACCGAGTTCGTTTTGACATTCCCTGCGCCATGACGAAAGCCATCCAGAAAGCCATTCAGCCCCTCTCCTGGCCGACCACCGCCGCGTTCGTCGACGACAGCGCGGCCTTTCTGTCGAACCTGAGCCTGCAACTCGATCCGGAACTGGCATTCCGGCTCTTCAGTTCTCCCACGGAGGCGCTGCGCTTTCTGAACGGCCGCGCGGCAGTGGACCAGCCCGCTTCGCCTATCTTCAGCCCCTATCTGGACCGCACCGAAGAAAACGATGCGCATCAGGTGATTGCCATGCGCGTGGACGCAATCCGCTCGCTCGTGCACCGGCCGGCGCGTTTTGAATCGGTGTCGGTAGTGGTGGTCGATTACGACATGCCGGAACTCAACGGCATCGAGTTCTGCCGTCGCCTGACCAATCCGGCGCTCAAGAAAATCGTGCTCACCGGCAAGGCCGACGAACACGTCGCCGTTAAAAGTTTCAACGAAGGCGTGATCGACCGCTTTATCCGCAAGCATGAAGTCGACGCAGTGGAAACCCTGAATCAAACGATTCGAGACATGCAGGCGGCATTCTTCGATAAAACCTGCGGCGCGGTGCTCGATGCGCTCGCAGTGTCCGAATATGCCTTCCTCAAGGACGACGGGCTTGCAAAGCACGTGCAGGGTATTTTCGAAACGCTCGGGATCGTCGAGCACTATCTCTCGTATCAGCCGCACGGCCTGCTGATGTTCGACGCGCAAGGCACCGCGTATCTGCTGATCCTGCACACCGACGAATCGCTGCGCGGCGTGCGCGAGATCGCGGTCGAACAGGGCGCGCCCGCTTCGTTTCTCGCCGAACTCAACAGCCATCGCGGCGTTCCCTACTTCTGGCGCACCGAAGGCTACTACCCGGCGCAATGCGCAGAATGGCAGCCGTACATGCATGCGGCATCGGTATTCGAAAGCGACCGCCGTTATACCTATGCAATCGTAAAGAAGCCTGCCGGATTCGCGCTCGATAACGTGCTGTCTTACGACTCCTATCTTCAGCAACTCGATCGCGAAATCCAGGCGGAATGGGATTCACACTGAGTATCTCACTCCGCCTGGGCAGACTTCGGGCCGCCCCGAATCGCATGAATCGCAGGCTTACGTCAATCTAACCTGAAGGTCCAGTCGCGCCCGCCTCAAGCCGCTACCGGCAAATCCGCCAGCGTCGGCGTCTGACGCATGCGTACACGGCCCGCGCCGCGCTCCATGAGACGACGCGTCGACGGCCAGTTCCACATCTGCACTTCGTCGCGTATCGCTTCGCACACGTCCACCAGACGCTCCAGTTCCGATTCGTCCAGCGCCGCGTTGATCGAGAGCCGCACGAGCGAGCGATTCTGCGCGGTAGCCGGCGCGCAAAATACCGAACCGAAGATGCCGCGCGCCTCCAGCGCATCGCGCAGAATGATGGTCTGCGGCTCCGGCCCGGCTTCGAGTGCGATGATCTGGGTCTCGCTGCCGTTCAGGTTGTAGCCAAATTCCGCGAGCCGCGAGCGCAGATAACGTGCATTGGCCGCCACGCGGGCACGCCGCCAGTCGTCACGCTCGATGACATCGAGCGTCGCCGCCAGTCCCGCCGTTTCGTGCGGCAACAAGGTCGAACTGAAGATGGCCGGCAAGGCCTCGCACTTGAAGTACTCCTGGAAGCGGCGCGAACAGGTGACGATGCCCGCACGTCCGGCAAACGCCTTCGCAAGACTCGCCGTACGAAAGTGCACGCGCTGCGTGAGTCCCAGTTCCGCGACGAGACCCGCGCCATGCGGCCCATGCGTACCAAGCGAATGCGATTCGTCCACCACGAACACGCAATCGTGTTCTTCGCACACCTGCGCAAAGGCTTGCAGCGGGCACACGCTGCCATTGGTGCTATACACCGAATCGACGATCACAATGCCCGGCCCGTAACGCTGAATGCGCTGCTCCAGGTGCTCAACATCGTTGTGGAAGAAACTAATGGCTTTGGCACCCGCACTTCGAATGCCTTCCCACAACGACATATGCGCCATCATGTCGACATACACCGGCGTCTGCGCATTGGCGATCGACTGGATCAATCCCGTATTGGCCGCAAAGCCCGACTGGCACAACACGCTCGCTTCAGCGCCCATGTAGCGCGCGAAGCGGTCTTCAAGCTGCAATTGCGGACATTCGTCGCCGTGCAGAAAAACGCCTGACATCAACAGGCCATTGCCTTCGTCGCGAATGCTGCGGGTCATCGCATCGATGATCTCCGGGTGACGCGCAATCGACAGATAGTCGTTGCTCGACAGATGCAACGCATCCGCATCGGCCACGCGCCCCTTCATGATGTGGCCGCCTCCCCAACTCTGCTGCACGCGCTCCCCGTAGTAGCGGTCCACGCGCGCGGCGAGGAAAGCCGGCAGCGCGGCGTCGTTGTTGTGCGCATCCCGCCAGTTGTTTTTGGTTACTTGCATCTCAGGCTCCAGGTGGTTGATGGCCGCCTCCCCGCAGGCGACTTCCCGTCAAAGAACCATTGGGATGGCTGGCCGGTAATGGGCCCAGGCAAGCCTGACGCGCGCGAACGGACGTCGCGCGTTCACGCCCGCCAAGGGCTGATGAATGCGGAAATGACAAAGACTGATGAAGCGCGTGCCTGGCGCGCAACAGGGGATAAGGCCCGCGCGAGCTGCGCTGGCGCTCGCGCGGGCGCCAACGTGCCGACAGGCAGGTGTGTCAGGAACACACGTGCGGGCACAGGCGCACGCGAGCGTGCGTGGCGCGCCACGGCGCGCGGAACCGCCCGGCGCGGGAGACCTGCCGATGCGGTCCGCTCTGCGCCGTCTCCCTTCGGTGCGTCCGGCGTTCGCGCACAGGAGGGCTAGCTCCGGCACGCGCTCACGCGCCCGACCGCGCACGCGGGGCAGCGGTTTCGCAGGCGAATGGATGCGCTCGACGCCGTGGGCGGGCGCCTCGACATCCGCACGATTCCCGCTTTGCGTGATCGCCACTGGGTACCAAGGAAGAGACGCCTGCCCGAAGACTGTGATGCTGTCGCGGCGGCGCTGGCATGGGGCCGCGCCGCTGGCTGGAATGACCGTTGCATGGAACGTCACTCACACCTTTTGATAATTATCCTTTAAAAACAGCGACGTGACAGATTTCATCCGCAACGAAATCCATTATGCATAACGAAACGATTGCGCCCTGCTGTAACGCATAACTGGCTGAGATCAGGGCGATTCTGGCCGTTCCAATCGATTCGCCATTTATTCATTTCGCATGACGTCGATCGAACGACAGGAGGTCGAAATAGTTTCGACGGGAACGAATGCGTGGGGGAAAGGTGCCGGCGTCTATGTGAATGCTTGATGACCGCGGCAATGGATGAGAACGCAGGCTAAGCCGTCACGACGCGATCGCGTCCGCGCGTTTTGGCTTCATAGAGCGCGGCGTCCGCGCGCGCCATCAGGCTGGCCAGCGTATCGCCGGGTTGCAGCATATCCACGCCTGCGCTGAAAGTGAGCCCGGCATGCGGCGTGGCCTGCTCCTGCTCGGGTTGCGCCGCATCGCCGCCGCGCCGTACCGCGAGCGCGGCCACACGCAGCGCGTCCAGACGCATCACCGCCGCTTCCCGGGTAATCGCCGGAAATAGCAGCGCGAATTCCTCGCCGCCCAGACGACCGAACAGATCGGTGTCGCGCACGCCCGTCGCTACCACGCGGCCAAAGTGCGCCAGCGCGCGATCGCCCGCAGCATGGCCGAAGTGATCGTTGATGGCCTTGAAGTGATCGATATCGACAATCGCCAGCACCACCGGCGTGGACTTGACGCGCGCGGTTTCGATCAGTGCGAGCGCCTGCGCGACGAAGGCGCGACGCGTGAGCGCACCCGTGAGTTCGTCGCGGTTGGCAAGGCGTTCCAGTCTTTCCGCCATGCGGTCGTGCGCGAGCAGCACCATGCCGATGGACAGCGACGGCAACACCAGAATCCCCAGCGCGAGCCAGATGACATTGAGCGGGGTGGCGACCAGCAGTGTGCTTTGCTCTATCATCCCGGTGCCATACGTGAGGCCGCGCAGACCGTGAGCGAATGCGCCCAGCCAGGCGGAAGCAGTAACAAACCGATAGCTGTAGACGGGACGACCAGGCGGCCGGTAGCGCATCGCCATCCAGCCGATCACCGCATAAATCGCGGCATGAAAAGCGGAGACGAGCGCGATGCGCGCGGCCAGGCTGGGTTCCACCCAGTACCACCATGCGATGCCGACGGCGACCACGCCACAACCGATGCGCGCAAGCGGCGCGCGCTCGGGCAGTCCGAAAAAATCGCGGCAGCCTTCGAGCACGCGTGTGACCGCGATGGCCAGCAGGGTATTCGATACGAGAATCGTGAGAACCGGCATGCCCAGACGCTGCATGCCCGTCAGCACGAGCGCGACGCTGGCCCAGACGTAAGCGGCAATCCAGCGGCTCACGCCCGGAATGCGCGCTGGCCGCAGCGAACCGAGAATGGCGAGACTCATGATGCTCGAAAGCACCGTGACGAGAAGGATATTGACCGGATCGAGCATGAGCGGCACACGACGCAACGTCTGAGGACGGCGCCTGTTATCGCGCGCCACGGGCCGCTAGAAAAACGGGGCCCGCAATAGTTTAGCGGCAGAAACTTTAAAAATATCGCCTCGGCATATGAATTTATGCGTTTCGATGTTGAATCGAAGGCGGCCTGCCCTTAATAAGTAAATTATTCCGATTTTATTCCCGACGGCGGATTTTTAACGGACGCGGTGAAATAGCGTCTTTTAGCGTTTATACCAGGTGTAATTCGCCCAGACCCGTCAGTGCAATCGCAAATCAATGCCGGACAAATAATCGCCGCTAAACGGGAACGGCATCTGCTGGAATTAGCTGACTACCGTTTATTCATTTGCAGGAGACGCTCATGCCAACCAACTCTGCAGTCAATCCGCGTGACGCGCTGATCGACCGGGTTCAGCGCGCAGTCAATGACGTGTCCTACCCCGCGCATCCGCCTACGCTCATCGATGCCGCCGGTCAGGCGAACGCGGACCCCGAAGTGCTCGATGCGCTGCGCGGTTTGCCCGACGAGGCATTCGGCGGGTTCGCGGAAGTGTCGGCATCGATCGTCGCCGGCATCGACGCGCGCGCCCGGCCGCGCCGCGAAGCACCGGGCTGAGTTCCGCCCAGGGAGGCCCCATGAAGCCGATGAAAACTACTGGAATGGAAATTGCGCGCAACGCCCCCATCGCCAGGCACACGCCTGCCCCCGGCTCGCGCCGGCGCGAAATGAGTCAGAACACCGCGCAAGAAAAGGCGCAAAACACGGGCGCGCTCCGCTCAGGTAAACGTATGGCTACCGTTTTACTCGTCGATGACGACATCAACACGCTCAATGCACTCAGGGAACTGGTCGCGCAGGAAGGTTATCGGGTCAGGACCGCAGAGGACGGTCTCGATGCGCTCAGGAGTGCACTGGACGAGCCGCCCGACGTCGTGATTTCGGACTGCATGATGCCGCACATGGACGGCCTTTCCCTGATGCGCGAAATGCGCCGCAACAGTGTGCTCATGGATGTGCCGCTGGTGCTGGTGTCCGCGCTGGTCACCCCGCCGCCCGATGCCGACGTGGTGGGCTTTCTGCGCAAGCCGTTCGCCGTTTCGCAATTGCTCGATATGTTGCATCGGATCGCCGCGCCTTGATATCCGGCGCGAGGTACGCCCGATGCGCATCGGTCAGTGTTGTCTTCACGATTCGGGAGAACGCACATGAACGACTATGCAGGACGCTCGCAGGACGATCGCGTTTCGCAGCGCAAACACGAGAAACAGCGCGCTCAGGAGCCGCCGGGCGGCGATATGGCCGTACACGGCACTCAGCCCGACAGCACGCACAGCAGCGGCGAACTCTCCGAACGCGGTAAGGAAGTGTGGCGGCGCGGCGCAGGGATCGACGGCGGCGGGAAAAGCGGTTGAATTATGTCTAAGCCACGGCTGAGCCACAGCGATTAGATCAGCAAAAAATCGCGCGCGGCGCGGGTTGCGATGCACCACGCACCGCGCGCGTTATCACCGATGATGCTTTTCACGCGTATTGCGGTTGACCTGGGCGTCGTTCTGCGTGCGCTCCTGATACGCATCGCCGCCCCAACGGTCGGTATCTTCCAGACCGCGTTCGAGATCTTCATGCCCTTGCACCCCGACCGAGCGCGGCTCGTGCGGATGTTTAGCCGCAACGGGCTCGCCACCCTCGTGACGCGGATGCTTGACCGGAGCATCGTCCTCGTGATCCACCTGCGGTGCTTGCGCAGGATGCACTTCAGTCGACTTGCGCTGGGTTTTCATGGCAAACCTCCCGTGCTATGTATGACGAGATGGCGCAAACCCGATGCCCGCTGCATGCGACCAAGCACGGCTTAACAAAACTGTCGCGCATGCGCGGTAGAGTCGAGGCTATTTGCCGTAGATTCGGTCGTTGACTCCTCCCCCCGCTGATCCCTCCTATGCTCGCCCCGCAACTCGCGCCGCTCGTCGCCGCCTTCTACGAAACCGTCCGGCATGGCAGCATTACCGCCGCCGCCCGGCATCTCTCGATCAGCCAGCCCACGGTCACCGCGCGCATCCAGCAGCTCGAAAAGCATTATGGCGTCGAGCTGTTCCATCGGCGCGGCAGCCGCGTCGAACTGACCCAGACGGGCGCCTCGCTGATGCCGCTCATCGACCGGATGATGGAAAGCGAGCTGGCCATCGACTGCGCGCTGCGCGACGGCCGCACGCTCGATGCGGGCAGTTTCCGCCTGGGCACGACCGGCCCCTACTACATTCTTCCGGCCGTCGCGGCGTTTCGCCGCCGGTATCCGAACGTGCAGATCGGCATCGAAGTGGGCAATTCGCAGGAAGTGCTCGACGCGCTGGTGCAATATCGCGTCGATGTCGCGGTTTCGTCGAATCGCGTCGACGACCCCTCGCTCACGCGCCATCGCATTGCGACCGATTCGCTTGTGCTGGTGGTCGATCCAGCTCATCCGCTTGCGCACAAGCGCAGCACCGACCTGAATGTGCTAGCCCAGCAGACGCTGCTGCTGCGCGAGCCTGGCTCGCGCACGCGCGACGCCACCGAAGCCGCGCTCAAGCGGCGCGGCGTGACGCCCGCCGCGCTCATCGAGATCGGCAGCCGCGAAGCGATCTGCGAGGCGATCCGTCATGGCCTGGGGTGCTCGCTGATGCCCTCGGGCGAGGTGCCGCGCGGCGCGGCGCTGGTGAGCGTGCCGATCGAACCGGATGGCCCGGTGATGCACGAATATCTCTATCACCTCAAGAGCCGCACCAATGCGCGTCTGATCGAGGCGTTCATGAGCGTGCTGGACGCGGAGCCGGTCGATACCGCGGCTGCCTATGCCGATGCTTCGTAGAACGAGCTAGTTCATGCGGCATGGCGCGCGCCATGCACAAGCTGCCAGCACGCGTTCCGGGTACGATAGCTCCACAACGACCCAGAACGAACCCGAACGAACTGGCACCATGACCTCGAAGGACCGCCGTCACTTTCTGCGCGCCGCCGCCGCGGGCGCTGCGCTTGGCCTGTTTCCGCCGGCCATCCGCCGCGCGCTTGCGATTCCCGCGAACAACGTCACCGGCACGATTCAGGACGTCCAGCATGTCGTGATCTTCATGCAGGAGAACCGTTCGTTCGATCATTATTTTGGCACGCTGCCGGGTGTGCGCGGCTTCGGCGACCGCATCACCATTCCGCAGCCACAAGGCGCAAGCGTCTGGCAGCAAAGCGACGGGGCGCGCAGCGTGCTGCCCTTTCACCTCGATAAAAACAAGGGTAATGCGCTGCTCGCGGGCGGCGCGCACGAATGGCTCGACGCGCACAGCGCCTGGGATCATGGTCGCATGACGCAATGGCCGAAGTCGAAAGGCGATACCTCGATGGGCTATCTGGAAGCCGCCGATCTGCCGTTTCACTTCGCGCTCGCCAATGCCTTCACGATCTGCGATGCCTATCATTGCTCGCTGCATGGCGGCACCAATTCGAACCGCATCTTCCTGTGGACCGGCACGAACGGCCCCGGCGGCGGCGGCTTCGATGCGCATGCAGTGGTGAACAATAACGGCTGGGACTGGCTGGGGCCTTCCGAAAAGGGGCTGAAATGGACCACCTATGCGGAGCGGCTGCAACAGGCCGGCGTAAGCTGGAAGGTCTACGAAAACCAGCCCGATAACTACAACGACAATCCGCTCTGCGGTTTCGCGACCTTCCGCAAGGTGCATGAATCGATCAGCGGCGCACCGAATGCGCCGTGGACGCCCGAGATCGAAGCGGTTGCGCCGCTTTACAAAGGCATCGGCAATACCATGCCCGATGGCGGCTTCCTGCAGGCGCTCAAAGACGATATCGCCGCGGACCGCATGCCGCAGGTGAGCTGGATCGTCTCGCCGCAGGCCTATTGCGAACATCCCGCCATCTCCACGCCCAACCAGGGCGCGTGGTACATCCAGCAGGTGCTGGACACGCTCACCGCCAATCCGGAGGTCTGGAGCAAGACCGTACTGTTCGTGAACTACGATGAAAACGACTGTTTCTTCGATCATGTCCCGCCGCCCGACGTCCCCTCTCCGAATGCCGACGGCGGCTATGCGGGCAAATCCACGGTCAGCACGAAGCACGAATACTTCACCGTATCCAACCCGCCAGGCGACGAAAAGCCGCTCACGCCGGATGGTCTGCCCTATGGCCCCGGCCCACGCGTGCCGATGTTCGTGATTTCACCGTGGAGTACGGGCGGTTTCGTCAACTCGCAGGCGTTCGATCATACGTCCGTGCTGCGCTTTCTCGAACGGCGCTTTGGTGTGGAAGAACCCAATATCAGCGCGTGGCGTCGTGCGGTATTCGGCGATATGACCTCTGCGTTCAACTTCAGCACGCCTAATGAAAAATCAGCCGCTGCATTTCCACCGACCGACAAGGCCACCGCCGACGCCCTCAACGCCCAGCAAAGCAAGCTCAAGGCGGTGCCACCGCCAGCCGTGGCCGATCAGAGCTTGCCGCGCCAGGCGCGGCTAGCGCGCCCGTCACGCGCGTTGCCGTATCAGTTGCATGTGCATGCGAGCGTCAAAGGGCGGCGCAAGGTGCGGCTCGCCTTCGTCAATGACGGCAGCGCGGGCGCGGTCTTTCATGTCTACGACCGCTTGCATCTGGAGCGCGTGCCGCGCCGCTACACCGTCGAGGCAGGCAAGCAACTCGCCGACGACTGGACGCCCGAAGCCGCCGACGGCGACCGCTACGATCTCTGGATACTCGGCCCCAATGGCTTCCATCGCGGCTTTACCGGCGACGTGGACGCCGTACTGCGCGGCCCGAACCCAGAAGCGCGTCTGCGCTACGACGTGGCGAACGCCATCCTGACACTCGCGCTTGAGAACAGCGGGCGCGAACCCAGCACGTGCAGCGTACAGTCGAACGCCTATCGCACCGATGCGCCCTGGGCCACCACCGTACCCGCACAAGGCCGCGCCGAACATAGCTGGTCACTGGGCGATGCGGGTGGATGGTACGACTTCACGCTGAGCGCGGAAAACGGCGTGACACGCCGCTTCGCGGGTCGCGTGGAAACCGGACGCGATAGCATCAGCGATCCGGAAATGGGGAGCGCGTGAAGCATCGTTCTGGCGACGAGCAGGACATTTTATATCGATTGATTTAAAATAAGGCGTCCCCACCCGATGGAGCCACCATGGGCCGCCCCCGCGAATTCGACGAAACCAGCGTACTGGATGCCGCCTGCGGCGCGTTCTGGGCGCGCGGCTACGAAGCCACCTCGACGCGTGATCTCGTGAAAGCCACCGGCCTCACGCAACCCAGCCTTTACAACGCGTTCGGCGACAAGCGCGCGTTGTTCCTGCGCGTGCTCGATCATTATCTGGAACATTCGCTGCGCGACCGTATCGTGCGGCATGAAGCCGCCGCCACGCCCGGCACCGCCATCACCGGCTTTTTCGCCGAGACCGTGCAGCGCTCGCTCGACGATCCGGACAAACGCGGCTGTCTGATGGTGAATTCCGGTCTGGAAGCCGCACCGGATGACCACGAATTGCGCGCCGCCGTCACCGCGGAAGTCACGCAGATCCGCGACTTTTTCCTGCGCTGCGTCGAAGCAGGCCAGCGCAGCGGCGAAATCGCGAAGACGGTCAGCGCGCCGGAAGCGGCTCAGCATCTGCTCGCGGTGCTGCTGGGCCTGCGCGTGATCGCCCGCATTCATCCGGAGCGCGAATGGCTGACGGGCGCCGTCGCGCCTGCGCTCACGCTACTAGGCCTGCTGCCGGGACATGCCGCACATTGAGTCCTTATTTTCGCCCTGCACTAGAGCCTGCGCGCGATGCTCAAGCGTGATACGCTTATAACTCCGATTCATTCAGTCGTGGTATAGCCATGTCTTACATCAGCACCGGCGTCGAGTACGGCTTGCATTGCCTGCTCTATCTGGCCGATCCCGAAGGTGTACGCGAAGCCAGCGTGCGCGATCTGGCCGAAATGCAGGGCGTTTCGGTGGATTACGCCGCCAAGCTTTTTACCCGCCTGGCGAAGGCGGGACTCGTTTCCGCCACCGAAGGCATTCGCGGCGGCTTCACGCTTGCGCGCGCGCCGCAGGCGATCACGGTGCATGACGTGGTGGAAGCCATCGACGGCGAAAAAGCGCTATTCGATTGCCGCGAAATCCGCGCTCAATGCGCACTATTCGACGATGCCGCGCCCGCGTGGGCCACACGCGGCACCTGTTCGATTCACGCGGTCATGCAAGGCGCGGAGCGCAGCATGCGCGAGGAACTGAAAAAGCACACACTCGCCGATCTCGCCACACGCGCTCACTCAAAAGCGCCTGCGAGTCATGGCAAGCAGGTGGTGCAGTGGTTCGGCGAACGGGCCGCGAATCGGCGCAGCGATCGCGCTTGATAGCGGCTTGATATCAACTTGATATCGGCTTGAATCAGGCTTGAATTCGCTTTAAGCCCGCTATAAAACGCGGGCGCAAAAAAAGCAGGCTCTTTTCAGAGCCTGCTTTCGCATTGCGACTTCAATATGCCGCGTCAGCTCAAGCAACCACGATCCGGCGCGGATCGGCAGCCGCCAGCACCTCTTCACGATCCGCACGCGGCGGATAGATCCATTCGCTGTTGATGCGGTGCTTGAGCTGCTTCGCCTCCTGGCCGCTCAGCTTCACTTCGCGCTCCCAGCCTTCCGTATAGACTGCGCCCCACGGACCGAGATCGAGACAGGTCACGTATTTCGGCTGGCTATAGGCAATCGTTTCAAGGCCGAGCAGATCGGCGGCTGCATTGTGCCCTGCCGAGCGGCCCAGATTCATCGCGTGCTGGCACGACATCAGCGTACGGTTGCCCACATCGTCGGTGGCCGCGCTGGCAACGTCGCCAGTCGCGTACACGCCGGGCACGGCTTCGACCGCCAGATTGCTGTCCACATAGAGACGGCCTGCCGCATCGCGGGGCGCGGCAATCTGCGCGGTCAACGCGCTGGCGCGCACGCCTGCCGTCCAGATCACCGTGTTCGATTCGATGCGCGTGCCGTCGGCAGTCGTCACGCCATTTGCGTCGACGGACGCAACGCCCTGGCCCAGCAGCGACGTCACGCCCAACTCACGCAGCGCCGTTTCGATCACCGGACGCGGGCCCGCGCCAAGATCGGGACCGATCGCATCGTTGCGCTCCACCACCACGACGCGCACCTGCGCGTCCTGGCCGAGCGCGGCACGCAGACGCGCCGGCATTTCCGCAGCCGTTTCGATGCCCGTGAAGCCGCCGCCCGCCACCACGATGGTGTTGCGCGCAGGACTATCCGGCTGCTGCGCCAGATTACGGATATGCGTTTCGAGCGCCGCCGCCTCGTCGACCTGATCGACGCTGAACGCGTGTTCGGCAAGGCCCGCGATTTCGGGGCGGAACAGCTTGCTGCCCGTCGCCAGCACGAGACGGTCGTAACCCAGCGTGAAAGCGCGCCCTTGCGCATCCTGCCCCGTCACTTCTCGGCGATCGGTGTGGATCTGGTCGACGGTGCCCTGCACGAACTTCACGCCCACTGCATCGAAGATTTCCGTGAGCGGCGCTTTCATGTTTGCCGGGCCTTCCTCGTACAGACGCGGGCGCACATGCAGTTGCGGCTCCGGCGCGATCAGTGCGATTTCGACATCGGCGCGACCGGCCTCGTCGATCAGACGCGCCGCGCTCAACGCGCTCCACATACCGGCAAAACCGGCCCCGACAATCAGAATTCGCTTCGACATGTTCCACTCCTGTAGATCGTTGCGTGAGCCCGATCGATATCGAACTACTGCATCTGGAAAAACGCGCTGCGTTGCCGCATCGCATAACTGCGATTCTATGAGTCGTAGTTATGCGTTACAATGCGACTTAATGAAACACACTGTTGACTGAAATCGCGATGATCGATGACGACATCGTTGCCCGATTCATCGGATGATTCGGCGATGCCTCACTCGCGCGTGACATCTGGACATGAAAAAACGCCCGCGTGCACGAGGCACACGAGCGTTTGTTATCGTTTATTCAGTGATACGAATTACATGACCGTTTCGATTGACCGTCGGCTCATGAACAGATCGACGATGAACGCCAAGGCCAGCGCAACGGCTCCGCAGGTGAAGATGAGCGCGTAATTTTCGTGCGTATGTGAAAACAGATACGAATAGCCATAGCCGCCCAACGCCTGAAACAATGCAAAAGCCGTCGTAGCACGGCTCCACGCGGCGCGCTGTTCCAGATGATCGTGCGGGATCAGTTCATGGATTCGGCCGAGCGCAACCGGAACGACGCCCGGCGTGAAAGCGCCCAGTACAACGGTTGCCGTGAGAATTGCGGCCATGTGGCTCGACAGCGCCAGCAAGGCCACCGCGGCTGCCTGAGCCAGCAGCGCAAAGCGCCAGGTCAGACGAAAACCGATGCGATCCGCCACCTGGCCACAGACGATCGGACCTGCGATCGCCGCGACGCCATAGAGCACCCAGATATACGCGCCGCTGGCCGCGCCCTGCCCCAGACCGCGCGCCACGTAGTCGACGAGCAGCACCATCGCCGGTACGAGCCCGAGCGCGTTGGCAGCGTACTGCGCGTAATGCACCCGCAACGCGCGGGTGGGTTTCGCAAGGCCATGCTGTGTTGTGCCATGAGCAGCCGTTGCCACCGGCGCATCGGAGCGCGGCCAGCCGAACCAGCTTATTGCGGTAAGCAACAGCGCAATCGCGCCGAGTCCCATCCACGTGACGCGCAGGCCGTAGTGAAGCAACCAGGGAATCGCGGTGCCCGACGCCGCGATGCCCAGCCCCAGACCGAGAAAGATCATCCCGCTCACGAAGCCGCGCCGCGCGGGCGGCACATGCGGCAGGATCGACGTGGCCACCAGCACCATGATCGCTCCGCCCGCCACGCCCGAAGCGAGCCGCCACGCAAAGAACCACGCAATCGAGAGCGGAAAGGCACAGGCAAAAAACGCCAGCGTGGCGGTCGCCATGAGCCCGCGCAACGCAAGACGATTGCCGAGCAGGTGTGCGATGGGACGCCCGAGCAACGCGCCCAGCAAATAGCCCGCGAAATTGGCCGCACCCAGCGTAACCGCCTGCGAGGCCGTGAACCAATGCGCCTGGATCAATGACGGAATCAGCGGCGTGTACGCGAAACGCGCGAGCCCAATCGCGACGAAACTGCCACACAGACCCGCGAGCGTCGCGAACAGCGCCTGCGTATCGAGCCGATCAGGCGCGCGCACGCCAAGGGTGGAAGGAGTCGCCGACATGTTTGCTTTCCTCGCGTTCTATATCAATCGATACAATACAGACGCATTCTATATCGATTGACACAAAACGCAAGCCTTGAGTGCAGCGATACGGCACGCGCAGTACACTGCCCGTTCTTCACGAGACTGGAGCCAGCATGAAAATCGACTTGTCGGGAAAACTTGCGCTCGTTACCGGTTCGGCCGCGGGCATCGGTCTGGCCATCGCCAAAGGGCTAGCGGGCACGGGCGCGAAAGTGATTGTGAGCAGCCGCCATGAGGGCAACGTGCGCGACGCCGAAGCCGCGGTGCGCGCGGCCGTGTCCGGCGCGCAGGTGCAGGGTTTCGTTGGCGATCTGTCGAACGAGGCGGGATGCGCGGCGCTGGTGAAGGCTTATCCGAAGGTGGATATCCTGGTGAACAATCTGGGCGTGTTCAAGCAGCAGGACTTCTTCGAGATTCCCGACAGCGAATGGCTGCGTTTCTTCGAAACCAACGTGATGTCGGGCGTGCGGCTCTCGCGCGCTTACGCCGAGGCGATGGCGAAACAAGGTTGGGGCCGCATTGTATTCATCTCATCGGAATCGGGGCTGAATATTCCGGCCGACATGATTCACTACGGCATGACCAAGACCGCGCAACTCGCTGTAGCGCGCGGTCTCGCCAAACGGCTTGCCGGCACCGGCGTGACGGTAAATTCGGTGCTGCCCGGCCCGACGCTTTCCGACGGCGTGGAAGCGATGCTCAAGGACGAAGTCGCAAGAACGGGCAAGAGCGCAGAGGAAGTGGCGGCCGCTTTCGTGCGCGAGCATCGCTCGTCTTCCATCATCCAACGCGCGGCGAGTGTGGAAGAAGTGGCGAACATGGTGGTGTACGCATGCTCCAAAGAGGCTTCGGCGACCACGGGCGCGGCGCTGCGCGTCGATGGCGGCGTGGTGGACACGATCGCCTGACGTCCCTACGTCATCCTTATTAATACCACGGGTTCTATCGAACGAAAAACGGCCCGCGCCGTCATGCGCGGGCCGTTTTTATCGTGAGACTGGTTACGCGGTACTAGCGCATCAGCCTCGCCGCACGACGCCCAGCAACAAGGTGACGAGAAACACCACGAGGAAAATGAAGAACAGGATCTTGGCAATCGATGCCGCACCCGCCGCGATGCCGCCGAAGCCGAATACGGCGGCGATGATTGCGATGATGAAGAAAATGACTGCGTATTGAAGCATGACGTCCTCCAGTCTCCGGTTCAGCCCGGGTTAAAGTCAGGCGCCGCGCGCACGCGGCATTGAAAAGCAAAACAGCTCAGTCGAAAACAGTTCGAAAAACATTCAGCGTTGCAGCGGCTCAACGGTATGGGTCGGGTCGAAATCGGACCAATGACCGTCCTGCCAGCGCCCGTCGGCGCGTTCGATTTCCCGGCCGCCCGCCGCGCCCAGCACTTGTGCGGCCTGCTGCTCGGTCCCGGGACTCACGTGCACAGCCACCAGCACACCCGATTCGCGCGCGGCAGGCGTGCCGTCGGGGTCATGGCCGATATCGGGACGATGCCCACGGCCGCCGCCTCGCGTCTGCCACAGCGCGCCCGCGAGCGTGCCCACGTAGGCGCCCACACCGGCGGCGACCGCCAGCACGAGCAGCGAACGTAAAAAGAGGAGCGAAAGCACGATGGCGAGAATCACGCCAACCAGCGCGCCCGCCGCCGCTCCCGCTCCTGCGCCAAGCGAAGCCCAACGCGATTGCGGATCGGTGAAACGGTCGCCGCCGACCGGAAAGCGCGCGTGCTGGCCACCCGGATTGACGTAGAACAGCGACACGTCCTCATCGACGAATCCGTTGTTGTGCAACTTGTCCATCGCCGCTTCGGCGTCATTGAAGGTCGTGAAACGGCTCGCTACGATCAGAGACATGATGTGACCTCCTCGATGCTCAATGCAGAGCGTCGGGTATGTCGCGTACGTTGAGTACATCCGGCGCGCGGAACCGGCCGCTGTGCAGCACCACCGCGCCTCCGCGCTGTTCGATGGCGCGCGTGCAGACCGCGTGAATGCGCGATTGTCCGCGCGCGAATGCTTCGCGCAACGGCCCTTCAAGCGCCGATTGCGCGCCAAAGTGATCTTCCAGCGCCTCCGCCGTAATGGCGCAATCGAGCGCCTCGCCATCCACTTCGGCGACGAAGTGCAACTGCAGATTCGCGCCGTCGAATTGAGGCGGATCGTTGCTGTAGTGGATATTCATATCGGTATCCCGGGCCATGACTGCCTGGCCACAACATTTGCAATCGCGCGACGGCAATCACGCCGCCTGCGTCTGTTCAATCACGTTCAACCCCTTGAGCAAGTGCGATGCCCGAGGTCAACAGGTGCGGCGCAACGCGGATTTCAGGACGCTGCGCCGCGCCTGCCGCGATGACTTATTGGCTTGAATCAGGCGATGACTGCTGCGATCCCGGCATCGTCGACGGTGCGCGACTGGGCGTGGCGCCCGTTCCCGCGCCCTGGCCGCCGCCCACGCCCGTCGTGCCCGGCGAGCCGTAGCCGCTGGTGCCGTAGCCCTTCATGTTCTTGCTGTTGCGATTGCTGTCCGGCACCACGCCTGCCGCGCCTTGCGTATTGCCGCCGCCCGCGCCTACGCCGTTGCTGCCGCCCATGCTGCCCGAACTACCGCCGCTGCCCGTGCCACCCGTGCCACCGGCTGCACCCGCGGCGAACGCCGCGCCGGACACGGCCATCGCGAGAGACAACGTCACTGCCTTGAGGGTGGAATTCATGATTGCGCTCCTTGGAAAACGATCCGTTGGCGATCCAATTGCGATCCGTTTGTCGACATGCGGCAGCGCCGATGACGCGCCGCACGAACGCCATCGAAAGCGCAATCGATGTGCCACAGGCGGCTGAAAAAGGTGCGCAGATGGGAGCGAAAAAGAAAAAAGGCTCGCATTGCGCGAGCCTGCAACCACAAACCGGCGATATTAATCAGGCATGCGAATCATGCCCGCGCATGAGCGCGTTACGCCTGGTGCGTAGCCGGATGCCAACCGTTGTGCTGGAACGAGGTGGCAAAAAACAGCACCTGATAACGGATGGCGTTGGACCAGTACGACCACGTATGGCCGCCAGGCCGCTCCGCGTAATCGTGCGGCACGCCTAGCGCGATGAGCTTTTCGTGCAACGTGCGGTTGGACTGCACGAATGAATCGTTCACGCCGCAATCGATCGTCAGCGCGATATGCGCCTGCTCGAAGCTGTTCGCGCCTTCGACAATGGCGTTGCGCGTCCAGAAATCGGCATGACGTGCGGGATTGCCGAAGATGCGGTCGATGCCCGGTTCATCCTCGCAATTACGCGGATCGACCGCCCCGCTGATGCTGCCCGCCGCGCCAAACGCCTCGGGGTGATCGAGCGCGATGCGCAGCGCGCCGAAGCCGCCCATGCTCAAGCCCGTAATCGCGCGCGTCTGGCGCGTGGCAAGCGTGCGGAAATGCGCGTCGATATACGAGACGACCTCGGTGCCCACATAGGTTTCGTAGCGGCTCGCGGTATCGAAGGGACTGTCGATGTACCAGCTTTCGTGGCCGCCGTCGGGCATCACGAGCATCACGTGATAACGATCCGCGAGCTTGCCGATCTGCGTGTTCGAAGTCCAGTCGGCGTAATTGCCGCCTGAGCCGTGCAGCACATAAATGACCGGAAAGCGCGCCGCGCTGCTGCTGCGAGCGTAATCGTCGGGAAGCACGACGGTTGCATCGAACGCGCGATGCATGGCCGCGCTCGGGATCGAGACGATACGCGTCTGGAAGGCCCACGCGGGCGTGGCGAGGAGCAGCGCGAAAAGTGGCGTCAGGAACAACGCGAATAATTTGAAGGGCCGGAACGCGCGGGCTGTCAGCATGAGTTGATCGCTCTTGTTTTAACTGCCACCGAAGGCACGACGCCTGCGATGACTGTAACAAGGGGCACTTACAGCCAAATTTCTATGAACCCTACGGCTTCCTTCACGTTTGCCTTCAGACTACCTCTTGTTCCCGCCTTTCTTGCCCGATCGATTAGTCCCCATTACGCCTGCGTCGCCGCAATCGCCCTTCCGGCTCGCCTTCATGCAGTAGTCCCTTCTGTCGCGGCGTTAGCGGATCGGTAAGACAGGGCTCGGCGTCCAGATCCTGCTCGAAGCGCTCCCAGATGCCCGCCGGCGTATTGGCCGACCCCACGCGCGTGCCGATCATCAGGCGAATCTGGTTCGCCCGGCGAACGGTCGAGCGCAGCCGGTGAATCTCCCAAAGCAGCCGCAAAACAACAGGCAGCGGGTGCCGGTCGTAAATATCGGCTAGCTCCGCCGCGGTGAGCGGCGGGAAATGACGATGATTCCGTCCCATGATTGCGTCCTGCTTTCCGGTCCATTCGGCGCGCCGAGTACTGTATATATATACAGGTTAGCACACGTAGGAATTGTCCTGGAAGCCATAGGAAATGGGGACGGCAAGGCGCTCGGAACCTCCGGAGACCCGCCAATCGGCAAGACTTTCTCACTCGCCGCAACGCTCTCTCACGCGCATCGGAAGGTTTGGGATCATTTTGTTACACCTCTTACCCCCCGCCTCTGCCGGCGTTACAGAAGCCTTTCAGATTGCCCGCTATACTCCGCTCCATCTTAAAAATGAATGGGCTCCTCCATGTCGAAGAAATTCATCCCGATGGTTGCGATTGCGGCGCTGGCCGCAGCGGTTTCGTTGCCTGCCATGGCCGGCGACATGAACAACGCGCTGGGCGGCGCGCTCGGCGGTGTCGCGGGCGCTGCGCTGGGCGGCGCGGTCGGCGGCAGCACGGGTGCGGTGATCGGGGGTGCGGTGGG
>NZ_VWWJ01000021.1 GCF_011753055.1 Burkholderia sp. Ax-1719 | reverse complement strand
ACTCGTGCTGCCGGAAACGCCCGCGCCGACACCGCCCGCGCTGGCCGAACTCGACGATCCGTTGCCACTGCCGCCGCGGCCGCCCTGGCCGCAGTTGCCGCTGTTGTTGCCGTAGCAGTTCTTCGGCAGGAAGACCGTGGCGGCGTCAGACGCTTCGCTCGTGGTGTCGCTGCCAGCGCCCGCTGTGCCCGCCGCTGTGCCCGCAGTACCGGCCGTACCGGCGGTGCCTGCCGCGCCAGGCGCACCTGCGCCAGCCGCCTTGCCGGGCGCTGTCGCTGCGCCCGCGCTGCTTGCCGGAAGGGCGCTGGCCGCGCCGAACGGGCTCGCGCCCGACATCGGCGTCGAGCCGCCTGCCGTCCCGGCGCCGCCCGCGGTTCCAGCCGTGGCCGACGAACCCGGACCCGAGCCTTCGACCGGCATCCCGGCGTCGTTGACTGCGCCGCCGCTCGCCGGCAATGCGGCATCGGCGACGATCATCCAGGTCGGGGACGTGACGTTGCTTTCGGCGTGCGCGCCGACGGCGGGCAGGAGCACGCTGGCTCCCGCCGCGCCGATTGCAACAATAGCGAGTCCTCGGCCAACCCCGTAGCAGTACTGATGAAATGATCTGTTCTTCATGACGTCCTCCCGGGAAGCGATGGCGCGTGTCCGCTTCGCTTCTCTTGCGCCTTGTGTCTGACGTCGCGCAGTAACTGCGTCAACGCCGACCCCCGTCAGGCTGGATCCGCTTTGCGCCGGTGTGCGCTCCATATCGTGGGAGCGCCATGTCATGCCAGTTGGAGCGGTACACGAGGCACACGGCCGGCTTCGCATCGGATGACCGGTTTGTGCAGGAGTCCTTGCCGATTGTCGTCAGCCCGATGGCGGAGCGGCAGAAAGCAAGCGCGTCGTGCGTCCGGTCATCCGTTCGCCTGGTTCGATGCAGGGCGCTTACACGCCCTGAGCCGTCGTCAGGCGGCGACCGGATGCCTGGTATCGATATAGCGAGTTCTGTGCCATCGGCCGCAAAAGGCCGTAGGTAGGGGACTTTACAATTCACCTATGGTGCTGGCGCAGGAAAAATCGCTGAAAACGTTTCGGCGATGAAACGTGTCAGTGCGGAATGTCGAAATCCGTTTCAAACGCGGACAACGCAACGAGTTTCCGCAGGCGGGTTTCGTCAGACCTTCTGTGTGTCTGACGAATCGCCCGATGCCACACTGAGCCCGCGCTGCAATTCGCGTAGTTCGGCGGCGGGGATATGGCAGCGGATGCGATGGCCGTCGCCATCGGTACGGTCATCGGCATCGAAGGGTGGAGCGCTCTCGTCGCAGATCGCGCCGAGCTTGCGCGGGCAGCGGCCGCTGAACACGCAGCCCGTGCTTGAATGTGCCGCGGCTATCGTGGCGATCGTGGCGCTGCTGCGCGCCGGATCGCTCGACGTCGCCTTGCCGGCGTTGAGCAACATTTCGGTGTAAGGATGGCAAGGGCCGCCGAGCACCGCGCTCGCCGGACCGCTTTCCAGCACATGGCCCGCGTAGAGCACCATCACGCGATCCGCGAGATAGCGCACCACCTCAAGATCATGCGAGATGAAGAGATAGCTCACGCCGCGCTCGCGTTGCAGACGCGCGAGCAGGTTCAGGATCGCCGCTTGCACCGAGACATCGAGCGCCGAGGTCGGCTCGTCGCAGATCACCACGCGCGGCTCGCCCGCGAAGGCCTGGGCAATCGCCACGCGCTGTTTGAGGCCGCCCGAAAGCTGCCGGGCACGCGCGTTGAGATAGCGCAGGGGCACGCGCACGGCGTCGAGCAGACTGGCGACGCGAGGCGTGGGGTCGGCGCTCGTGCTCGTTGCAGAGCCTTCGCCTTCGGCACGCACGAGGGCGCGGCCAACCAGCCGCTTCACGGGCAACGCGCGGTTGAGCGAGGCATCGGGATGCTGGAACACGATGCGCAGCGCGCGCAATGCGCGGGCATGGCGCTGTGCAAGACGTGCCGAAAGCGGCTGGCCGTCGAGTTCGATCGTGCCGCCCGCATCGGCGCTATGTACCCCTAGCAGGAGCTTTGCGAGTGTCGTCTTGCCGCTGCCCGATTCACCGACAAGCCCGAGCGTTTCGCCCGCACGCAAGGCGAGCGAGACATCGTTGAGCACGCGCCAGGATCGCGCGCCGTGACCGAAGGTCAGCGAAAGATGGGCCGCGCGCAGCACGATGGGCGCGGCGCGCTGCCCGCTTGCCACAGGCGTTTTGTCTGTTTGTTCGTTTGTCTGTTGTATGGCGTCTTGTCTGGCCGCTTCGGTTGGGTGCGTGGCGCTCTGTGCGCTTGCGCGCGCATCGAATGTATCGATATCGCTTGTATTCGCCGCGTCCGCTGCGGGCAGGTCGATGGCGCGTTCGTGGTAGTGGCAACGCGCCATCTGCTCGCCATGCGGCGCTTCCATGCGATGCGGCGGCGGCGCATGCTCGCGGCAGCGCGCGTCGGCCATGCGGCAGCGCGGCGCGTAGACGCAGCCGTGCGTGAGCGTGCCCGGCGCGGGCAGTTCGCCCGCAATCGTATCGAGCGTGCCGTGCGCTTTGGTGCGACCTGGCGCGGGCAGGCAGCGCAACAAACCCACCGTGTACGGATGGCGCGCGCGAGCGAACACATCCTGCGTCGCGCCTTCTTCCACCAGACGCCCCGCGTAAAGCACGCCCACGCGCTCGCACATGCGCGCGATCACGCCCAGATCGTGGCTGATGAGCAGCACCGCCATGCCGAGTTCCGCACGCAACTGCGCGACGAGCGCGAGCACTTCGGCTTCGACGGTGGCGTCGAGGCCGGTGGTGGGTTCGTCGAGAATCAGCAGGGTGGGGTTCGAGGCCAGCGCCATCGCGATCACCACGCGCTGCTGCATGCCGCCCGAAAGCTGATGCGGCCAGCTCGCCATCACGCGCGCGGGATCGGCAATGCGCACGCGGGCGAGCATCGCGTGCGCCTGAGCGAGCGCGTCGGTGGCGCTCGCACCCGCGGCTTCGAAGGCCTCGCTGAGCTGCCGCGCGATGGTGAGCGTCGGGTTGAGCGCGCTCGCCGGATCCTGATAGACCATCGAGACCTTGTGCGCGCGCAGCAGACGCAAGCCTTCGCGATTGAGCTTGAGCACGTCCTCGCCGCCGATGGCGATGCGGCCGGATTTCACGCGGCCGTTGTGGGCGAGATAGCGCAGCACGGCCAGCGCCACCGTCGATTTGCCGCAGCCCGATTCGCCGACGAGCCCAAAGGCTTCGCCGCGTTTGATGCGCAGCGAGACGTCGGTGAGCACGTCGCGATCGCGCCCGCGCACGCGGTACGACACCGTCAGGCCGACGAGCGCGAGCGCATCGTCGGCGCGCGGGGCGCTGAAGGTGGCGAGAGCGGGGCCGCGGGCGGTGCCGGCGTTCATGTTTCGCTCATGTTTCAAGCACCTCGCGCAGGCTATCGGCGATCAGATTGGCGGCGACCACCAGCGAGGCGATGGCGAGCGCATCGAACGCCACGGTCCACCACGCGCCGCCCGCGAGCAGCGCGTACGACTCCGCCAGTGCAAGTCCCCAGTCGGCGGAAGGCGGCTGGATGCCGAAGCCGAGAAACGACAGCGTTGCGACCGCGAAGATCGCGTAGCCCAGCCGCACGGTGGCCTCGACGACGATGGGCGGCCAGACGTTGGGCAGGATCTCCGCGAACATCACGTAGAGCGCGCGCTCGCCGCGCAGGCGCGCCGCCGCCACGTAGTCGAGATGACGTTCGGCCAGCACCGCGGCGCGCACCGTGCGCGCGACCAGCGGCGCGAAGGTGATGCCGATCACCAGCACCACGGCGAGATTCGATGCGCCCACAGCCGCGAGCACCAGCAGGGCGACGATCACGAGCGGCAGCGCCAGCACGGCGTCGAGCGCGCGCGCGACCAGCGTGCCGCCCCAGCCTTCCAGATAGCCGGTAAGTAGGCCAAGCGCCGCACCCGCGAGCGTGCCGGTCAAGGTGGCGAGCGGCGCGATCGTGAGAATGTCGCGTGCGCCGACGATCACACGCGAGCAGATGTCGCGGCCAAGCTGATCGGTGCCGCACCAATGCGTGTGATCGGGCGGCAGCAGCGAGCTGAGCGGATCGGAAGCGTAGGCGTCGTACGGCGCGATCCACGCACCCGCAATCGCGCAGACGATCCACGCGAGCAGGATCAGCGCACCCACCACGAAGGTGGGCGAGCGCAGCAGCAGGCGCAGCGTTGCCGCGAAGCGCGATGGTTCGTGCGATGGCTCGTGCGAGGGCGCGTGCGCCGCGTCATCGCTGATCGTTTCGGAGGCCGTATCGGTCATGGGGCGCTTATCGACATTGATCGACCTTCATCGGCCGGAAGGATTGCGCAGGCGCGGATCGAACAGCGCGTGCAGCAGATCGGCCGCCAGATTCGCAAGCGTATAGACGAGGCCCACCGTCAGCACGCCCGCTTCGAGCAGCGGAAAGTCCTTCGCCTTGGCCGCGTTGTAGATCAGCGAGCCGATGCCCGGATAGCGGAACAGCGACTCCACCACCACCAGCCCGCCGATCAGATAGCCGAGCTGCGTAGCCGCCACCGTGACGCTGGGCAGCAGCGCATTGCGCAGCACGTGGCGCACGATCACGGTATGGCGCGGCAGCCCTTTGAGGATGGCGGTGCGGGTGTAATCGGCGTCGAGCGCTTCGAGCATGCCCGCTCGCGCGATGCGGGCGAGATAGCCGAAGAACACCAGCACGAGCGGCAGCACGGGCAGCACCAGATGGCGCAGCGTTTCGAACACGCCCGCATCGGGCGGCGCGACGGCTTCGATCGGCAGCCAGCGCAGCCACACGCCGAACACGAGAATCAGCGCAATCGACGAAACGAATTCCGGCACCGCGCTCGCGCATAGCCCGAGCGTGCTGATGAGGCGATCGAGCCAGCGCCCGCCGTTGAGCGCCGCCCACACGCCGCCGCCGATGCCAAGCGGCACCACCACGATAAACGCCAGAAAGCCGAGCTTTGCCGTTTGCAGCAGGGCGTCGCCGACCATCGGCGCGACGGGTTGGCGGAAGGTCCACGACGTGCCGAAGTCGCCGCGCAGCGCATGGCCGATCCAGCCGCCGTATTGATCGAGCAGCGGGCGGTCCGCGCCCAACTGGTGGTTGAGCGCGGCCACGGCGCGGGCATCGGCGAGTGGCCCCAGCACCGCGCGGCCGATGTCGCCGGGCAGCAGCTGGCCGCCCGCGAACACCAGCACGGAGAGCAGCCACAGCGTGAACAGCGCCCACGCGGCGCGTTGCGCGAGAAAGCGCGCCGCGCCGCTGCCCAGGCGCTGGCGCGGTGCACGGCGAGGGAGGTGGGGCGGTCTCGTCAGCTCAGTGGCCATGCGCGGTTTCTTCGACGCCGTGAGTCAGCCCGCGCTCAGCCCGAAAGCGTGGCGCGGTCGAAGTACAACTGCGCGAGCGCCGTGAAGTGCACGCCCGAGAGCTTCGTGCTTTGCGCGATCAACTGATCGTAGAAGTACGGGATGATCATGGGCGTTTCGTCGAGCAGCAGCGTCTGGATCTGCGCGGACACCTGCTTTTGCGCGGCGACGTCGAGCGTCGCCACGAATTGCGCGACCAGCTTGTCGTACTGCGGATTGCGGAAATGCGCTGCGTTCCACGTGCCGCCGCTTGTGAGCGGCGCGTTGAGGAATACGTTCGGCACGCCGCGATGGCCGTAATCGGTGATACCCAGCGGCGCGTCGAGCCAGTCCGATTTGCCGTAGGTGCCCGCGCCGTAGTACTGCGACTGGCTCTCCACTTTCAGCGTGATGCGCACGCCGATCGCCTTGGCCGCGTTCTGCACGACCACGGCCAGATCGGGAATCTCCATGTACTTCTCGGTCGTGAGCGTCGCGTCGAAGCCGTTGGCCACGCCCGCCTGCGCGAGCAATTGACGCGCCTTCGCCAGATCGACCTTGCGTTGCGGCACGGTCGTGGCCGTCGACGGGAAGATTGGCGCGAACGGGCTGTCGTTGCCCACCACGGCGCGGCCCTTGAAGAGGCCGCGCACCATCACGTCGCGATCGAGTGCGAGCGCCAGCGCCTGGCGCACGCGCTTGTCCTTGAATTGCGCGACGTCGTTGCGCATGTGAATCTGGCGATGCGCGCTCGAACGCACGCCGATCACCTTGAAATCCGGATTGTTGAGAATGCCGATGCCGCCCTGCACGGTGAAGGTGCCCATCACGTCGGCCTGTCGGCCTTGCAGCGCGAGAATCTGCGCCTGCTCGTCGGCGTAGAAGGCGAACTGCACGCGTTCGGGCAGCGCCTTGTCGCCCCAGTAGCCGTCGTGGCGCACGAAGCTCGCGCCGCGCCGCGCTTCGAACTTTTCGAGCTTGAACGGGCCGGTGCCGATAAAGCTTTTCTCGTAGTTGCCAGCGTAATTCGCGGGCAGCAGCACGGCGTTGTAGTTGTCCGACGAGACGTAGTAGGGGAAGTTGCCGTTGGGCGCATCCAGATGAAACGCGACGGTGTGTTCGTCGACGAGCTTCGTGCCGCCTTTCGAGAGCACGCCCTTGAGGACCGAGAGCGCCGCCGAGCCGCTGGCCGGGTCGGCGAGGCGGTCGAACGTGGCCACCACGTCCTTTGCGCCGAACGGCTGGCCATCGTGGAATTTGACGCCAGGGCGCAGCTTGAAGGTCCAGACGTCGGCCTTGTCGTTGGGCTGCCAGGACAGGGCGAGCGCGGGTTGCAGATGGCCGTCAGCGTCGTCGTTGGCGAGGAATTCGCCGGTCTGGTTCAGGAGACACAGCGCGCCGGCATCGGTGACCGTGAGCGGATCGACGGCGCCCGCCGGCATCAGATGGGCGACGCGGATGGTCTGGTTGCCAGGTTTGCCCGCGGCCTGGGCGCGGGCGTTCTGCGGCGCGATCAAGCCGCCGCCCGCCAACGCGAGACTCGACAGGCCGAGTACGCTCGCAAAGCGCAGCAGTTCGCGGCGTGTGAGGCGACCGGCGAGCAATTCGTCGATGGCGTGGTTGCCGTAGTCCCCTGCGACGCGGCGCAGCGGTTCAAGACGCGGGTTTTCGAGGCTGGACGGTGCGCTGGCGTGCGCAAGCGGGCGGGAAGAGCGGGACTGCGGACGTTTCATCGGCGCGAGATTCCGTGCGGTTCCGTGAATGGGCGCGGCGGCTTCAGGTAGGGAAGCAGCCACGACGGCGGCATGCGGTGCGGCGGACGACGTTTGAGACCTGGTCGGACCAGTTTACGCGTTTTCGGAGATCGGCACGAGGCCCAGGGTTGTGCGGGGTTGCGCTCTGGCGCGAGCGCGGGCAGGGGCGGCGCGCGGTTTGTCAGCCTGTGGCTGTGCCGTTGCGCAAGACGCTGCGAAAGCGGCGCGGTCGTCCGCTATCGCAAGGGAAAAATCACAGCGGCCCGCCCGCGCTCACCGCCGGGCGACGCCAGCGATGGAACAGCACCGAGCCGATCCAGCAGGCGATGAAGAGCGCGACGATCCCATATCCCAGCTCGCCGAAACGGTCGTTCAGATCGCTGGCGATCGCCCACACTCCGCCGCTCGCGCCGAGCTTGTCGCCGATCAGGCCCACGGCTTCCACGCCGCCGATCACGATCGCCACCAGCGCGGAGACAAACGTGATGCTGGCGTTGTAGTAGAGCTTGCGGCGCGGGTCGTCCATCGCCCAGCCGTAGGCATGGACCATCAGCACGTTGTCGGTGGAATCGACCAGCGTCATGCCCGCCGTGAAGAGCGCCGGGAACACGAGGATCGAGTACATCGGCAGGCCCTTGCCCGCTTCGGCGGCGGCAATCGCCAGCAGACCGATTTCCGTCGCCGTGTCGAATCCCAGGCCAAACAGCACGCCGACGGGATACATGTGCCAGCTTTTCGTGACGAGCCTGAAGAGCGGGCGCAGTGCGCGCGAGAGCAGACCGGCAGGCGCGCTGGCCTGCGCCGCAAGCTGCGCGGCGTGCTCGTCCGGTGCGCGCCCGGCCTGGCGATAACGCCGCCAGACGTCGCGCAGGATCACCAGATTCACGCCCGCGAGCACCAGCAGAAAGCCCGACGACACGAGAGTGCCGATAGTCGAGCCGATCTCGTGGAACTGCTCGAATCGCCCATGCAGCGTAAGCGCCGAAAGCGCGATGCCGACCGTCGCCGCGACAACGATGGTCGAATGCCCGAGCGAAAACGCGAGCCCCACACCGATCGGCTGCTGGCCGCGCTGCATGAGCTTGCGCGTGACGGCGTCGATGGCGGCGATGTGATCGGCGTCCACCGCATGTCGCAGGCCGAAGCCATAGGCGAGCAGGGCGGTGCCGAGCAGCAGCGGATAGTGACGAAAGGCGATCAGCGCCCACGCCCAGGCCGCGAGATTCGCGGCGATCAGCACGGCATAGAGCGGAATCAGTCGGCGGCGCAGCGGCGTGGCGGTCGGTGTCATGCTGTTTTTACGGGGGGAGCGATTCAGTGATCGTGAGGATGACGATGGATCGGATCGACCCAGTAGACCGTTTCGGGCGCTTCGACGGCGTCGATGTTCAGGTTCACGACCACGGCTTCGTTGTCGCTTCGCACCAGCACGCATTCGAGCGGATCGTCGGTGCTGGCGTTGATTTCCTGGTGCGGTACGTAGGGCGGCACGAAGATAAAGTCGCCGGGCCCGGCTTCGGCGGTAAATTCCAGATGTTCGCCCCAGCGCATGCGCGCGTGGCCGCGCACCACGTAGATCACGCTTTCCAGTGCGCCGTGGTGATGCGCGCCGGTTTTGGCGTTCGGGTGGATCGTCACGGTGCCGGCCCAGATTTTCTGCGCGCCCACGCGCGCCGCGTTGATGGCGGCGGCGCGGTTCATGCCGGGCGTCTGCGCGGTATTGCTGTCGAGTTGATCGCCGCGGATTACCTTGACGCCGTTTTCGCGCCAGTCCACAGGCTGGTCGTGATCGTGTTCGTGAGGGTGCTCATGGTCGTGATCGTGGCTCATGTCGTGTCTCCTCGATTGGGCTTGGCGCTCGCTGAACGCTCGCTTTTCATTGTGGCACGGTCAAAAAACACTCGCGCGCGGAACAAAAAAGCCCGTCCGGTGAGGGACGGGCTTTCGGTTGAAGCATGGAACGCGTGGGCTTAGGTTTTCTTCGCGTTGATGACCGCTTCGGCCACGTTTTGCGGCGTTTCCGAGTAGTGCTTGAACTCCATCGTGTACGTCGCGCGGCCCTGCGTGAGCGAGCGCAGCGAAGTCGAGTAGCCGAACATTTCCGACAGCGGCACTTCGGCGCGCACGATCTTGCCGCCGCCGCCCGCGATGTCCTCCATGCCCTGCACGATGCCGCGACGGCTCGACAGATCGCCCATCACGTTGCCCATGAAGTCCTCGGGCGTTTCCACTTCCACCGCCATCATCGGTTCGAGCAGGATCGGCTTTGCTTTGCGCATCGCTTCCTTGAAGGCCATCGAACCGGCCATGCGGAAGGCGTTTTCGTTCGAGTCCACGTCGTGGTACGAACCGAACGTGAGCGTCACCTTGGTGTCCACCACCGGATAACCCGCGAGCACGCCCGCCTTCAGCGTTTCCTGGATGCCCTTGTCGACCGCCGGAATGAATTCGCGCGGAATCACGCCGCCCTTGATGGCATCGACGAATTCGTAGCCCTTGCCCGGCGTTTGCGGTTCGAGCGTGATGACCGCGTGGCCGTACTGGCCGCGCCCGCCCGACTGCTTGACGAACTTGCCTTCGACATCCTCGACCTTGTTCTTCACCGTTTCGCGATACGCCACCTGCGGCTTGCCGACCGTCGCTTCCACGCCGAACTCGCGCTTCATCCGATCGACCAGAATTTCCAGGTGCAGCTCGCCCATGCCGGAGATGATGGTCTGGCCGGATTCCTCATCGGTCTGCACGCGGAACGACGGGTCTTCCTGCGCCAGACGATTGAGCGCGATGCCCATCTTTTCCTGGTCGGCCTTGGTCTTCGGCTCCACGGCCTGCGAGATCACCGGTTCCGGGAAGATCATGCGTTCGAGCACGATCGGGTTGGCCGGATCGCACAGCGTGTCGCCGGTGGTGGCTTCTTTCAGGCCCACAGCGGCGGCGATATCGCCCGCGCGCACTTCCTTGATTTCCTTGCGCTCGTTGGCGTGCATCTGCAGGATGCGGCCGAGGCGCTCGCGCTTTTCCTTGATCGCGTTGAGCACCGTGTCGCCCGATTCCACCACGCCCGAATAGACGCGGAAGAAGATCAGCTGACCGACGAACGGGTCGGTCATGATCTTGAACGCGAGCGCGGAGAAGGGCTCGTCGTCGCTCGGATGACGTTCGATTTCCTTGTCGCTCAGGTCGTGGCCGAGGATAGCGGGCACGTCCACCGGCGAGGGCAGATAGTCGATCACGGCGTCGAGCATGGCCTGCACGCCCTTGTTCTTGAACGCGCTGCCGCACAGCATCGGCACGATTTCGCCGGCGATGGTGCGCTTGCGCAGCGCCGCCTTGATTTCGTCTTCGGTCAGGCTTTCGTGATCTTCGAGGTACTTTTCGAGCAGCGCTTCGTCGGCTTCGGCGGCGGCTTCGACCATCTTGCCGTGCCACTCCTTCGCCGTCTCAAGCAGATTCGCCGGGATCTCTTCGTACTCGAACTTCACGCCCTGGCTTTCGTCGTCCCAGACGATCGCCTTCATCTTCACGAGATCGACCACGCCCTGGAAGTGATCTTCCGCGCCGACCGGAATCTGGATCGGCACCGCCACGCCTTTCAGGCGCTCGCCGATCTGACGCTGCACGCGGAAAAAGTCCGCACCGACACGGTCCATCTTGTTGACGAACGCAATGCGCGGCACCTTGTACTTGTTCGCCTGACGCCACACGGTTTCCGACTGCGGCTGCACGCCGCCGACCGAGTCGTACACCATGCATGCGCCGTCGAGCACGCGCATGGAACGCTCGACTTCAATCGTGAAGTCCACGTGCCCCGGGGTGTCGATGATGTTGATGCGGTGTTCGGGGTAGTTGCCGGCCATGCCTTTCCAGAACGCAGTCGTCGCGGCCGAGGTGATCGTGATGCCGCGTTCCTGCTCCTGCTCCATCCAGTCCATGGTCGCCGCGCCGTCGTGAACCTCGCCGAGCTTGTGATTCACACCGGTATAGAAAAGGATGCGCTCGGTCGTGGTGGTTTTGCCGGCATCGATGTGGGCGCTAATGCCAATATTGCGATAGCGCTCGATGGGAGTCTTGCGAGGCACGGTGATCTCCTTGGAAAGACGCGCCATGGAAAGTGCCGGGCGGCGCGCGGCGCGGCCTGCGCGCGGTCCGGCGGCCCGCGCGGTGGCTGGTCCGGACTGTTCCGGGTCAAGCCTGTGCTGCGCGGCGGATTACTAGGATAGCGCTTGCGCGCGGCTTTTGCTGGTAAGGGTGTCATAGCGGCCGCGCGACCCTTGCCAGCCGGTGCGTGGGCGAAAAAAAACCGGCGCCGCCTGGAGCGGAACCGGTTTTTGGCGCGCGTGCTACAGCGCTTATTGCAGCGGCGGCAGACCGTCGATCTTCATGCCGGGCTTGATGCCCTTCGACGTGAAGAAGCCCTTGCTCATTTCCAGGGCATAGACACCGTTGTTGCGCGGGCAGTGATTGTTGGTCGTTTCCGCCTGCATCTCGTCGATGTCGGTGATCGTGCCGTCGGCGCGCATGAAGGCGATCGACAGCGGGATCAGCGTGTTCTTCATCCAGAAGCAGTGCACGGCGTTTTCGCCGAACACGAACAGCATGCCTTCGTTGGGCGCGAGCTGCGTGCGATACATGAGGCCTTGCTCGCGATCCGCATCATTGGCGGCGACGGCGGCGTCGATCACGAACATGCCTGCCGTGAGCTTCAAACGCGGAAAATCGCCGGGCTGCTTCGCGCCGGGCGGCATCTGCTGGGCGTATGCCGGTGTGCTGATCAGGGCCGACGAGAACGTGAAGGCCGACACGGTGGCAAACGCTGCGAGCGCGCAGCGCGCGATCAGCGGGCGCAGGGAAAATCGCACGAGTGAGCTCCTTGCTAGAGATTAGTCCGCGCATGTTACGCGACCAGGTCGGCGCGGGTCAAAACTTGCAGCGCGATAACAGTGACATTCGCAGCAACATGGCGACGCTGCAAAAACAAAAGGCAGAGCGCCTTGCGACACTCTGCCTTTCAAACGAAGCGAAGATCGGCGCGGAGCGCCATTCTTCGTTGCGTCTTACAAGAAGCTTACTCCGAAGCTGCCGAAGCTGCTTCAGCCTTAGCTGCCTTCTTGTGCGACGACTTCTTGTGCGACTTCTTGTGCGAAGCCTTGTGTGCCGACGAAGCAGCAGCTGCCGGAGCAGCCGAAGCAGCTTCCGGAGCCGAAGCTTGTGCGAATGCAGCCGATGCGAAGAGGCCAGCGACCAGAGCAGCGATCAGTTTGTTCATTTTGTGAATCCTCAGCTTGAGTTAATTAACCAAGTGACCCGGTTATTGGATCAGGTCGGTAAACGTGCCATCCACCTTTCGGTTGACAGTCGGATCGACAAATTCTTGTGAACTTGCAATTCGTGTCTGCCAGCGGTCGGGACCGTGCATTGCTGCGAGGACCCTGAAGGCTGAATGCCGGATAGCTTCGGGCGGCATCTGCGTGATTTAACGCATGGTCTCGCGAAGCGGTTGACGCGAAGTTTCCATTTGCTTTGCGATTTTTCAGCTATGCGTGGCAACTGAAAGACACGCTTTTTACAGGCTCAAAACGCATGTCGAACGCAAAAAGTGCTTGCGCAACAGTTACTTGTGCGCGCGTCGCGCATGCATTGCGGGCTTCCACGGCGCATCCACAGGCACATCGACGCTCTCGCCGGGCGTGAGACCCAGCGAAAAAATATCGAGCGAGCCGATCGCCACGCGCACGAGACGCAGCGTCGGAAATCCCACGGCTGCCGTCATACGCCGCACCTGACGGTTTTTTCCTTCGCTGATGGCGAGTTCGATCCAGGTGGTGGGAATCGCTGCGCGAAAGCGGATGGGCGGATTGCGCGGCCAAAGCATGTCCGCATCGGCATCGGAAATTTTCTTGGCGCGACATGGCTGTGTCACAAAGTCCTTGAGATCGACGCCGCGTTCGAGCGCGGCGAGCGCGTCGTCGCCGGGCGCGCCTTCCACCTGCGCCCAGTAGCGCTTGACGAGCTTGCGCTTCGGTTCGGCGATGCGCGATTGCAAGGCGCCGTCGTCGGTGAGCAGCAGGAGGCCTTCGCTATCGGAGTCGAGACGGCCGGCGGGGTAGACGTTCGGCGTCTTGACCCAATCCGCAAGCGACTGGCGCGTCTCGTGCGGCGAAAACTGGCAGATCGTGCCGAACGGTTTATTGAGGGCGATCAAGCGCATGGCGAAAGAAGCAGTGTGAGAAACAAAATGCAAAAACGGTAAGAGGATGTCGCGCCGCGATCTTAATGCATAACGCGTCGCGCCTCGCGCACGTCGATCTCTTGAGTCTTATATAAGACATGAGACATCAGCCAGCAGTGAGCGAATGCCGCCGCAGCGGTGAGAGGGCGTCGGCACGAGCGTTCGGGGCGTGGGCTAGAATAACGGCCAGAATAATTGCATTGCGAACTGTCGCGCTCCACAGACCGATCCCCCTTCTGGAGTTGATCATGCCGTATCAGCACATCAAGGTCCCGGCGGGCGGTGAGAAGATCACCGTCAATCCGGATTTCTCGCTCAATGTCTCCGACCAGCCGATCATCCCGTATATCGAAGGCGATGGCACGGGCGTCGATATCACGCCGGTCATGCTCAAGGTGGTCAACGCAGCCGTGGAGAAGGCCTACGGCGGCAAGCGCAAGATTCACTGGATGGAGATCTACGCGGGCGAGAAGGCCACGCGCGTCTATGGCCCCGATGTCTGGCTGCCCGATGAAACGCTCGATGTGGTGAAGGACTACGTCGTGTCGATCAAGGGGCCGCTGACGACGCCGGTGGGCGGCGGCATCCGCTCGCTGAACGTCACCCTGCGCCAGCAACTCGATCTGTATGTGTGCCTGCGTCCGGTGCAGTACTTCAAGGGCGTGCCTTCGCCGGTGCGTGCGCCGGAGAAGGTCAACATGGTGATCTTCCGCGAGAACTCGGAAGACATCTATGCGGGCATCGAATGGCCTGCCGATTCCGAAGGCGCGAAGAAGCTCATCGCTTTCCTGCGCGACGAAATGGGCATCTCGAAGATCCGTTTCCCGGATAGCTCGGGCATTGGCGTGAAGCCGGTGTCGCGCGAAGGCACCGAACGCCTCGTGCGCAAGGCGATCCAGTACGCGATCGACAACGAGCGCCGTTCGGTCACGCTGGTGCACAAGGGCAACATCATGAAGTTCACCGAAGGCGCGTTCCGCGACTACGGTTATGCGCTCGCGCAGAAGGAATTCGCGGCGGAACTGATCGACGGCGGCCCGTGGATGAAGATCAAGAACCCGAAGACGGGTGCCGACATCGTCATCAAGGACGTGATCGCCGACGCCTTCCTCCAGCAGATCCTGCTGCGTCCGGCCGAATACGACGTGATCGCCACGCTGAACCTGAACGGCGACTACATTTCGGATGCGCTGGCGGCGCAGGTGGGCGGCATCGGCATTGCCCCGGGCGCGAATATGTCGGATTCGGTGGCGATGTTCGAAGCCACGCACGGCACGGCGCCCAAGTATGCGGGCAAGGACTATGTGAATCCGGGCTCGGAAATCCTTTCGGCGGAAATGATGTTGCGCCACCTTGGCTGGACCGAGGCCGCGGATCTGATCATCGCGTCGATGGAAAAGTCGATTCAGCAGAAGCGCGTGACGTATGACTTCGCACGGCTGATGGAAGGCGCGACGCAGGTGTCGTGCTCGGCGTTTGGCCAGGTGCTGATCGACAATCTGTAATTACGCGTTGTCGTCAAGACGCGAAACCCCGGCGAGCCTCATGGGCTGCCGGGGTTTTTCATTTCAGGCTGCTAAAATTCGCGAATTTATGATTCGTTATCCGAATCATGTTGCTTTCGGCATCGGCGTGAATTAATTGCTGAGTCGCGTAATTTTCTGACCCTGAACGCCAAGCCCGGCCATCAATCCTTCCTGACCATAAATAAACGCGTAGACGTCCGAGCGCGCGGTAGTGGTCGACAGATCCGTGCCCATGCCGGAATCTGCGACGACGACACTCGGCCCCGCGCCGACCGACCAGCCATCTGAGCTGTCGAGATACCGCGTCGCTTCGTGCGTCATCAGGAACATGGCTTCCGAATATTGCTGCGCGCCTGCCTGAAGGCCGTACGACACCGAACTCGCGTTGTAGTAGCCGAGCACACGCCCGTCATGCGAGAACAACACGCCATTGCCGCCCGAGCCGCCAACCAGCAGACCTGCCTTCAGGATGCCCGGAAAAATCAGGATGGCAGTGGCATGGGTGCGCAATTCGCGTGCGCGAGGCGAGCTTGCGTAAAGCTGGTTCAGCGCCGCACGCGCATCGCGTTCGAGTTGTGCGCGTGAGTTCGTTTCGTTAGCGGTCGGTGGCGTGGCGCTCGTTGTCGACATGCCCGTGGTCGAACAGGCTGCGACGAGCAGGGCGGAAACTAGTGCGGAAAGCAGCGCGGCGATGCGCAGAGGTCGGGTTGACATGAGTGGGGCGCTCCTGGTTCGTTGGCGATGAACCTCGCCAGCGCACTCGATGACGCCGCGGGCCGGCGAGGACGTCGGATCTTAGCGAGCAGTCCTGCCGGTCTCTTTGTCCTGGTCATGGCTTGTGGTCGATTAGCGCGCGCGTCGTGCATCCAGCGGTGCGCTATCATGACGGGCATCAAATTCGCGTCGTATTTCTGATGGGCATTCTGTGTCGCTTCCTCCTCGTTTGCGTGTTTGCGCTGCTTGGCATGCGCGGCGCGAACGCGTGCGAACACATGCCGCATGACGCGGTTTCCGTGAGCCATGTCACGCACGCGCAGGCGATGCAGCGCGCTCATTGCAGCGGCGTCGACCGCTCCGGTTGCACCCATCACGCGGGCTGTTGCAGCGTGGGCTGCGGCCTGCATTGCTGGGCGCCCACGCTCGAATCCCGTATCGATACCCATACGAGCGCGCATGACGCCCCGTCAGTGCGAGTCGCCGCCTTGCGCGCCGGGATCACCCACGCGCCGCCTTTGCCTCCTCCTATCGTCTGAACGCCCGTCGCTGACGATGTGCTTCGCACACCATGACGAACGTGTGCGAACGCGATGCCCGCTTGCGCGCCGCGCAGGCAGACGTATTTGAGGAATTCATCGATGAAACGCAGAGTGTTTTTGTCCGGCGTGCTGGGCGCCGCTACCGCCTCGATCTTCGCGCGCGCGTCGGTCGCTGGGGAATCTGGCGATGGCATGTCGGGGATGGCCGGCATGAGTCACGCGCCGGCAGCGTCGCCGCTCGCGGCGGTTGATGCGCTGCCTGCCGGCGCGCCGCTTGCCGGTTTGCGCACGCTCGCCAACGAAAGCCGCGAAGCAGGCGTGTTCCGCGCGACGCTGATCGCGCAACCCGCCGCACATGCTTTGCTCGCGGGACAGCCGGCCACCACGTTCTGGCAATACGACGCGAACGCAGCGCATCACGAAGGGCCGGTGATCGGCCCGTTGATCGACGTGCGCGAGGGCGATCGCGTCGAGATCCGTCTGGTCAACCGCCTCGCGCAGCCCACGACGATTCACTGGCACGGCTTGCCCGTGCCGCCCGACCAGGACGGCAACCCGGCGAATCCGGTCTTGCCAGGCGCGGAGCACACCTATCGCTTCACCTTGCCGAAAGGCAGCGCGGGGACTTACTGGTATCACCCGCATCCGCATATGCATACGGCGGAGCAGGTGTTTCGCGGGCTGGCGGGGCCGATCATCGTGCGTGCTGCCGACGATCCGCTCGCGGCCTGGCCCGAACGTCATCTGTTCGTCTCGGATCTGAAGCTGGCCGCCGATGGAACGATTGCCGCGAACAGCATGATGGACTGGATGAACGGCCGCGAAGGTCAGTTCGTGCTGGTGAACGGTGCGCGCGAGCCGCGCATCGACATCGTGCGCGATGAGCGCTGGCGCGTCTGGAACGGCTGTAACGCGCGGTATCTGCTGCTGGCCTTCGACGATGGCCGCGCCTTCGCGCAGGTCGGCACGGACGGCGGTTTGCTGGGCGTGCCGCGTGAAGGTGTGACGTCGCTGTTGCTCGCGCCTGGCGAGCGCGCCGAATTGATCGTGCGTGCGGGGCAGGGCGCGTCGGCGGCGCGTCTGCTCGCGGCGCAATACGACCGTCGCAAGATGGCAATGACCCACGGCAGCTTGCCGCCCACGCCTGCGGTCACGCTCGCGCAGGTGCAGTTCGCGCCGCAGGGCGACGGCGAAGAGACGAACAAGGCGCTGCCCGCACAGCTGCGCCCGATCGCGCCCCTGGTGCCATCGGATAGTCAAAAATCCGTCGTATTTAGCGAAGCGATGGACATGCACGCGATGCACCAGCCGGGTGCATCAAAGATGGGCATGCCCCAAGGTATGCAATTCATGATCAACGGTGCGTCATACGACCCCGCACGCATCACACTCGCGAGCCGGCGAAATGAGGTCGAGCAGTGGACGATTGCGAACCAGACCGATATGGATCATCCGTTCCATTTGCACGGCACGCAGTTCCAGGTGCTTGCGCGCGAGATCGATGGCAAACGTGTGAGTGAGCCTTTGCTCGCCTGGCGCGACACGGTCAACGTGACGCCAGGTGAAAGCGTGCATATCGCGACCGTTCAGCGCGATGCGGGCGATCGCATGTTCCATTGCCACATCCTCGAACATGAAGATCTCGGCATGATGGGCACGCTGCGTGTGACGTAATGCTTAATTAGCACGCGCAAATGAAATGAATGTGAAAAAGTGTGTCGGCGCGATGTGATATTCCAGGTGTTTTATTCAAAATGCCTGGGCGCGAATAAAGTACGCATAAAAATCGTTCGCACAAAAAAAGAAACCCGGCCGAAGCCGGGTTTCCAAGGTACGGGTACCGAACGTATCAGGCTGCTGCCTGAATGTTCGATGCCTGTTTACCCTTCGGGCCTTGCACGACCTCGAAGCTCACCTTTTGACCTTCTTTGAGGGTCTTGAAGCCATTCATTTGAATAGCCGAAAAGTGAGCGAACAGGTCCTCGCCGCCTTCATCCGGCGTGATGAACCCGAAACCCTTCGCGTCGTTGAACCACTTGACCGTACCGGTTGCCATACCAACTTCCCCTGTAACTCATGTCACTACCACGAGCAGTTCGAAAAGCTAAACGTTCGCGGAATGCGAGCGCCCCCTCCTCACAAGCTCACCAACGGCATTTTTTCGAAATTAAAGGCGGTTGAAAAAAGTGCCAGCTTGATTGTTGAGGCTCTTTATTCTGGTGTCAAGAATATTTTGAGACGTTCAGTTGCGCGTTGTAAAGATCGCATTTCCAGGGTTTTTCCGGCTTTTCTAGCGGCCTTTGCTGCTGCGAAGCGCAGTGGGTTGCCGATCCGCGCATCGGGTTCGCTTTTTGTCCCTACGCCAACGATGGGGTTGCACGACCCATCTTGAAAAGTCGCATAATCGACTCACATGGGAAGCACTGCAACGGCACACCCGAAAGCGACGCTTTGGCGGACATTGGAGGTGTGGTGGCACGGAATCTGTTTGTCTGCGTGCGCAGGCTGACAAATCGAGGCGGAATCGGCCGAGGGCACTGCCCACGCGAGCGCGCAGGTTGTGCGATACTCGATTCAACGGTGGCGCGAAAGCTGCTGGCAGGAAGATTCGAACCGGCCCCGCAGCCGGGCGCCCAAGCAAGACCACGCATGATGCGGTCGGGGCGAAGTTGATCGAGCCCGGAACGGAGAAGGCGCAGGGATTGCTCGCAGGATGCAGGGCGCCGGAGCCAGCTTCACCGGACGGCCGGTCGGGTTTCGGCAGGATTGCGGGCCTGTCCGAGTTGTTTAGAATGGGTGTATGGCGATTATCCCGGACAAGCAGGATTCAACTGTACTGGAGCGGCAGGAGCAAAAGGTCAAACCGCCCTCCATGTACAAGGTCGTCCTGATGAACGATGACTACACGCCGATGGAATTCGTCGTGATGGTCGTGCAGGAGTATTTCAATAAAGACCGCGAGACCGCAACGCAAGTTATGTTGAAGGTCCATCGCGAGGGCAGGGGTGTTTGTGGGGTCTATACGCGGGACATCGCGTCGACCAAAGTTGAGCAAGTCGTTACCCACGCACGGCAGGCCGGGCATCCGCTGCAGTGTGTGATGGAGGAAGCATGATTGCCCAGGAACTGGAAGTCAGCCTGCACATGGCGTTCATGGAAGCACGTCAGGCGCGGCATGAGTTCATCACGGTCGAGCACCTTTTGCTGGCATTGTTGGACAACCCAACAGCCGCAGAAGTGCTGCGAGCGTGCGCCGCGAATATCGAAGACCTGCGACAGAACCTGCGCAACTTCATTCACGACAACACCCCTACGGTGCCCGGTACGGATGACGTCGATACGCAGCCTACCCTTGGGTTCCAGCGCGTGATCCAGCGCGCGATCATGCACGTGCAGTCCACTTCCAACGGCAAGAAGGAAGTCACGGGTGCGAACGTGCTGGTTGCGATCTTCGGCGAGAAGGACTCGCACGCGGTGTACTACCTGCAGCAGCAGGGCGTCACGCGTCTGGACGTCGTGAATTTCATTTCGCATGGCATTGCCAAGACCGGCAGCGGCGAAGCCGCCAAGTCGAGCGACGCCAACGCTGAAGCGGAAGACGCCGCAGGCCAGAAGGAAACCCCGCTCGCCCAGTTCACGCAGAACCTGAACCAGATGGCGAAGGATGGCCGCATCGATCCGCTGATCGGGCGCGAGTCCGAAGTCGAGCGCGTGGTGCAGGTACTCTGCCGCCGCCGCAAGAACAATCCGCTGCTGGTGGGCGAAGCTGGTGTTGGCAAGACCGCGATCGCGGAAGGCCTCGCATGGCGCATCACGCGCGGCGAAGTGCCGGACATCCTTGCGGACGCACAGGTTTATTCGCTCGACATGGGCGCGCTGCTCGCGGGCACCAAATACCGCGGCGACTTCGAGCAACGTCTGAAGACGGTGCTCAAGGAGCTGAAGGAACGCCCGCACGCGATCCTGTTCATCGACGAGATTCACACGCTGATTGGCGCGGGCGCGGCATCGGGCGGTACGCTCGACGCATCGAACCTGCTCAAGCCGGCGCTCTCGTCGGGCACGCTCAAGTGCATCGGCGCGACCACCTTCACGGAATATCGCGGCATCTTCGAAAAAGACGCGGCCCTGTCGCGTCGTTTCCAGAAGGTCGACGTGATCGAGCCGACGGTCGAACAGACCGTGGCGATCCTGCGTGGCCTGAAGTCGCGCTTCGAAGAGCACCACGGCGTGAAGTATTCGTCGGGCGCGCTCAACGCGGCGGCTGAGTTGTCGGCACGCTTCATTACCGACCGTCATCTGCCCGACAAGGCGATCGACGTGATCGACGAAGCGGGCGCGGCGCAACGCATCCTGCCGAAGTCGAAGCAGAAGAAGACCATCGGCAAGAGCGAGATCGAAGAGATCATCTCGAAGATCGCGCGCGTGCCGGCGCAAAGCGTGTCGCAGGACGATCGCAGCAAGCTGCAGACGCTCGACCGCGATCTGAAGGCCGTGGTGTTCGGCCAGGATCCGGCCATTGACGCGCTGTCGGCTTCGATCAAGATGGCGCGCGCGGGTCTGGGCAAGACGGACAAGCCGATCGGCTCGTTCCTGTTCTCGGGTCCCACGGGCGTCGGCAAGACCGAAGTGGCGCGTCAACTGGCGTTCACGCTCGGCATCGAGCTGATCCGCTTCGACATGTCCGAGTACATGGAGCGTCACGCGGTCAGCCGTCTGATTGGCGCGCCGCCGGGATACGTTGGGTTCGACCAGGGTGGTCTGCTCACCGAAGCCGTCACGAAGAAGCCGCACTGCGTGCTGCTGCTCGACGAAATCGAGAAGGCGCACCCGGACATCTTCAACGTGCTGCTGCAGGTGATGGATCACGGCACGCTGACGGACAACAACGGCCGCAAGGCGGATTTCCGCAACGTCATCATCATCATGACGACGAATGCGGGCGCCGACACGATGAACAAGTCGACCATCGGTTTCACGACTCGCCGCGAACAAGGCGACGAAATGGCCGATATCAAGCGCCTGTTCACGCCGGAGTTCCGCAACCGTCTGGATGCGACGATCAGCTTCCGTGCGCTCGATGAGGAAATCATCATGCGCGTGGTCGACAAGTTCCTCATGCAACTGGAAGATCAGCTGCACGAGAAGAAGGTCGATGCGCTGTTCACCGATGCGCTGCGTGCCCATCTGGCCAAGCACGGTTTCGACCCGCTCATGGGTGCGCGCCCGATGCAACGCCTGATCCAGGACACGATCCGCCGTGCGCTTGCCGACGAACTGCTGTTCGGCAAGCTCATGAACGGTGGCCGCGTGACCGTGGACGTCGATGCGGACGACAAGGTGCTGCTCACGTTCGACGAGCAACCGGCCACACGTCCGCCCGAGGCGGTCGAAGTAGAATAAGCGGTTTCCGCTTCAGGTCAGCCGGAACGGCGCGGACTTCACGGTCCGCGCCGTTTTGTTTTGTGCGTGCAATTTCGTCTATTGGCGGCGAATGTGTGTGCATCGTCGGCAAATGGCCGCATGCCGTAGAGGGTGAAGGTGAGTTCAGATAAAAAGGGTGCGTTCGATGCGATCGTCGAGCGCGAGCGCGGTCTGCGCCGTGGGCTGTCCGCTGGACAGATGACGATGATCGCCATCGGCGGCGCGGTCGGTACGGGTTTGTTTCTTGGCAGCGGCTTTGCCATCAGCTTTGCCGGGCCGGGCGTGCTCATTTCCTACGCGATCGGCGCACTGATCGCCTTGCTGCTGATGGGCGCACTCGCCGAGATGACGGTGGCGCATCCCACGTCCGGCTCGTTCGGCGCGTATGCCGAGCACTACATCGGGCCGCTCGCGGGCTTTCTGGTGCGTTATGCGTACTGGTCGGCGTATGTGCTGGCGGTGGGCACCGAGGTATCGGCCATCGCCGTCTACATGAAGTTCTGGTTCCCGCACGTGCCGGGCTTGTACTGGATCGTCGGTTTTTCGGCGGCGCTGATCGTCGTGAATGCGATGAGCGTGCGCGCCTACGGTTCCATCGAATACCTCTTTTCCAGCCTGAAGATCGCCGCCATCGTCGCGTTTATCGTGCTGGGCGCGTGGTTCGTCTGGCATGCACCGGCGGATTCGGGCGTGGGCGTGGCGAACTACACCTCGCACGGCGGCTGGCTGCCCAAGGGCTGGTGGGGCGTGTGGGTGGGCACGATCGTCTCGCTGTTCAGCTATCTGGGGCTTGAGACTATCGCGGTGGCCGCCGCTGAAGCGCAGGACCCACAGCGCGCCGTCACGCGCGCGTTCCGTGCGACCGTCGTGCGTCTCGTGCTGTTCTATCTGCTCACGCTCGCGCTGATGCTCGCGATCGTGCCGTGGACCGCAGCGGGCGGCAACGAAAGCCCGTTCGTGAAGGTGATGGCCGAAACCGGTGTGCCGTACGCGGCAGGCGCGATCAACTTCATCGTGCTGGTGGCCGCGCTCTCGGCGATGAACAGCCAGCTCTACATCACCACGCGCATGATGTTCAGCCTGTCGCGCGCGGGCTATGCGCCTGCGGTGTTCGGGCGTCTCACGCGCCAGGGCGTGCCGACGGCGGCGCTGTCGCTCTCGACCATTGGCATTGCGGTGTCGGCGGTGCTCAACGCGCTGTGGCCGCAGACGGCCTTCACGCTGATGATGTCGATCGCCATGTTCGGCGCGATGTTCACGTGGCTCATGATCTTCGTGACGCAGATTTTCTTCCGCGTGAAGCAAGAGAAAGGGCACAACGCGGAGCCCCTGAAATTCCGCATGTGGGGCTTTCCGTTCACCAGTGTGCTGGGCGCGTTGCTGATGCTCGGCATTCTGGTTGGCACGGCGTTCACGCGCGAGTTCCGCATGACGATGGCGTACGGCGTGGCCTTCCTCGTGGCGCTGACGATCGTCTACGCGCTGTGGTATCGGCGACGGGAGCAGCCTGCCGCGGCATCCAGCGCGACACGCTAAAAACAAAAAAGCACGCTCAAGAGCGTGCTTTTTTATTGCCGCAAGCAAGCGACGAAGCTTAATGCTTGCCCGTGCTGCCGAAACCGCCTTCGCCGCGCTGGCTCGCTTCGAAGTCGTCGACGATGTTGAACTGCGCCTGCACGACCGGCACGATCACGAGTTGCGCGAGGCGCTCCAGCGGGTTCAGTGTGAAGGTGGTATGGCCGCGGTTCCAGGTGGAGATCATCAGCTCGCCCTGGTAGTCCGAGTCGATCAGGCCGACCAGGTTGCCCAGCACGATGCCGTGCTTGTGGCCAAGGCCCGAGCGCGGCAGGATCAGCGCGGCATAGCCCGGATCGGCGAGATGGATGGCCAGACCCGTCGGGATCAGCTTGGTCTCGCCCGGTTCGAGCGTCACCGGCGCGTCGAGGCACGCGCGCAGATCGAGGCCCGCGCTGCCCGGCGTGGCGTAGTGGGGCAGCTGGTCGCGCATGCGTTCGTTGAGGATCTTGATGTCGATTTTCATGGGGTTCCGCATGGGTTCCGTTCAGGTTCGAGGCAGTTTATCGAGGTAATTCAAACGCCTCGGCGAGTAATTCGTAGGAGCGCAGGCGCGCCTTGTAGCTGCCTGCGACGGTGAGCACGATGAGTTCGTCGGCGTTGAAGCGCTCCTGCAGCGCGTGCAGGCGCTCCGTGACGCTTTCGGGCGTGCCGATGATGCTGCGCGGCTTTTCGCGGTCGATCACGATCTGCTCGCGTTCGCCGTATTCCTGCGCGCGGCCTTGTTCGAGACTCGGGATCGGCGCGTTCAGGCCGTAGGCCATCTGCACGCGGCGCAGATCGACGGCTTTTTCGAGGTCGGCGGCTTCGGCTTCGGTATCGGCGCAGATCGCGAACACCGCGCAGGCCAGATACGGCTTTGCCTCGTGGCCCGGCTGGAAGCGGTCGCGATACGCATTCGCCACCAGATGACCGAAGTGCGCGTTGATGAAATGCGCGAACGAGAAGCGCAGGCCCAGTTGCGCGGCGAGCTCACCGCCGAAGTCGCTGGAGCCAAGCACCCACAACTGCGGACGCGTGGCGATCTGCGGTTGCAACACCACGCCATTGGCGAGATGGTCGGACGCAAGCGTGCCGTCCATCAGGCCAACCAGATCCTGCACCTGCTGGGCGAACTGATCGCCGCGATTGTAGGCGCCCGCCGCGACCGCTTGCGCCGTGCGCATGTCGCCGCCCGGCGCACGGCCCACGCCCAGATCGACGCGGCCCGGAAACAGTGCTTCGAGCATCATGAACTGCTCGGCGACCTTGAACGGGCTGTAGTACGGCAGCATGATGCCGCCCGAGCCGATGCGGATGCGCTTCGTCACGCTGCCCAGACGGGCGAGCATGACTTCGGGACAGGGATTGCACACGCCCAGCAGGCCGTGGTGCTCGGCGCACCAGTAGCGCGTGTAGCCGAGATCATCGGCGAGTTGTGCAAGCTCGATGGTGGCGGCGATAGCGTCCGCCGCGCTGTGCCCGGCGATGACGGGCGACTGGTCCAGTACGGAAAGCAATGTCATGGCAGCTCCTTCAATGACATGCACGAGGCTCGCGCCTCGCTGCATGCATCAGGACAGGATGCCCGTATCCGGCAGGCGTTTCGCGATTTCGGCGATCAGCGTCTGCGCGAGCGTGACCTTGGCGGCGCGCGGCAGCGGCGTGCGGCCGGCCGGCTCGAACAGCACGACTTCATTGTCGTCCTGACCGAAGGTGAGTGGGCCCAGATTGCCGATCAGCAGCGGCACCTTCTTGCGCGCGCGCTTTTCTTCGCCGTGCACGTCCAGATCGCCGCTTTCCGCCGCGAAGCCCACACAGTAGGGCGGATTGGGCAGCGCGGCGACCGAGGCGAGAATGTCGGGATTCTCGACGAAGGAGAAGGTGGGCATGCGATGCTCCGCCGTCTTCTTGATCTTGTGCTCGGCGACGTGATCGACGCGCCAGTCGGCCACGGCGGCCACGCCGATGAAGACATCGGCATCGGGCACGCCGCGCATCACGGCGTCGTACATCTGCTGCGCGGTCTGCACGTTCTCGCGGTACACGCCCCAGGGCGTTTCCAGCGCGACCGGACCGGCGACCAGATGAACTTCGGCGCCGGCCTGCTGCGCCGCGCGCGCGAGCGCAAAGCCCATCTTGCCGCTCGAACGGTTGGTGATGCCGCGCACCGGATCGAGCGGTTCGAACGTCGGCCCGGCGGTAATCAGCAGCTTGCGGCCCGCGAGCACCTTGGGCGCGAAGAACGCCACGATCGCTTCATAAACGGCTTCCGGCTCCAGCATGCGCCCGTCACCGACTTCGCCGCAAGCCTGCGGGCCGGAATCGGGGCCGAGCGTTTCGATGCCGTCTGCGCGGATCTGCGCGACGTTGCGCTGCGTGGCCGGGTTCTGCCACATCTGCCGGTTCATCGCGGGCACCACCAGCAGCGGACAATCGCGCGCGACGCACAGCGTCGAGAGCAGATCGTCGGCGAAACCGTTGGCGAGCTTGGCGATGAAATCGGTCGAAGCGGGCGCGATGACGATGGCGTCCGCTTCGCGCGACAGGTCGATGTGCGCCATGTTGTTGGGCACGCGACCGTCCCACTGGCTCGTGTAGACCGGGCGGCCCGAGAGCGCCTGCATCGTCACGGGCGTGATGAACTGCGTGGCGGCCTCGGTCATCACGACCTGCACGGTCGCGCCGGCCTTGGTCAACAGACGCGTCAGCTCGGCGATCTTGTAGCAGGCGATGCCGCCCGACATGCCGAGCACCAGATGGCGCCCAGCCAGTTCGCCAGAGTTAGCTGCGGAGGTGTTCAAGTCAACGCTCCTTCAGGAGAGGCCCGAGCTTCAGCGCGAACCGCGCACGCGGCGCAGCTCGTCGAACACCAGCAGCACCGCGCCGACGGTGATCGCGCTATCCGCGACGTTGAACGCGGGCCAGTGCGACGCGCCCAGATGGAAGTCGAGGAAGTCGATCACATGGCCGTACATCAGGCGGTCGAGCACGTTGCCGAGCGCGCCGCCCAGGATCAGCGCGAGCGCCGTGCAGAAGAGGCGTTGCCCCGCATGACGCTTGAGCAGATAGCCGATCACCACCGCCGCCACCACGCCGAGCGCCGTGAAGGCCCAGCGCTGCCAGCCGCCCGCCGCAGCGAGGAAGCTGAACGCCGCGCCCTTGTTGTACACCAGCACGAGGTTGAAGAACGGCGTGATCATGCGGCCTTCGCCATAGGCGAACACCTTCGAAATGGCGATCTTGGTGAGCTGATCCGCGAGGATCACGATCACCGCAATGCCCAGCCACGGCACCAGCGTACCTTTGGTGCCGCCCGCGCCGTTCGGCTTCGCCTGCTTGGACAGGGTCTTGGCCATTATGCGGCGCTCCGGTTTTCGCCGTTACCGAACAGATTCGACACGCAGCGGCCGCACAGGCCCGGGTGCTCGGCGTTCGCGCCCACGTCCTCGCGGTAGTGCCAGCAGCGCTCGCACTTGAGGTACTTCGACGTGACCACTTCGACGCCTTCCTGTTCTTCGCTTTCGACCTTCACGACTTCCGCCGCCGAGGTGATCAGCACGAACTTGAGATCGTCGCCGAGCGTTTGCAGGGCGTCGTAACGCGCGCCGCTCGCGAGAATGCGCACCTCCGCCTGCAGGGACGAGCCGATCTGGTTCGCCACGCGCGCTTCTTCCAGCGCCTTCGTCACGTTGCCGCGTACTTCACGCAGCAGCGTCCACTTGGCGATCAGTTCCGGCGCGTTCGCCACGTCGGGGAACGCGTGGAAGGTTTCGGTGAAGATGGTTTCGCTGTTCGGCTGGAACACCTTCCACGCTTCTTCGGCCGTGAACGAGAGGAACGGCGCGAGGATGCGCAGCAGGCTGTGCGTGATGTGGTGCAGGGCCGTCTGCGCGCCACGACGCGCGGCCGAATCCGGCGCACTCGTGTAGAGACGGTCCTTCAGCACGTCCAGATAGAAGCCGCCGAGGTCTTCCGAGCAGAACGTCTGCAGCTTCGCGACGACCGGGTGGAACTCGTAGCGGTCGTAGTGCGACAGCACGTCGTTTTGCAGCGTGTGCGTGAGCGCCACGGCATAACGGTCGATTTCGAGCCACTGATCGGCGGGCAGCGCGTTTTTCTCGAAGTCGAAATCCGACAGGTTCGAGAGCAGGAAGCGCAGCGTGTTGCGGATACGGCGATAGCCTTCCGTGACGCGCTTGAGAATTTCTTCCGAGATCGCCAGTTCGCCCGAGTAGTCGGTCGAAGCGATCCACAGACGGATGATTTCCGCGCCCAGACGGTTCGCCACTTCATGCGGATCGACGCCGTTGCCGAGCGACTTCGACATCTTGCGGCCTTCGCCGTCGACGGTGAAGCCGTGCGTGAGCAGGGCGTTGTACGGCGGGCGGCCATCGAGCATGGAAGCCGTCAAGAGCGACGAATGGAACCAGCCGCGATGCTGGTCCGAGCCTTCCAGATACAGATCGGCCGGGAATTGCAGTTCTTCCGCGTGCGAGCCGCGCAGCACGTGCCAGTGCGTCGTGCCCGAGTCGAACCACACGTCGAGCGTGTCGCGGTTCTTCTCGTACATGTTGGCGTCGTCGCCCAGCAGTTCGCGCGGGTCGAGCGTCTGCCACGCTTCGATACCCGAGACTTCGACGCGCTTGGCGACTTCTTCGAGCAGCTCCAGCGTGCGCGGATGCAGCTCGCCGGTTTCCTTGTGCACGAAGAAGGCCATCGGCACGCCCCATTGACGTTGACGCGACAGCGTCCAGTCCGGGCGGTTGGCGATCATCGAGAACAGGCGCTGCTTGCCCCACGACGGGTAGAACGCGGTGGCTTCGATGCCTTCGAGCGCGGTTTCGCGCAGCGTCTTGCCGCCGTCCTTGGGCGTCACGTCCATGCCCGCGAACCACTGCGAGGTGGCGCGGTAGATGATCGGCGTCTTGTGGCGCCAGCAGTGCATGTAGCTGTGCAGGTACTTTTCGCTGCGCAGCAGGGTGCCGGCGGCGTCGAGCGCGTCGACGACCTTCGGATTCGCGTCCCAGATCGACAGGCCGCCGAACAGCGGCAGCGATTCGACATAGCGGCCATCGCCCATCACCGGGCTGATGATGTCCGAGTCGGCCATGTTGTGCGCCTTGCACGACACGAAGTCTTCCACGCCGTAGGCAGGCGCCGAGTGCACGATGCCCGTGCCGGTGTCGGTCGTGACGTAGTCGCCCAGATAGATGGGCGAGGTGCGCTTGTAGCCCGGATGCGCCGAAGCGAGCGGGTGGTTGAAGCGCAGTTCCGAGAGCTTTTCGCCCTGGGTGGTGGCGATGACCGTGCCTTCCAGACCGAAGTCCTTCAGGCAGGCTTCGACGCGCTCGGTTGCGAAAATCAGCAGGCCGCGCGGCGTATCGACCAGCGCGTACTCGATTTCCGGATGCACGTTGAGCGCCTGGTTCGACGGGATCGTCCAGGGCGTCGTCGTCCAGATGACGATGCCGCCTTCTTCGCGCGGCAGCGCGGGCAGGCCGAACGCCGCCGCCGTTTCTGCCGGCTGCGCGAACGTGAACAGCACGTCGATGGTCGGATCGGTCTTGTCCTTGTATTCGACTTCCGCCTCAGCCAGCGCCGAGCCGCAGTCGAAACACCAGTTCACCGGCTTCAGGCCGCGGAACACATAACCCTTTTCGATGATCTTCGCGAGTGCGCGGATTTCGCCCGCCTCGTTCGCGAAGTTCATGGTCTTGTACGGGTTGTCCCAGTCGCCCAGCACGCCCAGACGCTTGAAGCCGAGCTTCTGCGTCTCGATCTGGCCCGACGCGTACTCGCGCGCCTTCTTCATCACTTCCTGGGCAGGCAGCGACTTGCCGAACTGCTTTTCGATCTGGATTTCGATCGGCATGCCGTGGCAGTCCCAGCCCGGCACGTAGACCGCGTCGAAGCCCGCCAGATTGCGCGCCTTGACGATCATGTCCTTGAGGATCTTGTTCACCGCGTGGCCAAGGTGAATATCGCCGTTCGCATACGGCGGGCCATCGTGCAGGATGAACTTCTTGCGGCCCTTCGAAGCGGCGCGGATCTTCTTGTAGATCCCTTTCTCTTCCCACTCCTTGACCCATTGCGGCTCGCGCTTGGGCAGATCGCCGCGCATCGGGAACGCGGTATCGAGCAGATTGACGGGGTACTTCGATTCGGACTTCTGCGGCTTGCCGGAGGATGCTTTCTTGTCGCTCATGGTGAGATCACGGTGAATTCGGGGATTGCACGGCGTCAGCATTGCGGCTTAGCCGCGCAACCGTCGCCTCGCGCGCCTTTCACGGCGTTTGCCGCGTGGCGCTGGGGGCGGGGCGGTCCATTCGGGCGTCGCGCTGGCTCGATGTCGATCAAGCCGGGCGCGATGCCCGCGGACCGCAGGTCACCTAATTCGGTCGGTCGCCGACGTGGCGAAACCGTTGGAACGGCCGCCGGGCACATCGGCGCCCACGGCCACGCCTGCTGCCGCGAACCACGCGCGGGCATTCGTCACGTCGCGGGCGATGGCGGCGGTCAGCGTTTCGAGGTCGGCGAACTTCTCCTCGTCACGCAGCTTTTTCAGAAATTCGACCCGCACGAGCTTGCCATAGGCGTCGCCGTGCCAGTCGAGCAGATGCACTTCGAGCAGCACGCGGCCCGAATCGTCCACGGTCGGGCGCAGGCCGAGGCTGGCGACGCCGGGCAGCGGATGGTCGGCGAGACCATGCACCTGCACGACGAAAATGCCCTTGAGCGCCGGACGCTTGTGGCCGATCGGCAGATTCAGCGTGGGAAAGCCGAGATCGCGGCCCAGTTTCAGGCCGTGCGTGACGTGCCCGCTGATCTCGTAGCCGCGGCCCAGCGAAGCGCGCGCCGCGTCCAGATCGCCCGCGGCAAGCTGGGTGCGCACCGCCGAGCTGGAAATGCGCACGCCGGACGGATCGGCCACGGTCGCCATCTGTTCGACTTCGAAGCCGTGTTCCGCGCCCGCCACCTGCAGCGAAGCGAAATCGCCCGCACGCTTCGCGCCGTAGCGGAAGTCGTCGCCGATCATCATCCAGCGCGCGTGCAGGCCGCCCACGATGATGCGCGAGACGAAGTCGTCCGGCGACTGGCTCGCGAAGGTGTGGTTGAAGTGCTCGACCACCACGCGGTCCACGCCGTTTTCGCGCAGCGCTTCGAGCTTGTCGCGCAGCATGGCGATGCGCGGCGGGGCGCTTGCGGGGTTGAAGAACTCGCGCGGATGCGGTTCGAAGGTCATCACGCAGACGGGCAGGCCGCGCGCGTCGGCGGCTTCGCGCACGCGCGCAAGCAACGCCTGATGCCCGCGGTGGACACCGTCGAAATTGCCGATGGTGAGCGCGCAGGGCGCGCGGCTTTCGGCATTGGGAAGACCGCGGAAGACTCTCACGATAACGGAACCTGAGCAGACGCCGGCCAGGCGTCCTGTATATGACCGAATTTTGACCGGATGAGACCAGTTTGGCGGCGGTGGGCCGCGACGGAACAGGAGATTATAAACGCACGAGACGCCGATCGCCGCCGCCCGAACGTTGGGCGTGCCGCCCAATGATAAAATCCGCGGATGAAAAATCTCGTCATCCTGATTTCGGGGCGGGGCAGCAACATGGAAGCCATCGTGCGCGCCTGTGCGCACGAAGCCTGGCCGGCGCGCATCGCCGCCGTGATTGCCAATCGCCCGGATGCCGCGGGGCTTGCCTTTGCAGCCTCGCACGGCATCGCCACGGCGGTCGTCGATCACCGCCAGTATCCTGATCGCGCCAGCTTCGACGCGGCGCTCGCGCAGACCATCGACGCTTATGCGCCCGACCTCGTCGTGCTCGCGGGTTTCATGCGCGTGCTGACCGAAGGCTTCGTCCAGCATTATTCGGGCCGGATGCTCAACATCCACCCGTCGCTGCTGCCGAGCTTCCCGGGTCTCAAGACGCACCAGAGCGCGCTCGACGCGGGTTGCCGCGTGCACGGCGCGACGGTGCATTTTGTCACGCCCACGCTCGATCATGGTCCGATCGTCGCACAGTCGGCCGTACCGGTGCGCAGCGGCGACGACGCCGCCACGCTTGCCGCGCGCGTGCTGAAAACCGAACACACGATGTACCCGCGGGCGATCCGCTGGTTCCTCGAAGGGCGCCTCGCGCTCGACGGCGAACGCGTGACGCTCACACCGCCCGAGCCGCAATGGCTCTTCCTTGACGACGCAAACGAAACACAAGCACACACCGCCGGGGAGGGCGTATGAAGCTACATGGTTTTCTGATTGGACAAACTGAGACGTTGCTGGCCGACGTTCTGAAATTCACCGGTCCTGCCGACGCAGTGACGAGCCGCTTCTTCCGCGAGCATCCGAAGCTTGGCCACGGCGAGCGCGGCGTGATCGCCGAAGCGGTGTTCGCAGTGCTGCGCCGCCGCATGGAGTTCGCGCATCTGGCCGAAAGCGGCACGGGCAGCCCGACGCGCCGTCTCACGCTGCTGGGCCTGATGGCCACGGCGGGCCGTGGTGCGATTCGTCCCTTTCTGTCGGACGCCGAAGCGAACTGGCTCGAACACGTCGCGAAGATCGATCCGGCCAGCCTGCCGCTGCGCGTGCAGCTGAACCTGCCCGAGTGGATCTACAAGGCGCTCGAACCGCGTTTCGCACCTGCCGAAATGGCGCAACTGGCCGCCGCGCTGAACTATCCGGCGCCGCTGGACCTGCGCTCGAATCCGATCAAGGCGAGCCGCGAAGAATTGCTGCGCGCGCTCTCGCAGGCGGGCATCGAAGGCGGCGAGACGCCGTTCGCGCCGTTTGGCGTGCGCGTGACGGGCAAGCCGGCGCTCTCGAAGCTCGATTCCTTCAAGGACGGCTGGTTCGAGGTGCAGGACGAAGGCAGCCAGTTGCTGTGCACGCTGCTCGCGCCGCGCCGCGGCGAAATGGTGGTGGACTTCTGCGCAGGCGCGGGCGGCAAAACGCTGGCGCTGGGCGCGATGATGCGCTCGTCGGGCCGTCTGTATGCGTTCGACATCTCGGACAAGCGTCTGGCCAAGCTCAAGCCGCGTCTCGCGCGTAGCGGCCTGTCGAACGTGAATCCGGTGCTGATCGACAGCGAACACGACGCGAAGATCAAGCGCCTGATCGGCAAGATCGACCGCGTGCTGGTGGACGCGCCTTGCTCGGGCCTCGGCACGCTGCGCCGCAATCCCGACCTCAAGTGGCGTCAATCGCCGGAATCGATCGCGGAACTCGCGCCCAAGCAGCTGTCGATTCTCACTAGCGCCGCGCGCCTGCTCAAGCGCGGTGGCCGTCTCGTCTACGCGACCTGCAGCATCCTGGAAGCCGAAAACGAAGCCGTCGTAAAGGCGTTCCTCGAAGCGCATCCGGACTACGTGCTGATTCCCGCACGCGACGTGCTGGCGGACCAGCGCGTGGGTCTCGATACGGGCGACTTCTTCTCGCTGTGGCCGCACCGCCACGCCACGGATGGCTTCTTTGCCGCCGTGCTGGAGCGTCGCGGCGACGCGCAGCCCAAGACGAAGAAGGCCAAGGCCGAAGCCACGCCGGACGAAGCGGCCGCTGCGAGCGAAACCGCCGACGCGATCGCCAAGGCCCAGCAGCCCGAGGCTGCCGAGCCGGACGCCGCGCTCGAATAAGCGCATAGTCGCGTTCTAACGCGACCAGCGACGTGCAGGCGCGGGGCCGTCCGGTGCAGACCGGGCGGCCCCGCGTCGCATGGACGCTCCTTTCTTTGATCTCTACGTATTACCCGACGCGAAAGCGCTCATGATGGAAAACCGTTTGCTCTCTCATATGCTGGGCGGCGTGATCCGCGACTTTGGTCAGCCGGTCATGCTCTGGCAGTCCGGCGTGCTGATCGGCGCGCTGCTGCTGGCCTGGCTGCTCGCGCGCCTGCTGCGCCACGCGCTCGAAGCGCGCCGCCAGGATCGCTACGAAGCGCTGCGCTTCGGCGCCGAAAGTCTCACCCGCGCGCTGTTCCCGCTGATCGGCGCGGGCTGCGTCTGGGGCGCGCGCGAAATCGCCAGCAATTTCATCCACACCTCGCTGCTCAATCTGGCCCTGGTGCCGCTGTTCGGTATCGGGCTGATCTATATCGCGTTCTTCTTCGCGCGGCGCGTGTTTGGCCGCGACGGGCAAACGCACGCGTGGCTGTCGATCGTCGAAAAGCTGGTTTCGTTGATCGTCTGGCTCGGCATGCTGTTCACGGTGCTCGGCATTCAGGACGATGTGCTGGCGTGGATGGAGAGCGTGCGCTTTCGCATCGGCACGGCGCATGTGAGCCTGCTGTCGCTCTCCAACGGCATCCTGTGGGTCTGCGTGACCATGGTGGTGGCGGTCTGGGCGGGCGCGGCGCTGGAAGACCGTCTGATGCGCGCGACCACCATCGACGCCAATCTGCGCGTCGTGCTCGCACGCGTGGGCCGCGCGCTGCTGGTGTTCGCGGCAATCCTGTTCAGCCTGTCGATCGTCGGCATCGACATTACGGTGCTGGGCGTGTTCGGCGGCGCGCTGGGCGTGGGGCTGGGTTTCGGCTTGCAGAAGATTGCGAGCAACTATGTGTCGGGCTTCATCATCCTGATCGACCGCTCGTTGCGTCTGGGCGACACCATCAACGTGAGCGGCCTCGCGGGCAAGGTCACGCAGATCCGCACGCGTTACACGGTGGTGCGCGGCCTCGACGGCGTGGAAACGCTGATTCCTAACGAAAAGCTCATCACCGACGTGGTACAGAACCAGTCGTCGTACCTGACGCGCGGCTACGCGAAGGCGGCGGTGCAGGTCGCTTACGACACCAATATCGACGAGGCGATGGCGCTGCTGGCCCGCGCAGCCGAAGGCGTCGAGCGGGTCTTGAACGATCCGGCCCCGACCCCATATCTGGCAGGCTTCGGTGCGGATGGCATCAACCTGGAGCTGGGCTTCTGGATCGCCGATGCGGCCAACGGAACGTCGAGCGTGCGCTCAAACGTGAATCTGAACATCTGGCGCTTATATAACGAGCACGGCATTTCGATTCCGTTCGCGCAGCGCGAGGTGAGAATCGTCGGCCAGGGCGCTCAAGGGTTTGCGATCGCTTCAGAGGCGGCCGCGCCTGCCGTTAAAACAGGCGAGGCAAGCGGGGCGGTCCAGGCCCGCTAGATCGGAGTAGCGGGAAGGGGAGCCCGGGCGAAAGTTTGAAGCGTCTGGAAGGGCCGAATCAGGTGCGGCAAAGCGCCTCCAGGGGCGAAAATTCGGTGTCCAGACGTTGACTCAGACGTCATTAGGGAAAAAAATCTTCATTTGTTACAAACACTTGGAACGGTTCTAGTAGAATGCCGTCCAACCTCTCCTGAACGCTTTCACTTTTCTGACAACCGCGTAAGGCCACAAGCCGGCGCGCTTCGTTTCACGGGTACGAACCTTGTTGAATTCCCTGCTTGATTTTCTCGCCCATGGGGTGCTGCATTTCTCGTGGTGGCAGATCCTGCTCTGCGCGCTCGCGGCCACGCACGTCACGATCGTCGGCGTCACGGTGTATCTGCACCGTTGCCAGGCGCACCGCGCGCTCGACCTGCATCCCATCGCGAGCCACTTTTTCCGTTTCTGGCTGTGGATGACCACGGGCATGCTCACGGGCCAGTGGGCGGCGATCCACCGCAAGCACCACGCCAAGTGCGAAACCGAAGAAGATCCGCACAGCCCGCAAACGCGCGGCCTGATGAAGGTCATGCTCGAAGGCGCCGAACTCTATCGCGCCGAAGCGAAGAACGAAGAAACGCTGCGCCGTTTCAGCCACGGCACGCCTAACGACTGGATGGAGCGCAACGTCTACACGCGCTACCCGATCCTCGGCGTGAGCATCATGATGGTGATCGACGTCGCGCTGTTCGGCGTGGTCGGTCTGTCCGTCTGGGCCGTGCAGATGGCGTGGATCCCGTTCTGGGCCGCCGGCGTCGTGAACGGTCTGGGCCACTTCTGGGGCTATCGCAACTTCAACTCGTCGGATGCCAGCACGAACCTGATCCCGTGGGGCATCATCATCGGCGGCGAAGAACTGCACAACAACCACCACACCTTCGCGACTTCCGCGAAGCTGTCGAACAAGTGGTACGAGTTCGATATCGGCTGGATGTATATCCGTCTGATGTCCTTCGTGGGCCTCGCCAAGGTCAAGAAGGTGGCGCCTACGCCGCGTCTGGCCAAGGAAGGCAAGCTGATCGCCGACCATGAAACGCTGCAGGCCGTGCTGTCGAACCGCTACGAAGTGATGGCGCGTTACGCCAAGGCCGTGAAGCAGGCCTATCGCCAGGAACTGGCGCACCTCAAGGAAGTGGGCGAGCGTGAGAAGTACAAGCTCATGCGCGGCGCGAGCAAGTGGGTCGCCAAGGAAGAAGCCAGCCTGAACGAGCCGCAAAAGCGCCAGCTGCCGCAGATTTTCGCCAACAGCCAGAAAATGCGTACGTTCATCGAACTGCGCAACGAACTCGCGCAGATCTGGGACCGTTCGAGCGCTTCGCGCGAACAACTGCTCACGCAGCTCCAGGATTGGTGCCATCGTGCCGAACAAAGCGGCATCAAGGCGCTTCAGGAATTCGCGTCGCGTCTGCGCCGTTATGCCTGATACGGCCTGATGCCCCCTGCGTGACCTGAAGAAAATCCATTAGAATTCAGGTACGTCACAAAACCCCGCGTTGGCGGGGTTTTTCTTTTTGGGCCGCGGAAAAAGCAGGGTGCCGCAGCGATCGGACGAGACGCAACGAAGTTGCATGGGGTCGGAGCATGAGTGGGAACCAATCGGTCAAAACTCACTCTCCCGGCCGGTAGAGGAGATCATGAGTCAGGCGATTAAAGCGGTCGAATTCGACCGTCCGCAGGGCGCGGTATGCGGTGTCGGGCAGGCGTGGGCGAAAGTGCCCGACGCGCCTTCGATGGCGGAGCGCGTTGCACTGAAGGAGCGCATCCGCGCATTGCTCAAGCGCGAAAAAGCGGTGCTGGTCGCGCACTATTACGTCGATCCCGAATTGCAGGAACTGGCCGACGAAACCGGCGGTTGCGTGGCCGATTCGCTCGAAATGGCGCGCTTTGGCCGCGATCACGACGCGCAGACGCTCGTCGTTGCCGGTGTGCGCTTCATGGGCGAGACCGCCAAGATCCTGAGCCCGAACAAACGCATCCTGATGCCGGACCTCGACGCGACCTGTTCGCTCGATCTGGGTTGCCCGGCTGACGAATTCTCGGCGTTCTGCGACCAGCATCCCGACCGCACCGTGGTGGTCTACGCCAACACCAGCGCAGCCGTGAAGGCGCGCGCGGACTGGATGGTCACTTCGTCGATCGGTCTGGAGATCGTCGCCGATCTGCATGCGAAGGGCGAAAAGATTCTCTGGGCGCCCGATCGTCACCTCGGCAGCTACATCCAGAAGAAGACGGGCGCCGACATGCTGCTGTGGCAAGGCTCCTGTCTTGTGCACGACGAGTTCAAGGGCGTCGAGCTCGATCTGCTGCGCGCCGAATATCCCGATGCGAAGGTGCTCGTGCACCCGGAATCGCCGGAAGGCGTGGTGGCGCTGGCGGATGTGGTCGGCTCGACCACGCAGCTGATCGACGCCGCCGTGAAGCTCGACGCGCAGCGTTTCATCGTTGCGACCGATCTGGGCATTCTGCACAAGATGCGCCTGGCCGCGCCCGGCAAGACCTTCATCGAAGCGCCCACGGCCGGCAATAGCGCGACCTGCAAGAGCTGCGCGCATTGCCCGTGGATGGCCATGAACGGCCTGGCCAATCTCGCTGACGTGCTGGAGCGCGGCCACAACGAAATCTTCGTCGATGCCGCCATCGGCGAGCGTGCGCGTCTGCCGATCGACCGCATGCTGGCATTCGCGGCCGAGCACAAGCGCCGCGTGCAGGCGAGCGGCGATCTCGCGCGCGATGGCGCGCTGTTCTCTAACGTGGGGGCGGCATAAATGGGTGCACTCGAATTGCTGGCGGTGGACGCGGTATCGGACCTGTTGCCCGAGGTGCGCGCGCAGTACGGCGCGGCGTTTGACGAAGCGATCGCGCGCAATGTCGCCGATGCGCTGGCGGAAGACGTCGGCAGCGGCGACCAGACCGGCCGCCTCGTGCCCGCCGACGAAGTGCGCGACGCGCGCATCATCGTGCGCGAAGACGCGGTGCTGTGCGGCGTGCTCTGGTTCGATGGCGTGGTCAAGCAGGTCGATCCGCGCATCGAAGTGCGCTGGCACTATCGCGAAGGCGAGCGCATGACGGCGGATACGCCGGTCTGCTCGCTGCGCGGCCCGGCGCGCTCGCTGCTCACGGCCGAGCGCAACGCGATGAACTTCCTGCAACTGCTCTCGGGCGTGGCCAGCGCGACGCGCCGTTATGTCGATGCGATTGCAACGGTCGCGCAGTCGAAAACGCGCGTGCTCGACACCCGCAAGACGCTGCCGGGCCTGCGACTCGCGCAGAAATACGCGGTGCGCGTGGGCGGCGGCGCGAACCAGCGCCTGGCGCTCTACGACGGCATCCTGATCAAGGAAAACCACATCGCGGCAGCGGGCGGCGTGGGCGCGGCAATGGACGCGGCGCTGGCGCTCAACGCGGGCGTGCCGATCCAGATCGAAGTCGAAACGCTCGAACAGCTCGACCAGGCGCTCGCACATGGCGCGAAGTCGGTGCTGCTCGACAACTTCTCGTTCGAGATGATGCGCGAAGCGGTTGAGCGTACGGCGGGGCGCGCGGTACTGGAAGTCTCGGGCGGCGTGAACTTCGATTCCGTGCGCACGATCGCGCAAACCAACGTGGACCGCGTGTCCATCGGCGCGTTGACGAAAGATGTGCGCGCGACGGACTTTTCGATGCGGATTATCTAAAGCGTCGGATCCTGCGCACTCAGCGCGGTAGAAAAGCAAAAAGGCCGTCTCGCGAGAGACGGCCTTTTCATTTGCGGCGCGACGCGCGGCGTGGCCCGCGCGCTCAGACGACCGTGCGATTGCGCACGCGTTCCGGCGACAGCAGGCTCGGCAGCGCCTTGGGCAGCGAGTTCGGCCAGTCGCGGCTGTAGTGCAGCCCGCGGCTTTCGCGGCGCGAACGCGCGCTTTCGACGATCAGCGAAGCGACTTCGACCAGATTGCGCAGCTCCAGCAGATCGCGCGTGACGCGGAAGTTTGCGTAGTACTCCTGGATTTCGTCGCGCAGCAGCGAGATGCGATGTTGCGCGCGCTCAAGGCGCTTGTCCGTGCGCACGATGCCGACGTAATTCCACATCAGGCGGCGCAGTTCGTCCCAGTTGTGGGCAACCACGACTTCCTCGTCGGAATCCGACACGCGGCTTTCGTCCCAGTCGGGCAGCGGGGCGTGCGCGCCGGCTTCGAAGCCTTCCGCTTCGATCGCCTCGGCCGCCGAGCGGCCAATCACGAGACATTCGAGCAGCGAGTTGCTGGCGAGGCGGTTCGCCCCATGCAGGCCCGTGTAAGAGGTTTCGCCCACGGCATAGAGGCCCGCCAGATCGGTGCGGCCCGCCAGATCCGTGACCACGCCGCCGCAGGTGTAATGCGCGGCCGGCACGACCGGAATCGGCTCTTTGGTGATGTCGATGCCGAACTCACGGCAGCGCGCGAGGACGGTGGGGAAGTGCTCTTCGAGGAACGCGGCCGGTTGATGGCTGATATCGAGATGCACGCAGTCGATGCCGTGCTTCTTGATTTCGAAGTCGATGGCGCGCGCGACGATATCGCGCGGCGCGAGTTCGGCGCGCGCGTCGTGCTCGGGCATGAAACGGGTGCCGTCGGGCAGACGCAGCAGGCCGCCTTCGCCGCGCACGGCTTCGGTGATGAGAAACGACTTGGCGTGCGGATGGAACAGGCAGGTCGGATGGAACTGGATGAACTCCATGTTCGCCACGCGGCAGCCCGCGCGCCAGGCCATCGCAATGCCGTCGCCGGTCGCGGTGTCGGGGTTCGTCGTGTAGAGATAGACCTTGCCCGCGCCGCCCGTGGCCAGCACGGTATGCGGCGCCTGGATCGTCACGGTGCGGTCGTTGCGCAGGTCGAGCGCATAGAGGCCGTGACAGCGGCGGCCCGGCAGGCCAAGACGGTCGGAGGTGATGACGTCGATCGCCTGGTGATCTTCGAGGATCGTGATGTTCGGGTGCTGGCGGGCGCGTTCGAGCAACGTTTGCACGACGGCGTGGCCGGTAGCGTCGGCGGCATGGATGATGCGGCGGTGGCTGTGGCCGCCTTCGCGCGTGAGGTGGAAGCCCAGTTCGGCGGCGGCGTCTTTGGTGAACGGCACGTCCTGGGCGATCAGCCATTCGATGGCCGCGCGGCCATGCTCGACGATATAGCGCGTGGCGCTTTCGTCGCACAGTCCGCCGCCGGCGACGAGCGTGTCATCCACGTGATTTTCCACGCTGTCGGCCGAATCGAGCACCGCTGCGATGCCGCCTTGCGCGCGATCGCTCGCGCCTTCGGTCATCGCGCGCTTGGCGATCACCACCACGCGGCGCGTGTCGGCAAGGTTCAGGGCGACGCTCAATCCCGCCAGCCCGCTGCCGACGATCGCTACATCGAAATTCATGGTCCCGCTTCTCCGTCTCTTTTGTTCTGCGCTTGTCCCGCTCTACGCTGCTGTCCGCCGCTGTCATGCGCGCGCCCACTTCGCGTGGTAGGCGTGCCGGCGGCGGGTGAAGCGGCAAGCATACTCCGAGTGGGGAGCGTAGGAAAAGCCGCACATGAGGCGGGAAAGGAAAAAGGGGAGGCGGAAAAGGAAAAGCCCCGCCAAAGGCGGGGCTTTTCTTGTCTTCGTCAGGCTCGAAACCGGATCAATTACTTGATCTTGGTTTCCTTGTACTCGACGTGCTTACGAACAACCGGGTCGAACTTCTTGATCGACATTTTTTCCGGCATGTTGCGCTTGTTCTTCGTCGTCGTGTAGAAGTGACCCGTGCCTGCGGTCGACTCGAGCTTGATCTTGTCGCGAATACCCTTGGCCATGATTTACTCCTTACAGTTCGCCGCGTGCGCGCAGGTCTGCGAGCACGGAATCGATGCCGTTCTTGTCGATCAGGCGCAGGCCTGCGTTCGAGATGCGCAGACGCACCCAACGGTTTTCGCTTTCAACCCAGAAACGGCGATTTTGCAGATTCGGGAGGAAACGGCGCTTGGTTTTGTTGTTTGCGTGGGAAACGTTGTTGCCGCTCATCGGCGCTTTCCCAGTGACTTGGCATACACGTGCCATGAGTGCACTCCTACGGAAATTCTGAGTTCGAGAGCCGCTTATTGTAGTTTCCCAGGCGAGAAATGGCCGGAATAAGAGCGCGCTCACGTATGGATGAGAGACAACCTCGAACCCAGGCCGTATTTCCCCTGGAAGACCGCGAAGGGCTTCAGAACAGGGTTGGAAATAGGCAAACCGTGAGTCTAGCAGAAAATTGCCTGGAAAATCAAACATCATTTAACGGTGCTGGTTCAATCCAGCCCATGGCGCGCGAACGAAAACGTCTCCTGCGTGCCAATGATCAGGTGATCGACGAGTCTTACGTCGACGAGAGCAAGCGTTTCGCGTAGAACCCGCGTGAGACGGCGGTCGCTTGCACTTGGCTGGACGGCGCCGGAAGGGTGATTGTGCGCCACGATCAGATGCGCGGCGTTGAGCATCAGCGCGCGCCGTACGACCTCGCGAGGATACACCGCCATGCGCGTAAGCGTGCCGCGCGTACTTTCCTCCGTGCGGATCAATCGGTGCCGGATGTCCAGAAAGAGGCAGATGAACACCTCATGGGCGCGGCCGCCTATCAATAAGCGCAAATAATCCTCCACCGCCCCGGGCGAGTCGATCAGCGGTTTTTCCTCGATCTGTTCGGCGAGCGCACGCCGCGCCAGTTCCAGCACGGCCACGAATTTCGATGATTTGGCCGGGCCGATGCCGCGCAACGCTTCGAATTCCTCGCGCTCGGCGTCCAGCATGGCGCGCAGCGAGCCAAAGTGCTTGAGCAGCGAGCGCGCGACGTCGAATACGTCGTGGCCCGGCAGGCCCGAGCCGAGCAGCAGCGCGACCAGTTCGAGGTCGGATAGCGCGCCAGGCCCGGCTTCGCGCAACCGCTCGCGCGGCATGGCGGGACGACGCGGCGCGCCGGGCTCGAGCGGCGCGAACGCGACTGCGCCGCCGGGTTTCAAACCCGGCAACGGCTGCAGCGGTGGCGCACAGGCGGCGTCGCTGCTCCAGAGCGGCTTGTCACAGGCAATTTCGAACATTCGACCTCCTTTGCGAGGGCGGCGCCGGCCATGCGCGCGGCGTCCGCCCAGGAACTATGTGGCTTACAATACGGGTTTTCCGACCGCTGTCAGACGGCGGCCGGGCCGGCCCCTCGGGGCGTTAGGGGCGAGCACGCACGTCGGGCGCGCCCAGACGAAAATGAGTACCGCATGAGCATCATCGACATCTCCGAGGTGAAACCCGGTTCCCACGTCACGTTGCACTACCGGCTTTCGCTCGCCGATGGCACCGAGATCGTCAACACCTTTGTCGACCGGCCCGCCACGCTGCTGCTGGGCGCCGGCCAGCTCGCGCCGCCGCTGGAAGATATTCTGCGGGGTCTCAAGGTGGGGCACCACTCCACCTTTCAGCTAGAACCGGGCGTCGCCTTCGGTCAGCGCAACCCCGACCTGATCCAGCGCATTTCGCTCAAGACCCTGCGCGACAACGCGGTGATCGGCGAGAGCTTCCGCCCCGGCGATCTGGTCGAATTCAACGCACCTAACGGTGATCGTTACGCCGGCGTGCTCAAGGAAGTCAACGAAACCTCCGCGCTGTTCGATTTCAACCATCCGCTGGCAGGCGCGGCGGTTGCGTTCGAAGTGCAAATCATTGGAATCCTGTAAAGAAAGCCCATGACCACGGACACGTCCTTTCTCGCCAACGCTGAAATTCTGCTAGCCCAGCCGCGCGGTTTCTGCGCCGGCGTCGACCGTGCCATCGAGATCGTCGAGCGGGCCATCCAGATCCACGGCGCGCCCATCTACGTGCGCCACGAGATCGTCCACAACGCGTATGTCGTCGAGGATCTGCGCAAGAAGGGCGCGATCTTCATCGAGCAGCTCGAAGAAGTGCCCGCGGGCAATACGGTGATCTTCAGTGCGCACGGCGTCTCCAAGGCGGTGCGCGCCGACGCCGAAGCGCGCGGCCTGCGCGTCTACGACGCCACGTGTCCGCTCGTGACCAAGGTGCACGTCGAAGTCGCGAAGATGCGCGACGAAGGCCTCGACATCGTTATGATCGGCCACAAGGGTCACCCGGAAGTGGAAGGCACGATGGGCCAGGTCGGCGAGGGCATGTATCTGGTCGAAGATATCGCCGACGTCGAAAAGCTCACGCTGCGCGACCCCGAGCGCGTGGCGTTCGTCACGCAGACCACGCTGTCCGTGGACGATGCCGCCGACATCATCGCCGCGCTCAAGACGCGCTTCCCGGCGATCCGCGAGCCGAAGAAGCAGGACATCTGCTACGCCACGCAAAACCGTCAGGACGCGGTCAAGTTCATGGCGCCGCAGTGCGACGTGGTGATCGTGGTCGGCAGCCCGAACAGCTCGAACTCGAACCGTCTGCGCGAAGTCGCGGAAAAGCGCGGCATCCCCGCCTATATGGTGGATGCGCCCGACCAGATCGATCCGAAGTGGCTTGAAGGCAAGCGTCGTATCGGCCTGACGGCGGGTGCGTCGGCGCCCGAGGCGCTCGCGCAGCAGATCATCCAGCGTCTGAACGAGCTGGGCGTGCGCAATGTGCGCGCGCTCGAAGGCATTGAGGAAAACATTGCGTTCCCGCTGCCGCGCGGTCTGGGCCAGGCTGCCTGAAGTCGGCTTAGCCTCACGCTCGATCCCGAAGCGCGCCGCTGGCGCGCTTTTTTCACGCCTGCGCCAATAAATAGGGATCAATCGTCAGAAACGTGCGGTTAACCGCGTTGCTACACCCTCTTCGTATTAGTGTTTTCGCTATAGGGCAGGGTCGTTTGTCATGGTGTGACCCCGTTTAATGGGGCATGTGGAGTCCTGAATATCTCCATCGCACCAACTCGGTGCTCGCACTCAATGATCGCTTAAATCTCTGTCATCACACATGCGATGCCCGCCCCATAAGGGACTGCGGCCGCCGGTTACAACACTTGATGCGAATTGCGCCGAATTCTGGTGCAACTGATGCACGAAAATGCGGCGCAACCAAGGGTGCAACCTCTGACGGCTTCTTCTTTCAGAGGGTGGTTGCAATGCAGGAAAACCCTGTCGGTTCAACAATATTGCCGGCCGCATAATTGGAGTTACAATGCGCGCGTTCTGAGGGGCCAAACGTCCGCGTGAGGCCCGCCAGGCAAGCATTTCGGAAGGCGCAGGAGACCTGTTTACATGCAATTCGAGTTTGCTTTCGCCGCGTCTTCAGCGGCTGCGGTTGCGCCACACTTCGTGGGGTGTTCCCGTGGCCTTGAAGCGGGTGTGAATGCGACATCGATGACCGTTGCGCTCCCGGAGAGAACCGATATGCATTCCGGAAACGACGATGACAACGGCCACAAACGCCTTGGGGAAAGGCGTTTGAGCCACGTGTGCCTGAAGCAGGTGCGCGCTGCCGAGCCGACCGGAATCGCAATCCTCTCCGTTGTCATGAAAACTGGCACGCATGTTGCATACAGCAACGGCGCCACGAAGCCCGCAGAAGCGGATTTCGTAACGGACCCAAAAGTTGGGGGCGATGCTGCCGTAAAAGGTAGCGCGGCTCGAACCCAGGAACTGTCTGCCAGTTTGACCGCAGGACTGCGCGGCCCCACAGCGTCGATCGACGCCGTGTCCGCGAGTGCCGCGATCCGCCTGGAAAGGGGAGTCATGACGCAAGGCGCAGAGGGTGCCGGCCGCGAGGCTTGCACCATGCGCGTCGCAGCGAAAGTGACAGGTCGTTGAACCCGACGGCACCGAACCATCCGACGGTGCCGTTTTTGCATCCGCCTCTGGCGAGCCTGCCGCTGCGACACAGCGACAACGCGAACCAGATGTGGCCAACCGTTACCGGTCTTTTACTTCAGTACCCGAGAGTGTCGTTGCGGTTCCGTAAAACATCGCCCACCGGCCGATGACAAGCGCGAATCCGGTCGCACGGGCAAAGGAGCATTAAATGGATATTTTCATCCAGCAGGTCCTGAATGGGCTGGTGCTAGGCAGCATCTACGCCATCATCGCGCTGGGCTACACGATGGTGTACGGGATTCTGGGCATCATCAACTTCGCGCACGGCGACGTGCTGATGGTCGGCGCGATGGTGGCGCTGTCCGCGATCACGGTGCTGCAGAACCACTTCCCGGGCCTTGGGAACATTCCCACGCTGTGCATCGCGCTGGTGATTGCCGCCGTCGTCTGTGCGTTCGTGGGCTACACGATCGAAAAAGTCGCGTACCGGCCGCTGCGCCGCGCGCCGCGTCTCGCACCGCTGATCACCGCCATCGGCGTGTCGATCCTGCTGCAGACGCTCGCGATGCTGATCTGGGGCCGCAATCCGCTGCCCTTCCCGCAGCTCATCTCGACCGACCCGATCAACGTCATCAAGCCGACTGACACGGGCGTAGGCGCGGTGATCTCGCCGACCGAAATCGTCATCATCATCGTGGCGTTCGTCGTGATGGCAGGCCTCTTGCTGCTCGTGCACAAAACCAAGCTCGGCCGCGCCATGCGTGCGATCGCCGAGAACCCGAACAACGCCTCGCTGATGGGCGTGAACCCGAACTTCGTGATTTCGGCCACCTTCATGATCGGCTCGGCGCTCGCAGCGCTGGCTGGCGTGATGATCGCCTCCGAATACGGCAACGCGCACTTCTACATGGGCTTCATCCCGGGTATGAAGGCATTCACCGCAGCGGTGCTGGGCGGTATCGGCAACCTCGGCGGTGCGATGGTCGGCGGCGTGGTGCTCGGTCTGATCGAGCAGCTTGGCGCAGGCTACATCGGCAATCTGACCGGTGGGGTATTCGGCAGTAACTATCAGGACGTCTTCGCATTCGTCGTGCTGATCGTCGTGCTCGTGTTCCGTCCGTCGGGGCTGCTGGGCGAACGTGTCGCGGACCGCGCATAAGAGGGGGTAGGACAACATGACTTCCATTCAACCGATCGAGCCGTCGACGACGCTCATCCCCGAAAAGAACATGACGAAGACGCTGACCGTGGGCATTCTCACGGCGGCCTTCGTGATCGCCCTGCCGATGGTGGTGGGCGCAACGGGCGGCAACTACTGGGTGCGCGTGCTGGACTTCGCGATGCTCTATGTGATGCTCGCGCTGGGCCTGAACGTGGTGGTGGGCTTCGCCGGCCTGCTGGACCTGGGCTATATCGCGTTCTACGCGGTGGGCGCCTACGTTGCCGCGCTGCTGTCTTCGCCGCATTTGACCTCGCAGTTCGAGTGGATCGCGCACATGTTCCCGAACGGGCTGCATGCGCCGTTCTGGATCATCATTCCGTGCGCGATGGCGCTCGCGGCGTTGTTCGGCGTGCTGCTCGGCGCACCTACACTGCGTCTGCGCGGCGACTACCTCGCGATCGTGACGCTGGGCTTCGGGGAAATCGTTCGTATCTTCATGAACAACCTCGACCGTCCGGTGAACATCACCAACGGCCCGAAGGGCATCACGGGTATCGATCCGCTGACGATCGGCGGCTTCAATCTCGCGCAGACACACACCTTCCTCGGGTTCTCGTTCCCGTCGGTGTACATGTACTACTACGCCTTCGTGGTGTGCGCGCTGTTCGTGATCTGGGTCTGTACGCGTCTGCAGCACTCGCGTATCGGCCGTGCATGGGCCGCAATCCGCGAAGACGAAATCGCCGCCAAGGCGATGGGCATCAACACGCGTAACGTCAAGCTGCTCGCCTTCGCCATGGGCGCGTCGTTCGGCGGTCTGTCGGGCGCGATGTTCGGTTCGTTCCAGGGCTTCGTGTCGCCGGAATCGTTCACGTTCTGGGAATCGGTCGTGGTGCTGGCCTGCGTGGTGCTGGGCGGCATGGGCCACATTCCGGGCGTGATCCTGGGCGCGGTGCTGCTCGCGATCTTCCCTGAGTTCCTGCGCTCGACCATGGGTCCGCTGCAGAACGCGATCTTCGGTCATGAGATCGTCGATACGGAAGTGATTCGCCAGCTGCTCTACGGTCTCGCCATGGTCGTGATCATGCTGTACCGCTCGGAAGGCCTCTGGCCCGCGCCGAAGCACGAAGACAAGATCGCGAAGATCGCCAAACGCGGCAGCAAGAAGCCGGTGCGCGCTTAAGGGGGCCACACATATGAGCAACAAGCAAATCCGCCTGTCCGTCAAAGGCGTGAACAAGCGCTTCGGCGGCCTCCAGGCTCTGTCCGATGTGGGCCTGCAGATCGAAGAAGGCACGATTTACGGTCTGATCGGCCCGAACGGCGCCGGCAAGACCACGTTCTTCAACGTGATCACGGGCCTCTACACGCCGGATTCGGGCGAGTTCAAGCTCGACGGCGACGCCTACACGCCGACGGCCGTGTACCAGGTCGCGAAGGCCGGTATCGCGCGTACTTTCCAGAACATCCGTCTGTTCGGCGGCATGACGGCGCTCGAAAACGTGATGGTCGGCCGTCACGTGCGGACGAAACACGGCCTTTTGGGCGCCGTGTTCCAGACGCCTTCGGAGCGCAAGGAAGAGCGCGAGATCAAGGAACGCGCGATCGAGCTGCTCGAATATGTGGGCATCGCCCAGTACGCGGACTACACCTCGCGCAACCTCTCGTACGGCCACCAGCGCCGTCTGGAAATCGCGCGTGCGCTCGCCACCGATCCGAAGCTGCTCGCGCTCGACGAGCCGGCAGCGGGCATGAACGCAACTGAAAAGGTCGAACTCACGCGCCTGCTCGACAAGATCCGCGCCGATGGCAAGACCATCCTGCTGATCGAGCACGACGTGAAACTGGTGATGGGCCTGTGCAACCGCATGACAGTGCTCGACTACGGCAAGGTGATCGCCGAAGGTCTGCCGCAGGACGTGCAGAAGGACCCGAAGGTTATCGAAGCATATCTGGGCGCGGGAGTTCACTGATGGCTACACCGATGTTGAAAATCAAGGGCCTGCAGGTCAATTACGGCGGCATCCAGGCAGTGAAGGGCGTGGACATGGAGGTCCAGCAGGGCGAACTCGTCACGCTGATCGGCGCGAACGGCGCCGGCAAGACCACCACCATGAAGGCGATCACGGGCCTGAAGGCGTACGCGGCGGGCGACATCGAGTACATGGGCAAGTCGATCAAGGGCATCCCCGCGCACGAACTGCTCAAGCAGGGTCTGGCGATGGTGCCGGAAGGCCGCGGCATCTTCGCGCGCATGTCGATCATCGAAAACATGCAGATGGGCGCTTATCTGCGTAACGATAAGGACGGCATCGCGAAGGACGTCGATCGCATGTTCGGCTTCTTCCCGCGCCTGAAGGAACGCGCCACGCAGCTCGCGGGCACGCTCTCGGGCGGCGAGCAGCAGATGCTGGCGATGGCGCGCGCGATCATCAGCCGTCCGAAGCTGCTTTTGCTGGACGAGCCGTCGATGGGTCTCTCGCCGATCATGGTCGAGAAGATCTTCGAAGTGGTGCGCACGATTTCGGGCGAAGGCATCACCGTGCTGCTGGTCGAGCAGAACGCGCGTCTGGCGCTGCAGGCAGCGAACCGCGGCTACGTGATGGATTCCGGTCTCGTCACGATGGAAGGCGACGCCAAGCAGATGCTCGACGATCCGAAGGTGCGCGCTGCGTATCTGGGTGAGTAAGTAACGCGACGCCAGAAGGACAAAAGCCGCATGAGCGTGATGCTCATGCGGCTTTTTTTATTGCCGGTAGCGCGGATCGTGCTTCAGGCGACTGCTTCGGATTCCTGCGCGACAGCGAGCCGCTTGCCCAGACTCACCACCGCATCCGCGCGATAACCGAGCGAATCGTAGAACGCGATCACCTCGGGTTTGTCGGCGAGCACCTGCAGGTTGAGCTTGAGGCAGCCCATCGCCGCGAGCGCGCTTTCCGCGTGGCGCACCAGGCGCGTGCCGATGCCCAGACGCCGCGCCTCGTTCGCCACGGCCAGCGAGTACAGCCAGCCGCGATGTCCGTCGTAACCCGCCATTGCCGTGCCGACGATCACACCGTCTTCATCGCGGGTGGCGACGAAGAACAGCTCCGGCTGCGTGCCGAGCTTGTTCGCAATCGACAGACGCGGATTGCGGTGCGGCCGGGTCGTGTCGTTGTACTCCGGAAACGCCTGCAGCCAGAGCGCGAGCACGGCCTCGGTATCGGCTTCCGAAAAAACGCGGAGGGTGACAGACATCGCGTGCTCCGGCTTTTACAGCGAGTCGAGGATGGTGCGCAGCATCGCCATCATCTGGTCGATTTCCTCGTTCGTGACGTTCAGCGCGGGCATAAAGCGCAGCAGGTTCGGGCGCGCCGCGTTGAGCAGCAGGCCGTCCGGCTGCATGACGCGGGCCTTTTCGACGATTTCCGGGCCGATGTCCTTGCCGAGCATCAGCGCGCGCAGCAGACCTTCGCCGCGCTCGCCCTGGAAGCCGCGTTCAGCCGACAGTTCGAGCAGCTTTTCGCGCAGGTATTCGCCGCGAGCGCGCACGCCTTCGAGGAAGCCCGGCGCGACCATTTGCGAGATCACCGAATAGCCGACCGCCGTCATCAGCGGATTGCCGTTGTAGGTGCCGCCCTGATCGCCCGCTTCGAACACGCAGACTTCCTGCTTCGCGCACAGCGCCGCGAGCGGCACGCCGCCGCCGATGCCCTTGCCGAGCGTCATGATGTCCGGTTCGATGCCCGACAGTTCATAGGCGAACAGGGTGCCCGCACGGCCGCAGCCGGTCTGCACTTCGTCGACGATCAGCAGGATGCCGTGCTTCTTCGTGAGCGCGCGCAGTGCCTGCATGAATTCACGCGTGGCGGGAATCACGCCGCCTTCGCCCTGGATCGGTTCGAGCATCACGGCCACGGTCTTGCCGGTGATGAGCTTTTCGACCGAGGCGATGTCGTTCAGATCGGCCTTCGGGAAGCCCGGCACTTGCGGTGCGTAGATCGTGTCCCAGCCCGGCTTGCCGCTCGCCGACATCGTCGCGATGGTGCGGCCGTGGAAGCTGTGATCGAACGTGATGATCTCGTACGCGCCGTCGCGATGCTTCTTGCCCCACTTGCGCGCGAGCTTGATCGCGCCTTCGTTGGCTTCCGCGCCGCTGTTGGCGAAGAACACTTTGTCGAAGCAGCTATGTTCGGTCAGCAGGCCGGCGAGCTTCGCCATCGGCTCGTTGTAGAAGGCCGGCGACGGGTTGATCAGCAGGCGCGCCTGCTTTTCCAGCGCTTCGATCATGCCTTCGTTGCCGTGGCCCAGGCTGTTGACGGCCCAGCCCTGGATGAAGTCGAGGTATCGCTTGCCTTCGTTGTCGTAGAGCCACGACCCCTTGCCATGCGTGAAAACGATTTCGGGCCGGTTGGTGATGTACATCAGCGACTCGATCGGGTACTCGGAAAAATTCATGGCAACGGGCTCCGCGATGGGATTGCAAAAGGGTTGAAAACGGGGTGAAACGATGCGGCAGAAAAACAAAAAGCCACGGGCTGGCCGTGGCTTTCGTGATTCGAACTTCCTGTGCGCTGTGGGGTGAAACCCTTCGCAACGCGCGTCCGCGACTAAGCCAGGCCCTAGAGATGGGGCGAGCGGCGACGTCGGAGTTCGGACAGGATGCGGTTCATGGGCGCAAGAATACGACAAGCGGATCGGCGATGTAAACCGTCAATGTGCAGGCCGGCGAAGAAATTTTCGTGACGGCGGCCAGGCTTGCGCGCGCAACGGGCGCGGCGCAAGCCTTTGACGACGGCGCTTGCACTGGATTAGACCGCGTTCGCGAGGTCCGCGGCGCTCGTGAACGAGTCCGCGTAGAACTCGTCTTCGGGCAGGCCGTGGTGTTGCGTGAAGTCGCGCTGGGCCGATTCCACCATCACCGGCGCGCCGCAGGCGTAGACCTGGCAGGCCGACAGATCGGGCAGATCCTCGATCACCGCGCGGTGCACGAAACCGGTGCGGCCGGTCCAGGCGTCCTCGGCGGCGGGTTCGGAGAGCACCGGCACGAAGCGGAAGTTCGGGATGTCCTTCGCCCATTGTTCGGCGAGCTCCATCAGGTACAGATCCTTCTTCTGGCGCGCCCCCCAGTAGAGCGTCATCGGGCGGTTCAGGTTCTTGTGAACCGCATGCTCGACAATCGCCTTGAGCGGCGCGAAACCGGTGCCCGAAGCCAGCAGCACGATGGGTTTGTCCGAATCCTCGCGCAGGAAGAAGGTGCCGAGCGGCGCTTCGAAGCGCAGGATGTCGCGCTCCTTCAGTTGCGTGAAGACGTGGTCGGTGAACTTGCCGCCCGGCATGTGGCGGATGTGCAGCTCGATCGGGCCTTCCTCGTGCGGGGCGCTGGCCATCGAATAGCAACGGCGCGTGCCATCCTTAAGGATGAATTCGAGGTATTGGCCGGCGAGGTACTGCAGACGCTCGTTGGCGGGCAGTTGCAGCTTGAGGACGACGACGTCGTCGGCGCGGCGCTCGATCGCGGCGATGCGGGTAGGCAGCTTGCGCACCTGCATGTCGCCCACGCCCGCGACTTCGCGGATGTCGACTTCGAGGTCGGTCTGCGCGGTCGCGCAGCACAGCAGCGCCATGCCGCGCGTGCGTTCGTCGTTCGACAGCGCCGAGGCCGCGTGGGCGCGCTGCTCGACTTCACCGCTGCAGACCGTGCCCTTGCACGATCCGCACGCGCCGTTCTTGCAGCCGTACGGAATGCCGACGCCCTGACGCAGGGCCGCGTTGAGAACGGTTTCGTCGGGCTCGACCTGGAATTGCCGGCCACTTTGCTTAAGCGTTACGTTGAAAGCCATATTCGAGAAAGCGTAAGTCTGTCATTCGGGGGAACGGCGGGCGGCGGATAAAATAGGTCCACCATGATTGCCACACGAACCTTGCGCCGTGCGCGCATCCTTATCGTCGGTTGCGGCGACGTCGGCCTGCGCTGCGTCGCGCAACTTCAGGCGCGTCGCGCTCGTCCGCGCGTATTTGCTCTGACCCGCCGACCGGAGCGCGTCGACCTGCTGCGCGCCGCGGGCGCCGTGCCCGTTCTGGGCGACCTCGACCAGCGTTCGCGTATGACGCGGCTGGCGGGTCTCGCCGGCACCGTGCTGCACCTCGCGCCGCCCCAGAAAGACGGCGACGACGATTTGCGCACCCGCAGGCTGATTGCCGCGCTCAAGGCGCGCCGCCGGTCGGTTGCACGTCTTGCTACACGTCGCGCCGCACGCCACTTCAGTCGCAAAATGCGCGCCGCATCGGGACCAACCGCGGGCCCGGCTTCAGGCACTTTTTCGGCGCCAAAACCATCCTCTATTGTACCCGAGCGCACCTTACGATCCCGTCGCGCCCAACCCGCCGCGCGCCTGCGTCCGACGCTGGTTTATGCCAGCACGACGGGCGTTTACGGCGATTGCGGCGGAGCGCGCATCGACGAAACGCGCACGCCGCGGCCCGCCAACGCGCGCGCCAAACGGCGCGTGGCCGCCGAGCGCCAATTGCGGCGCGCCACGGCAAGCGGCGCGCTGAAGGCGACCATCGCCCGCATCCCCGGCATTTACGCGGCGAGCCGCCTGCCGCTGGCGCGGCTGGAAAAGCGCACGCCCGCGCTCGCGGCCAGCGACGACGTCTACACCAGCCACATCCACGCCGACGATCTCGCGGCCATCCTTGTGCGCATGACCACCCACGGCAAAGCGGGCCGCATCGTTCACGCAAGCGACGATAGCGAACTCAAGATGGGGGAATATTTCGACCGCGTCGCGGATGCCTTCGGTCTGGAGCGCGCGCCGCGCGTGAGCCGCGCCGTGGCCGAGCGCGAGCTTGACCCGGTGCTGCTGTCGTTCATGCGCGAATCGCGGCGGCTGGACAACACGCGGCTCACGCGCGAATTGCGTGTGCGCCTGCGTTATCCCGATGTGGATGCGTTTTTGAGCGAGTCCGTGCGCTCGCGGTCGCCGCACCCGTAAGGTCGGATGGGCGGCGCGGCGCAAGCGTGCCGTTCACGTGATTGCCGGCAGCGCCTCGATCAGGAGGAAGCACAGCAGAGCCCCGATGAGCGCTCCGATCAGATTCGGATGGTATTGATGCCGATAACGCATCGACGCCAGCAGGCCGCCGATCAGAATCACCCCTAGACCCATGAAAGCCATCAACACGAATGGAATGCCGAAGGTGTCGTTGATGTCCATGATGCCCCTCCTTGAAACTTGTAATCGTTGTTTAAGGGAGTATAGGGCGGGGTGTCAGGAAGAGCATGCTGCGGCGCGGCATAAAAAGGGCGCATTCAGCGCTTGAAAACGTTGACCGCCCGGCTGGACAAGGCCGCGCGGCATGCGACGTGGTTTACCCCGTGTTGCGCAATGCGGTCAGTTCAGCGGCGTCGAGCCACTTCCAGGCGCCCGGCGCGAGGTCCGCGGGCAGCGTATAGCCGCCGATGCGCTCGCGATGCAGCGCCTCCACACGGTTGCCCGCCGCGGCCACCATGCGCTTGACCTGGTGATACTTGCCTTCGAGCACGCTCAACTCCAGCTCGTGCTCGCCGCGCGCGTTGGCCGCGAGCGCCACGCTCGGCGCGCGCTCGCCGTGCAACAGGACGCCGTCGCGCAGCGCCTGCAACTGCGCATCGTCGACTGGATGGCGCGTGGTCGCCACGTAGATCTTCGGCACCTTGCGTTTGGGCGACGTGAACGCATGCACGAACTGGCCGTCGTCGGAGAGCAGCAGGAGGCCGGTGGTGTCCTGATCGAGCCGGCCCACGCACTGCACATTGCGCTCGGCGAACTGCGGCGGCAGCAGATGAAACACGCTCAAATGATGCTGCGGATCGCGCGAGCACTCGTAGCCCGCAGGCTTGTTCAGCGCGAGATAGGCGCGTTCGTGAAACGGCCAGGATTCATCATCGACGCCGAACACCAGACCGTCCGTGTCGAAGTCGGCGAGCGGATCGGTGCAGGACTCGCCCGCGACGCTCACGCGAGCGTCGGCGATCAGGCCGCGGCACTGGCGGCGCGTGCCGAAACCCTGTGAGAAAAGAATGCTTTCGAGATTCATGACGAGACGCCGGCTACCTGAAACCGCAGCATTTTAGCGAAGCCTACGGGCCGCCAGGCTCGCAACGCTGCGCTCGCCGACGATCGGCTTGCGGTTCGCATCCAATCTGGTTGCAGTTGAACGCCGTTCACGACGTGTTTCGCGCACTTGGCGTAACGTAGCGCGATGCAGTGGCCCGTGGATCGCTTCACGCCATCGCGCTCGGGCTGCTCGCTTCCCTTTTTTTCGCGCAGCGCCGCGCCGCCGCCATGTGGCGTGCGCTGCGCCTGTCAGCTTACGTGGAGGACAGCATGGCGAAGACGATTGCGGATTTTCTGGCGAAAACGCTCGAAACGGTGGGTGTCGAACGGATCTGGGGCGTGACGGGCGACAGCCTGAACGGGTTGTCGGCGAGCCTGCGCAAGCTTGGCTCGATCCGCTGGATGCATACGCGACACGAGGAGGTGGCTGCCTTCGCGGCCGGCGCCGAAGCCGCCGCGACCGGCCGCCTCGCAGTCTGCGCGGGCAGTTGCGGCCCGGGCAATCTGCACCTCATCAACGGCCTGTACGACTGTCATCGCAACCGCTCGCCGGTGCTGGCGATTGCCGCGCATATCCCGTCGACGGAAATCGGCCTCGGCTATTTCCAGGAAACGCACCCGACCGAACTCTTTCGCGAGTGCGCCCATTACGTTGAACTCGTCACCAATCCCTCGCAATTTCCGCGCGTGCTGGCCACGGCGCTGCGCACGGCGATCGACCAGAAGGGCGTGGCCGTGATCGTGCTGCCGGGCGACGTCGCGCTGCTCGACGCGCCCGACGAGGAACCGACGTGGGTGCAGACCGAGCGCCCCGCGACCTTGCCCGCCGCGGCGGACCTCGACCGGCTGGCGGAACTGCTCAACCGCTCGGAGGCCGTGACGCTGCTGTGCGGCAGCGGCTGCAAAGGCGCGCACGACGAAGTGGTGGCCTTCGCGGACGCGCTCGGTGCGCCGACTGTGCACGCGCTACGCGGCAAGCAATACGTCGAATGGGATAACCCGTACGACGTGGGCATGACCGGTCTGATCGGCTTCAGCTCGGGCTATCACGCGATGATGTCGTGCGACACGCTGGTCATGCTCGGCACGGATTTCCCGTATCGCAACTTTTATCCCGGACACGCCAACATCGTGCAGATCGACCGCGATGCGGCGGCGCTCGGCAAACGCGCGCCGCTCGCGCTGGGTTTGATCGGCGATGTGCGCGAGACGCTGCGCGCGCTCACGCCCAAGCTCACGCGCAAGACGGACCGCCACTTCATCACCAAGGCGCGCGGACATTACGCCGAGGCGCGCAAGGGACTCGACGATCTCGCGCGTCCGGCACCCGCGGGCAAGCCGCTGCATCCGCAATACGTGACGGCGCGCCTCGACGCGCTCGCCGCCGACGATGCGATTTTCGCCGTCGACGTCGGCACGCCCACGCTATGGGCCGCGCGCTATCTGACAATGAACGGCCGCCGCAGGCTGCATGGCTCGTTCAACCACGGCTCGATGGCGAATGCGATGCCGCAGGCGCTTGGCGCGCAGGCCGCGCACGTGGGGCGTCAGGTGATTTCGCTGTCGGGCGACGGCGGACTGTCGATGTTGCTTGGCGATATCCTCACGGCGCGCCAGCTCGACCTGCCGATCAAGATCGTTGTCCTGAATAATGGCTCGCTCGGTTTCGTGGCGATGGAGATGAAAGCGGGCGGCTACGTGGAAACGGGCACCGATCTCGCCGCGACCAACTTCGCGGATATCGCCAGGGGGGCGGGGCTGTTCAGCTTGCGCGTGGAAACGTCGGAGGCGCTCGACGATGCGCTGCGCGAAGCGTTTGCGCATCCGGGGCCGGCGCTCGTCGATGTGGTGACGGCAAAGCACGAACTGGCGATGCCGCCGAAGCTGCAATGGGCGCAGGCGAAGGGCTTCAGCCTGTACATGCTGCGCGCAGTGCTGAGCGGACGCGGCGACGAGGTGCTGGAACTGGCGGAGACGAATTTGCGGTGAGGGTGGTGCACTAGGAGAACACGAAGCCCCGCTGCGGCGGGGCTTTGCTTTTGTAGCGTCACTGCGTTTGATGTGCGTCGAGACATGTGCGCGATACGCTCGATTGCGCTGGCGTAACCCATAATAATTATGGGTATGACTATCCAGTCCATACCGTTCAGATTGAGCGACGTGAACCTGTAGCGGTTGATTCGTGAAACTGCCGAGGATACGGCGCGCGTATCCATTTCGCCGCATGCAAAGAAGCGGATGCGCGAGCGAAAAATCACGCCGACGCAGATTTACGATTGCCTCAGACGTGGCAGCGTTACCGAACCGGCCCACACGAACAGCAAAGGGCATTGGCAATGCACTTTGAATCGTAGGAGTGCGGGCGACGATGTCAACGTGGCGGCGGTGTTGGAGCGCGATGAACACGGCGACTGGGTCATCGTCGTCACTGTATTTTGAGAGGAAGCCATGTACCACTACACAGAGACCGGACTGCTAAACGTGTGGCTGGCTAACGGCTACACCGTCAGAAAAACATCTTCCGGGGAAGCCGTATCGATCGAAAACGCAGATGGACTTCATCGCGAGATTGGTCGTGTGCTGGCACGCAAAAGCCATCTGACAGCAGCGGAATTCCGCTTCCTCAGAAAGGAGTTGGATTTGTCCCAACATCGCGCCGCAGATTTGCTTGGAACGTCCGAGCAAACCGTGGCGCTCTGGGAAAAGCGCGGCAAGATACCCAAGACCGCGGACAGGATGTTTCGCGCGATTTATCTAGAAACAATCGACGGAAACGTGAAGCTGAAGGAGTTGATCGAGCGCGTCGCAGATCTGGATCGGAAAGTCGATGAGCGACTGATATTCCAGGACACGGAAGGAGTCTGGCTGAAGGCTGCCTAAGAATTTCAAGTCGAAGAGCGCAGAGCCGAAAACCGAAAACCCACGTAGATCCGCAGTAGCCCCAGAAGCCCGCAAGGCCTCGCCGGCCTGTCCATACATCGTGTGCCGTGGCGCGCTGGAAGTGCTTCGCGAGGCTCAGAAAGCAAAAAGCCCAACCGGGTTAGGGCTGGGCTTTTTGCTCGAATCTCTTTGTGGTGCCTCGGGCCGGAATCGAACCGGCACTCCTTTCGGAACCGGATTTTGAGTCCGGCGCGTCTACCAATTTCACCACCGAGGCAGCTCTCGCAACCCGTCTAGAGAACAGGCGCTCGAAGTAGCCGTAAATTATGACGTAAAACCGCAGCCTCGGCAAGCTGCGCTCAGATCGTGCGCGAAAAGCGCTCTGCCTGCTGCGTGCCCAGATAGCGGTCGAACACCATGGCGATGTTGCGCACGAACATGCGCCCGGCGGGCAGCACCTCCAGCCGGTCGGAGCTGCGCGCGATCAGCCCGTCCGCTTCGAAGGCGCGCAGCCGCTCCAGTTCCGGCGCAAAGGCCGCTGGAAAGCGCACCCCATAGGCCGCCTCGAATTCATCGAAACGCAATTCGAGATTGCACATCAGCTCGGTGATGATGTCGCGGCGCAGCCGGTCGTCGGCGGTGAGGCGCACGCCGCGCGAGATTGCCAGCCGCCCGGCGTCGATGGCCGCGCCGTAGCCAGGCAGATCCTTCGCGTTCTGCGCGTACACATCGCCGACCTTGCCGATCGACGAAGCACCGAAGCCGATCAGATCGCAGTCCGCGCGCGTGCTGTAGCCCTGGAAGTTGCGATGCAGCGTGCGCTGCCGCTGGGCGCGCGCGAGTTCGTCGGTGGGCAGCGCGAAATGATCCATGCCGATGTACACATAGCCCGCGTCGGTCAACTGTTCGACCACCCTTTGCAGCAGGGCGAGCCGCGTGGCGGGCGTCGGCAGTGCTGCGGCGTCGATTTGCCGCTGCATCTTGAAGAGCTGCGGCATGTGCGCGTATCCGAACACCGAAATGCGCTCGGGCGCGAGCAGCAGGATCGTGTCGAGTGTGCGCCCGAAGCTTTTGACGTCCTGATGCGGCAGCCCGTAGATCAGATCGACGCTGATCGAATCGAAGCCGTTCGCGCGCGCCGCGTTCATCACGTCGATGGTCAGTTCGAGCGGCTGCACGCGGTTGACGGCACGCTGCACGACCGGATCGAAATCCTGCACACCAAGGCTCAGCCGGTTGAAACCCAGGCTGCGCAGGTGGCCGATCGTTTCGGCCGAGGCCTCGCGCGGATCGATCTCGATCGAGTATTCGGCTTCGCTTTCGGGCTGCAGCGCGAAATGTTCACGCGTGGCCGCCATCAACGTACTCATTTCGTCGAGCGAAAGAAACGTGGGCGTGCCGCCGCCCCAGTGCAGTTGCGATACGGGGCGCTTCGTGTCGAACAGCGCCGCCTGCAATGCCATTTCTCGCACGAGTTGCTGGACGTAAGGCTTTGCGCGGGCGCGGTTTTTTGTCGCGATCTTGTTGCAGCCGCAATAGAAGCAGACGGTGTCGCAGAACGGGATGTGGAAGTAGAGCGAGAGGTCGGTATCGGCGGCGCCGGGATCGGCGGCCGCGCGCCGGTAGTGGTCGAGATCGAAATCGTCGCGGAACTGCAGGGCGGTCGGATAGGACGTATACCGTGGGCCGTTCGCGCCGTACTTCGCGAGCAGGTCGGGGCGGAAGAGGAGGTCGGCGTCGCTCATGCGGGGCTCTCTGGGATGAGGCGCGGGGGCGCCGCACGGGCAGGCGGCTCCGACAGCGCCGGATGAATCCAGTGTAAGAGGGCGATGGGCCGCACCGTTTGTGTAAAAAGGTCGCAGTCAGAGCCAGTCCAGGCCGACGCGCGCGAGGTGGCACAATGCGGGCAGCGCCGCGCAAGTTGTTGCCGCGCTGTCGTTTTGATTCAGCAACCGTTTTGTTTCAGGAAGCCGATGTGAGTGCCGCTTCAACTTCTAGCGCGTCCGCGCACGCCTGCCGCCCCGGCTGCGGCGCGTGCTGTATCGCGCCCTCCATCAGCTCGCCGATTCCCGGCATGCCCGATGGCAAGCCCGCCGGCGTGCGTTGCGCGCAGTTAGGCGAGGACTTGCAGTGCAAGATATTCGGTTCGCCGTTGCGGCCCGCCTGCTGCTCCGGACTGCAACCGCAGGCCGAGATGTGCGGCACGTCGCGCGAAGAGGCGCTGTTCTGGCTCGATCAGCTCGAAGCCGCCACGCAGCCGCCGTCCACGCCCCGGGGTGCGCATTGACGCGCTCGTTGAGCATCGCCGTTCTTCAAGGAGATTTCGCATGATCCGACGCGCGCCGCGCGCTCCCCACCTCTCGCGCACTCCGGACGCACCTCGCGCCACGCGGCGCGCTTTCCTGCTGTCGGCCTGTGCTGCCGCGGGCGCGGCGATGTCGCTCGGCGCCTGCGCGAGCGGCACGTTCCCGTTCATCCCCGATCACTACACGTTCTCGCAGCAGCAGGTGCAGGATGCGGTGCTGCGCAAGTTCCCGTATCACCGCTCGGTGCAGCAGTTGTTCGAGGTCGCGCTGACCAATCCTGTCGTCACCTTGCTGCCCGATCGCAATCGCGTGGCCGTGCATGTCGACGCCCACCTCGAAAGCCCGCTCATGCAGCAGCCCGTCAACGGCGCGTTCACACTGTCGAGCGAACTGGCCTACGACGCGACCAGCCGCTCGGTCGTGCTGCGCTCGCCGTCGGTCGATAGCGTCGATATGGCGGGCAATGCCGCCGCGTACGGGCAGCAGGTCAACGCCGTGGCGGCGATGGCCGCCGCCCAGTTGCTCACCAACTATCCCGTCTACACGTTCAAGCCCGATCAGCTCCAGTTCGCCGGCGTGAATTACGAACCCGGTACAATCACCATCCTTACAAACGGCATACGCGTGCAGATCGTCGAGAAATAGCGACAGAAGCTAGTCTCGGCACGCGCGACGCCACTATCGCGAGGTGCAGGGATGGACTGGATCGTGACGTGCAAGGCCCTGATTCTGGGCATCGTCGAAGGGCTGACGGAATTTCTGCCGGTTTCCAGCACGGGGCATCTGATCGTGGCGGGCAGCGTGCTCGGCTTCGACGGCGAGTATGAAAAGACCTTCGACGTCGTGATCCAGTTCGGCGCGATTCTCGCGGTGTGCTGGGAGTTTCGCCGCAAGATTGGCGGCGTGGTGGCTGGCCTGCCGTCGCGGCCCAATGCGCGTCGCTTTGCGCTCAACGTCATCGTGGCGACCATTCCCGCCGTCGTGCTCGGCCTGATGTTCGAGAAAGCGATTAAGTCGGTGCTGTTTTCGCCGGTTCCAGTGGCGTGTGCGCTCGTCTTCGGCGGTTTGGTCATTCTGTGGGTGGAAGGGCGCATGCGGGCGGCTGGCGGCGTGATGAGCAATGCGGCCGGCAACGCCGCAGGGACGGTGGCCGTCAGCACGGCGCGGCCCGCCCGCGTGAATTCGCTCGACGAGATCACGCTGCTCGACGCCTTCAAGATCGGCTGTGCGCAGTGCTGCGCGCTGATCCCCGGCATGTCGCGTTCCGGCGCGACGATCATCGGGGCGATGCTGTTTGGCGTCGAGCGCCGCGTCGCCACGGAGTTCTCGTTCTTCCTCGCGATTCCGGTGATCTTCGGCGCGACGCTCTATGAGCTTCACAAGACCTGGCAGACGCTGTCGATGGACTGGTTCGGTCTGTTCGGCGTGGGTTTTATCGCGGCTTTCGTGAGCGCGTTCGCCTGTGTGCGCTGGCTGCTGCGCTATGTCGCCTCGCACGATTTCACGGCGTTCGCGTGGTATCGCATCGTGTTCGGTCTGGTGATCCTGCTGGTGGGTTATAGCGGCGGCCTGGACTGGGGCGATTGACGTTCGCCTTCACGATTCGATCCAGCAATGCAAAACGGGCGCCGCGAAGGCGCCCGTTTTGTTTTGTCAGCGTCGTTTGATCCGATTTCAGACCGCGCGGCGCTTGAACACCAGATCCCACACGCCATGACCGAGGCGCAGACCGCGGCGCTCGAACTTCGTCACCGGGCGATAGTCGGGGCGCGGCGCGTAATCGGCGGCCGTGTTTTCGAGCGCGGCTTCGCCGCCCAGCACTTCAAGCATCTGTTCCGCGTAGTTCTGCCAGTCGGTCGCGCAATGCAGATACGCACCCGGCTTCATGCGCGAGATCAGCAGTTGCACGAACTTCGGCTGGATCAGGCGGCGCTTGTGATGGCGCGCCTTGTGCCACGGATCGGGGAAGAAGATGTGCACGCCGTCGAGGCTGTCCGGCGCGATCATGTTTTCGAGCACTTCCACGGCGTCGTGCTGGATGATGCGGATGTTCGTAAGGTCCTGCTCGCCGATCAGCTTGAGCAGCGCGCCGACGCCCGGCTCGTGCACTTCCACGCCGAGGAAATCGTCGTTCGGGCGCAATGCGGCAATTTCCGCCGTGCTCGCGCCCATGCCGAAACCGATCTCCAGCACGCGCGGCGCTTCACGGCCGAACAGGGCGCTCAAGTCGGCCGCCTCGGGTGCATAGGGCACGACGAAGCGCGGCCCGAGTTCGTCCATCGCGCGGCGCTGGCCTGTCGACACGCGCCCGGCGCGCGTCACGAAGCTGCGGATACGGCGATGGCGCAGGCCGGCTTCCGTGCCTTCTTCGGCGGTTTGGTCAGCGTCGGCTGCGGCGGGCATTTCAGCGGCGTCGGGAGCGTCGTCCGCCGGATCGTTCGGTTCGTGGTTCATCTTCGAGGATGGGAAATAGAGGCAGCGGGCCGCGTCTGGCGCAGAGGCAGACATTGCTTGCGGCGGGACTCGCTGCTGGCGGACATGTGCCGCTCAAGTTCGGGCAGATCGGCATGCGCAGGCGCGCAAGGTCGCTAACAGGCGCACGCGAGGCACACACGACCGCGAACCGCTCATTATAACAGCGCGGCTTGTGGCCCCTGACGCGGTGCCTGACGCGCTGCGGGGCCGGGTTTATTCCGCGCTTCGGGTCAGTCCGACGAGATGGTGATGTGCATCGACGCCGGATCTTTCAGCTCGAACACACTGACGCGGCCGGCGCGCACGTCGAACAGCAGACGCGTGAGTGCGGCGACGCGCTCCTGCTGACGCTGGGCGTTGGCGGGCGGCTGGTCGTCGTTATGGGCAAGCAGTGATGTGCGCACTCTCACGATGAGCGCAACCGCACTGCGGCGGGACATGAAAAATCGTTCCATCGATGACGCCTGCGCGCGGGCACGCAGGGGGAAAACGCGGGTGGTTGGCGGAGGATCGGATTGCGCCGATCATGCGGGTCTAAATCGGAACAAGTCTGGATCGAGCCACGCAAACAAGATGCTAGCGCAACGATCGAGCAACGCGCAGCGAACTGCGCAAGCATGCCGAAAGCCGGGCGCGCGAAGGCACTGGCGGGAGAACCGCAAACTTTGCAAAAGAGGGGAGCCGGTTTGGCGCTGGATGCCGTTCCGTCACGATGACGAAGAGCGGCGAGGCATTCTGGAGCGGGCGATGGGAATCGAACCCACGTCATCAGCTTGGGAAGCTGAGGTAATGGCCATTATACGACGCCCGCAGAGCGCGCCATTTTACGCGTTTTTCGCCGGGTTGCGCAAATTCGCGCAATCTGAAAAACCCGGCGACGCGATTCAAACGATGATCCGGAGACCCGGTCAGACCCGGATCAGATACCGAACAGCGTGAGCGAAACCGCCGCGCGCGTGACGACCATCAGCAGCACCTGCACGATCACGAACAGCAGGATCGGCGAAAGATCGAGGCCGCCGAAGTTCGGCAGGATCCGGCGCAGCGGGTTGAGGAACGGCGCGGTGACCTGGAACAACACCGGCATGGCGGGCGAGCGCGGGTTCAGCCACGACAGCAGCGCCATCAGGATGGTGAGCCAGATCAGCAGGTTGAGCGCCCACTTCACGAGCGTGAGCACCGCGACGATCAGCAGCGTGGGCAACAGGCCGAGCGGATCGACGCCCACCAGCCACACCATCAGCAGCACGTAGACGATCGACGCAAGCAGCGCGGCCACGATGCTCGCCCAGTCGACGCCACGTACGCCCGGAATCACCCGGCGCAGCGGCAGGACGAGCCAGTTGGTGGCCTGCTGGATGCCGTGCGTGACCGGGTTATAGGGCGGCACGCGGACGAACTGGAGCCAGGCGCGCATCAGCAGGGCGGCGCCGAACAACGTGAAGATCGTGTTGAGCAGAAAACGGGCGATATCGCCGAACATCGGTGTTTTTTCCTTCTTTTGGTGAGTGACGGTACGCGGTGGCGCCGCTGGGCGCCTGCACGCGTGCGATGGCTCGCGGCGCGCGGATCAGACCGTGATCTTGATCTCGCTGATGAGGATCGTGCCGTTGCCGCCGTCGGTGTAGTTGGGAATATCGTCGATGAGCACCTTGTCGTGCGCGGCGAACACCGCGTAAAAGGCGTCGAGCGTTTCAAACAGGAAGTGCCCCGTCGCCACATAGGGCGGCGGCGTGCCCGGTGGCCCCGCGTTGATGCCGATGTCGACCGACCAGCCCTTGCAGGCGTCCCCGAACAGTTGCGCGGCGAGCGGCATGTGCCGCGTCACGTAGTACTCGCTGTCGAACCGGCCGTTTTCCCGATACGGATAAAGGATGCTGACCTTGATCATTGTGCGTTCTCGTCGATGAATCCCTAAGCGTGCGCCCCGTGCCGCCTTGCGCCGGCACCTGCGCGCCGTTGCCACATTACCACGGCTTACGCCTCGCCAGGATGGGCGCGGGATGACGGCTGCCCGTGGCTTGCGCACATGATTCTGACAGGCTTCCGGGTAAACCGTTACAGTGGTTTCAGTGGCCGCCCGACGTTCGGCGTCGCGCAGTGTTCGCTGACGTACCGAAGCGATGCGCATGGTCCGGTTAAAAAGGACGCGAGGGCACAACGGCAGCAGCCCAATAAAGACAGGATGGCTGTCGCCGACAGAATTCATGACGAACCCGTGGCACGGGTTCTGCTGCGCGAACGTGGGCGCGCATGGAAGGGGCTCGATCGCAGGTCGCAGCCGGCACCCGGAGCAACGGGATTTCGCCTGGCGCGCGCGATGGATGCCCGGGGCAATCGATTCGACCCGCAGCGTGACTGGCCAGGGGCCGCCGCTGCCGCGTTCGCCCAGCACGTTGAACGTGCGACGAACAGGTCCCGGACGTTATGTCCCGCGCACGCGGCTATCTCGCTACACCGCGTTCGGCGCTCGCGCGATCTGCGCACAATGGTTTCCATGACTGCGGTTTTTCCAGCTCTTTTCTGTTGCTGTCGTGCAATTGGGCTGTTTCCTTTCGGTACACCGATTCGGGAGGTCACCATGAGCATTTTTGCTTACCGTAAGCATCTGCGGTTCCTCACCCCCCATCAGCGTCGCCGTTGGTGGGATCAGAAAAAGCGTCTCACGCCACGCGTGCAGATCAGCGGCGCCTACGTGCCGCCGAGCGTCTCACGCGAATTCGCGTATGTGAAAGTCGGCTAGCGTCCGACATCCCGATCCGATCCGACGAAGCCCGGTCTCTGCACCGGGCTTCGTCGTTTCCGGCGCCAGGTTCGTGGGGCGAGGCGACGCGACCAATTTGTAATCAAACATTACCTACGTATCAGAGACCTTTGGCGACGGGTCAGGTAACTCTGACCGGGCGCACGCGATGCGCCGTCACCAGGCCGCCTGGCGGCGCGATACGGCGTCATTTGCGGGTCTTTTCGGCAGAAATGTTTTACCTGCGCTTGTTGCGGCGCATTCAATGCGTATAAGGCAATTGCAATTTGCAACAAATGGCAACCTTTGACGGGGGCGCTTTTAGATAGAGTCTTTACGTGGGCACTGCCCGTCATGTGGAGCGACGCCGTCGTCGGCCGCCAGGAGAAGAGAAGTGAAAAAGACCGTTTCGTTTATCGTTGCCGCAGCGCTGGGCGTGGGGCTCGTCAGCGCAGCGCAGGCGCACGTTTCGGTGGGTATCGGCATTGGCATTCCGGTCGCACCGGCTTATCCCGTCTATGCAGCGCCGGTTTATGCACCGCCGCCGCCGCCGGTGTACTACGCACCGCCCCCGCCGGTGGTCTATGCGCCGCCGCCCGCCGTGGTCGTTGGCGGCTACGGTGGTTATGGCTACTACGGCCACCCGTATTACCACCATGGCTATGGCTACTACCACGGCTATCACGGTGGCTGGTATCGCCGTTAAGATTTGAGGGTGAGGCGGCGGATGGCGGGGGCCATCTGCCAGTCTTATCGATCTGATAAACAAAGGCGCAACGCCGGCTCTCGCCGCGTTGCGCCTTTGTCGTTCTGGGTGCGAAAACGAAGGGCGCGCTTCAGGATGCGCCCGCGCCCTGAACGATCAAATCGCGATAGCCGTTCACGATCACGCTATAAGAGAACCACGCGAAAAGCAGTGCCGAAAGCACATGGCACGCGCGCAGCAGTCCAGTGCCCGCGCGCTTGCGCCCGTGGCTTGCGAGCCCGCAGAGAAAGAGCGTCCAGCCAAGCCCGCCGAGAAAAAATCCCGACAAAAATAGCGCCGCCGATCCTGCGCTCGTCGCGCCCGATTTGGCGATGAGCGCGCCGCCCACCGCGGCGAACCACAGAATCGCGCTGGGCGACGACACCGCCAGCAGCACGCCGCGCACGAAACTGCGCCACGGGTTGGGCAAGGGCGAGGCGCTGTCCGCTTCGCCCTCGACCGGAGGCGCCTTCGCGGGGTTGAGCGCTTCGCGCGCCATCTTCCAGGTGAGCATCAGCAGCACCGCCGCGCCGCCAATCCATACGACCCAGCGCACCGCCTCGAACTGCAGCAGCGCCGCCATGCCGGCGAGCGCGAGCGCCGCGTAAATCAGATCGCCGAAACACGAGCCGAAGCCGAGCCAGAAGCCCGGCCGGAACCCGTGCGAGAGCGTGAGGGAAATGATCGCGACATTGACGAGACCGATGTCGAGGCACAGCGAAAGCGACAGAAAAAAGCCGTCGGAAACCAGGGAAACGTGAGACATAAAGCCAAGTTTGTTGTTGTCGTGCGCCGCGCGGAAGAGCGCTAGAAGCGAGCCGCGCGGCGAGTTACAGCAGGTTCAGCGAAGCATCGCTTCAAACGCCGATGCACAGATATTTCAGCTCGACATATTCGTCGATGCCGTACTTCGAGCCTTCGCGTCCCAGCCCCGATTGCTTCACGCCGCCAAACGGCGCGACCTCGTTCGAGATCAGTCCGGTATTGATGCCGACCATGCCGTATTCGAGCGCCTCGGCCACGCGCCAGATGCGGCCGATATCGCGGCTATAGAAGTAGGAGGCGAGGCCGAATTCGGTATCGTTGGCGAGTTCGACCACTTCGGCTTCGTCGCTGAAACGGAACACGGCGGCGACCGGCCCGAAGGTTTCTTCGCGCGCGATCAGCATGTCGCGCGTGACGTCGGCGAGCACGGTCGGCTCGACGAAGCGGCCCTCGCTCGCCTGGCCGCCCGCGACGAGTTTCGCGCCTTTCGACGTGGCGTCTTCGACGTGTTTTACGACTTTGGCCACGGCATCGTCGTCGATCAGCGGGCCTTGATTGACGCCCGCGTCGAAGCCGTTGCCGACCTTGATCTTGCGCGTGGCGGCAGCCAGTTTTTCGACGAATGCGTCATAGACGGCGTCGTGTACATAGAAGCGGTTCGTGCACACGCAGGTCTGCCCGGCATTGCGATATTTCGAGATGACTGCGCCTTCAACGGCGGCGTCGATATCGGCGTCGTCGAACACGATGAAGGGCGCGTGACCGCCCAGTTCCAGCGCGATTTTTTTGACCGTCGGCGCGCATTGCTGCATGAGGACGCGGCCCACCGGCGTCGATCCGGTAAAGGAAAGATGACGCACGACGTCGCTTTCGCACAGCGTCTTGCCGACTTCGATCGAATTCGCCGAATCGGCGGTAATCACGTTGAAGACGCCCTTGGGCACGCCCGCGCGCTGGGCGAGTTCGGCCAGCGCCAGCGCGCACAGCGGCGTCTGTTCGGCAGGCTTGACGACGATCGTGCAACCCGCGGCCAGCGCGGGCGCGACCTTGCGCGTGATCATCGCGATCGGGAAATTCCACGGCGTGATGGACGCGCACACGCCAATCGGCTGCTTGAGCACGACCAGCTTGCGGTCGGTGGCGGGGCTGGCGAGCACGTCGCCGTTCACGCGCTTGGCTTCTTCGGCGAACCATTCCAGGAAAGACGCGCCGTACAGCACCTCGCCGCGCGCTTCGGCGAGTGGCTTGCCTTGCTCGGCGGTCATGATCGCGGCGAGGTCGTCGGCGTGCTCGATCACGAGGTCGAACCAGCGGCGCAGCACGGCGGCGCGCTCCTTGCCGGTCTTCGCGCGCCACGCCGGCAGCGCGGTGTGCGCGGCGGCGATCGAGCGACTCGCCTCAGCCGCGCCGAAGTCGGGCACGCGGGCGATTTCAGAGTTATCGGCGGGATCGAGCACGGCGAAGGTCGTCGCGCCGCCACTCCATTCGCCGTCGATCCAGGCGCGCGTCTTGAAGAGGGCGGGGTCCTTCAGCTGGGTCAGGCGTTCGGATGCCAACTGGCTCATCGTCGTGTCTCCTCTATGCATGAGCGCTGCGGCTCACGGCGAGCCGCAACGGGCGCGGCGTCGCAAAAGGCGTCGCGGATGAACGACAGGGCGCGCGCCGCAGCTCCTTGCGAGCCGCGGCGCGGCGCACTCAGGCGCGACCGAGTCCGAGTTCGTCGTAGAGACGGTCTACGCGCATTTTTACGTCCTGACTCATCTCGATGGCCTGGCCCCACTCGCGGTCGGTTTCGCCGGGCCATTTGTTGGTGGCGTCGAGGCCCATTTTCGAGCCGAGGCCTGCCACCGGCGACGCAAAATCGAGATAGTCGATCGGCGTGTTTTCGACAAGCACTGTATCGCGCGCTGGGTCGATGCGCGTCGTGATCGCCCAGATCACTTCCTTCCAGTCGCGGATATCGACGTCCTCGTCGACCACCACGATGAACTTCGTATACATGAACTGGCGCAGGAAGCTCCATACGCCGAACATCACACGCTTGGCGTGCCCGGCGTAGCTCTTCTTCATCTGCACGATCGCCATGCGATAGCTGCAGCCTTCGGGCGGCAGATAGAAGTCGGTGATCTCGGGAAACTGCTTCTGCAACAGCGGCACGAACACTTCGTTGAGCGCGACGCCGAGCACCGCGGGCTCATCGGGCGGCTTGCCTGTATACGTAGAGTGATAGATCGCGTCGCGGCGCATCGTGATGCGCTCGACGGTGAAGACGGGGAACCACTCCTGCTCGTTGTAGTAACCGGTGTGATCGCCGTAGGGGCCTTCGAGCGCATGCTCGTAAGAGGCACTTGCGCTCTTTGCAGGACGCGGCGGCGCACCGGCGGGAGCAGGCGAGGGCGTGCCTTCTTGCGGGTAGATGAAACCTTCGAGCACGATTTCGGCGCGCGCGGGTACTTGCAGCGTATCGACGCCAGGCGTCAGGCACTTCGCAAGCTCGGTGCGTCCGCCGCGCAGCAGACCGGCGAACTGGTATTCGGAGAGCGTATCGGGCACCGGCGTCACCGCGCCGAGGATGGTCGCCGGATCGGCGCCGAGCACCACGGCCACGGGATAAGGTTTGCCAGGATTGCGCAGCGCGAATTCGCGGAAATCGAGCGCGCCGCCCCGATGCGCGAGCCAGCGCATGATGAGCTTGTTGCGGCCGATCAATTGCTGACGATAGATGCCCAGATTCTGGCGCGTCTTGTTCGGCCCGCGCGTGACCGTGAGACCCCAGGTGATGAGCGGACCGGCGTCGCCGGGCCAGCAGGTCTGGATCGGCAGCTTCGCGAGATCGACATCATTGCCCTCCCAGACGATTTCCTGGCAGGGCGGCGCACTGACGGTTTTCGGCGCCATGTCCCACACGGCCTTGGCCAGCGTGAAGAGCTTGCCCGCGTCCTTCAGGCCGCGCGGCGGCTCGGGTTCCTTGAGCGCGGAGAGCAGGCGGCCCACGTCGCGCAGCGATTCGAGCGCGGCGGCGTCGCCCGTGCGGCCGTGATCCGTTGCGCCCGCATCGATACCCATGCCGAGCGCCACACGCCGCGGTGTGCCGAACAGATTGCCGAGCACGGGGAACGCATGCGTCTGGCGGTTCTCAAACAACAATGCCGGACCGCCGGCGCGCAGCACGCGGTCGCACAGCTCGGTCATCTCCAGCACAGGAGAGACGGCCTGCGGCACGCGGCGCAGTTCGCCAAGCGTCTCCAGGCGACCGACGAAGTCACGTAAGTCTTTGTATTTCATCAGGATAGGGTCGGAGCCGCAGTGTGCGGCAAAGCAGGAATCAGGGCCGGAGCCGAAGCTGAACGAAATCGATTGTCGATTTTACCTGCGTTACCTGGCGCACGCTGGCAGGCAGATCCGCCAACTGGCCGCAGACGCGCGTACCACGCGGGTCTGCCCGGATTGAACACTGTTCATTATTACAATTAGTTATAGATTTGACATTCTATAGTGTTGACGGTCTATAAATCCCTGCTAGAATTCGCCCACATTGGTTGCAGGGCTTGCAATTTTTAACCACCGTCCCGGTCCTTCAGACGCAACGCGTCGCCGTTAAGCCGATTCCCTGCGCGGCTTTTCCACGGTTTTAGATTGGCTGTCCTCGCCGGCGCCTTTGCGCCGGCTGTTCGCGTGAGAACCCCCACGCGCCGCTCCCGGCGTGTCTGCTGTTCCTGAGGGGTTCCACCCACGGCGTACTTTGCCGTTTTCCCGACGCCGCTGCCGCACCAGCCAGGGCGCGCGGCGTCTTGATCCTGCGATTGGCCCTTGGCCTCGCGCCGAGTTTCGCTCGCCGGATCATGCACCATGGGGAGATCTGTTAGATGAATACCTGGTTATCGTGGTGGCGCGCCGATGAGCGTCTCGCTCTTGGCTTGCGTGCGCTGCTGCGCCGTGGCACGCGTCTGAGCCATCACCTGTTTAGCATCGTCGGCGGTTGCGCCGTCGTGCTCGCGCTTGCCGTGTGGCTCCTGCCCACCTGGCGCGGCACGCTCGCCGCGCGCATGATGCCCTTCGTTTCCGCTGCCGTGCAGGCGGGTCCCGCCCGTCTGCTGCAAGGCAATCCGCTGCCGTCGCTGATGCCCTCGGGCGCAGCGTCCAGCGACGACAACAACCCTGCCGATGGCGCGACCCTGCCCACGGCGCTTGTCCCCGACGCCGGCCTGCCCGGCGCGGGCATCACCCCGGCCGGCTCGAACGGCGCGGTGGCCCACGTGGCCAGCAGCGTCTCGAACGGCGGCATGGCCACGCTCGACGCGGTCACGCTCAACGGTCTCGACCCGCGTTCGCTGCCGAGCGTCGGTACGCTGGCGCGCATGATCCCGGCGCAGCGCATCACGCCGGACGCCCGCGACGACCGCGTGCTCGTTTCGGCGCGCGAACAGGCGCTGGTCGCTACCTACATCTCGCGTCGCTACCGCGTCGCGCAGGAACCGGTGGGCGAACTCGTGAAGGCCGCTTTCGACACGGGCCGCGAAGTGGGTCTCGATCCGCTGCTGCTGCTCGCCGTGATGGCGATCGAATCGGGCTTCAATCCGTACGCCGAAAGCGGTGTGGGCGCGCAGGGCCTCATGCAGGTCATGTCGAAGGTGCACTCGGACAAGTTCCAGTACTTCGGCGGCCAGAGCGCGGCGCTCGATCCGCTCGCCAACATCAAGGTCGGCGCGCTGGTCCTGAAGGACTGCATCGCACGCGGCGGTTCGCTGCCCGGCGGTCTGCGCCTGTATGTCGGCTCGACTTCGCCGGACGACGGCGGTTACGGCGCCAAGGTGATGGCTGAGCGTGGGCGTCTGCGTGACGTTGCCCGCGGCCGCGATGTGCCGATCAACGCGCCGCAGGCACCCACTACTACGACGGCCAGCACCGGCGGTACGCAGAAAGTGGCCAGCGTGACGGCCCCGAACGGCGAAAAGCGCGTACGCATGACGCTCGACGGTGCGCATCCGCTGATGGAAAAGACCTCGGCTTCGTCGTCGCCCTCGCAGGACGACGCGAGCACCGGCGGTGCGGCTGCGAAGCACGGCTCGGAGCTTGGCGCTTGAGGTCTGACTCAGGCCCCAGCCACAGTAGTGACCGTACGTAAGAAAAAAGGCACCCTCGGGTGCCTTTTTTCATTTCCGCCTCTGTTCTATATGACGATTGGGCGGTCTAGCGCTCGAACAGTACGCGCAATCGCGCGACCGCTTCTTCCAGCCGCTCGTACGCGGTGGCGTAAGACAGCCGCACATACTGACGCGGCGCCGCGACGCCGAAATCCATGCCAGGCACCATCACCGCACCCGCTTCGAGCAGCATTGCGCGGGTGAGCGCGTCGCTGTCGCCGGCGGCGGGGTGATTGACGTTCGTGCAGTCCGCATAGACGTAGAACGCGCCGTCCGGCATCACGGGCACCGTGAAGCCAAGCGATTCGAGCGCAGGCGCGATGAAGTCGCGACGGCGCTTGAACTCCAGCCGGCGCGCTTCGTAGATCTTGAGCGTATCCGGCTCGAAGCAGGCGAGCGCCGCGTGCTGCGCGAGCGCCGACGCGCAGATGAACAGATTCTGCGTGAGCTTCTCGAACGCGCCGACCAGCGACGGCGGCACCACGAGCCAGCCCAGACGCCAGCCGGTCATGTTGAAGTACTTCGAGAAACTGTTGACCGTCACCACGTCGTCGCCGAAGGAGAGGGCGCTCACGGGCGGTTCGCCGTACGACAACCCTTGATAGATCTCGTCGACGATTGTGAAACCGCCGCGCGCACGCACGCTTTGCACGATGCGCTTGAGTTCGGCGGGTTCGATCGAGGTGCCGGTGGGATTCGATGGCGAAGCCAGCAGCACGCCACGCGTGCGCGGCGTCCACAGACGCTCGACATCGGCGGCGGTCAGCTGGAAACGCGCTTCGGGGCCGCTTGGCACGAGCACCGGCTTGCCTTCCGCGGCGGCCACGAAGTGCCGGTTGCACGGATAGGACGGGTCGGGCATGAGCACTTCGTCGTCGCGATCGACAAGCGCCGTGCACGCCAGCAGCAACGCCGCCGACGCACCCGCCGTCACCACGATGCGCGCCGGATCGATCGTCAGACCATACGCGTGCTGATAATGCCCAGCGATCGCTTCGCGCAGCGCGTGAATGCCGAGCGAATTGGTGTACTGCGTGACACCCTTGCGCAGTGCCGCCGCTGCGGCTTCGACCACAGGCTCGGGCGCCGTGAAATCCGGCTCGCCGATACCCATGTGGATGATGTCGCGCCCGGCGCGTTCGAGCTTCGCGGCTTCCTTCGCCAGTTCCATGACATAGAACGGCTGGATCGCGTCGACGCGGGCGGCCAGCCGCAGGAGCGGTTCGGCAACGGAGTTCATGCGGGTGATTCCAGTGCTGGCGGCCGTGACGCGCGCCGGGCGGGGCGGACCTGAAAGTCCGGCTCCGCGCCAGCTGCGCCATGACGCGCGATGAAAACTACAACGACTTACGACTTGCGGGCGTTCTGGGCTTCGGTGGCGCGCAGTTGCGCCGCGAGCTTGTCGAGCACGCCGTTCACGTACTTGTAGCCATCCGAGCCGCCGAAGGTCTTCGTGAGTTCGACGGCTTCGTTGATGACGACGCGATACGGAATGTCGACGTGGTGCTTGAACTCGTAGGTCGCGACCAGCAGCACGGCGCGTTCGACGGGCGAAAGCTGCTCGATCGGACGGTCCAGGCACGGCGCGATGGCGCCGGACAGTTCGTCCGCTTCACGGATCACGCCGTGCAGCAGCGTGTCCAGGTGCTCGTGGTCGGCTTTGTCGTAGCCCTGCGAACCGCGCAGTTGCGCATCAATCTCGCCGGCGGGCACACCCGACAGCAGCCACTGATACAGACCCTGCGTGGCCAGTTCGCGGGAGCGGCGGCGCGCGCTCTTCATTGCTGTTCCTCTTCGTCTTCTTCGTCCTCGTCGTCGTCGCCGCCGTCGAGTTGTTCCAGCGCAACCGTCAGGTTCGCCATTTCGACTGCGACGCGTGCGGCGTCACGACCCTTTTCGGTCATGCGCGCGACGGCCTGCTCGTCGTTTTCGGTGGTCAGGACCGCGTTCGCAACCGGCACGCCGAAGTCGAGCGCGATGCGCGTGATGCCCGCGCCGCTTTCGTTCGAGACCAGTTCGAAGTGGTAGGTTTCGCCGCGCACGACCGCGCCAAGCGCGATCAGGGCGTCGAACTGGCCGCTTTCGGCGAGCTTTTGCAGCGCCAGCGGGATTTCGAGCGCGCCCGGCACGGTGACGAGCAGCACGTCTTCGCCCGTCACGCCGAGGCGTTCGAGTTCTTCGATGCAGGCGTCGGCCAGGCCGTTGCAGACGGGTTCGTTAAAGCGCGACTGGACGATGCCGATGCGCAGTCCGTCGCCGTCGAGGTTCGGTTGGTATTGTCCGATTTCCATGTGGTATCCGTAAGTTCGGTTGAGCGTGGTGACGCGTGAAAATGGGCGTGCGGTGCGGCGTAGTGTATGTCAGCTAGACAGCGATGCCGGCTTTACTGCGCCGCGCGCTCGGCCGTTTCCGGCGGGCAGGGTGCTTCGGTCTGGCTGCCCGGCATCGGCACGAAGCCGGTGACTTCGAGGCCGTAGCCCGACATGCTGCCAAGCCGGCGCGGCTTGGAGAGCACCTGCATGCGGCCCACGCCGAGTTCGCGAAGGATCTGCGCGCCGACGCCGTAGGTCTTGAAATCCACGGGCCGGCGTGCGAGCGCCTCCGCGCGCTCTTTCTGGTCGAACGCCTTGAAGACGTCGACCAGATGTTCCTTGCTCTCGCCGCAATTGAGCATGACGATCACGCCGAGATCGCGTTCGGCGATCTCGCGCATGGCGGCGTCGAGCGTCCACGAATGCGTGGACGAGCCCGTTTCCAGCAGATCCAGCAGCGAGATCGGTTCGTGCACGCGCACGGGCGTATCGACTTCCGGCGAGGGCGTGCCGCGCACCAGCGCGATATGCGGCGTGCCCGTCGGGCGATCGACATACATGATCGCGCGGAAGGCACCGTGCGCCGTTTGCATGGTGCGTTCACCCACGCGTTCGACGATCGATTCCGTGCGGCTGCGATAGTGAATCAGGTCGGCGATGGTGCCGATCTTGATGTCGTGCTCCTTCGCGAACTCCATGAGGTCGGGCAGGCGCGCCATCGTGCCGTCGTCCTTGATGATCTCGCAGATCACCGAGGCGGGCGTGAGGCCCGCGAGCGCCGTGAAGTCGCAGCCCGCTTCCGTGTGGCCCGCGCGCACCAGCACGCCGCCCGGTTGCGCCATGATCGGGAACACGTGGCCCGGTTGCACGATATGTTCGGCGCGGGCGTTGGGCGCCACCGCCGTCTGGATCGTGCGCGCGCGGTCGGCGGCGGAAATGCCCGTCGTGACGCCTTCGGCTGCCTCGATGCTCACCGTGAACGCGGTGCCGTACTGCGTGCCGTTGCGGGAGGTCATCAGCGGCAGGTTGAGCAGCTTGCAGCGCTCCTGGGTGAGCGTGAGGCAGATCAGCCCCCGACCGTACTTCGCCATGAAGTTGATGGCTTCGGGCGTGACGAATTCAGCCGCGATGACGAGGTCGCCCTCGTTTTCCCGGTCTTCTTCGTCGACAAGGATCACCATCTTGCCGGCTTTCAGTTCGGCGATGATCTCAAGAGTGGAGGCGAGCGTCATGATGGGATTCTGGCTGGAAAGCGCACATTTTACGCCACGCGGGCGGGCGCGTCGCCCAGAACGGGGGCGATGCGGCGGGTTTTGAGCGCGGCGGGGGCGTTCGGCGCGCTGCGTTCACGTACTGGCGGTACGGCCAGGCTTAGCGCCGCAAGCCTGCGCATTGGCCGGATGGCCAGGGCTGGCGTGCCTGTGGCGTCAGCGCGACAAATGAAAGGTTTCGCGGGCGCGATGTTTCGCGGTCATCGCGCCCTCAAACACGCTACGCGCTCACCGCAACACCACATCGTCGGCGAGGCCTTTGGTCAGCTCCAGCGCCTGGCGCTCGAACAACCGCCGATACAACCCGTTTTCGCGCCGCACGAGTTCATCGTGCGTGCCTTCCTCGGCCACGCGTCCGCGTTCCAGCACCAGCAGCCGGTCGAGCGCGCGCACGGTCGAAAGGCGGTGCGCCACCACCACGGTCGTGCGGCCTTCCATCAGCCGCTCCATCGCCTGCTGGATCAGCACTTCGCTTTCGCTGTCGAGGCTGGAGGTGGCTTCGTCGAAGATCAGGATCGGTGCGTTCGCCAGGAACGCTCGCGCAATCGCCACGCGCTGGCGCTCGCCGCCCGACAGCTTCACGCCGCGCTCGCCCACCAGCGTGTCGTAGCCGCGCGGCAGCGCCATGATGAAATCGTGCGCGCTCGCCAGCTTCGCGGCGTGCACGATTTCGGCGTGCGTGGCGCCCGGTCGCGCATAAGCGATGTTCTCCGCGAGCGTGCGGTGAAACAGCACCGGCTCCTGCTGGACGATGGCGATCTGCGAGCGCAGCGAGGCCTGCTGCACCCGCGCGATATCCTGCCCATCGATCGTGATGCGGCCTTCCGACGCGTCGTACAGGCGCTGGATCAGCTTGATGAGCGTCGTCTTGCCCGAGCCCGAATGGCCCACCAGCCCCACGCGTTCGCCCGGGGCGATGCGCAGATTCAGATCCGTATACAGCGGCCGCTCCAGCGCGCCGTAGCGGAACGTCATGTTCTCGAAGCGGATGTCGCCGCGATCGATCACGATGGGCGGCGCGCCCGGCATGTCCTCGATGCCGAGGGGCTGGTCGTCGAGCATCACCAGCTCTTCCATGTCGTTGACCGAGCGCTGCAGATTGCGCACGTGCATGCCGACATCGCGCAGATAGCCCTTGAGCAGGAAAAACAGCGTGAGCGCGAAGGTGATGTCGCCCACGCTCGCCAGACCGCGCGCCCACAGCATCAGCGCCGCGCCGAGAATCGCTGCCTGCATCGCCACTAGCAGCGCGCCCTGCACGCCGCCGTTGAAGGTGCCGCGCCGCCATGTGCGCCGCGTGCGGCTATCCCACTTGTCGATCACGCGCGCGAGCCTCGCCTCTTCGCGCGCCTCGGCGCCGAAGGCCTTCACGACCGGATTGCACGACACCGCATCCGCGAGCGCGCCGCCCATCTTCGTGTCCCACTGGTTCGCCAGACGCGCGGACGGCGCGACATAGAACAGCGAAAGCGACACCGTGATGGCGAGATAGATCACCGAGCCGACGCCTACGACGAGCCCCATCACATGCCACTGCACCGCGAGCAGCACGGTCGAGCCCACCAGCATCACGAGCGACGGAAACAGTGCGACCAGCAGCGTGTCGTTGAGCAGGTCGAGCGCCCACATGCCGCGTGTGATCTTGCGCACGGTGGAGCCCGCGAAGCTGTTCGCATGCCAGTCGGTGGAGAAGCGCTGCACGCGATGGAACGCGTGCGTGGCGACTTCGCTCATCATGCGCAGCGTGAGCATGATGATGTTCTGGAATGCGGCCTGGCGCATCAGCGTGCCGGCGAGGCCGAGCGCGGTGAGCGCCACGAACGCGACCACGGCCGCATGCCAGGCGGCGGCGTTGCCGTTCGCATCGTGCGCGAGCGAGTCGACGAGCTTGCCGGCGTAGTGCGGCGTGAACACATCGGCGAGCGCGCCGAGCAGGGCAGTCAGCGCCACCGCGCTCACGCGGACGGGCTGGCTCGACCAGTGCCGGAAGGTAAAGCCGAGCACCTTGCGGAAGGTGTGGCCGCCGGAAACGGATTGTTTGTCTTGATCTGTCATGGACAGCATGCCCCGGCCAAAAGGCCCGGAGACTTCCCTGAAAGAGAGGAAAAAGCGGATAGCGACGGCAGCGCATTCCGGTACGAAGAACCGGACGCAAAACCCAAAAAAATCGCTGGAAAGTGACGCAGCCGGAAGAAACCCGCTGCGCCGCGACACCCTACGGTTGCGGTCGACCCGCTCGACGGAGGATGCCGGCGCTCTGTGCTACTGAAGCAACATGAGCGCCACGAGACATCACCCAAACCGGCGACACGACAGCAGCTATCTCGATCGTTGCCATCTTTGCCTCCTTGCGAAGTTCGGGTGATTAAGAGTGCGGCATGCTGGCGCATACCGCGAGAGGAATAGTCCGAATCTTAGCAGCGCTATCGATCTTGCGCTTGCTGGCTGCGCGCCGCGTGAGATACGGCGCGCATTGCTGCTGACGCTTGATTCAACTAACAGCCGATCAATCCTGCGCCGCGCCGGTCTTCGCGCCCGCCGACAGCATCCGCTCCACATAGCGCGCAATCAGATCGATCTCCAGATTGACCTTGGTGCCGGCCGCGAGATGCTTGAGCGTCGTCACTTCGACGGTATGGGGGATCAGGTTGATCGAGAACTCGCAGCCATCGGCGCGATCGTCCACCGAATTCACCGTCAGGCTCACGCCGTTGACCGTGACCGAGCCCTTGTAGGCCAGATAGCGGCCGATTTCCACGGGCGCGAGAATGCGCAGTTCATGCGATTCGCCCACCGGCGCGAAACGCGTCACGATGCCCAGACCGTCCACGTGACCCGAGACGATGTGGCCGCCCAGGCGGTCATGCGCGCGCAGCGCCTTTTCCAGATTCACTTCGCCGGTATCCGCGAGACCCACGGTGCGGTTCAGGCTTTCGCGCGAAACGTCGACGTCGAAGGTCGTCGCGGTCTTGGCGATGGCGGTCATGCACGCGCCCTGGATGGCGATGCTGTCGCCCATCTGCACGTCGTCGAGGTCGAGGCCGCCCGCGTTGACGGTGAGGCGCACGCCCGCGTCGGCGTCGGTGCCCAGCGGCTTGATCGATTCAATGCGGCCCACGGCCGCGACGATTCCGGTAAACATCTGGCTGTCCTTGATAGATTCGTTCAGTACGTTCGTGAGATTCATTGTGCGTCCTCAAGCGTGCCCGCCTTGCCGTGCTCATCGTCCGCGCCGGCTTGCGGCAGGAGACGCGCAAGAATGCGCAGGTCGTCGCCGACGCGCTCGACCGAGTGGAAGTTCAGGCGCGTGCGTGCGTCGAGCGTGTCCGGCGCGACCAGATCGGCCATGCCGAGCGACTGCGTGCCGAGCAGCGAAGGCGCGAGATAGACCAGCAGTTCGTCCACGCAGCCTTCGCGCAGCAGCGAGCCGTTGAGCTTGTAACCCGCTTCCACGTGCAATTCGTTGACGCCGCGCGCCGCGAGTTCGCTGAGCATCGCGGGGAGATCGACCTTGCCATGCTCGTTGCCGAGCGCGACGATTTCCGCGCCGCGCGCGCGCAGCGCATCGGCGCGTTCTTCGTTGCTCGCATCGAGCGCGGAGCAGAATACCAGCGTGGGCGCGCCCACGAAAATCTGCGCGAGCGGCGAGGCGTCCAGGCGGCTGTCGATCAGCACGCGTCTGGGCTGGCGCGGCGTGTCGATGGCGCGCACGGTCATGCGCGGATCGTCTTCCTTCACCGTGCCGATGCCCGTGAGAATCGCCGAGGCGCGCGCGCGCCAGGCGTGGCCATCGGCGCGTGCGGCTTCGCCGGTGATCCACTGGCTTTCGCCGGAGGGCAGGCCGGTGCGGCCGTCGAGCGTCGCCGCCACTTTCATGCGCACCCAAGGGCGCTTGCGCGTCATGCGCGAGACGAAGCCGATGTTAAGTTCGCGCGCCTCGTTGGCCAGCAGGCCGCAGCGCACGTCGATGCCCGCATCGCGCAGGATCGACAGGCCGCGCCCGGAAACGAGCGGGTTCGGGTCTTCCATCGCGGCGATCACGCGCGCGACCTTGGCTTCGATCAGCGCGTTCGCGCACGGCGGCGTGCGGCCGAAGTGGCTGCACGGCTCCAGCGTCACGTAGGCGGTCGCGCCGCGCAGGTCGTGGCCACGCGCGCGGGCGTCCTTCATCGCCTGGATTTCGGCGTGATCGAAACCGGCGGGCTGCGTGAAACCTTCGCCGATCACCTGGCCGTCCTTGACCAGCACGCAGCCGACGCGCGGGTTGGGATCGGTCGTGTAAAGGCCGCGCGTCGCCAGGGCGAGCGCGCGCTCCATATGGACGAAATCGGATTGCGAGAACATCGTCGAGCTTTTCTCCGCGACGGCGGTCGGTGGAACCGGCGAGGCTGATGTGCCTGGGCCTCGCCTGCGGCTTGTTCTAATGCGCCTGGCGCTTACTTCTGCGCGAAAGCGCGGCGCGCGGCGTCGATGGTCTCGTCGAGGAGCGCGTCGTCGTGCACGCTCGACACGAAGCCCGCTTCGTACGCCGACGGCGCGAAGTACACGCCCGCGTCCAGCATCTGATGGAAGAAGTGGTTGAAGCGCGCGACATCGCTCTTCGTGACTTCGGCGAAGCTGCCCGGTACTTTTTCCGCGAAATAGAGGCCGAACATCGCGCCCACCGAATCGGCGACGAACGGCACGCCCGCTTCGCGCGCGGCCTGCGTGAGGCCTTGCGTGAGACGCGCGGTTTTGGCGGCGAGGTTCTCGTAGAAGCCCGGCGCCTGGATCAGTTGCAGCGTCTTCAGACCCGCCGCGACGGCGATCGGGTTGCCCGAGAGCGTGCCCGCCTGGTAGACCGTGCCGTTGGGCGCGAGGTGATCCATGATTTCACGTCGACCGCCGAACGCCGCTGCCGGCATCCCGCCGCCGATCACCTTGCCCAGACAGACGAGGTCGGCTTCGACGTTGTAGAGCGCCTGTGCGCCGCGCAGACCGACGCGGAAGCCGCACATCACTTCGTCGAAAATCAGCACGCTGCCGTGCTTGCGCGTGAGCGCGCGCAGCGTGTGGATGAACTCCGGCGTGGCCTTCACGAGGTTCATGTTGCCCGCAACCGGCTCGATGATGACGGCAGCGATTTCATCGCCGAACGCCTTGAATGCTTCTTCCAGCGCCGCGACGTTGTTGTATTCGAGCACCGTGGTGTGCTTGGCCGTATCGACCGGCACGCCCGCCGAGGTGGGGTTGCCGAACGTCAGCAGGCCCGAGCCGGCCTTCACCAGCAGGCTGTCGGCGTGGCCGTGGTAGCAGCCTTCGAACTTCACGATGCGGTCGCGCCTGGTGTAGCCGCGCGCCAGGCGCAGCGCGCTCATGGTCGCTTCGGTGCCGCTCGACACCATGCGCACCTGTTCCATCGACGGGACGATCTTGCAGATTTCCTCGGCGATCTCGATTTCGGCTTCGGTCGGCGCGCCGAACGAGAAGCCGTTGGCCAGCACCTTCTGCACGGCTTCGAGCACTTCCGGATGCACATGGCCGACGATCATCGGGCCCCAGGAGCCGATGTAGTCGATATAGCGCTTGCCTTCCGCGTCCCACATGAACGGGCCTTGCGCGCGCTCGATGAAGCGCGGCGTGCCGCCCACCGAACGGAACGCGCGCACGGGCGAATTCACGCCGCCCGGGATGGTGCGTTGCGCGCGCTCGAAGAGGGCTTCGTTGGTGGCCTGATTCGTGGTCTGGGTGCTGGAAGTGGAAGACATGAGTGCTGGACCTGCGAGAGTGGTATCGGATGTCGGCGCTGTCTGGAGTGCCGCAAGGGTGCCGCATGATGCGCCCTGCCGAGCTGTGGCAGCGCACGGACCCGCGAAATGGCGGCCCGTGGGCGAGGGGCGTAGTGTCTGAAATTGTACCGGACTCGCGCCGAACGGGCCGGGGGCCGGACTCGACCGCGCGGCAAGCGCCGGTGGGTCAGGCAGCGCTACGCGAGGCTGCGCGCTTGCGTGTCGCGGCGGCCTTGCGCGGCTTTTCGTGTTCCGCTTTCGCGTCGTTCGCCACTTCAGCCTTTTCCGCCTCTTCCGCCTGCGCGAGGCGCGCGTTTTCCGCCGCATGCATCGCCGCGACGGCCAGAGGCGGCATGGGCCGCTTGCCGGTCAACTCGGCCCAGCGCTTTTCCAGCGCGCCCAGCGCGATCGGCTTGATGACGGTGCCCGAACTTTGCGCGTCCCAAGTCTGCACCGACCACGGATGCGCGCGCAGCGCATCGCGCCCGATCACGACTGCGCCGTTCGCATCCACGAGCCAGTCATAAACGAAGTCGACACACAGCCGATAACCGCGCTTATAGGCCGCATCGGGCACTTCATACGGACCGCGCAGGACGTAGCCGGAGCCGAACAGGCCGCGCGGCTCGGCGGCGACGCGATGCAGGAACACGCGGTCGCCCGGCAGGATGCCGCGCGCGAAGCCGCAGCCCCACGTGTCGGTGACGGTTTCGCCTGCCTGCACGCGGCGGGCGAAGTCGGGCAGTTCGGGCCAGGGCCACTTTTTGGGGCTCCAGATCAGCAGGTAGGCGCTCATGATGGGGGGCGTGCCGCGAGGCGAAGGCGAGGCAAAGCGCGCAGCTTAGCGCATACGCGGGTGCAGGGCAGACCCGGCAGACCCGGCAGACCCGGCAGACCCGGCAGACCCGGCGGTCGCGGCGGTCGCGTCGGCGAAAGCCCGTTGTAGCCCTCGGGGTACAATGCACCGGCTACATTGCCGCCTCGCTGCGCCCGGTTTTACCGCCCGCGCAGACCGATCCGGGCGATGACTTCGAGACCGCCGCGCCTGGGTTGATGGCGCGCGGTCCGCTCCCAGCCCGTTCCAGCCGCCGATTGACCCGCTGATCACATGTCCCATTCCCCGCGACGCCGACCCGATGGCCGGCTGATCCTGTTGCTCGGTGCGCTCGCCGCCTGCGGCCCGCTCGCCACCGACATGTACCTGCCGAGCCTGCCCGCCATCGCCCAGTCTTTCGGCGTGACGGCGGGCGCGGCCGCTTCGACGCTCACCAGTTTCATGGCCGGTTTCTCGATCGGCATGCTGCTCTATGGCCCGGTCTCCGACGCCTATGGCCGACGTCCCGTGCTGCTTGGCGGCATCGCGCTCTTCACGCTGGCAAGCATCGCGTGCTGGCTCTCGTATTCGGTCGGCGAGCTGACCTTTGTGCGCTTTCTGCAGGCGCTCGGCGCGGGTGCGGCTTCGGTGCTCGCGCGGGCGATTGCGCGCGACGCGCACGAGCCGTCGGACGCCGCCAAGGTGTTGTCGATGGTCGCCATCGTCACCTCCATCGGGCCGCTGCTCGCGCCGTTGATCGGCGGACAGTTGCTGCTGCTGGGCGGCTGGCGCATCGTGTTCGTCGCGCTCACGCTGTTTGGCCTTGCGTGCGGCGCGGCCGCGTGGCTGCGCGTGCCGGAAACCTGGCCTGCGGAAAAACGCGAAAGCGCCGCCGTGCTGCGCTCGTTCGCCGCGTACGGCCGGCTGCTGCGCGACCCGCTGGTCTGGGGTCACATGCTGTGCGGCGGCATGGCGTTCGCGTCGATGTTCACCTATATCTCGGCCACGCCGTTCGTCTATATCGAGTACTTCCACGTTTCGCCGCAGCACTACGGGCTGTTCTTCGGCATGAACGTGTTTGGCATCATGCTCGGCAATTTCCTGAACACGCGCTTTATCGGGCGGCTCGGGACGCTGAAGATGGTGTCGATGGCCTCGACGGTCAGCATCGTCGCATCGCTATTTGTCGCGCTGATGTGCGTGACGGGGTGGGGCGGCCTGTGGTCGATCGTGTTCGGCCTGTTCTTCGTGGTGAGCGTGGTGGGCTTGCTCGGCGCGAATTGTGCGACCGATCTGATGTATCGCTATCCGAAGAATGCGGGTGCGGCGGCCGCTGTGTTCGGCGCGGCGCAACTCGGGCTGGGCGCGTTCGCGAGCGCGGTGGTGGGCTGGTTTCCGGGCGTGTCGCCGTTTGGCATGGGCTGCACCATCGGCACCTGCGGTGTGCTGACGTGGCTCGGACGCCGCATCGTCGTGAAGTGGCACGGTCATCCCGCGCCGGGCGCGGCGGCTGCGGCGCCGAACGCCTGAAGCGGCATGCGACGCCGCTTCGACCAATGAAAAACGGGACGCTTGAGCGTCCCGTTTTTTTATGCCGGCTCCAAACCGCCTTATTCGCGCGGCGAGGAAGACGCGCCGTGGCTCAGCCAGTCGAGCACGGCGGACGCATCGTCGTCGGCCTGCTCGCGCGCCTGCGCCACCGCGTTGCGCACGTCGTTATCGGGCGAGGCGCGACGGATCGCAACGCCCACCGCGAGGATGTCGATCATCAGCAGATGCAGGATGCGCGAGATCATCGAGAGCTGCGACTCGCGCATTTCGATGTGATCCGTTTCCAGCGCCACGGTCGCGCGCTTGGCGAGCGGCGTGTTGCTGGAGGTGATGGCGATCACCTTCGCGCCGGCCTGCATCGCCACATCGAGCACGCGCAGCAGTTCGGGCGCGCGACCCGACTTCGACACCGCCACGATCACATCGCCCTTGCCGAGCAGCGCCGCCGAAGCGGCCTGCATGTAGAGATCGCCATAAGCGATGGTCGGGATGCCGAAGCGGAAGAACTTGTAGTGCGCGTCCTGCGCGACGATGTGCGAGTTGCCCAGCCCGTAGAACTCGATGCGCCGTGCGCCGTTGAGCAGCGAAATCGCCTGCTCGACCTGATCGAAATTCAGATGCTCGCGCAACTGCAGGATCGCCGACACCGTGTTGTCGAGCACCTTCGCGCCGAAATCGGTGGCCGTGTCGCCCAGATGCACCTGGCTGTGGCTGACCGGAATCGTGCCCGTCAGGCCGGTGGCGAGCTTGAGCTTGAAATCCGACAGACCCTGACAGCCGAGCGACCGGCAGAAGCGGATCACGGTCGGCTGGCTCACGTCGGCCTTGCGCGCGATATCGACGATCGGATCGTTGATGATCGAGCGCGGATGATTGAGCGCGAGATCGGCCACGCGGCGCTCGGCGGGCGTGAGCGCGTCGCGCATCTGGCGGATGCGCTCGAACACCGCCGACGATCCGCCGCCTGCGCGGTTCGACAGCTGCTCCGCGAGAATCGCCGACACCCCCAGAAATGCGGGGTATTCCGCCGTGATCACATAGGTGGGCACGTTGGCGAGATAGACGTCGAAGCGGCCCTTGGCCTCGAAGCGTTGGCGGAACGGCGAGCGCATGAACAGCTCGCCCAGACGCCCCACCACGCCGCCGCCGATATAGATGCCGCCCAGTGCGCCGAGCGTCACCGCGATATTGCCCGCAAAGCTGCCCAGAATGCCGCAGAAGACTTCGACCGTTTCCAGCGCGAGGGCTTCGCCTTCGTGCGCGCGCTTGACGACTTCGGCCGGGTTGATATCCGCGCCCACTTTCTTCTTGTCGCGCGCAGCGAGCGCGCGATAGATCAGCTCGACGCCAGGCCCGGCGCAGACGCGCTCGAACGACACATGCGGCCACTTCTTGCGCGCGTATTGCAGCACGATGTCTTCGCGTTCGTCCTGCGGCGAGAAGCTGGCGTGACCGCCTTCGCTGCCGAGCGCAATCCAGCGGTCGTCGGCGGGAATCAGGCCGGAGACGCCCAGACCCGTGCCCGGCCCAAGCAGGCCGATCACGCTGTTCTGGCGACGCTGGCCGCCGCCCACCTGGACGCGCTGCGCGTCGGTGAGACCCGGCAGCGCCATGGCAAGCGCGGTGAAGTCGTTCACGACCAGCAGCGTGTCGAAACCGAGCGCGCGGCGCGTGGCTTCGATCGAGAAGGTCCAGTCGTGATTGGTCATGCGCACCTGGTCGCCGTCGACCGGATTGGCGATGGCGATCGCCGCATGATTGACGCGGCCGATCTTCGTGTCTTTCAGATACTGCTGGATCACCTCGGCGACGCCCGGATACTGCGCGCACGGATACACACGCACCTGGCCGATGTCGCCCGGCGCGGTTTCCAGCGCGAAGCGCGCGTTGGTGCCGCCGATATCGGCGAGCAGTCTCGGTCCGTCGGCGTGCTGGCCCGCGCCAGAGGCGGATTTGTTAGGCGCACCAGTAGACATCGAGTCTCACTCCCTTGTCGTTCGCCAGCTTCGAGATGGCGTTGTTTTGTTCTGTCGCGGCGGCCTGTTGCAGCACGTCGAGCTTGCGCTGTCCCGCGATCAGCAGGAACAGACGGTCGACCTGGCGCAGGGCCTGCATCGACCACGACACGCGCGCATGGGGCGCGGCCTGCGGATGCACGGCCACGAACGGGCGCGCGGTGGTGATGGCCTCATGCCACTCGGGGGCGTCGGCGAAGATCGAGGCGGTGTGGCCGTCCTCGCCCATGCCCAGCACGGCGACATTCGGCACAAGGCGCTGCGGATCGGCATTGAGCGCGGCCACATGGGCGTCGAGATCCTGCGTCACGTCCACCAGCGGCAGAAAGCGCGCGTGAGCGGCTTCGTGCTTGAGCAGCGTTTCGCGCACGAGGCGCGCGTTGCTGGCGCTATCGGCTTCCGGCACCCAGCGGTCGTCCACCAGCGTGACGTCGGTGTGGGCCCAGTCGAAACGATGCGTCGACAGGTTCTCGAGAAACGGACGCGGGCTCGTGCCGCCGGAGACGGCGAGCGTCGCACGGCGCGCACCGGTGCCGGGCGCGGCTGCAAGAGCGGTGAGCGACGCATGTAGCGCGTCGCCCACGGCTCGCGCCAGCGCGTCGGATTGGACGCGCGGGTCGTCGAATACGTGAAGCTCGATCACTTCTCCTCCAGGCTGCTTTTTTGTAGGTCTTCGGGGTCGTTCATCTGTCCGTTACGGCGTGCGCGCACTGATGCGCCCGCATCAATTCTCTTCTTCGAGCCAGCAGGTGCCGTGCTGCGCCAGCATCGCGCTCGCCGCCGCCGGTCCCCACGTGCCCGCCGCATACGGCTTGGGCGGGCGGGTGGAGGTGGTCCAGTCGTTGAGGATCGGCTCGACCCATTTCCACGCGGCTTCCTGTTCGTCGCGGCGCACGAAGAGGGCCAGGCGACCGTTGATGACGTCGAGCAGGAGACGTTGATACGCCTCCATCTGCCCTTCGCGGAAGAACTGGTCGAACGCGAGATCCAGATGCACGCTCGCGAGGTTCATGCCTTCGCCGGGCTGCTTGGCGAGGCAGTAGAGACGAATCGTTTCATTCGGCTGCAGGCGGATCACGAGTCGGTTCGAACCGGGACGCAGCGCCGTGGGACCGAGCGCCGAATGCGGCACCGGACGGAAATTGACCACGATTTCCGCGACGCGATCGGCCAGACGCTTGCCGGTGCGCAGGAAGAACGGCACGCCGGCCCAGCGCCAGTTTTCGATCTCGACTTTCAGCGCAACGAAGGTGTCGGTGCGGCTGTCGGGCTTCACGCCTTTTTCGGTGGCGTACGCGGGCACCGGCGTGCCGCGGATCACGCCCGCGTGATACTGGCCGCGCACGGCGACCTTGCTGATTTCGTTGGGATCGATGGGCTTGAGCGCGCGCAGCACGCGCAGCTTTTCGTCGCGCACCGAGTCCGAATCCATCGAGTGCGGCGGCTCCATCGCCACGATCGAAAGCAGCTGCAGCAAGTGGTTCTGCACCATGTCGCGCAGCGCGCCGGTGTTGTCGTAGAAGTCGCCGCGCGCTTCCACGCCGAGCTCTTCCGCAATCGTGATCTGGATGCTTTCGACCCATTCGCGGCGCCACAGCGGCTCGAACAGCGCATTGCCGAAGCGCAGCGCCAGCAGGTTCTGCACCGGCTCTTTGCCGAGATAGTGGTCAATGCGATAGATCTGCTCTTCGGCAAAAATTTCGCCGACTGCATCGTTGATCGCATTCGACGACTTCAGGTCGTAGCCGAGCGGCTTTTCCAGCACGATGCGCGAGTTCTCGTTCAGGCCGACCGCGGCGAGCGCGCGGCAGATCGGCACGAACAGGGACGGGCCAGTCGCCAGATAGAACACGCGGATGCCCGGCAGCCCGGCGATGCCGTCGCGCAGCATGCCGAAGTCTTCGGCGCGCGACAGGTCGAGCTTCACATAGACGATGCGTTCGAGGAAGCTGGCCCAGGCGGCTTCGTCCAGACCGCCCTTCGAGACGTGCGGCTTGACGTGCTCCTCGACCCACTGGAGATAGTGATCGCGGTCGTTTTCATGGCGCGCCACGCCCACGATCTTGCCGGATTCGGCCAGCATGCCCGAGCGGTGCGCCTCGAACAGTGCCGGAAGAATCTTGCGCATCGCCAGGTCGCCGGTGGCGCCGAACAGCACGAACGTGAATCCTGAATCGGTAGGGAATTGCATAGTCTCCGTCACAGTCCAGATGGGTCGAACCCAGGCCAAAAGCAGACTCGAACCGGGCCGCTCGGGCCGCGCCAGCAGGGCGCGGGCAGCGGTCCGTCAAGCGGCCGTAGTCCGATAAAATTTTTTTTGACACTGAATTGTAGTTTAACTACAATCCAAATCAAGAGGTAACGTTGATTCGATGAAAAAAGCGTGGGGAAGCGCGGCCCGGCGAGGGTTTGCGGCGGTCTTCAGGCGTATTTCGCGAGTCGGACGGAACGTCTCCCATGTTAAAGGACAATGAATCTGTCCATCGGCGAGCCCGGCGAATGATCGAGGTTAGCCACATATGGAAGGCGTGAGCCGCACGCGCATGAACGATGCAGGCGGCGCCTCGACTGGCCGCGCATCTACAGGCAGCGAATAAGCCTGGCGGGCGTGGGCCGGACAAAATCAAAAGAGGAGACAGTCTTTGCATCCCGAACCACTCATCTCTTGAGCGTCCAGCGGCCGGAAACCGGCCCGCGGCCCGCGCGCATCCCAAGACAACACGCGCGCGCGGTACTCCGGCGCCACTTTCGTCCGTCCAGTGTTTTGCCTGTTTGAACTACACCGCACCCTGGCGAAATCAGGGGCCAACCGACTTTTTTGTTCAGGTGTCTGGAGGAGATAAGCAATGAAATTCCGAGCGATCATGGGCGCACTGTGCGCAGCAGGTCTGATGGGCGGCGTCGCCACGGCGCAAGCTGCCGAGTCGATCGAAGTGCTGCACTGGTGGACGTCGGGCGGCGAATCGAAGGCCGTCGGCGTGCTCAAGGACGACATGCAGAAGCAGGGCTACACCTGGAAGGACTTCGCCGTTGCCGGTGGCGCGGGCGCGGCAGCAATGACCGCACTGAAGACCCAGGTGATCTCGGGCAATGCGCCTTCGGCGGCCCAGATCAAGGGTCCGCTGATCCAGGAATGGGCGGAGCAGGGCGTGCTGGTGCCGATCGACTCGGTCGCCGGCGACTGGAAGGCGAATCTGCCGCCGCAGATCGACAAGATCATCCACGCAGACGGTCACTACGTTGCCGCGCCGTTCTCGGTGCACCGCGTGAACTGGCTGTGGATCAACAAGGCAGCGCTCGACAAGGTTGGCGCAAAGGCCCCGACCACGTGGCCGGAATTCTTCGCCCTGGCTGACAAGCTCAAGGCCGCAGGCATCCAGCCGGTGGCAGCCGGCGGCCAGCCGTGGCAGGACCTGACGCTGTGGGAAGACGTGGTTCTGTCGCAAGGCGCGGACTTCTACAAGAAGGCCATCGTCGATCTGGACCAGAAGACGCTGACGTCGGCGCAGATGGTCGGCGTGTTCGACACGGTCCGCAAGATCGAGTCGTACATGGATAACGGTCGCACGGGCCGCGACTGGAACCTGGCCACCGCCATGGTCATCAACGGCAAGGCCGGCATGCAGTTCATGGGCGACTGGGCCAAGGGCGAGTTCAACAACGCGAACAAGAAGCCGGGTGCGGACTACATCTGCGCACCGGTGCCGGGCACGTCGAAGGGCTACACCTTCAACGTCGACTCGTTCGTGTTCTTCCAGCAGAAGGGCCAGAAGACGGCAACGCCGGGCCAACTGGCGCTGGCCAAGACCATCATGAGCCCGGCCTTCCAGGAACAGTTCAGCCTGTACAAGGGTTCGATCCCGGTGCGTCTGGGCGTCGATATGAGCAAGTTCGACGATTGCGGCAAGCAGTCGTACGCGGATGAGCAGACGGCCATCAAGGCTGGCGGCTACGTTCCGTCGCTGGCTCACGGCATGGCGCAAGCCGATGCCACGGCCGGTGCGATCACCGACGTCGTCACCAAGTTCATGAACTCGACGCAAGATTCGAAGAGCGCAGTCGAAGCGCTCGCGAAGGCAGCGAAGACGAAGTAATCGTGTGATGAGTTGTTGAAGCAAGACGGGATGCGCACGCCGCGTGCGGCGCATCCCGGGCATGACGGTTCAACCCGAACCCCATCATCGTGCGCAAAGTCGCTTTCGATTTTTCGCACCGTAACAGGAGTTGCGCAGTGACTGCTTCTCTTAGCGGCAACGGCAAGGCGGCCTCGCCTGCTGAATCGCGCCGCGCGTCGCCCATGGCGGCGCTTGCAGACCGCTGGATTCCGAAGCTGGTGCTTTCGCCCAGTATTCTGATCAGCCTTGTGTTCGTCTACGGCTTCATCGCCATCACCGGCTATATCTCGCTGTCCAATTCGCGATTGATGCCGCGCTACGATTTTGCAGGCTTCGACCGCTACAGCGAGCTGTTCTCGAACGACGTCTGGTGGACGTCGGCGCAGAACCTCGGCTGGTTCGGCATTCCGTTTATCGTCATCTGCGTGTTTCTCGGCCTGTTCCTCGCGATCCTGCTCGACCAGCAGATTCGTCAGGAGGGCGCGCTGCGCGCGGTGTTCCTCTACCCGATGGCGCTCTCGTACATCGTGACGGGTACGGCCTGGCAGTGGATTTTCAATCCCGATCTGGGCATCCAGCAGGTGTTGCACGACTGGGGCTGGACCAGCTTCCAGCTGGGCTGGCTCAACGACCCGGACAAGGCGATCTTCTGTATCGTCGTGGCGGCGGCGTGGCAGTCCACGGGCTTTTGCATGGCGCTGTTCCTCGCGGGCCTGCGCGGCGTGGATAGCGAAATCTTCAAGGCTGCCCAGGTGGACGGCGCGACGCTGCCCACGATCTACCGCAAGATCGTGATTCCGAGCATGCGTCCGGTGTTTTTCTCGGTGCTGCTGATCCTGTGCCACATCACGATCAAGACCTTCGACCTGGTGGTGGCGCTCACCGCTGGCGGCCCGGGTACGTCGTCCTCGCTGCCGGCCATCTTCATGTACACGTTCTCGTTCAACCGCGGGCAACTCGGCGTCGGCGCAGCTTCGTCGATGATGATGCTCGCCACCGTCGTGGCCGTACTCGTGCCGCTCATGTATCTGGAATCGAGGAGCACGCGCAATGCAGCCTAAGATGAATGTGAGCCGCGTGTTCATCTACGCGGTGCTGATCCTGTTCGCGCTGTACTTCCTGTTCCCGCTCTACGTGATGCTGTCGACGTCGTTCAAGACGCTCGACGAGCTGCACACGGGCAACATGCTCACGCTGCCTGCGCACCCGAGCTTCGCGCCGTGGGTGAAGGCATGGGCCGAGGCCTGTACCGGCGTGCGTTGTGACGGTATGCAGCCGTTCTTCATGAACTCGGTGAAGATGGTGATTCCGGCTGTGCTGATCTCGTCGATCATCGGCGCGTTCAACGGCTATGTGCTCACGCACTGGCGCTTCCGCGGCGCGGATGCGCTCTTCACGATGCTGCTGGTGGGCTGCTTCATCCCGTTCCAGGCGATCCTGCTGCCGATGGCGCGTCTCGAAGGCTTCCTCGGCCTGTCGAACACGATTGGCGGTCTGGTGGTGGTACACGTGGTCTACGGTATTGCGTTCACGACGATGTTCTTCCGCAACTTCTACGTGAGCGTGCCGGCTGAACTCGTGAAGGCTGCGCGCATCGACGGCGCCGGTTTCTTCATGATCTTCACGCGCATCATGCTACCGATCTCGCTGCCCATCTTCATGGTGTGCCTGATCTGGCAATTCACGCAGATCTGGAATGACTTCCTGTTCGGTATCGTGTTCTCGGGCGTCGATTCGATGCCGATCACGGTGGCGCTGAACAATCTCGTGAACACGTCCACGGGCGTGAAGGAATACAACGTCGACATGGCCGGCGCGATTATCGCCGCGCTGCCCACGCTGCTCGTCTACGTGATCGCCGGCCGCTACTTCGTGCGCGGCCTCACGGCGGGCGCGGTGAAGGGCTAAGAAGCTCTAATCGATTAAAAGGATTCATAGCATGGCAAGCCTTTCCATTCGCGACGTCTACAAGACCTACCCGAACGGGGTGCCCGTCCTCAAGGGCGTGAACATCGACATCGAAGACGGCCAGTTCCTGATTCTGGTCGGCGGCTCGGGCTGCGGGAAGTCGACGCTGCTCAACATGATCGCGGGTCTCGAAACCGTGACCAAGGGCGAGATCATGATGGACGGCAAGGTGGTGAATAACCTCTCGCCGAAAGATCGCGATATCGCGATGGTGTTCCAGTCGTACGCGCTCTATCCGTCGATGACGGTGCGCGAGAACATCTCGTTCGGCCTGAACATCCGCAAGGTGCCGAAGGCCGAACAGACGCAGATCGTCGACCGTGTCTCCAGCATGCTGCAGATCCAGCATCTGCTCGACCGCAAGCCGGGCCAGCTGTCGGGCGGCCAGCGTCAGCGCGTCGCCATGGGCCGCGCGCTGGCGCGCGATCCGATCATGTTCCTGTTCGACGAACCGCTCTCGAACCTCGACGCCAAGCTGCGCATCGAGATGCGTTCGGAAATCAAGCTGCTGCATCAGCGCGTGGGCAAGACCATTGTCTACGTGACGCACGACCAGATCGAGGCCATGACGCTCGGCGACCGCATCGCGGTGATGAAGGACGGTATCGTGCAGCAGTTCGGCGCACCGCAGGACATCTACGATTCGCCGTCGAACCTGTTCGTGGCGGGCTTTATCGGCGCGCCGCCGATGAACTTCATCAACGGCAAACTGGTGGAGCAGGGCTCGGGTGTGGGTATCGAACTGGATACGGGCGTGGCGCGCAACGTGCTGAACCTGCCGTTCGAGGCGAACAAGCTGCGCAGCCATATCGGCCAGGAAGTGGTGCTGGGCCTGCGCCCGGAACGCATCACCGACGCGCGCAGCTCGCACGACGGTCACGGCCACGAACTGCAACGTCACACCGTGAAGGTCGATGTGATCGAGCCGACCGGTCCGGACACGCTGGTGTTCGCACAGGTCAACGGCAAGCGCGTGGTGAGCCGCGTGCACCCGGGCGCGAATCCGCAGCCGCTCAACAGCATGGAACTGCTGTTCGACGTCTCGAAGGCCGTGCTGTTCGATCCGAAGACGGAAGAGCGGATCGCTTAACGATCGCGCTTCGCGGTAAAAGAAAAACCCGTTCGCGGCGCTCGCCGGAACGGGTTTTTTATTTCGCGGGTGGGCGTTTCACAGCGGCGCGTGCTGACCGTGCCCATGCGAATGCGGTTGCAGCAGCACGAGCACCGCGCCCGCGCCGCCGTCATGCGGCCGCGCCTGGCAGAACGCGATCACTTCTTCCTTCTGCACCAGCCACGCGCGCACCTTGCCCTTGAGCACGGGTTCCTTGCCGACCGACCCCAGTCCCTTGCCGTGAATCACACGCACGCAGCGCAGCCCGCGCTTGCCGGCTTCGCGGATAAAGGTCTGTAAGGCTTCGCGCGCTTCTTCGCGGCGCATGCCGTGCAGGTCGAGTTGCGCCTGCACGATCCACGTGCCGCGCCGCAGCTTCTTGACCACTTCCTCGCTGATGCCGGGACGATGGTAGTAGAGCGAATCGTCGGTATCGAGCAGCGCTTCGGGGTCGAATTCGTCAGAGATGGCTTCGTGCAGGACGGCCTGCTCGTCGAGCTGGGTCTGCAGCGGCAGCGGCGCGGGCGATGCGCGGCGCGGTTGCGCGCGCGGCGGCGCCACAAGCGGCGCAACCTGGCCGATCTCGCGGCGGAACAGATCGCTGTCGGCGGCGGCTTCCACACGTTTGGCCTGGGCCGCGACTTTTTCGCGCTCGCGTTGGCGGGTCTGGGTCTTAAGCGCATCGCGCAGGCTGCCGAGGCCGGAGAAGCCACTCGCAGCCTTGCCGGGTTCCAGCGCCGGAGCGGGCGCAGTGACGGGAGCCGGGGCGGGACGCGCGGTGGCGGGGCGCTTGGGTTCGCCCGGATGGGGGACGTTCTTGGGCATGAGAGTCGATCTTGAAGCAGAAAGTAGTGCGCGCGACGCCAATGAAAAGGGCCGCCGGCTGGCTGGCCGCGGCCCTCTTGCGATGCGCCGCTGAGCTTGACGAAGCTCCAGCGCGCTATTTTACCGGCTGTACGGCAAGTGCTTAGCGATCGGCTTCGGCGCTCATCACGTGCGCCTGGCCGAGTTCATCCACGGTTTCCAGGTAGCGCTGCGCGTCGAGCGCGGCCATGCAGCCCGTGCCGGCGCTGGTGATCGCCTGGCGATAGACGTGATCCTGCACGTCGCCTGCCGCGAACACGCCCGCGATGCTCGTGCCGGTGGCGTTGCCGTTCAGGCCGCCGTTGGTGATGATGTAGCCGTTCTTCATCTCCAGCTGGCCTTCGAAGATGTCGGTGTTCGGCTTGTGGCCGATCGCGACGAACACGCCTTGCAGATCGAGATCGGTGGTTTCGCCGGTCTTGGTGTTCTTGATGCGCAGGCCGTTCACGCCGCCTTCGTTGCCCTTCACTTCGTCGAGCACGTGATCCCACTTGATCTCGACCACGCCTTCCTTTTCCTTCGCCAGCAGGCGGTCGATCAGGATCGGCTCGGCGCGGAACTTGTCGCGGCGGTGGATCACCGTGACCTTCTTCGCGATGCCCGCCAGGTACAGCGCTTCTTCCACGGCCGTATTGCCGCCGCCGATCACGGCGACGTGCTGGTTGCGGTAGAAGAAGCCGTCGCAGGTTGCGCAGGCCGACACGCCGCGGCCCATGAACAGCTCTTCGCTGGGCAGGCCGAGGTATTGCGCCGATGCGCCCGTCGCGATAATCAGCGAGTCGCAGGTGTACTCGGCCGAATCGCCGATCAGGCGGATCGGCTTTTCATCGAGCTTGGCCGTGTGGATGTGATCGAACACGATTTCCGTGTTGAAGCGCTCCGCGTGTTCGAGGAAACGCTGCATCAGTTCCGGGCCCTGCACGCCGTTCGGGTCGGCGGGCCAGTTTTCCACGTCGGTGGTGGTCATCAGCTGGCCGCCCTGGGCCAGACCCGTGACGAGCAGCGGCGACAGGTTCGCGCGCGCCGCATAAACGGCTGCCGTGTAGCCGGCGGGGCCGGAACCGAGAATCAGGACTTTGGCGTGTTTGGTTGCGGACATGGTCGAATTCCGTAGAAGGCGCTGCGCGGCGGGTAGCCGGCGCGGCTGCCGGGTTCGCATGGGGGCCGTACGGCGATGCGGCGGCGCTCATGCAGGTAGTTGGGTATCAGCCCGTAATTATAAAGGCCGGGGCAAACCGATGCGTCATGAGGGTTTCTGATCGCGCTGATAGCCTCGCGGGCATCAGAGAAGGGCCTTGAGGGTTCAGTCCTACGCCGTTGTCAGTTACCGTCATTTACAGCCTGGGGCAGCCGGGGCCGAAACAACGCGTTTACAATAGGCCGGATCGGACGGCCGCCGCGCCCGTCTGCCGGGGCGTCCGGCAGCGCGCCCGCGCCGCGCATGCATTAAGAATCACCGGGATTCAATGGCCAAAGCTCCCTTTTCCGCGCAGGCGCAGGCATTGCCTCACCGCATGTCGCGTCTTTTCACCGAAATCCGCTGGATCCTGCAGGTCGCGCTAGGCGTGTTCCTGCTGATGGCGCTCATCAGCTACAGCCGGCGCGACCCCAGCTGGACCCATGCCGCCCAGGTCGACCACATCTCGAACTGGGCCGGGCGCGTGGGCGCCTGGACGTCGGACATCCTGCTGCTGCTGTTCGGGCTGTCGGCCTACTGGTGGGTCGTCATACTCGCGCGGCATATCTCGAAGAACTATCGGCGCATCACCCGGCACGAGTCGCTGGACGATGACGACGAGGACAAGCCGCGCGACCATAGCTGGATCGCCGAAGCCTTCGCCTTCGTGCTGGTGCTGCTCGCCTGCGACGGCATCGAGGCGCTGCGCATGTGGTCGCTCAAGGTGCAATTGCCGCGCGCGCCGGGCGGCGTGGTGGGGGAGGCCGTCGCGCGCGGCGTCTCGCACGCGCTCGGCTTTACGGGCGGCACGCTCGCGCTGCTGCTGGCGCTCGGTATCGGCCTGTCGCTGTATTTCCGTTTTTCCTGGCTTTCCGTGTCCGAGAAAGTGGGCGAATCGATCATCAATGCCGTGACGATGGCGCGTCTGCGCCGCGAGGAACGCAGCGACCGCAAGCTCGGCGAAGCCGCCGCGGTTAAGCGCGAAGGCAAGGTTGAGCGCGGCCGCGTGAAGATCGAGGAGCACGAGCCGGTTACGATCGTGCCGCCGGTGGTTACGCCGCAGCGCTCGGAGCGCGTGGAGAAGGAGCGCCAGGTGCCGCTCTTCACCGACCTGCCCGGCGACTCCACCTTGCCCGCGATCTCGCTGCTCGATCCCGCGCCCGCGAGCCAGGAAACGATCTCCGACGACACGCTGGAATTCACCTCGCGTCTCATCGAGAAAAAGCTCAAGGACTTTGGCGTCGATGTGGCCGTGGTGGCTGCTTATCCCGGCCCGGTCGTGACGCGCTATGAAATCGAGCCCGCCACCGGCGTAAAGGGCAGCCAGATCGTCAATCTGGCCAAGGATCTGGCGCGTTCGCTCTCGCTGGTGTCGATCCGCGTGGTGGAAACGATTCCGGGCAAGAACTGCATGGCGCTGGAGTTGCCGAACCAGCGCCGCCAGACCGTGCGGCTGTCGGAAATCCTTGGCTCGGCGGTTTATGCCGATGCGGCTTCGGCGCTCACCATGGGTCTGGGCAAGGACATCGGCGGCAAGCCGGTGTGCGCCGATCTCGGCAAGATGCCTCACCTGCTGGTGGCCGGTACGACCGGTTCGGGCAAGTCGGTGGGCATCAACGCGATGATTCTCTCGCTGCTCTACAAGGCGAGCGCCGAGCAGGTCCGCATGATCCTGATCGACCCGAAGATGCTCGAAATGAGCGTCTACGAAGGCATTCCCCATCTGCTCTGTCCAGTCGTGACCGACATGCGCCAGGCCGGCAACGCGCTGAACTGGACCGTCGCCGAAATGGAGCGCCGCTACAAGCTCATGAGCAAGCTGGGCGTGCGCAATCTGGCGGGCTACAACAACAAGATCGAAGAGGCGAACAAGCGCGAGGAAAAGATCCCGAATCCGTTCAGCCTCACGCCGGACGATCCGGAACCGTGCCAGAAGCTGCCGCATATCGTGGTGGTGATCGACGAACTCGCCGATCTGATGATGGTGGTCGGCAAGAAGGTGGAAGAGCTGATCGCGCGTATCGCGCAGAAGGCGCGCGCGGCCGGCATCCACCTGATCCTGGCGACGCAGCGCCCGTCGGTGGACGTGATTACCGGTCTTATCAAGGCCAACGTGCCCACGCGCATGGCGTTCCAGGTGTCGTCGAAGATCGACTCGCGCACGATTCTCGACCAGATGGGCGCGGAATCGCTGCTCGGCATGGGCGACATGCTCTATCTGCCGCCGGGCAGCGGCATGCCGGTGCGCGTGCACGGCGCGTTCGTCAGCGACGAGGAAGTGCATCGCGTGGTGGACAAGCTCAAGGAGCAGGGCGAGCCGAACTACGTCGAAGGCATTCTCGAAGGCGGCGTGACGGGCGAGGGCGACGAGGGCACGGCAAGTGCTTCCGGTACGGGCGACGAGTCCGATCCGCTCTACGATCAGGCCGTCGAAGTGGTCATCAAGAACAAGCGCGCGTCGATCTCGCTCGTGCAGCGGCATCTGCGCATCGGGTATAACCGTGCTGCGCGGCTGCTCGAACAGATGGAGCAGTCGGGACTGGTTTCGGCGATGTCGTCGAGCGGCAACCGCGAAATCCTCGCGCCCACGCGCGACGCGGATTGAGTCCGCAATCAACGCTGAATTTGCTTTTTGGAGAACGCTACATGCAGGTTTTTGCAGGACATTCGAATCGTTTGAAACCCGCTGCATTCGTGCGCTCCCTCGTTGTCGCGCTGGGCGCGACGCTCGCGATGGCGGGCCACGCTTACGCCAGCGGCAGCGACCAGCTCAAGCAGTTCGTCACGCAGGTACACGCCGCGCGCGGCAGCTTCGTGCAGCGCGAACTCAAGGTGCCCTCGAACGCGCAGAACGCCAGCGACGCCATCGCCACGGCCACGCTCAACTCGAAGGTGTCGAGCGGCACCTTCGTGTTTTCGCGCCCGGGCAAGTTCGTCTGGTCGTATGAAAAGCCGTACCAGCAACTGCTGCAATCGGACGGCGACAACCTCTACGTCTACGACAAGGACCTGAACCAGGTCACCGAGCGCAAGCTGGGCGGCGCACTGGGCGCAAGCCCGGCGGCGATCCTGTTCGGCAGCAACGATCTGGACAAGAACTTCACGCTCTCGGACGCGGGCGTGAAGAACGGCATCGACTGGCTGCAACTGGTTCCGAAGTCGAAGGATACGCAGTTCAAGAGCGTGGGCATCGGCTTCAAGGACGGCAATCTGGAAGCGATGGAACTGCATGACGTGTTCGGCAACGTCACGCTGCTGACTTTCTCGAACATCGAGAAAAACCCGTCGCTGCCGGCGTCGACGTTCAAGTTCGTGCGGCCCAAGGGCGCGGATCTGATCACGGGCGGCGCGAACTGATTCGCGTCCTGGCCTGATGCTCTGAAGCGAAAAGGGGCGGCTCACATCGAGCCGCCCCTTTTGTTTTTCATCGACCAGTCTTAAGCCGAAAAACGGATCATGCCGTCCTCGCCCGTATGGCGCGTGAGCTTGCCGTCGAGCCAGAGCAGATGCAGATGCGCCAGCGCCTCGCCCATCGCGAAGGTCAGCTGGTGCATGTCGAGCTTGCGCTTGAACATGAGCGGCACGATGTCGGCGGCGCATTGCGGCTTGCTCGCGCAGGCTTCCAGCACTTCGGCCAGACGCGCGTCGTGGTGTTCGCGTAACTGCGCGATGCGCGTGCGCACGCCGCGAAACGGCTTGCCGTGCGACGGCAGCACGAGCGTGTCTTCGGCCATCGTCTCGTAGCGGCCGAGCGATTCGAGGTAAAGGCCGAGCGGATTGCCTTCCGGCTCCATGTCGAACACCGACACATTGGTCGAAATGCGCGGCAGCACCATATCGCCGGAAATCAGCACGCCGGTTTCCTCGCACAGCAGCGCGCAATGTTCGGGCGAATGGCCGTAGCCCGTGACGACGCGCCAGTCGCGCCCGCCGATCTTCACCGTATCGGCTTCGCGCAGGCGGCGGTATTGCGGCGGCAGCGCGGGCACGAGATTCGAGTAGTAATTGCGGCGCGTGCGCAACTGGTCGAGCGAGGCTTCATCGGTCACGCCGTGGCGCGCGAAATGACGCGCCGCGCCTTCGCCGCCCGCGTTCGAGCCATTGCCGCCGGACAGCACGCAGGCGCTCATGTATTCGCCGAGCGTGGTCCACAGGCGCACGTCCCAGCGCTTTTTGTCGCCGCCCGCGCAGATCCAGTGCGCGAGGCCAATATGGTCCGGATGGCAGTGCGTGACCAGCACGCGCAGCACCGGCAGGCCTTCGAGCTGGCTGTCGAACACCCGTTCCCAGTGCGCCTTGACGCTGTCGTCGGTGATGCCGCAGTCCACCACGGTCCAGCCCTGCTGGCCGTCGATCTCGTCGCGCAGCAGCCAGAGATTGATGTGGTCGAGCACGAAGGGCAGCGGCATGCGCAGCCATTTCACGCCGGGCGCGACATCGAAGGCGATGCCCGCTTCGGGCAGGGTATCGGCGAAAGGGTAGTCCAGCTGATGTTCGAGGGCGTTCATCGTGGGTCGTGTCTCGTGTCGTTATCGAATCGTTGTCGAATCGTCTTCGTCTGTCAGCATTGTCGCCGCATTGCGTCATTTCTGCTGGCGATTCGAACGATCGTTCCGTTATGCGGAACAACGCCGGGAGGTTGCGCAAGCCAGAAGTTGACGATAACGTAAACGTCGATCCCAACGATAGCCATGCCGCCCGGCCGCATCCGGCTCAAGGCGAAGCGCCCCGACATGAACCAGTACACGATTACCGAGCTTGCCCGTGAATTCGACGTGACGCCGCGCGCGATCCGTTTCTACGAAGATCAGGGCCTGCTTGCGCCAAGCCGCGAGGGCGCGGGCGGCCTCAAGCGCGTATTTTCGGGGCGCGACCGCACCCGGTTGCGGCTCACGCTGCGCGGCAAGCGCCTCGGCTTCACGCTCAATGAGATTCGTGCGCTGCTCGATCTCTACGAATCGCCGACGGACACGCTGCCGCAGTTGCAGGCGTTTCTCGATACCGTCGTGCGACACCGCGAAATCCTGGAGCGCCAGCGCGACGACCTCGACGCCACGCTCGAAGACCTCGCCCAGTACGAAGCACAGGCGCGCGCGCTGCTGGAAAAGAACACCGCGGGCGACGTTCGGCAGCCAGCCTCAGAAGCGAAATAAGCGAATCAGGCCGCCAGGACCGCGCCATGAGACATTTTCCGAAACTGCTTTCCTCGCAGATCGGCTTCGATGTGGCGCAGACCATACTCGACGGTTTCAACCGGCACTATCAGAGTTTTTGTGCGGTGGCGGTGCAGGCGAGGGCGGCCTTCGAAGCCGCCGACTGGCGCGCCATGCAGCAACTCGCGCGCGAGCGCATCGTGTCCTATGACGAGCGGGTACGCGAATGCGTGCGCGCGCTCGAAGACGAATACGACGCCGAAACCATCGACGATGACGTGTGGGAGCAGATCAAGCTGCATTACATCGGCTTGCTGACGACGCACCGGCAGCCCGAATGCGCCGAGACGTTTTTTAATTCGGTGTGCTGCAAGATTCTGCATCGTTCGTACTTCAATAACGATTTCATTTTCATGCGGCCCGCGATCTCGACCGAATATATCGAGAACGACGAGCCCGCCGCGCGTCCGACCTATCGCGCTTACTATCCGGCCAGAGACGGTCTGGCCGCCACGCTCGCGCGCATTGTCACGAACTTCCAGCTGGAAACGCCGTTCGAGGATCTGCAACGCGATGTTGGCTGCCTGATGCAGAGCATGCTGGACACCTTCGGCGTGGTCGAGCCGAAAACGAATTTCCAGATTCACACGCTCGCTTCGCTGTTCTTTCGCAACCAGTCGGCGTATATCGTCGGGCGCATCATTAACGGCGATATCGTCGTGCCGTTCGTCGTGCCGATCCGGCATGTCGAAGACGGTGAAAGCAGCGGCAAGCTTGCGCTCGATACGGTGCTGCTGCGCACCGATCCCGTGCTGATCATGTTCAGCTTCGCGCACTCGTATTGCTTCGTGGATATGGAAGTGCCGTCCGCGTACGTGGAGTTTCTGCGCAGCATCATGCCGCGCAAGGCGAAGGGCGAAATCTACACCTCGCTCGGCCTGCAGAAGCAGGGCAAGAATCTGTTTTATCGCGACCTGCTGCACCACCTCTCTCATTCGAGCGACCTTTTTAGCGCCGCGCCCGGCATTCGCGGCATGGTGATGATCGTGTTCACGCTGCCGTCGTTTCCCTATGTGTTCAAGGTCATCAAGGACCGCTTTCCCGCGCCAAAGGAAACCACGCGCGAGCAGGTGGTGGCGAAGTATCAGCTGGTGAAGCGGCACGACCGGCTCGGGCGTCTGGCCGATACGCTCGAATATTCGAGCGTTGCCTTGCCGATCGCGCGGCTGGACGAGGCGCTCGTGAAGGAACTGGAAACGCTCGCGCCTTCGATGATCGAGTACGAGGGCGACAAGCTGGTGATCCGTCATCTCTACATCGAGCGCCGCATGGTGCCGCTCAACATGTGGCTGCAGCACGGCAGCGACGAAGACGTGGAGCACGGTATCCGCGAATACGGCAACGCGGTGAAGGATCTGATGCGCGCGAATATCTTTCCCGGCGACATGCTCTACAAGAATTTCGGCGTGACGCGCCATGGGCGCGTGGTGTTCTACGACTACGACGAAATCGAATATCTCACCGATTGCAACGTGCGCGCCGTGCCCGCGCCACGTCATGAGGATGACGAACTATCGGACGAGCCGTGGTACGCGGTTGGGCCGCGCGATATTTTCCCTGAAACGTACGGCGCGTTTTTGCTCGGCGATCCGCGCGTGAAGCGGGCGTTTCTCGCGCACCACGCCGACTTCTTCGAACCTGCGCTCTGGCAGGACAGCAAAACGCGGCTGCTGGCGGGCGAGGTGCCCGACTGCCTGCCGTATGACGAAACGGAGCGCTTTCGCGCGCGTTATCCGGAGCGCTTTGCAGCCAATCTTCGCAGCGAATCATCGAACCTATGAACAAGGAGGATGGACATGAGTGAGACACAGAACACCGCGCAAAACCAGCAGCAGGACGCCATCGTGATCGTCGCCGTGGCGCGCACGCCGATGGCCGGTTTCCAGGGCGAATTCGCCGCGCTGACGGCGCCGCAACTGGGCGCGACGGCGATCGCCGCCGCCGTCGAGCGCGCGGGCCTCAAGCCCGAACAGATCGACGAAGTGGTGATGGGCTGCGTGCTGCCCGCGGGTCAGGGCCAGGCGCCCGCGCGTCAGGCGGCGCTCGGCGCAGGGCTGCCGCTGGCGGCCGGTGCGACTACGGTGAACAAGATGTGCGGTTCAGGTATGCGCGCGGCGATGTTCGCGCACGACATGCTGCTGGCCGGTTCCGCTGACGTGATCGTCGCGGGCGGCATGGAAAGCATGTCGAATGCGCCGTACCTGCTGCCGAAGGCGCGCGCGGGCATGCGCATGGGGCACGGCCAGGTGCTCGACCATATGTTCCTCGACGGTCTCGAAGACGCCTACGACAAGGGCCGCCTCATGGGCACCTTTGCGGAGGAGTGCGCGGGCGAATACGACTTCTCGCGCGAGCGCCAGGACGCCTTCGCCATCGAATCGCTCAAGCGCGCGAAACGCGCCAACGAAGACGGCTCGTTCGCATGGGAAATCGCGCCCGTAAAAGTGGCCTCGCGCAGCGGCGAAACCACGGTCGAGCGCGACGAACAGCCCTTCAAGGCCAACCTCGACAAGATTCCCACGCTCAAGCCTGCGTTCAGCAAGACGGGCACGGTGACGGCCGCGAACGCCTCGTCGATTTCGGATGGCGCGGCGGCGCTCGTGATGATGCGCGAATCGACGGCGAAGCGTCTGGGCGTGCAGCCCATCGCGCGCGTCACGGGACACACGACCTTCGCGCAGGCGCCCGCGAAGTTCACGACCGCGCCGGTGGGCGCCATCGCGAAGCTGTTCGAGAAGACCGGCTGGAAGGCCGAGGACGTCGATCTCTACGAAATCAACGAAGCCTTCGCCGTGGTCACGATGGCGGCGATGAAAGAGCACAACCTCCCGCATGACAAGGTCAACGTGAATGGCGGAGCGTGCGCGCTGGGGCATCCGATTGGCGCGTCGGGCGCGCGCATTCTCGTCACGCTGATCGGTGCGTTGCGTGCGCGAGGCGGCAAGCGAGGCGTGGCGAGCCTGTGCATCGGCGGCGGCGAGGCCACGGCAATGGGCGTCGAACTCATGTAGGCTCTTGCATGACGTGCGCCGCAGGGAGGCGGCGCGCGGCAAGACCCCGCACGCGGGGCTGGGTAAAGACCGCGGCATACAAGACAGGTGCAACATGAAGACAGCGTTGATCGTGGGAGCCTCGCGCGGCCTCGGACTTGAGTTCGCGCGCCAGTATGTGAAGGCCGGCTGGCGCGTGCTGGCCACGGCCCGTTCCGAAGCATCGCTTGGCGAATTGCGCGCGCTCGGTGCGCAGACGTATGAGCTGGATATTGCGAATCCCGAAGACATCGCCGCGCTGGGCTGGAAGCTCGACGGCGAGCGTCTGGATGTGGCGCTGATCGTCTCGGGCGTGTACGGCCCGCGTACCGAGGGCGTCGAAGCCATCACCGCCGAAGACTTCGAATACGTGATGAACACCAACGTGCGCGGCCCGATGCAGCTCATTCCGATCCTGCTGCCGCTCGTCGATGCGGCGCACGGCGTGCTCGCGGTGCTGTCGAGCCGCATGGGCAGCATCACGCAGACCACGGGTACGACTGGCTGGCTGTATCGCGCGAGCAAGGCGGCGGTCAACGACGTGCTCAAGATCACCTCGCTGCAGACGCGTCGCGCGACCTGCATTGCGCTGCATCCGGGCTGGGTGCGCACCGATATGGGCGGCGCACACGCGGCCATCGACGCCAGCGCGAGTGTGGCCGGCATGCGCGAAGTGATCGCGGAAGCGGCCGCCGCGCGCGAAGTCTTCAACGGACGCTTCTTCCAGTACGACGGCACCGAACTCGACTGGTAAGCTCCGCAGGTCTGGAAACAGGGCCGCTTCGCTCGCGCGGGCGGCTTTTTATTTTTGATTTTTGTTTCGTCGAAGGAATGGCTTTTTTATGAGTGCTGGTAAGCCCGCAGCTACGCAACGTCCCGTCGAGTGTCCGTGCGGCGGCGCGACGCCAAATCAAAAATCGGGCGCGAAGGCGCCGCGTTTTACCGACTGCTGCGGCCGCTTTATCGATGGCGACGCCGTGCCCGCAACGGCGCTTGAACTGATGCGCTCGCGCTACACAGCCTATGTGCTGGGCGAGGCGCCGTATCTGCGCGCGACCTGGTCCGCCGAAACCTGTCCCGCCGATCTCGACGTCGACCCCAATGAGCCGGGCGCGCCGCGCTGGCTGGGCCTCGCCGTGAAGCGCCACGAGCAGATCGACGAAACGCATGCGATCGTCGAATTCATTGCGCGCCATAAAAGCGGCGGACGTGCGTATCGCCTGCACGAAACCAGCCGTTTCACGCGCGGCGATGACGGCCGCTGGCGCTACGTTGACGGCGATATCCTGGAAGGCTGAAGCACGCGCTTACCTGCAAAAAACGGGGATGTAGGCGGCGCGCGACAGGCCGGATCCGCCATTATTTTCCGTTTTCGTTACTCCCCATTACCTCGAAATCCGCCAATGCGCCGTGCTTAAAGGCATGCGCGCCGTTGGCATGCCTTATGCCGGGTTACCCCTGAATTGCACAACAATTATTTGTCGTGCGAGGATGCAATCACGGTGTCCGTTTCGCCATTAAGAGTTTGTTGAAAAACAATTTCGCGGCGACTTCAAAACGGATGCTGGCGGCGAGTCTGATCGATGACAGAAAGGCGCCGCTCAGGTGTTCCGATCGGTTTTACTTCCCTGCAACGGGTCATGCCACGCCAGGCTTTCGGGCCAGGCGCGCCAGTGTTCCGTTGTGTCCGTCAAGGACGGGGACAGTTGCTCGGTAGTCAGATTCACAGCAGGATTTTCGCAGGCGGGTGTAGCGCATGGCGTTCAGGAAGCTTCTTACCGGATGGGCGGTGGCCGGCACAGCATGCATGCTGTCGGTGGCGCACGCAGCCTCTCTTTCCGATCCGGCCGCTCAGGTGGCGTCGACGCAGACATCGAATACCGCCGCGCACGCCAGCGCCACGACTGGCGCGCAATCCTCATTGAGCGCTAACGCATCCGGCCCGCTCGGCAGCGCGCACGTTCCGCGCATTGCGCTCGACGACGCGTATCTGCCTGTCGTGCATTCGGGCATGAACGCCCAGATCATCCAGATTCCCGTGCCGGGCGAGTCCGACGTGACGCTCGAAACCACGGTGTACCGCCCGGACGGCCCAGGCCCGTTCCCGATGGTGGTCTTCAACCACGGCAAGATCCCCGGCGACCCGCGCATGCAGCCGCGCAGCGACCCGATGTCGTTCGCGCGCGAATTCGTGCGCCGCGGCTACGTGGTGGTCGCGCCGAACCGCCGCGGCTTCGCGGGTTCGGGCGGCACCTACGAGCAGGACGGCTGCGACGTCGCGAGCAACGGCATGGGCCAGGCCGCCGACGTCGCCACCACGGTCGATTACATGTCGAAGCAGCCGTATGTCGACGCGAACCACATCGCTGTGGCGGGCACCTCGCACGGCGGTCTCGCGACCATGGCCTACGGCACCGAAGCCGCGCACGGCGTGCGTGCGCTCATCAACTTTTCGGGCGGCTTGCGCCAGGATGCCTGCACGGGCTGGCAGGACAACCTGACCCAGGCGTTCGGCTCCTACGGCGGCAAGGCCCGCGTGGCCTCGCTCTGGCTCTACGGCGACAACGATTCGGTGTGGACGCCCGACCTCGTCACGAAGATGTTCGCCGCGTTCCGCACGGCTCAAGCTGGCGACACGCAGCCGGGCTCGGGCGCGAAGCTGGTCGATTTCGGCGCGTACAAGAACGACGCGCACCGCCTCGTGGGCGATCGCGACGGCGTGCAGGTCTGGTGGCCGACGGTCGAAGCCTTCCTCGCCAATCAGGGCATGCCGACGTCGGTGCAATACCGCGTGGAAACGCCGGCCGCGCCGCGTGCCAGCGGCTATGCGTCGATCGAATCGGTGGGCGCGGTGCCGTTCCTCGATCAGGCGGGCCGTGACGGCTATCGCAACTTCCTCAAGCAGTACCCGAGCCGCGCGTTCGCGGTGTCCGATTCGGGCGCGTGGTCGTGGGCCGAAGGCGGCGACAATCCGATGGACGTCGCCGTGGCGAACTGCCAGAAGCACAGCTCCGATCCGTGCCGCCTCTACGCAGTGAACGGCAACGTGGTGTGGGCCAACGAAAACGCCGCGACCGCGCAGAGCGATTCCCACGACGACGGCCATGCCGTGGCGGATAACGGCAGCGCTGCGCCTGGCGCGGCGGATTCGTCGCACTCGCTGGCCAGCCGCTAAGCCGCTCAGTCTCCGGTCACACCGAAAGGCGCCCAACGGCGCCTTTTTTCTTGCCTGTTCCTTTTGTCATCAAGTGATAGATCCCCAAATCAGGCGCGCGATACCCACGGCGAGATCGCCTCGCGTGCGCCTCTCCACATATTTTTTTGCATAAGCGCGCGTCACTTTGTCGTCGTCATCTACGTGCATTTCTGGACTTTGCAAACGAAGTGCGCCCAGCTGTGCCGAACCCCGCCAAACCCCGCAGCGGCGGGGCTTGAAAGCCCATTTTGGGGGTAGTGCATTGCGTGATCGAACGCGCTAAATTCGGCTGCGCTGTCGTATCGGGAGCCGTAAGTGGACTCGCAACACAAGAATTCGCAACATCAAAACTCGCAAGCCAACCTGGGCAACGATGCCTGGATCGCCCGCAGCCTGCGCGCGGTCTGGCACCCTTGCACCCAGATGAAACACCATGAGCGACTGCCGCTCGTCGCGGTCTCGCGCGGCGCGGGCCCGTGGCTCTATGACCACGAGGACCGGCGCTATCTCGACGCCATCAGTTCGTGGTGGGTGAATCTGTTCGGCCACGCCAATCCGGCCATCAACGCCGCGCTCAAGGCGCAGCTCGATACGCTTGAGCACGTCATGCTGGCGGGCTGCACGCACGAACCGGCAGTCGAACTGGCTGAACATCTGGCCGCGCTCACGGACAACGTGCTGGGCCACGCGTTCTTTGCCTCGGACGGCGCATCGGCGGTCGAAATCGCGCTGAAGATGAGCTTCCACGCGTGGCGCAATCAGGGCGCGAGCGACAAGCGCGAGTTCGTCTGCCTCGCCAACAGCTATCACGGTGAGACCATCGGCGCGCTCGGCGTGACCGATGTGAAGCTGTTCCGCGATGCCTACGATCCGCTGCTCACGCACGCGCATGTGGTGGCTTCGCCGGACGCGCGCCTGGCGCAGGAAGGCGAAAGCGCCGCCGATGTGGCGCGCCGCGCGCTCGCGGACGTGGAACGACTCTTCGCCGAACGCGAAGGCCGCATCGCCGCGCTGATCGTCGAGCCGCTGGTGCAGTGCGCCGCCGGCATGGCGATGCACGATCCCTCGTATCTGCGCGGTCTGCGCGCGCTGTGCGACCAGTACAAGGTGCACCTGATCGCCGATGAAATCGCCGTGGGCTGCGGTCGCACCGGCACCTTCTTCGCCTGCGAGCAGGCCGGCATCTGGCCCGATCTGCTGACGCTTTCGAAGGGCATCAGCGGCGGCTATCTGCCGCTCTCGATCGTGCTCTCGCGCGACGAAATCTACGCCGCGTTCTACGACGACGACACCACGCGCGGCTTCCTGCATTCGCACTCGTACACGGGCAATCCGCTCGCGTGCCGCGCGGCGTTGGCGACGCTCGACCTGTTTGCGCGCGAAGGCGTGCTGGAGTCGAACGCGCGTAAATCCGTGCAGCTGCGCGAAGCGTTCGCGCCGCTCGACGCGCATCCGCTGGTGCGCAACATGCGCCAGTGCGGCACGATCCTCGCGTTCGACGTGGCGCTCGACGATGCCGAACGCGCACGCACTTTTTCGCGCCGTTTCTTCGAAAACGCCTTGCAGCGCGAATTGCTGCTGCGCCCGATCGGCACCACGGTCTACGTCATGCCGCCCTACATTCTGGACGCCGAAACGCAGGCGCTGCTCGCGACGCGCACACGCGAGACATTCGACGCCACCGTCGCGGAGGACCTCTGATGCATTTGCTGGACACGCTCGAACAGAGCCTGAGCGAACTCGACGCGCACGGTTTGCGCCGCCGTCGCCGCACCATCGACACGCCGTGCGACGCGCATATGACGGTCGATGGACGCGAGACCATCGGTTTTGCGAGCAACGATTACCTGGGCCTCGCCAACCATCCGCAACTCATCGCGGCGCTGGCCGAAGGTGCGCAGCGCTACGGCGCGGGCAGCGGCGGCTCGCATCTGCTGGGCGGCCATTCGCGCGCGCACGAGCAGCTTGAAGACGATCTCGCTGCGTTCGCGGGCGGTTTCGTCGATGCACCGCGCGCGCTGTACTTCAGCACCGGCTATATGGCGAACCTCGCCGTGCTCACCGCGCTGGCGGGCCGCGGCACGACGATCTTTTCCGATTCGCTGAACCACGCCTCGCTGATCGACGGCGCACGGCTGTCGCGCGCCGAAATCCAGGTCTATCCGCACGCCGACATGGACGCGCTGAGCGCGATGCTCGACGCAAGCGATGCAGGCGCAAAGCTGATCGTGAGCGACACCGTCTTCAGCATGGACGGCGATGTCGCGCCGCTCGCGCGTCTGGTCGAACTGGCCGAACAACATGGCGCGTGGCTCGTCGTCGACGATGCGCACGGTCTGGGCGTGCTCGGCCCGCAAGGCCGCGGTGCGATCGCCGAAGCCGCGTTGCGCTCGCCGCATCTGGTGATGGTCGGCACGCTCGGCAAGGCGGCGGGTGTGTCGGGCGCGTTCGTCTGCGCGCACGCCACCGTGATCGAATGGCTGGTGCAGCGCGCGCGGCCGTATATCTTCACGACGGCATCGTCGCCGGCGGTGGCGCATGCGGTCAGCGCGAGCCTGCGCGTCATCGCGGGCGAAGAGGGCGACGCGCGGCGCGCGCATCTGGCGCATCTGATCGCCCGCACGCGCGCCATGCTCAAGGAAACCTGCTGGATGCCGGTCGATTCGGCGAGCGCCGTGCAGGCGCTGGTGATCGGCTCGAATGACGCCACGCTCGCGCTGCAAGCCACGCTCGAAAGCGACGGCCTGTGGGTGCCCGCGATCCGCCCGCCGACCGTGCCGGTGGGCACCTCGCGCCTGCGCATTTCGCTGTCGGCGGCGCATTCGGATGCCGATCTCGACCGTCTCAACGATTCACTGCAACGCGCCAGCCGCGCCGCACAGGAGGGCGCGTAATGTCCGTCGCCAAAGTTTCTTTTTTCGTCACCGGCACTGACACCGAAATCGGCAAGACCTTCGTGAGTGCGGCGCTGTTGCGCGGCCTCACGCACGCGGGTCTGCGCGCGGCCGCGCTCAAGCCGATCGCGGCAGGCGCGTACGAGCGCGACGGTGTCTGGCACAACGAAGACGCCGATCAACTCGACGCCGCCGCCAGCGTGCTGCTGCCGCCCGAGATGCGCACGCCGTTCCTGCTGAAGGAACCGGCCGCGCCGCATATCGCCGCTGCGCTGGAAGGCGTGACGCTCGATATGGCGCGCATCGTCGATAGCCATCGCGCTGCGTGCGAGCTTGCCGATGCGGTGGTGGTGGAGGGCGTCGGCGGTTTCCGCGTGCCGCTCACGCCGACCGAAGATACCGCCGATCTGGCGGTCGCGCTCGGTTTGCCGGTGGTGCTGGTGGTCGGCATGCGGCTGGGCTGCATCAGCCACGCGCTGCTCACCGCCGAAGCCATCGCCGCGCGCGGCCTGAAGATCGCGGGCTGGGTCGCGAATCGCATCGACCCGAACATGACCTTCCCGGAAGAAAACATCGACACCTTGCGCACGCTGCTGGGTGCGCAATCTGGTGGCCAACCCGGCGCGCCGCTGCTGGGCGTCGTGCCGCATATGCGCGGCGCGAGCGCCGACGACGCTGCCGAACACCTGAACATCGACACCTTGCTCGCGCGCCTGGCCGCAGCGGCAGGGCGTTGAAGCCAAACCACAAGTCACACGTCACGAAGGACTTCGACACCATGACGCAAACCCACATCGACATCACCTCGCTGAAGGCCACCGCGCCGAGCGCCCAAGCTGCCGCCGAAGCCGCAGCGCGCTGGAAAGTCGCCGACGTCGCCGAGCTCTACGAACTGCCGTTCAACGATCTGATGTTCCGCGCGCAGCAAGTGCATCGCGAAAACTTCGACGCCAATGCCGTGCAGCTCTCCACGCTGCTGTCGATCAAGACCGGCGGCTGCGAGGAAGATTGCGCGTACTGCCCGCAGTCGTCGCACTACGAAACCGAACTCGAAGCCGGCAAGCTGATGGCCGTCGACGCCGTGCTGGACGCCGCACGCGCGGCCAAGTCCAACGGCGCGACGCGCTTTTGCATGGGCGCGGCGTGGCGCAATCCGAAGGATCGCCACCTGGAGCCGATCAAGGACATGATTCGCGGCGTGAAGGCGATGGGTCTGGAAACCTGCGTGACGCTCGGCATGCTCGAAGATCACCAGGCGAAGGAACTCGCCGATGCGGGCCTCGACTACTACAACCACAACCTCGATACCTCGCCGGAGTACTACGGCAAGATCATCACCACGCGTACCTACGACGACCGTCTGGAGACGCTTGAGCGCGTGCGTGACGCGGGCATCAACGTGTGCTGCGGCGGCATCGTCGGCATGGGCGAGTCGCGCCGCGAGCGCGCGGGCCTGATCGCGCAGCTGGCGAACATGGAGCCGTATCCGGAATCGGTGCCCATCAACAATCTGGTGCAGGTGACGGGCACGCCGCTCGAAGGCACCGAGCCGATCGATCCGTTCGAATTCGTTCGCACGATTGCGGTTGCGCGCATCACCATGCCGAAGGCGATGGTGCGTCTCTCGGCGGGCCGCGAGCAGATGGACGACGCGCTCCAGGCGCTGTGCTTCATGGCCGGCGCGAACTCGATTTTCTACGGCGACCAACTGCTGACGACCAGCAATCCGCAAGCCGAAGCGGACCGCAAGCTGCTGCAACGTCTGGGCATCTCGGCGCAGTCTGCGCAACATCTGCCCGCTGACGATCATGGTCACGCGCATGGCCACGATCACGCGCACGGCGGCTGCGGCCACTGCGAGTAACACGCGAATCAGCCTTTTTCGAAGGGCTAAAAGCAAAAACGCCACGCTGATGCAAACAGCGTGGCGTTTTTTATTGCGCTTCTGGAAAGCGTGCGAGCGTTACGCGTAAGCCGCGCGACGACGCCCCGCAAGCACCAGATAGCACAGCGCGCCGATCACCAGCGACGGCAGCGTCGCGCCCAGATTCGGCAGCCATTGATTGAGCGCCTGGTACGCGCCAAAGCCGACCACCCACGCGGCAAACGCGCTGACGTGCCAGCCGCCCGAATAGCCGTACGCGCCGTTGAGATCGGCGAGCGCCTGCGGATCGATGCGGCGACGGCGCACGATGAAGTGATCGGCGAGCACCACGCCAAACAGCGGCGCAAACACCGAGCCGATAAACAGCAGGAAGTTTTCGTACTTCGCCATCGGCACGATGAGGGCGATCAGCGTGCAGATCGCGCCGAACGCCGCCGAGAGAACCGGCACGCCCGCGCGCGTCCAGACCGTACCCGTCGAGACGGCCGCCGAGTGGATATCGGCGAAAGCGTTGTCGATTTCGTCGATCAGCACCAGCAGCAGCGCCAGACCGCCGCCCGCCTGCGCGAGCGCGGTGGTCAGCAGCGCATCGCCGCCACCGGCCGCCAGACCGTAGATCGCGCCCAGCGCATAGAACCACAGATTCGCGATGCCATAGCCGAACAGCGTGCCGCGGAAGGTTTCGCCCGCTTTACGGCCGAAGCGCGTGTAATCGGCGATCAGCGGCAGCCACGAGAGGGGCATCGCCACCACGAGGTCGATGGCGCTGCCGAACGGCATGTCGCCGGTGCCGGGACGCTTCATCAGCGCGGCGATGTCGTGCTGCGCCAGCAGGCTATACGTCAGCCAAGCCGCGCCCGCCAGCAGCAGCCAGATGCCCCACGTGCGCAGGAAGCGGCGCACGAACGAGAGCGGGCCGCTCACGGCCAGCAGCGTCGCCAGCACGCCGAAGATCACCGTCCAGACGAGCGGCATCGACAGGTTGAACGCCTGTTTGGCGAGCGCATCGGCGGAATCGCGCATCACGATGATCTCGAACGAGCCCCAGCCCACCAGCTGCACCATGTTGATGACGGCGGGCACCGAGGCGCCGCGAATGCCGAGCGTCGGGCGCAGCGAAGACATCGCCGCCAGCCCCGTATCCGTGCCGATCACGCCCGCGAGCGCGAGTAGCACCACGCCGATCACGCTGCCGATGCCGATGGCGAGCAGCGCGTGCGGCAGCGACAGGCCGGGTACGAGCAGGGCGCCCGCCTGCGCCACCAGCAGGCCAATGCCGAGGGAGAACCAGAGCGCGAAGGCGTCGCCGGTGCGGAACTGGCGGCGCGCGTCGGGTACCGGCACGTTGGGCGCGTAGGCCGAACCGGCCTGGGTGTTTTCAGTCATGGGAAAAGCTGTCCTCTGTGTCGTCTGCTGCGTTGCTTGTATTGAATTCGTATGGTGTGCGTAGGGATTACGCAAAACTCGTGCGGGCGCGCGTCTCAGGCCTTCGGCCTCGCGTGGCGGCGCGGACTGTCATAATGCACGACTGACTCCGGCGCGGCGGCCCATTTTCAGGGGCGCGAACAATGCGTTCGATGTGCGTCCAGCGCGCCCTCCCGACCGCATCCGCCGGAAAGCCGACATTATCGCGAAAACGACATGTTTGAAGAAACCCGTGCCAACGTTCCGCTCGCCGAGCGGCTGCGCCCACGCACCATCGACGAAGTCATCGGCCAGAAGCATCTGCTTGGGCACAACAAGCCGCTGCGCGTCGCCTTCGAGTCGGGCGAAGCGCATTCGATGATCCTGTGGGGGCCGCCGGGCGTCGGCAAGACCACGCTCGCGCGCCTCATGGCCGATGCCTTCCACGCCGAATTCATCGCGCTGTCGGCGGTGCTGTCGGGCGTGAAGGATATCCGCGAGGCCGTCGAGCAGGCGCAACTGCACCGCGCGCATGGCCATCAGACGCTGGTGTTCGTCGACGAGGTGCATCGCTTCAACAAGAGCCAGCAGGACGCTTTCCTGCCGCACGTGGAGTCGGGCCTGTTCGTGTTTATCGGCGCGACGACGGAGAATCCGTCGTTCGAGGTGAACAGCGCGTTGCTGTCGCGCGCGGCGGTCTACGTGCTTCGCAGTCTCGACGAGGACGAGCAGGGCGAACTGCTCGCGCGCGCCGCCGAGGAACTGGGCGGCCTGACCTTCACCGATGAAGCGAAACAGGCGCTGATCGGTTCCGCCGACGGCGACGGGCGCAAGCTGCTCAACAATCTGGAGATCGTCGCGCGCGCGGCGGCCCAGCAGAAGAAGACGGAAATCGACGGCGAACTGCTCGGCAGCGCGCTCGCCGAAAACCTGCGCCGCTTCGACAAGGGCGGCGACGCCTTCTACGACCAGATCAGCGCGTTGCATAAGTCGGTGCGCGGCAGCAATCCGGATGGCGCGCTGTACTGGTTCTGCCGCATGCTCGACGGCGGCGCGGACCCGCGCTATCTGGCGCGCCGCATCGTGCGCATGGCGTGGGAGGACATCGGTCTGGCCGATCCGCGCGCGGCGCGCATTACGCTCGACGCCTCGGAAACCTATGAGCGGCTGGGCTCGCCGGAAGGCGAACTGGCGCTGGCGCAGGCTGTGATCTATCTGGCCGTCGCGCCCAAGTCGAACGCCGGCTACAACGCCTACAACGAAGCGCGCCGCTTCGTGAGCAAGGATCAGTCGCGCGCGGTGCCTATCCACCTGCGCAACGCGCCCACCAAACTCATGAAGGAACTGGGCTACGGCCACGAGTACCGCTACGCCCACGACGAGCCGGACGCTTATGCCGCCGGGGAAACCTATATTCCCGATGGCATGCGCGAGCCGAACTGGTATCGGCCCACGCCGCGCGGGCTCGAAGGCAAGATCGGCGAGAAGCTGGCGCGCCTGTCCGAACTCGACGCGCAATGGCGCGAAGCGCATCGCGACGAAATCCGCGAACGTAACGAACGCAAGCGCAAGAGTTAAAGCGCCGGGCTAAAGCACGTCGGCACGCTGCGGGCGGCGAGCCCGCGCCGGTGCGCTAAAATCGACTCCTCACACAACGAAACTGCGTCTCACAATCCCATGCTCGACATCCAGCTGCTGCGCAAAGACCTCGACGGCGTCGCGAAGCGCCTCGCCGACCGCGGCTACACCCTCGACGTCGCGGCTTTCTCCGCGCTCGAAGCGGAACGCCGCGCCATCCAGACCCGCACCGAAGAACTCCAGGCACGCCGCAACAGCCTGTCGAAGCAGATCGGCGCGATGAAGGGCCGCGGCGAGGACACCTCGGCGGTCATGGCCGAAGTGGGCGGCATCGGCGACGAAATGAAGGCGTCGGCGGCCACGCTCGACGACATCCAGACGAAGCTCTCCGACCTGCTGCTCGGCGTGCCGAACCTGCCGCACGAAAGCGTGCCGGTGGGCCGCGACGAAAGCGGCAACGTGGAAGTGCGCCGCTGGGGCACGCCGCGCACGTTCGACTTCGAGGTGAAGGATCACGTCGACGTCGGCACGCCGCTGGGTCTGGATTTCGAGACGGGCGCCAAGCTCTCGGGCGCGCGCTTCACGATGCTGCGCGGCCAGATCGCGCGCCTGCATCGCGCGCTCGCGCAGTTCATGATCGACACGCACACGCTGCACCACGGCTATACGGAAACCTACACGCCGTACATCGTGAACCCGGAAATCCTCTACGGCACGGGCCAGCTGCCCAAGTTCGCCGAAGACATGTTCCGCGTGGAGAAGGGCGGCGACGAGAACAAGGTCACGCAATACCTGATTTCGACCTCGGAAATTTCGCTCACGAATACGGTGCGCGAGAGCATCGTCGAAGGCGACGCGCTGCCGATCAAGCTGACGGCGCATTCGCCGTGCTTCCGCTCGGAAGCCGGTTCGTATGGTCGCGACACGCGCGGCCTGATCCGTCAGCACCAGTTCGACAAGGTCGAAATGGTTCAGGTCACCACGCCGGAAACCTCGTATAACGCGCTCGAAGAGATGGTGGTCCACGCTGAGACGATCCTGCAGAAGCTCGGCCTGCCGTATCGCGTGATCACGCTGTGCACGGGCGATATGGGTTTCTCGGCCACCAAGACTTATGACCTCGAAGTCTGGCTGCCGGCGCAGAACACCTATCGCGAAATCTCCAGCTGCTCGAACACCGAAGCGTTCCAGGCGCGCCGCATGCAGGCGCGCTATCGCAACGCGCAGGGCAAGCCGGAACTCGTGCATACGCTCAACGGCTCGGGTCTCGCGGTTGGCCGCACGCTCGTGGCCGTGCTGGAAAACTACCAGGAAGCGGATGGCTCGATCACCGTGCCGGAAGCACTGCGTCCGTATATGAACGGCGTGGCGCGTCTGTCGGTAGGCGCGTAAGAAGAGACCTGGAACAGGATTCTGCAGGCCTTCGAAAAATTTTTCGAAAAAGGGCTTGCAGGATCCGAAATATGTTCTATAATCTTCGCTTCTCTGGTCGCCGACCAAGACCTGAGAAGCAGTAAATAGCAGTACCCCGGAGAGGTGGCAGAGTGGTCGAATGTACCTGACTCGAAATCAGGCGTACGGTAACCCCGTACCGTGGGTTCGAATCCCACCCTCTCCGCCAAATTTAGAAAACCCCGTAAGTCGAAAGACCTACGGGGTTTTTGCTTTTCCAGGCCGTTTTCAGGCGCTGTTGCCTGTCATCGACGGCACATGCCCGCGCTGCTCCAGCGAGCGCATGAAGGTCCCCGAAATCGCCGATTGACCGTGATGGACGATCTTCTCGTCGATCAGCGCCCACACCGGCATGCCCGCCGCCCGCGCGCGCTGGCAGAACGACAGGTCTTCCGAGAGATACACGCCTCTTTCGCCAACCGTGTCGAAGAACGCATAGAAGCGGCCGTCGGGCAGATACGAGGCGTACTGTGCGGGCGGTCGGTAGAGCTGCGTGAGCGGCGCCAGCGCCTGCATGGCGTCGCGGCGCACGAGGAAGATGCCCGTGCCGATGTGATTCACCTCGGCCCAGCCGCCTTCGACGCTGCGGTTGCCGTTCGCATCGGCGCGAATCGCGGTGTTGTAGTCCACGGTCTTTTCCTGCCACTCGCGCAGCGTGAGGCCTGCGTCTTCGGCTGTGATGCGCTTTTCCACGTCGAAGAAGCGATACGGGCACGCAATGCCCGCCACGGGTTTATTGCCCGCCAGCAGTCGCGGGATGGCCTCGCGCGAAAAGTCCATGTCCGTGTCGAGGAACAGCACGTGCGTGAATTCCGGATGGCTCAGGAAGTAATTCGCAAAGAAGTTGCGCGCGCGGATGATGTGCGACGACGCCGTGTGGATGTACTTGAAGCCGATGTCGCGCTCCTTGAACGTCTCCATCAGACCCGCCAGCGCCATGGCGAAGTCGAAGTGCACGGAATTATCGTAAGTGGGCAGCGCGATGAGGATATTGAGCGGCGCCTGGCTGGGCGCGTCGATGCCTGTTGCGGCGCTGGAAGAAGTGGGGGTGGGATTCATGGTCTGGCGTTCTGCTCACGTCGTTGTAAGATATTTCCCATTCTTGTTGGCGGCTTGCTCCCGGACAATCGGACGTATCCGAATATCGCCGGTCCTGGCTTGCGCCGGCGTGCCGGTCAGGCTGGCTACGGCAGTTACAATGGCGCCTTCGAGCGGCGCTCCCATGAATTCGCGGCGAGGCGCTACGCGCGCCGTCGCGCCTACTTTGGTTCTCAGATGGCTATCACCTATAAATCCGCCGGCGACATCGAGCGTCTGCGCATTTCCGGCCGGCTTGCCGCCGATGTGCTCGCCATGATCGGCGAACACGTCAAGCCCGGCGTCTCCACCGACGATCTCGACGCGATCTGCAACGACTTCATCGTCAATACGCTCAAGGCCGTGCCGGCCAACGTCGGCTATCTCGGCTTCCCGAAGACGATCTGCACGTCCGTCAATTCCGTGGTCTGCCACGGCATCCCGAGCCGCAACGAAGTGCTCAAGGACGGCGACATCATCAACATCGACGTCGCGGTCATCAAGGACGGCTATTTCGGGGACACGAGCCGCATGTACACGGTCGGCACGCCCAGCTCGGTGGGCCGGCAGCTGATCGACACCACTTACGAGGCGATGCTCGCGGGCATCCGCCAGGTGAAGCCCGGTGCGACGCTCGGCGATGTGGGTCATGCGATCCAGAAGCGCGCGCAGGCCGACGGCTTTTCGATCGTGCGCGAGTATTGCGGCCATGGCATCGGCAAGGTCTATCACGAGGAGCCGCAGGTGCTGCACTACGGTCAGCCTGGGCAGGGTGTGCGTCTGAAGCCCGGCATGGTCTTCACGATCGAACCGATGGTCAACGCCGGACGCGCGGGCACGGCGGTGCAGCGCGACGGCTGGACCGTGGTGACCAAGGACCGTTCGCTCTCCGCGCAGTGGGAGCACATGGTCGCTGTGACCGATGACGGTTATGAATTGCTCACGCCCTGGCCGGACGGCACGGGTGCGTACGAAGCTCCGTGAGGGCCGCGGCACAAGGGGCTGTGCGGGGCATCGACGGGTCTGTCAAGACCCGTGCGCGCCGTGCACAAGGAACTTTTTTGTCAAATAAGGATTTGACTCTCTGGCCAGTTCGGTTAAAGCTACGCGTTAGTGCTTTATTGGGGTTTACGACTGCATGAGTCCGTCACTGACCGTTCGCCGTATTGTTGCCGATCAAGGTGCCGTGCTCCGCGAGCTTCGAACCGCTTCGCTGCGCGACGCGCCTTACGCGTTCGGCGACTCGCTCGAAGACGCGTTGTCTGCCGATGCAGCTGTCTTCGACGCCGCGGCCGCCCGTCATGCGGATTCGCATACCGCCACCACGTTCATCCTCTACACGGAAGGCCATCCGGCCGGCCTGATCGGCGCGAACTTCGAGAGCGCGCCTGCGCGCCGGGCGTTCGTGTTCGCGTTGTGGGTGGCGCCGGCGGTGCGGCATCTGCGTGGCGGCGAGCTGCTCGTCAACGCGGCCATCGACTGGCTCACGAGCGAGAGCGCCACCCAGATCTACGCATGGGTGACCGATAGCAACACCACCGCAATGCGCTTCTACGAGCGCATGGGTTTTGTCGCCACCGGCGATCACGCCCGCAGCACGCAGACGCCCGAGCAATGGGAAACGCTGCTGATGCGCGACCTCGCCGGCGCTGCGCCGGTTGCGTCGGCGCAGTGAGCATCGCTGCAAGCGCAGTGCGATTTTGAGCGCGTTGCGCCGGTTTTTTCCGCCCTGACGCGCGCAACGCGCGTCATGTGGCGGCTCCCCTCGGCGTTTTTTGCGCCGTTCCTTTGTCTTTCCCTTCGCTGCAGCATTTTGGGCCATTAAAAATAATGGCCGTGCGCGTCGACGCCTGTAAAATACGCAAAATTTTTCGCCGATCGCCATGTCGCCCAAGAAATCGCCATATTTTGAACTGAAGAGCGGTTCAGTCGATACGCTTCTGTTCGTGGTCAAAACGACTGAACTCGATGCGATGCGCGCCGAACTCACGCGGCGCTTCGAGGCGACGCCGGAATTCTTCGCCAACGATACCGTGGCCATCGATCTGCGCCGTCTTGCCGACGGCGAACAGGTCGCACTGGGCGACATCGCGCGCCTGCTGGAAAGCGTGCGCATGCGTCCCGTGGGCGTGGTCGCGCAGCCCGAGCAGCATGGCTGGGCCGCCGAAGCGGGCCTGCCGTTCCTCGAAGCGCGCGACAAGCGCGTGGCGGGCGGCAACGCTGTGGCAAAGAGCGAAGCCGAAGACAGCGCCGCCGAAGCCACCGCAGAAGCCCCCAAAGCGAACACGTCGGCCAGCGCCGGCGCCGCACAACCCGAACTCTTCCCGACGGACCCCACGCAGGACATGCCTGCGGACGCGAGCAGCGATGCCGATGCGGACAGCAACGCCCGCAACGTGCCGCGTGCGGCGACGCTGGTGGTCGACCGTCCGCTGCGCTCGGGCCAGCGTGTCTATGCGAAGGGCGATCTGGTGGTGCTCGGCATGGTGTCCAACGGTGCGGAAGTGATCGCCGAAGGCAACATCCATATTTACGCGCCGTTGCGTGGCCGCGCGCTCGCGGGCGTGCACGGCAACCACGACGCACGTATTTTCTGCACGAGCCTCGAAGCGGAACTGATTTCGATTGCGGGCATCTACCGTACCACTGAAGTTCCGCTCTCAGACGATGTGCGTGGCAAGCCGGCGCAGATCCGGCTCGACGAAGAAAAGCTGTTGATCGAACCGTTGAGGCTCACCTGATCCGCCGCTGACGCGTTGCGCATTCAATGTGTGTGCGTAGCGTGCGAGCGGCGCGCGATGAGACCAAACTGGGAAACTGACGAACGCAAGGTAAGGGAATGGCAAAAATCATTGTGGTGACTTCGGGCAAGGGTGGCGTTGGCAAAACGACCACGAGCGCGAGTTTCGCATCGGGCCTCGCGTTGCGTGGCCACAAAACCGCGGTCATCGACTTCGACGTCGGCCTGCGCAATCTCGACCTCATCATGGGTTGCGAGCGCCGCGTGGTGTACGACCTGATCAACGTGATCCAGGGTGAAGCGAACCTGAACCAGGCGCTCATCAAGGACAAGAAGTGCGAAAACCTCTTCATCCTGCCGGCCTCGCAGACGCGCGATAAAGACGCGCTCACGAAGGAAGGCGTGGAGAAGGTGATCGAAGACCTGCGCAAGATGGACTTCGAATACATCGTCTGCGATTCGCCGGCGGGTATCGAATCGGGCGCGATGCTGGCGATGCACTTCGCCGACGAAGCGCTGATCGTGACGAATCCGGAAGTGTCGTCGGTGCGCGACTCGGACCGCATCCTCGGCATGCTGTCGTCGAAGACCAAGCGTGCGATCGACGGCAAGGATCCGATCAAGGAGCATCTGCTCATCACGCGCTACAGCCCGAAACGCGTCAACGAAGGCGAAATGCTTTCGCTCGCGGATATCTCGGAAATCCTGCGCATCGAGCTGATCGGCGTGATTCCGGAATCGGAAGCGGTGCTGCACGCATCGAACCAGGGCCTGCCCGCTGTCCATCTGGACGGCACCGACGTCGCTGAAGCCTACAAGGACGTCGTCGCGCGCTTTCTTGGCGAAGACAAGGCGCTTCGCTTCACCGATTACCAGAAGCCGGGGCTCCTGCAGCGCCTGTTCGGTAGCAAGTAAGGGAGGCGCACGTCATGTCGTTTCTTTCGTTTTTTCTCGGCGAGAAGAAGAAGTCCGCCTCGGTAGCGAAGGAACGCCTGCAGCTCATCATCGCTCACGAGCGCGCAGGCGGTCATCCGCCCGCCGATTATCTGCCGGCCCTGCAACGCGAACTCGTCGCCGTGATCTCGAAGTACGTGAAGATCTCCGACGAAGATATCCGCGTGAGCCTGGAGCGTCAGGACGACCTCGAAGTGCTTGAGGTCAAGATCGAGATTCCGCAGGCCTGATTCGTAGCGAGTGCGGTGCACGCGTGTGCCGCACTTGTCTCGATATAGCTGGGCGCCGTTTTCAACGCGCGCGCAGCCTGTTTTTTTCCCGCTGAACCCTCGCTGAATCCCCGCCTCGTCGCATTCCTTACCTTACCGAAATATTCGGTTTCACTTCACCCCCTGCGGTTACACGGCCGCTGTCAGCGCAGACGCCTGCTCGCGCATTGATCGGGTAACGCCACTCATGGCGTCCTACTCAAAGGGTGAACTACATGAACAACTCCATCCGCCTGCTGATCGCCAAGGCCGCTATCGTCGCCGCGGGTACGTGCGCCGTTGCCGCGCCGGCCTTCGCTGAAATCGTCGTCGTCGAGCCGAGCGCGCCGCCGCCCGTCGAACGCATCGAAGTCGTGCCCGCGCCGCGCGTCGGCTATGTCTGGGACAAGGGCCACTGGCGCTGGGACCACGGCCGCTACGTCTGGATCGCCGGCCACTGGCAAGCCGAACGCGTGGGCTATCACTGGGTGCCGGGCCACTGGATCGCGCACGGCCCGAACTGGCACTGGGTCGAAGGCCACTGGGCCGCTTAAGCCGCCTGGTTTCGCCTGAATTTGCTTAACCAGTTTGATCGGCAAGGAGAAACACCATGAGCAGAAAACTGCTCGCTGCGGCGGCGCTCGCGATCGTGCTCGCCGGCTGCGTCGTCGTTCCCGCGCGGCCGATGTACGTTCGGCCCGCGCCCGTCGTGATCTATTGACGTCGTGATCGATTGATTCTGGCGGCAGGCTCGCTGGCGTAGATCAGCACAGCCGCGCCCGGCCCGGCGCATGTCAGCGGTTCGAGCAATCGACCATCGACATGCCGCCGGGCTTTTTTTTCGCCCCGACTCGACGCCCCGCCAAAGCGGGGACCGATGAAATGCGCAAACGTTCGCAGATTTCGCCTGTTGCGAACGGCTCCGTCCGCTAGAATCTCGGGAAAAATGCCGGCAAATCATCGAAATCGGGCCTCCGCGTCCGCAGCACAATGAAACGAGTTTTGATAGTCAAGGTGACCTCGCTCGGCGATGTCGTCGAGGCCCTTCCCGTCGTCGCCGATGTCCAGCGCAAATTCCCCGGCGTCAAGGTCGATTGGGCCGTGGACGAGGCGTTCGCGGGGATCGTCCACTGGAACGCGGGGATCGACCGCGTGCTCTGCGCGCCGCTGCGCCGTTTCAAGAAGGCGCGCAAATGGAGCGACTTCAAGGCGATCTGGGATTCGATCTCCGAATTGCGCCGCGAACGCTACGACGCCATCATCGATATTCACGGCGTGTACAAGAGCGCCATCATCGCGTTCATTGCGCGCGGCAAGCGCCGTTTCGGCTATCTCGGGCAGGATCTTGGCGAGCGGGGCGCGGCCTTCGCCTATAACGGCCGCTTTGGGCCGCGTCCGAAATGCGACGCGTGGCTGGGCATGCGTATCAGCACGGGCGAGGCGCTCGGCTATACCATCGATACGCCGCCCGATTTCCAGATGCGCATTCCGCGCGACGGCGACGCGCTGCCGACGCCCGATGCGCCCACCGCGCTGATCTTTCACGCCACGTCGAAGGAAGAGAAGAAGTGGCCTGTCGCGCACTGGGGCGAGCTGTGCAACGAACTGGTCAAGCGCGGTCTGCGTATCGAGCTGCCGTGGGGATCGGATGCCGAGCACGCCACCGCGAAGGAAATTGCCGCGCTCGTGCCGGGCGCGACCATCCTGCCTCGCCTGACGGTCACGCAGGTGGCGCAGCGCATCGAAGATAGCGCGCTGGTGGTCGGCACGGATACGGGCTTCGTGCATCTGGGCCACGCGCTGCTCAAACCCACCGTGATGATTTTCATCGCGACCAACGCCGAACACCTGGGCGTGCGCGCGCCCGATCGTTCGATCTCGATCGGCGACGGTCGTCATGTGCCGCCGGTATCGGTGGCGCTCGATGCGGTCGATCGCGTTTATCCCGCACGCACGGGCGATGCATCGAAAGGCCCCGCGGTGACGGCTGCCTGAGTTTTACGCGTTTTCGCCGGCTTTGTTTGCCACGGCCCGCTCGTCTCACACAGACGGGCGGGCCGTTTTCATTGCGGCGTGCGTCACGGCAGCGTCACGTTGTGCGTGAATCCGCGCGTTCAGCCGATCATCAACTCGATTACCAACTTGTTAAAAGTGTCGCCGTTGCGTGCGGTATGCGGCGCGAATCGCACGTGGCGCTGCGCAGGCGCGTGAAGCCTGTAACACGGGCCACACCGCTACTTACAAATTGCAACGCATAGGGGATTCGCCGTCGAGTTAAATCTGAACTGTCCACCGCACGCCATGCGAGGCACGGCCGGGCAGGACATCAGACATTGACTCGATGGGAGAACGAAGTGAAACGATTGACGCTTACGCTGATTGTGGGTGCAGTGCTTGCAGCGTCGCTGGCCGGATGCATCGTCGTGCCGGCGGGCGGCGGCTACTATCACCACGGCTACTACAACTGATAGACGCTCTCCCGGACACGCAAGGCGCGGCGTCCATGCGTAATCAACGGATCGCTGTCGCGGCCGCCGTCACGCCAGCAGCATTTCGACGGCGACGACCGCTGCAACGGCAGCGGCGTTAGCGACCAGGGCTTCGACCACGACGGCGCGCCACGTGGTCGTGCGCAGCCGGAAGGCGAGGAACAGGGAGATGCCCAGCGCAAGGGCAATCATCAGGACGACATCGGCGTTGCTTAGATGCAGGTTCATCGTCGGCCTCCTGTTCATGCCTTGAATCCAGCGCGTTGAATTCAGCGCGTTGATTTCAGTATAGGCACGTCGCGCGCGTGTCCAAAGTGATCAAAAAAAAGCGGAGTCCGGCTGGCGGACTCCGCTTTTTTGTCTGGATGACGCGGGCTGGATCAGCTCAGCGACGTGTGGCGCGTCTCACGCATGCACAGCACGCCGACAAGACTCACGCACGCCGCGATCGACACATACGCGCCGACCCACGTGAGCCCGCCGCGCGCCGCCAGTTGCTGTGCGATGTACGGCGCGACCGACGCGCCCAGAATGCCGCCCAGGTTGTAGGCGACGCCCGCGCCCGTATAGCGCACGCTGGTCGGGAACAGTTCGGGCAGCAGAGCGCCCATCGGAGCGAACGTCGCGCCCATCAGGAACAGCTCGATCACGAGAAACAGCAGCACGAGCGGCAGCGAACCACTGCCGAGCAGCGGCTGCATCGTGAAGCCCGAGAGAATCGCCAGAATGCAGCCGACGATCAGCACCGGCCTGCGGCCAAAGCGATCGCTCAAAGCGGCTGAAATCGGCGTGGCGATGCCCATGAACACCACCGCGATACACAGCATGCCGAGGAAGGTCGGACGCGGAATATGCAGCGCCGTCACGCCGTGCGAGAGCGAGAACACCGTGGCGTTGTAGAACAGCGTGTAGCAGACCACCATGGCCAGCGCGCCGAGGATGGTCGGCCACCAGTAGCTGCCCAGCAGCGTTGCGACCGGCACCTTGACGCGCTCCTCGCGCTCGATGGCGGCCTTGAACGCGGGCGTTTCGGCGATCTTCAGGCGCACGTAAAGACCGAGCGCCACCAGCACCGCCGAGACCACGAACGGCACGCGCCAGCCCCAGTCGCGGAACTGCTGGTCGGAGAGTGTGGAGGCAAGACCGAAGAACAGCCCGTTCGAGGCCAGAAAGCCCACCGACGGCCCAAGCTGCGGAAACATGCCGAACCAGCCGCGCTTGCCCTGCGGCGCGTATTCAGTGGCGAGCAGCGCCGCGCCGCCCCATTCGCCGCCCAGACCGATGCCCTGGCCGAAGCGCAGCACGCACAGCAGGATCGGCGCGAGGCTGCCGATCGAGTCATAACCGGGCACGAAGCCGATCAGCGTGGTGGACAGACCCATCACGAGCAGCGAGGCCACCAGCGTCGATTTACGGCCGATACGGTCGCCGAAATGTCCAAACAGGAACGAGCCGATCGGACGCGCCACGAAGGCGATGCCGAAAGTCACGAACGCCGACAGCGCCTGCGCCGTCGCCGAGCCGTGCGGGAAGAACACCGGGCCGATCACGAGCGCCGCGGCCGTTGCGTAGACATAGAAGTCGTAGAACTCGATGGCGGTGCCGATGAAGCTCGCGAAGATCACGCGCGCGGTGCTCTGCTGGCGGGCGGCGTCGGGCTGATCGGCGCTCGCCGACGAAAGCGGTGAGGTGGACATCGAAGGGTCTCCAGTCGTTTTGACGCGCGCTGACGGGCTCGAGCGAAGCGCGGCGCGGGCGTCTTTGTTCAAAGCTCGAAGCGGCAGGGCGGTGCAGCGCGGGCGCAGGCAGCGCCACGACGGCATCCTTGATCCGGCAACGATTCGTCAGTATGCATCGCACAGCGGCAACTGTGCGCGCGAAAGCGGGACCGGCAGGCGCGCGCGCCGGATTGGCGCGATGCGGATCTCAAGCACGGTCGATGGGCGCTGCGGCGCGGCGTGGGTGACGCGGCGCGCAGGCAGGATCGGCACAAGGCCGACAGGGGATAGCCAAAAATTATAACGAGCGGGGAGGGCCGCCAGCAAGGCGGCCGTAAGCGACGATCAACCCGGCGATCAGTTGTAGTTCTGCGCCTGCGGTGAGGCGAGCGTGCGCAATTGGAACTTGCCGTCGTCGTTGAAGAGCCAGTCCTCGAACAGCTCGATCTGGCCGACCGAGTTGAGCAGGCGCGGCGGCGGCGCGGGCAGTGGCTGCGCGCGCCGCAAGGTGGCGAGCGCGGTGGTTTCAGCGCCGTCGTCGCCATTGGTGCGATAGACCGAGGACTTCACCACCTGACCGTCGCGATTGACCGTGAACGACACCACCACCAGCGAGCGCAACATCGCTTGCGGCGAGCCGTGCAGGACATAGGTCGGATTGCGCTCGACGATGCGCTTCGCGATCTGCGCGCGATAGTCGTCGAGCGTGGTGCTGTTGATGGCCTGCGGTGGAATGATGAGCAGAGGTCGAGGCGGCGGCGTGATCGTGCAGGCGCTTGCGAGCGCAAGCATCAGAGCCGGGCCGAGGCGGCGGAGAGCGGCGGCGCTCACGGCCGCAAGGCCGTTGCGCAGACAGGCGCGGATGAGCATGGCGAGCAGGCTCGGAGGCGAGACAGATTCGAGCTTAGTTCAAACGCGAAGGGAATCAATCCGCAGTCACCCGTGGCGGGTGAAAGTACCTCGGAGGGGGGCGCTATGCCCATGCGCCGCGCAGGATAGGCGACGCGAAGTTGCTTTGCCGGCGCCGATTCGATCGGCTTACACCGGCTTACTCAACCGGGAACTGGGCGCAGGGATCGGCCACTACGGTGGAGCAGGCGTACGAATATTCGCCGCTCTTCAGGAACAGCTCCTTGCCCACCTGGACGTTCTCGCGCAGATCAGGCGAGCTTTCCCACGCGATGTAGCTCGAGCACATCACGGCAAACAGGACGACGATAGAAAAAGCAAACTTTTCAAGCAGTTGGTAACGGTGCGGCATGGCGGTTGATCCCATCGAAGGTTGGGATTTTACCGCAATACTAGGGTTTTCACCTAGTCAAATGCCGGAAAGCAGGAATGGCGTATGACTAAAAAAACGTCATGACCCTTAATTTTTACATTCCCTTACCGATAACCCGTGCGGAGACTCGCAATTCGACGTAGCGATGCTCCAAAAAATATTCAATATGCATTTATTTACGTTAAATCGGGGGAAGTGTGAAGAAGATCGCTTTGTGCGCTGTCATTCTGGCTCTGGCTGGCTGTGCCGGCACGGGTAACGACAGTCTGCGTTCGGAGACCGAAGAGTCCGTATCGACGAAGGTTGTCGAAGGCAAAACGACCAAGGATCAGGTTCGCGAAATGTTCGGCTCGCCGGCCAAAACCGAGTTCACCGACGGTGGCCTCGAAATCTGGCGCTACGAGTTCGCGAAGATGCACGGCGACGCCGTCAACTACATCCCCGTCGTGAACCTGTTCGGTTCGAGCGCGAGCGGCAAGAAGAAGGAACTCGTCGTGATGTTCGACCAGAAGAACGTCGTGAAGCGCTACTCGATGAGCGTGTCGGACGTCTCGCAGAAGACGGGCGTTTTCAACCAGTAAGCAGCCGGGAGCAGGGCGCGTTTGGCCCGTCCTTTTCGCCAGCGGGTTTCGCGATGGATGTGCGGAGCTCGTTGGCGTCTGTCGCGATGGACGTCGGCATGGATCCCATCGACCGTGCGAGGTCGGGGTATCGGGAACATGGCGATTGGCAGACAGGCAGCGGACTGAAGCCGCGAAAGAGATCCAGATTGTGTCGGCGCAGACGATGCGCGAATCTGGCGGAGGCGGTGAGATTCGAACTCACGGAAGGGTTACCCCTTCGCCGGTTTTCAAGACCGGTGCATTCAACCACTCTGCCACACCTCCGGAGCCGCGCATTGTAACCTGGAATGTGCCCCCACCGGCAGTCTCACCGATGGGTGCAGATCAAAACATCACGCCAGAATTGCGTCGGGCTTAAGAAGCATCCTTCAAAAACAGCTCCTGCAGATCGTTGAGGAAGCGCTGACCCAGCTCCGTCGGCACGATCTTCTCGTAATCGCGCGTGATGAGGCCGCGCTTTTCCGCTTCCTGCAGTTGCGGCTCGATCGTGGTGATTGGCAGGCCCGTGCGTTCGGCGAAGCGATACACCGGAAAACCTTCCACCAGACGCAGAGCATTGAGCATGAACTCGAAAGGCAGATCCTTCGCGCTCACCTCGTGCTCTTCCTGGATCGGCTTGCCCGCGCGCGCTTCTTCGATGAAAGTCGCCGGATGCTTGTAGCGCACCTGCCGCACGATGCGGTTCGGGAACGACAGCTTGGTATGCGCGCCCGCGCCGATGCCCAGATAATCGCCAAAACGCCAGTAGTTGAGATTGTGGCGGCTCTGGCGGCCCGGCTGCGCATACGCCGACACCTCATAGCGCCTATAACCGGCTTCCGCCGTGCGCGCGTGAATCCACTCCTGCATATCCGCCGACTGGTCGTCATCGGGCAGCACGGGCGGGAACTTCGCGAACATGGTGTTCGGTTCGAGCGTGAGGTGATAGAGCGACAGATGCGGCGGCTTGAACGCGAGCGCCGTTTCGATATCGGTCTGACATTCGGCGAGCGTCTGCGTCGGCAGCGCGAACATCAGGTCGAGATTGAAGTTGTCGAAGGTGTTCGCCGCGACTTCCACCGCGTGGCGCGCCTGCGCCGCGTCGTGAATGCGGCCGAGCGCCTTCAGATGCGCCTCGTTGAAACTCTGGATGCCGATCGACAGCCGGTTCACGCCGCTGGCGCGAAATTGCGCGAATTTATCGGCTTCGAAGGTGCCGGGATTCGCTTCGAGCGTGATTTCCGCGTCGGCGTCCAGCGGCAGCAGCGCGCGGATATCCGAGAGCATGCGATCAAGCCCCTTCGCCGACAGCAGACTGGGCGTGCCCCCGCCGATGAAGATCGTATGCACCTGGCGGCCCCACACGAGCGGCAGCGACTGTTCGAGGTCGGCGCGCAGGGCGTCGAGATAATCGTCCTCGGGGAAGCGCTCGCCTTTCCATTCGTGCGAGTTGAAATCGCAGTACGGGCATTTGCGCACGCACCACGGAAAATGCACGTAAAGCGAGAGCGGCGGCAGCGACGTGAGGCGAATGCTGCCCGGCATCGTGAACGATTGCACGACGTCGAGGCCGGTCTGGTGCTGCTGGCTCACGCTTCTTCCTCCAGCCGTGCGAGCAGTTGCCGCAGGGCGATGGCACGATGGCTCGACGCGTTCTTGAGCGCCGGGTCGAGTTCCGCGGCCGTGGCTTCGAGGCCCGGCACGTAGAAGTAGGGGTCGTAGCCGAAGCCGTGGTCGCCGCGCGGGGCGTCGATCACTTCGCCATGCCAGCGGCCTTCGGCGATCAGCGGTTCGGGATCGTCGGCGTGGCGCACGAGCACGAGCACGCAGAAGTAGTACGCGCGGCGGTCGGCCTGATCCTTGAGGTTCTGCACCAGCAGCGCATTATTGGCCGCGTCGCTCTTTTCGCCGCCCGCGAGTTGCGCGTAGCGCGCCGAATACACGCCCGGCGCGCCGCGCAGCGCACGCACGCACAGGCCGGAATCGTCGGCGATGGCGGGCAGGCCGGTGAGCTTCGACGCATGGCGCGCCTTGGCGAGCGCGTTCTCGACGAAAGTGGCGTGCGGCTCTTCGGCTTCGGGCACGTTCAGCGAGCCTTGCGGCAGGAGCTCGATCCCCGCGGCTGCGAGCAGCGCCGCGAATTCGCGCAGCTTGCCCGCATTGTTCGACGCCAGCACGACGCGGCCGAGCGGCGGGGTGCCGTGATTCGCGCCCTGGGTCGCATCATTGCCGGCGGTTTCAGGCGTAGCAGCCATTACGCAATCTCCAGCGCAGCCTTCTGCATGCCGATCAGCGTGGCGATGCCGCCTTGCGCGAGGTCGAGCAGCGAGTTCAGTTCCGCGCGCGAGAACGGCGCGCCTTCGGCCGTGCCCTGGACTTCGACCATGCCGCCCGAACCCGTGATGACCACGTTCATGTCGGTGTCGCACTGCGAATCTTCGGCGTAATCGAGATCGAGCACCGGCAGGCCTTCATACACGCCGACCGAAATCGCGGCGACGTAATCGGTGATCGGCGAGCGTTCGATGCGGCCCTCGGCAAGCAGTTTCGACACGGCGTCGTGCGCCGCGACGAAGGCGCCCGTGATGCTGGCGGTGCGCGTGCCGCCGTCGGCCTGCAGCACGTCGCAGTCGAGGTTGATGGTGCGCGCGCCGAGCACTTCCAGATCGAACACCGCGCGCATCGCGCGGCCGATCAGGCGCTGGATTTCCTGGGTGCGGCCCGTCTGCTTGCCGCGCGCGGCTTCGCGGTCACTACGCGTGTGGGTGGCGCGCGGCAGCATGCCGTATTCGGCGGTGAGCCAGCCCTGACCCTTGTCGCGCAGGAACGGCGGCACGCTTTCCGACACGCTCGCGGTGCACAGCACTTTCGTATCGCCGAATTCGACCAGCACCGAGCCTTCGGCGTGCTTGGTGAAATGGCGGGTGATGCGGACGTCGCGAAGCTGGTCGGCGGCGCGGCCGGAGGGGCGCAGGAGGGTTTGGGTCATCGTGGAGGGTGCGCGAGGGCACGGCAAGGAAGGGGAAAACGCAATTTTACCGCCTTCGCGCGACAGGCGATGAACGCGGGCGAAGGCGTGGATTGCGCGTGGCCCGCGCGCGGATCGCCCATGCGCGATGCTGCCGATCTCACGCAATCGCCGCTGCGGCGGGCGCGCGGCCAAAAATGGGATAATACGGTTTCTCCGCCCCGCGTCATCGAGCGTCACAGACAGTACGCGTACACGCCGGGCGCCTCGAATCCCCTCGCCGTGGCCGGCGCCTTTCAGGTGCGCCGACGCGGCTTTATCGCGAGACGAACCATGATTTACAGCATGACCGGCTATGCCAGCGCCACGCGCGAACTGGTTGCGGCATCGGGCACGGGCGGCGCCAGTGTCTCCGTCGAATTGCGTACCGTGAACTCGCGCTTTCTCGACCTGAACTTCCGCATGCCCGAAGACGTGCGCGTCATCGAGCCGACGCTGCGCGAAATGCTGATGACGAAGCTCTCGCGCGGCAAGGTCGACATCCGCATCAACATCCAGCGCAGCGAGCAGGCCGCCAACGCGGGCGCGCTCAACCGCGATGCGCTCGAACAGCTGGCCGTGCTCGAACGCGCCGTGCTCGAAGCGTTCCCGGAATCGGGCCGTCTGCGCACTGGCGAAATCCTGCGCTGGCCCGGCGTGCTGGCGGAAAGCGGCGTCGCGCCCGAAGTGCTGCGCGACGCGGTGCTGGGCTGCGGCAAGCAGGCCATCGCCGATCTGATCGACGTGCGTGCGCGTGAAGGCGCGCAGCTCGCCAACATGCTGCTCGCCAATGTGGCGGAGATGGAAGCGATCGTCGCGAAGATCACGCCGCTGGTGCCGGACCTGATCGTCAAGCATCAGCAGAAGATCGTCGAGCGTCTGCAGGAAGCGCTTGGCATCGCCGCGCCGGATGCGAACGGCAATGGCAACATCGGCAACGTTTCGCGCGAGGAAGTCTCGGAGCGCATCCGCCAGGAAGTGACGATGTACGGCATCCGCATCGACATCGCCGAAGAACTGTCGCGTCTGACCGCGCACCTGAACGAAACGCGTCATGTGATCGAGAAGGGCGGCCGCGTGGGCAAGCGTCTGGACTTCATGATGCAGGAGCTCAACCGCGAAGCGAATACGCTCGGTTCGAAGGCCGCGGCCAAGGAACTCGCCGATGCGTCGATGACGCTCAAGCTGCTCATCGAACAGATGCGCGAGCAGGTGCAGAACCTCGAATAATGGCATGCGTGTGTGTGGATGCGTGCGCATGCACACACACGCTTTGTCGAGCAACGAAGAAAGTAGCAAAACAGGAAGCAACGAACATGACCGACCAGACCAGCGCACCCGGTGCGCACAAGGCTGAAACGAAACCGCGCAATCCGTACGCGGGCGTTTATCCGGGCAATCTTTTCATGGTGGTCGCGCCTTCGGGTGCGGGCAAGTCCACGCTCGTGAACGCGCTGCTCGCCGAAGACAGCGCGATCCGTCTGTCGATTTCGTACACCACGCGCGCGCCGCGCTCGAAGGAGCGTGACGGCGAGCACTACCACTTCACGACCGTCGACGATTTCCTCGCACGCCACGCCGAAGGTGAGTTTCTCGAAAGCGCGGAAGTGCATGGCAACTACTACGCCACCTCGCGCGTGTGGATCGAAGACCAGATGAAGAAAGGCCACGACGTGCTGCTCGAAATCGACTGGCAAGGCGCGCAGCAGGTCAAGAAGCAGTTCCGCAATGCGGTGGAGATTTTCATCCTGCCGCCGTCGCTCGACGCTCTCGCGGAACGCCTGAAAAAACGCGGTGAAGACGAACCCAACGTCATTACGCGACGCCTGCTCGCAGCCGGTAGCGAGATGGCGCACGCAAGCGAATCGGAGTATGTCGTCATCAACGAAAACTTCGATACCGCGCTGCAAGAACTGCGCAATATCGTGAGCGCGACGCGCATGCGCTTCGCTTCGCAATATGCGCGACACACCGAGCTCTTCGTACAGCTCGGCATCCACCTGCCGCAGCCCGGCGCATCGGGCACATAAGGTAGAATAAGAACCTGCTGAGAATAGAAGGAACCCGACATGGCCCGCATCACCGTCGAAGATTGTCTGAAACAGATTCCGAACCGCTTCGAACTGGCGCTCGCCGCGACGTATCGCGCACGCCAGCTCGCACAGGGTCATACGCCGAAGATCGAAAGCCGCGACAAGCCGACCGTCGTAGCGCTGCGCGAGATCGCGTCTGGCCAGGTGGGTCTGGAAATGCTGAAAAAGGTGCCCGTTTAACGGCGCCTTGTAGTTTTGTTGTCGTTGTATCGCAGTAACCGCAATCGCTTTACATGTCGTGTAATTCGCGCTGTGCGCCAACCGTCAACGCCTGCCTGAAACGGAGGGGAACATGAGCACCACGCCCTCGCCGGCCACCGACGTGGACCAGGAAGCCGAGACCTCAAGCCCTGCGCGCAATTACATCGACGCGGTCCTCGAACAGTCGTTTCGACATCTGTTCGGGCCAACCGCCACTCCGGAACAGCCCCGCAAACACGGGGTCGTCTCCATCGCCAATCTGACCGCTGTGCTTTCCGGTTACCTCACACCTGAGGAAATCAAGGAGATCAAGGCGGCGTTTCACTTCAGCGACGAAGCCCACCTCGGGCAATATCGTCAGAGTGGCGAACCCTACATTACGCATCCCGTCGCCGTCGCGGAAATCTGCGCCGGCTGGAAGCTCGACGCCCAGGCCATCCAGGCGGCGCTGCTTCATGACGTGATCGAAGACCAGGGTGTGACCAAGGCGGAAATCGCCGAACGCTTCGGTGCGAAGGTCGCAGAACTGGTCGATGGTCTGTCGAAACTCGACAAGATGGAGTTTCGCAATCGCGAGGAAGCGCAGGCGGAAAACTTCCGCAAGATGCTCCTCGCGATGGCGCGCGATGTGCGCGTGATCCTGGTGAAGCTCGCCGATCGCCTGCACAACATGCGCACGCTCGGCGCGGTGCCGCCCGAAAAGCGCCGCCGCGTGGCGCGCGAAACGATCGACATCTACGCGCCGATCGCGCACCGCCTGGGTCTGAACAATACCTATCGCGAGCTGCAGGATCTCAGCTTCCAGAACTTCAACCCGAATCGCTACGCCACGCTCGAAAAGGCGGTGAAGGCGGCGCGCGGCAATCGTCGCGAAGTGGTCAGCAAGATTCTGGAGGCGGTGCAGCGCGCAATCGCCGAAGCCAAACTCGATGCCGAAGTCACCGGCCGCGAAAAGACCATCTTCAGCATCTACAAGAAGATGCGCGACAAGCAGCTGTCGTTTTCGCAGGTGCTCGATGTTTATGGTTTTCGCGTGGTGGTGGATTCTGCGCTCGAATGCTACACCTGCATCGGCGCGCTCCATGCGCTCTACAAGCCCGTGCCGGGCAAGTTCAAGGACTACATCGCCATTCCGAAGGTGAATGGCTATCAGTCCCTGCACACCACGCTGGTCGGTCCGTTTGGCGCGCCCATTGAATTCCAGGTGCGCACGCGCAAGATGCACGAGATCGCGGAAGCGGGCGTGGCCGCGCACTGGCTTTACAAGAATGGCGGCGCCGACCTGAACGACGTGCAAAAGCGCGCGCATCAGTGGCTCAAGTCGCTGCTCGACATCCAGAGCGAAGCGGGCGACTCCAGCGAATTCCTCGAGCACGTCAAGATCGACCTGTTCCCGGACGCCGTCTACGTCTTCACGCCGAAGGCGAAGATCATGGCGCTGCCGCGCGGCGCCACGGCTCTCGACTTCGCGTATTCGATCCACAGCGACCTGGGCAACCAGTGCGTCGCCGTGAAGATCAACAACGAACTCCTGCCGCTGCGCACGGAGCTCAAGAGCGGCGATATCGTTGAAGTCATCACCGCGCCGTATTCCAAGCCGAACCCCGCGTGGCTCGGCTTCGTGCGCACCGGCAAGGCGCGCTCGGCGATCCGTCACTATCTGAAGACGATGCGCCTCACGGAATCCGTGCAGCTGGGCGAACGACTCGTCGATCAGGCGCTCAAGGGCTACGGCTACCAGCTTTCGGAAGTCACGCCGGAAACCTGGGAAAAGCTGGTGCAGTGGACCGGCAACAAGAATCGCCAGGAAATCTTCGCGGATATCGGCCTGGGCCGGCGCGTGGCCGCGGTCATGGCCAAGCGCATCGAAGTGCTGATGAAGGGCCTCGACGCCGACGACGAAGAACACCATCATCCGCCGCGCGACCCGAACGCGCCGCAGGCGCCGCCGGTCGTCATTACGGGCACCGAGGGCATGTCGGTGCAGCTTTCGGCGTGCTGCCGCCCGATCCCGGGCGACGACATCATGGGCTACATCGGCATTGGTCTCGGGATGGCGATCCATACCACCGACTGCCGCGTGGCGCAGCGCATCCATCGTCGCGATCCGGGCCGCTGGATCGACGTCGCCTGGGCGCCGCAGCCTGGCCGCCTGTTCGACGTCGCCGTGAAGGTGCTGGTGAAGAACACCAAGGGCGTGTTCGCGCGCGTAGCCGCGGATATCACTTCGGCCGACGCCAACATCGTGCACATCGCCATGGACGACGACCTCGCGCAGGAGTCGAACATGCTGCGCTTCGTGATTCAGGTGAGCGACCGTGTGCACCTCGCGAACGTGATGCGGCGCGTGCGCACCAATCCGGACGTCATGCGCATCACGCGCGAACGTCCGAGCGACGAAGGGCATCATCGCCACGACGGCGGCATGCGTATCGATCGCGAACGCGCAGATTATTGAGCGCAGTGTTAAAGCGGGCAGCCTTTAAGGTTGCCCGTTTCGCATCTGGCGCCTGCGCGCCCCTCGAACACTTTCCAGCGGAAACGAGGACAAGCCATGAACGTAGCGGATCTGAGCGGCCTCGAACTCGATTACTGGGTGGCGCGCAGCCTCCCAGACTTCGTGCGCGAGATCTATTTCACCGATAGCGGCGAAACCGTCGCCGTGCGCGGCAATGACCGTGGCAAGCCCTGGGACGGACGCTTCGAGCCATCGACATCATGGGATGCGGCGGGCGTCGTGCTCGACCGCGCGAGGCGAGTCGAACTACGTGAGCGGCGTGAGGGTGAGCCGGCGCTCTGTGTCGCGGAATTCGTGGGCAGCCAGCATATCGCCGAATCGTATGGCGCGACCCCGCGTGAAGCGTTGCTGCGCGCGTTCGTGAAGAGCCGCTTTGGCGAGAGGGTGGAGGCGATGCTGCGCCAGCCTCAGGCGCTGACTGGCATGGATTCAGAGCTCGCGGCGGAACCGAGCGACGTTGGCGACGTAGAAGACTTGCCGAGGCCCGATGCGCAGATCGGCGATATTGGCTCGCCGCCGCGTTGAAGCGAAAGAGACGCGCGCGCAAAAAAGCACGCTACAAAGACAAAGGGCCTTCCTGAATCAGGAAGGCCCTTCGAGAGGTGGCGCGGCTGGCAGGATTCGAACCCACGACCCCTTGGTTCGTAGCCAAGTACTCTATCCAACTGAGCTACAGCCGCACGCTAAAACGATACTACATACTGCAGTGTTACTGGAGACCTGCGTTTAACAACTTACGCAAAACTCTTAATAGGTGGCGCGGCTGGCAGGATTCGAACCCACGACCCCTTGGTTCGTAGCCAAGTACTCTATCCAACTGAGCTACAGCCGCACACAGAAAGGAGAGTATAGCACCTATTTCGGAAAAGGGAAGCCCCTTATCGCGATTTGTTTAAAAGCATGCTTCGTGTAACCTCAGGGGGAGGGGCGCATAGACCTTGCGGGACATGAGTGCGCGCCCGCTACAACGAGTCGAAGCCGGCATATTGAAGTCGCAAGCAACGCAGTCAATCGAACCATCATGAACAAGGCCTTTGTCAAAGAATCGACCGACAACGACGATGACGATCTCGAGTCCGGTCATCCCGAAATTCCCGCGGGCGCGAAGAACTACATCACGCCGGCCGGTTACGAGCGCATGCGCAGCGAACTGCTGCATCTGATCGACGAGGAACGGCCCGAAGTGGTCAAGCTCGTCTCATGGGCCGCTTCCAACGGCGATCGCTCCGAGAACGGCGACTACATCTACGGCAAGCGCAGGCTGCGCGAGATCGACCGGCGCATCCGCTTCCTCACCAAACGCCTGGATCTGGCCGAGGTGGTCGACAGCAGCCGTCAGGAGAGCGTGGATCAGGTGTTCTTCGGCGCGACCGTGGAATACGGCACGGAAGACGGTGAAGCGCACACCGTGACGATCGTGGGCGTGGACGAGGTCGATCTGGATGTTGGCCACGTGAGCTGGGTTTCGCCAATCGCGCGCGCGCTCATCAAGGCGAAGATCGGCGATCAGGTGACGCTGTACACGCCTGCGGGCCCGGAGCCGATCGACGTGCTGGACGTGCGCTATCCGCCGCGAGCGGCCTGAGCGGCCTGAGCGGCGTGTAACGGCACTGCATACGCGCCGTAGAAACGAAAAAAAGCCGCCCGAGGGCGGCTTTTTCAGCTGCACGGCTGGCCGCAAGGGCCAGCGATGTGCATCTTAGAAGCGGTGACGCATACCGACCGTCACAGCAACCTGGTCTTGACGACCCGATGCGTTGCTCAGACCGTTCAGGAATGCCGTCACGCCGCCGGTGTTCGACGACACGTGTTGCCAGTCGCCTTGCAGGTACACGTCCGTGCGCTTCGACAGGGCGTAGTCCGACTGCAGAGCCACCGTGTGGAAGTTCGGGTTCACGCCGCCGCCGAAGTTCGAGCGGGTGTACGTGTACGCGCCTGCCAGGCTCAGAGCCGGCGTCAGAGCGTAGTGAACGTTGCCTTCGATGTTCTGGAAGCGTGCGCTGTTGCCGTGGAAGTTCACGCCAGCGATGCCTGCTTGCGTCGTCGAAATGCCGACTGCCTGGTTCAGCTGCGTCTGCGTGTACACGAGGCCAGCCGTTGCCGGGCCGAACGTGTAGTTCACGCCGCCGCCGAACGTGCGTTGACGGCCTGCTGCGAACGTGTAGTCACCTGCTTCCGCGCCCGAGAACGACGAAGCGTTGAATTGCGGGTTGTTGATGTTGTTGTTGATCTGCAGGTAACCAGCAGCAACGTTCAGGCCAGCGTAGTTGTACGACGCGCCGAAGCTGTATGCACGGTTGTTCGCGAATTCGGTGCTGTTCGAGAACGAGTACGTGCCGCCGAACTTGAAGCCAGCGTAGTTGACGCTCGAGTACTTGACCGTGTTGTTGAAACGAACCGAGTTGTTCAGGTTGTCGTTATCGAACGGGTGAGCAGCGATCGTGCCGCCGTATTGCGAGCCCGTGTTCGACAGCGGTGCCAGGTAGTCAACGACGGAGTCGTACTGACGGCCGAGGGTCACAGCACCGTACTGGTTGCTTGCGAGACCGACGAATGCTTGACGACCGAACAGACGGCTCTTCTGACCGAGGTTGCCGTTATCGATGTTGAAGCCGTTTTCCAACGTGAAGATTGCCTTCAGGCCGCCGCCGAGGTCTTCAGCGCCGCGCAGGCCGAAACGGCTGCCGTTGATCGTGCCGCTCGTTGCCTGGTAGGCAGCGTGGCCGTTCTGTGCGCTCGAGTAGGTGATGCCAGCGTCGATCAGGCCGTACAGCGTAACGCTGCTTTGTGCGTGAGCAGCCGTTGCAAAAACGCCCGTGAGGGCAGCGACCATGAGAGTCTTTTTCATCTTTGTAAACTCCGAGAACAGAGGTGGGTTTCGTCGAACCCTGTTTGGGAAACCGTCCACACGAATCGCAGCGAGAGGCAAAAGCCGCGTGGCGCGTTAAATTCGTCGCTGTCGGTTTCCGGACAGGCAGAGTGTAGAAGAGGGTCACTGCGATCAAGGCATTCCGATTTGCGCAATAAAGTATTGCGAATTGCGGAATGATATTTGGGCCGGCTTCAAGCCTTACTGGTTGGGGCTTTCAGCGGATTTATGTAAGAGCCTGGAAGAAGTGTCAACCGAATGGCGTTGTGCGATCGCTACAATAATTGATTGCACAAAACGGGGGTAATCGGTGTCAACCCCGATTATTGCGTCGCACGTAACAGATGATTGTGTGCCGCAGAGTTAATGGGCCAGAACCCTGCGGCTATACTGCAATGGCTGCTTTCCGAAGCAGACTTTTTCGTTGACGAAAAAGATCTCCAAACCTTTGTCGGCGCGGCCTTGGCTGCGCTTTTTTTTTGCCTGTCGTGCGCGCACGCGCACATTCCGCCAATCAGCACGTCTTAACGTGATGGGTTCTCAGGCGGTTCAGACTGCAGGCTCCAGTCTTCCATCACGTAATGCCGGGCGTCCATCGGTGAGCACAGCAGGTTATGCCAGTGATCGCCGTGCCACGATCCGTAGGTTTCGACATCGTTCGACGATTCCGGACTGTCGATTTCAACCAGCCAGTGAAAACAGCGTCGTAGTAACGTCAGCATGGTTGCCTCCCATAGCACGCTAACTGTATTCATCATGGGTGGATTGATTTACGCGAACAACCGGTAAAAACACTTACGTTTGACACTAATTGTTACACTTCGCGTAGTTTTTCCCGAATGCGGGCAATGCGCGGCATTAAACGAGTAAAAAGGTACTCGCGCGCGTCCCCATTTCAATTGCATATGTTTTTGCGGGTTTTTTGATGCACGCCGGTTTATCTCGGAAACGGGATTGCTGTTATAAAAAATTCGCTTGACTGGCGATTGGCGTTCCCCGTATAACGGCAATTCTGAATTGACCTTTCAGCTTCAATTGCATTGGCATTGCGGTGAGGGCGGCTCAGTTTGAATTCGGCGTGAGGGTATGCCCGCGTCATTTTATTTCGAGGGAAACGGAAACATGGAAACCGGTATTGTCAAATGGTTCAATGATGCTAAGGGCTTTGGCTTCATCACGTCGGATGCCGGCGGCGACGATCTGTTCGCGCACTTCTCGGAGATCCGTTCGGAAGGCTTCAAGTCGCTGAAGGAAAACCAGCGCGTCTCGTTCGACGTCAAGGTTGGCCCGAAGGGCAAGCAGGCAGCGAACATCCAGCCGCTGTAAGCGTGCTGGCGTCTGGTGTCGCTTAGGCTCAGGTTTAAGCTTCATCAGGCACGCGGGTCGAGCGCATTTCGCATTCGCTCTCCGCATAAAGAAGAGCCCTGGTTATCCAGGGCTTTTTTGTTTCTGGCGTAAAACGTGGCCGTAAAAGACGAGTGGAGTTTTTTATAACAACCGGGTTTTAACGGGAAAACCCCAATTCAAAAAAATCGTCAATCGCGTCATTAAAATGCAATCTCGAAAGCGGTCGGCCTCGTGAAAACGCTGCGCGCTTTGCCCAAACGGTGCATACTTGGGCCGATTTCTTCTCTTCGCTCTACCGCTGCATCATGTCCGACACCTTCTTGAGCGCCGAACAGCCGTCCGGCGACGTCCCCCTCGTCTTTGTTGATCTTGAAACGACGGGAGGCTCGGTGGGCGAACACCGCATCACCGAAGTCGGCATCGTCGAGGTGATGAATGGGCAGGCCACGCGCTGGAGTTCGCTGGTCGACCCGCAACAACCGATTCCGCCCTTTATCCAGCAACTCACCGGCATCAGCGATGCCATGGTGCGGGGCGCCCCGACTTTCGCCGACATCGCCCCCGCGCTGTTCGAGCGCCTCGAAGGCAAGCTTTTCGTCGCCCACAACGCGAGCTTCGACCGGGGTTTCCTGCGCGCCGAGTTCGAACGCGCCGGGTTGACGTTCAATCCCGACGTGCTCTGCACGGTGCGGCTGTCGCGCGCGCTCTTTCCCGCTGAGAAGCGGCATGGACTCGATGCGCTGGTCGAGCGTCACGCGCTGGTGGCTGCCGACCGTCACCGCGCGCTGGCCGATGCCGATCTGCTCTGGCAATTCTGGCAACGCCTGCCCGGTCTCGTGCCCGACGAGATGCTCGCCACACAGATCGAGCGTCTTACGCGCCGCCATCGTCTCGCAGGCGACATCACCGACGATCTGATCGAAACCGCGCCGGCGGGGCATGGCGTCTACGCTTTCTTTGGCGAAAACGACGCCCCTCTATATGTAGGACGCAGCGTGCGCGTGCGTCAGCGTGTGCGCTCGCATTTGTCGGGCGAGCGCAGGTCGTCGCGCGAGCAACGTATGGCGCAACTCATCCGTCGCGTCGAGTGGCAGGCGACGGGCGGCGAGATCGGTGCGTTGCTGGTGGAAGCGCGTTGGCTCGCGCAAATGCGTCCGTCGTTCAACCGGGCGGTGCGCGCTTCGAAGCTCGATCCCGTTTCCGCGCCCTGGCCGTTTGGCTCGGCGGTGTTGATTGAAGAGCAGGACGCCGTGCGTGGCACGACGGTATTTCATGTGATCGACCGCTGGTGCTATCTCGGTGCGGCGGCGAGTGCGGCGGAGGCGGCCACGCTGGCCGCGTCGGCGAGCGCTGCGGAAGCGCCGTTCGAACTCACCACGTGGAAAATCCTGCAGACGCGGCTCGATCGCGGCCTGCGCGTGCAGCCGCTCGAACCGCTTGCGACCGAGGGTGTCGCGAGCGCGGTCTGAACGGCGGCCCTCCAGCATATCAGGCGGTGCCGCCCACGCCGCCTGCTTCGCACACATGGCCGAGCGCACGTGTCATGGCGTCCGCGCGCGTGGAGTCGTAGCGCGTCAACTCCTTCCAGTTTGCGACAGCCCGCGCCACGCGCGCCGGGCAGTCATCGGCTGTGCGCGTGGGCTGCACGCGTGCGAGCGCGCCGATCAACTGGCCCGTCAGACGATCGAGTTGCGGACGCGTGACGCTCGCGAGGTCCGGCGCCGGAGCGCTGGGCGCCTGCGAATTGCGCCAGTTGGCAAACAGCGCCTGCTGAACCTGCGTACTCGCATCGATCTGATCGCGGAAGAATGCGCGCGCGAACGACGGATCGACGCCCGCAGCCGTGGCGCGCTTCTGCACGTCGACGAGTAGGGCGTTTTCGCGCGGTGTATCGGTGATCGGCTTGTGATTCAGCCACTTCCATTGCGCAACGGGTTCTGCCAGCGCGAGGCGTTGCGAGACGAGTGCGACGAGATTGGTGAGGGAAGTATCGTCGCCGTCGGCATGAGCCGAAACGGCAGGCAAGGAAAAGAGCAGGGCGGCGGCGCAGGACGCGAGCGCGCGAAAGCGAAAAGTCATTGCGTGTGGACTGGATGAAGGCCGGCTGGCCGCGAGGAGAAAAGCGAAGGATAGCCGGTTATCAGGCGCCGTATCGTGTTGTGATTACACAGCGCAACGCACCGGCGAGCTTGAACGGCACGCGCTAGGACGCGACGTGCGTATTTAACGTTGGCAACCGCGATCTGAAGCGCGCAACGAAAACTCCGCGCCACGCGACCGTGGTGCGGCGTTCGTGCGCAGACAACCGCGGCGGTCGAAACTGACCGCCGAACTCACTGCCCCGTTAGCGCCAACGCGCTTTGCCATTACTGCTGTTCGTGTGCCTTGCGTTGCTCGTCGAGAAATGCCCGGACATGTGCGGGCAATTCATCGCCGAGAAACTCAACGGCCACCGGTTCCGGATCCGGGCTGAAGACTTGGTCCGGGGTCGGAATCCTTGGCGGTTTGGCGTCCATGATCTTTCTCCTGTGTAAGGCGATTATCCGACTCAGCGCTTCAGGCACGCTAGTAGCGCCAAACGTAAAAGTGCTTTTCAGGTGCGTGTGTTGCTTTATTCGCACAGGAAGCGGATTTATTAAGCGAGCAGGAATATACTTATTCAGTTAGCGGGTTAATACCGCCGAAGCCCTCGCATTGAGTCGAGGGCTTTTTGCATTGGGCGTTGCGTGGCGCATCGACGTGTTGCACTGCCGCACTTCCTGGCGACAGATGCCGCGCCCGTCGGGGCTGGCCTGAGGCCGGCCAGGCCAGCCGCACGGTGGGCAACGCCGCAAATTCCGCTCTCGTTCATGCCGCCAAAATCCTCGCTCTTCCACTAGAACGGACGATTATGCGTAATCGTTGACTCGTGCACAGTTAACACAATTAAAAGTATGTAAGCGGGGGTTTCTTCGCATGTCGCTGATTAAAAGCAAGGGAAGGCGTGTGCACGTGAATTTAAGTGAGGGCGAGAGATACCAGACGAATGCGCAGAAAAATGAGAATGGTTCGCAGATCGTCTTACATGCACGTTAGCAGTTGAGTGGGTTTTCGGATCCGTCCGATTCGAAGCGCGGTCGCCTTTCGTTATCTTCAAAAGATCGTAAGACGTCCACCCACAGCTTCTGCCCCTCGATGATGAACTCCACTGAAATCGCGCCTCGTGCTCAGGTCGCTGGCGATCCTTCGCCGCCTGAACAGCTCGCCCTCGCTGACAGACACTTCGCCGCTGGTCGCAACGACGAGGCCATCCAGCAATATGAACGCCTGCTGGCGCTCGAACCTGATCAACCCGTTGCGTTGCACCGTATGGCGCTCGCCTGCATGCGCTCGGGGCGCGCGGCCGACGCGCGCGGTTATCTCGATCGCGCGATCCGCATTTCGCCCAACAATGCGCAGCTTTGGGAGCACGGCGGGCTGATGGCGGCGCTCGCGGGGGAGCATGAAGCTGCGGAAGCGGCCTATCGCCGCGCGCTGGCGCTGGCCGGCAGCACGTCCACGTTGCATCGCAATCTCGCCGATGTGCTCAAGTTGTCGGGGCGCCGGGCCGACGCGCGCCATCACTATGAGAAAGCGCTCGCGCTCGATCCGGCGCTGCATCACGCGGCGCGCCGTCTGGCCGATCTCAGCCTCGAAGCCGGCCACGACGAAGCCGCCGGGCGCTATCTGAAGCAGGCGTTCCAGCTTGGCGGCGCACGCCTGACCGACGGACTCGACTTGCTCAAGCTGGTGTCGCGGCTCGATCGCCGGGAAGAGGCCGATGCGCTGATCGCGCAACTGCGCACCGAATTTGCCGCCGACGCCTACGCCCTCAAGGAACTCGCTTTCGCGTTGAACCAACTCGATCGCTTCGATCTTGCGCTCGATGTGTCGAAGCAAGGTCTCAGCGTCGATCCATCGCTGGCGCTGCTGCATCACAACGCGGCCTACGCGTCGCACATGCGAGGTGACTTCGCCGCCATGCATCAGCACAACGTCGAGGCCGCCAGGCTCGCGCCCGATGACGCGCCTATCCAGTTCAATCTGGCCGTTTCGCTGTTGCGCGAAGGCTTGTTCGAGGCCGGATGGAAGCAGTACGCATGGCATGAGCGTCTGCCCGAAAACAGCACGCTCGTACGGCCACCCTTTGCCGAGTGGGCCGGTGAGCCCGTCGCGGGCAAGCGCATTTTGCTGGTCGGCGAGCAGGGTCTGGGCGACCAGATCCAGTTATTGCGCTGCGCCGACTGGCTGCATCGCGCGGGTGCAGTGGTCGATGTCTGGGCGGATGCGGCCATCGTTGGCGTGACGCGCTGCGCCAGGGGCGTACGTGAAGTCTTCGATAGCCTGCCGCGCGGAGAATACGACTTCTGGTGCCGCATGTTTCGCGCGCCCGAGCATATGAAGCTCGGCTTGGGCGACCTTCCCGTTGCGATGCCCTATCTGCAGGCGCCTGCGCAGGCAGTCGCACGCTGGCGCACGCGACTCGACTCGCTGTCGCCGGCGCGCTCCGGTGTGCTGCGTGCCGGGCTGGTGTGGGCAGGCAACCCTGAATATCTGCTTGATCGATATCGGTCGATGGCGATCGACACGTTGATTCCGGTCCTCGCGCAGCCGGGTGTGTCGTGGTTTGCGTTGCAGAAGGGCGGGGCGCAGCGCGCGCTCGATACGTTGCCGCCCGCTATCGACATGACAGCGCTCGGCGAGCAGATCGCCACCTTCGAGGACACGCTTGCGATCGTGCAGTCGCTCGATCTGGTGGTGACCGTCGATACATCGGTTGCGCATGTGGCTGCGGCGTCCGGCGTGCCGGTCTGGGTGTTGCTGCCGGCCTGCACGGATTGGCGCTGGATGGCGGCTCGCGCCGACAGCCCGTGGTATCCGTCGGTGCGGCTCTTCAGGCAGCGTGAATTGGGGCAATGGGGGCCGGTGCTGGATGAGATGCGCGAAGCACTGGCGCAGTGGGTCGCGGACGTTGACGCGAACAAGTCAGCGAAACGCTAGCCGCAAAGCAAAAAGCCCAGTCAGAGACTGGGCTTTTTGTTGAAACTTTGGTGGTGCCGGAAAGAGGAATCGAACCCCCGACCTTCGCATTACGAATGCGCTGCTCTACCGTCTGAGCTATTCCGGCCGCACATCAGAGAAGAAAGATTATAGGAAAGTGCTCAGAAGAACGCAAGCACTTTCTGCATCTTTTTACTTTTTCGCTTCGTGGTGATAGCGGGTGACGCGCTCAACCTCGTTCTTCGAGCCGAGGAACACCGCGACGCGCTCATGCAGGCTGGTCGGCTGGATGTCGAGAATGCGGTCTTCGCCATTGGTCGCCACGCCGCCCGCCTGCTCGACGATGAACGACATCGGGTTCGCTTCGTACATCAGACGCAGCTTGCCCGGCTTGGACGGATCGCGCTTGTCGGCCGGGTACATGAAAATGCCGCCGCGATTCAGGATACGGTGCACGTCCGCGACCATCGAAGCGATCCAGCGCATATTGAAGTTTTCGCCGCGCGGGCCGTCCTTGCCTTCGTTCAGTTCGCCGATGTACTTCTGGACCGGCTCATACCAGTGGCGCGCGTTCGATGCGTTGATCGCGTATTCGCGCGTGTCTTCCGGAATGCGCATATTGCTCTGCGTGAGCACCCACGAACCCAGCTCGCGATCGAGCGTGAAGCAGTTCACGCCGTTGCCGGTCGTGAGCACGAGCACGGTTTGCGGGCCATACACGGCGTAACCGGCTGCAACCTGCTGCGTGCCGGGCTGCAGGAACGATTCTTCGGTGGCCTGCTTGCCGTCCGGGCAGCGCAGCACCGAGAAGATCGTGCCGATCGACACGTTGACGTCGATGTTCGACGAGCCGTCGAGCGGATCGAACACCAGCAGGTATTCGCCCTTCGGATAGTTGGCGGGGATCGGGAAGAAGGTTTCCATTTCTTCGGAAGCCATCGCCGCGAGGTTGCCGCCCCATTCGTTGGCGTCGAGCAGGATTTCGTTCGACAGGATGTCGAGGTTCTTCTGCACTTCGCCCTGGACGTTTTCGCTGCCGGCGGTGCCGAGCGCATCGCCGAGCGCGCCCTTGCTGACGTTGAAGCTGATCGCCTTGCACGCGCGGGCGACGACTTCGATCAACAGACGCAGATCGGCGGGCAGATTCTTATGTTCGCGCTGCTGCTCGATCAGGTATTTCGTGAGAGTGGTACGACGGTGCAAAGCCATTGCATTACTCCGGGGAGCTTGGGGAATAGCGCAATTCTACCCGCTGGGCTGTGACTGCCCGGTGCGCAAAGCTGTAAAAAAGCCGTTGGCGCGTGGCCTGGCGGGCGAGGCCGGCATGTTGGCAACTGCGCGCTGGCTAAAAATATTCGAAAAAAAGTACGAAAAAAAGCCGGCGCTGCGAAGTTCGCAGGGCCGGCTCGTTTCGCTGCGCTCAGCGCATCACGCCATCGTCAGGCGAGCGCCTTTTCCACGATCTCGCGCACGTCGCGCGATTTCACGCGTGCGGCGACCTGTTCGAGCGCGGCGCGCATCTTGTCGCGCAGGGCGGGCGTGAAGCGGCGCCACAGTTCGAGATTGCGGGCCAGACGCGCGGCCACCTGCGGATTGATGGCGTCGAGCGCGATCACCTGTTCGGCCCAGAACGCGTAGCCCGAACCGTCGGCGGCGTGGAATTGCGCCGGATTGGCCGCGCAGAAGCTGAAAATCAGCGAGCGCGCACGGTTCGGATTCTTCAGATTGAAGGCCGGATGGCGCATCAGCGCGCGCACCGTGTCGATCACCGGACGTTGCGCCGTGCCGCGCTGCGTGGCCTGGAGCGAGAACCACTTGTCGATCACGAGCGGCTCTTTCTCGAAGCGCGCGTAGAAGTCCTCCAGCGCCTTCTTCGCGTAACCCGCGCCGGTGGCCGCCGAGGCGTTCATCAGCGCCGACAGCGCCGCCGCGCGATCGGTCATGTTGTTGGCGGCGTCGTACTGGGCGGTGGCGAGGCGCACGGCGTCGGCGGGATCGTCGAGCTCGCTGAGGTACGAGAGCGCGAGGTTCTTCAGACCGCGATGACCGGCCGCTTCCGGCGTCGGCTCATAGGCGCCCGGCGTGAGGTTCGCCTGATAGGCGGCAAGCCATTCGGCCTTGAGCGCCGTCGCCAGACGCTTGCGCACGAACTGGCGCGCGGCGTGCACGGCGGCCGGATCCGATTCCGCCATCTGCTCGGCCAGGTACGTTTCCGACGGCAGCATCAGCGCGAGTTCGCGGAACGACGGCGACAGCGACGTATCGGTCAGCACGCGGCTGAAGGCCTGCACGAGCGCATCGTTGGCTTCGAGCGGCTGACCGGCGGACGCACGCGTGGCCAGCGCGAGCAGTTCGCGCGTGGCCAGACGCTGACCCGCTTCCCAGCGGTTGAACGGATCGCTGTCGTGCGCGAGCAGGAAGGCCAGCTCGTCGTTGCCGTAGTCGTACTCGACGATCACCGGCGCGGAGAAGTTGCGCAGGAGCGAGGGCAGGGGCTTCGCCTCGACATCGACGAAGGTGAAGGTCTGCTGCGTTTCCGTCACTTCGAGCACGCGCGTGGTGCCGTGCGATGCGCTTTCGCCTTCGAGCTTGAGCGGCAGATCGCGGCCGTCCGGCCCGATCAAACCGATCGCAAACGGAATCAGCAACGCTCCCTTCTGCGTTTCGCGCGCGGCGGGCGAGCCGTTCGCATAACCCTGCGAGAGCGTCACGCTGTAGCGCTTTGCCGCCGCATCGTAGTGCGTCGTCACGCTCACGCGTGGCGTGCCCGCCTGGCTGTACCAGCGCTCGAATTGCGCGAGGTCGCGGCCATTGGCGTCGGCCATCGCGGCGCGGAAATCGTCGCAGGTCACGGCCTGGCCGTCGTGGCGCTGGAAGTACAGGTCCATGCCCTTGCGGAAGCCGTCGCGGCCAAACAGCGTCTGATACATCCGCACGACTTCCGAGCCTTTCTCGTAGACCGTCATCGTGTAGAAGTTGTTGATCTCGACGTAGCTTTCGGGGCGCACCGGATGCGCCATCGGGCCCGCGTCTTCGGCGAACTGCATCTGGCGCAGCACGCGCACGTCCTCGATGCGCTTGGTGGCGCGCGCCGCTTCGTTTTCGTCGCCGCCCGACATCGCCGCCGAGAATTCCTGGTCGCGGAACACCGTCAAGCCTTCCTTCAGGCTCAACTGGAACCAGTCGCGGCAGGTCACGCGATTGCCGGTCCAGTTGTGGAAGTATTCGTGGCCGACCACGGCTTCGATATTGGCGAAGTCGACATCGGTGGCCGTTTCGGGGTTCGCCAGCACGTACTTCGTGTTGAAGATGTTGAGCCCCTTGTTCTCCATCGCGCCCATATTGAAGTCGCTCACGGCGACGATCATGAAGCGATCGAGATCGAGTTCGAGGCCAAAGCGCGACTCGTCCCAGCGGATCGAGTGGATCAGCGAATCCATCGCGTGACGCGTCTTGTCGAGGTCATGCGGTTCGACCCACACTTGCAGCAGCTTTTCCTTGCCCGAACCGCTCTTGATGCGCTCTTCCAGCGCCACCAGCTTGCCTGCGACCAGCGCGAACAGATAGCTCGGCTTGCGGAACGGGTCTTCCCATTTCGCATAATGGCGGCCGTCGGGCAGATCGCCTTCGGCGATCAGGTTGCCGTTCGAGAGCAGCACCGGGTACGAGGTTTTGTCCGCGCGCAGCGTGACCGTGTAGGTGGACATGACGTCCGGACGGTCGAGGAACCAGGTGATGCGACGGAAACCTTCCGCTTCGCACTGCGTGAAGAAGTTGCCGCTCGACACATACAGGCCGGAGAGCGTGGTGTTGGCCGCCGGATCGCACGCGCCGGTGAGCGTGAGCGTGAAGGTGTCGGGCACGTTTTCGACCGTCAGGCCGTGCTCGTGCGCGCGCACCTGCTCCCAGGGCTGGCCGTCGATGGCCGCGCCGATGAATTCCAGTTGCTCGCCCATCAGTTCGAGATGCGCGGCGTGGCGGGCGTCCGGGTTGCGGCGCACGACCAGCGTGCTTTTGACGATAGTGCGCTCGGGCACGAGATCGAATTCGAGATCGACGGTATCGATCAGGAAGGCGGGCGGCGCGTAGTCTTCGCGGCGGATCACGGTAGGCGTAGCAGTATCGGACATGGTCTCGTGCGGGGAAACGTCGGGTCGTCGGAGTCTGGGGGCCGCCTGCTGGGCGTCTTGCCCGTGTTGCGCGAGGCGGCCGGTCGTCCCATTGTACAAAGGCTCGGGCGGCTTGTCCGGAGGGTGGCGCGGCGCGAACTTTCACGACGGGGCGCGAGTCAGTATGATCGGGCCTGGCGTATCGCATTGCGCATACCCGGGAAGCCGTTCGGAGCGCGAAAGAATCCTGCAAAAAAACACCCAGCGACGCCCGCCCGATGGAATAAACGCTGCGGCAGATTCGTACCGGAAGAGGCGGCCCCCACGACTGCGCTTTCACAACCACTGGCAAGAATGCAAGAGAAGACCATGATGCCCGACCGATGGACCCGCCGCGCCCTGCTGATGCTGGCCGCGCTTGCCGTGACGCTGTCCGGCTGTACGACCTACGTGACCAGCCAGGTGACGGCGTTTTCCGCGTGGGAAGGCGGCAGCGACGCCACGCGCACCTATGCGTTCACGCGCAACCCCGACCAGCAGCACAGCATCGAACAATCGACCTATGAAAACCTGGTCGCCGATGGTCTTTCGACCCAGGCGTTCCATCAGGTGCCCGATGCGAGGGCTCACTATCTCGTGGGTCTCGCCTACGGCAGCCGTATGGACACGGTGACGGTCGCCCAGCCCGTGTTCTACAACCCGTGGCCGAGCCCGTACTGGGGGCCGTTCAATCCGTGGGGCCCGTGGGGTCCGTACGGTCCGGCCTATGTGAACCAGAGCTATCCGGTCTATTCGCACGTGCTGGCGATCCGCATCACGGACAAGGCCTCGGGCAAGGAGCTCTATAACGTCTCCGCGCGCGCCTCGGGCGACGATCCTTCGCTCGTGCGCGTGATGCCGTATCTGGTGCGCAGCGCGCTCGCCAACTTCCCGTTGCAGAACGGCACGGTGACGCAGGTGAAACTGCCGGTCGACAAGAACGGCGGGGCGCCGAATGAAGCGCCGGGTGCCGCGCCAGCCTCGCCAGCCGCGCCAGCCGCGGCGATGCCGCCGTCTGCCGCCGCCGCGCCGGCGAAATAAGGCGACTCACCAGGCGTAAAAAAAGCGCGCCGGACCTCCCAGTCCGGCGCGCTTCGCATTGAAGCCGAGCGTTTCTGCTGCGTTCTTAAGCCGCGTCGCGGCTATGCACGCGCGCACCCGCCGCATACGTCTCGAACACGGCGCGATCGTCGCCGAGCAGCGCCAGCGCGAACAGCAGTTCTTCGAGCGACTCCGCGCGCGCGGTGCGGCGCGCGAGCAGCGGCGTGGCCTTCGGGTCCAGCACGACGAAGTCGGCTTCCGATTGCGGCGCGAGCGTGCCGATCTTGTCGGCGAGATCGAGCGCCTGCGCCGCGCCCGCCGTGGCGAGCCAGAACATGCGCGTGGCGGTCAGATGATGGCCGCCCATGCGCGCGACCTTGTGCGCTTCGTTCATGGTTTGCAGCATCGAGAACGACGTGCCGCCGCCCACGTCGGTGGCGAGCGTCACGGGCATCTGCGACTCGTTGGCCTTGTCGAAGTCGAACAAACCGCTGCCGAGGAACAGGTTCGACGTGGGGCAGTGCGCCGCGACCGTGCCGGTTTCAGCCATACGCCGACGATCTTCCTCGTCGAGCCAGATGCAGTGGCCGTACACCGCGCGCCGACGCAGCAGGCCATAACGATCGTAGACATCCAGATAGCTGCGCTGACGCGGGAACAGTTCCTTGACCCACTTCACCTCGTCGAGATTTTCCGCGACGTGGCTCTGGATAAAGATGTCGCCGTGCTCTTTGGCCAGCGCCGCGCAGGCTTCGAGCTGCGCTTCCGTGGAAGTCGGCGCGAAGCGCGGCGTGAGCGCGTACATCTGGCGGCCCTTGTTGTGCCAGCGGCCGATCAGTTCCGCGCTGTCGTCGTAGCCGGTCTGCGGCGTGTCGCGCAGGAATTCGGGGCAGTGGCGATCCATCAGCACCTTGCCCGCGACCATGCGCAGATTCTTCGCCTCGCTGGCCGTGAAGAGCGCATCGGCGGACTGCTTGTGCACCGTGCAATAGACCAGCGCCGTGGTGGTGCCGCTCTTGAGCAGTTCGTCGACGAAAAAGTTTGCTGTGTCCTGCGCCACCGCCTCGTTTTCGAAACCGCGCTCGGTCGGGAACGTATAGGTCTCCAGCCACGGCAGCAGGCCTGGCGCTGGCGACGCGATCATGTCGGTCTGCGGGTAGTGGATGTGCGTGTCGATGAAGCCCGGCACGATCAGCTTGTCGCGCAGGTCGTGCACCGTCGCGCCTTCGTGCACACGATCCTTGAGCGCCGACCAGTCGCCGGACGCGCTGACGCGGCCATCCTCGACGATCACGACGCCGTCCTCATGGAATTGGGCCGCATCGGGCGACTGCGCGGGGTCGCCGGTGAACGTCAGGAGTTGTGCGCGAAAAGCCGATTGAGTCATGGGAACATCGTCTCCGAAAATTTCAGGTATGCAGGCGCAGGATGCTCACGCGCTTCATGGTTGGCGCGCGCTGCACGCGCCGCTCCTGAAAACGCGGCGCGCAAAAATTGGGCGCGAGCGATCCCCCGGCCCGACGCATGCGCGTGGGGCCGTGATGGGAAAGACTCGGGCTAAAACGTCCTGCGCGTATTAAGCCGCGGCGCTCCAGTACTGATCGAGCTTCGCGATCAGCGCGGCGCGTTCTTCCGGCCTCACGAACGACGCCTCGAAGCCATTGCGCAGAACCGTATAAACCTCTTGATCGTCGAGCTTCAGCGCTTCGATGATCGCGCTGTAGTTCTCGTTGACGTAGCCGCCGAAGTAGGCCGGATCGTCGGAATTGATCGTGACCGCCACGCCTTGATCCAGCAGTTGCTTGAGCGTGTGCTGGGTCATGTCGTCAAATACGCAGAGCTTGGTGTTCGACAGCGGGCAGACGGTCAGCGCGACGCGCGAATCCGCCAGACGCGTGACGAGCGCCGCGTCCTCGATGCTGCGCACGCCGTGATCGACGCGATCGACCTTGAGCAGATCAAGCGCTTCGTAAATGTAGGCCGGCGGGCCTTCCTCGCCCGCATGGGCGACGAGCTTGAGGCCCTTGGCGCGCGCCTTCTCGAACACGCGCTCGAACTTCGAAGGCGGATGACCGCGCTCCGACGAATCCAGACCCACGCCGATCATGCGCGGATAGCGGTCGAACACCGGCAGCGCGGCTTCCCACGTCGCGAGCGCATCGTCTTCGCTCAGATGGCGCAGGAAACACAGGATCAGCTTGCTCGTGAGGCCGCGCTTTTCAGCGTCGGCGAGCGCTCGGTCGATGCCCGCGACCACGGTGTCGATCGACACGCCACGCTCGGTGTGCGTCTGCGGATCGAAGAAAATTTCGGTGTGCACGACGTTGTCCGCGAGCGCGCGCTCGCAGTAGGCCATCGTCATGTCGTAGAAGTCCTGCTCGTGCAGCAGCACGCTCGCGCCCGCGTAATAGATGTCGAGGAACGACTGCAGATCGGTGAACGCGTATGCCGCGCGCAGGGCGTCGATCGACTCGTAGGCGAGCGTGACGTTGTTGCGCTGGGCGAGCGCGAAGATCAGCTCGGGCTCAAGCGAGCCTTCGATATGGATATGCAGTTCGGACTTGGGCGCGCCGAAGGCTTTCTGGACAAGCGGGTTAGTCGTGATGGTCATGATCTGGTCGGTCAAGGTATTCGATGGGTGACATCACGCGGAATGGGGCAGGGCGGCCGACGCATGCGCATGGCTGTGCGCGTTCGTCCGGGCGGCCTCGATCGCCTGCAGCAACTGGGCGGCGGCCGAAATCGCGATCACCTCGGGCGACTTGTCGACGATGCCGTCCACGCCGAGCGGGCAGTTCATGCGCGCGATCTGCATCGGGTCGATGCCGCGCGCGGCGAGCCGGTGCTCGAACTGCTGGCGCTTGCTGTGCGAGCCGATCATGCCGAAGAACACGAAGTCGCCGCGGCGCAGGATGCGTTCGGCGAGATCGAGATCGTGGGCGTGGTCGTGCGTCATCACGATGAAACTGCTGCCTGGCGGCGCGGCTTCGACGGCCTCGTCGGGCGCATCGCTGGCGTCGATCGCGACATTGGCCGCACCGAGCGCGGCAAATTCCACCGGCGAGGGAAACGCGGCGTCGCGCTCATCGACCCAGCGCACCCGGCAGGGCAAGGTGCCGAGCACGCGCACGAGCGCTGCGCCCACATGGCCCGCACCGAACAGCACGACGGGAAAATCGTTGGGCGCGATGGTTTCAGTGAGCAGCAGCGTGGCATCGCCGCCGGTGTTGCCGGTTTCCCAAAGCAGGCAGTCAGGCGATTCGACGCCCGGCTCCGGTTCCGAGAGCATGACGGCCCCAGCATCGGCATTGCTGGACGTGCTGGAAGCGGCCCCATTCCGCGAGGAGCGGAATGATACGCTACGAACGGTCGACGCGCCTGCGGCGAGCCGGCGCGATAGCGTGGCCAGCCAGCCCAGATCGGCCACATCGAGCCGCTCGAACGCGAGCACCACCGCACCGCCGCAGCACTGGCCGAGGCTCGGCCCAAGCGACAGGCGCTCCAGCCGCCGGGCGTGCCCGTGGTGGGATAGCCGCATGCCGTCGCGCAGCACCTGGCGCGCGATTTCGATGGCCTTCCATTCCAGATGTCCGCCGCCAATGGTGTGACGCGCCGATTCGCGCGTGACGATCATCTTCGTGCCGGCCTCGCGCGGCACCGAGCCCTCGGCGCGCGCCACCGTGACGAGCACGGCGGCGTCGCCATGCGCGAGCAATTGCTGAAGATCGGTGACCCAGGCTTGCATCTGCGATTCTCCTACGCGGCGGCCGTGAAGGCGCACTCGCTCACAACGCCGCGCGCGAGGCGCACACGCTGGTCGATGGCAGGCAGAGGCTGGACGTGCGCGAACGCTGGGCGCTGGCGACTTGCGATGGGCGCGTCATGAAATTCATGCACGACGCCACGAGGGACGGATCGGATGGTTTGCGTTGTCATGTGAAACCCAGGAGACATTGCGGATCAGGCGCGCGTTACGCAGGGGAGCCAGGGCGAGCCCAGGCCGGCCTCGCGCACGTAGATCGCCATCCAGTTCCGAATGTAACACTGACAGCGCCAGGAAACTATTCCCTGCGAATAATGGAGGTCATGTGACGGCGGCCATGACCGGATGATGCATTGATCCGGCCCCGCGTCAGCAGAAAGACGACAGAAAAACGGGGGAGAGCGGCGGGCGCGCCGCTCGCTGATGGAGCGGCGCTGTAACAACGAAGCCGTGCTTAACGGCGGATGCCGGGCCACGACACCTGACGGCGACGGTTACGCCACAGGCTCGCCAGCACCGCGATGAACACCACGACGAACGCCACCACCGACCAGAGCGGCAGCGTGAGGCCGAGGATCGGCGGATAGGTGGTTTCGCACAGGCCCTGAACCTTGAAGACGCCCGGCAGCCAGTGCGCGGGCGGCAGGGCGTCGACGATGGGCTGCAGCGTATCGAAGCCGCAGCTGAAGCTCGGGAACGCCTGCACCCAGGCGAGTTTCGCGGAGGCGACGATGCCGCCCACCGACGAGATCACGATCAGCCCTTCGAGTGCGCGCACACCGCGCCAGCTCGTGAAACGCGCGCCAAGAAACGCGAAAACGGCAATCAGGATGAAGAAGTAGCGCGTCAGGATGCACAGCGGGCACGGGTCCTGGCGCTCGGCGTACTGCATATAGAGTGCGCCGCCGAGCAGCGCGAGGCAGAGGATGCCGAGAAGGACCAGCAGGCTGCGTTCGCGGCGCAATAGCGCGTTATCGTCGTTCATGTGGTTGTGTTTTCTTCGGGTTGGAGGCGCAGCGGCGCACGCGGGGGCGGCTGCAACGGCGTGCCCCGGATTCTAGCGCGAAGGCCGGGCGTCGCGAGAAAGTGCACGGCGAGCGCCCAGCGTGGTCTACAGACGCCTAGCGCAGCGGCGCGAGCACGGCCTCCACGCCGCGTCCGATCGCCAGCAAGGCGTCGTCGGCGTACGGTGCGGCGGCCAGCATCAGGCCGACCGGCGCCGCGCCGTGCCGGTGGACCGGCAGGGAAAGCGCGCAGGCATCGAGGAAGTTGAACGCGCTGGGGTTGCGCAGCACGAGCGCGTTGGTGCGCGCGAAAACATCGTCGTCCGCGGCGAGCGGGGCGACGGCGGGCGGCTCGATCGGCACCGTTGGCGCGATCACCACGTCGAAGCGCGACCAGAGCGCTGCCTGCGCTTCCTCCATCACGGCCGCGCGCGCGGCGACGAGGTCGAGATAGTCGGCGGCGCTCGCGGGCTCGCCCTTGAGGATGCGCGCGAGCACGCGCGGATCGTATTGATCGCGATGCCCGGCGATCAAGGCGCGATGCCACGTGTAAGCCTCCATCGACGAAAAGCCGATGCGATTGATCTCGCTCAGGCGCTCGAATGCCGAAAAACGCACTTCATTGACGATTGCGCCTGCGGCGTCGAGATGTTTGAGCGCGGTGTCGATGGTATCGGCCACTTCGGGGTCGACGCCGTCCGTCACGTAATTCGTCAACACGCCGATGCGCACGCCTTCGAGATGACGCGCGGCCGGCACGTGCGGCGCGAGGCCGGCGAGGATGCGATCGACCAGTGCGCAGCACGCCACCGTATTGCCGATCGGGCCGAACGAATCGAGCGTCGGGGAGAGCGGCACGCCGCCCGCCTTCGGGATGCGCGCGGCGGTGGGCTTGAAGCCGGTCAGGCCGCAGAACGCGGCGGGAATGCGGATCGAGCCGCCGGTATCGGTGCCGAGCGCGACGGCGGCCATGCCGTCCGCCACCGAGGCCGCCGCACCCGACGACGAGCCGCCCGCGACGCGTTCATCGCCCTTCACGCTGCGCTGCCACGGCGAAAGCGGCGTGCCGTAGTGCGGATTGAGCCCAAGGCCCGAAAACGCGAACTCGCTCATATTGGTGCGGCCCACCAGCACCGCGCCCG
>NZ_VWWJ01000001.1 GCF_011753055.1 Burkholderia sp. Ax-1719 | reverse complement strand
GCCCGCGCTGGCGTCGGTGAGTAACCCCGCGCCGCCGGGCTCGCCGCTCGCGGGACCGGGCGGAACGGGCACCGGCGTGCCGGGCTTGACGCTGCCGCAAGGTCGCGTGCCGGGCGCCAACCTGCTGCCGGGTGCGCCCACGCATGTGCTTTCGCTCGGCAACCGCGCACCGGCGCTCGCACCACATGCAGCCGCGCAGAATGGCCTGCCCGATCAGGCCGTATCGGTGTTGCCCGCGCTCGAACCGCGTGCGGGCGGCGCCGCGCTCGGCGTGTCGCAGCAGAGCGAGGCGACGGCCTCGCCGTTCTATTTCCTCGACGACGCGTTGCGCGCGGGTTCGCCCGCCACCGCACATGCGGGCACGCAGTACGATGCGCCGGCGCTGCACGCCGACCCGCGCGCTTTTGGCCTGCCCACGCAAGACGATCTGCGCGATCTGCTGCCATTGCATCGCGAAGGGCTGCAGGCCAACAACCCACGCGATGTGCGCTCGACGCAAGGTTCGCACTATGTGCTGGTCGAGGCGCGTGCTGCGGCGCATCCGCGCGACCAGGCGCGAGATCAGGCCCACGCCGCGCCCTTTGCCGCCGTGCGCGCGCCCTTTGACGTGGAAGCAGTGCGACGCGATTTCCCGATCCTCGCCGAGCGTGTGAATGGCCGCCCGCTGGTCTGGCTCGACAATGCGGCGACCACGCACAAGCCGCGCGCCGTGATCGAGCGCCTGGCGTACTTCTACGAGCACGAGAACTCCAACATCCATCGCGCTGCGCATACGCTCGCGGGCCGCGCGACCGACGCCTATGAGCATGCGCGCGAGACGGTGCAGCGCTTTATCGGCGCGGCCTCGCCCGATGAAATCGTGTTCGTGCGCGGTACGACCGAGGCGATCAATCTGATCGCGAAGTCCTGGGGCGAGGAGAACGTGGGGCCGGGCGACGAGATCGTCGTTTCGCACCTCGAACATCACGCCAATATCGTGCCGTGGCAGCAGCTTGCCGCGCGCAAGGGCGCGACGCTGCGCGTGATTCCCGTCGATGAATCGGGCCAGGTGCAACTCGACGAATGCCGCAAGCTTTTCAACGCGCGCACGAAGATTGCGGCCGTCACCCAGGTGTCGAACGCGCTGGGCACGGTTGTTCCGGTCGCGCAGATCGTGCAGATGGCTCACGCCGTCGGCGCGAAGGCGCTGGTGGACGGCGCGCAGTCGATCTCGCATCTGCGCGTGGATGTGCGTGCGCTGGACGCGGACTTCTTCGTGTTCTCGGGCCACAAGATCTATGGGCCGACCGGCATCGGCGTGGTCTACGGCAAGCGCGAAGTGCTTGAGGCGATGCCGCCGTGGCAGGGCGGCGGCAACATGATCGCCGACGTCACCTTCGAGCGTACGGTGTTCCAGCCGCCGCCCGCGCGCTTCGAAGCGGGCACCGGCAATATCGCCGATGCCGTGGGTCTGGGCGCGGCGCTCGACTACGTCACGCGCATCGGCATCGAAAACATCGCGCGCTACGAGCACGATCTGCTGGCCTATGCGACCAGTGTGCTCGCGTCCGTAACCGGCGTGCGACTGGTGGGCACGGCCCGCGACAAGGCGAGCGTGCTGTCGTTCGTGCTGCGCGGCTATCAGACCGAGGAAGTGGGCCGCGCACTCAGCGAAGAGGGCATCGCCGTGCGTTCCGGCCATCATTGTGCGCAACCGATCCTGCGGCGCTTCGGTCTGGAGGCGACGGTGCGACCATCGCTGGCGTTTTACAACACCTGCGATGAAGTCGATGCGCTGGTATCGGTAGTGCGACGACTGGCGGCGCGGCGGGGCTGAATCAGGTAGCCCGGCCAGGCTCGACTCAACAGGCGCAGCGGGAAACCGCTGCGCCTGTTTCTTTTGGCGGCTCGATTCGCGGGCTCGCTTACCCCCTTATAAACCCTGGTCAGCGTGCGCTTTTTGATCGATTGACATATGACGTCTCACCTAATACTTTGATGACCAGGCCGACTCGTTCGTGTCGTCAATTCCTCTGGCAAATGCGGTTCGACTGATTTTTTTCACTGACAAAAACTTTGAGGTTTCCCATGAAAGTTCAGTTTGCGTACACACGCGTCGCGCTTGCGGCATCTCTGGCGGCTGGCGCCGCACCTTTCAGCGCGTTCGCTTATGCGGGCGACGTGACGATAGGCTTTGCCGCGCCGCTCACCGGCGGGTCGGCGCACTACGGCATCGATCTGAAGCGTGGAGCGGAACTGGCGCTCGACGACGCCAATGCGCAGAAGCTCGTCATCGGCGGTCAGCCCGTGCATTTCGTGCTGGATGCGGAAGACGACCAGGCCGACCCGCGCGTGGGCTCGCAGGTCGCCCAGAAGATGGTGGATGCGAAGGTAGCGGGCGTGGTCGGCCATTTCAATTCGGGCACGACGATTCCGGCTTCGCGCATCTACAACACGGCGGGCATTCCCATGGTTTCGCCCACGGCGACCAATCCCACCCTGACTTCGCAAGGCTATGCGAATGTCTTTCGCGTCGTGAATTCGGACGCGCAGATGGGTCAACTGGCAGGGCACTCGGCCGTCAACGCGCTCAAGGGCAAGAGCATTGCCGTGATCGACGATCGCACCGCGTTCGGCCAGGGCATGTCCGACGAATTCGTCAAAGGGGTGACGGAGGCAGGCGGCAAGATCGTCGATCGGGAATTCACCAGCGACAAGGCCGTCGATTTCAAGGCCCAGCTGACCCATATGAAGTCGTTCAATCCGGACGTGGTGTTCTGGGGCGGTCTCGACCAGCAGGCAGGCATGCTCGTCAAACAGATGCGCCAGCTGGGCATGCGCGCCATTCTGCTCGGCGGCGGTAGCTTCGAGAACGACACCTTCCTGAAAGTCGCTGGCGATAGCGCCAACGGATCGGCTTCGTGGGACTACGGCGTGCCGCTGTCGAAAATGAAGCAGGGCAAGGAGTTCGACAACAAGATGAAGGCGAAATACAGCGAAGGTGTGGTGGCCTATGCGCCTGCGGCGTATGACGCGACGTGGGTGCTGATCAACGCGATGAAGAAGGCCAATTCGACCGACCCGAAGGTGTACGGTCCGTTTATCAAATCGGTGTCGTTTGCGGGCATTTCAGGGGATATCGCGTTCATGCCGAACGGCGATATGAAAGATCCGGCCGCGACCTTCTACAAGGTGATCGGCGGGAAGTGGGTGCCCCAGGCCGTCGCTTACGGCGACAAGGTTACCGCGCTGCAGAACTGAGCGAACGCGAAGTGCAGGGTGCCGGCATCGGATAATTAATCAGGAATGCAAACAAAAGCCGATGCTGGTTTCGCTGGACGATGCCCGTTCAGGCGCGTGCATGAAGCGTTGCATGCGTGCTTGAACGGGCAGATTGCATCAGAATGTGCCTGAGCAAACGCGCTTATTCCGCGCGCGTGCTCGACAGATTGTGATATCGCTCCAGGCTTTCGTTGAGATGCTTGCGCATGGCGCGGCGCGCGGCCGTCACGTCCTGCTTTTCGATGGCGTCAAGAATATCCGCGTGCTCACGCTGGATACGGCGGATATAGGTCTTGCGTTCTTTCGCATTGGCCTTTGCATGCTTGAGGCGAAGATCGATAGTGATCTCCTGACCAAGCGTGCGCAGGATGGACGCGAAATGCGGGTTCTCAGAACACGTCGCCACCGCGAGGTGAAATTCGAAATCCGCCCGCGCACATTCGGCTTCGTCTTCTACTGCGACGATTTCCATGCGCGCGTAGACTTCTTTCAACGCGCGTAAATGCGTTTCAGAGCGGCGCTGGGCCGCGTAGGCCGCGCATTCCGTTTCCACGCCAATCCGCAATTCGAGCACGTGCATCGAATTGTTGAGCGTATTGCCGTCGATGAAATCCGGGCTGGTGGTCTGATTCACCGTCTCGGCCACGAACACGCCCACGCCATGACGCGCAATGAGCCGTCGCCCGAGTTTGAGCGACGCCACCGCTTCGCGCACAACCGTGCGGCTTACGCCGAATTCTTCACACAATTCGGGTTCGGTGGGTAGTTTGCCGCCAGGCGGATATTCGCCGCGATCGATTTTGTCGTTCAATGCCTGAATGACGAGTTCGGTCAGGCTGCGCCGTTTTCCGGAGCTCGCGGCATTTTTGAGTAGGGTTTCAGCGTCCAGAGTCATTCCGAGTGTCCACACCGGATCAGGAAAGCGCTGCAATTCACGGATGCAGACGGACCGCGTGGCGCGGCAGCTGCGCGTGGCGTCCGAAGTGCCGGAAGTCGCGTCTGACCTGCGCCGTATGACATATTATGACTTTAACACAGTCCGGCGCGGGTCATTCCCGCCCCACCGTCGAGGCGGGGCAGGCGATGATGTAGATCAAGCGTAGATATAGCCGCCGCTAACGATAACGTTCTCGCCAGTCGCGTAGGTGTTGCGTTCGCTGGCCATCATGAGCACCCACTGCGCGATCTCTTCCGGCTCAGCGGCACGGCCAAGCGGATTGGCGCTCGCGAGTTCGCCGAGGAAACCCAGCTTCTTCGCGCGCTCGGTAGCGAACCCTGCGGGCGCAACCGAATTCACGAGGATGCCGTCCTTCGCCACTTCGTGCGCGAACGATTTCGTCAGGCTCACGACTGCCGCCTTGGTGGCCGCATAGTGCGCGTTTTGCGGATGTGCCTTGAACGCATCGACCGACGTGATATTGACGATACGCCCAGCCACATGCGTCTCTACCTTCGGGCGGCTGCGCATATGTTCAATGGCGGCGACCATCATGTGATAGGTGCCCTTGATATTGACAGCGTTTTCCAGATCCCATTCGTCGTCGGAAATTTCGAGGATCGGGCGACGCGGATAAATCGCTGCGCTATTGACGAGGCAATCGACGCGTCCGAGTTGCGCCAGCGCCTGCGCGAACACCGCATGTGCGGAATCCTTGCGCGTGATATCGCCTTCGGCGCCAAAGACCGTATGACCTTCGGCCTTCAGGTTGCCCACCGTTTCTTCTAGCAAGGGGCCGTTCTTGTCGATCAGCGCGATGCTGTGTGCGCCATCGGCCAGCATGAGTTTGGCCACAGAGAGGCCAAGACCCGAAGCGCCGCCGACGATCACCACTCGTTGATTTTTCATGATGCGTAGGTGTCCAAATATATATACGGTTCTGAACGGTAGATTCAATCGACCGTGACGATTTGCGAGCCGCCCGCAGCCTGATCGGTGGGGAAAACTTCCATACGCGAAACGTCGACCGCTTCCGGCAGCGCGAGCGCTGTGGCGATGAGTTCCGCGATGTTTTCCGGCTGGATCGAGCGATACACGTCATAGAGCTTTTCGTTCGCGCCTTGCTCGCCCAGCGCCGTGCGATACAGATTGGTTTGCACGCGGCCCGGCGCGATTTCCGTCACACGCACCTTTGTGCCAAGCAGATCGCAACGCAGCGAATCGCAGAACATACTGATGGCGGCTTTCGTCGCGCCATAAACCGCAGTGTTCGGATGCGGGAAACGTCCCGCACTCGAACCGACGAAAAACAGATGCCCGCGCTTGCGCTGCACCATGCCTTCAAGCGCGAGTTGCGCAATATGCAGCGGTGCGCGCAGATTAATATCGATCATATCGTCAATATGATTCGACGCCGTGTCGCCGAACTTCGCGATGGCCGGCAGCAGACCCGCGTTGTTCACGACCACATCGATTGCGTCGCTGGCGAACAGCTCGCGCAGCGGCGCAACATCGTGCAGGTCGATGGCCACTGGCGTCGCGCCCGTCGCGCTTGCCAGCGCATCGAGCGCCTTGGCGTCGCGGCCCAGCGCGTAGACTTTCAGGCCGTCCTTGACGAGCCGCTCTGCAATCGCGCGGCCGATGCCGCTCGATGCGCCGGTAATCAAGGCGGTCCGGTACGATTGGGAACTCATGTCAAAAGCCTTCATGAAAGAGGGGGACGCCATCAGATCACGCCTTCTTCGAGGAACGGTTTGTTTTCGACTACGCGCGCATAGCCGAGCGGCGCGAGATCGAGCGAGCGATAAGCGCCATAAACGATCAATTCGCTCAAACCCCGGCCGATAGCGGGCGACTGTTGCAGGCCGTGGCCGCTAAAACCATTCGCGAACAGGAAGTTCGACACCTCGGCATGTGGCCCGACAATGGCGTTGTGATCGAGCATGCAGAAGTCGTAATGACCGGCCCACGAATTCACCACCTTGATGGCTTCGAAAGCGGGAATACGTTCGGCCAGCGCCGGCCAGATCACGTCTTCGAATTCCTGATGCACGACATCGAAGTCGTTGACGTCCGCGAGCGGGTCCGGCTCTGGATAGCAGCCCGTGAGGTAATACTTGCCTTCGGGGCGAAAGAAGATCCCGGTCGTGTCGATCGTGAGCGGCACGATGCCTTCAAGCGGCGTGCGGCAATCGAACACAAACAGGCAGCGCTTGCGCGGCTCAACCGGAATCTCCAGACCCGCGAGACGCGCCATGGCCGGGCCGCGCGTGCCGGCCGCATTGACCATCACGCCGCAACCGATGGTTTCGCCACTGGCAAGCACCACGCCGGTGATACGCGCGCCTTCGCGCACGACCTCGACCACTTCGTTTTCGATGTATTCGATGCCAAGCGAGCGCGCCTTCTTGCGCATGCCTTGCAGCAGGCCATAACTATCGAACCAGCCTTCGCCCGACTGACCGTAGACGCCGTTGACGAGGCCTTCGGTGTTGAGCCACGGAAAGCGGCTTTTCAACTGATCGGGATCGAGCAGCACGACATCTGCACCGCACGATTGCTGCGTGGCGCAATTACGCTCGAACATCGGCGCGCCTTGCGCATCGCCCAGATACAGATAGCCGTTTTCCTTGAAGCCGAGTTCGGGCGCGTCGCCATTCACGGCCACGCGCGCGTGAAAGTCGCGGATGAATTCCGTGCCGAACTGCGAAATCTGGATATTCAGCGGATTCGAAAACTGATGCCGGATCGATGCGCTCGACAAAGCCGTTGCCGACTTCGCATATGACCAGTCGCGTTCGATCACGAGAACCGAGCCGTTGAAGTCGGGATTTTCCGCCAGAAAATACGCGGTCGCGCTTCCAACGACCGCGCCGCCCACGATCACCACGTCGTAATGAGGCTTGAGTGCGTGCTGTGCCATCTCAGTGTGTTCCAGATAAATCAGTGGGGAAGCGGTATTCAGTTCTTTTTCGGATCTTCGAAGTGGCCATCCGCGGCGAACTGGCCACCCTGGAAGCGCACGGCCGGATTGCGCGGGTCGCCCACTTCGGTATTCGCATAGACTTCGGCGCGGTACGCATCGGCGGAATCCTTCGGACGATAGCCCAGGTAGGCCACCTGAGTGTTGTCCCAGAAGTTCGCGCTGTTATTCGAATTGCCATACACGATCATATGGCCGACGCTCGGCGTCATGATCGATTGCACGCACAGATGCGAAAAGTCCTCATACGACAGCCACGTCGCCAGCATGCGGCGGTCGACCGGCTTCGGGAAACACGAGCCAATGCGCAGACACACCGACTCGATACCGAATTTGTCGAAGTAATAGCGCGAGAGATTTTCGACGAAGGTTTTGCTCACGCCGTACAGACTATCGGGGCGCTGCGGCACGTTCGAATCGATCGTCTGCGTGCATTCGTAAAAGCCGATGGCGTGCACGGAACTCGCGTAGATCACGCGCTTGACACCGGCCTGGCGCGCGCCTTCATAAATGTTATAGCTGCCGACGATATTCGAATCGAGAATCACCTGGAAGGTGTTTTCACGCGGCGCGCCGCCCATATGAATAACCATGTCGACACCCTTGAGCATCTCGAACACGGCGTCGCGATCGGCCAGATCGCAGATAAAGTGCTTTTCGCCTTCGCGCACTTCGCCCAGCGATTGACGTGCGTTGAGGCTGAGCGTTTCCGCGTAGGGACGCAGGCTGTCGCGCAGCACGGAGCCCAGTGCGCCGCCGGCGCCCGTAATCAGGATGTTCTTGAACGGCGGCTTGGTGATGTCGGTCATTACGTGGCTCCTTACTGTTGATTCGATGCCGTGAGTGCGTCGAGCGTGAGACCGTAGTCGTCGCGCAGTTGCGCCTCGGAAATATATTCGTTGCGGATGTCGCGCAGCAGCGCTTCGCGATCGCGTTGTGCGGGCGTGCCCACACCGCCGCCGCCCGGCAGCGAAAGCGTGACGCGTTCATGCTCGCCCACGGATTGCGTGCCCTTGCCCTTCATGCGCGTGCCGTCGGAGAGCGTGACCTGGCCGGGCGCGCCTTCCTTGCCGCCCGACTGGCCGCGCGCCGGATGGTCGATACGATCGAACATGGCGTTGAAGCGGAACTGATAGCCTTCGCGCGGACCGATCTCGACGATCTGGCCAAGGCCGCCGCGATACTGTCCCGCGCCGCCCGAACCCGAGCGCATTTCCTTGCGCCACACCACGATCGGCCCAACCTGCTCAGTCGCTTCTACCGACATCGCGTGCACGCCACTCGGGAAAGCCGTGGCCGAAAGACCGTCGAGTTCCGCCCGTGCGCCGGTGCCGCCGCTGTTGAACATCAGGATTTCGCTGCCCTTGAGTCCCGATCCTTCCTGGGCGGCGCGCGCGCTCACATGCAGATTCCAGAGCGCGCCGGCGCCTTCAGCGGGCACGCGGTTCGGCAGGATCTTGTTCAGCGCGCCCAGCACCAGGTCCGGGACGAAGTGGCCCAGCACGTGACGCACGGCAACCGGGCTCGGGCGCTGCGCATTGAGAATGCAGCCCGCGGGCGCCTGCACGCGGAACGGTTCGAGCGAAGCGGCATTGTTCGGCACTTCCGGCGCGATGATGCACTTGAGGCCATAGCAGGCATACGCCTTCGCATAGAGCAACGGCACGTTAATGCCGAAGGGGCTCGAAGGCGACGTGCCGTCGAAATCGGCGAGGAGGTGGTCGTCGGCGATCGTGAGCGTGACGTTGAGCTTGACCGGCGTGTCGTAACCGTCGAGCGTCATAGCGTTGGTCTGCGTCTGCTTCGGCAGGGCGGCAATGCGTTCGAGCGTGGCCTCACGGCTGCGCGCCAGAATGAATTCGCCGATGCCTTCCACGTCCTTGAGATCGAACTCCTTGAGCATTTCGATCAGGCGCTTGTGGCCGGTTTCGTTACACGAGGCGAGGGCGTAGAGATCGCCCACGACCTTGTCGGCTTCGCGCACGTTATTGCGCAGGATATTCACGAGATCGCGATTCACTTCGCCGCGCTCGATCAGCTTCATGATCGGCACGAACAGGCCTTCTTCGTAGATCTCCCGCGAATCCGGGCCAAAGCCGCGTCCGCCGATATCCACCACGTGCGCCGTGCTGGCGAAATAGCCAATCAGTTCGCCGTTATGGAAAGACGGCGACACGACGGTGAAATCGTGCAGGTGGCCGGTGCCTTTCCACGGATCGTTCGTGAGGTACACGTCGCCTTCGTACATGCGCTCGACGCCGATGTCGTTCATGAAGTGCTCGACGGCTTCAGCCATCGTATTCACGTGACCCGGCGTGCCCGTGACGGCCTGCGCCAGCATGCGGCCCTGCTTGTCGAAAATCCCCGCGGAAAGATCGCCCGCTTCGCGCACGCTGGTGCTAAATGCGGTGCGGATCAGCGCCATGGCCTGTTCTTCCACCACGGAAATCAGGCGGTTCCACATGACCTGCATGTGGATGGTATCGAGATTGCTGAGCGACATGCTTTACTCCTGATTGGCCTTGGCGGCATTCAATTCTTTGGCAACGACGAGCAGGCAGCCATCGGGCTGAACCATCGCGTCGAAGGAGGAGGTGACGAGCGTAGACGTCTCCGGCTCGACGATGATCGCGGGGCCCGTGACGCTTTCACCAACCTTGAGCGAGGCGCGCTCGACGATGGCGGCTTCGACGAAACGATGCAGCGCGGCGTCGAAAATCTTGCGCGTTTTCGGCGCGGTCACGGTATCGCGCGACGTGAGCAGTTTCAGGCGCTCCACAGGCGGCAGCGGCGAACTCGCCTTCACCGACCAGCTGACGATCTCAATATCGAGCCCATCGATCGGGCGGCCGAAATACTGCGTGTAAGCACGCGTAAACGCCTGCGAGAAGGCTTCACGATCTTCGGCGCCAAAGCGACGATACGGGAAGGCAACGGGAATTTCCCAGCCCTGGCCTACGTAGCGCATGAAGGCTTTGACTTCGACTTCAGGTTCGGCATCGCCGGAACCCTGGCGCGCGAAACGCAGCGCTTCCTCGCTCAGATCGCCGACGATCTCATTGAGCGCATCGGCGTCGAAATCGTTGAAACGCATGGTCGCGCTGCGCACGCTTTCATAACCGAAGGGCGCACGCAGAAAGCCAATCGCCGAACCCACGCCCGCACCAGGTGGCACGATGAACTTCTTGATGCCGCTCTTTTCGCACAGACGCGCGGCGTGCAGCGGGCCCGCGCCGCCGAAGGTGATCATCGTGTAGTCGCCGATGTCCTTGCCGCTTTCCACCGCGTGAACACGCGCCGCGTTGCTCATGTTTTCGTCGACGACTTCGGCCACGCCATAGGCGGTTTCATCGGCGCTCAGGTTGATTGCGCCGCCCACTTTGGCGACCATCGCGCTTGCCGCGTTATCGAGCGAAAGGGGAATGCTGCCGCCCGCGAAATTCGCCGGGTCAAGACGGCCGAGCAGCAGATCGGCATCCGTAACGGTTGGCTCGACGCCGCCGCGTTGATAGCACGCGGGACCGGGCTCCGAAGCCGCGCTATGCGGACCGACGCGAATCTGGCGCATTACATCGAGCGAAGCGATCGAGCCGCCGCCCGCACCGATTTCGACCATTTCCACCACGGGAATCGAAATCGGCATGCCGCTGCCTTTCTTGAAGCGATAGGTGCGCGCGACTTCGAAGGTATTGGCGGTCTTCGGCGTGAGGTCGTCGATCAGACAGATCTTGGCCGTGGTGCCACCCATATCGAAAGACAGCACAGTATTCAGGTCGTAGCGCGCTGCGATATGCGCTGCGAAAATTGCGCCGCCGGCCGGCCCGGATTCGACCAGACGCACCGGGAATTCCGAAGCGCTCTTGACCGAAACGATTCCGCCGCCCGAGTGGATGATAAAAATAGGGCAGGTGGCGCCCGCTTCGCGCACTTCGCCGAGCAGCCGGTCGAGATACGACTTCATGATGGGGCGCACGTAGGCATTCGCGCACACCGTATTGAAGCGCTCGAACTCGCGGATCTGCGGCGATACTTCGCTGGAGATCGACACGGACACTTGCGGCAGGCGCTTTTCCAGCGCGTCGCGCATCATGCGCTCATGCACGCCATTCACATAGGAATGGATAAAGCCCACCGCCACACTTTCATAACCGCCTTGCTCGATCCGGCTGACGATGGCGTCGATCTGCGCTTCAGTGGGCGCGAGCAGCACGCCGCCCTGCGCGTCGATGCGTTCGGCCAGCGTGAAGCGGTCGCAGCGCTCGATCAGCGGCGGCGGCAGCTTGATGTTCAGATCATATTGTTCGAAGCGGTTTTCCGTGCGCATCTCGATGGTGTCGCGGAAACCCTCCGTGGTGATGAAGGCCGTCTTTGCGCCGCGGCGCTCGATCAGCGCGTTCGTCGCCAGCGTGGTGCCGTGGATGATGACGCCAATGTCCTTCAGGCCGATGCCAGCCTTCGCCGCAACGATGCTCACGCCCTTGATGATTGCGCGCTCGGGCGCCGTGTAATCCGTGAGGACCTTGGTGGAAAAGAGTTCTCCACCGAGCTCCAGCGCGACATCGGTGAACGTTCCGCCGATGTCTACACCAACCCGTGCCTTGTCGTGACTGGCCACCATGACTCTCCTGTTCGAAATCCAGACGTGTACGGAACCGGGGTTCCGCGTACTGCAGTTGACGATTTTTTGCGGGGCGCGAGCGCGTCTGCCGCGCCATGTTTTCAAGTGTTCGCTAAAGCGTAGCCGTTGTCTCCATCCGGTATTTTTGCGTCGTTGACATATGATGAGTGACGTCTTACAGTGCTGTCAACACGAACAAAATAATTTTCACTTTTCGCGTTGCGAGCCATCTTGCATCGATCTTTTAAGTCATTGTTTTTGATCGATAAAATCACAATCACCAGATGGGATCAGTCAAGGTGAAGGCGTGCTCTCAGTGTAAATACTGATAGGTAGAAGTCCGATAAAAAATTAAGTTTTCGTGGAATTTTGAAGCGCAGTGTTCGAGCGTTATAGTGCGAACCCATGACGCGGATCGCGCACCGACACCCACGGTGCCGCGACGGCAGGCGAAGAGTCAGTGGTCGTCACGCGTCGCCACGATTGTGACTCGATTAGGACTGCGAGATATTCAAGAGCGGGTAGGACGAAAGGAATTTTTGATGAAAGTTCTGGTAGCGGTGAAGCGGGTCGTTGATTACAACGTGAAGGTCCGCGTGAAATCGGACGGCACGGGCGTCGATGTGGCCAACGTGAAGTTCTCGATGAATCCGTTCGACGAGATCGCGGTTGAAGAAGCCGTGCGTTTGAAGGAGGCGGGCGTGGCGACTGAAGTCATCGCGGTGTCGTGCGGCGTGATACAGGCGCAGGAAACGCTGCGCACAGCGCTGGCGATCGGCGCGGACCGCGCGATTCTGATCGAATCGGATCAGGAGCTGCAGCCGCTCGCGGTTGCGAAACTGCTGAAAGCGCTGGTGGACAAGGAACAGCCGTCGCTGGTCATCCTCGGCAAGCAGGCTATCGACGACGACTCCAATCAGACAGGCCAGATGCTCGCCGCGCTGGCAGACCTGCCGCAAGCGACGTTCGCCTCGAAGATCACGGTGACGGATGGCAAGGCGACGGTTGCCCGCGAAGTGGATGGCGGCGCGCAAACGCTGGCTTTGACGTTGCCCGCCGTAGTGACTACCGATCTTCGTTTGAACGAGCCGCGTTACGTCACGCTGCCGAACATCATGAAGGCAAAGAAAAAGCCGCTGGAGACGATCCAGCCCGCTGAATTGGGCGTCGATGTTGCGCCGCGTCTGAAGACCCTCAAGGTTGCCGAGCCGCCAAAGCGTTCAGCAGGCGTGAAAGTCGCGGACGTGAAGACGTTGGTCGAGAAGCTGAAGACCGAAGCCAAAGTGCTGTGAGAGGAGGCGAAAAATGACAAATCTGGTGAATCTGGTCATAGCGGAACACGATAACGCTTCCATCAAGGCGGCAACGCTGAATGCCGTAGCCGCGGCGCAGAAAATTGGCGGCGAGGTACATGTGCTGGTCGCGGGCCACAACGCGCAGGCTGCTGCTGACGCAGCGGCGAAGATTGCCGGCGTTTCGAAGGTCTTGCTGGCCGACGCGCCGCAACTCTCGGAAGGTCTCGCGGAAAACGTCGAAGCTACGGTTCTCGCGCTGGTTCGTGATGCGGCGCGGAACTACACGCACATCCTCGCTCCCGCGACGGCAGCGGGCAAGAATGTCGCGCCGCGTATTGCCGCGAAGCTCGACGTCGCGCAGATCAGCGACATCACTGCGGTGAACAGCGCCGATATATTCGAGCGCCCGATCTACGCTGGCAATGCAATTGCAACCGTGCAATCGCTTGATCCGATCAAGGTCATCACCGTTCGTACTACGGCATTCGACCCGGTTGCAGGCGAGGGCGGCGGCGGGGAAATAGAGGCGCTCGACGCCGCCGCAGACAACGGCACATCACAATTCATCAGCCGCGAAGTCACGAAGCTGGATCGTCCGGAACTCACCACCGCGAAGATCATCGTCTCGGGTGGCCGCGGGCTGGGCAGCGGTGAGAGCTATACGCAAGTGCTCGAACCGCTCGCCGACAAACTCAACGCAGCGCTGGGCGCATCGCGCGCCGCCGTGGACGCGGGCTATGTGCCTAACGATTATCAGGTCGGCCAGACCGGCAAGATCGTCGCGCCACAGTTGTATATCGCGGTAGGCATCTCGGGCGCGATCCAGCATCTCGCTGGCATGAAGGACTCGAAAGTCATCGTCGCCATCAACAAGGACGAGGAAGCGCCGATCTTCGGCGTGGCCGATTACGGCCTGGTCGACGACCTCTTCGGCGCAGTCCCTGCGCTGACCGCGACGCTCTGAAAACGAAATACCGAACCGGTACAAACCGACATTAAACCCGTTGTCACTTTTATAAACGGAGCCAATTCAGCATGATTTCGACGACCGATCCCCACGTCAACCGGAAGCCCAGAAATATTTCGCAGGCCGAATGGGATGCTCGCGTGCAAGTCGCCGCAGCGTATCGCCTGGCCGCAAAATTCGGCCTCACCGATCTGATCTATACGCATATCTCGGCGCGCGTGCCGGGCTCGCACGACCAGTTCCTGATCAACCCGCATGGCTGGTTCTTCGACGAGATCACCGCATCGTCGCTCGTCAAGATCGACGTCAATGGCAATCCCATCGACGACGATCGCTTCGAAGTCAATGCAGCGGGCTTCACCATTCACAGCGCGCTTCACCAGGCGCGTCACGACGTGGAGTGTGTGGTTCACTTGCACACGACGCACGGCATGGCCGTCGCCGCGATGGAGTGCGGGCTGCTGCCGTTGAACCAGATCAGCATGCAGTTCTACAACCGCGTGGCGTACCACGAATATGAAGGCATTTCGCTGGAACTCGACGAGCGCGAGCGCATCGTCAAGTCGATCGGCAAGCGCGATTATCTCATCCTGCGCAATCACGGCCTGCTGACGACGGGGCGATCGGTCGCCGAAGCCTTTACGCGCATGTTCTATCTGAACCGCGCCTGCGAGATTCAGGTGGCCACGCTCTCTGCGGGGCAGAAGGTGGTGATTCCTTCGCCTGAAGTCTGCGAGCACGCGGCGAAACAGCACGACGACTATGCCTACCTTGACACGGTTCACCTGGACCGCGAGTGGACGGCGCTGCTCCGTCTGCTGGACCGCGACGGCGCCAATTACCGCAGCTGATCCAGCGTCTGCCGAACCGGCTGCGCGATGAAACGCACTTACATGCTTGCTCATCGCGCAGTCTCAAGACAGCCCGGCCTGGAAACAGGCTCGCGCACTCCACTCAATGAAAGTCGCAGGTCCGCAGTGCATGTCTATCGTTTCGATACAACGCGCAAGATGGAATGGAAGGGCTTGCGATTTCCGTTTGCGTCGACATGGCGGGCCGAAAGAGGGCACCACGTACTCACGCGGCGACTCGGAGAAAAGCCGCTACGACCGGATATCCCGACGCGCATCTGGCCGGAGGAGTTGATCGACGTCTGCGCCATACCGGACCAGACCGGCGCGGCAACGGGCTGGCTCGAACTGGATATCGACGCCTCTGTGACAGCAACCGAACCGGACTGGAATGCATTGAGACAGGCATTCAAGGCGAGCGGCGGATTCGGACTCGCGCTGGCGCAAGCGATGTTCAGACTTCCCCAATACACGTGGCGAATCGAAGAAGTCGCGCACGAACTGGGGGTGACGCGGCGCTCGCTTCAAATGACGCTCTTTCGGGAATCGTACAGCTTCGACGCCGCGTTGCGACGTTGCCGTCGACTCCATGAATGGCTGAGCTTCGGCGATCCACGCTGTCGTTTCGCCGGATTTCCCAGCAGCGCGGCGTTCGCGCCGCCCACCCTGCAAGACGCCTGCGGGCAAGGATGACAGGAAGAGAAATGCACGATACCCCACAAGGCATAAATAGAGGTGACACGGCCATCGCTCTTGGAGAGATGGATCTGGCTTCTCAACTGGAACCCCACACGAGGCGCGACGAAGCGCGCACAACACGCGTTGCGCCGGGCTCGCTCGGCACGACGCTGAAACAACGGCACGTGGTCATGCTTTCGATTGGCGGGAGCATCGGGGCGGGGCTCTTTGTCGGCTCCGGCCACGCCATCGCCGAGGCGGGCCCGGGCGCCATCATCGCCTATGTGCTGGCGAGCCTGCTCGTCGTTCTGGTGATGCGCATGCTGGGCGAAATGGCCTGCGCGATGCCTGATTCAGGATCGTTTTCGACTTATGCCGGACGTGCGATCGGCCCGTGGGCCGGCTTTATGATCGGCTGGATGTACTGGTGGTACTGGGTGCTCGTGCTGCCGCTCGAAGCCACCGCCGCCGCGAATATTCTCAATAGCTGGTTCCCACAGATCGAGGTGTGGAAGTTCTGCGTCGCCGTGACGCTCGTGCTGACGCTGACCAATCTCGCCAGCGTTAAAAATTACGGCGAACTGGAATTCTGGTTTTCGGTGGTAAAGGTCTCCGCCATTATTCTGTTCATCATTGGTGGCGTGGCGGCAATTACCGGCTTTATTCCGGGCGTTCATGTGAACGTAAGCGGCAATGTATTTGGGCAGGGCGGTTTTCTGCCGCGCGGATATGCGCCCATTGCAGGCGCCATGCTCACTACGATGTTCACCTTTCTGGGCACCGAGGTCGTGACGATCGCAGCGGCCGAATCGGCGAACCCGGAAAAAGAAATCTCGCGGGCGATCAACTCGGTGGTCTGGCGTATTTCGCTGTTTTATATCGGCTCGATTTTCGTCATCATTTCGATCCTGCCGTGGAATGCACCCGAGCTGACGAAAATCGGCTCTTATCAGGCTGTGCTGCAGGCGATCCATGTGCCGTACGCCAAGCCCATGATCGATCTGCTGATTCTGGTGGCGGTCTGTAGCTGCCTGAATTCCGGACTCTACACGGCATCGCGCATGATCTATTCGCTTGGCGAGAAAAAGCAGGCGCCGGCTATCGTCAAGTACACGACGCGCAGCGGCGTGCCGGTGGTCGCGGTGCTGGCTTCGACATCGGCGGCTTTTGCCGGCTGCGCGGCCAATTACCTTGCGCCGAAGTACGTGTTCGAAACCTTGCTCTCGACCACGGGCACGATGGCCTTGCTGGTTTATCTGGTGATTGCCGTGAGCCAGTTGCGGCTGCGCCGCACGCTGGTTGCATCGAAGGCGCTGAAGGTTCGCATGTGGATGCATCCGTTTCTTGGGCTCTTCGTTGTGGTGCTGATCGTTGCCGCGTTCGTGGTCATGGTGTGCGGCCAGGATCATCGCGAGGAAGTGGTCTCGACGCTGGGGATGAGTTCGTTGCTGGCGCTGACGGGTATGGTTGTGGAATGGCGTCGGAGGCAGCGGAACGGTTGAGTCGCGTTCGAGTGAGTGCGAGGGCCGATCTGATGATCGGCCTTTGTTTTATTTTCTTTATTTTACATAATAACAATTATCGAAGTTTTAATAGGGTTGAATGATATAATTTGCGAGTTCACGTAGCTGGCACTGCTATTTGGATTCTGTAAAAGTACATACGGTAGTTCTGAAAAAGTACATACTCACCCCGGAGAAGGGCTGCTGGGGCCCAAGTCTGTACTTTTACAGAACTAAATTGATGCTTTTTTGTGCAAAAACCTGCTGCTGGTAAAAACTACAACGCTTTTTGGACCTGAGTCTGTACTTTCTCAGAAATAAAGTCATGCGCTCTTATGCAAAAGACGCAGAGATCCGGCGTCAGGCAACGACGGCGGCAGGGGATGCAGCATACTGATCGACCCAAATCAGGTGGTAATGGCGATTGGGTCAAAAGTCGCTCAACGTATGAAATAGGCCAAAGGACCACTGCATAAGGGTTTGCCAGCTCACATCCTGACCAGTATGAGTAGGGGTAGGAGATTTACAGTCACATCGCCGGCGTTCGATAGGTAGCGCTCAGGCAGCGTGCGACGATGGTCTTCTGAAGAATCGCTGGGGAAATCTCAAAAATTTAACATAATATTTTTGACGGTATGACCCTAATGATTCAGATAGATCTCGTAGGCTGGAAAGCCGTGGGTGAGTGGCGTTGCAACTGCTCCCTCGGAAAATGCGAGATGCTTCGCTGGTCCGCCAATTTCTGGAAGCAGCGCAAGCGGAACTCCACGGCCAGCCCGCAACCATTCCAGCCTGGAACGTTGCACGCCGCCGCCGCGACGCGTCTCAATCGCACTGAGGGCGACTGCAAACGTGCCCATCATGAGCGCTTTTGCAGGCAGCCGATGCTTGAGGGTTGTCGGCTGGGCAGTCAAGGTAGCTTGGCACTTAGCCGTACTGGGCCGGCTTAATGTCCAGTCTGCCAGGTTGCCGGGACCGTCTTCGAAGCAATTTCGAAAATAGGCAATCGCCAAGTCTCGTGCTGCGACTTCGTCCGGGCTAACCACCGAGTTGGCCGCAAGGTCTGCGAAAGTGCGTGTATTGAATGGCGCGGATGTACGACTGCGTCGCCACGCTTCGATCGCGCGTAGGGTGAGCGCGTAGACAGAAGTCACATCGAAGTTTTGCGCCTGTCCGATGCCTTCACGTTTAGGGGCCGCCCGGAGCCGGTTTGACCACCGAAGGAGCTCGACGTCCGGCACATTTTCAATCGTGGAATCTGCGGGAAATGGGTGAAGGCGGCCGGCCAGCTTCAATAGCGATGTGGCGGAGCAGCCCCATTCTGTCCAGTTCCCAACCGCACTGGCGTTTTGTACGAGGAGTTGCTCAAGCGGCCAAAGGCGCTGTTGAGCTTGCTCCAGCCATCGAATGAACGGGTGCAGCTTCGACTGCGCGTCTGCGAGTGTTTCGCGAAAGCGACGCCGGGAAGAGGCGTCAAGCGCAGATCCACAAAGGGGTTTATCGCAACCCTTGCACTTGGATGCTTCCCAGCCGCGTTTCAGGATAGTTTCAACGGTGCCAGTAGCCGCATCGCAGTGAACACATGCTTGACGAAGCGGCAAGCCGTGAATGGCGCATTCATGGGTAAAAGCCATCTGATGCGCGACACTGTGAAAGCCGCCAGCAAGACATTCGGGGCAAAAGGTGAAGTTATGGCGTAGCAGAACTCCGGCCGTGTGCGGCAGCGCGGCGACGAGCTGCTGATCGAGGGTCTCTGCCCATTCAAACGGCTCAAAGCTGGCGTCGAACGCGACGGATATCTTCGCGCCAAACTGACCAGGCGTTTGCGGAAGAGCTACTTTCAATGGGTTTCGCGCTGCGTTCCATCGAAGCGCATTGCGCTCCATAAGTCGGAACGCAAGGGAGATTGACGACTCCGACGTAAGCGGCCGGTCTCGTGCGCCAAGTATGTCGGTTCGGGAAGCTGTTACGAGAGTGGGTTGCGCTGAGACACGTCTTGTCAACTCATCAAGGCTGACACTGATGGGCATGCCGCGCTGGGCCACCGGCAAGCGCAAACGGTTTCCGGTCCACAATTCGCTTGCAGCGCGTACCAGCGCCAATTTTTCAAGCGATATCGAGGACGCGGCTTCACGCGCGAGGGCCTCCACTTCCGCTCGAGTAGCCGATGAAGCGATTGCGGTGAGCGGGATGAGTTCGTCCTGGAGGTTGTGCGGAACTCCGGTGCATTGCTCAATTGCGATAGCTGAAAGGCCTTGATGCCGCAGCCTCAGGGCTCGGACGCAGTATTCAAAAGTCGGATAGAGAGAGGCATGCATGGCGAAGTGATACGACGGCTCAAGCCTTCGTTGGGGACAGAATCGATTGTTAAAAAAACGCGTAATTATTATGTATTGACAGGGCGATTTTTCGAAGTAGTGACGATCAGTAGAATTTCTTCCACGGTACTTATGAACATAAGCGCCATCCGGTAGGTTGTTCTACGAATTTTTATGCAACGGAATCTCGTCATGCAAGATAATCGCGTCTGCCAAATTTTGGGCATCGAAAAACCTGTCATCCAAGCTCCGCTCTCGTGGCTGACCGATGCAAAGCTGGTTGCAGCTGTGGGTAACGCCGGTGGATTGGGCGTGTTGGGGCCAAACGCGGGTCTGACTGCTGAAACGGCAGTCTCCACGCCCGAGGAAACCGCCGAGAAAATGCGTGAAGAGATCCGCAAAACGAAAGCGCTCACCGATAAGCCTTTTGGTGTCAACCTGATTCCGACGCCTGTAAATGACATTTGGACGCCGCCAATCCTAAAGGTGATTAAGGAGGAGGGCGTCAAGGCTGTGCTGTACACCGGTTATGGTGAAGGTGCTGTAATTCCCGCCCTGTTTGACGAATTGAAAGAAGCGGGAATCAAAATCATCTATCGGGACCTGAACCCCACGCCGGAGAACACGCGCGCTGCAGAAGAAGCTGGTGCAGATATCATCGTCGCAACTGGTTTTGACGAAGGCGGCACGTTGCCTGGTACGGCGTTGGGGACTTTCTCGATTGTCCCGCTGATTGTGGACTCGGTGAAGAACGTGCCTGTTCTGGCTGCTGGCGGCATTACCGATGAGCGCACCGCTCGAGCAGCGCGTGCACTTGGAGCGAGTGGAGTTTCTGTCGGCTCTGCATTCATCAGCACGGTTGAAAGCCGCGTGCCCCAATGCGTGAAGGAAAAGATTGTCGCCGCCAACGGGCTAGATCTGCTTCTTTTCCGAACGATGCCTGATTACTACCGGTCGCTGCCGGGCAAGCTTGCACATAAGTTGGTGGACATGGACAAAGCTGGCGCAAGTAACGAAGATCTGGGTAAGACCATGGGTGGTCTACGTGGCCTTCGAATCGGCATGCTGGAAGGCAATACCGATGAAGGCTACATCTCGCTCGGTACGGGTATCGGTAGCATTCGTCGTGTGAAGACGGTCGCGGAAGTAGTCGATGAGCTGACGGTCTAAGGGTATCCCGCCTCATGAGGCGGGATATTTTGCCTTGCATTTCTGCTGAGCGGTAGCCTTGGACGCAAGGGTTGTTTGAGCGGTCAATTTGGACACTAAAAAAGGTTAATGCGCATCGTTGGGCCGATCATTGCTTGCTTCTGATCGGAGTGATAGCGCCAAATGAGTTGAGCCAAGCCACATTGTTCATTGGGCAGAAGAGGAACCCATCAACGCGATCTGACGTGACTTGTTGCCCCTGATTTTCAGCATGAGGGCGCAAAGGAAGATGCGTTATATAGAAGACAACCCCTTGGTCCGTGATGCGCGAGATTGACAGGACTTCACCAATCTGCGCCATATACGAGAGCAAAGGCGGAGTGTCACGGAGCTGAAGCTCAAAATCACCGAGAGCCAGAAATTCTTCGCTAGTCTCAATTTTTTCGAACCCTGATGCATTCAACCATGCGATGGTGGGTTCGATATCCTCATCGGAACAAGGAAGAAAATTAACTTTCAATGGCATGTATTCTCTGGCCGAGTGGAGTGGCATCAACGAAAAAGCGGAGGGCTCACCCCTCCGCTAAGAAGTTTTAATCTACAATGATTTTCCCCGGCTATGACAGCACGATGCCATCGAGAAGAAAGCCTGTGTGCAACTCGATTGGAGTTCGCATGCTTGTGTGTTCGTACGGGTCGTGTTCGTGCCAATGTGACGCAGCGACTGAGGCTACGATACAGAAATACTCCTCCATGTCCTGCGTGTAGGGATGGCTGTCTAGCTCAACTTCATCCTTGAAGATCCAGACAACGTTCAGTCGACCAAAAAGCAGCGGGCGGGCGTAAGTGATTGTCAGCAGGTCCACCTCAATTTGTTTGTTCGCAAACATGACGCAAGCGATTGGATAGCCATCTGCTTTCCTTCTAACCTCTGCATCGATGGCCTCAGCGCGATTTGGCACCTGCTCGGAATCAGTCTCGGGTAAAACAATCACAAGGTAACTCTCCTCGTGTTCTACTTCGTGTCCGAGAAGATGCGAAGCGTTTGCGATAAGAGCGACGTCGCTGCCAAAATCGATTGCGTTTTGACGAATTTCGTCAATGAAAACACCGCTGATATCAGATTTACCCAGTTTGAGTGGTTGGCCGGCTTCATCTGTTGAATGAAACGGAGTTCCTTGCATTTGTAGTTCCTGAATTAGCGATAGCGATAGGTCGCGGCATCCGCGACGATACGTATAGCAACCGAGCGAGCACGGTCAGCGTCGCGAGGCTTTCACACCTCGCGCACGTAGAGTCAGGCCGTGTAGTTATGGAAAGAGCAACTCGCTGTCGCGCTCTTTGGTAAAGAGGGCTAGTGGGAGGAGGGCGAATCGAACCTCAGATATTCGCCGCGCTGCAACTCCACCATTCTCAAGCGCACGTGCGGGATTGCCTTTGCGCCATCAAGTTCAAGATATCGGAGGTGAGTGTCTAAATTGCTCTTGCTGAGATGGCTGAGGAGCATCTCGTACACGAAGTGATCGTCTTCAGACCGTGCGGCTTGAGGTGTCGTCATCAACCATTCAGCGCTGAATTCGTCGAACTGTTCCGTTCTGAAGTAATGAATCAGATCCTCGCGAAAGTCCGCGCCATCCGCGCGTGTAGACGCGATAACGGCCTTCATATACTCGGGATCACAGCGTTCGAGTTCATCGGCGAGTCGCTCGAGGTCAAAGCTGCGCCAAAAGCCGCGAACGGGCGGGTACGCGTCTTTGATGGCGTTGATGAACGCTCGCGGGGTAGCCGATTCCGGGCGCACTCTCAGCGGGAACACTTTGCGCGCGAGTTCTGCCTCAAGGGTTTCTCCTGTAGGAGCGCGCGATTCCACGGATACAATCGCTTGTGGAGCGAGTTGTTGTACTGGCTCGCCTCCAGCAAGCTTTGCAAGCATCACGATTCGTGCTACTGCCTCTTCCTTACACGCAAGCGCGATTGCTGACCAGTCACCCAAGAGGTTCTTGAAAATAGCCATATATGCTTGCATCGCCTCATGTTTCCTGCCAGCGATCTCAAGGCAGTATGCGTAATTCAGAGGGGCAACAACGTCGCTGTTCCCGAGCACTTCATGCATTGAGTCGGGGTAGCGTTCGACGCTCTCAAGAATCTTGCTCACCGAATTGAATCCATCGAGCGTTTGCACGTCGTTCCGAAGAACTGCTTCGAATTGCGCGATAACCTTTCCCTCAGATAGCGCGCCAAATCGTTGAATAAGTGGCGTGGTCGCGCTGCTGAGCGACTGGCCATACTGGCCGCGCGGCTCGTTTGGCATGGCATCATCAAGTTCGTGCGTAAACGTCCAGAACGCGTGACAACCAAATGATTGAAGACTGCGGTCCGAGTCATTGAACACCCACCGAATGCCTTGACGCAGCCCCGGAAAACAGCGCTCCGCAAGCGATGGCGTACGAAGAACAAATCCGAGTGGCGCCAGATGTGAGTTGAAAAAATCTTGGAAGACGTGGGTGATGGTTTCGTGATTCATTGTTACTGTTCGGTTGCTCTGTGATGCGATTTAATGAGAATGTAATTCTTTAAAATCGTCGTGTCGATTGGTTCAATTGGTGGAATCTATTGCATTGACTGTTTATCGTCAACGTATAAATATGGTGTTCAATCGTGAATTGAAAATTCGCAATTTGCATGTTTATGATTTGGTTGATGTTTTCAATTGATAACATGGAAATTATATTTTTATAAATTATTTAAATGTTGATGCGTATTTGGAAAATTCCGGCAAAGAGGGCGTTTCCGTGCTACCTTGTCTGCAAGGCGAGAGACCATCGTTCGTCGCTCGTTGGGGCCGGTGATAGAAAGTTTCGGCGCCGAAACTTACCTCGCGAGTTGTGTCGTCAACGCATCCTGTACGATACGTTGCGCGCAAAACGTAGACTGACCAATCAAGATGACTAGGCAGGTAGGCGTGTCTTCAGCTTGTGTAAGTGCACCACGAAGTGGATTAAGCCACTGGGAGATTGGAATGAGTGAGTTCAAACCGGACGAGCGCCAGCAGCGCCTGATTGAACAAGCCTTGCGGAGCCATCGCGAGGCGCAGGCTCATGGCTCATATGCGCCAGAGTGGCTCGTTGAGAAGTGGAGCAATGAAGTGGGAGTCGACACCCCGAAAAAGAACCTGAAGACTGACGCCGAAGTGAATCCGAAGAACAACGGCGATGCCCAAGACTCCGGGAGAAAATAGCAGATTGTCGCTCTTCAGCAGAGCGGTGCCCTGGTTGTTGCGGTTGGCGCTTCGCCAACGACGTAGGACTGCTCGATTCTTCCATCGTGGCTGTCGTCTGGAATAGGAGCATCGTGATTCGGATGTGTAGCAGCGGAGACTGGAACGTTTGGGCGCGATCCTAGCCATTTCCCAGTGAAAATTTTGCGATACTGAAGCTTCTACTGACCGGACGAAAGTTTCGGCGCTGAAACTTCCCTCAAGTCTTGGTTAATGTGTCGTATGAGACACAGTATCGAACGAAGTGCGCTTAATGTATCCCATGCGACACACGGACAAGTGACCAATGAGCCTCTTTGAACTCGGTGAAGCGTTTCGTCACGCGCGGATTGCCGCAAACCGAACGCAGCAGGAGATTGAAGCATTGAGCGGGGTCTCCCCGTGAAATCCGCGTTTCTACGGGAGAGTTGGAGCCCATTCATCCGGGGCTCCAGCGTCCTTCGTATTCAAAAGGCGGTTTTGATTACGACTCGTCTTCAATGCCGAGGTCGACACCCTTTAGGACTCCGTCAAGCAGGCGATTTCTTTCTGCCGTGAGCAGATAGTAATAGGCGCGGTGCAGGTTTACCCACACGCCCTTGTTCAAATCGTTGTTTCGAGTCTTCATTGTTTCCCGTTGGTTGTCAATTGCTTCACAGATGAGCGCAATGTGCCGTGACCAAGAGCTATCGGGAGCTGGTTCGTATGCGGCAGGCTCGGGAACACCTTCCCAAGGGTCTTCGCCGTTAGCGATTTTTCTGTTGTGTTCCTCGGCCCATGCGTCGGCGGTATCGAGAAAACTTGTGGTGATGTCAGTATCTTCGCTCATAGATTGAGTAGGTGTTGTTGTGAAGGTAATGTTTTCGGATTTCGTAGCAACTTGGCTATGTGATGTGAAAGACGACCGACGCGTTGCTGGACAGCGTTGACTGCCGCAGAATCGAATGTCGAGAATGGGCTTGCTCCGCAGCACTCGTCTTCTTGCGCGAGATCAGTGGGCATGGGCGACGGCGGTACATGAGTGGAACCAATTGCTCGATTCGCCAGCTTTATGGCGAATGATTCAGCTTTCGTTGGTGCTGCGATCGAGAGACGCGGTAGCCGTACTCCGACTGGTGCCGTTCACGACAGTATTTCGATAGAAGACTGCGACTCTCTTGTCGAGTCCCTTCGCCTGCAATCCTTTGCTTTTTCTCGATAGTGCGCAACGTATGTGTCGTTTAGCGTTTGGGTGGAACGTGTAGTCCTAAGGTCTGCGACCCCAGTAAAGATCGAGAGAGGTTCTTCCTTGTATGCTTTGCTGCTGCTGCAGTACTGCTTAGTGACGACGCCATAGTTTTTCGTAGCATGAAGCTGTATGCTGGGCGTGTGTCTCCCAGAGGTGTCGGCGATGCTACGCAGGTCGATAAAATGATTAAATCGGTGATTTACTAATACGCATTGTTTTTTGAATGTATAAATGACGGGGAACTGACGGCGCCACGCGAACATCAGTGGCCATAGAGAATCGTGATTGCAACAAAAGGCTCTGTTGATTGCGAGGGAGCGGATAGATCGCTCCTCAGAATCGTATTTTCTGTAATAGCAACTGAGGCCGTCAGTCTGTGTCAATTCCTCCCGGTTTTCGAGCCAATATGCGGAGACCGGAACCACCAGCACCTGCCTTTCGTCAGTTTTGGAGCGAAGCTCGGGCGGCAGAGCTTCTGAATCGACGACGAAGCAAGTGGTGTCATTGCTGTCAGTGAGCCGGATTGCCTCTATACAGTCGCTCGACGCATTGAACGTATAGACCGCTGTGGGCTCAACTGCGCAGCTTCGCCGCTTAATCATCTCCCACAGCAGGACGGCCAACGCGGCTTCGTCATGCGTGGATTTAGAACTCGCTTTGATGAATTTTTCGAGAACACGCAGGATGTCAGATTCATCTTTAGATTGAAGAAGAAGGCTGCGCACGGGATAGCTGATCTTTTCCCACTGCACTTCAACGGAGCTCATGATGTCGCGATAGGCGTTGAGTGCATAGTAGTAGGCGGTGCTTAGGCCATCCTTGACAATCTGAGCTGCGAGGTCCGGGAAATCCTGCTCGAGCCAGTCGCCAACAACTGAGAGATAGACGGTGAACCAGAACCCAGTGTGGAGGCCGTCATCACAGGCTACCAATTGCCGATACATGTGAACCAAGGCCTCCTCGGGCAGCGCGCCACTTCCGGGCTGACACGTCGCAATGAGTTTGAGCGCAATACTGTTCGCGTCCAACGAGGGCTTCCAAGACGTGTCGATGTAGCGTTCTAGCATCGGTGCATCATCGCTGAACTGTGCTGCTACGGCGTGCGCTGCCCGTTGAATCAGGCCGAATGCAGTGGCAGATGGACAGTTCCATTCACCAGAATCGATGGCGAAAACGATGTCTGACGGTGTCAGGTAGCCGTTGTCGTCATCGTAGTGACCATATGCCTCGCAGGTGGCGAAAAAGTTTTCCTTGCGTAGTCGCTCTGCGACATCTCTCAGTGAACCATATTGGGCGAGCAGCGCGCGGAGTTCGTCTACGAGACCAACGGTCTGTAGTTGCTCATTTAGCTGTGGATGCCGCTGGCCGACTGCCCAGATGAGTGTTTCGGGTACAATAGTGGCATTCTGAAGGCCAATGTAGCCGTTCGAATGATCCAATTCGGCTGCAATAAGCATCGAAAAGACGAGAGAATCGTATAGCGTATGCGAGTCTGGCTGCGACATAAGCTGGATTTTCATCTTTGCTGAGTTCGGGAAAACCTGCTCGCTGACTGGATTATTCATATAGAAAATTGAAAGAGAGGTCTTTTGCGATGGCGTTTCGCGTTATTGTTCGTCACGCAGATCAATATTCTCGAAGAAGCCAATATATTTGGCCTGAGCGGCGACGCTCTGCCACGCTCGTCGCTCTTCGGCGGTCAGCGGTTCGTGGTCTGCAATAGCTTGGGCAATACTCATGGCGTCATTGACATCATCGCTGTAAAAATGACTCGTGACTCGGGCTTCGTCGTCAAACAGCCAAAGTAGATGAAAATTCTCTCCGGGACATGCGCCGGCCCAATGCAGCGCCATTGTGTTCAGGGCGACTTTGCCGTCAGCGAACATGTAGCAAGATACTCGTGTGCCATCCCGCCGAGGTTTTACGGCGACATCGAAGTCAGAGCCTAGATTCCCGAGATCTTTGGCTTTCTTGCCAAACATTGGGATAACAACGAAGTCCTCGTCTGGAAAATTGCTCACTTCGTCAATGAATTGATGAGCAGAAACGAGATAACTTGCCGGGCATTCGTGTTCGAGCGCGAAAAATGCTTCAAAAAATTGGGAATTTAATACATCTTCAGGACATTGCAGTGATTTGCACAGCGATTTTAGATAGTTGTTCATGGAGTAGATGTGTCGAGAACGTGCTTTGGTTTATAACCGCGTCCGGTAAAATCATTTCTTGTTGACTAGATTAATTCGTTGATTTGTATAAAACAAGGGGATTGCTAAAATATCCAATTATTTATACATATATCGTGATTTGTATAAACATTTGTAGTTTTTTACTCTGAAGCCTAGATTTCAGTGTGAGATGTAATGCAGGTTTTAGATGATCCCCACGCAGAGCATCAGACTCCTGAAATGCTGGTTGGCTGAGGAGAGTATCGGCGAGCAGCGGAGCTGTTCGCCGCGCTAGGGCGCGTCCCGAGAATTCTGGCCTTTGGTCATCCAGGCGCTGCGAAGTTGCATTCGGTCGAAGTTTCGGCGCAACTGGAGCGTCAGCGCTGCGGCGGGAGGAAAGGAAATTAAAGGGCGGGGTGCCCGTCTCGTGCCTGGGCACGGATTCCCGAGTCGGTGCGTTGATTCGAAGTGCAGCGGCAGTCAGGAGTGGTATTGGGATAAAACTGGGTGTGATACTTGTTTTTCGTTCAAAAGGTGCAGAAATGAAAGTACATCCCACGCAATTTGATTCGTTCTATAGCGACCAGCCGAACGTAGCTATCCGAGACACCGGCATCGCAAGCGAGTCGGGATGTAGAAAGGAAGAGGCTGATAGGCTGATCCGAAGCGCCATGGACTATGTGCTGGAATTGATTCGCGTCAACGGAGGTCGTTGGAGCTTTTATAGGAACGTCGACGCATCTCTGCTAGAGAGGTGGCTCACAGAGGATCATCCCAACTTGCATCGTTGCGTGATTCGGGCTGGCGTATATGACGCGTTTAAAGAGAAGATACTTGAATATTGCGGGAAACTGTCAGCGGCGACGGAGCTTGCAGAAATGTATCTAAAAAAATATTTCTGGTCATTGCATTTCGCTCTCATCAAACCGTTCCGCCTCGACGAGAAAGGTCGAGAAATGAGATATGAGCCGCGCAACGTCGACACAGAGCGCTATTTTCCTGGAGTCGCAAGTTATATCGAAAGCAGAGGAGTTGGACATATCGAGGAGCTACCGACTATGGTTGCGCTGCTCGTCGACCGAGTCCTGCGCATTAACAATGCAAGTCGTCACAACAACGCACACATCGCTCTACATTCGAAGCTCAGCGAGTACTGCAACGAATGGTGTGACCTGGAAAGAGTCAAGGGCACTCATGTGGGGGCGGCTTTTCTCATGCACCGAGTCCAATTTAGCGGAGAACTTTTTAATCTTACGCCTGAGAAGTATGCCTTTGTTGTGAGGATGCCTGTCGGCACGTCGGTGGATTCCCTTATTCAGGGTGCAGGCGCTACTACTTACGTCGATGGTCAGGAGGATGAAGCCGGATGTTACATTGCGCTGTCAAGGGCGAAGGTCGCAATTCCCATCCACAACAAGGACGTGTTGCTCAAATTTCGTAATTCTCTACCTGTCGTTTTCCTGTTAGACGAGGAAATGGTGCTAGTAGAGTACGAATGGAATCCGACTGCATTTGGGAGCGACCTGATTGCAACTGCGGGCAACCCAGCCAGTCCCGCGAGAGATTGCAATTTTGGGGGGTGCTGCGAGACTGCGACCGACAAAACGGAGGACACCATGGTTTTAGTGGACGTTCGTGCGATGCCGGTTTTGCCGGGTGCGTCAGCCTGTTTCACCGCTGACTATTCGGAGCCTACTTGGGATGACTCTATCCCGTTCTGATAATTGCAGACCACCGTGGCCTCTCCCGAAACTCGGGGAGCACCGGAAGCGGAGCGCTTACAAAACCTAAACCACTGTGCCGCAACCGGTGTTGCTCTAACGGGGAGGCTCGCTTGCCAGCTTATAGCAACGAAAAGTCCGGTATCACATGATGGCAGGCCTCATCACTGGATGAAGGCCTCGTAGTGATAGCGAGTGCGAGACTGATGCCGACGTTGGCACCAGACTGCGACTGTATATACGTGACTGGCCGACTTTCCGTACCCGTCGCGTTCTGCGGCGCATACCACGTTCAAAGGTAGGTGGCCTGGGGGTAGTTCGGCGGCGCAGGCGGGAACAACACAGAAAACATTGTCACCGTCTCCTTGCGTGGGCTTCGGAGGTCCTTCGACAAACACCATGCGTACCGGTGCGTTCGAGGCCAAATCGAACCAGAGCAATGCCGCGATTGGCAGCGACTATTTTGGCCGAGTGTCATGGCCGACGTGTGTGCCTCCTAAAAGCAACGGGTTTCAGAGTAGACCGCTTTGCCAGCGGCTGTCAGGTGCTGAATGTTTCCGAAGTTGCCCCAAAACATACTCATCTCGCCGTATATCTCGCGGCAGGCGCCTAAAGCCTCAGGGGCGTGGAAATCGACGATCATGCGTATCTCATCGGCCTCTCGCACAAGTTCATGTATTTCGCATTAAAACCTTCGACCGACATTGTCGCGGTCCACACGATGTTAAGGCCGGTCGTCAAATGTGACAGCGGAAGAGTGATCTCCGGCGGCCAGAGACGAAACGGGATACAGATCCGTTTTTCATTTGAGATGAAAAGAGTGAATGTCTCAAAGAATGCAAAATGCATTCAAACGAGAAATATTTTAATTAAGTTTCAGCGATGAAACATTTTTTTAATCTCTTATGCGCTTTGAGTTTAACGCGATCATAATAATTGCTTATCGTAAGAGATAGAAAGCAAAATGTTATGAGATTTTTATTGCTATTTTGTGGCTGTTTCGAGCAAATCAATTTTCTGTCGCGCGATGTTGTGCTGTTTATTGTGCTACGCAGACCTTATCTTTCTTTCCAAACCTTTCTTCAGTTTTATGGGGTGACATAAAGAGGGGGTAGAGCTGGCCAATTTAAGTCGATATTCTCTCGCTGCGGCCCCTTAAAGAGCTGCATTTAAAGTTGTTTCCCGATGTAGTTCCCGATTTATCACCGCATGCTTTACCAAGAACGGAGACAGTCATGCGTGAATTATCAGTAGTGGAGCTTGATTTCGTCGGTGGTGGCGTAACAACGAGTAGTTCGAGTTCTTCGAGTACAAGCAGTTCCACCTCAAGCACCAGTTCAACCAGTTCGAGCTCGAGCAGCACGCCCTGGAGTCAAACGACGGTGGGCACCGCCATCAGCCAGGGAGGCGGCGCAGTTGCTGGTGCTGTTGTGACGGGTTTCGTCAATGGCGTGACTGGGGGCAAGATTCCGGTGACGGCGGCGGCTACGGGTGCGCTCGCAAATCAGGGTACGAGCAAGGGTATCTCGTATCTTGAGGACGGGGCGCAAAGTGTTTATAACTCAGCCACGAGTAGCAGTAACTCGAGCAGTTCGAGCAACACAGTGCAAACGGGCACGGTTCAGCCCAGCAGCAGTTCGAGCTCCAGCTCCAGTGGCGAAACGGGCTCGGACGCCAACCCGTCCTATGATTCCCCCCCGGCATACAGCACTTCGACCACTACGTCGTCGGACGACAGTTCCTCGTCCAACTACTCAACGACGTCATCGGAGCCCGATGTCAACGAAAGTAACGTGACGAACAATACGACGGTCTCGGACGATGTCACCACTACCAATGCCGGAACTGACGATAGTTCCTCAACGCCGCTTGGTTCAGGCAATACTGCTGAAGACTCAAGCTCGCTTTCGTCCGGTAACCAGACGATGACGTACACGGACGATACGGCCGAAAACGGTGCAATCGATTCCTACGACGCCGGAAATACGGGCGGCGACCCGGAACTGGCGCTCAATAGCGATGCGGGTTCGGACCCGGTCACGGAACCGGGCGATAGCACAGCTGAATACGCCTGATGCTGAGCAACACGCTTGCGGTTGAACAACGATAAGCAGTAACCCATGCGAGGCCGTCAAACGCCTCGCATCCTTGCGTCGGGGAAAGCGCATGGCAGCAATCTATTCGCTTCAATTTGGCTTTAGGCGTCGCATCCCTGTCGTCTTGCAAAGCGAGGCGGCCGAGTGTGGGCTGGCCTGCCTTGTCATGATAGCCGCGTATCATGGGCACCAGACAGACCTGCGAACACTCCGCGCAGCTTATGCCATCTCGCTCAAGGGCATCACCTTGCGCCAGTTGATTGATGTTGCCAAGGGCATGCAGCTCTCGGCACGCTCGCTGCGGCTCGAACCGGAGGAAATCAAAAATCTTCAGATGCCGTGCATCCTGCACTGGGACCTAAACCACTTTGTCGTACTCGAGGCCGCGAAAGGTGACGTGGTCGAAATCTGTGACCCGGCGACCGGCCGACGCGTTATTACGCGCAAGGAGTTGAGCGACGCCTTCACTGGCGTGGCACTTGAACTGACGCCGGACTTTGATTTCAGGAAGCAGAGCGTACCTCGAAGCGTAAAAATCCGCACGCTCACGGGACGCATCATCGGGCTTGGGCGCTCGCTCACGCAAGTGTTCATCCTGGCGCTGGTTATCGAAATTTTTTCGCTCATTGCCCCCTTCTTTAACGAGTGGGTGGTTGATGATGCCATTACCAGCGCAGATGTAGGACTGCTGACGACTTTGGCGATCGGCTTCGGTTTGTTGTGGATGTTGCAGACTGTCGTGGAAGTGTTGAGAGGGTGGGCCGTCCTGTACATGGGGACCACACTGAATGTTCAATGGCTCACGCGCACGTTTGCCCATCTTGTACGATTGCCGATTGCGTACTTCGAGCGGCGGCATCTGGGCGATATTCTGGTGCGGGCGTCGAGTGTCAATTCTATTCAGGCGACACTGACCACCGGTTTCGTGGAAGCGATTCTCGACGGCTTGATGTCTGTGGGCACGCTCATCATGATGCTGGTGTTCAACCCCAAGCTCTCGATGCTCACATTATTCGCAGTCCTGCTATATATCGGTATGCGGATGGGGCTGTACGCCTCTCTGAAGTTCGCGACGGAAAGCCAGATTGTCTTCGATGCCAAACAACAAAGTCACCTCATCGAAACGATACGAGGTATCCAGAGTGTGCGACTCTTCGACAAGGGTTCGACGCGGCTGACAGCTTGGCTGAATCTCATTGTGCGACAAAAGAACGCAGCGCTACGCACACAACGGCTCATGCTCGTGTTCCACACGGGCAACGCGCTGGTTTTTCGGGCTGAACGGCTGCTGGTGCTCGCGGTCGGTGCAGCGTCAGTGATAGACAAGCATATTACGCTGGGCATGCTGCTCGCGTTCATTGCTTACAGTGACCAATTTACGCAGCGAGCATGTAGTCTTGCTGACCGGTTCTACGATCTGAAGATTCTGGGAATTCAGACGCGGCGACTTGCAGACATTGTGCTTGAGAAGCCGGAGGAAGAGAAACCGGTCGCACCAGTGACGCTCGACGATGTCGCGCCCAGCATTCAGTTGCGCGGGGTGACGTACCGGTACGGCATGGGCGAGAAGCCTACGGTATCCAATGCGACATTGGATGTTCGGCAGGGCGAGCACCTTGCCATCACCGGTGTCAGCGGATGTGGCAAAACGACGTTGCTCAAGATTCTTACGGGATTGCTGACCCCCACTGGCGGTACCGTGTCCGTGGGCGGGACTGTACTGAAGAACTTCGGCATGACCCGTTACCGGCTGATGTTCGGGGCAGTGATGCAGGATGACCAGCTTTTCGCGGGCACGATTGCCGAGAACATCAGCTTCTTTGACGACAACGTGGACATGGACTGGGTGCGGGAGTGCGCAGACAAGGCGGCGCTCCTGAAGGACATCGCTACGTTTCCGATGGGCTTCAACACGCTCGTCGGAGATATGGGCTCCTCACTCTCGGGTGGTCAGAAGCAGCGCGTGCTGCTTGCGCGGGCACTATACAAACGCCCGAAAATCCTCTTTCTCGATGAAGCCACAAGCCATCTTGATGCCCAGAATGAGTCGATAGTCAACGACGGCATAAAATCCCTCAAAATCACGCGGATTGTCATTGCTCACCGGGAAGAGACGATTCGGGCGGCAGACCGGGTGTTGCGCATGGGTCGGGATGCAAAAGGCAACACGGTCTTCACGCCTGTCAGCTTTGCACAGGCTGCTGCGACAGCCGCTGTAACCGCTGTAGCGGCCCCCCTTGCGGTGTCAGTTCCCCATGCGAATGCAGTCAACGAGCAAGCGTCCGTGGTAGGTAGCGCATGAGCACGCCAGAAAGAGGCTCTGGAGAACTAGAGCTTTTTCGCACTGAGGTCTATGCGGCCCAGCTTGAGCATTTGCAGGGAGCCATCCTGCTTGCCCGGCCTCCCGCGATGTGGGTCTATGCGGTCGTCGCTTTGTTCGCGGCGCTTGTGCTCGTCGCGTTCTCGGTGTTTGGCTCCTATACGCGCCGGGAAACGGTGGCGGGCAACGTTGCCTCAGACCTGGCTGTCGCCAAGGTGTACCCGCCCGTCGAAGGTACGGTGATTCAGCGCCTGGTCACAGAAGGAGAGCGGATACGGGTCGGGCAGCCTCTTTTCATCCTCTCGACCGAGACAAACCGCCCAACGTCGGGCGGCGCAGAGAGCGCCATCGCGCGTCAGCTGGCGCTTCGGGTCGAAGAGTTGCAGGGAGAACGCACGCGGCGAGAAGCAATCTACGTCGAGAGTTACCGTGCCATGAAGGAGAAAGTGCGCACGTTCGGAGAGTCGCTTGCGCAGGCACACTCAGAGTCAGGCCTCCAGGCTTTGAAGGTCCAGGTGGATGAGCGTAACGTGGGGAGACTACGAAAGCTCGCGGCTGAAGGCTTCTTTTCCCAAACCCAGCTTGATGACAAGGAGGCCGACCTCCTGAACGAAAAAGGCAAGCTAGCGGCCGACCTCAGAAACGCAGTCGATATCTCAACGGCGCTCGATTCGGCCCGCAGTGAATTCGAAAACGCGCCGCTCGACGAAAAGAACCAGCTATCTCAACTTGACCGCCAGATTGCTGAGCTTCGGGAGCAGGACATCTCAAACGATGTCCATCGGCGGGTTGCTATCACGTCCCAGATAGAAGGCGTTGCGACTACGCCGCTTACTGATGCCGGTGATGTGGTGTCGCCTGCCACGCTGCTAACCAGCATTGAGCCGGAGAAAGCGCGGATGCTCGCATACCTGTATGTGCCGAGCCGTGCGATTGGTTTTGTGAAGGAGGGCACAGCGGTCAACCTGCGTTACGACGCATTCCCTTACCAGAAGTTTGGTCAATACGGCGGTCATGTGACGGAGGTTTCACGTACGGCGCTGCCGCCCGGAGTGTTGAAGGAGTTGGGAGAGGAGCACGAAGGACTGTATCGCGTAACGGTCGCGCTGGACGAACAGGCCGTTTACGCCAATGGCGAGACGTTGCGGCTTCAGGACGGCATGAAGCTGGAAGCGGACATGTTGCTAGAAACGAGAAAAATCTATGAGTGGATGCTTGAACCACTGTACTCGCTTACGGGGCGCTACCAGACCGTTGAATCCCCAAGAGCAGCTAGATAAGGTGCACAGCAGAGCGCGAGGGGCGCTGCTCGGTATGGCTTTACTGGTCATCAGTGCGCAGGCGTGCGCGACCGACCTGGAAACGCTGTATCAGTCAGCCATTGGCTACGACCCAACTGTGCGAAGCGCAGCCGCCTTGTTGCGCGCCGAAGAGATGAAGTATCCCGAAGCCCGTTCGCGCTGGTTGCCGTCACTTAGGGCCTCCGGCAGTGCGATACATGGCCACGTGGACCAGGAGTCGTCGCTATTTCCGAATTATCGGACAGAGGGCTTCACGTTCAGTCTCTCGCAGACAATATTCGATTGGGGCGCGCTTCAGGATTTGAAGGATAGTAGCCTCGAGGTGGAGCAGGCTCAGATTGCTTTCGCGAAAAGCGAAAGTGACCTTATCCTTCGTTTGTGCAATGCGTACTTTGCGGTGTTTAGCGCGCAGGAAGACAAGAGCGCGGCCCACAAGCATCTGGTTGCATTGCAGGAGCAGGAGATGGCCGCAAAGGAGAACTACCGGCTCGGCAACGGAACTGTTGTCGATGTGCAGGATGCCCAGGCCAGCGTGGCAGCAGCCCAAGCTGACGAAGTAGACATGGACAACGCCTTGCAGGAGCGCGTCGTGGAGCTTGAGAGCATCGTGGGAAGGCCGCCGGGGGAGCTAGCGGGGCTGGCGCCGGGCAGGCCGCTGCCCGGGCTTAACCCGTTGCAGGCGTCAGCTTGGGCGCAATTGGCACGAGACAATGGCTTTGACACGAGAATCCAGCAGCTCCAGGTTGCACGTGCCCATACGCATACGTTAAAGACCCGGTACGCGACGTTGCCCTCTGTGACAGCTATCGCATCGTTCAGCCGGGGTAATTCAAGCTACATCAACGGACAGGATAACTTCATCACGGGTGGCCCTGCCGCATCCGCCGCGCAAATTGGGATTCAGATTACCATTCCGCTATTCGATGGTTTGTCGAGCCAGAGCGAGACGCGTGAGAATCTTGCGTTGGAAGACAAGGCAGCGGAGGACCTCGAAGTTGCCCGGCAGAGTGCCGCGCAACAGGCTCAGCAAGCTTTCCTGGGATATGAGGGCGGCCGCATCCGTGTTGCAGCCCTTGAGCAAGCTGTGCATTCGGCGCAAGCCTCGGTGGCGTTCAACGTCAAGGCGTACCGCAACGGTGTACGGCTGAATTCAGATGTCCTGGCAGCAGAGGACCGGTTGTATTCCCAGCAACGCAACTACATCGAAGCGCGCATTGCGGCGCTGATGTGGGGTGTCAGACTCAAGAGCTCAGCCGGCCAGCTCGACGAAGAGGACGTGCAGCAGTTGAACAGTCTGCTGGATGTCCGACAGGGAGGATGATGGAATGCGGCAAAGTAACTTGCGATTGGTCGGCTCGTGGGTCGTTCCTGCACTGGCGTTCGTCTTTTGTGCGATGGCAACTGATGCTGCGCATGCCGAAGAGGGTGTGTTCTGGGAAGCCCGTGCACCCGGACGACCCGTGCTGCTGTTGATGCCAACCCTGCACTTTCTTCCAGACCCCGCTCAGGATATTAACCAGGTACTGGAGCGGGTCATCATGCGCGTGAGCTCCGTCGTGACGGAATCGCCGATGACAGACGCGACTCCGGTTGAAGCGGAGGTCATCAAGCAGATGGAGATATATCCACCAACTGACAGTCTCGAAAATCATTTCGGCGCAGAAGGCTTGGATGCATTACATGCCTGCGCGGCCAACGCTCACATGCCTTATCCCGTCTTTACGCGCATCAAGCCGTGGGCTCTAACGTTGCTAGTGGCACGTCGGCTCAAGACACCCCCGACGTACGCGGGAATTGAAACCAGATTGGTCCTGGGCGCGCAAGCTGCACACAGAAGCGTCTCGTCGTTGCTCACTGCCGTGGAGAACATGGAAGAACTGCAGGAGATGCCCGCACGTCTCCAGAAAATCGACCTTCTGGAAACGTGCAAACGATTTGACCGGACGGTAGACAATCAGCTTCTACAGGACTTGACCAAAGACTGGAGGCAGGGGGACGTTAGGTCCCTCGCCGTGGATGTAGAACGGCCCACAGAGCCTGGGGATGTTCCCGAACTCAAGCAAGTCGGTGACTTTACCAAGGCCAATGGCTCATCCCTCTACATGGAGGCTTTGCTGAGTGAGCGCATCCAGGCAATGACAGGCCCCATTCTGGTTGCTGTAGGGGCAGCGCATCTGGTCGGAGAACCTTCAATGTTGACCCGACTTGCGAAAGCGGGATACACGGTCCGCCGAACTACGCTCGATCAATATCCGGAAATTCCACTCACCGCGAAGGTGGCTGCGTCCGCGAGCCACGACTAACCCAGCGAAAATATCTTCTCATGGAGCGAGGCCGGAACAGGAGTCCGGGTACCGACCTGCTCGTCAAGGTTGAAATCCGGATAGGCTGCGATTTCTCGCGAGCAAGCTCGAGCTGGAAGCAATTATTGAGACTCTGGCTGCCGCGCGGTCGCTTGCTTGTTCGGGTGGGATGAGCGAATCTCACACTCTGGACACTGCGGTAGACGAGTATGGCGGTCAGGGAAGCATCAAAAAATTACTAGACGACCGGTCGACTACGTGTCATAGTTCGGTCCATGGAAACGACCAACACCACCGAAACCGCTGACGTTCGCGAAAAAATCATCGCGATCGGGCAGAACATCATCGGCGCGAAAGGCTTCGCGGCGGTGGGCCTGAGCGAGATTCTCGCAGCAGCGGGTGTGCCGAAGGGGTCTTTCTACTATTACTTCGCGTCGAAGGACGCATTCGGCGTGGCGCTGCTCGAAAGCTATTTCGAGGACTATCTGGCCGAACTCGACAAGACGCTGAACCTGCCCGGCATGAACATGGCCGGGCGACTGATGCAGTACTGGCAGATCTGGCGCGAAACGCAGTCGTTTTTCGACTGCCAGGGCAAATGCCTCGCGGTCAAGCTGGGCGCGGAAGTGGCCGACATGTCCGAGCCCATGCGGGCGACGCTCAATCGCGGCACGGCCGGGGTCGTTGCGCGACTGGCGCGGGCGATCGAGGCGGGGGTTGCCGAAGGCTCGCTCGCGGTCGACGGGGAGCCGCGCGCCGTGGCGCAAAGTCTGTATCAGCTTTGGCTGGGCGCCAGTGTGATGGTCAAGATCGTGCGCAACCTGCAGCCTTTCGAGGTCGCCCTCGAAACCACGCGTCGCACGCTGCATCTGCCGGACTAATCGGCGCAGTAAAGGTTGTTCCAGGCACTTCTACCGAAGTGCTTTTTTTAGGTCCGGTTACTAGACGACCGGTCGACTATATGGGGCGAGATGCCTCTTTGCAACGGAGAAGCAACATGAAAGTTCTGATGGTTCTGACCTCGCACGATCAACTGGGCAACACCGGCCGCAAGACGGGCTTCTGGCTCGAAGAACTGGCCGCGCCGTATTACGCGTTCCAGGACGCGGGCGCGCAGATCGTGCTCGCTTCGCCGCAAGGCGGTCAGCCGCCGCTCGACCCCAAGAGCGACGAGCCGGCGTTTCAGACCGAGCTGACGCATCGCTTCCAGGCCGACGCCATGGCGAAGGCGCAGCTTGCGGCGACCGTGCGTCTCGACAGCGTCTCGCACGAGGACTTCGACGCAGTCTTCTATCCGGGCGGCCACGGCCCGCTTTGGGATCTGGCCGAAGATCCGGTTTCGATCGCGCTGATCCAGTCGTTCTTCGCCGCCGGCAAGCCGACTGCGCTGGTGTGCCACGCGCCGGGCGTGCTGCGCCACGCGAAGGCGCCGGACGGCCGTCCGCTCGTGGAAGGCCGCAAGGTGACGGGCTTCACGAATACCGAAGAAGAAGCCGTGGGCCTGACCCAAGTGGTGCCGTTCCTCGTCGAAGACGAATTGAAGGCGAAGGGCGGCATCTATTCGAAGCTCGGCGACTGGGCGGTGTATGTCGTGACCGACGGCGTGCTGATCACCGGCCAGAATCCGGCCTCGTCCGGTCCGGCCGCGCTCGAACTGCTCGCGCATCCGGCGCTCAAGGGCAAGCGCTAATCACATCACAACGAGAGCCCGGCACAGGGCTCCGTCGATTCAAACGATAACGAACGACAACATCTATTCACGCGGCGCGGGCGATTCAGCCCGCACCCTCTCGCAACACGTTTCAAGGACTCATCATGCAGCACTCCGAATTTTTCGATGCCGTCGCGCTCGGGCCGTATCGACTCAAGAACCGCATCGTGCTGCCGCCGCTCACGCGTCAGCGCAGCGCGCGCGACGGCGACGTCGCCACCGACCTCATGGCCGAATACTATCGCCAGCGCGCGAGTGCCGGTCTGATCGTGAGCGAAGGCACGCAGATCGAGCCGCGCGGCCAGGGTTATGCGTGGACGCCCGGCATCCACACCGAGGCGCAAATCGCGGGCTGGCGCAAGGTGACCGATGCCGTGCACGAAGCGGGCGGCATCATGTTCGCGCAACTCTGGCACGTCGGCCGCGTTTCGCACAACGCGCTGCAGCCGGACGGCGCCGCGCCGGTCGCGCCCTCGGCGCTCCAGGCGGAGCAAGCGAAAGCGTTCATTGCGACCGGTCCCGACACCGGCACGCTGATCGCGCCCCCGGTGCCGCGCGCGCTGAGCACCGTGGAAGTCCGCGAGATCGTCGAACTGTATGCACAGGCCGCGCGTAACGCGCTTGCTGCGGGTTTCGACGGCGTCGAAATTCACGCGGCGAACGGCTATCTCGTCAACCAGTTTATTTCGGCGCATTCGAATCAGCGTGACGACGAATACGGCGGTTCGCTGCAAAACCGTCTACGCTTTTTGCGGGAGATCGTCGAAGCGGTGACGAAGGTCGTCGGTCCGGGCCGCCTGGGCGTGCGTTTTGCCCCGCTGTTTGCAGGTACCGACGAGGACCGCGTGTATATCGGCCTCGTCGAGGACGATCCGCATCAGACCTATATCGAAGCCATCAAGATTCTCGATGAATTCGACGTGGCCTATCTCTCGATCGCGGAAGCCGACTGGGACAACGCGCCGGATCTGCCGCTCGAATTCCGCCGCGCCGTGCGCGAGACCTTCCGGGGCCGCATCGTGTACGCGGGGCGTTATACGGCGGAACGCGGCGCGCGTCTGCTCGCAAGCGGTTTCGCGGATCTGATTGCATTCGGCCGTCCTTTTATTGCGAATCCCGATTTGCCTGCGCGTATTGCCAATGGCTGGCCGCTGAATCCCGTCGATGCAGCAACGCTATACGGCGGCACGGAAAAAGGCTTTACCGATTATCCGACGTACAGTGAATCCCAACGTCTTTCCACCGAAGAGGTGCTGTGATGAGCAATAACATTGAAAGCAAGGTCGTGCTGATTACCGGCGCAAGCAGCGGCATTGGCGCGGTGACCGCGCGTCATCTCGCGGCGCAGGGCGCGCACGTGGCGGTCGCCGCGCGGCGCACGGATCGCCTCGATGCCCTGGTCGCGGAAATCGAAGCGGCGGGTGGGCGAGCAAAGGCGTATGCGCTCGACGTCACCGACAAGGCGCAGGTCGAAAGTGTGGTGGCTGGCGTCGTCGCCGATTTCGGGCGTCTCGACGTGCTGATCAACAATGCGGGGCTGATGCCGATCCGTCCGATGGCCGAAGTGAATACGGACGAATGGGACGCGATGATCGATGTGAATATCAAAGGCACGCTGTATGGCATTGCTGCCGCGTTGCCACGTTTCCTGAAACAGCAAAGCGGCCATTTCATCAATCTCAGTTCGGTGGCGGGCATCAAGGTCTTCGCGCCGGGCGGCACGGTTTATTCGGGCACCAAGTTTGCCGTGCGTGCTATTTCCGAAGGGCTGCGGCAGGAAGTCGGCGAGAACATTCGCGTGACGTCAATTGAACCGGGCGCAGTGGAGAGCGAACTGAAGCTAAGCACCACGGGAACCGCCCAACAGACGGTGCTCGACTTCTACAAGCAGGCTGTGCCTGCAGAATCCGTGGCGCGCGCGATAGCATTCGCGATTGAACAACCTGCGGACGTCGACATAAACGAAATGGTGATTCGTCCGACGCGGCAGGAGTTCTAGATTAATGGAGTGCGGTCGGCAGGAAGCCGACCGCAGCTGGGAGTTAGCCGCAAAGTTAGCCGCAAGGCTGCCAATTCAGCGGCGTGTCGTAAATTACGCCATTGACATCCAGATGTGGGTCCCCGTCAAGGTGTTCGATGTTCTCGACCGATCCGCCCGGCATTATCGACTTGATCGAGTTTATGCGTATCTTGATCTTGTCCGGCGTCACACCTTCAGTGAAACCGACTATACGATAAGTGGCGCGAACACCTTGGCCGTACATCGGTCGGCCAAATGCGGTGCCTAGTATCTGCCGGCTAATCCCTTCGTCTGTCCGGCAAATTTCTGTTCCGACCACGCGATCCTGTTTGACGGCCTCGCGAGTTTCGATCGCCTTTTCTTCGGCGAGCTTTTGCCGCTCCTCATTACGAGTGGCTATTTCGGCATCGAAGGCAGCCGAGTTTCCCGACAGGCGCGCAACCTGCCCGACGAACGCGAGGGAAGCGGTGCGATGGAATTCGGCTTCGGTGTGCGCGGTTGTACGAATGTCAACGGGCGAAAACTGGAAGCCGTAACTGATCAGAGCCTTCGCCGTCGCAAGACGTACATCCCAATTGATCTGTCCGCCGTACGACTTCAACGTAAGTTGGCCAAGTACTGCGAGTCCATCCATATCCCACTTCGCGCCATGGCGGCCAAGCGCTGAAACCAGGGCGGGCTGTGCATCCACGCGGGCTCGGTCGAGGACGACTTCCAGTAGTGGCACGCCAGTCGGTTGCATTCGGGAGGCCGGACGGCAGGTTGGGTCTTGTCCGAAAACACCGTAACGAATGTAGCCCGGACGCGCGGCCACGTAGCAGAGTTTCAGGTTCACATTTGCGCCACCCGCTATTGCAGCTTCGGCAGCCTGGCTGTCGCTTTGCCGGATGGCTCGAACAAGCTCGCCGTCGGAGCCTGCAACTGCGTCTTCGAGCGGTACGAGTTGCGTTTGAGCAGGGAGCGAGTGCTGTGGTGCCGCGCAGCTGCACAGCATCAAAGCCGACAACAGTGCTGTGCAACCAATTCCTTTCATTCGAGTTCTCATAAGACGGTCTATGCGATTTGGACGTTTCTTTGATGCGCGGTCATTCATCCGCTCCCCAGCATGACTACGCTGGGCAAGATTTTCTGATTCTGTTGCGGCTCGGGGCATTCCTATGGGCTGTGGGTCTTCGGCTATCGGTGTGCATTTTTTGATGAGCTTGCTTTCCGTCGATGACGTCTGCGGTAATACTCCTACTTACCGTCTTATCGGATATCGGGAGTGAATCTTGAGCTATCGATGCGGATACGGGCTTCCGGTCAAAAGGGAAATCGTGCGTGCGTGTTGATCGAACTGCCTTCCTTGCCTCAATTTTCCTGTCGCGCCTTGCGGACCAGTTGCTTTTCTTCCTGGTCCCGTTGGTCGTCTTCGCTATCACGAAAGAGGCTACATGGTCTGGGATAGCCTTCTTTGTCGAGGCGTTGCCACGCTTCCTTGCATTCCCTTTGTGCGGAGCACTCAGTGATCGCATGTCGCCCGTTCGTCTCTTGCGCATCAGTCAGGCGAGTCGTGCGATTGCCTGTCTTGTTGGTGTGGCTGGTTATCTCGTTTGGGGAGGGCTCCCATGGCTCATCGGCCTCTCCGCTGTCTGCGGTGCGCTTACTAGCCAAGGATTTGTCGCTCGTGAAGTGCTGCTGCCGCAGGTATTCGCCGGACAACGTTTCGAGAAGGTACTTTCTTACACGCAACTCGCAGACCAGTTGGGGATGGTTCTAGGGCCTGTGGCTGCTGCCGCGCTCTTGGGATGGAAGAGTTGGGAATGGGCCGTGGCGGGCGCCGCGCTCGTCTTTGTCGCTTCAGATGTATTCACCGTAGTGTGGCAACGCACGTCCTCTGCGCGGATAGCTCCGCCTGTGCACACCACTGGCCCGATTTACAGGCCTCTACTAACTGCGCTTATGCACGTTGTATCGCTGCCGGGCCTTGCACGCCTCGTGTTGCTAGCGGCTGCAGAGAACCTCGTAATAGGGATCACGCTGGCGACCGCTGCGGCGATGGTGACTGGCAAGTTCAAGCAAACGAGTGAATTTTATGCCGCGTTGCAAGTGGCAGGCGCCATTGCAACGATTCTGATTCTCGCGGTGGTCGCACATGTTGAGGTTTCCCGCGTCAAACTTGGCTGTATTGCATTCGTCGCCATTGCTGCGGGCGGTGTTGCCATGGGGATGTGTACTTCGATAGCTACGTATGTGATTGCGTTTCTGGTCGTGATCGGTTTTGACAAGATGTTCAACGTGTACATTCGCAGTGCACGACAGGCCATCATTCCTCCGCGAGACTATGGGAAAACGACGGGAGTCATTGTTCTGTTGAACAATGCGACACAACCGCTTGCCGGACTGTGCGTGGGAATATTTGGCGCTCGAAATCAGCTCCCCCTCGTCATTACGCTGGCAGCCGCAGGGATGGTAACGCTAGGTGGGATTGCTGCCGGGATCAGTTTCGCGCGGAACCATCTAGCAGTTCGCGCGATCAAGTAGCTATTGTGGGATAGGTCGTGCAATGCCACATCTACATGCGGAGTAGTTCGTTTTGGCATCTTGGCGAGTGTGGCTGGCGGTCGATTGTGTCATTGACGCTCTGCGTTCCAGAGGACGCAGAGCGTGCGACACAAAAGCGACTCTTCACCTGCTCAAGCGGAAATCGACGACCTGGCTGTTGATCATGCCTTGCGCCACGTCGCGCTTAGACGTCGCTTTGTGCTTCGTAGCCCGACGGCATTACGGCAGACGTCGCCGCAACGCAGACTTCTGTGTCTGTATTCCACACGCGGAAGGAATGTCAAAGTTCGACGGGTCAATCGGCTGGGTGAAGGCCTCGTAGTAATAGTAATCAGCGAGCGCGAGACTGGTGCCGACGTTGACACCAGACTGCGACTGCATAAATGTGACTGGCCGGCTTTCAGTACCCGTCGCGTTCTGCGGCGCATACCACGTCCAAAGGTAGGTGGCCTCGGGGTAGTTCGGCGGCGCAGGCGGGAACAGCACAGAAAAGATTGTTACCGTCGTATCGGGCGCAATGACCGGATTGCTGGAGATGGTCGCCTGGATTGTGCCTTCCACGGCCGGGATCTGAACCCAGTCGGGTGGTTCCTGCGCGAACGGGAACTGGCTGCCACCGATGCAACTTGAGGTGCCGTCCCAGTTGAAGTTAATAAGGAAGCCTGTGCCGCTCTCGGGCGGTGGCTGCACACCATTCGGTGCCGGCCCGGTCAGCAGCGCTTCTTGCGCGCCCATCTCTCCAGAGTTGTAGTTGTACTGCATCAACGTGTTTTGCGCGCGGTCGGAGTAGCTCTGGTAATCCGGGGCGTCTTTCCAAACGTAAAGTACACGCGTCGGCAACGGATTGTAGTTTTCGTTTACCGGGGTCATGAACGCGGTCATGCCGAAATTCGTGTTCCAGGTGAAATTCTGATAACCGTTTGGATTTCCAACCGAAAAGCCAGGAATCGTGGGAGTTGTGAAGTCTTGCGGCCGGGCAGGCGCCTTTTCCTCACTGTCATGTGCAGTGTAGGTGGGGAAATACGTGAAAGACCACATCTGAAAGAATGCAAGCTGGGTCGGATCTCCTTGCGTGGGCTTCGGAGGTCCTTCGCCAAACATCATGCGTACCGGTGCGTTCGAGTCCGAATCGAACCAGAGCCATGTCGCGGCTGGCGGTGAACCTGCGATTGGTACTGGAATCTTCCACCAGTTAACCGGCGCGGGCGCCATCCAGTTCAGAGGCGAGGAGCCGACGCATGAGGCGCTCGAGCGTTGTGCGCCGAACCAGTCACTCGGCAACGACCAGCCAAGATCGATGGCCGTCCACGTTCGGCCACCGTCCGTGGAGACCTTCGTGCCCTCAGGTGTCACTACATACCACCACCGGCCGTACGAACAGCCGGCTACTTGAGCGGAGAACCACTTGCCTGGGACGCAAGCGACGTTGGCGACGCAAAGTTGAAAGAACGGATTATCAGGCTTCGGGTCGGTCGACAAGGGCGGACTGAAGGGATGCAGCAGCACCGTGGCAGTCCACGCTGGCGGCATCGCAGGAGGAGGGCTACTCACCGTCTCGAAGGACGGATAGGCTGAAGGCGGTACTGGGTCGGAGACGGCAGTAGTGAAGGTCATGCGATCCTCTTACAGTGGAAGGGAAAGTCGGCAGCCGTGCCCTGATGGGCGTCAGTGCACAGAAGGCGGGCGGCCATTCGGCCACGTGGCCACCCATCGCTGCGGGGGAACTCCAGAGCCGAGCACGGCGAGCGTGACGTCCCATGTATCTGGATCCACTGTCAGCGCATGCAAAAGCGTCGTCGTTGTAGATGTGGGCAGCGGAACTTCGAAGCTAGCAAAAGGTGCGGACGCATTGATATGCGGGGCTGCGCAGTCCATCGGAACCATAAAAAGCGAGACGCGACCCGTGCCGCCGCCTGTGGAGGGACTCGCACCTACGAACAGCACCGCGCGCGACGGCGAAGCGTAGGTCTGACCGAAGGCGAGGGCATAAACGCCAAGGGAACCAAATGTTGCGATGTCTCCCAACGGAGTGCCGTCGTGCGCAAGAACCTGCACACGGTGATTGAGTGCGTCGGCAACCCAGATACGGTCACAGGCGTCGACGAGCAACGCATGCGGCAGATTAAATTGACCAGGGCCACTGCCGGTGTGGCCATCAGGAGCGCTCCAGTGTGCGAGCACTCGGCCTGATGGATTCAAAGTCAGGACCCGGTTATTGAGTCCACCTACGTCGCCGTCGGACACCAGGAGCTGGCCAGACGAATTCCATGCGATATCCGTTACTTCGTCGAACTGCACCGGGTCGAGCCCAGTTCCCTGCGAATTTGCACCGCAAGTGCCAATCGTCGACAGCGGCCTTCCAGATAGGTCGAAGGCCTTCAGACAATGCCCTTCTGCGGGACCGGCGGGATTTGGCGGCGCCATGTCGGTGATCCATGTCTGGGTCTTGCCGCTGGTGTCTGTGTGGAAGGAAATTGAATGCGGGTCGCCCAGCGCGCTCGTCGTCCACGAGGAGATGAGATTACCTTTAGGACTCCAAACACTAACCACCGGCTGAGAGCGCTGTAATACGTAGATATTGCCAGTACGCGGCTCACGGCGAACCCAACTTACAGTGCTGAATTTTACAGTGGACGGCTGCGGGAAGGCGGGGTCGCGCACGTATACCGGCACTGGCAAGTTTGCGTGCGGCGACGCCTCGACTCCAGTTTGACCAATGCATCCAACGAGAGCGAATACGGCTGCGAATGCAATCGCGATAAGGCCAGCGAACCTTTTGCTGGCATGGCTCGAGATCATGCTCTGTTGCCTTCGGCCGCAAGCTCTCTCTGGATGTCTTGAAGGATATTGAGACTGGGTTGGGTAGCCGCCAGCACGAAGTTCTGCGCGAGAACCTCGTCGGGTTGAAAGATTTCCTGGGTGAAGTTGGCAGTTACGAGCGAAAGGTACTGCTGCATCAGAGGCGCACTGGCGTAAAGCAGCGGCTGCCCTTGGTCATTCAGCTGCGGTTCCCAGCGCCCACTCGGCGTGGGTGCAATGGCCATGAACCACCATTCCAGATACTCGAAAAATACACCGCCGGCGTACGGCTCGCGCGCCAGCAATAGCGGCATCAGGCAACGCTGCGTAGTGGGACTGGACGGGTCGTCCGGATGGGCTGGCACGGACATCTCGATGTAGACATCTTGATCGGGTTCGTCCGGATTGGTGATCTTCAGGTCGCGCATGGTAGCGCGTGACGTCGGCGGCCCCCATGGTGCATCGGGCAACTCCACGACGTGACCCGTGCTGCGATAGTGGATGCGCTCGTACAGTGCCAGGCGCTTACTCGGATGGTTCTTGCTGAACAGGTGGAAGCACTCGTGCACCATCACGTCTTGCAGGTACGAAAGGTCGGTGTCTGGGTGCAGCGGGTCGCCGTAGCTTATGGAGGTCGCAACGCTCACTACCATGTTGGTCGGTAGCACGATCGTATCCTTGCGCCTCGTGTACGCAGCGTAACCTTCCTCCTGGCCACTGGTTTTGACTACGTAAATGATTGGCGGCAGATTCAGATCAAGCGGTGCGAAGAAGGTCGCTAACCCGATGACGATGTGTTTAAGTGCCGAGATCTCATCATCGGTCCAGCTCAGAACCTGGGAGGCGACGTAGTCGAGGTAGATCGGCTGTGTCACCTCGACCACCTCGCGCCGCAGCCCGAGACGAGCCTGGCGGTCGAAGTGAGTTTGTCGGAGGACATAGTCATCAATCGTTGAGAGCAGGTCCCGGCCCTTCGCCACAGAGACGGCAATGACCTTGGAACCACCGGGCAAAACGCCAACTTCCTGATCAGGAGGAACCGCCGTCAGGTCACGTCGAGCGAGTTGTCGAATTGCTGTCGTTCTGATGGTCATCATCTACCCCGTACATTTTTTTTTGAGTGTTAACGAGGATAGGTCTGATGATTGATGTCCGAGACTATGAAAAACCTGAATTGACCAGCGACTTTTTTTGTCTGATTATTCAAGGTTTTTCTCGGCAATGAACTTTCTCTATTGCGACGACGAGTTTAGATTCCTAATTTCACGTCGTAATCATGTATTGCGCATTAGAGTCATGAATATGTCACTCTATTCTCATTCGCGAGGGCAGTTGTAGGATCAAATCGACAACAGCGATGTACTCAAACCAGGTCAGCGCTGAGCGAGAATGGCGTCACGCATCGCGCATTTTTCGCGAGACTACTCACGTTCGATGATATGACCCGTAGGCCAGTGTTCCTTGCACAGTGCATCGCGACCAGCCTTACAAAACCTTCGATTACGATGTCGGCGCGTCCTGCTTCGCCAGGCTGATTGCCGTAAGTTAAAGGTGCAGTAAACGTGTGGATCAAGCTATGAAATTGCGCACAGTGTGCTGGCCGACTCCCAGTCGTGGCGAGTGGCTGCTCACCGCTCTGCATCCGTCACCTGAAGCAAGTGGGTGCGGCCGTCGGATGTGAGCCATATACTCGGCGGTGTCGAGTGGCCGGTACTGGCCGACTGCTGACTCGCGCAGTTTGCATGAACCACGGGGCCATCGAAGTAGGGCGACCGACCGAGTGCGACGGTTCGGGCAGTCAAGCATGCGCAATGCGGACGCTCACAACGACGTTGCGCTGCTTATGGCGACTTCGGCCAATGGCTCTAGAATTGTTGCTCTCATCTCGAAACTGCTCCTGATGCTTACAATCCGCCCACTCGCCAGCGAGTCCCACAGCGATTGCGCGAACGTGTTGCGCATCTTTCTGGAGGCACCTTCGTACACTGAACTCGTCGAAGGTCGGCCGTCCTCCGAGGAAGATGTTGACGATTTCTTCAATGGCAAGCCAGCCAGTAACGATGGGGCGGACAAATCAGTGTTCGGATTCTACGTTGGGTCGGACATGGTCGGATGTGCTGACGTGATTCGCTCATATCCGAACGATGACTGCGCATGGATCGGGTTGCTGCTTTTTTCAGGAGCGCATCAGAGTCGAGGCTACGGACAAACTGCGCTGGCTTTGATCAACGAGATGGCGCGTGAGTGGGGCTACCGGAGACTGCAGCTCGCCGCTATTTCGACGAATCCGCGCGCGCTAGCGTTCTGGCAACGCGAGGGCTTTGAGACTGCCTATAGCACGACCAATCCGAGATTCATCGGCGACGTCATCGTGATGGAGAGACCAATCAGATAGCGACGTGGAATGGGTCGAACTGGCCGAAGTTCACCCGAAGCAGCCAGTGGCCCCGGACGATAGCGGCCATTCGAAAGGAGACGCTACGTGTCGAGTAGCGCCTGTCCCTGCGTCAAGCGAATAGATGCCGCGAAGTCGGCTAGAAACGCGGATACCTCAGATTCATAGTAAGGTGATCGCAGCAGCGTCATGATTTCCGCTGGGGATTTTCCGATAAGGGGAGCGCGCAGAAAGGCGGATTCAAGGAAGCCGGTACTGATTGTGGAGAGAACGAGCCGCAGAGAAGCCAGCATATCGTCGCCACGATGAGACGCATGTGCTATTGCAATGGGTTTGCCGATGACTTCAAAACGAGAAACGAGCCAATCGATTGCATTCTTGAGGCCTCCGGGGATCGCTCTGACATATTCGGGGCTGGAAATGATGATTCCATCGGCGCTTGATACAAGCTCCAAGAATTCGGCTACCGGTAAAGGTGTATTTACTCCCTCAGCGTCGGGTGAGAAAACCGGCAGGGCATCCAGTCGGGCGAAGACAGATAGCTCAACGCCAGTTGGCAGGAAATCCCTCATCGCCATTAAAAACGCAGTATTTGTGGATTCGCGGCGCGCGCTACCCGAAATGGCCAACAACTTCATGTCAATGTGATTTCCCGGTCACGGCACCATTGCCGCTCAATCTCAGTCATCTTAGCGAAACACAGCGAGTTAAGTCACGGCACCCCGATGTGAGGGGCATGTTGATCCGCCGCATCTGTTTGTCGACGATTCAGGACCTTCAGTCGACAGTCTCTTTTTGGCCGCTCTGCGTCCCACGAAAGAAACGTCCGCTGTATCGCGATGATGGCCTTTCGGGGCATTTACATTCGACAATTCTCAACGCTTGCGATTCAGGTGAGCACAGAACGAGACCGAAGACGCCACGCATACGCACACACAAGAAATTCGGTTGCCAGACCAAATAGCCCCATGTACGTACCTTGGCTGCCGGCTCCTGAGAACGCGTACTCATTGTGTAGCATTGTCCACTGAAGGATGGTAACGAAGAGGCCTCCAGCAAACAGAGGGAGCGCGATACGTCGCAGTCTGAGCAATGCGATCGCTCCACCCAGTTGCAATGCCATGGTCAGCCCGAGAAGTGTCCAGAATAGCGGCGGCATCGAATTGATGACTGTGCGTGCCTGCGCAGAATAAGACGCCGAGTGCCAAACGAAAAGCAGTCCAACGGCGGCAGGCACGACGGTTATCAGATAGTAAAGAAATACAACCCAGACGAGAATTGGCCGTTTCGGCTTCATTGTATTCATACGGGGCTCGGACGATTAGTCACTTCGATGGCGACGTTGGCAACGATGCGTGGCGCATTTTTGTGTCGAAGAATAAAGTCTCTTGCACTTCTTATGTCCTCGCTGCTCGTCGACGACATCCTCGATTGTCGACGAAACAGCCAGCCGCGTACCCTGTCTCTTGTTGGCAGCACCACGCCGACCACGAACCAAAGGCCATGAACGGCTCGACGCGAGTGCAACGCAAGGAGGCACGTCTTCGCGTCATTGCTGAGCCGTATGCTTCCGGCTGGTAGTCTCTCGTAAAATGTAACCTCGTTTCCGGAGGCGAACGATGACAAAGAATACCCTACCGGCTTTTTTGTTTGTCCTTGCGGGGTGCACGACCGCTTCCATGCCGGTTTCCAATATAACGCCCAGCGCGGCGAAACAATCCGCTACGTCAACGGCTCCTGTTCCCGATCAAGCGGATCAGGGGCGTCCCAAGGTTCCTCACAGGAACCCTAAAATGGATGGTCCACCGGGTAATTGATGAAATTGGAGTTGCGTAGGTGTCGACGATTCGTGTCGCTGCGTCGAACGTCTCTTCCTGGCCGGCCACTGACTCATGCCTTTTGCATCGACGGGCGGGCGAGCGGCCACAGCTGTGTGGCCCAGAGCGAGCCGTCGCGGCCGGTCGTTTCTGGTGCACGTCCATGGTCTTTCGCAACCCCAAAACGGTCCTTCGCGAGATTTGTAGCTACTCGGCAAACCTCGCAATCAACGACCTACACGCATCGGCTCCTACGCTAGAAGCCCACAATTCAGCCTCTTTGATCTTCGGTTCAAGCTTTGCTAGAGCAAGCGGATCCCAGTGCTCTCGAACTGAACCAAGCGGGAATGCATCGGTTTCTGAATCGATAGCCACGAAAATCAAAAAATCTGCATCGTCGTCAGTGATATCGGTCTCATAGCGCAATCCGGCCAGTTGTCGTGAACCGATTAAGAAGCTCAACCGCTCGTCGAGCATCGCCTGCGCTACTAAAGCGGCCTGTTGGCGAACTGACCGCACATATTCCTCATGGGGTGTGTGTTTCTTCACCGTTGCGCCCTGTCAAAAGTACATAGATTTCGTGATATTTATCGCGGCTACGTCCTGATGCACATTGCACGAGCTAACGCGGCACTAGAGTAGGGTGACCGACAGAGCACGACCCGTACGGTTCTATCGGATTTCCGAAAAGCAGCCGTTCAAACGCAAACAAATGAACGGCCGATCTACAGTTCAGCATCATGCACCTCGCGACCGAGGGCGAGACTGAGCCTGGCACACAGAACGGTAAGCCACCCAATCCATATAGGTGTTTCGAGTTCACCGCAGAACTGTATGCCACCGGGCTCGACTGAGGCCCCAATGAATTTGGCGTCGCCCTTCCGCCCATACCAAGCCGGACCGTGCTTATCCTCGATCCACCCATCCATCGATCTATAGACGGCTTCAACCTTGGCCCACTCTTGCTCGGAAATATCGCACCGAACGTTAAGAGTGATTTCTTGTCGCATGAGCCTTCCCCCATGGTTGCGTTTGTGCGTCTGGATTGTCGACGAATTACGCCGACACGTCGAATGTCCCCAAGTGGCCGGCTAGCGCCCGACGACAAAGCGTGACGATCGCAGCGGGTATGGACTCTCATGCCGAGGGCATAAGGCGACCCGTTGCTGCCGGTCGAGCCGCTTAGGTTCCAAGGGCGCGTTCAGGAGCAGAACGGCCATTCCGTACCTTCAGTCACGGGAAGATTTAATTGGCCATACCCGACGTTCAGACATTGCAACCTGTAAGGCGACTGCGGATTCCCATCCCGACGTTCGCATCTCGTCAACTTTCAATGTCCGGTGTCACTGCGCGCGAATGCGTATTTACGCGACAAATACCTCGACCCAGTCCAAGGGAATTAGACGAAGGCGGCGATTGCATCCGAACATTTCGTCGATTCCCTTGTGATTACGCAACAAGTCTAAACTTCGTGCCTACTGATAGTACAAGGCTGCACGACGATCCAGGTCACTTGCGATGCTCTCCAATTCCTCCATCATGGTCGCATCCGTAGAATCCGCAGCGCGCAAACCGACGATAATATCCCTGAGCCTTTTGAGTTGAATCTCAAGTACGCGTTGAGACTTTGCCGACGATGAATCTCGTCTCTCGACCGCTGCCCACCATTCGGAGAGCCGACCCGCACCAAGGCGAATAATGCGCGGCGATCGAACGAAGCAGTCATAACACAAGACTGCCGCCAACCACACGTCCAAGTAGTCGTTGGCATCTGCTGTCGTACGTTCAATCAACTCGACATGCGAAATCAAAAACTCTCTTCTAAATTGCTTCAACTGGAGGGATTGGCGCGCGGCTCTGCTGCGCTTGAGGACATCGTCAATCTCTCGACCACCTTCAGCATACCGCTGTGCAGCGCTTCTCAGATTCCCGGCTCGTCTATCCATTTCGGCGAGTTGTTGGTATGCATCTGCACGGCCAAGCAGGATATCAGTGACAGGAATCTTGGACTCGGTGTACTTAGTAATTTCAAGAAGACCTATCCAATCTCCGAGTTCCGACTTCGCCGTGACCCAGAGCGGCAAGAGCTCCGCGCGCTGACAACCAAGCTCATGTGCTTTGCGAAGCGCGATCTCGCTCTTCTTGAAGTCAGGGGGCGCTGTCATTTGATATGCCCGACCTAACAGGCACTTGATGTCCCTGTTCTCGTATTTTCGGTCGAGGAGTTCCGCAACGTCGAGTGCGTCAGTTGACTGACCCTGATTCCATAAGTCTGTCACCCGGCGAATTTCGGGACCCAAATCAGATCGCACGACTGGCGCGGCTTTCCGGGCGCGGACACAGTCCGCCTCGATTTTTTTCGGATTTCGAACCTTAAGCCTCAATAAGTCCCGCATCATCCGAATACTTCCAGGGATGGTCACGAGCGCCCCGCCAGGAAGATTCACGTCGGCATGCGACAGCAGATGGTACTTTCGAAGCTCCGCGAAATCGTCGCGGACCTGTTGCACGCTACGTGATAGCACCGTGCTGAGTTCGGCAAGCGTGCTTTGGGTCAGTACGCACAAGGCAAAAAGCACATTCCGTGTGGAATCGGGAAGTTGATCGAGTTCCCGATCAAACGCAAAACGGCGGACGTCTTCGCCATCAGCACCTTTCCACTTGGTTAGCGCCTGGTCCAACGTCTCGCCCAGCGACACCAGCCGCAGAACAGACGACGCAAACGTGGGCGATCCCTCTGTGACTTCGTGGAACCGTTTGATCTGTTTGGAGTTCCGCTCAACCACCGCCGGAAGACTGAGGGCAGCACTCGTGATTTCGACGAAGTCGCAGAAATCGTCAAGATCGAGGCCCTTCACACGCAAAACTTGGCCCGGCGCCGCGCCAAGATCGAGTCGAGCGGTCAATACCGCCCGAGACCCAACAACCGATTTCCCTGCCGTATGAGCGAACACGGAAATAAGCGTATGAAAGAGATCTTGCTGCAGGTCAGGTTCAAGCGAGTCAATATCATCCACCACCACCAAGGCTGGCAAGATGCGGAGTGCTTCTATCGCGCGATCCATGAGCGCCTCGCGTCCTGCATCCAACGGCACATCTTCCTCCAAAGCGCCTAGCTCCAAACAAATGGTTCGCAGCACATCTTCGACGTCCGCGAAATCCACCCGACTTGATGGAACGTATTGACCGTTCACCGCAGTATAAAACTGGCGCTTCGCGCTGAGCCAAATTATTCGGTGAAACCCAAATGGAGAAGCGCTCGCGACTTGGTCACAAAACTCGTGCGCCAGCGTGGTTTTTCCTACTCCCCCGATGCCAGCCAGCAGTTTGACGGAGTTGTATTTGTCTAGGAACCATTTCCAAAGAGAGGCGAGATAGTCTTCACGACCAACAAATTCAATGAAGCCCGGGTCGCGATCTGCGAGGTTCGAGGCCATGACTGGTACAGGCGTTTGCGCGATGGCTATATGTTGAATAGCACGCTTACCCGGTGCAAACAGAAATGCAAAGTGTTCGGACGACTCCGCACGAATGCACTGATCCGCGAACCTGAAGTAGATGTCCCCTTTGCCATAAGGCCGTTTTCCGCTCGGCTTCTGGGGAGCATCCTTACCGAATTGAGCCGGAAGCTTCTCGTAGCCTCGCTGTGGTATAAATAAAATGCCGATTGCCTTATCAGCGGTCTCGCGTGTGGTGAAGGTTCTGAAGCAACATTCGACCTGTTGCCCCGTCACAGCAAGAAAACGCTTGTTCAGCTCATCGCAATCGAATCCGTCTGAGAAGCCCACAATATCACGCGGTGAGTTCCGGACGCCAGCGACGATGTAACCGCCGAACGAGTTGTAAAAGGCGGCGACGTCCTTCATAACTTCCGCCATTGCACCGTTAAATTCCGCAAGTTCTTCTGCGGTTGGCTTGCGTGATGATGGCAAGCTCGGAAGCTTCAGCTTGTAGTCCCAAAGTTGACGCTCGTATTCTAAGGGCTCGCCATTTGGAAGAAGAGCGCGGAGGACTTCCTCGTCCAACTGCCCGCACCGCACAAATCCATACAGTCGCGCTTTATGCGCGAAGACGCTCTCGTTTGCCGTAGCCATTTTTCTTTCAAGAGAAGTTCGACCTGAGACCGAGCAGCGCAATTCTGGCGTTCGCGCTCGGGGCGCTGCGTGTTTGTGCACAATTGTATGATATTTGTCGGCGTGGACGGACAGCTCCTGCGTTTCGTATCGAGAAACGTAAACACAGCCTTGCGCCACTGAAGAACGCGACTACCGAACGTGCGACAACGTCATTGTTCAGTGCGGCCGGAAGGCGTTGCGCCCGACCAACCATAGCTCGCCCTTGAGCGTCGGTTGAGGCCATTACTTCCGTCGCGCATCCGGCAGCTTTCGAAGTGAAGCAGCCCTTAGGACGGCGGCTTTAAGAGTTGCGCGAACGGCAACTATTGGCCGATTAGTGACTCATGTACTTCAAATCGGCGGCCGAGCTAGCATCTGCTGGCGAGCGGCTCAGTACGGACCTGAACGGACGCTCTTGTCAAGACAAAGCGGCCGTTCGATGCATACCTGACCATCTTGCCGCCGCGCGCAGTGCAGATGGATAGCGGCTACAGGCAACTCCATTAACCTGCCCAGCGACAGATCGAAGCGTGTGATCACGATCACGCGCCGATACTATTTCAAGCTGCTCAGCAGAAGTGGTTGTATCACCTGTTGGGTAATTACAGTAACGCCTTGAGTACCGCCTAGCAAGCCTGCGATTTTTCCAGCGTCGCATTTTTTCGAATCCAACTCCCGTTTTATCACGTCGGTGATCGCGCTCCTCGACAATTCGAGTAGTGCATTCGTGTGTTGGCTAAGTCCGTTCGATTGGTGGTCATCTGCTTCGATGAGTTTGTCCATCATCTCAGGAAGCGCCGTCGGTATATTCCCGTTTTTCTCGAATTCCACCTTCAGGCCGGATGCGACAAAAGAAACAACATTCAGCACACGTTGTCTATGCTTTTGCACAAGCGTCGCTGCGAACTGCGTCGAATCGGTCGAGTGACTTTTCGCCCAACCCTGCAATTCTTCATCCAGTTCGCTGACAAAACTCTCGAAGTGCCACGCACCAACTTCATGCAAGAATTTTTTGACCGCCAATTCAGCAGTACCGGATTGAATCATTTCCAACAAGTCGGACGCTGCAGGATCGACTTCGATAGAGAACGCATCCGAATCAACTGCGTCCAAATCGTCAGGGGCCTTCTCAGCTCTCGGATCGATGAAAACGCGTACCATTCGTTCGCGCGGGTCGTCGACGGGGCCGAGATCGACACCGAAGTTTAATGACGAGAAAAATGAGATGTACGCGTAGGCGCGCTTTTTTGTAGTGGAAACGCCGACTACGATGGTGTGCCCAAATCTAAACGGGCCTTTGCCAACCACATCATCCGCGTTTCGTCCGTCCCACCAGACCAGATTCGACTTCCACTTCGCCTCATCCTCCTCCTTCGAGAAATCTAGGGCCAGAAAATTTTTGAAGGGTTCCAAGCCCGCGCTCCGCGCTACATCGGGGAAATACTGCGCGAAAAACGTCAAGGCGAGATAGCCCACGGCTTGGAGGCCTGCGTGGCCTCCAAAGCGCAGCGACACCGAGACAGGAGCCGCAAAGAGACGTTGCTGAGGTTCCCCAAAATCACCAGATACCTGCACGTCCCAACCATTCTTTCGCTGCGTTTCCTTCCAGCCTTCGAATTGCTCTTTGCTGTTGAATTTTAAAGCTGCTGTCTCGCCACTTGAGAGGCCCAAATCATTGATTGACGGCGGTGCTGCAGTCTCGATGCTCGGGCCTAGCATCGAAAAATGATCTCCGTTCTTGTCCGAGAATGAAAATGCCCTGGGGGCGTCATGACGATCTGGGCGCACCTTCAAAATGGCGTTAAACATCAACAGTTGCTTCTGAAGCTCGGCAACGTGACGACCAAATCCATTGTTATGAGGGGTGCAGTAGATTCCTTTGTTTGTTCTGCGGCCGCCTAGCGCTGCGGGGAATACATGCTCGTGCGAGCCCGCTCCGCCTCCGCAAATGATGCAAGTCTTTGCTGTCATTAGTTTCCTTTATCACACAGCCTGTTTTGATTTCCACGCTTTGTCGAGCTTCCGATCCATTCTCTTTCAGAATGGTCCTACAAGAGAATTTGTTTTTCACCGCGAACGGTCGGCGAGTAGGCGTTTCCAACGCAGGCTCTAGGTTTGATGGACCTTGACTCGCGCTGCTTGGCCGAACTTACCTCGATTGTTGGCGATTTAGGCTGAAACTCCAACCGGTTGAATCCGCCGCCGAACGTCGACACATGTGTTCGCATGATTGCGCTGACGTGCGGCTGCAAGTCCACGACTCTGTGCGCCACGGATCGTGGTATAGCATAGGGGAGACCCGATACCGGCGAGCGGTCGGCGCGACGTAGAGGAAGCCTTCCTGCATGCTAGTGACGGGACTTGCCGCGACTAGAGCCGAGGGGCCGAAGATCATCTTCGCGGGGTAGTATAGCGGGCACGTCGCCAGAGAGGCCGTCGACCTCTATGCCACTGAGCTGACCCGCGCTCTCGAAAATGAATATTCCGGCCGGCGCATCGTCTGGACCGAAAATAAAGTCGCCGAGGATTTGTACCCCCTGCGGGGCAAGCTCTTGTCCCTTGATCTGGAAATTGATGGGTGCACAGCCGCAGGGGCAGCGCCATGACGTTACTTCCGCTAGCGCTAGCTGTTCAAGAAATTCTTGAGCCCTTGGCTCGCCGTGTTCGAGCATCCAACGACCGAGCGACATCTCCGATGCAGACAGCGGACGGTTTTGCTCGAGAGCGCTCATGGAAGGAGAGGACAAGGGGGAGGATTTCAGTGTAGCAGGCTGTACTCGGTCGAATTCCCTCTCTAATCGGGGCGCCGAAGCTGGACATTGCCGAACGACTCGTGAGGGCCGAATACTGACTCATGCAGTAGGCATCGAAGGGCGAGCGAGCATCCACAGGTGAGTGGCTCAGAGCGATTGCTCGAGTCGCTAGGGGGCAGCGGCAGGTATCAGAAGTTGAACAGTCGCTCGGCGCGGCTACTCACGGGTAACATCAGCCACTGTCGCGATTCGATCCTCGACGCTCTATAGTGTTGTCAACAGCCACGCAAAGGCGAACACGGGGATCAAAATGAGAAAGCTGGTTGTATGCTGCGCGGCAGTGCTGGCCTTGCAGGGGTGTGCCACCTACGACCTATCGTTGATGCCGCGCGGAGCGGGGCCGATGGCACATGGCACGGCCAAGCAGATAGACAAGTCTGTTTCAGTCACCTTGGACGGCGAAACCTACCTCGGCCACTATGTTTATGTGCAAGGAGGCGCTTTCTCCCTTGGGACAGCCTTTGGAGGCGGGCAGGTAGCGACCGGTGGTTCCATCGGCGTGAGCGTTGTTGGTAACGGCAATGTCCTCGCACAGTCCGCTGACGGCCAGCACAACCTACGATGCGTATTTAATTTCAGCGGGTGGACGCAACAGGGCACAGGCGCGTGCCTAACCGATAACGGCAGTACGTACGATTTGCAAATAACGCGGTAGGCGACGTCTTCGGGGGCGGCCATGCGGTTCATGGAAATCGTTTCGCGCATCACCGGGTTCAGCGTGTCGGCGTTTGGCATCCAGTGAAATCCCAGCGAGGCCGAGCGAGCGGTAGCTCGCTGCGTCCTGTCGCTCTTGGAAGATCGGCGCGTGTTGTACTCGCCATCGCAAATGGAAGTGCCATCGCACTGTGTGGAATCGGTGCTGCTTATTCGAGAGTCTCTGACTTCCGAACTGGGTAAGCTCGCCGCCGCCTCGGGCATTTGCGGTAGTCTCCGGGCGATGCGCGCGGCGCTCCGCAAGTTCCTAACTACAGTTGGTGCCGACGATCGGACGTCTATCATCTATGGCGCGCAACGCGGACACGACGCCAGTTGGATATTTAATGGCGCGGTGGGTGAGCTTCACGGGGTTTTCGGCATCCACATTGCGCTTCTTGCCAGCAAGCACGGTCTGGACGTTGCGGACGAACTGGCGACGATCATTCCTTCCGTCGCAGAGGATGACCGACGGGCCAGCGAGCCAGCACACGTGAAAACGTACGCGTAAGAAATCAGCACTTTGCCATCACATTTCACTGCGATGGGAACATACATTCTTGATCTGAGCAATGGCAAAGGGGTCCCGGGCACCAGGCAGATTCTGCAGCAGGCATACGTTGTATGCACGCTCCCGAGGCAGAAGCATCTCTCCATTCTCATAGAGCGCGTAACAGGCTCCTTTTATCATCTGAGTGACAGCCCCGTTACGACTATCGCGCAGACCGTAGAGCAAGCAGTCGTCGTAGGACGACTGGGAGTCGGCCAGCACACTGTGCGCGCCTAGCATGCCCGTCAACCCGATCAAGAGCGGTAACGCGATCGTCCATAGAAATACTTTTTTCATCGAGCAAATATCGCCTGCTTGAATACACCCGGGTGAGGGGACGTTCCTGAAAACCAACCAAGTTTATCAAATCACGGAAATTTTAATGCGAACCGTGCCGGACTCCTGGCGTTGTGGTGCGTTAACTTATCGCTATTGAAGACTGGAAAGGATTTTGACCTTCACGAATGTACGTTCGATTGATATCCGTTGCCTTCACAATATCAGAATTTATCTGTTCTATTTTCCGGGGGATCGCGCAGCATTTGTCTGGTTGAGTCTGACGTCTAGGTCAACCGATTTCCCTGGTGACGAACTGTGCGAAGGCCTCGCAGTCGCGGTCCGGACGGAAAGAGCACGCTTATTTCAATGATGATACGATGCTATCAGGAATTATTCTTTCGTCGCCACGCGAGGAACGCATCAAGCAATGTCGTCGCAAGTTTCAACTTCGTTGCTTTCAGGTCTACGGCTGCGTGACTGCCGGTATTTCCGGTTCGCTTGCTCTTCAGTTGCGCTTTCGACTCGGTGTTATCCGAACTTGACTTTGGGATAACGAGCGTGACTTCTGATGCGGTGGTCACGACAAAATTGTTTTGACCACTCGGCATGTAGGTTGAAAACTTTGATGCTAGAGACGAACCATCACTTGAACCAGAGCTCGAAAAATGCTCGACCATGCTTTGAAGGAATGAAAAACTGGCAGAATGGTTCGGAGTAAAGCCAGGATCAAGCTCGTACTTTAGAAAACCCTTGTCGAACTGCGTACTGCCGATTGCAGTACCGCCAGAGATTGCATTGGCCGTCTTGGTGTCAGCGGTGGTGAAACTATACGTTAATTGATGACCTTCAAGGTCATACATTCCGCCATTGTTTAGGTTGATTTCCGCTTTTCCGAATTTCCTGTACATACCCATATCGCTTGCGAGATCATCGACATAGCGCAAATCAGCACCTTGCGACTGAGCATATGAATAAATTTTTGAGAGAAAATCTCGATCATCCTGCGTCAAAAAGTCAACAGGATCAGCCGCCATCGTCGTCTTAGTCAATTCAGTTAAGTATGGCGCCGTACTTGAATTTGCGGTCATAAATAAGCGTGACAGCATGATTGCCTGACCACTGATCGCAACCGCGTCGTCCTCAGTGTTTGTTGATGCAGAAACGCTCGGCGTGGGCGTGGATAAAACTGTGTTGTTGGATGCCGTAGCATCCGACGAGGTAGTCTGGGAGGATGGGTTGAAAATCAATCCGGAGACATCATTCGTGCCAGTTACGTTTGGAATCATGTTGTCCTCGTGAGATGGCTAATCCCGCCGGTCACTCAGCGGGAGCGAATACTAAATACGAGTAGTTGAAGATCACTTTCTCTTGACCAGAAGGCTTCAAAGTTTGGCTCGGGATACCCATAATCTTATGGACAATGCTGACCTCTGCGCCCGTTCCGAACTTCAGCTTATTAAAGCCGATTGCAGTGAGGGTCGAGCTGGCCGTCACGTCGATACAGTTCGTTGAGGTGGACAAGTAGTAGCAAAGCTGAGGATTGCATCGATGGCGCCGATGTATGTAGCGACGGTGTACTGGATCGAGGTCAGTTTGACCGTAATGCCACTACTACTGCTCGTGCTGAATTGAGCGTCCGTCAGGCGAAATTATTCCCCTGATACAAGCCCCGAGCCGCTAGAGAGAATCAAGACGTTCGCAGGGCTCTCTGTGGCGGTGATGGAGGACGTGCCCGCCGCGAACGAGGTAGACGCGATCGCTGCGGCCATCAAACCTCCAACTAGCAACACCGACTTCTTGTTTGACTTCATTGTTCTTGCCTTCGTCGTTACCAGAGTGGAGTAGTTGGGATGAGCCAACCCGTTACCTCTGGCGCAAAATCTTACCAATTATTACCGATGGGTGTGAAGAATAACGACAAAACTTTCAAAAGTTTTAGCGCTCGATAAGCATAAGTTTGCGAAATTTTAGTTAGATATTTGATTAACTTAATTTTTTTGATGCGACGTGGAGTTCACTTTATGCTCAGCGAGTATTTATGATGCATTTCTGCAATTGATTCGCGCGACCAATGTCCGAATTGCCGGATCGACGGGAGCTATTGGCTTATACGATTCGCACGAGCCAAGATGCTGGCGAGGTTGTGCGGTCGTCGGAGTGCGAGCTTTACTGCAGTTCGTTGCGGCGCCAGTGCAATGACCGTTCGCAGTAGCAGGGCGTTCGTTCCAACGGTAGGTTTGTCCCTTGGCACGGGTTAGGGCCGGCAGCCGAAGCCGTCCGTCACGCAATCTGCGATGAGCCAATTTCTCTTTCGTTCGCCCTTCACAAGGTGAATCATCGGCGATTGAGTTCGCGTTGGAACTGAATCCAGCGGCATAGGTAGAATGAGAGATCACGAATCGTGGGGCGAAATCGATGGCACATCTACTTCTGCTCGGAGCCGGATTCACCCGCAACTGGGATGGCTGGCTTGCTGGCGAACTAGCCGACGACCTGATTAGCCGCCTTGCAGACAACCGGGATCTGTGCAAAAGACTTATCGACAATCCGAACTTCGAAGAGGTACTTGGCGACCTGCAAAGCGAGTGGCGTCATCACCGGCAACCTGCGCACCACGAGCGTCTAAACCTGATGGAGCGCGCGGTCAGGGCATCATTCGATGACATGAACTCGATGCTCGCGGGTCAACCAGGGCTGGAGTTTCAGGGCAACGGCCCAAACTTTGTCCAGCGCGGCATCACCAGCTTTCTAACCCGCTTCGACGCCATCTTCACGCTCAACCAGGATCTGCTCCTTGAGTTGTTTTACGTGCCCCAAGATCCACGCATAAGCGTGCAATACCCCGGCATGGCACTGCCGCCGAACTTCTGGAATTTTCGCCCGGAGGAAAAGCTCGCGGCGGAATGGCGACCTCGACCGGACGCCGAGTACCGAGTGGAACCCCAAGGTCAGCCGGTTTTCAAGCTGCACGGCTCGGTCAACTGGCGCAGCGAGGACGGCAATGACCTGCTCGTGATGGGTGCACGGAAGGTCGAGGCAATTGCAGGCTCGGCGCTTCTCACGCGATACGACGACGAGTTTCGCGCCCGTCTGCGCGAACGCGGTTCGCGTCTGATGACCATCGGCTATGGCTTTGGCGACGAGCACGTCAATCAGGCAATCGTCGACGCTTCTGAGGCCGACGAGACCTTCGGGATGTTCGTGGTCAATCCGAGCGGACGCAAGGCACTGCGACCACGCAATGACGCCGGCCAGATCCCGCAACCGCGTCGAGCGATCGAGGACGTCCGCTATATTGGCGGGTCAACACGATCACTACGCATGACCTTCACAAACGACGACCTCGAACGCGCGAAGCTGGTGCGCTTCTTCGACGCTTGATTGAGACACCTACGTGTCCATCATTTCCCATTCGTCCCCGAGTGGTCTCTAATGCTAATTAAGTGATCTTGGGCGCACTTAATTTCCCTCGAGCGTCGAAGCGACCTTAGGCTGCATGTACGACACGACGAATGCCCTAATTGAATAGAGGATATAAAAAAACAGACCGGTTGGTCCGAGTAGTTACGCTCTCGATCACCAGTAGAGGGCGTCGTTCGCTTTTCGCCCATCGGCCTGTGTCCCCCTGGCTTAGTCTTTGTGTGCGCTGCACAAAATATCGACAAGTGCGTCCCGATAGAAATTTTTTTCGGTCTGCTGCCTAGGAATGCAAACACGAAGATCGCGTTGCGACCAAGGCTCTTCGAGTTCAATAACCGCCAATTGTCCTTGATCATCGTCCTCTATGGCAGTCCGAGGAACAATACCGATGCCGGCGCCGGATGCGACCAGTCGTGCGATGGCACGATATCCTGAAACCTGAACTCGAACGTCCAGCCGCCCACCTAAGGCTGTGGCGTGATTCATGAGAAATGTGTGTAGCGCTGCTCCCGACTGCAGGCTGAGAAACGGATGCCCCAGGCATTTACCGAAGCTAGCCTTCTTCCTGTCGGCCAACGGATGTTTCATAGGCGCCAACAGTACCAACTCATCCTTCCGGTAAGGCAAAAATTCAAGCATCGGATGCTCATGCTCCAGCGCGACGACACCGACTTCCGCGCGCCCTGCGGCGACTGCTGCAACAATATCGTGGCTCGTACGTTCTTCCAGCGTAATCCTGACACTCGGATATTCAGCGAAGAATCGGGCAAGGTCGCCGGGGAGATGGGTGCTAATTGCGTTGTTGTTAGCGAACACTGTTACATGCCCGGTCATCCCAAGTGTGTAAGGCCGCAAGTCAGCATGCATTTGTTCGAGTTGGGCAAGACATCGGCCTGCGTGCTCCCTGAAGACCCTGCCAGCAGCCGTCAAGGCGACTCCGCGTGCCAGCCGCGTGAACAGCGTAACGCCAACCGCCTCCTCAAGATTCTTCATCCGCAGACTTGCTGACGATGCCGCTAGATGGCAAAGCTCGCCCCCCCGAGAAACGTTGCCTACTTCGGCAATCGCAAGGAAGAGCTTTAGATCGGTCAGGTCGTAGGTCATACCGTTAGAAGAATCCGAAATTGATCGGCATTTTAGGATAGCACGCGCCCAATTATCGGGGTTGCACTACGGAAGGTTTCGTTTTTGTCGAACGATGCGTTTGAAAATGCTCACTGTACGACAGGCGGAGACTGTTCAATACTTGATCGCACAATTGCAAGGAGGAGTCGCGAATGAGCGCATTTGGAGGCGGTGCCAAAGCTGGCAAGCCGCTTGAAGGTTTGGTAGTGGTCGCTATTGAGCAGGCTTTGGCCGCACCACTGTGCACCGGCCGTCTGGCAGAGATGGGGGCGCGCGTTATCAAGGTGGAGCGTGCAGAAGGAGATTTCGCACGCGGTTATGACGATGCTGCCAACGGAGAGGCTTCGTACTTCGTCTGGACCAATCGGGGCAAGGAGTCGATTGTTCTCGATTTCAAGAACGAAGATGATGCAGCCCTTTTGCATCGCATGATTTCTGAAGCCGACGTGTTTGTTCAGAATCTTGCGCCAGGCGCCCTCACGCGAGCCGGTTTCGACAGTGAGGCACTCCGTGAGCGCAATCCCCGCCTAATTACCTGCGATATTAGTGGCTATGGTACGAACAATGGTGCCAGCGAACTGAAGGCGTACGATTTGCTGGTGCAGTGCGAAAGTGGCTTGGCCGGTATCAGTGGTGCCCCTGAGGCATGCGGCCGCATCGGCGTGTCGATATGCGACATCGGTGCGGGTATGAATGCAACTATTGCTGTGCTTTCCGCATTGGCGCTGCGCAACAGCACCGGTAAGGGCTCCGGAGTTGCCGTGTCGCTCTTTGACGGCGCAGCTGACTGGATGTCAATACCTTACATCCATGAAGTCTACGGCCGTGGAGCGCCGAAGCGGCTCGGACTCAAGCATCCGTCTATTGCACCGTACGGTGCATTCACGACTCGTGACTTAAACGAGGTTGTCATTAGCATCCAGAACGAACGCGAATGGCGGAATTTTTGCGAGCGTTTCTTGCGACAGCCGGATGTTGCGACTGAAGCGCGTTTTTCGTCAAACACACAACGAGTTCAAAACCGCGATGCGCTCGATGCCGTCATTGGTGACGTCTTTGCGAGCCTGAGTCTTGAGGAAACACTCGCGCGTTTGAAAGATGCGAAAACTGCCTACGGGCAAGTGCGATCGGTAGCGCAAATGGCGGAACACCCCGCGCTCCGGAAGTGGCCCATGACGGTCAATGGTCGCGAACTCCAGATGGTTGCGCCCGCAGTACGCGCGCCCTGGGACGAGCAGCATTTTTCTGACGCGCCTGCGTTGGGTGAGCACAGCGCAAGTCTTCGTGCCGAATTCTCGGCAATTCAGATTGGAGAACCTGCATGAGTGCAGTCGACATTGCCCATCTTCGCGAATGGGTTGGCAAAACCCAGACTGACAGCGACGTGCTCTCGTCACGACACGCGCGCCTAATGGCAGCGACACTCGGCCAATCGCAGGATGACCTTGTGAAGGGTGCTTCGCTGCCGCCGCTGTGGCATTGGTTGTATTTCCTGAGTGGAGAGTCGCCGTCGGCGCTGGGACGCGACGGTCATTCCGCGCGTGGTGGTTTTCTGCCGCCGGTCACGTTGCCAAACCGGATGTGGGCGGGAGGTCAACTTGAATTCAACGCTTCGGTTCCGTTGGACGTAGAGGTGCAAAAGCGCTCAACCGTTGTGGCGGTTGATCATAAGCAGGGGCGTAGCGGTGAGCTTGTCTTCGTCAAGGTGCAACATGAACTTTTGCACAACGGTGAAGTAGTGGTGAACGAGTATCACGACATCGTTTACAAGGGCGCTACGGCTACAGGTTCGGCTGCTGCGGCCGAGCCGATGCCCACTGCAGCGCATAGCCGTCGAATCAAGCCAGACTCCACGATGCTTTTTCGCTATTCGGCACTGACGTTCAATGGGCACCGTATCCATTACGACGTCGATTACTGCCGTGAAGTGGAGGGCTATGAAAACCTCGTTATTCATGGGCCGCTTAACGCAACCCTGCTCGCAGGGTTCGCCCAGCAAGTCGCGGGGCGCCCATTGCGACAGTTTCGATACCGTGGGTTGAAGCCGTCGATCTTGGGTAACGAGCTCACGATCAATGCCGTTCCGGATGGTGAACAGCTAATGCTGTGGGTGGCACTGCCGGATGGCAGCGTGTCTATGCGGGCCGAGGCAATGTTCTAACTTGTGCCCCGGTCAACGGGGCCTCGATTACAAATAAATCAGGAGACAAAAAGTGCAACGCAAATCTAGCCACTTCGTGCCGATTGCGCACGAAGCGGGGAATAGCCGCCGGCGCGTCGAACGACGTGCCGCGCTCGCCAGTGTTATCGGAACCACCATCGAGTGGTACGACTTCTTCATCTACGGAACCGCAGCGGCGCTCATATTTCCGAAGTTGTTTTTCGCGCACGGAAACGCCGAGGGGTTAATGGCTTCATTTGCGACCATTTTTGTGGGTTTTTTGTCGCGACCGCTGGGCGGGGCACTGTTTGGTCATATGGGTGATCGAGTTGGTCGCAAGTCGACTTTGATGGCTACGTTGACGCTGATGGGCGTGGCAACTCTGCTGGTTGGGCTGTTGCCTACGGCAGCAACGCTAGGGCCAGCTGCCGGGTGGTTACTTGTCGGTTTGCGTTTCCTCCAAGGGATCGGTGTCGGAGGAGAATGGGGCGGTGCGGTGCTCCTGTCAATGGAATCGCACACGGGAAACCGGCGTGGTCTCATGGCGTCGCTGCCGAATATCGGCGTACCTCTCGGTCTTGTGGTTTCGGTTTTGGTGTGGAGTGCATGCAGCCACTGGTCGGGAGCGGCACTTCTTGATTACGGTTGGCGCATTCCATTTCTTGCCAGCGGTGTGCTGCTTGTCTTTGGGTTGCTCATTCGCCTTGGCGTGCCGGAAACGCATGACTTCATTGAAGCGAACAAGACAGCAAAGCGAACGAAAGGTCCGATTGTCGAAGCTATAAAGACTGAATGGCGTGCGATCCTTCTTTCCGCGTTGATCAGACCGAGCGAGCAGGCTGCGTTCTATATGCTCACAACGTTCGCGGTGCTCTATGGCACGAAAAGCCTTGGGCTTGGCAAGGATCTTATCCTGAACGCGCTGTTGATCGCTGCGGTAGTAGCGTGCTTTGCTCTGCCTTTTTTCGGCTACCTTGCTGATCGCATTGGCCGTTGCCGCACGTACACGCTCGGCGCTTTCGCCATGGCTCTCTTTGCATTCCCATACTTTACGTTACTTAACACCCGGCTCCCTGTTGCTGTAATTGGCGCAACCATCGTGATTATGGTGATCCACGCGTCGATGTACGGCTCACAAGCATCGTTTATTGCAGAGTCGTTCCCCGCACATATCCGCTATAGCGGTGCATCGCTCGGCTATCAAGGCGCTTCGATCATTGCCGGTGGTCCTGCGCCGATGATCTCACTGTGGCTATTCGAAACCTTCCACTCAGCGTACGCAGTCGCCGGATACCTGACGATTGCATCGATTGTGAGTGCGGCAGCATCACTCTACCTCGGACGCAATAAAGACGTGTTTCAGGAAGGGGGACTATCTCAAGCCGTTGGATCACATTGAGGTCAAAGCAAATCATGAAATCGCAGAACACATTCATTCCGCAGTCTTATCTGTTTGTCCCAGGAAGCCGTCCGGAGCGATTCCAGAGCGCACTAAATAGTGGGGCCGATGCGGTGATTATTGATCTTGAAGATGCCGTCGAATCAAGTGCAAAGGATGCCGCTCGCGCGACGCTGGCGCAGTGGCTGTCACCGGAGCGCCCGGTTCTCGTTCGGATCAACGGGCGCGGTACTGAGTGGTTTGAGAAGGACGCTCAACTCGCCTCTCATCGTGGCGTGGCTGGTATTGTCTTACCGAAAGCTGAGGCACTGCAGGACGTATCAGACGTCGTCGCTCGCGCCAGACGCCGGGTGCCAGTTTACCCCCTGATCGAAACGGCAAAAGGGATGTGGTCAGCGTTAGAGATTGCGAAGGCACCATTTGTGCAGCGGTTGATGTTTGGCACGCTGGACTTCATTGCAGAGATGGAAATGAGCGATCCAACCGACTCGCTAGATACGTTTCGCACGCGGTTGTCTCTTATATCTCGTGTCGCAGGAATCGAGTCTCCTGTCGATGGGGTGACCGCTGATATCCATAACAGCGTATGCCTCGAAGAGGAAGCGCGGAATGGCAAGCGGCTCGGTTTCGGCGCAAAGTTATGCATCCACCCACGGCAAATTGCTACTGTTCACGCTTGTTACGGGCCGAGCGAACCAGAGGTAAAGTGGGCGACACGAGTTATTGAAGCATTCGATAACTCGAATGGAGGCGTCACGACTGTGGACGGCAAGATGATTGATCGCCCGGTTTTGTTGCGTGCGCGTAAGCTGCTCGCTATCGCAGCATGGCGGCAAATCGGGAATGCGCAGCCAGAAGTGACACCGCAGACCACGCTAGCCACGTCGGTCGGTTGAGAGTCCCAATCGGGCAAACCGAAGTCATTCTCCCCAGAATCATGACGCCTTGTCACACTGGTTCTGTGGAGCGCCGAGCACCGAGCGGATGGCGCAGCAACCTTTCGGGTAATAGCATTGGAAAAAATGTATCTTGCAGGCTACGCGCTAGGGCGTACGACCTATCAGTTCCATTTGCCTCAATGTGGCCCAGATGCTCGACTTTTCGACGGTATTCTTGCCATAGGCGACTCCGAAAGGGGCAGGCGCTTGCTGCTGCCGCTCTCTGCCGTGTGGCGCAACTTAAAACCTGGGCAGTTGGGCGCTGTGCTCTCTGAACTCAGAATGTAACGGCTGCGTAGATCCTCTGAGTGTCAGCAGAAGAGCCAGGAGTGTAAGTGGTGTCAACGTCGCTCCCGAGCTCACCGGAGGCGATGTTCGGAGTGCTGAGGGCCCGACTTGTAGGCCTTCAGCACGGCACCATCGTGTCAGATTTTGTCGAAGTAGTGACGACATATCTCTAAGCGTGCTTTTCGTTCTCGGTTGCACTGACCGCCACGACTAGACAGATGACGAGCAGTCCACTGACGTATCCCGCTACAGCGAGCCACGCGCCATGCTGCCAGAACGAACCGCCTAGTGAACCGAGAACGCTTGAACCGACGTAGTAGGCGAGCAGATAGAGCGAGGCCGCGTGTCCTTTGGCTCCGCCTGCCAAGCTGCCAACCCAGCTGCTGGCAACAGAGTGTGTAACGAAGAAGCCGATCGTGACTAGCACGATACCGACGATGACTAGGACGAGCGAAGTAGAAAGCGTGATTACTACGCCCGCACCGGAGAGTACGATTCCACTGATCAGCACTGGAGCGCGCCCGAATTTATCCGAGAGAGCACCAGCGCCAGACGATGAGACCATGCCGAACAGATACGCGGCAAAGATGAAACCGCAAGCGGTTGAGCTCAGACTGAAGGGCGGCGCCGTGAGCCGAAAACCTGCATAGTTGTACACCGTCACGAATGCTCCCATCGCAAAAAAGCCTATTGCGAAAACAAACGGGAGACTTCTGTGTTTCAGATGCCCACGCCAAAGTTGCAAGTGGTGACGAACAGTCATGTCCGTACGATTTACAAAGCGTCGTGACGCCGGAAGGAGTGCAACGAACGCGACAGCTGCGAGCAGATCGACCACCCCGATCACCTCCATCGCTGTCCGCCAGGAGAAGTACTGTTCCAGTGCGCTCATCCCTATCCGACCAACCATGCCGCCGAAGGCTGTACCCCCGACGTAAAGCCCCATGGAAAACCCCAAACCTTCCGGTGCAATTTCTTCCGCGAGGTATGCCATAGCTACTGCCGGAACGCCACCCAATGCAAAACCTTCAAGGGCGCGCCACAGAAGCAACGTGGACCAGTTCGGTGACCACGCCGCCAACAGATTGCATAAGGCTGCTGCGGTCATTGAGGCGAACATGAGTCCGCGTCGGCCTACACGCTCTGACACTGCGCCCGCGCAAAGGATTGAGATGGCGAGCAAGCCGGTTGATAGCGACAAAGAAAGGGAACTGCTCGCTGCGCCAACACCAAATTCTCTCGTAAAAGCGGGAAGAAGTGGCTGAACGCAATAAAGCAAAGAAAAGGTCGAAAAGCCCGCGAGAAATAGGGCGAATACGATGCGCCAATAGGCGACAGTTCTGGGAAGAATGCCATCAGACCGTGACGCGGAATTTGGTGTTAGAGGACACGCTGATGGGGGCATTGATGGGGAAGACATGTTCAGCTCTGTTCGTCAAAAAACATTGACATTTTTGTGTGTTTTCCGACATATGTCCAATATATGAAACATCGCGTAGCGATATGTTTTAGCACTGGACGTCGCGAATTTACGACTCCGGTTCAAGACGGGCCACTTTCAAAATGGAACTTAGACACCTACGCTACTTCCTGGCCGTCGCTCAGGCGGCCAACTTCACAAAGGCAGCTGAATCTCTCGGTATTGGACAGCCGCCGCTCAGTCAACAGATTAAGGCGCTTGAGACCGAGCTCGGCGCCGATTTGTTCAGGCGCACTGCTAAGGGTGCAGAATTGACCGCAGCAGGAAAGGCATTTGAAGTGGAAGTTCTGCGCATACTCGGCGGGGCCGAGCGTGCAGTTCGGGCCGCGAAGCGTGCGGCGCGCGGTGAGACTGGTCAACTGCGTGTCGGCTTCACCGCTACGGCAGCGTTCAATGAGAATGTTTCGGGATTGATTCGGCGATTTCGAGAATCATATCCCGATGCCGAGTTGACCCTTCAAGAAGGAACGTCGGGCATCCTGCTGGGTGGCCTTGAAGAAGACAGGCTTGATGTAGTGATTGTCAGGCCACAAACACGAACGTCGGAGTCGATCAAGCAGCACGACTGGCAAGACGAGCCGATGTTGGTCGCTCTACCTGCTGCACACTATCTGGCGTCACGGCGCCAGATCGCTTTGGCTGAACTTGCCAAAGAGTCGTTCATTCAGGTACCGCGTGAAGCCGGTAGTTCTCTGATCGACAATATTATCGAGGCATGCGCGGCAGCAGGCTTCATGCCGATTCTAACGCAGCCCGCACCGCAGATCGCTTCGGCAGTCACGCTTGTTGCCGCCGGTTTGGGTGTCTCAATTGTTCCGAAAGCAATCACACAAGTACGGGTGGCGGGCGTGGTTTATCGGCCGCTGATGGCTAGCGGGTTACGCGCTAGACTGGTGATTGCGTCACGACTCGAAGACGCTTCTGCGATGGTGCAGAACTTCCTGATGCTTGCGTAACGCTGATTGAGGCAAGTTGGGCCTAATCGCGCGAGCAGTCCAAGTGGTAACGCATATGAGATACCTCGGGGCCGCCACTTCGTTTGCCGGCACCTTCCATGCGGTTAAGTTGTGGCGGCGGTTGTCCTCGGCAGGACAACGGCGATGTTCCTCGCCGGCATAGCGAATTACGAAGCTAGGAACGTGAGTGTCCAGGATCTCCTGCAGAAGCACCTGCATATGTGATGCACTTGATAAGTCCCAGTAGTGGTAGCTGATAACTGTACGGTGTCGCCGCGTTTGAGCGACACAAGATGACGTCAACACGCGAAAGCCCATTGAACCGCCTGTTGCTTGCAGTGCAATGGACTTTAGACAGACTGGCGGCTTGAATAGCCGGCCTTGGCTTTACAGTTTTACGACAATCTTGCCGAACTGAGTGTTCGACTCAAGGAAGCGTGTCGCTTCGACGATCGATTCGAATGGGAAGACCTTGGCAATCTGCGGGCTGAACTTGCCCTTGCGCAGACCTTCGGTGATGAATTCTTTCGCCCGGCCGAGCTTTTCGTCGTCGGAAGTGACTTCAATGAATTCGTATCCACGGATGGTGGTGTGCTTGCCCAGCACGTGCAAGACTGGCACCGGCGTCACATCGTGGCTAAGCGCGCCGTAAATGAAGACGATTGCGTCTTTGGCGGTTGCCTTAACAATGTTTTCAAAATCGGGACCGCCGACCGGGTCAAAGACCACGCGAGCGCCGACACCACCCGAAATTCGCATAATCTCAGCCGTAATATCGTCCAGACCCGTTTGGAGAATATGGGCAAACCCCGCTTCATTGAGTTCTTCCACCTTTTCGCCTTTTCGAGTAATGGCGATGACTATAGCGCCTACTGACTGCGCGATCTGCATTGCAGCCAAACCGACACTGCTTGATGCCGCAGAGAGAACCACGAAATCATCTTTGCGCAGGTTGGCAAGGTCAATCAATGCGCCCCACGCCGTTGTGAATGGCATCCAGGTGGCGGCGGCAGCCTCCCAACTCACACCCTCGGGGTTTCTGACCACGGCACGCGCGGGGGCAATCACCAAATCTCCGTAAAGAGCGTATTGGTCGAACATAAACGCAGGAATAACTGCAACTGAGTCGCCAACTGCAAAGTCCTTGACGTTAGGACCGACTGCGTCGATTACACCCGAAGCTTCATAACCCATAGTAGCCGGGAATACTGGCTCAATAACGTAGCGGCCAGTGCGATACATGCTTTCCGCACGATTCAGGCCCAGTGCGCGAACGCTAATGCGGACCTCACCAGCCTTTGGTTCGGGGGTGGGAACTTCTTCGATTTTCAGAACTTCAGGGCCACCGGTTTCGTGGAAGCGAACGTGACGTGCCATTAAATATCTCCTGCTAACTTTGCGTCTAAAAAATGCGTTTAATTTAAATTTGCGCAGATAAAATTTAGTGTGCGTAATAATCGCCGATTGGAGTGATATGCGCAAAGCACGTAGGAGACTATAAAGGTCTATTTTTAGTAGAAAAAGATGGGGTCTACAGAATTGACTGTTCGATCAATTCGTAACTATCGATATCGTTTTGTTGAGTTTGAACAAATGTCGCAATGAATCGACGGACTGACTGTGTCCAAGCAGGCAAGCGCTGCAGGAACTTCGATGCATTGTTTCGAGTCTCAAAATCGAGATTGACAGTCGTTATTTACCTGTAGCGGTATTTATTGCGAAGGACGAAGGTCGTTGAGTGTCTGCCGGGCTATGAAACACTGAATGTCTTCATAGCCCGTTACTAACAATCAAGCCGGTTGGATGCTCTGCTCATAGTGGAAGAAGTTCGTCGGATCCCAGTGAGCCTTAATCTGTTGGAGCCGCTGATAGTTGATTCCGAAGTATCCGTTCTGCCAATTCTTGTACTCCGAATTCGGATAGTTCTGGTAGTAGTGGTTAGACCAGAGCTCCTTCGTCTCAGGTGATTCGAAGTAGTCATGTAGCCATTTGAACGCTTCGGGCTTGTCAGCCTCGTCCATCCAGAAAGAATCGACGAAGATGTCAAAATAGGCATTGCGATGGACAAAGGCCGTGGCGTCCGGGGCGACGTTGTTGATTGCACCGCCGTACGGCTCCATCGAGACGATGTTGTACAGACTTGGACTTGTCTTAAAGTAGTCGACCATTTTCTGATAGTCGGCTTCGTTCAGTGGCCGCTCAACGTACGCGCAACGCTTGGTTTCCTTGATCGCGTCAGGGATGACACCCTCAACATTGTCGAGCAGATGCTCGTTCGCCTGAGAATAGGGTATGCGGCCTTTCCACAGCGGCGACGGAAATTCTGGCTTGCCGATTGCCAGCAACGGGGCGAGCGCTTTTTCGCCTTCCGCCGCAACGTCACCGGAGTAGATCCCTCGGATGCAGAAGTACGGGACGTTGTGGATCACACGTTCGCCGTCAGGCTGGACGACGGTGTTCTGGCGGGTTGCAAGAAATCCAAGCAGCCCGAGTTTCGTGTCCTGGAGCGTCTTGGTCATCTGGTCTTGCCAGGTGACGAGCACTTTGGCCGCGTCTTCAATCGGCCAATTGATCTCAAGCGGCCAAACTTCGGCCAAGGACTCCAGTTTGTATTTGAGAGATACAACGATGCCGAAGTTGCCGCCTGTACCCCCTCGATGCGCCCACAACAACTCAGCATTTTCCTGTTCGTTCGCCGTGACGATCTTGCCATCTGCCGTTACTAGCGTGACCTCGATGAGATGGTCGCAGGCGATGCCCCAGCGCATGCTTGTGTATCCATATCCTCCACCCAGGGTATAGCCAGTCACACCCACGGTCGAGCAGCTTCCTCCCGGGGTATGCAAACCGTACGCGTTCAGGACGTGGTTGAAGGTGCCCCACGTGACACCCGCACCTACGGTCGCGACCTTTGCTACCGGATCAACGAACACACTGTTGATTTGGGAAACGTCGATGACAATCCGGTTGTCTAGTACCGAGTAGCCGGCCGTGCTGTGGCCGCCTGCCCGTCCAACGACGCTCAGGTGTTGGGAACGCGCGAATTGAATCGTTGACACGACGTCGGCTACGTTCGTGCAGTAAGTGACGAAGAGCGGATACTTGTTGAACGCATTGTCGCTTTCCTGCCGGGCGGTATCGTAACGCCCGGAAAACGGCGTGACGACGTCGCTCAAGAGCGACGCTTGATACGCGAGAAACGCCGGATAGGAAACTTCGTGCTGACGTAGCCACGCTTCGAGCGGTGGGTCGACGACGTCCTGGTTCGGTGTAAGGCTATTGGGATTGCCGCCGTTGATCAGTTTGCGAAGAGGATGGAATGCGGTGTGGTTAGGCATCTTTGGCTCCTGCTCAGCCTTGTCGTCTGCCGCATGCTATCGAGCGTGTATGCGATCGAGGACTTCAAGAGAAGAGTCTGTAGGTCATGCTCGATTAATATTTCTCGTGTAAAGCATCAGTATTGGACGTGTCTACGAAGCATCAATGCACTTTAATCTTGCCCCCGGCTTCTTCGTCCGCTTCGCAGAATACTCAAACTTATCTGGATAAACAACTTATCCACGTGGTCGAACAATTTTGTATGCCCTGTGAATGGTTTGACACGATCAGAAGTCTGCGAGTGCGGTATGAATTGTGGATCAATCTCATTGGACGTTAGCGACCGCGTGGATGGTAGTGGCAATTCGGATGATAGGGCTGGCGTACTCTGGGTGCGTGTGAGGTAGTGGCTGGCGAACGTGCGGCAAGCAACGACGTAGTATTTCCGTTGCATCGCGCGAAGCTAACGCGTTACTGCACGACGAGAAATGCGCGTATTGTGAAGTTGGGGAAGCCACTCTCTGAGCGACTGAGGCGTTCTGAGCCTGATGCGTTTCAAGCAACACCGTACAAACCGGGTGGGCTTTCAGATATGTAATTTATGCGTGTGGGACGGATAGGCCTCGCAGCATGTCGAGGAGGCTTTGTAGGTTTTCCTGGTCCGCCACCAAACTACGATTGACTTGTCGCACCTACTCCAGGAGAGAGCATGAACAGTCGGTCCGCTCTTAGACAGAGCATCTTCAAGACCATATTCTTCGCGTATATGTTGTCGTCCACTGCAGCACATGCCGACGCAAACACAATTGACGCTTCGCTTGTAGGTACGTGGACATTGGTGGCGGCGGATGTACTGCATCCCGATGGTTCACGAGGGCGAGACTACGGAGCCGATCCCAAGGGACTTCTGGTTATCGATGAGCGTGGATACTATTCGCTACAGATTTTCAAAGCCGAGAGACCGAAGTTCGCATCTGGAGATAAAGCCAGAGGCACGTCCGATGAGTATAGGGAAGCCGTCATGGGATCGAGCACCCACTACGGCACGGTCAGCGCTGATACGGTCGACAGAATCTTGACGTTTCACATACAAAATGCGTCCTTTCCCAATTGGCAGGGAGAGGAGCAGAGGCGAAGCTACGAAATCAAGGGAGGGGAATTGAGTTACCGCGTATCTCCTCGACCGAATGGCGATGTGCCTATTTCCGTCTGGAAGCGATTAAATTAACTGCTACCTTGAGGAGTGCCCTCAATCGAGTCTAGGCCGCCAGCGTCATAGCAACGATGAGCGGCCTAGTTGAAGAGCGCGGTGTGTATCAGTTGGCCAACACTGCGCTTTCCTGGTTTGACGCGCCGCTTCCATCCGAGGCGCGAAAGCGCTCGATGATTTGTTGGTTGTAGTCATCCAGATAGGATTGCAGTTCCCTGCGACTTACCAGCCGAACACCCGCTGTATTGGCCAGCTCAATCGCTGATCTTGTGAAATGAGAGTTTGTAACCACCATGGCCTCGTCGCAGCCGTAGAAGCTCTTCGCCGCGATTGCTTCCTGGACGGCTGCATTCCCAACGTTTCCAGAATAGTTCTTCGCTTGGATCACGATTTTCTTGCCAAGTCGGGTGACGAAGAGGTCGGCGCCCTGGTCACCGCTCAATTTGGTTTCTTCGACTTCAAAGCCTGCGGTCTGAAATAGTTGTGCGAGAAATTTCTCAAAGGCGTACCCGTCCATCGCATCGACGTGATACATCGTTACGAAGAGGCTTGGGTCGAAATGTTCTAGTTTCACCGCGAGTCTTTCGACCAGGATGTCGAAGTAAATCTGCTCACACGTATGTAGCCACGACTGGATCGTATCCCACGGGAGTAGCGGAGTACCAAAGGTTGTTGCAGCAGGTTCGGAGAATGTCACCTGGGGGATCTGAACGCCGTGATTCCACATGAAGTAGAAGAAAAGGCATAGATCATCTCTAAAGCTCGTGCCGGCCTCTTGAATCCAGGATTTCAGGATGTCCGAAATTGAGCCGCTTACGTGTCTGGAAATTTCTGATGAAAAGCCGACGTATGCTCCATTGAACGCGGTGGTCATTAGAAGCTTGTCGAGCAGGTGGGGAGCTTCTTCGAGCTCTGTAAATCCCTTTCGAATCAATACTTCGCGAAACAATTCCCGGTTTGAGTAAGATCCATTGACTCGAGCGCCAGGTGTGTCCGCTTCGCTCGTTTCGGATTCGCCAGGCCTGACGGTGTAGATGTAGTTGGCGAAGTACGGTTGCTTTAATGCAGCGTACTTAGTCAGGACATTGTGCAGCAAGTCGTTGAGCTGAGCCTGCTCCTTCTTTTTCCCGAAGAGGTCTTTGATGAATCCCTTCGATTGGTATTGAAAATCAGGGTAGAACGACGGATCGAGAGGGACCTGCACGCCCGGTGACTGCGTTTGGCCTGTAGCTTGAATCTTCCCGCACCAAAGACACTGCGTTTCGAATGACGTTTTCCTGCAGGCGCTGCAACGATATATCACTTGTATTCTCCCGTTATTTTTTGCTTTGTGGCTAGACGCAACTGCTCTTAATGGGCTGCGCTATCCGGGCCTCCCTCGAGGCCCGGGGTGGCGTGCCGGCTGGATTCACGATACGACAGGCCAGACGGCGAACTCGCGCAGATTTTCTGGCTTGGAGCCCGTGTGGCGCCGCTTCTTCTAGTAACGGCCGAAAGAGTGCAGCATTTAGCAAAAAATTTCCAGTGATACGAGGCCCGGCCGAATTGCTACTTCCGGATAGCCTGACGGTGTTCGGAGGGCGCTAGAATCTCAGCGATGCCGCGTCGTCGGATTTCTTTCTTTAGACAATGTCAGATATCAAGAACCTGCGCGCCGAACTCGGCCGCGTGAACGACCTGTTGGCGGATGCCCGCGCAAGGGAAGTTGCCGCTGCGCTTGCACGCTTCAAGGAGGAAGTCGAGTTGCTAGGCATCTCCGAGCAGGAAGTGCGTCGGGCGCTGGGCTACGACCGCCCCGCGCGGGCCCCCGCCAAGTATTACGATCCCGCTACTGGAAAGAAGTGGTCAGGCAAGGGGGCGCGCCCGAAGTGGCTTGTCGGCAAACGTCTCGAGGATTACTCGATTGACGCACCTCAGCCTCAACCTTGGTGGCCAGACGAAAAGTGACGCAGTTCGCGCGGTCGCCACAATAGGCACCGGTGCACTGATGTAGCCATTTGCTGAGGTGGTGCAGTTCCACAGAGTTGGCACTGTACGCGATGCTGTAACAGCCTTTGCTGCGCTGCGATCGCCAGTAGGACGAATCGCCTTTCCATAAAAAAGCCACCGAAAGGTGGCGAGGGCGCAGGTCGTAAGCAATCTGCGTTCATCCTGATCGTTCACCTACTCACTTTTTCTTGGGTTCGTGAACGGGGAGGGAGGGGTGCTTTTTCTCATTCGGGGGATTAACGTGATGGCGACGGTCGTCTTTACCATCCTCGCGTTTGGGCTTCGGTCCCGGATTAATATCCGTCATGGTTTGGCTTCCTTTGTGCTTAGGTGTGGCAACAATTGACTGGCACCCCTAGAACTTAGGGAGTGCGCTTGGATAAAAAAGCCTACGGCACGCTGGCGATCTTGCCGTGGTGCCGACGACAGTGTGCCCCAATGTAATAGAGTCGTGTCGACCTGTAAGTAAGTTATGCCATTTGCATAAACCATTACTGTTTAGGCGATTCTTCCGCAAGCAGGGAAATGATTGCGCGCGTATGGATATCTCGATTCACGACAAAGCACTCTGCTAGTTTCGCTTGGCTATCGGAGCTTCCGCAGTTCTGGAAGGTCTACATCCCAGGAAGAACCTAAAGTCAGCAGTCTTTTTTAGGGCGTTCACCGTAGGTCTCGGTGCAGTGCGTGTCAGTTGCCTTAGGCGCAGATTGTTGCCTACGATCTCTGTTCAGCCAAGGCACACTGGTGTGCCTGGCGAGCTCAGATGGCGTCTGATGAGGCGCGTCGATTGGACTTTGTCGCGTCGTTGGTACGTTTCTAGTGCGAGGAAGACTGGAGTGGGATGCAGACTGCCCCATAGCGCAAATAGCCATCATCGCATTGCCACTGGCCGTCTTCCGAGACACGATGAGCGTTCGCTGGCATGGCCGTTGGTACGCATCCGGTAGGACCGAAGGTCGTGCCAGCTGGACAAGACGAAGGGTAGCGCTGCTGCGATGAACCGGGGCAGCCTAGCCGATCGACACCGGGGGGGCAGGCTGATGCGTTTGCGACCGAGTCCTGGCGCGGCGATGGCAGCGTTGCCTGCGCGGGGCTCGCCGGATTGCCCTGGGTCGAAGTGTTTTGAGGCGCCGGCACTTGCGCTGGCGCGGATGCTACTGGACCAACGGGCTTGCCACGGAACGCATTGAGAAATTGCTCGATCTGGCCAGAAGCATCCTGTGCGCAGGCCGAGAAGGGAAACGCAGCGCAGATGGACAGAGCGAGCGGGCGCAGATATTTAAACAGTCGGCAGGTTCGCGCGCCCATCATGGCTTCCTCAATGCGACGTCCCGGTCGGCTTTAGCCTGTGTCAGCGCATGGTGTGCTGATTCCAGGGCGCCTCTCGCGCTGTTTTGTCGGGCGACAATTTCATTGCGCACATTCTGGAGATGAGCTGCGCCGTCACGAAGCTGTTGCTCAAGTCGTGCTCGCAGACTCGCAACCTTCGAGTTCACGGAGCTGACGTCTTGAGGGCTGGGGGTGATGCTGCCGGACGGCACAAAACGCTGCTCGATAGTATGCCGCCACGCCATGAGGTTGGCGGTTAGTCCTGCCCCGAAACCGGGGACCGCGCCGATTGCGGCAGGCGTGAGATCTGCCGCAGTCTCAATACCAAAGGATGCAAGCGTCAGTTTTCGTTGTTCGCCGACTCCGGAAATCTTTGCCGCACGAATGAAATGCCGGTCCAGATAGTCATGCCGTTGTCGAGCCAGCAGTGTCGTGTGCAGTTGCTTCATTTCCCGCGACAGCACTTGAGGCAGGTCATCAATCTGGGCCTTGAACTGACTGAGCTCCCGCATGATGTCTGCTATACGACGGTCGGAGCGCAAGCGGTCGTATTCCTGCAGTAGGCCGTCGTACGTTCGTTGAGTGGCGTCCACTCTGGCTTTGCGCGTGTTCAGTTCCACAGGCGAGGGTGGGTTGACGCTTTTGATAGCGAATCCACCAGCCAAAAGCCAAAGCCACCAAAGTTTGGGCGCGACGATCGCCAGTGCAAACGCAGCGAAACAGATGAATCCGAACGCCAGGTTCACGTTCACCACCCCTTTGCTGGCGGATGCCGGCATGGGCGCGCCAGTCACGTTAAGGGCGGGCGGATTGAATACGGGGAGGGGCGGTAGTGCGCCCAGTGTCTGGATCTGTGACCATAGAGCGGCAATATTCGCGCCAATGGTCTGGAAGTTGATGTTCGGACCGGTAGCTGCCGCATGCGTGAAGTACGGCGTTCCAGCCTTGTCCTTCTCACACCAGATACATGTGCTCAGGTGGCTTGGATACTTGTGTTTCGGCTCAACGCTGCATGTCCGCAAGGAATGCAGCAGGCCATCGAGTGCTGTGACCCACTCCCTGGCTTTTGGCCGTGCCTGTTTGACACCGAATTCTGTGAACGCACGCCAGAACAGCTCGCCGATGTTTGCCGGCAAGTAATCCAGGCTCAATGCCTTTGGTGGCATATCGTTCTGTCGGGCGGCTCGATCAGCACCATACGCGAAACGAAATTCCTTGATGGACCGATCGAGAGGCAAATCGTGGCCCGTCTTCGGAACCCCCGAGAATGGGTGCCGAGCCATGAAGAGCAACTGGAATATGAGGACAGCAAGCCCGAAATTGTCGTGGTTTGCGGTTCGCGTCACGCCGTGGAACGAACTACGCCCCTGTAGCTCTGGCGGTGTGTAGTGCGGGACGCCGACAGTGCAGGGATAGCTCGCAGTCGATGTATTGACGTGGAAAGAGTCACAGTCCAGCAGTTTGACGGTGCCCTGGTCACTGACAATGATGTTGTTTTCGTTGACGTCGCCAATGGCGTGACCGTGCGCATGAATGGCGTCGAAGGCAGCGGCAACATTGCGCGCGGTTCCCACCAGGAAGGCAAAGTCCGCCTTCGGAAACTGCTGCCTGCGACTTCCAACGCCGTAGAGTTCGTGTACCGGATGGTAGCCGGAGAACTTCGGCATCGTGAAGCCGCTTACAGGTCCCGGTCGCTTCGATAGCAGGACGCGGATTGGCCATGCAGATATCTCTTTGAGATACGAGTCGCCGACCTGAGCCATTGCGCGCAGCTTGTCCTGGCGCTCACTGGGAAGGGCGTGCAGGTAGAGCTTCGCGGCTACGTTTTCGCCATTGTGCATGGCGTCGAACACCGCCCCTTCGCCGCCTTCCCCGAGCTTCTTGCCGAGTTGAAGCTGGTTTCCTTGCTCATCAAACGCTACCGACACTGCCCGCTCCTGACTTCCGCGTAGCAAGGATCAACGTCTTGTCGTCGTCCGTGCGTTCGTTGATTGCGTCACTGCCGAGGAAACGCTCGAGTGCCGAGCAAAGCTCATCGGTTTGCTCGTCCGACGAGGCCCTAAGCACTTTGAACATCGGCTCAAAAAACGGCTCGTGAGCGGTTTCGGTGGCGAATACAAGTGCTAGCCGCTGTAGCCCATCGGTAAAGAGGGCGACTTCATCCGTTGCGTCCTGCGTTGCGCAGCGCAGATGCTCCGCTGCGCTTGTGTCGGTCACGAAATACGTCATGTTCGCGTATTCACCCGACTCAGGCCAAAAGACGGGCGCGAGGGCGCCATCATGGCGCACGACGATCGCACCATCACCGACCTGGAAGTACGTTGCCTTGGTAGGTCCGATAACGGCGCCCAGTAGCGTACACGCGAGTTCGCGCGTAGGAACTTCGTGAGCCCTTGCCGCCTTTTCGATCCCATCCTGCACTGCGTCCAGGACACTCGAAGCAAGCGACGCCGAGAGCGCCTCTTCACCCGATTGCTCGACGGCGGCGAGCAGGGTCCGCCCTCCGGCCTCGCATGCAATCTCGGAGCCAATCTCTCCGTACTTTGCGCTACCGGCTCCGTCGGCGGCCAACGCTATCAGATAACGGTTGCCGTCGACATCACTCGTCACATGGTAGAAGCAGCTGTCCTGGCACAGGGACGCGCTCTGGCTGTGGGAGCTCCCCACAACCGAGGAACCAATGACCGCCCAGCTCACACGGATGCCCAGCCAGTAGGTGCCGCAAGCGGAACTTCGGTCCCAGGCGTTGAGCGCGAAACTGCACCCATGGACGACGACAGCCACTTGAAGAGTTCGCGGAATTTGAGACCTTGCAGTGAAACGGGCTGTCGCGTGGAAATTTGCGCCAGCACGTCCATATTCGCGCCCTGAATGCCGACGGCGAAGAATGCAAACTTTTTCGACGCTTCTCCCTCACGGACACGGGCCGCAGCTGCCTGCCACGAATCAGTCGGACCACCGTCGGTGATCAGAAAAACCCACGGGCGATAGTAAGAAATGCCGTTTGCCTTGTATTCAGCCTTGCGCGCTTCAAGCGTATCAAGTGCAAGGTTGATTGCCGAACCCATCGGCGTGTCTCCACCTGCCGTCAACGTCGGCGGGAAGAAATTCGGCGCGGTGTGGAAGGGCATTTCCAGGGTCGCCGGACCAAAGCTGACGATCGCAGTATCGACGCGCTTCATTGCCAGCGAGTCCGCCGCGAGTTCGTCCTTGAACGTTACCAATCCAGCGTTCAGCTGGGCAATCGCGTCACCCGCCATCGAACCGGAACGATCAAGCACCAGGACACAGGGGCATCGTTGTTCAGGATTTTCGGCAAAGTTATCCGTACCGAATGCTACTTGTGTAGCGAAATCATTGTGTTCGTTCATGGTCTTCTCGCTGCGCGGTGCTGGCTATCCTCGGAACCGCGCGTTAGTATTCAATTTTTGAGGTCATAATAATCCAGGAAACATGTCCACAAGTAAAGCGCCGGCGTATTTTAGTTTGCTGGTTGCTGTCGCTGCCGGCGTGCTTATATCCGGGGCAAACAGAAATACGACGACAAGCGTCACTTCTTCTCCGGAAATTGCTAGTGCGCCGACTATCGCGGCTCAGCAGCCTCAAGCAAACGTTATCAAACCTGTCGCCTGGAAGACTCAAACTTTGAGTCTCGGGTCGTTGCGGCTGCACGTAACATTGCCTGCCTTGTCCGGTAATGCGAAATGCATCAAGCCGGGACCGACTGAAGACGAGGTCAGTATTTGCCAGCCTTCAGAGGCAGGGGCGGATGATCCGCATTGGCAGATACGGGTGGTAACGCAGAGGGATCGTTTCGTGCCAGCGACGTGGTTCGAAGAAAATATCCAATCTCTTCGCGCGTTGCCCGCAGATGTGCTGACCCGCCAGCTCGGTAATGAGGCAAACCGTGTGACTCAGGCTGCCTTCACCGATGCGGCGCTCGTCTCCACGGCGGATACGCCCGGCGCGATAGCCATTCAGGGTGCTGCGTCCGGACCTCCGGCCTTTGCATCCTCGGTGCAACAGTCTTGCATCTACGCATACGTGCTTGCCGCCAATCGCCCGTCAACGCTGCTTTACTGCACTGGAAGTCCTGATGACACGCGTGTCGGGGCGGGGAAGATCATTGCGTCCATGACGGCAGCAAATCCTTCGCTTGAATACAAGCGCGCGAGCGCACAGGCCGCAGAGCATGGGCTGTATCTGAAGCGCCTGAAGGCTGCGGGTGGCGCGGGCAGTGCGCCGGAGCTTGTGTCATCGGAGCAGGAATATGAGCAGACGGCGCAAACAGAATGTCAGAAGTACCCGCCCATCTCACAGGAGCGGTTCCAGTGCTTTGAGGGCTTCGCTGCTAATCGCTTGCAAACACTTTAATTGGCGATGAAACCTGCGGGCCCACACTGATTGCGATGCACAGACGGTCTGCTGGGCGCAGCAATAAGACGTATCAAATTCATAGAAAAATCAAGACCAAACATTAGCGCATGAGCGCGCTACGGGGAAAATATGGCGGACCTGGGAAGTGGGATGTTGATAGTTGGCGCATTGACTACGCTGGCGGGGATCGGAGGATTCATCGATACCCGTAAGGTCGATCGACGATTCAGGACCGGGTACAAGAACAACGCGCCGGACAACAGGAATTTCGCTCGATCCGGCAAGGTTTTGCTGTGCGGCATCGGTATCTGCGTAATCGGAAGCGCTATAAATAGTCGCTTCGACTCAAGCGACACGTCAGGCTCATCAAATCCTGTTCAAACTCAGGTGGCCCCGGCTTCTGATGCGGTTCCGGCAATGGCTAGTGATGCTGGCGCATCAGCACCGATCGTGGTCAAGCTTGACCCGAACGCCGCACAGGATGCACAGCAGTACTCAAGTGCAGTGCCATCGAATGAGCGCGTCCTGAACTCAGACGCCACTCCTGCTGATGGTGGTAACACGCAGCAGTCTTCGCAGGACAGCGCAGTATCACCGGATACGGCGTCAGCTAGTCCGTCCCAAACGTTTGCGACAAGTTTTGATTGCAAACGTGCGAGTCACGACGACGAGGTCGCAATCTGTGGTGATGCCGGCCTGGCAGCAATGGACCGTCAACTTGGCCAGTTGTACAGCACAACGATGAAGACCATCTCAGATCCTCAAGCTTTGCGGCAATCTGAGTCTGATTGGGTCATTACGCGTCGAATGTGTAACAGCGATGTCGATTGTCTGCGTCACGCCTACGGTGCACGCATTGGGCAGTTTTTGGGATCGTTAGGCTCGAAGCCGCTGCTTGCAACCGACTCCAGCTCTGATCAACAGTGAGTAAGAGCGGCGAGCTCACCTGCCCGGGCGGTGTCCATTGCGATTTAAGCCCAGAATTGAGATATGAGCATCCTGAAATGGCACCAAGGCACACCCGTCCACGCTGGCCCAGGAACTGCTCGCCGCTTGCTTTTAGCCACTCGGCTAGCTCATTGAACTAGCCTGCAGTAGCCGATTGGATGTGCTCATTAATGAGCGGTGGGATCTCGCTCAAACGCGAGACTACTCTAACTCCTAGCCGGTTAACCTGCCGCTGGATATGTGGTGCCATGTACCGGTCTGCGCGAAATAGGTCGCAATATGGAGCGTAGATTGCATGCATCGCGTCCACGGCGTCACTGTGCTTTAGCGACCTTGGCGTAGTGGCGACGGCGTCCCATAGAACAGAATGGAGCGTGCGGGTCATGCAGGCTAGTCCCGGACACTTGAGGTCTACGTCGTCGGCGGAAAATGAATGTGCCTCGCGCGAGACACCGGCTAGGCGTACTGCAAGATTTGTTAAAAGCTTGTCCTGTTCACCTTTCCACCACTTCTGCTTCAAGAACTCGCCCACTACCTCCGGGTGCAGTTGTCTCTGTTTTTCAGCGAATTTGACGATATCGCCCATTTTCGCAACAAGTTCGGCCGAAGCTGAACGCAACCACTGCATCACTGGTGACAGCTCATCGTGATGCTCCGCAAACCATTTCATTATCCAGCTCGGATCTCGCAAGCTTGCCAGAAAGGCGGCCTCCGCAGCCTCAGCACTTGCCGTCCCATGAATGTATGCCTGAAGTGTCAGAGCGTCCTCACGTCGCATCGGGTACTGCTGCATGATTGCGGTGAGTGCTTCGTGCGACGACGTAGACATGAGTCGATGAAATTTGGAGGATGGCGCCCCGTTCCCGAGCTTGCGTTGGAGCTTTCGTCGCTGCGCGCGATTTACCGCTTGATCTTGCACGCTCGTGAGCATCGTGCGTACCGTCTCTGCCCAGTTCACGGGCGTCATGAAACCAGTAAGCTCGGGAAACCACGTCGCATCGGTCGTCAACGGGCAAATGAAGCCAGAATCGGATTTGTATAGCCGCGCGATTTCTGCATCCAGCAACCGGTCGATTGATATGAAAGCATTGCGCTGACATAGCTCGACCAGGAGGTTCGTTCTTCCTACTGCCGATGGCGTGAAGGTGGCCCCCATCGGTGACATTTCACTAAGGTGAACACCTGAAAACGCGAAAACGACCTTACCCGACCTGGATTGTTCAAGTAAGGTTTCTCGGATTGCGAGGATTTCAGGTGTTTGACGAGCGACATCAGACAAGGTCGAAAAATCGCTGCTGTCGAGATACACGATCAACGGTCTTTTCATGTGGCAGTAGGTTTCCTGTCCAGGGTGCCATTTTAACTTTAATTGATTCGAAAGCTTTGGTCGCGCGAGAGTTGCGAGGTTCGACGGACTGGACAGGGTTTGAGTCCCGGAGTGAACAATCCGACGAATGGATCAAACTCCCTGGCTGCGACGCAGTGAAATCGGCAAGCTCGCAGCTATCGAGCCAAGAAGGCTCAGCGGCTGCGCCGACCGTGCGCAGCCTTCGTGCGCGAACTGATGGGTTGGCGATCTGCTGGCACGTTCGTCCCATTCCTCTATAACGCGGGAGCGACGCAGAAATTGACTTGCTTTCGGAAACTGATAAAAGAAGTCAGATCTCAAGAAATGAGAAAGCAGAACTCAATTTCTTTGCGTTACTGGACTTCAGGGATTCGGGTCATCCACTAGAGCCTCAGAAAGATTTGGTATTCGTGCACGCAATATGTTTCGTAGCTCTGCGATGTGGCATAGTGCGGTAGCACAACTCAAAAAGGGAAAGGTACAAGAATGGCTACGCTCGATTCCATTAAGGCAAAGATATCCAAGCTCCAGGCACAGGCGGAGGCACTCTCTGCGACAAAGTCCACGGCAGGGCTCACGAAGATTCGTGACCTGATGGAAAAGCATGCGGTGACGGTTGCAGATATTGAGGCCTTTGTCGGCAAGCGTCGTGGACGCAAGCCAGGATCGCCTGTTGCAACGCAAGGTAAAGTGGCCGCAAAGTACCTGGATCCGAAGAGCGGAGCATCGTGGACCGGGCGCGGTCGTGCTCCTGCCTGGATTGCGAATGTGAAAGATCGTTCGAAGTTTCTTATCGATGGTGCGGAAGCTCCTGCGGCTGTGGCCCAGAAAGCACCGAAGGCAGGAAACTATGCGCGAGGTCCGCAACCTGCCTTGTACAGAAATCCGAAAACGGATGAGACGTGGAGTGGGCGTGGTCGTGCGCCGGCGTGGATTGCGAGCGCAAAAGATCGCACGAAATTCCTGATTGCCGAAAACGATGGAGCCGTTGCTGAGCCGACAAAGGCTAACGCAAAGTCTGCACCGGCAAAGAAAGCTGCTGCATCCAAAAGTGCTGTCAAGCAGACCGCCGCACGGACTGCCGGGAAAACCGCCGCTAAAAAGGCAGCAGCGAAGAAAGCAGTAGTGAAGAAAGGTGCGGCTAAGAAGGTGGCAAAGCCTGCGGGCGATGTCGCGGCAACGGAGAATGTGGCCGGAGTGAAGAAGGCGGTAGGGGCAAAAAAAGTGGCTCGCAAGGTCACCGCGCGGAAAGTTTCGGCCTCGAAGGCTGAGCGCGCACCTGCTGTCGCGGAAGTCCCGGCAGCTGTTGAACAAGCACCTGCGGCGGATGTAGCGGAGTAAGGGCTGGTGCGCCATCCAACATGGCGAGCGATTGTCAATCGGCCTCGTTCATGCAGATGCCATTTTCAGTTCTGTGTTGGAGAGCATCCCGACGTCGCTATTTGCCTTTAACGCATGAGTTCGGGCACTGAGTGTCTGAACTCATGCGGCTATATGCGTACTTCAAACTCGGGTTCCCGAGTGTTCAATGGGTAAGTGAGTGGTGGCCTTCACCGAAGGTACTACTCTAAACACCAAATATCGGGCTTTTGCTCCCGCGAACAGCCTCTTGCGCATCAATTCCGCGCCGAAAATCCAGCACCTTTGTAGTACGCGCAGCTTTCCCTGACACAGCTCTTTCGGGTGCTACCACTCACCCTATCTTTGCGCATCATCTTCGATCGTCGCGCAACTAACCGTCATTTGTCGCTGACGACTTGATCGACGTATCGCTACCCGAAATGCAATCTGAGATGGTTCAGCAAGTAACCATTCCCAATTGAGCTCGCGGAGCGTCGCTTGGTAGACGCAGCGACCAATCCACAGTCCACAGATCCTTGAAGGATATTTGACTACGTATGCTGGCGGATGCAGGACGACGACGTTCGTTGATTTGTTGTCTGAGCGCCCGCTGGTATCATCAAAGTCGCAACCGAATTCCACAACTCTTGAATAATGACCTTTAGTGGAGCAAGTGCCTGGTCCTCAGCGAACGCCAGCTGACGCCCACAACAAGTCTCTTGCATTGGTAAGTGCTGTAACGAACGAGTGGATAAATTGAGGAGTTTGCGGTTCGATGGACGCTGCATTGCAAACGGGGGAGCGGTACCTCTATCACGGGACATCTTCGACGGCGTGGGCCGCGATCATGCATGCGGGGAAGCTTCAGGCTCGAGGCGCACTCCCTGGTAATTGGACACATACCGCCGAATCGCATGCCGGAGTGGTTTACCTCACGACAGCCTATGCTGCGTATTTTGCCGCGTGCGCGACGCGACAAGGCGATTGCGGAGTTGTGTTGGAAATCGACGTTGAAGCCTTGCATGCCGACATCCTGTGTTGCGACGAGGATGCGTACGCGTTGCTTGACCTGAAGAATTTGTATCCAGAGAAAAGCGTGTATGAATTAGCCGCGATGGCTAAGGAGGCGTTGCCGACTGGTCCGGAGGTAGCGGCTGCCAGCCTGCAACTGATGGGGAATTGCGGGTACCTTGCGGATATCCCACTATCAGCGGTCACAAGAGTGGTTCAGATTGAATGGCAGGCCAATCCCGAACTAGCTCATGCGGCGCTTGAACCAGTAATCTCCCCGCAAAATTATCGGCTGTTTGGGCCGGCATATCGGAAACTGACTCGGTGGCTATTTGAGGAGGTCATCGAAGGGCTGACTGAGACTGAGTTATGGAGTCAAATGCAGCCGCTACCGTCACGCCGCGATGGCCTCACGTTGCTTCCAACCAAAGTGTGGCAAGAGTTGGGCTAAACAAGGTAGCTATTCCATATCAAAAACTCTTCCTTTCAGAAAGTTCACGGTATGGCTTTGCTACGGCTTTTTGCGGAAGAAGTTTTTTGGGGGAGGGCGCACCGCCTCACGGCGGTGCGATGCGCCTTTGGCGCCGTTGGCCAGCCAGATGAGATGGCGTGTTGCAGTGAAAAGCCATAGGCAAGATGCTGCGCACGGTGCGAGGTCGATAAAAGCACTGTGCTGCTTTTACCGGCAACGTTGAGGCTATCAGTCACGACCGTCATTGAAGTGCACAGTGCGGTATGGGAAGCGAGGGCTGGCTTGCTACTCGAAACACTCTCTTAGAGAAAAGTGCGCGTAGCGGCCGCGCTAATATCGAACTGTTCAGCAGGAGCGGCCGTCTGCAAGAAAGCAAGTTGTGAGATTGCACTTGTGTGTCCTGGAATATCCAGCGAGAGCTATACGTTCGTCTAGACGTCTGTGCTTTCGTTCGGCTCTCGCCGGCCATCGAAGTTATTGCTCCAGAGGATAAGAATGCCGAGTGTCGGATTTCGACGACTCATTTGATAGGCAGCCTCTCGGATGCGTTGCTCATTTGCAAGGAAGAGCACGCCTTTGTCCTCTAAATCGCCCATTAGCGCGAGTGCAGTCCACTTATGCGTGTCGAGTGTTGACGTTCACTGAATCCTGCTCTCCGGAGCAATGTCATTTGAGTTTTCCGTTACGCAGCCCGGTGTTGGATCAGCGGGAGTGTGCAGGAACCATGTTGCAGCTGCACTTTTGATCTTGTCCCGAAAAGCAGCGCGACTTCTATGCTCCGTTAAACCCTGCTTAACACCAGATTAATCAAGCGTTAAACACAGTATTTTTATGGCTTTCTATATTGATTTCGCCAACAGATGCTGTGAGGAATCTCAAACTCCTTACGCGATGCCAAAAGCTGGTCGCCCGCGTATTTATTGTGCAGATGAAATCGCGCGACGCTCATGGTGGCGATGCCCATCCTCAAAACGCTGACACTATCTCGCAAGGAGATCGCACTATGCAGCACTCAGCAACAGTTCTACGCCTTTGCACTATCGCGTTTGCCGTAGCAGGCGTACAAGCATCCCGGGCTGATGAGATCGTGAAGATCGGTCATGCGGCGCCTTTGACAGGTGAAGTCGCGCATCTTGGAAAAGATGAGGAGAACGGGGCTCGGCTTGCGATTGAGGATTTCAACAAACAGGGGCTAGTTATTGGTGGCAAAAAGGTCAGGCTAGAGTTGGACGCGCAAGACGATGCCGCCGATCCCCGCACAGCGACCCAGGTGGCGCAGAAGTTGGTCGATGATCGAGTTGTCGGCGTTGTTGGTCACCTGAACTCCGGATGTTCGATCCCTGCGTCCCGCATTTATAGTGAGGCAGGTGTCCTCCAGATCTCGCCTGCGTCTACCAATCCGACCTACACAATGCAAGGGTTCAAATCGACATACCGGCTTGTAGCAACTGACGCCCAACAAGGTCCCGCGTTGGCGCAGTATGCAAAGCAGGTGTTGCACGTCAAATCTGTGGCCATCGTGGACGATTCCACTGCCTATGGTCAAGGGTTGGCAAACGAGTTTGAAAAGACCGCAAAGGTCGGTGGCATGAACATCGTCAGTCACGATGCAACGAACGACAAGGCGACCGATTTCCGCGCGATTCTTACGAAAATCAAAGGCGAGCATCCCGATGCCATCATGTATGGTGGTGAGGACGCGACGGGAGGCCCTTTTGCCAAGCAGGCCATGCAGTTAGGCTTAGGCATGAAGATCCTTGCAGGCGATGGCGTTTGCACAAACAAGCTGCAGGATCTCGCCGGTAACGCGGCAAAGAACGTGATCTGTTCGCAGCCAGGAATGCCAGTTGACCAAATGGAGGGTGGGGCGGGTTTCGAGAAAGCCTATGAGGTGCGCTTCAATCAGCCAATTGAACTATATGCGCCGTTCGCTTACGACGCAGTGGGTATTATCGTCACAGCCATGAAGCGGGCTGACTCCACTGATCCAGCAAAAGTGCTGGCTGCGATGCCGGGCATCAAATACAAAGGTGTGATCGGTGAAGTACAATTTGATGCGAAGGGTGACCTCAAAGAGCCTATTATTACGCTCTACGATTATAAGGGTGGGAAGAAATCGACACTCGTAGTTCAAAAGATGTGAAGGGTGGACAGCTAGATTTACGCTTTGGTCATCACATCTTTTTCAATTGAGCCAAAGCGTGAACTTTGCTGCGGACAGCGATGAAGCGACGGAATGCTTTTTCGCTGTCACTCAAGCGTGCTCATCGCGAGTTTTTTTGCTTGAACGTCGTATGTTAATTATTTGTGACTTAAATTACTTCGTAGCCGCGAGGGACTATCCTGCACCTGCGCCGACGCTCTTCGCGGAGACGTGAGCGTTGTTCAACTTCGACGAGTTCGATGTCCGAGCGTCCCCGTTAAAACCTGCACATAGTCCGCGCTTCGCCAAAGCGACATTCCGTCGGGCGTTCGGGAAACTTGTTGCGCTCCGAGCTTCGTGAGCATGGGATTGACTCAACACCTGTATGCGATGTTGTAGAGGTTGCGGCCCCAAAGTGGGAAGCCGTGGTGGAGTCGTATCTCGGGCTGCTGTAGCGCTTGATGTGCTTCTGTCCGTCAATTCTGAGGCGGAGCCGAGAACTGCATCGGACGTTTAGACCGAGATCGGACTACGTCGGGAAGATCAGCCGGTTCGGTTGGCCGGTGCCGTCACCGTGCGACGTGAGCGCGTTACTGCACATCCTTGATGTTCCATAAAGTGCGATGGCGGCAGCGATGGTCTCGGTATTGAGAGCTTGCCGGAATTTGTGTTGACGATTGAGAATTTGACGACGTTCCACTGCGAGTCTAAACGACGCTGCAATGACAATGTGTTGTTGATTTATACGGGATGGATGCCAACTCTTGCATGGCGAGCCATGTTTGCACGGATCCTCAGTCAATTGTCACCCAAAGTATCGGTGTTCCACTGGGGAGATGCTGATGAAGGCGGGTTTCGCATTGCGGCTAACATCACTCGCGTTGCCAGTGACGCAAGGCACTGGTCGCGTTATTTCCGGATGAGCCCGTCGGATATACCAGAGGATCGCAGGCGCCCGGCTACCGAAAGGCAGTCAGAGCGCATGCGCTACTTCGCACTGGCGGACGGTTGGGCTGATTTGGCACAGTTATTGGAGCACTCCAGATTCACCGCAGAACAGGAAGTGCTTGATGGGTGAGTTTGGCTAACCGATAGTGATGGCTTGAACGCAAACTCTTTTATTTCGAGATTGCATAAAGCCCCTTGCCGTATTGGTGCACTTGGAGCGTAGCAGAACTTTACCGGCAGGCGCCACGTGCGCGATTTCCCCCCGTATCAAGACGATCGGCCAGCTTGTGGAGGGGTCAACCACCAAGCGGTTGGCGTGGTCGCTGAGATGTTGGCTCAGACTGCAGCCCGTTGCTTTAGCAGCTCGAGTAGTAGTTCGATGCGTGCTTTGACCGGAGAGAGCGCGCCGGCATCGGGTATCTGATCTCTCGAGGTCTTGACGATTGTTCCGTTGAGACAACGACTGGCCCGTACGACCATGATTCCATTCTCAGCCGCACGCAAGGCTGCTGCCTCCAACGACGCGTGGATTGAGCCGTTTCCGGTCGCTGCGAGAACCAAGCCATCTACAGCGTCGAAGCAAGCATTCCTGCGCTCTTCAATGAGCATATCAACCAGTCGGCCACTTGCTCCCGCATGACTGGAAATGATTTCCACGCGCGGCCATGCTCCAGCGATGAGGCTTAACACAGCGTCATGTTCGAATTCCAGAGTTGAAGGGATTGTCCGTGGGTGGACATAACGCACTTCACCTGCTTCGATGAAGCCGATCGGACCAGCTTCACCGGACTCAAATGCATTGAGTTTGTAGGGATGTGCTTTTCTCACGAACGCGGGATCATGAATCTCGCCAGCGCAGACAACGAGAACGCCGCTTGACTTTGTTGTCGACGCGACGAGGATCGCATCCTGCAGGTTTTGTGGCCCATCCGCGTTCGGTGCAGTTGCAGGGCGCATGGCGCATGTCAGCACAACGGGTTTGCGTTGAGACTTGAGCACGGAATGCAGGAAAAATGCCGTTTCCTCAATGGTGTCCGTTCCGTGGGTGATGACGATTGCTGCCACGTCCGGTTCGTTAAGCCGGGCATGACACCGGGACGCAAGTGTGGCCCACACGTCGAACTCCATGTCCTTGCTATCGAGTTGAGCGATCTGCTCGCATTCGAAAATATGTCCGGCCGGCGCCACAATGCCATGAGTGAGTTGTTCGATGGAAATCGATCCCGCGACATACTCCAGGGTCTGTCCCGGCTTCGTATCCCCGGTTCCTGCAATCGTGCCTCCGGTTCCAAGCAAAATGATCCGCCGTGCGGTGTCGAAATCTGCGTCCATCTGCTCACTCCTGCCGAATTAACTGAGACGAATATAAAGCTTGGGCGTAAGATTGCGCTTAATGCTAGATAAATCCAACGTTAAGAAGGTTTAAATGGTCGATCTGGAAGATCTACGCTTGATCCGGGCGGTTGGTGCATCCCGTTCGCTGGCAGCAGCAGCACAGTTGCTTAATCTCACGCCCCCAGCGGTCACAGTTAGGTTGCAGCGGATGGAGGATCGACTCGGAGTGCGTTTGGCAGTGCGCAAGGCGAGGGGCATTTCGCTAACAGAAGAGGGCGACAGAATGCTGCAGGAGGCGATTCTGATACTCGAGCAGATCGAGGCTTTGCCGGCGCATATTACCGGTGGGCAAGGCCAGGTTGCGGGTTCGCTCCGAGTCGTTGCTCCATTCGGATTCGGGCGGATGTACGTCGCGCAGATGGTACGTGAAGTTCATTGCGCACATCCCGAACTGGAGGTTTCCCTGCACCTGTCAGAAAGTCCTCTAGCGAACGCATCGAGCGCAGATCTAGTCATTCATGTGGGTAGCCTCAAGTCATCATCGTGGGTGGGATACCCACTGGCGCCGAATGAACGTCTGCTATGCGCCAGTCCCGCATACGTACGACGAATGCGGGCTATCACGCAGCCTTCCGACCTGGCCGACTATGACTGCATCGGTTTGAGAGAAAACGATGAAGACTTGCCTCGCTGGCGATTTTCACTTGCGAGCGATCCCCGCCGAACGACAGTATTCCGGGTGGCGGGGGCCTTATCGACGAATGATGGGACCGTGATTACCGAATGGGCACTCGCCGGGTTAGGTATCGTCGAGCGCTCTGAATGGGATGTCGCGCATTTGCTGGCCAGCGGCAAATTGGTACGGCTCTTGCCGGACTGGAGTCTGCCGGCCGCTCCGGTGACCGCCTTGCTCCCATCACGCACGGGAATGTCGGTGAGGCAACGGGTATTTCTGGAAGCTGCTAAAGCGTTTCTTGATCCCGCGCCTTGGCGGTCTCGCAAATGAGAATACATTTAGGAAAGCGCGAAGAATTTAATACAGTTTAATGCAGGATTATCGGTTGGTTAAACGCAGGGTAATCATGTTGCTTTATAGTTCCCGCACGAAAAAGCACCTTGGAGGCATATCGCATGAATGTTCATACCCTGAATACGCCGGCCGCGCTGATTGATCGCGAGCGCATGAATCGCAACATCGACCGGATGCAGACACACCTCGATCGTCTCGGCGTCAATTTCCGCCCGCACGTCAAAACGACGAAGTGCCGCGAGGTCGTTGAGGCCCAGATCGCTGCTGGCGCGAAAGGAATCACGGTGTCTACTCTCAAGGAGGCTGAGCAATTTTTTGCCAGTGGTGTCCGCGACATCGTCTACGCCGTCGGCATGGTCCCAACGAAGTTACCGCAAGCGCTCCTGCTCCGCCGCCAGGGATGCGACCTCAAGATTGTCGTCGACAACCTGCAGGCTGCATATGCTGTCTCAGCATTCGGACGAGAGCATGACGAGCGTTTCGAAGTCTTGATTGAAGTTGACGTTGATGGGCATCGTTCAGGGATCGAGCCGGACGATGATCTGCTCATTAACGTGGGCCAGGCACTCGTAGACGGAGGGATGACCTTGTCAGGTGTACTGGCTCATGCAGGTTCAAGCTATGAATACAACACGCATGAAGCTCTGCTGAAGATTGCAGAACAGGAGCGCAGCAGGACCGTGCGTGCTGCTGAGCGACTGCGAGCGTCAGGATTGCCGTGCCCAGTTGTAAGTATTGGCTCGACACCTACGGCATTGACCGCTGAGCATCTCGAAGGCGTGACGGAGGTTCGTGCTGGTGTCTACGTGATGTTTGATCTCGTCATGCATAACGTTGGTGTCTGCGAACTTTCCGACATTGCGCTTTCTGTATTGACAACTGTCATCGGTCATCAGGAAGACAAGGGCTGGGCGATTGTCGACGCAGGGTGGATGGCGATGAGCCGGGACCGTGGAACACAACGACAGTTGCGTGACTTTGGCTACGGTCAGGTCTGTACTGAGGATGGCATGGTGCTCGACGATTACGTGGTGAGCAGCGCCAATCAAGAGCACGGTATCGTGTCGTGTGTGAACGGGGTGACCACCGATATCGCGAGCGCTTTTCCGATCGGCACGCGTTTGCGGATTCTTCCGAATCATGCGTGCGCGACAGGTGCCCAGCATCCTGAGTACCAAGCCGTAGGCACAGACGGTTCAACGGCAGCATGGCCCCGCTTCTACGGCTGGTGAGTCACTAGAAAATCTTGAGATCAGGTGCCGCGTGCTGGCGGCGCTCTGCTTATCTTGAGTCGTTGTAGACCGTCGCACGCGATACACCTAGATATTGGGCGACGGTTTCCATCGATCTGCGTATATCCAGATAGCCCTCATCCCGAAGCGCTTTCATCAACGTTTTGCGCTCTTCCGTCCGTAGCGCCTGTGGCGTCGTCGCGAGACCGATTGCGAAGCGGTCGATGCGCTCTCGGAGCGCTTCTGCACTCGATGGGTCGAGCGACTCCTTGGTCACCTCGCTCTTCGGCACTGAAAACTGTTCCAGCAACGTCGATAGGTTGCGAAACAAGGTGACGTCAACGTTCAGGCAGAGCGCTGCGAAGTAGTGTCCAGAGGAATCCTTGATTCCAATTGACGTGCTTTTTGCACGACGCCCATCTTTTAGCTGGTTCGCGTAATTCGCAATAACCTGCGGATACTCGTCGTCTGCAAGGCGAGCGAGCCCGAGCTCTGTTGCCGGATCGCCCACCTTCCGGCCGGAAAGGTTGTTGTGAATGGCGAGAATCGCATGTTTCGGGGAGCGCAGATCGTGCACCACAACCTCTGTGAACGGAGCCAGGGTTTCGCCCAGCCCAGCTGCGATCTGCTCGACCTGGTCAAGGATTACCTGCTGTTCGTCGGTTAGCTTACTTTTTGGCATTTGGACGCTTCATCTAGATTTGGTCACATTGTATAGGCTTTTTTTTTGTCGACTAGATGAACCTGGCAACTTCCCTTATTGTACTAAACGTATAGAAATAGATAATTCGTCTAGCTCTTTAGCAAGGTTAGTCCACTTTTCCAACAAGGAGCAATCGCTATGAAATTAGAGAATGCACGTCGGGTTGTAGCGCTGCGAGTCATGGCAGCCGCACTCATTGCCGCCTCAGCAGGAAGTCAACTCGCTGAAGCCGTCGAACCGCAACTGGCAGCTTCTATCCCGTCGAACGAAACGGCAAAGCATTTGCCGCGTATTCTGGTGCTTGCAACTGGTGGCACCATCGCGAGCACGCCTGATCCGCGCTCAGCAATCGGCTACAACGCAGGCGGTATCACTGGCGAGCAACTTGTCGCGAATGTCTCAGGTCTCGGTAAGATCGCGTCCATCAACGCGGAGCAGATTTCGAATATTGGCTCCCAGGATATGACCAGCAAGATTTGGTATCGGCTGGCAAGTCGGATCAAGCAAGCCTTCGATCGGAATGAAGCCGACGCTGTCGTTATTACCCACGGTACTGACACGATGGAGGAAACGGCGTTCTTCCTCGATAACGTGCTGCCTGCAGGAAAGCCTGTAGTCCTCGTTGGATCAATGCGATCCGGCGGTGCGAATAGCGCAGATGGTCCGGGCAACTTGTATGAAGCCGTTGAAGTCGCCGCCAGTCCACAGTCGAAGAATCGAGGCGTCCTCATCGTGATGAATGACGTGATTCACGGCGCACGTTGGGCAACCAAAACCAATAGCACGACTGTCGAGACGTTCCGGGATCCAAACGGCGCGCCGCTTGGCTTCGTCGACCCGGCTTCCGTGCGCTACCTGAATCCGACGCCCGCACCCGATAAGACTGTGCTCCGGGTCCCAGACGGTGGACTTCCGCGTGTCGAAGTTGTCTACAGTCACGCCGATATGGACGCCCAGCAGATCGATGACGCAGTGCGCGATGGCGCGAAGGGAATCGTCGTGGCAGGAATGGGAGACGGAAACGCTTCAAAGGCAGCACTCGCAGCGATGGAGGCAGCGGTAGGGAAAGGGGTTGTCGTTGTTCGTTCGACCCGCGTGGGATCGGGCTTCGTCAATCGTAACGTTGAAGTCACGGACGATAAGAGTGGCTTCGTAGCCTCATATGATCTGAATCCGCAGAAGTCGCGCCTGCTCACGCAACTGCTTATCGGCAATGGAATTACGTCACCGGATGCAGTGCAGAAAGCCTTCAATGCGACTTACTAACCTTCGTTAGCGAGCGGGGTACCTAGGAACGGCTTTCCGCAGCAAGTCCATTGCGCTGTATATCGTCCTCCTTGGTACTTTTATGATACTTAATTTGGAGTGCGAAGTGATAGATCACAACCAATCCGTTGCGATATCGTGTACGAATGTCGGCGACAGTACGCCACCAGCTGGTCACTATTCGCATGTTTGTATCGCAAACGGACTTGCATTCGTGTCAGGGCAGTTACCCATCGATAAGAACGGAAAAGCATTGAGCGAAAGTTCGTTTGAGACCCAGGCTGAGCAGGTTCTACGGAACGTCGATGCGTGCTTGAATGAAGTCGGAGTTACGAGAGAGAGTCTTGTTCAAGTCCGCGTCTTTGTGTCGGATATGGCGTACTGGCCTGCGTTCAACAAGGTCTACGCAGATTGGTTAGGCAATCATAGGCCCGCTAGAGCCGTTGCACAGTCGTCGTCGTTGCACTATGGCGCGGCGGTAGAAGTGGAAGCCATCGCATTGGCTCCGAAGGCGTGAAGGGAAGAACTGGAGAGTAAGTCATGAAAAGGCTCAAGCTTTCTCACTGGATTATGCTCGGCATGGTCTTGGGGGTGATTGTTGGCTATCTGTGCAATCAGTATTCGAGGGATGATGCTACTGCGAAAGCAATTGCTTCGAATTTCAATGTCGTCACAGGAATTTTCCTCAGACTGATCAAGATGATCATTGCACCGCTTGTGTTTGCGACCTTGGTCTCAGGGGTTTCGAGCATGGATGGCGCAAAAACAATTGGTCGAATTGGCGGAAAAACGATCAGTTGGTTCGTCATTGCGTCGCTTATCTCGCTCGCAATCGGCTTGGTGTTTGTGAATCTGGCGGAACCTGGCGCGCATCTGCACATGCCGTTGCCGCCGGCTGACGCGACGACGAACCTGCAGACTAGCGCGCTGAATTTCAAGGAATTTTTGACACACATGTTCCCGAGTAGTGTGATCGAAGCCATGGCGGGCAATCAGATCATGCAGATCCTGGTGTTTTCACTCTTCTTTGGGATGGCGCTTGGCAAGGTGCCGGGAGCACCTGGCGAATTCCTCAAGCAGGCAGTCGACGGACTCATGGACGTCATGCTTCGCGCAACGAACGCTGTGATGCTGTTCGCTCCGGTCGGGATCTTTACTGCGATCGCCGCAGCAGTAACCGCGCAGGGCCCAGGCATCGTCATCACATATGGGAAGCTGATAGGTTGGTTCTATGTGGCATTGTTTGCGCTCTGGGCGGCACTATATGTAGCTGGACGCCTAGTTCTGGGCCGCCGGATGAACGAATTGCTGAAATACATCCGTGAGCCCATGATGATCGCGTTCTCGACTGCCAGCAGCGAAGCGGCCTATCCAAAGCTCACTGAAGTGCTTCAGCAATTTGGCGTGCGCAAGCGACTCGTCGGTTTTGTCCTGCCTCTTGGCTATTCGTTCAACCTCGACGGCTCGATGGTGTACCAGGCGTTCGCTGCAATCTTCATTGCACAGGCGTTCGGTGTTCACATGCCCATTGGTACGCAGATCACGATGCTTCTGATCTTGATGGTGAGCAGCAAAGGTATGGCGGCCGTGCCGCGCGGTTCGCTCGTGGTCGTCGCGGCAATCCTGCCAATGTTTCACCTACCTGAAGCCGGATTGCTGCTTGTCATGGGTATCGATCAGGTGCTCGACATGGGGCGTACCGCCACAAATGTTGTCGGCAATAGCATTGCCACCGCAGTCGTCGCAAAATGGGAAGGTGAGTTGGCGCCCGCCGGGACGAAGGAGGGGGAAGAGTTTGCTCTTGCCCTAGGAGACGGCGCCGAGCCAGACTCGGACTATAGCTCCGCCCGATCGGCGTGAGTTCGCCAGATTACTTGACGTTATATCTAAAAATAGACAAAATGTTTTGCCATTAAATCCAATCCGGCGCCGATAGCCTGCTATCGGCACTCTTTGTTTCCTATGCCTACAGACGCCAAACTCCTTCTTCTCAATCGGGATGTCATTGATCCTGCTCTTCGCGGCGAGCAAGTGCTGAACGCAGTTCGCGAAGCCTTCGTTCTCCATAGCCAACGGGCAGGCCGTGTATTTCCCGTCGTCCGAGAAAAGCTTCACACGGGTGCCGTTTTCGGAATCAAGTCCGGGGACATCGCCAGTCAGGATTTGCTTGGTTTCAAAGCTGCGGGTTTTTGGCCCAGCAATAGGACTAAGGGTGGCGAGCCTCATCAGGCGACCGTTGCACTTTTCGATCCCAACACTGGCCGGCCTTTGTGCATTATGGATGGCAACGCTATCACGACTGCTCGCACGGGTGCCGCCGGTGGATTGGGCCTCCAACAGTTCGCGCGTCCAGATAGTTCGCGCATCTGCGTTTTCGGAACTGGCGTGCAGGCGAAAGTGCAGTTGCACTATGCATTGACCATGTTGCAACGCCGATGTGTCGTTCAATATGTCAGTGTAACGGGCGATACAGATGAAGATTTCGAAAGGGCGTTTGCCAAGCGCTGTTCAATCAGCGTTGCCTGGGACCGAAACGACGCAGTCGCCAGCAGCGACGTTGTGATTACTGCGACTCCCGGAGGCGGCGCACTTTTTGATGCAGACGCGGTCCAATCCGGCACGCATCTGACGTGCGTAGGTGCCGATACGGCAGGAAAGCGTGAGCTTCCTGAAGGGATTCTGGAGCGATCACTCATCTTCGTCGACGACCGGGAGCAGGCGCGTAGCATCGGCGAATGTCAGTGGGCGCCAGAATTGCCATGTACAGAGATCGGTGATGTTCTGTCTGGCAAGGTTAAGGTCGAACGCTCGAATGCGGACATTACTGTGTTCGACATGACCGGACTCGCACTCCAAGATTTGACTGTAGCGCGCTATCTCTATGAGCATGCACTTCACACGGGTGCAGGAACGTCCATTGACTGGCCATGGTAGTGGCCCAATAAAGGATCGTTTTTCCAATGACTGTATTCGAACTTCCTACCTATGCCGATGTAGAGGCTGCTGCCCAGCGTATCGCGGGCGTCGCGCATCGGACCGTCGAAGTTTCGTGAGGTGCTTAATGCGCTAGCGAGTTCTCGCGCTTGCGACAGATCCGGAAGTGATGCTGTTCGATGAGCCGGCATCAGCGCTTGACCCGGAACTCGTCGGAGAAGTTCTGAAAGCTATGCGTTCACTCGCTGGCGCTCCTAATACTGATGGGCAGTAGCGGTAGCATTTTCGTGATGCCGAGCGTAATGGCCGCGCTTCGTGACGCTGCGCTCGCTGTGGATGTTGCAATGACACGTACGTTGCAGCCTGCCCTTATCGAACTGCACAGTGCGTTGTTTGCCGAAGCGAATCCAACTCCGGTGAAGTAGCCGCTCGCGTGGATGAGCAAGGTGCACCTTGGCACCGGGCTTCCGCTGGCGCCGCACGACGCGCGCTTTTGCATAGCGTTGGCCGATGCTTATGACCGTGCAAAGCTGAATGTGCTGCGGTCTTGAAGCCGCGTGATAACGCTGAAGATAGAGGGTGCGGGGAATGAGGGGATACTCGATCTTTGGATGGCCTACGAACAAGCGACGATCGGTGCAATGAAAATCGATAGCATCGACCGGAGGATTATTGACGCTTTATGTGGCGATGCACAAATTCCGCTTGCAGAGCTGGCTGACCGGATTGGCTCGTCGCGGCAAGCCGTTCGCCACTGAGCTGATAGATTGGGGGCGCGGAAGATAGTTACAGGCTACACGATACGGCTTGCGTTGCCCGAAGTGGCAGCACCGGTGCGAGCCGTGATGCTGGTCCACCGCAAAGACCGGATGAGCGGTGCGGTTGTACTCTCTGCGCTTGAGCGATTCGCCGAGATACGCGACTGTGCGGTGCTGAGCGGGGAGGTCGACCTGCTAGTGCACATATAGGCCGCATCGCACGAGCGCATTAGCGAGATATGGGCGGCGCTCAGTGCAATGGATGTGGTGCAGAACATCACGACCTGCTTTGTCCTCGATTCGATGAGGTACAAACGGTGATCACTCGGACGCTAGTTCGAGGGATAGAGTACGCCCCCGAAGACATAAGGGACGCGCCGTATCGGTCCCTCAGTTTCAAAGCATCGTCTTTTTCAAGAAAACTTCCAGTTAGAGGCGTTTTCGGACTTTATTGGCAAGCGCAACGCCTATGCCGGTGATTGCGCCGCCAACGAGCATCGAAGCGAGAATAGGCTCGCGCAGGATCAGTGCCGCGAGCAGGACGCCGAATACCGCATTGAGATTTGTGAAAACGGCGGTACGAGAAGGTCCAATTACTTTGACACCCTCGTAATACCAAACCAACGGCACCACCGTACCGAAGGTTCCGAGATAGATGATGGCGGCCCACGCGGACATTGAGATCGCCGTCCAACGGATTGCGAGCACTTCAGCAAGCGTGCCCGGCAAGAGAAATACCAGGCCCCAAAGTGAAGCGCACATCGTCGCAGTCATAGGTGTAAGCGTCCGCACGGCTTTTCGGGAGATGAGCGTATAAGCAGCCCACGCGACGACGGCCAAACACATCATCAGTTCGCCAACGCCAAACGAGGTGGCGCCGTCGTGAGTGAGATTGAAGAGGCCGCCTCGGGTAATGACGACCATTGTTCCGATCAACGCAATCGCGATGCCAGTCCATCGAAGCAGGCCGAGTCGCTCCCTGAAGAAGACGCAGGCGAGAAGCGCTGTCACGATTGGACACAGCGATACAAAAAGGGCGGTACGACCGGCCGCCATGGTTGTGAGCGCGGCGAGGAAGAACATGTTGTACAGGTAGATTCCAGTGAAGCCCAACGCTGCAGTGATCGCCAGCTCGGACCGGCTCAACCTGGGTAGTGCTCCCTCCTTTTTTCTGACGTAGACGAGGAGGAGGATCGCGGCAATGAAAAACCGGACAAAGGCCGCTGTGGTATGGGGCATGGCAGTGGCAACAACCCGTCCCGCAATGAAAGTCCCTCCCCACAGAACCGCCGCAAAAACCAATTTCAGCGTCAGGCTGACATTCATCTCGGACGCGGACGCGCTATAACGGGGACTCGTGCCAAGTGGACTGCTCGGCGTGAGATCTGACATATATGAACTCCGTGAGGCATCGTGAAGCGGGCAGTTGTGCCCTGGAAGGGAATATGGTATTTGTAATTTGCCATCATAGACAAATGAGTGATTACTCATGCCAGGGCGGACCCAATGACTTTTACGCAACTACAGATTTTTGCATTGGTTGCAGAGGTGGGTAGTTTCACGGCAGCCTCGCAGAAACTTGGCATCACGCAGTCAGCGGTCTCCCACGCGATTAAGCAACTGGAAAGCGAGTGGGGACTCTCGTTATTGAATCGAGGGGCGCCGTTCGTTGAAGTCACCGCAGCAGGCAGGCATCTCCTTCTTAGAGTGCGCGAGCTTCTGGGTGTCGAGGAAGCAATAAAGCAGGAGCTATCGGCTATCAAAGGGCTAAACGAAGGTGCGCTGCGCATTGGCTCCTTTGGCGTGACGTCATCTCTAGTGCTTTTGCCAAAAGTCTTGGAACGATTTTCTGCCGCTTATCCGCGAATCGATCTGGTGATTGAGGAGGGGACGGACGACGAAGTTGCACAGTGGATACTTGAACGTCGGGTGGACATCGGCTTTTTGAACGTTCCTGACGAGCGCTTCGACACCACACTTCTCGCGGAGGACCAGTTTTATGCCCTGGTCCCAGCCAGTCATCCCATAGCGAAACAAAACACTGTTTCGTTAGCGGACCTCTGTACGATTCCATTCGTTATGTCCCTTGCAGGGAACAGGAATCTCTTTGAAGGTTTCTTCCGTGCGGCTGGACTTACGCCGCAAGTTAAGCATCGCTGTGGCCAGATGGTCACGATGATTCAGATGGTGGAGTATGGAGCATGTGCACTTGCCGCCGAGCTATCCGTACCTGATCAACTGATGGAGTTGTGTCCCGGTGCGGTCAAGCGGCCGCTTTCTCCCGCCATTCACCGATCGGTCGGTTTAGCTGTCCCCACCAACAAACACGTCAGCCCAGCGGTGCAGGCATTTATCGAAACGGCAATAGAAACACTCCGACCAACGCGCAAAGCACGCTCCCGACACTTTCCTTGAGCGCTCTGCCAGCGGGAGCCTGTGCTCCACTCAATCCATATTGTGCGGTCTTCGAACCAGCAGATGTTCTCCACAGTTCGGCGAGAGCAAGACTGCCTTTACGATGTAGCGCCGAAGCCGCGCTCGACGAACAACCGCTGCGCCGCCGCGAGGAGGTGCGCTCGAGTCTGCACTGGCACAAAACAGTTAATGGGATTTCCATTCGACGGATGCTGGTGAGCAGCCCGATAGCTGCCGCTCGCGAACGGGTATCTGCGGCTGATGTCGTGTAAAAGCGCGCAGGGCAGCGAGCTTGTGATGTCAAAATGTGCAAATGAATGGCACGCGACACTGGCTTACCTTTCTCTTTGGCGCATCAGCACGAGGAACTGGTCACAATCGCACATCGGGAGGCTTGAGCGCAGTGCATCTGCTCGGCATCCATCGACGATTGAGGCAGCAGCGCCATCTAGGAACTGCTGTGCGGGAGAAAGATTTTTAGATTTTAACCAAGTTGCTGCCTGGAACACGTCTTTCGAGCTTCAGGAGAAATTTTCCACTCGGTGCCATTTTTGGAAATAAACCAATGGCTAGCGACATCAGAAGGAATCGGTCGATTACTACGGTCGAACAGTGCGACTTGATGGGCCTGGATAGCCCACGCGACCTCCTTGAGAGTGTGGATTGTCTGTCTGCCTTCCAGGAAACCGTCGGCGTGAGAGCCGTTCGCGTCGTAGAGCGCGTACGCAAATGTGCAGGCAATCGGTCCTGTCGTCTGCGTGCCTACTTGTGATCGTGAATCCCGGATCGCGTCTTTAAACGCTTGCAGTTCGACTCTGCTTGGGTCGTGTGAATTGCCAATGCAGTACGTCGTCATTCCATTCGCGCCGTCCTTTGCATCAACGTCGTGATGCGCGATTGCATCCGACGCGCATTGATATGCACCGTGATATTCCGCAGAAGTTTTAACGTTGCTGGATGCGTAGCTGGATGCCGAAATTGTTGAGATAGCAGCTGCGAGCAAAACATATAGTTTTTTCATGATTGGAGTTAGGAGCGTGTTATGGATAACAGGAGGGTGTCAATTTAGCGTCTTTGAAATATGTGGCCACCATGCAAATAAATCGCACGGTGCCGACGCGTCGGCATCCTTTTAGATTGCGAGCGGGAAGTTCTCGTTGCGTAAATTCATGCGTTTTGAATTAAATGTGGGGCAAAAGAGTCAAGCGATGGTACATGTTTTCTCTAAAATCTATGCCGAATATGGCGTTGTGCGTTTCCTTCTATTTTGACTGTACGGAACTTCGGATTGGCAAACGTTTGTCATTGATTTTAGAGTTCTGCATACTCGCAACGAGTGTAAAGTGTTGTGCATTAAATGCCGTTAACCGCGTATCACCACTAACCTAGGGTAGGTGCTGGATATGCTGCTTCGTGCATTTAAGTTTGTCTTCTACGTCTGCATCTTCGCCTCGTTGCTCTTAGTCCGCGTTTGGGTGTGTCCCCACCCAGACAGCAATCCGCTCGGGTTCTTCTTCGTTGTTGGCGGAGTGGCAGCGTTGTATATGGCTTACTACATCATCTCGGAAGGTCATTGGGCGGAGGTTGTGGCATCTATCATCATTTCGCTACTGCTAGATACGATCGCTGCAATATTCCCAATCCTTGCTATATTGGTAATAATCTGGTTCGTATTCAACATTGCTGTTGCTATTAGTTCGATTCGCCAGCTTATACCTATGGCACTCGCAAGCGTGGTCCTGTACGTCCTCTTGTTCCCGGACGACGTTTTCAGGGCACTGGGGCTTCAAGGACTGATCGGCTTGCCGATTCTCGTTGCTTATGCGGTGGTTGGCCTCGTATGCGCGATGCGATTCAGTGGGGATCCGTTGAAATTCGGACTTTTCAGACTGTCCACGATGCTGATTTCGATTCCGTTGATTGCTCTTCTAGTTGCATCGATTCAATCTGGTTTGCGAAATCTCTTTGAGAGAACGTTCACGTCGACGGCGCGCACTGTGAAGGTGCCTCAATCCGTACGTGCTCATATAAGAGCTGGGAGTGAAGTTTCTGCATACACGCGGAACGTCTCCAAGACGATCTCAGAGATTTCTGTATCGACCAAGATAACTAGTGGTGGAGCAGGACTTGCCGGGGGTGTTTCGACTGGGAGAGTGATCTTAGGGGCCAATTCTGAGGAGTAGAGCGGAGGCTTTTGAGTAGTTCATTAAGACGGGAAAAATTGCTTCGTGAGGATGCAGATCCGCCTGATCTGGGCGCGGATCTGGCAGCTTCGAACAAGAACCTGCGTCACTCACAACTTCAAAAAAGGAGATGCGTTTTGCATTCGAGCAAAGAGGAAAAGATCGCGAAAAAGGCGAATAGGGGAGTCGTACCGAACCGCGCACATTTCAGTGTGATGGTGGCAGTATCCTTGTGTGCGGCATTCGCAAGCCTTGGCACGGTATCAGCGGCTCCAAAACTTAAAGTATTGCCTGCGGCTGTTGAATCTAGCTGGATCAAGACAGTCAAGCTTCACCGCACAAAAGATGGTTCTACGGTAGCAGATGTGCTTGCATATGCACAAAAAATGCGACCAACCAAGTTCAAGGCTGCTAGCTTCGATGTCGGCTACAACGGGGACACCGGCGTGGCGGATTCAGTCTCAATCGGTTACTGGATCGGCGCAAAGAGAGCACCAGACGACGTCTTTGTCGACTTGGGATATCACATGAGTCCGAGTGGTGCCGTTTTGCCTGTACCTCGTGATGAGGAAAGTGCCAGAGCTCTCGAGGGCGGCAGGGAAGCGTTTGTTCGTATGATCGACGAGACTTATCGAAACGCTTGCCACCCGGATCCGGACGAGGATCCGACCTGTTAAGGTCTGAAGTCAATCGCATAATGGTGCCGCTGTTACGTGTCGGTGCGACTAATCTGTGGCGAAGTACCCCGCCCCGAAGACCGGCGTGACATGGATCGGTCGTGGCTAGCGGGGGCCTGTAGCGATTTCTCCAAACCTCCCTCTGAGCACCGCCTTTCAATACCGCACGCGAGTTCGTTGCTTTATGTACGTTCAATCGGAGGCAGCAACTATCTTTGTTCGCCGGATGGCACGGAGAAGCTGACCGTGCGGGATCGTCAAGAGATGCCGTTTGCTCTGTGGCCGACAATCCAGCCTTCGCATTCGTGCGCAAGCGAGGGCACTGGCGCCTCGACGTTCGAGATCCGCAAACCCAGGCACAGCACTGATGCTGGCTTCTTAACTTTAGATTCTGAAACTCGCCACGGCTTGTCGCTCTCGACACGATGAGCAACGGAACTCCACATTGTGCTGCTTATCTTGATCACGACTTCAATGCGTAAGTCCATGTTTCCATTGCAGGATCTCGCCGTCTTGCAATGGAAACCCCGGCCTTCTCACGTCTCATTCCACAGCCTTAACGTGAGCTAAGAAAGGGCCTCAAGCTGGCTGCAATTCGTAGCCAGGCGCGGCGACTCCCGGCCATAGCTCATATAGGACATCCGGCTGGTTTCTGCCGCCATTTCTGGGGCTGCTCGGAATTCCGAGGGCGTCTGCAGCAGCAATACTTAACTCGCCAATCTTGTTCGTCGGGCCGAGGTCAGCGACTACACAGTCCACGACCTGCCCATTCCATGTAACGCGAGCAAGGCAGCCTCGTACAACACCCCGTGTCGATGTGACTATGAGCGGAGGGACGACGATATACGGAACCGTCTGCGCATCGACATATGAGTTGGGATCGGATGCGGAAAGCTCACGATTCCGATACCAGGTCGTCGATGCGATGATTCCGTCGGGGAAGATCTTTGGCTCGTTGTTCGTATCCAGTAAAACAATGCTTCGCGCCCACGAATGGACACATACAACTTTGCCGGCGACGATACTCATGCCACCATTTGCCAGAAACTCAGAGCCAGTATCTGTGTCATTGTATGCAGCTTTGCTACCCGCTTGACCATTCGCGCCGTCTGCATCAATGTCTGCATCTGCCAGGTAGTGAACGCGGCCGTCTTCTTCTTCGTAGATTGTGCTTGTAAATCCTTGACCAGTCATCGTTCCGATAATTCTAGGCATGTGAATCTCCATTCGATGTCGTCTTGGTGTTTGCGGACGGCCCGCCTGTGCCTATCTGATAGGCATGCACAATTGCAGTGCTTGATGTGGGTTTCTCCCTCAAAGTGAGGGGCGTCGAGTGCTTTCTCTGAATTCTGGCTCCGGCATAGTTACAGGCACGTTGCACATCAATGCCCCCGTCGTCTGCAATCGCGTCAACTTCCTTTCTTGCAGACCGCGTTCGATGCAGCGTTTCCGGCCGCAAGCACAATGCCGATGGCTACAGCCGCGAAGGCACTTACGCCGGGAATCACGCCCAGGATTCCTTTAAGCGCAGTTAGTCCTTCACTAGCGACGGGCCAGACCTCGCAGAATTTCTCGCTTGGTCCTCCGGCAAGTAAGTGCGTATCGCCAACACTTTTTTTGATTTGCTCAGTAAGAGCATCGATTTGATCTTCGGTTATCACGATAGAAAGATCGTCACTCATATAGCCCTCTCCATTTGGTTATGTAACGTTCCGGTTTGTGCTTATCGCCACGGATATGAGCGTTGAGCACCCGATAAGGCTAGGAGAGTTACGATTTTTCTCAATATAAATATAAATTCAGTATGTGTGGCAGGTAGCAGAAGTTGTCGTTTTTTATGAATCCAACGAAGTTTGCAAATTTATTTATGAATTATTTGATAACATTGATTTCAACTATTTTTGATATGGTATATATCGTCTATTTTAGGGTTTAATTAATTCTGGCTTTAAAGAAATCGAACATCACAGTTGGACCGGCCGGTGCTTGACGGCAAAGTTTGCGCAATTGAGTTGATGATGTCCGGCGCACCGGGCGGGCTCAGCAGGACCTGGAAACGTCGCGCCTCAGTGTAACCGCCCTTGAAGAGGCAATCAGCCGAGCTTGTTGTCCCCGATGGGCCGCCTACTGTGCACTCTGCGTATTCACAATGCAATTGCAGGAGTGGGCCGCTGCCGGGGATCAAGTGCCCAACTAGAAGCTATCGGCACGTCGCAGTACGTGATGAAGTGTTCTGACGGCGCTATTTGAAGAGTGCCGCTTCATTCTCATTAACGACTCGAATGCTTGCTTTCGCGATCACACGGACCGCGAAGCAGGCGCTCGATACAGTTCTACACAGAGTAGAGTCTATTTCGGACTATGCCATATGTCGCGGACGTGTCGTTCGATAAGGCTATCGATGTGTAATACGGCTATCTCTGCTTCTTCCTCGGCAACCAGGCAGATATTTCGGCTCGATTCTTAAGGATGACCTGTTGTGCTTCTGGAGTCTTGCTGGACACTTCATCAAGCAAATCTAGTTGCTGGAGGGCATAGAAGATGAGTGCTTGACGGCACTCGAGTTCACAGGTTCCGTCAATCATGCCGTAGTCCGACTCAATGACTGAGCGTTGCCCGGCGTCAAGATCCGGATGAGAGGTAAGAACCAAGCGGACTTGTTTGTGCCACGCCTCGTCGTTCTGACTTCTGTCCTTGTCGTCTCTCCCCGGTTGTATTTCGAGAATGCGGGAGAACAGAAAGTCTCTAAATTCGTTGCGTCGATGGCAGTACGCCCGGATGTGCCATCGGAAGCCATTGCTGACTAAGGCGTGCGGCGTTAGCTCACGAATCTGGGGCTCTGCTTCCGTGAAGGACTGATATCGCACCAGTACTGTACGTGTCTCCCGAATAGCTCCCAGCACAGCGATTACTGTGTCGGCGTTTAACTTTCGCCATGGACGAGGTACTACGGCTGCACAAGGGTGCCAACCAAGGAAACTGCCGTATGGGATTTCGTCGCTCACTGCAACGCGCACTAAATCGTCGAGGTAACGATCTAGGGTAGTTGTCGCACACAATGGTTCGAAAGCGGTAGCTGCTCGATAGAGCTTCGCCCTCGCATCATATTCAAGATTCCCGGGGGCCCGCCTTATGTATTCGGACAAGTCCAGCGACGCTTGCGGCACAGATATGCCGAAGAACGATGTCAGGTCGCTGCGATTGAGCTGCCCATCCCACCGCAGACGGTAGTCAATAAATTCGAGCCTGCGCTCCTGGCCCCAACGTGCCCCACCTTTCCCGCTCGGCAAAGGCGTTGCGTCCCCAATTTCTGGGTGCTGCGTCATGTGAAAATCCCGTGGTACGTATAAAAACTAGACGCGTATAAAAAGTATGCGTATAGTAAGGCTACGCGTTATCCGTGAAGAGTGCAATTGGCAAGCGAGTCTCCCTTGGCTCCGCGTAAGGATGGGTGGGCAATGAAAGGTCCGGTAACAGCCATGCTACGACGGCGCAACCTAAGCAGCAAAAGGCCATCGAGATTGCACGATCGATAGCTAAGAACGAGAGGCGGAGCTTGTAGTTTATGGCCGCAACGGTCCGGTTCGCGCGAAAGGCAGTTTCGGCAACGATCCGCTCCCTCCCAAAAGTTGAGATACGAAGGAATATGTCAAGAATTCATATCGATCATGGCGATCTCGTCCGGTTCGCTGAAGACAAAGTCAACTTGCCGAAGGAGAAGGCATCGGAATATCGCGCGCAAGCACGACGTCTGCGCGAAAAGCTTGAGGGCTATCTGACGGAGCATCCTGACTTTGCCCTAAAGCGCATCCAGCTATCGGGCAGTCTTGCCAAAGGTACTGCGCTGCGTTCGCTCAATGATATCGATATGGCCGTGTACGTCAGCGGGTCGGATGCGCCTCACGATATACAGGCGTTGCTCGACTACCTCGCCGAACGCCTGCGCAAGGCATTCCCGAACTTCAAGCCAGATCAAGTTCAGCCTCAGACCTACTCGGTAACGGTTTCGTTCCGTGGGACTGGGCTGGACGTGGATATTGTCCCGATCCTGTACGCGGGTCTGCCCGATTGGCGAGGCGACTTGATTAGCCAGGATGATGGCTCCTTTCTGGAGACCAGTATCCCGCTTCACCTTGAATTCGCAAAGAAACGCAAGGAGGCACAGCCAACTCATTTTGCGCAGGTCGTGCGCCTGCTGAAATTCTGGGCTCGCAGAATGAAGCAGGAGGATGAAGAGTTTCGCTTCAAGTCGTTCATGATCGAGATGGTCATGGCGAAGCTTTGCGACGACGGTGTCGACATGTCCGACTACCCAGAGGCATTGCAGGCGTTTTTCACCTATATCGCGCGGTCCGGGTTGCGCGAACGCATCGTCTTCGAAGATCACTACAAAGCGAAAAGCGTCGCCAAGCTTGATGACCCCGTCCAGATCATCGACCCCATCAATGCCGAGAACAACGTGGCTCGGCTCTACACGAACGAAAACGCGGATGCGATCGTCGAAGCTGCTCTCGAAGCAGGGGATGCTATTGACGCCGCTCTGACCGCGCCTACCAAAGAGCTGACGCTGCGGTACTGGCAGAAGGTTTTTGGTCCAACTTTTCAAGGTTGAGCGCCATGAGCTCCAGCTTTACAACGACCGAATCAAAGACCTTCACGGTAACTCATGCCAGGCATCTTGCAGCGAAGGTAGCAGCGGACCTCAAGCGTTTGCAGCGCCTGTACGGGCAGATCACCGATGAGCGCATTGCGCAATTCGAGGGTGAAGTGGTCGAGCTTTTGCGACAAGGTTATTTGCAAACCGTCATCTATGGTTTTAAGCGTGATGGTAAATGGATTGAGCCGACGCTTCGGTACACCGCAAGCGAACTTGCTGGCGGGAGCGCGGATGATGATCCGGGGCGCATCTTGCCGGGCAGGGATATCAGCGGAGCAAAGTTCGGCAGCTTTCTGACGTACAGCGATAGTTGGTGGGCTTTGTCGTCGGACCAGCGTACGACTGTTGAAGGGCAACTGCCTTTGCAGCGAGCTTCTGGCGAAGAACCGCAGGTCAATGGCTACTTTGCCGACGATAAGTCGTATTCGTCGGGTGGCCGCATGCTGGGTCGCGCCAGCGTAAGGAGTCTGTCATGAGTCAAAACGATGGCGCACAAAACGTGTTCGAGCGCTCTATCACACTGCCCGACGCTGATTCGCAGGCGAGGCTCGCGCGCCTTGTTGGGATGGACGACAAAATCAAGCGTCTGGCCAATATGCTCGGCGTATTGATCAATCCGGACGGATTGCGCAAATGGCAGGATAAGCATCATTCGGACGCGGCGGGTCTGATTGACTCCGTTATCCGTAGGCCACCGCTGGTTGTTCTGGCGGGCGACGTGGGATCGGGCAAAACAGAACTTGCCGAAACCATCGGTGATATGGTCGCTCGCAAGCAGGAGATTGACATCACTCTGCTGCCTTTGAGCCTGTCTTCGCGTGGTCAGGGGCGAGTCGGTGAAATGACACAGCTGGTGTCTGGCGCGTTCGAGTTTGCCTTTAACGAGGCAAACAGGCTCAAGTCGAGCAAGGGGCGGGCTCGAGGCGGCGTCATTCTTTTGGTTGACGAGGCCGACGCGCTTGCGCAATCACGCGAATCCGAGCAGATGCATCATGAGGATCGCGCTGGCGTCAATGCTTTCATCAGGGGCATTGACCGGTTTGCGAACGGAGGCGTTCCCGCTGCGGTTCTAATGTGTACCAACCGCCTGAACGCTCTCGACCCCGCAGTCCGACGACGTGCCGCCGATATTCTCGTATTCGAGCGTCCAGATGAGGCTCAGAGGTTCGAGGTGTTGAGTCGTTGTCTGGAAAGTACGGGATTTAACAAGGCAAATCTGCAAGAGTTGGTTCAGGCGACCGGCCCTCAAGGCGAGCGGCCATACGGATTTACGTATTCGGACATCACGCAGCGTCTGCTTCCGACTATCGTGCTGGATGCTTATCCGGACGCCCCTGTTGTTCCTTCGAGGGCGCTTGAGCTTGCCCGTGCGATTGCCCCAACGCCGCCGTTCAGAGATGCATAAGGTATAGGCGCGTTGCTCGAAACATTCCTACTCTTTCTTTACGGAGACGGTAAATGACTCAAGCGATTGCCGTCCGGCGCGACGGCGACGCCTTTCAGGCAAGAGTATTCTGGCGGAAGGCGGCGTGCCTTCTTGACCCACTGAGCCCGGTCGTTCGAGTTGGGTTTGAGTCTGGACCGAAGGGCTTTGACGATGTATGGGTCGAATACCATGGCGACCGTGCGCCAGGAGATCAGGAAGGTCATCCGATTCTACGGGAGCATATCCAGTGCAAATGGCACGTCTCGATGAGTGATTTCGGCTATGCCGATCTGGTGAACCCTGAGTGGATTAACGCAAACAACGTCTCGCTGCTCCAGCGGGCGCGTGCGGCGCAGTTGGAACATGCTCCGATTGGCGTGGGCGTACGATTCAAGTTGCTCACGAACTGGCGAATCGGCCAGACTGATCCGCTACGCCCTTATATCCACCAGAAATCCAAAACTCTCCGGCTTAAGGGGTTGTTCGATGGTTCGACGGACCGTTCCGCAGCGGGGAAAATTCGAAAGTTATGGCGTGAGCATCTCGGCATAGAAGAGCAGGAGCTCATACACCTCGTACGTACTCTGTCGCTAGATACAGATTCTTCATCGCTGGATGATCATCGCGATAATCTGGATCTGCTATTCGAGAATCGCGGATTGCGCCGCATCCCATCAAATGAGAGCAGCTTCATCTACGACGACATCGTGTTCCAGTGGCTCTCACAGGGCCGGCTCGCCTTTGACCGAAAGAGCTTTCACGAAGCCTGCAAGCGCGAAGGATTGTTGGCTGGAGCTGTTCAGGTACCGAAGGTCTTTGGGGTGAAATCGTTCGAGCACCCCTTTGACCGACTTGAAGACCGCTGCGAGATCGTGCTGGACCTCATTTCACATTTCGACGACCGGGCGATACGCGCACAATCGGAGTGGACGGACATACTGTACCCACGACTGAGGAGCTTTCTACAGACTGCGGCCAAAGATCATCAGCAATTGCGACTGGTACTTGATGCACACATCACGCTGGCATTTGCGGCTGGCTCAGTCCTCGACATCAAATCCGGCCGTCAGGTCGAGATTGAGCAAAGGACGATTAATCGCCGGGTATGGCATGCCAGTGACATGCCGAGGGATTCGTCATGGTGCGATTGGACGTTCGAGACGCTTACGATCAACGAGGCAGGGCAAGAGATGGCCGTTGCTGTCTGCCTGACTCATGACGTTGCCGCAGAGGTGAAAACGCATCTGGTCTCACAAGCACCAAATGTCGGAACACTACTGATCGCACGACCCAATGGTGGCTCGAGCACAAAGTCGGTTGTGTGTGGGCAGCACGCGTTCGAGTTGGCTGAATCGCTGGCGGCTCACGTTAAGTCGATGCGGACCAATCTCCGACCTGGATGTCATGTTTTCATTGCTGCGCCGAACGCATTTACGTTTTTTCTCGGGCAGCGCCGGCCCAGCTTAGGTGCCGTTACGTTATATGAATATGACTTTGAAGGTATGCGATCGGGTGGCTACGAGGCGTCGCTTACGTTACCGATCTGATAGAAGAACGAGTCTGTCACTACTAGATACTGAGGCACGTCGCGGATGTTGCGTGCCCGGATCTGACAAGGACCATGTGTGGCATTTTCCGTGAATTGTGACCTACAAAGAACATGAACAAGTCCGATCGCAGATCGAATAGATCCGCTCTATCTGTTATCCGTGAACAGTACGAGAAAGACCGACTGCTACTTGAGAGACGCAGCCAGCTCGAAGAGCAGAGTGCTAGTGCACGTCGCAATCACGAGCGGTGGACACTACTGGTCGATAGAGGGCTACTGGCGCTGGTAGTAGGGCTGTCACTTGGAGTCGCGACGCTATGCGGCAACATTCTCGTTGAAAGATACAAGAGTTCGGCTGCCTCAGAGCAGACGCGTGCCCAGACGATAAAGACTGCGAGCAATGAAGTTTGGAAGAAGTTAGAGGTATTCCAGGAGAGCGTAGCGAAACTCGACACGGCTCTTCAGCGGCAGTCTTTTGAAAAGAGCATTAACGCGTTTGTGGCAGAACGTCCGAAGGCCGCCAGAGCGGTCGATGAATCGGTGGCAACGACCAGGCTTGCTCTTTCTGACGTATGGAAAGCATTGCAGAACGAGGAGCTTAACCTCGGCCCTTACATGTACTTGGCTTTCTACAACGCGATAGTAGAAGAGGCCGCGATCCGATACATCTATGAGTCCGAGGCGCAGAAAGGCTCGCCGAGAGAGGCAGACGAAGCCGTCGTCAATGATACTGAGTCTAAGTTCGAGAGCCAACGGAGCGCGCTATTGAATGCCGTGAACCAACTCTAACGATCCATTGCGCGTAGATCGTCGGCCCGTATTAGGGCTGCCTTTGAAAGCTGTATCGGTTAGATTGAAAAAAGCAGCAGTTTTTACGTCAGTTGTCGTGACGAGAAGCCTGAAATCCAGATATCGTTGCTTTCAGCACACGCGATATCTTGGTGATGGAAAATGATAATGTTAAAAAAATTGGCTGGTTTCACCAGCATTTTGCTTTGCATTCCCGCAGTAACTCTGGCTGCAACAGAAATTTGTCCTCCGATGCCAGCCGCAATCACCGACGTTACGCATGATGCCCATCTGGACATTGAAGCGAATATCGGTGCCTTGGGAAAAATCAAGGCCGGTGAGCTTGTCGCGAAGGGAAATATTGTTGCTCGTAACGTCTACGAAAAATATCCAGACATCTCAAAAGTCTTTTTGACTCAGACCATGGCAGCGACCTATTGCTCCATGTTGAATGATGGCGGCTTTACCGCCAAGCAACGGGCTGACCGCTGGGACACGTTCCAGGAAAAAGTGCTGGGATTGTCGGCGTCCCAGTCATCTATCGCATCTGATACAACAGGAAGCGTACCGGCAGTATCTCAAGATCAGGTCCGCAATGGGAACTATGGTGGTGCTGCTATCGATCGAGGTAGCCCTAAACCGACAGTTCTTGGCAAATTAGTTGAGCGCCTTAGCGATGGTGCACTTAAGTTTCAGGTCGGAACCGACTTGTTGGATGTGAAATCCGCGACTTACCTCCGGATAGTTGCAGCCCGTTTACGAAAATTCGACAGCATCGTGATCAGATTGGAGCCGATACAGTCAAAGGGCGTTGATGGGGATAGCTTTACGGTGGATGCTAGAGCGTTATACAAAAGTCGACAACAGCAGGCCCGGTTGGTTCTCATGGGTAGCGGTTTTGAATCAGACCACATTGTTTTCGTCAATGACATGGCCCTTGGTAGAGCGTACAACGACGTATATGACGCAGCGGGTAACCCCATCGAAGCGGGATTGGTCGTTCAGATAGTGAACATTGCTCAATAGTTGCCTGCCCAGAAGGTCGAATTATCAACTTAGCTAGGGTGTATTTTCCGCGCGCCGGCGTTCCGCAGGGAGTGTAGTATTTCCTCGCGTATCTAACGCTATCGCGTTGCGAGGCAACATCGATAGGTTGCGGGGGCTACTCGACGAAGCACTCACGACGGCGCCAGAGATTGAATCTGAGGACGGCGGCATGATCGCTGCAGCGAGCGGTAGATGGTACGTACGCGCTGAAGATCGACCTACCGAATCGACAGTCACGTGCTGGCAAAGCGAGGTATCTCGTGACCGAGAATGCCACGCACGATTGAGACCGCGAAGTCCGGTATGCCGCTCTGCGTTGGGTGCGATATCCGGCGCCATGGGCATGCATCTAATTGCTGATCGCCGCTCGGTGACACGGGCTAATGCGGTGGTCAACCTACTCTGGATGGCGAGCCGGCCGCCGCTGCGGGGATGCGTCCTCGTACACCGTCCCGCAGCGGGAATGACCGAAACTGCGTGCGCAGATTTGAATGCCTTCGAACAAACGGTAAAATAGCCGCCATACCGAGCGCTTCTGCCAAGTTCCCCGCATCGAATACCGATGATTGTCGTCAAATACCTAGAACAGACCACCCCTGAGGCCGATACGTCCACGATGCCCTTGAAGGGCAAAGAAATTTACGAGGATATCGAGGAAGTCCTGCTGCCAAAGCCTCCTGACGGTGACGTGCCAATTTTTACAACGAAGAAGTTTGCAGGCGATGACAGTTATCGCTGGCAGGTGATCGGCGTGACAGGACTGGCCGCGACAGAAGCCGCACCCCAAACGTTTGAAGTTATTCTGAAACGACGGGCACAACTGTCTAAGGGCGAATATCTGACACAAATCCTCAAGGCACCGAAGAAGACACCCAAAAACGTACTGCAGAGATTTACGATCGTTGAAGTCGAATACGGGCAGCATAGCGTTGTCGGTAAAGTCAACGGCAATGTGCGCAGCAACAAGCGCTATGCCGATACTGTTCAGCGAGGAAGTATGCCAAAGCGCCGCCTGGCAGTCGTAAATCAGGTAATCGTTAAGGGGAGAGCTACGTTGGTACAGTTAATGCCAATTTCTTCGGTTCAACCTAGAGCGGGCGATCAAACCTGCGTGGATGTCACGGACTCTCTCTCCATGATGGTTCACTACCACAAGCAGAGTTGGGTTGTGTGCAGCATGATTGAAACGGTATCGCCGACACGCATCATGGCTCCGCTGGTCCGTTGGGGGCCCCGTGCAGAAGGTCGTGACACAGGCTTTAAACACAAATTGAACGTGCCGACACGTCGTGCGGTGGAAGATGCGCTGATGTATGGAGTTGAGTCCGCAGTCCGGGTAGCCGAGTCCACCGAGTTGCTAGCGGTCCAGGCCGCGAAGTTGGCGCTAGAGCAGGAAGTTGCACGTCTAAGTGCGCAGGTAAGCAGTTTGGAGGAGCGAGTTGAGTTCGCTGAAGCACATAAGGAGATGGCTCGGGACTACGCGAATGGAATAGGGCAGCCATTTGAGTTGTGCCGCGAGGAGTATCACGAGATATTTGGTGCGGGGCGAGAGCAAGTCATCGCTCGGTGATCACGGCCGCATTCAACCTGTCTGCATGAGCAGTTGGATTCCTCTCTGCTCTTGCATGTGACTGGTCGGGAAGCTACAGGAGGCAGGATTTGAGTAGGGCTGATTGCTGAGATGCTATCCCCGGCCAATTGATGATGTTTGAGTGAGAGCAAGCGCCGAGTTCCAATGGAGACGTAACTTCTCCTTCTCCACCAACAACAGCTTCCCCAATAGGTATCCTCCTATTGTTGCTCCTCTCCAGTGATGTTGCTATACTATTCGTACATTGGTGATGGAGAACCGGACAGTAACGGCCATCGCGACGGTGTAAAAACCTACTGTTTAGCTTTAGATTCAAGCAAAGACCGCCTCTGGGCGGTCTTTGTGTTTGTATCGTATAGATTAGGTTGCAGGAGATGTGGTGGAGACTCCTCCACCTCTTATCTGTCTCCTTGAGGAGGCTTGAATCTGCTCTCAACTACCCCCAATATGAGGGTTAGGTAGAGGAGTTTATCCTCATCTTCAAGTTATTGATTTTGCATAACTTCCTGCTCTGAGCTCTGGAGAGCTACTCTCCAGTAGAGAAAAATAGGGCTCGAGCTAAAGCCCCCCCAACCGGTGGTGGGGAGGTGCTTGACGAATAGTGCCTTTGTTGCTATACAGGGACACAGTTAAGGAGTCGGCTATGTCTTCCGCAATCCACGATGGAATCCTCTCTCGCGTCACAAAGGACGGAGTGGGCTACCTCGTCGACCAAGGCTCTCAGAAAGTCTTCACTTTCACATTTGACAAGATCGCTAACTATAGAGGGGAGTCTGCCTCCGAACTAGGTCTAGCAGCGGGTGTCATTGTTACTTACGACCTTGATAAGTTTGGTCGTGTAGGAGAAGTGAAGCTGAAGAGATTTGGACGGAAGTAGGGTTCCTCACTACAACTCTAGGTACCAGATCTAGGTGCCAGAAATAGCCCGCCAGGAGCGGGCTTTTTTGTCTCTCGAAATCCTGAGCGCACATCAGGCGGTCAACCATGACTGCTCGATCTTCACATCTATCAATAGTTGTTACTTAGTGAAGGGCGTCGGTCAATCTTAGCCAGCGAACCACGTCGTGAAGAACCTGCTCGCGACATGTCTTTCTCTCTTCAGCGTCTGGAATCATCTCTTCTGACGGCCCCTCGATCGCACTTATCAGGTAGTTCCTTACTTGTCGGGGCAACGTGCGGCCAAACTGGCGAAAAACGGCGGCATATTCGCCCCGAATGATATCTACACTGGATCCATCTCCTTCTATGCCGTCCAAAGCGGGAACGCCTTGGTCGTTGAGTAGGCGCACGCCGGCCGGGCCATCCTCCGTTCGGTAACGATCTGCGCTTGGAACTGGAGCGGTAAGGTCGGTGGCGAAGCCATGCCGCAAGTACGCGTTGTATAAATCATTGGCTGGAATCCCACGAACCTGTGCTCTGAGGGTAATGCTCTCCTTTAGGTTCGCGGAAAGTCGTACCGAAACGGCAGCTCCAGTTGACGGCGGCTGTTCAACGACGCGCAGGCTCATCCGCAGGCTCTCTGCTGACTCCGGGCAATGTACTGCGAGCCAGGACTGTGCCTGATCCCTGCTAAATGGGGTCAGATTTACAGGTCCAGCGGCGGATGCTTTGTCAATATCTCGGGACGCCGTCCACGTCGCAAGAAAGTAACGATTGCCGCGTGTGACAAATAAAACTTGAAGCCGTTGTGTCAACGCGCCGCTCGACGAGTCATCGGGAGCGTTAATCAACGTTTCTCCCAACGCAGTCGCCGTGCGCGTGTTGTAAGCAACGCCGTCAATGACTCGCTTCAGTGCATCGAATGATTCGTAAAGCATCGGATCCTCCTTAAGTTACTGTATCACAGTAACTAGCGTTAAAGCCCAGTGAGAATCCGTATCTGAGCACCAATGATGGCTAGCTATCGAAGCACGAAATACTCTTAAGTATATGATTTTTCGTAGAAACATAACGAATCCATCAGATTGATCGCTGGGCACGTCGGATCTTGAAGAATCTGGATGAATCATTTAATATGACCCTCACGAGATTCTTATCAAGGAAGTGACGATGGGGCTCCGGCTTTCGCTGCAGCAGGTTCTCTACCGCATCCTTGCAGCCGCGAATCAAGATGCACGAGAGATCTTGGAAGTAGAGCCAGATAGACCGGGCCGCTTCCCAGTAACTGTCAGGCCTGAGACTCGGGCATTTCTCGATGCTCATGCCCAGCGATGGGGTGGTTCGGTGGCAAGCGTGGCTGGGGCAATCCTCGATGGCGTGGCGATGAGCGAATTGCGCGGCGGGGAATCGTCGATGCAAGGCACCGCCGAGCGATTGTCATTGCTGCTCGACGAGCATGATCTGTCATACCCAGCAGCGGCAGAAGCATTCGAGGAAATCGGACTGACGTTGAGTGATCTTTCGTCGACTGAAGCGCTGCGCGGAAAATTGACATCGTTGCGATTAAGGGCAATTGCAGAGATGTTTCACGTGCGCTACGACTGGCTCGCAGGTAAGTCGGAGGCCATGATCGATGGTGAGGTTCACCGATGGTACAAATCGGTTTATGGAGCAGCCGCAGATCTTTGGGATGCGAAGTGCCGTGGCGGCACGGTGAAGCTGATTGTTGTGACTAGTGCCAACGCTAACCTCGAGATCAAGGATGAAGAGGGTGTCTCTTATCGCGATGCGCCGCATTTCATGCCCGTGATTTACCGTGCGCGCACCCTCCCTGGCGGCGAAACACTTGGCACATATGAGGTCTGGGAAGAGGGGCGTTGGTCTTATTGGCGCTCGCGACACCATTTGAAGATGGTGGTGTATTTTGCGACGCTAGCCCGCATTGATGTAATCGGGAAGCAGTTGAGTGAGGCAGAGTACGGGGCGCTGAGAAATGGAAGTGTGCTGCCAGCAAGCGTTCTTGATCGGCTTCATTCCTTCTGGCATGTTGACGACTATGTTCCGCACCATGGGAGTGCCCCGTCGCTGGACAAGGGCGAGTGGTTGTCGATTGCCGCTGGCGACGACTTCAAATGGGCCGAGAAGCAGTTCAAGGAACTAGTGGCAAAAACAGCATCGACAATTTGAGCAATGCCGGACGGCGACGACACATTTTGTGCGCGGCAGATTCATGACGCGTTAGGCACAACGGACAGTGGTTTGTAACTAACTCATCATGGTGCAACACATTTTGGCGGCCAACGCACTACCTAAGCGTGTCGCGACCATATCAGGCCCACTCTCGCGACAGGAAATCGCCGCGCGCAAAGTGATTGATGTTGATGCACTCCTGCCCGGGGATCTTGTGTTGACTAGTGAAGTCACTCCTGGCTTTGTGGCCAGCAGCATCAGGCGGGTCCAGGGGCATGGCGGCTATGGGCACGAGCACGCACGCTGGGAGCACGCTGCAATCTATCTTGGCGACGGCATCGTTTGTGAAGCCACAAGGCGCGGCGTAAACCGTCAACCTCTTTCGCATTATGTGGGCAGCCATGATCTTCGCTTTCGCAGGGACCTCGGATTGACGAGCGATGAGCGCTACAGAGTGGCGATCGCGGCCTTATCCTTCTCAGACTACTCCTACAACCTCTGGGAGATTTTTCGCCTCATCGGCGTCGCTCATCGTGGCTTTGGAAACAAGTCAAATTCCGTCGGGCGATCAGTTGGATTCCCCAAGCGGGCGGTGATTTGCTCGGAACTTTTTGCTGACAGTTACGCGAAGGTGACCAAGAGGATTGTCGGCAACATCGCGGGAGGAGAGGTGACGCCGGCAAGTCTTAGTGCTGACGACACGCTGAGCGACGTAAGCGTTAGCTGGCTCGCCATCCCCGGCCGGCAGGAAGGCGATGTCGTCGCGCAATAGAATCGCACGGGCTGTGCGATTTCCCCTGTTCAAGTAGAAGGAGTGCAAAAGCATGACCGGACCGCTGAAAACTGACTGGGCTCTGATCCGCGCCGTGATCAACACAGCAATCGACAGTTGCGAAGCGCTTGAGGATGTCGGCTATAGCGAGACCGACCGAGAAAAAGTCATCGACGTCGGCGGCCGTTCAATCAGCGTTCAAGACTTTCTCGTGAGCGGCTGGACAATCGCAGAGGACGTCCGTTACCAGGTGATTCGCGAACGCCATGAAAGAGGTGAAGACCGGCGCTATATCCCAGAAACCTCGAGAATTCTGGTTGCGGTTACCGAAGCTTGCGCCGAACTTGTCTCTGGTGGTCAAGATCCGGCTGGCGGAGATGCGGCACGAAGAATGGCGGAATGGTTCCGCGAACACTTCGACCCCAACATCAAGAGCGCTATCAAGGTAAGTGATCAAAGCGCCTGAAACGCATTTCGCGAGTAACTACTTGTTCCACACGCCATTGCCTTCCATCGAAACCGCAATGGACGAAGCACCAGTGTCGTGTGAAGCAAGGCTGGGCACGACTTATTGCTCACTTAAGTGAGCAGAGATCTCAGTGTTGCACCAATAGTCGCGGGTTCGCCTCCGAGATCAACAGTCGTGAATCGTAAGCGGTGTCCCTGCACGGAGCAGGCCTCATCGACGTGTTCACCCAGTGACGGATGAAGCAATATGCCTTCGGCCTCGTCTGCATATTTGTCGCCGGCGCCGGTTTGCGTCCTTAGGTAGGTATACAGCTGATACAGGTCTGCGCTTCGAAATTTTTCGCTTCCAAATTGGTTTCGACGCAAAATCGCCTTGAATTTTGTGTCGATGACAATACGCCTGTCGCTGATACCACTATCCAATATCAGATCGGCCTGCATACCCGGAAGGAGGTTATGCAAGCCCGGCGTCGGGGTATCGACCTGCCAGCTCAAACGTTTCTGCGGACGAACACGCCACTCCCGGGCAGGGAGTTGGTGAAGGTAGAAGCCGGCGACAGCTTTCTCAAATATGTAAGGGAGCAGGCGATCATCCCGGCGCAGTCGAGCCAGATGCGAGTTGCCAGCCTCTTCGGTAGGCAGGCGAGGATCTAGAACAAGGCCCGCGACAACTAGCAAAGCACGGTCTTCGGCGTCGTTTCTCCCAAACTGCTCGCGTGCCAGTTCAGACCTTGAAGGCCGACGATAGGAGACACCGAGTCGCGCCAGTTCATGTGCCATCTGGCGGCACCGCTGGGAAAGCTTCGACTCTCCGATACTCGATGCGGCATGGGTCAATGCGTATCGAACCAGCTGGTTACGTGGTGTGTCAGCAGTGGGCTCTTCGAAACGACAGACAATGCGCCCCTGACGGAGCTCATCTGAGCACAAGGTTTGGACTAGATCTATACGACCTCGCACTCTTGTTAGACGTGCCTCTCGGGCCTGATAGGCCCGAGTCAGGTTACGCCGAATCCGACGCTCCACAAGCCATGCCAGCAACCGACCCAGCAATTCCGGGAGGTCGTCTTCGTCAGCAACTTCTACCGGAAGCTCGCTTGAGAACTCGGCGAGATTATGTGCGTAGGAGAGCAGGAACCAGAGATTTTTGACAGGGATCGATTTCGACATGGCCATACCTTCGATCCAGTTAAAGCTGAGCGGTCAGTTCTTCGGTCGCCTCCTTGACCTTCGACGGATTGTCGTACCAGTACTCACGCAGGAGGGGCTCAAGCTCGCTCCTCACAATTTCGCTAAACCACGCTTTGACATCGCCAGGCAGTTCGCCCTGAGGAGGAGTAACAAAGCTATGTCCAATACAGAACTGGTCCCCCAGGGATTGGTCGTCGGCAATACGCTGATTCAGACGCTCCATGCGCTTCGCGATGTCGGCCACTGCCGACTCTGAGAAGCGCGCGCTGGTCATACACCACTTGCGCCACGATTCACCAAATGAGGGCTTCAGAGTCGCAAATGCAAAGCGACGGCGCAGCGCGAGATCAATTAGCGCTAAAGACCTGTCAGCGACGTTCATCGTGCCGATGACATACAGGTTCGGGGGAACGTAAATCCGCTCGTCAGGCGAACGCGCATAGGCGGGCCGCAGAGCCTCATCCTCCCGTCGCTTGTCATGTTCGAGCAGTGTCAGCATCTCGCCAAACACTTGTGCTGGATTGCCTCGATTGATCTCCTCAATCACGACAACAAGCGGTAGGGGGTTCGATAGTGCTTCGTTGATCGCCTCGAGAAACACACCGTCGACAAGATCCAGTCGACCGTCGGCGCCCGGACGCCAACCCCGTACAAAGTCCTCATAGGAAAGGGACGGTTGGAACTGCAGGGAAATCAGCCGCGAGGTGTCCCTCGTCCCAAGTAATGCATAGCCGAGCCGCCTGGCGAGCCATGTCTTGCCAGTCCCTGGAGGGCCTTGAAGGATAAGATTATGCTTACGCTTGATCAGCGCAAGCATCGCCTCGAGCTGATCTTCAGAAACGAAGCAACCCTCGTCAATGATATTTTGAAGACTATAGCCTAGAGCCCCGGTCGGATTTTCGTCATCCGCAACAAGTCTAACGCTGGAAGACTCTGGCTCTGTCTCTACCTTCTTCGTATTGATTTGCCAACGAGATTCAAAGTCTTGGGGCAATGCTGCAGCATAGTCCTCGCCGTCATCGGTCAATACGAGCCGGGCGCTTCCTGACGAATTATCCGAGCGAACAAGGCCGACCATACGGGCCCATGCAATTACGTACGAGCCGGGCTGCAACGAGGTCCAGGTAGGTACAAGTCCCTTGAGCCTGGTTGAAAGCTCTTGTTGCGAGATTCCCTCTGGCGCACGGGAAAGCCAGAACAATAGATGCCCCATGCCGAATACGCGGCCGATCAAAGGTCCGCGCAACGCATCAGCGGGATCGTGAGCTGCGAGCAGATCAAGGCCGCGAGAGGTTGGTCGATACGCTCCGTCAGTCAACGTGATCAGTCCGAGACCGCCTTGCGCCTGTGAAATGACGTTGACTGCGCTTGTGCTCTTTTGCAGCTGCGGTGCTTCCTGCATGATGACCGAGATAAGGTCATCGCGGCTCAGGCCTTGCTCCGTCTCGCGTACTACCGCGACAAGCAGCCTGACGTTGTCACTCACGCAAGTCAGACTCCGTCGTTGTGCCTCCGCAGGCAACAACGAAATGTCAGGAATATCAATCGCTTCGCGCGTCACCGCAGGGAGGTCGACCGCACCTTCGTCCGGATTGTCTATATAAGACTGCCAGAGATACCACGTCAGGACCGACTGATCGACAGATTCTTCCACCGTACCAGGCACGCCCAGGACACGGCGCAGGTGCTCCCGAATGACCGCATGTTGCGCGATGAAATCGCCTTGGACGGGGCGTATGCCAAGAAGCCTTTGGACTTGCCAGACACGGCGTGCGTCCATCAGACACACCATATCATTTGGAAATATGGCCGCAAGCAGACGGATTAGCCGTGCCTTCGGTCGGCGTTTCGCATAGTTTTTCGACTTGATCCACGCGAGGACTTGGTGATAAAGCGCCTCAATATGCCGCCCACTCGATTCGGCGTCGGTAAGTGGCAAATTCTCCCGCGAGTCAAGCAACGTCGCAGCAAGCTCTCTATCGGCGAGCGCGCCAGGTACCGTGACGGAATTGCCAGATCCGATGTTGGCTATCGGATTGTCATTCCAGAGCTTTGCCTGAAAGCTCGGCTCCATCCACATATCGCGCGAGGCACTCTTGACTGTGCGGATCTGTTCGGCGTAATGGTGACGCCACTGTGTCGCCCATTGCTCAGCCTTGTAGGCCTTGAATCCGGTTTGCCAGATTTCGCGCAATTTGTCATCAGTCAGAACGGTGGTCATGTGGAGCTATCGAGTTGTTGCGGATACAGGTTAACGCAGGCCGAAGAAACTCCGGGTTGCTGGGCTCTTTGCGACCACGTCTACGGGCGCAGGATGAGCGGGGCTCTGTCGGCAATGGGTGACACCCCGCAGTATAAAGGTCTGTGCGTTGTCGATCCGGTGCCGGCCTATGCGCTACAGCCGCTTTCCTGTCGGTGGGACAATCTCATTCGTCCACGTCGCTGAAAACGGACCGCCCAGATTGCAGTTCTTGTTGCATCGCGCGAGGAATGCTTTTGAAGAAGCTTTCATCGTCGTCTTCTGTAGACTTGCTTGCTTCGACTGCGTCCCGGGCTTGCTCCAGCACGCCCGTTAGATACTTGACTTTTTCGTCAAAAGTGCCGTCGTTCTCTACCAACATACTGATGTCAAACAGCAGTTCACTCACATCTTCAAATTGGAGGTCAATACTACTATCCGGGTCAGCCCGCTCTCGGCGACGCTCAATGTCCTCTTCGATCTCTGAATCCAGTTTGGCCAACAGACCTACGGTCAAGCGCATGAGTTCTGACGGTTCGAACATTTTGAGGATAGAGTCATCCCTAATGAATGAGGTGTCGAGAGAGTAAAGCGCACCTTCCTGCAGGGTAAGTACTGTGGATGCCCGCATCTCTTTAGTGAGTAGCCCCATCGCGTGTGCGGTGGCCCTAAGCCGGATTTCTTCGCTAGCTCTCAAACGGAACCAGACCGCCGGATCCCCAGTCCGACCAGCAATCTCCGGTTTGCGCGTCAGTACTTTGTTGACAACCCCTTTGGGGAGCCGTCGGTTCAGGAAGCGGAAAAGCGCCTCATTTTCGCTCGGGTGGTCGGGTATCTCGAGCAGCCTCTCGATTAGCGCGTCACTGCTGCCAAGCGGAACCACTACGGCGTCGGGAACTGGCGCGGCACCTTCACATACCACCTCAGTAAGAAGTGTACCGATCCGCGCCCCTCGAACGTAGACATCAATAAGATCTGGCCGTTTGCTGAGTATTTCACTTATTGCGTCAGCAAACGTGGGGTGCCAGAAACTCCAATACTCTTTGTGCTCATCCCGACGACGGACGATCAGTGAGCCTGCGAGTTGCAGAAGTGCCTCGGTCATGCCAGACGTCGTCACGCCATAGCTTCGTGCGACGAGTGCTGCATCATGTTCGGGGAGCACATGGACGGGCAGCTTCGACTGGCTCAGGAACACCAACGTCAATGCCGCCCGTTGTTCGGCCGACAACTCTTCAACCGTCTGCACCAGAAACTTCTGAGGTTGCGAGACAAAGCGGAACAAGTCCTCGGGTATCTTCGCAATGTGCCCGGTAAACATTGGGTCTGCGAGACGGCGTGCGAGTTCTGGCAGCAGTCGGCGTTCCTTCGACAGCTCAGGTAAGTGAGCTTTTATCAAGGCTTTCCAACGCACAGGCTGAGTTCCTGCCTTCTGGTGGTTGTAGAGGATTTGCTCCCGCTCAGCTTGTGTCAGAACACCAACATTGACGACAGCGGTATCGTTGGCCAAAAGGGGATGGTTTCTCGAACCAATCCGAGGCTTTGCCTCGTTCCATATGTGTGTTCGAGATGTGAGGATGAAATGGCACCCAAGGTCGATGGCTGTCTTCATCTTTGGCATGAATTCGACCCATGCATTGATGTACTCAGACATCAGCAAATTTGAGCCAAAGGCATCGTCAATCCAGAATAAACGTTTGTTATCGTCTGGATTCCAATGCTGACGAAGCTCTATTGGGCCCTCGCACTTGAATACCTGCACCTCACTTTTGTCAATGGCCATTGTGGCGAGAATTGCCGCCAGCGTGGACTTTCCTGTGGCCGGGGCGCCTAGTAACAGCACGAGCCTGTGTTTCGCCAAAACATCCACTGCCGAACGATGAGGAGCAGTCGGCACATAAACATTGAGGGCCTTTTTGTGGTCCCCCAGCAGTGCACGTGTCTGCGTGGCGCATCGCTCATCAAGGATTGTAGAGAGGTCTCCGAGACCATAGACGCGGGGTACCAGTGCTCGCAGGCGCGGACTTCCTTTGATCTTCCCAAGCAGCCACTCCTTGCCTTCGACATGAGGTTCAGCAACACCCATCTCCGCGAGTTTTTCGCGGATTTCTCGGGCAACGTCTGCATCCACGCTCATGCTGGTGAGGAAGTAGTAGACCGATGCCATTCCTTTGGCAACGAGCTGGCGGACGTGCTCCAGCTCATCGGTTATATCTGAACGCCGCAAACGTTGTTCTCGTTTGCTGGAAAACTTGCATTGCACTGTTCCCACAGCTACAGGGGCGTTCTCTCGCTTCACAAGAAACACCGCATCCTGGCCACCGTCCTGAGCCTCACGGTACACCGAGATCGTACTCAGCAGCTCCTCTTCCATAACCTGTGCACAGAGGTCCTGGAATGCCTTCCATCCTAGAGTGTGAAGGGCGAAGTCGGAGTGATAGGCTTGAGCCTGGCCGGAAACCGGCTGTGTCAGTTGGTGGCTGTCTTGTGTCTCCATGTCTATATTGTATTCGTTGCGCTGTCTGCAGCCGATATCGGTCAAGCCTATCTGGTTGACACGGCTGTTCGATGGGCTCAGCGAGACATGTGCGATACCAGACGATGGTCAATGTCGGCTGCGGCACCGTATCTAACGGTAGTCAACAATCGTCATCTTGTACGGAAACCACCGAGTTGCTTCGCGCAACTTCGGTGGATTTTTTGTATGCGATATAGCACATTCACGTAACAAACTTTATACGCTGGAATGCCGATAAGGCCTATTCCTGCGCGAACTAAATACAACCGTTCGCACTGGTCACAAACCCCTCGTCACACTGCCAAGCGCGCCCGGTCACGTCGAGATGGGCGTGCGCTGGCACCTCTAATTTGAGGCAACGCGTTCCAGCCTCGAGATAGCCCGCATCGCACGCCCAATCAAGGCCTGTCGGTTCTAAGTGTGCATGGGAGGGTATATCCACTTTCTCACAGCGCGCCCCTGAGACTCGAAAGCCCGTGGGGCAGCTGTTTCGGCTGGCAGAGGCACGCGGAGCTGGACATCCTAAGCGGTCGACGCCAGGTGGGCAGGTACCCGGAGATGTTTGTATCGAACCAGAATTTGAATCTACCGGGGGCACCGCAATACTGGAGAGCGAACTACGCTGAACCTGTGGCAGGCGCGCGTGCCACGTTGCCTTCGCCGCCGTAGTATCAACATGACTCGCATGATCAGCGGAAGGAGTGCTAGCGGAATGTGCTGAATGGCTAAGGTCCTCGCGGCGCACATCTGGCTCAACGATTGGGAGCTCGGCTGCATGAGGTTTCCCAGCGTCTGGCAGCCTACTTTGGGATTCAACTGTTGGTTGATTTGCGCCGTTGCTCCTCGCGAGGAAATGCTTGAGAGCTAGAACTGCGGCGGTCATGGCGACAACGGCTATCGCGCATAAGCACCATCTTGGAATTCCGGGCCTACGGGGCTGTACGCCTGAGTTCGCCGATTCCATGCGTGATGCATGCGCATGATCCTGCAAACCTGCGTCGTTTGTCGGTTTCCACGCGCGCTTGCTCAAACCTTTGAAATAGGCTTCGATTCCAGCTGCAATCGCGTCAGCATCGGTTTGAGGCACGCCCGAGGTAGAGAGCACAAACTTGACGTCTGCGCCTGATTCGTGGGCTTGCGTAGCTGTTGCAAGCCATCGAAAATAGAGAGTTGTATCACTCGGACCGCCAGCCTCGCGCACGTCCTTATCTTGATTCGCAGCAGAAGGGAGCATCGTCTATCAGACCTCAGCCGTAACGCCGTCGACGATTGGCTTCGCGAGTCCAGGCCACACTGGATGGTGTTTCAGAATTATCGAGCATTTGCTGAAGTACTCGTAGGTTTTCCAGGCCTCTCGGTTTCCAATGACGTACAGGCGGCGCTTAGCCCGACTCACTGCAACATTGAGAAGATTGGGCTTTTCGGATGCCCACTGTTTTGCCCCTGGACGGTTGGGGTTGCCACCGAGAACGAGCAAAACGACATCTGACTCTTTTCCCTGGACGGTATGAATTGTGCCAACCCGGACATTTGGATATCGGCCTTTGAGGTGCTTTCTCAGATTGCGGGTCACGTCGCGGAACGGGGAAATCACGTAGATCGGCTTGCCTGCGTGCTCGTGGTCGTGGACGTCGGCCAGGATCGCGTCAACCACTAGTCCTTCCTCCTTGATCCAGTGGTCGTCAGCGTCGCTCCCGTTGACGTGGATCCATCCAGTATCCGGCAGCTCAATCTCCTTGCGGCCAACGACACCGAACACCATCAGGCCGTGATAGGCGATCTTGTTTGACACATTGAACATGTCAAAGTCGCATCGACGATGCACGCGCAGGGGCGAACTAACCCAAAGAGGGTTCCCCTCATGGTCGGGCAAGTACGTTCCGACCTTTGATACCCGGTCGGCCAGACGCTGGATCGACTGCTGCCCCGGGAGCCAGGTTTCTGCGACATTGAATCGCGAGCGCAGCGATTGTTGGGCGGTGAAGGGGAGCGGCAAGATGGGCTCAAGCTGCAAAGGGTCCCCGACAATGACGGCGCGTTGCGCGCGCCAAAGGGCGCCAACCGCCGCTTGTGGGATGCCTTGGCCTGCTTCATCAATCAGCAGCCATCCGATATCCTCGCTTCCGAGGTGTGCAAAAAGTCGATCATAGGAAGCAAACGTGCTTGAGACGACCGGCACTACTGTAAATAGTGTTTGCCACGCTGCCTTCGTCGCATCTCGTGGAATAGTCGGGGGAACTTTGCCGTTCAGAATGTCCACCGCTGCAAAGAGGTTCTTCTCAACTATGGCTGCATTCGCGGCTACAAAGGCCTTGTGCAGTTTGAGGGCCTCAAGAAAAACCTCGGCTCGGGCGTCATTCCAGGCGCGGTCAGCCCAAGGTGATGAGCACTCGCGAACCTCGTCGCTCTGACTCAATGTTGACTCTTCAACGAAATGCTCTCGTAATGCAGCGCGTGCTTGAGCAATCTGGCCGTCGAGGACGGAAACATGCTGCTTGGTCTCTGTGCAGGCTTTCATCGCTTCGGCTTCGAACCGGAGTGCGGCTTGCTTGATTTCTACGAGTTGTGCCTCCGTTTGGGCAGCCTGTTCCATGGCAAAGGCTGCGTCCTGTTCGGCATTGACCAGTTGCAGATAGGATAGTCGCCAGTTTTTGTGGGCGCGACCGAAGGTCAGAAGTGTTTCAAAGAAACCTGGTTTGGCAAGCGCAAAATCGGATTTTTTGTCTTTTGCTTGCGTGTGGCGTATGGATGCCAACGCACGGGCGCTCTCAGCCTTCGCAAGGGAGCTCGAAGCTTTCGTGCTGGCCTGCTGACGTTCAAGCAGTGCGGCGGCCAAGGATAGGTATTCGGACTGGGCGCTCGTCAGTCGATCGCGCAAGCGCGACCACGCTTCGCGCTCTGTACGCAAGCGCTTTTCCTTTGCGACAGCTCCTCGGAATGCATTCTTCGCGCTCGACCAGTCGACGAACTTCCCTTGAGCCTCGATTAGCCAGCTTTTCAGCCCGGGAAGGGGCTTGTCGTCTTCTGATTGGTCGGCTCGCGGGGTATTACGATTCGGATCCTTGTCCCACCAGACATTACGGATAAAACTGGCACGATTACCCATGTTTCCCAGTCGCGCAGCGACTAGGCCCCATACTGGTTTGTCATCTTCGATAGCTCGAGCTGCGAGGTCGGGGAAGTAATCGATCTGAGCCTTCCAGTCGTCGTCAATCGCATCTGCACCGGGCAACTCGAGAGTGATATTCTCAACTGCGCCGTTGTTCGCTGAGGCCACGACAATCTCGAATCCTGCAAACTCCGGTTTCCAGTGGCGTACGGTCCGCCTGTAGCCATCTGCCGACTTCCAGATTGTCGCTGTCCCAAAGGCATCTTCCGGCTGAGCCAGCCGAGAAAGACACATCGCGCGCTCGACTACTACATGTGCGACGAGATCACGTAAAAGAGTCGTTTTACCGGTTCCCGGCGGACCGTTGACACTAAACAACCCTCCTGATTGGCCCAGTACTTCTGTGATACTGTTAATCGCGAACTGCTGTCCGAAAACTAGCGGATGATGTCCCTTGCTGGGCCAGCGCCCAACCGGAAAGCGTGAGGGTTTAAGCGATTCGTAGATTGCGGACGTTGCTTCGCGCACGTCGAGGCGATTCGCTTCGTCGATGTGTTCTTCAGGCGTCAGATAGGCTGCCAGAGGGCGACTAATTTCGTTCCCTTCGATCGCGTTGGCGACCCGAGAAAGGTCTTTCGCCAGAAAGCTGTTCAAGAAGTCAGAGCCACTATCCTCATGCTGATACTTCTCATTGACCAGAGTCGAGGTCACTCGCGCCACCTCTTGAGGTGTCTCGGAGGCGAGTCCGACCTCAGTGAGAATCAACTCAGTCAGCGCCGAAATGTCGGATAGCGTCAGTTTTCGACCGACGTCAATCTCATTCTCGATGAGTTTTCGACCGACTTCGTCATCTTCACAGATCGCAAGCAACTGTCTTACGCGAACGAGGAGTGCATCCGCGAATAGCTCAAACCCCGCCAGCCACTCGGTTGAATCTGGGCCCGGTGACATGGTACGCCCCCAAGCCCAGACGCAAGATGAGATCACAAAGGTATTGAAAAGAGGGCGGCCATCGGCGTCTACACGCAGATAGAAGCATGCGGAAACCGCGTCGAGCCGTGAGTCAAACGATTGCGGATCCGAGCCAAACTTTGCTTCCAGCAGGTCACGGACACGTTTGACGGCATAAATGCCCCCATATACCTCATGCCTCCATACACGGTTCTCCGACGGCGCTCTGAGCCTTTTGTACTCTCGTTGCCACGGCGCGGCGTCCGACGGCAGCGCAAAGCTATCCGTCTGCTCCTCTTTTCTCTTCTTGTCTTTCTTCTTGTCTTCGAAGCCCAGATCAATCTTAGGGGCAGTTTGCGGGTTGAAAATCTCGATTGCCCGCCAGTATTGAAGAATCTGTGCCTTCCGAAAAGCTTCTTGCATCTGCATATCCTTGGCCGTACTCATGCGTATACGACTGTTATCGGATATTCATGCGAATACTTAAATCTTTTGTAGGTGTGGTAGTTGTGTTGCCAAAGCGATAAATGTGCGAGCGCCGGCTTGCCGCTTGCCGTGCAGAAGTGAGGAGGGCACCTGTGGCCCGTGTGGAGATACCGTTCAACCAGCGGGATACTCGTTCGTCCCGTAGAAGCGAACTGCAAGCAGGGTGTGCGTCAGCACAAACGTGCCGTCGCTCAATCTAAACACATCGCACCGACACACAGCCTGCTTGCCAGCGCTCAAAGAACCTTAAGGTTGCGAATTTTTCCTATCGCAGGCGAGCGCTGGCTAATCAGATTTGCGAGGTACTCTGGAAGCAGAGCCCTGGCAATGTTCGCAGGCACGTCGCATATTACCTGTGACGGAACATTTACAATGAAGTCATCAGGGGATGAGGCGAGACTATGCTCATAGCTGACTCGTATATCCATGCACTCCTCAACCAAAATTCTAGTGATCGTGGACCGCAGTCCACGCAAATTAGTGTGACCAGATCAAAATCGTAACGACGGCACACATTTCAAGAGCAGTAACTCACGGGATTGCCAAAGGGCGCTAACTGAAGGTTGCGCGCTGTAGCCGAAGGCAAACCGCCTAACACGCACAACACCTCTGCAGTTTAGTTCGTCTTCGTTTCGTCCCAGTTCATGCGATGTCGGTCTGTCGTCTCGCGATAACGTTCATCGTCTTCCGTGTGCAAATACAAGCTCGTTGTATTCAGAGAAACGTGGCCGAGATTGTCACGGATGGTCCGAAGATCAACGCCACCATCTGCCTGATGAGAGCCAGCTGTATGTCTAAGCCAGTGCGCCGAAGCCCGTTCAAGCTCGTCGGCACGGTCGGAAAATTCCGGGCCTTGCGCGCGTAGCCACATCGCCGCGCCCGCGAAGACGCTTTTGATCGCATCGTGGATCGCTGAGCGTGAAAGGCAGCGCGCTTTGCCTTTGAACGGCAGTATGAGCGGGGTTTCCTCGGAGCGTGTCGGCAGGGCGGCCAAGCCCATCGTCTCACGATAGCGCTTCAGCTCCTGGATCAGCTCAGGCGATGCAGGCACAATCCGCTCCTTGTCACCCTTGCCGAGTGTTTCCAGCCACCACTGGTCTCGGCCGTCCGCCCCCAGCCGTCGGAAAAAACTTCCCATCTGGCCACCAGCGACTTCCGAAATTCGCATGCCCTGCAGGTAAAACAAGGTTGTGAGCCAACGGCAACGCGCATAGTAGGCTCGCTCAGCGACAGTTTCCTGCGGAAGCTGCTCAACGAACGCTTTGACTTCGTCCCACAGCGATATGGACAGATAGCGAGTAATGCGAGGTGCGGATCGTCTGGCTCTTTGCCGCAGCAACGCCATCGGATTGCCTCGCAGGTATCCAGCGTTCACAAGCCAGGTGAACATGGCGTTAAGGATGACGAGCGCCTGACGCTGGCTGGCCGATGACAGCGGACCATTGAACGGACGCCAGCGGGCGTCGCCGCGCGGGTATTTGCCTCCAGTGGCCGAAATCCAGCGTTCTGCCGGCTGCGGATCAGCTAGAAACGCCTTGAACACGAGGAGATCCTCGTGCGTCAGCGACGACAGCGGCTTTCCCAGTTGAACGACACCCCAGAGCAACAGACGCTCGGCTTCCTTGCGGTAGTTGTCGAACGTGGTCTTCGTGTCGACGTAGTTCGCGAGCCACGCCCGAACGGCATCAAGATCGTTGTCGGCGGTGAGTTGTGATTTGCCGGCGTCTGCGCGATTCGAGCCGAGACGTCCGTCGAGCGCCGTGGGCACGACCAGCGACTCAACAGGTTGGATAGCGACAATTTCGGCGTTTTTCACAGAAGAAAGGCTCCAGATGGGCTCGCGTAATCGGGTTTGAGCCAGATTATACCATACACGACATTATAGCAGTAATGTCGTGTATGGTATGAAAAAAGGTAGAAAATTAACGTATTACGTTAAGTTATTGATGATTCCATTTTGCGAGCTGGCAAGAAGATTCGTGTTGACCAATTTGAGCGTCGTCGCCGTCGACGACCGCTTGCTTGGTGTGGCTTGGTCTCAGTCCCCGTTTCGGTATGTGTCGGCGCGTAAGAATCCAACGCGCTCAAGGCCGCCTTACAATCTTGCGAACACAACGCCGTTTAAATAATTCGTATGATCGATCGCCAGGTTTTTAGAACGCCAACGCGTGCAAGTCGAGATGTTTCTCCAGAGTTCGTCGAATTCAATTCGCTGGATTCGGTTCGCAACGTTGTTCTCCTTGGCGACCCAGGCTCCGGCAAGACCCATCTGTTCAAGATTGCGGCGCAAGCTTGTAATGGGCGGTACATGACCGTTCGGACATTTCTGAATTCGCCGGCGAGCTGGGGCGACCAGGCGCTGTTCCTTGATGCGCTTGATGAGCGGCGTTCGGGCCGGAGTGACGACTCCGTTGTGGATCAGGTAGTCCAAAAGCTTTTTACCTGCCCGCCGGCAAAAGTAAGGATTTCCAGCCGCACACAGGATTGGCTCAGCGAGTCTGACCTTGAAGCGTTCAACGCGTATTTTGATCAGAATGGCGGTGTGACGCTTGTCAATCTTGCTGTTCTGTCGCAAAGCGCACAGCTAGCCGTCTTGCAAAATCAGGGCATAGCCAACGGTCAAGAGTTCGTTCAGGAGGCCAAAGATCGCGGCTTGGGTGAGTTTCTTGGAAATCCGCAAAACCTCATCATGCTTGCTGCGGTCGTTAAGGGTGGCGACTGGCCGACTACGCGTCTTGACCTGTTCCACGAGGCGACTCAGCGGTGGCTCACGGAACATAACCAGTCACGCTCCGAGCACTCAGATTTTTCAAACGCAGAACTGCGCAGCGCTGCAGGCGCACTTTGCGCCTTGCGGTTGATCGGCGACGTGGACGGATTTTCACTTGCTGGCGACGCGATCGACGAAACCCATCCAAGTGTTAGCGACATTCCATTTTTGAACAAGCAACTTGCGCTAACTGCCCTGCACCGCCGCATTTTCTCTGCGATACCCGGAAGCGATACGGTCGACTATACGCACCGCACGACTGCCGAGTACCTGGCTGCGGAGTGGATCGCAAACCAACTGGAAACGGGATTGTCCTTTCGCCGAGTCATGGCATTGTTGGGACCCGACGGCCATCCAGCGACAGAGTTGCGTGGGTTGCACGCTTGGCTTGCGGTGCTGGCTCCCCGATTTGCTGAGGAGTTGATCAACGCCGATCCATACGGCTTTCTCTCCTATGGCGATGCGGCTTCGATTTCACCGACACTGCGCGTCTCGTTGCTCACGGCACTTTCGCATCTTTCCGGTATCGATCCATGGTTTCGGTATCGGCGGGACGGCCAACATGGCGAGCTCTTGGCGGGTATGTGTGGACCCGAGATGACGTCGTCCTACCACAGCATTTTGACGACCTTCCCAGCCAATCATGCTATGCGTCAATTAGTTCTTGCTGCGCTTGCTGAAGGCTCGCCAGACCCAAATCTTCTGAATGTCCTAGTCAGTATCTTTGCCTCTAGCGATGCCGAGCAGGTTGAGCGTGAAGGAGCCCTCCTTGCGCTTCTAAAGCTTGGCCCCGCCGGTGCGGCCGCCATTCTTAAGGAGTATCCGACACTCGGTTGGGATGCGAACTCACTGCAAACTCGCGTGGATACTGTAGCTGCTGGTTACGGACAGTTGTTCGGGGCGAACGATGTTACCAAGCTTGTAGATTCAATCGACGAGCTCACTGAGAAAATGAGCGGACGAGTTTATTTGTGGGCAATTTCCAGTGCAATGCCAGTAAAGGACCTAATGTTCGTCCTCGATTCGGCTAGGAAGACGATCACCGATCCCGGGCTTGATGAGATTCTGACCGGTAACGAATCGAAAACGTCTCATTTGCTCAGTATCATGCTTGTCAAAGTATTGGGTAGCGATGAAGAAATCGCCCCTGCCAGTCTTTGGGGGTGGCTAGCAAAAGTGACCGATGCGAGATCATCGACTACGTCGTACTCGATGATCCAAAAGGCTATCCAAGATCGAAGAGCGATTGTTTTGAAGGCTCTCGCGGTCGGAATCTGTACGATTGAGGCAGAGACTGACATTTATCCACTGTTCATGCGACTGCAGCGAATGACTGCTGGAGCAGTGCCGCTTGTTGAATTGCTTGATTTGCTGATCGAACGCCTTCAGGCTTGTACTCATGAAAGCGCGAATGTTCGAGTTGTATATCAAAGCGCCCTTGCGCTGCTGTTAAGCGTGGCCTCAGAACGCCCTGCTGCAGTCGAGTACCTCTGTGCTATAGGAGAAAATGAGAGTCTAGGTGGCATCCGAGACAAGATGCTCCTCTGCGAAATTTCCGATTGGAGGGTAAAGCAAGCGCAGCGGGCAAACGAACAACGAGCTAAGAGTCTCGAAATCTTGCAACGTAGGCGAGCCGATTTCGCCGCGAGTGAATCGGAAATCCGTGCCGGGACGGCGTTACGGTGGATTGGATGGCTTGCTCAAGTCTACCTCGGAATTTTCAATGACGTCGATACCAGCCTTCCCCCAGAATCAAGGCTAGTCCCTTATATCGGTAACGAATTCACAGAATCGGCACTGACTGGGCTGATCGCTTCAATGAACACTTGTGACGTGCCTGACGTCCGCGCCATCACCCAAATGTCGCGTGATGGCGGCTTTAAGGCGCAATGGTTTGGCGTGGTGGCCGGACTTACAGAGGCATATTCGGGCAACAATAAGGTGCTCGGGCAAATTCCTGAGGGCGTCTTGGCCGCAGCACTAGCTATCGATCTTTTGCATCCAACTTCCGTTCGAGTCGGAAACTCGGAGCGAAAAGTTACATTCGAGTGGAAGACGTCACTCATGTCCGGACGGCCGGCATTGGTGGTAGATACCTATAAAAAGGTAATCAAATGTGACCTTGAAGCACAGCGCGAACACGTTAGCGGGCTGTACGAACTGCTTACGTCAGAAGAATTTGCACCGTACCGCACTTCCATTGCGATGGAGTTTTTGACTGAGTACGAGAACATCCGCGAGCAGAACCTACGTCTGCTACTCAAGATCGCCTCCACGGATCTCTCCGTACGCAACGAATTTATTGCCCTTTCGAAATTGCGAGTTGCTAGTGATGCGCAGGGGCGTGGCATCGTATCTAGCTGGCTCGCGAGCGCGTTTTTGGTGGAATCGAGCGATTTTGTGAGCGTCTTCTTTGACAAGCTTGCGGTGGATGTGACTTTTGCCTGGTCGCTCGCGGACGCTCTCATGGACGCAACAAGTCCGTTTGCAGCAATCCATGCACTTTCGCCTTCTATCCTTCAACGTCTCATTCTGCTCACTGCCGCACATTTCCCGAATACGCCCCATCCTTCAGGAAGTTGGTGGGGAAATCGGAACCCGTGGGACGGAGCAGAACTTGTGCGCAAACTTCTAAACCTGCTAGCCTCGCATTCCACTCGAGGCGCGAGCGTCGCGTTGAAACATCTAGCGGATGATTCGGCGCTTGAAAGTTATCGGGAAAATATTCTGCACGCTGCTGCCGAACAAGCCGTACGCCGACGCGACGCAGAATATCAGCAGCCTGATTGGATGCACACCATCACAGCCCTGAAAAATGGCGCACCGGCTACCGCATCGGATTTTTACGCTTTGCTTCTGGATACTTTGCTTGATGTTGGCGATAGAATTTCAAACTCAAACAGCAACATCTACAAACGCTTCTGGAACGAGACCGGTTCAGGGACGTTGATAGATCCAAAATCCGAAGAAAGTGGCCGTGATGTCCTGCTGGATCTTCTCCGGGAGCGTCTTGGTTTGAAAGGGATCCACATCGAACCCGAGGGCCGAATGGTCGACAACAAACGTGCGGACATCGTTGCACTATTCCGGAAACTCAAAATACCGATTGAGATCAAGCGCAACTACCACGCCGATGTCTGGACGGCCCCCGAAGCGCAGCTTGTTCGTCAGTACACAAGAGATCCAGATTCGGCTGGTCATGGAATCTATGTTGTATTCTGGTTTGGCTCCGTCGGCGTCAGGAAAATGCCATTACCGCCTGGGGGGCGCTCCCGACCTGAGAGTGCATGTGAGATGGCAACCTTACTTGCTGATTCGTTACCGGATTCGCTTCGCTCCCATATTGGCATCGTATTGATTGACGTGGCTGGCCAGCCAGGGTCGCATGTAGCTGAATAAGACTCTGAATTCACTCGACTTTCGACACGCCGAGGACGCAACTACCCTTACCTCTTACACCTGCCGCCTCAGGGGAGGGAACACTGGGTTGTTGCGCACTCTTCCCTCCTCAAATAATTTCCAGACAATCCCAATATTAAAAAAGCTAACACACTCTCGTAAGAGAGCGTAGCCATCGAATGTTGTCTATCTATTCACAAGATTTTTTAAAATCTCACCCCAACGCGTGTTGCGTCGCCTGCTTGACATCACTCCTCCAGAAAAACGAGAGAGAAATCGTGATGTTGTGCGACAGCCCGACAGATGTATTTCAAAGACGACACCGCGCCGGCGATGGACCACGCAGTGCTCCTACGCATCATATACATGACGCAGCGAATTCTGAGCAATGGCCGTCAGAGCACGCGGCAACGCGCCCCGAGCGACGAGACCTTCCACATAACCAATGCCAAAACGCCGCCACCGACAGCGACCGCAAAAATCAAAGTGCGTAAGAACGGCACTAGCCAAGATCAGCGAGTGTATGAAAAACGCTAGCAGGGCCGCCACGGAGGCATTCGCGCCAGCGAGCGCGGCTACCTCGCAGGGACATTGTGTGGCGCCGAAATTTTTCGCTCAAAGACACGAACTTTGCGTTACGTGTTTGGAACTCAGGCCAGCCGGCGTGAAACTGCGTCGCAGCCTCACGCGAGCGGCCTCGCGATCAATTGCACAGAGAAACTTGCTGACTACCCGTTGAGGTGGGTCTGCATGTGAAACGCCTTCTGGCTCAAGTTCGCCCGTGAGAACCGATAGCGCATGTACGCTGCAATATCGTCCTCGTGAGAGGACAGCAACAACTGCCGGTCACGAAGCTCACAACGCAAAAGATCAGTCAATGAGGCGACGTTGATATCGTCCAGGGACTGGGCCGGATCATCGATCAGAACGAAAGGGGTCTTCGAATACACCCGGTTGAGCGCCAGGAAGAAGGCCAAGCTCAATGCCGAAATCTGCCCAGAGCTCATAGACAGAGTTGCATCATGCTCGGACCGATCCGCCGTTGAGAACTGCAGTTTGGTGCCCTCACCTCGTTCAATAAACAGCCCGAGTCCTCGCTGGTAGTTCTGGATCAGTCGGCCACTATATATGTGGAAAGTAAGTTCGATATCCGCAATAGTCTTCCCCGAGTAGCGACGCTCCGTTTCGCTCAGCACGCTCTTCAATGTTCGAATGCGAGTTCGCGCGGCGGTCCTCGCTTCTTTTAAAGCGCCTTTCTCCGAAAGTTGTCGCTTTGCGACCTGCAGAGCGGCGTTTTGACTAACCCGGTAAGCGTAAGCTAGAAATTCGAGCTTCGAGACCAAGCGTTGAGTCTCAATCGCATAGAACCCGTCGAAAGGGGCAAATGCCTCTGAGATCGTGGCTTCCCAGTTCAGCGGTGGATTGTCTCCTTCGATGGCTTTTTGTGCCCTCACTTGTTGAATGAGGGAGGCCTTTCTGGCCGACAGTACATCTTCGTCGGTGACAAAATCTGCTTCATAGCTGACATTGAGCTCCTCTAGACGGCCGTTAAGCCTGCGAACGTTGTCGAACGACTCCTTTGAGGCCTCGAGCTCTTCCAGTAGCCTCTTGTCGAAGCCCTTCTCTAGCCCCTGCTGCTCTTCCGTCAGGCGATTGCGAATCGGAATCACGTGTTCTTCAAGCGTCGCGATTGCTTCTGCCAACTGCTTCGCTAGCACCTCGAGCTCCTTACCAAAAGCTGAGCCTGCGACTTCAAAGGCGTTGCGAAGCTGCTCTGCTGTCTCCCAGTCATGCCCGCACATCGGACAGGTCGCGCTGTGCTCGTCCGTTACCTTCGCATGAGCGTCAGCCAAGCTTTGTCGTGCTGTGACTAAAGCTGCGAGCGCGGTATTCAACTCTTTCGCTCTTGAGGTGACCGCATCGCGGGTTGCGATCGTTACGCCAACTGCAGCATCAAGTGTCACACCTTTTGACGTAACGAAAGCTACATCCTCGGCGCTGAAGCTCTTTGCTTCCTTCCTCAACCGCGCCAGAATCAAGCCTAGACTAGCGATGCGTCCGCTTTTTTCCTTCAGCGCATCGTACTGGTCAATATGCTTGCCTATGCTTACTGCCAGCGAGAACAGCCCGCCCTCTCTCTCTATATATTGCTCGATCTTACGATTCTTGACCCGCTTGCGAATTTCCTCGCGTGCCTGCGGCTCAGAACACGCCAGCAAGATATTTACCTTCTCGGTCAAGTCGAGAAAACGCTGCTTGTCTACCGCCGGAAAAGGCGTCTTCGAGTCCCAGTCAGGTGGCGGACTTCTGCTTGCGAGAGACGCGTGTTCTATCGTCTCCATACCCTCGGGTAGCGCCTCAAATTCATTGACAGTCTTCTTCAATCGCTCGACCTCAGCCTCCTCAGTCGGTGAGTTAATCAAGGTTGAGAGCTTACGCTCGATTCTGTTGCAATACTCGATTCTATCGTTAATGTCGCCACAATCGATGAGTGACTCCAGAACGCCTTTTCGATCGACCGTTGAACTGCCAAAAATAAATTGATTTTCGCCTTGATGCAAGTAATTTAGCATCGAGTAATTTTTGGAGAAATTTTCACCAAAAATCTCATCGAAATAATTTCCCGGCAGTTCTGTCGAGAAATCGATAGAGTCAAAGGTTTCCAGTGAACACAACTTGAAAATATCGAATTTATCAGCGCGATTATTTGAAGGCAGGCTAAGCTTCTCAGGTAATGCAAATCTTGCAAATACAGGTCGGAAACCTGTATCCAAATCGACGAATTCAACCTTGATAAACAAGGTTTCTTTTCCCTTCTTGGTGTTCCAATACAGATTATCGTCGTACTTGACCTGCTTCTTCAGCATCACGGTGCTAAACAATCGACTCAGGCGTTCGATTCGCCCCGTGAGCAACAGCTCAATAGCGTCAAAAACGGAAGTCTTGCCGTAACCATTCGGCCCCTCAAGCGTTATGAGAGAGTTTGCTTCGAAATCAAGGTCGCTGAATGAGAACGCCTTAAACCCCTGAATTTGAATTCTTGATATTTTCCAGTTCTTCATTGACCATTCTCTCTACGAATGCTTCTAATCCATCGTCCATTGGCGCCTCTGACAGTGACCTCCAAAGTCCAGTCAGGTTTGCTTTTTGAACCGCCTCATCCAACTGCACGGAAATGGGAACGAACTCTCGTTCCGCCCTTGGCAGAGCCAGAAATGGCATTTTTATGAAAATACGAGAAACCAGACCATAGAGCGACGGAGAATTAGGACTTTCTTTATACTTTGAAAATTCTTCCTGATCTTCGAGAATTGATGGAAGATCGATAGATTCTTTCTTCTCGATAAGCTCTTTTTCTTGTTTTGAAATGCAAAGAAAATATTTTTTGAAATGATAGGGATCTTCTTCATACGAAAGAATGATCGACTCCAGCTCGTCATATCCGGATAAGTCAGCGAGCGAGTGAATCACAACCAAGTCGCAATTTTTTCGAAATGCAAGGTGAGAACTAAATCTCTCGGGGATTTTTTCAAATATTTTCTTGTGCAAATCATCGATGGATGGAAGTGATTCCAGACGAGCTAGAATCAAAAATCGATGCCCCTCCTTCTCCTTCTCGTAGAACGAGTAAGATTCGTCATCAAGAATATGCGAAAAATCAGCGTTAACGATTGCGTCGTGAAGCAGTTCTTCGATCATTTCAACTCCTCTTGAGCGACATCCGAAGATACGATACGCATTCCGATTGTTTTCACAATGTTAAAGCGCTCCATGTCTTCGATGTCCATCTGGGTAACTCGCTCTCTCGACTCCTCGACAACCATATCGGGAACATTGCCGATCGCAATGAAATTTTCAAATTCGAACAAAAGATTTACTAGTTGTGAATTTTTTTGAATTTGCTTTACGAGGTTCGTTTTAAATGAACTTGCTCGCTGCTTTTCAAGACGAATTCCTGTAGGAAGGTATCTTGACGACGCCTTGCTGTAGTGAGGTATATCGTCAAAAATCATCTTGCAGAGAATATGCATCACGACGTCGGCGTAGTTCTGGTAATGATCTGATGACGTTGCCTCTTCAGGGACATGCGGATTAAGCGAGATCAGGACTTTCTTGAGCGCCTTGTTCTCGAGGGAGTAGATGAAGTCAAAAGCAGCTTGCACGCGCTCGATCCCTTCCTCAGAAAAGGAATCTTCAACAAGAACATACTGCTCTAGTGTCTTCGCAAAATCAGCCTTTAGCTTCAGCAGAATGTACTCTTCGTCCTCGCTATCCCGGAATTCCCTTTCAACAAGGGACTTGATTTGCTCGCTGGAAATCCTGTGGGTATAGGCAGCGACAGCTTCGCGCTGTCCTGCATGAACCCTGGAATGAATCTTGATCACCTGAGATGAGATCATCTCAGAGAGTGCACAATACTTCTTTTCGAGCAAGATATTGGTCTCTGGCAGCCCATGCTTTTTAAGGTAGTCAGCTATCTTCTTCTTGGTCAATTCCTCGATATCCTCGAGGGGGCAATGTTTTAGTGTTCCATACGTGTAGAACGTCACGAGACCGCCACCCGTGACCTGGTGGTCGGAATCGTTATCAATCGGTCGAGCGATGTGGAAAAATCTTTTTGTTTCCGCCGTGCAATCAGTGTCGACAAGGCTGGATTTGTTCAGCGCTTTGACAAAGGCCGAACGATAGATGTCGTTTTTCGCCTTAACCTGATGGGCTGAGATTACTTTGTTGTCAACGTAGATCGCAAAATCATCGGTACTGTCAAGCTGTAGTTCAAAGCTTGAGACCGTTTTGTTGTTGAAACAACCGTCCAACAACAACGTGATCGAATGCAAAAGTGCTACTTTCCCCTGATATACGAAACCGCCCCAGGAAGATATCGCGCTCGCGGGGATAATGCTTGCGTTGGTCATGTTTTTATGATTGCGGTTACACCGACTCGGATTTCGGTCGCACCATCTGAGTATACAAGTTCCTAACAATCGCTGGGAGCATCTAACGCTCCAGCTATCAGGGACTAGGCAATGCCGTAGGTCGACAAATGCTGCAGGCTCGGGAATCAGGCGATGTATCGCTCGTGGTTCTATGCGTTGCGCATCAGAACTATGCGGCGTCGCCCTTCGCCCGAGAACGGCCCACAAGTCTATGTAGAGTTGAAAGTCTCTCACAACTCTTCATGCAGCTACCAATACCGATCGAATTTCCCATAAACGGCTACCTGTGTTGCACCTAGCAGAGAATCTCGTTAGTGGCTCTCCATCAAGCTCGCGCAGCAGTTGCAGTCAGGTTGTCGTCGTTGATCTCAATAGACGACAAAAGCAACGCGCGATCGGCGTCGAATGACGGCATGTGCCGACAATGACATCGGCGTTCAGGATAGCGCGATTAACACGGCACACGAGCGAATTCAGGATCAAGCTGGCACGGTCCTCGCGAGTCAGATGCCAAGAATATCTACAAACGTAGATTTGCGTCGGCGCCCACGTTCTGACGCAAATCTACGATATCCCATGGTTGACCACCTTCGCTAGCCGGAGTCGGTACGACTTTATTCCACCGCGAGCCGAACGACCGTAACGCTGAATCTGCGGGGTAAGCCGCTCCATCGGAACCGGTGCGCTACGGGGGGTATGCAGACACACATTGTTCCGGTGGCGGTACGGCGCACCTGCACTGTGACTCTCGTCTGTTCCCCACAGCGTGGCTGAACGATTAAAGCCCCCCCTTCCTGATCACTTCACAACTGGCAAGCTGCAACGGAGGTCGACCATCATTTTTTGGACAATTTCTCGAAAGTGGCCGTGAGACCTTTGGCCGGGCCCAAAGCCTAAGAGAGTTACGCTACCGTTCAAGCGGATAATGTTCCGATCAGAAAACACCAATGACCAGAATTGACGTGCGACCGCTTTGCCATCTACCGATTCGTTCACGAGAAAAAACGTCAGCCGTCCGACAAGATCGCCGTTTTCAAGGTTGACAAAATCCAGTGGTGCTACGACATCACCAAATGGTGTTCCGAACTTGACCGGGCAATCTTCCGTCTCATGCCACGAGACTAACGAATCCTGGAAGTCTTCGTGCGAAACAAAATGCTTCAGGATCCGCCGCAACTCCGCAGCGGCGTTTACTAGCGAATTCGCATCATTAACGAGTTGTTGATAGTTTAACTCTTCTTCAAACGAAATGACTGCCATTTTGCCCTCCTTGTCAGGCAAGCAATTGTGACTAAATTAGTTGTTGACGACAAGTGCATTGATCGATGTTAAGTTTCCTGTCTTGGGCTGAGAAAAAAACCCTCGTCGTCGTATACAATCCGCTCACGATACAAGAGGATCCACTATGACAGCCGGCATTACTATTTACGCCCGAAATGAAAAAGACCTTGAACTATTCTCCTTTCGGGAGTCGGATTTGGTCGAGGGAATTATGAGTACCAAGCGCACTGTTGCAGGGACACTTTACGTGCCAGGCGAATTGGGAAAGGATTTCTTTCTGATGCCGCTTACAGGCGAGCAGCCAATCGATGCAACGAGCAGCCCTCCGCTGCAGCTCTCGTGGACTGAAGGCGACGCTGGAGGCATATCTACGTGGACTGCTGACGAAGCAATGGAAAAGACTCGCGCCACGAATCAAGCCGATAAACCGGTCTTCATTTTCGTAGCCGCTAGTTTGTGAGTCTAGCCCATTAGACTTGACGAGGCGTGCACGGAACCCCAGTGAGAGGAACATCGCTCCTTCCGCTGAACGGTTTACGTGCATACTGCTGGAGTTCTCTCAGAATCGAAGTACTCTGCTGCACTTGCTACATCTGGTTTGCGCCGACTGACCATGTGAACAGCGGCGCCGACCTTATCTGCCAACTGCCTTAGCCGTCACACCGCCACGCTCGCTATCTGCTGAGTCTCAAGCTGCACGAGAGACCATCCGCGAACGTATCAGTATGCGCCGGTTGCTGCTGCGGACAATAGTTTGAGCAGCTCAGAACTCTTCACGCCGTAGCCCAAACCGATGTTGGTATCCGTCTGATCTCTTTTCTTTCTAGAGCTGTGGATTACTCCGATGAGAGAGAAAGATACCGGCGCGTCGTCAGCTTTCACGAAAACCGGACTTCCGCTGGAACCATTCCAAATTTGCGCATCAAGGAGAAAATCTGGTTTGCCATCGAAATCAACATAAGGCAGACTTGCCAGAACTCCGGTCCGAAGTACTGGCAGGTTATGCATCCTATCATGGACGCTGTCAGGATATCCAACAAAAAGGACCTGCTGACCAGGGTGTAACTTGGAAGCTTTCCAATCCAACATTGCTCGCTGCGTTAAAGGAGCCAATACAATATCATCGCGCTCGAGCAAATTTGTGCAACGAATACAAGCGAGATCAATCTCCGGGTCTTTGGGGGCAAAGTAATTACCTATCCAATCCAAATTAACCGATACAGGATTATTGAAATCAATCCAAACACTTGACTTTGTATTTTTTAACTCAAAACCTTGCCCTTCCGGGGCTTTTCTGTGCAGCAAAACACCATACTGGAATGTTTGATTATTTTCCAGAACGTGGCGATTCGAAACCAGAAAGAGTTCGTTGTCGCCATTTTCTCCCATCCAGTACACAAAGAACCCAGTCCCCGTCCATCGCCTACCCTGCGCTTGCGAATGAGCTCTGATCATCGTCGTGTTAAAAAGCGCACCTTCCTGCCACGATTGAGGCATGATCTGCTTTCCTTTAGTTTGTCGAAGTTTGACTACTGAGAAATTTCCATGCCTTCAAGTGTGACATGGTCGCCCTAAGAGAAAAATCGGCCCCCCCCCGCCACTTTATACCACTTACCCCTGCTTTTTTAACAAATGCTACAAAGAAGCAGAGCGAAAAAGTGGTAAGCAAAAATCGATGAATGACCTCGTATGCGATTAACATAATTGCATACGACGTCGCACCAAGTTTTTATGCAAAATGAATAAGTCATGCTTTTAAATTTCGCGAAGTTACCAAGCAACTTCCACTATTTATTCATTTCTCATTAAATTCGTAGCTGAACGAGAAAACTGCAGGAATTATGCGATTTCGCTCAGCCATCCGTGATGCACACGAAGCAGATCGCATTGAATGCGGCTCTCCTCGGCGATAGGCGCCTCTATCGCTGTTTTCGGGAGCGCAGTCTGAATTCTCGGCAGCGACGACCACGGCTCCACCGGGGGCAATTTCAATACGACGCGTTTCAACCCGAATCGTCATGTACTCGGCATGTCACAAAACGAGTCGCAGGTCCGGCAAGAGGCGTAGCTCGGCACCGCTCGATGCCAACAAACACTTGCGTAAAAAATGGAATGCCCGCCGAATTTAGCGGGCCCACTTTACTCGACGGCTTACTCAGCGAAACAAAGAAGAATCGGAGAAAACGTCATAGGTGGAAACGGAGTTGGGTTGCCGGGCCATCTGCATGAGATTCCAGCAGCGCTGATATCGGTGACTTCCATGACCGGGCCTCCCGACTTCAAAACAACGGTGCTCCCTCGCTTGGCCCCCTCGATAGGCAACCGCGAAATCGACTCCGCTCCCGGATAGAGCTCTAAAACATCCCAATCGGACTGAAAAGGAAGGAAATTTCCGACCGCATCGAAATAGCAGCAATGTACAGTTGGAAAACTTCGTGCTTTCTGAACTACGCGCCCAGCCGTCAACGCCCAAGTTGGATCTTGAGGAAATCTGCCATGTCGGATTCGATCCGGCCTTATTCTTACTACGCCACCGATCAATTCTTTGTTTAAGTCTTTGACGACTTCCTCTAAACGTCGCATAGGTCGTTCCTTATCAAAACGCTGTCAGATGCGCCAGATTTGCGGCGCGATTGACAAATTACAAATCGGCACGAACTGCGCAAGCGAGGCTCTCTGTCGTAGCAACGTGCTTCCTGATTATGACGTACAAGCTAGTTGTCTGCTCAACTGATGTCGTTTACCTTTTGATTCGTAAGCGTTGCAAGGATGCCTCCGAGCTTGCAGTCTGGTCTGTAACGAAGGCGTCAATCAATCGTCCATTTCAGGCGCATAAGCTTAGTTGGGACGCAACGAATTTCTCGCCTTCGCAACTTGGCTTGTTTCTACCGGATCCGCATGATTCGACCAGCCGCTACGAACAAAGGTCGCAAGGGCTGCGATTTCCTCATCACTGAGACGGCTCGCAAACCCGGGCATAGGAAGGACGGAAGGCGCTTTTTCTGTAGAGGGTGTCTGCGCACCCTTGAGGATGACGTTGAGCAAACCATCGGGATCCGTTGCGTTTACGACCGTGGCTCCATCGAGATGCGGAAACACACGCGGCGCGCCTTTGCCGTTGACGAAGTGACACGCACTGCAATTGTCCACATAAAGGCGCTCGCCGAGAGTCAGGTTTTGAGCCGCAGTGAGCTTTGCCGTTGTCGTAATCGCGCCCTTCGGTAGCTGGGCAGACGCCGCGCCTTGAGCGTCTGCATTCGGCAGCGTCTTCAGAAAAGCGGCAATCGCGTTGAGATCAACTTCGCTCAAGTGGGAAGTACTGTTGTAGACGACAGACGTCATCTCGCCCGCCACCGCAGACCGGGAAGTGCGCCCTGTCTGGAGGTAGTCAACAATATCCTGCTGACTCCATCCAGGCATTCCACGCAGCGCTGGGGTATCCCAGCCGTTCAGATTGCCGCCAGCAAGGAAGTGCGCATTACTGGTGTCAAGCGCCTTCTCGTTCATGCCAAAACCTCGAGGCGTATGGCAGCTACCACAATGGCCCAGACTCTCGACAAGATATGCGCCCCGACGTACCTGCTCACTCGCCCCGTCCGGCCCCTGGAAAGGGGTATCCGATGTGAACATCCAGTTCCAGAGCGCCATGCCCCAACGCAGGTTGAACGGGAAACTCAGATCAGTCACAGGCGCAGGATTATCGACCGGCGTCACACCCTGCATGAAGTAGGTATAGAGCGCGTGGATATCCGCGTCCGTAATCTTCGAGTAGGACGGGTAAGGCATAGCCGGGTACAGATGCGAGCCATCTGCACGGATACCCCGACGCACTGCTGCAGCGAACTGCTGCTCGGTATAGCTGCCAATGCCGTCCTTCTTGCTCGGCGTGATGTTGGTGGAGTAGATCGTCCCAATGTTGCTCATCAATGGCAACCCACCCGTATAGGGCTTACGTCCTGTCGCGCTGTGACACGCCATGCAGTCGCCCACGTGAGCGAGATACGCGCCCTGTTTGATGAGCTCGTTCGTTGCCCCCTGCGAAAGCAACGCGTTGCCATCCCGCGCCTTTGCAAGGGAAGCGCCAAGCGCCACCGTCGTCATGAGCGCAGCGGCCGTCAATGTCTTGTTGAAGTTCATGGCGATCATGCGTGCACGAGAGGGCCGGGGTTTTTGAGATACTGATCCTTGATAGCGCGAGCAGCGAATAGCGTGATCGCACCAATGGTCGCGGTCGGATTGGCCTGAAAGTTCTGCGGAAAGGCATTGCCACCGGGAACGAACACGTTGTGCACATCCCAACTCTGCAGATAACGGTTCAGCGCGCTCGTTTGCGGCGAATCGCCCATCACCGCGCCGCCGACGTTGTGCGTCGAGACGTATTTGGTGATGTCCCAGTGCGAATCCATCGAGAGGAAGCTTTCCGAGTAGCTGTCCGGATTCAGTTCCTTCGTGACATCGAGCACAATCTTGCGCAGATGCTGCTGCAGCTTGAGTTCGTTTTGCTTCCAGTCGAAGGTGATGCGCAACAGCGGTTGGCCCCACGGATCCTTGTAGGTTGGGTCGAGATCGAGGAAGTGATCGCGATACGACATACAGCTCGTCGTAACTCCGATTTTCATGGAGTGGCCGTACCAGTCCTGCATACCTTCCTTCCAACCCTTACCCCACGCTGGGGTGCCATGCGGCAACGCGGTACCAATCGGTGCGCCGGTAGATTGAGCGCTCTGGATCTTCGCGCCGCCAATAATGCCCAACGACGGGCCGTCGTAGTTGCCCGGTGAAATGTCGTTGAACAGTTGGCCAGTCGCGCCAGCCGTGGCGAACGGATTGAAGTGCTTGTCCTTGAAAAAAAGCGTAGCACCGCCATTGCTCAAGAACGCATAGTTGCGGCCCACCACCCCTTTACCGCTCACAGGGTCATAAGGCTTGCCAATGCCGGAGAGCAGCATCAGCCGGACGTTGACGAACTGGAAGCCCGCCAGCACGACGATTTTTGCAGGCTGGAATACCTCGTTGCCATGCCCATCAGCGTATGTCACGCCCTTCGCGGTCTTGCCGTCGGCATGCATATCTACACGGAGCACATTCGCATTTACGCGGTACGAGAAGTTGTCCATGCGCTTTAGCGCATCAAGCACCGCTGTCTGCGGCGACGCCTTCGAAAAATTCAGACACGGATATTTACTGCAGTAACCACAGTAGTTACACGGTGCAATCTGGTTTCCGTACGGATTCGTCCAGGCGCGCGAGACATTCGCGGACGGATTCGGGAACGGGTGATAACCGAGCTTGCGCGCTGCGTCGGCGAACATCGTGTTGTTCAGCGTGTCCTCAAGCGGCGGCAAAGGGACCGGGTTCGATCGCGGTCCCTCGAAAGGGTCACCGCCCTCGATGATCTTGCCGCGCAGATTGCCGGTATTGGCCGAGAGACCGCAGACCTTGTCGAAGAAGTCGTAGTACGGTTCGATCTCGTCCCAAGTGAACGGAAAGTCCTGCACCTGCATTCCCGCTTCGAGCTGGCCTTTCTTGTAAGCCCGATCGGCGTAGGTCTTGAGCTTGAGGTCGGTCGGTGTCGGGCGCATCAATACACCGGTCCAGTGCAGGCCAGAACCACCGACGCCGGTGCCAGGCACGAAAGCGCCCCACTTGCGCGTGGGCAGCGCCGTGTCCTGTGCCGAATGTCGCACGGTGAGTGCGCCGTCTCGCGGTGTCACCATGATCTTGTTGCGCACGCCATAGGCGTATTGATCGGCCGGCTTCGGATACGCGAAGTCGGCATTGCTGCGGTCCTCCCCGCGCTCGAGCGCGCGCACTTTGAGCCCCGCCTGCGCGAGTTCAATGCTCATGAGCGAGCCGGCCCAGCCCAGTCCGACGACGACGACGTCGACTGCGTCATTGGTTATTTTTGCCACGGTGTGCCTCGTTGATTCTGAATACGCGGTGTGTTGCGCATCTATTGGCGCAACAGGTCGGCGCCTAAGCGCGAAGCCCTTTCAGGCTCACGGGCCCGAGCGGATACTTCACGTTGTGCTGCGCGACCCATTCGAGGAAGCTCGCCCGGGCTCCGGGAAAACCAATGGCAATCCAGGCCTTCATGCCTTTATTGCCGCCATACATCGGATCTGAGAGATAGCCGTTCTTAGAGTCGGACATCATTTCGCCGAAGAACTGGCCGGCCTTGAGCGCGTTTTCGCCGCCGTCGGCAAAGTGGATATCGTTGTCCTGCAGCGCCTTCAGAACGACGTCCTGGGTGGCAGCGTCGAGTTCGCTGAACCGCTTGTGATACTTCTGGCGGCAATACGCGTCGGTCAGCTTGATGCCGCGCTGATAGATCTGCTGCGGCGTGTAGGGCAGTTGATAGCCCAGTTCCTTCGGCGCCTGCGTATTGAACGGCCCTTGCAGATAGATCTCGTGGCCGAAATCACCATGCATCTGCTGGTCGATGAAGACCGGCACGTTGGTCTCCAACGCACCTGGACCTCGCCCGCCAGCGGGTATCAGGCGATCGCAAGCTGCGAGCATGAACGACCACTCGTCCCCAGTGAAGAAGACTGGGCGGTACGTCCTCAAATCAGGTGCGGCCATCTCTGCGGCGTCAGCGGCGCTTAGGGAGCTGTCGAACACCCTCAAAGCTGGGAGTGCAAGAACGGCTGACAGTAGAAATTTACGTCTGGAGAGGGAGATGTCTGACGACATGTATCGAATTTATTCAGCTAGCGCGAGAGGACGAAAATGCCCTAGAAGGCTTGCTATCGCGCGAAACTGGGCTTAGCCACAAGGCGACAGTCATCCATCTAGTGGATTTGGAGCGCGACGATATCATAAAGTTGTCGGACATGAGTGACACCAAAAAGAACGTTGGACGCCACCCGCTGGATCCGGCGCGCATCGGCAAATCAAGCCAAAAATCTGGGAATCCACGATAAACAGGCGCCTCCAGCGCAAACCGAACGCACGAAATTTCTCTGATTTCTTCGGATTTGAGCGCCAAAGGACGAACTGGAGTGCCTCCTGTTCCAATATGGAGGCACTGGAGACTCAAACAACGTGGTGGAAGGCGACGCATCCGCCGGCAGGTGCGCAAACACCCCCTGCACTTTACGGGCGTCGTCGCGGCTTACCGCACTCAACGGCAAGTTGCCGCCGACGATCTCGCGTAGCAGCCTGCCCGGCTGCCGCGAGGAGGTCGCGCGCTTGATGTACATACTCGCCGCACGTCACTTCGCTAGGAGGTGTCAAACGAGCGAGATCGGGTTTGCAGCAGCAAACACTAAAGCCGCACAAATCTGACCACGGCGTTTAAAAAGAGGTTCTACACCCGATATCGGACTGGAGATATCGGATGCAACTCTTATCAATTGGTAAAGCCGCCGCGCAGCTGGGCGTGGCCGTCGGGACACTGCGTCGCTGGCATCGGCAGGGGCGGCTTGCGCCTGCAGGGCGCACGCCTGGCGGACATCGGCGCTATGAGCGCGAGTCGATCCTCTCCAGTATTGGGCATACACTGGAGTCGACCGGCAAGACCGTCTGCTATGCCAGGGTCTCCTCCCATGACCAGGCCGAGCAGCTGAAGACGCAGGCTGCCCGCCTGGAGAAGCATTGTGCCGATGCTAGCTTCACCAATATTGAAGTTATTACCGACCTGGGCAGTGGCCTGAATTACCGGAAGAAGGGGCTGCAGCGACTTTTATTTGAGATCCTGCGGGGCCGCGTAGCCCGTCTGGTGGTCGTAACGAAAGACCGGTTGCTACGTTTCGGTAGTGAACTGCTCTTTCGCATCTGCGAATTCTTCCACGTCGAAGTAGTTGTCCTGGACGCGGCACCGGATGCGAGCCGTGAGCAGCAGCTCACCGAAGATCTGGTTGAGATCCTGACCGTTTTCTCTTCGCGCCTGTACGGCTCGCGAAGCCGCAAGAACCTGCGGGCGCTGGCCAGTTGATGCAGTCGACCACGCAGACCCGGCTGACGCTGGCCAAGGCTGATGCGGAGTTACTTGACCAGGTAGCGGCGCTGTACGGCACGATGAAGCGCAAGCTCTACGCGCGCATGGCTGCGCACGGCGGTAACGCAAAGTCCCACAAGACAGCCTTCTGTCGGGAGCACGGCATTTCCGCGCGCATGTTCAATGCGATGGCCATCGAGCTTCAGGGACTCATCGATGGCACGCGTGAACTCCTCAAGGAGGAACGTCGAAGTCTGCAGGGTGGCATCGGGCGGCTCGAGCGGCAATATCGCACGCGCAAAACCCAGCTTGACGAGATAGCCGCCGACCGCCTGCGCCTGAAGCCGCTGCGTGAAGCGAAGCTGCGCCGCACGGTCCATCAGAATACCTGCCGGCTCGAACGGTTGAACGCGCGGCTTACAAAGGTCGAGCAGCGGCTCGAGGCCAACGTGCCCGGGATCTGCTTCGGCACCCGCAAGCTGTTCGGGCAGCAGCACCATCTCAAACTCGCGGGCTTCAGCAATCGTGAAGCGTGGCTGCGCGAATGGCAGTCGAGCCGCTCGCATCAGGTGTTCTTCGTTGGCTCAAAGGACGAGACGGCCGGCAACCAGCTCTGCCAGCTCCAGAAAGCGACCGATGGCACGTACACGTTGAAGATTCGTTTGCCGGACCGGCTGCTTGCCGCCGGCGAGGCAAAGTCCCTCATCATTGCCGATGTCACGTTCGGCTACGACCGGGAGGCGCTGGATGCGGCACTTGAAGCCGGTATCGCCCTGAGCTGGCGCCTGCACCGCGATGAGCGTGGCTGGCGTGCATTCGTGTCGTTCAACTACCTGCCAGCGCAAACCGTCTCGCTGGATGCGAAGTACGGCGCCGTTGGCCTCGACTTCAATGTCGACCATCTGGCGGTGACGGAAACCGATGCATTCGGCAACCTGTTGTATACGAAGCGGCTGCCGCTGCTGCGCGAGGATGCCAGCTCGGGACAACGCAACGCGGTGCTCTCCGATGCATTGAGTATCGCGGTGGCGTGGGCGAAGGACGCCCGCAAACCCGTCGTCGCGGAAGATCTGGACTTCACCGCAAAGAAGAAGGCGATGGCCCAGCTCAGTCCGAAAGGCGCGCGGATGCTCTCCGGGCTGCTCTACGCAAAATACCGGCAACTGCTCGAGGCAAAATGCTTCCGGGCAGGTGTCGAACTGATCAAAATTAATCCAGCCTACACGTCGACCATCGGTGCAGTGAAGTACGCATCGCGACGGGGCTGGAGTGTGCATGCTGCTGCGGCGGGCGTCATTGCCCGTCGCGGGCAGAAGTTGACTGAACGTGCGCCGCGCGTCGGCACGGTGATCCGTGTTCCGGTGCGAGGTGGTCATCACGCCCTCGAGCTACCTGCAAGGAAAGGCCAGGAATCGCGTGAGGCTGTCTGGCGCAAGGTTCACACAGCGTACAGAGGTGTGGTGCGTGAGCGTTGGCTCGCCACCCGGGGCGGCCTGCCGCGCCGGAGTGCGAAAGGCACCCATGGTAGCGGCGCACGCGCCGCGCCCCTCAGCAGGGACAACCGTTTGCCCTGCGAAATCAAACTGCGTGAGCAGATTTGTGCACGTTAAAACAAACGGTCGGCTTCCAGAGGGCTTCGCCCGTGGCGCGTCAACGCGGCTCGAACCAGGTGCGGGCAATCTGCTGAAGCACGCCGCGCACAACCTCCTCGACAGGCGACGCAACGGCGTCAGCGACTTTGGTCGCGGCAGCAAACCGATGAGGGCTTTTTTCGCTACTGCCAACGACCACTCTGCGAACATTCGCTATGATTCTTGGTCACCACAAACGCTATTTAGCACTTTCGAAATAGAGGAACGATGGCAAACGCCCTTGACATGGCCGCGTTACCAAATCTCCCGGATCTGTCTGGCACGCTGAAGAACACCCTGGAATTTCAGAGATTGCACCTTGATTCGGTACAGCGGATAAACAGCGCGCGTAAGCAGTTTGAGGAGCTACTCCGACCGTCCATCGCCATTCAACGCCAGTTCGAGGCGGTGACTGCGGCGTCTGTTCAGGCGCAGAAGAACTTTGAAAAGTTGATCGCCCCGATGAATCAGTTGCGGTTGCAGATCGACCAAATTGGCGGTCCTATTGCCGAGATACAAAAGCGCATGGAGGAGACCAAGCGTTTGTACGTGGGCTACGATGTGTCAGCCCGATATGTGAAGCAAATTCGCGAAATGGCGGATTTTGTGAACAGGCACCACCTGGATGCTGCGTTGACGTCTGGGCTCTCCGACAATATTCGCAAGATGGGGCAGTTGCCGACTACCCTTGCGAGCCTTAGAGTGTTTGGTGAAGAGCACACGCGCTATATCGAGCGATTGCGTGTGCAGATTAACAATCTGGCCGTCAGTCCCGAGCTTGCCCGTACCTGGAGTAACGCCACAGCAGATTTAGCCACTGCGAGCGGGGAAGATAGCAACTCCGAGATCAACGAGTTTTCATCCTCACTTGGGCGCACCAAGACGCTAGCCGAAGCGGCAGAGGTCTTGCTCCACTATGCGGCAGGACCAGCGACCAAAGTCGCCCACATCGCGTGGCAACTGCTGTGGACAATATTAATCGGTTGGTTCATAAACCAGTTGCCAGGTGTAGCCGAGCTTGAAGAGAAATTCGGGCTAACCCATAGGGAAGCGGTAAAGGCCGTGCGCGCGTCGCCGCCCTTGGACCTTACGGAGGATCAACGGGAGTCACTCCGTTTTGTATGCGCGCCCATATTGAGCGCGCATATCTCCCCCAAACAAAGGTCCAAAATTCGCGCGCGCTTGTCTTTCGGAACTCACGTGGTCGTTGACCAACGTATCGGGGACTGGGTCCACGCGATATATCGAGACCCATTGACTGGCGATGAAGACGAGGGGTGGCTTCTTGCCCGTTACGTTAGCAAATTTAACAGGTAATGATTCTGTGAGGGCGGGACTATCAGTGGTGAGGGGACCGTTTTGGACTCTACCGGCCAAAGGACGTACGCCGGCACGCCCCAATAAGTCTTGGACTCAGGTCACCTTCCCTGACGTTGTGCCCGATTCCGCCGGATCAAGCGCCGAGCCGCAATGCTTGCATTTGACGGCTTCGCTCCGCACCGGCTCGGCACAAAACGGGCACTTCCGGTAGTCGCCAAACTGCCCAGTCTCGGCCGCGATCTGCTGACCATCCTTGGCAAGCAACACCACGACGAGCGCGACAACAGGCACCAAGAATGCGAGCGTCGCAGCAAGTACACCGCTCGCATTCCCCTGTGTCATGACCGATATACCCATCACGGTAACCGGTCCGAGAATGATGATGGCGAGGAAATACACCCATCCGCGCAGCCCCTTCTTCTTCGCGATGGCTGCCACGAGCAGAGCAAAGACTGCGTACAAGATGAAGCCGGTCAGTGGTTCCATGACTTACGTCTCCGTAGTTTGAGATGTTGCGGTGGTAGTGAACTGTCGCTGGCAGGTCTGGCGCTAGTGACGTGATGTCGTGGTGAGGGTCCCCGCTGTTCCGCGTCGCTTCAGCGACCGTCGAATTGGTCTTCGGGCACAATGACCCATCCAGGATGCGGCGCTGGTTCGAGCAGGTGTTGAGCAAAACAGTCAGTCGCCTCCCGGCGGCGCGCCACAAGCTATACGCATGAAGTGCGCTGCCATCTCCCTTGCTCTCAAACGAGATACGGTCCGCGACTCCAAACTCGCTGCCAGCGCAAGACTGGCACCGAAATTCATGTCCTCGCGACCGAACGCTGCGCAAACTGCTGCTGCTTCATGAAGTCTTGCGATACTTCGGTGGTTCTCCCACGCCCCCCAGAAGATTGCCGCGCCGAAGGCAATGAGTGCTGCGGAGATCCCAACCGCAAACCCAGTCAACGTCTTCTTGGTCACTTTCAAACATCCCCCGTTATTAGTTTAATGGCGCGGTCAGCGGCAAGCGAATTCGTTCTCGGGCACGGCAACCCATGCAGGATGTGGTGAATGTTCGAGCAAGTGTCCGATGCTGCAATCTCGGGCAACGGTCGCCACGCCGCCAGCAGATGAGAGGGTCTTGGCCCTTGTGCGGGTAATGCTTCGTTGGTGAGAAAGGAGCCCAGGCTGTCGGAAAGCGCGCGCGGGTATGAATTAGGGTGTGCGCGCGCTTAGAGACAGGGTAAGCAGTCTACGGCCGCGAATAGCCCTCTTTGTGCAAGCCCACGCGGCCAGCCGCTCCCGTGACCGAACACACGTCGTCGTAGCGAAGCCAGCCGTTCCGTTGATCGAAGCGGAACACCGTCTGCGGCTTTTCGAAGGCACGCGTGACGAACTGGAAGCGATGCACGACGGATTCAATGTCACCACGCCCTCCCCGGCGACAAGTACTGCCCGTCGCGCCTTCGTGAGTTTCATCAGTGGCAGCGCATGTCTGCGGCACGCGGGTAAACGAGGTCACGTCGGTGCCCATTTTGTCAGCTTCGTGCAACCGGTTTCAGAGTCCGGCTTAACCGCAATCGGTGTGACATCGGTGTCGTTCGTGTGATCGTTGGAGGCTCAAAACAAGTTCAGCGCAGGATTGCCCGAATCACGTCACGTACTACTGTCCAGACAGTCGCGCGTACCGCTGTGCGTACGGCCATCTCACCGATGCCCATGCGGTTGTTCTGCCGCACTGGTACGCCGGCAGTCTCCCTGACTGGAACACCTAGCCTGCGCTTTAGCCCGTCCGGATCGCGCTCATATTCATCCGCAACGCGATTGCGGGCTTCCTCGATGTGCTGAACCATTTTTCTAAAGTTTTCCGGGCTGTCTTTAGGACCGCCTTCGCCACGGATGACTTTCGCTTTGTTTTCTTCGCAATCGCGCGCGAATCCAAGCACAAGCTTGCGTGCACCATCCTCATCACCGCGACTGGCAGCACTAAGGAAGAGCTGCCAATGTAGCTCAACCAAATCATCGGCAAATTTGCGTACTTCGGCGTCGCGATCGGTTGTTGTGTTGTCGCCAACCATCTCTCTCGGAGTCAAACCTTCACTCATTTTTTTCTTTCTTGTTAGTGGCTGCGGGTACACCTTCGAATAACGCAACAATACCCGGCCCGACACATTTTGCCCAATACTTTGTGAAAACGCGCCCGTGACGCCTGCTTAACGTCGAGCGTCTTGGATTTTGAGGGCGCGGCGTTCGAGCTGGAACAAGCAGTAGGTGAGGTGTTACGGGCGTTGCTACGGCGGAAAGGCTTATCGCAGGAAGCGCTCGCCCCTGCCGCCGAGATGGAACGGAACTACGTCTCGCTGATTGAGAGGTCGTCACAGCCCGAGCATTCGCGTCATCTGGAAGCTATGCGCGGCGCTCGACGTGACTCCATCCGCATTTTTGGTCGCAGCGGAAGCCCGCCCTGGCGAGCACGCGAAACGAACCTCTGCCAGCGACTAGCGACTAGCGACTAGCGACTAGCGACTAGCGAAGCATCTATTATCCTTCGCTGGTCAGAGAGTCCGAAAGACAGTTCGAACAACGTCTGATACTGGGCAGCGAAGCCAGCCGCGTCACGTGCAGGATGTTCAGGTCGCGGCTCGACATCAATGACGTGCTCGATCCCGGGGAACCGCTTCGGCCAAGAAAGCGTCAGCATAAGCTTTCTTTATGTTTTCACTGGTAACGAGGCCTGGATTGGCACGGCATTGCGTGGGAGATGCCAGTCAAGAGCACATCGAGAAACGGCCGCTCGACTCTCGCTAACAAACTCGCGCAGCGCGGTTTGCCACGACACAGCGGTTTGCACGGGCTTCGGTGCGGCAAGCAAAAAAGTGCGCATGGCCGCCTGTCGACATGGAGCTGATGCGCGCTGCTGTCAGCGCGACTATTGCCGGCTACAGCGGTGGATGGCCTTCGTATGTGGCGGCCGACGCATCGGTCTCCAACCAGGCAACCTGATGCGATGTCCATGCGCGCATGACGGGACGCAGACCTGGATCAACATCGAGCGTCGCTACACGCAGAACGACGAATGGAAGTTCCGGACGCTCTGCATATACATGGCTTCCACAGGTTCCGCAAAAGTGCCGTAGTTTTCCCGGGCTTGACTCGTAGGTTCGCAAATTCTGCTGCCCAGATATCAGCTTGAAGTGTTCGCGCAGAATCCGTGCTGCCGTATTGTGATGCGCGGAATGAGTCTTTCGACAAGTCTTGCACATGCAATCCCATACTTCACTTGCAAAGTCCTCCACCACGTATTGCACGGCCTGACAAAGACAGCTCCCTTCGATCTTCATAGTGACTAATCCCAAAAAACTACCCAGGGAACAAAACCTGAGCTACCTGCCTAGTTGACAACCTGGTTAATTAAAGTGCGGCAATGCCCACGCAGACTAGGGGCGCTGGGCCGCTACGCTTTTGAGGTGGTATTTTTTCGCCAGCAGAAGAAGTTTCACGGGTCTGCTCCTTCTGGCGCACTCAGTTGGCATTGCCAGCGGAGCCAGTTTGCGAATGAAGGCTCCGAGTATCAAGCCGTCTGTCTGATGCGTAAGTCGGACGCGGTCGTCAATGCTTGCGCGGTCCCGCAAACGAGTGGGACAACGTTATTCCAGCGTGTATCGGCAAAACTGGCCTCGGTTAGCGATTTCAGCAGCGCGTGATCGCTGGCAAGCGCGTCGCTGAAGTACGCCTTGAGAAAGTCGAGCCAGGCACGCGTTTTTGTCTCCATGTATCGATGAGATGGGAACAACGCGTATATATCTCTGTTTTGCAGGGTGTATTCAGGAAGAAGACGTACAAGCGTTCCGTCCTGTAACCCTTCGAGCGCAGCATGAACCGGCAAGAGGCCGATACCCATGCCTTGTCTAATCGCTACAGTAAGTGTCTCTGCGATATTGACCTTTACTGCGCCCCGGACCTCCTTCACCACACTACCCTCTGGCCCCTCAAGTAACCATTGGTTATCTGCGAACGTGGGATTGCTCAACAGTAGACACTCATGCCTGCTCAAGTCTTGAGGCAACGCAGGTGCTCCGTGTCGTGCGACATAGGATGGTGAAGCACACAGGACGCTAAACGTGGATCCCAGTCGGGTTGCGGAATACTCCGAATCCGGCAGAGATTGAACTGCAACTACAGCCATGTCGGTTTTTCCGTCATACAGATCCGGCATTGCCTGCGCCATTTTCAGCTCAAACTCCACACCGGGATATAGCTCCCTGTAGCGAGCTATAGAGGGCAAGACATAGTGCTGTGCGATGCTGACGAAACTCTGGATGTGCAACGTACCGTTGATGTCCGCGTGATCTGCTGCCAGGACTTGCTCTGCGTCCGCGATTTCAGCAAGAATTCGCATTGCTCGGGCCAGATATTGCTCGCCGGCCGATGTCAGTGAAAGTTTGCGCGTCGTGCGCGTCATCAAGCGTACACCGAGATGAGCTTCGAGTTCCTTGACAGACCGCGACACTGCGCCTGTCGCGGTATTTAGCGCAATTGCCGCTTTGGTAAACGTGCCAGTTTCTGCAACCCGCACGAAGGCGCGCATAGCGTTTAAAAGATCCAACTTCTTCCCCTTTCGATGACTCAGGTGCGGAACAGACAAGATCGGCACTTTGAAAACGTGAGTTCGAATGGCCTATCGCGCCCGATTGCGCTGGAATAGCCTGAAATGCTGCTGACCATCGAACACCGCGCCAGCTTGCATCTGCGGCGTCCCGGGATTTCGAACAGTTTCGGTACTATAGTCGGATCAGTTGTTCTCCGTTAGTGAATAATTTTGAAGAACTTGTTCTCTTTTGATGCTCACAAATCTTCAAGGCACGGGGTCTCGACCATTGCCTGCCATGGCACTAACCACATGAACCGGAACTGGTATCAGAATGCGGCATCGCAGGCATAGTGGATAGACTGGAATCCGACGTTTAGCGCGAGCGACGTCTCGGCCTTAGGTAGGAGAATGCCTGCCCCACCAAGATGGGATGGGATGTGAGTCGATCGACTCTCTCAAACCGTTCCGTAGCGCGGCCGTTGATTCGAACAAGAACCGGACGCTCGGGTGACAGCCATTCTGCGAGCGCCTCTCGAGGGGCTTCCTTGACGCGTGTTTCCACCGGACCCTACTGTCAACAATGACAGCATCAGCCCCGCTATTCAGTGCATTCTGGAGATAAAAAAACGAAAGGTATCTATGACCAGCAGGAGCCGAGAAGCGGCGGCTCCGTGCATTCAATCACTTCCGCTGTGCCTTGGCGGCTATTTTCAGGCAAGCTGAAACACCGAAACACCACCTTGCAGGCTAATCGCTTGATCTTCAAGAGATTTTGCGGCTGCAGCCGCCTGTTCAACCAGAGCGGCATTCTGCTGGGTAACACTATCCATGAGGCCAACTGCCTGATTCACCTCTTCAATACCGACGCTCTGCTCCTCCGCAGCAGCGGCAATCTCGACGATGATTTCCGAAATTTGGCGCATTGATTGTTCAATCTGGGACATCGAGTCGCTCACCATACTTGCCTGGTGGGCACCACCGTTGATGGTCTGAGTTGAAACGTTGATCAAATCTTTAATCTCACGTGCGGCAGTGGCAGAACGTTGTGCAAGGCTGCGAACCTCGCTCGCCACGACCGCAAACCCTCTACCTTGCTCGCCTGCTCGTGCGGCTTCAACTGCAGCATTCAGTGCCAGAATATTGGTCTGAAACGCAATTCCTTCAATAATTGCTGTGATTTCCGAGATTTTGGATGAGCTTTCGCTAATTTTTGACATGGTAGCAACCATGTCATCGACCGCCTGTGTTCCTGTGCCCACGACACCAATTGCAGTGGTCGTCAGCGTGCTTGCGTGTTTGGCGTTGTCTGCGCTCTGCCGAACTGCAGTCGTAATTTCCATCATGCTCGACGCAGTTTCTTCCAGTGACGCTGCTTGCTGCTCTGTGCGAGCGGACAGGTCTGCATTGCCTGCTGCGATCTCCGTCGACGCCACGCGGACGTGATCGGTGGCATTCCGGATACCTCTAACTGTCTCTTGCAACTGCTTGCTCATCCGATGCAATGAGAACATCAAGCTGGAGGTATCGCCAGTATCCAGCACAACCGGCGAATCGAGCCTTCCCCTGGCGATTTCCTGGGCAAGATTTTGTGCGTGCGAGGGCTCACCGCCGAGCTGCGCCAGGATGCTACGTGATGTGACCAAAGCAAGAACCAACGAGAAAATCAAACCCGCGACCCCGAGCGCAATCAAAGTATTCCTGCTGCTGGCATAAGCCAGATGAGCCTCAGCGGCGGTCTTCGCACTCTTTTTCACCTCGTAGTCGCGGAAACGCCCGAGGAGGTCAGTCCAGGCCGTAAGCGCCGGGCTAGTCTCGTTGACGAGCATTTCGAGTGCATGGGGATCATTGCCCAGTCCCAATCGTGTGTTATCGCTTAAAAGCTTTGATGCGACTCCACCCAATTGAGCGGCCTGTTCGAGAAAACGGCGTTCCTCGTCGTCCGTCATGGAGCTCGCGTCGAACAGTCGCTGGAGGCGTTGCATCGCCTCACCGTACTCCGTAAGCCGCTCGGTAACTTTCGATTCCTGAGCCTGTTCGCCGGTCTCGGTGTGAGCCACGATAAGTCTCTGCATTGCAAGCGATGCGCCTTGCGCTTTCCCCATGGCGCGGCCCAACTCTCCGAGTTCCGATGCCCCAGTGTCCAGTCCTTCACCCACGACCACGTTCATCGAATACAGCTTTGCGATGGAGATTGCGACCACTGCCAAAAATAGTACGACGAGAATACTAAAACCCGCCGTCAAGCGGGTGCCGACGGTGTATTTTGTGAGAAACATAGGCGACTCATCCTGAGTTGAATAAACATTGTCTCTTCCGACCGTCGCCCTTACCTGGACCAAGCGGCTTTTTCATCTTCGTTTAACGTCCACCAACTCTTTGGTTGGCTGGTTTTTATATCTGTTGTACTAATAAATTTACGGTAAATTCATTCAATCCTTTATCCCCGCAACGTTCGATATCCGATCGTGCGTGGGCTATAGCTGCGTAGCCACGCATTCAAAGCGAGCCATTCGAGAGTTAAGCGCGCACCGAATGTCGACCAGAGAAGCGAAATTCATCTGGTCGGCATTCAGCGGACTTCAAAGCTGTCTCCATGAATCGACGAATGTGCCTTATCCAGATAAACGCGCGATCCAGCCCTGGGACTCAGGGTCATAGGCGGGGTATTGGGCTAGCACGAGGGGATCGTGTCCTGGAATCACATGTGACGGTGAACTTGCCAGAGCTACAAGCGTCCGAAATCCGTCAAGCATCGCACCAACGTTGTTGACAATTGGATATGGCCGCTCCTCGTGGATGTTCGCATAGAAATGCGTCGCGTCTGAGGCCAATACAATCCAGCCTCGCGCTGTATGCACGCGCACCACCTGCAGACCATCGGTGTGTCCGCCTATCCTGTGCAGGCTTACTCCTGGCGCCAACTGCCCCGTGCCGTCGTGAAACTGCACCCTTCCCGAGAAGACTCGATCGACCATTGCTTTCACGTCATCGACCTCAAACGCCTTGCTTAACGCGCCGTGGCACATACACCTTCCCGTGCAATACGCCATCTCCCTATCCTGCACGTGATACGTCGCCCGAGGAAATAATTCGTGATTGCCAGCATGGTCAAAATGAAGGTGCGTAATGATGACATCTTCAACCTGCGCTGGATCGATTCCAATCCTGGACAAACCTTGTTCAACACTTCTTGTGATCGTGCGCCCACGTTTGTGCGCAACGGCTTCACCGAAACCAGTGTCAACCACGAAGGTTTTCTCCGGACCAACGATTGCCCAGACAAAGTAATCCAGCGGCATGGGGACGTCGTGCGTGTCCCCGCCGAGAAAGTTGTCACTTGAGTTGCGTGCGTGCTCTGCGTACTTGATCGCATAGACGTCATAGCACGGAATATCAGACTTCACGTCTGTACCTCCTGACTGACCTACTGGTGCAAAGGGATCGACAAGGACGCTCGGCGCGCAATTATAGTCATATTGTATGACAGCGCAATAATTTGTCTTACGTCGCGCGAGCAATGCCGGATCGGGGTCGTATGCCTTACCCGCAATGCTTACGACTTGCCTACCAGCAAGTCAAAGTTCTCAAAGCAGGTTGACGGATTGTATGACAGGAATATAATCCTAACGACTGATACGTAGTGCATTTGTACAACACGACGCATCAACCCATTTCTGACCACCAATGGAGACAAGTTGGCTCGGACTTTCCGTTCGGGCTGACAACTGCCACGATGAACAAGCCTCAACGGATCGGATTTATCGGCCTCGGTATGATGGGTACGCCGATGGCACAATGCCTCGCCCGCGCTGGTTTCGACGTTTTTGTTTCGGACGCAGATCCGAAGCGCGTTGCTGCAGCGAGCGATGAGCCTCGTATCTCTGAGCTCAAAATCAGTCAGCCAGACCAGACGCTGGAGCTGGATGTACTGATCACCATGCTTCCTAACTCGTCGATTGTCGAGCGCGTGCTGCTCGGCGACGAGAACGCGCCCAATTCGGGTTGGGCTGCACGTCTGCCCCGAGGCGCCGTTGTAATCGATATGAGCTCGTCTGAGCCGGAGCGTTCACGCAAACTCGGCGCCCAACTCGGCGAAGCCGGGCTCGGTTATCTCGATGCCCCCGTCTCGGGCGGGGTAAAGCGCGCGGTTGAAGGAAAGCTGGCAATTCTTGTCGGCGGCTCCCAGGAGACCCTTGAGCGTTGCCGCGCACTCTTCGATGCGATGGGCAGCAGCGTCCTACATATTGGCGAGGCCGGCAGTGGACACGCTGCGAAGGCTCTCAATAACTACGTTTCTGCTGCTGGCCTGACTGCGACAGTTGAGGCACTCCATGTTGCCAAGCGCTTCGGGATCGACCCTGCCGTCATGACTGACGTGCTCAATGCTTCGTCTGGACGTAGCAATACGTCAGAAAACAAGGTCAAACAATTCATGCTGAGCGGCTCGTTTGCTTCGGGCTTCGCGTTGCAACTCATGAACAAAGACCTGAAGATTGCACACGCCCTTGCCAAGTCGGTTGGCTATCCCATGCAACTCGGCGATGAGTGCGTTGCTCTGTGGGACGAAGCAGCATCAGTATCGACGCCGGCAACCGACCACACCGAGATGTACAGAATTCTTGGCGAGGAAGGCTAAAGTGAGCGAATCAACTTTTCCCGCAGCAGAACACGCCAGTCGGTTTTATATCGATGGCCACTGGGTTTTGCCCAATGCAGAGAGTTGGTTCACGCTGATCGACCCTTCGAATGAAAAGGACATCGGTCGTCTCGCGATGGGCAACACCGCCGATGTGGATGTCGCAGTAGCGGCTGCCCGTAAGGCGTTTCCGGCCTGGTCTGCGACCTCAGTTCAAGAGCGGATCTCGCTACTCAGGCGTATCGTTGAACTGTACGAAGAACGCGTGGACTCGTTTGCCGAGGCCATGAGGCTCGAGATGGGTTCTCCCATCACTTTCGCCAGAAATGGCCAGGCGGCTCGCGGCCCTGCGCACCTGAACGCTTTGATTCGCGTTTTGGAGGAGTTCGAGTTCGAAACGATGCAAGGGAGTACCCGCGTCGTGCTGGAACCGATTGGCGTCTGTGGCCTCATCACCCCCTGGAACTGGCCGATCAATCAGATCGTCGTCAAGATCGCACCTGCACTGGCGGCCGGTTGCACCATGGTGCTTAAGCCAAGCGAGTATTCGCCACTCAGCACGCTGCTCTTCGCGCAGGTACTACACGACGCGGGAGTTCCGCCAGGGGTCTTCAATCTCGTCAATGGTGACGGTCCGAACGTTGGCGCCGCTATCGCAAGCCATCCCGACGTTGACATGGTCTCGTTCACGGGGTCCACGCGAGCAGGTGTTCTCGTGGCGAAACTTGCGGCTGAGTCCGTCAAACGCGTCGGACAGGAGCTTGGTGGGAAATCTGCGAATATCCTGCTGGAAGACGTCGATCTCGAGGACGCTGTAAGTCGGGGCGTAGCCGCCTGCTTCACAAACTCGGGACAATCCTGCTCCATTCCCACGCGTATGCTGGTGCCTCGCGCACTGATGCAACAAGCTGCTGAGATCGCATCGAGAGTCGCGGCAGGTTATCGCGTCGGCCCAACCGAAGACCCGTCAACTCAGCTTGGCCCCCTCGTGAATCGCAGCCAGTTTGAGCGGGTGCAAGCACTCATCCAGCAAGGCATCGATGAGGGTGCTCAGCTAGTCGCTGGCGGCCCTGGTCTGCCCGAGGGTCTCGAGCGTGGCTACTTCGTGCGCCCCACGGTCTTCTCTGGTGTGACCGCGAGCATGACCATCGCACGCGAGGAGATTTTTGGCCCAGTCCTTTCGATCATGCCGTATGACACGGAAGAGGAAGCAATCGCGATTGCGAATGGCACAGAGTATGGTCTTGCAGCATACGTGCAATCTCGCGATATCGAGCGCGCTCGCCGTGTAGGACGGGCCATGCGAGCAGGCGGGGTCCACCTTAACTATCCGCCAGCAGACTTCTTCGCCCCATTCGGCGGATACAAACGCTCCGGAAACGGACGTGAATGGGGAGAGGCTGGATTGCGTGAGTACCTTGAGACCAAAGCTATCGTGGGCTACGCACCAACCTGAGTCTGGCAGATAAGCCCTTCCCGGGCAGGCAAAATTTTTTGCCCATTTTAATTGTATGACAATCATTATGCCGGACAGAAAAATTCTTATCTGTCCGGCCGATAACCGAGGATCGATGATGGAAAACGAACGTTTTGAGAAAGGTTTCGCAAACCGCAAAGCTGTACTGGGTGACGCGCACGTAGAAAAGTCGTGGGCCAATGCTGACGACTTCAATCGCCCCATGCAGAAGTATGTGACGGAAGCATGCTGGGGCGATATCTGGAGCGACGATACGCTGCCGTTCAAGACCCGCAGCCTGCTCAATCTGGGCATGTTGACCGCAATGAGCCAGCACCATGAACTCTCGGTTCATGTGCGCGGTGCGCTGCGCAATGGCGTGACAAAGGATGAGATCCGTGCAGTTCTTATGCAGACGGCAATCTACTGTGGCGTGCCCCTCGCACTCGCAGCGTTTCGCATCGCCACCGAAGTGATCCAGGCCTATGAGGCAGAAGTCGCTGCCCGCTAATTGAGAGCTTTGGAGGAGACGGTTAGATGAAAATCCGAGCCGCTGTGCTTGAGCAATCCGGGATGGCAACGCCCTATGCGGAATCCCGTCCGTTAAAAATACAAACGGTGGACCTTGCTCCGCCGGGCCCCGGTGAAGTTCTGATCCGAATCGCGGCCGCAGGGATCTGCCACTCTGATCTGTCAGTTGTTGATGGCGTCAGGCCGCGCCCGCTCCCGATGGTAATCGGCCACGAGGCAGCTGGCGTAGTTGAAGAGGTTGGCCCATACGTCAATGATCTCCAGAAAGGCGACCATGTCGTGACGGTGTTTGTCGCTGCGTGTGGTCACTGCAATCCCTGCGCGAGTGGTCGCCCTGCACTCTGCGAACCGGGTGGAGTCGCTGGCTCGGCCGGTGGGTTGCTCGGTGGCGGACATCGGCTGTCTCGCGACGGCGTCCCTCTGTACCATCATTCCGGTGTCTCAGCGTTCGCGGAGTACGCGACTGTCTCGCGCCACTCTCTGGTGAAAGTCGACCGCGATATCCCACTTGAGGAGGCTGCTCTCTTCGGTTGCGCTGTTCTTACCGGAGTCGGATCTGCCGTAAATGCCGCACGCGTGCAGCCCGGGTCACAGGTCGCAGTCATCGGCCTCGGTGGCGTTGGACTTGCCGCATTGCTCGGCGCGGTCGCCGCTGGCGCCTCTCGTATCGTCGCAATTGACGTCAATGACGAAAAGCTGACGCTTGCGAAGGTGCTGGGTGCCACCGACGTCTTTAACGCCAAAACACCGGATGTCGCTCAAGCGATCATCGAAGCGACGCGAGGGGGCGTCGATACCGTGCTGGAGACTGCCGGCGCTGCAGCCGCGCTGGATCTTGGCTACACGATCGCGCGACGGGGCGGCGAACTGGTGACCGCAGGCCTGCCGCCCCCCTCTACCAAGTTCGCAATTCCTGCGGTTTCTCTCGTTGCGGACGAAAAATCGATTCGAGGCAGCTATCTGGGTAGCAGCGTACCGTCACGTGACATGCCTCGCTATCTTGATTTGTATCGTCGTGGTCGGCTGCCTGTGGACCGCCTGGTCACCCACCGCCTCAAGCTGGATGACATCAATGAGGGGATGGACCGACTTCGACTGGGCGCTGCGGTGCGCCAGATCGTAACAATGTAAGTACCGGCGCCTCTTGGGGCGCCCTTTCCAGCATTGGCACTTGGTACGGGGCACGCCTGGCGGCCCATTAGTGTAAAAATCTCGGAGACGCATCATGCATTCAGGCCTCAAAGCTACCGCCAGCGGTTGCGAAACGCATGCAGAACAAGGAATTGGAAATTCCACTGCACGCGTTATTGCAGCGGCATCGATCGGCACCGTCTTTGAGTGGTATGACTTCACACTCTACGGCGCCCTGGCAACCGTCATTGCCTCACGATTCTTCGCCGGCGTCGATTCCACCACAGGCTTCATCTTTGCACTTCTGACGTTTGGCGTGGGCTTTATCATGCGCCCCGTCGGTGCGGTGATCTTTGGACGCATTGGCGACAAGATCGGGCGCAAGCGAACGTTCCTCGTGACGATCATCATCATGGGTATCTCGACAGTCGGCGTCGGGTGCCTTCCTGGCTACGCCTCGATTGGGATTGCTGCTCCGATCATCCTCATTTCCCTTCGAATGCTCCAGGGCCTCGCGCTGGGTGGCGAGTACGGTGGTGCCGCAACCTATGTCGCTGAACATTCTCCGATTAAACGGCGCGGTTTCAACACTTCCTGGATCTCCGCGACCGGGACTATCGGACTTCTGATGTCCTTTGCAGTTGTGCTGGCGACCCGCGCCCTCACTGGCGAAAACTTCGAAGTCTGGGGCTGGCGTTTGCCGTTCATTTTCTCCATCCTGCTTCTCCTGATCTCGCTGCTCATTCGCATGCGCATGGAAGAGTCCCCTGCGTTCCAGGCACTCAAAAGCGGCAACCGCCTCTCTCGCGCTCCACTTACGGAAACCTTTCTTGAGTGGACGAACATCAAGCGACTGCTGGTTGCATTGTTCGCCATTTGCGGAGGCATGACGTGCGTGTACTACACGGCAGTGCTTTTGCCGACCTTCTTCCTTACTCATACGCTGAAGGTCGATGCCTCGGCAGCGAATGTCGTCGTCACGCTTGCGACGCTCGTCTGCACACCGCTTTTCCTGCTGGCTGGTTGGCTGTGTGACCGCTTTGGCCGCAAACCGGTTCTGATGACGAGCTTCCTGCTCATGGCTGTGACAATCTTCCCGATCTTCCACGCCATGACCCGTTACGCCAACCCGGCGCTGGCCCAGGCTCAGGAGAACGTCCCCGTGTGGGTCGAAGCCGACGCCAAGACCTGTTCGTTCATGTTCAATCCGACGGGCTCGCGCAAGTTTACGAGCTCATGCGACATTGCTCGTCAGGCGCTCACTGATGCAGGCGTGAGCTATGAAACACGCGATGCGGCGGCCGGACAGCAAGCTACCGTGCATGTGGGAGACCACAGCATTCGGGCCTACGATGCCAGCGGACTCAGTGCGGCCGATGCGAAGCTGCAGTCGACATCGTTTCTCAAAGCGTTGCGAGGCAACCTTGACAGCGCGGGCTTCCCCCGCAGCGCAGCGCCGGAGCAGTTCAACAAGCCAATGGTGTTCGTCCTGCTCGTCATTCTGCTCGCGCTGATGACCCTTGCGCTCGTCCCTACCGGACCCGCTCTTGTCGAGATGTTCCCTACTCGCATTCGATATACGTCGATGTCCTTTCCGTACCACTTTGCGAGCGGCTGGATCGGCGGCCTGCTGCCGACAATCTCCTTTGCCTTGTCGGCCCAGGAAGGCAACATCTACTTCGGTCTGTGGTATCCGTTCGGCTGGATTGTTCTGTCACTCGTTGTCGCGTTCTTTTTCTTGCGCGAGACGAAAGACGTTGACCTCTCGGCCGACTACTGATTTCCGTCGCTCACCTGGGCACGTTGACGTATGCGGTGCCACTTACCGCAGTGCGTCGTACACACACCGTCAAGGTCTGGTCCCCCCATCGCCGAAAGGCGTTGGGGCACAATTACCTTAAGCGTACGCGTTTGGCAGTTCTCTCAAGGTCGTTTGTTATGCCGGCAGTGTACAATCCGGATGAATGATTGTCTGACAGGATGTCACATGAGTACCGAAATGGAGTTGATCCGGCCCGACACCTTGCGCAGCAAGGTTGAAAACTCGCTCCGAGATGCGATTATGGGCGGCCGCTTCCAACCCGGGGAAAGGCTTGTCGAGCGGGATTTGTGCGAGCGGCTAGGTGTGAGTCGGACTTCAATCCGCGAGGCGTTACGTAAGCTGGAAGCCGAGCGGCTCGTTACAATCGTTCCGCATAAGGGCCCGATGGTTGCAACAATCTCGGCAGACGAGATTAGCGACCTCTATGCGCTTCGAGGTCTGCTTGAAAGTTATGCTGCGAGGGAATTCGCCCGCCTGGCCGACGATCGTGCCATTGAAGAGTTCGGCCGCTCCATCAAAGAACTTAAAGCTCAGGCTACCGCAAGAGACCGTGATGGTGTCCTGAGGGCCAAGTCACAGATGTACGGCGTCCTTCTTGGGCACTGCGGCAACCACTTGATCGGCGAAATGCTAAGCGGCCTGTACTCGCGCATCAACCTCCTGCGTGCGACGTCGCTCATGGAGCCCGACCGTCTGGCAAAGAGTATGAAAGAGATTGATGCCCTCTACAAGGCACTGAGAGCCCGCGACCCTGACGCCGCTGAACAAGCCTCCCGGACGCATGTGGCGAATGCATACGAGGCGGCTTTGAGGATTCTCGTGCAAATGGAACAGGCGCGCGACGCCCTCTAACCGCCCATGGACGAGCGTGCGCCGAATGCCTGGGCGTCACACGTTGTGGATCTGTACTGCGCGCCCCGGATGCGGTCAGAATCGTCAAAAAATCCTCGTAGCTGAATCACGCAAATCGCGGGAGGCTAACAAGGCCTCTACATCTCCCCGCCAAACCGACGGAAGCAGCCAATTTCGTCACGTCGATATGGGCTGCGATCCTAAAATCCTCGAGTGCAGTGCAAGTCGTCTAAAGCATGCGCACAGCATTTGACCTATTTTGTGCGAGGCCCATAGCGAAGCCGCAGATGCTCGCGCGCAGATCTGCACGCGTCGGGTGATCGTTAATGCACTGAGCCCGTGGGAAGCTCCCACATGGAACTGCGATGACGGCGGGCTCGGAATTGACCGCCAGTCAGCCTAGCGCCTGGTGCCCTATCTCGTTCATCCGGAGCCGATGCATAATTACAAATTCGCGGTCGGGGATTACGATGACTACACAAGAGGAAGTGGGCGGCGCAAATGCCTCCTATCGGGGCTACGACTATCAAAAGCTGGTGACCGTCTGGGTCGCATTGAAGCTGAACTTTGGACCTGACGCGCGCGCCGACGAAATTATCGTCGAACCCGCGTCTCACGACGACGTCAAGGCACGCCTTACTGTGCAGGCCGATGACGCCGACGGTAATATCACCGTCGCCGGTGACGATGAACTTCACGTCCAAATCAAGTTCAAAGGCGCTGGTCACTGGAGTGCAAAAAATTTTGCTGCCGTAGTCAAGGACAAAGAGAGCAAAGGGAAGCGCGGACCAGGCCAGCGTTCCAGGGCAAAGACGCTGCTCTTACAGGAACCGAATCGCCGCTATGTGTTCATCACCAATACGTCCATTGACGGCAGCTTGGTGGACGGCCGGGTCGCGAGCCCAGCGGAACGCCCAAAACCTGGCTTTGTACCGAGCAATCTTGCTCTCAATGCTGCGCAGAACAAAGTCTTGGCGGGCCGCTTCGCGCTGATAGAGCAAATGACACTATCGGAAACGGATCAACAAATTAAGGCGTTGCTCGCCAAGCACCTTAAAGTCCCGTCACAGAATCTCGATCGCTGCGTCAGCCGTCTAAAGCAATTAGTCGAAGACCGCTTTCTCGGTGTCCCGGACCCTCTACGCAAAGTCCACATTGAAAAAATAGCGGAAGAACTCGGCGGGCTACCACACGCCAACCCGCAGCTTGCCTATTACAGCGCGCCCGCGAGCCGGCCGGAAGCCGAGAAGCGGCTGGCACGCTTCGGAGCAGTTTTGTTAGTTGGTCCCTCGGGCTATGGCAAATCCCTGACGGCCGAAAGCCTTGTGCTTGAGCGACGCAATGCAACCCCGCCGTTTAAGGTGATCCGTGAAATCGCGGGGCTTAGTGGCATTGAACAAGCTTTAGTCGAACCCGGCCCGGTGCTGTTCCATCTTGAGGATCCATGGGGGCAGTCGGGGTTAAATACTTACGATGCAGCGCAATGGACATCGCGGCTGAGCTCGCTAATTCTCCGTGCCTCAGCCGAGAAGCAATTCGTTATTACCTCTCGCAGTGAGATTTATCGCGAAGCGTTAGGCGAAGCTCCCGCACCTGTGTGGAACGACAGGACCGTTGTTATCGACGGAGGAGCATATGACCAACCAGCCAGGTTGGCGATCCTCCATGACAACCTCTCCTCCGCCGGTTCGTGGAAGCAAGACCTCGCCCGTCAGCATGAGTCTCGCTTGCTGCGGGACTTGCAATCGCCCCAGGAGATCACCGCTTTCACCCGGGAGCTGAAAGCTGTCACGGCGCCGATAGACGCGGCCATTGGCAGGCTCATCGATAGAGCGCTAACTGATAGCCGAAAGCATGTCGTGATGGAGCTTGTTCGAGGCTTCGGTGACCAGGGAGTTCGAGGCGCTGCTGTCCTTTGGACTCTTTTGAGACATTCGCGCCCCCTTCAGCGCGAAAGGCTTCGCAGTCTTCGAAGATGCATTGACCGTGCCGGCTGCACTGAACTCGCGCTCGACGACTTGGCAGAACAACTCGCTCAGACCCAGTTGGAGATTGACGCCGACGATGTATTCTATGCGCACAGCAAGGTGGCCGAGGCGCTGGAAAACCTTGCCCGCACTTACCCACGCGCTGCCGAGACAGCTTTGAATGCTGCTGCAAAGGCCGCTCTCGAGCTAGTCGAGAAGGATCCAGACTGGCTTGACGAGATTCAGCGCCTTGTTGACGGTTCGCGAGAGTTGAGAGACCAGGGCGTTACTCTCAATGAAGATATCGTGCAAGCCGTCGATACACTCTTGGTCAAAGGATTGCATGATTCAAGGGGGAACCGATTTATTCTCGCGTGGCAATCAGCCAGCCGGCGCCTCAGTAAAAATTCACCCATCAGTCAACTCGTCAGGTGGTTGGATCATGGCGACTCACACCGAAAACGCGATTTTGATCTTGGATGGCGCCCTCCCAAGATAACGAGCGCAGCTCGTGAAGCGGTGCTGGCGGTCGATCCATCACTAACTGTCCTCAGGGGTTTCATCTGTTATGTGCTCCCCTTTACCGATAAGTGCTATCGTGCGGACGATCTTTTACCCTGGCTGAAGGAGTTTGGCACTGATCTGTCCGAGGCGTTCTTCATCGCTGGATATGAAGTACTGCACAGTCGGCACTATGTTGTGAATGCCGAGGCGATCTCTGAATGTGCGCTGGGATGGTCCGAGCCACCCTATGATCACGTCTGGTCCCAGATTTTGGAGATCGACGCGGCGCTCAACGACATGCAACGCACGTCAGAAGAACAATACCGGCAAGCCAATCAGGGCGAACTTGACTTCGCCGACCAGTTGTTGGTGCACGACGCGGTGACAGACGAAAGCCCATCCCCGGCCCACTATGCCAGGGGCTACGTTCGTGCACGCCGAAGGCTTGAGGGTTACAGCTGGATTCCTACTCACCCCAGACCGGACATCATTCTTCCCATTTGGGCTGATCTGATGCGGATGAGTACGCCGAAAGTGACAAGTGCTGAGCTCGACGCATTTTTCGCCGAAGCGCAAAATGATGAGCAGCTACAGGTCGTGGGGTTACGCGTCATCGGTGAAAGACGGCTTGCGTTCGGCAGAGCGCGCGTGTTTGCAGCTCTCCAGTCCGGAGGAGCCAAAGCCCTTGAGGCCGCTGTCGACGCGCTTTCATGGCTGGAAGGCGACCAGAAAGACAGCAATGGACTCCCGGTGGTCGAGGCAGTTTTGCTCGACCTGATGAAAGATCTCCCGGCGACGCGCGTCGCGGTTCTCGCACCGCTCATTGCTAATTTGGAATCTTCCCCTGAGAAGGCAAAGGCTGCAGCTGAGAGAGTAGTTGCGGCCTGCAACGTATCCGTGCGACCGGTCGCGCATCTTGCCCTGCAAAGGGCGCTCCGCCCCGACGACGCGACCCTCGTCGAGCACTTTCGGCAACTAGGGCGTCCGGAAGTCCTAAAGCTCGTTATGCATGGTCCGCGTCGGCTCGCACGATGGTTGTTAGTTGTTTCTTCCGTTGAGCAGGTAGACGTCACCGCCATCGCCGAAGATTGGATGAATTCGGCGAACACTGATGACGTGGAAACCGCACTCGATGCGTTCTCGAGAATGCATTCTGTCGACAGAGCACTCAAGATTGCGCCCGCCCTTGCCCATTCCGATTACAGCGTACGGCGCAAGGCCCTGCAATTGCTTGCACCACTAGCCAATGATGAGCAAAAGCTTGGCATTCTGCAACTAGCGCGTGACAAGAGTGCCCCTGTGCGCGCAAGCGTTGCAGAGGTGATCGGGAAAGAGCAATGGAGCGATGCCTTTGATACGCTCTTCACGTTGCTGCGCGATACGCGCGACTTCGCGCGTCATCCTGAAATTCAACACCGTTCAGAGGCACAGTTTCAGGTTGCCAGGGAAGCGGCAAGCGCGCTTGCGCAACTGCAGCCCTTACCCTCAACCGTTCTGCATGGCGTCATTGAATTTCTTAACTCGAACACCGGACCGGAGATAGATGTTGCGGTTCACACTGCGCTGCTCGGACTGCTGACGAAACCGGAAAATAGGGAAATTTGGCCAGCGCTTGAGCGAGCACTAAAAGACGATCACGTAGTGGGCGGAGCCGATGAAAACCTGTACCCAATTCGCTACGAAGCCGCCTGGACTGTAGTGCGCCGTCTTGTCGCTTACCCGGACCAAATTGACGACGTTCCGTGGGCTGCCGTCGAAGGTGCGGCGATCCACTTCGACTCGCAGCTTGCCGCTCCGGCATTGATTGCAATCGGACTGAGGTTGATGACCAATTGCGGCGCCACTACGTTACAGGCCCTGCGGGGGGAGAACGCGTCGCCTGCTCGAGTAGCCCTGGCCCTCTCAATGATTGACGAGCGCGAGCATGCCCGTGGCTTAGCTACCCGACATCGGTTGCTGGCTGACGATCATCCTCTGTTCGATGATGCTGACGATATTTCGACGGTCGGGGCGACGCTCGCCAGGTGGTCACTGTCAGCAGCGGGACTAAAATGGCTGGAAATGCAAGCGACCGGAAACGACGTAGAAGCGGTTTTGCTCTGGATTATGGCTCAACGAGTCGGGCTGCCGCTGGGAGCGCCGGACTTTGAACCTTCAGAGCTGCGTCGGCAGTCCCCAATGCCGCTGATAAGTTTGGCTGAAATGTTCGGGATGGAGTGACGATAGCCAGATGCCGAGCGTGAATTCGCTTTGCCGTATGACACGCTCGTCAAATGGCAACTTTCCTATCTACGCGTCAAAGCCCCAACGTAACATCACTAGCCTCGCGAAAAAAAGCCGGAAGGCCGTGAAACTCCACAGACCTGGTCACGACAAGTTCTTCCATGGCTTGCGGGGGCCCGTTTAACAAGTGTCTCCAGACAACCGTCAAGGACGAGCCCAGGTCTAGAGTCCTTGATAGCTGCATCAGCTCACGTACTTTACCGCCCTGTCGCCGCTCATCTGAGAGATGACATTTCAGTCTCTGAGCCGCTCGGCCGTCATCGTGACTAAACTCGCTATCTAGGTGAATCAAACGAATAAGGCCTGGATGCTTGCTTCACGCAGAATATCTCAATCGAACTCAATCGTTGATGACAACGTCCGACTTCACACTATTGAAAGGACTGGCCATCGAATGCTACGTGATAAACATGCAAACCAAAACCACGTTACTGACAACAAAAGCCATAGCATCCAAATGGGCTCTACGACTTAAATTCCCCCTAAATCAAAATACCAAATCAAAATCCTTTCGCTTTCACACAAAATAATTTCAATCGACGATGCGCGCATCGATAAAATGTAAGGGTTAATAGAATTTATAAAAAATCTTCATTTTTCATGCATAAACTTACTGTGCATTGTTATACTTCACGCGAGCATCGCCTCAAATCCCAATCTTCACAGCAATTGTGATATCAGATTCGATATCGTTATTGATTCACGAAAATCATCTTTCAGATTTTGAATCGATATGCGTATTCGATAACCTTTTGCAATGAAGGCTGACTCCCTGCGTCAAATTCTATTGCGACGCGTGATTTTCCGGCTTTTTGGAGAAATGTATGAAGATAATCAACTGCTTTGCAGCTGCAGCGTTGGTCGTTGGTTCAACGATGTTGCCTATTAGTTCGACCGTCGCGAACGCTGCTACCCCAACTTCGACGGAGATTGACGCAGCGGCCAAGCAATTGGGTGCTAGTTATGACTCCAACTATGCTGCAAAGGATGCGGATGCGATGTCGAAGCTGTACGCTGAAGACGGAACCTTGGTGTCGCCCGGCGGGAAGGTAATTCATGGTAGAGCCGCGCTCAAGAACTACTATGAGCAACGGTTTGCTTCCGGTGCGCAGAAACATCACATCACAGTTGGCAGCACCGGCTCGACAGGAAACGGCGGCTTCTCCATCGCTGACTTCTCTGTTGAAGTTCCGTCCAAGAAGGGTGATATCCGCACAGAGCGCGGGCACATTCTGGCTGTTTTCACCAAAGACGTCGATGGCTGGCATTTCCTGGCTGTGGAACCGAGCGTAGCACCGAACGAGTAACCAGACAGCGCGACTGAGTAGCCACGAAAGTCAACAGCTAACGCGTATCCACCATTTGAACCAATCTCCATCGGAAAGCATGGAGGAGACACACTGTTCTGCCGAAACCCACGGCGGCAATAGTCACGAGGCTGGGTGGGCTGGGTATCGAGTCAAGGAAGGAGCCATTTCCTGAGTCCTCGACTCAATTTCCGTCGCATCAGTCGGAGCAGCGCAAACACAGTTGAAAATTGTCGCAACCTGGAGCAGCCAACTGTCCGGGACAATGCAGAAATGTCGCATGCCGCACTTCTAACGAAGAACGCGGCATCGCTCACCACAACCTATTGTATTTCGAACCTTGCCTGCTCGCTCTCGACATCCTAGCGACTCGCACGTGCGTGTAGCGCAGCAGATCGTCTGAATGCTTTCGCAGTAAAAATCGCACCGGCAAGCATGATAAGACTGGTAATCAAGAATACCGACCTCATGCCTAGCTGACCTCCGACGTACCCACCGAAAAGTGGACCAATGACTTGACCGAGGTACTGTGCTGATGTGGCGTAGCCGAGGATGTAGCCAGCCTCGTTATCTGGAACGTTGTGACGAATCACGCTCGTGATCGAGGGCATAAGTCCCGCAAGGGAGAGTCCCATCAGAAAGCGCAAGGCGATCAACTCCGATCCATTTGTCACACACGCTTGCGGTATCAGCAAGCCTGCACAAATGACTAAACACGCGACAATTACCCGTGGCGGTCCATGACGATCTGCAAGTTTACCTACGCGAGAAGCAGCTAGTACGCTACCTAGCGCGGATGCAGACATCACCAACCCCGCTACCCAGGTCACGCTCGCTGGATCACGCACGAGTTGTGTCACGTAGACGGTAATGATGGGCTCAATCGACATATTGGCGAACATCAGCAGAGCCGCCGTTATCAGCATGGCTATAACTGGCCCTCTATTAGATAGAGAGCGCCACACACTTCCAGCTTTATCGTTAGCAGATTTCCGGATGGACGTTTTCTCGCTAGATTTGTTTGGACGCTCCTTGATGAGTAGCGTCGTCGCGACGAAGGCAGTGAAAATCATCGCTCCAGCGAGAAAAAACGTGTTGCGGATGCCGATATGGGCTGGCAACAGGCCGCCTATCAATGGTCCAACAAGGTTTCCCGCCATCACGCCTGAAGCTAGCGTCCCCAGTGCCCAACCAGTTCGGTCACGCGGCGTTTGAGTGGCTACCATTACTGTTGCGCCGGACGCGTAGCCGCCGACCAATCCCGCCAGGAGCCGTAGCCCTACCAGTTGCCAGACGTTTTCGGCCAACCCCAAAAGTGACATTACGACCGCCATTCCAAGACTGGCTCGCATAAGAATCATTTTGCGGCCGTAGCGATCCGCCAGTCTGCCCCACAATGGGGCAACCAGTCCCGCAGCGAAGAACGTGGCGCCGAAGGCTATTCCCGACCACTGCACGATCGCTGCCTCACTATGTACTCCAAGTTGTTCAACGTAGAGTGGCAGGAAAGGCAACAACAGCGTCATTGCGACGATTGTTGTGAAAGAACCAAACACGCAAACTGCAAGGTTCCGTCGCCAATGCTGCGATGACGTATTGTCTGATGCATTATCCATCATAATCGCAATGAAATCAGAAGGGAAATTCTCGAAAAGGAATAAACATGTTCCATTTTTTCGAACTCGAGAATTCCCCAAAGAGACAGGATAAATCAAATGGGGCGCAGTATTCGAAATCCAGTCTTAATATACTCACTTCCACCCTACCGAGAAAGATAACTCTATGTACTAGTATCAAACGTTCTACCCTATCTCTCGCTCCACGCATTAGACCTTGCCTTCAATGCAACCCCGTGTGTCATGGGCAATCTCTGTTGTTACCTTCTGAGAAACATCGGATTAGAGTGTTGATCCGGCATCTCGCAGAGCAAGTCCCTCTATGTTTGCTACCAAAGTTGACTGTCGGAGCTGTTGCATTTCCTACCGAATTGAATCCAATAGAAGAACGCCCATCTGGCGAAGTCGGCGGACGGACTAAATTTCCTGTGGAGAATTTCTGTCAAAGAGTTCTCAACAACGGGCTGCGCCGAGGATTTAACTCGACACTATTAGAACACCCCGTTTAAGCGAAGCCGATAAGCGGGGCGTTCAGCTGAAAATGTGACAGAAGACCACTCTTGTCTTAGTTAACGAAACTTGTCGCACCGTCCTCAAGGGCAACCTCAATGACGGCAAGACCATGTTCGCTAATCCTGAACGGGAAAACCTCGCGCAACCGACTTTCGTGAACGGGGACAACCCGTGTATGGTCACCGCCGACCATCTGCATGATCCGTTCGTATGCCATCAGGATATTGATCTGATTACCCTGTGCGTAACCTACTGGTCGATACTCCGGCTCGAGTGGGTCGGCCCCCAGAAGATTCTCGTATTTGTATACCAGATCACCGACAAGTGCCCATGCATCCTGCGAGTTGCGAACTCCGTCGTTACGAACTACCACGTACTGGCTACCAGGCGTGTGTGACTTATACGCCGGCAAGAGATCAATGCCGGGTAGCACATCCTCCATTGCACCATCGACGCTTACAAGGCGGCCATTTCTCGCAAGATCAACCACCCGCAGGATGTCCGCTGGATCGATGCCGGACAGCAACCATCGAAATTTCTTATCCAGAGACAACATCCACACCCACTTCGAAAGCTCCTCCTTCTGGATATAAAAATTGGCGTTGGGGAACAAATCTATGCCACCCATATGGTCAAAGTGTGCATGGGTCAAGAATACGTGTGTGACATCATCAGGGGTTACACCGCATTCTGCCAGGACTTGCTGCGGCGGCCGCCAATTTTCCACCGAATAGGCCTTTGCCATTTCAAGGCCGTAGTCTGCGTGGTTAAATCCTACGTCAACCATTGCGCAGACGCCATTTCCCTGTATCAACACATAGCCATAAGGTAGTTTTTCGGTTCCAGCGTTGTGGTTTCCATACACAATGCTGCTGCGGGGATATTCTGAAATATATGCATACTCCAGAACATGAATTGAATACATACCCATATGCCATCCTAAATTTGATTTATGCCTTTTGCTCGATCGAGAGCATGTCGTGGTTTGCACAACCACAACACGCAGAACGGAGATCGACTATCTCGAAACCCGGGAGACAGTGCGTTGCAGTTCGAAGCTCTGAGATGGCCGCTGATATCATGCCCAACGCAGCAGGCACTAATGATGCATGATTGCTCTTGCGACCAGCATTTGAAAAAGCTTTTAGGGAGCTACTGATCAACCCGACGCTGCGAACGAGGTGGCGGTTAAAGTGTTGCGTACGAGTTGTCGAGCATGCGGAAGAAAGCTGTTCACACGCTTGTGCAAACGACTCCCTTGCTCGTTCAAGCATCATGCTACCGTCTGCAAGCTCACTCCCAGTTGCGACGAGTACGAGTAATCCGCCTATTTGAGCAGCGATGTCTCTCAGCGCCTCGAACGCATCCTTGACCTTCGCTATGTAGATTTCGCTTGCATCATCGAGACGTCGACCCGTCCCAAGAACTCGCGAGTCGCGGACCCCAGACGCAAACTCTCGTCCAAGATAGCGCCCTTCTGCCTGGCCCGATATTTCCAATCTTGCCTCCTCATGTGATCATGGCGCGAGAGGCGCCATGGATTCAAGAAACAGGCACTGCATAGTCTCTATGCGGCAGCGGCCTTTATCCCTCGGGTACCGCTTCGTCCGGCGGAATTTGAAAGCGACGCATTCCCGAGGATGAGATCTGATGCCTTCTCCGCAATCATGATCGTCGGAGCATTTGTATTGCCCGATGGAATTCGTGGCATTATCGAAGCGTCTACAACTCGTAGCCCTTCGATGCCACGCACCCGAAGTTGACTATCAACTACAGAGAATCGATCGTTATCGGTTCCCATTTTGCAGGTCCCGACAGGGTGATACATGGACTGCGCGTTGCCCCGGAGATACTGTGTCAGCTCGTCATCGGACTGGTAGTGCTCACCCGGCATCATTTCCCCGACAAAGTGTTCTTTGAACGGAGACTCTGCGAAAATCTTGCGAATCATGCGGAGCCCTTCGATCATAGGCTTCAGATCCCGTTGGTCTGTCAGATAATTCGCAACCATCTTCGGCGCGTCCTCCGGCCGATTTGAACGCAAAGTTACCGCTCCGACCGAGTACGGGCGCAAAAGGGTGCACGAAGCCGTCAGTGCCGGCTCCTTATTCGCCTTGTACATCCCAGAGTTGCTGATCATGCTAAACGGCCGCATCTGAACCTGGAGATCAGGGACGGTCATCGATGGGTCAGAACGCAAGAACATCCCGACTTGAGCCGCCGCAGAGGTCAGCAGACCTCGTCTTGTCGCCAGATACTTCACGACATCGGGCAACATGCGCAAGTTGCTGGAGATCATGTGATTGATGGAAAAGCTTGGATCTACGCTTGCAAGACAGTGTGCGTAAATATGATCGTGCAGGTTCTGCCCGACGCCGGGGAGGTGATGCTGGACGTCAATTCCCATCGCCAGCAACTGCTCGGCAGGGCCAATTCCCGAAAGCATTAGAAGCTGCGGTGAATTGATCGCGCCGCCGGAGAGAATGATTTCGCGACCGAATGCTTCGAATTTTGCCCCAGCGATAGAGTACTGCACGCCAACAGCGCGCTTGCCTTTGAGCAAGATCTTCTCGGTCAACGCACCGGTCAGTAGAGTCAGATTCGGCCGCTCCCGTATGGGTTTCAGAAATGCAGTTGCAGCCGAATCACGGACGCCTCGATGTATTGCAAACTGGAGATAGCCAACCCCTTCCTGCGTCGCTCCATTGAAATCGTCATTGCGCGGAATTCCGCTACGCACTGCGGCTTCGACAAACGCCTTCGAGGCAATGTGCGGCTCAAGCAAAGGCGATACGTGCAGCTCCCCACTTCCGCCGTGGAGATCGCTTGCACCGAGAAAGTGTGACTCGCTCCGCTTAAAATACGGCAGAACATCACTCCAAGCCCAACCGTCATTTCCGAGAGCCTGCCAACCGTCATAATCGGCTGCGGTGCCGCGCATATAAACATGACCGTTGATAGAGCTGCTTCCACCAAGCGTTTTACCTCGAGGCCAAATAATCTTACGATTGTTGAGCCCGGGTTCCTCGTCGGACATGTAGCCCCACGTTAGGTCTGGATGATTGACCACACGCGGAACGCCAGCGGGAACCTTCAGCCAGATGTTCTTGTCTTCTCCGCCCGCTTCAAGCAGCAATACGCGATTCTTTGATTCACGCGTAAGCCTGTTTGCAAGAACGCAACCAGCCGAACCTGCTCCAATGATAATGTAATCGTATGTTTGAGAATTCATGTCTGCGATCCTGACGTTTTACTGAAGTACGGCTGCGCCACCATGCTCTGTACCTTCAAGCAAATAGAGGTGGGTACGTGCGGACTTCAGCCGATACGCGATCACTTCCTGATATTCCCTGGAATCGTAGAATTCCTGCGCAAGTTCTGGGCTGGGAAACTCGAGCAATACGACTCTCTTAACCCTACGCTCTCCCTCCCTGACCTCAGGTGAGCCGCCCGACACCAGAAACCTGGCATCGAATTTCTTCAGCACGGGCTCGACACGAGGTGCGTATTCGCGGTTGAAGTAGTCAGAATCTGTGACATCCAACTCGGCGTAGATGTATCCTTTTTTACTAGTCATTTCTTGTCTCCTTCTAAACTTTTTCCTAACGACTCAATGCACACCACCGAGATAAGCAGCCTGAATCGCTCGATCTCCCTTTAACCGCTCTGCGGGGCCCTCAAGTGCGATCTTTCCGTTTTCGAGCACATACGCGTAGTCGGATACCTGAAGTGCCGCCGCCGCGAACTGCTCAACCAGTAGCATTGTGATTTTTCGGGACTTGAGCTTTTGGATAATGTTGAAGACTTCGTCCACGAGGATTGGCGCAAGCCCCATAGAAGGCTCGTCGAGCAGTATCACTTCCGGAGTGAGCATGATTGCGCGCGCCATCGCGAGCATCTGCTGCTCGCCGCCAGACAGCGTGCCGGCGAGCTGATTTCGACGCTCTTTCAGTCGCGGAAATAGCTCCAACGACTGCTCGAGGTCGGCGACTACGTCTCCTCGCTGTCTTTGCCCGATGATGCGTGAGAATGCCCCCAACTTGAGGTTGTCCTCGACACTCAGAGTTGGGAATACTCGACGGCCCTCGGGCGAATGGGCCAATCCCAATCGCGCGATACGATGCGACTCCATTCCCGCAATTGGCACACCATTGAGCGTTACTGCTCCACGCTTCGGCTTGATCATCCCCGAGATCGCCCTCATGGTCGTTGTCTTGCCCGCTCCATTCGAACCGATCAAACTCACTACCGTGCCCTTTGGCACCTGCAAGGAAATCCCGTGCAGCACATCCGTGCTGCCATACCCAGCAAACAGCGACTCGACTTTCAGCACATCGCCTCCTACGCAGCTTTGGGTGAAAGGCCGCCTTCCGCACTGGCGGTCTGCGAAGCGCCTTCCGCACCGAGGTATGCCTCGATAACCCGTGGATTGTTCTGCACGTCCTGCCCGGTGCCCTCCGCAATCTTCTTGCCCATATCCAAGACCGTCACTCGGTCGCAGACCTCCATCACCACGTCCATGTGGTGCTCAATAAGGATGACTGAGACGCCGAGCTCCCGTACCTTTTTGATCATGGTCACAAGATTGGGTAGCTCCGCCGGTGGTAGGCCCGCTGCCGGCTCATCAAGGAGCAGCAGACTCGGGCCAAGTCCCAAAGCCCGGGCTATTTCGAGCAGCCGCATTCGACCGTATGGGAGATCCTTGGATTCGCTATGCACGTAGTCGCGAAGACCAACAAAATTGAGCAGAGATAAGGCCTTTTCTCGTGCGAGCCTTTCCTCACGACGAAACCGTGGCGTGCGGAAAATGACATCAAGGAGAGTCGACTTGAACGTGTGATGCAGACCAACAAGAACATTCTCTACGCAGGTCATGTCTCCAAAGAGCTGGACGTTCTGGAACGTTCTGGCGACCCCGCCAAGTGCAATATCCGAGGGGCGCTCACTGCCAATGTCTCGTTCGCCGTACATCACTGATCCGCCGGTAGGTGCGTAGATCCCAGTTATGACGTTCATCATCGTGCTCTTTCCAGACCCATTTGGCCCGATGAGGCCATGGACGGAGCCGCGTTCCACGCTCAGGTCGACGGCATCCAGCGCTTTCAGGCCGCCAAACTGCATCGTTACACCACTGATTTCGATGATTGAGCGATTGTTCTCGCCATGAGCTTGCACTTCTATCGCGTTTGAAAGGTCCAGCAGCATCACTTCCGCATCCGATTCTTGCGTGCTGCGCGACCCGGTCTTTGGCCCAAGAGCGCGGAAGGTATCGCGGATATAGCCCATGACTCCATCCGGCAAATAGAAGACCACACTCAAGATAAGAATGCCGAAAATCGTCAATCTATTTTCTGAAATATCGCTTATGGTGAAAGCAAATGTTACGAATGCAGCCACTGCCAGCATCGGTAGCCAGATCTTTCGCGCGCTAGTTCTCTTTGAAACAACGGCTGCTGCCGAAATAACCACAATCAAAGCCGCGAGAATTAGTGTGAGCGTGTGGAAAAGCCCCGCGTCGGAGAGTACGTTCGGCAGCATGACAACGACCGCAGCACCGATAACTGCTCCAACTCGCGATCTGCGTCCTCCAAGAGTAATCGCGAGAAGAAACAGCACAGCAAGTTCAAAATTGAAATTACTGGGAGCGATATATTCTTCTGAGTAAGTAAAGAGTCCCCCCGCTAGCCCAGCCAGAGCCGCACTGACGACAAAAGCTACGACCTTAAACCTGTAGACAGACACACCCATACAATCTGCGGCAATCGGGCTACCGCGCAATGCAACAAAAGCTCGACCGAAATGTGATTTCAATATCGCTGTAACAATGACGAGCGAAATGACAGCAAAGAAAAGCGTGAAATAGTAGAAGCCGACAACGCTGAGTGGAGTGCCAAAGAGTTCTGGCTTACTGACTTGAAGACCCTCCGGCCCACTGGTCAGAAAGCTCATTTCGTTTAACAGAATTCCGATGATCGTGCCGAACGCCAAGGTGACCATGGCAAGATACGGCCCCGTCACTCTCAGGGCGGGAATGGCAAGGACAGCCCCGAACACCGAGGTCAGCACAATGGAAGATGGCAGCGCTACCCAGAATCCTAAACCTAACTTGGCGGCGATAATTCCCGTTGTATAAGCGCCAACGCCAAACAGGCCAGCGTGCCCGAGGGATATCTCTCCCGTGTAGCCCACGACTACGTCGAGGCCGAACAGCAGGATCGCATAAATCCCGATGACCACCACCATATGAACGTAATAAGGGTTGTCGATGACCTGCGGGAGCGCCAGCAATGCTATTAGAGCAAGGCCAGCGACGAAGATTCTGACTTGCTTCATCTCACACCTTCTTGATAGATTTTTTGCCGAAGAGTCCCGCTGGTTTCAAAGCAAGAACCACGAGGAGAAGAACCAAGCCGGGGACGTCTTTGTAGCCCGTCGACAGGTAGAAACCGGTTGCCGTCTCAGATATACCGAGGATGAGTCCCCCGACGACAGCACCGACTCCAGAGGTCAAGCCGCCGATAATTGCGACGGCGAATGCCTTGAGACCAAGTGAAGCCCCCATACCCGCGCCAGCGAGTGTCAAAGGCGCAACGAGCACACCAGCGAATGCAGCGGTCGCACAGGAAAGAGCGTAAGAGAACGTGACCACAAGGCGCGTATTTATCCCCATCAGACCCGCTGCGGCTGGGTCTGATGCTGTTGCAATCACCGCTTTTCCATAAATTGATTTCTTATTGAAAATTTCGATGACTAGCATGATCGCCAACGCTCCGATCACGACCATGATTTCCATGGGAAGCAGATTTGCGCCGCCGATACTGATGGGTGTTTCTGGTACCGGCGAAGGAAACTTCATGTCTTCCTTACCCCAGATATTTTCCGCGATGTTGCGCAGAATGATCCCCAAGGCGATCGTGGACATGATCCAGCCTTCAGTTTTGCGGCGCAACGCAGGGAGAACCGCAATACGCTCGATACCAATCCCGCAAACGGCGCCGAATACAAGCACGAACGGGATCATCAACCAGTAGTTCAGATGGCCGACGATTGTGAGTCCAACGAGCGCGCCAACGGCCAACGCTTCGCCCTGGCCAAAATTTATGGTGCCTGAAGTTGCAAAGGTAAGCTGATAGCCAAAGGCAATGACCGCATAAATCATCCCAACAGCGCAGCCACTAAAGAGAATCTGCAGAACGACATCCATACGTCACTCCGTTTCCACAAGCATCGCGAGCAGGCATCGGCTGCCCGGCGAGTTCGGGCATCCGATGCTCTGGACAGAGATCTACCCCAGGTAGTCAGCCCTACTTCGGCACACTGACGCGGACGACCTGGCCTTGACGGATGGTGGCCATCATCGCCTTCGAGGGGTCCTTGAACAGTTCGTGGTTCTCTTTAGTGAAAGGCCTGTCATAGCTCATCAAGACGCCGTTCACCGGGCCGTGGAGATTCTCAAGCGCAGCTCGAATCTTTGCCCCATCGGTAGATCCCGCCTGTTTGATAGCGGCCGCGAGGAGATAAACGGTGTCGTAGGCCGGAGCGGCCCACTCAAGTGCAGCGATTCTGTCGACCTTATACGCAGCTTTGTACGAGCTCACGAACGCATCGCCTTTAGCTGATGTGCCTGCTACGAATGCCTCGGGGAAGATGGCACCCTCAGCGTTCGTACCTGCTGTTTCGATGAAATTCGGCATAGACAACGTATGGCTGCCGATGATGGGAACCTTCCATCCCAGCTTGGCCATGCCGTTAGCAATCTGTGCCAGTTCCGGACCGACACCATACGTCAGCACTGCTTGAGCACCGGACGCCTTTGCGCGCAAGAGCTGTGGCGTCATGTCGACATCGCCGACGTTGAACTTTTCAACAGATGTGGGCGTAATGCCACGTTTGCTCAGTGCAGCAACGATGTCGTCTTTACCGAGCTGGCCATAGTTCGATGAGTCGGCAAGAATCGCGACCTTCGTATAGTGCAAGCGCCCCGTCGCATCGTCGACAATCATCGCTGCCTGAATATTGTCGGGCAGAGAGATTCGAAAGACGTAGTTGTCGGGATACTGCGGCGGCTGGAAGAGTTTTGTCACCTGCGTCCCCGTCGGGCCAGCGGTGATGATTGGGATTTTGGCATCTTCATAGAAGCGCGCACTCGCGAGCATCACTCCCGTGTTGATAATGCCTAAGGTGGCAACTACCTTCTCCCGATAGATGAGCTCCTGAGCGACCATAGCCCCTCTAGGATTCTTCGCTTCGTCATCACGCTCGACAAGTTGCAGCGGGCGACCCAGAACGCCTCCGGACTTATTTATCTCGTCGGCAGCCAGGCGAATCGCGTCCCGCATCGACACGCCCATCGGGCTTGAGCCCCCGGTAAAAGGGCCAGAAACACCGATTTTGATCGGCTCGGCCGCATTAGACGAAAAGGCGGCCGAGAGTACGACACTCGCGAACGCAAGCTTCAAAGCGACGACTTTTCCCATGATTTGTCTCCGAATGTATTTTTATGTTCGCGAGTGCATATTGCAGGGTCGCTTAATGGATGTGATGGCCGCCGTTGACGTCCAGAATCACGCCTGTTACGTAGCTCGACAGGTCTGATGCCAGAAACAGGATCGAATTTGCGATATCTCGTGGGGTCGCGAGACGCCCCATCGGCGTGCTGGCGGCAACCATGCCTTTACCAGCTTCATCGATTTTCCCGACGATTAGTTCAGTGTCGACCAGTCCCGGTGCCACTGCATTTACGCGGATTCCTTCTGGTGCGAGCTCACGGGCGATAGCCTTTGAGAATGCGTGGACGCCGCCTTTTGCTGCTGCATAGTGCGGGCCCCCAAGCACTCCGCCACCGCGCTGCGCAGCAATCGAACCCACACAAACAATCGTTCCCGTTTGTCGTGCCCGGAGGTGGGGAACAACAGCCCGCGTCATGTTATAGGTACCGCGCATGCTGACATCCATAACGATGTCATAGTCGTCCGCGCTGCTGTCAAGTAGACGCTTGGCTTGACTGACGCCGGCATTATTGATTAAAACATCAACCTTACCGAGTCGTGCCACCACATCATTGACCACCTGAATGCAACGCTCTGCGTCTCGCACATCACACTGGTAACCCAGATGACTGTCACCGAGCTTCGCCGCAGCAGAAGACGCGAGGTCGGCATCCAGGTCGAGAAGGACCACCCTCGCGCCTTCTTCTACAAAGCGCTGGGCAGTTGCCCATCCGATACCTCGCAGCGATGCCGCTCCAGTGATTACGGCAACTTTGTCAGCCAGAAGCATTTTTGTCTCCTCCAGATTTGGCTTAATGACCTACATATTTCTTCTTTGACTCTCAGGTTCTAGTGGTTCAAACGTCGATTCAGCCTACCGTGAGGACGACAGACCCCAACGTCTTGCCAGCTACGATGTCTGAGTGAGCCTGCGCAGCGTTTCGCAAGGGATAGCTGTTACCGACCTTGATCCGGATCGTCCCGTCTTTCACCAGTTGGAAAAGCGCCTTTGCGCCTGCCTGGAAATCTGAGGCCTCTGCCGTGTACTGGGTGACCGTCGGGCGCGTGATAAAGAGAGATCCTTTCGCACGCAGAGTCATGAGCGAAATATCCGGGTCGCCTGATGGCCAACCGAATGAAGCAATCAATCCGAACCGGCGCGCGCTATCGAGCGAACCTTCGAACGTGGCCTTCCCGATGCTCTCGTAGACGACAGCAGCACCTCGCCCGTCCGAAACTTCCGCGACCTTCGCCACGAAGTCTTCTTGCGGGATGATCACTGGATGAACACAACCGAATTCCCTCAGCGCAGCTGCTTTCTCGGCCGTGTCTACAGTTCCGACGACCGTAGCGCCAAGGTGGAGCAGCCACTGAGTGAGGATAAGTCCTACGCCGCCAGCTGCTGCATGTACGAGCACGACATCGCCCTTTTCAATCTTGCGAAGACGATTGGCCAGATACCATGCAGTTAGCCCTCGGAACAATGCGCCTGCAGCCGTTTCGGCCGCCAACTCCTGATCGGGAAGACGCACAACGCGATCTGCCGGAACGATGCGTTGCTCCGCATAGCTTCCTGGTACGAAATACATGTACGCCGCACGCTCGCCAACAGCAACGTGCTTTACTTCAGCGCCAACCTCTTCAACGACACCGACTCCCGCGAAGCCAATACCCGTCGGCAGGCTCGCTGGTAGTTGGCCTGCTCGAATCTGCGTATCGATATAATCGACACCGATCGCCTCGTTGCGGATGCGAACCTCGTTCGCGCCCGTCGTCGGGATAGCCTCTTCGCGCCACTCCATAACGTCAGGAGAGCCGGTGTTTTCTACTACGATGCGTCCGTAAGTCTTGCTCATTTGAGATCCTCTTTACATTACTGGGCGGTCCAACCGCCATCCACAAGCAGGCTCGTTCCCGTAACCATTGCTGCAGCTGGCGATGCTAGATAGAGAACGGCGGCGGCTATGTCCTGAACCTGCGCCATCCGTCCCATAGGGATTCGAGAAACCAGATAGTCCCGCTTCTCCGGTGTATCCACGATTTTTCGAACCAGCGGTGTATCCACGAAAGTCGGCGCAACGCTATTCACGCGAATGCCAGTCTCCGCAAGCTCCACTGCGAGAGCTTTGGTCAGCCCCTCGATAGCGTGCTTGTTCATGCAGTAGACCGTGCGGTTCGGCGAGCCGATATGCCCCATTTGTGAGGTGATGTTGATCACTACACCGCCCCGCCGACTACGATCGCCAGTAGTCAACATCTTCTTCACGGACGTCTGCGAGACGAGAAACGTTGCACGAACATTCAGATTGCTCATGAAGTCAAGGTGCTCTTCCGTTACCTCGGTGAAAGGCTCGGGGATGTTCGTTCCGGCGTTGTTCACCACGATGTCAAGCTCGGGGATGTCTGCAATAAGTTTGCGGACTGCGTCGATATCAGTAACATCACACTGTCGCGCCTGAACGCGTCCGCCCATTGCGGCGATGCCTCCGGCCACCTTGTCCAGCTCTGCCGCACTCAGTGAAACCATCACGACCTCAGCCCCTGCTTCCGCAAGCGCGCTGGCTATCGCCGCCCCAATACCAGCTCCAGCACCTGTCACGAGGGCAGTTCGCCCTTCAAGACGAAAATTTCCAAGAACAGGGGCAATAGCGTTGCTCGATTCCATGTACGTGTCTCCGGATTTTTGTGTTTTTTACCGAACCAGTTATCGAATAACAAAAGGGTCCGGTGTGTCCTGTGCCAAGCTGACCCAAACGCTCTTTGTTTGGAGATACTCGCGGATCGCGTCTATGCCGTTCTCGCGGCCGATCCCTGATCGCTTGTAGCCGCCAAAGGGGGACATGTAGCTCACAGCCCGGTACATGTTGACCCAGGCAATACCGACCTTTAGTCGCTTGGGTAAGGCGATTGCTCTGCGCAAATTTTCAGTCCAAATGCCAGCCGCGAGCCCGTAGAGACTGTCGTTCGCGATCTGCACTGCTTCGTCGTCGTCCTTGAAACGAATGACACTCAGCACCGGTCCAAAAACTTCTTCCTGTGCAATACGCATGTTGTTCTTCACGTCGGCAAAGATCGTGGGCTCGACGAACAGTCCGCTCCCACACTCTGGTCGACTCGCCGCCTTGCCGCCAAGAACGCAACGCGCGCCTTCCGAGCGTGCAATATCGATGTATTCAAGAATCTTTCGGTACTGTGGCTCGGTTGTAACTGGCCCGACTTGTGTAGTCGTCTCTTGAGGATTGCCCATACGAGCTTTGCGCGCGAAATCCACAAGTCGCTCAAGGAACTGCTCATAAATTGAGTCGTGAACGAGCAGTCGCGAACCCGCTACGCAAGTTTGTCCGGTAGCGGCAAAAATGCCAGAAATCGCACCTTTTACAGCGTTATCAAGGTTTGCATCCTCGAAAACGATATTGGCCGACTTACCTCCAAGCTCAAGGCTAACGTGCTTGAGGTCTTTCGCTGCAGTTTCGTAAATACGCTGACCACCCAACTCGCTACCAGTAAACGCAACTTTGGCGACTCCCGGATGCTCTACAAGTGGCGCACCAACTTCATGTCCGAAGCCCGTGACAACGTTGAACACACCAGCCGGGAAGCCAGCCTCCTCAAAAAGCGACGCAAGTTCTACAGCGGACGCTGACGTATATTCCGACGGTTTGAGAACAAAGGTGTTACCGGCGGCGAGACCAGGTGCCAACTTGTTCACTGCGAGGAGAAGTGGTGAGTTCCATGCTGTAATTGCAACGCACACGCCTAAAGGTTCGTGGACGGTGTAATTGAATGTTTCGGCCTTGTCGATGGGAATGACCGAACCTTCAATCTTGTCCGCAAGTCCGCCGAAATAGCGAAAGTATTGTGGCAGATAGCCTACCTGCGCTCGCATCTCGCTAATAAGCTTGCCATTGTCGCGGACTTCAGTTTGTGCGAGCTTTTCAGCATCGCGTGCAATCAAGTCTGCAAGCCTAAATAACAGCAACCCTCTCGCGCTGGCGGTCATACGCCCCCACTCGCCATCAAGAGCTTTCTGTGCCGCCGCAACAGCGAGGTCTGCATCCTCTCGCTTGGCGCGGGGAAAGCGCGCCCAAACTTCGCCCGTGTAGGGGTCCTTGGACTCGAACTGTTCGCCACATGCTGACTCGACCCACTCCCCCCCGATAAACATACGGTAGGCCTTGGTTCCCTCGTTCATAGAAACTCCGAAATAAGCAATTTTTTAGATAACGCCGGCACGCTTTGCTGCCTTGATGTCCTCGGCCGACATGGCGAGTAGGGCCGAATAGACGGCATCGTTGTCCTCACCAAGCGCGCGGCCGGTATGCCTGAACACTGGTGGCGTTTCCGACATTCTCGGAATGGGCGCAGGCACGACCAGTTCGCCAATACGGTCATCTTCGACATGAAGCAGGTTTTTCCGAGCGCGATATTGTTCGTCCTCGAATATTTCCTTAATCGAATAGATTTCGGCACACGGTACGCCGCCAGCCGTCGTTGCTTCCACGACTTCACTTAAAGTCCGGTTAACCATCCATTCCGCGACGATGCTGTTGATCAGCTCGCGATTGGCAACACGGACTGCGCTGGTTGGATAAGATGCTGCAAGGTCTGGCTGCTCCATCACGAGCGCGAGACGTTCAAACATCTTGTCGCTAGTGCATGCCAAAGCCACCCATTCCCCGCTGCCGGTCTGATAGTGACTGTGAGGCACGACGTTGATGGTGTCCGCCCCCATCCGTTCTCGCACGGTCCCGTACTTGGCGTAGGCTGGAGCAATTTCGTCAAGCAGTCGGAAAACAGATTCGTACAAGCCAAGATCGATGAACTGACCGCGATCGCTGTGCTCACGTGCTCGCAATGCCGTCAACACGCCAATCGCGCCCCACATCCCGGATACGTAATCCGCCATGGATGTTGAGCCAGGCACGACGGGCGGGCCGCCCGCTTCACCGGCCAACCAGGAAAGCCCTGAGAATGCGTGTGCAATCCGAGCGAAGCCTGGTTCCCCACGCTTCGGGCCAGTTTGACCATATGCGCTTATCCGCAGCATAATCAGGCGTGGATTCAGTTCCCTGAGGACATCGAATCCAATGCCCCATTTCTCTAGCGTGCCTGGACGAAAGTTTTCGAGAACGACATCAGACTGCGCTACAAGCTCCTTAAAAAGAGCAACGCCTTGAGGTTTTCTCAAATCAAGCGTAATCGTCTTTTTATTACGCGCTTCGCTGAGCCAGACCAGACTATCTCCGCATTCCGTGATAGTTCCGAATTTACGAAGCGCATCCCCTCCATCTGGTTGCTCGATCTTAATGACTTCCGCACCGAAGTCCGCCAGGATCGTGCCGCAGAAAGGCGCGGCCACAAAAGTAGCAATATCAAGAACACGAAGTCCCTCCAAGGCCGCTCGGCCGTTCGGGCTCGTCGCACTATCAGTTGTCGATTTCATCAGATGACCTCTTCTGGTTGTCTGTAGCATCGCGGCAACTGATCTTTCTCGTCCCGCGATCGCTTCGGTGCATCCAACTTTACGGATGTGTCATCAGACGTTCAAACGCATTTATCGCGTCGATTGTGCTGTGCTGCTGCATAATGAAAAAGCATATGCAGACCCACTTTTTGGTTACAAGGGTATACACGCATGAAACCGCAATCGAATCTTGCAGCCAACGTCAATTTCAAGCTTCTGCAGACGTTTCTTGTGGTGGCAGAAGAAAGTAGCTTTCGACTCGCGGCAGAGAAGTCGTTCAGATCGCCCTCCGCCGTCAGCGCCCAGATAAGACAACTTGAAGATCAACTTGGCGTAGCGCTATTTCACAGAACGACACGTAACGTGCGCCTCACTACCGAAGGCCAGCAGCTGCTGGAATGCGCGCAACGAGCGCTACTGGAGGTCGAATCGGGCTTGCGAAAGATTCAGGAGGCAGCGGATATGCGACGAGGACGCGTCGCACTCTCTTGCTCTCCAACCGTTGCCGAAACTCGTCTGGCACGGGTTCTAGCCGCTTTTGAAAAGGATCATCCGGGGATTGATGTTTCTGTTAGAGAGCTCACATCGACGGCATTGTTCGATAGCGTTCGAAATCGTGAGGTTGATTTCGGTATTGGGCCTGCCATAGAGACGACAGAGTTCAATTTTGAGCCTTTACTTGAGGATCCCCTTTTTGCCCTAGTGCCCAAAAGGTTCATTACGACCAGTCGCCGCTCTATATCCCTAGCGACGCTATCGAACATGCCTCTTCTGCTACTGAACCCCGCGACTGCTCTGCGAGGTATGCTTGATGTTGCGATGCAAGAAAGAAATTTGATGTTTTCAACGCGGTACGAATTCACGCAGGCCCAAACTTTAATATCGATGGCGGGCGCTGGCCTTGGCGCAGCAATACTTCCGAAGGTCGCCCTACCAACTCGAATCGACAAATCAACTCATTTGATGCGCATCGTGAACCCCAGCCTAGTACGCCAGGTATCGGTAATCACGGTTCGTGGACAAAATCTCTCTCCCGCGTCATTACGACTTGTAGAACTGTTAAAGCAGCTACTTCCTAATCCAGATGAGCGCCAGCGAGCAGTCGATCACGGAACTCACCTTGACATCTGAGGCTCACGCCATGCCCCATGATCGCCAGCATGGCGAATCTCATTAAACTGGAAAAGTGAACAATCGAGTAGATAAGCTTGATTGTTCGCATCAGCTTTGATCGTTAGAGTTTCCCTATCAGGTTCAATCATTGCCATCCGACGATGGTGGCGACCGCCTACTTGGGGAAACTCATATGAGTCTCGAATTGCTATCTGGAATTCGCGTAGTTGAAAGTTCAGCATTTATCGCAGCGCCGCTTGCAGGCATGACGCTCGCGCAAGCTGGCGCAGATGTCATCCGCATTGACCTTCCCGGCGGCGGGATAGACTATGCGCGACTTCCCGTTTTACCCGCTGGAAGAAGCTTGTACTGGACCGGCCTCAACAAAGGAAAACGTTCGTTGGCGGTGGACATCAGGCGCCCAGAGGGTCGAGCAATTGTTCAGGAACTGGTTACGGCGCCTGGCGGCAATTCTGGGGTGATGCTCACCAATATTGGTGGGAAATGGCTCTCTCACGAGACACTGTCCGCCATCAGAAGTGACGTGATTACTTGTACCATCGAAGGTAATCAAGACGGGTCGACTGCCGTCGATTACACGGTGAATTGCGCGGCTGGGTTTCCCTACATGACCGGTAACGCCGATGTCGGCGAGCCGGTAAATCATTCTCTGCCAGCATGGGATATCGCATGTGCATTTCAAGCCGCCTTTGGAATTGCAGCTGCCGTCGGTCGGCGTGACAAGACGGGTTGCGGCGCGGAATTACGGCTCGCGCTATCAGACGTTGCATTCTCCATGCTTTCCCATCTAGGCCTCGCAACGGAAGCAGAATTACTGCATGAGGACCGACCGGCACTCGGTAATTTCCTCTACGGCGCATTCGGGAAGGACTTCACGACGAGAGATGGTCGTCGCATTTTTGTCGCTGGAATCTCAAGCAATCAATGGAAGAACCTCGTCATCGCATGTGGGATTGAAGACGCCCTTAGAGAGATCGAAATCACCCTTTCTCTAGACTTCAGTAAAGAAGGAGATCGGTTTAAGGCACGTGAGGAAATCGCCGAGATTATCGCGCGTTGGACCGAAACAAAGACCTACGCGGACGTTACTGCTAGATTCGATGAGCAAGGTGTTTGTTGGGGGCCATACCAGAGCGTACAAGATGCTCTGAGAGACGATCCTCGTATGAGCGAGAAAAATCCAATCTTTTCGCGCATCACGACTAAAGGCATCGGTTCGCATCTCGTGGCCTCATCACCAATACGCCAGATTAACGCGAAACGCGCAGAAATCTCCGCTGCTCCGGTGCTTGGTGAGCACACCGACGAGATTCTGCTCGAGATCCTTCGCCTGGACTCTGGCGCTGTCGGTCGTCTTCACGACGCAGGAATTATCGCCGGTCCGGAAAAGGACCCCCTATTTCCTGTTCCAAACTCCTACGTCAGCCGGAATCCTGCTGCGTGACGACCGCAACCATTTTTAAGTTGTAAAACTCAGCGTCACAAAAGCAAGAACAAACACCTTTTCGCCTATGCAAATCACTGTGAGCATGCGCAAGGCGACTGCTACGTTTCGCCTACCACCGAACGGATAATTTCATGGCAACCAAAGAGCGTCGCGGAAATTTTTTCGAGGACTTTCAGCTTGGCCAGGTGATACAGCATGGTACACCCAGGACAGTCACCGAAGCCGACAACTCCGTATATATTGCGCTGACTGGCGCCCGCCACGCGCAACACTCAGCACACACGGCTGCCAGCCTCCTTGGTTATTCACAACGACCGCTGGACGATGTTCTGGTTTTCAATCTAGCCTTCGGAAAGACGGTCCCCGAAATATCTCTAAATGCTATCGCAAACCTAGGGTATGCGGAGTTGAGGTTCCTGCACCCCGTTTTTTCCGGTGACACGCTACATTGCGAAAGCGCAGTCATCGGCCTGCGGGAAAACTCAAACGGGAAAACCGGGATCGTCTACGTTCGATCGACTTGCTATAACCAGAACGATAGAAACGTTCTCACATGGATCCGTTGGGTTATGGTCGCAAAGCGTGACTATACGTCACAAACTCACTCCAGCTATGTCCCTGACTTCATGCCCGTCTTACCGGTGGAGCAGCTTGTCGCACATCCGAAAATCACAAGTCGCGATGCACTCGAAGACTGGTGTCAAATGACAGGTTCCTCAGACCTGTGGGAGAACTACACTGTGGGAGAACGCATTAATCACCCACTTGGGGTCACCGTCGAGTCTGCTGATCACATGTCCGCGACCCGCCTCTACCAGAATAACGCGCGCGCCCATTTTGATGGCGTAGCGATGCGCGATTCCGCCATCGGACAGAGGCTCGTCTACGGCGGTCACGTGATATCCCTCTGTCGAGCCTTGTCCTACGATGGACTAGAAAACATCACAAGCCTTCTGGCCATCAATGGAGGCAAGCATATCGCACCGACTGTCGCAGGAGACACGCTGTACGCGGCAACTGAAATATTGGATAAGTGGAAGGTACCCGGTCGCTCAGACATGGGAGCTCTTCGCATCCGTATGGTGGGTATTCGGAACAAACACCCTTCCTCGGTGGAATTGTCACCACGAGACTCGGCGACACATGATGCCGATATCGTCCTGGATCTCGACTACACCGCCCTTATTCCACGCCGAATGCCCCGGTTGTGATTGCAAAATACGTGTTTTCTCGCAAGACACCATGTGCTCGTTGGCCAGCGCCGAACTCTGCTCCAGCAGTTGGCTTTCGCGCGGAAAGCCCGCGCAAGTCCGGGCTTTCCGCACAGACGGCATAAGGGCGTAGTGACCGCAGCACTGCGCCCCAGCCAGCCATGCCGGCGAAGGGGCCGCTCATCGAGATGGTGGCAGCGTGCGGTGATGCCCGCCGTCGCACGCTCACTCTATCTCCATCACGAAGCACATTCCACGGTACCGGTGGTCTGCATCGAGGCCAAATCGATCAATAAGCCTGTCACCTGAACTGCCCGGACTGACTTCGCTTCGACGGATTGGTGGTAGAAGGCCTTGCCCGGGGACGGCTTGCTGTAGCCCGCGCTAAGGGGCAACGTCGCGCTTGGTCGATCCGCTCGTATCGCAATAAACCTCTTCTTCATACACAGCAGCCTGCCGCACGATCCGCTCGCAGTGACAGCAGCCAGCACCGACCTTAGCGCCGATGGCACCTGGCTTCTGGCACAGCGTCGTTTGCGATGCTTGCGGTTAGCGGCGTCTACCGACTAGCGGTCATTGTAGAGCTTGACTTTGTCAGCAACGAGCTGGGGGCGGACGCCAAGCATCTGACGTGACAGAACGCCACTAGAACCAGGCTCCATCGATTGTTACTTTTTTATATAACAGTCAATTATCTACGCGCATATTTATCCTTTGTACGTTTGCCGAATACATTGTGCAGAAAGCGGGAGTAGGAACCATCCGGGCTCCTACATCATTTTTCGGAGTCGGACTAGAACCTTGAAAGTAAGAGGATTCTGCCGATAGCCCGAGGCTGAGATCGAATCTCAAACCTACAACACGAAGAGGTAAGTGAATCAAGAATCACTTTCCATCTGACGGTGCAGGTACCGCTCCGATTTATACCGTCAGCGGTGATTCTGATCACGATGTCACCGTCGCAATCAAACGTTCCGTCGTAACACACAGCACTATGACTTCTGCCACGTCACAACAACCTCCCCCTCCCGCTTCGACTGGTGAGGACATCCCACTTCGCAGGTTGCACGATATACTCACTACGAAATGGAGTTCGCTCGTCCTGCATGCGCTGAGCGCAGGTTCGCAAAGAACCGGGATTCTGCAACGTGCGGTATCTGGTATCTCAAAGAAAATGCTCACGCAAACGTTGCGAGATCTTGAGAGCGATGGTCTCGTCGAGAGGAAAGTCCATCAAATCGTGCCACCAATGGTTGAATACAGTCTGACAGATCTTGGGCACGCATTTGTTGAACCACTGCTGATGTTGCATGATTGGGCCCAGAAAAATCAAAAGCTTCTCATCGAGCTTGAGGCCAAGCGAAATTTGCCAAAGCAGGCAGAAGAAGCCAACCATCATTCGCCGGCAGACGACGACACTCCAGAGATCTGAGTGAAGTTTCGCGGCGACGGCGCGCATCAGGAATGCCCCAGTGCACCGGCGAGGTGAACTCCAAAGCACAATCAGGCCCAGCGTGGCAGTACAGCGCTGAGCCGACAGCTTCGCCTGCTTCAGCGAGCTACGGTTGACGCCATCAGATCGACGGCCATTCGGAGTGGCCTGAAGCAAGGCCTCCAGTGGGCATTTAAGCCGGTTCGCTCAAGCCACTGTCATTGCTCACCGAACCGGCGATTTTCGCTGTTATATCAGAGACGTAGTCATCAACGAGGCCGTTGTTGATTAACGCATCCTCGAGAAGTCGAACATAGTCCCTATTCGTCCCCATCGGTCCTTCGGCTCTTGCGATGAGAGGCGCCACACAGTCGGGAGTTGAATTGATCTCATACTGCATGTTATTAGGATCAACGACGAACACAATCGCGAAGACTGTTTCACCATTACGCAATTTTACCGGCGCCCACGTCGGCTTGTAGGAGCCAAGTACCATTTCGCGGGTCCAGATGACTATCAAGTCCTCGCTAAGGTTCGCCGCATCGAGACGCAATGCAAGGCCATCAGTCGAGCCGCCTGCCTCGAGCCCAAGCATCCTACCCGGCGCATCAAGGCTTGCTCGCCCCGCGTCAATTCTCAGACAAAAACTGCGATGCCAATTGCAAAGGGTCCCCACTTCCACGCAATCTACGTTTACCAGCGGATTCCAGATTAAAGAACCGTATGCGAACATCCAAATGTGCTTTTCCCAAGGTCGTTGCGCCAAAGTGTGTGCAATTGAATCCTGAATCCGGGCTGGCGTCCACGGTGTGTAACCTGGGATATTCTCGAAAGACTTGAGATAGGCGCCGGACAAAATTGACTCGCGCGACAAGATACTGGACTTATCCGAGATCACGATTTCCTTACCTTCGTCTTTCATATTATCTTCCAAGTATTGAGCAGATGTGCAGCTATTTTTCCAGATTCCTTATTTGGAATTTTTTTAACTTCTAGAATGGCAACGGCGTCCTCAATCCGGCGTGCCCATGCCTTGAGCAACATCCAAATTGCGACGCATCGGCAATCAAAAAGCCAATGCAGCTCACGTCTCGGTGCCACGGCACTCCCAGCTAATGGGATGAGAGATAACCTTCCGATACACGAAATACTAGCCACATCTCTTCGAACAATAAATCTTCTGTTCAAAAAATCACTGTTCCGCAAAAAATAAACAATCATCTCGACAATGTACTATTATTCTCATATATATCCGACGCCAACATAACAAAACTGGAAATATTAACTTCCGTTACATATCGAAAAAATTAGATTAAACCTATTAAGAGAACAAATATGGAACTTCTTCAATCGATGAGAGTTTTCTCCAAGCTCGCTGAGCTTGGAAGTTTCACCAAGGTCTCTGACGCGATGGAAATGGGGCGTCCGCAGGTGACAGTTGCCATCCAGGAGCTCGAGGCGAAATTGGGCGTCCGATTGTTTCAACGGACAACGCGAAAAGTCAACTTAACGCCAGAAGGAGAAAGCTTTTATGAGCGTGTTGAGGAGATTCTGAAGAATGTCGCAGAGGTGACGACAATGTTCGGCAGATCAGGCCTGCCACCCCGAGGTCGCGTCCGGCTCAATATCCCCGCTGCATTTGCGCAGCAAGGTTTCATCGATGCGCTTATGGAGTTCAGCAAGACTTACCCTGCGATCGAGCTGATTCTGGGCGTAACGGATCGAGCTGTCGACCTGGTCGCAGAAGGGGTTGATTGTGCACTTCGAATTGGAGACCTGCAGGACTCAAGCATGATTGCCCGACGCATAGGGACAGCGATCATGGTTACGTGCGCCTCGCCAAGCTATCTAAATGAGTTCGGCACACCGCAGTCCATCGACGACCTCCCGAGTCATCGGGGAGTCAGCTTCCTCTCAGGGCTCAGCAACAGACCGCTGTCCTGGCATTTCACAATCGACGGTGAGGACCGCACCCACACCAGTCGAGGGTCAATAAGTGTCAACGAGTCAAAAGCTTATGTCCGATGCGGCCTTGCAGGATTCGGTATTATCCAGGCCCCAGGGGTTGCCGTCGATGAACATCTCGCCAGTGGCGCATTGGTAGAAATTCTTCAAAATATAAAACCGGCACCGCGCCCGATTTCGTTGTTGTATCCCAGTCGCAGCTATTTGTCCCCGCAAGTCCAAGTATTCCTGGATTGGTTGCTCGGCAATTTCTTAACTCTGGATAACAACTGGCTTAAAGATTGACGTAATCGCATGACAATTCATTGTCAATCAGCTGCGCCTGCAAAAACAGGCATCCACCGAGACAGTTCGATTTTTTCATAACAATCAGTTTGAACGAGAGATATTTATTCGCCCTTCTCGCAGAAGTACAGTGCTTCCATGGCGGTGCCGAAATAGCCGGTAGCGCCGGTCTGCTAACTGAAAGGTGAATCTATGTCCAAGGCTGTTCGCTTCAACCGTATCGGCGCACCCGAAGTGCTTGAAATTGTTGAAGTTTCGGTGCCAGCTCCTCGCGCGACCGAAGTTCAGATTAAAGTGCATGCGCTCGGAATCAACCGCGCCGAAATCATGTACCGGACAGGTCAGTATGTGATTGACCCCCAATTTCCTGCACAACTTGGTTATGAGGCCGCTGGTGATGTCGTTGCGGTTGGATCGGATGTAACGGGCATCAGCGTTGGAGACAAGGTCGCAGTTATCCCTGCATTCTCCTTCGCCGATTACGGCATGTACGGAGAGATCGTCAACGCTCCCGCCCATGCAGTTGTGAAGACGCCTGATGGTGTCACTGATGAAGAAGCCGCCGCAACGTGGATGGCGTTCACCACCGCTTATGGCGCTCTTATCAATATGGCCAACCTCGGTCGGGGCGAAACGGTAATTCTCGGCGCCGCGACCAGCAGCGTCGGCCTTGCTGCCATTCAGGTTGCCAAAATGGTGGGCGCAACGACTATCGCTCTTACGAACAGCCCCAGCAAGGTTGAAGCTCTTCGCAAAGCCGGTGCGGATCATGTCTTTTTGAGCAGCGCCACCGACCTCGCAGAGCGCGTTATGGAAATCACCGCAGGAAATGGTGCACGAGTTGCATTCGATCCCGTGGGCGGTCCCAATGCGCGCAGCATCATTCAGTCGTTGTCGTTTGACGGTATCTTCTTCCAATACGGTGCGCTCGATCCTCGCGATATTCCGGTCCCCGTGATGGACATTCTGTCCAGGCATATCAGCGTGCGTGGTTACGAACTGTTCGAAATCACCACAGTCGCAGACCGCTTGGAAGGTGCGAAGGAATTCATCACCCGTGGCCTGGCATCGAAGGCACTTCGCCCCATCATTGACCGTGTTTTCGAGTTCGACGAGATTGCAGAAGCGCAGCGCTACATGGAGGCTGGCAGTCAAGTTGGCAAGATCGTAGTGCGCGTGGCTAATTAATTCAGCGGATAAGGTTGCGCGGCCGTGAGAATCTGGTCGCGCTTGACTTTGCGCCACCGCATTCGTAGTTATCTCGCACTCTCAGGCCCAATCAACACGACGGGCTCATCGTCTAACCGCAATTCGGTCGCCGCACCCTTCAACCGTGGGCCCAGTGGCCAGCCTTGTTCGTACCGCTCCTCGATCCGCAGAATTGCCGCTCTCCGAAGAAGGCACAAAGGATCAACGCGCCAATCGTTCAAGCTTATCGACCTTGAGCAGTAGACGACGCACATTGAGCGGCCCCGCCTTGAGTGAGACGTTACGCTGGTGCTTTCGTCACGGGGCAACCTCCCCGTGCCCCAACGAGCATCTCAATCGTCTTATCGACAAGGCAAGCTCACTATGCTCCCGAACATCGAATTCCAGGCACCGGCGATCAATCGCAAAAAAATTGGCGATATGCTGGTCACAATGCTCAGTGACGGCTATCTGGACGTCTCGTTTGAGTTACTTAACGGGATCGATTCTGCTCAAGCAGAAGCCCTCCTCGAGCAGCGTCGCGTGCCTGCGCTTCCGCGAATGAACATCAATGTCTATGTCGTACAGACGAATGACAGGACGATTTTGATTGATAGTGGAGCTGGAGGCGTCAATGGCTGGGGGGGCCGACTTCAGGTCGCCCTCGCTGCTGCCGGAATTGACCCCCTGCAAATCGATACAATCCTTCTCACGCACGCGCACCCCGATCACATCGGAGGCCTGGCTGGGCCGCTTCAAACACCTTTGTTCCGAAACGTCCAACAGCTATTTGTGCATGAAAAGGAGCTAGCTTTCTGGCGCGATGACGGTACATACTCCGGCGCTTCGGATGGATTTCAGCCCTTCTTCGCGCTCGCCCGGAACGCATTCAATGCGTATGACGAAAGACTGGTCCCATTTTACCAGGAAGCAATCCTTCCTGGCATTCAGGCTGTTCCGTTGTTCGGACACACTCCAGGCCATACAGGTTATCTGCTTGGCGAAGGAGCTGGTGCTTTGCTGATCTGGGGGGATATTGTGCATTTCCCCCACATTCAAATGGCCCACCCTGAGGTGACCATCGCGTTTGATAGCGATCCAGCGCACGCTGCACGAACACGCGGGGGCATTCTAGATCGCATCGTGTCTGAAAGGCTGGCGGTCAGTGGAATGCACTTCAACCTCCCCACGGTAGCCTCGGTGCAACGCGACGGAAACGCCTATGTTCTCAACTACGACCTCTGGTCGCCTGCAGTGTAAAGGTTGACAGCTCTGTTGGCGGGGCATCGGCTATCCCACTGCGCAGCAGCTCAGGCAAGCGTTTCGACGTTTGGTTCGAAAAGGCATATCAGCTGTATATTTCGAAGACGTGGTTCTACGGCGCCCTCCAGTATTGGAGGGCGCCGCATTTGCCTGTGCACTGGATGTTGATGGAGCTCGATTTATGCCGGAATTCGGCACGGCTGAAATACAGACCAATAATTTGCTTGAGTCACTCCTGAATCTCGCGCGTTCGCGAGATTCGTTGCCTTGCGATTGCCTGCGCTCCGTGCAAGCACATCAAGTCAACAAGTACGAAGTCGATGGAGCGACGCTATCGTTCCCTCTACTTGGGCACTTCAAATACCGGGAACACAACCGCTGGGTCAGCGTGCTTCCCGGGTCTATCCTCGTGGTGCCGAATGCACGAAGCATCGACATTGAATACATTCCGGATGAAGCCAAGGGTGAAGTTGTCGCACTGAGTGTTGTGCTGATGGACGAGCAACTGGAGGCTGCGCGCTTGCTGCTGGCCGCTCCGCCTTCGACAGAGATTGGATCTGTTGCCTCCATACCTGTCGCGAGCCTGCTTGAGCAGTTAAAGCGCTGGACTCAAACAATGCAGCATGGTCAGCGAGCACTCTCACTGCACGCAATGGTGGGGATCGTCTTATGCTTGTACGAGTCGGGTTACACCGCGATCCTGCACCCTCAAGCACCGAGCATTGCGATGACTGTGCGCAAGCTGGTAACACGAAATCCTGGTCACAACTGGCAGTCGGCTGAGCTCGAGGGCCTGACAGGACTCAGTGGAGCCACGTTACGCCGCAGGATGGCAGACGAATCCACGACGCTACGGTCGGTAATCGCCGACGCCAGAATGTCCGAAGGTCTTCGCCTGCTGATGACCTCAAGACTTCCGGTCAAGACAGTTGCTGCTCGTGTCGGCTACAACTCTGTTGCAAGCTTCAGTCGTCAATTTGTCGATCGATACGGAACTGAGCCCTCGCGATTCCGGTGACATTGAAAATCTCGTCAGCGAGAGGCTTAACAGTCCACCATGCATGCTGCGGTCGATTGCGTGGTCAGATTGCCATCTGCTGGCGAACATCTAGACGCAACGCTTGTCTGGATGCTTGCACGTGAACGTATCGCGTCGTTCACGAAGCAAGCATCCCCGAGATACAAATCTAAAAAATGCTCACGCGGGCACGCTTGCTGAGTACTGAACTATCAAAGCCTCAAGAAGTCGGCGTGTTGTTTCGGGAATTTCCGTCGACTTCCCTGTCCGTCTGTCTACATAGACGTGTACAAAGTGCCCTGCGGCTGCCGGCGTGTCCTCACCTGTCTTGAAAATCGCGAGTTCATACCGTACGCTTGTTCGACCGATTGTGGAGACTTTCGTGCCCACCTCCAGCGTGTCAGGAAAACTTACGGGTTTAAAATACGAGCAGCCACTGTCAACGACAAACCCGACGACCTCCCCCTCGTGGATATCGAGCACGCCCTCTTCAATGAGGATGCGATTCACGGCCGTGTCGAAGAAACTGTAGTAGTTCACGTTGTTCACGTGACCGTAGATATCGTTGTCTTTCCAGCGCGTCTGAATCGTAGTGAAGTGGGCAAAATCCTTCCGACGTAGATCCTTCATGCTGCCTCCCTCAAAGCGCTTCGCGATACAACGACAATGCATCTTCGTACGACACATCGCGCGGGTTGTTCACGAGGAGCCGCTGGACCTTCATTGCGTCGGTAGCCAGCATCGTCAAATCGTCATCTCCTACCCCTGCCTCGCGGAGATTCTGCGCATATGGCATCTCCTCCACGAGTTGCGCGATCGCCTGAATAAACGCGTCCGCTGCGTTTTCGTCGCTCGCATCAGCTGGCAACTCCAGAAGATGTCTACCAAGTTGCGCATAGTACGTCACTGCCGCATCGCGATTAAAGCGAAGGACGGGTACAAGCATGAGCGAGTTTGTGAGTCCGTGAGGCAGCCCAAAATGTCCGCCAAGAGGGTAAGCCAATGCGTGCACGGCGGCGACTGGCGAATTTGCGAACGCAATGCCTGCCAACAGTGAACCTAGCAGCATCTTTTCGCGTGCATCTGCATTTTTGCCATCAAAGACGGCAGACCGGATATTTCTGTAGAGCAGGTCAAGTGCTTTGACGGCGAACATGTCAGAAAGCACATTCTTCTTGTGACGGCTCGTGTATGCCTCAATCGCATGCACCATTGCGTCAATCGCCGTCATTGCAGTCACTGACGGCGGCAATCCCAAAGTCAGCAAACCATCGAGAACCGCGACGTCAGGATATAGAAGCGGAGAGACCACGCCCTTCTTTTCGTGCGAGGGTGTCGTTACGATTGATATCGGGGTCGCTTCCGAACCAGTGCCTGCCGTAGTCGGCACCTGAATCAGCGGCAGACGAGGCCCTTTCGCCAAGCCGATCCCATAAATCTGAGGCAGAGGCTGCGGCGTTTTAGCCAGTAGCGCGACGAGTTTCGCCGTGTCCATTGAGCTTCCGCCGCCGATCCCGACTACGATATCAACCGCATTCTCTGACGCAAACCGGACCGCTTCCAGGACCATTGCCTCGGGAGGGTCTGCCTGCACATCGGCGTAGACGCTGACTTCCACGCCTGCGCTTTTGCACTCGTTGACGACAGGATCGAGCAGCCCAGTCCCTAGCATTCCCCGGTCAGTGACGAACATTGCGCGGGATCCGCCAAGCTGCACAATGACTTCATGCAGATTCCCTGCGCTGCCTTGCTCGCAGATGATTTTCGGTGTGATTTCGAAAGATAGTGCCATCGTAAGAATCCCGTCAATGAGAAGAGTAGCTTGCGCCACCGTCGATATCGATCACAGTGCCGCTGATGTACGACGCGCGTCTGGAGGCGAGGAAGACGACCAGATCAGCAATCTCCTCCGGTAGCGCGACGCGGCCGAACGGCATGTCGCTCAGCAACTCTCGCCAGCGTGACTTGTCGCCGAACTGCTCCATCGCCCGTGCTTCGTACAACTTGATCAGACGGTCCGTTTCAGTGGGCCCCGGATTCACCCCTACGACTCTCACACCATTGCGCGCTGCGTGAGCTCCAACAGCCTTTGTGAACGCGATCAACGCTGCATTTGCCGTCGACCCGCAGAGGTAGTCATATGAGGGCCTTGCTCCTGCTATTCCGATGACGTTCACGATCACGCCGCTTCCGCGCTCGATCATGGCCGGCAACGCTGCACGCGTGGCTTCAAGATAACCATATATCTTGAGATCCCATGCCTCACGCCATCGTGCATCGTCGACGCTGCCAAGCCCTCCGCCGGGAATCGCTCCGGCATTGTTGACGACAACATCAAATCGTCCCAGTTGAGCGGAAAGCGCGTCAACATCGCTTTTGGACGATAGATCCAGAGAAAGGCCGCTTACTTCTTTCCCAGTCTCCTGCTTGAGCCGTGAAACAGCGGACTGAACGCTACCAGGGTCACGGCCCAACAACGTCACCGAACAGCCTTCTTCGGCGAAGAGCCGGCAACATGCGTAGCCGATTCCGCGAGAGCCGCCGGTTACGAGAACGGATTTACCTTCCAAACTAAGCTTCACAATTACTACCTCTTTTCGTGCGCATCAATTTCGGTGAAAAATTGAAGTAAGGCATGGTTGAATGCATCTGGTTCTTCCAGATTAATCGGATGGCTTGTCCTTGGAACAACCCAAAGTCTCGCGTCCGGCATGGTCCTCTTCATAAACAGCGCAGGCTCCAAACATGGCTCGTCGTCGTCCCCTGTGACAATCAGCGCAGGCACGTTGAGCCCCTTGAGCTGCTCCTGCAACTGATAAATGGTCTGGCGACGCATTTGATAACCGCGCGTTGTCAGAGCAGAGCCAAGCGGCGAATGTTCGGCAAACTGCCGGTTAAATTCTTCGAAGCCACGCGGGTCCTTCTCTTTGTATCGTCGACGGATAGCGCTGTTGGCATAGTGCAGAATTCCCTCCTGCATACCAAGCGACAACAGGCGATCTGCCAGTTCAGCGCTGTCATGCAGAAACTGGTCTCGGCGCTGCGGGTCGGAACCGTGGCCGGCACCAGCAATAACGAGTGAACGCGCCATCTCCGGATAGGCAATCCCAAAGTTGACCGTCGCGTAACCACCCATGGAAAGCCCTACGATATGGGCTTTCTTCACATTGCAATGTCGCATGACGTTTGCGATGTCGTCTACCGCATGACGCTGACCGTAATGTTCGATATCCGTCGGGACGTCGGAGGGTGGATAGCCGCGTGCGTTAAATGTAATGCACTGATAGCGACGCGAGAGAAACCTCACCTGGTTTTCCCAATTCCGACAATCACCCGCAAACTCGTGGACGAAAACCACCGGGATGCCCTGCCCGGTGACCTCAACATAGAGCTTTGCCCCGTTCGACGATGCTAGTGTCATTTTTTTCTCCTTGGTACTAGTTGGCATCCGAGGCACTTGCCTTTCGGTAGATATCGACGCCCTTGCTCTCCTTGACAAGCAGCAGGCAGATCACAAAGCATATAGCCGCTAGCGTGACTGGATACCATAAGCCCGAATAGATGTCCCCAGTCTGAGCCGAAATTGCGAATGATGCTGCGGGCAAGAAGCCGCCGAACCAACCGATCCCAACGTGATAAGGCAGCGAAATGGCGGTATATCGGATCCGCGTGGGGAAGAGTTCCACAAGCATCGCGGCAATTGGCCCATACGTCATCGTTCCGAACAACATCAGTACGATCAGTATCAATGTCGTCATAAAGAAGTTGATCCGTGCGGGGTCAGCTGGCCCAGTCGCGTAACCGGCAGCCTTCAACGCCAACGCAATACGGCGATCGAAGTCATGAGCCTGAGTTGCGGAATTCGCAGACTTCCCGCTGAAACTCTGAATGACTGTGTCCCCGATACGCACCTCAGCGGTCTGTCCACTCGGCAAACTTTCGTCGGTATAGTTCAGCCCTGCCCGCGTGATCGCGCTTCTTGCAACGTCGCATGATGAGACGAACTTTGCCGTTCCTGCAGGGTTGAATTGAAAGCTACATTCGCTAGGGTCTGCACGCACAGTGATTGGGGCTTGACGCTGTGCAGCTTCCAATGCCGGATTCGCGTAATGTGCCAAACCCTTGAACAGCGGGAAGAAAAACAATACAGCGAGCAAGCAGCCTGTCATGAAAACAGGCTTGCGGCCAAATCGATCGGACAGCTTGCCGAAGATCACATAAAACGGAGTTGTGACCACGGTAGCGATGATGATCATCATGTTGGCAGTGCCACCATCCACCTTGAGCGTCTGGGTCAGGAAGAACATGCTGTAGAACTGCCCGGCATACCAGACCACTGCTTGTCCCATCACCATCCCGAACAATCCAATCAGGACAAGCTTAAGGTTCGACCATTGCCCAAAGGCTTCGCTGATCGGAGCCTTTGAAGTCGCGCCTTCCTGTTTCATGCGTTCGAATTCTGGAGACTCGTGAAGCTTGAGTCGAATCCAGAGGGACACTACGAGCAGTATCATTGAGACAAGAAAAGGTACGCGCCAGCCCCAGTTCCCAAACTCCGTTTCTCCCATGAGAAACCGCGTCGGCAAGATGACTGCCAGAGAGAGCAGCAGGCCCAGAGCCGCCGTTGCCTGAATCCAAGCTGTCTTAGCTCCTCTATCCTTATTACCGCTGTGCTCAGCGACATAGACGACAGCACCACCGTATTCGCCGCCGAGCGCCAGCCCTTGCAGCATGCGCATCGCCACAAAGAGGATTGGAGCAGCAATCCCGATCGTCGCTGATCCTGGCAGCAACCCGATGACGAAGGTTGCAATGCCCATCAGCGAGATCGTGACAAGGAAAGTGTATTTGCGTCCAACCAGGTCCCCGATGCGCCCGAATACAAGAGCACCGAAGGGACGCACCGCAAAGCCGGCTGCGAAGCTGAGTAAGGTGAAGATGAAGCCTGCCGTAGGATTAACTCCGGCAAAGATATTCTTTGAGATCTGCGCTGCAAGTGACCCAGCGAGAAAGAAGTCATACCACTCAAACATCGTACCGAGTGATGACGCAAAGATCACGCGTCGTTGCACGCTTTGTGAGGTCGCTTCGCGATAATCAGCGACCAAATGCTCTACTCCTGTGTTCATACGCTTGTCTCCATCGAGTTATGGTGCCTTTGCGTGCACACTACGTAGACACGCACGCGTCGGCCTCTTTTTGTCACGACGCGTGAAGCACTCTTAGAACCAATTCTAAGCGTGATAGCGATACAATAAAAATATGGAAAACCAATCGACCCATCGCGCTAACTTATCGTCCGAATAGTCGATTGAGTCTGGTTGCATTGCGCTCTGGAGGAGACAGAGATGGATTTCAAACAGCTACGATATTTTTCGCGGATCGCCGAACTTGGCAATATGACGCGAGCGTCGGAAGCGCTTCGCATTGCGCAGCCGGCGCTGAGCCAGCAGATCGCCAATCTCGAGGCAGAGTTCGATACGCGTCTGTTCGACAGATCCGCGCAGGGAGTCAGGCTTACGCCAGCTGGCGAAGTACTCTACCGGCACGCCAGATCGCTGCTCAAGCAATTTGAAGATGCCCGGCTTGCAGTCTCACAGGAAAATGATCATCCGGGTGGGCATGTCACGATTGGAATTCCGGGTAGTACGGGCAAGATTCTCGTCGTTCCTCTTCTTGAAGACCTTGCACGCTTCGAAGGCATTCTTCTTGAGATAGTCGAGCGTCCAAGCGCTGAGCTTGTGGACCTTGTCGCGACAGGAAAGATCGATATAGCAATTGCCGTCGACGCGCAGCAGCGTCGTGGCACGACACTTCGACCTCTACTTCATGAAGAGCTCTACGTCGTATTTCCTGCATCCCAACGAGCATCGGACAAGCCTATAAAGCTCAAGGAACTGGCTTCCCGGCCTTTGATACTACCGAGTGCGCCAAGCACGATTCGTCAGAGGATTGACGCTGCCTTTCTCGCAGAACATCTTGGCTTCAGACTCGTGAGTGAGGTGAGCGCGACCGACATGTTGGTCCGTCTCGTGGTAGCGGGCCTCGGCTGGACTGTTTTACCGTGGTCCGCAGTCGCAGAATATGTGGAGCAAGGCCATGTCGGCATAGCACCGATTGGCGGCAGAAAAGTCCTTCGGGAGTTGTCGCTGTGTATCTCGGATACGTTACCCCTTAGCCGTGCAGCCGAAGTCGTGAGAGATTCGGTAACTCAGATACTCGATCAGTTGCTGGCTTCCGGGAGCTGGTCAGGCGCCACGGGACTTCGCACAAACGAATAGTCGGGGAGCCGCACGATGCGACTCCCCGACTATCAGATTGTTGCTGGAGGAAAGCCGGTTCTTAAGTGCCAGTAAACCGAGGGGCGCGCTTCTCGGCAAAGGCGGCACGTCCTTCCTGATAGTCGTAACTCTGCGCCGCTTCATCGAGCATACGTTGCACCGTGCTTTCAGACAGTTCGCCCTGCTTGTCACGCAGATGATCCAGGATATATTTGGCGCCCTTCATGGTGAGCGGGGCGTTCTGCGCAAGTTCAGCTGCGAAGACTTTCGCGGCCGCCAGTACGTTCGGCTCAATCTCATCAACGAAACCCAACCGGTGCGCTCGCGACGCGTCAAATCGCTTACCGCTGAACAAAATCCACTTTGCGTTTGACAGCCCCACGAGATTCAGCAAACGCGCTGTCCCAGCCACACCATAGACAATCGACAGCCGCGCGGCAGGGATTGCGAATGCCGCTGATGGATCTGCAAAGCGGAAATCGCAAGCCATCGCGACATTGCAACCACCGCCCATACAAAATCCGTTGACCGCCGCAATGGTCGGCTTTGACACCGCTGCAATCGCGTCACAGCACCCGTCATACGTACTTTCGTACTCCAGCGCTTGCTCAGCATTTGCGCGAACCTGCGAAAATTCTGAGATGTCAGCGCCCGCGCAAAAGCTTGCGCCGCTGCCCGTGAGGACGATCGCACGGACCGCTGGGTCCTGATCAAGCATCGAAAATGTCTCACCAAGCTGCCGCCAAAGCATCATCGTCAGCGCATTACGCTTGCTCTCGCGGTTAATCACGACAACGGCGACGCCGTCGCTCTTTGTCACGAGAATCTCAGGCACGTTGCCGGCAACCGCCCGTACAGCAACTTCATGATTTGCGTTCATGACTTTCTCTCAGGCATCGACAGTCGCGTGTTCGCACGTGCCACTCTGAAACGCGGCCCCCGACTTGAGCAAAGAGTCGATTTCGTTCTGCTCGAACCCAAACTCCCGCAAAACCGATGCTGTGTTTTGTCCAACAGCAGGCGCCGGGCCAGCTGCGACATGCGAGGTGCCGCCCAGCAAAACCGGCAGGCCAAGCGCACGCATCGACCCACCATCCGGCGACTCTACGTCAACCACCATTCGCACGCTACGCGTTTGCTCGTGATCAAGAGCCTCGCCGACGGTTTGTACCGGGCCGCAAGGTACCTGAGCAGCTTCGAAACGCTCGACCCAATTTTCTCGGTTATCGTGAATGAGGATTGCGTTGATAAGTGCTTCGAGCTCGCGACGATTAGCCAGGCGGATATCTGGCGTATTGAAGCGCGGATCGTCAACCCATTCCGGGTGCCCGAGAACCTGAGCTACGCGTTCCCAATTTGTCTCGTTTGCACCGCCGATCGCCAACCCGCCGTCCTTGCATTTGTAAACTTGGTACGGTGCAATGAGGGGATGCGCCGTGCCGGCAGGCTTGGGCACAATGCCGCGCGAGAAATAAGCAGCGGCGTACCAGTACATATGCTGCATCGAGGCTTGCAACAAGGACGTGTCGACCCGCTGACCACGCCCCGTCCGGAGACGCTCAATGTAGGCTGCAAGGCAGCCAAATGCGGCCAGTATCCCCGCGTTGACGTCTGCGATCGACACACCAGGCTTAACTGGATCGCCCCCTTCCTCACCAGTCACACTTATCAAGCCACTGAAGGCTTGCAGAATCAGGTCAAAGCCACCACGTGACGCGAGTGGCCCGGTACGCCCATATCCCGTAATTGAGCAGTAGACCAGGGCGGGGTTGACTTCGCTCAGTTCCTCGTAGCTTAGTCCGAGCCGCTCCATGACGCCCATCCGGAAGTTCTCGGTAACGATATCGCTCTGTGCAACGAGCTTCAGGAGTGCTGCTCGCCCCTCCGGGCGCTTGACGTCAAGCGCAATCGAACGCTTGCCTCGATTGAGCATCATGAAAGATGGCGGCAGCCCATCATCCCCTGCGCGTCGATACCGACGGGCGTCATCTCCCTGAGGAAACCGCTCGACTTTAATTACGTCGGCGCCGAGGTCGGCGAGCATGAGACCACAAGTCGGGCCAGCCATGATCTGCGAGAGCTCCAGGACCTTCACGCCGCTCAGCGGCCGGCCAGGTTCACATTGTGTTTGAGTCATTTCGTCAATCCTTCAATTACAGCCGTAAGGCTCAGTTGTTCACCGATTTCAATTCTGTAGATGCGGCATGGACGTCTCCTGGTTCACGAGGGCGCTGTGGCGCTGGAACCGTCACCAACAGGAGCACGCCGCCACAACAAAGCAACAACGCGAGTAAGTAGAGGCCGGAGCTCATTGACCCGGTCGCCTGCTTCATCAGCCCGACGACAAAGGGAGCAACAACCCCCGAACTTGCGCCAATGCTGTTTATCAACGCCAGTCCGGCGGCCACGAGAGAAGGAGCAATCGCTGCGCTTGGCATCGACCAGAACACGGGCAACGTTGCAGACACACCCACTGCGCCAATACTCAGGAAGAACATCGACAGAGAAAACGGCAGCCCCGGCAGTGCCGACAATGCAAGACCCAACGCCCCCACGAAGGCGGTCGCTGAAAAGTGCCAGCGACGCTCTCCAGTGCGATCCGAATGCCGCGCAATCAGCACCGTTGCGACAGCAGCCGTCCCCCAAGGGATTACCGAATAGGCACCGATTGTGAGCGGGTCCGAGATACCGAAGCCACGGATGATGCTCGGCACCCAGAAGTTCAACGCGTAGATGCCGGACGTTGCGCAGAAAAACACCAGCGCAAGCAGATAAATTTTGGGGTCACGCAACAACGATGCGAACGTTCCACTTCCGAGGCGAACAGTCGAGCGGCCTCTGTCGGCCTCAATGGTCGCGTTCAGCGTATCGACCTCAGCGCGGGACAGCCAGGACGCGTCGCTAGGCGAATCCCTCAGAACCGACGCACAGACAAGTGCCATAAGAACGCTTGGCGTCGCTTCCACAAGGAAAAGCCACTGCCAGCCGGCCATTCCACCTTTGCCGTCCAGCGCCGTCATCAGCCATCCGGATAGCGGCCCCGTCACAACACCTGCGACCACAATGCCTGAGGCAAAAACGGCGATTGCCTTGCTCCGGTGCGCCAACGGCAGCCACGTACTCAGAAAAAAGATGACACCGGGATAAAAGCCCGCCTCGAATACCCCCAATGCGAGTCGCGCTGCGTAGAACTGCCCCGGTGTGCGCACCAGAAACATCGAAGCAGAACAAGCGCCCCATCCAATCATGATGACTGTGAAGACTCGCCGCGCGCCAAAGCGCTTGAGCACCGCACTGGCCGGAATCTCAAAAAGCACGTACGTTATGAAGAAAAGACTCGCCCCAAGGCCGTATGTCGCGTCGGAAAAATGCAGCGCGTCGTGTAACTGCAACTGTGCGAACGAGATATTGAACCGATCCATAGAGCAGAACAGGTAGCTCAGGAACAGCACCGGCAGGAATCGGCGCATGACCTTTCGGCAGACTGCGTCCTGCGCGGCAGCGATCGACGAGCTATCGCATTGAGATTGCATCGTTGTCTCCAATTTTTATCCTCTGGGCCTGCTGAACGTATGAACCACGTCAGGACAGGACCTGTACGACGGAGTATAAAAACCACCGTCCATAAGAGAAAATATGGAATTTCGATTGGCCGATATGAAAATCATATCGGCCTGCAGTCTGTCTAGCGGTGCGGCGTTGCACTCGCACTGAAAGCCACGACAAGCCAGGCGTGAGTTGCCGAGCGAACGTAGGCTGAGGACGATTCGAGACTCAAGTAAGGATCAGCGGCCTTGTGTTGACCGCCCTGCCGCGCAAGCGCCCTGCAGTCAGCGTACTGAACAGATTGACTCGCGCTGATCGCGCCGATGGCCACTCGCAGTGGACCGAGCCGATGCAAGCCTCAGTTGCCCAGGCGTGCCGCGCAGCGTCCCGGCGGCCACGTGTAGGGGTGCTGCTGTTTTGCCAAGCGTTGAATCCGATATCTCCGGACCGATATCAGGATGTAGGACTCGCTTTAGATGCAGTGGCCCGATTTGTGCGGCTTCAGCATATGCTGCTGAAAACCTTTGAGCCATCTGAAGAGGAATGAGAGGATTTGTTCGAAACCACTTGGAGCAACGCTCAAGCGGCGTTTAGCGGTTTCGGGTGCGAACATTTTCACGCCAACTCGGCCATTCGCTGCTGTGATATGGCCGTAGGATTGACTACGACTGCGAAAATGCTCTCGTAAAATGGTGCTTTCCCGCGATAAATGCGGGAAAGCATCAACTGCAGCAGAAGGCTGCGTTATCGTTGTACTGCGACAGTGCCTGATGCGGCCTGCTTGGCCCTAAGTCGCGCCTCTGCTGCCTGGATATCTTCGGGATAGTTGCTCCTGGACGCGCGACCGGGGAAATAGCCCACCGATTCGAGCGCCTTCAAGTCCTCAATTACCTGTGCACGTGTAAGTCCTTGCGGAGCAGATTGGGCAAATGCGCCGACTTGATACGAAGAAGCAAGCACAGCACCAATGATAATAGCCTTGATTTTCATAGATTTCTCGCGATCGAGCGCCCATAGGTTTTTCGCACATATCCAATGGGCAGCTATAAGGTATCGTCCGCCATCACAGGCAGAAACTGGCTCGAAGCAGTTACGTCCTGCCCCAACGCTTGGTGAGAAATTTATGCTTCAATGACGACCAGATAAATTCCTGGCCGGAAGCCAGACTATTCGTTTTTGCAAGAACAATTTCGATAGTCTTCGATTTCGCAGACTTGACAGGCCGCGCAACCCGGCCCCTATTCCTTCGGACGAGAAGAAATTCGAGAGCAGGAATTCCCAAACTATTGTTAAGTGACGGTCGAATAGACTGTTCTCAAAAATTGACTTTAATTTGAGCGTCGTGGCGCTTAGCTTCCGGGATGAAATATTTTGGAGCTAAAAGCATGGTCACCTCACGCCGTTTTCCCGACTCACTTACCGTTCACCCGGGCTACCAGCGCGTCTTTCAGAAGGACAAATTGACGCTGGGGTTCATCTTGCCGCTTGAGGCGTACCCCGACGAGCCTGCCCCGACAATGGCAGATCATGCCGAGACAACTCGCCTTGCCGATAATCTTGGGTTTGGAGCACTTTGGGCCCGTGATGTCGCGCTTTACGATCCGATGTTTGGCGATGTAGGTCAAATCTACGATCCGTTCACGTATCTCGGGTTTCTTGCCGCCAATACACAGAAAATTGCACTCGGAACCGGAAGTGCCGTCATAACCCTGCGCCATCCTATCCACGTGGCAAAAGCTGCTTCATCCATCGATCAGCTTTCGAATGGGCGGCTCCTGCTTGGCATCGCATCGGGCGACCGTCCCGTCGAGTATCCTGCGTTTGGTCTCGAGGCTGACTATGAGAGTCGCGGAGAGCGCTTCCGCGAAGCGTTCGCTGAAATCCGAACGCTCACGGAGGACCATTTTCCGCGTGCCAGTTTCGAAAGATTCGGCAGTTTCGACGGCAGGACAGACCTTATCCCCAAACCGCGTTTTGGACGTCTACCGGCTTTCGTTACTGGTAGCAGCCGACAAGATCTCACATGGATCGCGACAAACTCTGACGGCTGGTTTTACTACTACGTACCCGTGCAGCGACTAGCGCCACTTACCTCAGCATGGCACGACGCCGTCCGTGCTGCGCACGGTGATGATGCATTCCGTCCTTTTATTCAAGGACTTTTCTTTGACCTTGATGAAGACCCCAACGCACCGCTTGTTCCGATTCACTCCGGTATGCGCGCCGGCAGAAATGCGTTGATAGGTTACCTTGAGCGGGTGTGCAAGATGGGCGTGAACCACATTGCGTTCAATATGAAGGCGTCTCGGCGCCCGGTCAGTGATGTTCTGCGTGAACTCGGGGAGTACGTTCTCCCTCATTTCCCGTCGCACGAACAAATGAATGCGCCGACAACGCAGACAGAACTTTCGGCATAGCCATTTTGCAGTCTGCTTAACCGTGAGCTCCGCATGTGCGGAGCCGCGCGCGGCCTCATCACATCAATTCACTATTTTCAATATCGAAACAATCCTGTCTGCCTTAACGAATCGATTCGGGTCACGGATCTCTCTAGAATTTTCTCGTCGGCAATCGAAGCAATTCAAGCCGGTCCCTTGAAAACTTTCTAGTTGAGGAAATGATGAATATCCGTTCGCTTAGCGTCGCTGTAGCCTTGGTAACCGCATCGGTTGGAACCGCTTTCGCAAGTGGTCTTGGCCCGGCTCCGTTCTATCGCCCCGATGTATCTGACGCCCGAATCTCGCAAAGCGCTGTTGCAAAGGAAAACACGCCCCAACAATCCGATACCAGCTACGGCGGCGCAGTCAATGCTATGCAGGCAGGCCAGAATCAATCAGCGCCGTCTGCAACCGTCTTGCTCTATCGCCATCACTGAGGTGCGATATAGCGCATCCAGGGCGACGCCAACGCTATGCGAGGCACGCCGGTATGTACGTATAAGCTTCACAGCGGCTGGCGGCCTTTCACAAGGCCCGCCAGCCACACGGAAAGCCCCCGAGACAGTAAGGGCAACCGAAACGCAAGAATTTGCATCCTTTCTAATCAACGGCATGACCAGACCGTCCGATTAGCCGGTTTATTGTTCCAGAAAGGACACCACCGTAGCCCAGTTGTCGTTATCAAAAGCAGGCGCGACCTTGTCGACTTCATCATCATCCATCCCTACGGCCGGGGACCGGGCGAGTCGTTTCCAGTCGTGCAGCGCACCCATCATCCGGGTCAGGATTGCGTGAGCGTCGTCATCGGACACGCCAAAGTATGCTGCCGCATCCAGCGCCTCCTGGATATCTCCAGTTTCACCGGTCGCTTCCGTCACGGCAGTTCTCAGGATGGGTTCCTGGTCGGGGAACGGGTTCACGTCAAACAGCGGGGCAAGTCGCCACTGGCCCCCGCCGCTGTGCAGAAAGCCGTGGTTATGCATGTGATCATCCACGTTGGTGATGAGCATGCTGAAGCAGATGCGCGCCCAAAGCTCCTGTTTGTCCTCGAACGGTCTCGGAGAGAACCGGTCAATGGCCTCCGCTATCTGTGTGTATGCGCCATTTTCCCGGGAATCCAGCTGCAGCAGCGAGGCCGCAGACAGATAAGGGATGCGACCGCCAGCCCGGGGGCGGTCAAACCGCACGATGAGTGCGACGGCCTGGGTGCCAGACATGACAACTTCGGCCTCGGATGCATTCAGGCCCGCATCTTTCGCGAGCAACAGCGCCAGCACCTCGCCTCGTGCCACGTCACGCGTATCATTTACGCTCGGAAACTTGGCGATGGTCAGGGTTCCGTCGGACTTCAGGACCGTTGCTTTGGGTCGCATACCGCCGAGCGAGGTGCCGCGCCCTTTCAGATACGCTAGGTCCATCGCCGTTTCCTTGCCAAATTCGACCGCTTGCGAAGCCTGAATCAAGGTCTGTAGCGGGACCTCGTGAGTTCCTTCAGTCAAGCTGTCGTCATGGAGCACATCAAGGAAGGGACTGTCGGCATTGCTCTTGAACCGAAGCGCGCCAATGCGGCTGGAATCTAGCACTTCCAGCAAATAGTCCAGGTCTGACAGCTGTGCTGAACCGGCGTCCCGGCCGGCGTCTCTTTCGGCCTTACGCCGATTGGCATGAGCGCGGTTAATGACACGGCGTCCCCAGCCGTCAGGTTCGGTATCGGCAATGGCACCCGCAAAGGCAGAAGTCTCGTTGCTTCCCGTGCGGTATTGAAAGTCGGTGTTCAGGGGGAGGTCCGGAGACAGTGCGAAGCAGTCTGGATTACTGAGCCAGGCGGACGAGTATCGGAATGCCGATACCTCTTTTTGCCCCTGTCTGGAAAATTGCAGTTCGCCCACTTCCAGTCCCGTGTCGCCCAGATAGACAAGCAGCGTTCGTGTCGTGCTGGTTTTTGCTTTTTTTGTCGTTGCCATTACAGGGCTCCGCTGTCCGGGTTGGTTTTGCGTACCCGGATGCGTTTGGCCACTGCCTTGTTCATGAGCGCCAGGCCGAGCGCATCATTCGTGGTGTTCAGGGCCTTGTTGAGCTCGGGGAGGAGATTCAGGATGTTCAGGACCCGGACAACAGCGCCCCACGCAACACCGGCGTCGCCCTGTTCCAGCCGGTAGAGCGTTTTTTTTGAGATGCCTGCCCGCTCCGCCATCGATGACGTAGAAATCCCCCGACGTCGTCGGGCCAGCGAAAGGTTATCCCCGGCAGCGACCAGCGCACGCTCCACGGGTAAGGGCATTGGATTTTCCGTGAAGCGGCCTGAAGGTTTGGGTGTCGCCGCTGCTTCTGGGTTATCAGTCATGCTTGCCCCCTTTAATCCTTAATGCGTCATATTTGACCACTATACGGCATCCTAAAAGCAGATGCCCACCCCATTAAAACGGTCATATACGGGACAATACATTACTTAATGGGTCATATTTGACTTTTTATACAGAAATTAGCCGCCGAAATGAGCTGGAGGCTCCCGGTTGAAAAGCGCTCACCCAACCGTGAGCGCGACATCGTGGTCCTGTCGGCCGTGGCCGCCCGCGCGCTGCCACGCACGTTAAGCGCACCGTTCGCTGCCAGGTGTCTGCTAGTGAGGGGAGAAAACCGACGGCTGCGACTCCGCAAGACGACCGAGTGCATCCACTGTGACCTTCACCTTTGGTTGAACGTACCGCGTCTTCTGCCAAATCGCGTGGATAGGAATGGTTGTCGAGAGATGATGAAGTACTTCCACGAGATCTCCCGATTGCAAGCTCTCCCTTGCCAGCCAACCTGGCAGCTGCGCGAGCCCACAACCAGTCAGGCATGCGCAGAGCAAGGCGTCGCCATCGGTTAGTTCATGGCGCGCAGGAACATCAAGGGTCACATCAGACCCGCTTTCGGACTTCATCAGCCAACCAGCCCGGTTTGTCCTGCGCCAGCCAATGAGACAGGCATGCCGTGATAGATCCTCATAGGTCATTGGCGTACCACGACGCTTCAGATAGGCGGGAGATGCACAAATGACGAGTCGTTGTTCGCCCAATTTGCGGGCAACAAGGTCAGGATAGTCGCCAAGCACTCCAATTCTGACCGCCAGGTCTACGCCCTCACTAACCATATCGGTTGGCCGATCTTGCAGCGTAATGGACAAGTCTAGCCGCTCGTATTGCTGGCTCAACTCCAGTAGAGCCGGAACGATATGACGCCGCCCAAACGTCGTAGGCAGGTCCACGCGTAGCCGCCCGACTGGCCGCTCGTGCCCGGTTGTCAGAAACGCCTCGGTCTGGTCGAGCTCGTCGAGAACTCTGCGGCAGCTTGCGAGGTACGCCTCGCCTGCGGTCGTCAAATCTATTCGTCTGGTCGTGCGATGAAGCAGCTGCACCCCGAGTCGCGCCTCAAGCCGCGAAATACTTTTCCCAACTGCCGAGCCAGTTACGCCCAGCTTCTCCGCCGCAGCCGTCAGGCTTCCGCTGTCTACAGCCGACACCAGCTCACGAATGCCATCAAATCTATCTTCATTCGCCATTTGAGAACCCCAGGATCGAGTGTCTGGAATTTTAGCTACTAACTCGCCTGTACGTCACGAATTAGACTTGCTTCATCCGATGGCAATTCCGCCATCCTCGGCCCCTAAAGGAACGGAGCAAATGATGAAAGCTTGGCTGCTCAAGGATTTCGGTCTTCAAAACCTGCAACGCGACGAAGTGACGACCCCCGAGCCGAAACCGGGTGAACTCCTGGTAAAGGTGGGTGCCGTATCTCTCAATTTCCGGGACAAGGCAATCGTGGAGGGCTTCTATGAGCCCCACCTCGTACCGAAGCCCCTCATCCCGGTTTCTGATGCGGCCGGTACGGTTGTGGCAGTGGGTGACGGTGTCACGCGATTCAAGGTTGGCGATCGAGTGAACTCGACGCTTTACTCGCGTTGGATTGACGGTGCTCCGGGCCCGAATGAACCGGCATATTGTCTCGGCATGCCCCTTCCTGGTGGTCTGGCAGATTACATGATCATTCACGAAGAAAGTGCGGTGCCTGCTCCGGCGTCGATGAGCGATGAAGAAGCATCCACGCTGCCGATCGCTGCTCTCACCGCCTGGTACTCGCTGATGGATGTTGGCCATCTTCAGGCCGGCCAAACGGTCCTGGTTCAAGGCACCGGCGGCGTTTCCATCTTTGCAGCACAGATTGCCATCGCAGCCGGCGCGCGCGTCATCCTCACGTCGAGCAAGGATGAGAATATCGCCAAGGTCAAGGCCTTGATCGGAAGCGACAACATCGAAGGCGTCAACTACAAGACCGATCCGGATTGGGAGCGAAAAGTCCTCGAGCTCACCAACGGCCTCGGAGCAGATATCACGATTGACGTGGCAGGCGGCAACGGAATCAACCAATCAGTCGCAGCGACGAAAGTCCAGGGCGTCATCGCACAAGTTGGTTTCATGACCGGCCAGACGAGTGCACTGAATCTGATGCCGCTCATCTTCCGTCAGACGTCTATCCGTGGCATCGCGGTCGCACCGCGCACGTCGTTTGAGCGTATGAACGTATTCCTCGACGAACACAAGATCAAGCCTGTCATCGACCATGTTTACAGCTTTGATGAAGCTGTCCAGGCCTTTGAGCACCTGTCGCGTGGTCCGTTCGGCAAGGTCGTGATCAAGATCAGCTAAACCACGAGTCGCACACGTAAGGCGCCGCTCCCCTCCACCCGGGCGCTACGTGTGCGACTCACTGTCTGCTGAATCAACGGTCCATTTACCAGGTCTTAGCATGGCGAAAGTGGTTCAATTCAACCGCTTTGGCGGTCCCGAAGTACTACAGCTGTCCGAAGTGGATGTTTCATCACCGCTTCCAGACGAGATTCAGATACAAGTGAAGGCGCTGGGTATTAGCCACGCCGACACAGTCTTGCGCACTGGAAAGCATGTCGTCCAACCTGAGTTTCCGGCGAGGCTCGGATTCGAGGCAGCAGGTGATGTCATCGCTGTTGGTGCTGCCTGTCAAGACCTCAAAATCGGCGATCGGGTCGCAGTCATACCTCTTGGCTGCATGAAGGCGGGCACCTACGCTGAGATCATCAACGTCCGTGCCGCATGTGCCGTCCGTATATCGCACGATGTAACTTACGAACAGGCAGCCGCTACGTGGCTCGATTACCTGCTGGCATATAGCGCACTCGTTGAAACGGCCAAAGTACACGCGGGTGTACCATATCATCATTGCAGACGCGTCGAGTGGCTCTGGCATCGCAGCGATACAAATGAGTCGCATGCTTGGCGCATCGACTGTCGCCCTGACTCGAAGCCACTGGAAGAAAGATCTCCTCCGCAGCTTAGGAGCGTCGCATGTTTTGCATTCCACGGAAGATGACCTACTCAAGTACGTGAGAGGTGTCACCGATCAGCTCGGTGCAAGCGTTGCCCTTGACTTCGAAAAGAGCCACGATCCTGCCAATCTTCGAGAAGCCGTGTCGCCGACAGGTACGCTATTGCGTGGCAGCGACACTCTGCTTGAAGTCAACACGTGCAGGCCAGAGTCACGAAGTAACGCATCTGGCCATTCAGCCACCCTCACCTTTCTTGCCCGAGCACGGTCGTTTGTTGAAGGTGGGTTAAAGGCTCGCGACTTGAGCCCGGTGATAGACCGCATTTTTTTCTTTGACGAGATTGAAGACGCCCATTTGTATGCCGAGTCAGGCAACCAGATCGGGAAAATCATTGTACGGATCTAGGTGATCGTGTAACTGTCGGCGCAATATTGGTCTCCCATTGAACCTGCCTTCCCCTATAGCGTGCAGGCCTCCATTTGCGGCATCTCTCTAAGTGTGAATTCACAATAATCCAACGGAGGTTTGAGTGGAACTCTTACAATCGATGCGAGTGTTCTCCACACTCGCAGAATTAGGAAGTTTCACGAAGGTTGCGGATGCGATGGAGATCGGGCGCCCTCAAGTTACCGTCGCGATCCAGGAACTCGAAGCAAAACTTGGGATTCGTCTCTTCCAGCGAACCACGCGAAAAGTTAGCCTGACTCCCGAAGGCGAGGAATTTTTTGTTCGGGTAAATGAAATCCTGTCGAGCGTGGCGGATGCGACAACGATGTTTGGACGCTCTGGAGTTGCGCTGCGCGGCCGTTTGAGACTGAACATCCCAGCGGCTTTTGCCCAGCAGAACTTCCTCGATGCGCTCAAGGAGTTTAGTCGCACTTACCCGTCGGTAGACCTGATCCTGGGAGTGACGGACCGTGCTGTCGACCTTGTCGCTGAAGGTGTCGATTGCGCGCTTCGCATCGGTGAACTAGCTGATTCAAGCATGGTTGCCCGACGCGTTGGGACGGCAGTCATGGTGACCTGCGCATCACCCAAATATCTGGAAGAGTTTGGCATTCCACGACATGTGAGCGATCTCTCGGCACATCGAGGAGTCAATTTTCTGTCGGGCCGCAGCAACCGCTCCTTGCCGTGGCACTTCACAGTCAATGGGAAAGATACAACGCACGCGATTCGCGGCACGATAAGTGTCAACGAATCACGTGCCTATGTACGCAGCGGAGTAGCTGGCTTCGGACTCATCCAGGCTCCGGGCGTAACTGTCGACGAGTACTTATCGAGTGGTGCGCTAGTCGAGGTGCTTGCCGATGCCAAGCCCAGTCCACGCCCCGTGTCGGTTTTGTATCCGAGCAGGAATTACATCTCACCCCAAGTCAAGGCTTTCCTTGACTGGGTCGTAGCGGATTTCGACAAGCTAGACCCGAAATGGCTTAAAGGACAGACCACCTGATGCGTTGACGAACGCGCAGTCCGTTCCGGCACGGAAACAAATTATGAACATTTTGTTCATAATGAGTGTACGCCAGCTCTGATTCCCTTGCCCCGGACAAGCCCATATCCTTGGAACACGTCATAAATTTTGTTGAACATAACGTTCACAATCAAGGAGTCAACGATGAAGACCTATCTCGTTATTGGTGCAGGTCCCGGTATTGCCCTGTCTACCGCAAAGAAGTTTGCGAAAGAGGGTTACAAGATTGTCCTGTCGTCCCGATCGGATTCGAAGCTTCGTTCGGCAATTGAGAACCTCCGGAGCGCCGGTGCTGAAGTGAATTTTGAGACAGTCGACTCGGCGAACGCCGCTGCAGTGCAGCAACTGATCCAGAAGTACAGCAGCGAGTTGGCCGTAGTCCACTACAACTCCGGTGTGCTCCACTACGATGGCGAAGGTCAAGTTCTGACAAGCCCGCTCTCGAGCCAGGATGTCTCGGCACTGACGAGCGAAATGAGCGTCAACCTCGTCAATGCGATGGTTGCAATCAAGACCGCGCAGGAAGCACTCACCCCGCACGGCGGCACGATTTTGCTGACAGGCGGTGGCCTCGGCATTGAGCCCAGCGCAGATTTCATCAACATCAGCATTGCCAAGGCCGGCCTGCGCGCCGCCGCCAAAGCACTCTTTGAACCTCTGCGCGACGTCAATATCCACATGGCAACGGTGACTGTTTGCACCTTCGTTTCGCCGGACACCGACAAATCGCAAGAGATTGGCGACGCGTTCTGGGCACTGCACGCTCAGGAATCGCCCGCGACCTGGGATTGGGAAAAGATCGTCAACTGATAGATCCCGGTCCACTCGCGCCCCGTCACGGGGCGCCCCGAACAAACGCGCTCAAAAAAGTGCGTTCGATGGCCTCGTTCTCGCCGTGGTAATTCGATACCACCCTGTGAGATCTCCCAGCCTTACATCGCCCGAGAAAACGGACATCTTTTCGTTTTCCATCCGCATCGTGCGGAGTTGCGTTCTCGTGTCGCTGGGATCCGTATCAGACGCAGCCTGTGGAGTTAATTTGGAAGAAGTCGCAATTCGCACGCCTCGTACCGCACAGGAAGATTCCAGTCTGGGCAAAGTCCGGCTGTGGATCATGGCAATTGCAGCAGGTATTAGCGTCGCAAACATCTACTACAACCAGCCGCTGCTTGACCAGTTCCGCTCAACATTTTCCGTTACCCAAAGCGCCATCGGTTGGGTCCCCACACTGACGCAGCTCGGGTACGCGCTTGGCATGTTGTTTCTGGTGCCGCTCGGCGATAAGTTATATCGAAAACGACTCGTCGTTACTTTCGTTTCTATCGCCTCACTTGTGGGGTTCGCGATATCTCTCGCGCCGACTCTCCATTGGCTGGTCGCATTGAGTTTCGTGTTTGGTCTGTCGACTATGGCACCTCAACTGCTGGTCCCATTTGCAGCTCACCTGGCAGCGCCAGAAGAAAGAGGCCGAACCGTCGGCTTTATGGTGAGCGGAATTCTATTGGGGATACTTCTGGCCCGCACGGTCTCAGGTTTTGTCGGCGGAGCATTTGGCTGGCGCATTATGTTTGCGCTCGCCGGCGCGACTCAAGCGATAGCGGCCCTGGTTCTGCTTCGAACGCTGCCGCATGCAGACCCAACGTATAAGGGGTCGTACGTCAGCCTGCTTAGAACAGTCTGGAATCTCGTTCGTGAGCAGCCGGTGCTTAGAGAGGCCTGCCTTTTTGGCGCGATGCTGTTCGGATCTTTCATGGTCTTCTGGTCCAGCCTCATCCACTTGATGGAGAGTCCTGCGTTTCACCTTGGACCTCGGACTACTGGCCTGTATGGGTTGTTGGGCGCGGCCGCTGCCTTGATGAGCCCGTGGATCGGATCCCTGACAGACCGGGCAAACCCGCGAAAGATGGCCGGGCTCATGATCGTAATCGCAATCGATTCATATCTGATCTTCTACTTTGGGAGATCGAGCCTGATACTTGTCGGTGTCGGCGTACTTGTCATGGACCTTGGAGTACAACTGGGACACGTTACGAACCAGAGCCGTATATTTAGCCTGGTGCCGGGTGCACAGAGTCGGATCCAGACTGCCTACATGTTTTCGTACTTTTTGGGTGGTGCAATTGGATCAGCGTTTGGTTCATATGCCTGGAGCCACTGGGGCTGGGGCGGAGTCTGTTTTGCATCCGTCGCGATGCTAACGATAGCACTCGGTCGCTGGTTACTCCCCGCGCCACGCTAGTCAACTAGCGATCGGGCGGCGATTCGGTTCCAGGCAGGCGATCACCTGGGCATAGCGCCGAGGTACAACGCTATCTCCGTTGGATGTCCTTGCCTGCGCAAGGACATCGTCTAGTCGTTTATGGTGAGACACGCGATAAGGTCGTTGCTCATCGGCAGTGACGTTTCACTCCGGATCCCAGGCCATTCCAACCCGCTTTGCTGCACGGTGCCTGACTGCTTCTTGACCTCGACGACACGAGAACCTCTGTACTGGCATCGAAATACCTGCAAACAGTGCATTGCTCTTCTAGCAACGTGGCGAGGTTGGCCGTGCCAGTTCTCGCACTTACTCGCAAGTCCATTCGGGCAGGATTTTTACGATTCGCAGGGCGCCAGTTGACCGCTACGTGCGGATGAAAATCGGCAGTGTCCCTTCTGGCCGTAATAGGCGATATACAGATAGCAGATCGCTGGCACACAAAACGACCACTGGATTCCAATATGGTCCGCCAGAAATCCCTGAACGAGTGGCACGATGGCGCCGCCAACAATTGCCATGCAAAGGATGCCAGAGCCAGCTACCGTGTGCTTCCCGAGGCCGTCTATTGCCAAAGTGAAGATCGTTGGAAACATGATTGAGTTGAACAGTCCAATCAAGAGCAACGACCACATTGCAATCGTTCCAGACGTCAATATCGCCACGGTCAACAACGCTATGACCACGAGAGCGTTGAGCGCCAGGAGTAGTCCAGGCCGAACCTTGCTCATCAGGGCTGAGCCGATGAAGCGTCCGACCATTGCACCGCCCCAGTACAAAGACAGATACCGCGCCGCAGTGTCGGGTTGCAAACCAGCAACACCAGGCTGTCCCATGAAATTGACCAGGAAGCTGCCGATGCCAACTTCGGCGCCAACATACAGGAAGATCGCAACTGCACCAAGCACGAGATGACGATATGCCCAGGCGCTCTCTTTAGCACCGTGCGAGCTACGGCTATCTGGCTGATCTATTGGACGAGATGCATCCTCAATTCTTGGCAATTTGAATAGTGCGATTGCTACCGCGAGTGCATAAAACACCACAGCGAGTCCGACATACGGTGCCTTGACCGCCCCCGCTTGTGCGATGTTATAAGTAGCAAGTGCTGCAGGTGCCATCCTTTGCAACTCTTCACTCGTCTTTACCGCCCCGGATAAAATGAGTACAGAGCCAAAGAACGGCGCAAGTGTCGTACCGAGAGAATTGAATCCTTGAGTCAGATTGAGGCGACTCGATGCCAGCTCTGGCTTTCCAAGAACGGCGACATAGGGATTCGCGGCGACCTGCAACAACGCCATTCCTGATGCAAGCACGAACAGCGCACACAAGAAGAACGGATAGAGGCCACTTCCAGCAGCGGGAAAAAAGAGCAGGCAACCTGTGCCCGCAGTAACCAACCCGCAGACGATCCCGCTTTTGTAACCTAGCTTTCCGACCAGCAAACCGGCAGGAAAGGACATGATCAGATAGGCACCAAAGAAGCAAAATTGAATCAGCATCGCTTGCACGTAATTCAGCGTGAATACGGCGCGCAAATGAGGAATCAGGATGTCATTCAGTGATGTGATAAACCCCAACATGAAAAACAGTGAGGTCAAAACAGTGAGGGGAGTCGTGTAATTTCCTGCTACCGATGCACAGCTTCCGATAGCGCGTGCGTTTGTTGGAGTCGTAGCCACGACCTGTCTCCTTGATCTCAATCATTTTTATCGCTTGCCTGGACCAACAAAATCTCCCGCCTTGCAGCGGCGACCGAGGCACCTGTGGGGCTTCCGGATAGGCATCCGCTGATCAGGGGTTCCGATACCACGGTCAGACTTTCGAAGTCGGTGCTGAATCCACGTTTCCTTATCCGCGTGAATTCCTGTCTCCCAGGCTTATATCTATTCTTATGGCGCAGTTAATTTTTACGCGCGAAACTTCCCTCTGCGCGACGCAATGCGCGCAGAGAGACTGTTTCACATCGGTTCCTTGGCTTAAGCCTTGAAGCCCAGTTGGCTCTTCCCGAGTTCGGACAAATCGGATTCCGTTGCTCGCCCAACAAAATCGGTTTCAAAATTGTCTGCGGGAAAATCGGGGGGACTATCACCGCTGATGAAGGTCGGGAGCTGCTTCTTCAGATATTCGTCATTCTTCTCGCACCCAGGTGCAGCGGGAATGTACATCACATTGCTGTATCCCTTACCAAGATGCGCATCTTCGACTGCGTGAATGACATCTGCATGCCAGAAAACGGCATCGCCTGCCTGCATGAGCGGAATCGAGGACAGAGCTTCCTGCAGAGGAGCATGCCACTTGGAATCTATTGACAGCGCACGCCCAGGCTTGGCACCACACAGATCGTCGTCTGCAACGTCATCCTGGATTGCGCGCAGCAGAATGTAAGCCATCGCGTTAGCGATCGGAACAAGTTGCAACGTCCCATCTCCCGGACCCTGAGGAGTCAATGCAGTCCAGCCCTGGAACGTGCGGAACATCGAGCAAACGGTCGGAGAGCGAATTTCCCGTGCCTGCGGGCGGTAAGCGGCATCGAACGCGTCGTATTGGCGCCAGTCGCCGCTAAAAATGTGGCGGTAGACATTCCGGAAATTATCGTCCAGCCAGCGTTCTACCGACCCACCATCGCAATGAGCCGAAAGACCCAGCGACTCTGAACCGGGAGGACGACGACGCAGGCGATCAGCATAGACCGTCACACGTTCCGGATCAAAATGGGTTCGTCCTTCGCTTTCCCACTTCCAGAGCCTGTTCAAAAAGACGCGCGTAGAAGTTAGCTCGTGCGACTGTCGCGCCTCCACTTGAGGGCCCGACCAGTAAATACCGTAGATCGTCGGTTTGCTCGACGCAAGCGTGCCGAAGAACTTGTCTTCCGCGCGGTGAGCCAATTTTTCGTCCAGGTTATTGCGCTCGACGTATTCAGCAATCTCGTCGTTCCACGCACCAGCGCGTTCCGGGCTGAAGACACCACGGACGACACAAGCACCGCGCTCCTTGATTTGTGCAATCGCTTCTTTGCTGATCCGCTGCGACGCAATATCCGAGTACTGGATTTCCGGAATTACCGATTCGCCTCGTCGACGCTGCTCGATGATAACTGCGGCCTTGCGTTTGATTTCCGCCTCGACTTCCTGGAACACTTCCTTGTAGTTGGGCAGCGCCTCTCGCAGTTGGCGCTTTACCGAACGGATTGCCTCTGGGAGGTCTTCATTTGCGATTTGCAGGGATTCCATAGCTTGTCTCCAAGGAAATTATCTAGTTCCGAGAGAGTAGACCCAAGCGGCGGAAAAAAGAGATGGTATACAGACAACTTCTTCGCTTTTTCAGCCACATCGTCCGCTTTGCTGCCATGTGAGAGGCTCGACTATGCAGAAGTCGTTGGCGCAGTTGATGAAGGCGCCTGGGCCGCAAGTCAGGGAAACTTAGAGACAGCACGAACCATAGGCATCGGACGAAGACACACGCGCAAACTAAACGCGTCGGCTCTGCTTTCCGGTGGCTTTCTTGCTGGGCGTAGCCTTCGCGGCCTTAGCCTGTAGGGATGGCGACCGCTCAGTGAGCGGTACAGTTGCAATAGCTGAATCCCGGCGCGCGCCCGTGAACTGTTGGCGATATGCAGCCGGAGTAAGGTCTTTCGCCGCCTTGAACTGCCGGTTAAAGTTGGCGATGTTCGTGAAGCCAGAGCGCGTAGCAACCAGAGCGATCGGAGTTGTCGTTTCTGTCAACATACGACATGCGTGACCGATCCGGATCCGAGTGATGTAGCGCCCCACCGTCTCGCCCAGATGCTGCGCAAAGTGCCTTGTCAACGATCTCTCCGAAACCCCAGCGGCTTTTGCCAGGGCATCAAGACGCAGAGGTTTGGCAAACTGCGTCTCAATCAACGCCAGCACGCGGTTGATCCGTTCGGGCTCATAGCCTGATGGCGTACTGGCTTTCACATCAAAGGCACTAGGTGTCGCCAAAGGCTCGCCCGGCAAAGTCGAGAGCCAGTGAAGGATATCCAGAACTGCTTTCAGTCTCTCCTTAGGGTCATTCGATAGTAGCTGGGGAAGACGTTCGCGCATCTGCGCCCCCGCGCCCTCCTGGAAAGCCAAACCGCACGACGCACGGCGCAGGAGTTCTCTCAGACCGTTGTATTCGGGACATAGATCTGCGAAATTGCGAACCCAGCCACCGTCAAACCATATGACGATCGCGACCTGCCCCTCTGAAGCGTCTATCGAGTGATTGGATGACCAGGTATGCGGCAGGTTCGGAGGCACCAACACGAGATCATCAGCACCGTAGACTGTCACGGAGTCGCCGATATATCGCTTCCCCTGACTATTCATCGTCAAGGTAAGTTCGTACTCCGGGTGGTGATGCCATTCGAAGGGGATGCGCGGAAGACGGCGATGGTACACCCTCACCGAGCAGCTCTCGCCAAAGTCGACATGTTCGTATGCGGCTTTCATGACCAATTTTGCATATGTGATGACTTGATAGTATCACTGCTCAATTGCACCTCGATACCTTCACACCTTTGGCCAAGAGCCAGCCAAATGTGCTCCCGGCGAGAAACGCGTGACATGCCAATCGACAAGTTCGAACCGGTCAGAATCTGGATGACAGCGTATTGGATCGGGCACCGCAGCTTGTTATGTTGAATCCACGTGACCGGCACAACTCCCCTCAAAGGCGACCATTGAACGTACTCGACTCCGGCATCGGCTCTCGGACAATCTCGATTCAGCGACGAACCCCGTCGTCTTGAGATGGATCGGTGCCATGCTTGCCTAGACGAAGTGTTCCTGACTTTCTCACAACGCGCGAAGGTGCGGATGAGGAAACCGTAGAATCTCGCGTCCACTTTGCCGTACTCTCGTACGACATCTTGTGCGAAGACGGAAGCCAGAGACTGTGCAGATCGGTCGCTAACCACTTCTCGACTTCGAAGGCCTGCTCAATCACGGAAATCTGCCAGGTTCGCCGCGACAACTGAAGGTCGAGGGCAACTTCCTCGTCGAATTTCGATCGAGACGCCGGCACAAACTGCGAAACCATGTTTTGCCAATCAGTAAAGCCGTAGATTCTAGAGATGAGCTCGCACGCAAACGCAACGGAGACACCTTGGGCTATGGACGAGAGCGCCTCCGCCTTTTGCTCTGCGAACGCAATGGCCGGTGGCATAAATATTTCCTGTGCGCGACTTCGAACAAGTCGTCGCAGTCTCAGGTCTTCTTCATCAGTCAACACAGGAACAGTTACGTGTGACCAAAAACTTGCTGCGCTCGAGGAAAGGCCGCGTCCAGCAGGCGAAGGGGCCGATGTATCGACATCAGATTGCTCCTGTCGATCTTTAGCGTCATCTGAACCCACCCAAATCACAAGCTTCCATGCAGAAACGAGCGACTCGATTTCCTCTATTGGAGTCTCCGGCAACTCCGCTGAGAGCACCTTAATCTCTCGGTTCCGTTGATAGACCATTTTGTCTTCATCGGACAGATCGCGAGGGATAACAGGGATCGGAGCTATCGCGTCTCGAAATACATCCAAAGTGTTAGGCCCCGGACATTTCCGTCTTGTCTGGAGAGAGACGTTTTTTCGCCCTCTTTGCGCATCTCTTCATCTTATCGACCGATTTTGTCGCGATTAGATCAACCGGTTTTTCGAGATTCAATTTTTTCGTTCATTTCTATGAAAATATAGTCTTGCGATGATCTGATATGTTCAGGGTATCGTTTCACCTCACATTTTCCCAACGATCTCGTTAAAATGGAGCAATCCTTCTTCCTTGATGATCTCTTCCAAACCATCGAAGCAAACGATACGCGCTAGAATCGCCAAATTCTTGTCTCGCATCGCCGTCACATCGCCACTCATGATAAATATGGGAACAGAGGCGAAAATAAGATCTCGAACCATCCCTCGCGTCAATCTAACCACTGTTCCCTCTGAGACCACTGAACCGATTACGACATCCAGCATGTCCCTTCGCGAATCTTTCGAAACTAACAAACGTACGATCTCACAAGCCATCCCGTAAACAGCAAGTACCACGCAAAACCATATCTCGGGCATCTGTCGAACTTCCCAGTAGGTTGGCTGAGAAATCCATCCAAGCGCACCAGCTATGCGAACCCACTCACGACTGGGTGCATAAAGTCTTGCCTCAAGTTCGAAGAACGTACTCATTAGTGCGAGCGCGAGAATCCGCACGTCGTAATGGCTATAGTCAACAACGTCGCTAACCGATATTTTCTCGACTACTTCCTCCAGTGGCGATAGATCCAAATTTTTAAGACAGTGTCGCACTATTGCATCGCGAGCCCGGTATTCGTGAAAATCGATTTTCCATCTCAACTCTGACTCGCATTCGATATCTTTCGAATGCGAGCCAGACGCAACATACTTTACAAGTCCGACAACGACTGATACGTCATCGTCATTAAGATATCCAGCCACTCCACCGTAGGTGGAAATCAACGATATAAGCTCCTTATCTTGATCAACAAAAATTGAATAATTGGCAAGGTCCATACAGAGATCAATTACTCGACTATGCTTCACGCTTTCGAGCCAAGACGCCGTATTCCTGAAAAATATCAAAAGATCGTTCGCCACCGGCCGACGCCGCAGTAGGTCCCCATAAGATTTGGGTGCGCCTAATAGTTTGGTTGCACAGCTAGGGCATTTGTAATCTACGCATCGTAATGAATCGCGCCATTGGGGAAGTTCTGTCTGGCAGAAACTGCAAACACTCACGATCCGGGAGCCGTGAATTGGGCATTTCTGGACATGTTTTAGCTGGAACCAAAACGAATGAAATCCGCCCCTCAAACACGATGGACAGTATCTGAAATTCCTGTCAAATAAGTACGGCAATACTGGGCCGACCTCTTCGAGCACCCTTCCCTCATCTACTGGAGCTGATATGCCGAGCGTTTGAGATCCGCGAGAGATTGGATACTTATTACGCGCGATGAGCCGCGATAACCGTTTGGCGTTTCCCGGCCCCGCAAAGTATCTTCTACATTGCCCCTCGTCGAAGCCGTTCGAGAATGCCACACGCAACTGAACACTGATACTTGACTCACCTGGCAAGATTGGAAGCCAACTTCCGACTACCATGCCTTCCTGTTTATCCGTCGGAATATTTGACTTCGACCACTCTGTAGAAGAGTACATAGACACAGAATCCTAAACTGTGGAATTTTCACTCATCATCTTCCTCAGTGACATCAAAGGATGTCAGGAGCCCCGGTCTGCGCCGAAGGTGTGTCGCGCTTATGCTCCAGCGCGATGCGCATATTCGCTTCCTGCAGCGCTTCTTTCCATGCTTTGGTAGTTCCCTTGAAGTTCGGCGCATCCTCGCCAGTCTGGAAACTGAAGAAGTCCTGAATCGCAAAAAACACCTGACGCGCCGGATATCCCAACCGTGCACTATCACTCACCATGTCTTGCATCGCCTTGAAAAAACGCTTTGCCTCTGATTTCAGCCGATATCCCCCTTCGAACGCTTTCGGCAAAAAGAACGCGGTAAATGGGACTCCGTCCTTATCCGTCTGCTTATCAATCCCATCGAGAAGATGCGCAATGTCTTCGACAGTGCTGAAACTTCTCAACGGGATTTCTCGATTCACGAATCGACTGACGAGGTCGAAACCTCCAGCCCGTTTCAGCGCAGCAACTGCGTCGCTCAATCCGGGATTTTGGCCAAAGAAGAATGTCACGAGCTGAACCTGTTCCTCCTCAAGCTCGTTCGCGAGATCTTTGAGAAATCGCATCTCGAGCAGCCGCATCTGCTGCGCCTCGTCCACAAATAGATAAACGGCATTGTCATTTGCCATAACGGCTCTATCCACAAAGCCGTTAATGACCCGAATGCGCAATGCTGGCGTTTCGCCGCGCAACTCCTTGATCCCGAGTGCCTTGAGTAGCTGAACATGAAATCCACGCACAGTAGGCGCCTGGTGATTCATGTAATTCACCCGGACAAGCGCGATATTCTTGCCAAACTTCCGACGCAATCGTTTTGTCGAGGCTATGATTGCGCTCGTCTTTCCATCTCCCGACGCGGCTGGCACCCAAATTCCAGATCGTCGGCGTATCACTGCGTTGTTGATGGCTGCATACAGTTCATCAATTGGCTTGGTCCAGATCCGCACGCCGCAAGCGGGGTTGTTAATCGGGTGCTGCTGGAATCGTTTGATTTGCTCAAGCTCCTCCTCGCTCGCGACTTCGCCATGTTCGTCATCATCGAACTCTTCCGCAACCTCGGTCTCGGCGAATTCTTCGACTGATCCGCCGTATTCCAACATTTCATCAGATTCTTCGGTGGCAATACTGTTCTTCATGATTTTCTCTGTGCAAATTGCTTACGATGCATCAAAGCCGCGTGATCATACGATTTCATCAAACTGCGGATGATCTAACACCGCTTCTTCCGACTATCTCAGCGGGTCGAGTCAGGCGGCGACTTGTGGTGAAGACTGCGGATAACATCTAGTATCACGATCGTCTTCCCATCGCCAGACACGGCTCTATCCCATATTGTCGGAACGACATTGATGGAAGAGGTCGACTTCTCCTCATTGGTCTTTGATTTTTCATTCGTTGTACTATGTTTCATGATTGAATATACGAATTTTTTCTGCCTTAGATTGGCGATCTCGACAAATATCTAACGAGATCGCCGTGTTCTATGCGCTTATTTTGGTGACGTCAACGGAGCCCGAACCGATTCTTCTTGCGACGAACTGGAGGAGCCTCGGTCGTTTCCTTGTTCCGCTGTATCGAGATTACCTTCGCACGCGGTCGCTCAGTCTCAAATGATTCTTTTTTCGTCGACGGATCTTGCTGTATTGGAGCCGGGACTGTAGTCGCAGCCTCTTCTCCAATCATCTGCCGCCGTTGCTCAGCCTTTGCTGCATCAAGAGCGATGTCAGCATTTCGCTTGTCGTGAGACTTCGTCTCAGACTTTGAGCGAGAAGAGCGATTCTGGCGTTTTCTACGCGCTTTTCCTGCCACGCTGTTTTCGGCGATTGCAGAGAACTCCGGCATCTCTTCCAGCGAAAGATTCTCTATATCGCCCCTGTCAATACTTGCTTCAGCCTGCTTCCGTTCGAATATGGAATGCTGTCTATCTCGATACCGTCCCACCACGTGAAGCTCACCGATGTACTCATTCGTCTCTGCACATATCGCAATGGCCTCGTTCGCATTTCTCCGATTGATGAACAAGAGCATAGTTTTCCCAATCCATTTATCGGTCTTCTGCAACTCCTCGTTTGTGTATGTCGTTCCCCATTTCTCGAGATACGGCACTGCTCGGTGCCTGTCGCCAGCACGAACTATCGCTCGCTCCACTGCCGCAAATCGCACCCATTCCGGATAGTTGATTCGCGGAAGCGGCATGGGAAACACACCGGATCCTTTCTTCTCCAGAAGCCTCTCTGTTTCTCTTACGGGATTCGATCCAAAGAGCCCAGCCTTGTTGAGTACGTTGCCGTGACGGACAGCGTTCGTCAGCACCCGGATGACATCGTTCAATCGAATATGATTAACTTCTGCCTCCTCGTTGGGATTCCCCCTTCGACTGTCGGTCGGGTCAGCACCATAAGTTGACGCGAGTCTCGCCGGCCCCCGGCGGGTAATGCTGCCAAATTCGCGCTCGATCTCGATCCGGTCGAACGGCTGCGCTACGCGTCCGAGATTGATGGCGCATCCCCAGACGCGTTGAATCGCTCGAAGCACTTCCTGCGCAATGTTCGCCCAGCCATTGTCGAGCTGGATTATGGATATTCCATGTCCCTTGAGGTCAGGAAAGAATCCGTTAAGGATGACCTTCCCATCTTTCCCGCTTGCGGCATCGAGGAGCAACCCACCCTGATTCAACCCAAGTGCAGCCGACTCCAGTACGTCCAGCGCATCCTCAGCAGAAGGATTTGGGGATAGACACACCTGGAAGCCAAGGATTGCCTTCAGAGTGGGACAGTAAAGCATCCCCCAGTACCATCGTCTTACCGCGACGGATAGAAACGTTCCATCCGCAAGCTCAATCTCGAAGACAGACGCAGCGTCCACTTTTGCGTAGTCAAGCTGCAATAGAGAAAGCGCTCGAACAGCCGGCAAAGATGGCGGCTCAATGGGATTGATTCGACGGCGCTTTGCGACCGCCTCGCCATGGCGCGCCATATCGGTTTCCCGAGTATTGCTCTCAACGACTCCCCTAAAATATGCATAGAACGCAGAGCGACCAAGGGTCTGTACGCGAAACGGCCATTCGGCCTGCGATACACCGGCGCTTTTGGCAAGCTGAAGAACTTCCTTCCAAAGCGTACGATATGGGACACGTGCCTCTGGCAGGCTACTGTTCAATTTTCCCGTCAAGCGGGCATGAACATGCTCCGCGATTGTGGTGTGTTCTTCAAAGAACTGAATACAGCAACCCGAGTACCCCCTGTCAACGTTTTCCTTTCCGAGGCGAGGCTTACCACCACCTGTCGACGGTTCTTTGCGTTCATATGACTTTGTCCGCTGATATGGGATGAGCGCGAACATCCCAACAACGCCAATGCCACTCGGGCGCTGGCATGTTTTGACAAAGCGTATGACCTCTTGCTTGCCGATGCCAGTCGCCTTACGGATTCCGTCGTACGGAACGTCATTCGCGTACATCTCCACTGCTAGCGCACGTCGTTTGTAGACCCTATAGCTTTCTTCGTTGCCCTCAAACGCCGCCTCTGGCACTTGCACCCAGCTAGACGGATGCCCGTTCTCCGGTCTGAGAAGCCGTCGAGCACTCATGAATGCCCTTCCTCCCTTTAGTCCATTGCTCCAATTCGCTTAAGCCCATCTCCTCAATTCAAGAACAGGGCCTCGGCCTTCATCACTGAAATCGCCGATCGACAGGCTCGGCGCACAGACCCCGTGCAACTGACTCACGCTCTTCCGGAATTGATAACAAAATTGGTTGTTATCAATTAGCACTGCGTAATTTTAGAGTCGAGCGAAAGAAGCTTTGTCTCGAGGTTCGTTCGAACCGCCCCTCTCATCAAAGCGTATCCGAGGCTGGACAACATTCTCGCGGAATCGACACCCTTGTATCCCAGCAGGTATTCCAGTTCCGTTGTCCTTCCGTCAGCTACGGCACTACGCAGCACATCCCCTTCGAAGCTGCAATCAAACGCTTCAGGATCAGCACAGTTCATCCGCGCCGAAAGAAGAGCCCAGTTGTCGAACAGCGTTTTGTTTACCGCCGTACCCAGAAACACTTCGTGCGTTGCTCTCGCCGTGATCGCCGCGTCGCTAAGTGCACCAATCCGCAACGAAACCTCCCGCGCCTGCGTGCGTTTGCTCAGCGTCGTTATGTACTTACGACCGCCGCCGACCAGGTCGACAACAAAGTCTGGAGAGGTAGACAGCGCCTTACCCTGCGAGCTGGTGTACGTAACCGTTGGTCCTTCGTTGCTGAAGCTCGCCACATCAAGATCTCCCGTGAGTAGAACGGCGACGACAAATCGTAAGTTGCCAACTAACCCCATGGTCTTCTTCGTCTTCGGCGACGTGTAGATCCACCGATTCATGCCTCGATGGGCAGGATTGTTGAAAAGCTGCGGATTCGTGATGTTCACGAGGCCGCTTGCTAGACCGAGCTTATCCGCCTTCATCTACCTTTCACCCCCTTCGGCCCAAGCTTAGAACTTGGTACGATATGACAATGCAGATTTGACACTGGAACTACAAACACACGTTTACAATTGTATGATCCATTTGATAACATGCCGCTCTAAATGTCATTAAAACCGCCACATATGGCAACAAACGAGACGAATGATAGTCGACCTTCTTCTGACTTGCAAGAGGCAGATGAGGGAGACGTGCGTCTGAACTACACCGATTCCGCTTCGCGAACACTCAAACGGCTGCTTGGGCAGCGCGGCGCAACGTACGCCGACCTCGCAGTGAAGCTGTCCGAAATTGGCATCAACGAAACAGAGATGTCTATCTCTCAAAAGGTGCGGCGCGGCACATTCCAGTTCGCGTTCTTCCTTCAGTGCCTCGAAGCGCTCGGAGTCGACAAACTGTCACTCGGACGGCCAGGGGCACCCGACCCAGACGCTGGCCATATCAGCACGCGGTAAATTGATCCAGAGTCCCAACGGTTTGGAAGCAACGGCGGGAGTTGCGAGAAAGCAACATTGGTTGTAGCGAGACACCTATCAAAACTGCCACATCGTGGCGGCACTTCAGGATATTCGTAAATTGCGAATATCTCATTTCCAGAAATTGGTGACGCACGGTCCGCTCCGGTTATTCGGCGGCGGACTTTCCCAATTCTGATTCTCGCGCTAGAGTTCGCTGCAATTCATTCAGCGACCATCGATAATAGTGCTTACGAACGTCTACAACGGCATCCCAATTCGCCCACTGGGCGAGGTTGCCGCTCCTGCGCACCTCCTCGGCTCTGACGGTACGAATCGGGCTCCGATTGAACTTCTGGAAATTGATGTCCATTCCGACATCGAGGCAGCCCACGCATTTTTTGCTCAATACGAACATTCTCCCGGCACCTTGCGGCTCTATCTGCGCGCCGTTGAAGGGTTGTTTCTCTGGACGTGGGCTGAGTGCGGAAAGCCATTGTCTTCACTCGACCGGCGCGATTTCGAATCCTTCGTGGAGTTTCTCGCCTCCCCGCAGCCCGAGCACATCTGGTGCGGCCCCAAATCTCGTCGCAATACGTCGGATTGGCGCCCATTCGAAGGGGCAATGCAAGATGTGACGATGCGCGCAACGATCGCCGCACTCAATTCGTTCATGCAATTCTTGGTCGCCAAAGGCTATTTGCAGACCAACCCGGTCGAGGCTGTCAAATGGAAACGCCGACGACAACAGGCAGACCTCTCGAAGGCAGGCCGCACACCAGAATCAGAAACGCCCGTCACGCGTGTTCTGGACGCCGATATGTGGAAAGCGATAGTAACCAGCGTCGAGTCGATGCCACGCGCAACTGAACGGGAGATTGACTCCTACGAGCGCCTGCGATTCCTTTGTGCGTTCTTGTATCTTCTCGCGCCGAGTGCAGGCGAACTCGAATCGCACCGAATGAGCAGTTTTCAGGAAGAACGGGGGCGCTGGTGGTGGCATGTGTCTGGCCGTGACGGAAAGACGAGCCGTGTGCCGCTCCCGCAAGATATGCTTGCCGCCCTGACGCGTTACCGTCGCCATCTTGGACTTCCCGACGCGCCCGATGCTGCCGAAGCAACACCTCTCCTCGTCTCAGTAAGGAACGGGGCGTCAATATCTGCACGCCAACTTCACAACATTTTGAAAAATAGTTTTAACGCAGCTGCAGACATTTTGCCGGATAGTCTTTCTCACAAAGCGGCCCGGCTGCGGCAAGCATCAACGCATTGGGGGCGCCACACCAGTGTCGCGGCGAAACTCGAAGCAGGTGTGAGCGCGAGAACTGCTCAACAAGACGCTAGACACGCAAAAAAAGAATCGACGGCAAGGTATGTGCACGACGACGACACGCGTCGGTACGAAGAGGCACAAAAGCATCGACTTCCGTGGCAGGTTTGACGTCATCGTGAACTCGCGAACCACGCTGCAAGTTCGCTGCGCGGCGCCTACTGCGAGACGGACGTCTTGCACCATATTCGTCTTCGAGAGGTCGCTCCCGCTATCGGTGGTGCCAACTACAGCGTAACCTCACGCCTCACTCTATCTAAATACGCGCGCACCCGCCTGCCTATGCCGCGTCACCAGTAAGTCGGAATCGCGGAAGCTGCAATGGCTGTACCGCCTAGCTTGAACGGAGGCAACTCTGCAGCTCAGCACATGGGCGTACCATCTCCCCGCGCCCATCGCACCGCGAACGCCGAGAAGACTCCGGCCATGCCGAACCTACCCAGAGAGCCCTCCAGCCAGCTAAAACCGGTTTCTGCACTTGTTTCCTCAACCAACAGGAAACAAAATGTCAGAGACGGAAAACTCGAAGCGCCTTCGAGTCGCAGACCTTTTCGCAGGTGTCGGAGGTTTTCGCCTCGGACTCGAATCGGTACACGGCGAACCATACGAGTTCACCTTTAGCAACCAGTTTGAGCCATCGACGAAAGTCCAACACGCAAGTGCCGTCTATCAGGCCCACTGGCACACAGGCGAACACATCAACAGAGATATCAACGAAGTTCTAAACTCCGCTGATGGACAGCAGGCAATCCGGAATGCTTCACCCGATGTCGTTGTGGGAGGTTTCCCGTGCCAAGATTATTCTGTCGCGCGCCCGCTAACACAGTCCAGTGGACTCGCGGGCAAAAAAGGGGTTCTGTGGTGGTCGATTGCGCAGTTTCTGCAGCAATGTATCTCGAACGGAAAACCCGCAAAATACCTAATCTTCGAAAACGTAGACCGATTGCTCTCCAGTCCAGCCAATCACCGGGGACGAGATTTCGCGGTCATCCTTTCCACACTGAGGGCATTCGGCTACGCCGCAGAATGGCGTGTCATCAACGCCGCAGATTATGGGCATGCGCAAAGGCGTCGGCGCACATTCATCGTTGCCTACCACCAGACCACGGATATTTATCGTCGTATGTTGGCGGCCACGGTCGACGCGAAGGACAGCCCATTGAAACAAACCCTGCTCTTCGATGCTTTCCCATGCGACCTGCTGAACCCGCTTGACGCTGTTCACCACGCTCTCACGGTGGCCGACGAACCTTTGAACGAACAACTTCGCTACCACTCTCTTTCGAACGGCCGCTCGCGCTTTGGCAACATTGGTTTGATGGTCAGCGGGAGCGTGTACACGTGCCAATCAAAAGCACATTGCTTCGATGACTACAGCGCTTTTAGCACTCATCGCAGCGCCTTGACGCTCGGAGACATCGTACGAAAGACCGGTCCAGTGCCAACCGAGTTCTATATCAAACCAGAGGACGAACAACGCTGGATAACGGCCAAGGGTGCCAAGTCGACCGCTCGCAGCAGCAATGGCTTCGAATACACGTATAAAGAAGGAAAGATGGCGTTCCCGGACGTGCTTGACCTTCCAAGCCGAACAATAATCACAAGCGAAGGCGGGACGACACCGTCCAGGACCAAACACTCGATTCGCGATGCGTCGGGCAAACTGCGGCGACTCACCCCCGAAGAGCTTGAAGACCTGTGTGGCTTTCCGCGTGGATTCACTGACATCCCTGGCATCAGCAGCGTCGCACGGGCCCGCTTGATGGGAAATTCGCTCGTAGTTCCGTTGGTCCAGCGGATTGGCGAAGCACTTTACCGCGCTCATCTGCACGGCGTGGGAACGACAGCGCGTAAGCTGGAGGACTGAGAATCTGCAGGATGCCTGGCTTCCAGGCAGCGCCATCGGTCGCAAGCAACCAAATTTCGATTTGCGAAGTGCAGGAGATCTGGACATGCCGCCAGGATTCGAACTGGCTGGGAATTCTGTAAGCCCGCAGTGCCGCTGGAAGCGATGTTTTGGAATTAATTACGCCAGACGGTTAGATGCGTTTTCCTTAAAAACGATTATCTATCCTTGCCCAGACCGCAGATCCGAAGCTACCCAAACATGATTTTTTTGTTTTGAGTCTCGGTATTTTTGTATTTAAATCAAAAATTTCATGTGCGCAACCGTCCACTACTGCACCCAAACCAGCGGGGAACGTCATTCTTCTACCGGTAGGCCGTTTGTTCTAACGTGCACAAATCTGCTCACGCAGTTTGCTTGCGCAGGCCAAGCGGTTGTACCTGCTGAGGAGCGCGGCCCGTGAGCCGCTACCTAGGGTAACGCCCCCCTGTGAAGCCGGCGTCGGCACAATGCGTCTCCAGACGGGCAGCCTGCGACTTCAGTTGCCCGGCCTGGTCATGGGAGGACACTCGGGCGTAGCAGACGGTTTTGCCGATGGACTTCGGAGCATGCCCGACACTGGACGGGTCGACTCGCGCGCAAGACGTCGTGGCCACTCATAGTCCGTCCGGCAGGTGCGAGCCTCCCGTGCCGATGCCAGCGGGCGCAGTGTTTCAACGGCCACGCCCGGTTGCGTTGCTGCTACACCAATTGATAAGAGTTGCATCCGATATCTCCAGTCCGATATCGGTGTAGACCCTCTTTTCAAACTCCGTGGTCAGATTTGTGCAGCTTTAGCGTTTGCTGATGAAAGCCCGGACTTGCCTTCAGAGCCTATATCCTGGCTAGCTCCAGCGTGTATGCCGCTCGACCAACTTCCCATCGTCCCTGGCAAGGGCGAATGGTACGAGGCATGGCAGAATGCGCGCCTTTTGTTTATCCGAAAGCCAGTCATCCGAGTCCGCCAATAGCTCGAGCATGGCACGGAAAGCGTAATCGACAACAATACGATTGGCCACAACCCGTCCTTCCTTTATATGCTCGTGAATAAGGCGAGCAAGCTCCTCGTGACTTTCAGGAGCTTCCGCAAGAGAAAGACTTGAGCTCACGTATCCAACGTGGCCGCGACCTCCCTCTGCTACGACAGCAACCGCTCCGTAAAGGTCTTCGACCTCTTGCTGGGTAAAAAACGGCTCAGGCGTGCCGATTCTATTGAAATGTTCGCTCAGCTCTCGGGCGACGTCCACGATGCCGGCAGACCAGCTACCGTCTCGGAGCAGAGGTGAGATACGCACGTCATTCGCCACGAAGAGCTCGTCAAGGTCAGCAGCGAAGTTCTTTGCTTCCTTCGCCTGGAACAATCGAACACTCAAGCTGCCGAATCTGCGCGCATAAACATGGCGTTTAACTTCCGGTAGCAATGAAGTTTTGAACCAGTCAAACGCCTCTTCGCACGACCACCACCTCCGGGAAGAATACTTCTCAGTAGTCAGCGGCCCGTCTGGTTGCCAAAGCAACGCGACCTTGCGTCCGTAGCTCAGTCCCTCCAGTTTGACCGCATAGAAAATTCCGTGGTAGCCGGCGTCATAGTGTGCCGTTTCTACTTCATGAAACGGTTTCAAGACGTTGGTCGCGCCTTGAAACATGTGCCAATCCGATTTCCCCTTCGTCACGTCATGTGCGATCGCAAACTGGCAAACCTCGTTCCATACTCGCTCGTCGAGCGTTGCGATTGCAACCTTTCTGCCGCCCCATTCGACGAACGGGAAGTCCACCGCCGACCAACTATGCTCTTGAGTTAGCAGCGCATCACGTACCACGTCCGTCAAGAGGTCAGCGACTCCGGCTATTTCGCGTACTCCATCTTCGTGCAGAGAAAATCGGCAGTGCGGGAAGTCCACTTCGTAGTGGTGAGGCCTACCGTATGATGGAGCGTAGACGAAGCCTCGATAGGCACTCGCCAAAGGTGCTCCTTTAGCGAATAGAAACGATTTCATCAGCCACTTGTAGTCAAACGTCAGCGTCATCCCTTCAAGATCCGGCTTCTTGAAGTTGATGGCGGCCGAACCATTCATGAACTTCTCGCCCGGGAGAATCGCACTAAGTCCGAACCATGGCCCTCTGAACTGCCAGGTGCTTCCGAATCTCTCGACAGTCCGGACTGAGCTATCTATGGAGATAGAAGACACGCGCGTTTCAGGGTTGATGCGCAGTGCACCTTGATCATCCAGCACAGACTGAACGTCACAACTGCTGAGCTCAACGGCGCCATCGGGGCCGCATATCTCTCGAGCCCATTGGGCAACGCGCTCGCGCGGATCAAAAAAAGCCTTACTCGCTACCTCATAGAACGCTACTCGCTGCATCCACTTGTTACCGAAGTGCTCCACGCTCGCCCCGGGGAAAAACTTCGACAAGACATCCGGATAAGCCTGCACTTTGAGTGTCAGGTCATCGGCGGTCCAAAAATGCGGTTCAATACCAACGGCCCTGAGCTTGGCAGCCGCTTTCATCCACTGCTGGCCTTTCAGTTTGTTTGTGCTTGCGTGAGCAAGAATAATAGTGAAGCGTTTCGTATGCGCAACCCAATCCCCTTCAAGGAACGTGTCCACCGCCCTCTTTAACTTCTCAGCATCGAAATTAGTCCACGCCTTGCACTCAAATACGCGGAGCTTGTCCGGAAATGCCTCGTCAAAAGCGAACAGGTCGATACCCCCTTGCTCAATGCCCGGATCACCGATTCGCTTGCAACCGACGATGGCTTGTTCTTTCTGGAGCAACCACCAACAAAACTGTTCAAAAGTTTGCCCTGCCATCGATGTGAAGAGGAGCTGCGGTTCGTTGATTGGGGGCGAGAATTGGCTGGGGTTGACCTGCGCCATAGCGTTCAGATGCTCTGGCCAATCTTGCGGCAGAGAGTGTTTCGGGGAAGTCATGGGGAATACGATGAAAGTTGATTCGATAGCGCAGTCGAAAAAGCAGCTGTTCTAAGACGCTGCATACGAGCTTAATCAATGACGGCAAACGCTGAGATTACGTATCAAAGTCTTGTGCCAGCTCAACTGGCAAGTAAGCTTCTGATGTAGTTCGCGCGCGTCAGCGTTGTGCCTCGAATCTTCCAGCTATATGCATCGTCTAGTACGACGCTAGCGAGAGGGAGGACTCTCAACGCTGAACACCGCGTACTATCCGCTATTCGGAACGATCGGGACTATGGAAGATCTTTGCTTTGTCAGCAGCCATCTTGAAATTCTCAAAACCTCGTTTCTTGGCGGCGTTTTCACATACCAGGTAGATGGGCAGACGTTTGTTCAAACCAATCGTCTCCATGTTGATGGATTTCGTCTTCCCTTCGGCATGGTACTCCCCGTACAAAACAGGAGATTTACGCGACTTCTTGCGAGGATCAAAGGTCAGCAGGAGATTACTCCGTTCAACCGAATTCGACTTCACCTTCCCGTAATGGAAATGGTAGCCAAAGTTGTGATTCTCTACGTCCATGCCCTCCGAGTGCCCCGGAATCTGCAGCAAGCGGAGAAGACGAGGTATTTTTTTCGCAGGTACTAGCGTTCGATGAGTTTCGAGGATGATGGCGTCCTTGTACACAGGGATAACATCTACAACGTCATGGTACACAGGATACCGATCGTCCACGATCTCACCGGGTTCAAGACTCGTCATCCCATCCAGGTCGCCGGCTGGAACCGCTGCCTCCAACTCCAGAATGAATCTGGACGCTTCCCCTATGCTGTTCGCATAGTAATGCCGCCAATTGAACCGCCGATGGTGCGCGAGCCACCTGAGATCGGATTGCGGGAAGTTTTCGAGGGCGTTGATCGCACTTTCGATGAAAGCGAAGGTTTGTGGAGCGAGAGTCTGCATCAGCATTTTTTGTAGTTGAAAAGAAAGAAAGTCAATCCCCGTTAACAGAACATCTTCCTACCAGCCCATTATGCTTGAAAACTTGCTATTTAGATCATCGTTACTTATTGACACCTACATCCGAACTACACTCTACTCACCGAATCCGACAAAATCGCTACTCAATACACCATCAATAAAGACAGGACGTTAAACTCGAATAAAATCATTCATAGACGACCAGTTGATGCTCTTATGGACAGTCGGATCACCCCCGTAGCAGCCTACGGGGACCACTATGTGAAATCGCCGCACTTCAAGATTATCGACACTGACCGGAATCACGCTCCTGAATGCCCGTATGGCGCTGCACAACTGGAGACGTATGGCGCCCAACGCCCGTCCGTGCCTACGGGCCGCGTCAAACTTGAGGCAGATTTGCCAGAGCAGCTGGTAGAGGTTCGCGCTGGTCGCGCCGAAGGCGACGCAAAAGGTCAACGCCCGCAGACTGTCGCAAGCCCAGATGAAGTACGTCGGCGCGTGCGGAACCGCTTGACCGATCTGGCAACTGCTCATCAGAGTACTACGAGTCTTCTACGGGTACTGGTGACGGCAAGAGTCGAGGCAACCAAGGCGCTCTATAGGACTGCGCGAGCCAAGGGGAAGCCAGCCAGCGAACATTCGAAGTTCGTGTTCGACGAACTCAAAAAATACCCGCTGAAGCTGTACGGCCGCCAGTCAGACTACGACCGAGCATTCCGCAAAACAGACAGAGAACCTTGGACAGGCGATTTCATCTATTACGGGACAGCCAACGTCGAAACAACGCCCGACGGATACCGCCTCTTGTCCCTCGAACAGGTGAAAATGGCAGGATTTCCAGACCGAACTGCTGTTGTCTATGTCATCTGCGATCGCACCAACCCGGTGAATCTGATGCAACGACGTACAATTCAAGTACTGGACGAAGCCATTCGCCGAGGAACGCATGTGAAATGGGCCGCCTACGGTAGCTTACGATTCAATGTCGAGACGGATCAATTCGAGCTCACCGCTACCAAAGCAAGTTAGCGCGAACGACGCAGGTCCAAGGTTGTCCCAAGGCCTCGCTGCAACGATAGAATGTCGCAGGATTGAACGGCAGAGAAAGGCATGATTGAACTCACGGCTAGCAAAAAAGCATCGCATGCATATCTAGTGCGCCTTCGAACTTGTCTTGCATGCTCTCTGGCGATCGCTATGTATTCCGCTAACGCATCAGCGCATTACTCGGAAGTATGGGACCCGCCGGAAGCTCGCACTAGCGCGCCGGTCAAACGCAATCCACCACGCGCCAAACACCCGCGAGTGAAAGTGAAGCCGGCCCTTTCTTCGGCTCATGTACCGTCACCCAAGGCGCCCGAACGCCCGCATCAGTTCAACGACATTCCCAGACAGTTGACGCCGGAAGGAAACGTGCTACGCGTGGGCACAGGAAACAAACACGTCATGCTTGAGCGCTAGCATGCGTTCGCCTATAGATAGGCAGCACATCGCTGCGCCAACGCAAAACTAGCTAGTCGTCGGCCAGATCACGTAGTCTGCGCACCGGAAGGCCTTCAATTTCTGTTTTATACAGCCCCATCTGGTCAGTCGCGGCAATCATTCTGGCAAGCGCCTGCTTTTGCTCAACCCGCATCTGGTCCCTAAGCGTCCGCACCGCCCTTACTGGAAGTCGATACGCTCCGTCTTCGTGCACACGCGCAGGGAGCTTCTCTTCCTCGATGAGTTTGCGCACATACGAAGGTGCAACGAAGAGGATGCGCGCTGCCGCGTCGACCGAGGTCTCCTCCAGACTTTCTCTTTGCTCTACCTTTGCAGTACATTCAGGTATCAATGCCTCGGTGACGTTTTTCCATTTGCCGCCGTCGCCGATAATTTCGCGCACCCGGGTGAAGACATACTCCGCATCACCGTTGATACCACTGCAGCCAACGAGCTTGTACACGCGCCCGCTAGCGGTTCGTCCTATACGTGTCGCAGGATCCAAATCCACAATCTCTGCACTCACGCGGCCGTCTCGCGTCTCCTGACTATATCCGACAAAAAATCTCTTTCCGTTCTCGAATTGGCGTATAGACCAATGCTCAAGGTGCACGACCTCGCAACCATCGCCCGGAGGATGAGAGTAGATAGACATCAGTAACTCCGCTCTGTGAACATGTGAGACAACGATCAGCAAGCCAGCACCGCCGCTTCCTTCTCACTCAGTCCTGACCAGCTCTTTTAAGATCTGATTTCTGCTGGATGTCGCTAGAAGCTGTGCGACCCTCTTCAATGCTTTCACGCTCCGCGCCATCAGAATGTAGTTGTCGCACAGAGAGTTTGGTGAGTTCGAAGACGCTCCGAGGGGCTTCGATTTCCGCATAGGTACTTACCCCACCGCTGCCACATTCGTCCCAAAAAGTGGCCTGACCGTCCTCGAATTCAAATATGTGTATGTCGTCTAGCTTCACCTCTCGCACTGAGACGACACGTCGGAACGCCGATACTCCATCGCCATTTATCGAGAACATGTACAAGATCGGCTCCGCACCGCGAGCGTTCGCCAACAAGGCCTTAAGGTCGGAATAGGTCTGAGTGATGAAAGCGCCGTGCTTCGATTCAGGATCTGTCTTTGTGCCATAGCGAACGTAAAACCAGGCGCCGTCTGACACCCTGAACGACGTCGCGCCATGCCGATTTGGCTTTTGCATATCTTGCTGAGGCGTATTGCCTGGTTGCATCGAAAGGACCTTTTCCGGTCTAAAACATTGATGTGTTAGGTCATCAGGTATTGCGGATGAACCTTTCCGCTCAACGTTACCGGACAGTATCGCCGCTTGTGATAAGCACTGCGAATATATAACCTCGCTACGCGTCGAATCATTTCTCTCGGCTGATTCGCTCCATGAGAATGCGAGTTCGCCGCGCTTAAGAGCTGAACTATTTACACGGTATGGGGGACGTCGTCCTTCATTCGTCAATCTCGTCTTCCGATAGAAATGAGAAGAACATTTTCAACTGCTGACGGAATTGCTCGACCACGACATCATCACCTAATCCGACGTCGGTTTGGCAGTGAACCAGTTGGCCTCGAAAGGCCTCGAATCCGTCTGATCTATCGTCCACGGCCAGCCAGCGCATTGGCGAATTTCTCCTTACGTAGTCGAGAACCTGTGCTCCGCGTGGAAGGACTGGCCAGACGCCCGCGTCGAGCGTTTCCCCCTCGTAAGTCGCACCTATGATGCGCCTCCCTAGCTCCTCTGATGCCATTGCGTCACGTGTAAATTCGATCCCAAGTACGAGCGCCCAATCACTAGAGAGCACGATCTCAACACTCGGATAGGGGCGCAGCAACTCTTCAAGCACTGGGACAAATTCAAAGAGCTCAATATCTGGTGCACTGCTTATCACTCGATTACCTACTCGGCGAGCAATACCACGATGCAGAACTCCGTCAACATCGAGAAATAGGATCTGACGCATTTCGGCTTGCCTTAGTTGATCAACAATCGGCGTCACGGCCGAACGGGCCGCAACATCTTCTCTGAACAATGTCACTCTGTCCTACCAGCGCTCCCTCAAAAGGTATCCCGCTGCGCTTACGCGGCAGGAACTGCTCAACGAAGTTTTCAATGAATGCCAACGACTGGGCTGCGCCCAGCGCCGTTTCGATGGCTGGATTGTAGACTGATACGCAGTAGACGTAAACAGAGTAGACAATAAAGCAGTAGACTATTACGCAGTAGACTGAAACGGAGTAGACGAAAACGCTTAGTTCGGCGACGCTCCGCAGCATGGAAGAAATTGATAACACGGTCGCCGACCCATGGCTGCGGCGACGATTCGCCGAAAACGTACGACGCGTCCGAAAAGAAAGAAACCTGACTCAAGAGGAACTCAGCGAACTCTGTGGGTACCACCGCACTTATATGAGCCATGTGGAACGCTCAGTTCGCACTGTGTCTTTGGACAACTTGCAGCGAATCGCGGAGGCGCTCAAAACAAGCCCCGAAGTTCTATTGACTGAGTACGTGCCGGAATCGGCACCAGGCTAAGTCCCTGTACTCCGTCCCCTATTACTGCCGCGAATAGGGGCCCACATGCTGCTTCGACCACGCTTCTTCAAGCTGCAGCGCACCTAGACAACAACCCCGTTGCTACGGCTCGTGCGTTCCTCCGTGTACCTAGTCACCTATTATTTTCTTTACGTTTACGTAAGCGCCAAGCAAGTGACAGCAACGTAGCTTGCTGGATCCGCCGCACTGAATGAGCGGAGCACGGAGGGAATCGCGTGAGACGTGGACTTCCGGGAACGCCGTCGATTCGGCACTGACGCTTCCCCAACTTGCCGTGCGCCACAGGGAATCATGGCAGTGCTCTTTGCATGTCAACATCGCAGCGCCAGCATCTACTTGCGCCGTATCGACAGGCAGATGAGCCGGACTTGTCACATACGACCGCCACAACGAGCGCAAGGGTGCGAGATCCCGATTCCGCCAGCTTGCTTATCGAAGGCGAGAGCTCGAGATTTCTATTAGATCGACGGAAATCCGGTCCGATGGCAGGCCTGCGGAATAAACCGCGCTCACGATATAACGCGCACAGTGCCGTTAATTCTGAGAATCCGCTCATTCTCTAATGCGCCTATTGACGGCCAAAGGCAATGCCCATTTGCGGTATTTCCTTATGCCGTTGAAGTAATCGGGCGCGCGCCTTTGACATTGCAACCAAGCGCTTAATCTTGCTGCGACTCGCTCGTTGCGCTGCCTCCGTCGAATCCGCAGGAATGAGGCATCTACGCTGATTTTCAGCCGTGGGATCAGAAGGTCCGACATCGGGAGCCGTCCGTTGTCCTCTGCGGTATCAGGCCGAACTCGGTCACTGTTCCAGACGCGACCGAGCCAGTCAGGCCCATCGTTTTGTAAAAACTACCCCCGCTCAAGTGGTAGGACTTTCTCAGAACTCCGGATCCAAGTATGTACTTTTACAGAACTCCGGAAATCCAGAATATCTCCTACCACCCAGCCAAGCAGAAGAAAAATTCAAACAAAATCAACAGCTTATTAAATCAAAGGGGGTAAGGACTTTTATAGAACCCAAATCTGCTCATTGTCTGACAGTACGCTGTAGACGTGTCGTTCTCGATCCAGTCAACCGCAGCCCAATCCTACCGCGCATGGCCAACGAACCAGTCAATCCAGCCCCGTCCGACGACTATCGCCATTGGCTTGCCGAGGTCAAACAGCGTGTCGAGCACGCACGCCAGCGCGCGCTGGCCAGTGTAAATCGGGAGTTGGTAACGCTGTACTGGCAGATCGGTCGCGACATTCTCGAGCGTCAACTGGCCCAAGGCTGGGGTGCCGGGGTTATCGACCGGCTGGCGCGCGATCTCAAGTCGGCGTTTCCTGACATGCGCGGATTTTCCCCACGCAACCTCAAATACATGCGTGCACTTGCACAAGCGTTCCCAAACCCGGACTTTGTGCAACAGCCCGTTGCACAATTGCCCTGGTCCCACGTGGTCACCTTGCTCGACAAGCTTGACGACGCATCTCGGCGGCTCTGGTACGCGGAAAAATCTCTCGAACACGGCTGGTCGCGAAGCGTTCTCGTCATGCAGATCGAGACTGGGGCGCACTCACGCGCGGGCAACGCAGTGACAAATTTTGCCGACCGGCTTCCAGCACCACAATCTGATCTCGCTCGGGACGTGCTCAAAGATCCATATGTCTTTGACTTCCTTGGCTTGACCGAAAGTGCCCAGGAACGTGATATCGAGCGCGCACTCACGCAGCACATTACGCGATTTCTGCTCGAACTGCGTGCCGGTTTTGCGTTCGTTGGACGTCAATACCGGCTGGAAATAGATGGCGACGAATTCTTTATAGATCTGCTCTTCTACCACCTGAAACTACGATGCTATGTTGTCGTCGATCTGAAAACGACACCTTTCAAACCTGAATACGCTGGGCAGCTGAACTTCTATCTATCCGCGATCGACGCGCAGGTTAAGGCACTCGAAGACCAGCCGACCATCGGGCTACTACTTTGCAAAGAGAAAAACCGGCTTGTCGCAGAGTATGCCTTGCGTGGCATGGCCAACCCGATGGGCGTGGCGGAATACCAGCTCATGCGCGAGGTGCCCCCAGCTATGGAAACAGGCCTACCGACGATCGATCAGATCGAAGCCGAACTACGCCCGGATTTTCCGGACTCGACTAGCTAGTCTCCGTTCCTGCTCCCATTAGCTATGCTTCATCCGATCATTTAAGCGTGCCTACACACCCCACTCTCAATAGAACCTGCGCCAAACTTCGGTCTCGACTACATCTATCCGTCGAAACTGGAAGACATTGGGATTACCCCTGATCCGGGCCGTTGTCCGAGGACAACTGATCGTGCGTCATCCTGCCATCAAGCACCAGCATCGATGCGGGTATTTGCAAGAACCCGCGTACAGTATCTGTCGCAACTGCCCCATCGCTTGCGCGATCGAGCGGACGTCGCAATAACTCCTGTCCATCCATAAATATCGACGCAAACGCTGCGGCAAGAGCAGATTGATAGAGCGCTGCCTCGAATGGTCGTGCATCTGCGTGCTGTAAAGCGGCATTACCTGCGCATCAGCCTCCGGGACGCATCGATTCAGGATCACATACGTGCGCCGGGAATGACCGATGGATCAATGTGCGCTGACGCTTTCTCTTGCCGTTGCACAAGCAGGTCGAGTGCCTTGCTCTTATGCGAGGACCATTCAACCTACTTTCGAGCTCTCATGACAACGTCCACATCAGATTGATCATATCGTTGTGCCACAACGTGGTGATACGTGCATCGCAATGAGGTAGTCCGCAGCACGACAGAGCTGCCGTTCTGCCAGATATTGCGAATGAGCGTCGCGCCCCGTATGGGCTCAACTGCCTCTGGAAAAGCGCGCTGATGCGCCTCGACCCAGCGCTGCGAGCCCAGCAGTCTGCTGGCAGATGCCGCCGTAGGCGTTTGGGGATTGTGGGCGCAAATGACCGTTAGATGCGTTTCTGAGGAGCATCGATTGGGTCGCGTACACCGAATCCTGCGAGACGCATCCCCCGTCGTAGCTGACACGTCGGAATCGCTTCTCGCAACGAACAAACTCATCACGCGACGACGGTCATCGCGAATTCATCGGCAACGGCACGCGTCTGCAGTGCCTGCCGAAACGGCGCGATCCTGCCGATTCCATTGACCCGACGGATGGGGTGCGAACGCGGTTGCCAACGTGTCCAGCAGCGCGTTCAACGCTGCAACATCCGCTGGCGTGTTGCGCCCTCCTCCATCGACGACAGCCAGAGAACGTAGCGAACGACGTCGGCGGAAGAGCCAACACTAGCGCGCAACTTCAACGCTCCTCTGCTACCGCAGCGGCAGTTTTAGCGTCGACGTCACCTAAGAGAGATCGCAACGCGGCGTTCACCGCGTCCGGACGCTCCAGCATCAGTTGATGACCGCATCTCGCAACGACTTCGAAACGTGCGGCGGGTAACGCGAGTGCCAGAGCACGCCCGCCTTCCGCAGGCGTCAGCCCGTCCGAGTCACCGGAAAGCACGACCACGGACAGGTCGAGACGAGACAACCCTGCCGGGTTCGCCCACGGCGCGTCCTGAATCAAGGCCCGGAAGATCGCCATGCGATTGCGGCGCGCAACCTTCGACTCGTAGTCGACCAGCACGCGGCTTGCATCGGGATGCCAGGCAAGTCGTTTAAAGCCGCGCGCAAACCACGGTTTCAAAAGTTCCAGCAACCACACGGGCAGCGCGGGCGAGCGCGGTTGCGGCCGTCCTTCTTGCGTTCCAAGCAGTAACACCGCGTTGACCTCGCCAAGCCGGTCTTCGTTCGACAGTCTGTCCAGCAAGGCGAGCGTGCTCCCGGTGCCGAGCGAATGCGCGACCAGCACATTACTCTTGCCTTTGAAGCGGTCGAACAGCGCACGGTAGTCGGTGATTGTCTGCTCGCCGCGGTATGCGCCGCTTGCGGGCGATGGAGTCGGACTCTCGCCGTGGCCGGCGAAATCCCAGGCCACGAGTTCGTAGCCGTCGGCAGCCAGCGCGTCCCACTGATAGCGCCACTGGTTCTTGTTGCCCCCGCCGCCGTGCGCGAAGAACACGACCGTGCCCGCGTGCGGTGAACCGGGCGGCGCGGCGCGATGCGCGACGCTCAACGTGCGGCCAGGACGCACTTCAATACGGGCGCCCTTCACCACGACCGATGTCGCGATGTCGCGCCCCACATGCTCACTCATGAAAGCTCCTTGTCCAGATCGGGATCGAGCGCGCGTACACGCTCGGGCAATGCGGGCGTAGCAGCGATCAAGCTGCGCGTGTACGCCTCGCGGGGGGTCTCGAAAATCTGCCTCGCCGGGCCACTTTCGACGATACGACCGCCATGCATCACTGCGATGCGGTCGCAGATCTGCGCGGCCACACGCAAATCGTGCGTGACGAAAATCGTCGCCATGTCGCGTTCGCGCTGCACCGATGCGAGCAGGTCCAGCACTTCCGACTGCACCGATACATCAAGTCCCGAGACGATCTCGTCGGCCACGAGCACCATTGGTTCGAGCGCGAGCGCGCGTGCGAGTCCAATACGCTGACGCTGTCCGCCCGAAAATTCGTGAGGATAGCGATGTAATGCGCTGCGTGGCAGTTTTACCAGCGCAAGCAGGTCGGCCGCACGCTCGAGCGCCTGTGCGCGGGGCATGCCGTACGCGAGCAACCCCGTGGCGACGATCTGCCCAATCGTGTGACGCGCGTTGAGCGACGCGTACGGATCCTGAAACACCAACTGGATCTGGCGGCGCCGCGGCCTCAGCGCGCGCTCCGGCAACTGGGCAATATCCTGCTCCCCGTCGAGCACGATGCGGCCCGCGTCCACGCGAACGAGCCTGGCCAGCGCGCGCGCAAGCGTCGATTTTCCGGAGCCGGATTCACCGACGATGCCGAGCGTTTCGCCCGCCTGCACAGCGAGGTTCACGCCCGACAGCGCATCGACAGCGCGGCGGCCGCGGCGCGCCCGCAAAAAACCCGCTCCACGCGCGGCATAGCGCTTGTGCAAATCTTCGGCGACGAGCGCGGGCCTGCCGCCGTCGGCCCGCGGGCGCGTCACGAAACGACCATGCGGAATGGCGTCAAGAAGCGCCTGCGTGTACGCATGCGCGGGGGAGCGCAGCACGTCCTCCGCCGGTCCGCTCTCGACAATTTCGCCGTCACGCATCACCGCCACGCGGTCGGCAATCTGCGCCACCACGCCGAAGTCGTGCGTGATGAACAACACGCCGGTCTGCGTGGCCCGTGTCGCCGCGCGCAGGAGTTCGAGAATGCGCGCCTGCGTCGTCACGTCGAGCGCCGTGGTCGGTTCGTCGGCGATCAGCAGTTTGGGCCCGAGCGCCAGCGCCATCGCAATCAGCACGCGCTGACGCTGGCCGCCCGAAAGCGCATCAGGAAACGCGTGACGCAGTTGCTCGGGATCCGGCAAGCCCACGTCGCGCATCAATGCAATCACGCGCGCGGTACGCGCCGCCGACTCGCGGCGCGCCGACAGCACACCATGCACGCGCAGCACCTCGTCGATCTGCGCGCCCACCGTCATCAAGGGATTCAGCGCAGACAGGGGCTCCTGAAAGATCATCGAGATTTCGCTGCCGCGCAGCGCGCGCCAGTCGGCTTCGCGATTGCCGGACAGATCGCGCCCCTGCAGCACGATACGGCCGCCCGTGCGCTGCACGCCGCGCGGCAGCAGCCCGGCTATCGACGCGGCGAGCAGCGACTTGCCGGAGCCCGACGCGCCCACCACGCAGAGCACCTCGCCCGCGCCAATGGTCAGCGACACGTCGCGAACGGCCTGGGCGCGCTCCGCGCCGGGCGGCAACGCGAGCGTCAACCCGTCGATACTGAGTAAGGGCGTGAGGCTCATCGTCGCCGCTCCCCGCCCGCTGCCAGCGCAACACGCAAACCCTCCCCAACCCGGTTGATCGACAGCGCCGTCGCCACGATCGCGAGGCCAGGCCAGAAGCTCAACCACCACGCTTCGCGGATTACCGTGCGCGCCGCGCCGATCATGAAACCCCAGCTCATCTGCGAGGCGTCGCCGAGCCCGAGAAAGGACAAGGCCGATTCGGTGAGGATCGCGCCCGAGACCATCAACGCGGCGAGTACCGCCAGCGGACCCAGCGCATGCGGCAGAATCTGCCGCCACACGATGACGGCGGGCCGCTCCCCTGCCACGCGAGCCGCCAGCACGAATTCGCGGCGCGAGAGCGCGATGAATTCGCCGCGCACCAGCCGCGCGATCGCGGGCCACGAAGCCGCCGCAATGGCCACCACGGTCGATTCGAGCGACGCGCCGAGCACCGCCGCGATCGTCACCGCGAGCGCGAACTGCGGAATCGTCTGGAACAGCGCGATGACCGCACTCAGCACGGCATCGACCCAGCCGCCGCACCATCCCGCTACCGCGCCGATCGTCGCGCCGACCGCAAAGGTCGCGACGGTCGCCCCCACGCCAACCAGCAGCGACACGCGTGCGCCCCACAGCAGGCCCACGACTTCGTCGCGGCCCAGCATATCGGTGCCGAGCGGATGCGCGAGTTGCCGGAACGGCGCGAGCAGCGGGTCGGCGGCAATGGCCCAGGGCGATGGCAGCCAGAATGGCGCGGAGAGCGCAATCAGCGCGAGGACCACGAGCACCGCGCTGCCCGCCAGCGCGCCGGGGGCGCGTGCGAAGTCGCGCAGAAATCGGCGCGCCGGCGGCGCCGCAATCGTGTCGAGAGTCGTGCTCATGCGGCCTCTCCTCGTCCCGTGTGGTCGATGCGGGGATCGACGAAGCGATACAGCACATCGGTCAGCAGATTGAAGAACACAACCAGCGCCGCAATGACGGCGAGCAGACCCAGCAGAACCGGATAGTCGCGCTGCACGAGCGAGTCGTACATCAGACCTCCAAGTCCCGGCCAGGCGAACACGATTTCGGTGACGAGCGCGCCCCCCGCCAGTTCACCGAGTTGCAGGCCGCCGAGCGTAACGACCGGCATCAGCGCATTGCGCAGCACATGGCGGACCATCACGCGCGGTTCGGACGCACCCTTTGCGCGCGCCGTGCGCACGAAGTCCTGCGAGATAACGGCGAGCATAGATGCGCGTGTAAGTTGTAGATAGACAGCCGCGTAGACGAGCCCCAGCGTGGTCGCGGGCAACACTAGATGCTGGGCCACATCAAGCGCATGCCCCCAGCCCGTCCCACCTGCGCCCACGCTTTCCATGCCGAACGAGGGCAGCCAGTCGAGCAGGACCGAAAACGCGATCAACGCCAGCAGCGACATCCAGAAGACTGGCGTCGCGTAGACAATCACTGCGAGCGCACCGAGCACGCGCGAAACCACTCGCGCGAGCACGCCCTCGTGCGCGTCGCCCCATGCGGCCAGCGCACCCATGCTCACGCCAACGATGATCGATATGGCAAATGCCGCCAGCATCAGCAGTAGCGTCGCGGGCAAACGATCGGCGATCAGCTCGAGCACCGGCATCTGATTGCGATACGAATAGCCGAAGTTGCCATGCAGCAACTGGAGCAGGTACTGCGCGAACTGCGTGCCGAGCGGCTTCGCCAGTCCCAGCTGCTCGCGCAGGTGCTCGACGTAGGCGGCGTCGCCTGAACCCGCGTCGCCAGCGAGCGCGAGCGCGGGGTCACCGGGCGCGAGCCGGATCAGAAAGAAGTCGACGATCAGCACACCGAAGACCATCGCCAGTCCCCGGAGCGCCACCGTCGCAAAGCGCAACACGGTCGTCATTGCATCAACCTATCCATGTGTCTTCGAGGCTGTCGTTGATGCTGGTCGCGGTGCGCAACAGGTTGTGCACGTTGCGCCGATACAGCGTCGGATTCACCATTTCGAAGACGTTGGCGATTGCCGCATCGTTGGCGAGCGCGGTCTGGATCTGTGCGTAAAGCACGCGGCGGCGCGCCGGATCGTTGGTTTGCGCGGCCGCGTCCCAGAGCGCATCGACCTTCGGGTTGCGATAGCCCTCGACGTTGCCGAACGGCGATCCTTTGGCGATGTTGTCCGAGCGGTAAAGCGGCGCGACGCTGAATTCCGGGTCGCCGTTCTGGAACAGAAAGTTGTAGCTCAGATCGAAGTCCCAGTTCGCCACGCGCGCGTACCAGCCAGCGGCGTCGGTGGTCTGCACGCGCACGTTGAAACCCACCTGGGCGAGCGCCTGTTGCGTGTATTCGGCCACCCGCTCCCACGCGCCGCCTTTCTCGCCGTTGATGAGCACGAGCGGCGTCTTGCCCACATCGACGCCTGATTGCCGGATCAATGCGCGTGCGCGATCGGGATCGTGTGCGAAACGCGGCACGGCCGGATCGTAGTAAGGCGAGGTGGACAAAAACGGCCCGTTCGCGACCTTGCCGTAGCCATAAAAAATCTTGTCGACGATGAACTGGCGATCGAGCGCATGCAACACTGCCTGGCGCACGAGCACGTTGTCGAACGGCGCCTTGCGCTGGTTCAGTTCGAGAAACGCCATCCCCGAAAACAGTTCCCAGCCGCGCGTCGTCAGTTCGACGCCGGGTAGCTTCGCGAGCCTCGCAATATCCGAGTAGTCGACATCGCCCGCGCGCAGCGCATGAATCTGCCCGCGTTCGAATGCAATCGAGCGTCCCGCCGCGTCCGGCACGATGTTGAAGACGATGCCGTCGAGATACGGCAGGCCGGGTTTCCAGTAGTCGGGATTGCGCGCGAGGCGGATATACGCGCCGCGCTTCCACTCGCGAAACACGAACGCCCCGGTGCCGACCGGATGCTGATTCGCGGGGTTCGTTCGCGCGTCCTTGCCCGCGTATAGGTGCGCCGGAAGGATCGGCAGCAGGCCGCTGCCGAGCAGGTTCCAGAGGCCGCCATACGGCTTCTTGAGCTTGATCGAGACCTGAAGCGGGCCGCTGGCTTCGACGCTGTCGATATACGTGTCGTGAATAATCTGTAGCCGCGGCAAAGCCTTGGGCGCGATCTCGCTGAGCGTGACGACCACGTCGCGCGCACCGAACGGTTGGCCGTCGTGCCAGCGCACATCCGGTTGAAGCTCGAATGTGTAGTGCAGACCGTCGTGGCTCGCCTGCCAGCTACGCGCAAGCACCGGCACGAGCCGCTCGTTCGTATCGTAGGCAAGCAGGCCCTGAAAGATCTTGCCGCCCACGTATTGCGACGCGACGTGCGGCGTGAGCGCGTTGATGAGTGACGGCGGCTCCGGCTGCGCGAACAGCGAAAGCGTGCCGCCACGCACCGGAGACGGGCCACTCGCGCCGGCCGCGCCGCCTGTACTGTTCGCACCGCTCGCGCCGCCGGCATGGCTGGTGTCCGCCGCAAAAGCGAGCGGCATGCCGCTCGCGAACCCCACCGCACTGCCCGCAAGTGCGAGCAGGTAACGGCGGCGCGCGGCGTAGGCGATCGTTCGGTCAGTGGCGTCGTCAGACGGCCCGGCGAGACGGAAAGGCTTCTGCGTGCGCTCGCTCATCAGAGGTACCCGTGGCGCGGCGGATTGACTTCGTTGAGCACGAAGTTGCCAATCGCGTGATATTTCCAGCGCACGGGATCGTGCAGCGTATGCGTGCGCGCGTTGCGCCAGTGCCGGTCGAGGCCGTATTCGGCAAGTACAGAGCGCGTGCCCGCGAGTTCGAACAGCTTGTTGGTCGCGAGTATCGCCAGCTCGGTGCTCAACACCTTCGCCACGGCAACATCGACCGAAGCGCGGGCCACCTGCGCGTCGTCGACGATCGTGGGCAACGCGTCCAGTTGCGACGCCACACGATCGAGGACCGCCTCGGCGGCCACCAGACGCACCTGCAAATCGGCGACGTCGCGAATCACATACGGATCGTCGGCGGCGCGGGAGACGCCGCTGTCACCCCACGGACGGCTGCGCGTTCGCACGAAATCCAGCGTGTCCGCAATCGCGGCACGCGCGATGCCGACGTCGATACTCGCATGCAGCAGCTGCGAGACCGGGCCCGCGAGCGTGGGCGTCTCGAACGCCGCCTGGATCGACACCACGTTCTCCGGATCGATGTCGACGTCGGTGAACGTCACCGTACCGCTCGCCGTGGTGCGCTGGCCGAATCCGCTCCAGTCGTCCGTGATGGCGATGCCGGGGCGCGCGCGTTCGACCAGCACCTGCACGTAGCGGCCGTCGTCGTCGAGGGCCAGCACGGCGATCCAATCCGCGTACAGCGCGCCCGTCGCGTAGAACTTCTGGCCGTTCAGCACGAGGCGTTCGCCCCGGCGCGACAGGCGGGTCGAAATTTCAAGCGCCGTCTTCGTGCCGCGCTCGGAAGCCGCGTGACCAATGCGCGCGCCATCGAGCACGAGCTGGAAGAACTTGCGGCGCTGCGCCTCGTTGCCCGTGAGGCGAATCACGTCGAGCGCATGGAAATGATTCTTCGGCAACTGGCCGATCGACGGATCCGCCTGCGCGACGATACGCACCACTTCCCCGAGCGTGGCGAGCGACACGCCCGCACCGCCGTAGGCGCGCGGCACGGTGATGCCCCACAGCCCGCTGCCTGAGAAGAGATCGAGTTCGGCAAACGGCAGTCGGCGTTCGCGGTCGCGATTGGCGGCCTCGCGGCTGAGTTCGTCGGCGAGGCGGCGGGCGATTTCGAGCGCGTGCGCGTCGTCGGCGATCCGGCTTGCGGCTGGGCGCGCCGCAGACGTCGCGGCTTGCGGCGAAACGCTCGTAACGTCGTCCAGCGACGCGGACGATGAAGTGGCAGACATGAAAAATCCTCGTCGAAAAAATGCGTGTGCTCGATGCACGCGAAACGAATGAGCCGACGGAATCGGCCCGGGATCGACCGCAATGCAAAGGTCGTGCCATTGCCGGTTCACGGGCGTTTGCACGGTCAAGACGCTTCCCGGACCTCGCTCACGCGCCGCTGCGCGCGCTGGATTTGCAGCGATATGCGGCGAATCCAGCAGGCCCGCCTGCGCGCTCGCGTGCTGCTGGTTTCTCAACAAAGCGGCCCGATTCAGGCCGCGCCATCGCGTTGCGGCATACCGCGTCTCGGGCGCAAACGTCGGCAAACGCCCGTGGCGCAAGCGCGAACGCGCACTGGCATGGCTGTTGCAAAGCGTCGCGCCATCCCCGGCGAACGATCGGGGCACAGGGACTTCACGCCCGCACATCACACGCACACAAAAGACAGGGATATCGAATGAAAGACACGTTGCTCAGGGCGTCGATAGGCGCATCGGCCCTATTGGCGGGATTGCCAGCAGCGCTTCACGCACAGGAAGCGGCCACGGCGGCACCGGCAAGCGCCGCCGTCGCGGCGCCAAAGGCCGCAGCGAAAAGCGCAACGAAACAAGGCGAGAAAAGTGCTGCGACTAGCGCGCCAGATGCCGTCTCCGGCACACGGCTTTCGGAAGTAGTCGTCACGGCCGAGCGCCGCGCGCAATCTGCACAGCGCGTTGGTGCGTCGATTTCGGTGCTACGCGGAAGCGACCTCAAGGAGTTGAACGTCAATACCGTCAACGACCTGCAGCACGCTACACCGAGCCTCGAAGTCGAGCCCGCTTTCGGCGGCGGCCAGCCGCAATTCCGCGTGCGCGGCGTGGGCTTCAACGACTACACCTCGAACAACGCCTCGACGGTCGGTATCAACGTCGACGATGTCGCCTATGCGCTGCCGATCCAGACACAAGGCCAGTTGTTCGACCTCGCGCGTGTCGAAGTGTTGCGTGGTCCGCAAGGCACGCTCTATGGCCGCAACACCACGGGCGGCACGATCAATTTCATTACCAACAAGCCGACGAAGGATTTCGAAGCCGGTGTGACGGCCGAATATGGATCGCACAACCTGTTGACCACGGAAGGCTATGTGTCGGGTCCGCTGAGCGACACCGTGCGCGGCCGGATCGCCTTCACGACACAGGATTTCGGCGCGTGGCAAACGAACCGCGACACGGGCCAGTCGCTCGGCAATCACAATAGCGCGGCGGCGCGCGGACAGCTTGACTGGGACGTTTCGCCCGACTTCAAGGTGCATCTCGGCGTGCATGGTGGCTTCGACAAATCGGACGACGAAGGCCTGTATCTATTCACGCCCTATACGTCCACGCTCACTGGCGTGACGATTCCCGCCGACACCGACATCACCAAGACCGGCTGGGGCATCAGCCCTGCGTTCGCACGCGTGACGGGCCTTTCGACCGATTCGAAACCCGGCAAGAACAACGTGAACGCCGGCTTCGATCTGAGCGCGACCTGGAATCTCGGCCCCGTCGATCTCAAGAGCATCACTTCGTTCGACTACCTGCATCGCCGCGAATACATGGATTGGGATGCCACCTCGTATCACGATTCCGATGAGTACTTCGACGACACCATCAACGAATTCACGCAGGAGCTGCGGCTTTCCTCGCATGCCGACACGCGGCTGCGCTGGGTCGCGGGCCTGTTCTATTCGCACGACGATCTGGACGAAAAGTTCTATTCCGACTTCACGGACCGTCTCGGCTTCATCGCGCTCACGCGTTACAAGCAGTCGGTCGATACGCTCGGCGCGTACGGTCAGGCGACCTACGACATCACGCCCCGGCTGCGCGGCATCTTCGGCATTCGCCAGGAGCACGAGCACCGAGATCTGACCGACTTCGCCTCGGGCGAGCTCACGCCGTCGTTCGTGCCGTTCTCGGGCTTCACGAGCGGCGACGGCAACCAGTCACTGACGTCGAACGGCACCTCGGGCAAGGTCGGGCTCGAATTCGATCTCGCACCGGCCACGCTGCTCTACGCGAGTGTCAGCCGCGGCTACAAATCAGGCGGCTTCACCGCGCACAACACCGCGAATTCGAATGCGCTCGCGCCGTTCAAGCCGGAAACGCTGACCGCCTACGAGGCGGGCTTCAAGAGCGACCTCACGCGCTCGCTGCGCTGGAACTTCTCGGCGTTCCACTATGACTATCGCGATCAGCAGGTGCTCTCCGCCACCTACGATCCGACTTCGCAGTCGCTGATCGGCACCTTCGTGAACGCGCCGAAGTCCCGCATCGACGGTTTCGAAACGGAACTCGACTGGCACCCGCTGAACGGGCTCGTGATCTCCCAGTACGTCGGCTACAAGTACGGCAAGTACACCGCGCCTTTCGTCACCTACAACACGGTCGCCTCGGCGGCCGCCGGCACCAACGTCTTCAGCGACTACAACGGCTCGTCACTGAGCTTTCCGCGCCTGAGCTACGGCGGCCAGGTCGCCTATAGCTGGTTCACGGGCGGCTACCGGTTCCGCGCGGAAACCAATTACAGCTATCGCGATGCGTATTCGCAATTGCTGCTGCTCGGACCGAATTACACGGTCGATGGCTACTGGCTCTTCAACGCGAGCGTGACGGTCTCCACGCCCGATCGCCACTGGGACGTCTCGCTGTGGGCGCGCAACCTGTTCAACCGTCAATACGATCTGACGAAAAACTACTTCCTGCCCGGCACCAATGTCGCTGCCGCGGGCGAGCCGCGCACCATCGGGCTGCGTGTGACGTACACCTACTAAGGAGCGAAGCGCATGACCCAGCGCACCGGCCAGTTGAAACTCAACGCGATGCTCAACGGCGGCGGCAGTCACGTCGCCGGGTGGCGGCATCCTGATTCGCACCCGCAAGGCACGCGCGACTTCGCGCATTGGCGCCGACTCGCGCAGACCGCCGAGCGCGGCAAGTTCGACGCGATCTTTATCGCCGACGTGGTCGCCACACAGGGCAGCCATATCGACTCGCTGCGCCGCAGCGCCCGCGCGGAAACGTTCGAGCCGCTCACGCTGCTTGCCGCGCTCGCAGCCGTGACGGAGCGCATCGGCCTGATCGCCACCGCGACGACCACCTATAACGCGCCCTACCATCTCGCGCGCAAATTCGCGTCGCTCGACCATCTGAGCGGCGGCCGCGCGGGCTGGAATCTCGTCACTTCGGTGGTGCCCGACGAGGCCGCCAACTTCGGCGATGCGCCGCATCTCGCGCACGCCGACCGCTACACGCGCGCCGACGAATTCCAGCGTGTCGTGGCGGGTCTGTGGGACAGTTGGGAGGACGACGCCTTTATCGAGGACAAGGCCGCCGGCCTGCACTTCGACCACGAGAAGCTGCACGTGCTCAATCATCGCGGGCCGCACTTCTCCGTGCGAGGCCCGCTGAATGTGGCCCGGCCGCCGCAGGGACATCCGGTGCTGGTGCAGGCCGGATCGTCCGAGGCGGGGCGTGAACTGGCCGCGCGCTGCGCGGAAGTCATCTTCACGTCGCAGCATCGTCTTGACGACGCCCGCGCGTTCTACGCCGATGTGAAAGGCCGCATGCCGCGCTGGGGACGCAATCCCGAGCATCTGAAGATCCTGCCAGGCATCGTGCCCATCGTCGGCGCGAGCGAGGCCGAGGCGCGCGAGAAACTGGACGCGCTGCAGGCGCTGATCGACCCCGTGCTCGGCTTGCGCCTGCTGGCCGACAATGCGGGCGACTTCGACCTGTCCGGCTATCCGCTCGACGGCCCGCTGCCCGAACTGCCGCCGAGCAATCGCAGCAAGAGCCGCCAGCAACTGATCGTGGACCTCGCGCGCCGCGAGAACCTGACCATCCGCCAGCTCTACGAGCGCTTCGCGAGCGCGGGCATCGTGACCGGAACGCCGAAGACGATCGCCGATCATTTCGAAGCATGGTTTCGCACCTCCGCCGCGGACGGTTTCAACGTCGCCTTCGCGTGGCAGCCGGGCGGTCTCGACGATTTCGTCGAACTCGTGATTCCGGAGTTGCAGCGGCGCGGCCTCTTTCGCACCGAATACGAAGGGCCGACACTGCGCGATCAACTGGGCTTGCCGCGGCCCGCATTCGTGCAGCGCCCGACGAGCGTGCGCGGCGACCTCGCGACGCCCGTCGAAGCGAGGCAAGCATGACGCGCCGCCTGCGCCTCGGCTTCCTGACGCGTGTGTACGCGCCCGACGCATCGCCGCGCGTTCTTCACGAGACACTCGAACTGATCGAAGCCGCCGAAGCGCTGGGGTTTGACAGCGCCTGGGTGGCGCAGCATCACTTCGGCCAGGAGACGGGCCGCCTGCCCGCGCCGCTCGTGCTGCTCGCCGCGGTTGCACAGCGCACGCGCCGCATCGAGCTGGGCACCGGCATCGTCACGTTGCCCCTGGAAGATCCGATCCGGCTCGCGGAAGACGCCGCCGTCCTCGACACCCTCGCAGGCGGGCGCCTGCAGCTCGGGCTCGGTAGCGGCGGCGCGAACGTCGACGCGTTTGCCGCATTCGGCGTCGCGCCCGACGCGCGCCAGAGCGGTTTCGCCAGCGCGCTGACACGGCTCGAACACGCGCTCGAAGGCCGCCCGCTTGGACCCTCCCCGGATGCGGATAACGCGGAAGCCGAGACGCTTCGGCTGCAACCGCCCGCACCCGGCTTGCGCGAGCGCCTCTGGCACTCGCATTCGACCGTGGACGGCGCCCGGCTCACCGCGCAGCACGGCAATGGTTTGCTGCTGGGAACCGCGGTTCATGATCCGCGCACCGTCCAGTTGCCGCTCGCACGCGCGTACCTCGACGCATGGCGCGAACGCGCGCCAACGGGCACGCCGCGTCTGGGCATCGTGCGCGCGGTCTTTCCCGCAGCGAATCGCAGGACTGCGCTCGACGCGCTGGCGCCGGACGTCGTGCGCCACGGCCCGTGGCTCGCGACGGTCGGTCATCCCGGCGTGAGCGATCCCGAGCAGATCCTGCGGCTGCTGAACGTGCACTACGGGCCGCCAGAGGAGATCGTCGACAGCCTGCGCGCCGACCCCGCCCTGTTCCCGTTCGCGAGCTACTTCCTACCGGTCGTGCAGTCGGAAAGCTCCACGCTCGACGAGGCGATCGAACGCCTGCGTATCCTCGCCGAAATCATCGCCCCGGCGCTTGGCTGGTCGCCCGCGAGCGCGCGCGCATGAAGCCACCGGCGTTGCTGCTGAATCTCGCCATGGATTCCCGTCCATTGCGCGCGAACCCCGCCGCGGACTGGATCTCGCTTGCGCGCGCAGGTCTGACGGCAGGCTGCGACGGACTGCTGTTGCCGAGCAGCCCCGGCAGGGAGGACCCGTGGACGCTGGCCGCCGTACTGGTTGACGCGCTGCCGGCCGCGCGGGTCGTGGTTGCGCTGCCCGCCAGTACGATGCTGCCGGTCGCGGCGGCGCATCTTGCGCAAAGTCTTCAGTCGATCAGCGGCGGTTGCGCCGCGCTCGCCTGCACCGCTGACTGGGCGGGCGTCGAAACCGATATCCAGCTAGCCTCAATGAATCGCGATCAGCGGCTCGCGCATGGCGTCGAATTCCTGACCATCCTCGACGCGCTGTGGACTGCCCGAGCGCCACTCGACCATCACGGCGAGTACTTCCGCGCCAGCGCCGCGTCCTTGCCGGATCTCGATGCACAACGCCCGCCGCTGTACTGGCTCGGCGCCGAACCGAACCTGAGCAAGCTCGCGGCTAGCGGCTGCGACGGCGTGCTGCGCGAAACGCAAGGCACGCCCGCGCTGCAGGACGCAATCGAGCGCGCGTTTCGCGAAGTCGATCGCGTCGCGCCACCGCCGGGGCAACGCCTGCGCCGCGTCGTACCTTTCGGACCTGACGCTCGCTGCCAACCCGGCATCCAGCCCGGCTTTACACCCTGAACTGGCCCATTCCGACGGTACGCCTCATGAGCATCGAATTCGGCTGGTTCCTGCCAACCAACGGTGACGGACCACATCTTGCCAACAGCGGCCTGCCGAGGCCGCCGAACTATTTACGGGACTTTCGTCCTCCGACGCCAGACTACTTACGCCGCCTCGCCACCGCCGCAGAAGGAGCCGGCTTCGACCATCTGCTCGTCCCGACGGCGGCAGGCTTCGAAGATCCGTGGCTTGTCACTGCGATGCTCGCGAGAACCACTCGCCGCATCGATTTCATCGTCACCTTCAGGCCCGGCCTCGAACAGCCGGAACCGCTCGCGAACCGCGCCGCGACACTCCAGCACATGAGCGGAGGCCGGCTGCGCCTGTTTGCGGCAAGCGGCTCAAGCGCCCACGATCAGCGCGCGCTCGGCGACTTTCTCGATCACGACGCCCGCTACCAGCGCACCTCCGAATATCTGCGCGTACTGCGCCGTCTTTGGCAAGGCGCGGGACACACCGTCGCCGGGCGCCACTATGCCCTCAATGCCGCCCACCCTGGCGTGCCGCTCGAACAGGCGCCGCCGCTGTATCTCGGCGGTGCGTCGGCGTTCGCGGAACGCGTGGCGGCCAGCCAGAGCGATACCTATCTGCTCTGGGCGGAACCGCCTGCGCTCGTGCGTGAGCGCGTCAGGCGGCTCAAGGCGCTCGCGGCCATGCATGGCCGCAGGATCCGGTTCGGAGTACGCGTGCATGTGATCGCACGCGAAACGGGACGCGCGGCCTGGTCTCGCGCCGACGAATTGCTGCGCGGCATCTCCGAGCGCAATTACGCTGATGCCCAGCGCGAACTCGATCAATACGAGTCGGTGGGCCAACGTCGGCAGACTGCGTTGAGTCGCGGCGCGATGCGCACGCTGCGCGAGCTGGAAGTCGCGCCGAATCTGTGGGCCGGGGTGGGCTTGACACGCGGCGGCGCGGGAACAGCGCTGGTGGGCAGCCATGACGAAGTCGCGAGACGCATCAGCGAGTACCATGCCCTGGGCATCGACGAGTTTCTGCTGTCGTCGTACCCGAATCTGGAGGAAGCGACGTGCGTCGGGGAACACGTGCTGCCGCGCGCGCGCCTGCTCCAACGCGAGCCAGTTCGACGGCAGACTTGAACACCACAGCCGCCCTCAGTCCGGCGGCTCTTCGTACAGCACCGCGGAACGCAGATCGCTCAGGAGGCCGTAACGTGCAAGCAGCGTGCGCATGGTGTTGCGCGTCACGCCCAGCAGCGCGGCTGTGCGTACCTGGCTGAACCGGCAATGCTCAAACGCCTCCTTGACGATCAGCTCCTCCACATCACGCAGCAGGCTCTCTCCCGGCGAGCGAAACAGCCCGCGGATGCCCGCGCGGATATCGTCCTGCGGCAGCGTCGGCGCAGGCTGGCCCGGCGCCGCGTTGGCTGCAAGCGCTTCGGAAAACTTCAGGTGTTCCGCGCGGATCAGGTTGCCGCTCGAAACCAGCAACGCGAGGTGTATGACGTTTTCGAGTTCGCGGATATTGCCGGGCCACGGATAGGCTAGCAGTGCCTGAACCGCGTCCTCGGCGAACATCGGCTGCGCGCGTTTGAGTTGTGTGCAGTAGCGCGAACGGAAATGCTCCGCGAGCAGCAGGATGTCCTGAGGCCGCTCCCGTAACGGCGGCAGACGTACGCTTGCCAGATTGATCCGATAGAGCAGATCCATGCGGAAATTGCCCGCGATCACGGCGCGCTCCAGATCGACGTTCGTCGCGGCGACCACCCTCACGTTGACGCGGCGCGCCCGCGTGGCGCCCACGCGCGTCACTTCGCCTTCCTGCAAAACGCGCAGCAGTTTCGCCTGCAACGGTGCGGCGAGATCGCCGATTTCGTCGAGAAAGACTGTGCCCTCGTGCGCGTCTTCGAAATAACCGGCTCGACGGCCTTGCGCCCCCGTGAACGCACCTGCCTCGTGGCCGAAGAGTTCGGCTTCCGCGAGTTGCGGATTGATCGCGCCGCAGTTCACCGCAATGAATGCGCCCGTGCGACGGCTGACGTGATGGATGTGACGCGCGACCAGTTCCTTACCGGTGCCCGTCTCGCCAAGTATCAGTGCGGGCGCCGAACTGGGCCCGATCTGCTCGATAAAGCGCAGAACGGCGGCCGACGCCGGATCGGCAAAAACAAGGGCTTTGGCACGAATCGACAGGGGCTGCTGGTCGCTATCCGGCAGCGAGATCAGACTGGGACGGGGTGCTTGGTTATCCATGATCCGACAAGTAACGGACCGATGATCAAGTGGCACACGCGTCCGGAGTTTTGATATTAATCAAATTTAGGCGGCGGCTTAAATGCGAATTGGTGCATTACTTGTCGTTACGGACCCGATAACGAAATAGCGAACTTGGGATTCGAGATAGGCCAACTGTAGGCGCGCTGGCTAGCTCTTGTGGAGCGACGCAATCGCCGCGCTGATGCCGACGCCATGCGCTGGATCGATAAGGGCTTCCCTCAATCCGTTTGTGAGAACGAAAGTGCGGGAAGCATCCGGATCGAATTTGCTCGACGTCTCGCATGCTTTCAGCGATGGGCAATGCTCTGGTGCGCGCGATCGCGGACGGCCTTGAATGATCGTCCGGGTCGTTGGTGTTGGTCGGCGCAGCGACTTCGCGTTTTGCTGAATTGTGGTTACGCGACCAGCCTGCGCACGAGCGAACGCGTCGGCGCCGCGCTCGGCCATGTCGAAACAGACAGCGACTGCTGGCTGCGCGTGACCGGCAAGGGCAAGAAACTGACGCGGATGACACTCCCGCCCCTTGCCCGGTGATGCGCTGGCGCGCTATCTGACCGAACGCGGGCTGCCTTTCATTCAGCGGCACTGCCGGCCGGACACACCCATCATCGGCAGTTTCGAAGTTGACAGCGCCAGAACATCTGGGCACAAGCATCAGCAGCGTGCGCCTGTAAATAGTGTGCGCATTTTCTTCCTGCCGGCCGCGAAATCGTTCAAGGTGGATCACTCGACGCACAGACTCGTCCGAAGCGCAGAACTCACAACTGTGCAGTACGACCTGCGACATGCCTCGGTCTCGACGACTTCGATCTATCTGCAGCGTGACGAAGTCAAGCGGGCACGGCAGATTGATGATGCAATTTCAGGCCGGAATTGCCGACGTATGTCCCGGATCCGCTCACCATTCTTTCCTTGAAGCGGGGGCAGGAGGAACGTTGCTCAACTTAGCGCCAGGAGGTCAACACTTTGCCGAGTGATGTCACCGCCAGGCGCTCGATAAGTAATTGTGCAATTGACCGTTGAATGCATTTATAGAATTCCTGCTTTGCGGCATCCAGACAGACCGAGTTCGGCCATGAGGCGACGCTGGCTTGACAGTGACATCTGGCTGAAACTCGACGCGCTTCGGCCATCCGCCCTATCGGATATAGGCTATCCGCCAAAGCGTGACCTACAGTCGCTTAATCAAGCTCTTGATCCACGACATGCAGAACTCGATGGTCTGATCTATCTGCTGCACAGTGAAATTCGGCATGTCTTTGGAGCCAGGGCCATGCCCCAGGTCGTTCCGCACGTCGCTGTAGAACCGCTGTATTGATTGCCGCTCCCAGCCCTCGATGAACGCGCCGTTTCCCTTGCTCTCAAGGTGATTCAGGAAATCGGATACACCTTTCTCAGCACCGGTAGTCCACTTCTTGAGTTCGCAAACGATCTTGATCGTGCTTTCCAGTGCCTTAGCGGCGTAGAACGATGGATCGCGGCCGCCGGTGTCTCTGCGATCGATCGCCTCGGCCATGTCAATGCTTACGTTCTTCCATCGAGCGTCCTTCACCAGCAGCCAGAATGGTTGCTCGACTTGTTCTTGAAGCTGCTCGTCCCGCGCAATCTGCAAGTAGCCATTGTGGTAGTGCAGTGGCATATCAGCTTGCTTCAGACGCTCGTTCAGCTCATGCACATTCGCCGCGAACTTCCTGTTCATGCTCTCATCGATGGCTCGCACGCTGTTGGACCGCGCACCAGGAACTGCCATGTGTTTCTGACGCAGCTTGTCTTGGAATTCGGCCTGGACCAACTGAGCCGGAAACTCAGCGTTCGCCTGAGCTACTTGCTCCTCTCGCGTGCGGAAGGCCAATTCGACGAAGCTGAGACGACGCTTGACGAACATGTCAGGGTCCAAGTCGTCAGTGAATTTGTAGTTCAGCCACTGCTCGACCACGAAGTTCATGTTGTTCCAACCCGAGGCCGTAGAGGGCTTACCCATCCACTCGGTCTGGTAGGAGTAGGATTTCGGTGACAGTTCCTTGATCCCGATCTCCATTGTTAGGCGGTCGTGAATAACAGTCCAGATCGTCTTGACGCTCTCGTCGACCTTGTCGTCGTACCCGTAGTATTTCCAAATCTGCTCGTCGACGATTCTGTACGCCTGCACAAAGAGCGCAGACTCCTTCTGCCCGACGCTTTTGAACATCGGACGATTCTCATACCTGCGAAAGAAGACATCAGTAAGCATGGTCGAACTCTCTCATTCCGCCACTTGTTGATTACTTTCGAGGCAGCCGGGGTGCCGATAGTCTATCCGAAGCGGTTGTCCGAGGAAGCGGGGCCATCACAACTCCGGTTCACGCATTTGGCATGGACCGGAATTTCAACGCTCTGCACTAGAATCACACACGATAACTCGCAACCGGGAGAACCAACGAGCATGAACGTCAAAACCGCTACGCCTACCTTGTCATTGTACAAGTGGAAAAAGTTAGGCAAGGAATCGCTGCTAAATGCACTTAGGCTTCATCGGGACGCGATTCTCCTATTTAAGGCCGGTTCCTTTCCATCTGCATTCCAGTTGTCGGTCTTGTCATTGGAGGAATTCGCGAAAGCGAAGTGGGTCGAACACTATTAATACAGTTCAATTACGAATTGCGGATTTTCAGATTCGAATTTTGAGCAGAAATGGTTAAAACTTCTTTATATACACTCGGAGAAACAATACGCCTTTGTGGTGCGTGACATGTCTGAGTATCACCCATCGCTCGTCGAGTTCATAAAGAACGGCGGTCTGGAACAACGAAAACAACAGGCGGCTTACGTTGGACTAGATCGCGATCGAAAGACTAAGACTGTCAACGTAGAAGATCGCATTTCACTTCCGTCTTCCGTTAGGCAAAAAGAAGTAAAACGAATGATCTCGTGGGTAAATTCTGAATTTATTTTTATACATAAGACCTTGACGTTTCATGAACAATACTTCGGGATCGGCGAAATGGATGAAGTCATGCTTTCGCCATACGCCAGCATGATATTTGAATGGCCTTACAAATCCAGAATTAGATCAGCCAAACACCGGCATGCACATAACACACTGCATAAGAATGAATAGTGGTCGATGAAGCGATCGGTCTCGATAAGGCCTACGCTACAATTTCTGGTTTTTGTGCTGCGACGCGATAGGCATGACACAAGCGAAGCGTTGCTTGGTCCTGAAGGATGAAATAAGCGTCTTCAATACCGACCAACCTGACAACGTTGATAGCTCGCCAGTTCTGCGATGGCGAAATGCTGTGCGGAAAAAATTCGTAGAAACGACGACGAACGTCCGCTTCCACATTGCGTAGCTCGGCGTGCAACGCCCAATACCATCCGTAGACCTCAATCGGTACGCCGGTCGCGGTAACTCCAACCGTGGGTAAAACGGTGCGCCCATTAATCTGAATGGCGAAATTTGCATGGTTCGAGCGAAGGTTCTTCACTTGCTGCGGCGTGAATGCTTCGCCAGTGATTGACTTCGCCGCGAAGTGAAGTTCGGGCCAGTTCCGGTCCACGACCTCTAGCAATCGTGGGTTGTCAAACAGATCTGGCTCGTCGTGCGAAACGATGTCTATTAGATAGGCTGTCTGTTCCTTGATGCGCAATAATAATAGTTCGGACGCGCCCCGCCTTCGGGCTACAAAGCCGCGCCTGTCGAGCGTATCAATAATATTGAGGTGTAGATGGTGAATGCCCCAAGTCAACAGAAGCGTGTCTTGGAACGCAGCACGAACCGCTAACGTTGAAAGATAAGGGCGGACGCTTTGACCGTTCCGCAGTCGCGACACTATTTCGTCAAAAGCCTTTCTGTGCGTCCTGTACTTGGAGCTCTGTTGAATCTCGTCTGAAAGACGCACTTCGTAAGGCACTGGTGGAATAATGCGTTCGGCGCGCGTGTACAGCGCGGCGAAACGGTCCAAAGCGGTATCGCTAGGCTTTGGCTTGTACCCAAGGCCGGCTAGAAGCTGAACGGCTCGTGAATCCGCGTCAGAGACGAAATCCATCGCTACAAGTAACGGCATACCGAGCTCCTAGAATCGGCGTCCTAGGATTGTAACCGTCGACCAGACCGCACCACCGGCTGCACCCAGCGTACTGATACTAGTAACTGCAACGCTGTGTGGGAATGTCTCATATCGACGAGACAGCGGACTGAAGCCCAAACTGACTAAGTGACTCAAACGGGTCGGGTTATGCCTTTTGCATGAAGCAAGCAGCCGAAATGATCGTCATGCTTCTCCGTGGGGCGCTGGTCGGCCAAATCCGGCCCGTCGCCAATGTCGGCTCGAACGGCTGTTTGGCGGCATGTTGGAGACATTGCTCGAAACCGTGGTTGTGTCCCAGCTTTGACTGGCAATCGTCACTCAGAGGCGACCGCCGTACATCCGCTCGCACAACGCCACGCTGGCGCCCAACTTCCTCGACAACTCTGAGGCGCTTCGCAGCATCTGCGCCGCGACTTCGCCGGAAGTGCGCGTCGCATCGAGCCGCGAAGCCGGACCCGAGAGCGTCAGCGCCGCCATGAACTTGTCGCCGGCCCCAAAGATGGGCGCCGCAAAAGCCGCCGTATGTTGATCGCGCGCGCCTGAGGTGAAAAGCGGCAACGCCGGCGTTGTATCAAACACCGCTTCGCCCTGCCCCCAGAATCTCAACACCAGACTGATCGCCGTATCGTCGAGCGGAAACACCGTGCCCGGCAGCCGCGTTTCGCGCAGCCCTTCGGACGGCTCCGCGCGAAACAGACACAGACGCTGCGCATGGTCGATCACGTAGTAAGACGCGCTTTCCTTCGTCGATGCCGCGAGCGCCTGCAAAGCCGGCTCGACCACCGACGACAGATGAAACGACTGCTCATACAGCTTGCCGAGATACAGCACGCGCGGCCCGAGCGAGTAGGAACCGCTCTCCGCGCGGATCACGTAGTTCATTCGCTCGAGTGAATTCATCAAGCGATACACGGTCGTCTTGTGCATGCCCGACGCTTGAGACAACGCGGCCAGCGACAGCGATTCTGCGCCCGGCTTGAAGATATCGAGCAGCGACAACGCCTTCTCGACCGCCTGCACTCCGTCGTTTCCCATCTCCCCTCCGATTCTGGTTGCGCCGATTGTACATGGTACAACAATAACCGATTTGTTTTACCATGTACAACCATGTTGTACATGGTGGAGGGTTTACGCCGATGGAAAGCTACTGCAACGCAACGCTATAGTGATTTCACTTTGTACAACACAGTTGTACTATGTACAACGCACTGAAAGAGGTTGATTCAATGAGCGCCAACTCCAGCAACACGCCGTCTATCGTTCGCGACATCACTCGCGTCTCCCCTGAACTCGTGAAAGCCGCCTCGCAGTTCCAGGCAGCCATTCTCGCCGATGTCGCGGGTCGCCGCGGCACCCTGCACGGCCGCGTCAAACCCGTCGCCGCCGGCATGAAGCTCGCGGGCCCGGCGATTACCGTCGAAGTCCGCCAGGGCGACAACCTGGCGATCCACGCCGCGCTGGCCATCGCCCAACCCGGCGACGTCATCGTGGTCGATGGCAAGGGCGACCTCGCATGCGCGCTCATCGGCGAAATCATGACGACGCAGGCGCAGGAAAGCGGCCTTGGCGGTCTGGTGCTCGACGCCGCCGTGCGCGACTCCGCCGAACTGGCGAAGAACGGCTTCCCCGTGTTTGCCGCCGGCCTCAATCCGTGCGGCCCGACGAAGAGCGTCGCCGGCCGCGTCAACTATCAGATCTCGGCCGGTGGCGCGACGATCAATCCGGGCGACCTGATCGTCGGCGATGCGGATGGCGTGGTGGTGATTCCGCGCGAGGATGTCGAGCGCATTCTCGTGCTGGCGCAAAAGAAGGTCGACGCCGAAACCGCGCGCATCGCCGCCATCCGCAAGCGCGAAGCGCTGCGCCCGGCGTGGCTCGACAACGAACTGCGCGCAGTGGGCATGCTGGCCGAAGGCGAGGTTCTGTGATGAACGCCGCAACACAACAGCCCGCGCTGATCGTCACCGGCTCTGACCTTGCCGCCGAAGCGCTGGAGATGCTGCGCGATTTCCAGATCGTGTACGCCGGACGCACGCCGACCGAGAGCGACCTGATCGCGCTGTGCGCAACGCACCAGCCGGTCGCCATCATCGTGCGCTACGGCAAGATCAACGCGAAAGTCATGGACGCGTGCGGCGGCAATCTGCAGGTTATCTCCAAGCACGGCAGCGGCATCGACGTGATCGACCAGAAAGCCGCCGCTGAGCGTGGCATCGCCGTGCGCGCAGCGGTCGGCGCAAACGCGGCAGCGGTCGCCGAGCACACGTGGGCGTTGATTCTCGCGTGCGCGAATTCCGTGCCGCAACTCGACGTGCGGATGCGCGCGGGCCATTGGGACAAGTCCACGCACAAGTCGCTCGAACTTGCGGGCCGCACCATCGGTCTGGTCGGGCTGGGCGCGATCGGGCGACGTGTTGCAGCGGCGGCCGCGGCGTTCGACATGAACGTGCTCGCCTACGATCCGTACGCGAAAGAAGCGCCCGCAGGCGTGTCGCTGGTCTCGCTCGAGGCACTCTTCGCCGCGTCGGACATCGTGTCGCTGCACTGCCCGTTGACGGACGAAAACCGCCAGATGATCAACGCTGAAACGTTGAGCAAGTTCAAGCGCGGCGCGATTCTCGTCAATACCGCGCGCGGCGGATTGATCGACGAACCGGCGCTGGCCGAAGCGCTCGCCAGCGGTCATCTGCTCGCAGCGGGCCTCGACAGCTTCGACGTCGAGCCGATGCCCTCGCCTCATGTTTTCCAGGGCCTCGCGAACGCGATCCTGTCCCCGCACATCGGTGGCGTCAGCGACGCGGCCTACGTCAACATGGGTAAAGGCGCAGCCGCGAATGTCATCGACGTCATCGATTCGCACGCGCGAAGCGCTGCGTAGTCCTGAACGAATTTTCAGGTCCAATATGTTCTATCTCAAGCAGCCGGAAATCCGGCACGCAGAAGTATTCACGCGCATGCCGGAGCATTTCCGCAAGGCGAATGTACAGACGGACTGGTCGCGCGCGAATCGCGGCGGCCAGCCGACCGACTCGTTCCTCGAAGGTCCGGTGTGGAGTCCGCAAGGTCATCTGTATGTGACCGACATCCCGCACGGCCGTGTGTTCCGTATCTCGACCGATGGCGAATGGGAACTCGTCGTCGAATATGACGGCGAGCCCAACGGCATGAAGCTCGTCGACGAAGATCATCTGCTCATCACGGATTATCGCAACGGCCTGATGCTGCTCGACATCGCGCGTGGCGAAGTCACACCGTATCTCGAGCGTCGTAACACCGAGCGCTTTCGCGGCGTCAACGATCTCACGTTCGATTCGAAGGGCAATCTGTACTTCACGGACCAGGGGCAAACCGGACTGCACGATCCGACTGGCCGCGTCTACCGGCTCTCGCCCAAGGGCAAGCTGGACATGCTGCTCGGCAATTGCCCGAGCCCGAACGGCCTTGTGCTTTCGCCAGACGAGAAAGTGCTCTACGTCGCGATGACGCGCGGCAACTGCGTGTGGCGCATGCCGCTGCAGGCCGACGGCTCGGTCAGCAAGGTCGGCCAGTTCTTTACGTCGTATGGCCCGAGCGGCCCGGACGGTCTGACCATCGACAGCGCTGGACGTCTCTTCGTCGCCAACCCCGGACTGGGTCGCGCATGGGTGCTCAACCACCTTGCGGAACCGGAAGCGATTCTGCTCAGTCCCGCAGGCGCTTCGCTCACGAATCTGTGCTTCGGCGGTCCGGACATGAAGACGCTCTTCATGACCGAATCCGTCTCCGGCACCGTGCTGAAGGCCGAGATGGAGGTTGCGGGCCCGCTTCCGCACGCTGCCCAACGCCGCGAAGCGGCGTAACGCGCGAATCGCAACAGCCGGCAGCGCCGACGCGCCTGCCGGCTCCAGAACAGCAAGTTGCATCCGACCGAGATGCAACGGAGGAGCACCCATGCACATTTCCCAGCCCATCCGCGCAGCGAGCTCGACGCAAGCGTCACGCACGCACGAAACGACCAGCGCGCCGATGTCGGCCGCTCAGTACGCCGCCAGCGAACGCACGCTCGAAAAGGCGTTCCGCCGCATCCTGCCGTTCATTTTCGCGTGCTACGTGATCAGCTATCTTGACCGCACCAACGTCGGGTTCGCCGCGCTCACGATGAACAAGGATCTCGGCCTCACGGCGCAGCAATTCGGACTGGGTGCGGGACTTTTCTTCATCGGCTATTTTCTGTTCGAAATCCCCAGCAATCTGATCATGCAGAAGGTCGGCGCGCGTATCTGGATTGCGCGCATCATGATCACGTGGGGATTGATTTCGATGGCAACGGCCTTTGTCGCCGGCCCGAAAAGCTTCGCCGCTGCGCGCTTCATGCTGGGCGTTGCCGAAGCCGGCTTTACGCCGGGCATCTACCTGTATTTCACGCAGTGGTTTCCGGGAAAATGGCGCGCGAAAGTGACCGCTGCGTTTCTCGTCGGCATTCCGGTGGCGAATATGATTGGCTCGCCGGTATCCGGGGCGCTGCTGCAACTCGGCGGCGTGCATGGGCTGCGCAGCTGGCAGTGGCTGCTGCTGATCGAAGGGTTGCCCGCGATTGCGCTGGGCATTGCGTGCGTCTTTATCCTCGCCGATCGCCCCGAAAAGGCACGCTGGCTGAGCCGCGACGAAAAGGACGTACTGGCGCACCGGCTCGCCATCGAGCAGCGCAGCATTGCGGGCAAGCACGGCTCCAGCCTGCGCGACGCCATGACCAACTGGCGCGTGTTCGTGCTCGCGCTCGTCAACTTCTGCGGCATTGTCGGCTCGATCGGCGTGGGGCTGTGGATGCCGCAGATCATCAAACAGTTTGGCGTGGGTCACGCCATGATCGGCTGGCTGACTGCCATTCCCTACGCAATCGGCGCGGTGGTGATGATCGCATGGGCGAGTCTGGCGAATCGCTCCGCGCATCGCATTCCGTACGTGGCGGGCGCGCTCTTCGTCGCCGCCGTAGCGCTCGCAATCAGCACGATGCTCGATGCGCCGATCCTCAAGCTCATTGCGCTGTGCTTCACGGTGAGCGGCATTCTCGCGTTTCAGGCGACGTATTGGGCTATTCCATCAGGATTCCTGACGGGGCGCGCCGCTGCGGGCGGGATTGCGCTGATTGTTTCGATCGGCAATCTCGGCGGCTTTGTCGGGCCGTCGATGATCGGCGGCATCAAGGATCTCACTGGCGGCTTTACCGCTCCGCTGCTCGCCGTAGCCGCCGTGCTGCTGATCGGCGGCCTGACGATCGCGTGGCTCGGCGATCCCGGTGCGGGCGTGGGAGAAGAACCCCACGCCTGAATGCGCTTTACGTTGTTTCGCTCGTCACTTCTCGCCTATACAAAACACAAATCAATAAACGGAGACACCATGCAGGAACCCCATTTCCACACTTCGAATGCCATCAAGCGCGTATCGGGCGCGACGATCACCGCAGCGGCTGCCACGGCCACACTCGCGCTCGCGCCGCACGTGGCTCATGCACAAAGCAGCGTGACGCTGTACGGCATCGTCGATGTGGGCATCGAACATATCAACAATACGCAGAGCAACGGCGCGCTCACGCGCGAAGCGTCGGGCAATCTTTCAGGATCGCGCTGGGGCCTTAAGGGCGTCGAAGATCTCGGCGGCGGCATCAAGGCGATTTTCACCCTTGAAAATGGCTTCAACGTCAACGACGGCACCAGCGCGCAAGCAACCAAAGGGCTGGGCGCGAACGCCACGACTACATCGCGTCTGTTCGGTCGTCAGGCGTGGGTCGGCCTCACGGCGCGAGGCCAGACGCTCACGCTCGGCCGCCAGAACTCGCTGCTCTACGATCAGGCAGTCGTATTCGATCCGATGGGCGCGTCGTCGCGCTATTCCACGCTCTCTATCGACTATGCGATGGCAGCCCGCATCGATAATTCCGCGAAATACGTGGGCGCATTCGGTCCCGTCACCGTCGCCGCGATGTACAGCACGCGCTATGACACCGGCTATGGCAGCGAAGTACCGGGCGCCGAACTCACGGGCCGTTACTTCGGCGGCTCGCTCACCTACGCGGGCGGTCCGTTCGCCGCAAGCCTTTCGTACGAGCAGCGCAACAGCAACACGGTCGCGACCAACACGGGAACCGAGCGCCGCGCCACCGCAGCCGCAACCTACACGATTGGTGGTTTGAAGGCCTTTGCGGGCTATCGCTATCTGCAGGCGTCACGCGCGTTCCTGCCGGCGAACCCGATCCTGGTGACCAACAGCGGCTCGCAGTCGAGTTCGGCAAATCTGTACTGGGCGGGCGCGAATTACATGTTCACGCCTGCATTCTTCGTCACCGCAGCGGCCTACTACCAGGACGTTCACTCGACGAGCGCCGATCCGTGGATGGGTGTCCTGAGCGCGGACTACCTGCTGTCCAAAAGCACCGACATTTACGCCACCGCCGCATTCGCGCGCAACAAGGGCGGTTCGGCGTTGGGCGTGAACGGTTACGGCACGGTCGCGGCGAACTACGACCAGACCGGCTTTGTGATCGGCATGCGCAAGAAGTTCTGAACAGGCGAATCATGCAGATCGTTCACGCCCCGCATCTTCCCGTCCGCGACGATTGGCTCGCGCTGCGCGAAGAAGCCGCATTGCAGCCCGACCTGCCGATTGTCGATGCCCATCATCATCTATGGGACCGGCAGTCGGGCCACTATCTCGCCGATGAACTGCGCCGGGATATCGAAAGCAGCGGCCATCGCATCGTCTCGACGGTTTATGTGCAATGCCGCTCGATGCTGCGCGCAAGCGGCCCAGAGGCGATGAAGCCCGTTGGTGAAGCCGAATTCGCCAACGGCGTCGCGGCGATGTTTGCGAGCGGCACCTATGGTCCGACGCACGCGTGCGAGGCGATTGTCGGCGGCGCGGATCTGTCACTGGGCGAGGACGTTGCGCCTGTGGTCGAAGCGATGCTCGCCGCAACGGGCGGACGGCTGCGTGGTATGCGCAATCCGCTGGCATGGCACGCGAGCGATGCGGTGCGCTCGAGCCCGGTCGTGCCGCCGAGCGATCTGATGGAACGCAAGTCGTTTCGCGCAGGCGTGAAAACGCTCGCGCGCTATGGCCTCGTGCTCGACGTCTGGGTCTATCACACGCAACTGGACGCGCTTTACGCACTCGCTGCCAGCACGCCGGAAGTGACGATTGTGATCGACCACTTCGGCGGATTGGTCGGTTTGGGACCGCACGCGAGCCAGCGCGACGAGACGCGCGCGGCGTGGGCCGCTTCACTGCGCCGACTCGCGAGCCTGCCTAACACGCGCATCAAGCTGGGTGGCGCAGGCATGAGCGTGTTCGGCTTCGATTTCGCCACGCAGGCGCTGCCACCCTCGTCCGAAACGCTTGCGCAAGCATGGGCGCCGCTGGTCGAAACCTGCGTCGATCTATTCGGCGCGCAACGCTGCATGTTCGAAAGCAATTTCCCGGTCGACAAGGGCATGGTCGGATACACGGCGCTGTGGAACGCGTTCAAGCGCATCGCAAGTGGCGTTTCGCCCGACGAGCGCGCAGCCCTCTTCAGCCGCACCGCCGCCAGGACCTACGGACTGGATCTCCCCGGAGACAACACGTGAAGTCAGACATCCTCAACGCCGATAACGGCATCAGCGAGCGCCTGCAAACACAGTCTGCGACGCGCGTAACCGGTCCCGAATGGCGCGCGCTTTCACTTGCGGGCCTCGGCTGGACCTTCGAAAGCTACGATTCCTTTCTGCTCTCGCTGTTGCTGCCCACGCTTGCGCTGCAATTTGGCCTTACCAAAGCGCAATTGGGCCTGTTCACGAGTATTACTGCAGCAGGACAGATCGTCGGCGGCATTCTGTTTGGCTATGTCTCCGACAAGCTCGGTCGCGTGCGCACCGCGTTGCTGTGCATCGGCATTTACTCGCTGTTTTCAGGGCTGCTCGCGTTTGCGCCGAACGAACACTGGTTCGCAGCGGCGCGGCTGTGCGGCGCGCTCGGCATGGGCGGTATGTGGACGGCAGGCGCGGCGCTGGTCGCGGAAACCTGGCACGCAAGCCGACGCGGTAAAGGCGGCGCGCTCATGCAGATGGGCCTCCCCGTGGGCGCGATCATCGCGATCACGGTTTCCGGCACGGTCAGCGGAATCAACGGCGGTCTCGCGCACGACGGCTGGCGCGTGCTGTTTCTGATCGGCGCGCTGCCGTTTTTCATCCTGTTCTGGGTCGCGCGCAAGACGCCAGAATCGCCCATCTGGCTGGAACGCAAGGCCGCAGCCCGCCTTCATGCCTCGCACAGCGAGCACAAAGCGCCGCAGCAAGACGCGAAACTCAACGTGCGCGGCCTGCTCGCGGCCTTCACGTTCATCTTCTTCCTGCAATACCTCTACTGGGGCGTGTTCACGTGGACGCCGACGTTCCTCGTAACGGTCAAGCATCTCGACTTCGTGCATAGCCTTAAATTCGTGCTCGCGCTCCAGTTCGGCGCAATCTCGGGGTTTCTGCTGTTTTCGGCTTTCGTCGACAGGCTCGGACGCCGCCCGATGTTCATCGCATATCTGCTGGTGGGTGCGGTTGCTGTGGGCGTCTATATCGTCAGCGCGAATCCGTGGCTGCTGATGACGGCGATCTTTCTGACTGGCTTCGGCGTGAACGGCATTTTTGCGGGCGCGGGACCGTTCCTCGCGGAAATCATCGGCGATACGGCCTCGCGCGGCTTTCTCATGGGACTCGCGTATAACGGTGGACGGCTTGGCGGCTTTATCGCACCGCTGGTGATCGGCGCGCTGGCTTCGACGTCGGGCGGCTTCACGATGGGTCTCGCCACCACGATCGTGGCGTTTCTCGCCGCCGCAATCGTCGTGCTGTTCGCACCGGAAACGCGCGGCAAGGCGCTGGCATGAGCGAGACGCAAGACAGCGCAACCCGCGCAGCAACCCGTACAAGCCTGCAAGACCGCCTTTTCCCCGCGCTCACGGAGCCTGCGCTGCGACGCTATGCCTGCGGACAGGTCGTTTCGGTGCTCGGAAGCTGGACGCAGAACATTACGCTCAACCTGCTCGTCTATCACCTCACGGGCATGGCGTCCGTGCTGGCGCTGCTGAACTTCCTGCTGTACGGGCCGCAGCTCATCGTGGCGCCGCTCGCGGGATCGCGCATCCGCTCGGGCAATGCGCGGCGCGCGACGCTCTGCGTGCTGGCCACGTCCACGCTGCTGACGCTCAGCCTGCTCACGCTCTGGGTGACGGGCGTGCTCGGCGTGAAGCTGATCCTGCTGCACGCGCTGGCCATCGGCACCTCGAGCGCGATCGAAACGCCTGCGCGCCAGATGCTGCTGGTGACGAGTCTGCGCGACCCGCGCCTGACGTCGAACGCCGTCGCCATGAACACCACGGTCTACAACGTCGGGCGCATGGTCGGGCCGAGCATCGCGGGCTTCGTCTATCCGGCGTTCGGTCCCGGCGCGTCGTTCGGCATCTATGCGTGCGCACTGGGCGTCATGGCGCTGTGCGTGCGCTCGATGCCGAGCGGTGGTGCGCCGCGTCCCGGGCGCGGCGAAAGCAGCCTGCGCGACGCCGTGGGCTACGTGATGTCCGACGCGTTTTCGGCGCGCTATCTGCCCATGCTCGCCTGCATGGGTCTGTTCGCCGCGAGCTATCAGACACTCGTGCCGTTGCTCGCCGATCACGCCTTTCACGACGCGGCGCGCTACACCGGACTGTTTTTCGCGGCAGCAGGCAGCGGCTCGCTGAGCGCGGCGATCCTGCTTTCGTCGGCATGGGGACCGAAGGCGAGCGCGCGCTGCATTGCACTCGCGCCCTGGAGCGCCGTGGGCGCGCTACTCGTGCTTGCGTCGACGAACGCCGCTGCGCTTTCGGTTCCGGCGTTCTGTCTGCTCGGCTTCAGCCTCACTTTTTCGGCGACATCCACCAACGCGACGATCCAGCAGCGCTGCCCCGAGCACGTGCGCGGCGGGCTCGTCGGCATGTACGGCATGGCTTACAACGGCACGATGCCGTTCGGCTATCTGCTCGCCGGCACCGCTTCCGAAGCACTCGGCGTGCGCGGCACGTTCAGCGTCATGGCGTGCGTGCTGGCCGCGTGCGCCATCGCCATCAACGTTTTCCATCACATCAGGCAGCGTCGCTCTGGCGCACAATAAACGCAGGAGACATCCATGCACATGCAAACCCGCCCCGACGCCACCGCGCTCGAGCAGCGCACCCTCCGCAAGGTGGTGTGGCGTCTCGTGTCCTTTCTTATGATCTGCTATCTGCTGGCGTTCATCGACCGCGGCAACGTCGGTATGGCGTCCTTACAGATGAACCACGATCTCGGCCTCACCGCTCGCGTATTCGGCTTCGGCAGCAGTCTGTTCTTCGTTTCGTACTTCTTCTTCGAAGTGCCGAGCAATATGGCACTGCAACGCTACGGCGCGCGCCTGTGGATCGCCCGCATCATGATTACGTGGGGTCTGATTTCGGCGGCGACGGCACTCGTCAGCACGCCGACGGCTTTCTACGCGCTGCGCTTTCTGCTCGGCGCGGCGGAAGCCGGCTTTTTTCCGGGCGTGCTGCTGTATCTGTCGTACTGGGTGCCGGCGCGCTATCGCGCGCGCATCGTCGCGACGTTCATGGTGGCGATTCCGGCCGCGAGCTTTATCGGCTCGCCCATTTCCGCGGCGCTGTTGCAGATGGACGGCTTCGCGGGACTGCGCGGCTGGCAGTGGCTGTTCCTCCTCGAAGGTATTCCAACCGTGCTGCTGGGCTTCGTGTGTCTGGCGCTGCTGACCAACAAGCCCGCCGACGCGCGCTGGCTCGACGACGAAGAACGCCAATGGCTTACCGCCGAAATCGCCAGCGAAGCACGTGCCCCGGCGAAGGTGGCGTCGATGCCGCTCACGAAGCTGTTCCGCAACCGCTATGTGCTGTGTCTTGCGCTGGTCGATGTCTGCGCTTCGGGCGCGGGCAGTACGCTGTCGGTCTGGCAGCCGCAACTGCTCAAATCGTACGGGCTGAGCGTGATGGAAACCGGCTTGCTCAATGCGGTGCCTTACGCGCTCGCATCGGTGCTGATGGTCTGGTGGGGCCGCCGTTCGGACCGTCGACAGGAGCGCCGCTGGCACACCGTGATTCCGATGCTCTTCATTGGGCTGGGCCTGTTCGGCACGTCGCTGAGCGGATCGCTCGTGCCGACCATGACGATGCTTTGCGCGGTATTGGTGGGCGCGTACGCGTTCAAAGGGCCGTTCTGGGCGCTCGCTTCCAGCATGCTGTCGAACAGCACAGCGGCAGCCGGGCTCGCCACGATTAACGCCATCGCCAATCTGCTGGGCGGCGGGCTGATGGTGAACGTCTACGGCTGGGTCAAGGAAGCCACCGGCAGTTATGCGCTCGCGCTGATGCCGCTCGGCATTCTCACGCTGGTGAGTGTCGTCACGCTGCTGCTTCTGAGCCGCACGGGCCGCCGTGTGCAGAACGAAATCGGGGTGGCGTGAGATGAGCAATTTCGATCGCCGCGCGTTCCTGAGCGTGCTGGGTGCGGGCGCGCTTGCCAGCGCGCTTCCGCTGCACGCCGACGCCATGGAAACCTGGTCCACCGGGACTGAAGCGCCTGCCTTTCGTCTGCCCGAAGGCGCCGTGGACTGCCACATGCATATCTACGACGACCGCTTTCCGAGCGCTCCCGGCACGCAATTGCGCCCGCCCAACGCGAGCGTCGCGCAATATCGCGCCTTGCAGCAGCGCCTGGGCGTGCGCCGCAACGTGTGCGTGACGCCCTCGACCTATGGCACGGATAACCGCTGTCTGCTCGATGCGCTGGCGCAATTCGGCGATAACGCGCGCGGCGTAGCCGTCGTCGATACTTCGGTTACCGATGCCGATCTCGCGCTGATGAACCACGCAGGCGTACGCGCGATCCGCTTCAATCTGAGCTATCCGGGCGCCACCACCATCGACATGCTCGCGCCGCTGGCCGCGCGCATCGCGCCGTTCGGCTGGCATATCGAACTTGTGGTGCAGGGCGCGAAACTGCCCGCGCTGGAAAAGCATATGAATGCGCTGCCCTGCCCGCTGGTGCTCGACCATATCGCGCATATCCCGCAGCCCGATGGGCTCGATTCTGAAGCGATGAAAACAGCGCGACGGCTTGTCGAAGGTGGCAAAACCTGGGTCACGCTATCGGGACCGTACGTCGATACGAAACTCGGCGGGCCCGCCTATGCCGATGTCGCGCCCGTGGCGAAAGCGTTCATCGCAATGACGCCCGAGCGTATGCTTTGGGGCACAGACTGGCCGCATCCGACGGAAAAGGCGACCAAGCCCGACGATGCCGCGCTGGTCGACGTAATCGCCTCCTGGATCGGGCGCGCCGACTGGCAGCAAATGATCTTCGTTGACAACCCGACGCGCCTCTATGGCTTCACTGCATAGCAGGTGAACCCGCGTACGCAAGATCATGGACGCTGACACGGCGACACTAATCGGCGCGGCGTCTGTCGCCGTCGGCACAACGAGCAGGGACGGTTTCCCCTTGCTGCTGACGTTGCTCGCAGTTACCCGCGTGCGTGCGAGCGAGGTTCTGTTTGCGCGGCGGCGCGCAACTGTCACGATCGAAAGGCTGCTGTATCCACTGAAACGGTCATTGGAAAACACCACGTCAACCGACCGATTTGGGTCGACCAGAGCCGTTCGCAACGTGCAGACGGGACGTGAATTCATCGTTGGCGCGTGCGTTCGCGAGCGACTAAGAGCCGGGCGACAATCCAGCCACTCACACTAATAAACACGATTCCGCCTCGTAGCAGACCTATCCGATCGGTCGTGAAAGCGTTTGGAAAAGGAGATCTGTTCTACGGCACGCAGTTTGCAGGAAAAGTCGCTGAAATAGCCGATCAGGAGCGCAGCGCAACATCGCTGAGTGGATCAAGGCGCTGAACATCGTAGCGCTCCCAGTGCAGAGCTTACGACGAGTGGAGATTGAAGGCCCGCCGATCCTGCTCGTCAACCGGGACGGTGACATCCACGCGTTGAGTGCAGATTGCCTGCACGCAGGCGCGCCTCTGGAGCAGGGCGCGCTATGCGGGCATCGCATCGTGTATCCCTGGCATAAAGCGGCCTTCGATATCGACGATGGCCGTTGGCTGGAGCCCCAGCCCTCGATGGTCTTTCGTCCTTCCCCATTCGTACCGACGACGGAGCCCTGCTGATCAAGCTGGAACCCTACAGCCCAGAATCGTGTCTCGTTCGAACTGACGTTCAGCTGCTGCGCGTCGCCATCATCGGAGGTGGCGCAGCGGGCGCTGCCGCAGCGGCCGCGCTGCTCCAAAACGGCTTTAACGGCACAGTGACGACGTTTGCCGCCGAATCCCAGGCGCCCTACGACCAAGCCTGTCTCAGCAAATTCGTGCCGGCAGGCGAAATGGCTCCGGAAGAGGTCCCGCCTCTTCTGCCAGAACACGCCATCAGCGACCCGCGCCTGCGGATCGAGCACGTCGAAGTCAAGCAGCGCGATGTTGTGACGAAGGTTGCGACCTTGGGCGACGGTCGCGAGGAAGCCTTTGATTCGGTGTTGGTCGCGAGCGGCTCGATCGCACAACGTCCCGATATCCCCGGTGCAAACCTTGACGGCGTCTTCACGCTGTGGGAGTTCGGCGACGCTGCCGGCAGCTTGCAGTCGCTAGAACCGGCTGACCACGCCATCATGCTCGGCGACAGTTCCATCGGCCTGGAAACCGCCGCCGCTGTGCGCAACTGCGGCATCGAAGTCACTGTCGCCGCACCCGGTGAGCGCTATCAGACACGCTTAAGACGTCTCATTCAGCACTGCACGATGAAAGCGACGATATTTTATGTTTGGCAGTAGTATCACTGTCAGTCAGATGTTATTTCGCTACTCACTATGAGTCTGATGCAGATACTTTACAATGCCCCGATAAATATACAAATTGCATAAATAATTCGGCGATTTTAAATTCAAAAACATACATCCAGAAAATTGCGAGACGACATGCATAAGACGACCATCATTTTTAAAACAAAGCTGGGTGGAATGACAACGCGCGTTGCCTTGATTTCTTCATGTACGCTGCTCGCGGGTTGCCCGCCTTTGATTGTGCCGAATCTGGAAACGCACGGTTACGACCAGATTTATAGCTTTCCAGCTCCCCCACGCCCGTGGCTGACATTGGAAAGCGATGGCGTCGCTCTGTATCAATATCAGAGTTGCGATAAGAAAGGGGAACTGTGTAGTCGTCAAAACATCGCAGCATTAAAAAGTGCAACTTCCCCTAACTGGAAAAATCTCCTTGAGTCTTACAAGATCAGTCAGAGTCTCCAGGGCGAAGGTGTTCCGATGTATCGCCCGCTCTCAGCATATGTTCCGGGAACACGCTACCGCTTAATGGGTTCATTTGGCTACTATCCTGAGATAATATTTCTGGATCCCGAGAAACTGGAAAACAATGATAGAAATGGTTGGCCCGTGCCGGACCTTCGCAGCGTGCAGATCGAAGACAGGAATTCACTTGCGCAGCCTGACTATATAGACGTACAACTGGTCATTTACGATGACGACCATCGCTGGATATTTATCAATACACCGAAGCTAAACCACGATACGCTAGATCGTCCCACGGCAGAATTCGTTCCCAGCAAGCTTTTCCACTTCGAAAATGCTGACGATCCCCGTTTGAATCAACCAATGGAACTCTTCTACTCTACGCCAGAGATGGCTTCCAGAGGCTACCGTGTTGTGTCGGGTAAAGCAGCGGAGTGGCGGGTTGATGCATACAACATGAAATTTCACGCCGAACAGATTGGAATAGCCGATATTACCTTCCCTTCCGCGCCGCTCAAACTAGATACGAGAACAACGAGTAGCACGACCGTAGCCGGCAATGCGACGCTGCTATGCCATTACAGTCATACCCAATTTAACCTGGGATGGATGGATGCGGGCGAGCGCGGTGGACCGTCCGAAGCCTATCGGAAGCGATGTGAGCCGTTTGTTGCGCAAGACGAAACTACCTCGACGCAGCAGTACCATTCCACTGTGTCGCTCTGGAAATAATCGCTGCTGCTAGTTTTCGGCGACACATCAAAGCTAAGGAGCCAACGATGCATAGAGATTTAAACCGCACTCGAGCGCAGCCGCAGACTGTTCAACATTGAATCTCACACCTGAAACGCGCGAGCCGTTCCAAGTTGCCTTGGGTGGACGCTGCGAGGGGTACCGCCGTCAGCTAAAATTGTAACTCACTGGACGGATTCACTATAGTTGTGACGTAATGCACAGCTAGATACCCCAAAGCGAAGATTTTAATTCGATATCCCAATCAGTTCAAATACGAATTGTTACGTGTGGCGGCACAACTCAACTAGATCTTACGATCTAAATTTAACCTAATTGTATTTATCGCAGTTTTGTATTGTAGTGGCTAAGTTAAAACGTCCGCTTTTGACCACGTTCAAATGTCCGCTTTCAGGTTGATCGTAAGCTGACCCGCCGCTGGAGATCCGGCGCTGGGAGCTTCGATGGCTGCAACGAAACGGATAACCATGACGATGCATGAACTGGACAGATATCCGTGAGCGCTACGCGGATTTCGGGCCAACGCTGGCCGCCGAGAAACTGCAGGAATGCCACGGCATCAAGCTGGCAAAGGAAACCGTCAGGAAGCTGATGATGCACGCCGGGCTGTGGGTGCCGCGCAGGCAGCGCCCGCCGAAGATCTACCAGCCCCGGGCGCGCCGGGCGTGCCTGGGCGAGCTGGTCCAGATCGACGGCAGCGACCATCGCTGGTTCGAGGACCGCGCGCCGGCCTGCACGCTGCTGGTCTACGTCGATGACGCGACGAGCCGGCTGATGCACCTGCACTTCACGGCCACCGAATCGACCTTCAGCTACTTCGAGGCGACGCGCGCGTACCTTGAACATCACGGCAAGCCGGGTGCGTTGTACAGCGACCGTGCGAGTGTGTTCCGCAATGTCAACCCAGGCAAGACGGGCAACCGCGTAACACCGTTCGGTCGCGCCATGTACGAGCTGAACATCGACACGTTCTGCGCGAACAGCAGTCCGGCCAAAGGCCGTGTGGAGCGCGCGCACCTGACGCTGCAGGATCGCCTTGTAAAGGAGTTGCGGTTGCGGGGAATCAGTTCGGTTAGCGAAGCGAATGCCTATGCGCCCTCCTTCATGGCGAGCTACAACGCGCGCTTTGCAAAGCCGCCGAAGCGTGACTTCGATGCGCATCGGTCGCTACGCGCTAACGAGAGTCTTGATGAGGTGCTCACGTGGCGGGAACTGCGCAAGGTCACGAAATCGCTGACGGTGCAGTACGACCGCGTGATGTACCTGCTGGACGATACGCAGGAGAACCGCAAGCTGATCGATCGGTACATTGAAGTCTGGGAGTATCCGGACGGACACATCGAGTTGCGTGCCGATGCGCGGAACCTGCCATACAGGCTGTATGACCGGCTGGCTGAAATCGACCAGGGCGCGGTCATCGAGCACAAGCGGCTAAGCCATGTGCTGCAGGTTGCGCAGGCGATCCAGGCGCAACGTGATAACAGCCGGATTGGCAAGGCTCCATCGCGTACACACCGAGGTGATGCGAGCCGGACAAGCCGTGGTGAAGCACAGGCGGGAAAGAAAAAGCAGCGCGCATTTACGCAGACGGATATAGAGCAGGCGATCACGGATATTGCGCAGCGCAGACAGGTCGATCCGGACGTCAATGCCCTGCCCGTTCAGGATCCTGCCTTCGAGAGGACAGGACGATTACTCCCCTGAAAAGCAGCGTTTGAGACGAGAAAAGCGGACATTTGAATATGGCTGGGAGGCGGACATCTCTATCTGGCCCCAGCATGTATGTAGGTCCCAAATCGAAAAAACCGCCACGAAGCTACGAAACGGCCCAGATTCCCTCGCTGTTCCCCAAATAGAAAAACGTTTGCTTCGCGCACAATAGCGCTCAAAGCCGGGAATTCGGCTATTTCAGGGGTGCGTCTACGGACGCAAGCAATACATCGAAATAAAATAGAAAGGTGACCGCCTTGATCGCTCGGATCGTGCTGCTATCGATTGCATCGTTGATGCTGGCGCAGATTGGCTTCCAATACCTCGACGCAGATTCGCCACGCTTTTCCGGCGATGCCACGTTCGACTCCGCGGCCGACGCGCCATCCGCGTGGCAAGACGATATCGAAGCCGGTCTGTCAACGAACGCAGGCGTTCCCCACGGTATCGCGCCGCGCGTGTCGATCCATCCACGCTTCGTCGATCTGGGCGCCGAGATCGCGCCTCATCTGCGTGACGCCATCTGGGCCTCGGATGACGTCACGGCATGGAACCCCGCTTATCCGCACGAAAACGAAACGCACTGGATCGATGTGGGCCTGGCAGCGCGTCTCGCGGCCGTCTGCACGCTGCTGACCGCCGTTCTATTCGCGATGCGCAGCTGGTGGCTGCGCCAGGTGCGTCAAGATCTGCTCCAGATGAGCGCGCTGCTGCAAAGATCGGCCGCGGCCAATTTCGACGTGCCTGAATATACGAATCACCGTCGGCAAGAACTGCGCGAACTGACGCGCGCGCTCGGCGACCTGTTATGCCGACGCAGCGGCGTCGCCGAAGACCAGTCGAGCGCTTTCGCCGCATTCCTCAAACTGATGGAAACGCACGCTGCCCGCCTGCGCGCCATCGCAACCAACGTCGGACGCTGGAATCTGCGCGTGGCGCTCATCGAGGACATCGACGTTTTCCAGGACGTCGCGCGGCAGTTTATCGATTCGACCGGCCAGGGTGGCGCGGATACTACGCCCGTGAGCGTAGATGCGTATCTCCGAGACCGCTTCCTTTACGGCGTGAATGCGGACGATAGCCGGATCGTGCTGCGGCTGGAGGCCGGCGCGGCGTTCGAGCTTCCGCGCGCCGCCCTCGCCCGCCTGATCGACAATCTCGTCGGCAATGCGCTCGCACATGGTGCACCGCCGGTCGAAATCGGCACGTTGCGCGGCGCGCGTAGCTGGACCCTGAGCGTACGGGATCATGGCGCCGGCGGCGCGGCGTTGATCGATGACACGGCCCAGACGGCGTCGTTGCGCGCTTCGCATGCCGTGAGCCGGGATTTAAGCGCGCATTGGGGTATCGGCCTGTCGATCGTCGGGCGCCTCGCGCAGCGTTGCAATGCGAAGCTCAAAATTGGCGATCATCCCGAAGGCGGCTTGTGCGTGCGCGTAATCGTGCCGACGGACGAGGCACAACCGCGCTGATTGCTGTTTTGTAGCGTGCGCTCAGCCCTGTTTGCGCGGGGCCGAGGTCAAGGCCAGCGCCGCACGCTCGACCGCGTCGGCGATACGCCGGGACAGCGCCGGGTCCGGTACGGCGCGCGCCAGCGTGACCCCGCCCGACAACATCGCAAGCAGCGCGATTGCCTTGTCGTCGCGTTCCGTTCCGGCTTCGTCGCCCAGCCCCGCCGAAACCGCCTCGATCAGGCGAAGCAACTCCCCCTCGTAGGCGGCGCGAGTTTCTGCGTCGGCACGAACCATCTCCGGCGAAAAGCTTGGCAGCGCGCAGCTTTCGCCGATATCACAGGTGCGCTTCGGGCCCAGGTAAAAGCCGATGAAGGTCTTCAGCCAGCGTTTGCCGTGGCTCGCCCGGAGGTCGGCAACCGCAAGCCGCAACTGCTCCATGCCCGCCAGCACCACCGTGCGGAACGCTTCGCTCTTGGACTTGAAGTGCCCGTAGAACGCGCCGTTGGTCACGCCCGCCTCCTTCGTCAGCCCGTCGATGCCCGAGCCTCCATAGCCGTCGCGCCGGAACAGTCGGCTCGCGGCATCGACGATGCGCTTGCGCGTTTCGATCTTGTGCTCAGCGGTATAACGCATGGGACCTCGCATTCGGAGCGACTGCTCTTTTTTCTTGCTTAAAGAGCAGTCAGTGTCTATACATAGAGAGCAGTCGCTACATATATACCACTAACTGCTGTCGCTTACCGATGAGGATCTGCCATGCCTATTACGCTGACCGTATCTGAGGGAGTGCTGTCCACCGAAACCGAAGCCCCGACCTTCGCCGCCTTGACACAGGCGCTGTTGAGCGTCGCCCAGCTCGAAGGCAACGCGTTCATGACGCCCAATGTGATCGGCACGCTTAATGTGATCCCGGCCGGACGGGTTTTCGCCGCCGGCAAGCCCGCCGCCGCCGCGTTTGTCGAGCTGACACTGCCGCAGATCGCGCTGGCGACGCCCGAAGCCAAGCAGGCCTTCACTGAAAAGGCGACCGCGATTCTCGAACGTGCAGCCGGCGGCCGTCTTACGCGCGATCACATCTGGACCAACATCGTTTATGCGGCGGATGGCTCGTGGGGCATCGCGGGCCACGCCCATAGCAACGCGGACCTTGTCGAGGCCATACAGGAAGCGGCCATCGGATAAACCGGTTCGGGCAGGAAGCGCGAGCGCCGCCGATTTAATCAGCAGTCCGATTTTTAAGGCGCGGGTGAAATTTCCTGCCCTAAGCGTTCGCGCGCTTGCCCAGCAGACGATTTGCGAGCCACTGCAACGCGCCGCAGAGCAGCAGATAAACAAAGCCGACAAACAGGAATATCTGCGCGGGATACACCATCAGGCGGTTGTTCAACTGATTGGCGAGAAAAGTGAACTCCGGCACCCCGACGATGTACGCCAGCGACGTGTCCTTGATGAGCGACACGCACTGATTGACGAACGACGGCATCATCACGCGCACGGCCTGCGGCAGCACCACCTCTCTGAGCGCCTGCCATCTCGTGAGACCCAGCGAAAGCGCCGCGTCGCGCTGTCCAGTGCCGATTGATTCGATGCCCGCATACACCGAATGCGAGAGATACGCGCCACCGATCAGCGCGAGCGCGCACACGACGGTGGCAAGACCCGGCACGTCGACGTGCAGCAGAATCGGCATCAGGAAGAAGGTCCAGAAAATCAGCATCAGCACGGGAATGGCGCGGAAGAATGCGACGATTGCCGTGAGCGCCAGGTGGGCCGCGCCGCGCGTCATCGCCAGCGCCACGCCGCCCGCTAGACCGATCATCGCCGCCAGCAGCGCGGACGCCACGGATAGCACGAGCGTTAACGCAACGCCGCCGAGCGGCCCCGCCGGAAACGAGCCCAGCAGCAGATAACGCAAGGTAGAGAGCCAGTCGATTCCCGTCACGCTCGACCTCGCGACAGTGTGCGCGTGCCGGTGCGCTGCCAGACGACCAGCGCCACTTCGATCACGGCAATCGTCAAGACGTAAAACACGGTTGCAATGCCGAAGGCCTGAAACGTCTTGAACGTTTCGGTATCCACCTGGCGCGACATATACGAAAGCTCCGCCACGCCAATCGCCATCGCCAGCGACGAATTTTTCACGAGGTTCATGTACTGTCCCGCGAGCGGCGGCGTGGCGATGCGCAACGCCTGCGGCAGGATCACGTAGCGCAACGTAGCCAATCGCCCCATGCCGAGCGCCGCTGCGGCGTGTGCCTGAGCGACGTTCACGCCGCGCATGCCGGCGCGAAATTCCTCGCCGATAAACGCCGTCGTATAGCACGTGAGCCCGATCCCGCCCGCCAGCAGTTCGAAGCTCGGCCAGCGCAAGGTGAGCGGTCCCCACGCGACGACGTGCGGGGTGTTGAGCCACGTCATCCAGTCCGACGGCAGCAACGCCGCCGCGCCGAAATACCAGAACAGCAGTTGCACGAGCAGCGGAGAATTGCGGAATACGAACACGTAGAGCGCGGCGGCATGCCTCACCACGGCACTGTGCGCCGTGCGCGCGATGGCCAGCACGAAGCCGAACAGAGTGGCGCACAGGCCCGCACAGGCGGACAGCAACACAGTGACGGCAAGGCCCTGTTCGAGCCACGCGAAGTACTTGGGTTCAAGCCAGGTATGCATGAATCAGGCAGCAAAAAACACAAAGCCCGGGCCGCTGGAAAGCAAGGCCCGGGTCGAATGGACAGCGTGACGGCTTAACTGTTTTTCTGCGGATCGCCGATCTTGAACAGACGCGGCAGCGGCGCGGCGCTCTTCGGGCCGAACCACTTGTCGTAGATCTGCGCGGCCTGACCATCGGCTTCGAGGTGCGTGAGCGTGGTGTTCACGGCGTCGAGCAGACGCGTTTCGCCCTTCGGCACACCCACGCCTTCATAGTCGTTCGAGATGGTGAACGCCGGAATCTCGTAGTTCGCCTTATCCGGCACGCGCGCGAGCAGCGCAACCAGTTTCGGGCCGTCCTGCGTGATCGCCTGCACATTGCCCGTGCGCAGCGCGGCGAACGCAAACGGCGTGTCGTCATAGGCCACGATGGTCGCGTTCGGGTATTTCGCGCGCACCTGCTGTTCGTTGGTGGTGCCCTTGTCGGCGCCGATGCGCAGGCCGTTGAGCTGGTCGGGTGACTTGAGTGCGCCCTTCTTCGCGATGAACTGGGTGCCCGAGGCGAAATAGGGCGTGCTGAAGTCGACTTCCTTCTTGCGCTCATCGGTGATCGTGAAGTTCGCAAACACCAGATCGACCTTGCCCGATTTGAGGAACGCGATGCGGTTCGCCGGGTTGGTCGGCTGAACTTCCAGCTTCACGCCAAGGCTCTTCGCGACGGCGCGCGCGTAATCCACGTCGAGACCGATGATCTGGTTGTCCGTCGAGTCAACGAAGCCGAACGGCGGATTGCTGTCGAACGCGGCCACGCGCAGCACGCCGGCCTTCTTGATGTCGTCGAGTCGATCGGCGTGCGCCGCATTCGATGCCACGGCGAGCAACGCCGTCAGCAGTGCGGGAAGCACTGCGCCCCTGATTTTCATCTTCATTGCCTGAATTTCCTTTTTGTTGGTTGCGTCATCGCACGTCGAACGCGGGTGGCACAGTCCGCACTCTAATGGTGCGGTGCGCGCAACCCAACCAAGTATTTCTCAGGTCGAAAGTCCAATCGAAGATTTGCGAACCCGCGAGAGAAGACGTCGATACCCCTCAAACCGGCGCAGCGCGAGGGGTTCAGCGTTATTGCACAGAGTGGGTTTCGCCCCGTTTTCCGATTGTTCGGCAAATCGCGCCACTCAATTCGTTTCATGCGCCTTTATCGCAGCGGCGCGACTGTCTAGATTTGCATGACGCGCCGGCAATCGCGTCACGCAAAGACGTCAAGCCGGTCTGGTTCATCGGAATGACTCACAGCGAGGTAAAACATCATGGGCAAGCTTTCAGGGAAGGTGGCCGTTGTCACTGGCGCGTCGAAAGGCATTGGCGCAGGGATCGCGAAGGCGCTGGCGGCCGAAGGCGCATCGGTCGTCGTGAACTACGCTAGCAGCAAGGCCGGCGCGGATGCCGTTGTGTCCGCAATCACCGCGGCGGGCGGCAAGGCGGTTTCCGTGGGTGGTGACGTCTCGAAGGCCGCCGACGCAAAAGGCATCATCGACGCGGCAGTCGAAACCTTTGGACGCCTGGACATCCTCGTGAATAACTCCGGCGTCTACGAATTCGGACCGATCGAAGAGTTCACCGAAGATCAATACCGCAGACAGTTCGACGTCAACGTACTCGGCGTGCTGCTCACCACGCAGGCCGCGTCGAAACACCTTGGCGAAGGCGCGAGCATCATCAATATCAGCTCCGTCGTTTCGACGATCACCCCTGCCACGACCGCCGTCTATAGCGGCACCAAAGGTGCAGTGGACGCCATCTCCGGCGCGCTCGCACGCGAACTCGGGCCGAAGAAGATTCGGGTGAACACCATCAATCCGGGCGTGATCGTGACCGAAGGCACGCAAAGCGCCGGCGTGATCGGATCGGAATTCGAAACGGCAGCAGTCAGCCAGACGCCGCTCGGACGCGTGGGCTCACCGGACGACATTGCGTCGATTGCGGTATTCCTCGCGTCGGACGACGCAAAGTGGCTGACGGGCGAGCATATCGTCGCCAGCGGCGGTATGCGCTAAAAGAAGTACGCGTATCGTTGCGGCTATCAGCAACGCTGCTTCGCTCAAACGGGCACGTTCGGCAAAAACGAACGTGCCCGTTTGACATTGGCGCAGCGCTTATTCGGCTGGAGTCACAGGCGGCTCGCTGCGCCGCAGCCGGACGAAGCCCACCTGCAAGCCAAACAGCTTGCCGATGCTGTTCAAAGACTCGACCGTTGGATTGCCCGTGCCGCGCTCGATGTCCTGGATCACGCGACGGCTGACGCCGCGATGAGCCGCGAATTCTGCCTGGGTCAAACCCGTCATCTTGCGCATCGCCTTCATGGCTTCGGCAATGCTCATATCGCCGCGCTCGATGCGCTCGTAGAATTCCCGACGCCGGGCATTCTGTTCTTCACGGCTCAAGGGTGTGCGGCGGGGCATAGCGGTTCTCTTGAAGTTACGGCGAATCCGGATGCAGCGCCTTGAGCTGCCGGACCTGCGTGTCGATGGAGGGCATGAGGAATTGCACGATGTCCTGATCGACGCCCTGCTCCGCCATGATGTCGGGCAGGCGTTCGACCTCCACGGCGAAGCGGCTCAATGCCGCGTCTAGCCGTTGACGCTCGCCGCCGCCCAGCGGTAGCGCAGCCAGCACGTCGCCCCACTCCGTCAGCTCGACGCGGGTCGAATCCGGCCGATACCATCTGAGCGTGCGGGGCACCAGTTCGGGGTCGAGATACATCGGCGCGAAATCGAACAGCGGCGTCAGTTGCACGCGGCCATCGACTAGCTGCACCGCCGTGTTGCGCGCGTGATTGTCGGTATTGCGCATGGCGAGGTTGAGCACGTCGCGTTTGATGAATTCAAGCGTTTCCGCAGCCGGATCGCTCGTCACCCTGCGGATCGCCGCCACGACCTCGAAAAGATCCGGACGCAGATCGAAGCCGCTGAGGCCCAGCAACGAGGCCACGCTTTCCTGGTGAAGCCGCTCGATGCGCCCGTCACGCACACGCCGGTCAAAGCGCGGGATCAGCAGCACGTCGCCGTGCAGGCTGGGCAGCTGATCGTGAGTACGGATGCCAATTGCGGCGGCCACCCGCATATAGGCCGCCTCGTTGTGGAGCACCTTGAGGTCGGCGCTCGCGCTGCCGCGTGGCAGCTTCGCGATCAGGTGCTGCGTTGCCTGCGCATCCGGAAGAACCGCATCGCCATGCAGCAGCCCGGCGTGGTCGCGGGTGAGCAGGTATTTCGGCGCAGCGCCCTGCACGCCCGTGGTGCCGGTGCCCAGCATGCCGTGCAGATACATGCGCTCCTTGAAATCGACACTACGCTCGACTACATCGTCGATCGACATGCCAGGCAGGCCACGCGCGTCGGGGTGGCGGCGCACGTGGGCCTCGAAATAGTCGACAGCTTGCGCGATACGGATACGACCGATGGGATTGAACGCGCCGGTGCAGAGGAGCGGGAAATCCGCATCAGGGCCGTCCTGCAGCTTGAGTTCGCCGAGCAGGAAGCGCCGGCCCGCGCCCTGCGGCACGAGGTCGTAGAGGAACGCCGGGAGCGTGCGCGCATAGCGGAACTCCGTGTCGACGGGTTCGACGAGCGACACCGGATCGTGGGTATGCTCGACCGCGTACATGACCTGAAAATCCCACTGGCATCGGCCCTCGCGCCAGTCGATCGCGGCGCAGTCTATCCACTGGTCATCGAGAAAAATCTGCAGGGCGCATTCCACTGCTCACCTCCTGTTTGCTTCATAAATGTAGCACAATCAGGAGGACGTCGTTCTAAATGCTTCTTTTAAGAAGCATTTAACAGATTGTGAGGTCGTGGCCGCCTGCGGGATCGCCTGGCGCTCGAAGCCGAAAAGCCGCCGTGGCGACGCCCATTGAGTTGGCGCTCGCGCCCACGATCGTTGTGCCCGCAATCATCGAACTCAAACGAAGGCCGCCGGGCAATCAGGCCGACGCGTGAGCAATCCTCCAGCCCAGCCGACCTGACTGTCTGCTTGCAGCGCTACGCGACGAGCCAGTAGTTACTCCGCTTGCGCTGATCCGGGTTGACAACTATGTTATTTCGATAAGCGCCGCATGGCGGCGCGCGTCCCCGGTCTGATTGCAGTCCCTGAAGCTTGACCTCCCGCCACATTCGTCAGAGGTACACCATGCGAAGACGTGGATTCCTGGTGTCGTTTGTCCTGCTCGTCGGCAGTCTTGCGATTGCGAAAGCCAAGGTCATCTGGGGCGGCATGCCATGGACCGGCGAAGCAGCGCCTGCGCCGCAGCCGGTCATCGCCAATGGCTGGAAGTTCTTTACCGCCGACGAAGCCGCCCTCACCGAAGCCATCGCCGACCGCCTGATTCCCACCGACAGCCTGAGCATCGGCGGCAAGGAAGCCGGCTGCGCCGTCTTTATCGATGCACAGCTCGCCGGACCTTATGGCAAAGGCACGTATCTCTATCTCGACGGCCCGCTCAAGCAGGGTCTCCCGCAAGCCGGTCCCCAGTTCGACCGCGGTCCCGCCGCGCGCTGGCGTGCCGGGCTGGCGGCATTCGACAGCGCCGTGAAAGCCAGGCCCGGCGGCAAGCGTTTCGTTGACCTCGCACCCGACGAGCAGGACGCGGCCATCCACGAATGGGAGGACGGCTCGCTGCAACTGTCCGGCGTGGATGCGAAACAGTTCTTCTCGCTGGTGCTCTGGAACGTCCGCGAAGGCTTCTTTTCCGATCCGATCTACGGCGGCAACAAGGACATGGCGGGCTGGAAGATGGTGGGTTTTCCGGGCGCGCAGTACGACTTTCGCGACTATCTCGACAAGCCTGGCCAGCCGCTTGGCATTCAGCCCGTGAGTTTCATCCGCAAGCAAACCTGATCGGCGAGTCTGCGCGGCGCGAGTGACGCCGCGCGTCTGCCCGCACGAGAACAAGGAGCGCCCAGCATGGCACAGAAGCGGCCCAAGGCAGATGCCGTCATCGTCGGTCTCGGATGGGCCGGCTCGCTGATGGCCAATGAGCTCACGCAGGCCGGCCTCAATGTGGTCGCGATCGAGCGCGGCAACTGGCGCGATACCAGCACCGATTTCCCCACCACGATCGACACCGACGAATTGCGCTACGCCCGCCGACGCGAATTGCTGCAACCGCTCAGCGTAGAGACCATGACGTTCCGCAACCGGCCCGACCAGGAAGCACTGCCCCTGCGCGATCTGAACACCTACCAGTTCGGCTGGGGCGTGGGCGGCGCGGGCACGCACTGGAACGGCATGACCTGGCGCTTCCTGCCGACCGATTTCGTCACCTATACGAATACCGTCGAAAAATACGGGAAAGCCCGTTTCGTCGATGGATTGCAGGTGCAGGATTGGGGCGTCACGTATGACGAACTCGAACCGTTCTACGACAAGTTCGAACGTATCGCCGGCACATCGGGCAAAGCGGGCAATGTGCAGGGCCAGAAAATCGACGGCGGGAACGTGTTCGAAGGCCCGCGCAACCGCGACTATCCGCTTCCGCCGCTCGCCCGCACCCAGGCGGCGCTGCTCTTCGACAAGGCGGCCCGCGACCTTGGCTACCATCCGTTTCCCGTGCCCGCGGGCAACACGTCAGGGGCGTACACCAATACGCTCGGCGTAAAGATGGCGCCGTGCACGTATTGCGGGTACTGCGAATTCTTCGGTTGCGGCAACTGGTCGAAAAGCAGCCCGCAGGCCTGTGTCGTCCCTGCGTTGATGGCACGTAAAAATTTCAGCGTGATCCCCAACGCGGAAGTGCTGCGCGTCAATCTCACGCCCGACAAAAAGATGGCCACAGGCGTAACGTTCATCGACAACGACGGCCAGCAATGGGAACAGCCCGCCGATATCGTCGTGCTGTCCGCGTATCAGTTCGACAATGTGCGCCTGATGCTGCTGTCGGGCATCGGCAAGCCTTACGACCGCGATGCGGGCCAGGGCGTGGTGGGCCGCAATTACGCCTATCAGACGATTTCGGGCGCATCGATCTGGCTCAAGGATCAAAACCTCAATCCGTTCATCGGTGCGGGCGCGCTCGCGCAGGCCATCGACGATTTCAACGGCGATAACTTCGACCATTCGAATTACGACTTTATCGGCGGCGGCGTGGCGCTGATTCACTCGACCAACGGCCGCCCCATCGGCATGTCCTCGGGCGTACCCAAAGGCACGCCCACATGGGGATCGGCGTGGAAACAGGCCTACCGCAAGGCGTATCAGAACTTCAACTCGATTTACGTGATGGGCAACAGCTATCCCCATCGCGATGTCTTTCTCGATCTCGATCCCACCTACCGGGACCGTCACGGTCAGCCGTTGCTGCGCGTGACATTCGACTGGAACGAGAACGACAAGCGATCGGCGAAATTCATGGCCGATAAATCGGAGGAAATCGCCCGCGCGATGAATGCCGAAACGATCGAGCGCTCCGAGCCCACGGCCCAGCCTTACACGCCAATGACGAACCTCTCGTCGCACACGACAGGCGGCGCGTGCATGGGCGCCGATCCGGCCACCAGCGCGGTCAACAAATATCTGCAAAGCTGGGATGTGCCGAATACCTTTGTATGCGGTGCGTCGGCGTTCGCGAACAATGGCGGCTATAACCCCACCGGCACAGTCGCCGCGCTCACCCTTCACGCGGCTCAGGCAATCCGCGATCACTACCTGAAGGCGCCCGGCGCGCTGGTGCAGGTGTAGGCCATGGCGCGCACTCCTGATACCTCCTCGCCGCGCGGCGCACGCCTCGGGCGACGCATCCTGATGGTTCTGGTTCTGCTGATCGTGCTGGCCGTAATCGTCCTTGGCGGCCTGGTGGCGTGGCGTAGTTCGCAGCGGAACGCACAGCCCGCGGATTCGGACCTGCTCAAACGCGTGGTCCAGTTCGGCGATACGGACGGCAGCGCCGCGACCGACCCCGTCAAGCGCGGCATGTATCTCGCCCGCGCCGGTGACTGTATCGCCTGCCATACCGCACAAGGCGGCAAACCGTTCGCGGGCGGCCTCGGTTTGAATACGCCGTTTGGCGTGATTGTTTCCAGCAATATCACGCCCGATCCGCAATACGGCATCGGCAACTGGACCGACGCGCAGTTTCTCGACGCGGTGAAGAACGGCGTCGCGCCGCACGGCAAGCTGCTTTACCCGGCGATGCCGTATAACCTCTACGCGCGTGTCACCGACCGCGATCTGCTCGATATCCTTGCTTACCTAAAGACCGTGCCGGCCGTCGCGGAAGCGCCGCCGGACAACCAGTTACCGTTTCCCTTCAATATCCGGCTCATGATGTTCGGCTGGAATCTACTGTTCTTCAATCCCACGCCGTTTCACCCGAATCCCGGGCAATCGGTCGAATGGAATCGCGGTGCGTATCTGGTCGATGGTCTGGGTCATTGCACTGCCTGCCACAGCGGCAAGAACGCGCTGGGCGGCGACACCGATTATCTGCAAGGCTACGACCTGGAAGGCTGGCATGCCCCGGAAATCACGGGCAACCGCTATGTCGGCATCGGAACATGGAGCGACGACGATTTCGTCGCTTACCTCAAGACCGGTGGCAATCGCGTAAGCGTCGCGGCGGGGTCGATGGGCGAAGCGGTGTCGAATTCCACGCAGTATTTGAGCGCCGCCGATCTGAAATCGATCGCGCTTTATCTCAAATCTCTGCCTGGCTCGGGCTCGGGCGCGAGCGCGCCGCAGCCACTTGCCGCGACCGATCCGGCGATGAAGCTGGGTAGCGAACTGTATCGCACCAACTGCATTGCCTGCCACAAGAGCAATGGCGACGGCGTGGATACGATGGTGCCGTCGCTTGCGAACAATCCCGGCGTGCGTGCGGCGGGCGCCAATAACGTGCTTCGGACGATGCTCGTAGGCGGGCGTGGTGCGGCAACAGCCAGCAATCCGACCAGCGCGCAGATGCCCGCTTTTGCGTGGAAACTCTCGGACGCCGACATTGCCGCCATCGCGACGTTTATCCGCAATAGCTGGGGAAACAGCGCCGCTGCCGTCGAGGCGACCCAGGTTGGCTCACTGCGCTCCAGCCTCAAGGCGCAGTCGTTCGCGGGCATGAACGCACCTTGAGAACCCCGGCGGGGAGCCGGTCAGAACGACATGTCGATACCGAGCATGCCGACAAACTGCGTGCGCGTTGACGATGGCGTCAGGTTTTGTGAATCGCCCACTGCGGGTGCAGCGTCGACGACATTCCCGGCGCTGTCCAGCGTCTGGCCGCTGGCGTGCTGCCATGCTTCGAGCGCATAGAGCCGCGTGCGCTTCGACAGTTGATAGCCCTGCTTCAAGGAAAACTGCGCATAACGCGCCGCATTCGATATCCCGTTGCTTCGCGAGGCGAGCGTATATGACAGGCCTGCCGCCAGATCGATATCCGGAACGGCTTGCCAACGCACGAACGCACCATAGGTATTGAACGACGCCGTATCGGCAAACAGCGAACGCGTGCCAGGCAAATAGCGCACATTGGAATACATCAGCCCGACTCGCACCGAACCAGAATCGTAAATACCAGCCAGTGCGATATCGCGCATCGACCGCGCCGTGTAGTAGCCCTCGTTCACCACCGACTCGCCGAAAGAACCACTGGACGATGCATCGAACGCCGCGCTCGTCGTGCTGGTGAATGCGTTGTCCATGTCGAGATAACCCGCCGCGAACGCGAACGGGCCATGTGAATAGCGCAGTGCGAGACTGATCGTCTGCCCACGGCCCATCGTGCCCGCAACGCCACCGAAAGCATACATGCCGGCCGCCTGCAAACCGCGCCATTGCGGCGACACATACATGGCGGCGTTACTCGCGCGCACCGTCGTGTCCATGCCGTCCAGGTCGCCCGGATGCGCCCCCGCCGCTCCCGTCAATGCACCCACCGACGAAAGCGATCCAACGAAAAGATAATAAGGCGTGTACTGGCGACCCAGCGTGGCGCTGCCGTAGCGTTCGCTGGAGAGCCCGACATACGCCTGCCGGTTGAATACCGAGCCACTGGAGGCAGCGTCGCCATTGTTCAGGTCAAAGCCCGATTCGAGTACGAATATCGCGCTGGTGCCTTCGCCGAGAATCTCATTGCCTTTCAGGCCCAGCTTCGACGCATACAGGTTGCCCTGCCGAAGATAAAGATTCGCGTGGCCTTTCTGGTTGCTCACGTAGGTGATGGCATCGTCGGCCACGCCGTATAGCGTGATGCTGCTTTGCGCGTGCGCCGGAATAGCCGCTGCGGCCGCAACGACGATCAACGCCTTGACGGAAGCGCTGCGATAATTGCTCTGCTGATTCATTCTATTGGGGTAATGCTGGCACCGGAGCAGCGGCGGGCCATGAGTCGTGTGGCGCTCGCCGTGGGTGTGTCGCGGCTGCCAGGCGTGTGCCAGGCGTAAAGCCACATGGCCAGAGAAGGCGAAAATTCGGACCAACAAAAACGCGCGCCGCTCAGTAGCGCGGCGCGCGTTCGATATCGGAAAACAGGTAGAGGCAGCCGGTTGTCGGCGCCCTTCAGATCGCTTTAAGTGTTACTTTCCGCTGACTGCACTGTTGATGGTGTCGAGTACCTGGCGCAGTGCCCTGGCATCCACCTGACCCGGCGCAGATGCTTCGCCAATCATGCCAAAGGTCAGATCGGAGCCGAAAACCTGGCCGGAGAAGCGCGACACCGCGCCCAGTCCGCCCATCGACATCGTCAGCAGCGGCTTGCGCGAATACTGGTCGCGAATCTGTTCCGTTGCATCGAGCAGTTTGAGCACGTCCGCCGCGTTATGCGGCATGACCGCAATCTTCAGGATATCCGCGCCCATCTTGTCCTGCTCGCGCAGACGCGACACGATCTCTGCCGTGGGAGGCGTCTTCCTGAAATCGTGGCTGGACATCACCACCTTGATTCCCGCCGCGTGGGCCGCAGCAACGACCTCGCGCACGACGGACGGTTGACGGAACATTTCCACATCGAGAATATCGATGAAGTGCGCCTTGATCAGCGCCATGTAGAGATCGCCGTATTCCTTATCGGTAATCTCTTTCGAACCGCCTTCCGTTTTCGTGCGGAAAGTCAGAATAAGCGGCTTGCCATTCGCGGCTGCGGCAACCTTCTTGCCGAGTTCGGCCACTTGCGCCGCATCCGTATCGAAATTCAGGTAGTCGATGCGATATTCAATAATATCGACGTCGGGATTGCTGCCAATCGCACGCGCCTGGGCCAGCACTTCCTCGGCCGTGGAGCCGGTCGTCGGAACAATGATCTTCGGTGCGCCCTGACCAATCACGACATTGCGAATGGTGATCGGCACCGCGTGCTGCTGGGTGACGGCCGCCGCGGGCGCACTGGTTGCCGCCGACGCAGGCGCCACCATCGCCAGCCCCTGAATACCGAGCAACATCGAAATCGAAATAACCGTCTTGCGCACATTCATTATCTGAAACTCCTTTCATCTATCCGGATGCCTGGGCATCTTTTCTCGCCTGACTGCCGCGATAAGTCGGGCGCAAGCGTAACAAAGACGCCGCGAAATCGCCGTCACGAAAGATGAAGGATTCTTTAGCTATCAATGCGAAGAAACGCAGTCGTGCCTGTAGTCAACCGCAAGTGATTTCTCCGCCGCATTCAGATCTGCAGGATAAACGCCATTATCGGAGCCCGGCGCGTAGCCGCGCGCCTCAAGCTCGGACAGTTCCTTCATCAGGTCAGCGTGCGTGACGCCGCCCACCGCCTTCTTGAATGGATACGACAGACATTGCTGATGCGAGAGACCTGGCGCGGCATTTGCAGTGAAACTCGCGGTGAGGATAACAACGGCCGCTGCGAGACGGGGCAAGCTTGATTTAAGGTTCATGATTGGAATAGTTCTGAATTCGAACCCTTAGACTATCCGATGACGCCCTGGAAGCTGCCTCCCCAAAAGTTAAAGATAATTTAGGCTGCTAACCCGGCAGCAGGTTTGCGCGTCACTGAATATCCATTTCCGCGCGATACCCGACGCGCGGAATGCCGATCACCCGAACGAGCGCGTTCGCCTTCAGAAAGCGGTCGCGCAACCGGCACACCAACCGGTGAAGCGATGTCGAATCCACCTCGACATCGCCGAACACATAGTCAACCAGTTCGGCATGACGAACCGCCTCGCCGGGATTGCGCAGCAGGCGATCCATCAACAGATACTCGCGGCGGCGCAGCAGTAGCGCGCTTCCGTCACTGCATAGCAAACTTCGCCTCGACGCTGAAAGAACAGGCTGACGCGCTATCCCACCGTGTGGATCCACCTTGTTGATATCTTTGCCCGATCGCGTGATCGCATGCAGGCGCGCATGGAGTTCGGTGTATTCATACGGCTCGCCAAGACAGATATCCGCCCCGGCCTCCAGCGCCTCGACACGCGTTTGCACGCTGCCACGCGATTCGATGATAACCAGCACCGTGCTCGCGGGTCTCACGGCAAGTGTGTGAGCGGCCTGTTGCGCGTCCGCGTTGGCCAGGACGATGACGACATCGATGCATTCGGTTCTGGCAAGCCAGGCCGCATCGTCGAGCGAGCCGAGTTCCACCACGCTATGGTTCGACTCTTCGAGCGCCCTGGCCAGGTAGCGCCGTCGCTGCTCGCCACCGACACAAAGGATGCGCATGCAACGTCTCCTCAGTCGCGCTTGAATTGCGCCCAGCAATCCAGCCGCACGCATAAACCGGGGTGTGCGTCGGAAAGCGTCAGGCCAAAGTCGTGCAATCGAACGACGGCCTGCACCACCGAAAGACCCAGTCCCGAACCCGGTACCGTGCTGGTCAGATCGCTCCGATAGAAACGTTGAAACACCGCACTGCGCTCTTCATCGGGAATTCCCGGCCCGCTATCCGAAACCACGATGGTCGGCCCATCGCTGCCATCTTCGGATTTCAGCAGAACCGTGCCGCCTTCCGGCGTGAACTTGATCGCATTGTCGAGAAGATTGACGAGCACCTCGAACATCAAGGGATAGTCGGCCCGAATAGCCGCCCGTGCGCGTAAATCCACGGAAAACGTCAAACCTTTCGCCGCTGCGACGGGCTGGTAAAGATCGACCACCCTTTGGCAAAGCGTATCGACTTCGACATCACTGAAGCCCTTCTTGCGCTTGATGGATTCGATTTCCGAAATGCGCATGATGGCGGCAAAGCGCTGAAGGACGTCTTCGGTCTCTTCTCGCGCCTGCACCAAAAGCTGCGCATGCGTATCGGTCAACTGCTCATCGGGAATGCGGGCGAGCAACGATCGGATATGAATGACGGGCGTTCTCAGATCGTGCGCAATGCCATCGCACGCCCCCTTCACTTCGTGCATGAGCCGTGACACCTCGTCGAGCATGTGATTCACCATGGTCGAAAGCCACGAGATTTCATCGCGGCCCGTCTGCGGCAAACGCGCTTCAAAGTCGCCGCGAGCAATTTGTTGCACCACGCGGCGCACATCGCTCACGCGGCGCAGTTGCGAGGTCGACAGCAGGATGCCAATCGCAAGGCCGCCAACCACCACGATTGCAGCGCTCCACGCGAGGCCGCCCAGCATGTAGGCGCGCAAACGGGACATTTCGTCAACGTCGCGGGATACGACCAGAATGTCGCCGCTCGCCAGTTTCATCGCTTTCGTGCGCATATATTCCGGCCGCGTGGCCGTCTGCGCGGCAAGAAGCGGCCTGCTCCAAACGCCATCGCCATCGGGGCGGACGTTTTGCGGGAAAGCGAGGATGTCACCGGCAATCCACTGACGATTGCTCGTGAACAGCCCGTAAAAATTGATGGGCCGACGCATTTCGCTGCGGATATGCGCGGCGATCTGCATCGGCACCTTATCCGCAGGAAGTTCGGAAAAATAGGCAAATTGCCAGGCGATGTTGTAGTCCGCCTGGGTCGCGGTATACGACGCCGATTCCCAGTAATTGATGCACACCAGACCGGACATCGAGCCTGCAAACACGAACCCGTAAATCAAAAGCAGGCGAAATATCGCACTGCGCCATAGGCTCATCTTCATACGGTTCATCCGACCATATAGCCTGATCCGCGCACCGTCTTGATCAACGGTTTGAGTCCCGGCCGGTCGATCTTCTTGCGCAGGATGCCAATATAGACCTCGATCAGATTCGTGCCTGGATCGAAGTGCATGTCCCAGACCGACTGGAAAATCATGGTCCGCGTGACGACCTGACCGGAGTTCCGGGCAAGATATTCGAGCAGCCTGAATTCCACAGGCGGCAGATTGACTTCGACGCCTGCGCGGTTGACGGAGCGCGCAATCAGGTCGATCTCAAGGTCTTCGACTTTCAGCGTTGTGGCAACCTGCTGCTGAAGTCGCCCTCTTCTTCGCAATAGCACCTGAATGCGCGCGCGCATTTCCGTCGCAGAAAACGGCTTCGCGATATAGTCGTCACCGCCCGCCAGCAGACCGGTGACGCGCTCATCGACATCGGAGAGCGCGCTGATCATCAACACCGGCGTTTCGATTCCAACACTGCGAATCGTCTTCACGATCGTCAGGCCGTCGATGCCTGGCAGCACGCGATCCAGCGTTATCGCGTCGAATTCGGGGCTCAGCGCACGCGCGATGCCTTCCGCACCGGTGCGAACCCACTCGACTTCGAATCCCGCATTCGACAGTTCTTCCGTGATATCCCGGCCAACAATGGGATCGTCTTCAATTGTAAGGATTTTGCTCATTGTCCAATCGCCTGAACCAGGCGCCGATCGCGTTCGACCAATACCCTCAGTATCGCAAAGGCATGATGCCCGGATATGAAGGATCCTTTAGGTTAAACGCTTTCGGTCAGCGCGAAGCCTGGCTGGTTTCTTATGACGATTAGATCGCACACAGCGCCACGGCGAATCCAGGTTTGCAAGTAAGAACGCTGATTTCGCCGTATATTCAAGATATTACCGCTGGCTTCCCACCGGTCCAGTTATATCCACGCAATCAAGGCATCATCCGCACTACCTCACGCTCAGACGGACAGACGTGATTGCGGCGCGACGCGATAAACGCGGGCAGACGCCGCTTGTCGCCGGGATTATTCGTGTAGTAGCGCAGTTCGACCACCCCGGTAGCCAGCGCCGCTTGCCCGTCTTTTGCATTCGGCGACCAGAGTCCCACCCAGATGTGACCGCCGCCGTCGTATGCCACCACCGACTTCATATCGCAGGCGAGCCCTTCGACAAAGGTGTCGACGACGGTCACGCCGGGTATTCCGGACTCCGATGAGTTGTCGCTCACACCGTCGGCCGAGGCCGCCAGCGCATCATAATCGCTGCCGAGCAACGCCTGGATGGCACGATTCTGCGCCTCGGTCTTTACGACGCCGAGCGCGACCAGATCGGGCTTACCGTTGGGATCGCCAGCGGAGTGCACATAGGTGCCGTCGTAGCTCACGCCCATGCCCGCACCACAGGCAAACTGATCGCCGTTCTGCTCGATCTCGATGCGATTGACCGTACGTCTGAAAATCAGTTCGCAGCGCTGCGAAGCAGCTCCGCTCGCATAACGCGCCGCGCCAGCGGCATCAAATCGCGCCGTGCCTTCGAGTTCCCCTTGATTGGCCCCCGCACTGGCTTCGAGATGAAAATGCAGCCCCTGCGCAGTCAAATCCCGAATCTCGACCGTGGCCTCATCGTGGCCGCCAGCGTCGACGCGCCACCACTTGCCCGGCCAGTGAAATGCCCTTGCGCTATCTTCGAGCACGGTCAGACGCTCAATATAGACAGTCTTCAAACACGCGGAATCGATGCAACGGTCGCGGCTTCGCAACCAGGCGCGCTGATCGGTGCGCCATGCGCTGCCATCGCTGCCTGTCGCTCTCAGGCGATAGAGTTCGCCCATTTTCTGGTCGAGTTGCTGAAGTTCCGGCGATGCGCAAATGCGCCTGTCGGTTTGAGAGACGGCTTTGCTGCAGTCGAATGAAGCCGCTGAAGCACTGCCTGAAGCCAATATCGTTGCGGCCAATAGAATCAAATGGCCACGTGCGTTGCGGAATAGCGCATGCATATTGAATCGGATAAGAGGTTGCAGATCAGGGATTAAATGACGCACGCATATATAGCATGATTCCGTTACTGCCTCCCTGGCTGGGGTGCAACCCAATAGCCAGGCCAGATCCCCTTAGGATCGCGAGGGAGTAATCGATATACTTGCGCGTGAGAGCGATTCGCCGGCCGCAGCAAAACCCGGCGCGCCGAACGTCGTTGAATCTCATGCGATCATCGTATAGAGGGTTTCGGGTAGATATTCTGAATTGAACGGAGATAAACGTTGCGTAGCGTCTTGCGATTTCAGGCGATTTCCGGACCTGAACCGGTCCTTTTGCGGGCAATTACTTTGCTTGCCGCATTGACGATCAGTGCCGTGGCGCTTCCCGCTCGCGCGAGCGACGTGATAAGCGCCACGCCAACCAGTGGACTTCACTTGTCCGATAGCAGCGGGCTGAGCCTGGATAGCGAGCATCTCACCATCGCCGCCGATCACATACACCTTGAATATGCGATTCGCAACACCGGCAAGAGCAATCTGGTGCGCCAGGCGTCGTTTCCGCTGCCGGTCTTTGATCGTGCGCCGCTCGAAGCCGAACGCGCGCTAGACGGCGCGAACGCGGCTAACCCGCTTGCGTTGACTGTCAACGTGAACGGCGCGCCCCAGCAGCTTCATACCGATAGTGCAATCGTGGGGCATGCGGATGGCATGATGAAACCTATACGGGTGACGCGCACGTGGACGCAGATTTTCCCCGCCGGCCAGACCGTCACGATCGGGTTGGACTACAAGACAGCCGCAGGCGTTAATGCAAGCTATCCGCTATCGACCAGTGATGCCGGTGCGGTCTGTGTGAGCGATACGATGCGCAAGCATGTCAACGATCGTATCGACGCTGGCTTCGCCCAGTTCGATGTCTTGATCGATAGCCCGCCTGGTGCGCTCCCTTCCGGGCCGATCGGAGAATATACGCTTACGTTGGATAAAGCCGCGCCCACTGACGTTTTGTCGTTGTGCTTTCCCGGTGATCTGAAGAAAGTCTCGGCAACCCGCTTCGTTGCCACACGCGAGAATTTCACGCCACCAGCGATAGTGCATGTGATGTTTGTTGCCAGCGCGTCGGCTACGCCATAGGTTGATGCACGTGGTTTTGTTGACTCATCTTTTCGTCATTGCGCTACGGGCTTCAATAATCGACGCCACGAGATTCCAGCTTTATTCATGCCTTTCATTTCTACCTGTCTAACAAAACTCTCCGCGATCGCGCACGTCATCGCGGACGGCGTTCTCGGCTTCTTCGCCATTCTCATTTTTCTGTCTTTCGGCCTCATGGCCGTGCTCGCACCATGGATTGCGGTAGCCGGCACGCTCGCCTGGCTGGCGCGCGTCGCCTTTTGCATAATATCCGTTCGATCCGGCAAACCGATTAGATGCCGAAAATTGCGAATGGGGATTATCGCTCTGATCCTGGTCCTTTTTGACGCGTACTTCGTATCCCAGTTTACCGAGCAGTATCGTATGCAGATGAATGACTACCAGTCTGAAATCGAATTCACCGGGAAAGACTCAATACTCACGAAGCAGCCCATCCAGCACGGCGAAATCTTGATTCCTGCTGGGTCTATCGTGGAATGTCTTGGCTACGACTACGGAAGCCCGGATCCCAGCAGTCACCTTATCGCTCAGACACGTCGCCTGTGCGGCGCGCAATTCTCGCAGCCTGTGACAGGCGGGAACGTGAAATTTGTAGAGATATCGATTGACCCCATAGGTAGAGGCTATGCCAAACTCTCGGAAGACCAGACCATCGCGGGAAAAGCATGCAGAAAGGGACAGACGACCCATTTCTACGTCCCTTACGGGATCCAGGACGATGACGCTAGCCGACCGAGTCTCTGGAAATTCGAGGGCTGTTACGACGATGATAAACCTGTCCATTTGACGCCTACGCCACCGCCGCCGAAACCAGGCTTCTGGCATGCGGTCTGGGAAACGCTACTGCCGCATCCCGGAGGTTTCTACTGCTGCTGAAATGCCATCCGGGAACGTCCCTCGCGACGTTCCCGGACCTTTATTCGGACTGAGTCGTGCGAGCGTCGATATTCAACTGCGGTTCGACCACAACACTCCCTGAGCCACCATGCAGATGACCGGTCACCGTGCGATTGATCGCAGCAATGCGCCGCGTCAAGCGTGGGTGCGTGCGCAGAATCTCTGTGAAGAAACCGAAGATCGGCGGCACCATCTTTTCCTGCGCCATAAACGCATTTGCATTCATCGATGCATTGAGGCGTCGGCAGCCGCAGCCCAGCATCTGCAATGCGCCGCGCGAAGCATGAAGATCCTTCGACAAATACGCGCCTATGCTGTCGCAAGTGTACTCACGCGAGCGTGAATAGGCCTTTCCCAGGAATGGAACGAGGTACGCAGGAAGTTTCAGGGTGTTGATCCAGGGGTTCAAATGTCCAGCCGCATGATGACCCAATTCATGACCAATCACGAACCGCACTTGCGCGTCATTGTTCGCCTCAACGAGTGCGCCAGTCAGGAACACATAGCGCCCACCGAAGATACGCCGCGCATAGGCATTAAAAATGCCGTTCGAATTGTAGATAAAGGTCTTAGGCGGTTCCGACAAGCCGACCTCCTGCGACGCCTGAACGACCATTGCATGGAACTCCGGGAACTGCTCGTTGCTGAGCAACACCATATTCCCAAAGGCGGACGCGCGATAGAACGCCGCCGCAATCACGTAGAAGATAGCGATCGCTACGCCATAGCCCACATACATGCGGACGATCCGCCCCGCGCCCGCATCATTCCAATGGTTGTAGATGGCCAGCACGATAGCGATCCACAGAAGGACGCCAATCACGACCATGGTCCGTTTATAGCCTTTCTCGCGCTTATTTCTAAGCGATTCGAATATATTCGTCACTTTGAAATCCCCCAGACCCGGGTTGTCGATAGCATTTCTTCCAGATGGATATTTCGGGTCGCGCTAAGAATATACGTGTTTCCAGATCCCGCGCAAGCACTCAGGCAGCATCAGAAGAAACAAGCAGAATGGAAATCGATTTCAACGCAATATCAGATCAAACGCACTACGGTTTCAGGGCTATTCTCTTCCAGGAGGCAGTGCGAAGCTTCAAAAGCATATCCTGCAATCTCTGCCCCGTTGGACGCATTGATTTCGTGTATTGGATGGGCACCAGGGCCAACATCTTCACCTCCTCATCGCCTTGCTCCTTGTGCTTGGAACCGTAGAATTGGTAATCGACCACAAGGAAAGCATCAACGCCGGATGGCCAGAAAGCTTCTTCAACACTCAGCATCGCCCGCTCGACAATATCGCCTTCTTCGATCAAGCGCCCCTTCAATCTGATCCTGCTCAGTTCCCACAACAGACGAAGCGGAAATGATTCATGCCCGCCGGAGGCAAGAACTGCCTCTCCAGTCGGCCAGTCTGATTTCAGGCAGATCATCAATTCGATGCTGGGCGCAAGCGAATTGATTCCCAGCGAGAAAAGCAGTTTGTAGTCTTTGGCCCGACGGATCAAAGCGGTTCGATACTCCACGCGACATGATTCCCACTCCCTGGTCAATCGACTCGACAGCACACAGCCGACATGTTGCTCGACATGAGCGAGTATCCCGCCTCCATCGCCCGAATAGTCAACCGGTTCAATTGCATGCCGCGCACCCGCCTTGCGCAGCAGATCGGCAACATGGTCGTGTTGGTAGACCTGCGCGAAATCAAGCGACGTCTGATGCGTTCTCAGGTGCAACCTGTTTATGTCTGCTCCGCATTGAAGCAGGAGTTCGACAACGCTGCGATGCCCATTCATGGCAGCGACCATCACCGGTGTTGTCACGGATGTAGACAGGCCATCGACACAGGCACCGTGGTCGATCAGCCAACGAACCAGATCGAGGTGGCCGCGCCCCGCCGCCTCGCTGATCGGCAATTGATTGCCTGATGAAGCAGAAGGCGCATTGATCGATATGCCTCGACCAATGAGGTTCTCGCACACTTCTACACTTCCATATGACGCAGCGATGTGCAGAAGTGTTCGGCCACCCGCGATTCCATGCTCAGGAATGAGCAATAGATCGGGATGTCTATGGACAAAATCAATCAGATCGTCGATACGCCCGGTATCCGAGTAGTACCCCGTTGCAGTGGTCATAACAGGCAGCGATTAGCTGTCGAATGCATCCGCCATCTCCAGTACGGAATGAGTAAGCTACATCCGTTTCAGGACGTTGATTGGATCGACCCGCAAGACACTCAGGCTTAACAAGCCTGCTCCGCTTACAATAGCGACGCACTTCGTTACCCGCGAGCCGACTTGAAATTGCAGGAATACTCATGAGCGCCAAAGCCCCAACTTCGCAACACTCGCCGTCCGTTCGCTTCTATCGACCGGCGCGTCAACTCCTGACTTGCCTCGCGCTAACGTGTACCGCAGTTGTAGCCGATGCGGCAGGCTGGGACGTCATCGCCTCTGTGCCGAACGCCTGGACAGAATCCGTCGATCCCCATTCCATTGTCCGGGATGGCTCGATTCGCCACGCCTGGGTTCAAATCCACTACGACCAGCCCACGGCCATCGCACCTGGCATTGCGCCGGCCACCGTCCTTAAACAACGGATAGCGTTCGACTGCAAAAAACGGCAGACGTCGCTGGTGACCCGTTTGAGCTACGACGCCCAGGGTCAGCTTCTCGATCGCGTCGATACCATGCCCACCGTTAGCACGGCGACCTTCTCCGATGTCGCCCCCGACACCGAACTCGACCGCGCACTCAATTACGTTTGCGCCCATTAATGGACAACCGCTGCGCTATGAAGTGGACGCGAGCGCTCTTGCTAGCCGTTACGTGCACGTCACTCAATGCTTTTGCGCTTGACTGCAACGCGCCACCCGGTGGCATCGGTCCAGATTCGTCCGAAGCCAATCTGCACTGTGCGGAGAATGAATTCTCGGCGGCAGACCGTTCGCTCAACGACGCCTACAGGAAGGTTGTCGGCAGACTCAGGAATGCGCCAGACAGCGACCAGGCGTTACGAACGCAAATCGTGGCGGCGCAGCGAGCGTGGATCACCTTCAGAGACGCCGAATGCGACTTCCGTGCGAGTCTGGCTGGCTCGGCGCCACAATGGCTGCCCGTCAATCGCACGGAATGTCTGACTGAATTAACGCACGCGCGGCTCAAGGTGATTAACGGCTACCTTGAGCAACTACAGTAAGCGGCTGCCATGCAGACTTCGGTTCACGCGACGCGCCCTACGTTGTTCACTTCCACTTCGGGCTCCACGCTCAACTTCAGCGTCAAAGCGCGAATGAGCCATTTGCAGGCGGGAATGGAGATCAGATACCAGACAACCGCGATGCCGAGGGCAATCGGTATGAGACTGGAGGCGTGAGCCGATAGACCTGGCAATCTCGCCGCGATACTGTCCAGTACCGCCATGATCAGGCCGCACAGCAACATGCAAAGCGATGAAATGCCTAACAGGCGCCACGGCCGCCCAGCTGAAAGACGTTTTGGCACACCCAGCAATGCACCGATCAAGACAGGCAGCACCAGCATGAATGAGGTGAAATAAGTCGCGACGTAAAGCAGGGGGAACAGAGAATTCCCAGACTCTGTGTCGTCCATGCTCATCGCGTAGTTTGCTGTCACGTTGGGCAAAAGAAACGTCAGTAGCACAGTGACCCAACACCATGCGAACAGCGTCAATAATGCGACTGCCTGTGCCCGCGAAACAGGTCTAGCCGGTATGTGCGCCGCCGGGCGAGACAGGCGGGCAACCACCTTGACCGCCAGCACGACGAGTGACGGCAGAATGATGACTCCAAGCAGGGAGAAAATCGTGGCGAAAACCGTTATATGCTCGCCGAGCGTAGATTGATCCCGCTTCGCCCATTCGAACGTCCACGTCATTGCCTGCGCGCTGAGCAACGACCAGCCAGCCTCAAGCACGCCGGCCATGAACCCCACGCCAACCGACACCCACAGCGACATCACGCCAAGGCGCTGTGCTTCCCTGAGAGACTGGACAGAGGCCTGCGTAAAGGTTGCACCAATCAGCATGGCGCTAAGCGCCTTGCCGGCTATGGTCGCCAACATCCATGAAGCCGAGATCGGATCACGCTGCGTCATGTAGTGATAGTAAGACCACATGCCCAGACCGGCCTGCACGCAGAAAAAGAACAGGACCGATGCAATAGCCGCATAAGGCGGCGACCAGGGTTTTAGTTCGACGGCATTCGTGTTGGGCGTCATTGAGATCAGAATCGGGAATTGAACAGGATTATCGATTCCGGATAGATATCGCCCCGGAATTACGCCGACATTGTATCCGCGGAATTCATTAAGCGCGACAAAATGGCGATCAATTTCCCGACTCTAAATCAGGTTATCTATTCTGAATATATCGGTATTTTTTCCATCGTTATTTTTAATCGAAATTGGCAATATTTTCCTTTTTATCTCTTCCTGCCATCCTTCCCGCGGTGTAGGTATTCAAGCGTAATTGCCTCTCACGGATTCGTTACATCCGTCGGTAAAACGTCGATTCGCTCCGTCAACGCGGGAAAACCGCTGCGCTTCGCAGACCACACCATCGCGAACGTGGCTCCCAGCAGCAATAGCAGCACCGGAAAGAATGCGCCAGCGCCAACACGGTCGAGCAACACGCCGCCCATCATTCCGCCACCGGCGATGGCCGCATTCCAGACCGTGACGAGCATCGCTTGCGCGGCGTCGGTCGCCTCTCCCGCAGCTTTGGCCAGCGCTGTCTGGAACAAGGTTGCCGCGCCGCCAAATGCAAGCCCCCACGCAGCCGCCACGCCATAGATAACAATCGGCGCGTTGCCAGCCGCATCCAGCGTCAGCACCGCGCTTGCGAATATCAGCGTGCTAGCGAGCGTCAGCATGCGCAGGTGGCGATCGATCAGCAGCCCGACGATTACGATTCCCAGGACAGAGGCAATGCCAAACGTCAGCAGCACGCGATCTGCCTGCTGAGCCAGGCCAGCCGCCGCAAGAAACACCGATATATACGTGTAAAGCAGATTGTGCGCCAGCACAAACGTCAGCACTACAAACAATACCGGACGTACACCTGAAAGCCTGAAAACTCCACGCAACGCAAGTCGACCGGCCGCCATCTGCCCTGGAAAATCGGGCACCGTCATGCGAACCCATGCAAAGAGCGCGATCGCCAGCAGGCTCATGACGCCAAATGCCAGGCGCCAGTCAGACCAAGCCCCGAGCAACGTGCCAGCGGGCACGCCCAGCGAAAGCGCCAGCGGCGTGCCCGCCATCGCCACGGCAATCGCGCCGCCCTGACGATGCTGCGGAACCATGCGCGCGGCATAGCCTGCCAGAAGCGCCCAGATCAATCCGGCTGCGATACCGGCGATGAAACGCGCCACCATCGTCAGCGCATAGCTATGCGATAGCGCAGTAATCGCGTTCGTCACGATAAATCCGCTAATGGCGGTCAACAACAAGGGCCTGCGCCGCAGCCGCTGCGTCGCGGATATCAAGGGAATCGCCGCGATTAGCGATCCCGCAGCATACGCCGTCACGGTCTGACCCACGGCGGCCTGCGAAACGCCAAGGCCGTGTGCCATCTGGGCAAGCAAGCCCGCCGGGAGCGCTTCGGTCAAGATCGTGACGAAGGCTGCGAGCGAAAGCGGGACGAGTTTTGCATACGGCAAACGTCCGTCATTTGATCGAGTCATCGCGCGTCTCCCAAACCGCTGTACACGGCGTCGCGCAGTTCGTTGACGAAACGTCCTGACATGCCCTCGTACAACGTATTGGTGAGCGCCACAACGCTCAGTTGCCGCGCTGGATCCACGAACCACGAATGGCCATACGCGCCGCCCCAGCGCCATGTGCCATTGGTTTCGGGCGATGCGGCCCGCGAGCGATCACGCAACACGGAAAAGCCCAGCCCAAAGCCGTAGCCGGGCGCATCCGGCGGCTCAAGTCCGCCTGCCTGGTCGCGGGCCATCTCGGCTACGTATTCCGGCGGCAAAAGCGATCCCCCGCCTTCACGCAAGGTTTCGAGCAGGCGCAGGACGTCCTCCGCCGTGCCCGCCATTCCCGCGCCGCCCGATGGAAACGCCCTGCTGTCAGCAATACGTGCGGGGCTGAAGCGGATGCCGACTGCGCCGTCGAAAGGCGAAACGAGATCGCCGTCCAGCAGCAGGCGAGGTTCAGGTTGCGCGTTGACGTAGGCGGTGGCGACGTGCTCCACGCTGCGTACGACAAAGACCGTATTGCGCATGCCAAGCGGTCCGGTCACCAGTCGGTGCACGGCAATGTCGAGCGATGCCCCGTACACGCGCTCGATGAGTGCGCCCAATACATCGATCGCCAGTGAATAACCCCACGAAGTACCCGGCTCGTAAAGCAAGGGCACGCTCGCAATGCGACGCAGATTTTCGGCAAGGTCGATATCTGATGCGTCCATGCCGTCCGACACGCCCGCACGAGCATACGGACCGTGTGCATCGGCTTCGAGGAAGCGATAACCCAGCCCCGCGGTGTGGCTAAGCAGTTGTCTCGCGGTGATGCGCGCCGGCCGGCCATCGGCCAGACGCGGGCGAAATTCGGGCAACCAGCGCTCGATCGAGGCGTCGAGATCGAGTCGCCCCTGGGCGGCCAGGACCATCGCTGCCGTCGACACGATGGGCTTGCTGACCGACGCCAGGCGAAACACGGTTTCCACGCTCATCGCCCGCGCACGCTCTCGCTCAGCCAGCCCCGCTGCCTGACGATGCACCACCTCACCGCCACGCGCGACGAGCACGACCGCACCCACCAGCCGCCGCTCGTCGAGCGCGCGCTGAATTACCGCATGAATAGAAGGAATCGCCATGAGCCTCACCTTGCTCGAATAGAGGTGACGCCACGATAGAGCCGCCACGATTAAAGAAAAAGTGGGGTAGAGTTCCGCGTTATGCGGATACCGATGTCCGCAATGGAGGTCGTGAGTGGACAGCCTGAATGGCTTCGTGGTCTTCGTCCAGGTGGCCGAAACGCGCAGTTTCGTGGCGGCAGGACGCCTGCTTGGCGTGTCGGCATCGGCGGTCGGCAAGAGTGTCGGACGCCTGGAGGACAAACTCGGCGTGCGGCTCTTTCATCGCAGCACGCGTAGCGTGACGCTGACGGCCGAAGGCGGGCTATTTCTCGAACGAAGCCGCCGCATTCTTGCGGAGATCGAAGCGGCGCAGATGGAAATCTCGCAAGCGACCGCAGCGCCTCGCGGCCGCCTGCGCGTGAGTCTGCCGCTCGTCAGCGCTCTGATGCTGCCGGTGCTCAGCGATTTCATGGAGGCGTATCCGCAGATCGAACTCGACCTCGATTTCACCGACCGCGTGGTTGATGTGATCGAAGAAGGCTTCGACGCCGTGGTCCGCATTGGCGAGCCCGCAGATTCCAGGCTGGCCGCCCGCAGGCTGGGCTCGTTTCGTTGGTGCGTGGTTGCCTCGCCCGATTATTTTGAGCGCCGCGGCACGCCGGACACACCGGTCGATCTACTCGACCATACCTGCCTGCACTACCGCTATCCGAGCACCGGCAGGCTCGAAGCATGGGCGCTGCGCCGTCGCAATGAGGAGCCGGAACTCGTGTTGCCGGTCTCGATGATCTGCAACAACATCGAAACCCGGCTGTGTTTCGCCTTGCAGGGCCGAGGCATCGCGTATCTGCCCGACTTCTCCATCAAGGAGCCGCTCGCGGATGGGCGCCTGCGTGCGGTGTTATCGGATTACGTCGAGCGCCCGGGTGTCGTGCATGTGCTCTGGCCTGCGAGCAAGCATCCTTCGCCGAAGGTCCGCGCGCTGGTGGATTTCCTGAGCGAGCGCGTGTTTCCGCATCGGCATTAATGGCGCGGGCTCACGCAATACATTGATTTCCTTTCTCACGAATTGCGAAAAGAAAACTCTCGTAAGTATTGGTGAGTGTCACGCGCGCCATAGCCTTCGAGATTGGCGACGCGCAGCGGATCAAGGATGCGCCGCGCCCTGTTTTTGACCGGGTTCGAAACGCGGCGCCTTGTTCGCCCGATCGATATCCTCTGCAAGGCTCGCATGCAGCGTTTCGATCGCCGCGGAAGGGTCCGACGGCTTCAGTTGTTCCCGCGCCAATGCATCGTAAGCAAAGCGGCGCACGCCGGGATTGTGCGACTTGTCCAGTACTTCGTGATACACCGCGACGATGTCGCCCGGCCGTCCCGACAGGCTGTAGAGCCGACGCAATTGCTCGAGATCGTTGATAACGTCGAAATCCGGACCATGAAACGGCGGAACTGGCCCCAGATCGCCAGCGAACATGGGAGCGCGATCGGGCGGCGGTGCAAGCGGTTCTTCGGCGCGTACCTGCAGCGATGCGGCTGCCGTCACGGCAAGGGAAACAGCAAGGATCAGGGTTTTCTTCATAATGGATTTCCTCTCAGGCGAAGGGCCAAAACTTGTAATTGGTTCGTACAATAAACCCCCGCCGCCTTAAAGTTCCACCCTTGAAAATCGATTAACGTTACCTTGTATTTCGCTGGAAAGAATTCGCCGGCGGTCTTGATTACCTCGCAGCGTACTGATTACCGGGCTGTGCATTTAATTCGGCGCGCCTGATTTTCAGCAGCCTGGTCAGGATCGTGAATAATTGCCGTGCGCAAATGGGGAAAAACGGCCGGTGGATTTGTCGGCTATGCTGCGCTGTACAAGCTGTGTAATCGACCGCGCCCTTTTATGCGCCCCTCGCTGCTAACCATCGCCCCTCAGGACACTTCCGGCCATGACTTCCTCGTCAACCTTGCAGGCCCCTGAAATTCTCTATTCGAGCGCGGGAAAAGGATGGGACGGGCTTGATGCGGCCCTCGTGAATATCCCGCGTGGTCTAGCGCGCATTCCGGGCCGCGAGCGTCACACGCTAGGCCTGCACTATGGGCCGCCCGTCAATGCAGATTGCACCTGCGACGGCAAGCGTCTGCGCCGCGTGCAAAAGCAGGGCGATATTGGCTTCGTGCCGGCGGGCATGGACTCCTCCTGGGAAGACGACGCAGCGTGCCAGATACTGAGGTTGTCGCTCCCTCAGTCGCTGGTCGATCGCGTCGCCGCGGATCTGGACAAGGATGCGACGACCATCGCACTGGTTCCGCATATGCAGCTTCGCGATGCACGTATCGAAGCGATCGGTTGGGCGATCAAGGCAGAACTGGAAGCCGACACCCCTTCCGATCCGCTTTATATCGACCACCTCGCCAGCGCGCTGGTGATCCGGCTATTCGATGCTGCCAGCGACAACTACGCCCTGCCGCAGCAATCGGCAGCACTTCAACTGTCGGCGCGTCAGTTGAAGCTGCTCACCGATTTTATCGAGCAAAACCTCGATCAGCAGTTGCATGTCGCCCATCTTGCAACCGTTGCAGGTCTTGGCGCGACACGCCTCAAGCTTCTGTTTCGCAGCACCACGGGTATGTCGGTGCATCAATACGTTATCCGTCGCCGCGTCGAACACGCTCGCACCTTGATCGCCACGACGAAGATGCCGGCAAGCGAAATCGCACTCGCATCCGGCTTTGCGCATCAAAGCCATATGACCACCACGATGCGGCGCATTTTGGGCCAGACGCCCGGTGCGATCGCTCGCCCGGCTTCAAAAATCTGACCGATTCTGCAAAGCCTCGTCTGAATCTGCGAGAAGCCGCACGCACGATTCCTTACCCTTGGCGTTCTGACCACGCAAACACGGAATCGAATATGTACGCAATTGTTGGGGCAACGGGTAAGGTGGGGTTTTCTAGCGCTTCGGTGCTGCGCCAGGCGGGCTTGCCGGTGCGGGCGATTGTCCGCGAAGCAGCAAAAAGTACGCGCTTACGCGAGATTGGCTGTGAAATTGCCGTGGCCAATCTGGAAGATTCCGCAGCGCTTGCGAGCGCAATCGGCAACGCCGGCAATGTGCAGGTCATTCTCCCGCCAGACCCGCAAGCCGAAGACACTAGCGCCCAGATGTACCGCGCAATCGAAAGCCTCGCACGAGCACTCAATCAGGTACGCCCGGAACGCATTCTCGCGATTTCCGATTACGGCGCGCATGTCGCCCATGACATCGGCATGCCAACGGTGTTTCGTTTTTTCGAGGAGCGCCTGGGCCAACTCCCAGGGCAAAAACTGATCTTGCGCTCGGCAGAACATATACAGGGCTGGGGGCGCGTGATTCCAGCAGCCATCGCATCCGGCTCATTGCCCAGCTTTCATGATCCGCTCGATAAAGTATTTCCCACGATTTCGGCGCCGGACGTAGGTCACATTGCAGCCGATCTCTGGTTGCGACCCGCCAGCGGAAACGCCGTTGAAATTGTCCATGCGGAAGGACCACGGCGCTATAGCGCCCATGATGTTGCCGCCGCATTGAGCCAGCTATTCGACCGCGCGATCGACGCCCATGCCGTGCCGCGCCCGCAATGGCAGGCAACGTTCGAGCGCATCCTGAACGGAAGTCTCGCCAGCCTGCTGATCAAGGCGAACGACGCCCAGAACGAAGGCGGCCTGGTCGATGTCGAACCGGGCGGCGAGGTTTGCCATGGCAGCACTGAGTTGATCGACGCGCTTCGGCCGCTGATTGCGCGTCGATAACCCCGCACACGAAACACACTAGGCCAGCGCTTCTTTGACGAAGTCGAGCCGGTCCTGGCCAAAGAACATCTCGTCGCCCACGAACATGGTCGGCGCACCGAACAGCCCGCGCGCCACCGCCGCCTCCGTGTCCTGCTTCAGTTTTTCCTTCACCTCGGGACGCTGCGTCAGGTCCAGCAGCAAGGATGCGTCCACGCCGCCCTCCGTGAGCACCGCGCCAATCGTCGCCGGATCGGCCATATTGCGCGGCGTTTCCCACATCGCGCGATACACCGCGTCGACGTAGCGCAGGAACAGCGCTTCGTCCTGCATCTGCGTACCTGTCGCGCCGCGCATGAGCATCAAGGTGTTGATCGGGAAATGCGGATTGTGCTGAAACTGGACGCCATAACGCCGCGCGAAGCGCGCGAGGTCGATCTGCATCCATGCGCCTTTGGACGGAATGGCGGCGGGCGAAGCGTTATTCGTCGCCTTATGGATGCCGCCCAGCAGTACCGGACGATAGATCAGTTGAGCATCATATTGCGCCGCAATGGCGGGCAACTGGGTCCACGCGAGATAACTCGCGGGGCTGCCGAAATCGAAATAAAACTCGACTGTTTTCATCGTAAGTCTCCTCCTCTCTATAGATGAACTATCTTTAACTGAACGATGGTTATGCTATTCTCGCCCGACATTCAACCTGGAAGCCGCCATGCGTTATTCGAGCACCCACAAGGAAGAAACGCGACGCAAGCTCATCGAGAGCAGCCGCGCGATCGCGAAACAAGGTGGTTTTGCGACCACGGGCGTCGACGCATTGATGGCTTCAATTGGATTAACGGGCGCAGCGTTCTATACGCATTTCCCCTCGAAACAAGCACTTTTCGATGCGCTGGTCAGCGAGGAAGCGTCCAATAGCGCCGACCTGCTCGCCAGCCACGAAAACGCCACCGATGACGATCTCGCGAAGCGCCTGCGCAGTTATCTGAGCACGTCTCACGCCCTGCATCCGGAGACGGGTTGCGCGCTGCCGGCGCTCGGCGCAGAAATCGCCCGCGCCACCCCCGAAGCGCGCACCGAAGTCGAAAAATCGCTCAAGCGCATCCAGAAAAGCTGGGGCGCCCAGATCGACGATCCGGATACCGCCTGGGCAATCATCGCTCAATGCGTCGGCGCATTGCTGCTTGCGCGTACGGTTGAAAGCGAACGCACGCGCCGCGACATCCTGGCCTCAAGCCGCCGTTTTCTTGCCGAAGCGCTCGATCTCGACAAACTCAAATAACGCTCGCATGACGTGCAATCGCGCGCCGTAATGGATTACCAGCGCTCCATATACGGGCGCAGATCCAGTTCGAAGGTCCACGCATCGCGCGGTTGCTGGTGCAGATACCAGTAGTTCTCGGCGATGTGATCGGGATTGAGAATGCCGTCCTGTTCCTTCAGGGCGTAGCGTTCCGGAAACGTCGTGCGAATGAATTCGGTGTCGATGGCGCCATCGACGATCACGTGCGCAACGTGAATATTTCGGGGTCCCAACTCCTTGGCCATGCTTTGCGCGAGTGCACGTAGCGCATGCTTCGCACCCGCAAACGCCGCGAAATTCGCCGCGCCTCTGAGACTGGCCGTAGCGCCGGTAAACAGAATGGTGCCGCGTCCACGCGCCACCATCCGCTTCGCCACTTCACGGCCGTTGAGAAACGCACTGAAACAGGCCATCTCCCAGATCTTGAAATACTTGCGCGCGCTTTCTTCCAGAATGCTGCAGGGTACATTCGCGCCGATATTGAACACCATGGCTTCGATCGGCCCGTGTTCGGCTTCAACGCGTTCGATCAAGGCGACGACATCCTCTTCGTTGCGCGCATCGCTGCCGTAACCATAGGCCTGGCCGCCCTGCTCGCGGATGCGATTGACAAGCGGCTGCAGCTTTTCCGCCGAGCGGCGGCTCACGCATGCGATATAGCCTTCGCGGGCGAATCTGGTGGCAATTGCGCCCCCTGTGGCGTCGCCGGCACCAATTACGAGTACGACCTTCGGCTGCGCGCTGTCTGTCATGCTGTCTCCTTTATAGAACGATCGTTCAGTAAACGAACGTTAATTATAAGGACGAGACTTGTCAATGCTATTTTCCGCGTCGCGCACATTCCTTGAGGCGCAACGCGGCGTCACACAACCTTAGCCTGCGCTTTCCATGCGCGCGTCGAACTCCGCGCGCGCCGCCTCCACCGCATCCATATTGCGCAGGGTCCATCCGTACAGCGCCTTGAACGGCGCCTGCAACGAGCGCCCGAGCGGGGTGATTTCATATTCGACCGCCACCGGCGACACCGGAATCACCCGGCGCGACACCAGCCCATTGCGCTCCAGGCGGCGCAAGCATTGCGTCAACGCTTTTTGCGTGACGCCTTCCAGATGACGTTTGATAGCGTTAAAGCGCAACGGCCCACCATCGAGTACGGTCAGGATCATCATCGACCACTTGTCGGCGATCTGGTCGAACAGCAACCGGCTCGGACAATTCACAGAAAAATGCTCTCGGCAGTCGGGCATGGTTTCCTCAAAGATACCTGGGCGAAACAAAGTGCGTTATTGACGTCTGGTATCCAGAATATACCATTCGGGGTGCGGCTGAATTCCCACGGATTTCATGCAACGCCACTCGATATAACCCGATTCAATCGACACGGAGCCATTTTTTCCATGCCGTCGTTCTCGTCCGATATCCTGTTTCAGCCTTTCACCGTCGGCTCGCTCACGCTGCCCAACCGCATCGTCATGGCGCCGATGACCCGCTCGTTCGCGCCCGAAGGCATTCCGGGTTCGCACAATGCCGCCTACTACCGCCGTCGCGCGGAAGGTGGCGTGGGCCTGATCCTCTCCGAAGGCACGGTCGTCAACCGCCCCGCCTCGCGCAACGATCCCGGCATTCCGTTTTTCCACGGCGACCAGGCGCTGTCGGGCTGGAAACAGGTGATCGACGAGGTGCACGCGGCGGGCGGCAAGATGGGCCCGCAGCTCTGGCATACGGGCGCGGTCAAAAGCTTCATGAGCGACTGGGTGCCCGATGCGCCGGTCGAAAGCCCCTCGGGTCTCGACGCGCCGGGCGTGCAGCGCGGCGTCGCGATGGCCGATGCCGATATCGCCGACACCATCGCGGCCTTTGCCCAGGCCGCCGCGGACGCTAAGCGGCTTGGCTTCGACACCATCGAACTGCACGGCGCACACGGCTATCTGATCGACCAGTTCTTCTGGTCCGGCAGCAACCAGCGCGACGACCGTTACGGCGGCCCAGGCATCGGCGAGCGCGCACGCTTCGCCGCTGAGATCGTCGCCGCCGTACGCGCGGCCGTTGGCCCGGACTTCCCGATCGTGATCCGCCTGAGCCAGTGGAAGCAGCAGGACTACAAGGCGCGCCTCGCGCACACGCCGCAGGAAATGGCCCAGTGGCTCGAACCGCTCGTGGAGGCCGGCGCGAACGTGCTGCACTGCTCACAGCGCCGTTTCTGGGAGGCCGAATTCCCGGAAATCGACGGCGAAGCGGGCCTGAACTTCGCTGGCTGGGCCAGGAAGCTGACGGGCGCGGCCACCATCAGCGTGGGATCGGTGGGTCTCTCGGGCGATTTCATGGCGGCATTCGGCGGCGAAAGCTCGACCAGCGTCGGCCTCGACCGTCTGCTCGAACGCATGGAGCGCAACGAGTTCGATCTGATCGCCGTGGGCCGCGCGCTGCTGACCGACTCGCACTGGGTGGCCAAGGTGCGTGACGGCGAGGTCGATAGCCTGCGTGGTTTCGAACCTGCGGCGCTGCGCGAGCTCGTTTAAGCGCCAGATAACTCAGGCAGGTTTGCGACGGTGACGCGATTGCGTCCCGACGCCTTCGCCACATACAGCGCGGCGTCGGCGCGCACGATGGCGCTCCCGAGCGTATCGTTCGCGCCGATGCCGTCGACGCCTGCGCTGAGCGTACAGCTCACGCCATCCGCCGACGAGCGCTCGACCGCGCCGCGCAATTCATTCGTCATCCTTAGCGCGTCGTCTTTATCCGCATACACGAACAGGACCGCGAACTCCTCGCCACCCAGCCGCCCGAAGAGATCGCACACGCGCAGTTGAGCAGCGATGGCCGAAGACACCTGTGCAAGCAGCCGGTCCCCTACCGCGTGACCGAAACTGTCGTTGACGACCTTGAACTTGTCGATATCGAGGATCGCAATCGATAACAGGCCGCCGCGCGCACGGACATCGCACAGCAAGGCGTTGGCGCGCTCCATGAACGCGCGACGCGTCAGCGCGCCGGTCAGTTCGTCGATGGTCGCAAGCTTTTCCATGCGTTCGAGAATGCGTGCGTGCGCAAGCATGACCATGCCCGTCGACATGCAAGGCAAGGTGACGATCGCCAGGCCGAGCAGCACCACATTCCACGGCGAAGGCTGGATGAACGAAAGGGTCGGCGCGACGCCAAAGACAATCACCGCGATACGCGCGAAATAGAACAGCGCCCCCAGCCACGCGGAAGCGGCGATCAGTCGGCAGGCGTAGCGCGTGCGTTCACCGGAAGCATGGCGCAGCGCCAGCACTCCCACGGCGATGCGCCCGTAAACCAGTCCGAGCGAGATCAACACGCCCCGCGCGCCGACATTGGGCGAAACGACCGTGAAGTACGCGAGCGCGGCACACACCACGGCCAGCGCCAGCAACTCGTCGCTGCGCACGGGAGGCGTGCCGAAGAAACACCGCGTGCCTTGCACGAGCAACAGCACCGCGCCCATCGTGGCGAACGAAACGCCCACGATGGTGAGCGCGCCGCCGTGCATGCCAGCAATGAGGATCCACACCGACGCCGCTGCCAGCAGCGCATAACCCAGGCACCAGCGGATCACACCCGGCAGCGTCGTGCGGGCCAGTGAGCCCAGGATGGCCACACTCATCAGACAAGAGACGATCAGGGTCCCCAACAGAGCGACGGCGCTAGGCATGAACAGGCTAGTTTTGAGCAGCGATGGAAAAGCGGGTCAGGACGGGCGTGAAAGCGTTTTGAAATTCATGACTGCGCAGCGCACCCCGTTGCGAGATGCATATCGTATCGCACTGTCATAGCCGGACAATTACAGTTTTTCGCGGAGACCAGCCGCGACGCGTGGGTTTGGTGGGTTTAACGTTTGCCTTCACGTTCGCATCGAACCGCCCGGCGACCACCCGGCGTCGCGAAGCCAGGCGTCAAACGCTCTCCCCTGAATACCTGACTTCATCCACGCCGTTTGAAACTGTACTCTGCCGAACCCCGCAAATGTGTGCGTACCGGCATCGACTGTGCTCTTTTAATCTCTCTGCATGATGACGCCGCCCGATCGGGCGGTGTTCCCATTCAGGAGTCTGAAGCATGAAAGGAGTCATATGTCGAGGCACGGCTTATCCGCGCCAGGCAAGACCGGCAATCACGCTGGCAAGGAGCGCCGCGTGAACCTGCTGGAAGCCATGCGGATCTACGTGAGAGTGGTCGAGCGCGGCAGTATTTCCGGCGCGGCGCGCGATCTGGATATTGGACAGCCCGCCGTGAGCGAGCGCATCGAGCGGCTGGAAAAGTATCTCGGCTGCCAATTGTTGCTGCGTAACGCCCGCACGTTTCAATGCACGCCGGAAGGCTCGATTTTCCACGAGCGCAGCAAAACCGTGCTCGGCGCGGTCGAGCAGGCGCTAGCCGAAGTGGCCAACGACGAGCAGATCGTCAAAGGGACGATCCGCATTGCCGCGCCGCACTGCTTTGGAGAAACGATCTTGCCGGAAGGGCTAAAACGCGTGATGGCCGACTATCCGCGACTCGATATCGAACTCGCACTCAATGACAAGATTGCCGATCTCGTGACCGAGGGCGTGGATATTTCGTTTCGTCTTGGGCCACTGGGCGACAGCGCGTATATCGCCTGGCCGCTTGGGCAGATTCGCCGGCTGCTGGTCGCGTCGCCTGACTATCTGAAACAACATGATCCAATCGTTTCGCCCACGCAACTGGCCAACCACAGTTTCATCCGCGTAAAAGGTAGTTTCGACGCGGACCAATTGCCTCTTTCATCCGACGCGAACATTGTCGATAGCGCAATGATTCGGACTGCGATTAAAACGACGCATTGGCGGCCGATGTATGAGATGGTGCTGGCCGGCGTGGGCATCGGCGTACTGGAGGAACCGGCGGCCCTGTCAGCCATCGGCGAGGGCCGACTGGTGCGTGTCCTGCCCGGTTACGACGTGCCGCCGCTTGCGCTGAATCTATTGATCCGGCCGCAACGCCCGGTGCCGGCGCGGGTGCGCAAGATCGTCGATACCTTGAAGGCGTTTGTTAGCGAGGCGCTTCAGTCGGAAACCGTCTAGAGCGGCACGGCGGCGGCTTGCGTTGCATCGAGTTTAAAGATCGCCACGCTCTCCACCAGCGACTGCGCCTGTTGCGCCATCGACTGGGCCGCCGCTGCAGCCTCTTCCACTAAAGCGGCATTCTGCTGCGTCACTTGATCCATCTGGCTCACCGCCTGGTTGACCTGCTCGATACCGGTGCTCTGTTCAAAGGAAGCCGCGGAAATCTCGTTCATGATTTCCGTGACACGCTTCACCGAATGGACGATTTCGCGGATCGTGCCGCCCGCGTCCGCCACGAGTTCCTCGCCTGCCTTCACACGCGTGACGGATTCGCCGATCAGTTCCGCGATTTCGCGCGCCGCCGTTGCGCTGCGTTGCGCGAGCGAGCGCACTTCACCGGCCACCACGGCAAACCCACGGCCCTCTTCGCCGGCTCTCGCCGCTTCCACCGCCGCGTTCAAGGCGAGAATATTGGTCTGAAACGCGATACCCTCGATTACGGTCACGATCTCCGCGACCCTGGCCGAGCTATCCGAAATCTGTCGCATGGTTTGCACCACGCGGTCCACTTCCTCGCCGCCACGATGCGCGACGTGGCTCGCGGCATTCGAAAGATCACTTGCCTCGCGCGCGTTGTCGGCATTCTGGCGCACTGTTGCCGTGAGTTGCTCCATGCTCGATGCGGTTTCCTGCAGCGACGCGGCTTGTTCTTCGGTGCGTTGCGAGAGATCGGTATTGCCCGCCGCGAGTTGATGCGTCGCACTCGATATCGACTGGCTCGCCTGCTTGACGCCGCTGACGATCTGCCCCAACTGGGCGATCGCCGTATCGAGCGCCGCGGCCAGCACGCCCACTTCATCCTGACGCGATTGATCGAGATGAACGCTCAGGTCGCCGCGAGCCAGCGCGTTGGCGCCATCGACCACCTGCCTGAGCGGTTGAACGATCGAGCGCGTCACCATTGCAGCCAGCACGCAGGCAACGATCACTGCGATCAGCGCCGTGATCCACAGCACCTCGCGCGCCGCCGTGTAGGCGTCGCTGGTCTCCTTGCCCGATGCGTCCATCAAACCCTGCACATAGTCGAGAAACTCGCGTTGCTGCTTGACGAGGGTATCGCGCACCGGTGCGGCGCGCAGCAAAGCGGTGCGAGCGTTGACGCTGTCATGCGCGCGTAACTGTGCATACACCGGTGACATCGCCGCTTCGTATGCGGCATGGGCGTCGGATACGCGGCCGAAGATCACTCGGCCTGTTGCGGTATTGACGAGTTTCGACATCGCCGCGTAAAGCGCAGTGTTGTCATTGACCACGTCTTCAGCCTGCTCGACGGTCGCAATCTGCGCTTCAGGCGTAGGTGCTTCGAGCGCTTCGTAAGCCAGGGCGTTCGCCCGGAACGTGCCATCCGAAATACGATTGGTGAGACGCAATTCCTCCGCGCGCAGCCCGACAATCGCCTGTGTTGTGGCATTCATCCCTCCCATCTGCAGCGTGGCGACCGCGCAGACAATAATCAGGAATGCCAATATTATGGCGAATGTCGCCATCAATCTCGCACCAATTTTCAGCTTCACAAGCGACACTCCAGGGAAAACGTTGATTTAAGGCGCGCACAGTCTATGTGTAGCCGGATAAAAAATCGCCCCCCGTTCAGCCGATACTTAGCATCGTTTTGCTTACCGCATCTTTTGCTGTTTTCAGGCCGCCAAAGCGCTCAAGTTTGCCTTCGTAAGGCCGTTGACCGGAGATCGATGACCTTTACGGATGCGAGCCTTGTCTTCCAACCCTGACGAATTTCTCCGCGAACGCGACGATTCGCCGATCGTCGAATGGCTGTTGCACGACGACCAGGTGATGCGCGAATGCTTCCAGCATGCGACGGGGATCCTGAAGACCGTCACCGGCGCGCAGATCACCGCCGTGCTTCTGCTCGACGCCGAGCATCAGCACTATCGCGCCGAGGCTGGATTGTCGGTGCATCCCATTCCACGACGGCAATCGCTGAGCCACTACGCCGTGCAAAGCGAAGCGCTGTTCGTCGTGGAAGACGCCACCGCCGATGCGCGCTTTGCGCAATGCGTTTTGGTGCGCGCTGCCCCGTTCGTGCGCTTTTACGCGGCCATCCGCTTGCGCGCTCCGGACGGCCAACTGGTCGGCGCGCTCTGCGCCATGGACGCCGCGCCGCGCACCCTCACAGACCCGGAGCGCGACGTCTTCGAGCATCTGCGCGCCATCATCGAAAACGATCTGAAGCTGCGCTGCGCCACCGCGACCGATCCGGTCACACGACTCTTCAACCGGCGTTTCATGCTCGAAAGCATCCGCCGCAAATGGCGCGAGGCTGCGCCGCAAGAGTCGCTCACCGCAGTGATGGTCGATATCGACTGGTTCAAGCAATTCAACGATACCTATGGCCATCCGGCGGGCGACGTCTGCCTGCAAAGGGTCGCCGCCGTTCTGCAAGCCATTGCCGACGAACATCACGGCATCGCGGGGCGCATGGGCGGTGAAGAATTCGGCTTGCTGCTCAGCGGACTGCCCGAACACGCCATCCCGCCGATCCTCGAACAGTTGCGCTGCAGCGTGGCGGCGCTGGCCATCGCGCATCGCCATTCGCATGCGGGCGTTGTCACGGTGAGCGTCGGTGCAGCGCTGGCACTGCGGTCCAGCAGCAGCCAGGCGGCGTTTGCCACTGCCGACCTGGCGCTCTATCGCGCCAAACACGCGGGCCGTAACGCGGTCGCTATGTACTAAGGGGCGCGTCGTCCGAACTGTACTCTTCGATTCGCCACTGATGTGTGCGTACGCGCCTGAAGCACCGACACGTAATCTCTGAACCTCCACACTGTGCGCGCAGGCAGTCACCCGGCGCGCTTCGACGATTCACTCGACCACCTATTCATGATCATCCGCCCCGCGCCGAACTGGTTTCGCATGCTCTTCGTCTGGCATGGTTCAGTTCTCAAGGCCATCATTCCGCAACTGGCTTTCATGACGCTCGTGAGCCTGCTAGCCATGTACACGCACGGCCGTATTTTCGGCGAGAAAATCCCCCTGAATACGACTCCGTTCACGCTCTGCGGCGTGGCGCTCACGATCTTTCTGGCGTTTCGCAACAACGCGAGCTACGAACGCTATTGGGAAGCACGCCGTCTCTGGGGCAATGCGCTGATCGCGGCCCGCGCGCTGATTTCGCAGTTTCGTCATTACGTGCCGCCCGCCAGTGCGCCGTTTGAAAACCGCCGCATTCCGCGCCTGCTGATCGCGTTTGCCTACGCGCTCAAGCACCAGCTGCGCCATTCGGACCCAAGCGCCGATCTCACGCGCCTGCTAGGCCCGGAGCAAACCGCCGCGCTCACCGCACGCGTATTCCAGCCGGTCATGTTGCTCGACGAAGCGCGCCGCCATCTCGCCGCACTCAATCGCGCAGGCGCTCTCTCCGATACGAAACTCTGGATGCTCGACCACCAGCTCAACGATCTGGGCGCAACGGTGGGCGGCTGTGAGCGCATTCTCAGCACCCCTCTGCCGTTTGCCTATGGCGTACTGTTGCATCGCACGGTGTACGCGTATTGCGCGCTGTTGCCGTTTGGCCTGATCGACTCGATTGGCTTTGCCACGCCACTTATCTGCGTGTTCGTTTCCTACACGCTGCTGGCGCTGGAAGCGATTGCCGGCGAAATCTCCGATCCGTTTGGTCTCGCGCCGAACAATCTCGCGCTCGACGCGATGACCTGCACGATCGAACGATCGGTGCTGGAACTCTGCGATGAAGCGTTGCCGCCCGCCACGCGTCCCGGGCCGCATTACCAATTGACGTGAAACTGCGCCGGCACACTGCAAACGCCTGTGCCTGCCTTCCTCAACGCGCACACGACGCCGCGAGCTTGCCCACCGTAATAACCGCCTGCTCGATTTCCGGCGACCACGGCGTGCTGTAATTGAGGCGAATGAAGTTGCGATAGCTGTCCGAGACCGAAAACATATTCCCCGGCCCAATCGTAATGCCCCGCGCGAGCGCCAGCTCGTACAGTTTCATCGAATCGACCTTGGCAGGCAGTTCGATCCACAGCACGTAGCCGCCTGCGGGGCTCGACATGCGCGTGCCCGCCGGAAAGAAGCGCGTGACCATCGCCTTCATCAGATTGGCCTGCTGCGCGTAACTCTTGCGAATACGCCGCAAATGATGTTCGTAGCCGTCGCGCTCCAGGTATTCGGCAATCGCCAGTTGCGGGATCACCGCCGTGGTGAGCGTATTCAGAAACTTGAGCTTTTCGACCTGATCGCGGAAGCGGCCCGGCATTGCCCAGCCAATCCGATAGGCGGCGGTCAGGCTTTTCGAAAACGATCCGCAATGCAACACCATGCCGTTCTGGTCGTAGGACTTGAGCGTAGTGGGATGCGATTCGCCGAAATACAGTTCGTTATACACACCATTTTCAATCGCGGGAATGTTCTTCCTCGCGAGCAGATCGACCAGTTCGCGCTTGCGTTCGTCGGGCATGAGGAAGCCCAGTGGATTCTGGAAATTCGGCATGACCATGCACGCGGCAACCTGCTGCGTGTCGATGATTTTTTCCAGCGCATCCACTTCGATTCCGTACTCCGGATGCGTCGCCACTTCGATCGCCTTCATGCCGGAGCGCTCGATAGCGTGCAGCATGGCGTAAAACGTGGGCGATTCCACCGCGATCACATCGCCCGGTTTGGCCACTGCCTGCAGGCACAGGTTGATCGCCTCGGTTGCGCCCACCGTTACGATGATTTCGTTGGGATCCACGGCGATGCCGTTTTCCAGGTAGCGTCGGGCAATTTGTCGCACCAGTTCCGGACTGCCGGGCGGCAACGCGTTGGTGACGCCCCACGACGATCGCTTGCGCCCAACTGCCGTCGAATAGCGGTTGAGCTTTTCGTAAGGAAACAGTTGTGGGTCGGGATAAGGCGAGCCCAGCGGCACGGCGTCGTCCGCGCCAATCGAGCGCAAGGTGGAGAGCACCAGCCGGCTCACGTCCACATTGGCCGAGGCCGCAACCGGGCGGCTCGGGCGCAGGTCGTCGGCGTGCGTGCCGCTTTCGGCCGCGCGCGCGCTCACGAAATAACCCGACTGTGGCCGGCTTTCCAGCACGCCACGGCTTTCCAGCAGCAAATAGGCGCGAATCACGGTGGTGATGCTGATGCGATGCTGCTGGCTTGCCTGGCGCACAGAAGGCACACGGTCGCCCGGCCGGAATACGCCCTTGCGGATCAGCGTTTCGATGTCGTCCGCGAGCTTTTCATAGAGTTTCACTGCTTTCTCCCCGGAGGCCGCTCGCAGCACTGCCAACGCAGTGTACTGCTGCGGGCGAAACTGTACTCTAAGTGATGCCCTGTTTCTGTGTGTCTTGCTCACGGCCCTTAACTTTTACGCTTGCGCATACCTCGTGGAACTCTCCCGAGGCAGCGCAAACGACAACGGAGCCAGGCGTAATGGACAAGCTGAAACCCAAGGGCAAAATCGAGGCCTATCATCATCCGGCTGCGGGCTGGGGCGCGCTTAAGTATGTCGCCATCAATCTGATCAAGGAGCGCGTGTCGGGCGGCAACTATCGCACGCTGTTCAAGCAGAACCAGCCTGACGGCTTCGACTGCCCCGGTTGCGCGTGGCCCGACCGTGAGCACGCCTCCACCTTCGAGTTCTGCGAAAACGGCGTGAAAGCGGTGGCCGCCGAAGCGACCACCAAGCGCGTGACGCCTGCCTTCTTCGAAGCCAATACGGTCGAGTCACTGATGAAGCAGACCGACTACGAACTCGAACAGCATGGCCGCCTCACCGACCCGATGGTGTACGACGCGCTCACCGACCGATACAAGCCTGTCGCCTGGGGCGATGCCTTCGCGCTGATCGCAAAGCACCTCAAGGAACTCGATTCGCCTGACGAAGCCGCGTTCTACACCTCGGGCCGCGCCAGCAACGAAGCCGCCTTTCTGTACCAGCTGTTCGTGCGCATGTACGGTACCAACAATTTCCCCGACTGTTCGAACATGTGTCACGAGGCCACCAGCCGCGGTCTGCCAACCACCGTTGGCATCGGCAAAGGCACCGTGACGCTCGAAGACTTCGAACTCGCCGACACCATCATTATCTTCGGCCAGAATCCGGCGACCAACCATCCGCGTATGCTCGGCGAGCTGCGCGAAGCGGCGCGGCGCGGCGCGACGATTGTTTCGGTCAATCCGCTGCGCGAGCGCGGGCTCGAACGCTTCACCAGCCCGCAGCATCCGCTGGAAATGATCACCTTCGGCAGCACGAAGATCGCCTCGACCTTTATTCAACCGAAACTCGGCGGCGACTTTGCGCTCATCAAGGGCGTAGCCAAGCGCCTGATCGAACTGGACGACGAAGCGCTTGAAAATGGCACCGAACGCGTGATCGATCTGGACTTCATCACGCAGCATACGCTGGGCTTCAATGCCTTCGCAGAAGACCTGCGCAACGAAAGCTGGCCCCTGCTCGAAGCGGAATCGGGCGTGACGCGCGAAGACATCGAAGGCCTCGCGCGCATCTACGCCAACGGCAAGCGCGTTATCGCAACGTGGGGCATGGGCATCACGCAGCACAAGCATTCGGTGCAGACCGTACACATGCTCTCCAACCTGCTGATGATGCGCGGCAATATCGGCCGCGAAGGCGCAGGTCTGTGCCCCGTGCGCGGCCACTCCAACGTGCAGGGCAACCGCACGGTCGGCATCGAGGAAAAGCCCTCACAGGCGTTTCTCGACCGGCTGGGCAAGGTGTTCGATTTCGAACCGCCGCGCGAGCATGGGCTCGATGTGGTGGAAACGGTCGAACATATGATCGAAGGCGAAGTGAAGGTGTTCATGGGTCTGGGCGGCAATTTCGCGATGGCGACGCCCGACACGCTGCGCACCTTCGATGGCCTGCGCTCGTGCAGGCTCACCGTGCATATCACTACCAAGCTCAATCGCAGTCATCTTGTGCATGGCGAAAACGCGCTGATCCTACCCACGCTCGGGCGCACTGAAATCGACGTGCAGAATGGCATCGCGCAGGGCGTGACGGTGGAGGATTCGATGAGCATGGTGCACATCTCCTACGGCATGAACAAGCCGGCCTCGCCGAACCTGATGTCGGAGACGGCCATCGTCGCGAACATCGCGCACGCTACGCTCGGCGACGCCAAGGTGGACTGGCTCGCCCACGCAGGCGATTACGCGAAGATCCGCGATGCGATCGAGCAGACCGTCGAGGGCTTCGACCAGTACAACGCGCGCATCCAGCATCCGGGCGGCTTCCATCTGCGCGTGGCCTCGCGCGAGCGCGACTGGAAAACCGACACCGGCAAGGCGAATTTCATCGTCCATCCCGTGCAGCAGGATACGCCGATTGCGCGCGCGAAGGCGCAGCACGGCGAGCGCCTCATGACGCTCATGACGACGCGCTCGCACGACCAGTACAACACCACGATCTACGCGCTGGACGACCGTTATCGCGGTGTGTTTGGCCAGCGTCGCGTGGTGTTCATCAATCCCGCCGATATCGCCATGCTGGGCTTCAAGAATGGCGATTGGGTCGATATGACGACCGTTTGGGACGATGGCGTGGAGCGTCGCGCAGATCACTTCCGCCTCGTGGAATACGACATTCCGCGCGGCTGTATCGGCGCTTACTATCCGGAGACTAATCCACTGGTGCCGCTGTCGAGCGTGGGCGACGTGTGCAATACGCCCACCTCGAAGTCGATTCCGGTGCTGCTTCACGCCTCCTCCGAACCGCTCGAACTGCCTGTTTTCTAAGTCTTCCGACGGCCGCCCCGCGCGCTGCATGCCGCCTCGCGCCCCCTCAAGCGGCCGTCATTTCAAACCTGCCTGGTGAGTCTCATGTCTGTCGAAGCCCTGAATCTGGCGCGCGGTCAGTTTGCCATGACCGCGATTTTCCACATACTCTGGCCGATCCTCACGATCAGCCTGTCCGCTTTTCTGCTCGTCGTCGAAACCCTCTGGGTCAAGACCAGCAACGTCATCTGGTATCGCCATGCGCGTTTCTGGAGCAAGCTGCTCATCCTCAATTTCGCCGTTGGCGTGGTGAGCGGCATTCCGATGGAATTCCAGTTCGGCACCAACTGGGGACCGTTTTCGCAATACACCGGCCAGTTCTTCGGCAATATCCTCGGCTTTGAAGGCGCGATGGCCTTCATGCTCGAAGCGGGTTTCGTCGGCATCATGATGCTCGGCTGGGGCCGCGTACCCAAGGGCGTGCATCTGTTCGCGACGTCCATGGTCGCGCTGGGTTCGTCGCTTTCGGCGTTCTGGATCATGGTTGCCAATTCGTGGCTGCAAACGCCTCGCGGCGTTGCGCTGGTGAACGGCAAGCTCGTCGTCACCGATTACGTGAAGGCGATTTTTAATCCCGACATGTTCTGGGGCGTTTCGCATATGTGGTTCGCGGCGCTCGAAACGGGGCTGGTGGTGATCGCCGGAATATCCGCGTATTACCTGCTCAAGCGCCGCAACCCGGAGTTCTTCGTGCGCTCGTTCAAGCTTGCGTTGCTGCTGCTCGCTTTCGTTGCGCCCGTGCAGATCTGGCTCGGCGATTCGAGCGGCGTGGACGTGTTCGAAACGCAGCCCGCCAAAGGCGCGGCAATCGAAGGCCATTGGCAAACCAACGCGCCGGGTACCGGCGCAAGCTGGTCGCTGATCGCGTGGCCCGACGCTGCGCAGCAACGCAACGACTGGTCGCTCGAAGTGCCCGGCATGCTGAGTATTCTGGGCACCCATAGCCTGCACGGCAAAGTCACCGGCATGCGCGATATTCCGGTAGCGGACCAGCCGCCCATGCTGCCGCTGCTCTATTACGCGTTCCGCGCGATGGCCGGTATCGGCTTCCTGTTTATGGTGCTCGCGTTCTGGACGCTCTACGCTTTCAACAAATCGCGCGGCCATCTGGAGAAGTTGCTCGCGCAACGCAAGCTGCTGCTCGCCTGGGTGCTGGCGATTCCCCTTCCGTACATTGCCGTGGAATGCGGCTGGATCGTGCGCGAAGTGGGCCGCCAGCCGTGGGTCGTCTATGGCCTGCTGCGCACGGAGCATGCGGCTTCGGCCATTCCCGCGGGTGAGATTACGGGCAGCATGATCATGTTCGCAGCGTTCTTCGTTGTGCTGATTAGTTCCTTTTTCGTGTTCGCGCGCCGCTGGCTGCGCCGCGGCCCCGATCTCACGCTGATGCCGCCGGTCGAAGTCGCGCATCACCCCGTGCCACACACCGTCGACTATTGAAAGCCACCGCATTAAAGCGCCTCGCGCGCATTCATCGAACAGGAAGTCAACATGAATCCCGCTTCAACCCAGGACCTGCTCAACCATGCGTGGTTCGGGCTTATCGGCCTGATGCTCGTGCTGTACGTCGTCACCGACGGCTTCGATCTGGGCGTCGGCGTCCTCACGCTGCTGCGCCGTCGTGAAGCCGACCGCGATCTCATGGTTCAGTCGATCGGCCACGTCTGGGACGCCAACGAGACCTGGCTCGTCGCACTGGGCGGAGCGCTCTTCGGCGCATTCCCCGCTGCTTACGCAATGATCCTCTCGGACCTCTACGTGCCGGTGATGGTGTTGATCGCCAGTTTCATCATGCGCGGCGCCGCCATCGAATTCCGCCACGCCGCGCATACGAGCAAGACGGTGTGGGACCGTGTGTTCGGCTTCGGCAGTCTGCTTGCGGCCATCTCGCAAGGCGTGGTGCTGGGCAAAATCCTCACCGGCTTCGTGCCGGGACTTGCCAGCACGGGCTTCGTGTTCGTGACGGCCATTGGCGTGGTGTCGGGCTATTGCCTGCTGGGCGCGACGTGGCTGATCAAAAAGACCACGGGCGCGATCGAAAGCGATTCGCGCCGCCATGCGATCGTGGCCGTGTTCACGACCGTGGCGGCCGCGCTGGTGGTGTCGTTCGCGACGCTCAAACTGAGTCCCGTCGGCATCACGCGCTGGCAGGATCATGGCGTGTTCCATCTGCTGATCGCACTCGGCGTGTTGGCCGCGCTCGCTTTCGTCTATACGCTCTATTCGATTCACATGCGCGGCGAGCATGGTCCGTTCGTGGGCGCAACGCTGCTGTTCGTACTGTCGTTTGCGGGGCTCGCGATCAGCATGTTCCCATACATCGTGCCAGGACAACTCACGGTAGCCGATGCCGCCTCGGACGCCACGACGCTCACTTTCATGCTGTTCGGGATCGGCATCGTGTTTCCGGTCATGATTGGCTACAACCTCTATCAGTATCACCTTTTCCGCGGCAAGGTCGTGCCAGTCGAACACTAGCGCGCACGACAGAAACCGATACCTCGTATCGGATGTGACGCGGTTCACGCCAGGCCGCCATCTCCATAGAATGGGATGGCGGCTTTTTGCCTTTCATTGCATCGACCTATGAGTTCGATGGCAGGCGTACGCATTCCACTGACGATTGGCGAAAAAATGGCTTTGAAAATATAACGAAATGCGTTAAGCGCAATAACGATGTGTTTTTAAAAACATAACGCTTTGACGAAAGTTCAAGAAAGAGTCAGCCGGGAAAATACCGGCAAATAAAAACCTTTCATTTATTTCTTGTTTCCGGGAATTCACTATCTAAACTAAAACCCTGGCATCTACAGGGCGATGCTTCAGCCATTTGCCCGCTTTCGGTGCAGCGTTTGATCGATATCTAGAACCACTTGGCCGACAGTGCGCCGCGCGCGCGGAAAACCCGAGGAGTTTCCCATGACGAAACTACGTGATGTGCCCGGCGTCCATACCTATACCGGTCCCGCAGGCGGTTGGGGCGCGCTCAAAGCCACTGCTCAGGCGATTCACGACCAGATGGAAAGCATCGAAGCGCCCATTACGCTGATGCGAACCAATCAGCCCGACGGTTTCGACTGCCCCGGCTGTGCCTGGCCAGACAAGGAACACCGCTCGACTTTCCAGTTCTGCGAAAACGGCGCAAAAGCCGTCACCTGGGAGGCCACGACGAAACGCGTCACGCCCGACTTCTTCGCGGCGAACACCGTCACCTCGCTGCTGCAAAAAACGGATTACGAGCTGGAAGACATGGGCCGGCTCACTCACCCGATGGTGTACGACCGCGCCTCCGACACCTTGCGCCCCGTCGACTGGGAAGATGCCTTCGCGCGCATCGGCGAAATACTGCGCACGCTCACGCCGGATCAGGTGGAGTTCTACACCTCCGGGCGCGCCTCGAACGAAGCCGCGTTCCTCTACCAACTGTTCGCGCGCGAATTCGGCACCAACAATTTCCCCGACTGTTCGAACATGTGTCACGAGCCGACCAGCGTCGGCTTGCCGCGTTCGATCGGCATTGGCAAGGGCACGGTGTCGCTCGACGATTTCGACACGACCGAACTGATCATCTCCATCGGCCACAATCCCGGCACCAACCATCCGCGCATGATGGGCACGCTGCATGAAGCCGCGCGCCGCAATGTGCCGATCATCGTGTTCAATCCCCTGCGCGAACGGGCGCTGGAGCGCTTCGCCGATCCGCAAAGCATGATGGAAATGGCGACGTTTGGCTCGACGCGGATTGCCTCGACGTATTTTCAGGTCGATGCGGGCGGCGATGCGGCCGCGCTCAAGGGTGTGATGAAATCGCTCCTGCAAATGGAGGCGGAGCAAGGCGGCGTGCTCGACAAGGACTTCATTGCCGCGCACACCAATGGCTTCGAAGCGTTTGCGGCCGATCTGGAAGCCACCAGCTGGGAAGACATCGAAAAGGCCAGCGGCCTCGCGCGCGCGGATCTCGAACACGTCGCGATCGAATACGCGAAATCCAATGCCACGATCGTCACCTATGGCATGGGCGTCACGCAGCACAACAAGGGCACCGCCAATGTGCGCCTGATCGCCGATCTGCTGCTGATGCGCGGCAATATCGGCAAGCCTGGCGCCGGCATCTGCCCGCTGCGCGGTCACTCCAATGTGCAGGGCAATCGTACGGTCGGCATCACCGAAAAGCCCTCGCCAGCCTTTCTCAAACTGATCGAAGACGCCTGCGGTTTCACGCCGCCCGCCGCACACGGCCACGACGCGGTGCAGGCCATGCAGGCGATGATCGAGGGCAAGGCTAAAGCGCTGCTGTGCCTCGGCGGCAATTTCGCGGTGGCGCTGCCCGACCCGGACCAGGCGTTCCCGGCGATGGCCGCGCTCGATGTGGCCGTGCATATCGGCACAAAACTCAATCGAACGCATCTGCTGGTGGCCAAAGAAACGTATCTCTTTCCATGCCTGGGCCGCACGGAACTCGACATGCAGAGCAGCGGCCGACAATCGGTAACGGTGGAGGATTCGATGTCGATGGTGCACGCGTCCGCGGGCAAGCTCAAACCCGCATCCGACCAGTTGCGTTCTGAACCGGCCATCGTGGCGGGCATGGCGCGTGCTGCCATGCCAAACTCGAAAGTCGACTGGATGGATCTGGTCTCCGACTACGACAAAATCCGCGAACTGATCGAGCGCACGGTGGCTGGCTTCGAGGATTTCAACCGGCGCATCCGGGAACCCGGCGGCTTCCGCCTGCCGCTGCCGCCCACCGAACGCGAGTGGCACACGCCATCGGGCAAGGCCGAGTTCTCCGTCTACGACGGTGTGAAAGAAGACGCCGACGTGCTGGGCGCCGAAAACGTGCTGCGACTCATCACTATTCGCAGCCACGATCAGTACAACACCACTATCTACGCGCTGGACGACCGCTATCGCGGCGTGTTCGGGCGGCGCGACGTGCTCTTCATGAACGCCGACGATATGGCCGCCCATGGCATCGAGCACGGCGATCTGGTCGATATCGAAACCGTCACCGCCGGCCGCGTGCTCAAAATGAAGAACATCACGGCAATTGTGTATAGCATTGCTAGAGGGTCGGTCGCGGCTTACTACCCGGAAGCCAATGTGCTGGTGCCGCTCGACTATATCGACAAGGACAGCGGTACACCGTCGTACAAATCGGTTCCAGTCCATGTCGTGCGGGCGTCGAACCAGCAGCCTTGAAGCAGTCAGGCGGGGATGCGGTCATACCGTCATGCGGACGCAAACGCAGGAAGTCGTCATCAGGAGTTCACGAGAATCATGAATATCTTCGACGCTTTTCATCTGGCCCGCCTGCAGTTTGCGTTTACCGTCTCCTTTCATATCGCGTTTCCCGCCATCAGTATTGGCATGGCAAGTTTTCTCGCCGTGCTGGAATGGCGTTTGCTTCTCACGGGCGACGTGGCCTACAAGGACATGTACCGCTTCTGGTCGAAAATTTTCGCGGTCGGCTTTGGCATGGGCGTGGTGTCGGGCGTGGTGATGGCGTACGAATTCGGCACCAACTGGAGCGGTTTTTCCACGGTGGCGGGCAATATTACCGGGCCGCTCCTCACCTACGAAGTGCTCACTGCCTTCTTCCTGGAAGCGGGTTTTCTCGGCGTGATGTTGTTTGGCTGGAACCGCGTGAGCCCCAAGGCGCATTTCTTCGCCACCGTGATGGTGGCGATCGGCACGCTCATTTCCACCTTCTGGATTCTCTCGTCCAATAGTTTCATGCAGACGCCGCAAGGCTACGCGATCCAGAACGGCCGCATCATTCCGGTGGACTGGTGGAAGATCATCTTCAATCCGTCGTTCCCGTTCCGTCTCGCGCATATGACGATTGCGGCGTTCATCGTCGCGGCGTTTATCGTCGCTGCCTGCGGCGCTTATCATCTGCTCAAGGGGCGACGCGACATGCCGGTGAAGCGGAGCTTCTCGATGGCGCTCTGGATGCTGCTCTTTCTCGCTCCAATCCAGATCGTGGTGGGCGACGCGCATGGCCTGAATACGCGTGAATATCAGCCCGCCAAGATTGCGGCCATCGAAGGGCTCTGGGAAACCGAACACGGCGGCACCGCGCTCAATCTCGTCGGCCTGCCCGACATGAACGCCGAGGTCACACGCTACGCAATCCAGATTCCCCATCTGGGCAGCCTGATCCTCACGCATAGCTGGGACGGCGAGATTCGCGGCCTCAAGGAATTCGCGCCGCAGGATCGCCCTTTCTCGCCCATCGTGTTCTGGACCTTCCGCATCATGGCGGGACTGGGCATGCTGATGCTGCTGACGGCCGTGCTGGGCCTGATCCTGCGGCGCGGCGGCCGGCTCTATGAAACGCGCTGGTTCCAGTGGCTGGTCTTTTGCATGGGACCGTCCGGCATCGTCGCGCTGCTGGCCGGCTGGATCACCACGGAAGTCGGCCGCCAGCCGTGGACCGTCTATGGCGTGGTGCGCACGATCGATTCAGTGTCGCCCATTGGCGCACAGCAGGCCGGCGTGTCGCTGCTGATTTTCGTGATCGTCTATTTCCTCGTGTTCGGAACCGGCGTCTATTACATGCTCAAAATGATGAAGAAAGGCCCGGCGACCGGCGTGGAAAGCATGGAGTCGCTCAAGTATCCTGGACTGCACAATCGCGCACTCGACGCCGTGGTGGGGGAATAAGGCCATGCAAATCGACCTTCCTGTGATCTGGGCCGGCATTATCGGTCTCGGCGTCTTTATTTACGTGATGCTCGACGGCTTCGATCTGGGCATTGGGCTGCTGTTTCCGTTCTTCGAAGGCAAAGGCGAGCGCGAGGTCATGCTCAATACCGTCGCGCCGGTCTGGGACGGCAACGAGACCTTTCTGGTGCTGGGCGGCGCGGGCCTGTACGGCGCGTTTCCCGTGGTGTATTCCACGCTGCTGCCCGCCAATTACATGCCGCTCATTCTGATGGTGGTGGGCCTCATCTTTCGCGGCGCGGCGTTCGAATTGCGCTCCAAGGCCACGCGCACGCAGCATGCGTGGGATCTGGCGTTTATCGGCGGATCCGCGCTCGCGGCGATGTGCCAGGGCATTACGCTGGGCTCGCTGCTGCAAGGCATCAAGATCGTCGACGATAAATTCGCGGGCGATCCGTTCGACTGGTTTTCGCCCTTTAGCGTGTTTTGCGGCTTTGGCGTGCTGCTCACCTATGCCACGTTGGGCTGCGGCTGGCTGATCCTCAAGACCGATGGCGAACTGCAACGCAAGATGCGTTTCGTGATGCGCCCGCTGCTGGCCATCCTTTCGCTGGCGATTGCTATCGTGAGCCTGTGGACCGTGCTGGGGCTGCCTGCCGTGCGGCACCGCTGGTTTCTGAGCGGCGATCTGGGCTACTTTCTGCCGGTGCCGATTCTCGTGGTGCTGTGCGTGTGGGGCATCTATCGCTCGCTGAATTTGAGCCATGAAGCAATGCCATTCCTTCTTTCGCTGGCGATCTGCTTTCTGGGCTACACGGGCCTCGTTATCAGCATCTGGCCGTATATCATTCCGCCCTCGCTCACGATCTGGGAAGCGTCGTCGAGTCATTCGAGCCAGCTATTCGCGCTGGTCGGCACGGTGATCGTTCTGCCGATCATCCTGGTTTACAACGCCATGCAGTATCGCGTGTTCCGGGGCAAGGTCCGCGAAGGCGACCACGGCTATCACTGAGCCGCAGGTCTTCAACTGTACTGCTTCAAACCGTCGCGGACTGTGCACCAGGCAGACCGTGACGCGGCCCTATGCTTGAGTCTGCAAGCTCGCCTCGTGCGAGCGCCCCCTCCAGACTCATACGCCACGGCGCCGGAACAAGAAAGTGAACGCCATCGCTGAAGCCATCGCCTTTGCGCCCGCGCGCGACGAACTCGCTCGCCCGCTGCGCGATCTGCGCCTTTCCGTCATCGATCAGTGCAATTTTCGCTGCACCTACTGCATGCCGCGTGACGTGTTCGACGCGAATTACGAATTCCTGCGCGCGTCCGAGCGTCTTTCGTTCGACCAGATGATGAAGCTGGTGCGCGCCTTTGTGGCGCTAGGCGTCGAAAAAGTGCGCATCACCGGCGGCGAGCCGCTGCTGCGTCGCGGGCTGGAGTCGTTCATCGAACGGCTCGCGGGTTTGAATACCTTGAACGGCAAGCCGCTCGACATCGCGCTCACGACCAACGGCTCCTTGCTCGCCGCGCGTGCACGCGGCCTGCGCGATGCGGGGCTTTCGCGCGTCACGGTGAGCCTGGACGCACTGGACGACGGCATCTTTCGCCGCATGAGCGATGTGGACATGCCGGTGGCGCGCATTCTCGACGGCATCGAACGGGCCCAGGCCGTAGGCCTCGCGCCCGTCAAGGTCAATGCCGTGATCGAGCGCGGCGTCAACGATAGCCAGATTCTGCCGCTCGCGCGCCATTTCATGAATAGCGATATCGCCATGCGATTCATCGAATTCATGGACGTGGGCGGCGCGGCAGGCTGGTCGAATTCGACGGTGCTTACCGCGCAGGACATGCGCGCGATCGTAGAAAGCGAATTCGAGCTCTCGCCGCTTTATAGCGCCGATGAATCGTCGACCTCGGTTAATTATCGCGTCGCGAATGGAAAGAACACGGTGGGCTTTATCGCCAGTGTCTCGGAGCCGTTTTGCGGCAAATGTTCGCGTGCGCGCGTATCGGCGGATGGACAGCTTTTTACCTGCCTCTTTGCGAAGCAAGGCGCGGATCTGAAGCCGTGGCTGGGCGACGCCGTGTCCAATGAACAACTGATCGACGCGATCAACGCACGCTGGAATGCACGCGACGACCATTATTCGGAACTCAACGCAGACCGGCGGCGCAGCGGCGAGCACAAGCGCTGGCCCACCGTGCGCATGTCGCTGGTCGGCGGCTGAACGCTTTATCGCTCCAAGGCAATATGAAACTCACCATTAAATATTTTGCGAGTATCCGCGAACAGATCGGCGTAGCACAGGAAGTGATCGAAATCGACGCGCCGCAGATCAACCTTGCCGAACTGCGCGCCCAACTGATCGCACGCAACCCGCAGACGGCCGACGCGCTGGCTACGGCGCGTCCCGTACGGGTGGCGGTGAATCATGAGATGGTTGCCGGTGCGTTTGTCGATACATTTGCCGTTCGGCAGGACAGCGAAATTGCGTTCTTTCCGCCAGTGACGGGTGGCTAACATTCAGCGCGGCCAAGCCGCCGATAATTGATATCGGCGCATCGGCCTTTCGCTCGTGGGACAGGCGCAGGTAATATCGCCCCGGTCGCGCAGATTGCGCGACGTCCATAGCAGGGCCTCCGCTATCCCCAAAGTTCCCCCGCTTTGGGGATCTTTTTTTGGCGCGACGCTTTATTCGTCCGATTCGATCTCCAGCGCTGAAGCGAGCACCGCCCAATCCGCGTTGACGGGCGTGGTGCCGCGCACGAAAGGCCGGTAGATTTTGTCGCCGCGCTGGATATCGCCGCCCGTGAGCGCGCATTGTCCGCGTTTTCGCGCGATGCACAGGCGCCAGAGCTGTTCGGTGTAGTGCCCGCTGGTGGGATCGCTCCACGACACCGATATGAGTTTGTCCTTGCAGACCTCCACGAAAGCCAGATTGGCGCGCCGCGCGGGAGCGGCATCCAGGCTATCGGCGTGGATCGATCGTGAGAAACCGTTCGTGGCATGACAGGCTTTGTCATGCGCGCCATCGTGGAGAACGGAGCCGCCGCCCAGCAGCGTAAGCGTGTATTGCCAGGCATGGTCGATACTGACTTGGTGCATCGTCTGTCTTCCCTTCAATGGTGAATTGTCAGGCCAGATTCATACGATCATTCTGTCATGCGCAAGCGAGCGAACTACCAACAAACTGCGTGTGATCGAATGCTAGCACCGGCATGATAAAAATGATTGATTTCGACCCGATGCAATGAATACGCACTCATTCGTCAGGTTTTATCGTTCTGGCAAAACAACGTAAGCAATCAGCGTTACGCATTGAATGGTAGTGGCCGCCGAAGCATCGGATGAATCACACTCCGGCGTTGTAGAAGGGAGTACAGTTCGCGCGAGCCGATGGGCGCTGCCAGGCTTGCTAACGTTCGAATTCAGTGCCGCGCACGGCTTCGATCAGATAATCGACAAAAGACGCAATGCGCGCGGAAATCGCCGTATTGCGGTAATAGACCGCGTTGATGGGCTGACGCACGTCCTGCGTTTGCCCCGGAAAAAGCGGCACGAGCGCACCGCTATGGCGATCGCTGGCGGTCATGAAATCGGAGAGACACACGATTCCGTTGCCGGCGAGTGCAAGCTGACGCAAAGTCTCGCCGCTGGACGAGCGGATCGCGGGTTCGATCCGGTACGGTTCATTATCCGGCCCGGTAATCGGCCAGAGATTGAGCGAATCGGGTTCAGTAAAGCCCAGCAGCGGATGTTTGCCAAGGTCCTTCACGCGCCGCGGCTGGCCATGCGCTTTCAGGTAAGCAGGCGTGGCGAGAATCCGCACGCGGCTGCGCCCCACCGGCTTGCTATGCAGCGTCGAATCCTTCAACTGGCCGATACGGATCGCCACGTCGGTGCGCCGCTCCAGCAAATCGATGATCCCCTCGTTGCTGTTCAGTTCCAGATTCACCTGTGGATAGCGCTCGCGATAGCCCTGCACCAGCGGCACGATCACATGCAGCATGAACGGCGAGGCCGCATCCACGCGCAAGCGTCCCGAAGGCCGTTCGCGGCGCGCGGCCATCTGTTCTTCCGCGCCCTCCACGGAAGCGATGATGGCCCGTGCATCGGCGAGAAACGCCCGCCCTTCCTCGGTCAGTTCGAGCCGCCGCGTAGTACGGCGCAGCAGCGTGGTCTTGAGCTTGTCTTCCAGACGTCCCAGCGTGCGGCTCGTCGCTGAAATCGTCAGGTCGAGCTGATGCGCCGCTGCCGTGATCGAGCCGCTATCGACCACGGTCACGAAGGCCTGAAGTTCGTCCAGAGTGATTTTCATTGTTGATTTCAGATCAAAACACATTGGTTTATAGACGTCTTTTTAGGCAAAAGTAAAGGGCGCACACTGCGGTTCGTTTCCAGCCAACCCAGGATCGCTCTCCATGTCACCCGCTCAACCCGGCTCTTCCCTTCCCACGCAGGATGCGCAGAGCAACGCGTGGCTCATCCTGCTCGCGCTCGCCATGGGCGCGTTCAGCATCGGCACCACCGAGTTCTCGCCGATGGGCCTGCTGCCCGTCATCGCAGCAGGCGTGCACGTTTCCATCCCGACTGCCGGCATGCTGATCACAGCCTACGCGATTGGCGTGATGATCGGCGCGCCGCTGATGACGCTCGCGATGTCGCGCTGGTCGCGACGCTCGGCGTTGATTGCGTTGATGGCCATCTTTACCGTCGGCAATCTGCTCTCGGCCTTCTCCAGCCACTACACCACGTTGCTGATCGCTCGCCTCGTCACGAGCCTCAATCACGGTGCGTTTTTCGGGCTGGGATCGTTGGTGGCGGCGAGCGTCGTGCCGCGTCACAAGCAGGCCAGCGCGGTCGCCACCATGTTCATGGGCCTGACCATCGCCAATATCGGCGGCGTGCCTGCTGCGACGTGGCTCGGCCAGGCGATTGGCTGGCGCATGTCCTTTGCGGCCACCGCGGCGCTGGGCGTGGTGACAATGCTGATCCTGCGTCTGGCGCTGCCACGCGGCGAGGCCGGCCCGGCACCGCATGTACGCGGCGAATTGCAGGTGCTCGTGCGCCCCACCGTGCTGATGGCGCTCGCCACCACCGTGCTCGGCGCGGGCGCAATGTTCACGCTCTACACCTATATCGCGCCGACGCTCGAACATCTCGCCGGTGCAACGCCTGGATTCGTCACGCTGATGCTGGTGCTGGTGGGCGTGGGCTTTTCGATCGGCAATATCGCCGGGGGACGGCTTGCCGACCGCTCGCTCAACGGCAGCCTGATCGTGTTCCTGATCCTGCTCGTCGCCGTAATGCTGGCCTTTCCGCTGCTCGTGAAAACACAGGTGGGAACCGCGCTTGCCGTTGTCGTGTGGGGTATGGCGACCTTCGCGGTGGTGCCGCCTTTGCAGATGCGTGTCATGCGCGCCGCAGCGCATGCACCCGGGCTCGCCTCGTCGGTCAATGTCGGCGCATTCAATCTGGGCAATGCGCTTGGCGCGGCTGCCGGCGGCGTGGCGATTTCGGCGGGCCTGGGCTATGCCGCTGTGCCTATCGTGGGCGCGGTGATCGCCGCAGCCGGGTTGCTGCTCGTCCTTGCGCAAATCGCGCTCAAACGCCAGCCGGCATCGGGCGCACCGCGCGATATTTCGCCGACTAACTTTTAACGCAGTCAGTTTTTTCAACCTCTTTCTGGAGTCATTTCATGAGCCATATTCCCGCCTTCGGTCTGGGCACGTTCCGCCTGCAAGGTCAGGCCGCCATCGATTCCGTTCGCAACGGCCTTGACGTGGGTTATCGCGCCGTCGACACCGCGCAGATCTACGGCAACGAAGCCGAAGTGGGCGAAGCGATTACCGCTTCCGGCGTGGCGCGCGACGACCTCTTTCTCACCACCAAGATCTGGGTCGATCACTACTCGCGCGACAAGCTCGTTGCAAGCCTCAAAGACAGCCTCAAGAAGCTGCACACCGACGCCGTCGACCTCACGCTGATCCACTGGCCCGCCCCCAACAACGGCGTGCCGCTGGAGGAAACGCTGAGCGCGCTCGCTGAAGCAAAAGCACAAGGATTGACCAGGCAGATTGGCGTATCCAATTTCAACATCGACTTGATGAAACAGGCGCTTGCCACACTTGGCAAGGACAACGTAGCAACCAATCAGATCGAGTTGAGCCCGTATCTGCAGAATCGTAAGCTCGTGAGCTTTCTGCAGCAGGAAGGCGTTCACGTCACTTCGTACATGACGCTGGCTTACGGCAAGGTGCTGGGCGATCCGGTGATTCGCGCCATCGCCGAACGCCATCACGCGACACCCGCACAGGTCGCGCTTGCCTGGGCGCTGAAGCTGGGCTATGCGGTGATTCCGTCGTCGACGAAACGCGAGAACCTGGCAAGCAATCTCCTCGCGCAGACGCTAGATCTCACCGACGACGATATGGCGCAAATCGCCGCGCTCGAACGCAATGGTCGCGAAGTGAGTCCCGAGGGCCTCGCGCCGCAGTGGGACTGAAAAAATCCTTACCGCCAGGTAAGACCGTAACAAAAACGTCGCAATAACACAGTAAAGTGTCGGCCATTTTACGCATCGACCATGCTCGCTTCCTTACTGGCCGCATTTTACGAGACTGTCCGGCAAGGCAGCATCACGGCTGCGGCCCGGCGTCTGGACGTCAGCCAGCCCACCGTCACCTCGCGCATCCAGCAGCTCGAAAAACAATACGGCGTCGAGCTGTTCTTCCGGCGCGGCAGCCGCCTCGATCTCACGCAGACCGGCGCGACGATCATGCCGCTGATCGACCGGATGATGCAGACCGAGCACGACATCGACTTCGCGCTGCGCAACGAGCGCGAGCTTTTTGCGGGCAGTTTCCGGCTGGGCGCGACGGGCCCTTACTATATTCTTCCCACCATCGCCGCGTTTCGCCGCCGCTATCCGCACGTGCAACTCGGCATCGAGATTGACAACTCGCAGGGCGTGCTCGATGCCTTGATGGAGTTTCGCGTCGACGTGGCCGTATCGTCGAACGCGGTGGACGATCCGAATCTCGTGTGTCATCGCATCGCCGACGACAAACTCGTGCTTGTGGTCGCGCCCGGGCATCCGCTCGCAGTCGCCGGTCAAGGCCCGGTCGAACTCGACGTACTGAAAACCGAAACGCTGCTGCTGCGCGAACCTGGCTCGCGCACGCGCGACGCCACGGAAACCGCACTCGCGCGTTGCTCGGTCGAGCCAGCCGCGCTCATCGAGATTGGCGGGCGCGAGGCGATCTGCGAAGCGATCCGCCACGGTCTGGGCTGCGCGCTCATGCCGTCGGGCGAAGTGCCGCGCGGGGCCTCGCTGGTGGCGGTGCCGATTGCGCCCGAAGGTCCTGTGGTCCACGAGTATCTCTACCATCTACGCAGCCGCGCCAACACGCGCCTCATCCTCGCATTCATGGCGACGCTCAACGAGACTTTAAAAGCACCTTAAAGCGCGATTTTAAATCTGCGAGACGCGCCCGGCCAAAAGACGCCCCAAAAAACGCAAATAGGCCTATCGGTAATCTTGCGTAAAACGAAATAAGCACGTCTTACCGGCTTCGTAAGATTTCCTGCACTCGCCGGACTGTCCGGCGATACGAACAGCAGGGGACAAACGATGACAAGGCAGGCAGCCAGGGCGCTTGGCGCGCTCGCGCTCGCGGGTGTACTCGCGGGATGCGGCGGCGGGACGACGCAATCGTCGGGCACAGCGGGCGCAGCAGGCAACTCGAGCGCCGCGAATGCTGCGACGGGTAGCAGCGGGTCGGGCAATAGCTCCAGCACAACGCCGGTCAACAAGACGCTGGTGATCGAACTGGACGGCGTGACCTACAACGCGCTCACCACGGCAATCGCCGCCGGCAAACTGCCGAACCTTGCGAAGCTCACCATCGCGCCCGCCTATAGCGGCGGCGTGAACAGCACGCTCAGCCAGCAGCCGAATCTCGACACGCCGGGCTGGGCCACGCTCGTCACCGGCACGTGGGCCGATCGTCATCAGATCAATTCCGATGCTGCGGGCCAGGCGCTGCATGCGCCCACCGTCTTCTCGATGCTCAAATCGGCAGGCGCGGGCACGCTGGGCGCAGCCGTCGATTCGCCGGGCTTCGCGGCCATTCTCGCCGCCGACCAGAACGCGGGCTACCTCGATAGCGTGGTCAATTGCGCGTCGGTGGATAGCTGCGTGACGAAGCAAGGCCTGAGCATGATCGACAACGGCTACTCGCTGGTGGTCGCGCAATATCATTCGGCGCAGGACGCCGCGCTCAACTGGGGCCTCAATTCGACGAACTATGCGAGCACGCTCACGCAGCTCGATAGCGCCGTAGGCACGCTGATCGCCGAAACGGCCCAGCGCAGCGGCGAAAACTGGCTCGTGATGGTGAGCGCGAGCCACGGGCTGAACGCGGCAGGTGGCACGGACGGCCTGCCGCTCGCGCCGGAATCGACCAGCTTTATCGGCATCAACACGCAGAGTAATGGCCGCATGGGCAGCAGCGCGGCGCCCACTTCGCTGGCCGACCTCTATACGCGCGCAAGCATTGCCGATATCACGCCCACGCTACTTGCGTGGCGCAATGCGTTGCCCGGCGCCGCAACCTATGCACTCGACGGCGGCGAACTCACTGGTCAGCAACCGGTTTCGCAACTGATTGGCGTGACCGGCAGCGACAACGCCAGCACAGTCCTCACGTGGACCGCGCCTGCAACCGGCGCGATTACCGTGCTGCGCGACGGCCAGCAGATCGCCACGCTTCCCGCGGGCACGACCACCTATACGGACAGCAATCTGGGCGTGAGCACGACCGGCGCTTATACCTTCAACTACACAGTGGCCGCAGGCACCGCGCCGGTTTCGTCGCTGATCCGCGTGGCGTATGTCACCCCACCGCCGCCCCCGCCTCCGCCGCCTGCGCTCGCGACCACGCTCACCAACGGCCTGTCCACCTACTACCCGTTCGGCGCGCTGCCTGCCATCGACAAGATGAGCGCCAGCACGCTCGCCGCGTGGGCTTCGGACGCGGATGGCGGCTCGCTCACGGCCGATCCATTCGGCGGCAAGGGACTGAAGATCGACACGAGCATCGTCGATACCAACGGCTTCGACGGCTATCGTCTGCAGCAGACCAACGACGTGACGAAACAGGCGCAATTCACGCTCGGCTTCTGGTTCATGACCTCGTGCCAGAACCTCACGGGCAACGGCACGCCGGTCCTCTCGAACAAGAACTACTACTCGGGCGGTAATGCGGGTATCGCCATCGGCCTGTTCCCGGGTTCGAGCACGAGCTGCAACGTGCGCTTCAATATCGGCGATGGCAGCACGCGCAACGATATGAATTCGGCCACGGTCACGGCCAACAAGTGGGCCTATGTCGCGCTCACCATCGATACCACCGGCAAAACGATGACGGGCTATGTGTTCGATCCGGTGCTCGGCGAACAGAAGTACAGCGCATCGGTCACGGTGAGCGTGGCGAAACTGCCGGGTCTGGGTTCGTTCGGGCTGAACGAAGACGGCACGGGTCAGTACTACATGAACGCCTGCAAGGACACGCCGCCCTACACGGCGGGCAAATGTGCGGCGACGCCGCCCGATGTGCAGTCGTTCGGCGACCTCGCGTTCTGGAAGCGCACCGTCACGGAAGCCGAATTGCAGACTGTCTACGGTTCGGGCAAACCGCTGTCGACGCTGCTGCCTTGAATTTGCGTTGATCGCGCCTGGAGATATTCGACGATGAAAAACACTTTGATGAAGCAACGATATCGCTTTGGTGCAGCGGCGCTTGCCGCGACGCTGTGCGCCTCGCTGGCCGCTTGCGGCGACGGCACGAACAGCAACGGAGCGTCGGGCAGCACGGCGGCGGCAGCCAACACGGCCGCAGCCGGCGCGGGCGGCGCCAGCGCGCCGGTGGCGATCGTCGCAGCGCCCGCTTCGGGCAGTTGCGCGGCATCGGGGACCACCGCATCGCAGCCTTTGCTCAACACGCAGCTGGACTGCGCGCCCTGATCGACGCGAGATTCAAAAAAAATCCCTCTGAGTACACCGTATTGCGCGCGCCGGTTCGCCGGTCGCGCCAGCCTGCGCGCGCAAACATCAAAAAACACTGCCCATCATGACTTCAATGGATCGCCGTCATTTCCTGCGCGCTGCTGCGGCGGGCGCGTCGCTCAGCCTGTTTCCGCCCGCGATCCGGCGCGCGCTCGCGATTCCCGCGAACAACACCACCGGCACGATCAACGACGTGCAGCACGTGGTGATCTTCATGCAGGAGAACCGCTCGTTCGACCATTACTTCGGCACGCTGCCCGGCGTGCGCGGTTTCGCCGACCGCTTCACGATTCCGCAGCCCGCGGGCGCGAACGTCTGGCAGCAAAGCGACGGCAGCCGCACCGTGCTGCCCTTCCACCTGGACAGCACCAAGGGCAACGCGCTGCTCGCGGGCGGCGCGCACTCGTGGACCGATGCACATAGCGCGTGGGACAACGGCCGCATGACGCAATGGCCGAAGTCCAAAGGCGATGTGTCGATGGGCTATCTGCAATCCGCCGATCTGCCGTTTCACTTCGCACTGGCCAACGCGTTCACGATCTGCGACGCGTACCACTGCTCGCTGCACGGCGGCACCAACTCGAACCGCATTTTCATGTGGACCGGCACGAACGGCCCCACCGGCTCGAACTACGCCGTGGTGAACAACAACGGCTGGGACGGGCTGGGCGCATCGGCGACGGGCCTCACCTGGACCACTTACGCCGAGCGCCTGCAAGCCGCCAATGTGAGCTGGAAAGTCTACGAAAACCAGCCCGACAACTACACCGATAACCCGCTTGCCGGTTTCGCGAGTTTCCGCAAGGTCAACGAGACCGTGCCGGGCTCGCCCAACGCGCCCTATACGGCGGCCATGGAGGCGCTCTCGCCGCTCTACAAGGGCATCGGCAACACCATGCCCGACGGCGGCTTCCTGCAGGCGATGAAAGACGATATCGCCGCCGGACAATTGCCGCAGGTGAGCTGGATCGTCTCGCCGCAGGCCTATTGCGAACACCCCGGCGCATCGACGCCGGGCCAGGGCGCGTACTACCTGCAATTGCTGCTCGACGCGCTGACCGCGAACCCGGATGTCTGGAGCAAGACCGTGCTGATCGTCAATTACGACGAGAACGACTGCTTCTTCGATCACATGCCGCCGCCTGACGCGCCCTCGCCCAACGGCGACGGCACTTATGCCGGCAAATCGACGGTCACGACGCAGTACGAGTACTTCACCGTGCCGAACCCGCCCGGCGACTCATCGCCGCTCAAGCCCGATGGCCTGCCCTACGGCCCCGGCCCGCGCGTGCCGATGTTCGTGGTCTCGCCGTGGAGCACGGGTGGCTTCGTCAATTCGCAGGTGTTCGACCATACGTCGGTGCTGCGCTTTCTCGAAGCGCGCTTCGGCGTGGCGGAACCGAACATCAGCCCGTGGCGGCGCACCGTGTTCGGCGACCTGACCTCGTGCTTCAACTTCGCGACGCCGAACGATGCCACACCCGCTGCGATCGCTGCGCCCACCAAAGCCGCCGCCGATGCGCAAAGCGCCCAGCAAAGCACGCTCGGCGCCGTGCCGGTGCCTTCGGTGGCCACCCAGACGATGCCGCAACAGGCGCTTACGCTGCGCCCCTCGCGTGCGTTGCCCTATCACCTGCACACGAGCGCGAACGTCGATACGCAGAACGGCGCGGTATGGCTGGTGTTCAGCAATACCGGCAGCGCGGGCGCGGTGTTCCATGTCTACGACCAGTTGCATCTGGATCGCGCGCCGCGTCGCTACACCGTGGAAGCGGGCAAGGAACTCTCGGATATCTGGACGCCCGCCACGACAGACAGCGGCGCCTACAGCCTGTGGGTGCTCGGGCCGAACGGCTTCCATCGCGAGTTCACCGGCAACCTCGTTGCGGCCGCAACCGGTCCGAAACCGGAAGTGCGCGTGTGCTACGACGAATCCAATAACGCCGTCTACCTGACCATCATGAACACGGGCACCGCGACCACCAGCGTCACCGTGACCAGCAACGCCTACCGCACCGACGGCCCCTGGACCTACAGCGTGCCGGCCGGCATGCAGGTCGAGCCGTACTGGTCGCTCACCGCCTCGAACGGCTGGTACGACTTCACGCTTGCCGCCGAAAACGGCGTGACGCGCCGCTTCGCGGGCCGCGTCGAAACGGGCAAGGACAGCGTCAGCGACCCGGCCATGGGCATGGCGAGCTAGGCAGCACGAAACACCATAAAAAAGACCATTTTTTTCATTCAACCACCGTCACACGACAACACCACAGATGAATACGCTTCGACTTTCCGTCCTCTCCCTCGCGCTGCTGGGCGCCAGCTCCGCCGCCTTCGCAGCGGACAGCGTCACGCTTTACGGCGTGATCGACACGTCGATCCAGTACGTGAGCCACGCCAATTCGCAGGGCGACCATCGCTGGGGCATGGCCGACAGCAATCTCTCCGGCAGCCGCTGGGGCCTCAAGGGCGCAGAAGACCTGGGCGGCGGCCTGAAAGCGATTTTCCAGCTGGAAAACGGCTTCAATCCGAATAGCGGCGGCTTCCATCAGAGCGGCCGCATGTTCGGCCGCCAGGCGTTTGTCGGCCTGTCCGGCGATCAATGGGGCACCGTCACGCTGGGCCGCCAGTACGACCCGCTCGTCGACATGATCCAGCCGCTCACCGCCGACAACGACTTCAGCAGCATGTTCTCCACGCCGGGCGACGTCGATAACAACGACAACAGCTCGCGCACCAACAATGCAATCAAGTACGTTTCGCCGGTGTTCTCGGGCTTCCAGTTCGAAGGCCTGTACGCACTGGGCGGCGTTGCTGGCCAGACCGGATCGGGCCAGACGTGGTCGGGCGCGGCCACGTATTCGATCGGCCAGTTCAGCGCGGCGGCAGGCTACTTCTATGCTGCGAACGCCGCGTCGAGCGTCAAGCGCACCGGCTGGAGCAGCACCTCGGACGGCACTTTCGACGGCAACTTCGATCCGAACACGCCGCTCAACAACGGCTATATCACGGCAAAGTCGATCGGCATCGCTTCAGTGGCCGTGCAGTACGTGATGGGCCCGGTGAAGATGAACCTGCGTTACAGCAACGCGCAGTATCGCCCGGACGCGCAATCGGCATTCGGCAGCACGGAGCGCTACAACGTGGGCGGCGCGTATGTCGGCTATCAGGCGACGCCTGCACTGCTGCTCGGTCTGGGCTACATCTACACGAAGGCTGATGGCAATACATCGGCGACGTATCACCAGGTGTCGGCGGGCGCGGATTATTCGCTGTCGAAGCGCACGGACGTCTATCTGATGGGCGCATGGCAGCACGCGAGCGGCACGCAAGGCAACGGCAAGGGCGGCACGGCACCGGCCGAAGCGTCGATCGGCTCGTATGGCTATTCGTCGAACGACACGGTGCAGGCGATTGCGACGGTGGGGATTCGCCACAAGTTCTAATGGGTAAGCTGTAATTCCGCGCTTTAATCCGGAGTGAATGGCCGCGCATCGAGGATGCGCGGCTTTTTTTATTTCCAGCCGCTTTTCAGTCTCGCGCCTGCGTGCGCTGCACACACTCCACGAAATATTCCAGCGCCGAAGTGAGCACCAGATCGCGCCGATACATCATGCCCAGCGTCAACGGCGGCTCGCGTGCATCGGTTTGCAGCTTCTGCAGCGTTCCGAGCTTAATCTGCTCTTCCAGCAAAAATTCAGGCCATACGCTGACGGTGCCCGGCTCCTGCGCAAGCTGCGCGTAGAGCCGCTGCGAGGTGCAGACGTTGACATGCGAGGGCATCGGCAGCGCCCGCTCGCCGCATAGCTCGCGCCAGTAGGCGGGCAAACTCTCGCGCGTGTGGTTATAAAGCCAACGCGCGCGGGTCAGCTTGTCCAGCCGCGTCTCCTGCGCAAGCGGATCCTCTTTGCGCACCGCCAGCACCTGCGCAGTCTCGCTCAGCGCGATTACGCGGTGTTCCGCCGTCACATCTCCGGCGGCGACAAAGGCGACGCACAGATCGAACGAGCCATCGCGCAACCCGTCGATAATCTGCGTCGGCAGACATTCGTAAATATTGAGCCGCACATCGGGCAGGCGCGCCCGAAACGCGCGCAGCGCCTGTGGCATCGCAAACGACGACGCCAGCAACGACACGCCGATCGACAAGGTGCGTTGCGCACCCGCACGCATTTCCTCCAGTTCGCGCTCGGCGCTGGCGATTTCCGCCACCACGGCGCGGGCGCGCCGCAACAGCGTTTCGCCGTAGCGTGTGAGCCGCACACCGGCGCCGCTGCGCTCCAGCAGTTGCACGCCCAGGCGCGCCTCCAGTTCCTTGATGCTCTTGGTGACCGCGGGCTGGGACACGTTCAGCGCGTGGGCCGCCGCCATGAGCGTGCCGTGCTCGGCGATGGCCACGAGCATCTGCAACTGCGTCGTCTTGAGCGTGCCGCGTTCCATAAGCATTCGCTATGTGCATGAGAAATTGGAAATCGGCGCCAGACGCGCCGCCCCTAGTATGCGAGCTCCGGCACAACCGAAGGCCGGAAGTATACAAGGAGGCAACCGTGGCACCAGTGGCAACAGAAGCACCGAAGGCGCCGACAACGCCCGATATCGACATCGACGAACTGGTCGCGTTGCGGCGCGACATTCACGCCAATCCTGAAGTGGCGTTCGCCGAGCATCGCACCAGCGAACTCGTTGCCGCGAAGCTGCGGGCGTGGGACATCGAAACCCATACTGGCATTGGCGGCACCGGCGTCGTGGGCGTCGTGCATGGACAGCGCGGCCCGGGCCGCGTGATCGCCCTGCGCGCCGATATGGACGCCTTGCCGATGGAAGAGGAAGGCCGCCCGCTGCACCGCTCGCTCAAGCAAGGCGTTTTCCACGGCTGCGGCCACGACGGCCATACGGCCATGCTGCTCGGCGCAGCGCGCCATTTCAGCCGTCACCGGGATTTTGCGGGCACGGTGGTGCTGGTGTTCCAGCCCGCCGAGGAAACCGGCGGCGGCGCCAACGCCATGCTCGCCGACGGCCTGGAAACGCGCTTTGGGTATGAAGAAATCTTCGCGCTGCACAACGCTCCCCATTTCGCGCCCGGCACGTTCGGCGTGCTGGACGGCGCCATGCTGGCCTCGTGCGACGAAGTCGTGATCCGCATCGACGGAGTGGGCGGTCATGGCTCCGCGCCCGAAAAGACCCGCGATCCGGTGATGGCGGCCGCCCAATTGATCTGCGCCCTGCAGACCGTGGTGAGCCGTTCGATCGAGCCCAGCGCAACTGCCGTGCTGAGCATCGGCAGCATCCATGCGGGCAGCGCGCCGAATGTGATTCCGTCCCACGCCGAATTGACGGGCACGCTGCGCGCCTTCGACGAAAACGTGCGCGCGTTTGCAAAATCGCGCATAGCCGAAATCTGCACGGGCATCGCACAACTCAGCACCTGCTCGATTGCGGTCGAATTCTGCAACAGCTCGCCCGCGACGATCAACCATCGCGAACAGGCCCAAGCCGCCGCGCGCGTAGCCGCGGAAATCTTTGGCGCGGATAACGTGCTGCGCGAATTCCCCCCGCTCAACGGCTCGGAGGACTTTTCCGAATTCCTGCTGCGCCGTCCAGGCGCGTACGCGCTGCTGGGACAAGGCGGCGTCTATTGCCATCACCCGGAATTCGATTTCAACGACGAAGTCCTGCCGTATGGCGTGCGCTTCTTCGTCTCGCTTGCCCACGCGCGCCTCGCGGCCTGAGCGCGGGCACTGAACACGATCAAGGACCTTTCGATGAAACACCTCAAAACGGCTTCGCGGCGCATCGCCGTCACCCTGTTGTGCGCGACGGCGGCTGCACACGGCGCCAGCGCCTCAGCGGCCACGCTGCGCTTTGGCACCGACCCGAGCTATCCGCCCTACGAATACAAGCTGCCCGACGGAAAACTTGCGGGCCTCGATATCGATATCGGCAACGCGATCTGCGCGGCGGCCAACGTACAGTGCGTGTGGGTCGAAAGCAGCTTCGACGGCCTGATCGCCGGGCTGCAGTCGCGCAAGTTCGATGCGATCAATGCCTCGCTCGCGCCCACCGCCGCGCGACGCGCCGTGATGGATTTCACGCAGCCCGTCTATCCCGCCGACATCCGGCTCGTGGCGGCGCGTGGCAGCCACCTCACGCCCGATGCGAAAGCGCTGGGCGGCAAGCGCGTGGGCGTGCTGCAAGGCTCCACGCAAGCGGCCTTCGCAAAGGCCAACTGGGCGCCGCATGGCGTGAGTATTCAGGAGTACCAGGATCAGGACAGCATCTATACCGATCTCGTCAATGGGCGGCTGGATGCCACCATCGTGCTGGGTTCCGCAGCGCGTCTGGGCTTTCTGGCGAAACCGCAAGGCGCACGCTTCGAACTTGCGGGCCCGCGTATCGACGATCCCGCGATCACGGGCGCAAGCAGTGTAATCGGCGTGCGCAAGGGCGATGATCGCACGCGCCAGGCACTCGACGCGGCGCTTGCGCGCCTCAAACAGGACGGCACGATTTCGCGCCTCGAAAAGCGCTATCTGGGCGACGACGCTCAAGCCGCGCAATAAAAAAGGCCCGTACAGCCAACACCACAGCGGACGGTTCAGGGCCGTCCGCGACGACGATCGATAACGACATTGGGGACATTCATTGAAAACGACACCACTGCTCGCAAGCATGCTCGCGGCAATCGCCGCCATCGCGGGTACGCCCGCGTCGGCGCAGAGTTCACAAAGCTCGGTCACGCTGTTCGGGCTGATCGACGAGGGAATCGACTACACCAGCAACGTGCGTGGCCACGCCGTCACGGAAATGATGAGCGGCGCGGCCCAGGGCAGCCGCTGGGGGCTCAGGGGAACGGAAGCGCTGGGCGGCAAACTCTCGGCAGTATTCCAGCTTGAAAGCGGCGTCGACGCCAGTTCCGGGCGGTTGATGGAAGGCAACCGGATGTTCGGACGCCAGGCCTGGGTGGGCATCGCGCATGACGATATCGGCACGCTCACTTTCGGCCGCCAGTACGACTCGCTGGTTGAATATCTCGCGCCGCTCACGGCGAACGGCAACTGGGGCGGTTTCCTGTTCGAGCATCCCTACGACAACGACAACACCGATAACTCTTTCCGGCTCGACAACGCCGTGCAGTTCAACAGCGCAAATATCGGCGGGTTGAGAGTGGGCGCAACGTACGCGTTCTCGAATCTTCCCGGCCAGATCTCGACCAATAATGCGCAGAGTATTGGCGTGAGCTACGCGATCAACGGATTCAGCTTTGGCGCGGCGTGGCTCAATGTGACGAATCCCGGCGCCAACACACTGGGAGCAGTCACCACCGACGATGCGGGCTTCGTGGCCTCGCGTCATCGTGTCTACGGTGCGGGCGTCAACTATCAGCTGGATGCGGTGACGCTGGGTTTTGTGTACACGCATACGAATCTGAGCGATCCCACTGCCTATTCCTATATCAGTGGCGCAATCGTGCCAGCTGGCCAGCACGCTTCTTCGCTGACCTTCGATAATTTCGAGGTCAATGCGAACTGGTCCATCACGACCGCACTGATGCTGGGCGCGATGTACGACTACACGCAGGCGAAGCTCGATACGTCCGCAGGCGCTTACAAGCCGAAATATCACACGTTCGGCTTGATGCTCGATTACAACCTCACCAGACGCACCGACATCTACGCAATGGCGAGCTATCAACGCGCCATCAGCGCGAACAGCGGCACCGCGCTCGATCTGGCCTATGCGGGCGGCGCAGACGACAGTTCGTCGACGCAGCGGCAATTCGTCGGGCGCGTCGGCCTGCGGCACAAGTTCTGATCGTCGTGTTCAAGGGCGGCCTCAGACATGGCCGCCCCTTTCGCAAAAAACTTTTTTCTCCGCTGTAACCGCTGGCGCGGCGTGGGCGAATTAGCTGTTGTATCCGCGACGGATACCACCTACCTCTACCACCGGAGAACACTCATGTCCGCAAAGCTCAACGTCAATGCCGCGCTGATCGTCGGCGCCGTCGCCAGCCTGCTAGCTTCTGCCGCTCACGCCGCGCCGCTCACCCAGGCCGAAGCCAGCGCCGCCATCGCCGCACACAAGGAAAAGTGCTACGGCGTCGCGCTCAAGGGGCAAAACGATTGCGCTGCAGGGCCCGGCACGACCTGCCAGGGCACCTCGGCGATGGACTTCCAGGGCAATTCGTGGAAGTTCGTTCAGGGCGGCACCTGCACCAGCATCCAGGTGCCGGGCGGCGGCCACGGCTCGCTCACGCCTATGAAGTCCTGATCGATTCATCGCAGCCAGGAGCGGGACGATCATGACCGAATTCTTCCGATCAAAGGTATGGCCCACGTCAGGCCGTCCCGCTCGCCGCGCTCTTGCGGGCACGAGTTTCAAACACGGGCACCTCGGTGCAATCCTCGACGAAGGTTTACAAGACGGCTTCTTCGAAGTTCATGCCGAGAACTACATGGGCGCGGGTGGGCCGCCGCATCGCGCGCTCGCGGCCATCCGCGAACGCTATGCTGTTTCACTGCATGGCGTGTGCATGTCGCTGGGCGGCCCGGATGCGCTGGACACGGCACATCTCGCGCGCTTTCGCGATCTGGTTGTGCGCTACGAACCGGCCTTCGTTTCCGAACATCTTGCGTGGTCTTCGCACGGCGGCAGCTTCTTCAACGATCTGCTGCCGCTGCCCTATCACCGCGCAACACTCGCGCATGTATGTGCGCACATCGACCAGATGCAAAGCGCCATTGGTCGCCCGATCCTGCTTGAAAACCCGTCGACCTATGTGATGTTTGCTTCGTCGACGATGAACGAAACCGGCTTTCTACGCGAAGTCGCGCAAAGAACCGGATGCGGGCTATTGCTGGACGTGAATAACGTTTTTGTTTCTGCCGTCAATCACGGCTTTTCGGCACATGAGTATCTCGCGGCGTTTCCGCTCGAATACGTGGGCGAAATCCATCTGGCCGGTCATAGCGAACAGCACGACGACGAGAACCAGCCGCTGCTGATCGACAGTCACGACCGCCCCGTTGCCGATAGTGTCTGGAATCTCTATAGCGAGGTTATTTCCCGCATCGGCGCTGTGCCGACTTTGATTGAATGGGACAGCGATCTGCCTGACTGGAACGTATTGCGTGCGCAGGCCAACGCGGCACGGCGCGTCATGACACGGTTCGCCACGACGTATGACGAGGGCGTGTGCCATGCAAGCTGAACAACACGCAGGGTATGCAAGCGCATTCGCGCCTGGCTTGATCGATCCCGCGCTGAGTGCGCCCGTCGACGTTATCGCGTCGCACGGCAAGGGCGTCGTGAAGCGCTACAACGTCTATCGCAACAACGTGACGGTGAGCCTGATCGATGCGTTGGCCGCCATTTATCCGGCTGTGCAGCGAATCACCGGCGTCGAATTTTTTCGCGCCATGGCGCGCTTTCACGTACGCGCAACGCCGCCAAAGTCGCCGCTGCTATTCGAATACGGCAGGGATTTTCCAGACTTTATCGAATCCTATGAATACGCACGCGACATGCCATGGCTCGCGGATACGGCGCGCATCGAACGCGCATGGCTGGATGCGTATCACGCGGCTGATGCCGCACCTTTGACGGCGCAGGCATTCGCCGCCGTCGATGCTGCGTCGCTGGGGCAGCTACGCTTTATTGCCCACCCAGCCACGCGCATCGTGCGTTCGCGCTATCCGGCGGTATCCATTTTCGCCATGAACCGCAAGGACGGCCCGCTTGATCCGCTTGATCCGCTTCATGCGAGCGACGCGCAGGACGCGCTCGTCACGCGCCCCGATCAGGACGTGGTCGTTTCGCAACTGCCTGCCGGGGGCGCTGCGTTCCTGCTGGCGCTCATCGCCGGTGCGCCACTGGGCGAAGCAATGGAAGCCGCGCTGCAAGACGACAATTCATTCGATATCCATATCAATCTGCAAGCCATGATTTCTGCCGGCGTATTGACCGCCATCCGTTCCGGAGATCCATCATGATGTCGACCCAGCAAGAACTCAAACCGTCCGCGCAGGCCTTCGTCACGACTGCGATTGTGCGTGCCCGGCGTGCAATCGAAACGCTCGCTCAACCCTGGCTCGTGCAACTCGTGCTGCGTCTTGCGCTTGCCGTGCCGTTCTGGCGCTCTGGCATCCTCAAATGGCACGGCTTCCTGCATCTCAACGATACGGCGATCACGCTATTTACCGACGAGTTCCAGCTGCACCTGCCAGGCGGCCCCTATCCGTTTCCCGCGCCCGCCGTTTTTGCGTTGCTTTCCGCGTGCGGAGAAGTGGGATTTCCGGTGCTGCTAGTGCTGGGACTCGGCACACGTTTCGCCGCTGCGGGTCTGTTTCTGATGACCTGCATCATCGAATTGACCGTGCCCGACGGCTGGCCCATTCACATCACCTGGGCGGCAATGGCGTTGGGCATCGCCGCATGGGGTCCGGGCAGGATCTCGATCGACTGGCTGCTGGGCGACCGCGCAAGCCGCTCCCGCTAGCTTTGGCTGGCACGCGATAGCGGTTCCTCTACCGTCTCGCGTGTGCGCCGCAGGCTCACGTACAACAGCAGCGACACGCAGCAGAACACACAGGCGAGTCCGATAGCCGCGCGCGCGTCGAGTCGTTCGATCAGCTCGCCCCCCGCCGCCGAGCCAATGCCGAAGCCTAACGACAACACGCCCGGCGACAGCGTCGCATAGCGCCCCACCGGATCGACGCGCGGCATGGTCGCGAAGATCAGCGTGGCCGCGCCCGTCCAGGCCACGATGAAGACAATGGCGGCGATGGCGAAGCGGTCGGGCGTTTGCGGCATCGTGAGCGCCGCAGCCGATACCACGCACGCGCCGATATTGACGATCGCCCAGCGCCGCAAGCCGTTGCCGCGCCCCAGACGCGGCATGACCACGCACGCGGCCAGGCTCACGAGATTGGCGTAGACCAGCGTGGTGGCCACGCGCGACTCGCTCAGGCCCGCACGCATGCCAATCTGTTCGAGGAAAGTCCACAGCACGCCCACGCCGAAATACAGCGCGAATATGCAGCCCAGCAGCAACATGACGCCGCGCAGATCGACGCGCGCGCCATGCCCCGCGTCGGCGCTGACGAAGGCCTCCGTGCGCCCGAACAGCGTCATCGCCGGCAGAAACACCAGTGCGAGCGCGCCGATGCAAACGTACGTGCCCGTCGCCTGCGCCACCGAACCCACCACCGGCAACACGTAGCCAAGCAAGGCCATGCTCCACAGCACCTGCAGCAGGATCAGCAGGCCGATATTGCGCTCGGGCGCTTTCGTATAGGACAGGCAGGTCATGGCGATGCCGCTTAGCGCGCCCGAGCCGATCCCCGCCATGACACGTGCAGCAATGAAGAGCGGCAAGCTGTGGGCATAGGGCGTGGCGAAATTCGCAAGCGCCGTGAGCGCAATCGTGGCCGCGAGCGTGACGCGAATGGGCTGGCGTGCGAGTACGGTCGCCATCAACAGCGTGCCCGCCGCCATGCCGAACACCTCGCCCAGCACGGCGACGCCCAGATCTGCCGCGCCAAAGCCCCACTGCTGCGCAATCTGCCCGACGATCACGGGCAGCCCCCAGAACACCGTGGGCGCGACAGTGCCGAGGGCAAGCATCGCCATGAGGAACAGCACGCCGTCCTGTGTGGCGGCTTCAGACGAAGGTTGATTCACGTTGCGGTCTCCGGATATCGATGGCGATGACGGTGCTCAAGCGCACGCGGTGGTGTCGATGCTTTCGCTATCCAGTTGCTCGCGCAACGTTCCCTGCGCGTAGGTCACTGCGCCATTCATCATCGTCACGCCGATATTCACGCGGCCAATATCGTGTTTCTTCACTTCGAAGAGATTGTCTTCGAGCACGATCAGATCCGCGCGCTTGCCGACGGTCAGCGAACCGATCTCGTGCTCCATGCGCAACTGGTACGCGCCGTTGATGGTGTACGCGGCGATCAATTGCGGCACGCTCAGGCGCTCGTTGATGTCGGGAAACACGGGGGCATCGGGCTCGCCTGCAAGCTGACGCGTGTGACCCGATTCAATATGCTCGACCGGGCGATGCTGGCAGCGACACTGGCACGCCAGGCCATCCATGCCGATCGACACCGTCACGCCCTCCTCGATAAAGGTGCGGAACTTGTACATATTGCTCCAGCGTTCCGTGCCGTAATGCTCGCGAATCAGTTCGGTATAGACATCGACGACGCCCCATTGCAATTGCGTATTCGCCATCACGCCAAGACGGCGGAAACGCGGAATATCGTCGGGATGCGTGAGGAATGCGTGCGTGATGACGTGACGCCGCTCGCGCGGCGGATTGGTCGCGTTGACCAGTTCGAAACCGTCGAGCGCCGTGCGCACGGCCGCGTCGCCCACACAATGCACCATGACGTCGATCTGTTCCTTATCGGCCTGCAGCAGATATTGCTTGAACTGGTCGATGGGCATGGTCGGCTCGCCGCAGGTGTGCGGTCGGTCCGCATAGGGCGCGAGCAGATAGGCCGTGTGATTCGCTTCCGTGCCGTCGAGGAACAGCTTCAACGCCTGCGCCTTGACCAGCGGCGATTGATACTTCGCGCGATATTCCACCAGCGTGCCCACCGGGTCTTCCACCGGGCCGAGCGCCGCGTAGCTGCCCACCACGCGCAGTTTGAGATTGTTGGCGCGCTCCATCGTTTGCAGCGTTTCATAGAGCAGCGTCTGGTCGCCGCTCGGGTCCAGGAAGCCCGCGTCGAACACCGTGGTAATGCCGGCCGCCACCAGCTTTTCCTGCCAGACGCCAATCGACTGCAGATACAGGTCGATGCCCGTGGGCAGATAACCCGCCTCGCTGATACGGCGCATCAGCAGCGAATAAGCCGCGCCGTCCACCACGAGACCGGTTGGCTCGCCCGTTACCGGGTCTTTCTCGAACCAGCTCGAACCTTCCTCGACCGGCGGCGTGGCCGCATCGATGCCGCCAATCTCCAGGGCCTTCGAATTGACCCACATGGAATGGAAATCGGTGGAAAGCAGGCAGACCGGTTTGTCCGCACAGATCGCGTCGAGCGTTTCCTTACGCAGGATTTCCGGGGGAATCGTGGCCTGAATCCAGCCCATGCCGGTAATGCTTTTTTCATCCGGATGCGCCGCCACGTATTCGGCCAGCGCCGCCAGCACTTTTTGCGGGTCTTCGTAATTGACGAACGCCTGGAACGCAAATGCGGTGGTTGAAAAATGCCAGTGCGATTCGACAAAGCCCGGCAGCATCAGGCGGCCGCCCGCGTCCACCACCTGGGTGTTCTCGCCGATATGACGCTCGATCCCGGCCTCGTCGCCCACGTAAACAATGCGATCGCCGCGCACAGCGACGGCGTCGGCCCAGGGCTTGTGCGGGTCCACGGTATAAACCTTGGCGTTGCGAAATGCGATATCTGCGTGCTGGATGCATTCGTCAGCCGATGTGATGGTGTGATTCTGTGTCGCCACGTGTCGCTCCTTTGGGTCGTCGTTCTCAATCGATGTGGCGCGAATGTATCCAGCCGGAAATCGCCGGTCTGCCCTGCTTTGGGGGGACAGGCGTTGCCCTGGCAGACAGCGCAATATTGGTCAGGTAGCATCGTGCTCATCCCCGACGAGCAACCGTGACACTGATGGCTCCTCACGCTTTCGCATCCGCGCGTGCGCGCGACGACTACCGATCCCTTTCCATTTCCCCGCGTGCATTGGGCGACCTCGTTGGCCGCGTGGGCACGCCCGATTTCGTGCGCTCGCTCGGGCAGTTCGTCACCGGCGACGTTCAGGCCGACGCCATCCATCTCGAACGCGTGCGACCCGATGCGCGCAATCCTTCGGGCTATGCCACGGAGTGGATCGGCAGCACCGGCGACGAATACGCCTTGATCTGCGAGATCATGGACCGCTACTACGCGGCGTATTGCGACCGCGATCCGCTATTCGTTTCAATTCGTGGGGCGACCGGCACACTGCTGATCCAGCGCGACGTTGGCGCGCTCACCGACGATGGCTTCCGCAAGGAAATTTTTACGCCGGCACGCATCGCCCAGGAATGCGTGATTTCGCACGGCACGCGTAACGAGCGCTATTCGCTGGGCCTCGCGCGTTGCGAAGGACGTGCCGCCTTTACCCTGCAGGAACTGGCGGTGCTGCGGCAAATGAGCGAATTCCTGTTTCCGCTGTGCGAGATGCATGCGAGAACGGCAGCGGCGCGGCGCATCAGCACGCCACGGCGCGAAGGCACGCCCGTATCGCGCTTTGAAGAGCGCATTGCACGCGAGGAGATCCGTCTTTCGCGGCGTGAAGGCGAAATCTGCCGCTGTCTGCTGAGCGGCAAGACGATTCCGGAAAGCGCCCAGATGCTGGAATTAAAGCTTTCGACCGCCGAATCCTACGTCAAACGCGCGTTCGCCAAGCTCAAAGTCCGCACGAAATGGGAACTGTTGCAATGGGCGCACTCCTACGATTGAAGGTTATTTTTCGTTGAATAGCGCAATGGCGTGCCAACGGATAACTTATCGTCTAATTACATCGGCATCCTGATTAATAGGCAGTTTTTTCAGATTTCGCATGCCCTCCATCAGGGACATATCGACCTCCGGCTGGCCACCGATCCTATACTCCCCCGCAGTACTGTGGCATACTCCCGTCCAGTATGTGACCGGGAGCCATCATGCCCCACACCGTCGAAGAGAAGAAGCGTGTTCTGGCCCGGGTTCGCCGTGTGCGCGGCCAGCTGGACGCGCTTGAGCGCGCGCTGGAAGAAGGCGCGGATTGCGGGCCCATTCTCCAGCAGATTGCGGCCATGCGCGGCGCCATCAATGGCCTGATGGCGGGCGTGCTCGAAAGCCATCTGCGCGAGGAGTTTTCCAGCCTCGCGCCCGCTGACGACAGTTCCAAAAAATCCATTGACGAAGTCGTTTCGCTCGTGCGTTCCTACCTTCGTTGATGCGGTATCGATGATCGATTGATTCGCGCCGGTAGCCGCCCGAGCGGTCCGGACCCTTTGTTTTTCTCACCAGGATTGCTATGAAATCACGTGCAGCCGTTGCATTCGGGCCGGGCAAGCCCCTCGAAATCGTCGAGATCGACGTCGAACCGCCCCGCAAGGGCGAAGTGCTGGTGAAGATCACGCACACCGGCGTGTGCCACACCGACGCCTTCACGCTCTCCGGCGACGATCCCGAAGGCCTCTTCCCCGCTGTGCTGGGCCACGAAGGCGCCGGCATCGTCGTCGAAGTGGGCGAAGGCGTGACCAGCGTGAAGCCCGGCGATCACGTGATCCCGCTCTACACCGCCGAATGCGGCGAATGTCTGTTCTGCAAGAGCGGCAAGACCAACCTGTGCGTGGCCGTGCGCGCCACGCAAGGCAAGGGCGTGATGCCGGACGGCACGACGCGCTTCAGCTACAACGGTCAGCCCGTCTATCACTACATGGGTTGCTCGACGTTCAGCGAATACACGGTGGTCGCCGAAGTCTCGCTCGCGAAGATCAATCCGGACGCCAACCCTGAACAGGTCTGCCTGCTGGGTTGCGGCGTGACCACGGGTCTGGGCGCGGTGAAGAACACCGCCAAGGTTCAGGAAGGCGACACCGTGGCCGTGTTCGGCCTTGGCGGCATTGGCCTTGCGGTGATTCAGGGCGCGAAGCTGGCGAAGGCCGGCCGCATCATCGCCATCGACACTAACCCGGGCAAGTTCGAACTCGCGCAGGCCTTTGGCGCGACCGATTGCGTCAATCCGAAGGATCACGAAAAGCCCATCCAGCAAGTGATCGTCGAGATGACGGGCTGGGGCGTCGATCACAGCTTCGAGTGCATCGGCAACGTCAACGTCATGCGTGCCGCGCTCGAATGCGCGCACCGCGGCTGGGGCCAGTCGGTGGTGATCGGCGTGGCGGGTGCGGGCCAGGAAATCTCCACGCGTCCGTTCCAGCTCGTCACGGGGCGCCGCTGGCTGGGCACCGCGTTTGGCGGCGTGAAGGGCCGCTCGCAATTGCCGGGCATGGTCGAAGATGCCATGAGCGGCAAGATCCAGCTCGCGCCGTTCGTCACGCATACGAAGGACCTCGCGGGCATCAACGAAGCGTTCGACCTGATGCACGAAGGCAAGTCGATCCGTACCGTGGTTCATTACTAAAGACTGCGCGCGGCGCGTCCCTAAGCGCCGCCACTTCCTGCCCGCTGTCGTTCACGCTTCTCATGAAGTTCAACGGACGATAGCGGGCCGCCCCACGCTTCCCGCGTTCGCAATTTCCATTTCGTGGCTGTAATTGCATATGCAATTACACAGATAAAAATGGATACCGTACTTCTCCCGATTTATTTTTCGAATTTTATAGACTGACTTTAAATGATGTTTAAAGGCATCTATTCATTCATGCCGCATAGCGTGTAAAAGTGTTTGACAAAGCACTGCAACACCCTCTATTTTTCCTCTGCATCTTTTCATTACCAAATCTTTCCACGGGGAATCTCCAGAGGCCGTTCTGGCTTCAGGGGCTTCCCTTTGTCTTTTTTATTGTCCTTTTTCGTAGGCATCCTGATTAATTTTCACCGCAACAAATTGTATTAAAAATGTCGGTTATAGAAAGTTAATTGTTAGCCGCATTGCGCCGGCGTGGATTCGCTTTGTCTTTTTAAATCGTCACGTTCCGGCGAACGCGGCTTTTCTGCATGCGGTATTCATCATCCACAGGGACAGATATGAATGCGGACAGCCGTATTAGCAATTGCCGCGCCCGCTCATTGGGCCGCCTGGCCATGCCGGGCGCGTTGATGGCGACAATATTGATGCTGGCGGGATGCGGGGGCGGCGATAGCGGCTCCGGCACTTCGGCCACGGCAATGAAACAGGTCGCGGCCACTCAGCAAAATGCATCGCAATCGAATGCCGGCGCCAGCGCCAATCAACCGTATACCGACCCCATTGCCTATTCGCCGAATGCCACTGACGGCCTTGCGGCCTCGCAAGTCGCGGAAAAAGCCGCCGTCATGCATTACCAATGGAAATCCGGGAAAGCCACGATCAATTACACGACGACGACCGGGCATTTGACGGCGTCGGATGCCAATGGCAATCCCGAAGCCACCATGTCTTATGTTGCCTACACCGCGCCATCGACCAATGGATCGCCGCGTCCGGTCACCTTCATCTACAACGGCGGCCCGGGTTCGTCGTCGATCTGGCTGCGGCTGGGCTCGTTCGCGCCCACGCGCGTCGCCACGCCCGACCCGCTGCTGACGAACTGGCCGAATTTTCCGGTTGTCGATAATGCAGACAGCCTGATCGACACCACGGATATGGTGTTCATCGACCCGCCGGGCACCGGCCTTTCCGAAGCGATCCTGCCCAACACCAACCAGAAGTTCTGGGGCTGCGATCCCGATGTGGGCGTGATGCGCGATTTCATCGAACGCTATATTGCCGTCAACAACCGCAGCACTTCACCGATCTATCTCTATGGCGAATCGTATGGCACGCCGCGCACCGACATGCTTGCACTCGCGCTGGAAACAGCGGGCGTGCCGCTCACCGGCATCGTGTTGCAGTCGTCGATCCTGAACTACTACGCCGATGCGATCGAAGCCACCGCCATCACGGATTCGACCGCCGGTCTGCAACTGGATACCGATACGCTCGCGGGCTATTACCCCGGCTATGCGGAAGTGGCCGCGTATTTCAATCAGGTCTCGCCGCCCTTGATCGATCAGGGACTGTTCGCGCTTCAATCGGAAATCTTCGCGACCGGCCAGTACAACCACTTCAAGAAATACGCGCAGACCTGGACGCTCAGCCAGTTGGGCATCCCCAATGCGCTCGGCACGCCGGTGCTGCCGCCCGCGCGCACGCTGGATTCGTGGCGCTGGCCTTCGAGCCTGACCTTGCAGGCCTTGCAGGGCTACTTCAACGTGAATGGCTTCACTTACTCGCTGATTCCGGGCACCACCATCGGCCGTTATGACGGACGCGTTTCGCTGCCGAATTCGGACCCGCGCCTGCAATCCGACGGCGATCCCTCGGACATTCTGATCTCGCAGCCGTTCACCACGGCATTGGCCACGCAGTTGCCCGATTACCTCGGTTATACCGCGCCCAACGCCACCTTCATGCCGCTCAACGACAACATCATCAATGTCTGGGACTTCTCGCACGATGGCCAGCCGCTGCCCGATACGCTGCCCGATCTGCTTGGCGCGATCACGCTCAATCCGCAGTTGAAGGTGCTGTCGGAGAACGGTTATCACGATCTCGCGACGCCATTCTTCAATACGGAGAAGCAGCTCGCACGGCTGCAAACCGTGTCCGGTTTGAACGCCAATCTGCAGGTCAACTTCTTCCCGGGCGGGCACATGATTTATCTGGATGACACCGCGCGCCCGAAGATGAAGAGCGATCTCGTCAAGTACTACGCCGGTCAACCGATACCGCTCGCGCTTTCGGTGTGGACGCTGCCCGCGCCGTGGCCCGACGAAAGCCCCGCCGGTTCGCCGACTGCGACGGCGCAGGCCGCGATCGAACCTTGAGATCGGCTTCCGCACGAGCTGATCTATCCGGTACACCCGATTTCACTCTTTGAATGCGAGCGAACATGTATCCATCCGACAAGTTGTGGCGCATTGCGCCGCTCATCGTGGTTGCTGCCGTAATCGGCACGGCGCAGGCGGCAACGCAGTCCGTGGCGCCCGTCCAGTTGCCCAAGGGCGGCCATGGCGTCGACGGCCCGTTCTTTCCGGCCAACCGTCCCCAGCCCGTGACGCCGTCGACAGGCACACAGTTGCAGCAGGAGGCGCAAAAGCGCATCGAAGCGCGGCTGGGCGCAAACACGGTGTTGAGCCAGGGCGCGACAGTCACGAAGGCGCAGGCGCAGACCAATGGCCTCGGCTATATCTCGCAGCATTTCGATCAGATCGACACGGCGCATACGGGCCGCGTTTCAATCGACGACGTGCGCCAGTACCTGCAGAAGCAACAGCAGCAATAGACGCGTAGTCGCAATCACATTGCGCTCATGTGAAAAGGCCTCACCCAACGGTGAGGCCTTTCTCGACGACGCTTCAATCCACTTATTGCATTGCGCGCGCCGGCAGCAGCTTGCCTTCCACGAGCAGCGCGACCGTCTTGACGAACAGCAGGCCAATCACACCGGTACTCGCCACGAACAGCACGAAAGCCAGTTCATGCACCCAGAGCGGGCCACCGTGCTGGGCGATAAGCATCGCGAGGGTCGGCAGCGCTGCGACGCCAAAGCTGAAGGCCCAGTACGACGGCGTGAAAGCCTGGGCGCGAATCCACGGCAGCAGACGCAGCAGCAGAAGCGCTTGATACAGACCGTAGCCGAGCAGTGCGTAAGCCACGATCCCCGCAGCACCCGTCAGCGAGATGTGCATGCTGCCCATGATCGCCATCCAGGCGACGCCACCCACCACCGGCGGCGCGAGCTGGATACCAAAGGTCGGGCGCAGGGCCGGCGCGGTCGGTGCAGCGAGCGCAGCGCGGTTGAGCAGCTTCGATTCGATCGCGAGCCACGAGAGCGCACCGCTACCGAAGAACATCACCGCCAGTTCGGGCAAGTTGAATGCCGCCGCCGTTGCCGCCGCCACGAAACCCGCTGCCACGGTGGGCAGATAGGTCGCGGGCGTGACCAGTTCGGCATTGCGGCCACCTTGCCAGAGGCGTCCATGCAGCATCACGCCCACGGCAACCTGGCTGATCGCGCCCAGCACGAACAAGGCGAGACCGGCGTCATGCGACCAGAGCTTGACGGCCTGCGCCGCCAGCATCGTCGATACCGGGCCGAGCGCCACGAACGACGATTGCACTTCATGCTGCCATTCCTTGCGCGCCGCCTCGCGGTGCGCGACCCACTTCACGCCGTACATCGCCATCACGGTGGCCCAGACGATCAGCGCCAGCACGGTAAGCGCCGTGGCCGCTGCGGCCGGCACTTCCCAGAGCTTTGCGGCAACCCGCCATGCCCCCGCCAGCGCGAGCGTCCCCACTGCGATGCCGAAAAAGCCGGCCGGCATCGGTTCATGTTTTGTGATCCATGCGTTCATGACTTCACTCCTGACACTTGAGGCAGCGAAGGCCGCCGTCGATGGAGTGACTTTAGGCCCGGACGCGCCTGACGCGAATGCCGGGCCGTGTCAACAACATGCCCGATCGTCTCAGGGCGCGTTTCTGATCGCTTGTCGCGGATTGCGATTGAACCCTTTTACGGATTACGCGCCGATGCTTTCTTCGAACTCCGCCAGCGCGCCGTCGTGCGCTTCGAGCATGCGCTGCACCTCGGGCAGCGCACGGCGCACCAGCGCCCGCGAGGACTTCGGCAGATCAGCGCAGGCGATCTCGATATCGCCGCTGCGGTGTTCGCCGAGCATCGCGAGCAGCACGCAAGCCTGCTGGACGTCCTTCTGCGACTTGACCAGCATCGTGGTGCGCAACCGCGACACGAGGATCTTGTGGATCGCGAAACGCGCCGGGTCCGGCACGCGCACCGGCACCGCGCCATGCCGCGATATCAGCGTGCCCATATGCGACTGGCCGAGCAGATAGGCCAGATACGGCATGCCGCTCGCGTGCGCGCCGAGTTCCGGTACAGCGACGGTTGGAAAGGTATCGTCCTTCGACGGCACGAGCAGGTCGACGTGAAAACGCGTCTTGCCCGCCCGCTTGAACGAGGTGGACGGATCGCCCCGATTGAACGGCGGCACCGGAACGAAATCGATGCCGGTCTCGCGCAGGATGTCGAGCAGTCCGCCCGACGGCACGTTCTGCAAGGCAAGCTGCCGCGCGCGGGCGATATCGATATCTTCGGTTTCGTAGGCGATCGCCTTGATGCCGAGGCTGTTGAGCAGTACGGCATACGCGTGCGAGCCCACCAGTACCGCGCCCGCCTGGAACAAACCGTGGTTGTAAAGGACCGCCATGGTGGCGTAGGTCTTGTTGTCGGCGATCTGGAAACCGAGCTTCGCCAGTTCCCGGATGCGGCCGATGAGATCCTTGGCCTGCTCGATCTGCTCCGCCACCGCGGCCACGCGGGCGTCGGCTTCAGGGTCGCCCTTCGGGCCGCCCATGCTGAGCTGCTGGCGCCTGCCTTCGGCGTCCATGAACTGGCGGTAGTAGTAGACGGCGTTGCCGCGATCGTGCTCGACTATCGTGCCGGGCGCGCCCACCAGCACGCCCGGCTGGGCGGCGGCGCCCTGCTCGACGTTTGCGTATTGGGAGCAGTAGGCTTGATCGTGCCGCTGGTAAAGAGGGGAGCCGGGCATGGTCGGAAGAAATTGCAGTAATTTTTTGAATTTTACTGCAAATTGCGCAACCGGCAATTGCAGTAGTTTTTCTAGAATTACTGCAAACGCTGGGACACACCTTGGACGTACCTCAGACGCACCCGAGACAGGCCATCCGCGCGGCCAACTCTCGGCGTATCGGCGCGCAAAACGCGACAATGCTGCAAAGCCCCGCAACAAGGAGCAACACCCCATGCCGATCAACCACGACTACTGGTTCCCCGCCAAACGCTATGGCTGGGGCTGGGGACTGCCCACTCGCTGGCAAGGCTGGCTGGTGCTGATCGGCTATTTCGCACTGCTCGGCGCAACCATCCACGCTTTCGGGCCACAGCGGCACATGGCGGCGTTCATCGTCGTGGTCTCGCTCCTCAGTCTCGTGCTCGTCGGCATCTGCTGGCTCAAGGGCGAGCCGCCGCGCTGGCGCTGGGGCGACGACTGAGCCGCGCGCCCGCCCCGCCTTAACCGAAGGTGAACGTGTACACCTTCGCGCCCGGATCGAGAAAGCGGATCTCGAAGGTCCGGTCACCGATCGCACCGCCCTGCCGCACCAGCTGATAAAGCCGAGCGCTCGTCACCACACCCGTACCGTCCGCCGCGACATCGGCGCCACGCGCAGCGCCGGGAGCCGCGCCATCGATGGTGATGCGAAAACGCACCGGCTTGCCGTCCGCCGCAGGCGCAAGCACCAGATGCAGATCGCGCGCATGAAAGCGATAGGCGACGCCCGTCTGCGGCGCGGCGGAGACAGCGGATTCCGCGCCGATATTCCAGCGGCCATCGAGCGCCCACGCATTGAGCGGCAGATTGGCGGGCAGCGTGTAATTCGCAACGACGTCGGGCTGCAGCGATTGCGGCGAGGCAAAGCCGCGCCCCTCGCGATAACCCAGATAGGTCTCGCCCGAACCGGTATCGGCGAGATCGGCCGGGGCTTGCGCACCGCTTGCTTGCGCTACGTGCGACGCGTGCGCGTCGGGCGAGCGGCCATTCTCGGCGAGCAGTTGACGGATCGCCTGTTCGGCCTGTCCATAGCTGCCCTCGCCGAAGTGGTGATAGCGCACGCGGCCCTGCGCATCGACCACATAAAACGCCGGCCAGTACGCATTGCCGAAGGCATTCCAGATGCGGTAGTCGTTATCGAGCGCGACCGGATAGCCGATGCCCAGATCCGCCAGCGCGCGCTTCACGTTGCCGGGGTTGTGCTCGAAACCGAACTCGGGCGTATGCACGCCGACCACCACCAGCCCGTCGTTCCGATAGCGCTGCGCCCAGGTCTTGAGATACGGGAGCGTGCGCAGGCAATTGATGCACGAATAGGTCCAGAAGTTGACCACCACGACCTTGCCACGCAGATCCTGCGGCGTGAGCGGCGTGGAGTTCAGCCATGCCGTTGCGCCATCGAACGACGGCAGCGTGCCTTCTACTGGCAGCGCGGCGGCGGACGGCGATGCGGACGACGATGCGGAAACGCGGACGATATGCGCCGCCGCCGACTTTTGCGCTTGCCGCACGACCGTGGGCACGGCAGCAGCAACGGCGACGGGGTCAACCGCCTTCGCGCTCAACTGCCCAGTCAGGCGATTTTCCAGGCGCTCGGTCGGCGAACCCGGCAGATGCGCCAGCACGCGCGTATCGACGCCGAACGCAATCGCGCCCACCGTCACCAGCACGAGCGCCCCCACCGCGCGGCGCAGATGCTCGCCCATGCCCATCGAACGCTTGAGCGCATCCATCGCCCGCTTGCCGAGACTCGCGGCAATCGCCAGCGAACACGCCGCACCCACCGCATACGCACCGAGCGACGCCCACGTTTGCCAGGTCACGCCATGACGCACCGCGCCCGTGAGAATGAGCCCGAGGATCGGCCCGGCACACGGCGCCCACAGCAGGCCCGTAGCCGCACCGAGCAATAACGCCGAGCCAATCTGCCCCGCCGCCCCTTGCCGGTCGCTGCGCGCAACGAAGCGATCGGCGAGCGTGGTGAGCGGCTGCGCTAGACGTGCGGCCAGCGCAGGAAACAGCAGCGCAGCGCCGAAAACCGCAAACAACGCGAGCGCGAGATAGCGCCCATACTCGCTCAACTGGGCCGCGCCGTTCAAACCCGCCGCGCCCAACCCGGTGAGCAGCGCGAAGGTGCCGCCAAGCCCGATCAACATCGGCAAACGGCCTGTGACAAAGGGCTGATCCGAGCGCGCGAACACGAAAGGCACAACCGGCAGGATGCAGGGACTGAGGACGGTGAACGCACCGCCGATGAATGCGACGACGAGCAGCAACATGAGTCGGTCTCCGGACAGATCCACACAGATTTCGAGGGGCGCAGCAAAGCCCCGGCCATGTGCGGTATTTCAGGGCCTGGATGTATCGGCTGAATGTCTGGAAAGCGCCTGGGGCGCATGAGCATGTGTCGCGCGGCCGCGGGGATACATGCCGATACAAATCGCCGATTGGAATCGCCGATTGAAAACGCCGGGGATACAAACCAGCGTGCACGGAATCAAAGCTGGACAGGCACCCGGCGCAACGCGGGTGTTTTGTATCACCAGGTATCCGGCGCTCGCCGCGACACACTACGTTGCACAGGGCAGCCGTTGGGGACATGTACCAGATACGTGCGCGCGGTCCAATGCACTCGCACCCCAACCTTTCATGGAGAGCCCGTCATGTTCGAACGTCTCAAGATCGCCGCCGTTGCCACTGCCCTGGCCGCCACGGCCGCCTATGCGGTGTTCGCGTCCACCGCCAGCCCCGCCGCCACCGAACCCGCCGCGGTGCAGAACGGCGCACCCGCGCCCGATTTCACCGGCATCAACACCTGGATCAACAGCCAGCCGCTCGATCTGAAACAGCTGCGCGGCAAGGTCGTGCTGGTCGAGTTCTGGACCTTCGACTGCATCAACTGCGCGCATACCGTGCCCTACGTGAAGGAATGGTATTCGCGCTACCGCGACAAAGGTCTGGTGGTAGTCGGCGTCCATACGCCCGAACTCCCGTTCGAGCGCAACACCGACAATCTGAAGAAAGCGGTCGCGCGCTTCGGCATCGAATATCCGGTGGCGCAGGACAATTCGTATGCGACCTGGAACGCGTACAACAACCAGTACTGGCCCGCGCTGTATCTGATCGACAAGAACGGCAAGCTCGTCTACAGCCATTTCGGCGAGGGCGAGTACGACCAGACCGAGCAGACGATTCGCGGCCTGCTCGGCATCGATGCCAAGAAGGGTTGAGATGCGATCGAGAAAGCGCGCCTAGCATTCGACGTGGCGCGCTGACTTGCAGGCTCTCCGGTTTGGCACAGCCTGTTGAACGGCTGGGATCGGATCGCGGCACTACGCGCGCCGCTTCGTCGCGCGTTTTTGCTTCGGCTGCTGCAAGGCGCGCAGCTCGTCATCGTCGAGGAAAAAATCCGTATTTCCAGTCATGCGCTCGACCATGAAATCGATGAAGGTGCGCACGCGCAGCGGCTGTTCGGTGCGATGGCGGTAGTAGATATAAATCATCCCGTATTCAGTCGCGTGCTGGGTCAAGAGCGGCACCAGCCGGCCGCTGCGAATATGGCGCGCTGCATTGAAGCTGCCTAATTGCCCGATGCCCAGCCCCGCAAGCACCGCCTGCGTTTCCATCTCCGTATCGTTTACGCAAACGGCGGCGGGCAGATCGCGATAAACGATTTCATCGCCGACGCGAAACTGCCATTGCGCGAGCTTGCCCGTGTTTGCGCGCCGGTAGCCCGTGCAGCGATGCGCGGCCAGTTCGTCGATGCTGCGCGGCGCGCCGTTGCGCGCGATGTAGTCGGGCGACGCGCACACGATCAACTGGATCGGCACCAGCCGCCGTGCGATCGCGCCGCCCGCCGGCGGCGGGCCGCCTCGAAAACCCACATCGGAGCGGTCGGTGACCAGATCCGTGAACTGATCGTCGAATTGCACTTCGAGCTGCACGTCCGGGTAGCGCTTCTGAAACGCCTCGAAATGCGGCCACAGCACGGGCAAGCCGAACGCGCGCGGCGCGCTCACGCGCAGCGTGCCGCCCACTTCCTCCTTCGAGCGGCGCGCGTCGTCAAGCGCGGACGACAGCATCGTCAGCGCCGGTTGCACGCTCTCGAACAGCCGCTGCCCCTCCTCCGTCAAGCTGAGCTTGCGCGTGGTCCGATGAAAGAGTCGCACGCCCAGATCCTTTTCCAGTTGCATCACCGCCTGGCTCGCGGCCTGAGGCGAGATGCCCTGATCGACCGCCGCACCGCGCAGACTGCCGAGCGTCGCAGCGCGCACGAAGGTATTGATCGCACGAATTCCGTTCATTTTCCGGGCCATTGATTCGCAAGAAAAACTTGATTATCACTCCAGTCTACGACGTCTAGTTCATGTCAATCGACGCGCCTACCATGGCATCACTTCATCACACACGTAGGAGAGACATCATGGCTGACGTTCAACAGGCAGGATTCAAGCGCGTCTGGTTCATCACGGGCGCATCGCGCGGCATCGGCGCCCTGATCGCCGAAGCCGCACTGGCCGATGGCAACGCGGTCGTGGCCGCGGGCCGCAACGCAAAAGCCATCGTCGAGCGCCTTGGCGAACACGCCGCGCTGCTGCCGGTCGCGCTCGACGTGACCGATGAAACCCAGGCAAAGGCCGCCGTCCAAACCACAATCGAAAAATTCGGCCGCATCGACGTACTCGTCAACAACGCCGGTTTCGGTCTGCTGGGCGCGATCGAAGAATCCAGCGACAAAGACGTGCGCCGCATGTACGACACCAACGTGTTCGGCCTGCTCAACGTCACGCGCGCCGTGTTGCCGACGCTGCGCGCGCAGCGCTCGGGGCATGTGATCAATATCTCGTCGGTGGGCGGCTATCGGGCGGCGGCGGGTTTCGGGGCCTACTCCTCCACGAAATTCGCCGTCGAAGGCATAACCGAAGCCCTGCATGCGGAGTTGAAACCGCTGGGCATTCACGCCACCGTGGTCGAGCCGGGCTATTTCCGCACCGACTTTCTGGATGCCACCTCGCTGGTCGTCGCGCCGGATGTCATCGCCGATTACGACGAAACCTCGGGTGCGGTTCGCCGCAAGGCCGTGCAGATGAACCACAACCAGCCCGGCGATCCGAAGAAACTCGCCGCTGCGATGGTCACGCTGGTCGATGCCACGAACCCGCCGCTGCGCCTGCCGCTCGGCACGGACACACTGGCGGCCATCGCCACTAAAAACGCTTATGTGGAGCAGGAAACGCAAACGTGGAAGGCGCTTTCGGCATCCACGGACTTTGCGGCCTGAGCGATCGCTCAGCGGCCCGCGGCCCCCTGCTCCTCGCGCGCATATTGCGTGGGTGGGCGGCCGACGTGCCGCGTAAAGGCCACGCTGAACGTACTGGCCGAGCTGTAGCCAACACGCTGCGCAATCTCCGCGATCCGGCCTTCGTTACGGCGCAGCAGATCTTTTGCGAGCGCCATGCGCCACGTGAGCAGATATTCCATCGGCGCGACGCCCACCGCATGGTTGAAACGTTCGAAGAACGTCGAGCGCGACAGCGCCGCCTGCTTCGCGAGTTCGGCAACGGTCCAGGCGCGCGTCGGCGCTTCGTGCATGGCGCGGATCGCGAGCGCAAGCCGCCGGTCGGACAACCCACGCACCAGTCCTGGCGACGCATTCGTTTGCGCCATCGAGCGCAAGGCTTCGATCAGCAGCACTTCCATCAGCCGCGAAAGCACGACCTCGCGCGCGGGCCGCTGCTCACGCGACTCCTCCCGCACCAGTTCGACGAGTGTGGCCAGGCGCTGCTCGCCGCGCACGTGCACGATCTGCGGCAGCAGTGAAACCAGCAGCGACGCATCCGGCGAACCGAAGCTGCAATGGCCCGCCATCATGCGCGCATCGACCGGGTTGTCGGCGGGGCCAATCCGGTATTCGCCGTTGCCCAGCGCAACAGGCGCGGACGTTTCGACGCCTGAGGGCGGCGGCACGAGGCTGGACATCGCCACGCCATAGGCAGCGGGGATCAGCACGAAGTCGCCCGTGAGCAGTTCAATGGGTTCGTGCCCGTCGATGGCGATGCGGCAACCGCCTTCGAGGATCACGCAATAGAACGGCTCGCCCGCGTCCGAGCGGCTGATGCGCCACGGACTCGCGCCGTGGACGAGTTTGGAAAAGCGTGCGCCCGGCTGCAGCAGCATCACGACTTCCGCGAGCGGATCGATCATCGCCGGACTCCTGCCAATGATTTTCGGATTGTTTATTGTAGCAAGTACGGTTTAAGCGATCTATCGTAAGGGCACACGAACACCACTCCACCGGAGCCCCAATGAAAACCGTACTGGTCACCGGCTGTTCTTCTGGATTTGGCCTCGAAATCGCCCGCTTCTTTCTGTCCCGCGACTGGCGCGTCATCGCCACGATGCGCACGCCGGATCTCAGCGTGCTGCCGCCTTCGGAGCACCTGCGCGTGCTGGCGCTCGACGTCACGAAACCGGACAGCATCCGCGCCGCCGTCGAGGCCGCCGGACCGATCGATGTGCTCGTCAATAACGCGGGCTTCGGCGCGGCGTCGCCCGCCGAACTGGTTCCGCTTGACACGGTGCGCGCGCTCTTCGAAACCAACACCATCGGCACGCTAGCCGCGACGCAGGCAGTCTTGCCGCAGTTCCGGCAGCGCAAGGCGGGCGTCGTCGTGAACGTGACGTCGAGCGTGACGCTCAAGCCGCTGCCCCTGATCGCCGCCTATCGCGCGAGCAAGGCGGCGGTCAACGCCTTTACCGAGGCGATGGCGCTGGAACTCGCACCGTTCGGCGTGCGCGCGCACATCGTCATGCCGGGCCGCGCGCCGTCGACCCGCTTTGGCGACAACGCCCGCGAGCGCATTCACGGTTTCGACCATGAGGCCTATGCCGATGTCGTGCAGGATGTCCTCGCGCGTTTTGCGGATACGTCGTCGCCGGTCACCTACGCGCAAGACGTCGCCGAAGCCGTGTGGCGCGCCGCCACCGATCCATCGGCTCCGATGCATATCCCGGCCGGCGTCGATGCCGAAGCATGGGCCGCGGAAGCACGCCTCGCCGAAACGCACTAACCAGCAAGGAGATGACCATGCAGGACACCCCCGTCGCGCTTGTCACCGGAGCGAATCAAGGCATCGGGCTTCAGATTGCAAAGGACCTCGCCGCGCACGGCTTCACCGTGCTGGTTGGATCGCGCGATTTCGCGCGCGGCGAGACCGCCGCCCGCGAAGTCGGACCGCAGGCTCACGCCCTTCAACTCGACGTGACGGATCACGCGTCGGTGAATCACGCGGCCACGCGCGTGCGCGAGGAGTTTGGCCGCCTCGACGTGCTGATCCAGAATGCGGCGATTTCCAACACCGGCCGGCTGCCGGGCCAGTCGCTGGAGGACTACGCGAAGACCACACGCCCGAGCTGCGTTTCGCTCGACGAGATGCGCGCGGTATGGGAAACCAATGTATTCGGCGTGCTAGCCGTCTATCAGGCGATGTTGCCGATCCTGCGCGAAACGCCGGGCGCGCGCATCGTCAACGTGTCGAGCGGGGTGGGTTCGCTGACCACGAACTCGAATCCGGACTTTGCGTATCGCTCGATTTTTGGCCCGGTCTATCCCGCCTCCAAAACGGCGCTCAACGCCCTGACGGTTGCCATGGCGATCGAACTGGAACCGGATGGCATCAAGGTCAACGCCATCTCTCCCGGATTCACGAAAACGAATCTCAACGGCTATCTGGGCACCGAGAGCGTCGAGCAAGGCGCGCGCGAAGCCGTGCGCGTTGCGCTGCTGGGCGCGGATGGGCCGACGGGCACGTTCACGCGCTGGGAGGGTGAAGTCATTCCGTGGTGATATCAATACGTCATCCTGTTTGACTTCATCGCTCCAGCAGCCTGAAAGCGTCCGCCCGCGCGCGCCGCGCTTCAATGTTCAGCCGCCTCAACTCGGCAGTCGTAGCGGGATCGTTCAGGCGATTCTGCTCGGCCTGCATCGCGATCAGTTCCAGTTCTTGAGACATATCGTCGTAGTACGTCAAGAGCTTTATGCGCGTTCTTGCACTGGGCGAATCCGGTATCAACCGCGCGGTCGCAAACATCGTGTCGAGTTGCTGCCATTCGGGCAACAAGGTAGCGCGGATGCGTTCGGCCAGCGCGGCGCGTCCCTGCGCCGTCAGCCGGTCGCGGGGCAAGGTCTTCAGGTCGGTCAAAGCATTGTTTTCGATTTCGCTGGCTTTGATGATCAATGCCGAAAACTGCATCGACTCCTGGCGCACCGGCAAACGATTGAGCATCGCAAGCGTCGCGGACAGACAGACGAGAAAACCACCCGCCAGCACCGCTGGAGCGCCGATTGCCATTGCCCGCGCCACAACGGATCGTGACGAAGCACGCACGAGCGGCGGCGCGATCACCAGACCGAATAAAAAGCCGCTGATCAGTCCGCCGACATGGGCGCCGTTGTCGATTCCCGGACGCGTCAAGCCATTAAAAAGCGCATAGACCGTGAACCATGCGGCAAGCCGAAAATGCTTGACATAGAAGCCGCGCGGCGTCGTCTGGCGACGCAGCAGCAGGAAAGCCAGTACCGCGCCTATCACACCGAAGATCGCGCCCGATGCGCCCGCGCTGTTGATGCCGGGGTGTACCAGCAAGCTCATCAGGCTTCCCGTGACGCCTGCGAACAGGTAGATCGCGATGAATCGCGCGCTGCCATAAAAGCGCTCGGCCAGGCGCCCGAACTGTGCCAGCACGAGCATGTTGAACGCGAGGTGCATCAGACCGAAATGAACGAACACCGCCGTCAACAAGCGCCACCACTGACCGTCTTGCGTATAAGGACCGAAGTTGCTGCCCGCCGCAATCGCCGCAACGGCATTCACCCGCCACACGCCCGCTCCATGTGCCGCCATTGCGATGAATATCAGCGAGGTGATGGCAACGATCGCCCATGTGGCCCACACATAGGGCGTGCGTTGCTTCATCTGCTCAAGAAAGAGCGATTCGACACGCTGCTCAGTGGCGTAGCTGCGAGTCGTTTGAAGGGGCAGCGACGCCGCCAGCAACGCCGCATCCTCGCGATCGCCAGTGCGCAGGATGATGGGTTCAAGTTCGCCCGGGCCATTGACAAGGTCGAATCGCACCAGGCGCTTGCAGGTTCTTACGTTATAGATATCCTCGAACCGCAGCGTCAGGTCGTTGCGTAATGCACTCCCCAGCATACGCGACACCGACGTACGAATCGTCAGCGTTGTGGCGCCGACCTGAACGGTGCCCTTGCCTTCGAACGACCTGGCGCGTATCTCCCCCCAACTCTTTCGAAGACGCGAGCCAATCGCGATGGGAAGTATCAGGTCAGCCGGTTGACCGTCGATGTTTTCATGCGCGTGTGTATCCGCTAATCCCCAACCAGGTTCAATGCGGTTCATGGTCGTCTCGTGATATGAGCCGCGCGTAGTGACGCGGCCGTTCTTTTCATTGTCGAGCGAATGAGATCGTTCCCCGTTGCGGGACCGGCGTTATGTCTCGTGCATTGAGCGCCGATCCCACACTACGTATTTGACCATATGACGTAATTTGGCCTCTGTGAATGCGCGCACATAAAAAAACGCCCAGATTACTCCGGGCGTCATCCTCGCAATTTACAACGCATTCCTTAGCGCTTATTGACGATCATAAATGCGTCACCTGCAGGATCGCTTCGGCAAATGCCTTCGGCGCCTCTTGCGGCAGGTTATGCCCAATCCCGCCAGTCAGATTCCGATGCACATACTTGCCGGTGAACTTCTTCGCATACGCAGCCGGTTCCGGATGCGGCGCACCGTTTGCATCGCCTTCCATCGTGATGGTCGGCACCGAAATCGTGGGTCCGGCCGCCAGGCGCTGCTCGATCGCGTCAAGCCGCGATTCGCCCTGCGCGAGGCCCAGCCGCCAGCGATAGTTGTGAATCACCACCGCCACGTGATCCGGGTTCTGGAACGACGCGGCGGTGCGCTCGTAAGTTGCGTCGTCGAAATTCCATTTCGGCGAGGCCAGTTGCCAGATCAGCTTGTTGAACGCATCGCGATTGGCCGCATAACCTTGCGCGCCGCGCTCGGTCGAAAAGTAGAACTGATACCACCACTGGAATTCGGCCTTCGGCGGCAGCGGATTCTTGTTCGCTGCCTGCGAGCCGATCAAATAGCCGCTCACCGAAACCAGCCCCTTCACACGCTCCGGCCACAGCGCCGCGATGCAGTCCGCCGTGCGGCCGCCCCAGTCGTAACCGCCCAGAATCGCCTGATCGATCTTCAATGCGTCCATGAACGCGACGATATCCACGGCCGTCACCGCCTGCTGACCGTTGCGCGGGGTATCGGCGGAAAGAAAACGCGTCGAGCCATAGCCGCGCAGATACGGCACGATCACCCGATAGCCCGCTGCCGCCAGCAGCGGCGCGACTTCGACAAAGCTATGAATATCGTACGGCCAGCCATGCAGCAGGAGCACCAGTTGGCCGTTCTTCGGCCCGGCCTCTGCGTAGCCCACGTTCAGTACGCCCGCGTCGATCTGCTGGATCGGGCCGAACGAAACGTTGCCGCCCGTGCGCGAGTTCGACGCCGAACCATCCGTGGACTGCGCGTGAGCGAGGCTGCTCAGCCCCAGATCAGCGAGACTCAGGCTCGCCAGCGTAGTGCCCAGGATCCGACGGCGGCGGACATTGACGGGATCTGACATGACGCTTTTCTCCTTATTGATCGTCCTGATCGTTGAGTAGGGGCCGCCGTCGGAATGACCCGGCCTCGATCGCGCGAATAAACGCTTCAGCGTTTTTATATCGGAAGCGGGCGGACACCATGTATCCCAATGTATCCGGCCGCCGTGCATACACACGGCGAATCAAAATCGCCGTAAAAGCGCCGTTGAATCCGCTTTAAACCACACTCAACCGCGCGGGTCGACCGGCGACGCGGGCACACCCCGCGCTTCGATATCGCGTCCCGCCAGCAGACAGAGATCTTCGCGGTGATGCGCGGCGACAATCTGCACGCCCACCGGCACGCCATTCACCAGACCGGTCGTGACGGCCAGCCCCGGCAGACCCATCGCGGGCAACGCGCGCAGCGTCAGTTGCGCTTCCCAGACGCGGTCGAAGCCCTCCTTGCCCTGCATATCGAGGTCGCTCGCGAACGGCAGTTCGCTCGACACCGGCATCAGCACGACGGCGTACTGATCGAGGAACAGACGCCACTGGCGCGTGAGCGTCGTGCGGCGCACCAGCGACTGGCTGACGACGTCGGCGGGCAGACCGCGCACCTTCTCGCGCGCCGCCGCGATCACCGCAGCCGCGCCCGGGTCGCCGTCCTTTTCCACCGCATTGACGAGCGCGTCAAAGCCGTCGCCCAGCCACAGCCGTTCCTGCAGCAGCGCGGCTTCACGAATCGACGGCACATCGTCGATTTCCTCGACGTCCCAGCCGGCATCGCGCAAACGGCTGGCCGAATCACCCAGCGCGTCCTCGACTTCCCTGACGGTCTCAAGGCCGCCCGGACGCACGCACAGCGCCGCGCGCCGCCGCACTTCCGGACCATCCACGGGCAGCGCCACATACCAGGGATCGCGCAGATCCGGCGCGGACAGCGCCAGCAGTCCCAGACGCAGATCGTCGATGGTGCGACCCATCGGCCCCGCCGCCGACATCAGCTGCGCGCCGATCGCCCGTTCCGGCGACGACGCATTGAAGGCCGGCACCCGGCCCAGTGACGGACGCAGGCCGTGAATGCCGCACGCATAGGCCGGATAGCGCACCGATCCGCCGATATCCGTGCCCAGCGCCAGTTGACCGATGCCCGCAGCCACTGCAGCCGCGCCGCCACCGCTCGATCCGCCCGGCGTGAGCGACGGATCGCGCGGATTGAGCGTGCGTCCATGTACCTGATTCGAGGTGAACCAGCGCAGCGCGAAGGTGGGCGAATTGGTGCGACCGAGCAGCACCGCGCCCGCGCGCACGAGGTTGTCCACGGCGGGGCTGTTGGTCTGGGCAATGAGGTTTTCCTGCGCGCGTAGTCCATTGGTGGTCGCGAAGCCCGCCTGATCGACGTTGATCTTGGTGGTGACCGGCACGCCTGCGAGCGGACCCGGGTTATCGCCACGCGCAATTGCCTGATCGACGGCATCGGCCTGTTGCAGGACTTCTTCCGGATGCACGGCCACGACGGCATTGATGATGGGATTCACCGCGTCGAGACGCGCCAGCGCCGATTGCGCCGCCTCGCGCGCGCTCACTTCGCGTGACTTGATGTGTTTCGCCAGTTCCGCAGCCGTCAATTGCCAAAGTTCAGACATGTTTCCTCCGTGATGAATGACTGAAGTGATGCCTCGCCCTAGGGCGCACGTGGTGGATGCGATTGAAGCCGCCGCATGTATCGGGATTGTGTCCGGCGCGCCAGATGCCGCGCCGCTCGGGCCTCGCGCCGCGCGGCACGGCTTCGTTTGTGTCGCTATGTATCTGCGCATCGCCCAGATACAGGGAATTGCAATAACGCCCGATTACGAAACACGCCAGATACGTCGGCTCGCTTTAATGCATCAACGCCGAAATCTGCTGGGCACGCGCCCCAAGGATCAACCGGTTGCCTTCTTTATCTACCGCTTCAAGGAGAACGTCATGCAAGTTTCGAAGATCGTTTTGTCGCTCACTGCTGTCGCCGCATTCGCTGCTGCTTCCGCTTCGTTCGCCGCCATGCCCACTTCCGCCGATAACGCGGCGCAGGCTGCCGTGCAATCGCAAACGCAAACGCAAGCGCAGACCCAGAACTGGACGCCCGCCCAGCAAAACGCCAGCTCAAAGATCACGCGTGCCCAGGTGCGCCAGGAACTGGTGGACGCCGAACACAACGGCCAGCTCGACGCGCTGCGCAGCCTGTATCGCGGCAGCTGATCAATACGGCCAAGTCATTTGATAAACCACCTGGCATAACCACGCTGATACCCAGCAATCCTCGCCAATAATCTACAAGGAAATCATCATGAGCAACGCTGAAAAAGTCCTGTACACCGGCAAGACCCACACGACCGGCGGCCGTGACGGCGCAACCCGCAGCGACGATGGTCGTCTCGACGTCAAGCTTGCGCCGCCGGGTTCGAGCGCGCCGGGCACCAACCCCGAGCAGATGTTCGGCGCAGGCTGGTCGGCGTGTTTTATCGGGGCGATGGGGAAAGCGGCGGCACGCCTGAAGGTGGCGCTGCCGCGCGACACGGCTGTCGATGCGGAGATCGACCTGGTGTTGCGTGACGAAGCGTATTCGCTGCGTGCACGCCTGAAAGTGACGTTGCCGGGCGTCGAGCGCGAAGTGGCCGAACAACTGATTGAACTCGCGCATCAGACCTGTCCGTATTCGAAGGCGACGCGCGGCAATATCGATGTGCTAATTACGGTGGCGGACGTCTGAAGTTAGCGAACGGCGCAAGGAAGAACGCGAGGGCGCGTCGCCTATCCTACGGAATCCGTATCGATAGGTAGCGCGCCCTCGCGCGCACCCGCTTTCAGGGCTGTTCACATCGCTCTTTATATCCCCCTTCCGGGCCGCCACCCCACCTCCCTCAGCGCATCGACGAGCCTCGCCGCGCCCAGCGCTTCCACCTTTGCGCCGCGCGACGCCACATCGCGTCCGGCTACCAGCGCATTGACGATCGCTTCCTCGACCGCTTCCGCCGCCGCCACGAACAGCGCCGATATATGGTCGTTATTGACCATCTTCACATCGCTCGCAGGCGCACCTTGACGGCCATAGTTCGCAGCAGGCAGCCCGCGATTCCCAGTTGCGAACGCCAGGAAGATATCGCCGCTCGAATCCTCCGTGCCGCCACCGACCCGCGCGAGGCCCACGCCCGCGCGCTGCGCGAGCCGCGTGCATTGATGGGGCAGCAAAGGCGCATCGGTGGCGATCGTGACGACAATGGAACCCATGCCCGGCTCGCCCTTCGCATTCGCCTCACGAAACGGCGAAGGCACATGCCCGAGCACTTCGCCCACGGGATAGCCCGCCACGCGCAACATCTCCCGCACGCCGTAATTCGACTGCACGAGCGCGCCCACGGTCCAGCCGCCTGCATCGGCGTCAAGCACCCGCGAGGCCGTGCCGATGCCGCCTTTGAACTCATGGCAGATCATGCCCGTGCCGCCGCCCACGCCGCCCTCTTCGACCGGCCCGCTGCGCGCCGCCGCAAGCGCTTCTCGCACGTGCGCGGCCGTCACATGCTGGCCCCAGATGTCATTGAGCAATCCATCGTACGTCTCCATCACAACCGGCATGCACCAGTACACGCGATCGCGTGCGCTGTCCCGCTCGGCGGCGATCAAGGCGTCGCGCACCGTGCCCACGCTATGCGTGTTCGTGTAGGCAATCGGCGTGGTGAGCAGGCCCGCTTCGCGAATCCATTCGAGCCCTGTGGCGTCGCCGTTACCGTTGAGCACGTGCACGCCAGCAAAGCAGGGATCGTCGTGCGCCGCGCCCGCGCGTGGCTCGATGACCGTCACGCCGGTCCGTATCGACGCGTCGCCGTTGTCGGCTTCGAGCGTGCAATGCCCGACCCGCACCCCTGGAACGTCTGTGATCGCGTTGAAGCGGCCCGGCTTGCCGAGTCCGATGCGGATGCCGAGTTCCCTCGTGCGCATAATGCTTGTCCTCCGATGTTGCAGTCTCAATTGCAGTGTTTTGGCGCTTTAGTTCGCTGTACGGCTCAAAGCGCGCGGAACGTTTCGCTGCGTCGCGCACAGGCCGCATACATCGCCAGCGCGACAACCAGCAGGCCGCCGATGATGTAGAGATCGACGGGCCTGGCGGCGGTGGCAAGCGTCGTATAGAGCGTGTAGCCAGCGCCTGCGATGGCGACCAGCGGCGTCACGGGCCACAACGGCATGCGGTAGTGATGCTCGACATCGCGGCGCACGATACGGCTCGCCAGCGCGGCCAGCCCCACCACCAGATACACGAGCAGCAGCAGATCCACCGTGAAGGCCGTCAACTCGTCGAGGCTCGATACGAACACGAGTCCGGCGGAAGGCAGCGCGAGCGCGAGCGTCGCGAGCCACGGCGAATCAAAGCGCGGATGGATCGTCGAAAACGCGCGATTGCAACTACGCGGCCAGAGCGCGTGACGGCCGCTGCTATAGAGCAGGCGTCCCATCGTGATGACGATGGCGATGATCGCGTTGAATACGGACAGAAAGATGCCGCCGCTCACCACGCGCGAGAGTGTGGGATTGCCGAGTTCGCGCACGACATAACCAATCGGATCGGCGCTCTTCGACAACTCGCTGAGCGAAGGCGCGCCCAGTACGATTGCAATCAGCGGCACCAGTTCCACCACCAGAATCACGAGCAGCGAATACATCACCGCACGCGCGACATTGCGATTGCCGCCGCGCAGGTCTTCGGCAAGAAACACCGCCGATCCGAAGCCGTTGTAGCAGAAGATCGCCGTGCCGATCGCGGGCACGATGGCCGCGGCGGTGGCCGGAATCAGCATGCCGCCACTGGCGACGAGCGGATGCATCAGCGCGCTCGCACTGCGATGCGGCGCACTAAAGCCCAGCCCCGCGATCAGCATCAACACGCCGATTTCGACGATGAGAAACGCGCCGGTTATCCACGCGTTGGTCTTGATGTTGAGCATCCCCAGCACGTAGCTGAGCAGCACGATGGTGAGCGCGACGGACTGATTGCCGAAGTGCGTGCCCAGCGCGTTGTTGAGGTAAGGCGCTGCGCCGCTCGCCAGCACCGCCGGAATGAACACGCTGACCGCCAGCACCGTGATGAACGTCAGATAGCCAGGCAAGGTGCCGAACACGCGTTTGGCCATCACATATTCGCCGCCCGCGCTGCGGTGAGCTGCACTCAGCTCCGCATAGCAGAGGGCGAAGGCAAAGGCCAGCACGCCGCCCAGCAGAAACGACATCACCGCGCCGCTACCCGCCTGCTGGATTGCGAACGGCGCAATCACGAAGATCGAACTCGCGGGTGTGACGCCCGAGACGGTGATCATCACCGCATCGCGCACGCTAAGGGTTTGCGTGAGCGTGCGTCCTTCACCGGCCCGCGTGCCTTGCGTATCGGACGACGATTGCATCGCGCCCGTGGATTCCGACATCATCTCCATCCTGCTCTCCTATGCTGCGCTTTTTTGAACGCCCATACTCGGGGCCACAGATTGCGTTGCAGTCTAGGAAGCCATTTTTTTGACCGCTATTCCCATTTTGGGTTACGCCCTTGCGGTGCCCAGGCCCGGCCAGCACAAAAACGACAGCGACAAACAAGGATATGGATCGACTCTTTACGGAAATCGCGATGCATCAGGCGCTCGGGCGCGTGCTGGACCATCTGGGTCAGCCGCGTTTCTGGCGCTTCCTGGTGCTGTTGCTCAACGAGATGATGCCATTCGACAATGCGCTTGCCACCGCTGTCGGCGCGGATGGCGTGCCCATCGTGCTCGACGAATACGATGCGGGCGGCAGCGACGCGCCCTCGCCGGTGCCGCTCTATCTCAACGGTCTCTATCTGCTCGATCCTTTTCTGCAGGCCGCCCACGACGGCCTGGCGGACGGCTGCTACCGGCTGGAAGAAGTCGCGCCCGACCTGTTCCGGCAAAGCGAGTATTTTCTGAGCTATTTCCGCGATGCGGTTGGCGAGGATGAAATCCAGGTGCTGGTGCGTGCGCAGCCGGACGTGCTGCTTTCGCTGTCGATGGGTTCGGCCACGCGCTTCGATACGGAACCGCTGGGCAAGCTCGCCGCCGCGCTGCCGTGGGTGCTTGCGGCGATTCGCCAGCACTGGCGGCTGGCAGGAGAGACGGCGCGTATCGTGCCAAGCGCCGCCGATCTGGGCGCGCGCGTGGAAACCGCGCTTGGCCGCTTTGGCGCGGGCCTGTTGACCGAGCGCGAGATGGCAATCGCGCGCATGGTGCTGCGCGGCAATTCCTCGAAGGCGATTGCCGAACGGCTCGCCATTTCGCCGGAGACGGTCAAGGTACACCGCCGCCATCTCTACACCAAACTCGGGATTTCTACGCAGCCCGAGCTGTTTTCACGCTTTATCGAAGCGCTGGGCGACGATGCCGCGCCCTAGCGCTTAGGCGCGGCGTCCAGCAGATACGCGTCGTAGACCACCGCGTTGCCCAGCCGCATCGCATAGCCCACCGCCATCGCGCGATTGAGCCACGCGTACTTCTTCGACGAAGTTTCGAAGTTCATATACAGCCGGAAATAATACTTCGAAGGATCGACCGGCTTGCCCTGCGCGACGTCGGCCATCACCCCGGCGGGACCGTAGCGCATGCCGCGCGTCTGCAGATAGACATACTCGCCATCGTCCATCTTCAAGAGATAGCGCGTGTCGATCATCGCCACGCCGTCCTTCGTCACGACCTGCCAGTCCGCACCGTTGTTCAGGATCTCGCCGTTGACGAGCGGGCCGTCGACGCGCCCGCCCGTGATCGGAATGATGCGGCGTTTGCCCGCGTCGCTGCTCGCGCCGAGTTCCCAGATCGGCGCGGTCAGATCGACGCTGAAGCGGCCCATATACGTCAGTTGTGGCCTGGGCGGATCGAAGGCCGCAGGTGGACTGTCCGCTTCGGCGGCCATCGACTGCCCCACGCAGAACGTCATGAAGGCAGAGGCGAACAGGCATCGGAATATCATTGTCATTCGCTATCCTCTCTAATTTTTCACGGCAACGCTGCGTGCGCGGGAAAGCAGCACATCGGGATCTTCCGTATCCGGCGCGTGCATCGCTTCGACCAGCGCATCGCGATGCTGGAGCACCGCGCGCTGATTGATCGAGCCTTTATCGGTGATCTCGCCCAGGTCGAGCGACGGCGGCACCGCCAGCAGGCGCAGACGCGCAATATAGGTTGCGCTGCCCGTGGCGCTCGTATTCAGACGCGCCGCCAGATCCGCGAAGAAGCTACGCACGGGCGGCGCGGCGAGCACGTCGGCCGCGCTCGCGTGGCCTTCGAGCTTTGCCAGCGCGCGGCAGGCATCGAGACGCGGGAAGATCATCACGCCCACGTCGTCGCGATTCATGCCGGTGATCACGGCGTCCTGCACATACGGCGCGCCTTCGCTGATGATGCGCGCTCGCATCGGCCCGACGCTCACGAAGGTGCCCGACGCGAGCTTGAAATCCTCCGCAATGCGTCCGTCGAAGGCGAGACCGAGTTCGGGCCGCGCCGGGTCGACGAAGCGCACGGCGTCGCCGCTGCGGTAATAGCCTTCATCGTCGAACACATCCTGCCGGTTTTCCGGCGCTGCGCGCCAATAGCCTCCCATCACGTTCGGGCCGCGAAACCGCACTTCCAGCTTGCCGTCCACCGGCGCGACCTTGACGAGACAACCCGGCGCGGGCAGGCCGATATAACCGGCACGCGCCACTGGCCCAGTCGTGAACAGACACGAAGGCGCAGTCTCGGTCATGCCCAGGCCCGCCATGATGCGGATACGCTCGCCGCAGTGCGCAAGCGTCACGCGTTCGAGCCTTTCCCACGCGGCCTGCGAAAGCCCCGCGCCCGCGAAAAAGTACATTTTCACGCGCGAAAAGAAACGCTCGCGCAGCGCGGCATCGGATTCGAGCGCGGCGGTCAGTTCTTCCCAACCTTTCGGCACGTTGAAAAAGACGGTCGGCGCAATCTCGCGCAGATTGCGCAGCGTCTCCTCGAACTTGCCCGCCACCGGCTTGCCGTCGTCGATATACAGCGTGCCGCCGTTGTAGAGCGCGATGCCCACGTTATGACTACCGCCGAAGGTGTGATTCCAGGGCAGCCAGTCCACCAGCACCGGCGGCTCGATGCCGAACTGCGGAAACGTCTCCAGCAGCATCTGCTGATTGGCGCAGAGCATGCGGTGCGTGGTGGGCACGGCCTTGGGCAGGCGCGTCGAGCCCGAGGTGAAAAGAAACTTGGCGATGGTGTCGCCGTTCACGTTCGCATGAGCGGAATCGGCTTGATCGGGCGGCGTGTCGAGCAAGGCGGCGAAACGCGTGACATTGGCGCCGCTACGTTGCGAGGGCGCCGCGCTCACGCGCTCCACGCCGGCTGGCAGCACCGCATCGAGCGCATGCGCGTAGGCGTCGATATCGTCGGCGAAAACGAGGCCTGGCGTGAGCACGTCCAGCACGTGACGCAGTTTGCCGTAGTCGCCCGAGATCAGCGAATACGCGGGGGAAATGGGCGCATAGGGAATGCCCGCCCACATCGCGCCGAACGCCATCTGCATGTGCTCGATGCCATTGCCCGAAAGGATCGCCACCGGGCGTTGCGCGTTCAAACCGCGCTGCAACAGCGCTGCGCCGATGGCGCGCGCATCCTCCAGCATTTGCGCGTAGCTCACACCGCGCCATGCGCCGCTGGCATCGCGTCGCGCCACCAGCAGGCGCTCGGGATGCTCGCACGCGCCGCGTTCGAGGCGGTCCGTGAAACGCTCGGGATAAGCGCCCAGGGGCTCGCCTGCCTCCAGATACCAGCATTCGCCGCGCCGCTCGATGCGCGGCGAGACGGAACCGATTGCGACGCCCCGATATCGTGCGGGTGCGCCGTCTGCGTGGCTTTGGTCCGATTCCAAAACCTGTCTCCTGGTTGTGCCGCCCCTGGTGCGTTTTGAGCACCTTTCAGCCGGGGCGGCGTGGCGTGTTCTGTCGCGGCGCGTGCTTCGTTGCTCGCGTGCGCCGCGTCGACCGGACAGCGTAGCGCCGCGCTTTAGCGCTTGTAAGCCTGCAGACCGGGCTTGATGCTCTTGTCGTCGAGGAACTGCTTGAGGCCCTTCGCGCGCCCGCCTTCCGGATCGCGATAGTTGGCCTGATCGAGCTTGGCGTACAGATAGTCTTCGTTCTGCTCCCACGTCAGTTCGCGGCTGCGCTTGAAACCATGCTTGGCATTCCGAAGCACAACCGGATTCTTGTCGAGCAGCTTCGCCGCCAGCGCCAGCGTTTCCTCGCGCAGTTGCGCACGCGGCACGCTCTTGTTGACGAGCCCCATCTGCGCGGCCTTTTCGCCCGTGAACGTCTCACCCGTCATGATGTAGTACAGCGCTTCGCGGTGGCCCACCGTATCGGCCATGGCCTTGCTGACGAGATTGCCCGGCGGAATGCCCCAGTTGATTTCCGAAAGCCCGAACACGGCTTCATCGGCGGCGATGGCCAGATCGCAGGCCACCAGCGGCGAAAACCCTCCGCCAAAGCACCAGCCATTGACCATGGCGATGGTCGGCTTCGAATACATGCGCAGAAGTTGCCATTGCCAGCGGCTGGCGTCGCGGCGAATGCGTTCCTGCAGCACGTCCGGGCCCGTATCGACTTCGCGGAAATATTCCTTGAGGTCCATGCCCGCGGTCCAGGCGTCGCCCTCGCCGGTCAGCACCAGCACCTGCGCTTCAGGATCGAGCTCGACGGTTTCGAGCACGTCGATCATCTCCTTGTTGAGCGTCGGGCTCATCGCATTGCGCTTTTCGGGGCGATTGAACGCCACCCACGCAATCCCGCCCTGCACCGTGACATTGACCGTTTTCCAGCGACCTTCGTAACTCATTGTCTCTCTCCGTTAGACCGTGCCGCACTCGCGGCTTGAAGTCAATTTACTATCAGGCTACCTGATATGTAAAGCGGAAAATGAGCGGCTTGGTACAAACCCTGAACGCGCGGAGAGCGAGCGTTTTGCGTGGAGAAATGACCGACGACGCGGCAAGGCGCGTCGTCGGGGGAACAAAGAGGGGGCGTGCTGCGCGCTACTGCACCGACACACCATCGAAGCGGTGACTGCCCAGCGGCGAGAACACAAGCCCCTGGACGCGATTCGAAACGGGCAGCGACACGATCGAATGCGCGATCGGCGTGAACGGCACCTGCTGCTTGAAAATGACCTGCGCCTGCTCGTAGAGCGCGGTGCGCTGCTGCACGTCGGAGTCGGCGCGTGCTTTCTCGATCAGCTTGTTGAAGGCCGGATCGCACCACTTCGACACATTGCTGCCATGCACGGCGTCGCAACCGAGCAGCGCGCCGAGCCAGTTGTCCGGGTCGCCGTTGTCGCCCGACCAGCCGTAGAGCAGCGCGTCGTGCTCGCCGCCCTGCTTGGCGCGGCGGTTGTATTCGCCCCACTCGTAACTCACGATCTTCGCGCGCACGCCGATCTTCGCCCAGTCCTGCTGGATCAGTTGCGCCATCAACTGCGCGTTGGGGTTGTAGGGGCGCTGCACCGGCATCGCCCAGAGCGTGATCTCGAAGCCATCCGGAAACCCGGCCTGCGCGAGTAGCGCGCGGGCTTTGGCGGCATCGTAAGGCGCGTCCTTGAGGCTCGGGTTATACGACCATTGCGAGGGCGGCATCGGATTGGCTGCGATCTTCGCGTTGCCCGCGAACACGGCCTGAATGATCGCAGGCTTGTCGATCGCCATATCGAGCGCGCGGCGCACCTCCACGCGGTCGAGCGGCGGATGCTGCGTGTTGTAGGCGACAAAACCGACATTGAAACCCACGCCCGACACCAGCCGCAGCGACGGATTGCGCTTGACCACGTCGAGATCCGCGGGGCGCGGAAACACCGAGACCTGGCACTCGCCGCTCGCGAGCTTCTGGATACGCACGGCCGGATCGGGATTGATCGAGAAAATCAGATGCGCGAGTTTGACGTCCTGTGGGCGCCAGTAATCGGGATTCGCGTCGTAGCGGATCAGCGCATCCTTCTGGTAAGAGCGGAATACAAACGGGCCCGTGCCCACCGGCAACTGGTTGATATCGGCCTCGCGATGCGCCGCGCTCAGCTGCGCCGCGTATTCGGCGGACAGAATCGACGCGAAGCTCATCGCCAGATTGCGCACGAAGATCACATCGGGCGTCTTGAGCGTGAAGCGCACCGTGTAGTCGTCGAGTTTGTCGATCTGCGCGATGTTCTTGTCGAAGCCCAGATCGCTGAAGTACGGGAAGCTGGTGGGATACGCCTTGCGGAATGGCTGCTGGGCGTCGAGCATGCGGTTGAAGGTGAACAGCACGTCGTCGGCGTTGAAGTCGCGCGTGGGATGAAAGTACGCCGTGGTCTGGAATTTCACGCCATGCCGAAGATGGAACGTGTAAATGCGCTGGTCGGACGAACTGTCCCAACTGGTCGCGAGGCCCGGTTCAAGGTCGAGCGTGCCATTGCGAAACTGCACGAGTTCGTTGTAGATCGTGTCAGTGCTGGCGTCGAAGTCGGTACTGGTGGTGTGCTGGCCGGGGTCGAAACCCGCGGGGCTGCCCTCGCTGCAGAACACCAGGGTGCCGGTGGGTCCTTTAGGCGCGGCGTGGGCCGCAGGCGGCAACGTGACAAATGCCGCGGCGCCCGCGAGCGTACTGAATGCAATAAACGCTCGGCGCGCGCGGGCAAAACGCCGCAGGCCTGATAGTCGAAGTGGCATGGCGAGGTCCGGATAAGATGCGCAAGTTGTGGATTTTTCTGCGGAATCTCTACGATTTTGCGCATCCGCCATCGGCCGAACCACCAATTTATCCGCACAACATTAGCAGCGAAGGTGCTAAAGCAGCGGGCATGTTGCGCGAGCGTTCGCGGCGCACCGTCATTCTGGGGCCACATCTGCCGGCTAGATTGTTGCGCCGCCACAAGTCGTCCTTGCATTCCGCGAAAGGGAGCCTATAATACGAAAAACGCCTAGGGAAAACCCCTAGGTAACTACCCTGGACTCTCGAGGACATCATGGCTGCGCTCATCGCTGCACTTTCGTCTAACGTCAATCAAGCTGTTGAGGCGCTTGGCCGCCTTGGCGTTAAGGCACTCAATCGCCACCTGGAATACTGCGAACTGCTCGCAGAAGCCCAGCGCCGCTACTAAGCGGCACGCGGACCGAGGGCGTCCGCAGCATTGATTCGTAGCCCTCGAAGTCGATATACAGGCTGTATGGAGTTGCATCACCGCACGCCGGAAGCGTTCGCTTCTGGCGTTTGCGTTTGTGGTTGCGTCGATAAAACGCGCACCCATACCGCGCCTGGTCGTTCTGGCCCCGCTCACGGGCACGCCGTCTGCTGTGTCTTTGCCATCGCAACAAGTGGCACAGGTGGCCTGAACCATGGACGACTTCTTCAATCGGCTGTTCCATTTGCAGCCGTCGCTTCTAGCGACGGTGACGCACGACGTTCTCCATCTGATCGTCGCGATTTTGATCGTGGCGGTCGGCTGGTGGATCTCGAATCGCATTGCCCAGCTTTTCGCCAACATGCTCGTGCTCTCGCACGCCGACCCAACGCTTGCGCCGATGCTTGCCGGGATCGCCGCGTGGGCCGTGCGGGTCATCGCGATCGTGGCTTCGCTGAGCGAAGTCGGCATCGCCACGGCCAGTGTGCTGGCCGCACTGGGCGCCGCCGGTCTGGCCATCGGCCTCGCGCTGCAAGGCACGCTGCAGAACATCGCAGCCGGCATCATGTTGCTGCTGCTGCGGCCGTTCCGCGCCGGCGACGTGATCGAGGGCAGCGGCGCGGCGGCCGGTATCGTGCGCGAAGTGGGCCTCTTCACGACGCGCATCGAGCGCGGCGACGGCAACGACGTGTTCGTGCCGAACAGCCAGATCTGGAGCAATCCCGTCATCAATTACAGCAGCGGCGGCACTCAGCGTGTCGACGTGACGATCGACCTCGCCCGCCGCGATCAGGTCGATACCGCCATCGCCGAACTCAAGAAAATGGTCGCCGACGAGCCGCGCGTGCTGGCCGGGACCACGCTCGCGCCAACCGTTGCCGTAGAAAGTTATCCGTCGAAGGGCGGCGCGCGGCTGCGCATCGCCGCCTGGGTGCGCAACGCCGATGCGGCTTACGCCGCCGACGATCTGCGCGCCCACGCGCGCAATGCGCTGGCGAGCGCCGATCTGGCCGTTGCGGGTACGCCCACGCTGCGCGAAGACAGTGAGATGGACGCCGCGCTGTCACACTCGTGACGTGCCGGCGCCGTTGTAGGTAAGGCGGCAATGCCGCCCCGGGGGAAGTTGCGACCGTTTCAAGCGTCGCGTGTCGATGATGCGCGACCCCGCTGCCAGACAGCGCATTTCGCGGGAGGATGGCCATGTCGATGCAAACCAGGCTCGACCGCTGGCGCAATGTGTCGCGGTTTCTCATGACCCGTTTGGCGGATTACGGCGAACTGTTTGCGATCGAACTCGCCGAAACCCGCGCGCGCGTGATGCGGGAAATGCTCGCGCTGGTGGCGCTTGCGGTAACAGTGCTTTTCACGCTGTCGTTCTTCTGTTTCGCGTTGATCGCCTCCGCGTGGAATACGGCGTATTTCCTGACCGTAGTCTGGGGAATCGCCGCGGCCTGGCTGCTGCTCTCCCTGGTGGCTTTCATGATGCTGCGCTCGTATCGCCATGTTCAATCATTCGGCATCCTGAGGGATGAGATTCGCGCCGATGTCGAAACGGTCAAGGAGGCACTCAAATGAACCACCGCACCCGCCTGCGCCGCGAACATGAAGCTGCCGTGCTGACCCGCATGGAACTGGCGCGCACGCAACTGCTCATCGCCAATATTGGCCTGCGGCTGGGCCAGTATCCGGCCGGGCCGCGCAACAATACCCTCTCACTCACTAACCTTCGCCATGCGCTGGCCGCCGCGCCGCGCGTCACGCTGCTTGGTTCGGCGGTACTGGGGACCGTCGTCTTTGGACCCAGGCGCGTGGTGCCAATGCTGGCGCGCACGGGCTTGCTGGGATGGGTTGCGCGCAATTTGCGTCTGCAGGGGCGTTGAAAATCATCAATAGCTCACCGATCCCCAGCGTCTCGCACAAAGTCAATTTCGGGAAATTACGAAGAGCCCCATAATTAATCTCTTTCCGTCAGATTATTCTGACGGTATTAAATTACATTTCATCGATTATTCAATCAAAACTCGATTGAAAGTCGCACCACATCTCGATTCAATTCTTTCAATCAGAATTCTTCGAATATTTATTGCGCATTAGCGAATGTTTTTCGACACTCTCCACCTATCATTTCTGAGAGGTTCTTTTATCGAGATACCTCTCCTATATTCCGCTTGGCGTGACGGACAGCTTGACTACCGGCCACGCGCTTTCCCGCCGCACGCTTTAAAAAGCCTTTCTTGTTGTTTTGATCGGAAATATGCAATGACAACTCCGCCCGGACCGGATGCGGAGATTTGCGTCCATTCATTTTATTAAGAGAAAAACCATGTCAACGATTTATGTGAATGTGCTGGTCAACGTCGCTAAAGCAATTGCCGAAAACAATCTGGCGAAATACGTGTTCATGGTCGATTCGACCGGTTACAGCGGCGATGGGTCGGAGGGAACCAACGAATTGCGCACTCATTGCGAAAACGGCGACACGATCGTCTGGTCGGCCGTTTCGATTAACCCCGGCGAGTCGATTTCGATTCTCGGTTTCAACGGGCAAGCCATTCCCAATATGGTGAACCCGCAGAGCTATCCGCAATATGACGGCACGGTGTGGGGCGGGCGTGTCAACAGCGCGGGAACCAACGTCCAATATACGATCTCGATGCTGCTGGAAAACAACGTGCACATGTCGTTCGACCCGTTCATCACGGCGAGCAACCCGACTCGCAACACGCGCTAAGTAACCGCCAAGCCACATCAGGCAGTGCAGTCTGGTTGGACCGGCCAGGCTGGAATCAGGCGGGGAAGCCGTTCCGGCGTGTCACTCTCAGGCACGCCGGAACCGCAATCGGCAGACAAACCGGCCAATCGCCGCACATGCAATCGTTGTAGGATGCCTCCAGGAAGCTGGCGCATTCCCTCGCCGCCAGGCCCGCTCCCGGAGACCACCCGATGCCCACTGACTGGAAACGCAGGATCCGCCTGTTCGTTCAGCGTTTCTGGCAGCCCACCAGCGCCTGCATGACCTGCATGCCCGGCAGCTGGAGCAACATCATGAGCGCCGCGCACTGGACGCTGGCGTTCAAGACCGGACTCTTCACCGGCCTGCTGGCCGTGCTGCTCACCTTCACGCCACTGGCGAATCTCTATTCGAACCGCTACGGCAACGCGCTCGTCATGGGCGCGCTCACCGCCATCGGCGACGCCTATTCGCACCCCAGCCACTACGCCTTTCCCGAAGCGCTGCTCACGGGCACGGTTTCAGGGCTGATCACGCTGGCCGCCTCGTATCTGTTCGAAGACCGCGCACGACGGCTACGCGCGGTCTGGAAACGGCTGGCCGGTTAAGCATCCACGCTGATCTGGTTGGTCAGCGGCTGACCGGTTTCAAACTCGGTGATGCTGCGCAGCGTGGTTTCGCAGATCGTCGAAACGGCCTCGCGCGTCATGAAGGCCTGATGCCCCGTCACGATCACGTTGGGAAAGGTCATCAATCGTTGCAGCACATCATCGTCGACGATGGTGCCCGAGAGATCGCGGAAGAACACATCGGCCTCCTGCTCGTAGACATCGATGGCAAGACCACCCAGTTGCCCGCTCTTGAGCGCGCCGATCACCGCTTCCGTATCCACCAGGCCGCCGCGGCTGGTGTTGATGAGCAACGCCCCACGCTTGGCGCGCGCGAGCGTATCGGCGTTGATGATGTGGTAGGTCTGCGGCGTCAGCGGGCAATGCAGCGAGACGATATCCGCATTCATGCCGATCGCGCCATCGGTCGCATAGCGGCCGCCCAGCGCCTCGAATTCCGGCGTCGGATAGGCGTCGTAGCCAATCACCTCGCAGCCGAAACCCACCATGATGCGCGTAAAGGCCCGGCCGATCTTGCCCGTGCCGATCACAGCGACGGTCTTGCCGCACAGGTCGAACCCCATCAGCCCGTCGAGCGCGAAATTGAAATCGCGCGTGCGGTTATAGGCCCGATGAACCTTGCGGTTAATCGCCATCAGCAAGGCCACGGCGTGCTCGGCTACCGAGTTGGGCGAGTAATCGACCACCCGCACGACCTTGATTCCCAGCCGCGCGGCGGCCTTCAGATCGACGTTGTTAAAACCGGTGCAGCGCAAAGCGATCAGTTGCGTGCCGCCGCGCGCCAGCGTTTCGAGGATGCCGGCGTCGGCCTTGTCGTTCACGAAGATGCAGATACCGCGATAACCCGCCGCCAATCCTACGGTGTCCTCATCGAGCGGATCGTCCAGATACCGGAGGTGATGACCTTGCTGTGCATTGGCCGCGTCGAGAAACTGGCGATCGTAGGGCTTGGCGCTGAATACGGCTATTTCCATCGGCTTTCTCCGAATACGGGTTCATCGCGCCATAGCGTCAATGTGTCATCAACGCCACGGCGATTTCCACAAAGAGAATCTTCACGATCGTCATCGAAGGGAAAATCATCGCATAACCAACGTCCGGAAGATCCGTCGGCGCCACACGGTTTGCAAACGCCAGGATTGCCGGGTTGCCGGTCGCGCCGCTGATGACGCCCATGGTCGCGTCGAAGGGCAGCCGGAAGATCCAGAGGCAACATACCGCCGTAATGACCAGCAACGCCAGCACGATGACGAGGCCATAGAGCAGGAAGGACACGCCCGTCGCCCCGACCGTGGCGAAGAATTTGGGCCCGGACGCCATGCCCACCTGGGCAAGAAAGATCGTCAGGCCGAAATTGCGCAGCACCAGATTTGCGGTCAGCGGCATGGTCCACACGAACGGCCCGAAGCGCCGCACGCGGCCCAGGCACAGCGCCACCAGCAGCACCGCTGCAAGGCCGAGCGTCAGCCTGCCCACCCCGGGAATCGGCACGGGAATCGCGCCTGCGATCAAACCCAGCGCCGCGCCCACGCCGATCGAAATGAAGCCCAGTTCCGCGGTTCCTTTGATCGAATCGCCAAAGAACGCCCGCATGGTTTTCTGATGGACCTGATTGACCAGCAAGCCCACCCGGTCGCCGGATTCGAGTATCAGTTCCTGGCCCGGCATCATATCCACGTCGCCGCGCCGTACATGCGCAATCGAACAGGCCACGCCATCGGGAAAGCGCAAGTCGCGCAGCGCGTGACCCACCACCAAGCGGCTGGACGCGAATACGCGCATATAGGCCAGATCCTCGCGGTGGTTCGTCATGCGGCCCGGCTGCAATTCTCCGCATAAGGCCGTGGCGTCGCGCAGCAAGGCCGGATCGGTGGCGGTTGCCAGCAGCACGTCGTCGGGTTGCAGAACGAGATCGGCCGACGGCGTGTGATTGTGATGGGCCCGGCGCACGGCGGCGATGAACACGCCTTGCGGCAAACGCTTGATGAGATCGGTGAGGGTGAGTCCAACCAGATCGGGATTTCTCAGGGCGATCTCGGCGGTTTCGATCAGCTTTGGCGCGGGGCGTTCGATTGTGGGCTTCAGCACCGCGCCCAGCGCGTACAGAAAGAGAATCGGCCCCGCTACGCCAAACGGATAAGAAACGCTATAACCCACCGCCGCGCCATCGCTTTTCAATGCGGCCACGGCGGCCTGCAGGCTCGCGGTGCTGGTGCCGGAACCGGCGAACATCCCCAGCGCCTGGTCCAGTTTCACGCCGAACACGGGAATCAACGCGATCGACACGAAGCCCGCGCCGATCACGCCCAGAATAGCGGCCGCGTTGGCCTTGAGTCCATCGGCGCTGGTCAGCCCCTTGAAGAACTGCTCGCCGTACTGGATGCCGATGCCGTACAGAAACAGCAGCAGGCCGAGCGTGCCGAGCAGCGCGGGCGGCGCGGACTTCGGCGCCCAGCCGCCTATCGCCAGTCCAACGAACAGTACCGCGCCGGAGCCAAGCGACACACCCTTGATATTCACTTCGCCCACCACATAACCGAGCGCCACCGTCACGAAGAGCGTCAGCAGAGGCTGAGCTTCGAGCAGCGTCTTGATCGCATCCATGCAGACCACCCTTGTTGCAGAGTTGGAGGGCTACTGCTGCGTTTGCATACTTCGGGCATCGGCGCTCGTACAATTTGCGGCGCTCAGGCCAATCGCGCAATCCGCAGCCTTAAATTGTCTGCCATTATTCCGCGCCCTGCGTTTGGGCCGCGCCAACCTGCCCAGTGGCGATCAAGATACGTCGAAGGTTATCTAACCCCGCAGCGCGTCAATCGCGATCCGGCGCGCCCAGCGGAAAGAGCGGCCGGTAAGGCCGCGCCTCCTCCACCGCACGCGCAAACGACGGCCGCACCAGCAGCCGCGCGCGATATGCATGCAGTGCGGCAAGTTCCGCCGGGATGCGATGCGTCCAGTCCGCATAGAACAACGACGGAGCCGCCGCGCAATCCGCCAGGGTGAAAGCGTCTCCCGCAGCCCAGGTGCGCCCCGCCAGCTGCGCATCGAGCCACGCGTAAGCCAGATCGAGCTTCTGGGCCGCGTGCGCCATACCCTCAGCACGCTTCGCGGCGTCGCCCGATAACGCACCATCGACAGCGCGCTGGACCGGCGTCATCACATGCTGATCGAAGAAGCGATCGAGAAAGCGCACATCGAGCGCTGCCATCGGATCGGCGGGCAAGAGGCGCACGGGCCCCGGATGCATGAGCTGGAGATATTCGATGATGATGCTGGTCTCGGCCACATTGCGCGCGCCGTCCACCAGCAGCGGGAATTTGCGCAGTGGCCAGCGTTGCAGCCAGTCCGCCGCGTGCGGCGAATCCGGTCCGATGACGCGGAATTCGAACGGCGTGTCGTTTTCGTACAGCGCGACGAGCACCTTCTGCGTGTACGAGGAGAAAGGATGACCGTAGAGCGCAAGCGACATCTCGATACCTCCCATGCCGCCTCGGCGGCAAAGCGAATGACGCGGTGACTGGCGATGCCCGCCAGCCTACCGCATTCACGCCGCGACGGGACGGCCTTCAGGCGCGCGGGCACGTTTGAGACGCAGTGCTGGCGATTCCAGCCCGCGCCAGCTCACGAAAGCGATGGGCACGCAGATCGCCGTTACGCACGCGAACAAGGCAAGCGGCGCAATCGACGGCAGCCACAGCGCGAGTAGCTGAGTGACCGGCCAGCCGTACAGGTAAAGACCGTACGAAAGGTCGTCGCGCATGCGCAGCTTCGTGAGCAAGGGCGCTTGACACTGGCCGATGTAGAAGAGGCCGTACGCGCCCAGCGTCACCGTCGCCGCGCGCATGACCGGCGCAGCCGCGAACAGCGCCGCGCCAAAGCCCAACAGCGCGAACACGGCAAAACGCCCGCGCAATGGCAGGCGCTCGCGGAACAGATAAAAGCCCACACCCGCCAGATAAAGCGCGGCAAACCAGAGCATGAAACCCGAGACGCCGAACAGCGCATCGCCCTGCTCGCCGCGCTGCATCGGCGCGCCGGCAATCGCGGCGGCATTGACCGCCAGCGCGAGCAGGAGCATCGCCCAGCGGCGCTTCATCGCGCCGCACAAACCCAGCACGGTCATGAGCAGATAGCAGCGCAGCTCGAAGGTGATCGTCCACATCGAACCGTTCACCGACGGCACGGGCGAATTTGCAAACACGTCGGGCGTGCGCGGCTGACGCAGTCCGATCAGATCGGCCAAAAACTTATGCGCTGACCAGTCGCTGAAGTACTGGGCGGTGCTCGCGCCCAATGGCCCCACCACGAATACCGATAGCACCGACGCCACGATAAAGGCCGGATACAAGCGCAATGCCCGTTTTTTCAGAAACGCGAGCGCGCGTGGCTCATGCGTCCAGCTTTGCGCGGTCAGATAGCCGCTGAGCAGGAAAAAACCGCATACGCCAAGTGTGCCCACCGACATCCCCGCCGACCCGGCTTCAAGCGGGTCCTGATGGCGCAGCAACTCGAACGAATGAGAAAAGATCACCCCGACGGCGAATAGCAGCCGCAATAGATTGAAGTTATTTTTATGCACGCGTTTCGTCTTATGTTTGTCAACGTCCCCGACGTCCGCGCGGACTTTAACAGCGAATTGTTTCAATCAAATCCGCTTGTCGCAGGAAAAGAACAGGCGATAAACAGGTATTGCATCGTTCCGGAATATCGCCTTTAAAGCGCGCCTCAAAACCCTTTTAACGTATCTGCCGCGCAGGCGCGCCCGGCCTCGCGGCACGGTTTCTGCTCAAACGCTCCGCATCGGCCCGGCGCATTTCACACGACACAGCGCACGGCGCCCTCACCACAAGGAGGAGATGTCCATGAATCAGACAGAACTGGGCGTGGGCGTGGCGACACCGCTCGCGGCAACACAGCACGTCATGCCGCGCGAGGCGGTTTCGTGGGGTGCGATACTCGCGGGCGCGGTCGGCATGGCCGCTTTCTCGCTGATCCTGCTGACGCTGGGCACGGGTCTCGGGCTCTCATCGCTTTCCCCGTGGCCGGGCAGCGGCGCTCACGCCAAAACCTTCGGCGCGGCGGTCGTCATCTGGATCTTCGTGTCGCAGATCATGGCTTCGGGGTTGGGCGGCTATCTGGCCGGACGTCTGCGCCGTCATTGGCCGAGCATCAGCGGCGACGAAACCCACTTCCGCGATACCGCGCACGGCTTTCTCGCGTGGGCGCTGGCGACGCTGCTGATGGCCGGCCTGCTCGCCTCCACGGCGGCGGGCATCGGGCGCACCGCCGCGGTGGCCGCCGCCGAAACCGGCATGCACACGGCGGCGGGCCTGGGCGGCGTCGATCGCGGCAACGCCCAGACGGCGTGGCAGACCTGGCCGGTCGGCTATCTGATCGACGGCATGCTGCGCCCCGTCGCCGGCGCGACTGCCCAGACCGAAACGCGCCCCGAACAGGCGCTCGCGAACGTCACGCAGAAGCAGGAAATCGCCCGCATCTTCCTCAACACCCTGCCGTCGGGCGGCGCGCTCTCGCAAGAGGACACGCAGTACGTTTCGCAGGTCGTGGCTCAACAGACCGGGCTCTCGCCCGCCGATGCGCAAGCGCGCGTGACCACGACCTATACGCGCCTGCAGAACAAGATGAATGCGCTCGACACGGCCGCGCGCGCCGCCGCCGACGCAGCGCGCAAGGCCACCATCCACGCCACGCTCTGGCTGTTCGTGTCGTTGCTGATGGGCGCGTTCGCCGCCAGCTATATGGCGACCGTGGGCGGCCGCCTGCGCGAATTCTGACCACCACAGCCCCGACAACTCCAGGAGACTGACATGCGCTCGATCCTTCTCTACATGCTTGGCGTGCCGATTCCGATCATCATCCTGATCGCGCTTTTCTGGCACTGACGGCATCGAAGACGGCGCGCATGACGCGCCGTCGCTTTGACATCGCCCCCTCGTCCGCAGTAGAATTATTTCATCACGCGTTGAATATATAGGGCGCGGCGGCCTGGACCACCCGCGCCACGCCCTTTTCATCGCTGCGCCACCCGCGCCAATCCCGATGGAAACTCATAGAAGCACAATCCAATGGACAAGCTGGGCAGCATGAAGATGTTCGTGGGCGTCGCAGAGGCCGGCGGTTTCGCCAAGGCCGCCGTGCGGGCCTCACTCAGTACCGCCGCCGTCTCGCGCGCGATCATGGATCTCGAAGCCAGTCTGCAGACGCGCCTGTTCAACCGCACCACACGCCAGATCTCGCTGACCGAAGCGGGCCGTCGCTATCTGGAGCATTGCGAACGCATCCTCAATCAGGTCGATCTCGCCGATGCCGAGGCCATGGGCGCAGCCGCCCAGCCCAACGGCCGCCTGCGCGTGCATGCGCCAGCGGGTTTCGGCCAGCACTATCTGACGCCGCTACTCGCGCGCTACACGCAGCAATTCGAAGGCGTCTCCGTCGATCTGGTGCTGTCGCAACGCACGCCCGATCTGCTTGAAGAGCGTTTCGACGTGGGCATCGTGGTGGCGCAGAGCCTGAAGGATTCGTCGCTGGTCTCGCAGCGTCTGGGTATGACGCGCGCGGTGCTGTGCGCGTCGCCGGCATATCTGTCGCGACGCGGCACGCCCACCTCGCTCGACGAACTGGAAACGCACACCAGTGTGCAGTTATCGCTGCAGGATCAGCCCTCGCTGCCGTGGCTTTTCGAAGACGCAGAAGGCAACGAACACGCCATGCGTCCGATGCGCGAAGCGCCCTTCACCGTGAATATCGCCGAAGCGCTGGGCGAAGCGATCCGCGCGGGCATGGGCATCGGCATGTTGCCGATACCAACCGCGCTGCAAGGTCTGCGCGATGGCACGCTGGTGCAGGTGCTCCCGCATGCGCGCCTCAAACCGATCAACGTCCATGCGCTGTACGCCTCACGCCAATATCTGGACGCCAAAATCAGAACGCTGGTGGAATTCCTGCGCGATGCCGTGCCGCAACGCGTGGCCGAACACGAACAGGAACTGGGCCTATGGCATGCACGCTATGGCCGCACGGCGATGTGCACGGCGTAATTCACAATCATTAGTCACGCTAACGATTTCAAATAAAACGCCGCGCGCCATGACCTGACATGGCGCGCGGCGTTTTTTACAGGCCGGTCAGGCGAGACGGATCTTCGGCTGCACCCAGCCGTTGATGCGCTCGGCGGTCCAGAGCAGCGTCGCCTTGCGCAAACCGTGCAATGCCTGCTGATGGCGGCGGTACAGCATCGCATGGCTCAACTGCGCGAGCCTGCCGCGAATGAAGCCGCCCCGGAAGAAGCCAAAGCGCCCGAGCGTGCCGAACGCATCGTAATCGCTCAGCGAGACCAGCGAACCAAAATCATGAAACGCAAACGCGGGCAGCGACTGGCCCGCGAGCCAGCCCGGCAGGTGGCGCGCGAGAAATTCGGCCTGCTGCGTGGCAACCTGCGCAGTCGGCGCCAGCGCCCTTTCGGCCCCCGCGGGCGTGAAGCTGGCACAGTCGCCGAGCGCAAAGACATGGTCGTCCTCCGTGGATTGCAAAGTCGGGCCCACCACGATCTGATTCGCGCGGTTGGTCGTCAGACCGCCCAACCCGCTCAGAAAATCGGCCGCCTTCACGCCTGCGGCCCAGACCATCAGATCGGCCTGCGCCACCGCGCCGCCGTCGTAGACAAAGCCTTGCGCAGTCGCCTCGGTCACGCGCGTGCCGGTCTTGACGCTAAAGCCGATCTTTTCGAGCTGATGCTGGCTGGACGCAGAGATATTGGGCGGGAACGCGCCCAGAATGCGCGGACCGCTTTCCAGCAGCGTCAATTGCAGACGCTCGCGCACCGTGGCGTCGCCATAGGCGCTCGCCACTTCCAGCAGACGGCTCAATTCCGCGGCCAGTTCCACGCCGGTCGCGCCGCCGCCGACAATCGCCACACGCAACGCCTCGTCGCGCGCCACGCTGCGGAATGCGCGCGCCCGCAGCGCTTCGTTGAAGGTTTCGGCCTGCTTCTGACTGTCGATGAAGTAGCTGTGCTGCGCCACGCCTGGCACGCCGAAATCGTTCGCATGACTGCCCAAAGCCAGCACCAGCACGTCGTAACTCACTTCGCGCGGCTCCAGCACCACGCCGCCATCGGTCGTGGTGAGCGCACCCAGTTGCACGCAACGGCGCGCGCGATCGAGCCCCAGCATCTCGCCGGGCTCATAGGTGTAACCGTGCTCCGCCGCGTGCGCAAGGAAGATAACCTGCTGTTGCTGGACATCGCGCGTGCCGGCCGCGATCGTGTGCAACATCGGTTTCCAGATGTGCGTAGGGCTTTTATCGATCAGCCTGATACGGGCCTTGCCCGCGCGGCCGAGCGTATCGCCCAGCTTCGTTGCCAACAGGATGCCGGCGATGCCGCCGCCCACGATTACGATGCGTACCGGATTCGTCATCTTTAATTCAACACGCAATGAATAAAAGCCGATGGTAAACCCTTGGCGCGGCCTGTGTCAAACGACCTCGTCCCTGCGCTGCTGCAAACCTCATGCAGACCCCAGGCGGCAACGCCTGGGCGCTCGGTTACACTCACGTCCATCGAAAAAACGGGAACGTATAAGCGCATGAAAGAGAAGGCCACTGCATCTCCAACGCCCACGCCGGTCAGGCGCGGCCGCGGGCGACCGGCGCAGCAAGCCTCGGTGGGCCGGGATGTGCTGTTGCGCAATGCGCGCAAGACCTTCGGCACGCGTGGCTACGACGCCACCAGCGTGCGCGAGATCGCGCGCGATTCGGGCGTCGATCCGGCCTTGCTCGCGCATCATTTCGGCTCGAAGGATTCGCTGTGGGAAGCGGTCGTCGAGCAGATCGTCGAGCACGCGCGGCCGATGATTGCGGCCACGGCGGCGCTGCGCCAATCGGAACTGGATGCCAAGGCGCGCGTGGACCGCGCGATCGAGATCTATATCGACAAGGTGTTCGAGGAACCCGACGTGGGCCTGTTTTTCTCGACGGCGACAACCGAAGAAGGCGCGCGGCTCGATCTGCTGGTCGAACGGCTCATGCGGCCCTACTACGACGTGATGGTGCCGCTACTGGAAGACGCCGCTCAACAAGGCGTGCTGAAGGTGAAGGATGCTGACGTGCTGTTTTTCGTGCTGCTCAACGGTGTGAGCAAGACCGTGGGCTACGGCCACGTGATGTTGACGGTTTCCTCGCTGCCCCGTAATCCGAAGAAGTTCAAACGCGCCGTCCTGGAAACCACGCTCGCGCTGCTTTCCTGAGCGCATTCGCGCCTCTGCCCCGCGCGGGCGTCTCGCGTCCGCCGCCCCACGCCTTACCCCGTCTTCCTCTGTCTTCCCCCGCATAGCGCAGGCCGCCAGGTGCGCTAACACCCGTGCGCACACGGCATTCGCAGCGCTCAGGCTGCCCTCGCGCTTACCTCAAAACCCGCATTCTGCCCACCCGCGCACGCCTTTCTGAACCACAGGCTTGCGATTTTGCAGGCAGGATTTCAATTTTCTTAATAAAATGTACCAACTGGTTAATCTAGCACAAGGCTTGACGTTGGCGCCCTATTACAAAAGGTCGCACGTCGGGCCGACTGCGAGGCGAGCCTTTAGCCTCCATTCGAGAACAAAACGATGTCGAAGCAACCAACAGATTCAGATAAACAGATTCCTAAGGCCGTCCGTATCGGCCTACCCCTGATTGGGGTCGTCGGCCTGCTGCTCGGGCTGTATTTCCTTATTGGCGGCGGCATGCTGATCGCCCGCGGCGGTAGCTGGTACTACCTGCTCGCCGGCCTCGCACTGTGCGCCACCGGCGTGCAACTCGCGCGCCGCCGCTCGGCCAGCGTCGCGATCTACCTCGTGTTCCTGATCGCCACCGCGCTGTGGGCCATCTGGGAAGTCGGCTTCGACTTCTGGCAGCTCAATACGCGCATTTTCATGTTCTCGATGATCGGCATGCTGCTCGCGCTGGTCATCCCCGTGCTGCGTAAGGGCGAAGGCAAGACGCCCGCGTGCGGCAAGGCCTTCGGCATCGCGGCCGTGCTGGCCGTCGTCAACGCGGGTTTCGTGTATGGCATGTTCGTGCCGCACGGCAAGTTCGGCGCCGAATCCACGCCGCCGATCGCCGGTACGGCGGGCATGGGCGACTGGACGGCCTACGGCCACTCGGCCGGTGGCGACCGCTTCGCAGGCGCTGCGCAGATCAACCGCGATAACGTGAAGAACCTCCAGGTTGCCTGGACGTTCCACACCGGCGACACGCCGCTCAGCCCGGACGGCGGCGGCTCGGAAGACCAGGAAACGCCGCTCCAGGTGGGCAAGACGCTGTTCCTGTGCTCGCCGCACAACACCGTGATTGCCGTCGACGCCGCCAGCGGCGCCGAAAAATGGCGTCACGCGTTCCCGACCAAAACCACGGTCTGGGTGCGTTGCCGCGGCCTCGCCTATTTCGACGCCACGCAGCCGCTCGTCCAGCCCACCGTGGCCGGATCGACGCCGGTGTCGGCGATCGCAGCGTCGGGTGACCCCGCCGCCTGCCGCCGCCGCATCTACATGAACACGATCGATGCCAAGCTGGTCGCGCTCGACGCCGACAACGGCAAGCTCTGCGACGACTTCGGCGATCACGGCATCATCGACCTGAAGGCAGGCCTCGGCAAAGCCAAGAGCCCGCTGTACCAGCTGACTTCGGCGCCGACCGTCGCGGGCACGACCGTGGTGGTGGGCGGCCGCGTCGCCGACAACGTCTCGCTCGACATGCCTGGCGGCGTGATCCGCGGCTTCGACGTGATGACCGGCAAGATGAAGTGGGCGTTCGATCCGGGCCAGCCGGAAGACCACGCCGCACCGGCCACCGGCAAGACCTTCACGCGTTCGACCCCGAACGTGTGGGCGCCGATGACCTATGACGCGACCTCGAACACCGTCTACATGCCGGTCGGCAACGCCGCGATCGACCTGTGGGGCGTCAAGCGCACCGCGCTCGACGAGAAGTACGGCGGCTCGATCCTCGCGCTCGACGCCACCACCGGCGCCGAAAAGTGGCACTTCCAGACCGTCCACCACGACCTCTGGGACTACGACGTGCCGATGCAGCCGACGCTGATCGACTTCCCGATGGACGATGGCAAGAAGGTGCCGGCGCTCATCATCGGTACGAAGATGGGCCAGCTGTTCGTGCTCGACCGCCTGACCGGCAAGCCGCTCACCAAGGTGATCGAGCAGCCCGTCAAGCCCGCGACGATTCCGAACGAGCCGTACGCGAAGACGCAGCCGCTGTCCGTGGGCATGCCGCAGATCGGCGCTGAAGTGCTCAAGGACGCCGACATGTGGGGCGTCACGCCGATCGACCAGCTGATGTGCCGCATCTCGTTCCGCGGCATGCGCTACGACGGCCTGTTCACCGCACCGGACACGGATTACGCACTGAGCTTCCCGGGTTCGCTCGGCGGCATGAACTGGGGCGGTCTGTCGTACGACCCGAACGCCGGCATGATCTATGTGAACGACATGCGCCTGGGACTGTGGGTCCATCTGGTGAAGGAAAAGCAGCGCGGCGGCCCCTCGGACGGTAACGAAGCCGTCAACGCCGGTATGGGCGCGGTGCCGCTCGGCGGCACGCCGTACTCGGTCACCAAGGACCGCTTCTTCTCGCCGCTGGGTATTCCGTGCCAGAAGCCGCCGTTCGGCAGCCTCACGGCCATCGACCTGAAGACGCGCAGCATCGCCTGGCAAGTGCCGCTCGGCACCGTCAAGGACACGCGTCTGTATGGCGTGCAGATGCACATGCCCACGCCGATCGGCATGCCGACCATCGGCGGCTCGCTGACCACGGGCGGCGGTCTGGTGTTCTTCGCGGCTACGCAGGATTACTACCTGCGCGCGTTCGACAGCTCGACCGGCAAGGAAGTCTGGAAGGCTCGCCTGCCGGTGGGTAGCCAGGGCACGCCGATGAGCTATACCATCGACGGCAAGCAGTACATCGTGATCTCGGCCGGTGGCGCACGCCAGTCGCCGGATCGCGGCGACTACGTGATCGCGTACGCATTGCCGCAGACGCACTAAGCAGCAACGCCGGAAGCGATTGATTTCCGGCCCGCAGGGGCGCGTTCGGGGCACAGTCCCTCCGCGCCCCTGCTGCCTTATCGGCAGCTGTTTTTTAACTACTCAGTTCAAATAATTCTTCAGAATCCGGAATCGCCAGTCGCGCGGCCGGCATCATCCGGATCGATATCAGGGTTGACGATGAAATCAGAACACTTTTTCTGGGGCGGTTCGCTGCTCCTGTGCGCCGCCGCCATCTCGCAGCCGGCCATGGCTCAGAACAGCCTGACGCTTTACGGCAACGTGGACGAAGCCATTTCGTACGCGAACAACCAGGGCGGCCATTCGAACGTGTACATGCGCAACGGCAATCTGCTGGCATCGAAGTTCGGCTTCAAGGGCACCGAGCAACTGAGCTCCACCACCAGCGCGATTTTCGATCTGCAGGAAGGTTTCGATCCGGGCACGGGCGCGCAGCAGTCGGCCGGTCTCGCGTTCAATCGCTACGCCTTCGTCGGCTTGCAGGACAGCCGCCTGGGCACGCTGACGATGGGCCGCCAGTACACGCCGTACTATCTGCTCGCGGGCACGCTGGGCCCGGTCACTTACCTGACCGGCGCAACGGGCGCGCACCCGGGCGACATCGACGGTTTCGATACGGACATCCGCGCGAATAGTTCGGTTACCTACACATCGCCTTCGATCCACGGCGTGCGCGGCAGCGTGCAATATGGCTTTGGCGGCGTGGCGGGCAGCATGAAGAGCGGCAGCATGTTCAGCGCGGCGCTACGCTACGACGGCGGCCCGCTCTCCGTAGGTCTGGGCTATCTGCGCATGAACAATACGGAATACACGGGCGGCTTCGATCCCAGCGCCAGCGCCACGTTTCCGCATTCGACCATCAATACCGGCTATCTGTCGGCGAGCAACGTGCAGCACGCAGCGGCGCTGGCAACGTATACGTTCGGCAATCTGCTGTTTGGCGTGAACTATTCCAACGTGGTCTATCGTCCGGGCAGCCACTCGCTGTTCACCGATACCGCCGTGTTCAACACCTACGGCGCGCTGGTGAGCTACCGCGTGAGCACGCCGATCGAAGTCTCCGGCGGCTACAGCTATACGCGTGCTTCGAGCGCGAACGGCATTCACGACGCGGCGCGCTACCAGCAGGTTTCGCTGCGCGAGATGTATCACCTCTCGAAGCGCACGACGCTGTACACGATTCAGGCCTATCAGCACGCTTCGGGTCACACGCTGGGCGCGAACGGCAGCGGCGATATCGTCGATGCCGTGGCGCTGGTGGGCGACTCGCAGAACACCTCGGCATCGTCGACGGGCAATCAGTTCGTCGCCATGTTTGGCATCGCGATTGCGTTCTAACGGGCGTTTCAGCTTGCGAATTTAACGGTTTTAAGCAACGCGCAACCTACCGCGCAATTTCAGGCAGCGACATGGGGCATCACCCCGTCTCGCTGCTTTTTTTATGGCCGCGCGGCCAGGCGTGCGATGTTCAGGTCTTGTGATGCAGCTTGAGGCAATCCGCGCTGTAATCGGCGGTCAAGGCTTTTTGCGCGGCTTGCAGATCGGCGGGATAGGTGCTGTCGTCGTCGCCGGGGTGATAGCCGCGCGCTTCGAGTTCGCCCAGTTCGTTCATCAGTTGCGCATGCGTTACCTTGCCGGCCGCCACGTGCTTGAACGGATAGCCGAGGCATTGCGCCGGCGTTAGAGGAGGCCCGGCGTGAGCAGCCAGGCTAACGGTCGCTGCGGCAAGCGCAGCAAGATATCGCAGGTTTGCTCCCATATGGGCCATCCGTAAAGGTTTGTCGGTAATGAATCGAGAGCTTAGGCGAGCGCGGGTATGGGAACGTCATCGGTCAGATGTAAGTTTTTTTAAGTGGCGTCATGCTGGACGAAGACGCGCCATAGCGGCAATTCAGGCAGCGGGCGAGCGCGCAATGGGCACAAATCGTCAATGTTGATTATTCTGATCGCTATGCCCACCTACCTGAGTTCCGCCGAAGCCGCCGCGCGCCTGAGCGTGTCGCGCCAGACGCTCTACGCCTACGTGAGCCGTGGCCTGCTGCGCGCGGAAACCGACCCGGTTTCGCGCGAGAGCCGCTACCTGGCCGCCGAAGTCGAACGCCTGGCGGCCAATCGTGCGCGTGGACGCAAGCCGAAGGAAGTGGCGCGCGCGGCGCTCGACTGGGGTGCACCGGTGCTCGAATCGGCCATTACGCTGATCGAAGACGGCCGGCTCTCGTATCGCGGGATGGATGCGCTCGATCTGGCGGCCAGCGCGAGCCTCGAAGAAGTGGCCGCGCTGCTCTGGCAATGCGAAGAAAGCGCTGCGTTCACCGCGCATCCGCTGCAAACGCCCGAGGTCTTTCAAGCACTGCTCCATCACTACCGCAACCAGCGCGCGGAAGCCGCCATGCTGCCGCTTTTCTCGGTGGCAAGCGAAGACGCACCCACGGCAATCTGGCAGCGCAACGCCGAACGCCAGGCGCAAGGTTGCGGCGATCTCGTGCGCCTGCTGGCGGCGTCCTTGCTGGGCACCGTACCCGGCACTGCGCCCATCCACGAGCAATGCGCCCGCGCCTGGGGTGTGGGTAAAACGGGCGCGGATCTGATCCGCATGGCGCTGGTGCTGTGCGCCGATCACGAACTCAACGCGTCGAGTTTCACCGCGCGCTGCATCGCATCAACCGACGCGAGCCTTCGCTCAGTCGTCATTGGCGGTCTGGCGGGCCTTTCAGGAGGCCGTCATGGCGCAACCACGGCGCGCGGCGAAGCGCTTCTGGACGAACTCGGCGATATCGATCCTGAACGCAAGCTGCGCGAGCGACTTGCGCGCGGTGACGATCTGCCGGGCTTTGGCCACCCGCTCTATCCCGATGGCGACGTGCGCGCCGCGTGGCTGCTCGCGCGCGTGCTGCCGCGTCATCCGAAGTGGAAAAAACTGATCGATCTGGCCTGCGAACTGATCGGCCAGCGGCCCTCGCTCGACCTCGCACTGGTGGCGCTCCGGCGTCATCTGAATCTGCCGATGGGTGCCGCGTTCGGACTATTCGCGCTGGGACGCTCGGTGGGCTGGATCGCACATGGGCTGGAGCAACGTCAGAATCCACATCTGATCCGCCCGCGCGCCGTGTACACAGGCGCCAGACCGCCCGCAAGCGCTGCTGAAGCCACCAGCAGAAACGCGCGCAAACGCACGTCCCATGCGCCACGCGAATCTCCACCCGGCCCGGACATGTTCACGACCTTGTTCAAGATTACGTAGCTTTCGCCCGCTTATGACTGATTCTTATGGCGGTCCCGCGCGAATATTGCCGCATACGAAATAAAGTGTTTCGCGCAGTCGGTTTCAGCGCATTTTCGCAGTTTGATCCGGTATTTCAGGGCTTTCCGCTGCGCGCGAGCCGTCGCAATATGCACAAATTTGATACGATACGCGTGAGGAGAATTGCGGCGCATCAGGTGTCAGGCGTGCAGTTCATTCCGCCTGTCGCACCAACCATGCATCAGCCGCGCTTTCCCACATTGTCCGGTGTGTCCGCTTTGCCGGACGTCCGCCTGCCCATCCATTTTTAAGGAGTTCCGCCATGTGGACCAAGCCCGCTTACACCGACCTGCGTTTCGGTTTTGAAATCACGATGTACATTTCGAACCGTTAATTCGCAGCGTCAGTATCCTCTCGCAGGATCCTCATAGCCCCGGCCCGCCGGGGCTATTTATCTGGCGCGTTCTACCCGCAGCCTTTTAGCAAGCATGCACATTCACATTCTCGGCTCCGCAGCCGGCGGCGGCTTTCCTCAGTGGAACTGCAACTGCGCGAACTGCGCGGGCTTTCGTAACGGCCGCCTCAACGCAAAGGCGCGCACGCAATCGTCGATTGCCGTTTCCGACGACGGCGAATCCTGGATTCTCTGCAACGCCTCACCCGATATCCGCGCCCAGTTGCAGGCCTTCGCGCCCATGCAGCCGGGCCGCGCGCTGCGCGACACGGGCATCGCCGCAATCGTGCTGATGGACAGCCAGATCGACCACACCACCGGCCTGCTGATGTTGCGCGAAGGCTGCCCGCACGAAGTCTGGTGCACCGACATGGTCCACGAAGACCTGAGCACCGGCTTTCCGATCTTCCCGATGCTCACGCACTGGAACGGCGGCCTGCGCTGGAACCCCATTGTTTCGGGCGAACCGTTCACGATTGCCGCGTGCCCGAATCTGCGCTTCACGCCGTTTGCGCTGCGCAGCGCCGCGCCGCCCTATTCGCCGCATCGGCACGATCCGCATCCGGGCGACAACATCGGCCTCGTGATCGAGGACACGCGCACCGGCGGCAAGCTGTTTTACGCACCGGGCCTGGGTGAGGTGGACGAAGCGCTGCTCGCGCGCATGCACGAAGCCGATTGCCTGCTGGTGGACGGCACGCTCTGGCACGACGACGAAATGCAACGTCGCGGCGTGGGCACGCGCACGGGTCGCCAGATGGGCCACCTGGCGCAGAGCGGCCCTGGCGGCATGCTCGAAGTGCTTGAGCAGTTCCCGAACGCGCGCAAGATTCTCACGCACATCAACAACACGAATCCGATCCTCGACGAAGACTCGGCCGAACGCGCCGAACTCGCCCTGCGTCACGTCGAAGTCGCCTTCGACGGCATGAGCATCGACCTGTAACACGCTTTCGGCGCGCGTGCGAATACGCCGCGCCACCCTGCATCAGGCTGCTGCCGTTTTCGCGCAGCAGCCCTCATTGGAATTGGACCGAATCATGAGCCAGGCCGCCCTCACTCCCGAGCAATTCGAACAGGCCCTGCGCGCCAAAGGCGCGTTCTATCACATTCACCACCCGTATCACGTGGCGATGTACGAAGGCCGCGCGACCCGCGAACAGATACAGGGCTGGGTGGCGAACCGCTTCTACTACCAGGTCAATATCCCGATGAAGGACGCGGCGATTCTCGCCAATTGTCCGGATCGCGAAGTGCGCCGCCAGTGGATCCAGCGTTTGCTCGATCACGACGGCGCGCCGGGCGAAGATGGCGGCATCGAGGCCTGGTTGCGCCTGGGCGAATCAGTCGGCCTCGATCCCGAGCAACTGCGCTCGCAGGAACTGGTGCTGCCGGGCGTGCGCTTCGCCGTGGATGCGTATGTGAATTTCGCACGTCGCGCGAGCTGGCAGGAAGCCGCCAGCAGTTCGCTCACCGAATTATTCGCACCGCAGATTCACCAGTCGCGCCTCGACACGTGGCCGACGCATTATCCGTGGATCGATCCGCGCGGCTACGAGTATTTCCGCTCGCGTCTGGGCCAGGCGCGCCGCGATGTGGAACACGGACTGCAGATCACGCTGCAGCACTACACGACTTTTGAAAGCCAGCAGCGTATGCTGGAAATCCTGCAATTCAAGCTCGACATTCTCTGGACCATGCTCGACGCGATGTCGATGGCGTATGAACTGGGGCGACCGCCCTACCATACGGTCACGAACGAACGCGTCTGGCACAAGGGAATCGCACTGTGAACACCGGGACCACGATGAATACGATGAACACGCCCTTCGACCGCAATCTCAAGCCCGTCTGGCGACGCGGTTATCGCTTCCAGTTCGAGCCGGCGCAGAACGCGCACGTCCTGCTCTATCCTGAAGGCATGATCAAGCTGAACGAGAGCGCCGCCGCCATTGGCGGCCTGATCGACGGCGAGCGCAACGTCGCGGCCATCGTCGCGCATCTGGACACGCAGTTTCCGGGCGTGCCCGAACTGGGCGAAGACGTCGAGCAGTTCATGCTGGTCGCCCGCGAAAAGCACTGGATCGATCTTGTCTGACGAACACCTCACGCCCGCTGCTACCGCCGTTGCAGCAGCGCCGGCCAGCACCCAGCCCGCCGTGGGCCTGCCCTTGTGGCTGCTCGCGGAGGTGACGTACCGTTGCCCGCTGCAATGCCCCTACTGCTCGAACCCGCTCGATTTCGCGCGACAGGGCGAGGAATTGACCACGGAGCAATGGATTCGCGTGATGACCGAAGCGCGTCAGATGGGCGCCGCGCAAATCGGCTTTTCCGGCGGCGAGCCGCTGGTGCGCAAGGATCTCGCGGACTTGATCGCCGAGGCCCGCAAGCTCGGTTATTACACCAATCTCATCACCTCGGGCATCGGACTGAACGAGCAGAAACTCGCCGATTTCCAGCGCGCCGGGCTCGATCATATCCAGATCAGCTTCCAGTCGAGCGACGAGGAAGTGAACAACATGCTGGCCGGCTCGCACAAGGCGTTCGCGCAGAAGCTTGCGATGGCGCGCGCGGTAAAGGCGCATGGCTATCCGATGGTGCTGAACTTCGTCACGCACCGCTACAACATCGACGATATCGACCGCATTATCGAGCTGTGCATCGCCCTCGAAGCGGATTTCGTCGAACTGGCCACCTGCCAGTTCTACGGCTGGGCCAAACTCAACCGCGCGATGCTGCTGCCCACGCGCGAGCAGCTCGAACGCGCGGAGCGCATCACCAACGAATATCGCGAGAAACTGGAAGCGAGCGGCAACCCCTGCAAGCTGATCTTCGTGACTCCTGATTATTACGAGGAACGTCCGAAGGCCTGCATGGGCGGCTGGGGCAGCATCTTCCTGACGGTCACGCCGGACGGCACTGCGCTGCCCTGCCACGGCGCGCGCATGCTGCCGATCGATTTTCCCAACGTGCGCGATCACGATCTGCGCCATATCTGGTACGAATCGTCCGGTTTCAACCGGTTCCGCGGCAATGGGTGGATGCCCGAGCCGTGCCGCTCGTGCGACGAGAAAGAAAAGGACTTTGGCGGCTGCCGCTGCCAGGCCTTCATGCTGACCGGCGACGCCGCGAATACCGACCCCGTGTGCGGAAAATCGGCGGAACATCCCATCATTCTGCAAGCCCGTCGAGAAGCCGAACAACCCGTTCAACCGATTCAGCAACTCATCTTCCGCAATGACAGGAATTCCCGCGAACTCGGCAAACCCTGAGCGCGTCAGCGCCGAACAGGCGGTCGCCGCCGGCAAGGATTTTGGCGAACTGGCCGCGTCGGTCCGCGGCGTGTTCTGGACCACTTACGATCCGGCCGATGCCGCCACGCGCATCTGGCGATGGCGCAATGGCGCGGCGCGCTGTCTCACGCCCGAAGGCTTCAGCGTACGCGGGCGCGTCTACGAATACGGCGGCGGTTCGTTCTGCATCACTGACGATGCCGTCGTATTTGCCAACGAAAAAGATCAACGGCTCTATCGCCAAGCGATCGATGACGATACTGTGCCCGTTGCGCTCACCGAGCCAGGTTGCCGTTATGGCGATCTGCGCTTTAGCCAGGGCGCAGTGCTCGCGGTGGAAGAAGATGGCGGCACTCATCGCATCGTGTCGATTGCGCTGGGCGATGGTGCGCGAACCGTGCTCACCGAAGGCGCGGATTTTTACGCAGCGCCCTGCCTGCGCGCCGATGGCAAGCGGCTCGCGTGGATCGAATGGTCGCGCCCGCATCAGCCGTGGACCGCTACGCGGCTGCGCAGCAGCGAGCGCGACGCGAATGGCACATGGCTGCCGCCGCGCACACTCGCAGGGGACGATATCGAAGATGCGCTGCAACAGCCGCAATTCGATGCACACGGCGCGCTCTATGTCTTGAGCGATCGCGGCGGCTTCTGGCAGCCGTGGCGGGAGCATGGCGACGCACTGCACGCGCTGCCCGCTGCGCAGGCGGACCACGCAGCGGCGCCCTGGCAACTGGGTGGCCGTAGCTGGATCGCACTCGACGATGGAGCGAGCCTGGGCGCATGGACGGACGAAGGCTGGGGCGTGCTCGGCTATCGCGCGGCCGACGGCGCGCTGCACACGCTCGCGGCGCAATACAGCCGCTTTCGCAATCTGGCAGCGGATGACACGCATTTCTACTGCCTCGCCGCATCGCCGGTCTGCCCCGCCGCTGTACTTGCCATCCGCCGCGACGACTTCAGCGTGCAAGTGCTCGCCGAAGTCTCGCCGATGATGCCCGTCGAGCGCATTCCCCAGCCCGAACGCCTGCGTTTCGCAAGCGGCGGCAGCGAATCGCACGCCTATTTCTACGCGCCGGAAAGTGCGCAACATGCCGACGCCCCGCCCGTCGTGATCTTCATCCACGGCGGCCCGACCTCGGCCTGTTACCCGGTTTTCGATCCGCGCATCCCCTACTGGACGCAACGCGGCTTCGCCGTGGTCAACCTCAACTATCGCGGCAGCACCGGCTATGGGCGCGCCTATCGTCAGGCGCTGCACGAAAGCTGGGGCGTGGTGGATGTGGACGACGCCTGCAATGTCGTCGCGCATCTGGCCGCGCAACGGCGCATCGACCGCGCCCGCGCCTTTATTCGCGGCAGCAGCGCAGGCGGCTATACAACGCTCTGCGCGCTCGCGTTTCGCGACGTATTCCGCGGCGGCGCGAGCCTCTATGGCGTGAGCGATCCGCTGACGTTGGGTCAGCACACGCACAAGTTCGAAGCCGACTATCTGGACTGGCTGATCGGCGACGCCGTGGCCGATGCCGCGCGTTACTGCGAGCGCACGCCGCTCCTGCACGCCGACAAGATTCGCGTGCCCGTCGCCTTCTTCCAGGGCGAACTGGACGCCGTGGTCACTCCCGACCAGACGCGCAGCATGGTGAGCGCGCTACAGGCCAACGGCATCGCCACCGAGGCTCATTATTACGACGACGAGCGCCACGGCTTTCGCAAGGCCGTCAACCAGGCGCACGCGCTTCAGGCCGAATACGCGTTCTATTGCGGCATTCTCGGGCAGACAGCGCGCTAGATGCGCCCGCAAACGTGCATGCCGATGAGCCAATCTGGTGCGCATCGGCATGCGCTTTGACACATTGCTTCGCGTCGCGACATACATCGAGCGCGCAAAACGTTTGCTATCTTTTCAGATAGCTTGCGCACGCAACAATCCAGCGACAATCCAGCGATAATCCAGCGACAAGCGGCCTGCTACCAACAGGCCCGAACCTTGCATGCAAGCACCGTGATATTCACACCCCTGTCACGGAACCCTGCATGTCGAATCCGCAAGCCATCGTCGATCTCACGCATGAAGTCAAACGCCTTGCCACCAGCAAGATCAGCGACATCAACGACATCAATCGCGAAACCACCTTTCTCGCCCTGAATGCGCTTATCGAAGCGGCGCGCGCCGGCGATGCGGGAAAAGGCTTTGCCGTCGTCGCGAATCAGGTCAAGCATGTGTCGCGCCGTATCTCCGAGATCACGACAGCCCTGAACAAGGATCTCGCGGGTTCGCTATCGACGCTCACGCAACTGGGCGACAGCATGATCGACCGGTTGCGCTCGCACGACGGCCAGCGTTGCGCGGACCTCGCCCTCAATATGATCGATGTGATCGACCGCAATCTCTACGAGCGATCCTGCGACGTGCGCTGGTGGGCCACCGATTCGGCCGTGGTCGAATGCCTCGCGGCGCGCGACGATGCCGACGCATCGGCGAGGGCCGCCCACGCGGCAGATCGCCTCGCCGTGATCCTCGACAGTTACACGGTCTATCGCGACCTCTGGGTGGTCGACGAACACGGCGTCGTGGTCGCCACTGGTCGTCATGCGCAATATCCGGTGCGTGGCCAGAACGTCGGCGAAACCGAATGGTTCAAGTCGGCGATGAAAACGAAGTCCGGTGCGGACTACGTGGCCGCCGACATCGAAACGCTCGCGCCGCTGCGCCAGGCGCAGGTGGCAACCTATGCGACGGCGATCCGTGAAGGCGGCCGCGCGAACGGCCGCGTGCTGGGCGTGCTGGCCATCTTCTTCGACTGGGCCCCGCAGGCGGGCGCGGTCGTGAAGGGCGTGCGCCTGAGCGAGGAAGAATGGACCCGCACGCGCTGCATGATTGTCGATTCGTCGTTTCGCGTGATTGCCGCGTCGGACGACAAAGGCATTCTCAACGAGCGCTTCCGGCTACAGGCCGAAGGCCGCCAGACGGGTTACTATCGCGCGCACGACGGCACCGTTGTTTCGTTCGCCGCCACGCCGGGATACGAGACATATCGCGGCCTGGGCTGGTATGGCGTGATCTGCCAGAAGCCTGCACAACAGGACTAGGTCTGCTGCCAGATCTATTGCGCGCCGCAGGACAGGTCGCCTTCCTTGCAGCGAATCTGCGCGTCCAGACGGCGGGTCTGCTCCTGCGTCAGTTCGTCGATACACAGGCCGTACATCGACGAATTGATGCTGCCGCCACGCGTACCCATCGTATTGAACTCACACTGCGCGTCGCGCCAGGCCAGCCATGCGCGCTGCGCCTTTCGCAGTTGATCCGCGCCGCTCTTGCTCACCTTCGCAAGCAGCGCGTGATAAGTCTCGTTGAGCTTCTGGTCCGAGGCCTTCATGCTGCGCCCGACGCATTCATCCATCGCCAGTTGCGTGGGCGCACTGTTCAGGCATTCGGGCTGGGCGGCGAAGCAGGACGAAGCGCTGACGAGCGCGCCTGCTAGCACGCCGGATACCAACAAGGCGCGCACATAAAGGCGGGAAAATCGCATGACACGGCACTCCGGATCGGTGAAGGTGCCAGACTATGCCATAGATGCGGTAAAAATCGATGCAGGACGAGCGGCCCGATGCTCACCGCTTCGCCCTGCGTTTTCCCCGTGTTTTCCTGCGGAGCGATCGTCCGTTACTGCCCCTTCGTATCGCTGCTGGCGTCCGCACCCGGCGTGTTGGTCGTATCGTTCATCGGCTTTTTCGCCGTGTGCTTCTTCGTATGCGACTTGTGGGTGGACTTGTGCGCGGTGCTGCTCGCACCCATCGCAGCAGTTGCCGCATTCTGGTCCCCGCCTTGGGCCGGCGTCGTGGTATCGGTGCCGGAGGCCTGAGCGAATGCCGCGCCGGAAACGGCCAGCATGGCGCTCAGAATGGTCGGGGCGATCAATTGACGTGATTTCATGATGGACTTTCCTCGTCGAAGGTGAAGGTGAAGGTGGGCATCGTGCGAGCCGAACGCCTGCTCGCGTCCTTGTTCACGCACTTCGCGTGCCGCGCTTCGCTTCGACGAAGGCCTTCGGAAATACAGTTAGTAGTCCGGTTCATGCTTGATGGTGTCGGGCAGGATATCGCCGTCCGGGCGCAATGTTTCGTCGCCATCGGCCGAGGCGCGCTCGCCGGTGCCGTGACTGTCGCTATCGCTTTGCGCCTCATCCTCCCCTGCCTCCAGCGCGTGATTGTCAAGCTCCGAATCGCGGTCGAAGTCGTGGCGTTTCGCGCCCACCGTATCGCTGCCCGAATCGGATGAATCGCCGGGACCAAGCGATTCGGTGTCGTGCCCCGGCGGCAGCGGTTGGGCCATCTCGTCGTCGTTGTCGGGATCGAGCGTACTGGTCATGATCTGAACTCCTGCAAAGGTGCTGCGATGCAAAACCGCGCGCTTGCGGCGCGCAGCGCCACCTTCCACTGCGCAGTCCCCGTGCCCTGCTCCCCGGCTCAGAGAAAGCCGCACGGCCACCTTCGGGGCACGGCGTTTGCTACAGCGGTTGAGCTTTTGCTCATCGTCGAGATCCGTCCTCCATCGAGCGCCCATGAAACCCCTGACTTTTACGACTGCCTTGCAGCACGCTGCCGGAGCCGCGCATGGCTGAGCGCGACGCGACGGGCGGCATCCGCGCATGGACGCGCGCGCACCGGGGCAAACCGCGTCGTGGTGCGGGCGCGCAGGACGGCAAAGACGCAAAAGACGACAAAGCGCGCCGCAAGCGCCCCGGCAAGAAGCCACTCATCATCCTCGGCCTGATCGTGCTGGTGATTGCGCTGGGCGCATTCGTCTGGTGGTTTGCGACGCGCAACGAAGTCAGCACCGACGATGCCTACACCGACGGCAACGCCATCACCATCGCGCCCAAGGTCTCAGGCTACGTCACGCAGCTCAACATCAACGACAACGTATTCGTCCACAAAGGCGACCTGATGGTCGAGATCGACCGCCGCGACTATCAGGCTCAGGTCGACCAGGCCAATGCGCAACTGGGCCTCGCCAAGGCGCAATTGCTGGCCGCGCAGGCGCAACTGGATATCGCGCGCGTGCAATATCCGGCGCAATACGAACAGGCCCGCGCGCAGATCGAAACGGCCAATGCCAATTTCGCGCGCGCGCAGGCCGACTACGCGCGCCAACATGGCGTCGATCCACGCGCCACCACGCAACAGAATATCGACACCGCGACGGCCCAGCAGCGCAGCTCCCACGCCGATGTCATGAGCGCGCAGGCGCAACTGAAAACGGCGAGCCTCGTGCCGCAGCAGATCCGCCAGGCCGTGGCCGCCGTCGAGCAGCGCCGCCAGCAGGTCGCGCAGGCCCAGGCACAACTCGACTCCGCGCAGCTGAACCTCGCGTGGTGCGATCTGCGCGCGCCCTCCGACGGCTATATCACCCGGCGCAATGTGCAGTTCGGCAGCTTCCTGCAGGCAGGCACGTCGCTGTTTTCGATCGTCACGCCGCAAGTGTGGATCACGGCGAATTTCAAGGAATCGCAGCTCACTCACATGCGCCCCGGCGACAAGGTGAAGATCAGCATCGACGCCTACCCGAGCCTCGATCTGCGCGGCCACGTGGACAGCATCCAGCTCGGCAGCGGTTCGCGCTTCTCCGCCTTTCCCGCCGAAAACGCCACCGGCAACTTCGTGAAAATCGTTCAGCGCGTGCCCGTGAAGATCGTGATCGATGACGGCTTGCCAGCCAACCGGCCCTTGCCGCTGGGCATTTCGGTGGTGCCAACCGTCTATCTGAGCCATTGATGATGAGCGACGCGCACCCCACCTGGCGTCCGGCCGGCAACCCGTGGCTGATCGCGATTGCGGTCACGCTCGCGGCGTTTATGGAGGTGCTCGACACCACCATCGTCAACGTCGCGCTGCCGCATATCGCGGGCACCATGTCGGCGAGCTACGACGAAGCCACCTGGGTGCTCACGTCCTATCTCGTCGCCAATGGCATCGTGCTGCCGATTTCGGCGTTCTTCGGCCGCGTACTCGGACGCAAGCGCTATTTCCTTGTGTGCATCGTGGCGTTCACGATCTGCTCGTTTCTCTGCGGCGTGGCCACGAGCCTCGGGCAACTGGTGATTTTCCGCCTGTTGCAAGGCTTCTTTGGCGGCGGCCTGCAGCCCAACCAGCAATCGATCATCCTGGACACCTTCGATCCCAGCCAGCGTGGCCGCGCGTTTTCGATTTCCGCCATCGCCATCGTGGTCGCGCCGATCATGGGCCCAACGCTAGGCGGCTGGATTACCGATCATTTCTCGTGGCGCTGGGTGTTCCTGCTCAATGTCCCCGTAGGCGTGCTGACGACCTTCTCCGTCATGCAACTCGTGGAAGATCCGCCCTGGATCGTGCGCGAAACGAAGCAGCGCATGAACTGGCGCAACGTCGATTTTCCGGGCATTGCGCTCATCGCCATCGGACTGGGCTGTCTTCAGGTGATGCTCGATCGCGGCGAGGACGACGACTGGTTCTCCTCGCCCTTCATCGTCACTTTTGCCGTTTTGGCGGTGCTGGGCATGGTTGGCGCGGTGGTTCGCCTGCTCTATGCGAAGCATCCTGTGGTGGATCTGCGCTGTCTGCGCGACCGCAATTTCGCACTGGGCTGCGTGATGATCGGTGCATTCGCCACCGTGCTCTATGGCAGCGCCGTGATCGTGCCGCAACTCGCGCAACAACAGCTTGGCTACACCGCCACGCTCGCGGGTCTGGTGCTCTCGCCGGGTGCGCTGCTCGTCACGATGGAAATTCCCATCATCAGCAAATTGATGCCCTATGTGCAGACTCGCCTGATCATCATGACCGGCTTTATTCTGCTGAGCATCGCGCTGATCTACGCGCGTATCCTCACGCCGAATGTCGATTACATGACGCTGGTGAAGCTGCGCAGCGCGCAGTCGATGGCGATCGGCTTCCTGTTCGTGCCCGTTACGACGCTGGCCTATCTCACCGTGCCGCGCGCGCTCAATAACGACGCCTCCGCGCTCTTCACCATGTTTCGCAACGTGGCCGGATCGATTGGTATTTCCGTCTCCACGGCGCTGATCCGCGAACGCTCGCAGGCGTGGATGGCCCATCTTTCCGGGCACATGTCGCCGTTCTCGCAGAACTATCAGGACACACTCGCGCGCAACGCGCGCAGCGTCATGGACAGCACGGGCGCGCCGCTCGTGGACGCCCTGCAGACTGCAACCGGTCATCTCTACGAGACCTTCGTCTCGCAGGCCACGATCCTCGCTTACATCGACGTGTTCGGCATCCTGGCAGTGTATTGCGCGATCTTCGCGCCGCTCGCGCTGCTCTTCTCGCCCGTGAAAGCCGCAGGCGGAGCGGGAGGACACTGACATGCGCCACGCCACTTTCCTGGCAGTCCGTATCGCTCCGATGATTACGCTGGCAGCAGCCATCACCGCCTGTACCGTTGGCCCCAACTTCAAGCCGCCGGAGGCGAATATGCCGGCGGACTGGAACGCGATGCAAGCGCCCGCTTCATCGGCGCAGGTGGGCTCGAATCCCACCGTCGAATCGGACCCCGACCCGCACTGGTGGCAGAGTTTTCACGACCCGGTGCTCGACGCGCTGATCGCGCGCGCCGTGCAGGGCAATCCCGATCTGCACATCGCCGTCGTACGCATCGCCGAAGCGCGCGAGCAGACCCAGCAGGCCGCCTCGCAAGGCCTGCCCAACGTGCGCGCAAGCGCGAGTTACGAGCGCGAGCAACTGGGTGCGAAGGGGTTTCTCGAATCCGCGGGCATCTACAACAAGGTCGATTCGCTGGGCGCACCGAACTCGCCGATCAACACGATTGCACCAGGCGCGGGCGCCGCCGTCGAGCGCGGCGCGCAAAACGCACTCGATCAGCTCACTGCGCCCATCAATCTGTGGCAGGCGGGCTTCGACGCCTCGTGGGAACTCGATCTGTTCGGTCGCGTGCGCCGCTCGGTCGAAGCCGCGAACGCGCAGACCGACGAAGCAATCGAATCGCAACACGATGCACAAGTCTCGCTGGAAGCCGAAATCGCCGAAACCTACCTGCAATTGCGCGGCGCACAGATGCTGCGCGCGACCGCCGTGGCGCTGATCGACCAGCAGCGCGAGGTCGCCGAACTCACGCAAAACGCCGCAAAACACGGGCTCGAAAGCCAGCTCGACGTCGAACGCGCACAGGCCCAGCGCGCACAAACCGAAGCGCTGCTGCCGCAATACGATCAGCAGATTGCCCAGGCGCTCAACGCGCTCGCGGTGCTCACGGGTGAAGCGACCGGCGCGCTGGATGCGCAGCTTGCGCCCGCTGCCGCGCTGCCCGATACGCCACCCGGCGTGCCCGTTGGGCTGCCCGCCACACTGGCGCGCCGCCGCCCCGATATCCGTCGCGCGGAGGCGTCCCTGCATGCGGCAACGGCCAATGTTGGCGTGGCCGTCGCGCAGTTTTACCCGGACATCTCACTGTCCGCGCAAGCCGGCACGCGCGCAACCACGCCGCGCGATCTCTCGCACTGGGCGAGCCTGTTCTGGTCGTGGGGGCCCAGCGTGTCGTTGCCGATATTCCAGGGCGGCGCGCTGGTGTCGAATCTGCGCCTCTCCAGACTCCAGCAACAGGAAGCCGCACTCGACTATCGCAAGACCGTGCTGACCGCGCTGCGTGACGTCAACAACGCGCTCGTGGTCTATCGCACCGATCAAGCGCGCCTGAGCTCGCTCGACGAAAGCGTCGCGGACCAGCAGCGCGCCTATCTGCTCGCACGCGACAGCTATCGAAAGGGGATCGTTTCGTTCATCAATGTGCTGGACGCCGAGCGCCAACTGAGCACCGCCCAGCAGGGCGCCCAGCAGCAGAAGCTTCAGGTATGCACCGATCTGGTTTCGCTCTACAAGGCGCTAGGCGGCGGTTGGGGCGACGCGGGCGCGCTGGCTTCAGCGCCTCAACCGGCGCAGGCCTCGCACTGATATGCGACTGGTATGCGACTAATTGCGCGCCAACCGCCCTCAAGCGCCGATCAGTTTCGCTGCGCGCCGCTGCAGACGCTTGCGATCTTGCCGCAACGCCGCGAGCGTGCTATCAGCGCTTGCGTCGTCCGCGAATATCTCGCGATGTTCGTTCAGCAAGCGCTCGCTGGCAACGGCATCGTTCAGATATCCGAATCGTTTCTGGAGCCTTTTCAAAGGCTTCAAACGCTTTGCGTCCCGGCGCGGCAAGATCGGTGCAAAGAACTCCAGCGTATAGCGCAGTTTCTTCGCGGCCTTGCGCACGTCGTGCCACGCGGCGTAATCGCTTTTTGCGGCCTTGCCCGCACGACGCACGCACTTTTTCAGATCACGCCTTGCGGCGCGCACGCTGTTCTGCGCGAGATCTTCGATGGACGCACGGCGCGGAGCCGTATTGAGCGCCTGATTGACCTTGTGCAGCATTTCGCGCAGCGCGTGGCGCAGATCGGCGGCGGTCAAGGTCGCGCAGGCGCTATCGCGCGCGGCGAGGCGAGCCGCGTTCAGCCGCTCGGCCGCCACGGTGGCTCCGTCACTATCGAGTTCATCCAGCATTTGCGCCGCGATATCCCAATCGCGCGCCGAACCGGCCGCCGCGCCCACGCGCTTGAGATAGCCGCGTTCGAGTTCCGCCATGTCGCGCTTGAGCAGTGGCCGCCAGACCCACAGCAATGTGCGCAGCCTGCGCAAGGCCACGCGCAGTTTGTGGAAATCGTCGGCGCTCGGGTCGAGATGCGCGCTATGCCGCAACGCCTCGTCCACGAGCGGCTTCGCGTAGCCGGAAAAGCGCGCCTGGGCGTCGTGGCGCGGTTTCACGGGCTTGCGCTTGCCTGGCTTCATGATCGTCTCCGAGCGGGCTACCTTGTCGCATTCCGCAGCATGCCGCGTGCCCTGCCGCGCTCACAGGGCAACCTGAACACCCAGTTCGACCACATGGCCCGACTGCAAGCCGTAGTACTCCGCACTCGACGAAGCGTGCAGCGACATAAACGCAAACAGACGCGCGCGCCACGCGCTGATGCCGTGCACCGCATGGCCATGCAGCACCTCGTCGCGCGGCAGATAGAAGGTGGTGCGCTCGGGGTCGAATCGCCAGTTGCCCAGCCGACCGCCCAGCGCCGCCAGCAAATCCGGCAGATTGGGACGCTCGACAAAGCCATGATGCGCGATCACCTCATAGCATCCGCCGCCCAGATCGCGCACTTCGATACGCGTCTTTTCGTCGGCTTGCGGCGCGGATTCGGAGACGTTCGCGAACACGATCGTCGTCGCGTGCAGCACGTGGTTGTGGCGCACGTTGCTCGACAACGCGGCGGGCACGCGCCCCGGCACGTTGCCGGGATAGACCGCCGTGCCAGGCACGCGCGCGGGCGCGACTTCACCATGCGCGTCATGCGGGCCATTGCAGACGTCGTGCAGGAACGCGTCGAGCGATTCGCCTTGCTGCGCGTGGCGCGCGGCCAGTTCCCGGCCACGGTTCCAGGTCGTCATCGTCACGCACAACAGCACGCCGATCAGCACCGGGAACCAGCCGCCTGTCGGAATCTTGGGAAGATTCGCCGCCAGCAGCAGGCCGTCGATCAACAGCAGCGGCACGCAAACGAGCGCCGTCACTGCGCGCGGCCAGCCCCACACCTTGCGGCACACTGCCAGCATCTGCATGGACGTGGTCATCATCGTGAGCGCGACGGCCAGACCATACGCGGAAGTCAGCTTTTCGGAGCTGCGGAAGAACAGCACGAGAAACAGCACCGCGATCAGCAGTGCGATATTCACGGCAGGCACATACACCTGGCCGCGCCGCGCGCGCGAGGTCTCGATGGTGCGCATGCGCGGCAGGAAGCCCAGTTCGATGGCCTGGCTCGTCATCGAGAATGCGCCGGAAATCACGGCCTGGGATGCGATCACCGTGGCGAGCATGGCGATGCCCACGGCAGGCACGAGCGCCCAGTGCGGCACCGAGCGGAAGAACGGCTGATCCGCGCCTTGCGGATCGCTGAGGATGGTCGCGGCCTGGCCGAAGTAGCCCAGCACGATGGCGGGCAGCACGACCGCGAAAAACGCCACGCGAATCGCGCGCGTGCCGAAATGGCCAATATCGGCGTAAAGCGCTTCCGCGCCCGTCAAAGCGAGGATCACGGCTGCCAGCACCGCGAAGGCAAGGCCCGGATGCGCCACGGCCAGTTGCAGCGCCCACAGCGGCGACACGGCGGCAAGCACATGCGGATACAGCGTGATGCGATACGCGCCCACTGCCGCGAGGCTCAAAAACCAGAGCAGCATCACCGGGCCGAAAGTCCGCCCGACCACATCGGTGCCGCGGCGCTGGAACAGAAACAACGCCACGAGTATCACCAGCGAAACGGGCAGCACGGCTTCGCCAAAGCGCGGATCGATTTCATGCAGCCCTTCTACAGCGGACAGCACGGATATCGCTGGCGTTATCATCGAATCGCCGTAGAACATCGCCGCGCCCACGAGCCCCGCCAGCAGCAAGGCGCGCGGCGCAGGCTGGCCCGCACGCGCAAAACCGGCGCGCACCAGCGCAGTGAGCGCGACGATGCCGCCCTCGCCTTCGTTATCGGCGCGCATCACGAAGCAGGCGTATTTGAGCACGACGACGATCGCCACGGCCCACAGGATCATCGACAGCACGCCCATCACCACGGGCTCGGCACGCGTGTGAGCGGTCAGCACCGCCTCGCGCAGCGCGTAGATCGGGCTTGTGCCGATATCGCCGAACACCACGCCAAGCGCGCCGAGCGCACCCAGCGCCAGACCATCGCGGCTCGAACCGGCGGGGGATCGTCGCGGTTGCTGCGGTTGCCGCGTTTCCTGAGTAGTCGCAGCACGTTCTACATCGCGTTCGCGAAGCATGGTGACGGGTCGCTCATCGGTGGGCCAGGCCTCTTTGACCAGCAAGTCGCGTGCGCGCGATGCGCGGGCTTTTTGTATGATTGCATCTGCATCGATTTCACCCTTTTTGCCCCGTAGAGGGCCCGCCATTTTGCGCAAATGGCGTGAAAAACCGGTCGATATTCCCGCCTGACCTGCATCGACCCACGAACCATCGGAAAGAATCGGAAAATAATGCCTGCACTGAATGCGATCGACCCGCTGCGTTTCAAACGCATCATTCAAAGAAACGTCGCGCTGCCGCTTATCGCGGGTATTGCGACCGCCGTCGCCTTCGTTGCGCTGATCGCCTATCTCGTCTCGACGATGAACTGGGCCGAGCACTCCGAACGCGTGATCGGCGACACCTACGAACTGCTGCGCGTGCAGGCCGACCGCGAATCGAGCCTGCGCGGTTTTCTGCTCAACGGCGACGAGCGCGTGCTCGCGCCCTTTGAAGTGGGCCGCCCGCGCTTCGCGGCGCAGGTTGGCAGCCTGTCCGATCTGGTGGCCGATAATCCGCCGCAGGTCGAGCGCCTCAAGCGCATCCTCGCGCTCGCGCAGCAATGGGACAAATCGGCCAGCGAAGCCGTGCAGTTGCGTCGCGGCCACGACACGGTGCTCGCCGCCGTGCAGAGCGACAACGGCCAGGCCAACGCCGACTCCATGCGCCGCGAGTTCGCCGATTTTCTGTCCGAGGAATTCCGCCTGCGCCAGGAGCGCACCTCGGCGGCACGCAACCTGACCTTCATCACGGTCGCGGTATTTCTGGCGCTGACCGTGCTGCTCAACAGTCTGCTCGCCTTCCTGGGCCGCCGCGAACTGACCGCGCTTTCCGCCACCTACGACGGCGCGCTGCGCGGCCAGGCCGAGCAGGCCGAAGCGCTCGCCGAACAGGTCTGGCTGCGCTCCGGCCAGCGTCTGCTGGCCGAAAGCGGCATGGGCAAGGAGGCGCTCGCGGACGTGGGCGGCGCCATGCTCGACTGCCTCGCGGGTTATCTGAGCGCGAGCGTCGCCACGCTCTACGTGCGCGACGGCCACGACGCCTCGTTGCGCCGCGTGGCCACCTTCGGCTTTGGCGAGGAAAGCGGCTACAACGTGCCGATGCTGCAAAGCGGCCAGACGCTGGTGGGCCAGGCGGCCGCTTCGCGCCGCGTGATCGAACTGCGCGAAGCGCCTGCCGGTTATCTGAAGGTCGAATCGGGGCTGGGATCGGCCGCGCCCACTTCGCTGCTGATTGCGCCGATCGACGCCAGCGGCCAGATCAACGGCGTGGTGGAACTGGCCTTCATGCGCGCGCTGCTGCCGCGCGACACCGAATTCCTCACGCGCGTGGCGGGCACCATGGGCGATCTGGTGGAAGCCGCGATTTCGCGCGAGCGTCTTCAGGTGGCGTACGCGGACGCGCAGCAACTCAATCACGAACTCCAGGTCCAGCAGGAAGAACTGCGCGTGGCCAACGAAGGCCTGGAAGAACGCGGCCGCGCGTTGATGGATTCGCAGTCGCGTCTGGAAGCCCAGCAGGTCGAGCTTGAACAGACCAATGTGCAGTTGGAGGAGTACGCGCGCCGTCTGGAGACGCAGAAGAGCGAACTCGAACGCGCCCAGGGCGAACTCACGCGCAACGCGGAACGCCTCGCGCAATCGAGCCGCTACAAGTCCGAATTCCTCGCCAACATGTCGCACGAGCTGCGCACGCCGCTCAATAGCTCGCTGATTCTCGCCAAGCTGCTGCAGCAGAACCGCACCGGCAATCTCAGCGAGGAACAGGTGCGTTACGCGGCCACGATTCACGCCTCGAACACCGACCTGCTCGCGCTCATCAACGACATTCTCGATCTCTCCAAGGTCGAAGCGGGTCAGGTCCAGCTGATGCTGGAAGCCGTCAAGCTCGACGATGTGACCTCGTCGCTGCGCGAAACTTTTGCGCCGCTCGCGCGCGAGAAAGGCGTGACGCTCGCCATCGACCGTCTGCCCGGTGTCGCCGATACGCTCACCACCGACGGCCAGCGCGTGCTGCAAATCCTGCGCAACCTGCTCTCGAATGCGCTCAAGTTCACGGCGCAGGGCGAGGTCTCGCTCACGGTCTCGCCGGTCGATGCGAACGTGCTGCGCTTCGACGTGCGCGACACCGGCATCGGCATTCCCGAAGACAAGCTGGAGATGATCTTCGAGGCCTTCCAGCAGGCCGATGGCTCGACGAGCCGCGAGTACGGCGGCAGCGGTCTCGGCCTGTCGATTTCGCGCGAACTGTCGCGTCTGCTCGGCGGGCGCATCGGCGTGGCGAGCGAGCCGGGCGTGGGCAGCGTGTTTACGCTGTGGCTGCCGCTCGACAGCACGGCAGCCGCAAAGCTCGCGCAGGCAGAAGACGCCGCGCAGGCGGTGGTGGCAAGACCGCGCGCCGCCTCGGCCAATGCACACAATACGGCGACCGTTTCCGCCGAAATCATCTCCGATGCCGCCATCGCGGAGGCCACGACGACGCTCAACGCCGCCGCGCGCGCGGGCCAGGCCATCGTGGCCGCCAGCGCGCCCACTGCCCACGCGGTCGTGCCGCTCGCCGACGACCGCGCGCGCCGCAGCCACGGCAACCGCGCGATCCTCGTGATCGAAGACGATCTGACCTTCGCCGAGATCCTGCGCGACCTCGTGCACGAGCTGCAATTCGATTTCCTGCACGCCGCCGACGCCGCCACCGGCTTCGCGATGGTGAAGGACGAAGCGCCCGTGGCCGTGCTGCTCGACGTGGGCCTGCCCGACCGCTCGGGTCTTTCGGTGCTCGAATGGCTCAAGAGCGACCCGCTCACGCGTCATATTCCGGTGCACATCGTCTCCGCCACCGACCATGCCGACAAGGCGCTGCATCTGGGCGCAATCGGCTACACGCTCAAACCGACCGCGCGCAGTACGCTGGAAGCGGCGATCCGGCGGCTCGAATCGCGCCTTGAGCAGCGCGTCAAACGCGTGCTGGTGATCGAGGACGACTACGCGATGCGCGAAAGCATCCGCGCGCTGCTGGTGGGCGACGGCGTGGAGATCGTCGCCGTGGGCACGCTCGCTGACGCCCACGCGCAGATCGCGCAAGGCGCGTTCGACTGCGTCGTCACCGACCTCACGCTACCCGACGGCACCGGCTACGACCTGCTGGAAACGCTCGCGGGCGATGCGGGCGTCGCCCCGCTGCCAGTGATCGTCTACACCGGCCGCATGCTTTCCGACGACGACGAACAACGCCTGCGCCGCTATTCGAAGTCGATCATCATCAAGGGCGCGCGCTCTCCCGAACGTCTGCTCGACGAAGTCACGCTGTTCCTGCACAGCGTGGAATCGCAGCTTGCGCCCGAGCAGCAGCGCATGTTGCGCGCAGTGCGTCAGCGCGACGATACCTTCGAAGGCAAGACCATCCTGCTGGCCGAAGACGACGTGCGCAATATCTTCGCGCTCTCGCACGTGATCGAGCCGCTGGGCGCGAAGCTGCTGATCGCGCGCAACGGCCGCGAGGCGCTCGACATCCTGGGCGGCCAGGAGCCGGTGGACCTCGTGCTGATGGACGTGATGATGCCGGAGATGGACGGCCTTGCCGCCATGCGCGCGCTGCGCAGCGACGCGCGCTACACGCACGCCGCGCGTCTGCCCGTGATCGCGCTCACCGCCAAGGCGATGGCCGACGACCGCCAGCGCTGCCTGGAAGCGGGCGCGGACGATTACGTTTCCAAACCCATCGACGTGGACAAGCTGGTGTCGCTGTGCCGCGTCTGGCTGCGCAAGTAAGACCCTGTCAGACCATGACCGAACCAACCAACACCACCCCAACGCACGACAGCCCGCAGCAGGCAGGCAGGCCCGCGCTCAGTGTCTTCGACATCGAATTGCGCCTGCTGCTCGAAGCGATCTACCTGCGCTATCAGCACGACTTCCGGCACTACTCGCTGCCCTCGCTGCGCCGACGCCTGGAAGAAGCGCGACGCGACTTCGGCGTGGCGTCGCTGAGCCAGTTGCAGGACCGCGTGTTGCGCAGCCCCGAGGACTTCTCGCGCCTGTTCGGCTACATGACGATCCAGGTGAGCGACATGTTCCGCGACCCGGAATATTTTCTCGCGCTGCGCCAGCATGTGCTGCCGGTACTGCAGACCTATCCGTCGCTCAAGGTGTGGGTGGCGGGTTGCAGTTCGGGCGAGGAACTGTGGTCGCTGAAAATCCTGTTCGAAGAAGAAGGACTAGCCGATCGCACCATCTTCTACGCCACCGATATCAGCCCGCAGGCGCTTGAGCGCGCGGAATCGGGCATCTATCCCGTCGACCGCTTCGCGGGCTTCAGCCAGAACTACCTGGCGGCGGGCGGCCGGCGCACGCTCTCCGACTACTATCACGCGGCCTATGGCGGCGCACGGCTGTCGAGCACGCTCAAGGAGCGCGTGGTGTTCGCCGACCACAGCCTCGCCACCGACGAAGTGTTCCTGGAAGCGCATCTGGTGTCGTGCCGCAATGTGCTGATCTATTTCGACCGCCCGTTGCAGGATCGCGCCATCGGCCTGTTCGAACGCGCGCTGGTGCGGCGGGGTTTTCTGGGCCTGGGCAGCAAGGAGAATCTGCGGTTCTCCCGGCGCCATGAAGCCTTCGACGAGTTCCGCGCTGCCGAACGCATTTATCAAAAGCGCTGAAGCCATGTCCGCCGATCCACCCAAACGCGAACCCAAACGCGAACCCCAACGCGCCACCGCCAGCAACGATGCGCCCGCACCAACGCGCGCCGTCGCGGGTCCGTTCGACGCCGTCGTGATCGGCGCGTCGGCGGGCGGCGTGGACGTGCTGGGCCAGATCCTGCCGATGCTGCCCGCGAACTTCGGCGCGGCCGTGCTGATCGTGCTGCATCTGCCGCCCGCCTCGCCCAGCTTCATGGTGAGCGCGCTGTCCGCGCGCTGCGCGCTGCCGGTGGCCGAACCCGACGCGGGCGAACCAATCCGCGGCGGGCGCGTGTACGTTGCGCCGCCCGACTATCACATGCTCGTGGAGCGCGCGGAGAAGGACGCCTGCGTGGCGCTGTCGATCGGCGGCCCGGTGCGTTATTCGCGCCCCTCGATCGACGTGCTGATGGAGTCGGCCGCCGACGTCTTCGGCCCGCGCCTGCTGGGCGTGCTGCTCTCGGGCGCCAACGACGACGGCGCGCGCGGACTCGCCGCGATTCGCGCCGCGGGCGGCACCACCTGGGCGCAGACGCCCGCCACGGCCGCCGCGCCGCAGATGCCGGAAGCGGCGATCGCGCTCGGCGCCGTCACTGCAACCCTGACACCCGCCATACTCGGCGCGCGGCTTGCCGCGTGGCCGGAGATGAAACTGGATTGACCCGGATAAACCGCATGAACCTGCCCACCGTCAATGTGCTGATCGTCGACGACATCGAGCACAATCTCACCGCGCTGTCGGCGCTGCTCGCGCGGCCAGAAGTGCGGCTGCTCGTGGCCCGCTCGGGTGTCGAAGCGCTTGAGCATCTGCTCGAACACGATGTCGCCGTTGCGATCCTCGACGTCAACATGCCAGGCATGAGCGGCTTCGAGCTGGCCTCGCTGATCCGCGGCAGCCCGCGTACCGCGCACGTGCCGATCATCTTTCTCACCGCCACCTCGCAGGACGCGCTGCGGACCTTCCAGGGCTACGAGGCGGGCGCGGTCGACTTCCTCTACAAGCCGATCGAGCCGCGCATCGTACAGTCGAAGGTGGGCATTTTCGTGCAGCTCGAACTGCAGAAGCGCCAGCTCGCCGAACAGCTCGCGGCCACACGCCAGATGCTCGAAGCCAACGAGATGCTCATGGCGGTGCTCAGCCACGATCTGCGCACGCCGCTCTCGGCGGTGATGAGTTCGGCGGAATATCTGATGCGCGCATCCACCGACGAAAAGACCATCGCCGTGGGACGACGCATCGAACATTGCGGACGGCGCATGTCGCGCATGGTCGAGCAATTGCTCAATCTGGCGCGTCTGCAGGGCGGTCGCTTGCCGCTGCGGCGCTCGGACGTGCAACTCGATGCACTGTGTCAGGCCGTGATCGAGGAATTCGCGCCGAACACGGCCGCTGTTGCCGATGGCCGCGTGAGGTTCGAAGCGCAAGGCGATCTGGCGGGGCAGTGGGATTCGGACCTGATCGCCCAGGCAGTGTCCAATCTCGTCTTCAACGCGCTCACGCATGGCGAAGCCGATGCGCCCGTGCGCGTGCTGGCGAGCGGCGAATCGCCCGCCGAAGTGCTCGTGACGGTTGCCAATCGCGGCGCGATTCCCGCCGATGTCATGCCGCTGCTGTTCGGCGCATTCAGCACGGCGACGCGCGCCGAACGCCAGGGCTCGGGCCTTGGCCTCGGGCTGCATATCGTGCGGCTGATCGCGCGCACGCATGGCGGCGATGTGAACGTGCTGTCGAGCGAGGCAGAAGGCACCGTATTCACTATCCGGTTACCCCGCACGCCGCAACAAGGCACGCAGCCGGGTGAGCTTGCGGTGATCTGATTGGCGGAGGAAAGGAAAAGTAAGGGCGCGCAAGGCGCGTGCCCTCTTTCTCGTATCAAAACCTTATCTGTGGGCCAGGCCACATTGACTGATTCAAACCCATCGAAACAAGCAGGGATTTAATTTCGAGTCCGTAGTGTTTTCCCTGTGATCTTTCCTGGCGCCCGGCAACGCCTGCTACTTGTTTGTGAATGGATCGCAGAATGCATCGCGTCTGCATCCGTCAGGTTGCTTCGTCATCGATTTCATCTGGCCTTCGCGCAGCTTAACCACACCGCCCCCATCATCGCCTGGCATCCTTCGTCATCCCGATCATGCCGGGCAGCGCACACATTCCGGTAGCGCGATGCAAATCACTGACTACAATGTGTGGGTGCATCCAACGCGCGCATCGCAGCCATCACTAGAACGCCTTGCACGGTAGGTCTGTTCAGACGTAATCATCGGTCGTGTGACGTTTCGATTCCTTCTTCATGGAGGCATGCCAATGACGTGCCTGAACGAAAGGATGGTCGGCGCCGTCTTGCTCATGCTAGGCGGTTCTGCGTTTGCGGGCAGTCCCGCGACCGATGTGCCAGGGGCGCCTGAGGCGATCACCGTCGCCAACATCGCGCCGTTGCCGGTGGAAATCGTGGCGCCGCCGCCCGAACCGCAGGCGTATCTGTTCCACTACGAGATGGAACAGCAGGCCAGCCAGCCCAAAACCTTCTTCGCGCAGATGGACCAGTTCTATAGCGCCCAGCTTGGTCACACTTACACCTTCGTCAAACAGCCTGCACCAGGCTCGGGCACGCGCGCGGCGGCAGCCGCGGGCGCGTCCCCTTCCGCGCAATTCCTCGATACCGGCCCGTCAACCGCGCCGCAAATCTCTATCGTCCAGTTGCCCTCGTCGAACACGGCGTTGGGCGCTGCGCCGCAGCGCCGGCTCTCTTTGACCGTCGACGACTGGGTCTTCTCCGGCACCGCGCGCGTGGCCGTGCTGCACTCGCACGATTCCGGCGCGACGCTGACGGTGCGACACGGCTTCTGATGCAGCCCGCAAGGCTGATCCGTCATATCTAGCGGGAGCGTGCTTTGCTTGAGGGTTCCTGAAAAAGCGAGAACCCTCGATGGAAGAAGTCAAGACAACGCTCACCGCAGAGCCGGACAACCCGTTCGGCTTTCTGCCGGTCCACGGCGAGATGGCCCGGCGGGTACGCTCGTTCGACTGGGCGGGGACTTCGCTGGGCGGCCCCGCCGACTGGTCGCCGAGTCTGCGCGCGGCCTTGAGCCTGTGCCTCAGTTCGCGCTTTCCCATCGTGATCTGGTGGGGCAGCGACTACAGCATTCTTTACAACGACGCTTACATTCCCTTCCTCGGCGCCGCCAAGCATCCGCTCGCCCTCGGTCAGCCCGGCCGCGATTGCTGGAGCGAGATCTGGCCCACTATCGGTCCGATGCTCGAAGGCGTCACGCGCAAAGGCAAAGCGGTCTGGTCCGATGACGGCCAGTACTTCTTCGATCGCGACCTGCCGCGCGAAGAGGTGTACGTCACGTTCACCTACGGGCCGATTCTGGCGGCGGACGGGCGAACCGTCGAAGGCGTGTTCTGTCCGTGCACCGAGACCACCGAGCGCGTGGTGAGCGCGCGGCGGCTGGAGACGCTGCGCATGCTCGGCGTGCGCGCGCCCGAAACGACGGGCGTCGTCGCGGCCTGCGAGCATGTGACCGGCGTGCTGGCGCAGAACCGCCACGACGTGCCGTTTGCCATCGTTTATCGCTGCCATACCGGCTCGGACGCGGGCGAGACGCGTTTCGAACGGCTCGCCTACACCGGGCTCGATAAAGCCCGATCCGCCCACGATCCCGCCGCGTGGCCACTCGACGAAGTGTTACGCACGGGCCGCGCCGTCGATGTCGATCTGGCCGCGCGCGGGCTTGAAACACCGGGAGGAGCGTGGCCCGAAGTCTGCGCCGCCGCGCGCGTGCTGCCGCTGCGTTGGGGCGGCGACGCCAGCATCTGCGGGCTGATCGTGCTGGGCGTGAGCCCGCGCCGCCCGCTCGAACGCGCCTACGGCACCTTCCTCGATCTGGTCGCCGGGCAGACCGGCTCGGCCGTCGCCAACGCGCTCGCCTACGAGCAGGAGCGCCACCGCGCCGAAGCGCTCGCGGAAATCGACCTCGCCAAGACCGCCTTTTTCTCCAACGTCAGCCACGAATTCCGCACGCCGCTCACGTTGCTGCTCGGCCCGCTCGAAGACGCGCTGGCGCAACCCGAAGCGCCCTGGCCGCGTGAGCGCGTCGAGATGCTTCACCGCAACACGCTGCGCCTGCAAAAACTCGTCAACTCGCTGCTCGATTTTTCGCGCATCGAGGCGGGCCGCGAACGCGCGAGCTATGCGCCGACCGACCTCGCGCGGCTCACCACCGACCTCGCGAGCGTATTCCGCTCGGCGATCGAGCGCGCCGACATGCGCCTGAGCGTCGATTGCCCGGCACTGACCGAGCCGATCTACGTCGACCGCGACATGTACGAGAAGATCGTGCTCAATCTCGTCTCGAACGCCTTCAAGTTCACGCTCGACGGCGAGATCGAGGTGAAGCTGCGGGATGCGGGCCAGACCGTCGAGCTTTCGGTGCGCGATACGGGCACCGGCATCGTCGAGGAACAATTGCCGCATATTTTTGAGCGTTTTCATCGGATCGAAGGGGCGCGCGCTCGCACCCACGAGGGCACCGGGATTGGTCTCGCGCTGGTGCTGGAACTGGTCAAACTGCACGCCGGCACCGTGAGCGTGGAGAGCACGCCCGGTCAGGGCAGCACCTTTACGGTGGCAATTCCGAAAGGCCACGATCATCTCGCGGCCGAGCACATCGAAACGGCCTGCGACGAAGACGCGCCGCTGTTGCCCGCTTCGCCGCCCGCCGCGCGCCACTATGTCGAGGAAGCGATTAGCTGGCTGCCCGTTGAAGAGCGCGCCGATGGGAGAGATGGGGCGCTCCCCACGCCGCCCTTGCTGCCGGGCGCGGCGGACGCCATCGAGCTGCGCGCCGCGGCACCTCCGGCAGCCTCGCGTACGGCCCAGCGTCCGCGCATCGTCTGGGTCGACGACAACGCCGATATGAGCCGCTACGTTGCGCGCCTGCTCGCCCCGCTGTACGACGTGGAAACGGTCAACGACGGCGAGAGCGCGCTGGCGAGCGTGCGCCGCGCGCCGCCCGCGCTGCTGCTCGCCGACGTGATGATGCCGGGCCTCGACGGCTTTGCGCTGCTGCGGGCGCTGCGCCACGACGCCAGCACGCGGGCGATTCCCGTGATCCTGCTGTCGGCGCGCGCCGGTGAGGAAGCGCAGATCGAAGGCATGCAGGCAGGCGCCGACGATTACCTGGTCAAGCCGTTTTCGGCGCGCGAACTGCTCGCGCGTGTCGACGCACATGTCAGGCTTGCCCGCCAGCGGGAGCAGACCAACGCCACCCTGCGCGCCAGCGAAAAACGTCTGCTGACCATCATCGAACAATTGCCGGCAGGCGTCGGCGTGATGGATCTGTCTGGCAAATGGACCCTGAGCAACGCCGTGATGAAGCGCTGGCTGCCGGGCGGCATCCCCTCGATGCACCCTGACCAGATTCCGAGCTGGCGCGCCTGGGACCCGCAGGGCAACCCGGTTGCGCCCGAAGACTGGCCCGGCAAGCGCGCGTTGCGCGGCGAAACGGTGATGCCCGGCCTGGAAATGCGCTACACCGACGATCACGCCGAACCGCACTGGATGCGCTCAAGCGCCGCGCCGCTGCGCGACGGCGCGGGGCGCGTGATCGGCGCATGCGTGGTGGTGCAGGACGTCACGCAGCTCAAGTCGGCGGAACAGGCGCTGCAGGAAGCCGACCGCCGCAAGGACGAATTCCTCGCCACGCTCGCCCACGAACTGCGCAACCCGCTCGCACCGATCCGCAACGGCCTGCACATCCTGCGCCTCGCGGGCACGGGCAGCGCCGCCGCCCAGCGCACTCACGACATGCTGGAGCGCCAGCTCGACCACATGGTCCGCCTGGTGGACGACCTCATGGAAGTGTCGCGAATCACGGGAGGCAAGATCGGGCTGCGCAAAGAAGCCGTCGAACTGGGCTCCGTGCTGCGCCAGGCGGTGGAAACCACTCGCGCGCTGATCGACGCCGCCGGGCATCGTCTCACCGTGAGCCTGCCGCCCGAGCCGCTCATGCTCGACGCCGATCCGGTGCGGTTATCGCAGGTGGTAGCCAACCTGCTCAACAACGCCGCCAAATACACCGATCCGGGCGGCCAGATCTGGCTCACGGCTCATGTCGAACGCGATGGCGACGACAACCGCGCGGTGGTGTCGATCCGCGACAACGGCATGGGCATTTCCGCGGCGATGCTGCCCAAGGTGTTCGATCTGTTCATCCAGGGCGAGCGCACTTACAGCCGCGCCCAGGGCGGGCTGGGCATCGGCCTCACGCTGGTGCGCAGCCTGGTGGAACTGCACGGCGGCAGCGTCGAGGCGATCAGCGAAGGCCTGGGACGGGGCAGCGAATTCGTTCTGCGCCTGCCGATGGCGGCCGCCGCCCGCGCCGATGAAACCGACGAGCGCCCCGCCCTGCCTGCTCACACGCTGATCGGCCGCAATATTCTGATCGTCGACGACAACCGCGACGCCGCGGATAGTCTGGGCGTGCTGCTGGAACTGCTCGGCGCCCAGGTTCGCATCGTACGCGACGGCCCGGCAGCGCTTGCCATGTTCGATAGCTGGCAGCCCGATGTGGTGCTGCTCGATATCGGCATGCCGGGCATGGACGGCTATGAAGTCGCACGGCGCGCCCGCGCGCATCCGGCCAGCGCCGGCGTGGTGCTGATCGCGCTGACCGGATGGGGCCAGGATGAAGACCGTCGGCGCTCGAAGGAAGCGGGCATCGACTTCCATCTGGTCAAACCGGTGGATATGCGCGCGCTGCATCAATTGCTGCTTACGCAGGTGGGCAAGCGGCGGGGCTAACCCTGCGACGTGGCGCACCCATACCGGCAAGTTAGCGCGATCGTTCTATGCGCCGCCACGGCGTGTGCCGTACCGTGCAAGTCATCCCCGCGCGCGCAGTCAGGGTTCCCCCAGCGCCGCGCGGCCCCGATGACACTTGGAGACTTGCATGTCCGCGTCTGCGTCTGTTTCTGCGTCCGCTTCTGCTGCTACGCCCGTTCGTCCGCACGGCTATGCACTCACCCTCTCCTGCCCGAGCGCGGCCGGTCAGGTGGCCGCGGTGGCGGCCTTCCTCGACCGTCACCACTGCTATATCGACGAACTGACCGTGTTCGACGACGCCGAAGGCACGCGCTTCTTCCTGCGCTGCGTCTTTCACGAAGTCACGCAGGACGGCGCTCAAGCCTCCTTGAATCTCGCCGCGCTGCGCGACGACTTCGCGCCCACTGGCCGCGCTCACGGCATGGATTGGGCGATCCACGATCTGCGTCGTCGGCCCAAGGTGCTGATCCTCGTTTCGAAGCTCGAACATTGCCTGAACGATCTGTTGTTCCGGTGGCGCGTGGGTGAGCTGAAGATGGAGATTGCGGGTATCGCCTCGAATCATCCGGACTTCGAATCAATTGCGCAGCAGCACCGGCTGCCGTTTCATCATTTGCCCGTGAATGCGCAGACGCGCGAGCACCAGGAAGCGCAGTTGCTCGATCTCGTCGAAAGCAGCGGCGCGGAACTGGTCGTGCTTGCCCGCTATATGCAGATTTTGTCGGACGCCACCAGCGCGAAGCTCTCGGGCCGTGCGATCAATATTCACCACTCGTTCCTGCCCGGCTTCAAGGGCGCGCGGCCTTATCACCAGGCGCATGCTCGTGGCGTCAAGCTGATTGGCGCTACGGCGCATTTCGTCACCGCCGATCTCGACGAAGGCCCGATCATCGAGCAGGAAGTGCAGCGCGTCGATCACTCGTATGGACCGGAGCGGCTGCTCGCAGTCGGGCGCGATCTGGAATGCGTAACGCTCGCGCGGGCGCTCAAGGCCGTGCTGGAGCATCGCGTGTTCATCAACGGAGCGAGAACGGTGGTGCTGTGAGGCGAGGTCGGGCGGGTTTCAAACCCCTCGCCGCCGCCGGGCCTCGGCGGCGAGGCCGGCAAGCGCGTCCGCGCTCAGGCGCTGCGCGATGCGTTGCACATAGTCGTGATGGTGCGCCTGCAAGGGCGCGCTTAAATATTCGGCCTGCAGATAGCGCAGCAACGCGATACGCCGATGCCCGCGCGCCATGCTGAGTTCCAGCAAGTCCAGCGCGGCCTGCGCGTCGCCTGCGGTGGCGCGCTCTGAGAGTTCGACGGTCTGTGGGCGCATACTGGCGGTCGTGACAGTGTCCATGCCCCCAGCATCGCCCACCCGCCCCGCCGCCGATAGAACGCGTGCGGCATGGCAATGGAATCGTGCCGCCGCAGCGCGCATTCGCGATGATAGATGGCGCAAAATGACAAGTGCGCGCGCGCCGGATCGGCGACGCTAGCCTGGCGGGCTTTGTCCCTTTGTTCCAGAACGTTCATTTCGATCGCCCCGTTGCCCCATTACGCCGCACCGACACGCCATGCACGCCGAACCCGTCGCCTCGCCCGCAGGAACACCATTGCCCCACACCGAGGGCCGCATCCGCTTCGGCATTGTGCTGCTGCCCAACTTCACGCTCACCGCCTTCTCGGGCTTCGTCGATATGCTGCGCCTGTCCGCCGACGACGGCGACTACAGCAAGCCGGTGCGCTGCTCGTGGCGCATCGTCGGTGAAACGCTCACGCCCGTGCGCGCGAGTTGCGGCATCCAGATCGCGCCGTGGGAGACGTTCCCGGACGCCAGTGAGTTCGACTATGTGGTGGTGGTGGGCGGCCTGCTGCACTCCGGCCCGCAGGCGAGCGAAGAAACGCTGCGCTTCATCCGCGCGGCGGCCCAGGGCGGCGCGACGCTGGTGGGCATCTGCACGGGCGCCTTCACGCTGATGCGCGCGGGCGTGCTGGACGGCCATCGCGTGTGCGTGAGCTGGTTTCACTACTGGGATTTCATCGAGCGCTTTCCCGCCGTCAATGCCGACGCGCTGGTAGCCGACCGCCTGTTCGTGATCGACCGCCGCCGCATTACCTGTTCGGGCGGGCGCGCTTCGATCGACGTCGCCGCCGCGATCCTGCTGCGCCACTTCGATCACGCGACGGTACAAAAGGCGCTGCGCATCCTGCTGGTCGGCGAACTGCAGAAAGGCAACGCGCCGCAACCGCATCCGCCCGGGCTCGATCCCGCCACGCATCCCAAGGTCAAGCGCGCGATCCTGCTGATGGAACAACACGTGGGGCGCAACGTTCCGCTGGAAGAACTGGCGGGCAAGCTCAATCTTTCACCGCGTCAACTGGAGCGGCTATTCAAGGCCGAAACCGGCAAGAGCCCGCGCACCTTCGCCAATGGCCTGCGTCTGCGCACGGCCGCGTGGCTGCTAACGAGTTCCGACCGCACGGTGGCCGATATCGCGTCGAGCTGCGGCTTTTCCGATGCCTCGCACCTTGGCCGCGAATTCCGCAAACAGTTTGGCGTGCCGCCGATGATGTTCCGCGAGCAGCGCAGCGGCCAGGAGGACACGCGCATCGAAAGTTTCGACGACTTCATGCGCAACGGCGTTCCCGCCGGGGAAACGCCGCTCGAAGTCGATCCGGACTAATCAATCGATTGTTCAGCCGCGTCCCGCGCGCCGCTCGAAGCTCGGCGCGTGCCCGAACTGCACGCGATACGCCTTGCTGAAATGGCAAGGCGAATTGAAACCACAATTCGACGTGATATGCGCCACCGACATATCGGTCGTGCGCAGCAGTTCGCGCGCGCGTTTCAATCGCAGCGTGAGGTAATAATGTGCGGGCGAGATGTTCAGATAAGCCTTGAACATGCGCTGCAGATGGCGCTGCGATAGCCGCACGAGGCGCGCGAGTTCTTCTAGCGAGAGCGGTTCACGCAGGTTCGCTTCCATCAGGCGCACGACTTCCACCAGTTCGGCGCGGGAAAAACCTACGCGCGCATCGACGGGGATCGGCTGCAGATCGCTCGCGCTGCGAATCCGTTCGAGGATGAATTGTTCTGAGACCTTCGCCGCCAGCGCCTGACCAAAGCGCGCGCTGACGATATCGAGCATCAGATCGAGCGGCGCGGTGCCGCCCGTGCAGGTCAATCGATCGCGATCGACCACGAACAGTTCGTCGGCGAAACGCACGCGCGGAAACTCTTCGTGCAGCGCCGAAAGACTCTCCCAGTGCACCGCACAGCGATAGCCGTCGAGCAGACCGCTCGACATCAGCGCATAGGCGCCCGTGCAGATGCCGCCCAGCGGTTTGCCGCTCTGCGCGATCCGTTCGAGCGCCGCGCGCACGCCATCGTCGACCACGTCACGAATGCGGATGCCACCGCACACGATCATCACATCGGGAAGATTGTCGGGATCGAGCGCCTGAGTCGGTCGCACGGTAATGCCGTTACTCGCGCGCGCGGGTTGCCCATCCAGCGAATAAATTGACCAGCAATAATGCTCGCCGTTGCCGACGTAATTGGCCATGCGCAGCACTTCGACCGCGCTGGAAAACGCGATCATCGAAAAGTGCGGCAAAGTCAGGAAGCCGAAATGTTTGAACGTCGACGCCTGCGAGCTTGCCTGCGAAGTTGCCTGAGACGATGCCGGGCCCGCCTGTGGGGCGGCTTCGGCGATGTCCGCGTCGATATCCGTACTGATGTCCGCAATCACATGACGCCCCTTCTGTGGAGACGATTCAGGCGAGCCACCCTTGGCTCGCCGCTTTACGCGTGGACGAACAACAACTGACGATCAGGCTTCGGCGGGCACGGCGCGCACGCGGAACACCTGCTTGAGGCCGGCAAACAGCGGGGCTTTCGCGGCGCCAGGCGCACGCCCGAAGCTTTCGGTGATGCGGTCGAGAATGATCGCCAGCAGCACCACGGAAAGACCGCTTTCGAAGCCCAGGCCGATATCCAGCCGCTGGATACTCGCCAGCACATCGTTGCCCAGACCGCCCGCGCCCACCATCGACGCGATAATGACCATCGACAGCGCCATCATGATGGTCTGGTTCACCCCTTGCATGATCGAAGGCAGCGCGTTGGGAAACTGCACCTTGTAGAGCAGTTGCCACGGCGTGCAGCCAAAAGCCTGCCCTGCTTCGACGATCTCGCGATTGACGTGACGAATGCCCAGACTCGTGAGACGCACGGCGGGCGGCATCGCGAAGATCACGGTCGAGAGAATGCCCGGCACGCGGCCCAGACCGAACAGCATGGCGGCCGGAATCAGATAGACGAAGGCGGGCATCGTCTGCATCAGGTCGAGAATGGGCCGCACGATGGTCTGCACCAGCTTGCTTTTGGCGGTCCAGATGCCCAGCGGCACGCCCAGCACCAGGCTGATAAGCGTGGATGAAAGCGTGAGCGCGAGCGTCACGACGGTCTGATCCCAGAAGCCGGTGGCGTAGATCAGCAACAGCGACGCCAGCGCGAACACCGCGAAGCGCCAGCCCACGCGCCACAAACCACCCACCACGAAAATCGCCATCAACAGCGGCATGGGAATGCCTTGCAAGCCTTGCTCGATCAGCTTCGCGAAGCTCTCGATCGCGCGGCCGATGGTGTCGAAGGTATTGGCATCGTGATCGAGCAGATAGTGAACCGACTGATCCACCCAGTGGCCAAGCGGAATGATCTCAGACATGGCGCTGACTCCCGTTGATACTGCCGTTATGACTTCCGCTGCGCATCATGACCTTGAGCACCGCCGCCTGATCGATCGACCCACAGAAACGGCCTTCTTCATCGACCACGGGCAGCGCCACCGGGTTCGCGCACACGCGCGACACCACCTGTTCGAGCGGCGCGCCGCGCGAAATGCATTCGATTTTCTTGACCTGCGGTTTGGCCACGCCAATCGCGTCGCGCGTGACGAATCCGCTGATGCGGCGTTCGGCGTCCAGCACGAAGGCGTAATCGGCGCTGCCATTGAGCGAGGCGGCCACGCTGGTGGCGTCGAGCGAGCGCACCAGCGGCACGCGCTCAGACTGCATCAGATCGCCTGCGGTAAGGTAACGGCTCGTATCCACGCCATCGAAGAAGGCACGCACGTATTCATCCGCAGGATTGCTGATGATTTCGCGCGGCGTGCCGATCTGCACGATGCGCCCGCCTTCCATGATGGCGATGCGGCTGCCGATACGCAGCGCCTCTTCCAGATCGTGCGAAACGAACATGATGGTGCGGCGCTGCTCCTTCTGCAGTTGCAGCAGCACGTTCTGCATTTCCTTGCGCTTGAGCGGATCGAGCGCGGAAAACGCCTCGTCCATGATCATCAGCGAGGGGTTGACCGCCAGCGCGCGCGCCAGACCCACGCGCTGCTGCATGCCGCCCGAAAGCTCGGCGGGCAGTTTGTGCGCGAAAGCGGCCAGCCCCACCTGCTCCAGCACGTCCAGTGCGCGCTGCTCGCGGGCCTTGCGGCCCATGCCCGCCACTTCCAGGCCGAACGCCGCGTTGGACAGCACGGTACGCTGTGGCATCAGCGCGAAGGACTGGAACACCATGCTCATGTCGGTGCGGCGCAGCGAGACGAGTTCCGATTTACGCACCGCCGCGATATCGCGGCCATCGATCACCACGCGGCCCGCCGTCGGCTCCACCAGCCGGTTGATGAGGCGGATCAGCGTGGATTTGCCGGAGCCGGACAGCCCCATCAGCACGAAGATCTCGCCTTCCTGGACTTCGAAGCTCGCGTTGTTGACGCCCAGCACGTAGCCGGTCTGCTTGAAGAGTTCGTCCTTGGTGGCGCCGCGCGCCAACATCTCGCGCGCCAACTTGGGGTTGGGTCCGAACACCTTGCAGAGTCCGTCGACCACGATCTTGGGGGATTTCATCGAGTCCATCTCCTCGTGATGCAGGCGCCGGCCCGCACTGTGTCTGAACACGCATGCCGGCGCGGCGCGCGGCGACACGTTTCGGATGCCTAAATTGATTGCGCGGCTAATGCGCGATTACTGCGCGGACGCCACCCAGTCCTGCACGCGTTCGCCATGCGCGGCGATCCAGCTGTCGGCGGCGGCGTCGGGCTTGGTGCCGTTCTGGATCGCCAGCATCACGCTGTCGATTTCGCCCGGCTTCCACTGGAACTTCTTGAGGAACGCGACCACGGGCGGAGCCTTGTTTTCCAGCCCCGGATTCACGACGCTATCCACATGTTCAGCCGCGCCGAACACATTCTTCGGATCTTCAAGGAAGCGCAATTTGTATTTGGCGAACATCCAATGCGGCGTCCAGCCCGTGACGATCACCGGCTTGTTCGCGTTGACCGAGCGCGCCAGTTCCGCCGTCATGCCGCTGCCCGAACTAGGCATGACCGTATAGTTCAGACCATATTGCTTGATCGCCTGATCGGTCTTGCTCATCACGCCCGCACCCGCATCGATGCCGACGATGCGCCCTGCAAAGGCCGACTTCTGCGCATTGAGATCGTCGATACTTTTAGCCGTCACGTATTGCGGCACCACCAGACCAATCTTCGCGCCGGGGAAATTGGTGCCCAGATCGACCACCTTGCCCTTGAACTGGTCCCAGTAAGCGCCCTGGGTAACCGGCAGCCAGGCGGACAGCGTGGCGTCGAGATCGCCGCGCGCCACGCCCTGCCACATGATGCCAGCCGCCACCGGCACGAGTTCGACCTGATAACCCAGACGCTTTTCGATGATACGCGCCGCCACGTTCGAGGTCGCCACGCTGTCGTCCCACCCTTCCACGTAGCCGATTTTCAGCGTCGGCTTGCTGTCCGCGAGCGCGCTCGCGCCCAGCGCCACCGACATCACACCCATGCCCAACCATTTTGCAAGCAGCTTCACGGCAATCTCCTGTGATTCGGGCACAAGCGCCCTACACCTCCAGATTCCCCCGTCACAAATGGCCGATACCGTTGTTTTCCGACGCGATATTGTTCAACCGCGACGCGGTACGCATTGGCGGATTTATTTATCGACGACGAGATCCGAGCGCGGCGTGCTGCAGCACAGCAGCACCATGCCCTGATCGATTTCGCGCTGGCGAATGCCGCCGTTGTGCTTCATTTCCACCTGCCCCGAGACGAGCTTCACCTTGCAGGTGCCGCACATACCCTGGGCGCACGACGAAGGCAGACGCACGCCCGCCTCGCGCGCCGCCGCCAGCACGTGCTGATGCTCGCCGCAAACGATCTCGCGGTGGCTCTTTGCAAACGTCACCTTGAAGGTGGTGGCTTCCGTCGAAACTGGCGCTGAGTCTGGAGCGGCGGTTAATGGCGCGTCGTCGGCCGCCAGCGTCTCGAACGAGAAACTCTCTTCGTGATAACGCTCGCGTGCGAAACCCGCTTCATCGAGCAGATCGCGCACGGCCTTCATATACGGTGCGGGGCCGCAGGTGAAAATCTCGCGCTCCATAAAATCCGGCGCAATCAGTTTCAGCAGCGGCAGTGTGAGAAAACCCGTGACGCCCGACCAATGCGTACGCGCACCCACACGCTCGCACACAAACGAGGTACGAAAACTCGAATGGCTCGCGGCAATCAATTCGAGTTCGCGCGCGAAGATGACGTCATCGGGCGTGCGCGCGCTGTGCACGAATACGATGTCGCGATCTTCAGCCAGGTCGTGATACGCGCGGCTCATCGACATCAGCGGCGTAATGCCCGATCCCGCCGAAAGAAACAGATACTTTGGCGCGGCGTGACGCGCGCAGGTGAATTCGCCCGCAGGCCCCAGCACGCGTATCATCGCGCCCGGCATGAGGTTGTCGTGCAGCCAGTTCGACACCTTGCCGCCCGGCACGCGTTTGACCGTGATGGACAGCGTGTGGGGCCGCGCAGGCGAAGACGATATCGTGTAGCAACGGTTGATCGTTTCGCCGTCGATCTCCAGTTCGAGCGTGACGAACTGGCCCGGCTCGAACGAGAACGTGCGGCCTTGCGGCGAGCGCAGGAAAAAGCTCTTTACGTCATGCGTTTCCTGACGCACATGACAGCATTCCAGCGTTTCCTCGGCGTCGCTCGTCCACTTCTCCGGCAGCGCGCCCCAGAACGCTGGGCGCGTTACGCGGCTGTGGGCCGGATCGAATTGGGCCGCATCTCGCATCATGTCAGACTCCGCTTTCCACGCGCATGGGAATGGTCCGCTTGCGCCCAAGCGCAGCGGCGATACGACCCACATACCAGGCCGAGAATTTTTCCACCAGCCCTTCGGTATAGGGCGAATATGGACCCGGCTCGTAGGCGCTGCTCGCCGCGCCACGCTGCGAATACTCCACCAGCGTGCGGTCCTGATTGTTGGTGGCGTTCCAGACCGCCGTGAGATTCGCCACGTCGTAATCGATGCCTTCGCGCGCGTCCTTGTGCACCAGCCAGCGCGTGCGCACCAGCGTCTCGCCCGCCGAAAGCGGAATCACCGAGAACGTCACGATGTGATCGCTCATGAAGTGATGCCAGGAATTCGGCTGCGTCCAGAACGAGAGGCCACCCAGATCGGCACTGCGGAATTCGCCGAGCAGTTTCTTGCAGGCCACCTTGGCGTCGAGCGTCTGCGATTCGCCGCTGCGATCGAGCGGCAGACGCTGCGTGCGAAAGCCCGTCACATCCAGCAGCTTTTCGATTTCGACCGATGGCAGATCCAGTTGCTCCCACTGGCGCGCACGCTCCACGCAGGTGCGCTCGAAGGCATCCATGCCCTCCGCGTTGGCGTCCGAACGCTGATAGCCGAAGCCATACTCATAAAGCGAAATCGTCAGCTCGGGATGGTTCGCGACACAGTGATAGCACTCGCGATTGTTCTCCATCACCAGCTTCCAGTTGCCCTTTTCGATGATGTCGACCTGCGCCGCCACCTTGCAGTTGGCCAGATCGTGCGGCAGCAGATACGGCTCCATCGCCGCGCGCATGAGGTCGAAATCGGCGGGCGGCTCATCAGCCAGGCACACGAAGATCAGGCCTGCCAGGTTTTGTACATGGACGCTCTTCAGGCTGTGCTTGCAACGGTCGAACTGCTCGCCCATGTGCTCGGCGAACATCAGATCGCCGTTCAGGTTATACGTCCAGCTGTGGTACGGGCAGACGATATTGCCAACCGTGCCCTTTTCCTCATTACACAGGCGCGCGCCGCGATGGCGACACACGTTATGAAACGCGCGCACCTGCATGTCGTCGTCGCGCACGATCAGGATCGAATCGCTGCCGAGTTCGACCGTCACATAGTCGCCGGGCTCCGGAAGTTCCGGCTCCACGGCGACCTGAATCCAGTGCTCCCTGAAAATCGCCTGCATATCGAGCGCGAAAATCTCCTCGCTCAGATAGAAAGGCGCTTCGAGGCTGTAACCTGCTTTGCGCCGCTCCACCAGCGCGCGCATGCGTGCATATTCGTCTGCCGATACGTTCATCGTGTGCTCCGGATTCTGCGTCCTTGATGCGTCTGTTTAGTGCATGCGTCGTGACCGACCTTATTCGCCGTGGCCTTTCGCCCCACCGCGAAATCAGTCGTCGATGAGTTGATGCTCGCGTAAATACGCCAGAATCACTTGTGCTTTTTCGACCGAAGTCCCCGCATTTACGACGTTGCCGCCCCGGCTTTCGGTCGTGGTCGCGCCCAGCATCCGGGCGTGGCCCGAGCGGCGCTCGGCGGCGACGAGCTTGACCGGCTTGCGTTCGACGGGGCCGGATTGCCAGGCGGCGGCTTCGGTATTGGGCACACGCGCAATGGCAGCCGACGGCCAGACCGTTCCGGCGCGCAGCCGCGCATAGGCATAAGCGGGCTTCGCCTCGGCAAGCGGATGCACCGCCACCACGGCGGGCAACGCCGCTTCCACGCGGCGGCGCAAACCTTTCGGCAGGAACTGGCGCACGCGCGCCTGTCCGCCCTCCATGTCGAGATCGACCGCCGCGCCCACCAGCGCATAGCCCAGCAGCGCCGCCACGCGATATGGCAGCATGCCGCTGTCGTGCGCGCCCTCGGCGCGCGTGCCGGTGAGCACGAGATCGTGTTCGCGTACACGCGTGGCGAGCGCCTGAGCGGCGTCGTCTTCCGGCGTGCAATTGAGCACTTCCACCTGTTGCGCGCCTAGCGCGAGGTATTCGGGCAGCGCCAGATCGGTGGGATCGCCTGCGTGGATCACGTCGAGTTGCGCGCCGTGTTGCTGCGCGAGCTTGCGGCCCAGTTCCAGCGCTGCCGCGTCGTTGCGGCTGTAGCGCGGCGCACCGCTCACGGGATGCCGTCCCGTCGAAACCAGCACGGCGATACGTTGCAGTTTGACTTTTGCGTTGGTGTTCATGCGGCGACTCCTGCAGGCTTGCGCTCTTCGATTTCCGGCGCGCCGCGTTGACGTGCCGCGCGCGCGGCCTGAACCTGCGCGATCAGCGCGGCAATGGTCGCCTGCGCGTCGCCCACCACGGTCAGATTCGCGCGCTTCGCAATGGGTGCGCTGGCATCCGTATTCACCGCGATCACGTGGCGGCAGTCCTTGATACCCTGCAAATGCTGCACCGCGCCCGAGATGCCGAACGCGATATACACGCTCGCCTCCACGGTCTTGCCGGTCGCACCCACCTGCTTGTCGCGCGTGAAATGGCCGTTGTCGACGGCCACGCGACTCGCACCGATAGCCGCGCCAAACACGCCCGCCAACCGCTCGAACGACGCCACATCGCTCACGCCATTACCTGCCGCGACGATGAAATCGGCCTCTTCCAGCGCGACCTGCGCCGCGTCGATGTCCTCCAGACCCAGATCGCGATACGGCTGCGCCAGCGCACTGGCCGGGCGAATGAAATCGCCCGCGAGCTTTTCGCCCGCGCCCACAAACGGCAGCTTCGTATCGACCGCATTGGGAGCGAGCAGAATCACATCGGGGAGCGTGCGCGTAGCAAAAGCCCGCTTCGCCTGCTCATAAACGCCCACATGGTTCGCGTCGATTTCGACCACTTGCGTGGCCACGCTCGCGCCGGCGGCAGCCGCAAAGCGACGGCCCAGATCGCCGTCGCCATAGGCGTTATCGGACAGAAAAATATGCTTCGGCGCGAGCGCCGCGGCGCACGCTTGCAAGGCCCGCAGTTCGCTTTCTGGCGCAAACGCGCGACGCTCGAAACCCGGCAATTCGATCAGCTTGTCCACACCGCGCGCGGCGACATCTTCTTTCAATTCGCCGAACACCAGCAGCGCCACTTCGGTGTGCGCATCCGCAAGCAAGGCGGCGGCGGCAATCGTCTGGCAGGCGTGATCGTCGAGCGCGCCGCGTTCGCTATGCGCGACCGCCAGCAGCACATGCCTGCGCTCGCGCACTTCGCGGCGCGGCTTCGCCGCCGTCGTGCCGTGACCGTGCGCCGCGCGTTGCACGGCAGCGAGATCGGCGCTGCCTTGTTCGCCCAGCGTGATGCGCCTCAGCCCGTCAGCGGTGATGACGAAAGGCCGGCGCGGGTCGATTCGTTTGATGACGTTCATCGGCTCACTCCAGCGCGGCGGCGACGAGTTCGGCCACGTCGAGGACTTCGGGGCGCGGGCCCACGACGCCTTCGAGCATCGCCGTACAGTTAGGACACCCGACCGCTACGACGTCGGCGCCCACGGCGCGCGCATCGGCGATGCGGATATCGGGAATGCGCTGCTTGCCGGGGATATCGGTCAGCGGCGCGCCGCCTCCGCCGCCGCAGCAGCGGCCGCGCATGCCGCTGCGCTCCATCTCCACTACGCGAATGCCGATGGTCTTGAGCAGTTTTCGCGGCGCCTCGGTTTCGCCGTTGTAGCGGCCCAGATAGCAGGGATCGTGATAAGTGGTGCGCTTGTCGCGCAGCGCTTCGAGCGCCTTCGGTTCAATGCGGCGCTTATCAGCCAGTTCGGCGAGCAGTGTGGTGTGATGCAGCACCTCGTAGCGCGCGCCCAGTGCGCGATATTCGTTGCGCAAGCTGTGCATGACGTGCGGATCGGCGGTGACGATACGGCCAAATTGCAGCGTGCCGAGCGTGACCATCATCTGCCGCGCCATCTGGCGGAAAGTGGCTTCATCGCCCAGACGGCGCGCCACGTCGCCAGTATCGGATTCGCTCGCGCCCAGCACCGCATAATCGACGCCCGCTTTGTTGAGCACCTTCACCAGCGCGCGCAGCGTGCGCTGATAGCGCATGTCGAAAGCGCCTTCACCGGCCACCAGCAGGATATCGACGCGCTTGCCGGGCTGCGCCACCGGCGCATCCAGATCGACAGACCAGTCGTAGCGCGCGGCCTTGTCGTAGCCGCCCATCGTGCCGGTTTCGCGCAGATTGGCCAGCACTTCCGGGCCTTTGCCCGGCACCGTGCCATGCACGAGCGTCTGGTTGCGCCGCATATCGACGATGGCATCCACATGCTCGATCAGCATCGGGCACTCCTGCACGCAGGCGCGGCAGGTGGTGCAGGACCAGAGCGTCTGCGTCTCGATCAGGCCCGAGACAATCGGGCCATTGGGCTGACCGCCATGCTTGCCAATTTCGATCCCCGGCGTGGGGCTGCCGGCGTAGGCCGCGTCCGTGCCACCCGCCATGCCGGTCACGAGATCCTGAATCAGCTTCTTGGGATTGAGCGGCTGGCCTGCTGCGAAAGCGGGGCAAGCCGCCTCGCATTTACCGCACTGCACGCAGGCGTCGAAACTCAGCAGCTGGTTCCAGCGGAATTCGACCGGTTTGGCAACGCCATATTCCTTCTGCTCGATATCGGGCAGCTTGAGCGCGGTGGGCGGCGTGGCCTCGCCTTCGCCGGTCCACGCCGTGCGATCGGCCGCAAAGCGCTCCTGGCGCGGGTGAAACGCCAGATGCAGCAGCCCCGCCACCGCGTGCTTCATCGGGCCGCCCTGCGCCGCGCCGAACGTCATCGTATAAGCGCCGATCACGATCAGCAGCGCGCAGATCAGCGCAAACGCGCCCGACATCGCGCCCGCAGGCACCGCCGTGTACAGCGCGATACCCAGCGCAAACGCCCCCAGCATCCACGGCAGCGTATTCCACGGCCCGCGCGAAAGACGCGCAGGCACCTGCTTCGCATGACGGCGACGCCACACGAACACCGCGCCCACCAGCATCGCCAGCGCAGCCAGCAGGATCAGCTTGTCGAGCCACGGCGAGTAGATTGCCAGCCCGTAGTTGATGAACACCAGCACCAGCGCGCCAATCGCGCCGCCCGCCGTGGCAACGTGAGTCTTCGCGATATACGGGTCGCGCGCCACTACATGATGCAAATCGACGAAATATCGCTTCGGGATACTGAACAGATTGCCAACGCCGAATTTGCCGTAAGCTCCCGGCACGGCTGCGCGCCCGAGCCGCCAATAGGCGGCCCGCTTCGCGACCGCGAACGCGAGCCCCGCCATCGAAAGCCACAGCAGCGCGGTGATGAGGTAGGCAGGCTTCATGGCTCAGAAGTCCTTGACGAGACGCAGCGCGTCGTAGATTGCGCCGTGGATGTTGTGCAGCGAGATGCAGTCGCCCACGCGGAACAGCAGGAAGCGGCCGTTGCCCAGCTCTTCGGAAAGACACGGCTGCGGTTCCGCCGCAAAGAGCTTGTGCACATCTACCTGGCCGCGATTGAGCGACTCAGGCTTGAGCTTCCAGTAGAGTAAGTCGTTGGGCGTGCTGCCGTTTTCAATCACCACCTGATCGACGGCCCGCTCTTCCTGCTCCTCGGTGTACTCGTTGCGCAGCACGGCGATCTTCTTGCCGTTTTCCTCGTAGACGCGGTCGAGCCAGTAGTTCGGCGTATGAATCACGCCCTGCGCATAGAGGCGGCGATAGAAGATCGGGAAAGTGGTGCCGCCCACGTCGTCGGCCACTTTCACGTCGGGCGTGACGATTTCCACGTTCGAGCCGCGGCTGGAGATGAAATCGGCCACGCCCGCGCCTGCATGCGTGCTCACGCCGTCATAGATCAGCACGTTCTGCTTCGGCTCCACGCGGCCCGAGAGGATGTCCCACGAACTCACGGCCAGCCCTTGTTCGACGCCCCACGCCGGCACCTGCTGCGTGAAGCTCGAACCGCCCGTTGCTAGCACAACGATATCGGGATGCTCCGCGAAGATGGTGGCCTCGTCGGCCTCTACGCCCATGCGGCGATCCACGCCCAGACGCTTCGTTTCCATATCGAACCAGCGCACGATGCCGGCCATCTGCTCGCGCTGCGGTGCTTTCGCGGCCAGCAGGATCTGGCCGCCCACGGCGTCGCCCTTTTCGAACAGCACCACGTCATGACCACGCAGACGCGCCACGCGCGCCGCTTCCAGCCCGGCCGGACCCGCGCCCACCACCACGACCTTGCGCTTCGGCCCCTTCGTGCGCGCAATCACGTGCGGCATGGTGGCTTCACGCGACGTCGCGGCATTCTGCACGCAAAGCACGTCAAGGCCGTTGTACTGGCGGTCGATGCAGTAATTCGCGCCTACACACTGCTTGATTTCGTCTTCGCGGCCATCGCGGATCTTGATGACCATATGCGGATCGGCAATCTGCGCGCGTGTCATGCCGACCAGATCGACCATGCCGCTGGCCAGCAGGCGTTCGGCCTGGCCTGCGTCGCGAATGCTTTGCGCGTGCATGACCGGCAGCTTGACCACCGACTTGATGCCTGCAGCCAGATGCACGAACGGCTCGGGCGGCAGCGCCATCGGCGGCATGCAGTTGGCGAGCGTGTTGTGCGTATCCGCACCCGAACCGATCACGCCCAGGTAATCGATCAGGCCGGTTTCCGCCATCGCCTGGGCGATTTCCTTCAATTGCTCGTGGTCGAGACCATCTTCATGGAACTCGTCGCCGCACATGCGCAGGCCCACGCAGAAGTCCTTGCCGACCGCTTCGCGCACGGCCTGCAAAACTTCGACGCCAAAGCGCAGACGGTTTTCCAGCGAGCCGCCCCATTCGTCGGTGCGGAAGTTGGTGCGCGGACTCCAGAACTGGTCGATCAAATGCTGGTGCGCCGCAGAAATCTCGATCCCGTCCATCCCCGCGTCCTGCACGCGCTTCGCGGCGGTGGCGAAGTCGCCGATAATGCGGCGGATTTCTTCGACTTCGATGATCTTGGCGTTGCCGCGATGCACCGGTTCGCGGATACCCGAAGGCGACATCAGATGCGGCCAGTGTTCGCCATGAAACGCCGAACGGCGGCCCATGTGGGTGGCCTGAATCATGATCTTCGCGCCATGGCGATGCATGGCTTCCGCCAGGCGCGCGAGCGGATCGATGATGCGATCGGTCGAAAGATTCACCGATTTCCACCAGCCTTGCGGGCTGTCCACCGACACGGGGCTGGAACCACCGCAGACGGCCAGACCCACGCCGCCCTTGGCCTTTTCCTCGTAATAGCGGATATAGCGGTCGCCCGGCAGGCCGCCCGGTTCCGCGTAGACCTCGGCATGGGCGGTGCTGACGATGCGGTTGCGCAGCGTAAGCTGGTTGAGCGTGAGAGGCTTGAAGAGATTGGGATAACGCATCGCGGACGACCTCAGGCGTTCAGGGTGTATTGCGGTCTGACTGTTTTGTTCGGCATCCTGATTGATATCGATGCCGCGTCATTCTCAGGTTCTACGTGGCGCCTCAGTGCGTGAGCGGCGATACCTCGAACACGCAATGTGCGTGGCCTTCGGCGGCGCAGCGCACTTCGCGCGATTGGGCGCGCGGCGCTTTCTTGCCGTCGGGCGTAGTGTCGTTGACCCAGTCCATCGCGCCCGCGAACCAGCCCGCGAACATGTAGCAGAGTTTTTCGTCCGTGCCGTGCTTGTCCGGTTGGGCGAGCACGAAAGACGAGTTGTGCAGTTCGATACGCGCGCGGGCGCTGGCCGGATCGGCTTCGACGATCGTGAAGAGACCCCAGCCGCGTTGCGACAGACGCTTCAGATAGTGCTCGAATACAGCCATGCCTTCGATGCCGTGTTTTTCGGCTTCTTTCGCGCACCAGTGGTACGCGGATTTATAGCCGGCCTTGTAGAGAATCTCCGCGTAGGCGTCGCGGCCCAGCGCTTCTTCCACGGCAGTGTGGTTGTTGGTGAAGAAGTGGCGCGGCACGTAAAGCATCGGCAGCGCGTCGGTGGTCCAGACGCCGGTTTCCGGGTTCACGTCGATGGGCAGTTGCGGTTGCATCGTTTTTTCCTGATCGTGGGGTTTTTAAGGGCGAAAATGCAATGCGCTTCAACCGTTCCAGACTTCGCCGAACACGCGCAGCCAGTTCTCGCCCATCACCTTCTTGATGCGCGTTTCGCTCCAGCCCGCGCGCTCCATCGCGGCAGTCAGATTCGGAAACTCGCCGATAGTGCGAATGCCTTCCGGATTCACCACCTTGCCGAAATTCGTCAGACGGCGATAACGGCCTTTGTCGTGCGTGATCCAGTCGAAGAACTCCGTGGTATAGCCCTGGGTGAAGTCCGTGCCGATCCCCACGCGATCCTCGCCGATCAGATCGACCACATATTCGATCGCTTCCAGATAATCCTCGACGGTGGCGTCCGGGCCACGCTTGAGGAACGGCGCGAACATCGTCACGCCCACGAAACCGTTCGCATCGGCAATTTCCTTCAACTGCTCGTCGCTCTTGTTGCGCGGATGCTCCTTCAAACCCGACGGGCAGCAGTGCGAATACGTCACCGGCTTCTTCGATACCGCAATCGCATCGGACGAAGTCTTGCCGCCCACATGCGAGAGATCCACCATGATGCCCACGCGGTTCATTTCCTGAATGACTTCGCGCCCATAGCCGGACAGCCCGCCATCGGCCTCATAACAACCGGTGCCCACCAGATTCTGCGTGTTGTAGCAAAGCTGCACTACATTCACGCCCAGTTCCTTGAACACCTCGATATAGCCAAGGTTGTCCTCGAACGCATACGAATTCTGGAAGCCGAAAATAATCCCCGTTTTGTTTTCCTTCTTGGCGCGCACAATGTCGTCGGTGGTGCGCACGAGCGTGAGAATCTCGCTGTATTCGCGGATCTGCTGCTTCATTTCCGCGATGTTATCGACCGTCTTCTGGAAATCTTCCCAGACCGAAACCGTGCAATTGACGGCGGTGACGCCGCCCTTGCGCATGTCCTCGAACACGGAGCGCTCGAACTTCGAAATGTTCAGGCCGTCGATGATGATGCTGTTGTCGTGCAGGGTGCTCATCGTGATGGTGCTCCGTGGGTTTCAATAGATGGGAAAGCGTTCGCACAGCGCGAAGATTTCGCGGCGCACGCGTTGTTCGGTAGCGGCGTCGCCTTCCGGATGCGCGCGCAGAGCATCGAAAACCTGCAGGATCAACGCGCCGATCTGGCGAAATTCCGCCACGCCGAAGCCGCGGGTCGTCCCTGCGGGCGTGCCCAGCCGAATGCCGGAAGTCACAGTGGGCTTTTCCGTATCGAAGGGAATGCCGTTCTTGTTGCAGGTAATGCCGGCGCGTTCGAGCGCCTGCTCGACCTGGGTGCCCTTGAGACCCTTGGGGCGCAGATCGACCAGCAGCAGATGGTTGTCGGTGCCGCCCGTGACGAGATCGACCCCGCCGTCCTTGAGCACTTCGCCCAACGCTTGTGCATTGGCCAGCACGTTGTCGATATAGGTTTTGAAACTTGCGTCGAGCGCTTCGCCGAAGGCGACCGCCTTGCCCGCAATCACGTGCATCAGCGGGCCGCCTTGCAGGCCAGGGAAAACCGCCGAATTGATCTTCTTCGCGATGTCTTCGTCGTTGGTCAGTACTACGCCGCCGCGCGGGCCGCGCAGCGTCTTGTGCGTAGTCGAGGTCACCACGTGCGCATGCTCGACCGGGTTGGCGTGGCGACCCGCCGCGATGATCCCGGCGATATGCGCCATATCCACCATCAGCTTTGCGCCCACGCTATCGGCGATGGCGCGAAAACGTGCGAAGTCCAGTTCGCGCGGGTAAGCGGAAAAGCCCGCGATCAGCAAACTCGGCTTGTGCTGCTGCGCCAGTTCTTCGACCTGGTCGTAATCGATGCGCATCGTGTCGCGATTCACGCCGTACTGCACCGCGTTGAACCACTTGCCCGACAACGCCGGCTTCGCGCCGTGCGTAAGGTGACCGCCCGCATCCAGCGACATGCCCAGCACCGTGTCGCCGGGTTTGGCGAGCGCCAGCATGACCGCGCCGTTGGCCTGAGCGCCGGAATGGGGCTGCACATTGGCGAAGCCTGCACCAAAAAGCTGCTTGAGTCGTTCGATCGCCAGCGTTTCAATTTCGTCGGCGAATTCGCAGCCGCCGTAATAGCGCTTGCCGGGATAGCCTTCCGCATACTTATTGGTCAACACCGAACCCTGCGCTTCCAGCACGGCACGCGAGACGATGTTTTCCGAGGCGATCATTTCCACCTGCGACTGCTGCCGCTCCAGTTCTTTGAGGAGGCTGTTGCGCACCGCGGCATCGCGCTGAGCGAGCGGTTGCGAGAAGAAAGCTTGCGAGTTCGACATAGGGCATCCATGACGAGAGATGGGGGTGGCAGCCTTGCTTCGGCGGGCTTTGCGCCTGAGTGGCTACCGACGGCTCTATTCTTGTCGTTCGGCTTTTTGATCGATATCCGATTTCAGACGCGTTCTTTTCCTTTTCCGCCATCGGCGTCCGTTTTTCACAAGTCGTGTTGAATCGCCCCCCTCCCGGACGCCCCTACCCGCATGGCTTCAAATTCTTTCTGATCCGAATAAATTTCTCGTACACTCAAAACGGCCATTCCCCGATACGTCGAGTCGCCGTTAAGGCTGCTGAGCCACGCGCTTGATGCGCCGCGAATAGCACGCCCGTTTCCTCTGGGGAAAAGAACCAAAGCAGACCAGTACAAGATCAGCAGCAGATTCGAAGCTCGTTGTAAGGAGTCAGGCGCATCAGGGTTTTGCCGCATGGCACAGCCATAGCGCCCGACTCCAGAATGCCGTAGCCTGGTCGCGCCCCGAGCGCCGCCATCGAATAAAAGGAATGGTTCCCCATGTCACCCGAGCGCACCGCGTCGCTAGCGCATTTCGCGTTCATGCCGCTGCCGAACTTCACGATGATCGCCTTCACCAACGCGATCGAAGTGCTTCGCATGGCTAATTACCTGAGCGGGCAACCGCTCTATCGCTGGTCCATCATCAGCCCCGACGGCGGCACCGTTACTTCCAGCAGCGGCATCGGTTTCGACACAGGCCCGGCGGAATGTGCCGGACAACCCGATATCGTGTTCGTATGCGGCGGTATCGACGTGCAGCACGTCACCAGCGCGGCGCATCTGAATACGCTGCGCCGTTTCGCGCGCATGGGCGTGGCGTTGGGGAGTCTGTGTACCGGCACGTATGCGCTGGCGAAATCGGGCCTATTGGCGGGCTATGCCTGCGCGATCCATTGGGAAAATATGTCGGCGCTGAAGGAAGAATTTCCTTCCACGCGCTTTCTCAAAGAGCTGTTTGTGATCGACCGCGATCGCGTGACCTGCACGGGTGGCGTCGCGCCGCTCGACATGATGCTGCACCTCATCACGCCGCGTGTGGGCACGGCGCGCGTCACACAGATCGCCGAGCAATTCGTGGTCGAGCATATCCGCGATACCAGCGCGCAGCAGCGCATGCCGTTGGTCGCGCGGCTGGGTTCGGCCAACAAGTCGCTTTTCGAAGTCATTTCGCTCATGGAGAGTAATATCGAAGAGCCGCTTTCGCGCGAGGAGCTGGCGCGTCTTGCGAATATGTCGCAACGGCAATTGCAGCGGCTTTTCCATGAGCACCTGGGCATGACGCCCACGCACTATTACCTCACGCTGCGTTTGCGCCGCGCGCGCGAACTGCTGCTGCAAACCGATATGTCGATCATGCAGATCACCATGGCGTGCGGCTTCCAGTCGGCCTGCCATTTCAGCAAGAGTTATCGCGATGCTTTCGGCATTGCGCCCACAGGCGAACGGCGCAAGCGCGTCGCGCCAATGGCGGGCGTGGATGCGCCGCTGCGGCATTTACCGGCTTTGCCCGTGCACGCCTGAGAGCCACAAAAAATAGAAACACCTTTTTAGAAACACCGAAAGGCAGCCCAAAACTCCGGGCTGCCTTTTTTATTCACGCAAATTAAGGCGAAATAACCCTTAGGCGGCCAGCATCCGATGCGGGTCGATCACGAATTTGCGTGGCGCACCGCCGTCGAACTTCTTATAGCCCTCCGGCGCTTCCTCCAGCGAAATCACCGTCACATTGACGATCTTCGCAATGGGCAAACGGTCGAACAGAATCGCCTGCATCAGATTGCGGTTGTACTTGAGCACGGGCGTCTGGCCGGTATGGAACGTATGCGATTTCGCCCAACCCAGGCCAAAGCGGATGCTCAGGCTACCGTGCTTTGCGGCGACGTCGGTGGCGCCCGGATCGTCGGTGACATAAAGCCCCGGAATGCCGATCATGCCCGCAGGCCGCGTGATTTCCATCAGCGAATTGAGCACGGTGGCCGGCGCTTCTTCAGAGTGGCCTGAAGCGCCATGACCATGCGCCTCGAAACCCACGCAATCCACCGCACAATCGATTTCCGGCTTGCCCAGAATCTGCTCGATCTGCTCGCCGAGCGAGGCGTCTTTCGAAAGATCGACGACTTCGAAGCCCATCGCCTTGGCGTGCGCTAGTCGCTCCGCATTCATATCGCCGACGATCGTGCAGGCCGCGCCCAGCAGACGCGCGGAGGCCGCGGCCGCCATGCCCACCGGCCCCGCGCCCGCGATATAAACGGTCGAACCGGGCTTCACGCCGGCCGTGACCGCGCCGTGATAGCCCGTCGGCAGAATGTCCGAAAGGCAGGTGAGATCGCGGATCTTCGACATCGCCTGATCGCGATCGGGGAATTTCAGCAGGTTGAAATCGGCGTAAGGCACGAGCACATATTCTGCCTGCCCGCCGATCCAGCCGCCCATATCGACATAGCCGTACGCGCCGCCCGCGCGCGAAGGATTCACGTTGAGGCACACGCCCGTGTGCTGCTCACGGCACATCGCGCAGCGGCCGCACGCCACGTTGAACGGCACCGACACCAGATCGCCGATCTTGAGCGTCTCCACGTCGCGGCCCACTTCCACCACTTCGCCCGTGATCTCGTGACCGAGCACGAGACCCACGGGCGCAGTCGTGCGACCACGGACCATATGCTGATCCGAGCCGCAGATATTCGTGCTAACCACCTTGAGCACCACGCCATGGCCGATCGAACGCCCGGACGGATCGACCATTTTCGGGTAGTCGATATTCTGCACTTCGACTTTGCCCGCTCCCAGATACACCACGCCTCGATTGCTGCTCATCGTTGCTGTCTCCTTTGTGATGGGTCTTGCTGCTGCTTCTCCCTATTTCTCCCTGTTTTTGCAGATGCTTCCTGATGTGAATCCTTGAATCCTTACTTCGCACCACTCCACACGAGGTAATCCCCGCGCGTCCAGTCGAGCGCCACGCCCACGCGTTTGGTGCCGGGGCGAATCTTCGGCTTGTGCGCAGCAAGCGAAAGCGTGTGCAGCGCAGGCCATTCGCGGAACGAAAACGCCGCGAGATCGGCAACCAGCGTTTCAAGCAGCCGCGTATGCGGCCGATGCGCGAGCCAATCCGCGACGCGCGTGCACCAGCGGTCGTAATCGATCCACTCCGCCGCCTCGTTTGGCTCGCAGCGGTAGCCAAGTTGCGCGTCGATCACCACGGGCTGCGGCGCTTCATGCTCGTAGCCGTGAATGCCCACGCGCACGGGCACGCTCAGGCCTTCGACGAACACGCTCCAGCCACGCCCGCCTGGCGCGCGTGGTGCATGCGGAGAAAGCGCCTGCACCAGCCCTTCATCGACGATCTTCATGACAACAACGGCGCGGCGGCGTCGAGCAGAATGCGGCAGAAGTAATCGGCGAAGCTGCGCCGCACGACGACTTCATAGCGGTCGACACCGGTGGGAATCAGCACGATCGACGCCTTGAAAAAGAAGCTCTGCGCACACTGTCCTTCCTTGAACAGACGCGGATGCAGATCGAGAGGACAACCGCGCGACAGCACTTCGCGCACGCGCGTGCCGCTCAGTTCGACCACGGTATAACCGCTGCCGACGTCGACTGCCGTGGCCCACGACCCTTCGTTGCCATTCAATGCAGCGGTCAGTTTTTCTTCGAGCAGACCCGCTTCCACAGGCCCCGCCGAACGCACCAGCCATTCATCCGGGCCAAGCCAGAGCGCGTCGTAGTCTGCACCCAGCGAGCGCGTATTCGGCTGCACCGGCAGGGCGCAGCCCACGGCCTGCGCGAAAGCGCCTGTAAATGCGGTGTCGCCCGGCTCGCCGCGCACCATCACCAGATCGCGGAACGGCAGCTCGCGCATCGCAAAGGCTTTGGATGGCCGCGCGGCGTGCGCGCCCAGCACATCCGTCGCGCCGATAAAAGGCGATTCCAGTTTCACAGCCGCCACACGCTCCGCGAGGGGCATCGGTTCTCTCGTTTCATTCCACATGCTGACGCACCCCTTCCGTGTCGTAGAAAATCGGGCTGGCGATCGTGGCACTCACGCGCCGCCCATCGGCCATCGGCACCACAATCTTTTCGCCCATCTTGCCCAGACCGCCCTTCACCACCGCAAGCGCAATCGAGCGCCTGAGAATCGGGCTGAAGTAACTCGACGTCACATGGCCGATCATCGGCATCGTGCCGTCCGCGGCGGCGCGCGCATCGGACGCAACAATCTGGCCGCCTTCGGGCAGCACGTATTGCGCATCGTCCGTGAGCAGACCGACGAACTGCTTGCGCCCCTCCTTCGCCGTATCCGAGCGCGACAAGGACCGCTTGCCCAGAAAATCCTTGGTCTGAGAAACCAGCCCGCCCATGCCCAGATCGAATGGCGTGACCGATCCATCGGTGTCCTGACCGACGATGATGTAACCCTTCTCCGCGCGCAGCACGTGCATCGTTTCCGTGCCGTAAGGCGTGATGTCGAATTCCGCACCTGCTGCCATCAAGGCTTCCCACACGGCGCGGCCCGCATTGGCCGGTACATTCACTTCATAGGCGAGTTCGCCCGAGAAGCTGATGCGCATCACGCGCGCCTTTGCGCCCGCCACCGTGCCGTTGCGGTACGACATGAACGGAAACGCCGCATTGGCAAAGTCGATATCGGCGCATACCTTCTGCAGCACCTTACGGCTCTTCGGCCCGACCACCGCAAACGTGGCCCAGTGATCCGTCACGGACGCCAGGCGCACCTTCATATCCGGCCATTCGGTCTGCAGCCAGCGTTCGAGCCACGTGAGTACACGCGCCGCGCCGCCCGTCGTGGTGGTCATCATGTAGTGCTGCTGGCCGAGGCGCACGGTCACGCCGTCGTCGAACACCATGCCGTTTTCGTCGAGCATCAGGCCATAGCGGCACTTGCCCACTTCCAGCTTGCTCCACGGATTTGTATAGACCCAGTTGAGCAGCTTCGCAGCGTCCGGGCCTTGAATATCGATCTTCCCGAGCGTCGAGGCATCGAGAATGCCAACGCTATTTCGCACCGCCAGGCATTCGCGCGCGACCGCCGCGTGCAGGTCTTCGCCTTTCTTCGGGAAATACCAGGGACGCTTCCAGTTGCCCACGTCCTCGAACAGCGCGCCATGCTCCACATGCCATTCGTGCACACAGGTCTTGCGGATCGGGTCGAGCATATCGCCCAGTTCGCGGCCCGCAAAAGTACCGAACGTCACTGGCGTGTAATTAGGGCGGAACGTCGTGGTGCCCGTTTCCGGAATCGACTTGCCCAGCGCATTGGCCAGAATTGCCATGCCGTTGATATTGCCGAGCTTGCCCTGATCGGTGCCGAAGCCCATCGCCGTATAGCGCTTGACGTGTTCGATCGATTCGAAACCTTCACGGGCGGCCAGCAGGATATCGGCGGCGGCCACGTCGTTCTGGAAGTCGACGAACTGCTTCGGCCCGCGTGCTGCTGCCGCGTGGCTGCCGACGAGCCACAGCGGTTGCAGCGGCGCTTCAGCCGGATCGGCGACCTTCGGCACAGCCGGGCGCGTGACCGCAAAGCCTAGCGATTGCGCCGCGTCCACGCCTGCGTCCACAGCCTGCGTGAGACCGCGCGCCAGGCTGAATTCGCCCACTGCCGCGCCCGCGCTCACTTCGGGCTGCACGCGCTTGCCGGGAATGAAGCACGATTTCGCCTCGCTCCACGTGGCCTTGCCGCCCGACTGCGCGAACAGGTGCAGCACCGGATTGAAGCCGCCCGACATCGCCACCAGATCGCAGGGCAGATCGGCCTGTTTCGCGCCGGTCTGGCCTTTGTTCCAGGCCACCACTTCGACGGCGTTCACACGCGTCTTGCCGCGTGCGCTCATGATCGCCGCGTTATTCATGATCTTCACGCCCTGGCGGCGCGCGGCAGTCTGCCACTCGCTCGTGCTCTGGCCGCGCGGATCGACAATCGTCACCGCTGCGCCGCCAGCCTTGAGATCGAGCGCACAGCGATAGCCCGCGTCGTTGTTCGTGAACACCACGGCATTGCGGCCCGGCAGCACACCATAGCGATGGATATAGGTCGACACCGCGCCGGCCAGCATCACGCCCGGCAGATCGTTATTGCCGAATACGATGGGACGTTCGTGTGCGCCCGTGGCGAGAATCACGCGCTTCGCGCGGATCTTCCACAGCAGTTCGCGCGAGCCCTGGCGCGTCGAGACCGGCAGATGCTCGGTCAAACGCTGCGCAACGGTGACGAGATTGTGATCCTGATAACCAAATGCCGTGCTGCGCGAGAGAATCTGCACATCGGGCAGCGCGGCGAGTTCGGCTTCGACCTTTTCGACCCAGTGAATTGCGGGGCGTCCGTCGATTTCGGTCTTGCCTGCGAGCAGGCTGCCGCCCAGCTCGCGCTGATCGTCGACGAGAATCACGCGTGCGCCGCTGCGCCCCGCCGTCAATGCAGCGAGCAGACCGACCGGACCGCCGCCCACTACGAGCACGTCGCAATGCGCAAAGGTCTTGTCGTAGCGGTCAGCGTCGAGCGCTTCGGGCGCTTTGCCCAGACCCGCCGCTTCCCGAATCTTTTCCTCGTATTTCGGCCAGAACTTACGCGGCCACATAAAGGTCTTGTAGTAGAACCCCGCCGGCATGAAGCGCGAGAACTTCTGGTTCACGGCCATGCGGTCGTTTTCCAGATCCGGCACCGCGTTCACGCTGTTCGCCACGAGCCCCTGATACAGCTCGATTTCCGTGGCGCGTGCATTCGGCACCGTATACGCGCCGGTTTCCAGTTGCACGACGGCATTCGGCTCCGCCACATCGGCCGTGACGATGCCACGCGGGCGGTGATACTTGAAGCTGCGCGCAACGAAATGCACATCGTTGGCGAGCAGCGCCGATGCCAGCGTGTCGCCCTGATAGCCCTGATACGTGCGGCCATTGAACGTGAAGGTCAGGGGAATCGCGCGATTGACGCGACCGCCGCCGCCCAGACGATTTTTCTGGCTCATGCCTTGCTCCCTTGCGTGCCTTTATCCTGTGCGTTCGCGGCAGCCGTGCCGCCCGTGCGGAATGTTTCGTAGCCGTGAATCTCGTAGCTCACGGTATCGCGCGTCACCATGAACCAGCGGCGGCAGCCCTGCGCGTGCAGCCATTGCTCCTTGTGCACGCCGCGCGGGTTATGGCGCATGAACAGGTAATCGCCCCATTCCTTATCAGTGAGTTTTTCGGTTTCGAGCGGGCGGGCGATTTCCGCCTCGCCGCCACAGGTAAATTCCGCTTCGGCACGCGGGCCGCACCACGGACATTCGATCAGCAACATATGATGGTCTCCTTTCAGGTCCGTGAGGGATCAGTGCGCAACGGCGGCTGCGCCGTGCTCGTCGATCAGATGGCCGGTGTAGAAACGGTCCAGCGAGAACGCCGCGTTCAGCGGATGCGGTTCATCGTTGGCGATGGTGTGCGCGAAAGTCCAGCCCGACCCCGGCGTGGCCTTGAAGCCGCCCGTGCCCCAACCGCAGTTGAAATAGAGGCCTTTCACGTCGGTCTTGCTGATGATCGGGCAGGCGTCCGGCGAGACATCGACGATGCCGCCCCACTGACGGTTCATGCGCACGCGCGAGAACACCGGGAACATCTCGACGATGGCCTGCAGGGTGCCTTCGATAATATTGAAACTGCCGCGCTGGCCAAACCCCGTGTATTGATCGACGCCCGCGCCAATCACCAGATCGCCCTTGTCGGACTGGCTGATATAGGCGTGCACGGCGTTCGACATGATGACCGTATTGACGACCGGCTTGATCGGCTCGGATACCAGCGCCTGCAGCGGATGGCTTTCGAGCGGCAGACGCACGCCGGCCATATCGGCGAGCGTGGTGGTGTTGCCCGCGGCCACCACGGCCACCTTTTTAGCCTTGATAAAGCCCTTGACCGTATCCACGCCCGTCACGCGCGCGCCATCACGGCGAATGCCCGTCACCTGGCAGTTCTGAATGATATCCACACCCAGGCGATCCGCGCCGCGTGCGAAGCCCCACGCCACCGCATCGTGACGCGCCACGCCCGCGCGGCGCTGGATCGATGCGCCCAGCACGGGATAGCGGCTGTTGAGATTGATGGTGGGCTCGATTTCCTTGATCTGCGCAGGCGTGAGGAATTCGGCATCGACGCCATTGAGGCGGTTCGCATTCACGCGACGTTCGGTATCGCGCACATCCTGTAGCGTATGCGCGAGATTCAGCACGCCGCGCTGGCTGAACATCACGTTGTAGTTGAGGTCCTGCGCGAGCCCTTCCCAGAGTTTCATCGCCTTCTCATACAGTGCAGCCGATTCGTCCCAGAGATAGTTCGAACGCACGATGGTGGTGTTACGCGCCGTATTGCCGCCGCCAATCCAGCCTTTTTCGAGGATCGCGATGTTCTTTACACCGTGCTCCTTCGCCAGATAATAGGCCGTCGCCAGACCATGCCCGCCGCCGCCGACGATCACCACGTCGTATTCCTTTTTAGGCTCCGGACTCTTCCATTGTCGCTCCCAGTTCTCGTGATACGACAACCCGTTGCGGAACAGACTGAATATCGAATAGCGGCTCATTTCACGGTTCCTTCGTTGCGCGTTTTTGCAATTAGCATTCGATGACGTTCACGGCCAGACCGCCCCGCGACGTTTCCTTGTATTTGGTTTTCATATCCGCGCCCGTTTCGCGCATGGTCTTGATGACGTTATCGAGCGTGACGTAGTGCTCGCCATTGCCCTTGAGCGCCATGCGCGAAGCGTTGAGCGCCTTGATCGCGCCCATCGCATTACGTTCGATGCAGGGAATCTGCACGAGACCGCCTACCGGATCGCAGGTCATGCCCAGGTTGTGCTCCATGCCGATTTCGGCGGCGTTTTCTACCTGAAGCGGCGTGCCGCCCATCACAGCCGCGAGAGCCGCCGCCGCCATCGAGCAGGCCACGCCTACCTCACCCTGACAGCCCACTTCGGCCCCTGAAATCGAGGCCGTTTCCTTGTAGATGATGCCGATGGCTGCCGCCGTAAGCAGGAAATCGACGATGCCTTTATCGTTCGCGCCCGGCGTGAACTTGACGTAGTAATGAAGCACAGCGGGAATCACGCCGGCCGCGCCATTGGTGGGGGCCGTCACAACGCGCCCGCCAGCGGCGTTTTCCTCGTTCACGGCCATCGCGTAGAGATTGACCCAGTCGAGCATCGAAAGCGGATCGCGCAGCGACTCTTCCGAACGCGCCCGCAGATTCGAGCAAAGATCGGCCGCACGACGACGCACCTGCATCGGGCCCGGCAGCTCGCCACGCATGCGGCAACCGCGCTCCACGCAAGCAGCCATGGTCTGCCAGATTTCCATCAGACCTTCGCGTACGGCTTCGGGCGAACGCGACGCGCATTCATTGGCGAACACCACCTCGGCGATCGAGAGGCCGCTTTCGCGGCACACGCGCAGCAGATCGTCGCCAGTGCGGAACGGCCAGGGCACTTCCTGTGCACCGCGCACGCCATTCACGCGATCGCCCTCGCGATTGACGACAAACCCGCCGCCGACTGAGTAATACTCCTTCTCGACCAGCAATTGCCCCTGCTCATCGAAGGCTTGAAAGCGCATGCCATTCGAGTGGAGGGTGTTGGCGCCGCCCATCGTCTTGCGATAGAAGCCGATGCACTCGCGCTCATCGAAACGGATTGGCTGCTTGCCGAGCAGCACCAGTTCGCGATCGCGGCGGATGGCGGCCAGACGCGGCTCGATGCTGTCCGGGTCGATGGCATGCGGCAGATTGCCTTCGAGACCGAGCAGGACCGCCTTGTCGGTGCCGTGGCCCTTGCCGGTGGCGCCCAGCGAACCGTACAGCTCCACCTTCACGCGACGCACGAAACCGAGCAGATTGGCGTCCTCGATATGCGATGCGAAGCGGCAAGCGGCGATCATTGGACCCACCGTGTGCGAACTCGACGGACCGATGCCGATCTTGAACAGGTCGAAGACGCTGACGTTCATCTGGTTATCCCTGGTTTGGCCGCTTGCGCGGCGATTGGTGTCAGTAGACCAAATTTGCTGGGTTTGCCGATAGAACAAAAGCGGCATGGGGTTATGATGGGGACGCCAGTTTGTGTGGCTTTTTTGGTTTGGTTTTATTTTGGTGTGGGCATTTCCTTGGTTTGTTGTCGGTATGCCAGGGTTGCCCCTGTGCGGGGCGGCACCCCCTTTTCTTTGCAGCGGCAAAGAAAAGGGGGGAAAAGAAAGCCGCTCACACCGCCAGTGCTTCGCCGTACACCCACTGCCTATAAAACAAAGTGGCGCCCGGGCAGCGCCCGCATCACTGGCCTGATAACAGAGTGGTGCCACCCACACATCCGGGGGCGCAAGCGCCCCGTGGGGCATAACGCAAACCGAAGGTTTGCGCTTTCCCTCGCATACCCAACCGTTGCGAGCGCAGCGAGCAACGGGATGAATGACTGCCTTGTCACTCCGATTTTAGGCGCGTGGGGCGAGCAATGCCCAGTCACCACTCCGTTGATAGGCTAGTGGTGGACGGCGTCAAATTAGCGGTGTGAGCGGCTTTCTTTTGCCTACTTTTCTTTGCCGCGGCAAAGAAAAGTAGGTGCCGCCCCGCACAGGGGCAACGCTAATAGACCGACACGAACACAAAGAAATGCCCACATCAAAAAAGAAACATCAGAAAGAATGCCGCATCCCAATCCGTACATCAGCCTGAGTAGTCGTAGAAGAAGGCGTAAAGCTATACCCAATAACAGCATCCACCCCTTGCGAAGCCTTAAGCCAATCACCAGAAACATAAACATCAGTATTCTTGGAAAGCAGATAATGCAACCCAGCAGAAATCTGATTCCAGTGATGCCCATCGAAGTGCGTGTACTGATACCCGCCGATAGCACTAAAAGCCGGCGTAACCTGCCAGTTCACACCGCCTTCAGCCACGAGCATATGCTCACTCTCCCCAAACGCCTTGATCTGCGTATAAGTAAAATCACCAGAAAGCGTAACAGCGTTAATCACATAGCTAGCGCCAATCCCAAACGTCCCCTGCTTATCAACAGGAAACGAATCACTGGAATAGAGATCAGTAACCGCCCCCGTAGCAGCATCGACACTCACGGTAGGCCGCCCAAAAAACGACCGCACACCAATCATTGCGTAAGGATCAAACGCATAAATTCCGGAAGGATTATTCAGCTGCGTATACGCCGTCCCCATCGCGAAGTCGCCATGCTGATACTGCGCCCCCACACTCCACGCGCTACCCGTATGAAAATCCCCTGGCGTATTGCTGAACGAATACATGCCGCCAAACTGGAACCCGCCATACGTATTCGACATGAACTTGATCGCATTAGGCAGATGGTCTCCGTTCATCCGGTCGAAGTCGCCCTGGTTGATCGCATATCCGCTCGCCCACGCCGTCACGTTGAACAGATAGACCATCTCCTGCGTCATATCGATCTGATTACCAAACGTGAGCGTGCCCCAATCGCTCTGCAGTCCCACATAAGCCGCACGCCCAAACAATGAGCCACCGTTGGCGATCTGCCCATTGCCGAGGTGGAATCCGCTCTCCAGTTCGAACACCGCTTTCAGTCCCCCGCCCAGATCTTCCGTACCCTTGAGCCCGAAGCGGTTCGCATAGGAAATTCCATCGTCGAACTTGACCTGATGCGAGCCGCCAGCGTTGTTCACCCAGGTCACACCGCCGTCGATGATGCCGTAGAGGGTCACGCTGCTTTGCGCATAAGAGGCGCTGGACATCAGCATCGTCGCCAGCGCAATGGCGCTGAGTGCCGCCGTATTCGTTCTTTTCATGGTGTCGGTCTCTCCGGACTCGCACTACGGTTGAAGGGCCGCGTGCTGCATGCAGCGCACGGACCTGCAAAACGTATAAAGCCAAATCTCACCAGACTTGCGCTCAAACGACGTGCGCCAGGCGTGGGACGACATGCGGGACCATGACCATCGCAAACCCGACGCGCATCTGTCCCGATGCGTCACGAACAACGCGCCCAGGTTTTTTATTGATTGATCGTTCAATAAAAAATAATTACAGTAGAGGCCTTCAAGATGCACCAGGAGTGGTCATGCCCAAAGTCGGAATGCGCGAAATCCGCCGCGCCCAGCTCATCGATGCGACCCTCGAAAGCATCGATCAGGCCGGTATGTCCGGTACGACGCTTGCTACCGTCGCGCAGCGCGCGCGCATTTCCACGGGCATCGTCAGCCACTATTTCGGCGGCAAGGATGCGTTGCTCGAAGCCACCATGCGCCACGTGCTGCGCGATCTCGGCGCGGCCGCCCAGCGGCGGCTCAAGTCCGCGCGGCCGCAGCCTCGTGCGCGTTTGCGCGCCATCGTGGCGGCGAATTTCGACGTCTCGCAGGTCAGCGGGCCGGTGATGAAGACGTGGCTCGCGTTCTGGGCCGAGAGCATGCACGTCCCCGCCTTGCGGCGGCTTCAGCACGTCAATACGCGCCGGCTCTATTCGAATCTCTGCGCGGAATTCGGCAAGACCATGCCGCGCCCGGCCGCGCGACGCGCCGCCACTGGCCTCGCCGCAATGATCGACGGTCTGTGGCTGCGCGGTGCGACCACGGGCGAGCCGTTCGATACCAAAGCCGCGCTGCGCCTTGCCAACGACTACATCGACCTTTTGCTGGACACGCACGCTGCCACGCGTGCGCGCCAGCACGCCTGAACCGGAGCGACACCGCATGACTTCGATCCACATCGAACGCCTCTTCATCGACGGCGCCTATACCGACGCCACCAGCGGCGAAACCTTCGAAACCCGCAATCCCGCCACGGGCGAAACGCTCGCGACCGTTCAACAGGCCAGCGCCGCCGATATCGACCGCGCGGTGCAATCGGCGCGCAACGGCCAGCGCGCGTGGGCCGCCATGACGGCGATGCAGCGCTCGCGCATCCTGCGCCGCGCGGTGGAACTGCTGCGCGAGCGCAACGACGAGCTCGCGGAACTGGAAATGCTCGACACCGGCAAGCCAATCGCCGAAACCCGCAGCGTGGATATCGTCACGGGTGCGGACGTGATCGAGTACTACGCGGGCCTCGCGCCCGCACTCGAAGGCCAGCAGATTCCGCTGCGCGAGAGCTCCTTCGTCTACACGCGGCGCGAGCCGCTGGGCGTGACGGCGGGCATCGGCGCGTGGAATTACCCCTTGCAGATTGCCTGCTGGAAGTCGGCGCCCGCGCTGGCAGCCGGTAACGCCATGATCTTCAAACCCAGCGAGGTCACGCCGCTTTCCGCATCGCATCTTGCACAGATCTATATCGAAGCGGGTGTGCCGCCTGGCGTGTTCAACGTCGTGCAAGGCGATGCGCGCGTGGGCGCGCTGCTCAGCACGCATCCCGGCATCGAAAAAATTTCCTTTACCGGCGGTGTGGAAACGGGCAAGAAAGTGATGGCCGCAGCGGGCGGATCGTCGCTCAAGGAAGTGACGATGGAACTGGGCGGCAAGTCGCCGCTCATCGTGTTCGAAGACGCCGATCTCGACCGCGCCGCCGATATCGCCGTGACCGCCAACTTCTTCAGCGCGGGTCAGGTGTGCACGAATGGCACGCGCGTGTTCGTGCATCGTGCCGTGCGCGACGCTTTCGAAGCGCGCGTGATCGAGCGCGTCGCGCGCATTCGCGTAGGCCAGCCAGACGACCCCGCCACCAACTTCGGCCCGCTCGCCAGCGCCGCGCAGCTCGACAAGGTGCTGGGCTATATCGAGAGCGGCAAGCGCGAAGGAGCGCGGCTGCTTGCGGGCGGCGCACGTCTTGTCGATGACGAGTTCGCACGCGGTCAGTTTGTGCAGCCGACGGTATTCTCCGATTGCCGCGACGATATGCAGATCGTGCGCGAAGAGATTTTCGGCCCGGTGATGAGCATCCTCGTTTTCGATGAGGAAACCGAAGTAATCGAACGCGCGAACGATACGCTCTATGGTCTCGCCGCTGGCGTCGTCACCGAAAGCCTTTCGCGCGCGCATCGCGTGATTCATCGGCTTGAAGCCGGTATCTGCTGGATCAATACCTGGGGCGAGTCGCCCGCCGAAATGCCCGTGGGTGGCTACAAGCAGTCGGGCGTGGGCCGAGAAAACGGCCTCACGACGCTGGAGCATTACACGCGCATCAAGTCCGTGCAGGTTGAACTGGGACCGTATCAGCCTGTCTTCTAAACGCGCCGCAGAGGAGGAACCGCAGATGGCCGCGCAGGAGTACGACTACATCATCATCGGCGCGGGATCGGCGGGCAATGTGCTCGCCACGCGCCTCACCGAAGATCGCGACGTCACGGTGCTGCTGCTGGAAGCCGGCGGCCCCGACTATCGCTTCGACTTTCGCACGCAGATGCCGGCGGCGCTCGCCTACCCCTTGCAGGGACGCCGCTACAACTGGGCTTACGAAACCGATCCCGAACCGCATATGGACAATCGCCGCATGGAATGCGGTCGCGGCAAGGGACTAGGCGGATCATCGCTCATTAACGGCATGTGCTACATCCGCGGCAATGCGCTTGACTACGATGGCTGGAGCGCGATAAAAGGCCTCGAAAACTGGAGCTATCTGGACTGTCTGCCGTATTTTCGCAAGGCGGAAACGCGTGATGTCGGCGCGAACGACTATCACGGCGGTGATGGCCCCGTGCACGTCACAACCAGCAAGCCCGGCGTGAACCCGCTGTTCGAAGCGATGGTCGAGGCTGGCGTGCAGGCCGGCTACCCGCGCACGGACGATCTCAACGGTTACCGTCAGGAAGGCTTCGGCCCGATGGATCGCACCGTCACAGCCAAAGGGCGGCGCGCGAGCACGGCTCGCGGCTATCTCGACCAGGCGCGTCATCGGCCCAATCTCGACATCGTGACGCATGCCGTCACCGACCGCATTCTTTTTAGTGGCAAGCGCGCACGCGGCGTGGTCTTCATGGACGGCCCGGCGCGCGTGACGCGCCATGCGCGCCGTGAAGTGCTGCTTTGCGCCGGCGCGATTGCTTCGCCGCAGATTCTGCAACGCTCAGGCGTCGGCCCGGGCGAATGGCTGAAAGAACTCGATATTCCCGTTGTGCTGGATTTGCCAGGCGTGGGCCGCAATCTTCAGGATCACCTGGAAATGTACATGCAATACGAGTGCAAGGAACCGGTCTCGCTTTACCCTGCACTGAAGCTGCGCAATCAACCTGCGATTGGCCTTGAATGGATGCTGCGCGGCACCGGCATCGGCGCGAGCAATCATTTCGAGGCAGGCGGCTTTATCCGCACGCGCGATGACGATCCCTGGCCCAATATCCAGTATCACTTTCTGCCGGTTGCGATCAATTACAACGGCAGCAACGCCATCGAGATGCATGGCTTTCAGGCGCACGTGGGATCGATGCGCTCGCCTAGCCGTGGCCGCGTGAAACTGCGCTCGCGCGATCCGCGCCAGCATCCGTCGATTCTCTTCAACTATATGGCCGAGGCACTCGACTGGCGCGAGTTCCGCGACGCTATCCGCATCACGCGCGAGATCATCGCGCAACCCGCGCTCGATCGCTTCCGTGGCCGTGAGCTGAATCCTGGCGCGGAGATGCAAACCGACGCGCAGATCGATGCGTTCGTGCGCAATCGCGCGGAAACGGCTTACCACCCGTCCTGTTCGTGCCCAATGGGCTACGACAATATGGCCGTGGTGGATGCGGAAGGCCGCGTGCACGGCATCGACGGTCTGCGCGTCGTGGATGCGTCGATCATGCCGCTGATTACCACGGGCAATCTCAACGCGCCAACCATCATGATGGCCGAGAAGATCGCCGACCGCATTCGCGGGCGCGCAGCGCTCGAACGTGTGAATACCCCGTATTACGTGGCGAATGGCGCGCCCGCGCGTGGCGGTGTGGTCGCGCCCAATCCCACGACGAAGCGTAGCGGACAGGCTGTGACGGTCTAACAGAAGTACGCATCGCCGAAGTACGAAGCCCCGAATCTGCTTGCGGATTCGGGGCTTTTTCACATCCTCGAAAAACATAAGCGGCGTGACCCGCAACTGGATTTCCAGTCACACGTCACGCCGCCATCCAATGCGTGCTTTAAAGCGCCTTTAAACCCGCGCTGCGAAGTAATGCGAAACGGCCACCGTCAATGCCGCCAGCACCAGCGCGCCATAAGGCGCCAGCGACTTCCACGCGCTCCGTGTAGTCGCTTCCAGTTCCATGTCATGCGCGCTGCCAGCCGGAAAGCGGCCACGATCCTGCCAGTAATGGCGATACGCGAATACCGGCACGATCAGCAGCACCGCAAAGAGCCCATCGCGCAGGGTGTTTTCGCCTTGCAGATTCGCGCCCGCCCCCACGAACACGAGGTTCGCGTAACCGCATACCGCCCCCGCAGCCAGCAGCCACGCCGGGCAACGGAACGGCCGATGCCACGTGGGCCGGTCCATGCGATGAATCCAGCCTGACTGAAGATTCAGGAATACGAACAACATGTAGCAGACGTTCGAGATCGACAGCACCGTCATGTAATCGGACATCGCCAGCAGAATCAGATTGAAGCCGAGGTCGGTCCACATCGCCGCCGTCGGCGCGCCGTGCTCATTCACGCGCGAAAGATAGCGCGGCAGCCAGCCATCGACGGATGCCTGATAGAGCGTGCGCGACGAACCCATCATCGACGTCATCACGATCAGCAGGATCGAGAGCATCAGCATCACGACCACCACATTGCCGACCCACGCGCCGCCGCCAACAATCGAAGCCATGGCCGTGCCGACGCCGGTGCCATCGCCGATACTCGGATCGAGCATCGCCTGGGTGCCCAGCGCGCCTTGAAACGCGAGCGGCACGAGCGTCATCACGACGAGGCACAGCGCGCCCGACCAGAAGATCGCGCGCGCCGTATCGCGGCGCGGATCGCGGAATTCGCGCGTGTAGCAGACCGCTGTTTCGAAACCGTACGATGCCCAGCCCGCCATGAACATTGCGCCGAGCGCCATCACCACGCCCTGCCCGTTCCACGCACCGAATAACGATGCCGTAAGATTGCCATGCGCGTCATGACCGAGCGGCAGCAGCGGGAACAGATGTTTGCTGGGGATGTCGCCCGTCACGAACGGCACGATGCCGACGATCAGGAGCGGTGTGAGCGATGCAATGCCCAGAATCTTCTGCGTGCGCGCTGCCTTCGATGCGCCGCTATGTTGCAAACGGAAGGTGATGAGCAGAAACGCCGCCGCAATCAGAAACGTAGCGTTAATGCGCAACGTGAGACCGTGCTGGATAAAGCCCAGATTCGCAATGGTCCAGTGCCATTGACGCACGGCCGCTTCGGGTGGGAACAGCGTGGCGAGCGCGTAATTCGCGGCCAGTCCGCAACCCAGCGCAAGCATGGGCGACCACGCGAGCCAGTTGCACCATACGGAAACGGGCGCGACCAGTTTGCTGTAGCGCACCCAGCCAATCGCGCCATAAACCGATGCACCGCCCGACTTGTGGGGAAAAAGGCCCGAAATTTCTGCATAGGTTGCACTCTGGATCAGGCCCATCGTGATTGATGCGATCCAGATCGCCCATGCGGGCTGACCGATGGTGGCGCACACGCCGCCCAGTGTGAACAGCACGCCCGCAGGCACGCCGCTCGTTACCCAGAATGCGTCTTTCCAGGTGAGACCGCGCCGCAGTCCCGAGCCCTGGCTCTCGCTTGCGCGGCCTTGTTCCGCGCTGCCTGTGCTGATTCCTGCTTGCTCCATCTATCTCCTCCTTTGTTCAACGCTAATCGAACAAAATTACCGGGCCTATCGGTGCCTGCTCTGATTTCCGGTGCCGCGTAGCGCGCTGCCTGGCTCACTACGCGCACATAACCGTCACCGGAAATCCGCAGACAAAATGGCCAGAGTGCGCACACTCCATGCCTGCGGCCCTGCTCGACTGCTTGTATTCGCTACCTCTTTCACTACGTCACTGCGCGCCCACATAAGCACGCACGGCTGGCAGACCGGGCTTGCCGTCAAGCGTCGTCACACCCGCGAGCCATTTGTCCAGCATCTGCGGATTGCCCTTGAGCCACGCGGCGGCGGCTTTCTCCGGGTCTTCCTTGTTCATGATCGGCACCATCAGATGGTTTTCGATCGAGGTCGTGAATTGCAGGTTGGAAACGAACTTCGCGACGTTCGGGCAACGCGCGCTATAGTCGGGCGGCACGGCGGTCAGCACGCGCGCTTCACCATAGTTGGGGCCGAAGACCGCATCGCCGCCGGTGAGGTAATCGATCTTCATCTGCACGTTCATCGGATGCGGTTCCCAACCAAGGAACACAATCCACTGCTTGTCGCGGATCGCGCGATTGACCTGCACCAGCATGCCCGCCTCGCTCGATTCCACCAGCTTGAACTTGCCCAGATCGAACTGATTGGCGCTGATCATCTTCTGGATCAGTGCATTGCCGTCGTTGCCCGGCTCGATGCCGTAGATGCGGCCTTGCAGTTTGTCCGCATATTTGGCGATGTCCTGGAACGAATGCAGACCGCCCTGATAAACATAATCGGGCACGGCCAGCGTGTATTTCGCGCCCGTGAGATTGGGCGTATTGAGCACCTTGATCGTGCCGGCCTTCACGAACGGATCGATGATCGGGTCCATGGTGGGCGACCAGTAACCGAGGAACACGTCGATCTGCTTCGACTTCAGGCCCGCAAACGTGATGGGCACCGACGCGAGCGTCGTCGTGGGCGCGTAGCCCAGGCCCGCGAGAATGGTCGAGGCAAGCCCTGTAGTCGCGGCGATATCGGTCCAGCCGACATCGGCGAAGCGCACGCTCTTGCACGCGGCCGGGTCGGCGGCGAAGGCGCTGGAGCACGCGAACACCATTAGTGCGGCGGCGCAAACCGGGACTGTCCTGAATCGGGCCATCTCATTCTCCTTGGTAGTCGTCGTATCGATCGCTAACGTGTGGCGGAGCGGCGCTGCGGGCCATGCGGCAAGCGAGGCCGTCCGATGCTCAATCCTCGCGCGGCAAAATGCGCGCGAACGTAGCAAACGCGACGACGACTTGCGCGGAAACGACAAGGGAGAAAAAGGCGGCTTTCAGGCAGCACGCAAGCGCCGAAAGCCTGCGTCGGGGTTACGAAAACCTGACGCTTTTGCAGAGAATTTGAAGAGAGTCGGGAAGCCGCGTGCGAGGCGCACGCGGCTTTTTAAGCGGAGAGAGAAACGACTTTAAATCCAGCGGCTTGAAATCGCGCCGCTTTCATTCATGCGGAATTACTTGGTTTCTTCGGTCTTCTGTTCGACCGTATCACTGGGGTATTTGTACTGGCCATAACGGATCATCAGTACACCCAGCGCGATCAGCACGATGGCGCCCGCCGACGCGAGCAGATGCAGTTCGGTATTCATGCCCGCGCGCAGGATCAGATCCCGCGCGATCGACACCATCGCAATGTAGAGCGGAAAGCGCACGGGCAGTTGACCCGCCTTGAGATACTGGCCGACCATCGCGAACACTTCGAGGTAGAGGAACATCAGCAGCAGATCGGTCAGCGAAACGCCATCCGAATTCACCATGCGCCAGATCAGATGCACCATCGCGGCAACCGTGCCGATACCGATGATGAAAAGGCCAAACAGTTCCGCCATTTCCATCGCGCGCTCAAGCCGCCCCTTGATCGCTTTTTGCAACGCGTGTTCGTATTTCATATGCCCTGAGTTCCTTCGAATCAATCCAGTCAAACGGAACGGGCAATCGTATCGCGAGAATATGAACGCAAGAAAATATGAATGAAATCGTGTTGTAAGCTAACGACGACATCGGAAACGCTTCAATGCCCCGGTGGCCCCACGCGAATATCGGCGAGCAACACGGTGAGTTCGCGCGCCGCCTGGCTCAGATCGGGTAATACACCGGTACGTAAGTTCGCGAGATCGGACGAAAAATCGGTGGTGGTCACGCCAAGCGCCATCGGCATGCGCCATTGCCCGGCGCGCAGTGGCAGCGCGATTGAGCCGTATACGACGTGCTCGAATGTCTCCTGCACGGCGCACCCACCCCATTCGCGCAATGCCTCGAAAGATAATTCAATAGCTTTCCTTAGCGATGCGGCTTGCGTATTGGCCACCTCCAGGAGGCGCAGGAAATAGCGTCGGCGCTCGTATTCGGGCAGGCCCCACAGCCACGCGTGCCCTATAGCGGTGCGCGCCATAGACGCGAGGCTGCCTACGCCCATGCGCGGCGATTCGACGCACGCCGCCGCTCGCATTGAATCCACCGATTCCACCGATTTCACCGATTCCGGCGCGCCATACGCGATCGTGAGCATATCGAGCTGGTCCGGTACGGCAAGCGCGACCGCCATGCCCAATTTGTCGGCCAGCGCCTGAATGACCGGCGTGGCGGCGCGCGCAATCGGATCCGCGTCGAGCCACGCCTGACCGATGCCTGCCACGCCCGAGGCCAGTTCGAATTGCGTGCCGCCCGCCGCGTGGCGCAGATAGCCAAGATGGAGCAGCGTCGCTGCCAGCCGCACCACGGCCGTGCGTGGCAATCCCGTACGCTGCGCCAGTTCGCTATCGGTGAGTGGCGCGCTGTTGGCGCGGAAGGCCCGCAGCACTTGCAGGCCGCGATCGAGTGTCAAAGTGACGGGCGCGTCATGCGACATGGTCACTCCTGGGGAGCGTCGGGCGAACGCTGCGGCGGAGCGGCAACGGCGGCGTAACCGAGTGCGAGCGCGGCTGGCGCAAGCGCATACAGGCGCGTGGTCTCGTCCTGCTGCACGTAGCCCAGCACGAGCAATGAATGGAGCAGACGCGAAACCGTAGGCGCGGGGATGCCCGTTTCCTGCGCGATGTCGAGATTGCCGAGCCAGGCGCGCCCCCGCCCGAATGCACAGAGAATGGCCAGCCCACGCGCGAGCGGTGCAACCATGGGGTCGCTCTCTGCGCGTTTTCCCTGGGGCGTGGCGGCCCGAATATCGTTTGCGCTTTGCGTGCTGTCGTGACGCCTTGCGCGAGGCGTCGGCGATTGGAGCCTGTCGGGAGCCATGGGCGTCTCCGTCTGAGCGACTCGAAGCGATGGTGCGTGGCTTATGGGGGTTAAGCGAGTTAAGCGGGTTAAGCCGCTTAAGCGCCAGACACCTTACCTTTTGAAATCCTACTACGATCGCGCGAGCGCCTGGGAGTGCTTTAAGGTGGGCTGTGTGAAGTTTTTGTGGCTGTCCTTAGTAGCGCTATGCATGCCTGTGCTGCTGGCCCGGTTTCAATGAAAACGGCCGGTGGTTCAAAGAACGATCGTCCTTTAAATCACCGGCCTCGCGCTTGCAGGTTAATTTCAGCTACGGCATTACTTCCCTGCCAGCGTCGCCCTCACCTTGCGCACATCGCCCGCATCCACCGCCGCCGCGCGATTCGTCCAGCCGCCGCGCACGAAGGTTGCCAGCGCAGCCACTTCGTCATCGTTCAGACGCGCCGCAAAGCCGGGCATCGGCAGCACCGAAGGCGCCTTCTCCGTAGAAGGCGTTTTCGCGCCCGCAAGGATGATATGCAGCAGCGCATCGGGACTCGACGCATTGACCACGCTCGCACCGTCCAGGCGCGGGAACACGCGCGGCGCGCCGCCGCCATTCACGAAGTGACACGCGCTGCAATTGTCGAGATAAAGACGCTCGCCGAGCGTGAGGTTTTTCGCCGCCGTGAGATGCGCCGCCGTATCGCTCGACGCCGCTGGAACCGCCGCCAGTGCCGCATCGCCGCCAAGGCTTTGCAGATAGGCCGCAATCGCATTCAAATCGGCATCGCTCAAATGCGAGGTGCCGTTATAGACCACCGAAGTCATCTCACCCGCGACCGACGCCTTGCTGTTACGCCCCATCTGCAGATAATCAACGATATCCGCGCGCGACCACTTCGCGATGCCGCGCAACGGCGGCACGCTCCAGCCATTGAGACTGCCGCCCGAGAGATACCGCGCGTCGCTGCCGTCGAAAGCCTTTTCGTTCATCGCCACGCCGCGCGGCGTATGGCAACTGCCGCAATGGCCCAACCCTTCGACCAGATACGCGCCGCGCTGCACTTCGGCGTTCGCGTTTGCCGGCGCGATAAAAGGCTTATCCGATGAAAACGCCCAGTTCCACAGCGCCATGCCCCAGCGCTGGTTGAACGGGAAGCTCAGCTTCGTGGCCGGTGCGGGATCGTCGACCGGTGCGACGCCCTTCATGAAATACACGTAAAGCGCGTGTACATCGGCATCGGTCAGTTTTGCGTACGACGGATAGGGCATCGCCGGATAGAGATGCGTGCCGTCTGCACGGATGCCCTTGCGCAACGCATTCGAGAATTGCGCTTCCGTGTAATGACCGATGCCGTCGCGCGTACTCGGCGTGATGTTGGTCGAGTAGATCGTACCCAGGCCGCTTTCGATTGCGAGGCCTCCGGCGTAGGGTTTTCTGCCGCTCGCACTATGGCAGGCCATGCAGTCGCCTGCGCGTGCGAGATACGCGCCTTGATGGATCAACGCGTCCTGATTGGGGTCCTGGGTTTGCCCTTGAGCCTGTTGCTGAGCCTGCGCTGCGCTTATGCTCAGCCCCACCGCAACCGTCATGATTGCAGCCGTCAAAGTCTTGAATAGTGTCATGGTCATGCTTGCACGAGCGGGCCGGGGTTCTTGAGGTACTGCTCCTTGATCGCGCGCGCGGCGAACAGCGTGATCGCGCCAATCGTGGCAGTGGGATTCGCCTGGAAGTTCTGCGGGAACGCATTGCCGCCGGGCACGAACACGTTGTGCACATCCCAACTCTGCAAATAGCGGTTCAATGCGCTGGTCTCAGGCGAATCGCCCATCACCGCGCCGCCCACGTTGTGCGTAGACACGTATTTGGTGATGTCCCAGTGCGAGTCGAGCGACAGGAAGCTCTCGCTATAGCTATCCGGATTGAGTTCCTTCGTCACGTCCAGCACGATCTTGCGCAGATACTGCTGAAGTTTCAGCTCGTTCTGCTTCCAGTCGAACGTAATGCGCAGCAGCGGCTGGCCCCACGGGTCCTTGTAATTGGGATCGAGGTCGACGTAGTGATCGCGATACGACATGCAGCTCGTCGTGATGCTGATCTTCATCGAATGGCCGTACCAGTCCTGCATGCCCTCCTTCCAGCCCTTGCCCCAGGCCGGTGTGCCCTTCGGCAGCGCCGTGCCGATGGGTGCGCCCGAGGACTGCGAGCTATGGATCTTCGCGCCGCCGAGAATGCCCAGCGACGGCCCATCGAAATTACCAGGCGACACATCGTTGAACATCTGGCCCGTTGCGCCTGCGGTGGCGAACGGATTGAAGTTCTTGTCCTTGAAGAACAGCGTCGCGCCGCCATTGCTCAGGAATGCGTAGTTACGACCGATCACGCCCTTGCCGCTGACCGGGTCATAAGGCTTGCCGATGCCCGAGAGCAGCATCAGCCGCACATTGACGAACTGGAACGCCGCCAGCACGACGATTTTCGCAGGCTGGAATACTTCGTTGCCGTGCTCGTCGGCGTAGGTCACGCCTTTGGCCGTCTTGCCGTCTTCGTGCATATCCACTCGCAACACGTTGGCGTTGGTACGGTACGAGAAGTTGTCCATGCGCTTGAGCGCGTCGAGCACGGCCGTCTGCGGCGATGCCTTCGAAAAGTTCAGGCACGGGTACTTGCTGCAAAAGCCGCAGTAATTGCAGGGCGCGATCTGGCAGCCGTACGGGTTGGTCCACGCACGCGATACATTCGCCGAAGGATTCGGAAACGGGTGATAGCCCAGCTTGCGCGCGGCGTCCGCGAACATGGAGGTATTGAGCGTGTCTTCGAGCGCGGGCAACGGCGCGGGATTCGAGCGCGGCCCTTCGAAAGGATCGCCGCCTTCCATGATCTTGCCGCGCAGGTTGCCGGTATTCGCCGAAAGACCGCAGACCTTGTCGAAGAAGTCGTAATACGGCTCGATCTCGTCCCATGTGAACGGGAAGTCCTGCACCTGCATGCCTTCTTCGAGTTGGCCTTTTTTATAGGCCTGATCGGCGTAAGTCTTGAGCTTGAGGTCGGTCGGCGTTGGGCGGATCAGCACGCCGGTCCAGTGCAGGCCGGAGCCGCCTACGCCCGTGCCGGGCACAAAGGCGCCCCACTTGCGCGTCGGCAGCGCGGTGTCGCTGGCCGAGTGACGCACGGTCAGCGCGCCGTCGCGCGGCGTGACCATGACCTTGTTGCGCACCGCGTAAGCGTATTGATCAGCAGGCTTCGGATAGGCGAAGTCGCTATTGCTGCGGTCTTCGCCACGCTCGATCGCGCGCACTTTGAGACCGGCCTGGGCGAGTTCCATGCTCATGAGCGAGCCGGCCCAGCCGAGTCCTACGACGACGACGTCCACCGCGTCATTGGTGATATTTGCCACGATATTCCCTGGATCTATGCTGTCTTGGTCGTTAGCCGGCGCATCAAGCGCGCATGCCGGTGAGGCTCACCGGGCCAAGCGGATATTTCACGTTGTGCTGCGTCACCCATTCGAGAAAGCTCGCACGCGCCCCTGGAAAGCCGATGGCGATCCACGCTTTCATGCCTTTATTGCCGCCGTAAATGGGATCGGACAAATAGCCGTTCTTCGAATCCGAAAGCATTTCGCCAAACAACTGGCTGCCTTTGAGCGCCGCTTCGCCAAATTGCGCGAAATCGATTTCGTTGCCTTGCAAGGCCTTGAGCGCGCCATCCTGCTGCGCGGCGTCGAGTTCGCTAAAGCGCTTCTGATGCTGCTGCTGGCACCAGCTATCGACGATCTTGATGCCGCGCTGGTAAATCTCCTGCGGCGTATAAGGCAATTGATAGCCGAGCGTGGGCGGCGCCTTTACATCAAACGGTCCTTGCAAATAGATCTCGTGGCCGAATTCGCCGTGCAATTGCTGGTCGATAAAGATCGGCACATTGGTTTCGAGTGCGCTAGGACCGCGACCATCGGCGGGAATCAGGCGGTCGCATGCGGCCAGCAGGAAGCGCCACTCGTCGGCGGAAAAGAACACCGGGTGATAGGCGGCCAGATCAGGCGCGGCGATTTCCGCGACCTGTGCAGCGCTCATGCCGTGGACCGCGATGCCCAGCGCAGGCAACGCGAGCAGCGAAGAAACAAGAAACTTTCGTCGTGAGAATTGGGGGGACGACATCGTGAAGCCGCTCCGTTTTTTATGAATCAAACCGGTAAGCGCACGTCATGCTGCGACGGCGCTTCGAGTAGAAATGGCCACATCCGCGCAGGGTGTTTAAACCCCGCGCATGCAGCTTTAAAAGGTTTCCCAATCCTGATTGGGATCGAGCGCCGTGGCGGCAGTTTCACGCACCGGTGCAACGGGCATGGCTGCCTGCGGTGCTTTCGATGTGCGCGCAACTTTCTGCGCGTGCGGAGCAGGCGCTTTAGGCTCACGCATGACGGGTGCACGGCGGGCAACGGCACTTTGAGCAACCACGGTCTTCGGCGCAACCGAAGCAACCGGAGCAGCCATTTCGCGCGTATGAGCCGAGAGACGGAACACGGACACCGCCGTACGCAAACGCTCGGCCTGATCTTCCAGCGACTTGGAAGCCGCCGCCGCTTCTTCCACCAGCGCCGCGTTTTGCTGCGTGACCATGTCCATCTGGCCAACCGCCTGATTCACTTCTGCGATACCCGTGCTCTGCTCTTCTGCTGCCGCAGAGATTTCGCTGACGATATCGGAGACGTGACGGATCGACTGCTTGATCTGCGCCATTGCTGCGCTCACTTCGGAAGCCAGTCGCGCGCCGCCTTCAATCGTCGTGGCCGACGCGCCAATCACATCCTTGATCTCCTTGGCCGCCGCTGCCGAGCGCTGCGCGAGGCTGCGCACTTCGCTGGCCACTACGGCGAAGCCGCGCCCCTGCTCGCCTGCTCGTGCGGCTTCCACCGCAGCATTGAGCGCAAGAATATTGGTCTGGAACGCGATGCCTTCGATCAGCGTCGTGATATCCGAAACCTTGCTGGAGTTCTCGCTGATATGCGACATGGTGCTCACCATGCCTTCGACGGTCGTTGCGCCCGCATCGACCACTTCGATTGCCGTGGTCGTGAGGCCCGCAGCTTCGCGCGCGTTTTCCGCACTCTGGCGTACGACCGTCGTAATCTGCGTCATGCTTGACGCGGTTTCTTCCAGCGATGCCGCCTGCTGCTCGGTGCGTGCGGAGAGATCGGTATTGCCAGCGGCAATTTCGACGGACGCGGTGCGCACGCTTTCCGTCGCATCGCGAATGCCACGTACGGTGTCCCCGAGTTGATCGCGCATCTGGCGCAGCGAGTGCAGCAAACTGGTGCGGTCGCGGGCGTCGATATCGATGGGCATATCCAGACGGCCTTCAGCGATATGACGCGCGATTTCCTGCGCATAATCCGGTTCGGCGCCAAGCTGGCTGAGAATGCTGCGCGTGATCAGCACGGCAAAACCCACGGAGATAATCAGCCCTAGCAGCGACGCGCCAATCAGACCATTGCGGCCCGTGCTGTACATTGCATCGGCATTGGCGGCGGCATCGGACGCACGGCTCACTTCGTAATCGCGGAATTTGCCGAGCACATCGGTCCATGTGGTCAGCGCTGGACCGGTCTGCTTCGAGAGCATGTCCGGCGCGCCCGGGTCGCCCTGCATGCCCAGTTCGGCATTCTTCTTGACGAGCGGCTCTGCAACTTCGCCCAACTGGACGATCTGCGCGATGTAATCGCGCTCCTTGGCGTCCGTGGTGTCGCTCTGCGCAAACAGGTTCTGCATGCGCGTCATGGCTTCGTGATAGTCGCCCAGCTTTTCTTCGACGTTGCGCTTTTGCACCTGCATATCGGCCGGATCGTGCGCAACGATCAGACGCTGCATCGCGAGCGACGCACCTTGCGCCTTGCCCAGCGCGCGGCCAAGCAAACCGATCTGGGCGGTGCCGATATCGAGGCCCGAATAGATGACCGTATTTAGCGAATGCAGGACGAACAGCGCAGATCCGACGACAACGGCGAACAGCACGAGCAGCGCGCCGAAACCCACAGTGAGACGCGTCCCCACTCTAAGTCGCGAAAGTTGCATAAGAGACAAACCCTTAGAATTAAAAAATTGTCTCTTCCATTTGCTGTCGCCACCTGGACCAGGCGTAGTCGTTCTTTTTTCGATCGATGCGCGGCCGGTTTTCTGAAACCCGTGTGCTTTATTGGTTGCGCGCGCAATCGACCATCACGGTGCGACGTTTATATTCGCTCGTCACCGTGACAGCCGGAGTATCGGCACTTGAAAGTAAAACTTTAGTTAAAAATTCGATGACTTGCGCTTAACGGCGAAATAACGCGCACGAACGTGCGTTTATTGAATCAATGTGACAGATATAGACGCGCGCGGCGCAATCGCAAGAAAGCTGACAAAGTTGTAATGCGAAATCGCCAAACTGGCCCAAAAGCTCCCCGCAGATCCTTACATCGCCTTTCCCGTAACCGCGCTATTGTTTAGTCTGACGCGGCGTGTTGGCGCGCGAATACAAGGATCCCCGCAGTTGGACAGTACCTATTTCAGTTGCACCGGTTGTGGCAAATGCTGCACCGACTTGCGCCTGCCGCTCGCCTTTCCCGAAGCCGTACGCTGGATCGGGCGCGGCGGGCAGGTGGATGTGCTGTGCGAAGCCCTGCCGTGGCCGGTCGAGCCTGATGCCGACAATGCCTATGCGGCCTATAAACGCAAACGCACGTTCGCTGCGAGCAGCGGTGAATTGCCGATTCGCGTGGGCATCACGCTGGCCGCGACTTTCTCCGGGCCGTGCCCGAATCTCGGCGCGGACCTGCGCTGCGGCATTTACGAAGAGCGTCCGCTGGTTTGCCGTGTCTATCCCGCGGAAATCAATCCGTTCTTCACGTTAAAGCCGGAATTCAAGCTCTGCCCGCAAGAAGCGTGGCAAGCGCCCACACCGTTTGCCATCGATGGCGTGCTGGTCGATGCGGTCACGCGCGATGCGATCGACGCGAGCCGCCGCGCCGATGAAGGGTCGGTCGAGATGAAGCGGGCGTTGTGCGAGCGTCTGGGGCTCGACAAGGCTTCGGTGACGAACGAAGGTTTTGTGATCGTGACGCCAGAACGTGAGCATCTGCTCGAAGCGCTGATCGAAGTGCAGAATGATGCGAACGCGCCTCGCGCGACTGAGCGGGATTGGACGTTCGTTTCGAACCGGCGCGCGACCGTGGATACGCTGATTCAGGTGGGCGCACTCGGTGTAATGGAGGTCGAGGCAAGCCAGCAAGGCTGCCAATACATCGCGCTTTAAACGCGGGCTTTAAATTACGTCCGCGGCGGTGTCTCATCGGACGACGCAACCGCAACGGCTTCATCCTGCTCCGCGAACACGATCCGGTTGCGACCCGCGCGTTTCGCACAATAAAGCGCGCCATCCGCCGCCTCGATCAGTGCGCGCGCCGCTGCGCCTTTATCCGCCGTCGTGCCTGGCGTCACGGCCACGCCGATCGACAACGTGACCGGCACTTCGCCGCCCTCGTTGTCGCGCACGACGAGCGCCTCCACGGCGCGGCGTACGCGTTCCGCCACCACGTTCGCATTGGCGCGATCGCCCTGCAGCACGGCCACGAATTCTTCGCCGCCGAAACGTGCCACCGTTTCCCCCAGCCGCACCGCCGAGCGGATGCACGCACCCACGGCCGCCAGCGCGCGGTCGCCCACCGCGTGGCCATGCGTGTCGTTCACCTGCTTGAAGTGGTCGAGGTCCATGAAGAGACACGCGACCGAAACCGCGTGACGCGCGGCGCGCTGCAATTCCTCTTCGAGCCGCATTTCGAAATATCGGCGATTGGGCAAGCCTGTGAGCGAATCGGTCATGCCCAGATGCTTCAATTGCTCACGTTGCGCCACGTTCACCAGCCCCGCGCTGACGAAACCCGCGAAACGCGCCAACAGGTCCGTCGCCATGCCTTCGGCAAAGCGCTCGCTGCTCTCGCTCACGAGGCTCAAATAGCCGAGCAGCCCCGAGCGATGACGCAACGGCAGGATCGCGGCGCTTGCACTGTCCGGCGTCGCGCCGAGCAGTGCCGCACGCGCTTGTTCACTGAACAGCGCCACCGACCCAAGTTGCGGCGCGGCCTCGGACAAATCGAGCCCCACGGTGCGCCCCCAACGCAGGCGTCCATTCGCCGGAGCGGACTGCGCGACTGCCGCGTGCAGCTCGGCGGCCAGGCGCGCGCCATCGTCGAGCCAGAGCGTCGCCGCGCACAGATCGAACACCTGCACGAGTTCGCCCGTCAGGATGTCGAGAAACGCCGCGAAATCCTCGGCCTCGATCAGGCGCAGTTCGATCTGCTGAAAGCGCTGGAGCGCGCGCTCGTTGCGCTGGACGGTGTTCACGAGCGAACGCAGACGCTCGCCGATAGGGGTGGATTCGGTCACAGGAACACCGGGTGTGGATATCCCGTGCTTATCGGCAATTCCGCCATGCGGCTTTAGTGCGGTTTTGCGCAATGAGTCATTGGCGACTTCGAAAACGCGCAGTACGCCGATGGCGTTATTTCGGCTGGACTTCAGCGGCCCTGGCAATGGCGGCCGCCGTATGCGCTTCGGCGTCGAGCAATCCACGCAAGGTCACCTGGCTGGTTTCCAGCGCCCCGGAAGTCGAGGAGGCTGCGCCGATGCGCCGCGCGCGCGGCTCGTGCGCATGAATTGTCGAGCGTACCAGCGGATAAATCTGCGTATCCCAGCGCCGCCCGTTGAAAACACCGTAATGGCCCGCACCCGTTTGCACATGATGGGTTTTCATGTAAGGCCGCAGCCCCGAACACAATTCCTGCGCGGCCACGGTCTGTCCCACCGCGCAGATATCGTCCTTTTCGCCCTCCACGGTCAATAGCGCCGTGCGGCGGATCGCATGTGGCTCAACCAGACGTTCGCCAACCTTGAGCTTGCCAAGCGGCAGCGCGTATTCCTGAAACACGGTGCGCACCGTCTCCAGATAAAACTCCGCCGTGAGATCGCTGGTCGCAAAGTATTCGTCGTAAAACACGCGGATCGCCTGCGCTTTCGCGGCGTCGCCCAGGGCGCGTTCGCGCCGCATTTCGGCAAACGAGGCGAGATGCCGTTCGAGATTCATCGACATGAACGCGCCCAGTTGCACGAAGCCGGGATAAACATGCCGACGCGCGCCCGCAAAGCCACCCGGCACCGCGCCGATCAGATTGCGCTCGAACCATTCGATTGGCTTGCTATTGGCGAGATCGTTGACCGCAGTAGGATTCACGCGGCAATCGATCGGGCCCGCCATCAGCGTCATGCTTGCGGGCTGTGCGGGATCGTTATCGGCGGCCATCAGCGCGACCGCTGCGAGCGCAGCCACGGTGGGCTGGCAGATCGCCACCAGATGCGCATCGGGGCCAATGCGGCGAATGAAAGCCATCACGTGCTCAACGTATTCGTCGAAACCAAACCGTCCTGCCGCCAGCGGCACGTCGCGCGGATTGTGCCAGTCGGTGATATAGACATCATGATCGGCCAGCATGGTGCGCACGGTGCCGCGCAGCAGCGTGGCAAAGTGCCCCGACATTGGCGCGACCAGCAGCACGCGCGGTTGCGGCGCGCCCGCGTCCTGCCGTTCCTTGCGAAAGCGCAGCAGCGTCGCAAACGGTGTGCGCTTGACCACTTCTTCCGTCACCGTCACGCGCTCGCCCTCCACCAACACCGAATCGATGCCGAAAGGCGGCCGTGCGTGCGTGAGTCCGGCCAGTTCGATCAATTCGCACCAGGCGTCGATCTCGCGCGTCACGATTGTCGGCCACACGTCGGGCCACGCAGCCAAAGAAGCGCGCGTAAGCGACGCAGCGGCGCGCCACGGCAGCGTGAGATCCGCGAACGCCTGATACGCAGGATAAGCCAGCAGATTCATAGCGCGCCCATGCAGGAAAAGTCACTGTATGGCAGGCAATAGCTATGCCAACGCGGCGCCCATTGGCACGGGCCTTGCACCCGCATTTGCACGCACAATCATGCGCGGTAGCGCATGCACTCGGTCGAGTCTGCATGCTTCAAGCTAGTGCATGACGGCGACCTTCGCGGTGCGCCGCGCCCGTGCCGTGTGCGCAGTGCTCAGGAGACCTGCATGAATCAGACGAATACGAGCCTCACGATCAGCAGCCGCAATTACTCGTCGTGGTCAATGCGCGGCTGGCTGCTCGCGAAGCTCGCGGGCCTTGAGTTCGATACGGTGACGGTGCCCGTCGACGATGCCGCCGCGCGCGCCGAACTCCTGCTGCTATCGCCTTCGATCCTCGTGCCGTGCCTGCGGCACGATGGCATCGAGATCTGGGACACGCTGGCCATTTGCGAATATCTCAACGAAATCTGTCCGGACGCGAAACTGCTGCCCGTCGAGCGCAAGGCACGCTCACACTGCCGCTCGGTCTGCGGCGAAATGCACTCGGGTTTCAGCGCGTTGCGCTCGGCATTGCCGATGAATCTGCGCGGTCATTTTCCGAACTTTCGCATCTGGTCGCGCGCCCAGGACGATATCGAACGCATCGTTGCGATCTGGCGCGAGTGTTTTGCGCAATATGGCGGACCGTGGCTATTCGGCGAAATCGGCGCGGCCGACGCGATGTATGCGCCCGTCGTCACGCGCCTGCTCACCTACGAAGTGCCGATCGATCCCGATATCGGCGAATATTGTCTGCGCGTGCTCAAGCAGCCCTATGTAGCCGAGTGGATTGCAGCGGCACAGACCGAAACCGTGGATATCGACGAACTCGACATGGAGTTCTAGTCACCCGTTATTTCGTCATACCGATTATTTTAAGGCGAACTCAGCGCCTGCACCGCTGAAAAGAACGACGCAACCAGCCTGCTCTCACGGCGCTCCTTGAGACAGCACACGTGAATATGCGTCGAAATTGGGTCGCCTTCGATACGCACTTTGCGCAATCGCTCGTCCGGCACATATTCCGACTCCGACACCGTTCCCACGCCCAGCCCACGCGCCACCGCTTCGCGCAACGCCTCGCGGCTGCCGATCTCCATCGCCACGCGCGGCGTCGCGCCAATACCGGCCAGCGCCTCTTCCAATGCAAGCCGCGTAGTCGAACCGGCCTCGCGCATCAGCAGGCGCTCGCCCGCCAGTTCCGCTAGTTCGATCGACCCGCGCCGCGCGAAGGGATGCGCGGCGTGCACGAACACCACCACGGGATATCGCGCGTAAAGCTGCATGTGATAGCGCTCGTCGTCGGACGCACGCGCCACTACGCCCACATCGCACGTATACGCATCCAGCTCGCGCATCACATGTTCTGAATTGCCGAGCGTGACTGAGAGATGCAAATGCGGATGACGCGCGTGATACGCCTCGATCATTTCCGTCACATGAAACGGCCCCACCGCGCCGATCTTGAGCGAACCATGCGTAAGCGCGCCGCTATCGCGCAGCAGTGAAATGGCGTCGTTCTCCAGCCCGCCGATCTGGCGCGCAATCGGCAACAGATCGAGGCCCACCTCCGAAAGCTCCACACGACGTCCGCGCCGGTGAAATAACTGCACCCCGTGCTCCTGTTCGAGCGCCTGAATCTGCGAGGTCACGGTGGTCTGGCTCATGTTGAGCGCGCGCGCGGCCGCGGTGAAACCGCCGTGATGCACGACCGCAATAAATGCGCGGATCTGGGTCAATGTCATAGAGACGTCATCTTGATGATCGATTTTGTAACTCACCGAAAAATTCGGTGGGAGCACCGAATTTCAACGGGTATTTCGATCATAGCGGCGTCATGTGTCAAAACTATTCTGCTGCTCACACCCGGACTGAATGCATCGCGAATCTCCGGATTCGTCTGATGTGAAGTTCCTACCCCGACCTTTTTGGCTTTTTCGGTGCGAGCATGACGACGACCCCTGCCCTCAACGTTCACTCCCTTAACGAAGCACTGGATTCCCGCGCACGCAATCCACGCCGCGCGACGCCGTACCGTGGCCCCATCACCACCGCGATCTTCGACTGGGCCGGCACGGTGCTGGATTTCGGTTGCATCGCGCCTGTCGAGGCCTTCTGCGAAGCGTTCGCGCTCGCCCAGTTGCCGATCAGCGTGGAAGAAGCGCGTGCGCCGATGGGCGCCGCCAAGCGCGAACATATCGCCATGATCCTGCGCGACGCCAAGGTACAGGCGCGCTGGCTCGCACAATTTGGCCGTGCCTCGAATGAAGACGATATCGACGCGCTCTACGCGTCGTTCCTGCGCATCGATGAAATCAACGTCGCCAAATACAGCGCGCTGATTCCGGGCGCGCTGGAAACCATCGCGGCATTGCGCGCACGCGGCATCGCCATCGGCAGCACCACGGGCTATCCGCGCGAAGTGATGAAGAACCTTCAGCCGATTGCCGCCGCGCACGGTTATGCGCCCGACTTCTGCTGCACGGTGAGCGACGTGGCGCGCGGCCGTCCGTGGCCCGATATGTGCCTCGCCAATGCGCTCGCGCTGGGCGCCGCGCACGTGCAAAGCTGCGTCGTGGTGGACGACAGCCCCACGGGTCTGGAAGCGGGCCTTGCCGCCGGCATGTGGACCGTGGGTATCGTGGCGACGGGCAACGAAGTGGGCCTTTCGCTCGCGCAATGGCAGGCGCTGGACGCCGATGCACGCGAAGCCCTGCTCACTCCCGCGCGCGACAAACTTGCCCGCACCGGCGCGCATTTCCTGATCGACAGCATCGCCGAACTGCCCGGCGTGATCGACGCCATCGAACGTGCACTGGCCGCGGGAGTGGCAGCATGAGCGGCAACCTGCATACATGGAATTTCCACAACCCCGTGCGCGTGCGCTTTGGCGCGGGTTCGCTCGATGAAATCGGCGAAGCCATTGCAGGCCGCCGCTATGTGATCGTCACCTATCCCGATGCGCTGTTCGCCGATCTCGCGGACCGCATCGAAGCGCGCAACGGCCCGGCAATGGGACGCATCGATTCCGTCGAAGCCAATCCTTCGGTGCCGATGCTGCGGCGCGCCTGCGAGCAACTCATCGCGCTTGCCAAGACCGATGAAGCCCCCGAAGTGCTGATTGCGCTGGGCGGCGGCTCCGTGATGGACAGCGCCAAAGTGCTGGCCGCGGAGCACGGCGCATTCGAACCCGTGCTCGCCTACCTCGAAGGCGGTGAAGCCACCGGTCGCCGCGCGCTGCCGATCATCGCCATTCCCACCACTGCAGGCACCGGCAGCGAAGTGACCTGCTGGGCCACGGTTTGGGACCCTGAAAACGACCGCAAGCTTTCGCTCTCGCGCGAAGACCTCTACGCCGAAGCCGTGATCGTCGATCCAAGTCTGATGGTCGGCCTGCCGATGCAGCCGACCATCGCCAGCGGTCTGGATGCACTTTCTCATGCGCTCGAAAGCATCTGGAATGTGCATGCGAATCCCGTCACGCGCGGCCTCGCGATTCATGCGGCGCGCGAACTGATTTCCGGTCTGCAGCGCGTGAGCGAGAATCCTCAGGACCTCGAAGCACGTGGCGCGATGGCGCTGGGCGCGCTGCGCGCCGGCCTTGCGTTCTCAAACACGCGCACTGCGCTCGCACACAACATTTCCTACGCCATCACGCTCTCGCGCGGCGTGGCGCACGGCATTGCCTGCTCGTTCTGCCTGCCAGCGGTGATGGAAGCCGCGCTTGGCGTGGACCCGGATTGCGATGCCGCGCTGGCTGAGATTTTCGGCGATATCGAACAGGCGCCGGCGCAATTGGCCGCCCTGCTCGACACGCTAGGCGTATCGAGCCATCCGTCGGCTTATGGCGTGGACGCGGATCAATGGGAAACCATCGTCGATCACGCCTTCGACGGCGCACGCGGGCGCAACTTCATCGGCCAGCGCGCGAATTTCCCGCACATCGACTTCGCTGCACGCGCGCAAAGCATCGCCGTGCACTGACACCTAACCGTTGCTCATCGATATTCATCGCTCAGGAGAATCCAGCGTGACTACGCACACCTCTGCGCCAGGCTCCGCCCCGCGCACCGTCGAAACCGATGCGCTAGCGCGCCTCGACAACATGCCGTGGACCCGCTTTCACACGCTGATGCTGGTGGCCCTTGGCGTGGGCTGGGCGCTCGATTCGTTCGAGACCAACATCATCGGCAGTGTCTTCGGTGTCCTGAAGACCCAATGGCATCTGAGTTCCGCACAGGGATCGCTTGCTGTGAGCATCTGGGTGTTCGGCATGCTGGTGGGGGCCATCGGCTTCGGCTATCTTGCCGATCGCTACGGCCGCAAGAAGCTCTTTCTCGCGACGCTGCTGTGGTATGCGTTTTTCAGCGTCGCCACGGTGTTCTCGTGGAACTATGAATCGTTCCTGTTCTTCCGCGCCATGACCGCGCTCGCGGTAGGCGGCGAATATTCCGCCGTGACCGCCACGATGGGCGAGTTCATTCCCCGCCGTCATCGCGGCCGTACCGATTCGCTGATTCTCTCGGGCTTTCCGGTGGGCGCGCTGATTTCGGCGGCAATCTCGTACCTCGTGCTCAACCATCTGCCGGGCGCGATCTCGTGGCGCGTGGGCTTTGGCTTCGGCACCACCATGGCGCTGCTGTTCTTCTGGATTCGCCGCGTGATTCCCGAATCGCCGCGCTGGCTGCTGCAACAAGGCCGCGTAGCGGAAGCTGAAGCGATCGTCGAAAGCATCGCCGCGAGCGCCGCGCATAGCAAGCTCACACAACAGGAGCGCGCCCAGGCTGCACAGCGTTATCCGAAGACCACACTGGTGCCCGTGCATCCCGCCTTCTGGCGCAATCTGCGTGAGTTGTTTGGCGCGTATCGCATGCGCTGCGGCCTGGCCAGCGCGCTGAACTTCTCGCAGGCCGCCGTGGTGTATGGCGTACTGTCGCTGATGGCGCTGGTGATCCTGCCGTACATGAAGGTATCCGCCGCCGACATGCCGATCTACTACGTCTACGGCAATGCTGCCGCACTTGCGGGCGGTCTGACTGCCGCGGTGCTGGTCGAGGCCTGGGGCCGCCGTGCTTCGCTGTTCGTCAGCTACACCTTCACGACGCTCGCCATCGTGGTGATCTACGCGATGCACACGCTGCCTGGCATGGTGATCGGCTATTGCCTGATCCAGTTTGGCGTGACGTGGGCGTATATCTCGGGTTACGTGGTGTCTTCGGAGATCCTCCCGACGCGTATCCGCGCTACCGGCCTGGGGATCTCCGTGGCGGTGGGACGTCTGGGTGCGGTGATTGCACCGCTGATGCTGACCAATGTCTATGCGGCTTCGGGCACGCCCTCGGCGGCGCTGATCGGTCTGCTGCTGCTCGCCTTGCCCGGCCCGATCGCGGCGGCGGCATGGTGGATGATGGGTCGCGAAACACGCAATGTGTCGCTGGAAGAAGGCAGTGTGGACGATGGTTTCAAGCTGCCGGCCGAGGGAGTGCCGCGCGTGGCCTGATCACTCGTTCAATAGCGGTTGATTGTGCTTGATGCCAGACGGCGCCCGGTTCGGAAGAACCGGGCGCCGTTTTCTTTTGACCGGTCTTTTATGTCGGGATCGCTTTTTGCTAAATCCCCCACTTAATGTCCGGACAACAATCTCCGGGTTTATTTGTCGATATAGCAATAAAGAAGCGCAGCACCTGAACGATGAAACGACAGCTTATGTACCCTCTGCAACGCCTCAACCTGTCAACAGTGACAGGTTTAAATCAATGCGCCCGCGAACGGGTACTGACCAATCCGGCGGAAAGCGCGTGCCAGCCGGACTTACAAGCGCTTTCCAACGGACTTTCTTCATATTTTTTGGCGATGCATAGATGCACTTCGCTTACCGCTTTTAAAGGCAGCGGCATCTTTTTCTCGATCTTCGATAGCACGCTAACTGTTGGCCCGATTTTTATCGCAAGATTTTCCGAATTGCTATATCCACCAAATTATTTCGTTCCCGCTGAAAAACTTTTTTACATGTTCGTACCGCTTCGTCCATTCGTCACCGATTAATATCTGACCCAATACGAATAAAAGCGAGGCGGCGCAATGAACTCCACACCGCGGTCGATTTCTGCAAGAAGACGGGGCGTCAAAATCGCTGCCCCTGCGTCGCGCGCCACTTGCGACGCAAGGCCGGCGCATTCCTGCGCGCTCTCCCCACCCGAGCGATCCAGCAGATCGCACTGATCTGACTGACTGATTACCGCAAGCGCAAGGGCAAAAACACCACGCTTCGCTTCATGCGCCGGACTTACCGTCCGTCGCCGGTCCAACTCGTCCCGAGAGAACCGCACTTGATCTCCTGCACGCATCGCGCGCCGCGCGCGCTACTCCTTGCCACCTGTTTCGGCATACTAATCAATACGCCGTCCTTTGCTGCCGATCCCGGCGCCGATACCAACGGCTTCACGCAACTGAACCGCAGCATCCCTGTCACGCGTGTCGTCACGCTGCGCGAACTGGGTCTGCTCAGCGCCGTCACACTGACCGCGCCAGATACGCGGCGCGAGTTCTTCCTGCCCGTTCCCGCCGACGTGCCGATCAGCGACGCCACGCTCCAATTCGACGGCGGCTACGTGCGCGGCGACGGCGGCCGCACTACCATGCTGCTCTCGCTCGACGGCTCGCCGGTCGCCTCGCGCGCGCTCGACAAGTCAGAAGGCGGCGTGAACGTCAATCTGGGCGTGGACGGCGCGCCGCGTTCGGTGGGCTTCGTGCGGCTGGGTCTCGGCTACGCATCGGTCATCAATGACAACGTTTGCACCGATCAGACCGCCATCGGCAACGTGCTGCGCGTCGATCCGTCCACGCGCCTGAGCTACCGTTTCGACCCGGCCGACGTACGCGATCTGCGCACCGCCTGGAGCGCGCTGCCCTATGCGCCGGTGCTCACCGTGGCGGGCGCACAACTGGACGCCGCCTCGCTCGACACAGCCTGGCGCACCGACGCCCTGCTGCAGCGCGACGGCAAGCGGCCCACCATGCAGGCCGTGCCCGCCGTGGGCCAGCCTGCCGATCTGCGCGGCTTCGATCCCACGACCATCCCCGCCGCCTTGCGCGGCATTCCCGCATTCGATGCGCTCGCAACGGCTGCGAATGCGCCGGACGCAGGCCAACACGTCGTCGCCAATGCCGCCGAACTGGGCGCGCTGCTCGCGCTCGCGCCGCGCAATGCATTCGGCCCCGACGTGCTGCTCGCCGACGCGGCGCTACGCACGCGCTTCAATAGCGCGCTCGACGCGTTACGCGCCCAGATCGCCACTAGTGCGCCGGGCGAACTGCCTGGCTTCGACGCCTGGCGCGCGAATAGTGCCGCGCAGATCGTCGCGCCGCTTGCCGCCGGCGAGGCGCGCGTCGCGCACTACGGCGGCCGCGCCGTGATCGTCGTGGGCGACAACGCGGGCGCGAGCGTGCTTGCGCATAGCTGGCGTCCCATCGACGTATCGCAGCGCGTGGTGGTCCATCACATCGATCCGGGCGCGCGTCTGCATGGCGACACCATCCTGCTTTCGGATCTGGGCGGCGAGCCACGCAGCGTGGACGTTCATTCGATCGATTCGTGGGAAGCCAGCTTCGACCTCGCGGCGGCCTCCGGCGAAAAGAAGCTGCCCGATGAAGTCGTGCTGGATCTTGCGGCCTCGCCGACGCTTTCCAACGGCGCCGCCACCGCGACGGTCTATTTCAACGACGTGATGATCGGCGCGAAGCTGCTCGACGTGGACGGTCATCGCCAGCGTCTGCGCCTGAAGATCCCGCGCTATGCGCTCGCGCGCACCAATAACCTGCGCGTGACCTTCCGGCGTCAGCCCGATGCGGGTTGCCAGGCGCGCCAGGCGTATCCGGTCGCGGTGCTGCCCAGCAGCCATCTGACACTCGCGGACGGCACGCCGGGCGCCGACTTCGTCGGCATGGCCGCGCGCTATGCGTCTTCGGCGACAGTGATCGTGCCCCAGGCGTATCTGGACGACGCGCTCCATAGCGTGCCACGCCTCGCCGTACTCACCGGCGCGGCGGGCGTTGCGCCGTTGCCCGCGCACTTCGAGGTGATCGGCAAGGGGCAGTCCGCGCATCCCTCGGGACCCTTCCTCGCCACCGACGTGGCACTCGCCGACGAAAGCGATCCCGTCGCGTTCTCGCCTGACCGACTGCAACTGACCTCGACGCACGGCGACAAACTGATCGACGTCTCCGGTCTCTCGCGCCTCGCGGTGCTGAGCGTGGGCACTTCGGGCGACGCGCATGGCATCGTGTATCGCTCGACGGGCAACGCGCCGGTGCTGACCGACAAGCTCCAGCTTTCACGCGGCAATATCGCCGTGGTGGACGCCACGGGCGTGCTCAAGCGCTTCGACACCATCAATCCCGACGACCTCGCCGCGACCGGCGCGGACAGCACGGCCTGGGTCACGCACCATTGGGCGCGCTGGGGCATCCCTTTCGTGCTGATGTTGTTGCTGCTCGCGCTGATCGTGATTGCACAGATCGCCCGCAAGCGCCGCACCGCACAGACGAGCGAAGAGCGTCGCGCCGCCGCGCAACAGCCGCCCGTGAGTGGTGCGAGTAATGGCATGACCAATGGCACAAACAGCGGCAACAAGAGCGCACCGCCGCGAGACAAGCCATGATGCTCGCCACGCTCGGCTTCTATGGGCGCATTGCGCTCGCGGAGTATTACCAGTGGCTAGAGCATGCGGCCGTGTTCGTCTCGGCCATCATCCTGCTGTCGAGCCTCGATGATCTGTTCATCGACCTCTGGTACTGGATCCGCGAAACCGTGCGCCACTTCACGGTGAAACGGCAATACAAGCCGCTCACCGTCGCGCAATTGCACCAGCGCACGGAACAGCCACTTGCGATCATGGTGCCCGCGTGGCAGGAGCACGACGTGATCGCCGCGATGATCGAGGACCTCGTGCGGGTGCTCGATTACCGCGCCTATCGCGTGTTCGTCGGCACCTATCAGAACGATGCGGCGACCATCGCCGAAGTGGAGCGCATGCGTCATCGCTACAAGCATCTGCATCGCGTGGAAGTGCCACACGACGGGCCGACCTGCAAGGCCGATTGCCTGAACTGGATCGTGCAGGCAGTGTTTCGCTACGAATTCGAGGCGGGCACCGAATTCGCCGGCGTGGTCATGCACGACAGCGAGGACGTGCTGCATCCGCTCGAATTGAAGTTCTTCAACTACCTGCTGCCACGCAAGGACATGATCCAGTTGCCCGTGGCGTCGCTCGAACGCGACTGGTGCGAGCTGGTTGCTGGCACCTATATGGACGAGTTCGCGGAATGGCACGCCAAGGATCTGGTGGTACGCGAGAGCCTCGTGGGCGCGGTGCCGTCGGCGGGTGTGGGCACCTGCTTTTCGCGCCGCGCGATGCTCGCGCTGATCGACGACACCAAAGCGCAGCCCTTCAACACTGAAAGTCTTACGGAGGATTACGACATCGGCGAGCGCATCGGCCGCATGGGATTGCAATCGATCTTCGCGCGCTTTCCGGTGCAATTCGTTACGCACCGCACGACGTGGTTCGGTCTCGGCCCCGAGCGCGAAGTCACCACCACGATGCCGCTGTGCGTGCGCGAGTACTTTCCCGACACGCTTCGAACTGCTTATCGTCAGCGCGCACGCTGGACGCTGGGCATTGGCCTGCAAGGATGGGCGCTCACGGGCTGGACCGGCTCGATCGCCAACCGCTACCTGCTACTGCGCGACCGCAAGGGCATCGTGACGTCGTTCGTCGGCATGGTGGGCTATCTGCTGGTGATCCAGTTCATGCTGTTCGCGCTGGCATCGCTGCTCGGCCTCACGCCCGACCTCTTTCCCTCACCGTTCATCGACTCGCCGTGGATGAATACGCTGCTGACCGCGAACTTCATTGCCTTGCTGTTGCGCGTGGGACAGCGCGTGATCTTCACGACGCGCCTCTATGGCTGGGAGCACGGCGTGCTCGCGGTGCCGCGCCTCATCATCAGCAACTTCATCAATTTTCTGGCTGCGCTGCGTGCGTGGCGGCTGTTCCTGATCCATCTGATTACGGGCAAGCGCCTCACCTGGGACAAGACGATGCACGATTTTCCGAGTGCGGGCGGCCTGCGCAACACACGGCAGACGCTTGGCGAATTGCTGGTGTCCTGGCAGGCAATCGACCCGGCGACGCTCGAACGCGCGCTGCACGAAGAGCATGCGCGCGAAGCGCCGCTCGGGCGTGTGCTGATGGCCAATGGCTGGCTAGACGAAGAAACGCTCGCCGAAGCCGTGGCGTTCCAGACCGACCTGCCGCGCGGCAATTTCGTGCCTGCAAAACTGGACGATCCCGACAATCAGGTGCCCATCGACGTGCTCGTGCGTCTGCGCACGCTGCCGCAAGGCATCGACGAGAGCGGCCATGCCGTGTTCGTCGCCGCGAGTCTGCTGACTGACGAAGCAATCGACGATCTGCATTCGATCACGCAACGCACGGTGGCGCTGCATATCGTGCGCGAGAGCGAGGTGACGGCCGGACTGCGCATTCTGCGCCGTGTGGAAGAGCCGTTGCTGGTGGGAGAAAACGGCGAAGTGGCCGTGATGTCGCCCGCCGACCTGGGCGCGACGCGCGGCGTCCCGCTGCTCGGCGACATGCTGATCGAAATGGGCCTTGTTTCAAGGGCTAGATTCGACGCGGCGTTGCAGGAATACCGCCCCGACCGCGACGGTCGTATTGGCGATTTCATGGTGGCACGCCACATCATTTCGCGCGAGGCGCTGCAAAGCGCCATTGCCGCCCAGCGGCAACTGCGCGACGCGCAAACGGGAGGCCGATGACGCGCGCCGTACACAACAACAAGACCGATCGCCGTGCGCCGCGCACGGCCGCCGCCGCGTGGCTGCTGGCCGCGCTCACCGTGCTCCATGCACCGCAAGCATTCGCCGATCATCCGCTGCCGCTCGAACTGTCGGGCGCGGCCTATCGGGTCGCGCGCGAAGCCTATGCCGCGTACAACGCGCATCGTTACGACGAAAGCGCCACGCTGGCAAGCGAAGCCATCCGCCAGCGGCCCGATGTGATCGAACTGCGCGTGCTGCGTGCGAACGCACTCGCGGCGGGCGGCCATCGCACAGAGGCCGAACGCGAGTTGAGCGACGCGATCCGGGATCTCGGGCCCAACGAAGCGCTGGTCTCACGACGCGCGCAGATCGCCGCTGCGGGCGCGGGCGGCGCGAGCGACCTGCCGGGCCGTGCGGGCGTGGAAGCGCGCGCCGCGTATGACGCCTATGCGCACAAGGACTACGGCGACGCCATCGACCACGCACGTCAGGCGATTGCGATTGCGCCCGAAGTCGAACGCCTGCGCTATCTGTTGATCGATGCGCTTTCCGCTTCGGGCCACGACGATGAAGCGTGGACCGCCGCGCAGGACGCAACGGCACGGTTTGGCGAGACCACCGAATTGCACTCGCGCCGCACGGACATTGGCGCGAAGCTTGCGCCACAGGCTTCGGTTGCCTCTTATGACGCGCGCGAGCGCGGCGACCTGGACACCGCGCGAAAGCTCGCGCAACAGGCTGTCGCGTACGCGCCGGAGCGCAGCGCATTCCGGATGCAATTACTCGACGTGCTATTCGCGCGTGGCGATCTGGCGGGCGCGGAAGCCGCTGCAGGTGCGGCCATCGCGCAGGACAACACGAATCCGCTCGCGTGGACGCTGCGCGGTTACGCTCGCGCTGCGCAGCATGAGCGAAATGCCGACGATGACTTCTCGCACGCCATCGCGCTTTCATCGAATGATTCGGATCGCCAGGTAAAGGACACCGAGCGCGCCGCACGAGACGCCCGCACGGCACGCGCAATCATCGCGGACGTGCGCCTCGCGCAGCATCGGCCGCAGGAAGCGCTGGACGTACTCGCGCCGCTGCAAGCAGCGCACGACGACACCGATGCGGTCATTGCCCTGCGCCGCCAGCGCGCCCATCGCATGCTTGCTGTCCATGACGCAAGCCGCGTCGCGGATATCGACCCGCTCGCGCGCCCCATCTTCGATTGCCACGACGACGCATTCGGCGCCGCCTGCGATCTCTACGCCGCGGACCCCGCTTTCGCAGACGTTCGCACCGCGCGCGAAGCGACGGCGCGCGGCGATCATGCAACGGCTGTCACGGCGCTGCGCTCCGCCGTCGCCGCCGCGCCCGACGACCCGCAGCATCGCCTCGAACTGATCGACGCGCTGGTCGCGAACGGGGACACGCGTGCGGCGCGCAACGCGGCGCGCGATGCGCTCGCCAGCGGCGTCATCGACGGGATGGACCCGCTCCAGGTCGCGTACCTCGCACAACGAGCGGGCGACACACCCCGCGCTTACGCGGCATTCGCGCAGGCCGACGCCGAGGGCGCACTGCCGCCCTCGGCCGCCGGCGACGCGGGCTATGCGGCCTTGCAGACGCATCACAACGCCCAGGGCGCGAAATGGCTCGAACGCGCAATCGACAACGGCACGCAATCTGCGAACGCCAATGACCACTCGACGCCGATGACCCCGCAAGCGCTCGCCGACGCCCGCAGCGCCCACGCGGACGCCACCCGCAACTGGGGCTTCAACGCCACGCTCAACTATCGCGGCGGCGGCATCCAGAACGGCCTTGTCAGCAATCCTACGCCCGGTATCGCCAACAACTGGCAGGCGGGCACGGAAGCCTACTGGCGTCCGTTCGGCAGCCTGGGCGAGCGCGCCTTCGAACTCTACGCACGCGGCTATGAAAACTTCGGCGTCAAAGGCGATTCGCCTTCGGGCGTACAGACCTTGCAGGCAGCGCTGGGCGCACGCGTGAAGCCATTCACCTCGACCAACGCGATCTTCGCCTTCGAACGCATCCTGCCGATTGGCTCCAGCGTGCGCGGCGACTGGCTGGCGCGCGCGGCGTGGTCGGATGGCTTCGGCACGACCTTGCGCCAGGACGTACCAAGCTGGTGGACCGGCGTGGCGTACGGCGAAGTGGGTCACTACATCCAGCATCCTTCGACCTACGCAACCGCCAACGTGCGTGTGGGGCGCACCTTCCGGCTCGACGCGATCGACCCGCGTCTGACCGTGTTCCCGCACCTGGTGGCGGGCGCGGATTACGATTCGGCCATCGACCATAGTGTGCCTGTAGGCATCGGCGCAGGCGTGGCGGCACGTTTCTGGTTTCGCGGCGGCCCCTATGATGCACCGCGCTCATTCGTCGATGTATCGGTGCAATATCGCGTTCGTGTAGCAGGCGACGACCGCGCCAAGGGCGTGTTTTTCGGCGCGACTTTCTCGTATTGATTACATCCGATGTAATTGGCGCGCTGTCGCGACGCGCCTACTCTTTGCCTGTCGCGCTGCCAAACCGGCCGCGCTCCACGGCAAGGAGCCATCATGTCCCGCTTTCCTCTTTACACTCTCGACACCGCGCCCGCTCAATCGCAACCCGTTCTGCAGCAACTCCAGCAGGCATTCGGCATCGTCCCGAATATCGCCGGGAAAATGGCGGCTTCGCCGGTGCTCATCAACGGCTTTATCGGCCTCTTCCAGCGCGTTCACACCAGCAGCCTGAGCGAAGCGCAGATTCAGGTGCTATTGCTCACCAATGCCGTCACCAACGCAAGCGAGTGGGCCGTCGCTTTTCATAGCGCGCTGGCCTTGCAGCAAGGCGTCGAACAAGCCGATGTCGATGCGATCCGCGCGGGCGGCGTGCCGCGCGACGCGCAACTCGCGGCGCTCTCGGCGCTTGCGCGAGCGCTGATCGAGACGCGCGGCCGCATCGGCGACGTGGATCAACAGCGCTTTATCGGCGCGGGCTTCAGCGCCGAGCAGATTCTTGAAGTGATCGCCGTGGTGGCCGCATCGACGATCACGAACTACACGGGCAGCGTGACGCAGCCGGAACTGGAAGCGCCGTTCAGTGCGTTCGCGTGGCGTGCGGGCGCGCGCTGAGTCCGTTATATTCGAAGGCCTCCACCGGGAGCATTCCATGAAAGACACCGAGTTCGGCAAATTGCTGCGTTACTGGCGCGACGTGCGCGGCGTGAGCCAGCTCGACCTCTCGCTGGAGGCCGGCGTCTCGCAACGGCAGATCAGCTTTATCGAAAGCGGCCGCAGCGTGCCTGGCCGCGACACCATTCTCACGCTCGCGCAAACGCTCGACGTGCCGCTGCGCGAGCGCAATGCGCTGCTGCATGCGGCGGGCTATGCGCCGATGTATTCAGAAGCGCCATGGGACGCAAAGGAGATGCAAGGCGTGATCCGCGCGCTGGAGCGCATCATGCGGCAACACGAACCATTTCCCGCGATAGCGATGGACCGGCATTGGAATGTGTTGATGACCAATGCGGCCGCGCCGCGTTTTTTCGGGCATTTCATCGATATGAACGCGCGCACCGGGCCGCGCAATATGCTGCATCTGATGTTCGATCCGCAAGCGATGCGACCTTTTGTTCACGATTGGGAGAATGTCGCGCGCAGCCTTTTGCAGCGTGTGCATCGTGAGGCCGTTGGGCATGTGATCGATGGCAATACGCAGACGCTTCTTGATGCGTTGCTGGCGTATCCGGATGTTCCTGCCGATTGGCGCACGCATCATGCGCCGGTTTCAACGGCTGCGCTGCCAGTGATTCCTTTGGCATTCGAATGCGACGGGAAGGTGCGGCGTTATTTTTCGATGGTGACGAGCGTTGGTACGCCGCTAAGCGTCGCCGCACAGGAGCTGAGACTGGAGTCCATGTTTCCTGCGGATGAGGAGACTGAGGCGTGGCATGGGCGGGTGTTTAACGTTCTGCCGGAGCGGGCATCGTGACGTGAGAAAATGCGTCGTTCGCATTCTTTCCAAATCGTCATGCATTCTCAATGCCCGTTTGGTCCTCGCCCATCCAACGTGCAATCAAAGCAAGTCCGCCACGCTCGCGGCCAGACCTCACCTGGAGCGATGGCTCGAAAGATTGGTACGCAAGGCACACGATCTTGCTGAAATTGGTGTGCTGGCCGGCATGGCCAATGAAACCGGCACGGCTATGCGTGTGGCGGCGTGGGGCTACGGGGCAGCAAGTTCGACGGGCGGCCGCGCATGGCTGGCCGCTGCAAATTACGAGCCGGTGACGGCGAGCTATCTCAACTTGCTGAGGATGTGAAATCGCGTTCCAGCCAGGCGCACAGGCAATGTCGACACACCGGCCAGCAGAGCCCACGCATCTGCTCGCGCTCGCGTTCATTGTCGATCCGATACGTACCCGTCGAAACATCGATCCCATCGCCTAACGCGTAACGTAGCAACGCCTGATCGAACCACCACGAGTATCCGCCCCTCTCGTGCGGAAATGTCACCCTGATCGAACGCCCGCCCAGTGATGGCACATTGCGGCAAACCGCCTTTACGATCGCGGGAGAAGCCAGCGACTCACGCGAAATGCCATGTGTATTGCAGGCGTACATCGGGCGGCGTGACTCCGCGTTGTCTGCGATTGCCGATGCATCGATTGCGCGCTCGTAGGGAGTGGGTTGCTCCGGCTCCTCTCCGGAACGCACGAGCAGTTCATCGCGGCAATCCGGGCAGACCTTCTGCCATGTGGCCCGCAAGGCAGCGATCATCGGTAAATCCCGCACATGGGCCACGCCGTCGGCAACATGTGCCACACCCTTGTGCTCGTGCAGTTCCGCCCACGTCATCCAGGCTACTGCGGTGCGCTTTGGTCGGTCCAGCGAGACTCTTATCAGTTCGCCACCGGCAAATACTCCCCGTGCGCCGATGCGCGCCGCGACGCCGGGCGACGCGCTGCCGATGTACCGCAATCCGTGACGTGAGCACAGCATCATTTCACTCATCGCTGCACCACCCCAAGCGCCACCACACCGGGTCTTTCCGGACTCGCATCCTCGTGAAAAATATCGTCCAGGTACTGCGCGAGTTCATCGGCGCCCACGGAATCCGGGATCTCGAACGGCGCGCGCCTGCGCTTGCCCTCCTCGCCGATCAGGTACGCCACCCACGCGCCTTCTTTCCTGGCGATCGCCATCCGGCGACCAAATACATCGAATCGATATTCTTCCGGCATAGCGTGCACGCTCCCGCTCACGTGATGACCGTTAGACTTTAACAGTTGAGCACGCAACGTTGAACGTTTCAACGAAAACGTCCCGAGACTCACCCGATACTCACCCGGGACTCATCACAACGACAACGCCTCAGCTCACCCCACCTGACTGCGCAACGTCTTCGCCGCCAGCACCATGTTGGTCAACGCGGGAATGACTTCGGCCCACTGGCGCGTCTTCAACCCACAGTCCGGATTGACCCAGAGACGCGCAGCAGGAATACGCTCGGCCGCTTTCTGCATCAACTGCACGATGTGCTCTTGAGTCGGGATGTTCGGTGAATGAATATCGTACACGCCCGGCCCAATTTCATTCGGATACCTGAAGTTGTCGAACGCGTCGAGCAGTTCCATATCCGAGCGCGAAGTCTCGATCGTGATGACATCCGCGTCCATATCGGCGATCGACGCGATGATGTCGTTGAATTCCGAATAGCACATATGCGTGTGGATCTGCGTTTCGTCCTGCACGCCATTGGCGGTGATCCGGAACGATTCGACGGCCCACCGCAGGTACTCGCCCCACTGTGCGCGACGTAGCGGAAGCCCTTCGCGCAGCGCGGCCTCATCGATCTGGATCACGCGCACGCCAGCCTTTTCGAGGTCGATCACTTCTTCGCGGATCGCTAGCGCCAGTTGGTAGCATGACACCGAACGCGGTTGATCGTCACGCACGAACGACCAGTTCAGGATCGTCACCGGGCCGGTGAGCATGCCCTTCATCGGCTTGCGGGTGAGCGATTGCGCGTAGGTGATCCAGTCGACCGTCATCGCCTTAGGGCGGCTGATATCGCCGAACAGGATAGGCGGCTTCACGCAGCGCGAACCATACGACTGCACCCAGCCAAACTGGCTGAACGCGTAGCCGTCCAGTTGTTCGCCGAAATATTCGACCATGTCGTTACGCTCGGCTTCGCCGTGCACCAGCACGTCGAGTTCCAGCGCTTCCTGCTCGCGGACGCTGCGCGCGATTTCCTTGCGCATCGCGGCCTGGTAGCCGGCTTCGTCCAGCGCGCCGCTCTTGAACTGGCTGCGCGCGAGGCGGATCTCGCCGGTCTGCGGGAACGAGCCGATCGTGGTGGTGGGGAACGCGGGCAGGTTCAGCAGCGCGGCCTGCTTCGGCGCACGTTCTGCATAGGCGTGCTGGCGATTGCCGAGCTTCGCGTCGATGCGGGCCAGCGCAGCCTTGACCGCCGGGTTGTTCACACGCGGCGAGTTGCGACGCGCGGCGATGGCGGCGGCGTTCGCTTCCAGTTCGGCGGCCACCTTGTCGCGGCCCTGGTTGAGCGCCGTTGCCAACACCTTCACTTCATCGAGCTTTTGCAGCGCGAAAGCAAGCCACGAGCGGATTTCAGCGTCGAGCTTTGCCTCGCTCGTTAGATCGACCGGCACGTGCAGCAGCGAGCATGAAGGCGCAATCCACAGACGCTCGCCCAGTTGCTGCGCGAGCGGCGCGAGCCATTCGAGCGCGGCATTCAGGTCCGTTTTCCAGATGTTGCGGCCGTTAATCGCGCCTACCGAAAGCACGCTGGTTGCAGGCAGCTTTTGCGCGGCCTGTGCGATTTCTTCGCGGGCGTTGATCGCATCGATATGCAAACCGTCGACCGGCAGCTTCACGGCGAGTTCGAGGTTCTCCTTGAGTTCGCCGAAATACGTCGCCAGCAGCAGCTTGACGCTTCGCTCCTCGAAGCCCTCATAGGCGCGCGTGAACGCTTCGCGCCAGGCCGGTTCGAGTTCGGTCACGAGAATTGGCTCGTCGATCTGCACCCATTCCACGCCCAGCGCATTGAAGTGGCTCAGCAGCGCGCGATACACGGCCATCAGGCGCGGCAGCAGCGCGAGCTTGTCTGAATCGTCTTTCGCCTTGCCCAGCCACAGATACGTGAGTGGCCCGACGATCACCGGCTTGGCCTTCACGCCCTGCGCCTGCGCTTCTTTCAGATGTTCCGAGAGGCGCGAGAAATCCAGACTGAACTGTGTGTCGGCGGTGAACTCCGGGACGATGTAGTGGTAGTTGGTATCGAACCACTTGGTCATCTCGCCCGCCGCGACGCCGCCGCAGCAGTCTGCGTGTTCTTCCGCGCCCGCCGCCGAGCGGCCACGCGCCACGCGGAAGTAGTTGTCCAGCTTGTCGCCGTGATAGCCCCGCACACGCTCCGGCAGATTGCCGAGCGTGAAGCTCATATCGAGCACCTGGTCGTAGAACGCAAAATCGCCCACGGGCGCCAGATCGAGTTCACGCTGGTTGTTCCAGTGGCGCGCGCGCAGTTCCGCACCCAGCGCCTTCAGCTCGTCGCGCGACGATTCGCCCTTCCAGTAGCGTTCGAGGCCGAACTTCAGTTCGCGTTTAGCGCCGATGCGCGGGAAGCCGAGATTGTGTGTCGTGACCATGTGCGCTGCCATCCTGTAGTCGTTGCGGGGGATAAATGCAGGGATGGCTCTGATCATAGAGGCGCTTGACCATGAATAAAAATGGTCTTATTTCATCGATCAATTATATTTTTTCATTCTTATTTTGACTGGGCGATGCGGCGCGAGACGCCGATGCGGGGCGCGCCTGGCTTGTCAGCCGCATTTTGTCGGGGTATCAAGCTAGTCCCTTCACTACGCTGATCATCATGCGCATTCTGGATATCGTCGATTATTCGCAGCCCGCCAAAGAGACCCTTGAATGGGAGCCGAAGCCCGAAGCCGTGATTTCCGGCGTGCCACGCCAGGCTGCGCATATGCACTTCACAAGCGCGTGCGGCCAGCTTTCGACAGGCATCTGGGAAAGTGAAACCGGAAAATGGATGGTGAATTTCACCGAAAACGAGTACTGCGAAATTCTCGAAGGCGTGTCGGTGCTGCGCGACGAAGACGGTGCTGAGCGCACCGTGCGCGCGGGCGATCGATTCCTCATTCCGGCGGGCTTCAAGGGCACATGGGAAGTGGTCGAGCGCTGCAAGAAAGTGTTTGTTTCGGTCGAATTCAGGGGCTGAAATCGGCGCGGCAGTCAAAAAGCCCTGCCGTCAGGTGCGCAAGGCTTTTTGTTGCTGCGAGAATTTCGCGCAATCTCACTCCACCGGAATCCACCCCGCCGTCGCGGCCGTGCTCACGCGAAATGCCGGAAACTTCGCGCCCAGTTCGGCGATGGTATGGATATCGTTCTTCACGAGATCGTCGCGCGTAACCAGCGTGGGCTTGACCGTGATGTGATGGTCGAGCGGCTGCCCCGCCACCTCCAGCGCCGCCGCGCGCACCGACACCGCGCCCACCACCGCAGGGTTGGTCGCCGCCGTCGCCACCCAGGCGCTGTTCGGCGCGCGAATCGCTTCGATATCAGCGGTGGAAATATCGGCGCTATAGATGCGCAGCTTGCCGGAGAGATTCGCCTCGCCCGCCGCCAGGCTTGCGCCCCGCGCGAACTCGTCGTAAGGCGCGATCACCACCCGGATATCCGGATGCGCGCGATACGCCGCCGACGCCTGGTTCGCCACCGACTGCGCGATCGGGTTGTCCACGGTGCCCCAGCGCGCCTGCTCACGCACCTTCGGATGCGCACTCTTGAAGGCTTGCCACACTGCATCGCGGCGATCGAGCGGCGCGAAACCCGCCACATACACATAGCCCGCTGAGAACGCATCGCCGTTATCCTTCACCGCCTGTTGCAGCAGCAGCGAGGCCAGATCGTGATCGCTCTGCTCGATCTGCGGCACGCGCGGATTGGCCAGGTCGACGTCGAAGGCCACCACCTTGATGCCTTTGTCGAGGGCCTGCTGCACCACGTCCTTGAGCGACTCGGGCAGTCCGTGGTTGACGATGATCGCGGAGACCCCCAGGTTAATCGCCTGCTGGATCTGGTCGCGCTGCTGCGCCGCGTCCTGACGGCCTTCATAGATGCGCAGATCGATGCCGAGCGCCTTGGCCTGTTTCTGCGCGCCCGCCTCATAGGCCTGGAAAAAATCGCCTTCGGACAGGTAGTTGACCAGCGCGATCTTCACGCCGCCCTTGTCGAACGGCGCGGGCGCGCCCTTGAGTGCGCCAGCGTGCGCCACGCCCGCACCCAGCAGCGCCGCCGAACAAAGCGTGAGCGTGCCGACTACGCGGGCAAGTGCTTGACGAGGCGACAATGCGTGCTTTGCTGCCTTCATGATTCCCCTCTCCATATCATCAGGATTGCCTGGTTATTTATCTGAAACCGTCGATTGCGCCGCGCTGAACTGGCGGGCGTTAAACCCGCACGTTGCCGCGATGTCCGATGCTGAATGTGAACGCCAGCGCGACCACCAGCAACGCGCCCTTGATGAAGTCCTGCAGGTAATACGGCGCGTTGAGCATGGTCAAACCGTTGAGCAGCACGCCCACGAAAACCGCGCCGATCACCGTGCCCGGCACGTTGGGCCGCTTCACGCCCCATACGGCGTAGCCCACCAGCGCAGCCGCCACCGCGTCGAGCAGCAACGAATGGCCCGCGCTAACATCGCCGCGGCCCACACGCGCAGCGATCAGCAGTCCGCCAAGCGAAGCAATCGCACCTGAGGCCACGTATGCCGCCACGCGATAGCGCGCAGCTGGCGCACCGGCCAGGCGCGCCGCCGTTTCGTTGCCGCCGATTGCGTAAATGACGCGGCCCCAGCGCGTGAACGCCATCACCGCCGAAACCAGCAGCGTCAACACCAGCAGGAAGAGCACCGGCGCTGGCACGACCTCGAACAGACGCGCGCGGCCGAGAGCGAGAAACGCGGCCGGAAACGTGCCGCTTGCCTCGCTGCCGTCGGGCAGGATCGTGCCGGTCGCGAGCGAGCGTCCCCCCGTGGGAATCAGTTGCAGGCCCGCGAGCAGGAACAGCGTGCCGAGCGTCGCGAGTTGATCGGGCACATGCAGGCGGGTAATCAGCACGCCGTTGAAGAGGCCCGCGGCAATGCCAAGGACCAGGCAAGCCGCAGCCGCCTCCCATGCGTTGCCATGCCAGACCACCAGCACGTAGCTGGCCGCCATCTGCGCGGTGGCGGCCACGCTGCCCACCGAAAGATCGAAGCCGCCTGCCGCCAGCGTGATCGTCACGCCAATGCCGAGCAGCGCCACGATCGACACGGCCTGCAGGATGCTGAACAGGTTCTCGACGCTCACGAAGGCCGGCTCGCGCACCGCGAACAGCACGCTCATGGCGGCGAGCACGGCCAGCAGGCTCAAGCGTTCGAGCCACGCGAGCGCGGCGCGGCGGCGCGAAGGCGTGACGGCGCGATCGCGAGCTGATGCTACTGATTGAGTAGAGGGCGCGGAGTCGTTGATGAGCGTTGGCGTGCCGGATTTCACGTTGGCAGTCTCAAGTTGAAGTAAGGGTGTTGGCGGCGCGCTCGACGGTGCCGCGATCGAAATGCACGATACGATCCGCCACCTCGTGCGCCTCTTCGAGATCGCTCACGAATACCAGCGTGGCGCGCCCGGCGGCGCGGCGGCGCAGGGTCGCGGCGATATCGGCGCGCGCCCCCGCATCGACGCCCTGAAACGGTTCGTCGAGCAGCAGCACGCGCGCCGGTTCGGCGTGCCAGCGCGCGAGCAGCACCTTCTGCTGGTTGCCGCCCGAGAGGCGCGCAACACGGTCGTCGGGGCCGGTACAGCGAATGCCGAAGGTATCGATGAATTCGCGCGCGACCTCGCGTTCTTTCGCGCGTGAAACGATGCCAGCAACGCCTGCGCGACTCCAGCGCGGCAGAAACGGAAAGCCGATAGTCCCCGAGATGGAGGCGAACGGCACGGCATCGGGAAAGAGCGAACTGCGCCAGCGGTCCTCGCCCGCCAGGAAGACGCCCGCGCGAATCGCCTCGCGCGGCGTGTGAGGGCGCCACGGCTCGCCGTAGAGCCGCATCGCGCCCGCGCTCGCGCGTGTCGCGCCGAAAATCACGCGCGCAAGGCGCGATTTGCCCGCGCCCACCGGTCCAACTACGGCGACGATTTCACCTTCGCGCACGTCGAGGTCAAACGGTTCGGAATGCGAATCGAGTTGCAGGCGCCGAAGTTCGAGCGCTGGTTTGGCATGCTGCGCGACCGGGCCCTTCGCGGCAGTCGTGTCAGGGAGACGTCGGCCGATCATCGTCTCCAGCGCGGCATCGAAATCGATGGGCGCATCCTGCGCGGCCACGATGCGCCCATCGCGCACCACCACCACCCGCGACGCGAGCCTGCGCAGATCGGCCAGGCGGTGCGAAACCAGCAGCACGGCCACGCCTTCGGCGCGCAGGTCGTCGATCAAGGTGTAGAGTCGCTCGGCTTCGGCGGCGGAAAGACTGGCGGTAGGCTCGTCGAGAATCAGCAGACGTGGGCGCGTGGCCAGCGCGCGCGCCAGCACCACCCGCTGCTGCGCCGCCAGCGACAACGTGCCGAGCGGTGCCCCGGGATCGACGCCGTCCAGCCCCACGCGCGCCGCCAGTTCACGCGCCCGCGCATGACGGCGCGCGCGCGGCGTCCAGATCGCGGCAAGGCCGCCGCAGAGTTCGTCGAGAAGCAGGTTGTCCGCGATCGACAGGTCGGGCACTACGACATCCGCGATGGACTGATGCACCGTCGCCACGCCCAGGCGCTTCGCGGCCAGCGGCGAGTCGGGCGCGTAGGCTTTCCCGTCGAGCGTCATCGCACCTTCGTCTGCGGGCTGCACGCCGCTCACGATTTTCACGAGCGTGGATTTGCCCGCCCCGTTCGCGCCCATCAGCGCGACCACTTCGCCCGCGCCAATCGACAGGTCCAGCCGCGAGAGCGCAATGGTCGCGCCAAAGCGCTTTGCGATCGCATGGGCGGTCAATACGGGGGCGGACATGGCGCAGCGACTCCAGGAGAACGATGGTGAATTGCCGTCCATCGTAGCGAGCCGCCCGCACGCGCCCAACGAAGCGATGCTCATATCCATGCGAGCGCTTTTGCTAAAGCGCGACATCACGCGTATTGCCAGGCGCTCCATATGGTTATGCGAAACGCTTGGTTCTGCTGCAAGCGGGCCATCCCTAGAATCGGACAATGGCCCCAACATCCGCACGACGATTTAGTCAGCGCTGCGAATGATCGGGCAATCGCACTTTTCCACTCTTTATCCGATCGACAGCATGCAACAGAGCAGACGCAGATTTATCCGCCAGATTTCCGCAACGGCGCTAGGCGCAGCCGCCCTTCCCTCGCTCGTGACCAACGCTCACGCCGCCGACTCGCGTACCCTGCGCATCGGCTACCAGAAGTTCAACACGCTCAATATCCTCAAAGGCACCGGCAATCTGGAGCGCGCTTTGCAGCCGCTCGGCTGGAACGTGCGCTGGGCGGAATTTGCGGCGGGACCACAGCTCACGGAAGCGCTCAATGCCGAAGCGCTCGACTTCGGCCATGCCGCCGATACGCCGTCCGCCTTCGCCAACGCGGCGGGCGTGAACGCGGTCTATCTGGGCGCGGAGCAGCCCTATCCCAAGGGCATCGGCATCTTCGTGGCGGCGGATTCGCCGATCCACTCGATCCGCGAACTGAAGGGCAAGAAAGTGGCGATCGGGCGCGGCTGGAACGTGCAATATCTGCTGGTGCGCGCGCTGCGCGAGGCGGGGCTCGAATACGGCGATATCCAGCCCGTCTATCTGACGAGCGCAGCCGATGTGAGCGCGACGTATCTCTCGGGCAATGTCGATGCGGCGGGACTGTGGGATCCGTTCCTCGCGGGCCAGCAACTGGCGACCGCGCCGCGCGTGCTGCGCGATGGCACGGGCCTGTCGAACAACCGCACGTTCCATCTGGCGCGGCCCGACTTCGTCAAACAGAATCCGCAGGTCATCCGCGTGCTGTTTCAGGAACTGGCCAAAGCGAATGCGTGGACCCAGAGCCATCCGCAGGAAACCGCGAATCTGCTCGCGCCACAGCTAGGCGTGCGTCCGGACGTGCTCAAGCTATCGACCGAGCGCCGCCACTATACGACCGTGGCCGTGACGCCGGATATCGTGAAGGAACAGCAGGATATCGTCGATACCTTCCACTCGCTGGGGCTGGTGAAAGAGCGCGTCGATGTGGCGCGCTTCGTGTATACCGAGATATTCGTTTAAACGGAGGAACGACCGCTTTAAAAGCGGTAATCGAGCGCGGCAAACGTCGTCAGCTCGCGGCGGCGTTCGGTAATCGGACTGCCGCCCGCGTAGTGCTCCAGACGACCGAGCGTGGCGTTGACGGAGCCCACCCAGTGCTTCGAAAAATCGTGCGTAGCGTAGAACGTCATGTGCACGTCGCGGATGCCGGAACCGGTGGCGTACTGCGGCAGCCCCGAAGCCGCACTCTGCGCCGACGAAATGCCAAACAAGGTGCGCGTGTACACGGCATTGGCCCACGTAAGGCCAGGTCCGACCGAAAAGAGCCAGCCCTTGAGCGGCAACGAAGCATAGAGATCGGCGCTCGCCGTCGTGCCCTGACCGTTGCCAGAAATGTCCTGATAGACCGCCACTGCGCCCGTGAAAGCCCAAACCGTGTAGTCGCCGAAAATGCGCAGCTTGGGGCCGTCGTCCACATTGCCGAGACCGCGCAGATGCGGATCGTCGGAGGCCGTGCGCGACTGGAAGTCAAAGCTCAGCGACGCGCCCAGGTGATAGTTCTCGTTGGTCAGCACGTTGATGCCGAGCACGTCCGGACCCTGCGAGAAAATGCGGTCGCGATACGAGATATCGAGCGCCGGGAACGGGTACACCTTCATATGGCGCGAGCCCGGGTATTGCGGCGCAAAGTACGCGCCGGGGCCAATCGCAATCTTCCAGGGCGATTCGTCGGGCGTCGTGGCGTTGCTCGACTGCGCTGTCGTTTCGTTCGTCGCGCCGGCATCGTCGGCCCAGCTCTGCTGCGCAAACGCCAGCACAGCGGCGCAGGTCAGCGTCTTTATCGTTGTGGACTGCTTCACGCCTTCTTCCTTCCCACTGCCGCCAGTTGACGCAGACGCCTTGCAAGCGCCTTCGACACCACCGGTTGATTCTGCGCGTCGCGCGCGCCGTGCGCCACTTCGCTTTCGCGCAGGAACAGCGTGGTCTCGCGCGCGACGATCTCGCGTTCGTTGTCCGAGGTAATCATGTGATACGAATCGTCGAGCCAAAGCGTGCGCAGGAAATTCGCACCGATATTGTCAATCACATAACGCGGATTGCGCGGGCTCGAGGTTTCGTCGTCGATCGCATGGATTACCAGCGTATCGTTTTCGATTGCCGCCACGTCCTTGCGCGCGGCGCGCGCGAGACGCAAGGCCTGATGCAGCGCCGGCAGTGAGATCGTCGAAGGCCCGACTTCGCTGAACGAGTTACGCTGCATGGCGCGCGCAATCTTCTTGCGCAGCGCTTCGTTGCGCACGCCGAACGGTTCCGACTCGCGATACCGATACGTGTGACGCATCGGCGTGTAGTAGGCCCAGTCCAGCAGAAAGCGATACCACGGAATCGCCCAGCCGTCGTAGGCCAGCGTGAGCGACAGCAGCACCAGCGATTGCGCGCTGGGCCGCTCGCGGATCAAGCGCATGGCGAGCGCGCCGCCAATCGACAACCCGCAGATCGACACGCGCTCATAGCGCGCGGCAAGCGCGTCGAATTCGCGCGCGGCGGACTCGACCCATTGCTCCATCGTCTGTTCGCTGGAGCCTGCGCTATAACCTTCGATCAGCGGGGCGCAGACCGTGAAGCCCTCGTTCTGCAGATAGCGCGCGAGGTAGCGCAGTTCAATCGGCGAACTCGACAGGCCGTGCAGCAGCAGCACCGCGTGGCCATCGCCTTCGCTGAAGATCCGTGCGGGGCGCACGGTCGGGGTCTCGCGCACGACCGGTTCCATCTCGACAGTCGCCACGTCAGGCCTCCGTGCTCAAAACGAGGAAGTCGCCTGCATGCGTGGTAAAGCGTTCGCATTGGCAGTTGGTCAGGCGGAATTCGCGATCGCCCGCGTTGCGGCGCAGGCGCACCCGGTGAGCACCCGGCCAGAGCGTATTGGTAAGGCGCTGGATGTCTTCGGGATGCACGGATTCGAACAGCGGCCCTGGCGCCACCTCGGTGGCGGCCGGCAGCGCTGCGGTGCTCTGCCCCACGCTGGCGCGCTGCGCGGCGTTGCGTTCCAGCGCCTTGATCAGAATGAAGCCTTCGTGATGCTGCGCGAGATGGCGCAGCAGGCGATGCGTTTCGTCTTCGGCGCGGCGCGCGAGCACGCGTTCGTTGTCGTGACGCAGCAGCATTTCATAGCGCGACTGCGCCACCGAGGCGATCAGTTGTGCGCGAAACTGCTCGCGGCGCAGTCGCTCGATCAGCGTGATCACGAGCAGCGTGACGAGCGGGTACGACACCAGCAGCACGGCGTCGTGGAAATCGAGCACGGAAACATCGGCGTAAGGCGGCACGAACAGATAATCGGCAATGCCGAGCCCAAGCACCATGACCGTCAACGCAGGAGCGAGACCGAAGTAGTACTCGACCAGCGAAGCGGCAATGCAGAACGCGGTGCCTGGCATCATCGGACCCAGCCACGGATGCAGGCCAATGCGCACGACGCTCGCAATGGCGAGCGCTGCGGCAGCGTAGCCCCAGCGGCGCGGACCCCGGGGCGCCCAGTGACGGGCGTTACGGACTTTCATGTTTATTCAGGGCCCCGTTCTTTTGCGGGCCGATGCGAGAAGTGCGAAGGGAGCGGCCAATGGCGCTCGCTTTGTAATCAGTGTAAGGAAGGACGGCGCAAGCTGGCTGGCCGATGGCTGGCGGGTGCGGTGAGATTCCTTCGAGGCTGCGTATATTACCACTGTTTACAAACCTACCTATTCATATGACGGATTAAATCTGACAGCACCTGACGTGCCGAACTACCGGACTTCAAAACAAACTCTAATGCGCATGACGTTCACATTACGTGAAGATGAATTAACGTAAGCTTAAGTGCGCCGAAAATCGATCAAAACCGATATTCCCAATGGTCAATCGACCATCCAGGACGCCATGCGTTCACAAGAATTGGGCAGCCGCCGCATTTGTCGCACCTTGGGGGCTGCGCAGAAATGCGGGCCAGATTTCGATCTGGGCTGCGGCATTACCACTGCGCGCGCGAGGAATTCGTTGCGCCGCAAGGTTTTGTAAGCGGAATCGAAGCAGGGATCGACGCCCGCATCTCGACAGGTGGCGTCATGTATACAGCAGCGCGCAATCGCGATCTGCGCACTGCCCGCGCGCCGTGCGGCCCGCATGGTACGCGTACTCGAACGCGCCGTCGAGACAGGGCGCGTTCGACCGCGAGCAAAATAGGAATTTTCTGAAAAACTCGCGCAATAAACAGAAAGCGCGCGGCTCATTATCGAGCCGCGCGCTTTCAATCTCCTTTTAAGCGGACACCGCCTACCGGTTCACGAGTTGCTTCGGCAACGCGAGCACCAGCAACGCGCCCATCGTCAGGCAGGCCGCGAGCGTATACACGCCAAGGTCCGTCGAATGCGTCCTGTCGATGATCCAGCCGATCACATAAGGGCTCACGAAACCGGCCAGATTGCCGACCGAGTTGACCACCGCCACGCCCGTCGCCGCTGCCGCGCCGGCGAGGATCGCCGTGGGCAGGCACCAGAACTGGCACAGCGTTGTCATCACGCCCATGGTGGCGATCGTCAGACCGATCATCGCCAATGTGACGTTGCCGCTACCCGCCGCCACGGCCACGACCCAGCCCACCGTGCCAATGACGCCCGGCACCGCGACGTGCCAGCGGCGCTCGCGCCGGGCGTCCGAGCTGCGGCCCACCACGATCATCGCAACGGCCGCTGCCGCATACGGCAACGTCGTCAACATTCCGATGGTGAGCGGGTCCTTCACGCCCGAACCCTTGATGAGCGTGGGCAACCAGAAGCCCACGCCGTAGAGCCCCATGATGAAGAACAGGTAGATGGCGCTCAGCACCCAGACCATCGGCCGCGTAAAGCCGTCCTTGAACGTGTGCGAGGTGGTGGCGCTGGCATCGGCGGCGATATTGGCGCTGAGCGTGCGCTTTTCGGCATCGGTGAGCCACTTCGCCTGCTCGATGCCCTTGTCGAGCTTGAGGATGACGACCACGCCCAGCACCAGCGAGGGAATCGCTTCGAGCAAAAACAGCCACTGCCAGCCCGACAGGCCGTTCGCGCCGCTCATCGAATGGAGAATCCAGCCTGAAAGCGGACCACCCAGCACGCCCGAAATCGGGATGCCCGTCATGAAGAGCGCGATGATCTTGCCGCGCCGCTCGGACGGAAACCAGTACGTGAGATACAGGATCACGCCGGGGAAAAGCCCTGCTTCGGCAAGGCCGAGCAGAAAGCGCAAGGTGTAGAACATGGTGGGCGTGCGCACGAACATCATGCAGCCCGATATGACCGCCCAGGTAATCATCACGCGCGCGATCCACAGGCGCGCACCCACTTTGTGCAGGATGATATTACTTGGCACTTCGAATAAAAAGTAACCGATAAAGAAAATTCCCGCACCCAGACCATAAACCGTTTCGCTGAAATGCAGCTCCTTGAGCATCTGCAATTTCGCAAAACCCACGTTCACGCGATCGAGATAGGCCGCGACATAGCAAAAGAACAGCAGCGGCACGAGCCGCCATGCCACCCTGGCGTAAAGCGCGGACTGGCTCCCGTCTACGTGGGTGTCGGCATGCGTCGCGGCGTACGCGGGTCTCGACGGATTCATGGTTGTCTCCAGATGTTTTGTGCTTTGGCTACTTCGGCTACTTCTCTACGCGGACTTCAATCGAACATATCGGGCTGCGTGGCCACCAGCTGGTCCCAGATCGCCTGAAAATGCAGCCAGCCGATATATTCGCTGCCAACGTGCTCGCGGCTATAACGCGCCTTGTCTTCCGGCACGAGCTTTGGCTTCGCGCCTGCGGCCTCGATAATCAACTGCTGCTGGCAGCACCGCTCCAGCGCGATGAACCAGAACGCCGCTGCTTCGATGCTGTGGCGGCTCGCCGTCAACAAGCCGTGGTTCTGGTGAATCGCCGCTTTTACCCCCGCAAACGCATTGGCCACCTTGTGCCCCGCCTTCACTTCGACGGCGACCTGCCCCGCCTCGTCGCCGATCACGACATGATCCTCGAAGAACGCCGCGGCATCCTGGCTGATCGGATCGAGCTTCCTGCCGAGCGCAGAGAATGCCGTGCCATACACCGTATGCGCATGACACATGGCGACGATGTCCGGATGCGCCTCGTGCACCGCAGCATGCAACACGAAGCCCGCACGATTGATCGCGTGCTTTCCCTCGACCACGTTTCCCTGATGATCGGCGAGGATCAGATTCGACACCTTCACCTGCGAAAAATGAATCGCCATCGGGTTGGTCCAGTAGAGATCGGGATGCTCAGGATCACGAATCGTCAGATGACCCGCGAAGCCGTAGTCGAATCCCTGCAGCGCGAATGCGCGGCACGCCCCAACCAGGCGCTCCTTCAAATGCTGGCGATGTTCGGCATGACTGGCAAACGAAGGAATCTGGGGGAAGATCAGGCCTTGCTGCTCCGGCTGATAGATCGAGACGCGTCCTTTCAGATTGATTGCGTTGGCCGGGCCGTTCGATTTCGCCGGGGCTTCGGTGACTTCCAACATGATTGCTCCTTGCTGTATGCGCTAAACGTGAAGCTATGGTCGCGCTCCGCATCGACGTTGACAAACGAAGCTTGTTCATGGAAAGCTGAATCCCATTCACCTATCGGTAACACGGGAGGAACGGTGCGCAAGCTGCCGAACTTCGTCCTGTTGCGCGCCTTCGAAGCCGCCGCGCGCCTGCAGAGCTTTGCACTGGCCGCGCGCGAGCTTTGTCTCACGCCATCGGCCATCAGCCACCAGATCAAGGAGCTGGAAGAATATTTCGGGCGACCGCTGTTCATTCGTCGCAATCGCCGGATCGAACCCACGCCCGAAGCGCTGCGCCTGCTGGACAGCCTGAGCCGTGTGTTCGACGCGATCGAATCGGCCTGCGCCGAAGTCACGCTCGCAGCGCAAGCCCAGGTGCTCGCCGTTTATTGCCCGCCCAGTTTCGCGGTGAAATGGCTGGCACCGCGTCTCGCCGATTTCGCGCGCCATCATCCCGACATCACCTTGTGCCTCACCACGGGGCCGGAGCCGCTCGACCTCACGCGCGCACGCGAAATGGACGTGGCGATTTCCTATGGCAGCGCACTGGAACGCCCTGGCGTGGAAACGTTGCCGCTGGGCCGCGAGCCGCTGGTGCCGATGTGCGCGCCCACCCTCCTCGAACAGACGCCCACCGTCGATCGACTGATGCAGCAGGCCACGCTGATCGAGAGCCAACTGAGCCGCCTCACCTGGCGCGACTGGTTCGAAGCGAACGACATGCCGATGCCCGAACGCCCGCGGCCCTCTTTCGATCGCGCGGCGCTGGCGATCTCGGCGGCAGTCGACGGCATGGGGATCGTGCTCGAAAGCACGCGCCTTGCCGAACGCGAACTCGCGCGCGGCGAACTGGTGGAAATCGGTCGCGGACATTTCGTGCGCTTCGAGCGCGAGACGCATTTTCTGTCGTGGCGCGCCAACGAAGGCAAGCGTGCCGGGCTGGCGACGTTCCGGCAATGGATTGTCGGCCACACCAGCGGAGCGCCGGTGCACGCCGCCTGACATTCCTTAAACGATTTCTTCAGCCACGCCGCTAAGATCGAATTCGTTCGCGCGCACGCACGCATGCGCGGCAAGGCACGAAGGAGTCATGTCATGCAAAACGAAAATGCATCGAGCAATGAACGTCAGCGCAACGTGCTTGCGCGGCGGCAATGGTCTGATCAAAGCCGGCAATTGATTGTCGCGACTGAAGACATTACAAAGCCGACCGACTGGTGCTTCGAGGAAAGCTGGCATGCCGTGGTTGTGCATCTTGGCGGCCGCTTGCGGCGCATGGAGTCGGTATTTTCGCGCGGCCCTTCAAGTGCGGTTTTGCCGGCGATTGGCGATGTGTGGGTCATCCCGGCCGGGCAACGCTACGCGGCGATTGCGCAAGGCGAGCGCGCGCATTTCGCGGAATTCCATTTGCCTGCGCAAGCGTTTGATTGCGGGCGCGTCGATGCGCGTGTCGCACACCGTGATGCATTCCTTCATCAACTGGCCGATCGACTCGCGCACCTTGCCGCGCGTGAAGACGATCTCGCCGCGATGATGCGCCATACGCTGATTGAAGCGGTGTCGCTGCACTTTCGCGATGTTTATCAGCGTGGCGCCGAGCGCGCGAAGCCCTCATCACGCTCAGCGCATCCGCTCTCGGAGCGACAACGCGCAAGGCTAGATGAATTTCTCGCAGTCTCCCTGCATGAATCGATCCGGCTCGAGCACCTTGCAGTCGTGCTCGATGTCAGCGAGTCGCAGTTGACTCAGCGTTTCAAAGCGACGTTTGGCATCACGCCTTGGCAATATGTGCTGCGCGCGCGCCTCGCGGAGGCCGCGCGTCTGCTCGATACGACGGATTGGTCAGTTTCGGATATCGCGTTGCGCACGGGCTTTTCCAGCCCAAGCCATCTGGCGACCGCTTATGGAAAACATTTCGGGGCGCCGCCTTCGGGGCGGCGTGGAGCGCCAGCGTCAAGCCGCCCCGATTGAGCTTGCATCCGAAGCCCTTGCACGATGATCGCGTCCCTCAACGCGTCGTATAGCCCCCGTTAGCGAACACCGTCTGCCCCGACATCCACCACCCGTCAGTCAGCAGGAAAATCACCAGCGGCGCGATATCCTCAATATCCGTCAAACCCGTTTTCGAGTATTGCCCAAGCGCCGCCGCCGACTTGTTGTACGCGGTGGAATCCGCGGTCTCCTGCCCGTAGAAAAACGGCGTATCCATCGGTCCAGGCCCAATCGCATTCACGGAGATGCCGCGTTCGCCAAACTCTTTCGAGGCCGCGCGCGTGTAGTGCTCGACCGGCGCCTTGCTGCCAGGATAGATCGAGTAGAACGGCGTATAGGCCGCCAGCAGCGAGGTCACAATGGTGACGATGCCGCCCTCGTTCTCCAGCACCCGCCCCGCTTGCTGGATGAAGAAAAACGCAGCCTTGGAGTTGGCGTCGAAGCTACGGTCGTAGTCTGCTTCGGTAACTTCAGCAATGGGCTTCTTGATGACGACGCCTGCCGTGTTGACAGCCACATCCACGCGACCGAAATGCGCTTTGGCCTGGTCGAACATCGACGCGGCAACGCCCGAGCGCGCCAGATCGCCCTGAAACGTGACGACGTCCACGCCTTTTGCGCGTAATGCCTGCGCCGTCGCTTCTGCCGCTGCGCGCGAGCCATCGCTGTTGTAGTGCAGAAGCAGGCCGGCAACGCCCGCATCTGCCATGCGAGCGGCAATCAAGGCGCCCAGATTCTTGCCACCACCAGCGATAACGGCGACTTTTTGTTTGAGCGTACGTGCGGTCATGATGCATCTCCCGTGAGCGTTGCAAAACGAACTACGAGTCTAGGGAAATGTACCGGGACGGACTTTCAAAAAAATCGCGGACTTTCAGAATTCCCGTGCTTTTTTTCGTACACCTGCATGATGCGTTTTGTCAGACGAAATTTGACCATCCGTGCTTCTAAATTTTCAAAAATTCGAATGCGCAAAAACTGACTATCCATAGCTCATTAAATGGCGATTTCGCATTTATTTTAACCGAATCAGATAAATATCCATTTCATATTAATTTAAGCGATGGAATTTTTTTCGATTTTTGTTCGATAGGATAGTTAAACCCACTTCCGTGGGCAACGGATGGAATCAACCATGCTTAACGCGTGATTCCCATCGAATGTCAATCCATAAAAAGGAGAACTTGATGTCTGATTTTCAGCCGTTTTCTGACCGCAATGGCAATTTCAAACTGCCGCCGAATACCGATTTCCGCGCGGTCTTTTTCGCGAATGCGCTTTACCGTCAAGAGGTCAAACTTTACGTTGGCGATAGCAAGGAACCGGCATGGACTTATGCGGGTAATTCGAAAGACGAAGTGCGCGGTAAGGTTCTGAATTCCGGTGATGGCAATGTGCGTGTCGAGGTTTTCGCGAACGGCAAGCAGTCCGCCACGGACGGACGCCTCGCTCCGCTATCGAAACGCACCTGGTTTGGCATTCTCGCTTCCGAAGACGGCGCGGATGCGGATTACAACGACGCCATCGTCGTGATCCAGTGGCCTATCGGCTAAAAGCACGCTCTGCACTCGATGCATGAAAGGCTCGCGCGGCCAGCGCCCGTGTCGCGGTGGTCGCGTTTTGGCTGGGCGCTTTGGCCTGCGCGTGAATTAGGTCCCTGAAATGCGCGAAGTCTCGTCATGCTGCGCCGGATCGTGTGCAGGCGTGCGCGTGCGTACGAAGGCCCAGCCCAACGCAAAGGCGATCAGCGCGGCAATAGCCCCAAGCAGGAACGCGAGGTGATAGCCACTATTGAGCGCAGCACTGGCATCCGCGCCCGCTGCCGTAAGAGCATCGGTGCGCGCCGCAGCAAGACTCGCGAGAATGGCCAGCCCCAATGAGCCGCCCATCATGAAGGACGTGTTGACCACGCCGGAAGCCAGGCCGGATTCATCGGGCGCGACGTCGCTCATGGCCGCCAGCAATACCGGGTTAAATGCCACGCCCGCGCCAAGCCCCAGCAACACCATGCCGGGCAATACATCGAGTACATAACTTCCACCAACGGGCGCTCGCGCGAACAGAAACAAGCCGATTGCCGCCAGCAGCAATCCCAGCGCCAATGGCGCGCGTATCCCGAAGCGCATCACCAGCTTCGCCGACAAACCCAGCGAAAACGCAGCCATGATGAGGTTGGCAGGCAGAAACGCCAGTCCGACCTGCATCGCGCTGTAGTTCAACAGGCGTTGCATGTAGAGCGCGGAGATAAAGAACCACGCAAACAGCGCCGCAGCCCACAGCACGCCCACTACGTTGGCGGTCGCGACATTGCGCAGCGCGAACATATGCAGCGGCATGAGTGGATGCGAGACGTGCGATTCGATCACTAAAAACGCAATCAAAAGCGCAATGGCGAGCGCCAGCTGGATCAACGTTGACGGCGAGGTCCAGCCTGCCTCGTTGCCGTGCACGACGGCGTACACAGCCAGCATCAGCGAAGCGGTCACGGTGATGGCGCCCATCACGTCGAGTTTTGCGCGATCGGCAGTGGGCTCGCCCGCAGGCATCAGCGCCAGACAGCCGGCATACACGGCCACACCGATCGGCAGGTTGACGAGGAAAATCGAGTGCCAGCTAAGCGCGCTGGTGAGCAAACCGCCCAGCAATACGCCGATGCTGCCGCCGCCACCGCCCACGAAGCCATACACACCCATGGCTTTCGCGCGGTCGGCGGGCGAGGTGAAGAGGTTCATGATGAGCGAGAGCGACACGGCCGACACCACGGCGCCGCCCAGCCCTTGTATCGCACGCGCAGCAATCAGGATTCCTTGTGAATTAGCGAGACCACAAGCCGCCGAAGCCAGCGTGAATACCGTAATGCCCAGCAAAAACAGACGCCGATGGCCAAACAGATCGCCCAACCGGCCACCCAGCAGCAGAAAGCCGCCAAAGGTCAGCATATAGGCGTTGACCACCCAGACAAGGGAGGTTTCGGTGAAGTTCAGATCCGCGCGAATCGACGGCAGAGCGACGTTGACGATGGTCGTATCCAGCACGATCATCAACACGCCCAGACACAGGACAATCAGTGCGATCCAGCGTTTGCGTTCGTCGATACCATGCGTCATGTCGCTGTCCTGCCCGTGCGCTTTCTAGCGCTTCGAGAGATTCAGAAAATGACGGCCATGATACGCCCGAATGAATTACCTGATTCGGGCGTTCTACGCCAGGTCCCTATGTTGATTATTTTTTTGCGGATTTACGTTTGCGCGACTCTGCCTTTCGGCATAGATCGGTGAGGAGCCAGCGCGCGATTTGCTCGGGACGATTTTTGCCGTAAGTGGCGAACTTGATTTCGTTCTCGAAGTACACGATGACACTGCCGGTCATCACTCGATAAGTGCCAGCGTAGCTCACACCATCCAACTCCACACGCAAGGGATGCGTGGTCTCATATTCTGCGGAAGCCAAGTTATTGCAAAAAGTGTCAAAAGTATGACGATATCGTTTTGCCCAGCATCTGGTCAATCAAATATGCGTTTTGTTTCATATTTCGTCCCAGACACGCCCCGGCTAAGGGTTTTAAGGACTTGCGCGCTACGTCCCGGCCGGAACCGGAACGCAGCGAATGGACATCAACGATGCTCGCGGTACATCGCAGCCTGATCGAGTTCGGCCTTGGCCTGGCGCAGCAGTTCTTCGGCGCGCGAAGCGTGGCCGCCAAATTCGTCGTGATTGTCCTTACGCGCGGCTTCGATATGGCCGTAACTCTGGTCGATCAGTTGTTGGGCCTGTTCGAGGTTGGGGAAATGGCTGGTCGGGGATGCGAAAGCGGCGACGGCAGAAACAGCCAGGCCAGCGGCAACGAATGCGGAAATGCGTTTCATGGGGTTTCCTGTTTTTTTGAAAGGGGAACGTAAATGACGGGAGGCTCGCGTTGTTATCACGCCCAGCCGCTCGCCTGCGGAGGTAACGCCGCTTGCGAACGTCGAGCTGACCGCCCGGGCGCGGTCTTTGGTAACCCCTGATTACGCGATATCGGTCCGTCGCCCCTCTTCTGGAAACGCCATGTTTTCATGGCCTTAGCTTCACTTAAACGCCATTTCCAGGATGCCGCTCAGGTCGAGCCAGGCATCCCTTCAAAGCGCTCAGGCGGCCACCGACGCATCCAGCCGCTCAAGCAAAACCGTGCGCAATGGATGCGCCGCGATCTCATCGCGCCGACGCGGATGCGCCGCACCGATTTCAAAAACGCGGCTGGTGGGCCGACGCGCCGCTTCCTTCGCCGGCTCCAGCAAAACAATGCGATCGGCCAGATAAAGCGCCTCGTCGATATCGTGCGTGACCACCAGCGCCGCCATGCGATGGGACTCGACAATCGTGAGCAGCAATTGCTGTAGACGCATGCGCGTCATCGCATCCACCGCACTGAAGGGCTCGTCGAGCAACAGCAGACGCGGTTGCGCAAACACTCCGCGCGCAATCGCCACGCGCTGCGCCATGCCGCCCGATAGATGTTTTGGCCAACGCGCAGCGTCGTCGGCACGCAGGCCCACTTCGTCCAGCAAGACCTGGGCGCGGGACAGAGCAGCGCCGTTTGCCCGTTGGGGAAACGTAATGTTCTCGGCTACACGCAGCCAGGGCAGCAGACGCGGCTCCTGAAAAATCACGCCCGCCAGCGGCGACGGCCCCTGTTGCGGCAACCCATCGAGCGTCACGGTGCCCGTAAAATCCCGGTCCAGTCCCGCCGCGATGCGCAACAAGGTGCTCTTGCCACAACCGCTTGGTCCAAGCAGCGCCGTGATTTCGCCGGGCGCCAGCGTCAGGCGCAGATTGTCGAGAATCGTGCGATCGCCATACTGCTTCGCGCCAATATCGAGTTCGAGCAAGGCCGCGTGCGTCATGCGCGCTCTCCTTCCACTGCGGTATCGCGCCAGGCCAGAACGCGTGATTCGAGCGCGCGCATCGCGCTATCCGTGAGTTTGCCGAGCAGGCCCAGCAGAATGATCGCGCCGAATACGATATCGGGTCGCCCTGTCTCGCGGCCATCGCTCAGCAGATAGCCAAGCCCGCGCGTGGCCGCGATCAACTCAGCGGCGACCACGAACATCCATGACACCGCAAGACCGGTGCGCAAACCCGTGAATATCTGCGGTAAAGCGGCGGGCAAGAGAATGCGCAGAAATAGCCGCCACGGCGGCAGCCGATAAACCGCGCCCAGTTCCACGAGTTTGCGATCCACGTTGCGAATCCCGGAGACCACACTCAGATGCACCGGAAAGAATGCGCCGATGGCGACGAGCGTGATCTTCGGCGCTTCGTCGATACCCATCCAGAGCAGCAGCACGGGCACCCACGCGAGCGAGGGAATTGCACGCAAGGCCTGAAAACTGGGATCGAGCAATGCATCCAGACGGCGGCTCAAGCCCATCGCCGCGCCAATCGCGATGGCAAGCGCGGCACCGCTTCCGAATCCCACTGCCACTCGCGCGGTGCTGGCCGCGATATGGCGCAATAGATGTGCGCCGCCCAGTTGCCAGAGCGCTTCGAATATCGATGAAGGCGCGGGCACGAGGTTGTCTGGCAACACCCTCGCACGCACCAGCGCTTCGACGACCAGCAGAAAGCCAAGCGGCAGCAATGCACCGGCAATACGCCAGCCACGCGGCAGCGTCGAAGACGGTTGCGAGACGTCGTTCGCGCCCGTCTCGTGCCCTAAACGCTCATCGGTTTCAACGCCATGCGTTGGCCGCAACGCGTACACGGCGGTTTCATCCGCGCCCATCGCCTCGCTCCCTTACTGACGCTGCGCCGAAGCCAGCGCCTGCGCCGCCTGCGGATCGATCAGCGACTCGATCACGCGGTTCAGATCGGTGCCCGGCTTCACCAGTTGCTCCTGGGTGAGGATGGGCGCAGCAGCCTGGAGCGCCTTGATCTGCGTCTCGCCCGGCTCGGGCTTGCTGAAGTCGTTTCGGCTCAGTTGCAGCTTTGCGACCGCCAGCGACACCTTCGAATCCTCGGAGACGATCTGCGCGGCTTCGTCCGGATGCGCGCCAATCCACACGCGTGCGCGCTCATAGACCTTGAGCACGCGCGTGACCGCATCGGGATATTGTTTCAGGAAGTCTTCACGAACGTTCAGGAATCCCCAGGTATTGAAGTCGACATTGCGATACAGCAGACGTGCACCGTTATCGATCTGCGCGGCGGCCATATGCGGATCGAGACCTGCCCAGGCATCGATTTGTCCGTTCACTAGCGCCGTGCGGCCATCGGGATGCTGAAGGTTGACGATCTCCACATCGTCACGCGAAAGGCCCGCCGTGTGCAGGGCGCGCAGTGCGAAGAGATAGGGATCGGTGCCCTTGGTCGCGGCAATCTTCTTGCCCTTGAGATCGGCCAGCGTCTTGATCGGCGAATCCTTGCGCACGACCAGCGCCGTCCATTCGGGGCGCGAGAAGATATAGACGGTCTTGATGGGGTTGCCGTTCGCCTTGGCGAGCACCGCCGCAAGACCCGCCGTCGAGCCAATATCGATTGCACCGCTATTCAGGTACTCCAGCGCGCGATTGCTGCCCAGACTCAGCACCCAACGCACCTGCGTATGGTCCGCGGCAAAGGCCTGTTCGAGCCAGCCATTGCGTTTGATGACGAGGCTTTCCGGCGAATAATAGGCGTAGTCGAGCTTGATTTCCGCAGGTGCGGCGCCCGCGGCCCAGGCCGAAACAGCGGGCGCGATCAACAGCGCGAGCGCGGCGATCCGACGCCATAGCGCCGGTTTGGTCGTTTGGTTTTTCATCGGTTTTCCTTTTGTTATGCGTAGCGCAGCGCGTGATATGCGAGCGGCATGGCCGCGTAATCTCCGAGCTTAGAAAAATCCGCGCTGGAACAGAACCAAGATTCGCTCACATGGAAAGCAGAGAAAGCGATATCCGTATTGAAATCGCTCGTCGCTAACGCGCCATAAGCGCTAAGCAATAGCGCCGATAAGGTTTCGAGAATCCATTATTGGAACGCCGCTGCACGCCTTTCTATACTCGTCGCTCACGCCATCGGAGGCCGATTGTGGCCATCGACGAAGACAGCAGAGAGGAAGACAGCATGACCGCATCCAGACCCGACGACATCGCACTATCCACGGGCACCGATTACGAAACCCTCGCGGCGCGATTCCGGCCGATCTTCGCCGAGATCGCGAACGGCGCAGCACAGCGCGACCGCGAACGCATCCTGCCGCACGAAGCCATCGCCGCGCTCAAGGCCGCGGGCTTCGGCGCGGTGCGCATTCCCGTGCAATATGGCGGCGCGGGCGCATCGATTCCGCAACTGTTTCGCCTGCTGATCGAACTGGCCGCCGCCGATTCGAATCTGCCGCAAGCGCTGCGCGCACATTTCGCCTTTGTGGAAGACTGGCTCAATGCACCGCCCGATGCGGATCAGCGCGCCTGGTTCGACCGCTTCGCGAGCGGCCAGATCGTGGGCAGCGCATGGTCCGAAGTGGGCGACGTCGCTGTCGGCCAGACGAAGACCAAGGTCGCGCATCGTGATGGCCGCTATCTGCTGAATGGTTCGAAGTACTACAGTACTGGCAGCATTTACGCCGAATGGATCGACGTCTATGCCCAGCGCGAGGAAGACGGCAGCGACGTGATCGCAGCCGTGAGCACGCAGCAAAGCGGCGTCGTGCGCGAGGACGACTGGGACGGCTTCGGCCAGACCACCACCGGCAGCGGCACCACCGTGTTCAAGGACGCCGTGGTCGACGCGCGCAATATCATCGACTTTGCGCGTCGCTTTAAATATCAGACCGCGTTCTATCAACTGTTTCACGTCGCCACGCTTGCGGGCATCGCCCAAGCCGTCAAGCGCGATGCCGCCACGCTGGTGCGCAATCGTAAGCGCGTCTATAGCCACGGCAACGCGCCGCATGTGAGCGAAGACGCGCAAATCCAGCAGGTGGTAGGCGAGATCGCTTCGTGGGCTTACGCCGCCGAAGCGGTCGCCCTGCAATCCGCCGAACCCGCGCAGCGCGCTTACGTCGCGCGCTTCGGCGGCAATGACGAAGTCGAACACGCAGTCAATGTAGAAGCGGAAATCGCGTCGTCGCAAAGCCAGCTCGTGACATCGGAACTCGCGCTGCGCGCGGCGACGCATCTATTCGATGCGCTTGGCGCATCGGCCATCAGCAAGCGCCTTGGGCTCGACCGTCACTGGCGCAACGCGCGCACGGTCTCGTCGCACAATCCACTTGTCTACAAGGCGCGCATCGTGGGCGACTGGAACATCAACGGCACCGAGCCGCCCTTCGTCTGGCAGATCGGCAACGGCCCCGGCCGTGGAGGCAAGTGAGCGCCATGAGCAAAACCATCCGTTTCAATGCCTTCGAAATGAACTGCGTGGGCCATCAGTCGCCCGGTTTGTGGCGACATCCGCGCGATCGCTCGTGGCAATACAAGGACCTGGAATACTGGACCGATCTCGCGAAAATTCTTGAGCGCGGCATTTTCGATGCGATTTTTATCGCCGATGTAATTGGCTATTACGACGTCTATAAGGGTGGCAATTATCACGCGCTGCATCAGGCCGCGCAGATCCCCGTCAACGATCCGCTCCAGCTTGCCGCGCCGCTTGCGCTGGCGACCGAACACCTGGGCATCGGCATTACCGCGTCGACGAGCTTCGAGCATCCGTACACGTTCGCGCGCCGCCTCTCCACTGCCGATCATCACACCAAGGGGCGTCTCGCCTGGAACGTGGTGACGTCCTACCTCGAAAGCGGCGCGAAGAACGTTGGCCAGGGCGGTCTCGCCGATCACAACAACCGCTACGAAGTGGCCGCCGAGTACGTGGAAGTGCTCTACAAGCTGTTCGAAGGCAGCTGGGAAGATGGCGCGGTCGTGCGCGACCGCGAAAAAGGCGTGTTCACGCATCCGGAAAAGGTGCATGAGATCGGCCACAAGGGCAAATACTTCGAAGTACCAGGTTATCACCTGTGCGAACCGTCGCCACAACGCACGCCGGTGCTGTTTCAGGCTGGCGCGTCCGGTCCCGGCAAGACCTTCGCGGCCCAGCACGCGGAATGCGTGTTCGTTGCCGCGCCCACGCAGACGCTGCTGCGCGACTACGTGGCCGAGGTGCGCCGCCAGGCCGCGCTCGCGGGCCGCGATCCGCGCAAGCTGCTGATCTACAACCTGGTCACGGTGATCGTCGACGAAACCGACGAGAAGGCGCAGGCGAAGTTCGAGGAATACCAGCGCCACGTGTCCTATGACGGCTCGCTCGTCTTCATGTCCGGCTGGACCGGCATCGATTTCGGCCAGTATCTGCCGACCGATACGGTGCGCCGCGTAGAGACCAACGCGATCGTTTCCGCCGTCGAGCATCTCGCGGGCGGCGACAAGGCGTGGACCATCGAGGAACTGGCCCGCTGGGGCGGTGTTGGGGGGCTCGGCCCGGTTTTCGTCGGCTCGGCTGCGACGGTGGCAGATATCCTGCAACAGTGGGTCGAGCACACCGATGTCGACGGCTTCAACCTGGCCTATGCAATTGCGCACGAAACCTTCGAGGACGTCGTGCACCATCTCGTGCCGGAGTTGCAGCGTCGCGGCGTCTATGCGAAGGAATACACGCCCGGCACCTTGCGCGAAAAGTTGTTCGGCAACGGCGCAACGCTGCCCGACGACCACCCCGCCGCGCAATTCCGCGACATCGAACGCGTGAAGCGTGAAGCCGCGCAAGCCGTGGAAGCCGCCGAAACGGCCTGACGTCATTGATCCCGCGCCGCAGCGCCGGCGCGGGACTGCTTCTTCCTTTTCTCTCTCTTTCTTCCGGACAAAACACATGACCGAACTCGCCGCCCAGGCGGGAGACGGCGGCGCACTGCGTCGCGGTTATCTTTCGCTATCCGAACTGATTGCACAATCGATTGGTCTTGTCGGCGCGGCCGGCGGCGCGGGCCTGCTGATTCCCGCCGTCTTCGCCACGGCGGGCAACGGCACCTGGCTCGCCTATCTGCTCGCCACCATCGGACTGCTGTTCGCCTCGTGGAGCATCACGCAATTCGCCAAACGCACGGCGTCGCCCGGTGCACTCTACACTTACGCGGCACGCGGCCTCGGTCCCATCTGGGGCGTGATTGCGGGCTGGTCGCTGCTGATTGCCTATGGCATCGGCGCGGCTGGCATCCTGCAGGGCACCGTCAACGAAGTCGTCGTGCTCTTCAAGGATGTGGGCGTGGGCGCGGCAGGTACGGGGCTGGTTGCATCGGTTGCGATCACCGTCGCCGTGACGATTGGCGCGTGGTTCATTACCTGGCGCGATATCCGCCTGTCCACGCGCACCACGCTCTGGATCGAGTTGAGCACCGTCGTGCTGATCCTGTTCGTGATTGGCGCAGCGTTGTTCCTGCATCATCGCTGGGTCGACCGGCAGCAACTGGCGCTGGCCGCCGTCAAGCCCGACCAGCTTCGCCTGGGCATGGTGCTGGCCTTCTTCAGCTTCACGGGTTTCGAAAGCGTCACCGCGCTGGGCGTCGAGGCGCGCGAGCCGTTCCGACTGATCCCGCGCGCCGTGATCGTCAGCATTCTTGGCCCGGCGGCGCTGTTTCTGGCCGCGTCGTATGGGCTCGTCGCCTTGTTCCAGGGCGCGGCCACGCCGCTCGACCAGGCCAACGCACCGCTTTCCGCCGTGGCGCACGGCATCCATCTGGGCGCGCTAGGCGTGCTGATCGATGCCGGCGTAGCGCTAAGCTTCTTTGCGGCGTTCTTCTCGTCGATCAACGCCGCTGCGCGACTGCTCTACACCTTCGCACGCCAGGGTTTGCTGCACTCAGCGACGGGCCGCGCACACGCAGGCAATGCTACGCCGCACGTGGCCGTCACGCTGATCGCCCTACTTTCGCTGGTTGTAGGGGTGGTTTTTCAACTGCGCGGCACGTCACTCTTCGACGCTTATGGCTACCTGAGCACGATTGCGACTTTCGGCTTCCTGCTGACCTATGTGATCGTGGCCGTCGCTGCGCCCGTGTTCTTGCGCCGTCGTGGCGAACTCAAGCCACTGCATATTGCGATCAGCGTGATTGCCGTCGTGCTGATCGGCATTCCGTTCGTCGGCAGTATCTATCCGGCCGCGCCGGGCGCGTACGCCGTGCTGCCGTATGTGTTCGCGGCGCTGCTGGCTGCGGGTTTTGCGTGGTTCGTCGCGTTGCGCATTTTCGCGCCGCATCGGCTGCACGATATCGAAGCCGAACTGGCTGACGACGGCGCTGAGCAACGCATCGACACCGCGCCGGTGGTGCAACCGGCATCAGCCGTGTAACACCTCAGGCCGCGATACGCGATTCCTGCTGAACGTCCTGAATATCCAGTACGTCCGGAACGTCGTGCGCCCTGTTCGCCGCCTCGAACGGGTGCACGACGGCGTCCGTTGCTCGCCACGCAAATCGGCGCAGCAGTTCGCCGTAGCCGCCACGAATCACGAAATGCCCACTCTTCTGCGCATACGCCTCGCGGCGCAGACGCCACGCACGCGGCAGGCAATACCAGGGCAGCGCGGGAAGATCGTGGTGAACGAGGTGGTAGTTATTGTTGAGAAACAGCAGACGCATCAGGAAACCGGCCTCATTGATGACGATGCGGGCCTTCGGTTCGGGCGCGGCGCGATGCTCGTAGAGCGAGCGGATCGCGGCAATCGCCAGCGCGGGCCAGGTGACGGCCAGCAGGTAGTACCACCAGGGCACGCCAGCCCAGACGTCGAGCCCATACAGCAGCACCACGACGCTGATACCATGCGCGATCCACATCGGCGCATAACGGCGATTGCCGGTGCGCAGCGCCTTCCACGCTGCGCCAAGCACAGCGGCTGCGCTCATCGGCGGCCCCACCAGCATGCGGCCGACAAAGCGCTTGCGCGCCTGCCAAAATGCGCGACGCCATGCGGGCCAACGCTGCCAGCGCCCGGCCGGCACATAGTTGCTTTCGGGATCGAGTCCGGGCAGCGTGAGCGCTTCGTCGCGATGATGTTCGAGGTGCGTGTCGCGATAGAGCGTGTAGGGAAACCAGATCGCCAACGGTGGATAGCCCAGAAATTTGTTTAGCCATGCCAGGCGTGTGGGATGGCCGTGCAGCAGTTCGTGCTGCATCGACATATGCCATGTGCAGAGCAGCACGAATAGCGGCGTCGCGCCAGCCAGCGAGAGGACGTGGCGATGCACCGCCCAGACGGTGCATGCCCAGCCGCCATAAACGGCGGCGATCAACAGCCACGTGGGCCACTCGGTGCGGGCGGCAAGGCCCGCTTGCAGCGCGGTAACGTCCCGCGCGTGTTCGGCATCGATATATTCAGCCATGATTCCCTGCGCGAGCGCGCTTTCCACAAACGTCCACGATCGCCCGCCATTGCCCGTAATTGTCTAAACTGTCGCCATGAGCCGCTGGATCGCCGCCCTGCCGATGTACAACGTCACGCCGCAGCACGACGCGCTGTGGCGCGCTCTCCTGCGCGATACGCTCGCGGCCTTTTCTCAGGCAGGCGGCCCGCGCGAAGTGGACCTGCCCGCCGCCCTTCCCGACGACCTGCTCACGCTCTGGCGTCGCCCCGATCTGCTGCTCTCGCAGACCTGCGGTTTTCCTTACCGCATGCTGGGCGTCGCGGATTCGGTTCATCTGCTCGCTACGCCCGCTTTCGACGCCGACGGTTGCGAAGGCGCTTGCTATCGCAGCACGATCGTTGTCTCGGCGCGCGCGTGGGACGCGGGTGCGGTGTCGCTCGCGGCCTGCCGGGGTTTGCGCGCGGCCTGCAACGGCCCGGACTCGCATAGCGGCATGAACGCCCTGCGCCACGCGGTCGCGCCGCTCGCGCGTGACGAGCGGTTCTTCTCATCGGTTGTGTGGGTTGGCTCGCACCTCAACGCGTTGCGCGCGCTGGGCGCGGGCGAAGCAGAAGTGGCCGCCATCGATTGCATAACGCTGGCCTATGTGCGCGACGCGCTACCGGAACGACTGCGCGACATCCGCACGATCGGCATGAGCGCCCCCGCACCAGGCCTGCCTTTCGTCGCTTCGCGCAGCTTGCCGGACCAGCAGGCCGCCTTGCTGCGCGATGCGCTCGATACCGCCGTTGCCGCCGATCCCCAGCGCGCCCAGACCTTGCGGCTGCGGGGTTTCGTGCGCCTCGCTGCGTCCGATTACGCGCGCATCGAGCACTACGCCGACGAGGCCCGCTCGCTCGGCTATCCCGAACTACGCTAAAACTGCGCCGGACACAGCACCTCGGCGCAGTATAAAAACGCTGCGCGCACGCCTCCAATAACGAATCGGCAGATCGATATAACCAGCACACGCGCAGGCCCGCCACGCGGCGATTTGCGCCGCTATATCGTCAATTCGGGAAAGCAACGCAGCGATCGATATAAGGGCCGCGCGAGCGCCCGATAAAATGGAACGCCAGCGCGGCCCAGCCGCCATTTCACGATTTCATCGAACAGACCACTCGGGGACCACCATGACAGCAATCGGGCGCGCCGTGCGCCTCATCGGCGCGGGCATCGTCGCCGGCGCAGCATTTGCCGCGCCGCTCGCACATGCGGACGTCTCGCTGCTCAACGTTTCGTACGACGTCACGCGCGAGCTTTATAAGGACATCGACGCGAGCTTTATCGCCGACTACAAGCAAAAGAGCGGCGAAACTGTATCGATTCGCCAGTCACATGGTGCGTCGAGCGCCCAGGCGCTCTCGGTCCTGCAAGGTCTGCAGGCCGACGTCGTCACCATGAACCAGCCCAACGACATCGACCTGCTCGCCGAACGCGGCCAGCTCGTGCCCGCCGACTGGCGCGCGCGCCTGCCGGACGCCAGCGCGCCCTACACCACCACGATGGTGTTTCTGGTGCGCAAGGGCAACCCGAAGCACATCAAGGACTGGGACGATCTGACCAAGGGCGGCGTGCAGGTGGTGATCGCCAATCCGAAGACTTCGGGCAATGGCCGCTATGCCTATCTGGCCGCCTGGGGCTATCGCAAACTGCAAGGGGCGAGCGATGCGCAGGCACTCGATTTCGAGCGCGCGCTGCTCAAGAACGTCCCGGTGCTCGATGCAGGCGGACGCGGCGCGACCACCACGTTCACGCAGCGCGGCATCGGCGATGTGCTCGTCACCTTCGAAAACGAAGTGGGTCTGATCGAAACGGGCGCGAATGCTCAGGATTTCGAAGCAGTCTATCCTTCGGTGAGCCTGCTCGCCGAACCGCCCGTGGCCGTCGTCGACAAGGTCGTGGACAAGCGCGGCACGCGCAAGGAAGCCCAGGCTTACCTCACGTATCTGTACACGCCAGCGGCGCAGGAGATTATCGCGAAGCATCATCTGCGGCCGCGCGACAAGACCGTGCTCGCAAAACACGCCGACGAATTCAAGCCACTCAAGACCTTTACGGTCGAACAGGTGTTTGGCAGCTGGCAAAAGGCGCAAGCTGCACATTTCGCCGATGGTGGCACGTTCGATCAGATTTACGCGGATCGCAAGTAACCTGAATGACGCAACTTGAAGCATAAAAAAGCGGGACGGACGCTCAGGCGCCGTCCCGCTTCTGCATTTATCGGTCTCTTTAGATCGCGCTTAATTCCAGGCGTGGCGCGCAGGTTTCACGCCGTTCAGATAGTAATTACCGACGAGGTGATATTTCCAGCGCACCGGATCGTGCAGCGTATGCGTGCGCGCATTGCGCCAGTGTCGGTCGAGATTGTGCGCGGCCAACGTCGATTGCGTGCCCGCCAGTTCGAACAGTTTTTCGCCCGCCAGCAGCGAAGCTTCGGTCGTGAGCACTTTTGCCTCGCCCACGGCCACGGAGGCGCGCGCCACATCGTCCTCGCTCACCGTTTGCTGTGCGGCGATATCGTCGAGCACTTGCGCCGCGCGTTCGAGCAACGCCTCGGCCGCGTGCAACTGGATATACAGGCGGCCGATTTCCCGTACCGTCAAGGGATCTTCACTCGCGCGTTCGACGCCGCTATCAACCCACGGCCGCGAGCGCTCGCGCACGAAAGCGAGCGTATCGTCGATAGCCGCTTGCGCGATGCCCGCGTCGATGGCCGCCTGAATGATCTGCGAAACCGGCCCGTTGAGCGTGGGTTGATCGGAGACGCGATACGCGGGCAGCACATGCGATGCGCTCACGCGTACGTTTTCCAGCGTGACCGTACCGCTCGCCGTGGTGCGTTGACCGAAGCCCGACCAGTCGTCGGTGATCGTCAGCCCCGGCGTGCCCTGCGGAATATAGGCAAGCCAGCCGCGCTTTTCTTCATCGAGACCGAGCACCGGCACGAAATGAGCGAACAGCGCGCCCGTCGAATAGAACTTGGTGCCGTCCACCACGTAGTCGTCGCCGTCGCGGAGTACACGCGTCTTCAGATCGAGCACGTTTTTCGTGCCCTTTTCGGAAAAGCCATTTCCAAAGCGCTTGCCCGCCAGCACTTGTGCGAAGAAATGACGTTTCTGCTCCTCGGTTCCCGTGAGCGTGATCACATCGACGAGCCCGAAGTGATTCTGCGGCAACTGACCGATGGACGAATCGGCGGCGGAAATCAGCTTGACGACCTCAGTGAGCGTGACGAACGACACACCCGCGCCGCCATAGGCCTTCGGCACCGTGATGCCCCACAGGCCCGATTGCGAGAACCATTCGATCTCTTCGCGCGGCAGACGCCGATCGCGGTCGCGTTCGGCTGCGCCCTGGGCGAGACGCGCGGCAAGCTCCCGCGCAACAGCGATGGCCTCGTCATCGTCGACGATCACGCGCACGCTCGCGTGCTGGCCCTGCTCTCCGGTCTCTGCCATGATTTTCTCCGCATCAATGAAGGTGCGGACAATCTAGCAACGAACACGACGCGCGCCAAACGAGCGATTGGTAGATCGATATTCCATGGCGTGGCACGTTGCAGCGGTTATATTCGTGTTTCGACAGAGACATACGAGAGCACAAGCGGGACATGACCGGCACGCCCACGCACCAGCCTGAAACTGCAAAGACGCCTTCGCGCATCGATCCTCGCGTATGGAAAGTGGCGCTCGTGGTTTCGATCGGCTCGTTCATGGCGCAGATGGATTCGACGCTCGTGAACGTGTCGCTTTCGACCATCGGCCACACGCTGGGTGCGCCCATCGCAACAACGCAATGGATTGTGAGCGGTTATCTGCTGGCGATGGCGCTGATGCTGCCGCTCAACGGCTGGCTGGTCGACCGCGTGGGCGCCAGACGTCTCTATCTGTTTTGCTTCGCCGCGTTTACCTGCGCTTCGGCGCTTTGCGGCGCGGCGCGCAGTATCGAAGCGCTGATCGGCGCGCGGCTTCTGCAAGGGTTGGTGGCGGGCGTACTCGCGCCGATGGCGCAGATGATGATCGGGCGCGTTGGCGGCCAGAACATGCAGCGCGTGATGGGCTATACCACGCTGCCGATTCTGCTCGGCCCGATTGTTGGGCCGGTGCTGGCCGGGGCGATACTTGCGCATGCGCCGTGGCCGTGGCTCTTTTTCGTCAACGTGCCGATCGGCGTGCTCGGCGTGACACTCGCCGTACGGATGCTGCCGCACGATACGGCGCCCGCTCAGCCGCGCGCGTTCGATCTTGCGGGCTTCGCGCTGATTTCACCGGGTCTCGTCGCGCTGATCTATGGCTTGCAGAGCAGTATGGTGTCTTTTTGCGCAGGCCTCGCCCTGCTTGCCGCATTCGTGCTTCACGCATGGCATAAAGGCGAACGCGCGTTGATCGATATAAGGATCTTCCAGACGCGCACTTTCCGGTTTGCCGCGTTCGCGCAGTTCTTCGCCAACGGCATCATGTTCGGCCGTCAGCTTGCCGTGCCGCTTTTTCTGATCGCGGGCTGCGGACTCTCTGCTGCGCATGCCGGTGCGCTGGTTGCCGTGATCGGTATCGGCATGATGATTTCGTTCGCTATCCTTGGCTTTTTGACCGATCGGTTCGGCTGCCGCCCGGTCGTTGCGGGTGGCGCGCTGCTGGCGCTGCTCGGTACGCTTGCGTTCGTGTGGATATCGCTCGGCAACTGGTCGCCCGAGCTCGCCGTGGCGAGCCTCTTTCTCGCGGGAGTGGGGCAAGGCACGATCAGCGTACCGTCGATCGCAGCCGCGTATGCGTCGCTGCCGAAGGCGCGTCTGCCCGTGGCGAATACCGCGCTCAATATCGCGCAGCGCATTGGCGGTCCGTTCGCGACCACACTCGTTTCAATGGCGCTCGCCATGTCGATGAATCATGCGTCGGGCGAGCAGCCGCATCCATTTGCCGCGGCCTTCGTCGTGCTCGCGCTGCTGCATGCCTTGTGCCTCGTCTCGACGCTCTGGTTGCCGATGCGTATCGACCGCGCGATGCAGGATTAATACATCAGGCAGGCCTGGGTAGCGGGGGTTTGCCACGCGATCCAGGAAGGGATCGCGTGGTTTGTGTGGTCCAGACGGCGGCTGGCAGTTAGTTGCAATACGGTGATGAAAAGTCATGCAGCGCCCTCTCACGCGCCCGCGCTAGAGCACGTGAGAAAGCAACCACGAACTATTTCGAACCGCTCACGAAGACGGGCCCGTGCCCCTCGGCTTCCACCACGCCGAACCAGTTGCCGCCATCAAAGCCTGGCGCCTGCAATTGCGCCTTAAAAGGCTGCGCGGTAACGACGGTGTGCGCAGACAGATCGATCGACAGAAGCTGGCTGCTGGTCTTCTCGCCCTTGCAGACATCGGCAAAGACCTTCAGAGCGCCGCCATCGACTGCCGCCACGTTGAGCTTGCAGAACGGCTCCGCTTTCACCGCGAAGGTGGAAGAGATCTTGCCGACGCGATCGACCGTCGTGACCGACAACGCGCCCGACGATGCCGAGGCGACCAGATAGGTATTGCCGTCCGTGGCCGACAGCGCCCCCTTCGTCGAGCGCAGGTCGACCGGAACATACGTCGACCAGAGGTAGCGCTTCCTGGCGTAATCGACTTTCGACACGGCGTAGCCCTTGTGCCCCTCGCCTTTGTTCGGGAAGAACTCGCCCGTCACCCGCAGAAGATCGCCGTCGAACGACGCCGCCGAATCAGAATCGAACGCGCCGCTCGCGAGCTGGGTAACGCCAGCAGGCGTCAGGTCGGGCTTGAACCGGGCGACAAAGCTGCCGAACGGCCCGTCCATCTGCGTGCTCCCGCTCGTGCTACCCGCCACTGCGACATCGCTGGCACTCACCGCTAGCGAATAGAACCAGTTGTCGAAGCCAGCGGGAATCCTTTGCTGCTTTTCCAGTTTGCCTGCGGCCGAGAAGCGGTTCACCACGACGAAGTGCTGTTTGAGCGCCTCGCTGGACTGCGTGCTTTCCACCGTGACCGCATAAATCGAGTGCCCGTCGCTGCCGCACGCCGCCGCCGTATTGCCCACATCGTCGTGCGGATAGGGAACCGGCGCGCGCCACAGCACGCGACGAGCACGCGTGTCGACCATCACGACCATCGCGGTCCAGGTCGGCCCCGTGTCATCAAACAGGCTTCCGCTGATGCAATACCGGCCATCGCCGAGCGCATCGATCCGATTCGCACTGAAACCCTCCGGCGTGCCAAGCGCAATACCGCCCGCCTGCGCCCATGCCAGCGAACCTTGTAGCAGCATTGCGCCTGCGCCAAACCTCATCCAGCGCTTGATCCGTTTGATTGGCGATCCCGCTCGCATTGAAAGCACCATGTAATAAATAACGAAGAATCGACGATTTTAAGGGCCTTATCTATTCGCGGCCTCGAAGTGGGCCATGAAGCCGCCAGTAAGCGCCCGCCTGCCTGACTGAAAAGCAAATGCGTCAATAACCGGCAAAAAGGCCCAAACCGCCCGCGAAAGCTTCGCGCACCACCGCTTACAGGCGATAATCGGCGACCGGCAATCGATTTGAAATGCGGACTTGAAGAGCGGAGAAGGAATGAGCAAGCAAGGCTTCACCACCAGCATCGTTCACGGCGACAGGATTTCGGGCAGCGAGCACGGCGGCGTGCGTCAGCCGATTCACACGTCGGTGCAATATGGTTTCGAACGCGTCGAGGATCTGATCGGCGTATTTCAGGGCACGAAAAAAGGCGGCTTCAATTACGCGCGCCAGGGCACGCCCACCACCGCTGCGCTGGAGCGCAAGATCACGAGCCTCGAAGACGGTGTCGGCTCGATCTGTTTCAGCACCGGTATGGCCGCGATCACGGCAACTTTCCTCACGCTGCTGCGCGCGGGCGATCATCTGGTGGCAAGCCGTTATGTGTTCGGCAACACCAACAGCCTGTTCGGCACGCTGCGCACGCTCGGCGTCGAAGTCACGACCGTCGACGCCTGCGATGCCGAAGAAGTGAAGAACGCGATTCGTCCGAATACGCGCATGGTGTTCGTCGAAACCATCGCGAACCCCGGCACGCAGATTCCCGATCTGCAAGGCATCGGCGACGTGTGCCGCGAACACGGCCTCGCTTATGTGGTCGACAACACCATCACCTCGGCTGCCTTGTTCAAGCCGAAGGCGGTGGGCGCGAGCCTGGTGATCAACTCGCTGACGAAGACCATCGCGGGCCACGGCGCAGCGCTGGGCGGCGCGGTGACCGACACCGGCCTGTTCGACTGGAGCGCCTACCCGAACATCGCCGACGACTATCGCCGTTCGGCTGCGAAGGATCAGGGCCTGTTGCAGATCCGCAAGAAAGGCCTGCGCGATATGGGCGCGGCGCTGTCCTCGGAACAGGCGCACTCGATCGCGCTGGGCGCCGAAACACTCGCGCTGCGCGTCAAGCAAAGCAGCGACAATGCACTCGCGCTGGCGCAGTTTCTCGAAGGGCACGCGGCTATCGGCAAGGTGTTTTATCCGGGCCTGAAAAGCCATCCGCAATACGAGATTGCGCAGAAGCTGTTCAAGGGCGCGTCGTGGCTGCTCTCGTTCGAACTGCTCAACACCGACCGCATGATCGACGTGGTCAACGCGCTGCAATTGCCGATCAAGGCAACCGGGCTTGGCGACACGCGCACGCTGATCATTCCGGTTGCGCCGACCATCTTCTATGAAGCGGGTGCTGAGACGCGCAAGGCAATGGGCATTTCCGACGGGATGCTGCGCCTTTCCGCCGGTATCGAAGATATCGACGATCTGATTGCGGACTTCTCGCAGGCGCTCGAACTGGCCGCCTGATACGCGTAGCTTGTGCATTGCGTTCCGGATTCAACCGGGACGCAATCTTCATTCGCCTCACGTCAAACGCGAGCGTGCCCTTTGCGCCTACGCTCGCGCACCTCGCAAATGCCCGCCAGACGGGGCTTCGCGCCCGGCTAGCCGCACGCCGCAATGCGAGTATTCGAATGCGCACGCTTCTCTTATTCTGTTCTCACTGAACGGCACGGCATCGGGTCGTCGCCACTGCAAATGAGACAGACCATGAGCGATACAAGCGAGCACGTCATTCAAGCCATGAAGCTCAATCACCTGAGCTTTCCTTCCGCCGATACCGAAGCAACCGCGGCTTTCTTCGAGCAATATCTGGGTTTCACGATCGCGGGTACGTGGGACCGCTCGTATATTCTCAAGCGTCCGGGCTATGACGTCGTGATCGACTACGCGGGAAGCGACGCACCCGTATGGCCGAAGCATTTTCACCTCGGTTTTGAGCTGCCGGATCTCGAAGCCGTGCAGGCGCTTTATACACGCTTCAAGGCCGAAGGCGTGCAGATGGAAACGGAGATATTCAATAACGGACGCGGCTCGCGTTTCTTTTGTCGCGCGCCGGGCGGCGTGATGTTCGAGATGAATACGCGCAAGGATGCTGCGGACGAATATCAAGGGACATTTGATAATTGAACGAAGTCGCGCACTGTCCCGGTACGCGGCTGATGCCCTGTTATTCGGCGGCCGTTGCGTCCGCCGATTCCGCTTCCGGCACGAACATATAGCCGCGCGTTCTCACGGTTTGAATCACGCGCGGTTGTTCGGCATTGATTTCGATGATGCGTCTGAGCCGCAAAATCGCGACATAGATACTGCGCGTGCACGAGCTGCCGCTGCGCGCTTCGAGCAAACGCACCAGCGCTTCGCGGCTGATCACCTGCATCGGACGAGACGCAAGGTGCGCGAGTATCAGCAGTTCGCTCTCGCCGATCTTGACGGGCACGCCGTCCTTGAACAAGGTCTGTCTCGACAGCGTAAGTTCGAAGCGCCCAAAGCGGATGCGGTCCGGTGCGGCGCTCATAGGCCGCGTGTTTTGCGCACTGCCAAAGCGAAGGACGGCGTGAATGCGCGCGAGCAGTTCGCGCGGCAAAAAGGGCTTGCCGACGTAATCGTCCGCGCCCATTTCCAGGCCGACGATGCGCTCGGTTTCGTCCGCGAGCGCGGTGAGCATGATGACGGGGGTGGTCTTGTCGTGCTCGCGCAGACGTCTGAGCGCCGTGAGGCCGTCCACGCGCGGCAGCATGAGATCGAGCACGACGATGGATGGCCGCAGATTGTCGATCGCGCTTTCCAGGTGATCGGCACTATGCACCGCCGTGAATCGCACACCGCGCGACGCGAAGAAGCTGCCTAGCACTTGACACACGACTTCGTCATCGTCGACGTGCAGGACGTGTAGGTCGGACTTTTGCATAGACGCGGATTGAAGCATGAAGCAGGCAGACCCAAATCGAAAGTCAGATGATGCGATAAAGACCGCGACACTGGCTTACTGATTATTTCCGCGCCTTTCTTCCGCGCTTTCGCAGCGTGCCTGCAGCGGAACTCAGTGGCACGCCAACGCGCAATAAATGGTCGACACGGTGGCCGTTATACCCAGTCCGGCGCCAAGTGCGATATTGCCCAGCGTCGATGCACACCCTTGCAGCAGGGCCATGCCGGCTAGCGCACCGGCAGCCATCGCAACGCGCGCCACCCGGGCGAATGTGAAGCCAGAGCCCATTGGAAATGCCTTAGAACCATTCAAATATCCGGCACATTTTCCCATGAATTTCCGGCTGCTCCCATGCCTCGAAGCCGCTGGAGCATTACCGATCCTTCCCTTGCAGACCCGTATTTTTTCGGGCAATCAAGCGGGCAGCGTAACGTAGTGATTCAATGCGCCCGTGAGCTGATGGACGGCCTGGCCCAGATCGTCATCGGCGGGCTTTGAGGTTTGCAGCGGAGTTTGCACTGGCGTTCGCGTCGCGAGCGTTTGTAGCAACTGGGCGGTCGTCGCATCGTAGGCATCGGCTCGCTCGCGATCTGCCGTGCGCGGTTCTTCATCGCGCAGCACTTCGACCACTGCAGCCGTTCCGCAAACGACCCGTAAAGACACGATGACTTCGCGCAGGCGCTCCAACCCCGCCGATCGCCAGCGTCCTTCCAGCAGCAGACGCTCGCGTGCGGTTTCAAGCCGCGTGCTGGCCATTCCCGCTTCCCGTTGCAGACGATCGAGATCGGAAATCGAAACGCTATGCGTGCGCAATGCGGCCGATGCAAAATTCATGTTGGCGGAAATCGCGGCCTTGATCGCCGCATTGAGCACATCGTCGTTACGTCCTGGCCAGAGCAGAAAACTGGCCGCCACGCCCACGCAAGCGCCGATGATTTCATTGAAAAAGCGTGCCGCGATCAAGCCGCCCGTCGGATGAATGAAGTCCGAAATCAGCATGAACATCGGACAGAGAAACACCACGAAAAAGCCGTAGCTCACCAACCGGCAAGCAATCGCCACTGCGGCGAGCGGCAAGATCGCCAGCGTCATTGCGCCGGGACCAGGAAGCGTCGCCAGCAGCGCGGCCGCGATCAATCCGCCAATAATACTGCCGCATGCGCGCTCCAGAATGCGCAGCCACGTGTTCGACGCAATGGGTTGCGTGACAATGATGGCCGCGAGTGCGCCCCAATAGGCAAGCGCTACATTCAGCCACGTGCCAATCGCAAATGCGACGACCGTTGCGAGCGCAACTCTTATCGCATGACGCCAGACCAGCGTGTCGATGCCAGGCGTGGCAGGCGCGGGCGCGACCGGTATTTGTCCGCTGCCGGCGTCCGGCACGGCGTCGCGTGCGGAAAGGCGCACCACCGCGTTCGCCGCGAATTTCACGCAACGTGCGATCCCATTGTCCTGCTTCGCGGTCTCCTGCAAGAGCGCTGTCGATTGCGCAACCAGCGCATCGGGCAGCGGACCATCCAGCAGGGGATGATCGCCCAGCGCCAGCAGAAGTTGCTGCAACGCTTGCAGCAAGCGGCGCGAGGGCTCGCTCGCTGCGGCTGACGCATTGCGGCGCGTCTGGCCGATGGCAATCAGCGCGGAAAAGATTCTGCCAGCCGCATCGATATACGCGCCCAGCCGCAATCCATTACAGGTGTCGAGCGCCGCCAGCGCGCGCCCCCGTTCGATCGACATGCGCACGCCTCTGCGGTGGACGAGATCGAAGGTCTGCCAGGCATCGGCTTGAGGACTGGACTCCAGCATGTTGACGAACGCGGCCATACTCTCCAGCCTGCCGAAGATCGCCGCCAGCATGAGATTGCCGGATTGCCGAAAGGGAATCGGCACGAGGAACACACAGAACAGCATGGCCCACACGGAGCCCAGCAAGAAGTAGCCGCCCAGTTCGAGCGCGCCCGCCAAAGGACGAGCCGAGGCAATGCCGATTACAACCGCCAGCGAAGCAATGAACCCCGCCTGGGCAGGCATCGGTCCCAATGCGGCTTTGTAGCTTCGCGTCAGTCCGCACAGGAATACGAGTGCGAACAGTATGACCAGACGCGCCATATAGCCCCAATTCGCGCCCCAAGAAGCGAGCGTCAGGACCACGACGCCCATCACCGTGAAATTGACCATTGCCTTCAGGCGCGCGGCCTTGCCGCCCTGCGGGTCGCACAGACAGTTCCAGAAAGCCGCCACTGCGCCCAGCGCAATTTCGGGTCGCGCCAACAGCGTTGCGGCGACCATCAGCGGCGCCATCGCCAGCGCTGCGCGTACGCCCTCGGCAATGCCCACGCGCTCGGGGGTGACGGCAAACACGTGACCTTCCGCCCTGAAGGTGCTGCGGCTGACAACCGATACCAGTTTGGCGAGGCTGTACATGGCGTTTGCGCGTTGCGCAGGTGTTGAGCTAGTCGAACTGTACAAGTGCGGCGGGAAACGGGGCGTCGGCGTGCCGCAGGATCGATTGGCTTTGATACGACGAATCCTCCGGCTAGCCGTCCTTTAACGCCAATCCGATGATGCACACCGCTATTTCCCCCACACGAAATACGTAGCAGAAATACTTCGAAGCGATTCGTTGACCGCGCCGCGACTCGCCACGCATCATGCGCGTTCGCCGTGCATGCACGCTTGAGCAAACTCCTTCTGGGCCACATTACGATGTCGAATTCCCTGCACGATCGCCGGGGCGCGAATGACACGCGCCGTCTGCTTCTCAAAGCCGGCGCGGCCGGCGCTTTGCGCGGCGTGACCGCGACGGCGGGTGCGCTCGCAGCTGCGCTTGGCAGCACCGCGGCGCGTGCGGACGACAGCAAGGTTCTGCGCGTGGGCTATCAGAAGTATGGAAACTTCGTGGTCCTGAAATCGCAGAAGACGCTGGAGAAGCGGCTGGCTTCCTCCGGCGTGAGTGTGCAGTGGCTTGAATTCCCGGGCGGCCCGCAATTGCTCGAAGGTCTCAATGCAGGCGCTGTCGATGTGGGCACCGTGGGCGAAACGCCGCCGATCTTCGCGCAGGCGGGCGGGGTCGACTTCGTCTATATCGGCAGCGAGCCGCCCGCGCCGCGCGCCGAAGCCATCGTCGTGCAGCACGATTCGCCGATCCGCAGCGTGGCTGAACTGCGCGGCAAACGCGTGGCGCTCAATCGCGGTTCGAACGTGCACTATCTGCTGGTGGAAGCGCTCAAAAAGGCCAATCTGCGCTACGAAGATATCCAGCCCGTCTATCTCGCGCCCGCCGATGCACGCGCCGCCTTCACGAGCAACAGCGTGGACGCCTGGGCAATCTGGGACCCCTACTTCGCCGCCATCGAGCGCCAGGCCAATGCGCGCGTGATCGCCACCGGCGAAGGCCTCGTGAACAACACGCAGTACTATCTCGCGGGCCGCAAATTCGCAGCCGCACATGCACCTGTGGTGCATGCGCTGCTCGACGAAATTGCCGCCGTGGATAACTATGCGCGCGCCAATATCCGTGGCGTCGCGGCGCAGCTCTCGCCGCTGGTGGGACTCGACGCCGGTACGCTTGAAGTCGCGCTCAAACGCACGACGTTCGGCGTGCGTCCGCTCGATCAGGCCACCTTCGCGTATCAGCAACAGATCGCCGACACCTTCACCGATCTCAAGCTGATTCCGAAGAAGCTGGTCGTCGCCGATGCACGTTGGGACGCTGCCTGATTCTTTGTCCGTCGCTCAGGATTTGACGCGCGGAAAACGCGCGTTTTCTTCGAGCGAGTCGAGATCCAGATGACTGCGGATATAGCGCTCGCTCGCGGCTGCGCGCGGCTGCCAGTCCCAATGTTCGATGCGACCGTGGCGTGTGGCGCGAAAATGGAAACTGCGGCGACGCTGGCTTGCGAGCACGGCCTCGTGCAGGGCATCGAGATTCCATCGGCGCGCCACTTCCGCGCGGAATTCCGCACAGCGTTGCTCATGCGCAGGATCGCCCGCGAGATTGCGCAACTCCAGCGGATCGTCGCGCAGATCGAATAGTTGCTCCGGGTCCACTGGCGAAAAGAGGTACTTGTAGCGCTCGCGGCGGATCATCACGATTGGCGCGAGCGCACCCTCGCCCAGATATTCGCCGATGGCTTCGTCATGTGCGCGTGATCCCGATTGCGCTTGCAGATGCGGCACAAGGCTGCGTCCATCGATCGCATCAGGCCATGCACTGCGGCGCTCGCCCGTGGCCATTTCCACCAGCGTGGGCAGCAGATCGACATGCGAAACCGAAGCCTTCACGCGCGCGGGTTCGAAACGCCCCGGCGCATGCACGACCAGCGGCACGCGCGCGGCGCCCTCAAAAAACGTCATCTTGTACCAGAGACCACGCTCGCCCAGCATGTCGCCGTGATCGGCGGTGAAGATCACGATGGTGTTATCGGCGAGACCGGTGGCGTTTAGCGTGTCGAGAATGGCGCCAAATTGCGCGTCCAGATAAGCAAGCGAGCCGTAATAAGCGCGACGCGCGCGACGCACGTGATCGGCAGTAATGGGCTCGCGATCGATTTCGCACGCTTCGCGCAGACGGCGCGAATGCGGGTCGCTTTCCTCATAGCCGAGCGTCACATTCGGTAAATCGATCTCCTCGCCTTCATAAAGATCCCAGTATTCATGCGTAATCGCATAAGGATCGTGCGGGTGTGTAAACGACGCCACCGTCATGAACGGCCGCGCGTCCTTGCCGCTTGCCTGGTCGCGCGCAACGTCGAACAGATGCTGGCGCACCGTATAGCCCACTTCGTCGTCGAAATCGAGCTGGTTCGTGCGCACGCACGGCCCCGCGTCGAACACGGAACTCATGTTGTGATACCAGCTCTGGCGGCGCTGCGGATCGGACCAGTCGGGCACCCAGCCGAAATCGGCGGGATAGATGTCGGTGGTGAGACGGGTTTCGAAGCCGTGCAACTGATCGGGACCGCAGAAATGCATCTTGCCCGAGAGCGCCGTGCGGTAGCCTGCTTCGCGCAGATAGTGCGCGAACGTCAACGTCTGCGCCGGCAGTTCCGCCGCGTTGTCATACGCGCCGATACGCGAGGGCAGGCTGCCCGCCATCAGCGCATAGCGCGAGGGCGCGCACAAGGGGCTCGCGCAGTAGGCGGAATCGAACACAACGCCGTCGCGTGCGAGCGCGTCGATATGCGGCGTTTTCGATACCGTGTTGCCGTAGGCGCGCAGCGCAGCGGGCGTGACCTGATCGCCCATCAGGATAAGGATATTCGGTTTCGCGTTATGAGCCATGAGCGGGCGTCGATAGAATGAACGATTACGATTGCAGGACGCGCGCTGCGGCTGATCTTGTTGCCGATGCAGCATCGCGTCGTCTGTTCCTGTGACACCTTAGGTCAGCGGGCACGACGGCGTGAACCCCTTGCGCGCTTATGAGGACATAAGCAATGGAGATCGACGCATACATGAGCGCCGCCCGCTGCGCATTACCGGATGCCCCATGAATATCGCCATCGACATGACCGCGAATCTCGCCCAGCCTTTGCGCACCGCGCGCGCCACGGCGCAAGACCGTCTGCCGCCCATGCAGGCGCTGCTCGCGTTCGAATCGGCGGCGCGGCTCAAGAGCTTTACCGCCGCTGCACGCGAACTGGGCACCACGCAGCCGGCTGTGAGCCAGCGCATCGTGCAGCTTGAGGCCGATCTGGGCGCGCCGCTCTTCGCGCGCGGCCATCGCGGCGTGACGCTGACCGCCGAAGGCGAACGGCTCTTCGATACCGTGCGCACGAGCCTGGACACCATTCGCACCACCGCTGCCGGAATTCGCGCGAGCCGCACCGACAACGCGCTGACGATACTCACCGATCCCGGTTTCGCGGCCTACTGGCTGATGCCGCGCCTGGCGTCTCTCAAACATGCGATGCCCACGCTCGACGTCAATATCGTCACCTCGCAGGCCGTCTACGATCCGCAGCACGATCGCGCCGACGTGGCCATTGCATTCGGCGATGGCAACTGGAAGCCGTGCACGTCCACCCGCCTGTTTGCGGAACAGGTCACGCCGGTGTGCTCGCCCGCTTTCGCGCAGGCACATCGCGGGGTTGCACAGCCGGGCGATCTGGCCGCCTTGCCCCTGCTGCACGTTCATGCTCCGCAACCTTCGCGCTGGCTCTCTTGGGATGCGTGGTTTGCGGCACACGCGCTGCCGCCGCCCGAAGCATCGTGCAGCGCCACGTTCAACAGCTATTCGCTGGTGATTCAGGCTGCGCTTCTAGGGCATGGCGTGGCACTGGGATGGACGCCGCTCGTCGACGATCTGATCGACAAAGGTCTGCTGGTGCATCTGCTCGATGCGCCCGTCTCCACCGAGCGCGGCTACTTTCTCGTGCGCCCGCCTGCGCGCCCGGAAGCGCCCGCGGTGCAGCGCTTCAGGCGCTGGCTGTTCAGCGTCTGCGAAACCGAAGCGCTTGCATAAGCCCCCGTTATGACCGAATAACGGGGCGGTGTCTTCACGGGCGCAACACCCGTGGGCGATAGTGGCGGCTCGCATCACAGCACGGCCACGCACAATAGTTCGGATTGCAAATCACTCATTGGAATACGCTTATTCCATGCACTGATAAAGCCGTTCGATATACCGCGATGGCGTTCCGGCCCACCCACGCGCCCACATCATGCAAACAAGAAAAACGATTCCTTTCTCGCCCGCTCTACGCGGCATGGCTGCCCTGCTGGCACTCTCCTGCGCGCCGCTCGCTCACGCGCAAAGCAGCGTAACGCTTTACGGCATTCTCGATGCAGGCGTGACTTACGTGAGCAATAGCGGCGGCTCGCATCTGGTCGAATTCGGCGATGGCGTGTCCTATGGCAACCGCTGGGGCATCAAAGGCACCGAAGACCTGGGCGGCGGCCTTTCAGCGGTATTCGTGCTGGAAAGCGGCTTTCATCTGGGCAATGGTCAGCTCGGCTTTGGTGGCGCGGAATTCGGCCGCCAGGCCTATGTGGGATTGTCGAATCAATGGGGCACGCTGTCGTTCGGCGACCAGCTCGATATGACGGCGGAAATGGCCTACGCCTACAACATTTCCGCATGGGGCAGCGGCTATGCCATTCACCAAGGCGACTTCGACCGCTTCAATGGCGATCGCCTGCCGAATTCGGTCAAATTTCTCTCGAAGGATTTTGGCGGTTTTACGTTCGGCGGCATGTGGTCGTTCGGCAACGTGGCAGGCAACTTCCACGAGAACAGCGCCTATAGCGTAGGGGCGCATTTCGTGCGCGGCGGCTTCACGATAGGCGCGGCGTATACGCAGTTGAACAATCCCAGCGGCATCTACGCATTCGACCCTTACGCGATGATCGGCACGCGCACGTTCCTGGGTCAACCGACCGTGAGCGTGAACGCCGCCACCGGCGCGGTCACCGATCTCTACTCCAGCAGCAGTTTCCCGGTCGATCGTCAGGGCACTTTCGGCGTGGGCACAAGTTACGCAATCGGCACCGTCACGCTGATGGGCAACTACACCTATACGACCATCAAAGCCTTCGGAAACAGTTCGCATATGCAGGTTGCGGAAGGCGGCGCGGACTGGCAGATCACGCCCGCCTTCAGCGCGATCGGCGGCTACCAGTACACGCACTTCGAGGGGCATCACTGGAACCAGCTTTCGGCGGGCCTGCATTATCTGCTGTCCAAGCGCACCGATGTCTATATCTCGGGCGACTGGCTCAAGGCCTCGCAAGGTGTGGATGCCGTGATCGGCTATAGCTTCGCGCCGTCGAGCACGTCCACGCAGGCCGATGTCCGTATCGGCATGCGTCATTCGTTCTAACGCGCCAGCGCATATGCAATGCAGGTTTGCTTCGTTCGTGGCGCGCTACACCGACGCTAAGCTGTCCACATCTCTTATCGAACAACACCACGAACAACACCGCGATCGACATCCGCAAACAACATACGGGACGCTATCAAACATGAAACTCAAACGACTCATTCAGGCCGTCGCCGCGCCTGCTGCGCTCGCCCTCATCGTCGCGCACGGCACGGCTGCACGCGCGGAAACCGTCAATATTGCCTATCAGTACGGCGCAGATCCCGCCAAGCTCGCGCAGGCCAGCGCCGCATACGAAAAGGCCACGGGCTGGACCATCAACTGGCGACGCTTCGACACCGGTGCAGATATCGTAGCCGCGCTGGCTTCCGGCGACATCCAGATCGGCGATGTGGGTTCGAGCCCGTTTGCCGCCGCGGTGAGCCGTGGCGTGCCGGTCGAGGCCGTTGTCCTCAATGCGCTCACGGGCGGCTCGGAAGCGCTCGTCGTGCGCAACAGCGCCCATATCGAGAAGCCGCAGGATCTGATCGGCAAGACCATCGCCACACCGTTCGTGTCGACTGCGCATTACAGCCTGCTCGCCGCGCTCAAGCATTGGGGCATCAAGCCGGATCAGGTGCATATCGTCAATCTGGGGCCGACCGAAACGGTCGCGGCCTGGTCGCGCGGCGAGATCGATGCGGCCTATACGTGGGATCCGGCGCTCGGCAAGGCGCGCGAAAGCGGTCACGTACTGGTGGATTCCGCGCAGGTCGGAAAATGGGGCTCACCGACCTTCGATATCTGGGCTGTGCGCAAGGATTTCGCGCAGGCGCACCCTGATTTCGTGCAGAAGTTCGTGGGCGTGACGCTCAGCGCGATTTCGGACTATCGCGCCAACGGCAAGTCGTGGACGCCTGCTTCTTCGCAGGTGGCGGCCATCGCGAAGCTCTCCGGCGCCAGTCCTGCCGACGTACCGCAACTGCTCGCGGGCAATCAGTATCCCGATGCAGCGGAACAGCGCTCTCCGGCGCTGCTCGGCGGCGGCACTGCGAAGGCTGTGGCTGCGACCGCGCACTTCCTGGAAGAACAGAAGAAGATCGATCAGGCGCTGCCCGATTACAGCGCGTCGGTCACACCGCGCTATGTCGCCGCGGCCAGGTAATTCGGTGTACGTATGAATGGCGCGCCTCGCGCGCGCCCAGGGAGTCGAATATGGCGGAACTGAAAGCAGAACGCGTTAGCGTCGTGTACGAAAGTGCACGCGGCGCGCTCACGGCGTTGCAGGATGTGTCGGTGTCGATAAAAAGCGGCGAGATCGTGGTGGCGCTCGGCGCATCGGGCTGCGGCAAAAGCACCTTGCTTTCGCTGCTCGCCGGCTTCCAGCAGCCCACGTCAGGTACGGTCACGCTGGACGGTGCGAGCGTCGACGGACCGCATGCAAGCCGCGGCGTCGTCTTCCAGGACGACGCGCTGATGCCGTGGCTCAACGTGATCGACAACGTTTCGTTCGGGCTGCGCATGCAAGGCGCGAGCCGCGCCCAACGCGAACGTCGCGCGGCCGAAGTGCTCGATCTGGTGAAGCTCGGCGGATTCGAGCGTCACCGCATCGGCGAGATTTCGGGCGGTATGCGCCAGCGCGTCGGTCTCGCACGCGCACTGGCCGCCGATCCGGCTTTTCTGCTGATGGACGAACCGCTGGGCGCGCTCGATGCGCTCACGCGCGAGCGCATGCAAAGCCTGTTGCTCGATGTGTGGAAGCAAACCAGCAAGGGCATTTTTCTCATCACGCACAGCATTGAAGAAGCCGTGCTGCTGTCGACCGAATTGCTGATTCTCTCGCCCCGCCCTGGCCGCGTGGTCGCGCGGCATCGGCTCGATTTCGCGCGCCGTTATGCGCAAGGGGAATCGCTGCGCTCGATCCGCAGCGACCCGGCATTCACCGCCATCCATCTGGAATTGCTCGACCAGTTGATGCGCGAAACCGAAGGAGCCTGATATGGCGCTCAACGACTCCCCCACCGCGACGCTTGCCGCTGGCGCTGCGCCTCAGGAAACCGGCGCGCGGCCGCGGGCGCGCAACGATGCACCGCGATTTCACGCCGGCCACGCCGCCACTGCAGCGACGCTCGGCTCACTACTGGCGCTCTGGTGGCTCGCCAGCCATCTGCAATGGCTGCCGCCGGTATTGCTGCCCACGCCCGAGGCCGTGTTGCGCAAACTCGTGCGGCTCTATACCGACGGCTTCGACGATGCCACGCTCACGCAGCATCTCGCCGCCAGTCTCTCGCGCATCGCGCTGGCATTCGCGCTTGCGCTTGTCACCGCGATTCCGGCTGGCATCGCCATCGCCACGAGCCGCATCGCGCGCGGCGTGCTCGATCCCATCATCGAGTTCTATCGGCCTGTGCCGCCGCTCGCCTATCTGCCGTTGATGGTGATCTGGTTCGGCATCGGCGAATTGTCGAAAGTACTCCTGATCTATTTCACGATCTTCGCGCCGCTGACGATCGCCACGGCTGCCGGAGCGAATCGCGTGGCGAAGAGCCGTCTGCTCGCGGCGCAATCACTGGGCGCGACGCGCTTCCAGTTGCTTGCGCATGTGGTACTGCCCAGCGCGCTGCCGGAAATCCTCACCGGCGTGCGCATCGCGCTGGGCGCGGGCTGGTCCACGCTGGTAGCCGCCGAACTGATTGCCGCCACCCGTGGTCTGGGATTCATGGTGTATTCCGCGTCGCGTTTTCTCGTCACCGATGTAGTGATTGCCGGCATCCTGTTGATCGGCGCGATTGCACTCGTGCTGGAACTGGGACTGCGCGCGCTGCAGCGCAAGCTCACCCCATGGCACGCTGAAGGCTGAAGACAGACCCATCGCTCTCATTCCCCTCCCGCGCGCGACGTAAAACTCGCGCGCGCGTCGCTTCATATCCTTCCCAGTATTGCTTGGTTGCCCCGGAACAGGACGAGTCCTAGTCTGGTCTTTTCACCGCTCTGGAGAGACCTCGCCATGTCCTTGCCGCTCGACCACGTCGTCATTCGCGTTGCCGATCTCGAACAGGCTATCGCCGATTTCAGCGAGACCGGCTTCACCGTGCAGCGCGGCGGCATCCATGCGGACGGCGCCACGCATCATGCGTTGATTGGCTTCGACGATGGGCGCTTTCTCGACCTCGCGGCTGCATTGCCTGGATTGCGCCATGCGCGCGAATCGCGATTGCCACGAGGCGTTACATCGCTAGCTGAGGGTTTCAGCGATTTCGCTTTGCTCTCTACGACGATAACGGATTCCATCGACGCCGCGCGCACGCGCGGGCTGCACTACGAAGGCCCGATTCCTGGCGGGCGCATCCGCCCCGATGGCACCCGCATCGAATGGCAAACCGCCGATCCCGCTACACGCGATCTACCCTTGCTATGCAGCGATCTCACGCCGCGGTTTTTGCGCGTGGCCGTGGGCGACGCGCGGCGGCATGCGAATGGCGCGCTGGGTATCGCCAGCGTGGCAATCGTCGTGAGGGATCTGGAGGCGAGCATCAAGCGCTATCGGGCGCTGCTTGGTGGCGAGTTCGATGCACATGTGGTGGCGTTGCCGAGTCACGCTGTGCGGCTCGCGACCTTTGCCAGTGGCACGGCTACGCTGGTTCTGCTTGCGCCGCGCGGCGCGCCGGAGCAGGACGACGACGATACGCTGGCCGCCGATCTACGCGCCTTCCTGGCCGCCAGCGGCGAAGGCGTGTTTGGCGTAACACTTGCTACGGCGCACCCGAGTCATGCCCGGAAGTTGTCGCGCGCGCTTACGCATGGGGCATCGCTGGAGCTGGTTGCTTGATCAGGATAGCGAACTGAAAATGAACAATAAAAAAGCCGGGAAATCTCCCGGCTTTTCTGTATGTTGGCAACGTTGGGATCAGAACCCGAGTTCTGGCCCACCGGGCGCACCACCCGCCGTCGCCGCCGCAGGCCTGGGTGCTTCATGCACCGTCGCATCCGTCGTCAGCAGCAGCCCCGCCACCGAAGCCGCGTTCTGCAGCGCCGTGCGCGTCACCTTGGTCGGATCGAGCACGCCTTTTTCCACCAGATCGCCATACTGCCCCGTCGCCGCATCATAGCCAAAATTGCCCGAGCCTTCCGCGACTTTCGCCGCCACCACGCTTGCTTCTTCGCCCGCGTTGGTCACGATCTGGCGCAACGGTTCTTCCAGCGCACGCAGCACGATCTTCACGCCCGCCGTCTGATCGGCATTGATGCCCTTGAGGTCGAGAATCGCCTGACGCACGCGGATCAGCGCGACGCCGCCGCCCGGAACGATGCCCTCTTCCACTGCCGCGCGCGTTGCATGCAGCGCGTCATCCACGCGGTCTTTCTTTTCCTTCACTTCGATTTCGGTTGCGCCGCCTACCTTGATGACGGCCACGCCGCCCGCCAGTTTCGCCACGCGTTCCTGCAACTTCTCGCGATCGTAGTCGGAAGTCGCTTCTTCGATCTGCAGGCGAATCTGCTTCACGCGCGCTTCGATCGCCACAGCTTCGCCTGCGCCGTCGATCACCGTGGTGTTCTCTTTGCCCACCTCGATGCGTTTGGCCTGACCCAGTTCCGCAAGCGTGGCTTTTTCGAGCGTGAGGCCGGTTTCCTCGGCGATCACCTGGCCGCCCGTGAGAATGGCGATATCTTCGAGCAACGCCTTGCGACGGTCGCCAAAGCCCGGCGCTTTCACCGCCACGGTCTTGAGCACGCCGCGAATGTTGTTGACGACGAGCGTGGCCAGCGCCTCGCCTTCGATATCCTCGGCGATCAGCAGCAGCGGACGCCCTGCCTTCGCCACCTGCTCCAGCACCGGCAGCAGATCGCGGATATTCGAAATCTTTTTGTCGAACAGCAGGATGAACGGATTGTCGAGTTCGGCGATCTGCTTGTCCTGGTTGTTGATGAAATACGGCGAGAGATAGCCGCGATCGAATTGCAGCCCTTCCACCACGTCGAGTTCGTCCGCAAGCGACTTGCCGTCTTCCACGGTAATCACGCCTTCCTTGCCCACGCGGTCGATGGCTTCCGCAATGCGCTGGCCAATCGATTCCTCGCCATTGGCCGAGATAGTCGCAACCTGTGCGATCTCCTTGCTCGTGGTGGTCGGCTTGCTGATCTTTTTGAGTTCCTCGATAGCGGCCGTCACGGCCTTATCGATACCGCGCTTCAGATCGAGCGGGTTCAGGCCTGCCGCCACGTATTTCTGCCCTTCGCGCACGATGGCCTGCGCGAGCACGGTGGCCGTGGTCGTGCCGTCGCCGGCGGCGTCGCTGGTTTTCGAGGCGACTTCCTTGACGATCTGCGCGCCGATATTCTGGAGCTTGTCAGCCAGTTCCACTTCCTTCGCTACCGACACGCCGTCCTTGGTGACAATGGGTGCGCCAAAGCTGCGTTCGAGCACGACATTGCGGCCCTTGGGACCGAGCGTGACCTTGACGGCGTCGGCGAGAATATTGACGCCTTCGATCAGTTTGGTGCGGGCGATATCGCCAAATACGATTTCTTTGGATGCCATGATGGTTGCCTCTCAGGCGCTAAAACAGCGTTATTGATTCACGACGGCGACGATGTCTTCTTCGCGCAGCACGAGTAATTCATTGCCATCGACTTTCACGGTCTGGCCTGCGTATTTGCCGAACAGCACGCGATCGCCCACGCTCAGGTCCGGGGCGATGCGGCGGCCGTCGTTGTCGCGTCGGCCCGGTCCCACGGCGAGCACTTCGCCCTGGTCGGGTTTTTCGGCGGCGCTATCGGGAATCACAATGCCCGATGCGGTGCGGGTTTCCTGGTCGAGGCGTTTGACGATCACGCGATCGTGCAATGGGCGCAGGCTCATGGGCGTCTTTCCTTTTGCTATTGCGGCTTGTGTGTCAATCTTTGTCGATCTCTGGCACTCGTCTCATTCGAGTGCTGATCGGAAAGCCGAGTATAGGAAGACGCCGCGCCGCGCTCCAATAACGGATTGGCACAACGATATGAGCGATGTATGGGCTATCGATATCGCACCGGGCGATTAAAACTGTGCCGGCAGATTCTCCTGCATATAAATCGAAATGGGCGTCTGCAAGGGCAGCCCCGATGGCGTGCCGCGGTTGTAGTGACCCAATATGACTTCCACCGCGCGCACGGCCTCCACAAACGGGCTTTGATCGAGCACGGCGTCCATGACGCCCTCGATCAGCAACGCGCGGCTCACCGGCGTAAGTTCATGACCGATCAGCACGGTTTCCTGCTCACGTTTCAGGGCCTTGAGCGCGCGCGCTACGCCTTCGTCGCCCACGGAGATGTTGTAGATGCCGCGCAATTGCGGATATCTGGAGAAGGCATCGCGCGTGAGGCGTTCGGTCGAACGCGCGTCCTCGCGGCTTTCAACGGTCGCCACCACGTCGCATGAGGGAAAGCGCCGTCGCAGCACGGAGCGAAACGCGCCGTCACGCTCTTCATGGCCCAGATAGGTGCGCAACCCTGCGATCACCACGATCTGCCCGCCTTCGCGGCCCACGAAGCGGCCCATCAGTTCGCCCGCGATGCGCCCGGCGCAGCGATTGTCCAGCCCCACGTACGCCAGCCGCCCGCTATCGGGCAGATCGCTCGCCACCGTCACCACGGGCATTTTCTTCGCCACGCGCGCAACCGCATCGACCACCAGTGGATGTTCGTACGCTACGACGATCATCGCGTCCGCTTTCTGCGCGGCGCGCTCAATCACGCGCGCAAGCGAATGCGCTTCAAGGTCTTCGAAGAAGGTCACGCTGCACAGCACGCGCCAGGTTTCGAAAGTCTTCTGCGCCAGTTCGAAACCCTGTTGCAGCGCCGCGTAATAAGGCGAGGCCGAAGCCGGGTTCTGCGTGACGATGGCGATGCGCAGCCAGCGCACCGAGACCTCGTGCAATGCGCGGTCGATCTTGAGCTGGCGCGCCGCGTCCAGCACGCTCGCCTCCTTGGCGCGCGACACGCCGCCGCGCCCGTTCAGCACCCGCTCCACGGTGGCGTAACTCACGCCTGCCGCCTTCGCTACGTCCTCCATGGTGGGCTTTCTTCTTGCCGTCATGCACACCCCAAGGTCATGAGTGAGGATCGGGAGATTGAGGAAAAGTCCTCAAGAATCCGTTTGAGAGCCGCAATTCCATCAACTACATTCTATTCGTCATTCGCAGCCCGACGCTGCAAGAAATAGCGATGACGGCACACGACAAAACCCAGGAGACAGCATCATGAACAGGAACGGTTCAGGCCGCGCCCGGCGCTCGCTCGCCGCGCTCACGGCGCTTGCCGCAGTCGCGCTCGGCACGGCATTCGGCGCACTCGATTCGAGCAGCGCGGCGGCGCAGGAGCGCTTCGTGATGGTGAGTCACGGCTCGGATTCGAATGTCTGGTGGAATACCGTCAAGAACGGCATGCGCGACGCGAGCGAGGACTTCAACGTGCCGGTCGATTACCGCAATCCGCCCACGGGCGATACCGGCGACATGGTGCGCATTCTCGAACAGGCCGCCGCACGCAACTATGCGGGCGTGATTACGACGGTGCCCAACTTCGAGATGATCCAGAAAGGCCTGGGCGGCGTGCGAGCCAAGCACATTCCACTCATGACGATCAACGGCGGCCCCGCCGACGGCATGAAACTGGGCGCGATCCTGCACGTCGGGCAGCCCGAATACGAAGCGGGCAAGGCCGCGGGCGAGCGCGCGAAAGCAGCGGGCATCCACAATTTCCTGTGCGTCAATCATGGCGCCGATATTCAGGCACTGTGGGACCGCTGCAAGGGTTTCGCCGATGCGATCGGCGCGGATTACAAAAAATCGACGATGGATAGCGGCGAAGATCCCACCATCATCCAGAGCAAGGTGGCGGCGTATCTGCGCTCGCATCCCGACACGCAGGCGATTCTCGCGCTCGGCCCCGATCAGGCGATGGGTGTGTTGCGCGGCGTGAACGATGCGGGCAAGGCCGGCAAGCTCTACCTCGCGACCTTCGATCTTTCGCCCGATATTCTCAAGGCGATCCAATCTGGGCAGATTGCCTTCGCAATCGATCAGCAGCCCTATTTGCAGGGGTATTTGTCGGTGGCGGCCATGGCGATTGCCGTGCGCGACAAGACCAGTGACCCGGCGCATATCGTCGCTGCGCTCAAGTCCGACAAGAAGGTGGCGGCACGGCTTGACAAATATGGGCTCAAGCCCGTCTATACCGGCTCGACCGTCAGTTCGGGACCGAGTTTCGTCACGCGCGAAAACCTGGCCGTGGTGCAGCAGTACGCCGGTTCGTATCGATAACCTGGAGTCAGACAATGAATATCGACATGCAGTCCTGGTATCGCGTAGACATCGACCGCAAGACGCTCAAGGCGCTTTCCGCCCGCTCGGATGTCCCGGGACTCGTGCAGGCGGGCGGCTTCTTCGCGCTGGTGATCGCGACGGGCGCGCTGGCGTGGTGGTCTCTGGGCACGGTCTGGGCGATCCCGGCCTTCCTGCTCTACGGCACGGTGTTCGCATTCAGCGAGGCCGCCGCGCACGAACTTGGCCACGGCACCGCGTTCAAGACACGCTGGATCAATGAAGCGGTGTACGGGGTCATCTGCTTTATGTCGTGGCGTGAGCAGGTCTACAGCCGCTGGCTGCACGCGAAACACCATACCTATACGCATCTGACCACCGAACGTTATCAGGACCCCGAACTGGCGTTCAAGCGCCCGCTCAGCTACTTGAAGCTGGTGACGGATTTCGTGCGTATCTCGCATGGCATCCAGTTTCTCGGTGCGATCGTGCTGCATAGCTTCGGCATCGTCACGAAAGGCGCAAAAGCGGTCGTGCCCGCCAGCGAATACCGGAAAATGCGCAACAACTCGCGCGTGCTGCTGGCCTGTTATATCGGCGTGTTTGCGTGGGCTTTTTTCGCGCATAGCTGGCTGCCAATTGTGTTTCTGTTCGTGGCGCGCGCTTATGGCACCTGGCTGCACGAGCTGTGCGCGCTGACCCAACACACCGGACTAAAGGAGAACGTGCTCGATCATCGTGTGTCGAGCCGCACCGTGATGCTCAACCCCCTCGTGCGCTTTCTCTACTGGAACATGAATTACCACATCGAACATCACATGTTCCCCAGTGTGCCATTCCATGCCCTGCCACAATTTCATGCGACGGTTGCAGCGCAAATGCCGACGCCTTATGCCGGTTTGTGGCCCGCGTGGCGCGAGATTCTTGCGATCTTTGCGAAACAGCAGCGCGATCCCGAATATGTCGTCGTACGCGAATTGCCGCCAGGTCAGCGCGGCGACGCGGTTGCGTGAATTCAGGAAATTAACCGGAAGAGACATTGTCATGAATATCCTGCAATGGCACCACGTCTGCGCTGCCGACGAGATCGACGAAGAAGACGTCATCGAATTCGCGCATGAAGGCAAGCTCTACGCGGTCTATCACACGCCCTCAGGCTTCTACGCGACGGCGGGCTTCTGTACGCACGAAGAGGCGCGCCTTGCGGATGGCTTCGTGTTCGGCGAGATCATCGAATGTCCCATGCATATGGGCCGTTTCGATATTCCGAGCGGCAAGGCACAAGGCGCGCCCGTCTGCGTCAATCTCGCGACGCATCCGGTCAAGACCGAAGGCGGCAGCGTGTTGATCGGCCTTGAAGTCGAGTGATTCCATCGGCAACTCCACCTGCCGGTGCTTGCCACTGACGCATGGGTGGGCGATATGGGCTGCGGCTCATATCGCTATTTTTTTACCAATTGGAAAAAACTAAATATTACTTCTATGAAATATTATGGAACGAATTGAATGATCTCGACATTCATATTCCGGAGATTGGCATAAAACTAAAGAACTCAAATTCACGGTCGTTATCAAGGTGAATGAAAGTCATTGTCGTCGCCGCGTGACGCGTCAAACATAACAACGTGGTGGCGGCGAGAAACAAGCGGGGGTAGTCAGAAATGCAGGTTACATCGTCCACTTCCAGTCCGGCGGTGGTTGCAAACGCGTCCGCTAACGCCGACGCAGTCGCGGGCAAACAAGCGGACACCATTGCGAACACAGCGCCGGAATCCAGCACCAAGGTCACGTTATCGGATGAGGGCTTGCAAAGGAGCGCCCAGGACGCGGCCGGCGCATCCAGCAAAAGCGACGCATCGCCCAGTGGCGTTGCAACGGATTCGGCGAATTCCGCCAGCACCTCGGATGCGACAAGCGACACGGCTTCGCAGCTCAAGTCAGTCACCTACGGCGTGCTCGGCCTGCCCGACCCCACCAAGCCGCAGCCGGACAACAAGGCCTTCGGGATCGGCAAAGGCATCGCTGCAATCGGCACGGTGGTCAGCGTCATCATGCTCGCGCTGAAATTCCTTTGAGCCTGCGCGCACCTGGACAGCCTGCGTCCGGGCCAGAGCGGCAGATGCAATAATGCGTGCACCCGCAGCCATACTCATGCGCGGCGGGTTTCTTCAAGTGCGAGAGTCGTTGTTGCAGGTCTGCATGCGACAGATGCACCGGAGCGCCTTTAGGGCGTCCCATTCCAGCTGCGCGCCCGCCGCGCGGCCCCAGCACAGACCGGACAACCGTTTCCGCTAACAGCCCAGGAGACGTCCCCATGTCCTACCTCGAAGTGCTGGAGCCGCTTGTTTCCACCGTTATTGCCCCTGAGGCCTCGCAAACCGACCAGCTCGGCCGCTTTCCGCGCGCCGCGCTCGACGCGCTGGGCGAGGCCGGCCTGCTCGGACTGATCAGCGCCGAAGCCGTGGGCGGCATGGGTCTGGGCCTCGCTCAGGCCTGCCTGGTCGTCGAGCGCATTGCGCGCGATTGCCCCTCGACCGCCATGGTCGTGACGATGCACTACGCGGGCGCGGCGCTCATCGAGAAATACGGCCCTGACGAAATCCGTCGCGCCATTGCGCGCGGCGAGCATCTCACCACACTGGCGTGGTCCGAGACGGGCACGCGCAGTCACTTCTGGGCGCCCGTCGGCACGGCGGAGCCCGATGGCGACGACTTCGTGCTCAGCGGCAACAAGAGCATGGTGACCTCGGCGGATCAGGCGGATTCGTATGTCTGGTCGTCCCGCCCGGCGCGGGTGCCGGAAGGCGCCAGCACGCTCTGGCTCGTGGACAGCCGCGCGCAGGGCCTGGCCTGTCCGCATGCTTTCGATGGCCTGGGCCTGCGCGGCAATGCATCCGCACCGATCCGCGGCGAAGGCGTGCGCGTGCCGGCCAGCGCGATGCTCGGCGCGGACGGGGCCGGCGGCGACATCATGAACGGCGACGCCCTTCCAGTGTTTGCAAACCTGGTGGCCTCGACCTCCATCGGCATCGCCGACGGCGCGCTGCGACGCTCGATCCAGCACATCACCGCCAGCCGCTTCGCCGAGACCAACAGCGCCCTGTGCGACCTGCCGACGATCCGCGCCTATCTCGCCCGCGCCCAGATCCGCACCGATCAGGCGCGCACCCTGCGCGACGACACGCTCGCCGCGATGGCCGCGGGCCGCCCCGACGCCATGCTGCGGGTGCTCGAAGTCAAGGCGGCCGCCGCGGAAGCCGCGCTCGACGTCACCGATACGGCAATGCGCATTTGCGGCGGCGCGGCATTTCGCAAGGAGGTGGGGATCGAGCGCCTGTTCCGCGACGCCCGCGCCGCGTCGATCATGGGGCCGACCTCGGATGTCCTGTACGACTTCATTGGCCGCGCACTCTGCGGTCTGCCGCTGGCCTGAAGGAGAACGACGCCATGTCACAACAGCCACGCAAAAAGCCCTTGATGCTCGGCGCGGTCGCTTACGCTCCCAAGGTCGTCACGATCTGGGAAGGCTTCAAGTCCTGGTTCGCCGATCACGGTCTGGCCATCGACTATCTGCTTTATTCGAACTACGAAACGCAGGTCGAAGCGCAGTTCGCGGGCGATATCGCTTTCGCATGGAATTCGCCGCTCGCCTGGCTGCGGGCGAAGCGCATGGCCGATGCGCGCGGCGAAATCGTGCAATCGCTCGTCATGCGCGACACGGATATCGATCTGCATTCGGTGCTGGTGGTGCGCAGCGCGAGCACTGTGCAGACCCTCGCCGACCTGCACGGCGCGACCGTCGGCCTGGGTGCGATCGACTCGCCTCAAGCGACGCTGATTCCGCTGGATCATCTGCGTCATGAAGGCGACCTGATCGCGGGGCGGGATTTCCACGCCCGCCGTTTCGACGTGCTGGGCGGCAAACATGGCGATCACATCGGCGGCGAACGCGATGCGGCCACGGCGCTGGCGAACGGCGAGATCGATGCTGCCTGGATGATCGCCGGCAACTACCAGGCCTTTGCCGACGAAGGCACGCTGCCGGCGGGCGGCACGCGCATCGTCGCCACCACGGGTGCTTTCGATCACTGCAATATGACGCTGAGCCCCGGCGTGCCGCCAGACGATGCGCAGCGCTTTGGCGAACTGCTGCTTTCGATGGACTGGAACGACGCGAAAGTGCGCCCGCTGCTCGAACTGGAAGGACTACGGCGCTGGCTGCCGGGCCGTTCGAGCGGCTACGCGTTGCTCGATCGGGCGGTGACCGAGGAGGCGTTCTATGACGATCAAGGCCGGATCATCGAGCCCGCTTATCGATATTGAATCGCTCGGCTTCGACTCCGGCGCGCACCTGCTGGTCAGGCACGCGCTGGACGCGCTTGCGCCCGGCGAGTGGCTGCGCGTGGTGGGCCGCGCGCCGGGTTGGGAGGTGATGCTGGAGCACTGGTGCCGCGCGCAGGGCCATCTTTTGCAATGGCGCGACGATGGGCGGCGTTACGCGCTTGTGGCCCGTGACGGTCGCTATGGCCGCTGGCGCGACGCGCTGCAAAGCGGCCGCAGCGACCCACGAGCAACTGAGGCGGTGGCATCGCACGCTTTACCCGCGTGGGGGCTGGCCGCGCGCGGCGCGCAGGTGGAAGCGGGCTCGCCGGACTTCGTGTTCCGGCTCGACAGCAAGCAGGAAGTCTGGACCGAAAACGCGGGCGATCTCTACGCGCAGGCCGTCGCGGCGCAATGGAATCCCGACGAGGCCATCGACTGGTCGGTGCCCTTCGATTTGCCCGCGCCCGTGGAGAGCGCCGTCGTGCAGATCATGACCTATATGGTCGAGAACGAGAACGCAGCGCTTATCGTGCCCGCACGCTTTCTCGGCCAGTTGCATCCGCACTACCGCGAGTTGCAGGCGGCGCTCGCGATCCAGGTGGCCGACGAGGCCCGACATATCGAGGTCTTCACCCGGCGCATCCGCCACAAAAACCGCGAGCCGGCGCTATCGACGGCGGGCGGCCAGGCGTCGCTCAAGACCTTGCTGGACGAATCCGACTTTTCAGTCGCGAGCTTTCTGCTGTCGGTAATGGGCGAAGGCACCTTCGTGACGCTGCTGCAGTTCCTTCAGGCGCACGGTCCTGATCCGCTCACCCGGCAGATCGCCCGACTTGCCGCACGCGACGAAGCCCGGCACGTGGCATTGGGCATGTCGCATCTTCTTTACCGGCTCAGGAGCGAGCCCGATCTGCGCGTGCGGCTGGCCCGCGCCATGGAGCAACGTCATGGCGCGTTGCAGGGCACGGCGGGCCTCAATGAAGAAGTTTTCGACGCGCTTATCCTTGTCGCGGCGGGAGAACTCAGCCCGGCTGCGGTGGCGCGAGGGTATGCGCTCGTTCAGGAACTGATCCGCGAGATGGCCGATGGGCGATATACGCGGCTGGTGCGTCTCGGGTTCGAGCATGCCCACGCGCGCGAGCTGGCGTTGATGCACACGCGCAATTTTATGTAGTGGCGCAGTGCCCGTCGCCAACCTAATCCTGCAACCGTTCGTGATGCCTGCCGACAGGATTGCCGATCGCCCGAAATGGATCGGCCAGCAACAGACGCTTGGTCGTTTCCACGAGTTGCTGCACGTCGAGCGGTTTGCGCAGATAGCAGTCATAGCGCACAAATGCAGGCGGACTGTATTCACCGGAGACGAGAATCACCGGCATCGACGCGATGCTCACGCGATCGCGAATCTTTTCGCACAGCGTGCCGCCCGACATACCGGGCATGCGCAGGTCCGTTATTACCGCATCGACGGGGCCGTCGTTCAATACGGCCCAGGCCGCGTGGCCATCCGCAGCCGCGACGACCTCAAACGCTTCCGATAGCGCCACGGTCAGCGCGCCCAGCAGTGCGGAATCGTCGTCTACCACCAATACTCGTGTCATGATGCGGCGGCAGGGCACTGCCGTTAGAAAAGATTCAATCCGCTGAGGATTGTAGTCTGGCCACGCAAAGTCTGTTGGCATTCCGTCTGATGCATTGCATCAAGTGCAAACGTCATCCGTGTGTTCGCAATCGGCTAAAATTTCAAATAACGATTTGAATGCGGTCGTATTTATAAGGGTGCTAACAACGCGCCAACAAGCTCGCCAACAGCTTGCTGACACGTCTGGCCAAAGTCGTCCGCATTGCCCGTACCCATCGTCGAAGACTGCATGAAATTCATCTTTCGTGCAGACCCCAATCCGCCGGTTAGACACGGCATGACCCGGTCTTTTGCGACCCGTCCATGTTGCCTGTACCCGCCCACTATTCGTTAGCCGATATCCAGCGCCGCCCTGCCCGCGAGCCGGACTGGCGCGCCCAGTCCCAGGCTTTGCTAGGGCTGGCCGCGTTGCAGCCGGAATCCCGCGAGGCGCTGCTTGCGGGCGTCGCGCACGCGGCGCTCAGCCTGTGCTGCGCGGCGTCGGCGGGCATCAGCTTGCCCGAGATCGCAGACGGCGCTCCCGTGTTCCGCTGGCATGCGATCGCGGGCCGGCTTGCGCCGCTCCAGGGTCAGGCGGTGCCGGCTGCCGATTGCCCCTGCGCGTTCACGCTCGATGGCGGCAAGCCGCTGCTGTTCACGTCGCTCCTGGAAGATTTTCCGGCGCTGGCCGCATCGTGCGCCGGGGTGCAGGAGGCGCTGATCGTACCGGTCATTCGTGATGGCCACAATGTCGCGGCGTTGTGGGTCGCCTCGATGGACGATACGTGCAGGTTCGGGCCTGAAGACGAGCGCGTGCTGGTGGAACTCGCGCAGGTTGCCGGGGCGTCGCTGGAAATGGCGGGCGCGCGCGACTTCAACAAGCGCGAAACACAACGCTATTCCGAGGTCATTGCGGTGCTGGCCCACGAATTCCGCAATCCGCTGGGTCCGCTGGAAAATTCGATCGACGGACTGCGAAGGCTCACGCCCGCGCAATCCACGCAATGGCAATTGCTCGACGTCGCGCAACGCCAGGTTCGGCATCTGAAACGCCTGATGGACGAACTGCAGGACGCCGCGCGTCTGGACCACGACAAACTCGGGCTGAACCTGTCCGAAGTTCGCCTCGACGACGTCATCGCCGACGCGCTCGCCTCCGTTCAGGAGCGCGTCAAAGCGCATCGCCACACGCTCACAGTGAACAGCCTCCCCGACGACATCCGCTTTGCCGGCGATCAGGTCAGGCTGGTTCAGGTGGTGGCGAATCTTTTATCGAACGCGGTGCGCTACACGCCCGATGGCGGCGCCGTCGATCTGTCGATCATCCGGATCCATCACGACGGCCGCGATGTGCTCGAGATTGTGGTGAGCGACAACGGCATCGGGATCGACGCGGCAGCGCTACCCCATCTGTTCGAGCCGTTTTCCCAGTTTTCCAATGCGCGGCCCCGGCACGAAGGCGGTTTTGGCATCGGCCTCAGCATTTCGCGCAAGCTCGCCGAGCTTCATGGCGGCACGCTGACCGTGACGAGCGACGGTGCTGGAAAGGGAACGGTGGCGCGGCTTCTACTGCCGCTTCAGGCTGCCGAGGTCGCGGTCGCCAAACCCGCGCCGCGCAGTGAAAAGATTTCACCGGCGCAAATCCTGATCGTCGACGACAGCGACGACGCCCGTTTCGCGCTGGCCACGCTGCTCGAGATGGACGGGCATCACGTCAAGACCGCGAATAGCGGCGAAAGCGCCCTCGCGCTCTTCGAAGGCTGGACGCCCGATCTCGCGCTCGTCGATCTGGGTATGCCCGGCATGGACGGGCTCGAACTGGCGCAACGGTTGCGCGCGCACCCGTCCCGCGCCGGTGTCAAACTGGTTGCGTTGACGGGGCGGGTGTCGGAGCAGGAACAGCAGGCGGCCCTCGATGCAGGTTTCGACGCGCACCTAGCCAAGCCGGTCGATATGGAGCAGGTGCGAACCATGGCTGCGCAAGGCCGGTAAATCAGGTTCCCGGAGAAGGTCGCTCGGGCAGCGAGATCTCGATGCCGCGACGGTGCAGCGCCGAAAGCACGTAATACACGGCTTTAAAGCACATCACCGGGAATGCCGCGCGCCAGCTTCCCCGCAGATTGCCCGCCAGCAGATTGACGATGCCGTCGCGCATCCAGAATCGATTTGACGGAGCCATAAACAACGTGCGCATAACTGGATCGTTGACCCGATAGATCAGCCAGCTAATCCGGTCCATCGCTTCCGTCAATTCTTCACAGGCCGCCTGCGCAAGCTTTCTGCCTCGCGCCGGATCGTCGAGCCAGACGTCGGCAACTTCCGCGCCGAGTTCGCCGCCGGTCATCGCCATCAGCACACCGGTCGAGAACATCGGATCGACGAAACCGTAAGCATCGCCAATCATCAGAAAACCATTGCCATTGCCCTCGCGCGCGCGATAGCTGTAATTGGCCGTGCTATGCACATCGGAAACGCGCTGCGCGCCCTGCACGCGCGCTGCCACGGTCGGGCTCGCAGCGATACGCCCGCTCAACAGCTCCGCAGGCGTACCCGAGCGCCCTTTCCACGCCGATTGATTGCCGACGAAGCCAATGCTCATGGTGTCGCCGGGCAGCGGGATCATCCAGAACCAGCCATCCTCCGCAAGATGGATGCTAATGTAGCCTGCGAGGTCGCCTTCCCGACGCGTCACGCCCGTGAAGTGCGCGTAGACCGCCGCCGTATTGTTGTATTTATTCGACGTCTTGACCTTCATGCGCGAGGCAAGAAACGTATCGCGCCCCGAGGCGTCCAGCACATAACGCGGATGCCACTCACGCGTATTGCCCGCTTCGTCCTGCGTGGACACCACATGGCGTCCACCGGCATCGTCCAGCTTGACTTCTGAAACACGGGTTCGCTCGAAACAACGCGCCCCGCGCGAAGCGGCGTGGCGGAACAACAAGGCGTCGAAATCCGCACGGCGGACTTGCCACGCGTGCGTGCGGTCCCGATTGAGCGCGTTGTGAAACGGAAAGGCGCAACTGTTCCCAGTACGGTCCGAGACAAACTCCGCGCCCGGCTTGTGTACGCCGATCTCCCGCACCTGATCCAGAATGCCGAGCCGCTCGAAAATGTCGAGGTTGCGGGGAAGCAGACTCTCGCCAATATGAAAGCGCGGATGCGCGTCCTTTTCCACGAGAACGACATCGCGGCCCTTCATCGCGAGAAAAGCCGCTGCCGTCGCGCCGGCTGGGCCGCCGCCGATAATCAGCACGTCGGGCTGGTTCGAATCGTTAATCGATGAATTCATGGTTCGTTTACCGTCATTCAGCGCAAGGCGGACAGTGCGACTGTTACTGAAAACGCACCGAGTATGAGCGAGGCGCTGCGCAGCAGATATTTCGGCATGAGCGTTCCCGCGCGTGCGGAGCCAAGCTGCGCGCCTAAACCAATCCAGAGTAATCCGATTGGAAACGCCAGCGCGAAAAAGCAGGCCATCGCTTCGAGCCACGCCGCGACGCTCACGAATGCCGCTTTAGGAAACAGGGTTCCGCCAAACAGGATGGCTTTGGGATTGAGCAAGGTGGCGAAAAACAGATCGCGCATTTCGATTACCTTACGCGTCCCGTCAGCCAGTTCCAGCGTCGCGTTCCACAAGCGCACTGCGAGATAAGCGATGTAAATCGCGCTCGCGGTACGCACCACAATCGGGAGCCAGGGCACGCGCTGCGCAAGCGTGGTCAGGCATAGTCCCCAAAACGTAATTGCGAGTAGATATCCGCATGATTCGGCGAGCGTCAGTCGAGCGGAGCGGCGAAATCCACTCGCCAGCCCTGCGGTGGCGAGCAACGTATTGGTCGGTCCGGGCATCACCAGAACGAGGAACACACCAGCAAGGAACAAACCAAGGCTATGGGTTGGAATCATCGTGTTGCCGGGAGGCGCGCGCCCGCGCGTGACATGAAATCTGCCAGAAGGAAGTCGCAAGACTTGCAAGCCGTCGGAGCAATTTTTGTTCCCGTTATACGGCGTTTAACCTGCACCGGACGCGCTTCATAGCACGTCCCATTTTGCTGCGCCTGCAATTGTAATGGCGCATACACGAGCGACGACGATAGCGAGCGTATTTTTATTTTGTAGGATGAAATGCGATGCGCCTGTTTCCTGCTTCACCGTGTTAACGGTTGGCCCATGGAATGGAATCAAGCGTGTCGATATTTTTCCGCGTCAAATCCGGCAGCGGCAATTTTTCTGGCACCGGTCTCTTCGATACGCTGCCGGAGTTCATCCAGATACGAATCGAACTGCGTATATGGTTGCAACCGGAATGTCATGCCGACCGAATTGCTGACGTTCGAATAGCCTTCAGGGCTTCCACGCCGCATTCTGTAAAACGATCCGATAGCCATCGGCATCTGCGAACGTCCGTCCCGCTACGTCCCAATACGGATTTAGCGACGCGACGTGCAAGAAACCATTTTCGACAAGGCGATCACACGTCGCCTGCCAGGCTTGCCGGTCGGGGACGTAAAACACCAGCAAGTCCTCACGCGTGGGTGTCGGCGTCACTGGATGCACGGTGCAATGAGTGAATTCAAAGTGATAATCCCTATCGGGATTCCCGAGCATCACCCCGTCGAAACCGTCATGATCCTGAAATTTTGCCAGCACGGTCAGTTCGAGCGATGCGCAATACATGCGCTCAGTGAGGGCAAGATTGCTGACAGGTCGGGCGATTCGCATGTGCGTATGCATAAGTCATTGCAAGCAGGGTTGAGATTCACGCTTGCGAGGATACACTGCACACAAAGTCATCGCTCACGAGGGTCGCACGCCGCCATTCGATGGGGTCGATCACACGATCTGCTGCGTTGTATGGCTCCACATTTCCATGCGAGAGTGGCTCTTCCTTCTTCACATGGCATTTCGTATATTCCGGCACTCCCGAAATGACCGTGGCCATGATGAGCCGAAGGTATAGGCATGAATATTAGAGAATTCGAAACTCGCGATCTCGACGAAGTGGCTCGGCTTTTCAACGACTATCGTATGTTTTACGAGCAGTCGGCAGACCTCGTTTTGGCGAAACAGTTTATCGATGAACGGACAAGCGCGAACGACTCGGTCATTTTCGTGGCAGACTCAGGCCGTGGGGAGCTGGCAGGTTTTTGTCAGCTCTACCCCTCGTTTTGTTCTGTTGCTGCCGCACCGATCTATGTCCTTTATGACCTCTTCGTTTCGCCGACGGCCAGGCGAGCAGGTGTTGCAAAACAATTGCTCATGGCTGCGGCAATGCGTGCGAAAGCCGACGGAAAAGTTCGTATGGACTTGACCACTGCGAAAACGAATCTGAAAGCGCAGGCTCTCTATGAGTCGCTTGGGTGGCGCAAAGATGAGATTTTCTACACGTATAACCTGTCAATCGATTGATTTCCGGGCAGCCGCGATCCTGCGGCGAGCGCGCCCCGCAAACTTGCACGATCTAAAGCTCGCAGCCGCGGGCTTCCTCAAGCACCCATTGCGCAAACGCCTGTAGCGCTCCCTCACCGAATTCAATTGGTTCGGGAAGAACAAGGCAGAAGTTCTTGGTAACCGCCTTGCTGTCTGGCCAGGGTGTGATCAATCGACCTTGCTCAAGTTCGGCCCCGACATAAAGACGCGGCACCAACGCAACGCCCAGACCGGCCAACGCCGCCTCTATCAGCATGGAATGCAGGTCATAACGTGCGCCCACTGCCGGATTGGTCAGCACGATGCCAGCCTCCTGTGCATATAGCTGCCATGCGTCCGGATTTTGACGCCGGTGCAAACGTGGCAGTTCATCCAGCGACACGTTCGAGCCAGCGTCGGCCAGTAGCGCCGGACTACACACAGGCACAAGCAGTTCTTCCAGCAAATGATGGGTATGCATTCCCGCCCATGCGGGGTGCTGAAAATGGATGGCGGCGTCGAAACCGCTGCCGGGAAGAATGAATGGCTCCATGCGCTCGGCAATATGCACGGTAATGTTGGGATGCAGATTCCGGAAGCGCTTGAGCCTGGGAATGAGCCAACGTGTAGCGAAGGTTGGAATCGCCGCGATCTCAATGCTCGCCCCGTCAAGGGGCTGCCCCATCAGATACAGACTGTCACGTTCAAGTCGATCGAGCGTCTCACGAACCTGCACTGCGTAACGCACGCCGTTGGGCGCAAGCCGTACACGATTGCCCACGCGTTCGAATAGCGCGACACCCAGAAAGGCCTCCAGCCGAGCGATCTGGCGACTGATGGCTCCTTCGGTCAATGCCAGTTCTTCAGCGGCGCGGGCGAAGCTGCCATGTCGAGCCGCGGCCTCGAAGGCCAGCAGTGCGGTATTGCTCGGGATCTTACGTCGCATTGGGTCTTTGCCGGTTGGACTACGGGCGGCGCCAGCTTGATCAAATGTCATTGAAGGCTGACGTTTTATCGCTGTTTAGGCGGAAAACATCAGATTAGCATTACGTTATCGCAATGAACATGAATCGTTTGCTGCGCTATCCCCAATCGACGTGAAGACCAGACCGATGATCTATACCGTGGAATGCAGCTTTGCCGATCCCCACAGCGAAGCCGAATGGAATGACTTCTACAGCGTTGAAAAGCTGCGCGCCCTGATATCGGTGACCGGCTTTTATTCATCGCAACGCTTCAGGGCATTGAACGATGATTGCCCGGCCTACCTCGCCATCCATACCATCGAAGGAATCGACGTGCTGATGGGCGAGGAATATCGCCAGAAAGGCGGTGGTAATTTCTCGAAGTGGCAGCAACACATCACCGACTGGCATCGCAATCTCTATAGCGCTATCGGAATGGCGCCGGCGGTCAATGCAGATGAGTTACTCGTACTGTGTGCAAGCGGTCCCGAATTGTTGGTCCAGATGGATCTCTTACCGCTGGCCATGCATGCAGTCGCGCTTGAGAAGTCTCCGGAACATCGCTGGCTTGCTAAGGTGAAACGCGAAGACGCCCATCGTTTCCGGCCTATTTCCAAAGAGCTCCACTTTTACTCGCCGATAACCGGACAACTCACGAGTTCCCGCACCGTTGCGACCGGACAGATGAAGGTCTGCGATGCCTAATCTATCGCTCTATATTTCAGCGGGAAAAATGCCGTCCGATGAGCAGATCGCCGCGCTGTCCCATGAGTGCGTCGAACTATGCACGAATGTCATGGGCGCCGCGCTCAACAACGTTCATGTCATCTACATCGAGGCTCGACACGGACATGGGCACCCCGTATTTGCCGAAGTGCAATACCGTCTCCAGCCGTCTCGCACACCTTCGGTCATGCACCGGTTCACGGAACAACTCGATAGCGCAATCATGCGCCACACAGGCCTCACCGCGCGCATCCGTTGTTTTGGCTATATCGCATCCAGCATTCACGCACGCAATTGAAAAGTGCCCGTGGAGAACAACTGTGCCTAACGTTACGTTTCCCGTTCAGCGAATCGGCGATTTCACCATCACCGCAATCAGTGATGGCTACCTCACAGCCGACCTGAACGTTCTTTCCAATATCGACCCTGCCCAGGCGGCCAGCATGCAGAGCGACGCCGGACAAAAAGAATCGGATGCCGTGCACATAAACTGCTACGTGGTACGCGCAAAGGGCCGAACGGTTCTTATCGACGCCGGCGCAGGTGGCATCAAGCAATGGGGCGGCCAACTGAAAACCCATTTATCGCTTGCCGGTGTTGAAGCAGGCGAGATCGAGACGATCCTGCTAACCCACGCGCATCCCGATCATGTCGGTGGACTAATAGATCCAACCGGCCACATCTGTTTTCCGAATGCCGAACTAGTGGCTCATCATCGAGAGCTGGACTTCTGGCAGGACGATGCAAATCTGGCGCGGGCCAGCGCGCGGGCGCGTGGAAACTTCCAGCTGGCGCGCCAGGTCTTCGACGCATACCGCGACAAACTCCGCACCTTCGATCAGGGAGAAGTACTGCCGGGTATCCGGGCAATTCCACTGCCCGGACACACGGAAGGACACACCGGATATGCGCTTGAATCCGGCAATCAGCGCTTGCTGGTTTGGGGCGACATCGTGCATTTCCCGCATATTCAGATCAAACGACCGGATGTCACGATCGCCTTCGACCAGCATGCGTCAGAGGCCGCAGCAACACGATCACGCCTTCTGGATTTTGTCAGTTCAGAGGACATGTTGATTGCCGGCATGCACCTGGGCGAGCCCGGCTTCGCGCGTATCAAGCGAACGGGCGAGCAATACGATCTGCTCTACGAAGCCGAAACATAAGCCGCGCATTGCAGCCGCCCAACGCCAACGTTCTCCAGGTAACGCTCCAGCGATTCCAGATTTTCGCTCGATAGAATCGCGCCGATATAGCCATCCGGACGCACCAGCACCCAGTCGCCCTGCTCCATCGCGTAAGCGTCGTTGAAATGGCCGCAATCATCCACGATATCCCCGGCTGTCCCAAACGTATGAATACGCAAACCTGCACGCGGCGTAACGCGTTCGCGATCCACACCATAGCCGATGAGCGTCCAATGCGCGCCCTTCAACAAGTCGAATAGGCGCGCCGGATGCCCACTGGCACGACGAATGGGCGCATCCGGCGCGCGCTCACCCGCACGTGGTCCTGCATGCCGTTGAGGACGTTCCAGCGCAAGCGTGGAATCGACATAACCGATGTCAAGCTGACGCACCTCGCGTCCACGACGATTGTCGCCCTGCTTCATCGCATCGAGAAGTCGGGTGGTCAGACCGAGCATATCGGCCGCCACTGGTCTGCGTTCCGCTTCATAGCTATCGAGCAATCGATCCGGCGCTCCGTCGATAACCGCCGCCAGCTTCCAGCCAAGATTGCAGGCATCCTGCACGCTGGTGTTGAGACCCTGTCCGCCAGTGGGGGGATGAATGTGAGCAGCATCGCCCACGAGCAAGAGGCGCCGGTCGCGATAACGGTCGGCGAGTCGCGCATTCATGGTGTATGCCGACGCCCACGATACGGATTCGATATGAATGTCGTCGCGCCCTGTTCGCGCCTTGATCATTGCGGCAAGTCCCTCGGCGGAGAGATCGACGTCCCCGTCAAGCGGAACAGGCGCCTGTAGCTGGAACATAGTCGTCCCGATGAGGGGACACAGCGCAATCTGACGTTCCATCGATCCCTCGTTGAAGCGATGCCAGACATCGCGATCCAGACCCGAGAGAAACACATCGGCGACAACAGCACGTACACCTAACGTTTTTCCCGGAAAGCCAATCGCCATTACGTTTCGCACGAAGCTTCGGCCGCCATCCGCGCCCACCAGAAATTGCGCGCGAATCGTCTGCTCACCCGCCGGATCAACGACATGCGCCACGACACCGTTTTCGTCCTGTTCGATCCCAATCAGTTCGCATCCGTAACGCACCGAATGACCAAGCTCGGCGAGGCGCTCACGCAAGACCGCTTCGCTGCGAAACTGCGCAACGAGCAGTGGAGCCACGTACGGCTCGGACGGCGTCGGCGCTTCGGTCACCAGCGCTTGCGCTTCGCCGTAACTGCCGTCGTCACGATATTTGCGTTCGGGCGGGTACGGGCCGCCCGCCAGCAACATGCGATCCAGCACGCCGAGATCCTCGAAAATCTCCAGGGTCCGGGGCTGAATGCCCTTGCCGCGCGATCCGCCAAACGGCGCTTCCAGCTTGTCGCACAGGCAGAACGTCACGCCGCGCCTGGCCAGCTCGATCGCCAGCGTCAAGCCGGCTGCTCCGGCCCCCGAAATCACCACATCGACTGATCGCTCTCGCACTTTCGCCTCCAAACTATGTGTAAAATGCACGCACCAGGAGGATAGTATGCCGACGAGAAAAAATGTGCAAGATACACAGATTTCGAAATCGATCCGGGAATTGCATGGCGCGCTGATCAGAATCGTCAGCGTCATGAACCGTCCCGATGTCGACGAGAACATGATTCGGGAGGCGGGGATTTCACTCGACCGCGCCCTGTTTCCGCTGCTGGTTGCAGTCGAGCGATTTGGCCCGATTGGTATGGTCGATCTGGCTGGCCGGGTTGGCCGCGATCACTCCACGGTGAGCCGTCAGGTGGCTAAACTCGAAAGCCTGGGCCTCGTCGATCGACGCGCGGGTGCCGAAGATGGGCGCGTCCGTGAGGTGGTCGTCACTGCGAAAGGCAAGACGATGACCGACGCGGTCGACGCAGCGCGCGACCGGCTGGGACGCGCATTGTTCGCCCATTGGGAACGCCAGGAAATCGACGAACTGGTGCGCCTCCTGCGCAAATTCGCCGACGGTGTGGAGATTAATGCGTCAGGGGCGCAGCAATAATCGCCGCAATCTGCCCTGCCGGAGCACGCGATGACGCTCGCCATGAACCACGCAACCGTATTCAACGAACGCCCCAAAGAAAGCCGTGGACAAGGCCGTAAAAGGACTATCCCTGCATCAATAATTCGATCCGAAGGGCGATGCGAGCATCGCCTTCGTCACCGAAGCGGACGTTGCGGCCGTACTTGCGGCAACGCTCGCCGTCATGCCTGGCGTCCATCGATACACGACGAGGTTCGATCCGTTGTAATTGTCCTTGGTCACGACATATTCGCCATTTGCGCGCCGATACGAACGCAATCCGTACATCGAATCGACATCGTTACCAACGTACACCGCATTCGGATTGCTATTGATCAACGTGGTATCGAGCTTGCCGGTCGTGAGATTGAAGGCGTCGATATTGGGCACGGTATGCACGTAGCCCGCAAACAGATAATTGCCACTGGCCGTAATCGACTTCGCATTCGCCGCCGAAATCGTAATGACGGGATTCGGCGCGCCCGTATTGCCGGCGAGCCATCCGTGATACACCTCCACACGCGAGCCTACCGCTGTCCAATCGGTATTACCCGTGATGCCTTGCGCGAGAATCATCGTGTCGCTTTCTGGCAGATAGACAATGCGCGTGAGTTGCGAGATCGTGCGCGGAATCGGCCACGTTTTGGGTGAACCCCAGATCGGCTTGCCTGTTGCGTCGAAACCCGCCAACGGATAGTGCGAAATGACATTGGTTTTGTCGAGCCCAACCCAGATATCGCCTTTGCTATCGAGACAAAATCCGTCACGGACTCGCGCCGTCGTATTGAAGGCGGTGCCGGGCAGCGTCGCATCGGGAATGGCGATATAGCCACTCTGCGCGTTGAAGTGGAAGAAATAAAAGGTGTCGGGATTCTGGCTCGCCGCAACCAGAATGCGGTGTCCGTTCACATACGCAAGTTGCGCGAAATGCTCGCCGCGTTCGTGGTCGGCGAGATTGATACGCGGATCGGACGGATACGTAATGGGATCGACGGTATTGGCGACGAAAACACCACCCGCCGTACCGGCATACACGTTGGTGCCACCGTAGAACAGGGCAGCGTCGCTGCCCGAATCGGGCACGCCATTGCCCTCGAAATTGAGCGATTGCAGTTTCCAGCGCAGATTGCCTCTGCCATCGTAGGCGTGAATGTCGGTGCCGCCGTCGCGGCCCAGATCCCATGAACCGCCCCACGGATTGTTCAGCACGTAAAGCATGCCGCCCGAATCCTTGCCGATGCCGTCCACGCGCGTAAAACGCTTGTCACCCACCTGCCCCTTGAGGCCCGTGACCGTATTCAGATAGCCACCCTTGACGCCGAACGTGCCGGTAAAAAACGGTGTGCCCGCAACGTTGTACAGCTTGATGTTCATATCCGGGCCGGAGTCGCCGATCATCAATTGCGCGGTCTGCGAATCAAAAAATAGAGACGATGGCCGCTCGCTCGAACCGAGCTGAATCGTATTGCGCCTGTCGCCGCTCGGGCCGAATTCCACCACGTTACCCGTGCTCTTTTGCGCGACCCAGAGATTGCCCGCCGCATCGACAGCCAGTGCGCCCGGACCTGCGATGCCGATATCGCGTTGCCACACGCCTGTCGTGGTGAAAACGCGCACGCGGTTGCCAGGAAAATCGCTGGCATAGAGGAGCGAGCCCGCCGTGGCGAGACCGGTGACGACGTCGGCGAGGCGCTCCGTCGTCGTGTTGCTCACACTGATCAACAGATCGCGAGCGCGGCTCGTGCGGTTGTAGCGGCCCACCTTGCCGCTACCGTACGTACTATTGAACTGCATGGCGACAAATAGCGATGTCGCATTGCCGGTAATCGCACCGCCCTGAAAATCGGCATGAGCACCAATCGATCCAAGGCTCTGAGCGTTCTGATACAGCGCCACGCCGCCTTCGTTTTCGTCCCACATCGACGCCGTATAGATCACGCCCTCGGGTGCTACCCACATCGAGCGCGCTACGTTGCCCACACGCGTTGCATTGGTGCCGTAAGTATTCGCAATCCAGTCAGTTGAATATTGCGCTTCGCATACGGGCGCGAACGCAGCAGTGAGCGTGACCGCGACGCACGCGGCCCAGAGGTGTTTCGCAAACATGAGAGAGGGAATGTCTTCGCACTTCACGCGGCACAGCGCGTGCGGGTAGTCGCGGAGGTGCCAGTTCCGCCGATTGCAGGCATTGGGATGGGCGATCTCTCCGCCATTTCACCGGTTAACGGCAGCGGTCAAAGGACTTTAAGCGGATTTAATCAGGGACCCGTTGCCTGTGAGCGATGTTGCGAGCGCTTACGCTTCAAAAAACATGCACAATAGCCGCCATGCACGCTCCAGACCTCGAACGCCTCGTCACCCTCGCCATGCCCTTCGGCAAGTACAAAGGCCGGCTGATCGCCGACCTGCCAGGGCACTACCTCAACTGGTTCGCCCGCGAGGGGTTTCCGCCAGGCGAGATTGGCCGGCTCCTTGCCTTGATGCAGGAGATGGATCATAACGGCTTGCGCGATCTGCTAGAGCCGTTACGCAAACGCGGTTAGCGTTTCGCCTTATTCAATTCGAATTTTCGAATGCGCCGCTTTAAAGCCGGCATTGAGAAGACATGACCGCTTCTTTCCCGACCCGATAAAAAATTCCGATAACGATGCTTCACCGCGAGCCGTGATCGATTAAAGAAATCAATTCGTATGAATATTGACCAGAGAGAGGTGAGCGGACTACCCTGAACTGGCAAACACCTACTAAGCGCTTGATTCATCGGCCTTCAATCGGACGGCATCAACGCGAAGTGAGCTGGCGTAGTCAGCCGATGCGGTGAACCGATGAAGCGAGATATGCGTTTAGCGTAGTCGTTGATTTCCAGCGATCGAGGCTAACAACCATGAATTCTCTCGACATTCAGGAAAGCATTCGCGAAGTCAACCTGTCTTACCTCATGCTGGCGCAGCGCCTGTTGCGCGAGGATCGTGCAATCGGCATGTTCCGCCTGGGCCTGGCGGCCGAAATTGCCGATATTCTGGTCGGCCTGTCACTGGCGCAGGTCATCAAGCTGGCCGCGTCGGACCATCTGCTGTGCGCATTCCGCTTCAACGATCAGATGCTGCTGTCCGCCCTGACGCAGCCGGCGAAACACGTCGAGATCGCGTCCACTCATGCTGCCATCCTGATGGCAGGTCACCCTGTCGAACTTCTCGTCTAAGCGCGATTCGTCATGAATACAATGACCCGAAAGAGCGTCACCGAAGACGCACAAGAAGTATTTCGCGCAATCGCACTCATCGAACTCGGGGCGCGCATGCAAGTGCTCGAAAGCGAGTTGTCGCTCTCGCGCGACCGGCTGATCCGCCTTTACCGCGAATTGCGCGGCGTGTCCCCGCCCAAGGGCATGCTGCCTTTCTCGGCGGACTGGTACATGCCCTGGCTGCCCAATATCCACGCGTCGCTGTTCTTCAACACGTATCTGTTTCTGAGGAAGGAAGCGAGCTGCTCGCATCTCGATGCGCTCACCAAGGGTTATCGGCTCTATCTGGAGCACTGCACGCGCACCGAAGCCATGCCCGTGCTCGATCTGACGCGCGCCTGGACGCTGGTGCGCTTCTTCGAGGCCGAAATGCTGCAACTGACGCCTTGTTGCCGCTGCACGGGCAAATTCGTGGCGCACAAGCACGACCTGCAGAAGGGCGTCGTGTGCGGCGCGTGCCAGCCGCCGTCGCGCGCAGGTAAAACGAGAAAGGCGGCGCGCGCGGTGGTGGAAGCGATTGCGGCGGCCACCGAGGTGGATACGGCCGCGGTGGCAGGCGACGAGGTGGCCGTCCAGGCAGCGTGAGCACGATATGAGCACGACTACCCAGGGAAAACCCTGACTCCAACTTGGCCGGCGTAGGTCGATATCGCGGATATTCGTGTGATTCACACACGCCGGGAGCCATCGATGAAAGTCCGTATGTTTATCGCCGTAGCCGTCTGTGCTGCAACGTGTGTGGGCGCTTCGTCGGCGTTCGCGGGCGCATCGACGGCATTGTCCGACGACGACAGCAGCACCGTATTCTCATCGGTCAAATTGACCTCATTGCAGGACATCGGCGGCAACGCGAAAATCAGCGCCCCGACGGCCTCGGTAGGCGCCGACGTATTGCGCGGCGCGAGCGGCAATGTCGGCGTGAATCTGGCGGCGGGCGCGCTCAACGCGCAGGCGAATCAGCTCGTTCTGGCCACCACGTCTCAAGCGGACATCGTCTCGCAACAAAGCACGCATGCCGTCGTGCAGTTGATCGCCGGCAGCGCGAGCGCGTCGCTCGGCGCGGGCGCGCTTGCTGGCGCGAGTGGAAATATCGGCATCAATATCGCCGCCGGCGCGGGTAATGCGCAGTCCAATGCATTGATCGTGCATTGAATCGCAGTCGGGTGGTCGGACGATCGCGCTTTAGCAGAATCCCGTTCGCAGGGCCTGTTCCCAATCCGGCCGCTCATTCGACGCGGCCACTTTCGCGGCCTCGTTCCAGTCGTAATTGACGGCTCTACATTTCGCACTCCAATGCGAAGCGTGCTTCGTGACGATCGCATAACGGGCATGCGGAGAGCCCGCTTCCATGCGATGCGGGTACGGATGATCGTCTTCATAGGCCGGCAGTCCAACGCTGCCGGGATTCACGATCAGCCGTCCGTCATTGAGCCTCATCGATCGTTGCAGGTGCGTGTGCCCGCATAGAATCAGCGCCGCCTGAACGTCGCCCGCGCGGCTCTCGACCTCGGCGTGCGTCGCGAACCGGCAACCGCCTGGCGTCACGGTCTCCAGGAAATAGTCGAGATCGCTTGTGGGCGTGCCATGTACGAGCAAAACGTCGTCGACGGGTCTGAGCGTGGCGGGCAAATCGCGCAGCCAGGCGAGTTGATCGTCACGCAACGCAAAGTGCGCAAAGCGATCGGACGGTCCCATACGTGAAGGATCGCCGGCCAGCAGCTGGCGTTCGTGATTGCCCCTGATCGTCGGCAGGCGCAGCGACATCAGCCGGTCAGCCGTTTGCGATGGGTAAAGCGCGCCAGAGAGGATATCGCCAAGATTGACGATCAGATCGACGCCCTGACTGCGCGCGTCATCCAATACGGCATCGAGCGCCGCGAGATTGCCGTGGATATCGGAAATGGCTGCGATTTTCATGGAATGAATGGGCTCAGGCCTTTAAATCCGGAACAAGACAATTGTCATTGATGCGTCACCGGATGTCGAATGCATGGCTTAACCGAAGACGCAAACCAAACGACAACCAGCCAATTTCGCGCTTACAACCGTAAGCAGAAATGTTATCGTTTGAAAAATGCTTCCGGGAACGCCAGAAAAACGGCGCAAAATAAATAACGCCAGACTTGCGCAATGAATACATTGAGACCGCGTTATGAGCCGCATGACGCGATTGCCGCACAAAAACTATCAGAGCGGGTGAACCCGAATTTTGTCTGGGCATCGGTCATCCTGACCGCTGTACTCATCGCCTTCGATATGGTGGCCGCCAGGGTCACAGGATTTGAAATCATCATATCGGACCAATGGGAACCGATTGCCATCACCCTGCTTTGCGTTGTCATTCTGTTCGCAATCAGCGAGATAGACCGATACGCTGTCCTGAGTCGAGCAGCAAGACTTCGACGCTGGGCCATCGCTCTGTTTAGCCTTACCGTCATGAGAATCTTTCTCGCCGCTTCGATGGTTTTCCAGTCTCTCTCGGTTGCGGCGAATGCGCCACTGATCGATGATGTGCTCATTGGCCTTGATCAGCACATCGGCTTTCACTGGGATCAGCTGGCAGCCTGGTATGCAAGGCACGATCACGTCAAATTCTTCTCGAATTGCGTGTATATCCTCTGGGGACCGCAAGTCGCATTCACGGTGATCGTTTTATCGATGAAAAATCGAATTCGTGATTTAACGGATTTTATTTTTCTGTTTGTTGTGGTCACATCGATATCCATCACCCTGTCGGCATTCATCCCCGCGGCGAATCCGTTCTTTCACTACAGGATGGTCGATCTCTACGGTTCGACGCCATGGTCTCAGTTCTATCCCTTGAGAGACGGCACGCTGCGCAGCGTCGATCTGGGTTTGAACGAGGGCCTTGTGTCGTTTCCGTCCATGCACGCGGCGGCCGCGGTCCTGTTTGTCTATGCAGTGCGACACCTCAAATACTGCTTTGCCGTGTCTATCGTAGTGAATGTGTTGATGACGTTCGCGGCGCTTTACGGCGGCGCTCATTATCTTGTCGACCTGATTGCTGGACTGGCGCTTTCGGTGGGTGTCATCTGCGCGGCCCGATGGTTTGATCGGAAGAATGAATCGATGCCCGGCTGAACGTCGCATCTGACGTTTCAGGCGCACGCACGCACACGCAACCCCCTCGGCAGAAATTCTTTATGCTCTGGCAAAGTCCCCAGCAGAGCCTAACAACGAATTGACCAATGAGGGTTCCATGTCAGATCGACCGGGTTCCAAGGATTCCAATGGCGCTGCGCGTTCGCTGATCCTGATCGCCGCCATCGTTGTGGTCATCGTGGGCGCGTTCGCCTATACCGCCGGCTGGCTAACGCCTGGGCGCATCACGCCCGCCAGGGTCGTCAACGGTCTCGCGCCGCCGGGCGGCCCGGCGCTCGGCTTCCGGCGCAATCACGCCAAGGGCATCTGCTTCACCGGCACGTTCGAGGCTAATGGCGCCGGCGCCGCGCTTTCCAAAGCGCCGATGTTCGCTGCCGGGTCGTATCCGGTCACGGGCCGCTTCAACCTGGCCACCGCCGACGCCAAAGCCGCCGACGCCACCGTGCGCGTGCGCGGCATGAGCCTGCGCATCGTCACCCCCGACGGCAGCGACTGGCGCTCGGCCATGATCGACGCACCGTTCTTCCCCGTCGCCACGCCCCAGGCCTTCTACGCGCTGCTCCAGGCCGCCGGCAACAAGAGCGACCCGGACGCCATGAAAAACTTCATCGCCGCGCATCCTGAATTCGCGGCCTTTGGCGCATGGGCCGGCAGCGCACCGTGGACGGCCTCCTACTCGCAGGAGCGCTACAACAGTCTCAACAGTTTCGTATTCACCAATGCACAAGGCGAAGACCACGTGGTGCGCTGGTCCTTCGTGCCCGCGCAGACGCCGGAGGCGGTCTCGCCCGATGCGCTCAAGCAGCGCGGCGCCGATTTCCTCGCCACCGACATCACCGATCGCGTGCATGCCGGGCCGCAGCGCTGGACCATGGTGGTCACCGTGGCCGACGCGGGCGACCCCACTGCCGACCCCAGCAAAGCCTGGCCGGACGATCGCCGCAAGGTGGAAGCGGGCACACTGGTGGTCAACGCGATCGAGCCGGAGCCGGATGGTCCCTGCCGCGATCTGAACTTCGATCCCACGGTTTTGCCGGCCGGTATCCACGTTTCCGACGATCCCTTCCCCGCCGCGCGCTCGGCTGCCTATTCGGTCTCGTTCAACCGCCGCACTGCGGAGGACAAGGACTATCCGCACACGCCTGCCGAAGGAGCGAAGCCATGACGCCAAGCCAAGCCACTGAAGCGCGCTTTTCGCCGCTGCAACGCGCCCTGCACTGGATCATGGCGATCTGCATCCTGTCGATGCTGTTTATCGGCGTGGGCATGGTGTCGACCATCCGGCCCGATTACCTCACGCTCGTGTCGATCCACAAGCCGCTTGGGATTGTCATCCTGATCCTGGCGCTGATCCGTCTGGTCACGCGGCTTGTCAAAGGCGCGCCAGCGCTGCCGGCCGACATGCCCGAACCGATGAAACTGGCCGCGCATCTCTCGCATCTGGTCTTTTACGCGCTGATGATCGCGCTGCCGCTGATCGGCTGGGGCATGCTCTCGGCGGCGGATTATCCGGTTGTGGCGGCCGGCATCCGCCTGCCGGCGATCCTGCCCCATAGCAATGAACTGCATTCACTGCTATGGAACGCGCACCGGTTCCTCGCGCTGTGCTTCTTCGCGCTGATCGTTGTGCATCTGGCGGCGGCCTTGTTTCACGCGCTGGTGCGGCGCGACGGCGTGTTCCAGGCGATGTCGCCGTGGCGTTGACGCGTACCAGCGCAGCCTGATTCGATTTAAGGGGCGGATTCAATCCGCCCCTTTCGTTTTAGTCGCATGCTCAACGCGAGCCGCGATTGTTTTCTCTGACGCAACTCTGATTTCGTTCTATTGGCATTGTCTTTCGATAGCAACGTTCTAAACTGCCTCCATCGCAATTGCGACGCGCTGAAGACAGGTGCTTCGCCAGATTGCTGCTTAATCCGGAGGTGAAGTCATGTTGCAAGTCTTCGAAGGCGCCGCAGCCATTGCCGCTCTGAGCCTTTATCTGATTCCGTCCATCGAGGCCGACGCGCGCAATCACAGCGACGCGCTGGCGATCACGCTGGTCAATATCCTGCTGGGCTGGACGATCGTCGGCTGGTTCGCGGCACGCGCCTGGGCGCATCGCCGTCAGGACGATCGACTGCTCGCGCGGGCTGGCCGCAAATTCCGCAGCGCCGCCGGCCGCATCACGAGCCAGAAGATCGTCGAACACGTGAAGCTGCGCGCAATCCAGGAATGCCGTGATAAAACGGCCCGCAATCGCCGCATTGCGACCAACCTTTGCTCATAACACTCCGGGCGGCGATGTGCCGCTCTGTTTTAATTTTTACCCGCGTTTCCCCAGATTGTTCCTCAATACGAAGTTAAAAATGCAGTCGAATACCCCGTTGTCGAAGTCACCCCGTACCTTTTTCCGCCTGATTGCCTCGCTGTTCGCCACCGCCTCGGTGTTATCGGCGTGCGCGTCGGCAGGCGACGTCACCGCCACCGGCAAGGATGGCGTCTATATGGTGACCGCCTCCGCAGCCGGCGGAAGTCTCGCCTGGGCGCGCGCTCACCGCCGTGCACAGGCCGAAGCCACTGATTACTGCGCAGCACGCGGCATGCAGACGAGCTTTAACACCGAAAGCCGGCAAGGCGTGGTCGCGCTCGCCGAACAGGATTCCGTGCTGCGCTTCCAGTGCAATCCGAAGTTTTAAAGCGAGCGCTTGATCGCCTGCTCCAGCAGCGACAGACCCAGATCGATTTCCGCCTCGCTCACCGTCAGCGGCGGCGCGATGCGGAACACGCCGCCCATGCCCGGCAGTTGCACAATGTTCATACTCAGGCCGAGGTTCATGCATTCGCGCGTGATCTTCGCGCCCAGTCCATCGGCGGGCGCCTTGGTGCGGCGGTCCTTGACCACCTCCATGCCGAGCAGCAAGCCGCGCCCGCGCACGTCGCCGATGCAATCGAAACGTTCCATCAGATCGAGCAGCCCACGTCGCAGTCGATCGCCCATCACGTTGGCCCGCTCGACCAACCCTTCGCGCGCCACCACGTCCAGCACCCGCAGACCCACCGCCGCCGGCAGCGGATCGGACACATGCGTCGTGTAGAACAGATAACCGCGCTCGTGGGCCAGTTCTTCGATCTGCGCGGACGTCACCACCGCCGCCAGCGGCAAACCCGCGCCCAAGGTCTTGGATAGCGTGAGCATGTCGGGCGTGACGCCGTCGCGCTCGAAGGCAAACATCGTCCCGGTACGGCCCACGCCCGTTTGCGCTTCATCGAGAATCAGCAGCATGCCGCGCTCTTCGCATTTGCGCTTGAGCGCCGCCAGATAGCCCGGCGGCAAATCGATGATGCCGCCCGAACTCAGAATCGGCTCGGCGATAAAGGCCGCGAGATTGCCGCTCGACTGGCGGTCGATCAGATCGAATGCGTAATCGAGTTCGGCGAGATAGTCGTACGCGCCCTCACTGCCAAAGCGCGGCCGGTAGGTGAACGGCGCGGGAATCGCGAACGAGCCCACGGCCGCCGGGCCCACGCCTTTGCGTCCCGCGCTGTAAGTCGCCGACGCCGCCGCGCCCGTCATGCCATGCCACGACTGCGCAAAGCCCACGATTTCGTATTTGCCGGTGACGAGCTTCGCCATGCGGATGGCGGCCTCGTTCGATTCCGCGCCGGTGCTCAGCAGCAACGCACGGTCGAGCCCGGGCGGCGTGATATCGGCCAGACGCGTGGCGAGATCGACCACGGGCCGCGAAAGCATGCCGCTAAAGAGGTGATCGAGCCGCGCCGCGTACTCCTGGATCACCGCGACGATCTCCGGATGGCTGTGGCCCAGCACCGCGCTCATCTGGCCCGACGTGAAATCGAGGATCGGACGATCGTCGGCGTCATAGACGAAACTGCCTTGCGCACGCTCGATGATCATCGGCTCAAAGGTCCCGCCGTAGCGGATCAGATGCTGTCTGGCGTTGTGCCAGAAAGTTGCGTCGTCGTTGCGGGACACCGTGCTTCTCCTCGTGGGTAACTCGTGAATTGGCGGCATGCCTTGCAGTCTAGGACGCGCTCAGCATTTACAAAATCGAATAGTATTAATGGGAGCTAGAAGCCGCGCTAATATCGAGGCCCAACGGGTGAGACTTGACATGAGCCGCATACTCGAAATCGACCTGCTGCGTTCGTTTGCCGTGATTGCCGAGGTGCGCGCGCTCAGCCGCGCCGCGGAACGCGTAGGCCGTACGCAATCCGCCCTGAGTCAGCAGATGAAGCGGCTCGAATCCATCGTCGATCAACCGCTGTTTCAGCGCACCGGTCGCGGGGTGGTGCTCACGCATCCGGGCGAGCGGCTGCTGGTGCACGCGCAGCGCATGCTGCGCCTACATGACGAAGCGATGGCCGACCTGAGCGGCACGGGGCTGACCGGCAGCCTGCGCTTCGGCTGCCCCGACGACTACGCCACCGTGTTTTTACCCGCGCTGCTGCGCCAGTTTTCGAGCCAGCATCCGCATGCGCTGGTGGAGGTGGTGTGCGCGCCAACGCCCAGACTGCTCGACCTGCTGGACAAACGCGCGGTCGATCTGGCGATGGTGTCGCTGCCCGACGCCGCACCGGGCGAAGAATTGATTCGACGCGAGCAACTGGTGTGGATCGGCTATCCGGGTCTCGATCCGGCGCACTTCGATCCCTTGCCGCTGGCGCTTTCCGATGCGGACACGCTCGACCATATCGCCGCCTGCGAAGCGCTCAAGGACGCGGGCCGGGCGTGGCGGATCGCCTGCGCGAGCAGCAGTCTGTCCGGCATGATCGCTTTGGTGCGCGCGGGCCAGGCATTCGCGGTGATGACGCAGACGGCCGTGCCGCCCGATCTCGCCAACCTCAACGGCGATCCCGCGCTGCCGCCCTTGCCCGCCGTGGGCATCACCGTGAAATTCAGCCGCAAGCGGCCGTCGCAACTGGCGGCGGCTTTCGCGGAACATATCCGCGCGGTATTGCCCGTCCTCTGAGCACCCGCTTATTTCCCGCCGATTGCCACGGGCGCGGCGATCGCATCCACCTTCACGGCGTGCGGAATCAGATGCTGGGCCGCGAATACATCGGCGACGCGCTGCTGGCTCGCGAGTATCGGCGTATCGAGCGGCACGATCCCAAAGCGCGAACGTGCGAGAAAGCTCGTGACGACGACGGGCGGCACACCCGTTTCGCGCGCAATCAATTGCGCGGTTTCGTCGCGATGCGCGCTTACCCACGCATCGCCATCGGCGACCGCGCGCAACACCGTTTCGACGATATCGCGGTGACCGTGCACGAAGTCCGGCGCGCCCAGAAAGAAGCTATACGGCTGCGGAATTCCCGATGCGTAATCGGCGAGCGTACGCGTGGGCTCGGCGGCCTGGACCACCGCGAGATACGGATCCCAGATCGCCCAGGCATCGACGTGACCGCTGTCGAACGCCGCACGCGCATCGGCGGGCGAAAGGAACACGGGCTTGACGTCTTCATAGCGCAGCCCCGCCTGCGCGAGCGCGGCCACCAGCAGATAGTGCGAACTGGAGCCGCGCGCGAGCGCCACCGTATGGCCCTTGAGATCGGCCACGCGCTTGAGCGGCGAACCCGCACGCACGATCAACGCTTCGTTATGCGGCCCGGCGGGTTCCGCCGCCAGATAGACCACGCGGCTACCCGCAGCCTGCGCAAAAATCGGCGGCGGCGCACCCGTATAGCCGATGTCGATCGCGCCAGCGTTCATCGCTTCGAGCAACGGCGGTCCGGCGGGAAACTCGGTCCAGCGCACCGCATAGCCTTTGGCCGCCAGCGCGCTGTCCAGCGTACCGCGCGCCTTGAGCAGCGTGAGCGGCGTGCCCTTCTGATAGCCGATATTCAGCACCGCTTCAGCCGATGCCGTCATCGGTGCGACAAGTGCGCACGACGCCGTGAGCGCAGTGAATAGCGCGGCGATGCGTACGCGCGAAAACGCTTTGATGAACAACTGCATAATCGCTGCCCCTCGATAAAAGTCAGAAAAAGTCCTTGCGCAACTGAATGCCGAAGTAGCGGTCCGCATCGCGCGGCACGCCAATCGTTACGTATCCCGATCCTGTCGCCATCACGCTCACATAGGATTTGTCGAGCAGGTTCTTGCCGATCAACGCGACACGCCAGCCGTTATCGAAATTCAGCGCCACGCTTGCATTGAGAATGCCGTACGCGCCCTGGATGGTATTCGGCGACTGCGCGAGGTCGTATTGCACGCGGCTTTGCCAGAAGTAATTCGCGTACAACTCAAGCTCCGGGCCGATGGGCAGCGGATGACGATAATCGGCGGATATATTGGCCTTGAAGGTCGGCGAGAACGGCAGCGTTTTGCCATTGACGTTGCAGCTTGCCTGCGCGCCGACGGGGCAATTGAATTCGTCGATATGCGCGTCGGTGAACGCCAGGCCGCCGGTGAGACTCAAGCCGCGCAGCGGTCGCGCGCCCAGATCCAGTTCGACGCCGCGCGTCGATACCGTGCCCGCATTGATGAGCCGCGTGACCACCTGCCCGGCCACCGTGTCGTAATAATTTGCCTGGTAGTTCTGATAATGCGTGTCGTACAGCGCGATATTGGCGGTGTAACGATGGTCGGGCGTCTGCATCTTCGCACCGATCTCGTACGAATTCGACTCTTCGGGACGCAGCGCGGGCGTATCGCGCTGCTGCATGTTGAAGAACACGTTGAAGGCCGGCCCCTTGTAGCCATGCGAGTACATCGCATAGAGCATGACGTCGCGGGTGAGATCGAACTCCAGGCCCGCGCGTCCCGACACGCCATTCGCGCTCGTCCAGCCCGACGACGCAAACGAGGGATTGATGCCCGACACCGCTGCAGCGGAAGTCGAGGTGCGCTCGAAATCATAGCCCACTTCATCGTGCGTGACGCGCAGGCCCGTGATGGCGCGCAGACGATCGCTCAGGTGAAACGTGCCTTCGCCATAAGCCGCGAAGCTATTGGTGAGCGTGCCGAACAACGCGTCGCCGGTTGTGTGCGTGAGCGTGGACGAACCCGCGTAGCAGGGCGTGAGGCCGCTCACGATGCTCGCCGAGGTCGAGTTCGTGCAGGTCGTCACGGCGCGGTTGTAGTGCTCGTTGTCCTGCGTATGCAGCGCGTAGACACCGGCGACATAGTCGAAGAAGCCACCCTTCGGCGACGCCAGTCGCAGTTCCTGCGATAGCTGCGTAAAGCCCAGATCGCCGCGATCGTTCGAACTGGGAATCTGCTGATAGACCTGCGGAACCCAGGCTTCGTCGGTACGTTGACGATTGAGCCATTGGCGGTAAGCCGAAATCGAGGACAACGTGTAGCCGCCGCCCAGTTTCCAGTCGACTTGCGCGGAAACGCCCCAGTTGGTGTCTTCTACCGAAGGCCCATAGGGATAGTTGACTTCACGGTTCTGCAGGCTCGGCACGACCGGCGAAAGCGCAGCGGTGTAGATCGGATTGGTCGCCTTGCCGATCACGCCAGCCGCGTACGAATCGTGCGCGTACATGTAGTCGGCGATGATCGTCGCTTTCACATTGCTGCTGGGCGTGAACACGAACTTCGAGCGAAATCCCTTATGGTTATAGCCGTTGATCTCCTCGCCGTTGTAGACGTTTTTGACGTTGCCGTCGTAGCGACCATAAAGCGCGGTGAACGAGCCCGTGAGCAAACCTGGCAGCAACGTGCCTTCCACGCCTGCACGCACGCGCTGCTCACCGCCTTGATAGAACTGCGTATCGATATAGCCGGTCGGTTGTTTTGCCGGATCGCGTGTGACGATGTTGATGACGCCTGCCGTTGCGTTCTTGCCGAACAGCGTGCCCTGCGGGCCGCGCAGCACTTCCACGTGATCGACGTCCAGCAGATCGAGCGTTGCCTGGCCGGGGCGTGCGTAGACCACGCCGTCGATCACGGTGGACACCGAAGGCTCCACGCCCGGCGAAGTCGAATTGGTCCCCACGCCACGGATCGTCAACGTGGTGTCCTTGCTCGACAGCGAAGGCTTGAAGGTCAGTTCGGGCACCGCCGTGACGAGCGACTGCACGGTGTTGTTGCCCGCGCGCTCCATTTCCGCGCCGCTGACCACGGTGAGCGCGATGGGGACTTTTTGCGCGGATTCGTTGCGGCGCGTAGCCGTGACAGTGACCGTCGGCAATTCGGTGGGCCTTTGCGCGGAGGCCGACGATGCAGCTAAGGCAGGCGCGGCTTGATCGGCGCGATCGGCGCGATCGGTGCTATTGGTGTTGTCGGCTGCGTGGGCCGACGTGACAGTCGCGACGCAAAGAGCGCCCACGATGAGTGTCTGGCGCGTGAGCGGCGTGCGAATGTCATTCATGTGGTTATTGTTCACGTTGAGTTTTATTGTTCTGCGGTGTTTTGAATTACGTGGGGCTCATCGTTCGCGCACGGGCCGCTGCAATCCCAGGTGATCGCGCAACGTCTCCCCTCGATATGCTGTCCGAAATAATCCACGGCGACGCAGTTCGGGGACGACAAGATCGCAAAAGCGTTCCAGCCCGCCGGGCAGATCGGCGGCCATGATGTTGAAGCCGTCTGCAGCGCCGTTCTCGAACCAGTGCTGCATCTCGTCAGCCACGCTTTGCGGCGTGCCGACCAGCGTGAAATGCCCGCGCCCGCCCGCGATGCGCAGATAGAGCTGGCGCACCGTGAGCCGTTCACTGCCTGCAATGCTGGTGAGTAACTGCTGTCGGCTGCGTTGCCCGCTGTCGGTCATCGGCAGATCGGGCAGGGGCGCATCCAGATCGACGCCGCTCAGATCGAAATTGCCGATCATCCGCGCGAGCAGTGCGAGACCGGCTTCCGGATGCACCAATGCCTGAAGTTCCGCCTCACGCGAACGCGCCTCTTCCAGCGTAGGCGCAACAATCACCGAGAGTCCCGGCATGATCTTGAGCGAATCGCGCTTGCGTCCCGCCGCCACGACGCGCTGCTTGAGATCGCGATAGAAAGCCTGCGCGGTGTCGAAACTGGCTTGCGCCGTGAATACGACCTCCGCTGTACGCGCCGCCAGCTCACGCCCCCGCTCCGATGACCCCGCTTGGACGACCACCGGCCAGCCTTGCGGCGCGCGCGCCACATTCAACGGACCATCGACGCAGAAGTGCTCGCCACGATGCAGCGGCATGCGCAGCGTTGCCGCGTCGTAGTATTGGCCGCTGCGCTTGTCGCGCACGAAACTCGCATCGTCCCAGCTGTCCCAAAGCGCGGTCACCACGCGATAGAACTCCTCGGCGCGCGCGTAACGATCGACATGGCTGTAATGCTCGGCCCGCCCGAAATTGCCTGCTTCCGCCGCGTTGTCGGTCGTCACGAGATTCCACCCTGCCCGACCGCTGCTGATGTGATCGAGCGAGGCGAACTTGCGCGCAATGTGATACGGCTCGTTGTAGCTGGTAGTTGCCGTGCCAATGAGACCGATACGTTGCGTCGTCACCGCCAGCGCGGGGAGCAATGTCAGCGGATCAAGGCGGTCGGCGCGGGCCACGCGATCCGCACCGGCGCCCGTGTTGGCCGCCACGCTGTCCGCTACGAATAACGCATCGAAGCATGCCGCTTCGGCCAGCTGCGCGAGCCGGATCCACGCGTGGATATCGAGACCCGCGTCGGCCTGCACCTCGTCGAGACGCCAGGCCGCGAGGTGGTGGCCCGTTTCCATCAGGAACGCGCCCAGATGCATCTCACGTTTCATCGAACTCCTCATTAATTCCGTAGATTCCATCCGACAAAGCCGGCATTGCGACGTCGTCCGCTTTAACAACGATTTTGCGCATCACGCAGACCGCGTTCGTAGCGCTGGTCGGATCGAGCGGTTAGCGCTAACATTGGCGGCAGTTTCCTTTGCCCGGCGCGCCGGCGTCAAATAACGAAATCGGCAGAACATATGCGGAATACGGCTAAACACGCAGCAGACGAAGAACCGCACACGCGGCTGCGGCGCAACTCGGGACGTGTCACGCTGCGTGATGTAGCGGACCACCTGGGTATTTCGCAGATCAGCGTTTCGCGCTATTTTCAGGATCCCGAACGTATCTCCGAGGCGCTACGCGAGCGCATTGCACAAGCCGTCGCGCAACTGGGTTATGTACCGAATCTGGTGGCGGGCGGCCTCGCGTCCGCGCATAGCCGGGTGATCGGCATGGTGATACCCAATATCTCCGGGCCAATTTTCGCTGCCACGATCCAGAGCTTCAGCGATGCCGTCACGGCGCACGGCTATCAACTGCTGCTGGCGTCCAGCTATTTTTCGAGCGAGCAGGAAGAAAATGCCGTGCGTGGACTGCTGGGGTGGTCACCGGCAGCGCTCGTGTTGACCTCGCATTTCCACACTCAGGCAACCGAGGCAATGCTCGCGCGCACCAGCGTGCCCGTGATCGAGACATGGGACTATCAGCCGCGCCGCAAGCCATGGCAGGTGGGTTTCTCTCATCCGGAAGTAGGTCGAATGGCGGCGCGGCATTTGCTGGAACGCGGCTATCGGCGCATTGCCTTCGTGCAGAACAGCGCAGCGGGCGACTTCAGCGCGCTGGAGCGCCGCGACGGCTTCGCTGAAGTGATGCGCGAGCATGGCCGCGAGCCGCGCTTCTATGTGCCAACGGAAGCCCAGCCAGCACACGCGGGACGCGAGGCGCTCTTCGCGCTGCTCGACGGCCCCGAGCCCGCCGATGCGATCGTGTTCGCCAACGACAATCTGGCCTCGGGCGCCCTGCTCGCAGCGCAGCGCGCGGGCGTCGCGGTGCCGGGGCGCGTGGCGCTGATGGGATTTGGCGACTTTCCGTTCTCGGAAATGCTCACGCCGGGGCTGACCACGATCCGCCCACCCGCAAGGCAGATGGGCATGCTGGCCGCGGAACTGATCTTCGCGCGGCTCGACGCCTCGCAAGCCGGCAAGGAACGCGCTGGCGCCGTGCGGCGGCCGAAAGCACTGGCGTGCGAGCTGATTGTGCGCGAGAGCACCTGACGGAGCTGGGCAAAAGCGTCCCGGCGAGCATTCCGATTGCGGCGGTATACTTCGCAAAGCCTGTTCAACCTTGCGCCAGCATTGCCATCGCACCCTGATTCATGAGCGACTACGTCCACTACCAGCAGATATCCGAGGTGCCCGGCCTCGTGCTGAGTACCGCGCGCTTCGCCGAATTCAGCTTCGATCGGCACTTCCACCTGGACTTTCACGTGGGACTCGTGAGCGAGGGCGTCCAGCGTCAAGGCAGCCATGGCAAAAGCGTGTTGCTGGGTCCCGGTACGATCGCCCTGATGCCGCCTGGTGAGATTCACGACGGTGTGGCCCAGGACGGCGGCGAATACACACTCAAGACCTTCCGGCTATCGCAGGAACTGGTCGCCAGCGTGGCCGGCGAAATTAGCGGCCGGTCGGGCGCGCCCGAACTCAGCAGCGCGGTGCTGAACGACCCGCGGCTCGCAAGCAGCCTTGTACGCCTGCACGACACGATGCGCGATAACGACGGCGCGAGCGGCCTCGACGTGCAGACGCAGTGGCTCACGTTGCTGGAAAACCTGCTGCTCCAGTCTCGCGCCATCGTGCCCGAGCGCGTGCCCGGTGCGCTCGGGCCGGCCCAATGGGGCCGCGTACGCGATTACTGCCACAGCCGTCTCGCTGAAAAAATCACCCTCGAAGAATTGGCCTCCCTATGCGGACTCGGCCGCTTCCAGTTCCTCAAGCAATTCAAGCTGACCATCGGCATGACGCCGCATGCATGGCTGCTGCGCCTGCGGCTCGAACATGCCTGCGAACTGCTGCTGCAAGGCTCGCAGGCCATTGCCACGGTCGCTCAGGCCGTTGGCTTCTACGATCAGAGCCATTTCAATCGCGCATTCCGCCAGGCCTATGGCGTCGCGCCCTCGCGCTTTCGCGCCTGATATTCCTCGTCCGTGGCTGGAGCGCTTGCATCGCACGCGTCAATTTTTTACAAGCGCTCTGCCCCTCGTCCGACATACGATGCCCGCATCCGGGGCATTCGCCCCTGCCGAGTTAGGGAAATGACCATGACGAGCAATAACAGGGCGCCAGCCCTGGGTTTCACGAGCGACAACATTGCGGGCGCATCGCCCGAAGTCATCGAAGCACTGGTGGCCGCGAGCGCGGGACAGGCCAACCCCTATGGCGCGGACCCCTATACGGCAAGCGTCGAGCGCCGACTGTGCGAGATCTTCGAGCGCGAAGTGGACGTGCTGCTGGTCCCTACCGGCACGGCCGCCAATGCGCTGTGTCTGAGCGCGATGACGCCGCCCTGGGGCAACATTTATTGCCACGCGTCCAGCCACATCAATAACGACGAATGCGGCGCGCCTGCGTTCTATACCAACGGCGCGAAGCTCGTGACGGTTGAAGGCGAGGCGGCGAAGATGGATCCGGCAAAACTGCTGGAAGCGGCACGTGCAAAAGTCGGCGATGTGCATTCGACGCAACCCGCGTGCGCGAGCATCACGCAGGCCACCGAAGAAGGCAGCGTCTATACGCTCGGCGAAATCGAGGCAATCGGCGATGCGTGCAAGGCCGCGAATATACGGCTGCATATGGATGGATCGCGTTTTGCGAATGCGCTCGTGTCACAGGGCTGTACGCCTGCGGAGATGACGTGGAAAGCGGGTGTGCATGCGCTTTCGCTAGGCGCTACGAAGAATGGCGTGCTTGCGGCTGAGGCGATTGTGCTGTTCGACCGGTCGTTAGCCGATGAGTTGGCGTTTCGTCGCAAACGCGCGGGTCACCTGTTTTCGAAGATGCGGTTTCTGGCGGCGCAGATCGATGCCTATCTGAAGGATGATTTGTGGTTAAGGAATGCACGTCAGGCGAATGCGGCTGCCCTGCGGCTTACGCAAGGGCTGGCTGGGATGGATGGGGTTGAGGTTTTAGGGGCGCCCGAGGCAAATATTGTGTTTTGCAAGTTGCCGGATGCGTTGATAAAGGCGCTGCTTGACGCGGGATTCCGGTTCTATCACGACCGCTGGGGAAAGGGCATTGTGCGGTTTGTGACGGCGTTTTCGACTACGTTTGAGGATGTGGATGGGTTGGTGGAGCAGGCGCGGACTGCGTAAGCGGCACAGGCGTGATTTCGTCGCCGCGCCCAGCGTATTGAAACGCGTCTGTTAGCGCTGCGATTTCGCTTTCGCAGGCCGCGAAGTTTCAAATCGAGAGCGGCACGCAGGCCGGTGGCCGCGCTCACTGTCCTGACTGCTCGCTCTCCGACACGTTTCCAGAACCCTCCGACCGCTCCGCTCACCTACCCAGAATCCGGGACTCGGACTCGCCTACGATCACAATTTCGGTGCGCCGGTTCCTCGCCTGCCCCTCAGGCGTATCGTTGCTCGCAACGGGATGATCGTAGGCAAGACCCTTTGTCGTGACCCGCGAGTTGGCGATACCCCGCGCCTCAAGCGCGTCGGCAACGGTCGTGGCGCGTGCTTTGGATAACTGCATGTTGTACTCACGCGTGCCGACATTGTCCGTATGCCCTTCGACGATGACCGGCTTGTCGCTGCGCTTGAGCAGCACGACCGCACGGGAAATTGCAGGTGTCGAATCCGCCCGGAGGTCGGACTTGTCGAAATCGAATAGCACCTTTTCCGGCAGGCGTAATTCCACGCCGTTCGGACCTTGCATCACCTCGATACCGGTGGCCTGATTTAGCGCGATCTCATGGCTGCGGTCCAGCCCCGAGCACGCAGAAAGGAGCGCGAGCACACCAATCCCGGTCCCAAGCGAAAACAGTTTCTTCAAGTGGCTCTCCTTCAGAAAGCGGGGCGTGCGATATACGTTCGGATCGCCATACCCCGCAGATTGCAGCTAAGTGCGTCGATCACCCCTGCCTGTTGGCTGCCGTTGACGATGCCGAACTGGCCGGTACGGCCTGCTGCGGCGCTTCGTGTCTGACCGGTTGCGGATCGGCACCGACCAACACGAGTTCATTGCCGTTGACCTCGATCTTCACAGGGTCCGTTTTCTTCCACTGTTTTTTGGGAATGGCGAGTTTCCAGATCCTGCTTGGCACCGGTTCGCGGAAGAACGCAACTACGCCCACGAGTTGAGCGTCGGTGTTCATCGGTTCGGCAAGACTTGCACTCGCGTCTGGCCGCAGCACGACATCTTTCGTGGCCAGGAGGTCTGCCTTGAGCAGATTCAGATCGTCCGACTGCAACTGGCGATAGGTCAGTTGTGAGAAGGTCGTGGCGTCCTTCAACTGGTAAAACCTCACCACCGTCGAAAGGGATTGTCCCTGCGCATCCGCATTGATCAATGCACGCGCGCTGAGGTCCACGTTCATGGTCTTGACCTGGGTCGTGAAGGCCCACTTCGCAGCACTCACGGTGCTGTCGCCGACTGCCTGAGCCACACCGCATCCTGCTGTCACGACGGCAGCCAGTATTGCGATCGCGAGAACTGCATGCTGTATCGCACGTTTCCTGTTTGTGCTCATTGAGAGACTCCCCTGTTTCTTTTGCTGTTTGTCATGCGCCTGTTTCCCCTGCTCCATTCCAGCGACCGAGTTGCACGCGCGTGACGCCTGTGACGCCAGCCTGCCCAGCAGCCACAGACCGGTGCGGGGTTTCCAGCTGAGCCGTAAAGCCCAGATTGGCCTGACGTGGCTCAAGCGTAGGTTGTGGCATGAGATCGGCGCGCACATGCATCTCCAGATCCGCCTCGCTCTCGTAGCCCAGATAGAACCGCAACAGCGCCGTGACTTCGCAGTGAACGGCCTGGCCCGGTACGAGCGACAGCACCGTTTCGCGCAGCGTCGGCGTGATCACGACCCGGACTACATTCGCGCGGTCGTAGAACCCGCGCCCCAGCAGGCACTGCTCGCCGAGCGCGGCCGGTTCAAAATCATTCACTTCACGCCAGACCGGATGGAATTCCTCGACCACGATTGAAGCGTCCGGCACGGCATGCCGCAACACGCCTGCCAGCCCTTCTGCCGTACGCGTCCTCTGCATGGCGAGGCCAAGCATGGACAGCAGCCGGCGTTTGTCCGCCACTTTTGTGAGTCGCTGCCGCGCGCCGGTGAGCGTCCCTGCTTCGCTACCTGCTACGGAGGACGTGGCGCCTCGCATGGAGGTACTGAAGCCGAAGCCCGCAAAGCTGAGCAGATAGCGCGATACCGGATCCGTGCCGTCCCGGCGGAAGCCGACCGGGTACCGGTACTTGCGCGCGACACGGTAGTACTGCGTAATGATGCGGTGATGAAAGAGGTCAAGGAACGCCGCCAGCGACTCGGCCCCGTCGCGGTTTTGTGCAACCTCGTCGACGAAATACGCGGGCATGCGCGCATCCACGCCGTAGAACCCCAGAAACGTAGTGATCACGGACGGCGGCCCGCCCGGATTGTCGGGGTCGTACCGAACCGCGTCGATCTCCCGGCCCGGAAACCCCAGTTGTGCACGCGAGCGAAACCGCACGGGCTCCCCAGCAGGCGAGTCCGTGGTGCCGAACGGTGGCATGTCAGGCGCCGCCAGTTCGAGCAGTTCGCAGAAGCGGATGAAGTTCATCCGCGACGCCTGACCTAGCAGCGCGGACATCAGGGGCGCGGCATTAGCCGGCGTAGTCGCCGGCATTCCAGGTGCGTTCAAAACGGCGCCCCCTCACCTTTGGTCTCGGGCCATTCGATGCGCCGGCCCGTCGGCTGGGCCACGATGACCAGCTTCGTGTAGAGATTCACCGACGCGTAGAGACCCAGGAAGCGGTTGAGCATGCTGCCGAAGAGCTCAAGGTCACCATCGCCGGCAAAGCGCCCGGCATCGAGCGTCACGATAATTTCGACGCCACGCATCAGGCCGCCCTTCACGAGCTTGCTGAGCGGCCGGTGCCGTACGTCGGTGATGGCCTCGATGCGCCTGCGGTTCAGCTCGCCCTCTGTCCAGTCATAGAGCGCGAGCGAGCCGCGCAGAATTTCCGCGTCGAGCAGCGACAGGTAATTCGGCGCGAGATGAGACAGTACACGCCACTGGTACCGCTCACGGGTGGGCGGATAGACCGGCAGCGTGGGCGCCGTCAGGTTACGCACCGCACCGATGTTGGTGAACCCGCCGCGCATGCGCGTGATGCCTGATTCACGCAGGGCCTTGCGCGGCAGCATGCCGTTCGTTCCCGTCACCGACAACGTGAGTGTTTCGGTAGGCAACGTGTTTGCCTGCTCCCACGCGTGGCCGCCCAGCACGAGCCACGTGTCGAACCGTCCGGACGGCCCGCGGCGCATATGGGTGTGGTAGTAGCGCTCGGGCATGTCATGCCGCAGCATGCCGCCCCGATGCTTGAACGCGGCGAACGGCACATATTCGAAGCGACGACCGCGCTCGAAATATTCCACACCGTCGACCGAATAGATGTCGATGAGCGAACCGTGTTCGGCGCGCGCCCGCACGCGATATTCGGTCTCGTGCTGCGTGACCGTCACGGGATCGGCGCCGATCGGAAAAAGGTTGATGACCGGCGTGCAGTAGAGGCGGATGTTCTCCGCGGTGAAGCGCTTGTCGTCCGGATAAGGCCGCTCGAGCACGACCTCGACGTCCACGGAGGTAGCCGATGCGGGGATCGCCTGGATGTCGAGTCCTAACACGTCGATGAACATGAACTTTTCAGGGAACGTGAAGTACTCGAGCAAAAGCTGGTAGCCGCCGAACGCGTTGTCGGCTTTCGGCCAGAGACGCTCTTCGGTGGCAAATCCCGCGGGCGCCAGACGCAGTCCGGGCATGGCGACCGGCGTGCCTGGCCGGTCCTCGGGCCAGCCGGGCACACGCACCTGCATCGCCACCGGCTTAGCCGTGAGCGCAGCATAGAGAGACAGCGCGACCGGCCGGTCTGCGTTGAGGTACAGGCGCAGACGCGGGACCTGAAGCCGGCTGCGCTCGGCCTGGGTCTGGATGTCCAGATGCAGGCGGATGACCGAGCGACCATCCTCGCGCGCATAGACACCCGCTTCGCTCAGCGCCAGCGGATACATGTCGACCGCTTGCGTCGTGCGATACACGCACTCGATCACCGCATCCTCCGTTCCGGAACCGGAGCCGACCGGGCCAGAGGTCGCTTCCAGCCCAGCTTCGAGCGTCTCATGCTTCTGCAGGGCGCCCGCCTCGGGGATGAGTTCGAGGATGGCGAGCGACGGGATCATGCGCAGATAGTGCGGCCACAACATGCTCACCAGCCCTTTCGTCAATTCGGGTAGTTCGTCATCGAGCTTGTGTCGCAGGCGCCCCATCAGGAAGGCAAAGCCCTCGAAGAGGCGCTCGATGTGCGGATCACGCTCGCCCACGCGGTCGAGGTCAAGCTCGCGCGCGCGGTCGGGGAACGCCCGGGCGAATTCTTTCCCGCCTTCGCGCAGGTAGCGCATTTCCGCCTCGAAATAGCGCAGGATTTCGTTATCGCGGGTTGGGTCGGTCATGGTCGGGGCATCTCAGGGCTTATCGTTTTCGCGCGCGCGAGTTGGCGCGTCTTCATTGGGGGACCATGCCTGTGGGAAGCGACACAGCCGCATGCTTTGCGGCGGCAATGGCCGCTTTGGGCAGCGGCGGCGGCCCAGCGGCCGTGGACTGTCTTGCGACAGCAGGATTGCTGCGATCAACAAAGATGCGCGAGGGCATCACGAAACCCCGAAGGGCAAGTAGTTCCATCGGCCCCTGCCCCACATCCGTGTGAATCAGATAACGCAACGGATGCGTCACTTCCGCAGGCGCGGATGCGATCGGCTCGCGTGCCACCTGCGCGGCGAGATCGGTGATCCCGTCCGCCCTGTTCACACCCGACTTCTGATCGACGTTTTCCGGCTTCGCCTGCCACGTCAACTGATACGTCGCACTGTCCACTGGCTCGACCCTTGCACGTTCGAGCAAACGCACGAGCGCCCAGCGTCCGGGGAATTCGAAGCCTTTGTTCGTGCCCGCCGTATCCGTCTGCCATTCGAGTCGAGTGCCGGCTTTCTGCGGCTCTCCGGATGGCCACGTCATCGTGCTCCAGGATTCCACCTGGTTGTAGTAGTGCAGCGTCTGCCCATCAAGCGTGAACAGCGTGTCGGTGACACCGGGCGTCGGCACCGGTTTGAGTCCGAACACGAACTGCGGCTCGCCCTGCGCAAGCATGTGCCCGGCGATCTGCTGGAGGGTATTGATCGCCTTCAGGAATGTTGGATCGAATGCGCGCGCCGTGCTGGCTGCGCCGCTGCCGGCGCCCGCGCCACCGGAGGCAGGCACCCACTGATCCCCCTGCAACTGCAACGCCCCGGCAAGCTGTGTGGAAAGAAACGTGTCGATCAACCCGCTCTGCGGGCGCAGGAAGCGCGCGAGTTCGGGCAATGAGGCATCGTTGGTTGTGTCGGCGAACGGATAGCGCCCCGCAAACGAACGACTCCACGCAGCGACGATAGTTTGGCGCCACGCATCGTTCAGGCTCGCTTCGGCGGGCGCGAGCGCAGTGCGGGTCGCTTGCGTAACCGGCTCGACGAAGAGCGAATTACCCATGCCGGCCCACTGCTCGCCAAGGCTCGCCGCGATGAGCTGCGCATAACCGAGGGTATCGGATAGATCCGAGCCCTTTCCTTGGTAGAGCGCCTGCGCGACCTGCCGTGCCTGGTCGTCGGAATCGGGGCTATCGCTGATCTGCTGGAGTTTCAGACGCAGTGTCGTCACGCGCTCCGTAAAGCGCTCGATACTCAGGTCGCTAGCCGAAGACGTGGGAGTGCCGTTGCCCTGGGCAACCAGCTTGAGCACCGGACCAAAGGAAGCGGCCAGTGGGCCCGCCGGATCGGCCTGTGCCGGTTGCTGGGTGTCGTCCTTCTTGCCGAAGAAGTTCTGCGCCTTCGTGACCAGCGCGTCGGAAAGCGAAGCCTGCTGCGCGCCGGCAGCACCCTGGAACGCGAGCGACTTCATCAGCGCAATGAGCGGGGACTGACGGGCATCGGCAATGAGCTTCAGTTGCCCGACGGCGGCCGGCAGCGTGGACGCGGCCGCGCACCGGATACTGTTCATGAAGTCCTGCCAGTGCTCCGCATAATCGGAGAAGTAATGGGCGCGCAGGGCGGCGCGCAATGCTTCCGGCGTCATGGACGTGCCCGCCTGCGAACTGCCAGAGTTACCGAGTACCCAGTTGCCTTCGACGCCATTGTGTTTCGCTGCGTCGTCGATTGCGGCCTCGATGGAGCCTTCCCAGGCTTGACGCGTAAAGACGCCGGTCACGGTCGACGAGGTCGAAAACAGTCCGCGCGTATCCGTGCCTGCGGTCAGCGATGCGAGGGTCTGGTCGGGATACTTGTGGCCTGTGGAATCGAGAATGCTTTGGTAGATCGTGTCTTCGGAGTTCTTGACGCCGATGATCGCAAGCAGCGTCTGGCGCGCGTTGCCTATGAGATCTTCGCGCGGCTGGATGTTCCAGTCGGGGTGAGCGGGAAAATGCTGCGCCCAGAAGCCCAGCAGTTGTGCGGACAGGTCGAGTTTTTCTCCAGGACGCAGGCCGGTATCCAGACTCCAGTGTTGTCCGAGCTGGGGTGCCATGAATGCGGGATCGGCTCGCTTCGGATCGGCCATCATGAGATAGGTCTTGAGCGCCTGCTGGCCGTCCTGTGCCACCTGGCTGCTTTGGGTATCGGCTTGCGCCGTCGACATCTGGCCGAGATCGACGAGCTGGCCTTCGATGTCCTGCTGGACGGGGGAGATGAGCAGTGGCTTTGCGGCGCGAGCGTATGGTTTCCACAGGGCTTCTAGTATGGCGCGGTCGTGGTTCAGGCCGAAGCGGGTGAGCAGCGGTGTGTGCTCCTGCACGCGGGCTTCGTGCAGAGCGATTCGCTGCTGGAGGCCGAGCAGCGCGCGCAGACGACCCGGTGTGTCGCTCGCGTGAACAAGCGCCTGCAGGGATTCTTTGGTCAGCATGGCCTCGTGTGCGTTGTTCATGCCCGAGACGAGCATGCCGGCACTCCAGAGGCCGACGAGGACCAGGGCGATCGTCGAGAACACCGTAATCGGGTGGGACCAGGTGCGACGGCCGGACGTATGCGTCGAGGCTTCTGCAAGATGGCGCCACAGCGGCAGACGGCTACCGTTCGACGAGCCCGATGCGTTGGCAACAGCCAGCGACGCAAAGAAGACGCCAGCGACCGGCAACGGGCGACGCTGCCAGTCGGAAAGGCCCGTGATCCAGCGCGCGAGCGGCGCACTGCGGACATCGAGCCGTGTGGACAGATCCGATGCGTAACTGTCGTTACCATTGGCCGACAGCTGATACACGCTGCGATCAGCGAGCCGGTCGCGCAGTTCGAGCAGCGAGGTTTCAATGGCCGTTGCATTCAGCGGACGCGCAAATTCGCACCCGGTCACGGGCGTGTCAAACCGATGGAGAGCATCGGTACCGTCGACATCAAGAACGTACACCGGCGCCGACCAGTGCAGCAGTTCGGCAATGCGTGCAAGGCGCCCCCCCCACGGATTGTTCTCACCCGCAAGGTCGAGCAACGGCGTCCGGTCGTCGAGCACGAGCGCAATCGCATCGAACGACCGCACTCGTCGCAACGAGCGGATCTGGCGCAGCCACAGCTCGTCAGGCTTGCCGTTTGCATCCAGACCACCCCAGAGCAAAACGACGTCATCGGTGATAACGAAGCCCTTCTGGGCCAGATCTGGTATCAACGTGGACACAACCGCGGCGTCACCTGCGACCAGCACCCACGGCTGGATGTAGGCCCAGAGAAACCAGCGCTTCCGCTTTAGCGCTAACTTCAGCTCGTTCGCCCAGGTAACGACCACCCCTGCGCGGTTGGTTGCAGCATCAGCCGCGGGGTCCGTCTTCCCTGGCGGTTCCGCCCCCTGGTCCTTCGATGCCTGCTGTACGGTGCACTGCTTCGGCTTGCGTCGTTGAAAAACATAGCCCAGCCCTGCAAGGACGAAGATCCCGGCGAAAATGAGCATGGTCTTGAACCGGATGATCCAGGCGAGAATATCCTTGGTATCAACGGTATAAAGCAATACGCCTACGATAATTGCCGCAACCGCAGCGGCCATGAGAAGACGACCCAGGATATATTTTTTCTCGTTGTTCAAACCGTCGTTTCCTTTTCGGGCAAGGGCGAGATCATGCACAGGCAAAGAGGTTCGGAAGCTTCCTCATGCCAGGCGACCAGTTGCGGTCCGGCGCCACGCGCCGCTTCCATCGCAATGGCGAGCGCAATCCAACCGCTGACGGGCCCAGGCAATCCCAACGATTTGTCAAGCAGCCGCTCAACCGCTGAATCCTTCGGATCGCTCGTCAGCGCAGAACGAATAGCAGTCGATTCGCCTTCTTCGCAGCGCGTGAACCACGCAAGTGCTACACGATCAGGCGGTACCTGATAATCCTTGATCTGGACGAGCCCGGCTTCCAGTTTGTCGCGCGCTTACCTGTGGCCGGAAGATCGAACCTACGCTCGAAGCACCCGGATCGATGAGAAAGGCGGCGGCTCCTTCGCTGAACACATGCTCCTGTTCCTCGTCCGTCCAGAGTTGGACAGCAATTACAATCCGCGTCGCTGGATCGACCAGGTCCACCTGTCGGGTTATCCACTCGGCACAGCCTTTCGCCGATGGTGTTTCAACGTGAAATGTTGTCCGTGGGACCACGCGAGCAAAGACGCGCATCGCCTGTTGTATCCAGATATCGGAAAGACCTGGCGACGCGTCATTGAGCATGAGTGTGATAACGACTTCCCTATTCGTTCGGAGTGCTCCAGCGAAGTGTCTCGCGATCAAGTGCAACAGCCGCCTACGGCGAAACGCAGTCGCCCGCCCTTCCACCCAGCCAAATGTAACGGCGCGATTGCTGAGAGTCGGCAGGTCGGCTTTCGCATTGGCGAGCTCGCCTACTTCATCCGTAGCACCAGGAAATGCTACAGAATCGACGACTGGCAAATGACGGCGAGTCCATTCGCACCACATTTCTCTAAGCCGATTTTGTTCATTTTCGGATTCCTCAGCATCAGTTTGCTCGTCTTCCCACTGGTCCAGTTTCCAACCAAACGTCAGGGCGCAGGCAATCAGCGGAGCACCAATTAGTGTGGACCAGAACTGGAACGTCTGTGTTGGCTTACCGTGCGGCCATAGCAGCAACACCGCGCCTGCGACTCCTGCGGCTACAAGAGCGAGCGTCGGGAGCCACAGGCGCGAGAAGATCGGTTTTGGGTACTCGATCTTGGGGAAAAGTGGAATGGGCCAGGACATCAGAGAAGATTGCCTCGGATACTTTCGTGCACGATTCTATGAGGTTGCCTTTTGACTACCGACGGGATTTGTGAGGATCCAGATTTGGCGGTGTCATCGCACTATTTATTGAGAAAAATTTGACAGATCATCCAACCGTTTTTTCATTGATGAAAGGAGACAGGCTCTATCTGCTCCGCATTGATTGCGCTTTTTTAGCCATGCCTTCTGTTCGAGCTTGAGCGAGCGGGAGTCGTTGCCAGCCGCACGATTTTGAGAGAGAGCAAGCTTATATGCTTGCGATACGCTTCTATCAAAAGCTGACAATTCAACTGAATTGCATATCTCGCTTTCGGTTTTTGCATCAGATTTTGAACAGTCAAAAGATGGACTATATTTTTGATTATCATGAATCCTATACAAAACAAGAATTGTTTCGTCCCGCCATTTCAATAGCATTCGATCAGTGCTGGCGAGAGATAGCCACGAGCCTCGCACTCCTTCATCTAATCCAAGGTCTTCATTCCACAATTTTTCATTGCAGTAAACCAGCATACCTTCCGCACTTGTGCTTTTTCCAAGGTCAAGACGGTAGGCTGTTGCCGTGGCATTCCCCCCCATGCTCTTGGTTACCAATTCTTGAAGCCGCATGGGGACTTCCTTAACGCTCGGCGTCGCACACTCGGAGTCATCGGGGGTATCATTGGTAATCGCATTTGTCGTGAACGTAAAAAACCGTCCAACTAGCCGTGGATCGTTCCATGCGTAGAATGGAGTGCGCGGCGATTCGGTATTAATGTGAACCTCAGCGACCTGCCACTTGCCCTTGATAGCTTCTTGAAATTCATTGGAGAAGGATGAAATTGAAAACGTTAGTAAAGAAAAAATAGAAAGAAAATATCTCATCCTAACGATCCTTAGAAGTCACCTTGACGAAATTCATTCTCATTCATTGTGGCGGGAGCGTTTTCCCGTTGAATTCGTACCTGCTGTTCATATAGAGGTTTACTTCGTCCGATCGCCTATTTGTGAGGCCTTCCATCGCGACACCTCCGGACGTATTTCCCTCTCTGATCTTCGCCATCGCACTATCCACGCGTCCATTGTTGATGAAGTTGGTTACGCTTTGCCATCTTCCAGCAGGATTGTAAGCAAAGCTAACAAGTGCATCGAACTGATTTTGACTCAGAGGAATCTTGATCGCTTTGCGCACCATATTTTCATACGGCGGAACTGTATGGTGAAGCAACTGCGCTTGTTGGTCATTGCTCAAATTAACGAGATTGTGGTTCGTAGTAGCAAATGTACGCGCGGTAGCTCCTTGTAGCCCCGCACCGTTGGAAATCGCTTGAGCTGTTGCGTCAGGAAGCCCAATGGATTTCATGTCGGAAGCGATCGAACTCGCCGATCTCTCTTTCATGTCGTATCCCGCACCTAACGTAACGCCACTAGCACCACCTGGCCAATGAAGGTGATTGGTCGTACCTGCCAGTGATTCGTGGGCAAATATAAAATATATTCCATCGTCAGAAATGGAACTCACGCCGGCGCTTCGATAAAAATTGGCAATCATGGCCACAGGGTGAATATGATTCACCACGGGACTCGACGGGAGCCCGTCGACTTTGCCCTTGACGGAATCCCACCACTGGAGCTTTTTAATCCGCTCCAGTTCACTTTTCCAGTTCTCGGCCGCGTTACGCATTAGCGGCGTAAGCGCCTCCCAGCGGCTTGTGCCACCGCCCCATTCGCTCTCGTATTTGAGGATGACGTGCCCCAGCTCGCCTGCCAACCAGCGGCGTGCTAGTGCCTGTCGTAACTTGACGGCAGTGACAATCACACTGCCCTCCTTACCCAGGTCGTCCTTCGTTCCGTTAGCTCCAGGCAAACGACTTACGGTTTGCTCAAGATTGGACAAAAGAGCGCTATTACCGACGGCCGCAGTTGAGGGGGCAAACGCCTTCTGTTCTTTGAGATTTGCCGATCCGGTGACTGATAGGTTTCGCTTGAAAGCGTCCGCGAGTTTGATAGTCGTCGCATCTACGATTTCAAAACCTGGCCACGCCCACGGACTCTCCCAAAGCGTGTTCGGTTGATTCCCGCTACCGTCGGATTGCTTCCCGCCGCAAATCCAACCCGTGCCCGTCTGTCCCGAACCTGTACCAATCTCAAGACGCCACCAGGTTACCCCCTTGTCGTCAACCGCGACGTTTCCGTCTCCGAGAGAATCCAGCTCCGCACGCGGATATGCTACGAGATCAGAGTTGACCGATGCGCTCGCTTGCGCCAATTGCAGCGGAAACGAATTCCACGCAGATAGTCCGTTCGGAGAATCAAGTCGACTCAACCCCGAACGTGCAATCCAGACGGGGTCTTGGTATTTCTGCGCGTGGCCTGATGGACCCGAGATCCATGGTTGGACGTGGACCCACGGCCCGGTCTTCGGGCTGGTGGGAGTAAGCGTTAGCCTCGCAAGCTGCACCCCATCACCAAGTTTGACGTTAGCGTCAGCCGGCTTTGGGAGAAGTTTCGCACCTTCCTGAATAACGAAGATCGTCTTGTCAGTCTGTGGTAACTGAGCAGCCCGTGTTCGGCTCTTCTCGAGGAATGTCTTTAGGGTCTCGTCGGCGAAGACCTCCAGATGCAACAATTGCCGACTCGGGACCGGCGGCAGGGGCGTCGAAGTCTCGTAGTCTATATATTCTCCAATCTGCCCCAGCAATGTTCCAGCACTTACATGGATGGGTTGATCGGAAGAGGGAATGACCACGGAGCCGACACCCGCCGGTTCCTTCACGGCCTGCTGATCGTGCAGATAGATCCACCCCCAGTCGCCCTCGGACCGCAGTGGTGTTTCCATCTCCTTGACTGGATCGGGAACGGCGTCCTTCTTCGATGTATCCTTTGGCCGAAGGCCATCCGGAACGACCCAGGGCGCTTGTGGGCCGTCCTCCCAGCCGAAATACTCCCCGCTCCCGGCGGCGATCATGTGACCTTCGGCAATCGCCGTAATATGGCCCCACGGCCCACGCTTTTCGCCGATGGTAACCTCACTACCTTCTGGCAGGAAAGCAACGTGCTGCCCGGCGCTGTACGTATTCTCTTTCTTGCCCTTTGTTGGCTCGCTCCACACAAAAGCTCCAGGAGCGCCGCCGTCACCACTTTGCCGGTCCTTCGCACCAATTCGAAAAGCGTCAACGCCAGGCCACCAACCTGGCCGTGCAAGCGTACCGTCGGCAAGGTAGGTACACCAGTCCGCCATGTGCATATATAGGCTGAAGAACGTCAACGTCTCATCGGCGGGTTGGGCAGCAGTACTTCCCGGTGCTGGAGGCATCGTCATCTTGTGCCGGATCAGCACAAACCCTGTCGAATACAGCGCCCAGTGGCGCGTCTGGGTAAAGTGCAGATGAGGGTATGCGTCATCGATCCTGAACGCGACGATATCGCCGTCGGCAATCGCGCGTGCCCCTTTGGACTGGTCTACGCGTGACGCAGAGCCCGCACCGAAATGAACTCCACCGTGCGGAAAACCATTTACACCGAGCGGAAAGAAGCCATCGCTCATGGCACCCAGCGCGCCATAGAAGACCTGCGGATCGGTGACTTCCCTACCGTCCTTTGCGGGAAACGGATAACGCCACGTCAGTGACGAGGCAGTCTGTGCGCTCACTGGAGCGCTCTGTGGCGTCGCTGGCTGGCTTTGAGGAGAGGCCATTTGCAGATTGAATGTGATTAGCCGGAAAACCTGGAGCCGTGCCCAGTCAGGTCAGGGAGGTCATTTGCCGTGGGCAACGTCGGAGAATTTTCCGTCGACGCTGCGCCCTTCTTCTGGATCGTGATGACCTTGAAGAACAGGTCCGCCGGGCCACCGAGTGTGATAATGCCGTCCTTGATCTGGATGAATGCGCCACCGCACTCAAGAACTAATTCGTTCTTTGCGCTGATGCGCACCGTGCCATTGACACTCGACACAGACATATCCTGATCCGCGAACAGCGACATCGCATCGCTCTGAGACTGGATCTCAACAGGACCCTTCGCGAAGATCTTGATACCGAGCTTTTGGGCAAACAGCGAGATCTTCTCGCCTGCCGCGACCGTGAACTGCTTGAGCACGCTCCAGTCAACGTTCTTCCCGGCAACGCCGGTTATGGTGTCCTTCGCTGCGAACTGCACACCGTGCCCCGAGACAAGTGCTGCGGAAGCCGGAGTACTTATCAGGAGGCCGGGTTCCTTCAGGCCGTCGAGATCGCTCTTGACCTGCTGCTGCGCATCGGTATCGGCAGGTTCAGCCTTCGCGCTGGTGGCTGATACTGCGAGTTCTTTCGCAATCGCCAGCGCGCTTTCGAGCTCCGCGATAGTCTCCTGCATGTCGAGTTGCTTACCCGTAGCACCGGGCCGGTCGTAGGTTGTGAGATGCAGGCCATTACCCGCACGGTTCACCCCATAACCGGACGTGCGTAACTCAAAGCCCTCGCCCCTATACTCAAGCTTCTGGTTCACCAGATAGCCGAGATTCATTTGCGACTTGCCAGAGTGTTCGGTGCTAAGTTTGATGCCCTCCTGCCCCTCCCAATCCTCCATACGCAGTTTGTTGTTACTCTGCGTTCGGATCATGTTGCGCGAGAGCCAGCGCCGGTCGCTCGTCACCAGATCGCGGGCCTGCGAATGGTGATGGAAGCCACTGATTTCGGGCTTATCGGGATCGCCATCCCGGAAGGTAATTTTGGCTTCGTCGTTATCCAGCGCGACGAAGTGCATGCCAGTCTGCAACTTCCCGGCAAACGGCTTCGCCAACCGCATAGGCACACTCTCGCCGCCCTTCGGCCAGTCGCCGAAATCAGCATCGAGTCGGACTACGTAATAACCTGCGGCGTTTAAAAAACCATAGGTATATTTATCCGGGCTGCACACGCGTGCGCTAAGCGTGCCGGCGATTTTGGCCCACTTCCCAGGTTCAAGCTGCAAACGGAAGCGTCGGTCGGCAGGGATTGCCTTGTAGGTGTTCGAATACGCCTTGTCACGGGCACCGCTGTGCGCAATCTCAGTGATCACCTGCCCCTGCGGCGCATCGGGCAACGCGATGTCGGTTTCGAGCACTCGCGCGCACTGCAATGCGACGACGTTGCTCTCTCCTTCGTAGATCACCTGACGGGCAAGCGCCGCTTCGTGGCGCAGCTGCGCCTCCCATTTCGCGCCCTGCTGGTCCAGATGCCCGGTGCCGTAGATATACGGTTGCCCGTAAGTGGTGGGATCCTGTGGCGCGACGTTCGCCTGGTCCCTGTATCGCTCCCACGCGGCTTCCGGGTTGTAGTCGGCCACCAGGATCGACTGCGGTACGATCTCGGTGTGGGTCTTCAGCGTCGTGACCGCCTCCACGCCACCTGCTTCAAGGCCAGACGCTCCCCGGTACGGGACGATCAACCGCGGGTCATAAACATAATGATCGATATCGTCGCCAAAGACAATCTGGTCTCCGTATTCAGTCTCGACGATATAGCAATAGATGCCGCTCTTCTCCATGAGCATATGCACATAGTTGAAGTCCGACATCTGGTATTGAAAACGCCACAGCACCTTCGGATAGTCAGCACGCAGCCGAAACAGCATCTGGTGCTCACGGATGCCATGCGCGCGCAGGATCTTCTGGATGATCTGCGGAATAGTGAGATGCTGGAAGACCTGGGTGTTGGTTCCAGCCTGCAAACGGGCGAAGTGCGACTTCAGGACCACCTGGTATTTGGTGTAGTCCTTCGTGGTCTGCACGGTCGAAAAGCGCTCGATAAAGCCCGAAAACGCCCTCGTCACACCATCATCAGAAACAATTCTGAATACCGCATCTCGATTAAGAAATTCGGTGCGAGCAAGCTGCTGCGGATGCGTCAGTTCGATGGTGGCCACGTTCGGCTCGCCCATCTTTTCGACGGCAAAGAACGACACAACCGACAGCGCCGCAGCGCTTTCCGTACCCGGCACATCGAGAAAGTATGCCTGCCGACCTGTCGCACCCGTTATGCTGGCTACGAAATGTCTTGTTTCGTCATACAGGTTTTCCATTATCCATTCCCCACTTGGTTAGCAGCGCTTTTTACCTGCGCTTCGATCCAGCGCGGATATAGATGCATGGAAACTTAATTGCGCTCGCAACGGCTATTTAGGGGAAGTACATTAAGCCGCTTCGAACTGCGAGTAAAGCGATGCAGATTCCGCCTTACGATATTTTTGTTTCCGGTCATAACCTTGCCATTCTTGATGCTCGAATATTATTTTGAGACGCGCGTCATGATAAATATCGCTGGCCAAACATAGCTGGGAAAGATAAGACACGAAACCATGAACGCAGGCGCCCAGAGCAATACCCCGCGAGACATTCAGGCCACGAATCCCGCCGTGTTCGTCCACGAACATATGCGCCTCGACACGCTGCACATCGATCACGACCTTGCTACCCTAGACCGAATGCTCGGCGTCCAGATCGACGCCATCCTGCATCACCCCGCATTCCAGACGCTCGAATCGGGATGGCGCGGGTTGCAGTTTCTGGTGGACCGGACGGACTTTCGCAGCCGGGTGCAGATCGAGGTTCTTGACGTTTCGAAGGAAACGTTGCGCCGGGACTTCGAGGATGCGCCCGATCTGACGCAGAGCGGCCTATTCATCCAGACCTACACGCAGGAATACGACACGCCAGGGGCCTATCCCTTTGCTGCAATCATCGCGAACTACGCGTTCGATGCCAGTGCGCCGGACATCGCGCTGCTGCGCAGCCTCTCCAAGGTCTCTGCTGCGGCGCATATGCCCTTTATCGGCGCGGTTGCGCCGGCGTTCTTTGGACGGGCGTCGATGGAGGAAGTGGCAGGAATGCGCGACCTGCCCGGTTATTTCGAGCGTGCAACGTATCTCAAATGGAAGGCGTTCCGGGAAACGGAGGACGCGCGCTATGTCGGACTGACGATGCCACGGTTCCTCGCACGCCTGCCGTACGGACCTGACACCCTCCCCGTACAGGCGTTCAACTACATCGAGGACGTTCGGGGTGGCGGAAGTGGTGCCTTCGTGTGGGCGAACGCGGCATTTGCGTTTGCCGTGAACCTGGTGAGAAGTTTCGTTCGCAACGGATGGTGTCTGCACATCCGGGGCCCGAGAGCCGGCGGCCTGATTCCAGATCTACCGGTTCATCTCTACGATCTTGATACGGGCGCTCTGGGCAAGATCGCGACCGACGCACTGATTCTAGAAACCCGTGAATTCGAATTCGCCGGGCTCGGGTTGATCGCGCTTTCATACACCAGCAATCACGATTACGCCTGCTTTTACTCCGCGCATTCTACGCAGCAGCCCGCAGTCTTCGACACGCCGGATGCTTCAGCCAACAGCCGTATTAATGCACGCCTACCGTACATTTTCCTGCTCTCGCGTATAGCGCACTACCTGAAGCTCATCCAGCGCGAGAACATCGGTACGACGAAAGACCGGCGTCTGCTTGAACTCGAACTGAACAACTGGATCAAGGACCTCGTCACGGAAATGAAGGACGCAGGCGATGAACTACAGGCGTCCCATCCCTTGCGCGAGGCCCGTGTCGAAGTATACGACATCGAAGACAATCCCGGATTTTTTCGCATCGCGCTCTACATTGTTCCGCACTTCCAGATCGAGGGCATGGATGTGAGCCTGTCGCTCATGTCGCAAATGCCCAAGGCCCAAGATCGGGACCTGCCCGCCTCCCTTACCTGAATCCCTATCAACGATGGAAATCACCAAACCCCTGTGGGCGCGCGGCATTTTCATGACGCCGCAGCACTTCCAGCAGCAGGCGCTGTGGGAAAAGTTCGCCAATGATCATGTCGCCCGCATCGTCAGTCCCGACGCCTGGGGCGTCTGCACTGTCGCACTGGATGCGAAGGCGCTTGCCGTTGACCGACTGCAACTCACCAGGCTCACAGCGCGTCTGCGCGATGGCACGCTGATCGACAGCGAGACCGCCGACTGGCTGCCGGGCGCTCGCAATCTGGCCGACATTCCGGCCAATGTCGACACGGTCACGGTGCTCGCCGGCGTAGCCCTCGTTGATCCTAAGGGCAGCAACTGCGCGGAGCCTGGCGAGAAGTATGCGCGGCCCCGGCGCGTGACGCGCGAATACTTGCATGTCGTCGACATCAACGGCGAGGGAAAAGAAGAGATCAGCGTCGAGCGCCAGATTGTGGCGATGCTGTTCGACTTCGAGAAACCGGACGACTACATTACCTGTCCGGTTGCGCGTCTCATCCGCACGCCACAGGGTCGCTTCGAGCAGGACGAAACGTTTGTGCCACCGTGTCTGCTCCTGTCGGCCAGCACGCGGCTCACGCAGCGCGTGCGACGCCTGTCTGAGATCCTGACGGCCAAGAGCGCCAGTCTTGCGGTACGCCGCAAGGAGCGCTCGGACCAGATCGCTGACTATGCGGTGTCCGACGTTGCGCTCTTCTGGCTGCTGCATTCGGTGAACAGTACGTGGCCAGAACTGGCGCGTCTTGCCCAGGCGCCCGATCAGCATCCTGAACGACTGTACGCTGTGCTCGCACGCCTGGCTGGATCGCTACTTACGTTCTCGACCACAGAGACGCTACAGGCCATTCCCGCGTACGACCATTTCGCACCAGAACCGGTATTTGAAGAGCTGGAATCCCTGATCCGCGCACTGCTGGATGCGGTGATTCCTTCGCGGGTCGTACCTGTCACGCTCGAGCGCCTGCGCACCTCGATGTGGCGCGGCCAGATCAACGACGAGCGGCTCACCGAGGATACCGACTACTACCTCTCGGTGCGCGCATCGATGCCAGCTCACGCGCTGCTTGAGCAGTTGCCGAAGCTGTGCAAGATGGGTGCGCCCGACGAGGTGGAGCAGGTTGTCAACTCGGCGCTCGCCGGTATTCCGTTGCGCGCCGTATCGCGTCTGCCGGCCGCCATTCCCGTGCGCATCGAGAACCAGTACTTCGCCGTCGACAGTACCGACCCCGCGTTTGCGCGGATGATCGCCGCCCGCACGTGCCAGATCTATCTGCCGGCATCGATTCCCGAAGCTGAGCTTGAGCTCTATGCGGTGCTGCCGTCATGAAGATCGCCTCAGCCCGCTCCATTCCAGAACTACTGCCCGTTGCTTTGCGCGATACCGCACGCACGATCGTGGCGCTGTCTGGCAAACGCACGCCATCGCTTCACGATCTACGTGAGCAATGCGATAAGCAGGTCGTCAGTCTGCGTGAGGAGTTGTTGCGACGTGGCCATCCACACGACGTGATCGACGATGCACTCTATGCGCAATGTGCCTTGCTCGACGAGGCAGCGCTCAATGGGCTGGGCGAAGAGGAGCGCGATGCGTGGGCACGCGAGCCCTTGCAGGTCAAGATGTTCGGCCGCAATGATGCTGGCGAGGAACTGCTGCGGCGCATCGGCCAGCGTCTGCGGGAGCCCAGGCCAGTCCTGCCCTTGCTGGGCATCTTTGCCGCCGTGCTGAGCCTCGGATTCAGAGGGCGCTATGCCGCGAACGAGGCTGATGCGCGCACGAAGCTCATTCACGCGATCAATGAGCGTCTTACCCGAGCCATGGGCATGGACACAGGTACAACACCGGATTTATCGGGCCCGCTAGTGGTGAACCCGACACACTGGCGCAGGCGCCCCCTGTCGCCGCTCGCGTGGGTCCTCATGGCGTGTGTGGCTGCTGGACTTGTGTGGTTTGCCATCGACCGCTGGCTGCTGTCGTCGATCGCCGGCATGGCGCATTGAGGCACTTATGCGTAAAGGACCCGGACTATTCGAGCGGATCACGGGGCATTTTGCCGATGGCTCGGTCGTGAGCGACTTCTCCGTTGAAAACCAGACCTTCCTTTCGGTGCGGGACAACGTCGAGCGGATTCTGAACAGCCGGCGTGGCTCGCTCGCCCACCTGCCGGACTTCGGGCTCGACGACCTATCAGAAATCTATCGCCATCTGCCTTCGTCGACGCACAAGCTGCGCAACGCCATTGAATCGACTTTGCTCAAGTACGAACCGCGCCTGGAGTCGGTCGGGATTGAGGTGACGACTCCGGAACCCGGCATGATGGTCAGTTTTACGCTGGCTTGCCACATGCGTCATGAAGGGCTCGTGCGGTTCGACACAGTCTTCACGCCGGACGGCAAGACGCGGCTGAAGATGCGCCAAACCGCACTTGACCGCTACTAAGTTCTTTTCAAACTCATCAGGGAGAGATTCCGTGGCAACGATGCTGGCAGTGAAGGGCAATAAGACGACCACCGGAGGCATGGTGCTCGACGGTGACGAAAACTTTTCAGACGAGAATGGTGCCCTCGCGAAAAATGGGGGACTCGCATCCTGTGGGCGCTGCGGGCAGAACGGCCCGATGCTGGGAACGGCGCAAAATTGGGGATTGACGGATAACGTCGCTGCCGTGAAGGACAACGACATCGTGGCGTGCCAGTGTCCGCGAGGGGAGAACCGTGTGATCGCCCGTTCCGAATTCTACGACGAGTAAGCCCAGTCAGGCGGTACCGCCGGTGGGCAGACAGCAATTGACGAGGCATATACAGAGGCATGCGAGAATCGTCACCGTGTCGACCCGCGCTCACTGGTCCAGCGAAAGCATGCGCGCCGGATCCAGCACCGTCATCTCGCCCTGCAGCCCTGCAATCCGGCGAGCGATTCCAGGCTTGTCCGCATCTTTGCGACTGCTCGCGGCCTTCAGTGCCTTGAATAACTGCAGCTTGATCTCGAACACCAGCGCCGGGTCCCAGCGCACGAGCGGTAACGAAACCGCGGCCGCATCCAGTTCCAGCAGCAGCGCCATGGCCGTATCCGCCCGCCCGGCATTCTGTGCGAGACGCGCCATCACAAAACGCTGCAGGAACCGGTGCCGTTCCGTCTTCATGCCAGGTAGCCCTTCTAGCCACGCAAAGGCCACCTCAATGCCATCGCGCGCCGTGATATCCCGCGCCTGAGCCTCGATCTCGGGCCAATCTCCTGCACCGCCCTCCTCGCTATCGGCGGATACGGGCAGCGGCGCTACAACCTCCCCAGCTTCCAGATCTCGCACGACCGCGTGTCGAGCGATCCACTCCAGTGTCGTATCGTCCGCGAACGGCGTGCCGTCATTGAACGACAAGCGCTCAATGCCGGGTAGTCGCTCGAGAAAAAGCGCGAAGTCGGCGCGCAGCAGTTCGCGCCATGCGCTGTACGGCACGCCCGCGTGGTCAAGCGCCACATGCTGAAAGTGCTGCAGATCGAACCATAGGTGATTGACACCCTCCATGAACGCGCCTTCGACCCGCTCCAGTAGTTCGTTCCACTGCTTCTGCAGCACGAGCCGCTTCATCTGCGCGCGCAGTTCCGGACGCGGGCCAGCGAGCCGCGTATGCGAGGCGGCATCCGTCGGTGGCACTTCGTGCAGGGTATCCCAGCGTATGCATCGCACAAGCCGCGCTGACGGCAAATAGCCCTGCTCCTGTTCACGCAGCCACGTGGCCATCGTGCGCGCCTGCTCCAGCAGATCGCGTGCCGAAGCTATCGTGCCAGATGCGCTTGCGCCAGTCATGGCGGGCGCGGTTGCCTGCTCAGCGTCGGCGCCAGCGATGGGTTCATCCCGGCGGTCGAATCTTGAAATCAAGGGTTCCAGGTTCGGACGCGCGGCCTCTGCCCAGGTGGCTGTCTGCGTCACCAGCACATCGAGCGCGGCCAGTGAGCGCTCCAGCGCGCGTTCACGTTCCGAAGATGCAGACTCCCCGCTTCTGTCGAGCAACTCGACCATGCGCGCCGTGGCCAGCATGTCCAACGCGCCCTTCTTTGCCTCGGCGCGCGCGGGCAACACGGTTTCCCCAAACCGCTCGACGAGCGCGGCAGCCAGTTCCAGCCCATCTGCAAAACCTGCCGGGCCGTCCTGCCTCAGGCGCGCGCCAGCATAGTAGCCGGCCAGTCTCAGATCCTTGCCGGTTTCCCTGAGCAATTGTTCGCATGTACGCACGATTAGTGCATCGTCGATGCCCGAGAGCCGGGTGGCCTCGTCCTTCAGCGTAAAAAACGCATCCTCGTAGCCGGGGTCGCGTCCCACGCCACGATCCCCTGGCAGCGGCTGTAACCAGTCGCCCCAGGTATCAAGACGCGAGCGGGTGAACTGCTCCACATCTCGCGACGGAAACAGCGTTCTGAGCAAGCCGGAAAGCATCAACGGATCCTTAACAGACAAAGCAGGCAGGAAAAGTCATTGCGCCGGGGCGTTGGGCTGCCCCGGCGCGGTTCACATTGACAACGCCCGGTCAGCTCTTGGCCTTGGGCATCTGCGACACCAGCGACAAGCCAATATCCATGCCTTCGACCTGGAAGTGCGGGATGATGAAGAGCTTGATGCGGAAGAAGCCCGGGTTGTCCTCGATGTCCTCAACGGTCACCTTCGCTTCGCGCAGCGGATGCGAGGCCTGCAGTTCATCGCCCGGATCCTTCATCTCGGTGACGAGGCCCTTGATCCAGCTGTTCAGTTCGAGTTCGAGCAGACGCCGGTCCTTGGTTGTGCCGATATTCTCGCGCTGAATCAGCTTGAGGTAGTGCGCGATACGCGAGAGCAGGAAGATGTACGGCAGGCGCGCATTGATACGGCTGTTGGCCGTAGCCTCCCTGGTCTCATAGAGCGAGGGCTTCTGCGCGGAGCTTGCCGAGAAAAAACACGCGAAATCGTGGTTCTTGTAGAACGAGAGCGGAATGAAGCCCAGGTTCGCGAACTCGAACTCGCGCGTCTCAGGGATTAGCACTTCGGTCGGGATCTTCGCCTGGGTACCGGTGCCGAGGTCGTATAGATGGACCGGCAGATCTTCGACCTTGCCGCCTGCCTGCGGCCCGCGGATCTGGACACACCAGCCATTATTGACGAAGCTGCGGCTCATGTTGGCCGCAAACGCGAACGAGGCATTCACCCAGCAGTATTTGTCGTGATCCGGGCCCGTCACTGCTTCTTCGTAGTTGAACGCCCGCACCGGCACCGTGTCCTTACCATATGGCAAGCGGCCGAGCACGCGCGGCATCGTCAGACCCACATAGCGCGCATCGTCCGTGTCGCGGAAGCTCTTCCACTTGATGTACTCGGCGCGGTCGAAGTAGTTGCCGATATCCTGGATCGCCGCCACTTCCTCCATCGACTGCTTGCCGAAGAAGGCCGCGCCCACCGAGCCGATGAACGGCATGTGGGCAGCAGCCGCCACCTTCGAGATGTTGCGCAGCAGAGCGATGTCCATCGGCGAGTTTTCGAACTCGAAATCGCTGATCATCGCGCTGACCGGTTGGCCACCCGGCGTGTCGTACTCCTCGATGTACGTAAGGCGATACAGACCGCTCTGGATGAGTTCGGGCGTATCCTCGAAGTCGCGCTGCAACGACTCCTTCGATACGTCGAGCACCTCGATGCGCGCATTACGGCGGAAATCTGTCTTGGAAACCAGCATCCTGAGACCGCGCCAGCGGCCTTCCAGTGCCTGAAACGCCTGTGCGTGCATTACCGCATCGAGCTGACGGCTGATCTGGCGGTCAAGCTGGCCGATATGGAAATCAAGCAATGACTTGTCCAGACGCTCGACCGGTTGGCTCGTCTTTGCGACCAGTTCAAGGAAAGCGCCCATGCCGCGCGCGATGCGCTCGTCGGCGGAGGCTTCGGAAAGCGTGTCGCTATCCCGGAACGCCTCCATCGGGCGAGCCTCGGCGACAGGCTTGAAATTGATTTTGCTGCACAGCGACGCATATACACTATCGGGGGCGTCGAGCACGACTGTCTCAGCATTACCCTGGCGTGATTCATTCTGTTTCATCGGGATTCCTGTCGGATTCTGTAAGGCTGTCTGGTGACGAAATGCAGTGAAGGCCATCTTTGGCCGACGCCGCTCAGGCATGGCCTTCAGGCTGAGTGGCCGCCGTCGCCAGTTGCGCCAGTTCTCCGCGCAGTTTGTCGGACAGACGCTTGTCTTTCAGGACCTTCTCGAACTCGCGGCGGAAAGTGGCGTTATCGAGAAGGTTGGATTTCAGGTCGCGCAGCAGGTTGCGCATCGCGAGCAGCGCCTGGAGCTCTGGAATCTGGCGGGCGACCTGCTCCGGCTCGAAGTCCTTCATCGAACGGAACGAGAGATTCACCGGCAGTTCGGAGCCGTCGGCGGCCAGCGTATTCTCCGCCGCGAACTTCAGGTCCGGCGCGTAGTCCGCGAGCACTGAATCGAAGTTGTTCTTGTCGATATTGACCTTCCTTCGCTCAGCGAGCGGCGCCTGCTCACGGCCTGCGCTGAAGTCGCCCGCGACCAGCAGCTTGAGCGGCAACTCAACCTTTTTCTGCGCTCCGCCGGTGTGCAGATCGAGCGTTATCGAGACACGACTTTTAGGAATTTCTCTCTGAAAGCTATCCATCAGTTATCCTTACAAATAACGTTGAAACTCTCCGCAGAAATCAACCGTAGCGACAGAAAAGCATTCCGCATACGCACTGCGAATGCTCATCCAGAGTGCTCTTCGTGACCGGGTTTCATTCATGCGACCCTATTGGCGGATCCTATTAAACAGGTTTACCAGCACTCCGTCAAAGCCTTCTCGCAGAGAACGATAAAAATATAATCTTGAATTAAAGCGAGCAGCATCTTCAATTAGATTCTTTGCGACAACGCACAATTTTCAGAGATTTCTTTTAATTCCGCAGATGCCTTAGACATTTCACGTAAGTGCAAAAACTCGTCATACAGCGAAACGCCATCCAGATTCATCGATAAATTATTGACAATTCTCAATATAAACAACGAGGCTCATGCGCAATGAGCCACAAAAATTCAATCAATATTTTGATATAGCTATCTTTGAATAATTAATCTGATAAGACGTCAGATAATTCACTACATCTAGTCGAAAATTGGCATATAGAATCTTCCGCGTAACGGAAAAAATAACCCAAACCTGCACCAGACGTTGGCGCGCATGATCACATTGACCTTGGGCCGCAACAGGCTCCCACTTACGAACCCTGTCTCCGGCATAGCACGCCCCGAAGGCGTCGGCATGCGCGATCTGCTGCACGGTACCGCGCTGCTAGTGACCTCGCTGAGTGCAGGGGGAACCGTCCAGAATGCCGCACGATTTCGCGAGCGCTGCGCACAGCTCGTCTCTCAGTTCGCAGATGCGCTTGCGCGGGGGGACTACCCCGAGAACGTCCAGCACGAAGCGTTGTTAGCCCAGTGTGGGCTGCTCGACGAAGTGGCGCTGCGCAACCTTCCCGCTGACACACGGACAGCGTGGGAGCTGCAACCAATGCAGGTTGAACGCTTCTCCATCCATGACGCCGGCAGACGCGTCATTGACGCCATCGAAATGCAGTTGCATACCCCATCGCCGCACGTCGGATTGCTTGAATGTTATGCCGCGATTCTCAGCCTGGGATTTATGGGTCGTTATGCGCGCGAGGGCGAGACCAGGCGCGCGGCGCTGATAGCGGCGCTCGATGCGCGGCTTCAGTCGCTTCGCACTACCGTTGACACCCCCTTTGTAGTCGATGCGGCTGAGTTGCGGCTTCCCGGCAAACTCCGCCAGTCTGCACCGTGGATATCAGTGGCATTCGGATTCCTGGTTGTACTGACCGTATGGGTGATCGGAAGCAGGATGCTGGATACGCAGCTCGCTCAGATCATCCCAGCGAAGGTCAAGACTGGAAGCATCCGGTCATGAGATCGGATCTATCGATGCTGACGGCCGGAACCCATGCAGCACCGGCGACGGGCCATGATGGCTTGGGATATCCCCTGCGCGCTATGGTTTTGTTTGCCGTCGCACTCGCACTCGCCGTCATCTGGCTGGTGAGCCGATTGCCTGCCGGACTGTCAGCCGCGCTGGCCGGCGCTATCCTGCTCGCCGGATCAGCGCTGATGTTCTGGCGTACGCGGCTCGTAACGGTGGCACGTCGGGACTACGCACACGTGCTGGCCGCACTGGGTTCGGCAACTGCCGACATTCCGCTGCGCCTGCGTACCCGTATGCCGCTCGTGCTAGTCACCGGCGACGATCTACCCGCGCTGTTCGACCGGCACAACGGAGCGCGCTTTGCGTATGTCGGCGATGGCGCGATCTGGCTGCGCGTGGACCGCTCCCAGGATCTCCCACGCATTGCTACGGCGGTCAGGCAATGGCGCGACGGGCGGGTGCCAGACGGAATCGTGCTGGTGGTCTCCCCCGCCCGCTATACGGACGAGGACACGCTCTCGCAGTCGCTGCGCGTGGTGCGGCAAGCCACTGCGGACGCAGCACGCATGCTGGGCTCGCGCCCGCTTCCAGGCTATGTCGCGGTCTATCAACGCCTCTCGTCCGGCGGCCTGCGGGGTTTGACGCAGGGACTTGTTCACGGGCACAGCGCCACGCCGTCGGCAGATGCTCCCACACCGCAGTGGTATGGCGTGTCGTCCGGCACCCAAGGTCTGGATACGCAACATTTTACGACGGTGATTCGTGCTGCTAACAATGAAGCCATCCGTGACGCGGACGGTATCGTGTCGGCGACTCGCGCGGCCGCCCTCGCGTCTATTATGGGCTGGACGCAGCGCGTCGTGATCCACGCACTCGTTGACACGCGGCAACCCGCTGCGCCCTGGGCGCTGTATGGCGTTGGCTGGATTGACTGTGGACCGGCGTGCGGACCTGGCCGTCCCTGGGAAAGCGACGTCCAGAGGCACACCGAAGTCTCGCGCGTGCCCGCCTGCGCATCGCCCATGCCATGGCCACTCCCTCAGCCGTTGATCCGGGCGATGCCCCGACGATTCTGGATGTCGCCACGCGTGCTCGCGCTCGCTCACGCACTGGTGCTAGTGACCTGCGCTGCGGCCGCCGCCTGCCTCCTCTCGACGCAGCACAACCAGACGCTGCTTGCACGCATCGCAGCGGATCTAAACCGCTACGCGGCGATTCCTGCCAGTCACGACGCGGCGAAGCGCGACGCGTTGCAGGCGCTCGTTGCCGACCGCAATGAGCTTCAGCGTTACGCAAGCACCGGCACGCCCTTGCCCCTCTCATTCGGTCTGTACCGGGGCGCCAGGCTTATCCCTCCGCTCAACGAAGCGATTACCTCGTATCAGCCGCCACCGCCGCCGCCCCAGATCGTGACGCTCGACAGCATGTCGCTCTTCGACAGCGGCAAGGCTCAACTCAAGGACGGCTCGACCCGGGTCATGGTGAGCGCGCTCGAAATGATCAAGGCGCATCCGGGCAAGCGGATCCTCGTGGCAGGCCATACCGACAACGTCGGCGACCCCGGCAGCAATCTGAAGCTCTCGACAGCTCGCGCCGAAGCCGTGCGCAACTGGCTTATCGAGGCCTCCGGGCTGGTGGCTACCCAGTTTGCAATCCAGGGCTATGGCGATACCCGCCCGCTTGCGGATAACAGCACGGAAGCCGGCCGGACAAAAAATCGCCGCGTGGAAATCACACTCGTCCCTGATGCGCAAGCAGTAGCCACGCCGGTCGCCCCGGCATCAGGTGCACCCCATTCAGCCGGATAACACGGTTTAGTCCCCGAAGCATGGGCTTCGGGATTGTGTAGCCCAGCGGATGACGCCGGGCGATTGTCGCAGCAAGAAGAGGAAGTGAAAATGGCAATTCCGTCATACATGTGGCTCAAGGACGATGGTGGCGCAGACATCAAAGGCTCAGTCACGGTCCAGGGTCGCGAAGGCAGCATCGAAATCACGAAATTCGATCACAGCCTGCACATTCCAACCGACGGTAACACGGGCAAGCTGACGGGTACGCGTGTGCACGCGCCGATCACGCTGATCAAAGAAACCGATGCGTCGACGCCGTATCTGTACAAGGCCGTGACCAGCGGCCAGACGCTGAAGTCGGCCGAGATCAAGTGGTACAAGATTGACGACGCGGGCAAAGAGAAGGAGTACTTCAACACCAAACTCGAGAACGTGAAGGTCGTGGCAGTGCGTCCGAAGATGCTCGACATCAAGATCCCCGACTACGAGAAACACAACCACCTCGAGGAAGTCGAACTGCGCTACGAGACGATCACCTGGTCGTACAAGGACGGCAACATCATCCACAAGGATACCTGGAACGAGCGTTCCTGATTTCCGGTGGTCTGAGGGTCGGTCCGCGGATCTTTTTCCCTGGTAATGCCGGCCCTCCCTTGCCGGTCCGCTGATGTTGCGGGCTGGCCTTTATATACACAGGTCAAGGGGTGGTGACTACTATCTTTTCGCCTGCGCGAGTGGCCCGAACATGAACGTGCACTACGACCGAAGCCCTTCCTTCCGTGATACGAACCAGCTTCTTCAGCGACTCAATCCTCACTGCGCTAGGGCGCTTGAGGCTGCGGCAAGCCTGTGCCAGGGGCGTCTGGCGGACGAAATTTCAGTCGAGCACTGGCTGCTCAAACTGATCGAGTCTGGGGACGGCGATATCCCGGCCATCATGAACCATTACGAACTGGACGTCGATGCCATATGGGACGTGCTGCTAAGGGCGATCGATCACAGGCCGCGTAACCTGCGCGGGCGCCCGAGCCTCTCCCCGCAACTGGCCGCTGTGCTCCACGACGCCTGGTTTCATGCGTCGGCTGGGAACACGACAGGCGACCCGATGATCCGCTCCGGCCACGTCCTGCAAGCAATCATCGAGGCGCCGCACGTCTTGCGTGCAAATAACGCATGGCCACTACTCTCCATCAGCAGCGCGCAGATCCAGCGCCTGCTACCGCGCCTCGGAAACCGGACCTGCGAGAACCCGGTGGACAATCTAGAAGCGCTGCCTGAATCATCCTCGGGGGGGACGGCCGGCGCAGATCAAGCGCCACAGGAAGCCGCAGTAGCCGCCGCACTCGCAAACCGGCGCCAGGCGGAAGGCGACGCGCTTGAGCGCTTTGCGATCGACATTACGGCCAAAGCGCGCGATGGCAAAATCGACCCGGTCTTCGGACGCGACCGCGAAATCCAGCAGATGGTCGACGTGCTCGCGCGCCGGCGCAAGAACAACCCGATCCTCGTCGGTGAGCCCGGCGTAGGGAAGACCGCACTCGTCGAGGGTCTCGCGCTGCGTGTGGCCGACGGCACGGTGCCGAACGTGATCCGCAATGTGCGCATTCTTACGCTCGACTTGGGGCTGCTCCAGGCGGGTGCGGGGGTAAAGGGCGAATTCGAGCAACGCCTCAAAACCGTGATCGAGGAGGTTCAGGCTTCAAATGTGCCGATCCTGCTCTTTATCGACGAGGCGCACACGCTAATCGGTGCGGGTAACGCTGCGGGTGGCGCCGATGCTGCGAACCTGCTAAAGCCCGCGCTCGCCCGCGGCGAACTGCGCACTATCGCCGCGACAACCTGGTCGGAGTACAAGGAATACTTCGAGCGCGATGCCGCACTGGAACGGCGCTTCCAGATGATCAAGGTCGACGAGCCCGACGACACGGCCGCCTGCCTGATGTTGCGCGGTCTGAAGGAGCGCTATGCGAATTTCCACAACGTGCATATCCGCGACGAAGCACTGGTCGCCGCAGTCCGGCTCTCGCGCCGCTACATTCCCGCCCGGCAACTGCCCGACAAGGCCGTCGATCTGATCGATACGGCGGCCGCTCGTGTGCGTATGGGCCGCGAATCGCCCCCGGCAGAACTGCAACGTGCGCAAGCTGAAGTCGCTGCGCTTGAGTTGGAACTTGCGATGATCGAGGATGACGAGCGCGCGGGTATCGAGATCGTTGAGGGGCAGCACGGCTCATTGGACACCGCGCTCACCGAGGCAAAGACCCGGCTGGACGGTCTCCAGCAACGCTACAGCCAGGAACTGGAACTTGTCCAGGCGCTGCTTGAACAGCGCGAAGCTGTCGCTTCCGGCAACCATGCATCACTCACGCCCACGCGCGAGGCACTCGCACTCGCACAAGGCAAAACGCCGCTGATCTTTGCAGACGTGGACGCCCATGCAATCGCGCGCGTAGTAGCCGAATGGACGGGTGTGCCAGTCGGCAACCTCCTCGAAGACGAACTGATAGGACTTCTGACGCTGGAAGCACAGCTCGCGAAGCGCGTCGTCGCCCAGGACGAGGCCTTGGCGGCCCTTGCGGAAAGCCTGCGCACAGCGAAGGCCGGACTGAAAAGCGAGCACGCGCCGCTCGGTGTCTTTCTGCTCGTTGGTCCATCTGGTGTCGGCAAGACCGAAACCGGACTGGCACTGGCCGACCTGCTCTTTGGGGGTGAAGCCGCGTTAACCACGATTAATATGTCGGAGTACCAGGAATCGCATACTGTCTCGCAGCTAAAGGGGTCACCGCCTGGCTATGTGGGTTACGGCCGCGGGGGTGTGCTAACCGAAGCGGTACGCCAGCGCCCGTACAGCGTCGTGCTGCTCGACGAAGTCGAAAAGGCTCATCGCGACGTACTTGATATCTTCTATCAGGTGTTTGACCGAGGAACAATGCGCGATGGCGAAGGACGCGAGATCGATTTCCGCAACTGCGTCATCCTCATGACGTCCAATCTGGGCAGTGCGCAGATCGACGAGGCGACAACCGACAGGCCGGAGATGGCGCAGGCCGCGCTCCTCGAAACCATTCACCCGCAACTCGTAGAGCACTTTACGCCAGCGCTGCTCGCGCGCTTCCAGACGCTCGTTTACCGTCCTCTCGGCGTCAACGCGCTTGCCACCATTGTCCGTCTCAAGCTCGCGAAGGTAGCTGAGCGCCTACGCCGACAGCACCATGTCGAACTCGTCTGCGACGACACGCTGATCGCAGCAATGGCCGAACTGTGTCTCGCGCGCGAATCGGGGGCACGCAACGTCGACGCGTTCCTCAATCAGCGAATCCTGCCTTCCGTGTCGCGCGAGTTGCTCACACGCATGGCGAGCGGTGGTGCACCCGCGACCATCACCCTCTCAAGTTCACCCGATGGCAATCTGACCATCGACTTCGTAGACCACGAGGACAATCAGGCACCCGCTGCCTAATCCGTTCGAGCAGCCATGGCCGGACGCAAAAATCAGTCGATTGCGTCCGGCCATGGAGAAGTCATCAGAGTCGGCTATTAGATTCTGCGAAGAACTGAAAAGGCGCTGCGTGCCTCTTCCACCTCACCCCCTCAAATATCCGCTCACCCTCCCCTCCTCAAACGGCCGCGCCTGAATCTCCATCCGCGCAATACTTTGCAGATGCACTTCATCCGGACCATCTGCGAAGCGCAGCGCGCGCCCCCACGTCCAGCTATCGGCCAACGGTGTATCCGGGCTCAACCCCATCGCGCCAAACACCTGCATCGCACGCTCGCAAACCGCGGTATGCACAGTCGGCACTAGCGCCTTGATCATCGAAATCTCCTTGCGCGCGGTCTTCGCGCCCACGGTATCGATCATCCACGCTGCCTTCAACACGAACAGACGCGCCTGATCGATTTCAATGCGCGACTTCGCGATCCACTCCGCCACGGATCCATGTTCATGCAGACGCTTGCCGAACGCCGTACGCGCCTGCGCGCGCTCGATCATCAACTCCAGGGCCAGTTCCGCCGCGCCAATCGAGCGCATGCAGTGATGGATACGCCCCGGTCCCAGCCGCGCCTGTGCGAGCGCGAATCCACTGCCTTCCGCTCCCAGCAGATTCTCCTTCGGCACCCGCACGCCCTTGAACTCGATTTCGCAATGCCCCTCAGGCGCCGTGTGATTCACCACCGTGATATTGCGGATGAGGGTGACGCCCGGCGTATCGCGCGGCACGAGGATCATGCTTTGCTGGCTGTGGCTCGACGCATCGGGATCGGTCTTGCCCATCACGATGAAAATCTGGCAGTTCGGATGCGCGGCATTCGTGATGAACCATTTACGCCCGTCGATCACGTAGTCGTCGCCATCGCGGCGAATACGCGTCGTGATATTCGTCGCATCCGAAGAAGCCACCGCCGGCTCCGTCATCGCGAAGGCCGACCGGATCTTCCCATCGAGCAGCGGTTCGAGCCATTGCTTGCGTTGCTCGGGTGTAGCGAACATATGGAGCAATTCCATATTGCCCGTGTCCGGTGCATTGCAGTTAAATACTTCGGATGCCCAGGGAACGCGTCCCATGATTTCGGCGAGCGGAGCATATTCCAGGTTACTCAAGCGCATGCCCGGCTCGTCGTCACGCAGATGCGGCAGGAAAAGATTCCACAGTCCTTCCGAGCGCGCCTTGTCCTTCAACGCTTCCATGAATGACACAGGATACTGTCCTGCATTGACTTCTTCATGCCATTGATGAATGCGCGGCACGATGTGCTTGTCCATGAACGCGTTCAACTGGGCGCGCAGCGCCTCGACTTTCGGGCTATAAGCGAAGTCCATACTGCTCTCCTCTATCGGGTTGATTGCCGCTAATGGCAACGTTCAAATCGTCAAACCGCCATCCACGACGATGCACTCGCCGTTGGTATAGCTCGACGCATCGGAGACGAGATACAACACCGTGCCGGCCATTTCGCGCGGCTCGGCGTGGCGGCGCATCGGAATCTTGCTGATCGCATGTTCATAGAGCGCTTCGTCCGCAAACAATGCACCCGCGAAGCGCGTTTTGGTGAGGCCCGGCAACAGTGCATTCACGCGGATGCCCAGCGGACCGCATTCCTTTGCGAATGCGCGCGTCATGTTCACCACACCAGCCTTGGTGATCGAATAGATGCCTTGCCGGTCGCCCGGTTGCAGCGCGTTGACGGATGCGGTGTTGACGATCGCGCCGCCGCCATGTTCGCGCATCAGCTTGCCCGCTTCCACTGACATGAAGAAATAACCGCGCAGATTGACTTCAACGGTCTTCTCGAACGACGCAAGATCAGTGTCCAGAATATGGCCGAAATACGGATTTGCCGCAGCGTTATTGACCAGGATATCGAGCCGACCATGACGCTCACGAATATGGCTGAAAATCGCGTGGATATCCTCGATGCGACCTACGTGGCAAGCAAAGGCCTCGGCGCTGCCGCCACTTTCGCGAATGCTTCGCGCCACGGCCTCGCAATCGTCGATCTTGCGGCTCGATACGATCACATGCGCGCCCTGCTCCGCCAGCAGTTTCGCAATTTCTTCACCGATACCGCGGCTAGCACCCGTCACCAGTGCGATTTTCGATTTCAGATCGAACAGATTAGTCATCTTAATTAACCTCGATATTGCTTGTTCGGATTGAATAGTGATTTGCTTTTAAATCAACGCAACGCCCATTTGCGCCAGCGCGCCCGCCATTTCGCCGACCTGCCGTGCCTTGTCGTTCGATGCGTTGCCGCCCAGTGCGCGCTTTTTCACCCCTTGTGCAATCGAGGCGAGGCGGAAGAAGCTGAAGGCCAGATAGAAATTCCAGTTCCCGATCGCGTCGATACCACGCAACTTGCAGTACTGCGCGACGATCGCCTCTTCGTCGGGCACACCCAGCGCCGCGCGATCCAATCCCGCCAGCCCCGCGATATGGCCGTGACGCGGCAAGCGCAGGCACATGCAGAAGTACGCCAGATCGGCGAGCGGATTGCCTAGCGTAGACAGTTCCCAGTCGAGTACCGCGCGCACACGTGGCGTGCCGCGCTCAAAGATAAAGTTGTCGATACGGAAGTCGCCATGCACGAGCGTGGGCTTGCCGGATTCCGCCGGACAATGTGCTGGCAGCCAGGCGATCAGCGCTTCCATGGCCTCAAGCTCACCCGTCTGCGCGGCGCGATATTGTGTGGTCCAGAGATCGATCTGGCGTGCGAAATAATTTCCTGCACGTCCATAATCCGCCAGACCAACGGCATCGACGTTCACATCGTGCAGCACCGCCATGGTTTCGATCAAGGCATCGTAATACGCGCCACGGCGTTCGACGCCTACTTCGGGCAACGCCGGGTCCCAGAATGTCTCGCCATCCTCGAAACTCATTACGTAAAACAGGCTGCCGATAACGTCGCGATCCTCGCACAGATGCAGCGCTCGCGCGACCGGAACTGGCGTCTCATGCAGCGCTTTCAGCACCCGGTATTCGCGGTCCACTGCATGCGCGGATTTGAGCAGCGCGCCTGGCGGCTGGCGTCGCAGGACGTAGCGCCCACCAGGCGTTGTCAGCAAAAAGGTGGGATTGGATTGGCCTCCCGCGAACTTCTCGAAAGTCACCGGTTCCTGAAACCCCGGCACGTGCGCCACCAGATAGCGCGTGAGTGTGTCGATGTCGAATTGAATTGGGCTATTCATGCGTGAAGTGCAAATCAACCATAAGTGACGAGCTTGCGGCGCTCGGTGCGTTCGAGATGGGGCAGCGCGTTGAAGCCAACCAGCGACATCGCGCTTTCGTTGAAGACGTACTGGCTCACGCTGCTGTTGCGAATCTGCATATTGAGCGCGATAGCAGCAGAAGCCGGCGCCTCCAGAATCTGTTGCGTGAATACGGCGATGGCGCCGCCCGAGCTGACCGCCAGCACGCGCTTGCCGCCCATGCGCTGGATCGCCTCGCGAGCACGCGCCACGCGCGCCTGAAACTGATGCCAGGTTTCAGGCAGCGCGCCCGGCAAGCGGTCTTCCGACCACAGCAGCAGCGCGTGTTTGAGGGCTTTATAGAAGTGCTTGAGGTTGCCGTCGGCGGGCGCGGGCGGCATCAGGCCGCTCGATTCGAGCGCTTTGAACAGCGCGTGAAAATCGTATTCGTTGAGATCGGCGTCCTGCACGACGTCGACCCTCGGCGCACGCATGCCTTCGAGCAGCGCTTCGGCGGTCTGCTCATGGCGACGCATCGTGCCGGTGACGATGCGGTCGAACTGCATGTCCGCCTGCGAAAAATATTCGCCGAGCCACGTCGACTGAATGCGCCCGGAGGGCGACAACGCGTCGTAATTCTGGGCGCCCAGCGACGCCTGCCCGTGCCGTACCAGATAGAGATCCGCCATGCCGTCCTCGCGTGAAGATTGCTGAGACGATAACGGGCCCCGCGGCATTCAGGAAGTTTATTCTATTTATACGCCACCATAACTAACGGTGATGGTCGAACGGCTGAAGGTTCTTCTTGCGCATCAGGCTGGCGATCTGCTCGCGCAGCCAGCGATGCGCGGGATCGCCAGCCACGCTGCGGTGCCAGTAGCCGTGCGACTCAAGGCCCGGCAGGTCGAACGGCAGTTTCAGAATGCGCGCGTCATAGCGTTGCAGCAGCGTGAGCGGCGCGGTCAGCGCGAGGTCGGTGCGCATGGCGATCAGCGGCGCGACCAGATAGTGCTGCACGCGCGTGAGAATGTTGCGGCGAAGCCCGAGCCTCGTCAGTTCGGAATCGACCAGGCCCGGCCCCTGGCGGCGGCTGGAAATGTGGATATGGCCCAGGCTCAGATAATCGTCGAGCGTGAGCTTTTTCTTCGCGAAGGGATGATCCTGGCGCACGAGACACGCATAGTGGTCGCTGCCCAGCGGCGCCTGTTCCAGTTGCGGATCGTCGATCAGCGGAGCGTCGATCGCCAGTTGGACCTCGCCGCTCGCCAGCGCCTCCGGCACTTCACGGCGCGTCGTGAAATAGCTCTCGATGCGGATGCCGGGCGCAAGACGCTGCAACACCTCTTCGAGCGCGGGCAGCAACATCGCCTCGGTGAGGTCGTTCATGCTCAGGCGGAACGTGCGCTGCGAGGTCGCCGGATCGAAGCGCTCGCCCGCATGCGTGCTCGAATCGAGCAACTGCAACGCTTCGCGCACCCGGCCGATGATGTTCTCCGAAACGGGCGTGGGCACCATGCCCGCCGGCGTGCTCACGAAGAGCGGATCGTCGAAGGTCTTGCGCATGCGCGCCAGCGCATTGCTCACGGCGGGCTGGGTGATGAACAGCAGTTCCGCGGCGCGCGTGAGGTTGCGCGTGCGATAGACCGCTTCGAAAACGATGAAGAGATTCAGGTCGATCCTGGAGAGCGGCATGCGGGGTTCTTCCGGCGCGGGGCGGGTGAGCAGGCAAGTTGAGCGCGACTATACCGCGCGCCGGATCACGGCATTTGACTTCTATTTTTACCCGGGTAAAAATAGGCCCATGACTCCGGAATGAGTTGACGATGATGACGGACAGAATTCAGGCCAATGGCGTCGACCTCGGCTACGACACGTTTGGTGATGAGCATAGCGAGGCGATGCTGCTGATATCGGGGCTCGGCACCCAGCGGCTGCGCTGGAGCGTGCCGTTCTGCGAAGCGCTGGCCGCGCGCGGCTATCGCGTGATCCGCTTCGACAATCGCGACGCGGGCGCATCGACGCATTTAAGCCACGCCACCGCGCCCGATATCGGCAGCCTGGTCGCGATGCTGACTAGCGGCCAGCGTCCGGCGTTGCCCTACACCCTCTACGACATGGCCGCCGACGCCGTGGCGCTGCTCGACGCGCTCGGCATCGAGCACGCACATTGTGTCGGCCGCTCGATGGGCGGCATGATCGCCCAGATTCTCGCCAGCGAGCATCGTGCGCGCGTGCGTTCACTCGTATCGATCATGTCGGGCACCGGCAATCCCGCGCTGCCGCAGGCCGCGCCCGACGTCATGGCGCTGATGATGCGGCCCGCACCCGATCCGCGCCCGGCGGGATTGCCGGCCGACGCCGCGTTCGTCGAACACAGCCTGACGTTCGCGCGCCGCATCGCCGGTACGGCCTTCCCCTTCGACGAGCAACGCCATCGCGACCTGCTGCGTGAAGAGCGCCGATACGCGCACGATCCCGGCGCGTTCGGCAGGCAGCTTGCAGCGCTGGTTGCCGCGGGCGACCGGCGTTCGCAACTTGCAACCATCGATGCACCCACGCTCGTCATCCACGGCGCGGACGATCCGCTCATCTTGCCAGCATGCGGCTCGGACACGGCCAATACGATCCCAGACGCCGATTTCCTGCTGATCGACGGCATGGGTCACGACCTGCCCGAAGCGCTGAACGATACGCTCATCGACGCCATCGACCACAACGCGCGCCGTACACGGTCGCGCTAGCATTTTCGCGCGCCCGGTATCCTATGCGCCGTCCGGTCGCGCGGCGATGCGCGCCGCTCTACCAGGATCTCCCAGAATTCCCAGGAGCCACGCGATGCAAATGGAAACCGGGTTTATCGGGCTGGGCGTGATGGGCACGCCGATGGCCCTCAATCTCGCGCGCGCGGGCACGCCGCTCGCGGTCTGGAGCCGTTCGAAGGAGCACTACGACGCCCTGCGCGAGGCCGGCGCGCGCACCGCCGAACATGCGGACGCCGTGTTCGCCACCTGCAGCACCGTCATCCTCATGCTGGCCAACGATCAGGCCATCGACACGGTGCTCGGGCGTGGCACGCCCGCGTTCGGCGCGCGCGTGCGCGGCCACGTGATCGTGAATATGGGAACGAATTCGGCGGACTATTCGCGCACGCTGGGCGGGGCCATCGAAGCCGCAGGCGGCCGCTATGTCGAAGCGCCGGTTTCCGGTTCGCGCAAGCCTGCCGAGGCGGGGCAGCTCGTCGTCATGCTCGCCGGCGCAAACGACGATGTGCAAGCGGTGCGCGCGCTGGTCCGGCCGCTGTGCCGCGAAAGCTTCGTGTGCGGCGCCGTGCCCGCCGCGCTGACCATGAAACTCGCTGTCAACCTGTACCTCATCACGATGGTCACGGGTCTGAGCGAAGCGACGCATTTCGCGCAAAAGCACGGCATCGATCTCGCCTTGTTTGCGAACGTGCTCAATGCGGGTCCCATGGCCAGCGACGTTTCGCGCATCAAGATCGACAAACTCGCCGCACAGAACTTCTCCGTGCAGGCCGCCATCACCGACGTACTGAAAAACGCGCGCCTCGTGGCTGAAGCGGCGCGCAGCGCGAACATCGCCTCGCCGCTCCTCGATATCTGTCACGCGCTTTACGGTGAAACGGAAGCGCTGGGTCTCGGCCAGCAGGACATGGTCGCAGTCGTACGCGCGATCGAGCAACGCACGGCGGCCGTCGATCCTCATGCGCGATCCTGACAGCTACAGTCTCACCGCTTCATCCCACACTCCATGATTACCCTTCGCCCCTCCACACCCGCCGACGGCGCACGCGTGCTGCAAATCTGGCGCGACGCCGTCGATGCGACCCATCATTTCCTGTCGCCCGAAGACCGGCTCGCCATCGACGCCGAAGTTGCGACGTTTCTGCCTTCTGCGCCGCTCGAGCTTGCAGTCGATCAGGATAACCAGGCAATCGGCTTCATGCTTTTGAATGGTAGCCACATGGAAGCGCTCTTTGTCGACCCGGCGCATCATGGCGCTGGCGCTGGGCGGAAGCTAGTAGCGTCCGCGCTCGCCCGTCATCCCACGCTGACCACCGACGTCAACGAGCAGAACCATCAGGCGACGGCTTTTTACGAGCGGCTCGGCTTTGTGCGCCGCGGCCGCTCGGAGCGCGACGGCCAGGGCCGCGCCTATCCGCTGGTGCATCTGCGCTTTTCTGCGAATCCCGCGCCTGCTTCATCAACCAGTCGCGAAACGCAATGAGTCTGGGCAAGCTCGCACATTCGGGCCGATACACCACGTAGTAAGCCAGCGAAGAACCGTACGCAATCTGCGGAAACAGACGCACGAGGCGCCCGGCGGCCAGATCGTCACGCGCCATCACGCTGCGCGCGAGCGCAATGCCCTGCCCGTCGATAGCGGCCTGCAATACCGCCGCAGAGTTGTTGATCTTCATTCCGCGCCGTGTGGCCGCGTCCTGCACGCCCGCAGCCTCGAACCACGCGTCCCACGTTGCAAAGCCCGCATGGCTGTCCACCGAAAGATCGTGGATCAAGGTCTCGCGCGCCAGGTCGCGCGGCGCGCGCCATTTGCCTTGCCTGGCCAGCGCTGGCGAGCACACGGGATAGATCTCCTCCTCCATCAGCTTTTCCGCCGTCAGTCCGGCCCACGAACCCGCCCCATAGCGCACGCCAATATCGATTCCTTGAGCGGCGAAATCCATCAGCTTCAGGCTGGTATCGAGCCGTACGTCCGTGTCCGGATACTGCGCATGAAAACCCTCGATACGCGGCAACAGCCATTTCGCCGCGAACGCCGGGCTGACCGTCACCGTCAGCACGCCGTTCGCCGCGCCTTCTTTCAAGCGCTCCAGACCCAAGGTCAGGCGATCGAAACCCGCGCGGATATCGGGTAACGCACGCTCGGCAACTTCGGTGGCGACGAGTCGCGCGCGGCCACCTGTGCCCCGCGCAAACAGCGGCGTGCCGAGCCACTCCTCCAGACTGCGCACGAGTTGTCCAACGGCAGCAGGCGTGACATGGAGTTCTGCCGCCGCGGCGGAAAAACTCTGGTGGCGCGCGCTCGCCTCGAAGGCGCGCAACGCATTGAGATAGACCGGCGTCGCCATGTTTGAAAGATTTTCTATCAGATAAGCGCAGATTATCTCATTTGAGTCTCGTCGTGCAGCCGCCCAGAATACGCTCAATGCAGAGATCAAATCTTTCCTCTCTGCCCCCTGAAAAAATTCGAGGAGTTGGTCATGAGCAACAGTTTTTCTAATCAGGTCGCTATTGTCACGGGCGGCGGATCGGGCATTGGCAAGGAAGTCGCGGCGCGACTCGTGAAAGCAGGCGCGAACGTGGTGATCGGCGGACGCGACGAAGGCAAGCTCAAGGTCGCTGCCGCGCAGATCGACCCGAGTGGCGCACACGTGCGCTATCTGGCCGGCGATATCGCGCTGCCCGCAACGGCCGGCGCGCTGGTCGCGCTCGCCACGCAGGCGTTCGGCGGCGTGGATATTCTCGTCAACAACGCGGGCATTTTCCGGCCCAAGGCCTTTCTCGACGTGACCGAGACCGAATACGACGGCTTTCTCGACACGATTCTCAAGGGCAAGTTCTTCATGGCTCAGGCGGCAGCCAGGGCGATGCAACTGCGCGGCGGCGGCGCGATCGTGCAGACCGGTTCCCTGTGGGCCTTGCAGGCGATTGGCGCGACACCTTCAGCGGCCTATTCCGCCGCCAATGCGGGCGTTCATGCGCTCACGCGCAATCTGGCGATCGAGCTTGCGGCATCCCATATCCGCATCAATACCGTCGCGCCGGGCGTGGTGGAAACGCCGGTCTACAACACCTTTATGAGCGACGACGAGGTGAAGGCCACCCTGCCCGCGTTCAACGCGTTCCATCCGCTCGGGCGCAACGGCCAGCCCGCCGACGTCGCCGAAGCCATCCTGTTCCTCGCCTCGCCGCAGGCTTCGTGGATCACGGGGACCGTGCTGCCGGTGGACGGCGGCGTCATGGCAGGACGCCACGCGTAAGCGCTTCTTTGAAGCCCTTTAATCACCTACTGGATTCGACCATCATGATGCAGGACTGGAATAGCTACCGCGACGCATTGCTCGAACGCGTTGGCGACTACGCGAAGATTTCTCCCGATGTGGTGCGCGGCCTGATGACCATCGACAACGCCGCAGCCAAAACCGCAAAGCTCGAACCGAAGATCCACGAGTTGATCGCGCTGGCCGTCGCCGTGACCACGCGTTGCGACGGCTGCATCGCCGTGCACACAAAAAAGGCCGTCGAACACGGCGCAACGCTGGAGGAAATTTCCGAAGCGCTTGGCGTAGCCATTGCATTGAACGCGGGCGCTGCGCTGACCTACTCCGCACGCGTGCTTGACGCGCACGCTGCGCTTCCTGCTAATTGATCGACATCCGGCGTCGGCACACTCGCTGCCGGCGCTGCGCCCTGGAATACGCTCATGCTTGTCAACGCCGACTTTGCGCGCCGCGCGATTATCGCGGGAGACCGCTACGAATGGGTACGCTCGCCGCAAACTGGCGTCGAGCGCGTGATGCTCGATCGCGTCAGTGCATCAGGCAATCACGAAAAAGCACGCGCCACGAGTATCGTGCGCTATGCGCGCGGCTCGCACTTTCCACGCCATACGCACGATGGCGGCGAGGAAATTCTCGTGTTATCCGGCTGCCTTTCCGAAGGCGACCAGCACTATCCCGCCGGATGGTATCTGCGCAATCCGCCGGGTTCCTCTCATCAGCCCGCCAGCGAGGCCGGAGCCGTTATCTTCGTCAAACTCAGGCAGATGGCGGCCACTGAAGCACAGAGCGTGCGTATCGACACGCACGCGCCCAACGCATGGATACACGAACACGGCCGTGCGATATGCCCGCTCTTTGAAGACGCGGAGGAGCGCGTTGCGCTCGTGCGGATATCTGCTCATGAACGGATATTTGCCGATGCTGTGAAAGGCGCTGAATTGTTGGTGCTCGACGGTGAAGTTTCCGTTCGCGATATCACGCGCCTTGCGCAAGGCAGCTGGCTGCGTCTGCCCGCAGGTGTGCATCGCGATGTGAAGGCTGGCGCTGAAGGCGCGACGCTATATCTGAAAACGGGCGCGTTTCGCGGACTGCCGGAAGGAGGCGCGCAATGAACGCACGTATTGGCATCATCGGCGGCGGGCTTGCGGGACTCTATGCGGCGCTGCGTCTGCAAGCGCGCGGCATCGAGGACTTCGTGCTACTCGAAGCGGCTGGGCGATTCGGCGGACGCATTGAAACCGTAACGGCGGGTCATGATGACGCCCGCTTCGATCTGGGTCCGACCTGGTTCTGGCCTGAAATCCAGCCAGAACTCGATCATCAGGTGTGTGAACTCGGGCTGGAGCGCTTCGCACAGCACGAGACCGGCGATACCTTGATCGAACGCTCGCCTGACATACCGCCCACGCGCACGCGAGGCTATCCGGGCGCGCCTACGGCGATGCGACTCGTGGGCGGCATGTCTGCGCTCACCGAAGCGATACAAGCGCGGCTCGCACCTCAACGCTTGCATGGCGAGCAGCGCGTCACGCGCATCGCCGCGCAGCGCGATGGCATCGACATCCACGCAGCGAATCCGCAAGGTCGAGTAACGACATACCGTGTCGACCGTGTAATGCTGGCCTTGCCGCCCCGTCTTGCTGTGGCGTCGATCGAGTTCAGCCCGGCGCTGCCCGATGCCCTGACAAACGCATGGCGCGAGACGCCAACATGGATGGCGCCGCATGCGAAGTATCTCGCGGTCTACCCGCGCGCGTTCTGGCGCGAGCGCGGCCTGTCTGGCGAAGCGCGCAGCGCGAGCGGCCCGCTCGCCGAGATTCACGACGCTGCTACAGTCAAGGGCGACGCCGCGCTGTTTGGCTTTATCGGTCTTCCCACCGATTTGCGCGCCAGAGTGGGCGAAGCAGCGCTTCTGGCCGCTTGCCGTGCGCAACTGGTGCGGCTGTTTGGCAAGGAAGCCGCCGAGCCGCGCCTGGAAGTTATCAAGGACTGGGCGGCGGCCAATCTCACCGCAACGGCGGCGGATCGATCCGCTACGCCCCATCATTGGGGTGCGCCGGAAAGCGCCCCGATCAGCGGCGCATGGCGCGGACGCCTGGCAGGAATCGGTAGTGAATGGTCAACGCGATATCCAGGCTATCTCGCCGGAGCCATCGACGCCGCCGAAGCAGCGATCGGTACGATGTTCATGGAAAGCGCATCATAAAATCCGCTTACCGCGCGACGCAGATCGCATAACCCGGCGTTCTCGAACGCGTCGAGCGTCACAAGCCCCGTGCCCTGCGACGGCGAAGTGCTGATGTCGATTGACAACACAAGTCGGCGATTTAAAAGCCGCCCTCATGGCGGCCTTTAAATCGCGTTGAACGCCTTACTTCTGGATCAGCCGCCCAAGCGGCGCAAGCGGACCCACCGGCGTCATTTCGAAAGTCATGAAGCCGCCTGCTGCGAGCGGCAACGCCTGCACGGCGGCGCGCGCCTCCTCAACGCTTTGCGCATCCATCAGAAAGAACACCCCCGGACGATCCTGGCGAAACCAGAACTGTTCGATTTTTCCGTCGAGATAAAGCTGCAAGGTGGCAGGGACCTCTTTCGCCATGACCTGCGGTTGCTGCTCCGGCGAGGGCGGCTTGGTGATCGAGCCAATCGCGAATACCTTCATGAGTCTTCTCCGTTGTTTATCGGCGTTGCGGCATGCAACGGGAAGCAATGTAGCTTTCGGACCGGGAAAGAGGTATCGTCGCAAATGACAACTTTGTGGTCATTTACGCCATGAAAATCTGTGTACTCGCGCTGGAAGGATTGTTCGATACGGGCCTGGCCGTCACGCTCGACGCGCTGCGCGCGGCCAATGGCCTCTCGGCACGCGCGCTGGGCGGCACGCCGCGTTTCGACGTGATGGTAGTGGGTGTGCGCAAAAGGGTCCGTTCGGGCCACGGTTTCACGATTCCCGTGCAGGCCATCACGCCCGCGCTCAAACCGGATTGGGTGGTCGTGCCGGCGCTCAACGCCACGACGCCCGAATTGCTGCTCCCAGCGCTCGCAAGACCCGATGTCATCGATGCGCAGGCGCAATTGCTCCAGTGGCGCGAGCAAGGCGCGCGCATCGCCGCTTCATGCATTGGCACCTTCGTGCTGGCCGAAGCGGGTCTGCTCGACGGACGCGAAGCCACCAGCACCTGGTCGCTCGCGCCGCTGTTCCGCCAGCGTTATCCGCTCGTCAAGCTCGACGAATCGCGCATGCTCGTTGTCAGCGATATCGGCGTGACGGCGGGCGCGGCGATGGGCCATCTCGATCTCGCGCTCTGGCTGATCCGCCAGGCCAGCCCGGAACTGGCTGCGCTCGTTTCGCGCTACTTGCTGGCGGATATCCGTAGCTCGCAAGCGCCGTACATCATCCCCAATCATCTCGCGCAGCACGATCCGTTGATCCAGCGCTTCGAGCAATGGGCGCGCAAGGCGTTACGCAATGGCTTTTCGCTCCAGGACGCGGCCGAAGCGCTGGCGACAAGCCCTCGTTCGTTGCAGCGACGCTGCCAGGAAGTGCTGGGTAAATCACCGCTCGCGTACTTTCAGGATCTGCGCGTCGAGCGCGCGCAATCGCTGCTGCATGGCAGCGGGCTGGATATCGAAGCGATCGCCACCGAAGTGGGTTATGCAGACGGCGCAACCCTGCGCACGCTGTTGCGCCAACGGCTGGGACGCGGCGTGCGCGACCTTCGGGCGGATCTGCTTTGAGTCAGCCTCAGTAAAGACCTGTTGCGCTATCTGGCTCGAACACGGGCGTCTGATTGGCGACGATCATGTTGTAGCTCAACATGAACGGCACGCCGCCATCGGACTTCAAGACCTGATCGACCCAGCCGACAGGATTGGTAAACAGAGAGTTGTCGTGATTGAGCACGCCAATCGCACCGTTCTGCTCGTCGAAATCCCAGACCACCGATCCCCAATGCCACTGCAGACCGCGAACATACTGGCTGCCCAGGAGCGCGCCCAGCGCAAATACTTCGTCATCCGGAATAGGTGAACGCTTGTCTTTGCAGTCGCGCACAAAATCGGTAATCGCGGCAACGACGGCTTCCGGCTGGCTCGCACTGTCCAGTTTCAGCAACGTGAGCGCGATGCTGGCGAGTTCCGCGATCTCGTTGTTGACATCGGCGGGGATGGGTTTGATTTCGGCCATGATGGGATTTCCTGTCGATCTAAACGGCTCGATTCTGCTATTGCACTAAGGCAGCAATACGACACGGCGACGTCACCGCGCGCCCAATTTCCAGACCGTCGTTTCATGCAACGTCTCGCCTGCTTTCAATTCAGTCGTCGGAAATGCAGGATGATTCGGCGAATCGGGGAAATGCTGCGCCTCCAGCGCAAATGCATCGGTTTGCCGGTAACTCACGCCTGAACGCCCCACCGCGCCGCCATTCAGGCTGTTCGACGTATAAAACTGCAAACCGGGCTGCGTCGTGTACAGGTCGAGCATGCGTCCTGATGCCGGATCATACGCGCGCGCAGCGAAGCCCGGCTGCGCCCGAGCACCGTGGTCGAGCACCCAGTTCTGATCGTAGCCGCGCGCAATGCGCATCTGCTCGAACGACGAGCGCAGTTGCGCGCCAATCGGCGTAAGCTCGCGCAAATCCAGCGGCGTGCCTTGCACCGGACTGATCTCGCCGGTCGGAATGGAGGTCGAATCCGTGGGCGTATAGCGTTGCGCGGCGATCTGGATCATCTGATGCTCGACGCTGCCCGATCCCTCGCCCGCGAGATTGAAATAGCTGTGATTGGTGAGATTGACGACGGTGTCCTTGTCGGTTTGCGCGCGATAGTCGATGCGCACCGTATCGTCGTTGCCCAGCGTATAGGTCACATCCACCGTCAACGTGCCGGGGAAGCCGTTCTCGCCATCGGGACTCACGTAGCGCAGCGTCACGCTTGCGTGCTGGCCATCGCCGCCGGATTGCATCGTCCTCCACAGTTTCGTATCAAAGCTGTCAGGTCCGCCGTGCAACGTGTTCGGCCCATCGTTGACGGGAAGCGTCCATTCGCGTCCGTCGAGCGTGAAACGCCCCTTCGCGATGCGGTTCGCATAGCGGCCGATGGTCGCGCCGAAATGAATGTCGCCGTTATGCGCTTCGTAATCGGCGAGCGAACCGAAACCCAGCACGATATCGGCAACCTGGCCGTGACGGTCGGGCGTATCGAGTTCAGTGACGATTGCGCCGTAATTGATGACCTTGAGCTTGATGCCGTGGGCGTTGCTCAAGGTGTATTGCGTGACGGCCTGGCCGCTTTTCGTGGAGCCGTAAGGCGCCTGGGTCAGCGCGACGCTGGAAGCGGCTGCGGCAGCGTCGGCAGCGAATGCCGCACCGCATGAGGCGCAGGACAGCAGCGCAGCGGCACACGCGCGACGCATGAGAGCGCAAGAATGCTCCATCGATGTTCTCCGGGGTTAGTCCCGCGATGAAGCAAGCGCCACGCCTGACCGGGAAACTACGACTTTGCGTTACGCGCCCGAAGATTTCCCGGCCCAAGCGCATCAGGCCGTGTCACCCCGAGCAGCGCCATATTCCGCCGCATTTCCGCCGCCACGATCGCGAACGCATGCAGCACTCCGGCATCTCCTGCCACCGCGCCCGCGTAATTGAACGGCCTGCCGATAAACACCGCCCGCGCCCCTAGCGCCAACGCCATCAGCACATCGCCGCCGCGCCGGAATCCGCTGTCGATCATCACCGGACAATCAGCGTCCACGGCGTTGACGACCGCAGGCAGCGCGCGCAGTGGCGCAATCGACCCGTCGAGCTGACGTCCGCCGTGATTCGACACGATCAGCCCATCCGCGCCGAGTTCGCGCGCGCGGCGTGCATCGTCGGGATGAAGAATGCCTTTTACCACTAGCGTGCCTCGCCAGCGCTTGCGGATCAGTTGCAGATGCTCCCAGCTCAGATGATCGCGCGCGCCAAAGTCGCGCAACACGCTCGATGAGAGAATCGGCGCGCCGCGTCCCACGCGCGAGTTTTCGAAATGCGGCATACCGTGTCGCCACAACGTGCGCAGCGCCGTGCCAAACAGCCAGCGCGGGTGCGTCAGCCCATCCCACGCGAGCCGTGGACCCGGACGCAACGGCGTCGAAAAGCCCGCGCGCAGATTGTTCTCGCGATTACCCGAGACAGGCACATCGGCGGTCAACACCAGCGTGCCGAAGCCCGCCTGCGCAACACGGTCCACCAGCGCCGCGATGGTCTCAGCGTCGCCCGGCACGTACATCTGGAACCATGCCTGGGGGTTGACGGCTGCAATGTCTTCCATGCGGATCAGCGAAGACCCGCTCATGATCATCGGCACATTGGCGAGCGCGCTCGCCTGCGCCTGGATCAAATCGCCGCGATACGCCGAAAGCGCGCTGATCCCCATCGGCGCAATGCCGAACGGCGCGGCATAGGTATGACCGAACAACGTCGTATCCAGCGTGCGGCGCGACGTATCCACGAGCACGCGCGTCACCCAGTCATAGTCCTCGAACGCCGCGCGGTTCTGGCGCAGCGAGCGATCGGTTTCGCAGCCGCCGCTCACATAGGCGAAAATCGGCCGTGGTAGATGGCGGCGCGCGGCCACTTCGAAATCGGCGAGCGAAAGCACGCTTGCAAGGCGGCGCGGAATGCGAGCAGACGTCCCCGTGCGCGGCGCGGAGTGATTCGCGAGCGGATAGTCGCTCAGGCTGAAGGCGGCAGTCATGGCACACCCGTTCAAGGCAGACGAGGCAACGCGATACCCGGGTGCTCCACGTCGGCGACGAGGACACAACCGCTCTTCGATTCGGTGATGAATATCTGCCGACGCTGCGGGCCACCGAACGCGAGATTGGTCACCGTTTCGCCCGCGCACGATTTCACGCGCGCGATGCACACACCGTTGGGCGCGAAAACGAACACCTGCCCAAGCGAAGCGTGCGCAACATACAGATTGCCCGCTTCATCCATCGCCAGGCCGTCCGGGCCGCTCGTGCCGAACAGCGAGCAGAAGCGCCCCACTTTCGCAGTCCCGCCGCTATCGAGCAGCGGCACGCGCCAGACTGCGTTGTCACGGGTCATCGCCACGAACAGCGTGCGCCCCGACGGATCGAGCACGAGACCATTCGGACTCACGCCGTTCGATATCAGGCAATCGAGCCGCCCATCGGCGCGCAGGCGATAGACGCGGCCTGTCGGGTCCTGAAGACCCGTTTGCCCTTGATCGGTGAAATAGATATCGCCGTTGGCCGCGATCGCGAGGTCATTACAGCCCTTGAACGACTCGCCATTGCGTGAGACCAGCAACGGCTCCACGGTTCCGTTTTGTGCATCGAGCTGCATGATGCCGTTGCGATAGTCGGCGATCAGAATGCGGCCGTCAGGATGAAACTTCAGACCGTTCGGCTCGCCATCGTATTGCGCCACGAGTGCCCATTCGCCTTCTCGGTCGATGCGGAAGATACGGCCAAACGGAATATCCACCACATACAGCCGGCCCTGCGCGTCGAACGCCGGGCCTTCAAGGAAGCTATCGACGCTCTGCCCCGCCTTGTTGGCGTTGGCCCAGGCCGAGCCGACGCCGTTCTGGCGAAAACTGCCGGGCATCGAGGAAAATACGCGCGTTTCGATAACGCGCGGCGGTTGATCGAGATAGAACATGCAGTGCCCTCAAACGCGGCGATATCAAGCGGAAATCTGTTCGAGACTGAGACCACGCGAGCGTGGCCCGAACAGTCCAATCGTCAGGACTACGACAAACATCGACCCGGCGATCAGCGAGAACACGCCGCCCACGCCCAGGTGACGCAGGAAGAAGCCAATCAGAAAACCCGAGAGCATCGCGCTGATACGGCTCGCCGAATAAACCAGGCCGATGGCGCGCGCACGCATGCGCGTCGGGAACAATTCGGCCTGATAGGTGCGGTACGAAAACGTCATGCAGTTGCCCGCGAGCGTCATCAGCAGCCCCATGGCGACCAGCAGCATAGGCGCGCGCTGCTGTGCGAAGACGATGCCGAGCACCGCCATCGCCACGGCCGAACCGACAATCAGCCATTTGCGCTCCACGCGGTCGGCGATCAGCATCGAAAGCAGCGGCCCGATTGGACTTGCGATTGCGATCAGGAACGAGTACCAGAGACTATGCGTGAGCGTGACGCCTTTTTCTGCGAGCAGCGTCGGCACCCAACTGGCAAAACCGTAATAGCCGATCGACTGGAAGAAGTTGAACACCAGCAGCATGATCGTGCGGCGGCGAAAGCGCGCGCTCCACGGGCTGTCGTCGGTCGAAGCCACTGGCTGTGCAGATTCCGTTGCGCTCGCAACCTTGACCGCTTGCAACGGCTTGCCGGTGGCGCGCTCGATGCGTTTTTCGAGCCGCGCGACGATTGCTTCGGCTTCCGTCGTGCGGCCGTGCTGGATCAGCCAGCGCGGGCTTTCCGGCAAGCCCAGACGAATCAACCAGACGAACACCGCGCCCGAGCAACCGATCCACACCACCCAACGCCAGCCGTCCTGACCGAATGGCGCAATCGGCACGAGTTGCCACGAGAGGAAAGCGATGGTCGGAATCGAGGTGTACTGGATCGCCTGCACGAAGGCAAACGCGCGGCCCCGCAGACGCGCGGGCACGAACTCGGAGACATAGGCGTCAATTGTCACCAGTTCCGCCCCCACGCCAATGCCCGCCACCACCCGCCAGAACACGACCCAGCCCGGCTCGCTTTGCAGCGACATCATGACGGCGGCGAAGGTGTAGCACAGCAGCGCGCCGACAAAGACGCGGCGGCGTCCGAGTTTGTCGGCAATAAAGGCCACGCCAATCGTGCCGATAAAGAGCCCCAGAAACAGCGCCGCGACAAATGCCCCCAGGCCGCCGAGATCGAACAGCGAAGCGGTCGTCTTCGTGAAGATGCCCGCTTTGACAAGCCCTGGGCCGATATAGGCCGTGAGGAACATGTCGTAGATCTCAAACCAGCCGCCGAGCGCCAGCGCGCCGATCAACAGCCACACAGGCGCACTCGGCGGCAGCCGATCAAGGCGCGCCGAAATCTGGCGAGCGTGGACCTCAGGCGTCAGATAAGCCGCTGGTGCGGCGACGCGGCGTGTATCGTTTGAATCAAGCGATGTATCCGGCTCACACGCGCCCGCGACGGGGGTGCTCGATTGCATAGCCTTGTCTCCTGTTTTGTATTTTGCCGACGCTCTGGCTGCAGTTCTCACCTCAACCGCATCTAGACCGGACAGCCCTTCTTGCGCAGCAGCGCATTGAAGCGCTCGGGGTCAGCCGTGCCGGCAGCATTGGTCGCGCGGATGGTGTCTTCCTTGTCCGCGTGCGCGCGCACTAGCGGCAGCAGCGCATCCAGGCGATCAACCGGCACGGCGATCACGCCATCCGCATCGCCCAGGATCAGATCGCCCGGATTCACCACCATGCCCGCGCAGGCGATCGGCACGTTCACCTCGCCTGGGCCTTCCTTGCTCGGCCCGCGAAACGTGTGGCCGCGCGCGTAGACCGGCATGCCGCCCTCGGCCCACTCGGCCAGATCGCGGATCGCGCCGTCGATCACGAAGCCGCCGATCTTCTTCGCAAGCGCCGATGTGCGCATCAGGCCGCCAATCAACGCCTGGGTCAGATCGCCTCCGCCATCGACGACGATCACATCGCCTGGCTGCGCCAGTTCGATCGCCTTGTGGATCATCATGTTGTCGCCGGGACGCACGCGTACCGTGATGGCCGGCCCGCACATCGTCAGCGTGACCGAATGGTGGTAGGCGTTCAGTCCATATGCGCCCGTGCTGCGGCCCATGCAGTCGCCCGCATGCGCGACTGGCACGCTGCGGAAGGCCTCAATCTGCGCAGCGGCCGGCAGCGACGTGCGTTGACCAACAAAGAAGCCTGCGGGCCAGCCGGCCCGGTCCTGCGATGCGTTCGTATCGTGGTTCATGCGATGACCTTTGAATCAACTGGGGAAACATGGAAGACGGCGGGATTGACGCAGGCGGCCGCGTCGACAGGCTCGCCGCGCAAAAATCGCAGACAGGTCTCAGCCGCGGACACGGCGACGGCATCGAGCGCATCGGGCGTCGATCCGCCCACGTGCGGTGTGAGCACGACGTTGGGCAGCGTGGCGAGCGGATCGGTGGCAGGGACCGGTTCATTGCGGAAGGTGTCGAGACCCGCCGCCGCCAGCTTGCCGCTGCGAAGGGCGGCCACAAGGGCCGCTTCGTCGATCAGTTCGCCGCGCGCCGTGTTGATCACGATCGCGCCATCCGGCAACCGCGCGATGGCGTGTTCGTCGAGCAGGTTGCGCGTGTGCGCGTTCACGGGGCAATGCAGGCTCAGCACATCGGCGTGTGCGAACAGATCGTCCAGCGCGCGTTCGAGCGTGACGAAGGACTGCGCATCGGCCTGCTTCGCCACGGGATCGAACGCGCGCACCTTCATGCCGAGCGCGTGCGCAATCGCCGCGACCCGCTTGCCGATCTGCCCATAGCCGACAAGTCCGAGCGTGCGCCCATGAAGTTGCCGACCATCGCCGGTGCGCGTCCAGCGACCGGCACGCAGTTCGCTATCGTAGAAGGGGATCTTGCGCGCTGCCGCCAGCATCAGACCAATGGCGAGTTCGGCCACCGAATGCGTGTTGGTGCCGGGCGTGGTGAAGACGGGAATGCCGCGCTGCGAGGCGGCATCGACATCGATATTCGTCACGCCCACGCCGTGCTTGCAGATCACGCGCAACGTCGGGCAGGCGGCAATCGCCGCGCCGGAAAGTTCGACCGTGCGCGAAATAACCGCGTCGATGGGCTGCGTAGCGAGCATGCGCGCGACCTGCGCGGCGTCCTGGGCGTCGTCGATATAGACGGTCTCGCACTGCGCGGCCGCCAGCACGCGCTGGCCAGCCGGCGCGAGGCGCGGCGCGGTGACGAGGATGCGGTAGGACATGGGGTGTCTCCTTGTTGATCTCTTGGGCTTCGTGCTGCCTGACGTCATTGTTGACACCGCGACTCATAATGTCTATTTTCGATTTTTCATCTTTTCATTCCTGTTAGCTATGGATTCGTCATGGTCATGAATCTGCAGGTGCGCGATCTGATGTATTTCGCGAAAGTCGCTGAACTGGGGCATCTGGGACGTGCGGCCGAGGCGCTGCATGTGACGCAGCCTGCGCTGTCCAAATGCATTGATCGGCTGGAAGAGACCTACGGGGCGGCGCTGTTCGAACGCAGCGGACGCGGAATCCGTCTGACCGATGCGGGGCGTTTGCTGCAGGAGCGTGTGCGGCTTGTCGAGCGCACGCTAGATGAGACGCAGCGCGAGATTGCTTCGCTTGGAGCGGGATTGTCGGGGCTGGTGAAAGTCGGTGCGGCCGCAACCATCGCCGAATTCATCATGCCAACGGCTTGCCGCGTACTGCATGAGGAAGCGCCCGCCGTGGTAGTGGAATTGCAGATCGGGATGAATGACGTGCTGCAGGAGGCCTTGCGCAAGCGCTTGCTGGACGTGGTGATTGGGCCGCTTGGGGCGCACGACGAGACGCTGGTGCAGATTCCGATTCTTGCTGACGATGTGGTGGTCGCAGCGAGCGCTTCGCATCCGCTTGCGGGGAAGAAGGCAACGCTGGAAGCGATGGCAAAGTGCGGCTGGGTACTGCCTGCGCAGTCGGTGGCTACGAGGCAGTGGCTTGAGGCAGTGTTTGCGACTCACGGCCTGCCCGCGCCGAAGGCCGCGGTGATGACGAGTTCGATTGCGGCTGTGCCGCGATTGATTGCCGAGACCGGGCTTTTGAGCTTTATTTCAAGGCGCAATCTGGAGGCGGGGAGGTTTACGCCTGCGTTAGTAGAACTGCCCAATCCCGCCACGACGATGACACGCGAGTTTGGCGTCGTGCATCGCAATGATGGATATCTTTCGGCGGCGGCGCAGCGATTGATCGAGATCGTGCGCCAACAGAATCAAGCTGTGCCGATAATTGCGCCCAGACGCAGCGGATCGCAGCGACGCCCGGCCTGAGCAAGCTAACGTCCTTGGATTAGCTGGCCGCCGGTCGGACTGTCATTGCAGGCCGCACTCGCGAGTGCAATCGCAGCCAGTAGCGCTAAGCAGGGGAATCGAAAGACGATCCACCCCAAAATACAAAAGCCCGCTCCGGCACAAACCGAAGCGGGCTTTCCAGACTCAAACCAGCCAACTACCGAAAACTTATTCCTTATCCGTCTTCAGCAGCGGCAGCGCCGAATTATCACCACCCTTCAGCAGGCCCACCTGCGAGTACACACGCAGCTTGTCGCGCGTATCGGTGATGTCCAGGTTACGCATCGTCAGCTGACCAATACGGTCGCGCGGCGAGAACGTCGACGCCACCTTCTCCATCGACAGGCGTTCCGGCTGATACGTCAGGTTCGGCGACTTCGTGCTCAGCAGCGAATAATCGTTGCCGCGGCGCAGTTCGATCGTCACTTCGCCCGTGATCGCGCGCGCAACCCAGCGTTGCGCCGTTTCGCGCAGCATGATGGCTTGCGGATCGAACCAGCGGCCTTGATACAGCAGACGGCCGAGGCGGCGGCCGTTTTCGCGGTATTGCTCGATGGTGTCTTCGTTATGGATACCCGTAACGAGACGCTCATACGCGATGTACAGCAGCGCCAGACCCGGGGCTTCGTAGATGCCGCGGCTCTTCGCTTCGATGATGCGGTTTTCGATCTGGTCGCTCATGCCCAGACCGTGACGGCCACCAATGCGGTTCGCTTCGAGCAGCAGTTCCACGGCGTTCGGGAAGGTCTTGCCGTTCAGTGCGACCGGCTGGCCTTCTTCGAAGCGGATCGTCACTTCTTCGCGCTCGACCTTGACGTCGTCGCGCCAGAACGCCACGCCCATGATCGGGTTGACGATCTTGATGCCGCTTTCCAGGCTTTCCAGATCCTTGGCTTCGTGGGTCGCGCCGAGCAGGTTCGAGTCCGTCGAGTAGGCCTTCTCAGCCGACATCTTGTACGCAAAGCCTTGCTGGTTCATGAACTCCGACATTTCGGCACGGCCGCCGAGTTCGTCGATGAAGGTCTGGTCGAGCCACGGCTTGTAGATCTTCAGATCCGGATTGACGAGCAGGCCATAGCGATAGAAGCGCTCGATGTCGTTGCCCTTGTAGGTCGAACCGTCGCCCCAGATGTTCACGCCGTCGTCCTTCATCGCGGCGACGAGCATCGTGCCCGTCACGGCGCGGCCCAGCGGCGTGGTGTTGAAGTACGTGACGCCGGCCGTCGAGACGTGGAATGCACCGCTTTGCAGCGCAGCGATACCTTCGGCGACGAGCTGCGCGCGGCAGTCGATCAGACGCGCGCCTTCTGCGCCGTATTCGGTCGCGCGGCGCGGGATCGCGTCGTAATCTTCTTCGTCGGGCTGGCCGAGGTTAGCGGTGTAGGCGTAGGGCACGGCGCCCTTCTTGCGCATCCAGACCAGCGCGGCGCTGGTGTCAAGGCCGCCGGAAAACGCGATGCCGACTTTCTGGCCGGTCGGAAGAGATTCGAGAATCGTGCTCATGGTTGTTCATCCAGTCTATGCATTGACCCGCCGCCGCGAGTGCCGCAACGGGTGTGAAAGTGGTCGGACAGACCGTGTCGGACTGACCGTGTCGGACTGACCTCATAGTGCCGTCGGTGCCGTCGAATCCGGTCGCGCAAGCCCTACAGTTTAGCCGATCGCGCCCCGCCCTCCGGCGCTGCAACGGCGCTTCGCGCCGCGTCCGACGGTTCCGGCAGCCGCCTCGATACGTCCCCATCAAACCTTTCGCGTCCTGACGGGCAGAAGAAAAAGGCCGGGATCAGTACGGCGATCCTGCGCGGAACGGGAGATTTTAAGGCCTTTCGGCCGTTTCCCGAACCATTTCAACGTTTTCGGGCAAATCGGGCAGTTTGGGGCGCGTTTTTGAGCGCAAAAGCGCGTTATCCCCAACCGATAGAGAAAGGTCGCAATCGCGGCGCAAACAAAAACGGCCGACGCTACACGCGCCGGCCGTTCGTTCTCCGCAATCCATCCGGATGCTTATTCAGCATACTCCCGCACGCGCTGCACCGGGCGCATGCCTGCCGTTTCCTGCTCGTCGCGCTTGCGGGCCGGTGCGGCCGCAGCCCGTGCCGTCACCGGCGCGGGAGTCGCCGCAGCCGCCGCCCGGCCGCCGCGCACGAAACGGCGTCCTTGCGGACCGTACACGCCGTCCGGTTCCGGAGCCAGCCACAGCAGCGCCAGATACAGCATGCCGCCCACGATGAACGACACCGGCACGCTCAGATCGCAGCCGCCTGCAAGGTTGCCCAGCGGCCCGACGAACTGGTCCGGCAGATTCACGAAGGACAGGCCGAGGAACGCCGCCGGCAGCCACGCGCCCATTGCGCGCAGGTTCCAGCCATGCGTGAACCAGTAGTGACCGCCGCGACCGCCGCGATTGAAGACCTGAAGGTCGTCGGCGAGATAGAAGCCGCGGCGCTGCATGTAGCCGATCACCATGATCGCCATCCACGGGCAGCTAAACGTGCAGATCAGCGTCGAGAACGTCGACACGCTCTCCACCAGATTGAATGCGAAGCGGCCGATAAAGATAAAGGCAATCGCCAGCGTACCGATCAGCAGCGTGGCGCCCACGCGGTTGAGGTACTTGGGGAACATGCTCGACATGTCGAGGCCCGTGCCATACAGCGCGGTCGTGCCCGTCGACATCCCGCCAATGATGGCGATCAGGCACATCGGCAGCAGGAACCAGCGCGGCGACACCGCCAGCAGACCACCCACGTAATCGTTCGAGGTGATGAAGCTCGGTGCGTGCGTGGCGATGATGGTCGCCGTCGCGAGGCCGAAGAAGAACGGCACGAAGGTGGCGATCTGCGCGGCGTACACCGCGCCCATGACGCGATAACGCGGCGTGGTTTGCGGGATGTAGCGCGCCCAGTCGCCCAGCGTCGAGGCGAACGACACCGGATTGCTCAGCGCCACCAGCGTCGCGCCGATAAACGCGGCCCAGAAGCCCGCACCACCGTGGTGCAAGGTGCCAGCGTAGTGGATATCGAAGGTGCCCTTGAACGCAAACGCGCCGACCACGAACATCAGGCTCGCGGCCCACACGGCGATCTTGTTCACCCACAGCATGAAGCGAAAGCCATAGATGCAGACGACCAGCACCAGCACGGCGAACACCATGTAAGCCGAGCCCAGCGTCCAGCCGTTTTGCGGCATGCCGATCATGTTGTGCGCGCCGCCCACCAGCGCGTCGCCCGAACTCCACACCGCGAGCGAGAAAAACGCGATGGACGTCAGCAGCGCGAGGAAGGAACCGACGATCCGGCCATGAATGCCGAAGTGCGCGCCCGACGAAACCGGGTCGCTCGTGCCGTTGCGCGGGCCGAACGAACTCATCGGCGCGAGGATGAACGTGCCGGCAAGCACGCCGATCACGATCGACCACAAACTCGCCTCGAACGACAGGCCGACGAGCACCGGGAACGCGCCCAGCACGGAAGTCGAAAAGGTATTGCAGCCGCCGAACAGCAGCCGGAAAAGATCGATGGGCCGCGCATAACGCGACTTGTCGGGGATACGTTCGAAACCGAAGGTTTCAATCTGGGTGATGCTGGTGTTGTCTGCCATGGTGTCTCACTCCTTGGGGCTTGGGCGTGGCCTACGTATGTACTGCGCCTTGCCGTTATCCCGTCACGCGGTCAGAGCCGCGCACTGTCCTCAACTCTGGCGGTCACTCTAAAGCACTCGAATGCACGCCATATTGCGTATTTCAAACGTTCACTTCATGCGCGGCCAATGTATGTTTGTGCGGATATTTTTCGTTGCGCGCGCATCGACATCGGTTACTTTTCCTTGCTGTTCTTTTATGTCTCTCAGGCGCACACGCGCTCTTCCTCCATGCTTTGCGCGCCATACACGTTGAGCAGGTCTTCGCAGAAAGCGCGCACGATGGGTTTATCGCCAGCGCCGCGTTTGGTGGCCAGATGCAGCGGTACGTCAAAGCCAAAAGCCGTGCGCCCCAGCACGCGAATCAATCCGCGTTGCTCGAATGGCTGCGCATGATGTTCGGGTAGATAGCCGATATGGCTGCCGGACAGAATCAGCACAGTGGCCGCGTCGATGCTGTCCGCGATCGCCGTGACCTGGCGCTCGCCGATGCTCGCCAATTCCTCGGGCACCGGGTAGCTGCGCCAGATCCAGTCGTGCGCGCGCAGATCGTCCAGCGTGACGTGCGGCCCTTCGTGAAAGAGCGGATGACCGCGTCCGCAGCAGATTACCTGGCGCTCGCTGAACAGCTCGGTATACGACAGTCCCGCCACGCGATGCCAGAAATAGCCGATGGCCAGATCGAGCTGCTGGTTGACGAGGCTTTCCTCAAGCTCCTGTGGCGGCGCTACGCGCATGGCGAAACGCACCGCCTCGTCGCGCTTGCGAAACGCGCCGATCGCTTCCGCCAGGCGGGCGTTTTCGACATGCGAAGCCTGCCCGATCAAGCCGATCGAAAGCGTGCCCACGAGCTTGCGGTCGATATCGCGCACCTGGGCGACGAACTGCGAAGTCGCGGCCACCAGCGCACGCGCCGAGCTGACGAAACGCTCGCCTTTCGAGGTGAGGCGAAAGCCGCCGCGCCCGCGCTCACATAGCGTAAAACCCACACGCGCTTCCAGTGCGGAAAGCTGCGAGCTGATGGTGGACTGGCGCACGCCGAGCGTCGCTTCGGCGGCGGTGATGCCGCGCGCGTCCACCACGGCGAGGAAGACCCGCACGAGGCGCAGGTCGAGATCGGAGGTATTGGAGAACATGCCGCTTCTTCTGACTGCGGCGGCGTCTGGCCGATGCGAGACGCCGCCTGGCGCTCACATCACATCGGGAAACCCAGGGCCTTGATGCCCTTGATCCACGCCCGCTTCCAGCCGCCTTCGGCATCCGCGCCGTCGAAGGCGTGAAAGGTCACCTTGGCCGCCAGCCAGCGCACCGGCTCGGGCGGAATATAGGTCGGGCTGAGTTTGGCGATATCGAGTTCGCGCTCGGGACTATCGCGATCGAACAGCAGGTTCAGGCCCATGAAGGCGCCGAAGCGGCTCGCCGCCACGCCAAAGCCCGTATAACCCGCGACAAACACGGCCTTCTCGCCGAGATAACGCTTTGCGAACACGGAGCCGCGCGAGCAGTAATCGATCGGACCGCCCCACGCGTGCGAGAAACGCACGTCTGCGAGTTGTGGGAACGTGTTGTAGAACGCCTGCGCGAGACGGTAATAGGTTTCGCGCTTTTCATCCTGCGGCGGATTGGGATCGCCGTCGAAGTGATAGCTCACCAGACCGCCGAAGATAATATTGTTGTTCTTCGTGAGGCGGAAATAGTTGAGCTGCGTGCGCGTATCGTAAATGCCCTGGCGGTTCTTCCAGCCAATGCGCGCGAGTTGCTCTTCAGTGAGCGGTTCGGTGGCGAGCACGTGATCGCGCACCTGCAACACGCGACGGTTGATATCGGCAATACCCACTTTCGCGGTGCCGCTGCCGAACAGCACGCGCGGCGCGCGCACGCTGCCTTCCGGCGTCTTGACGAACACGGTCTCGCCTTCGTCCTTGACTTCGATCAGCGGGGTGTATTCGTAGAGCCGCACGCCCAGCGAAAGCGCCGCACGCTTGAGGCCCCAGGCAAGCTTGGCCGGATGCACGATACCGCTACGGTTACGCGACCAGAGCGCGCCCGCGAACAGCGGCGAATCCAGTTGCTCGCGCGTGGCTTTTGCGTCGAGCAGTTGCACGTTGTGGCCGTATTCCGTGTGCAGATCGTAGTCGGCCTGCAGATGCTCGACGTGGTCCGGGTCCACTGCTACCGTCATCTCGCCGTTCCATTCGATATCGGCGTCGATGTTGTAGCGCTTGAGCGTCTCTTCGAAACCATCCAGATTGCGGTGGCCGAATTCTTCCAGTTGCGCGATGTCGTTCGGGAACACGCGCACGGCGTTCGGCAGACCGTGCATCACCGAAGTCGAAATGATGCCGCCCGCGCGGCCCGACGCGCCATGCGCCACGCGCCCGGCTTCGATCACCACGACGTCGAGATCGGGCATCTGTTCCTTGGCCTGCACGGCAGCCCACAGGCCCGTGAAGCCGCCGCCCACGATCAGCAGATCGGCGCGGGTGTCTTGCGTGAGTTTCGGCTCGGCGGGCGGTTGCGCCGGATTGTCGAGCCAGTAGGGAGAAAGCTTGGTGCGCGAAAGCGCTTCTTCCACGCCCAAGGCAGCAGGATTACGCGTCGATTCGCGTTTGGCGGCCGGTGCGGAGGCACCCATGCCGGCTTCGTAGAGTTGCGCGCTATCGCTCATGATGGCTTCACTGCATAAAGCGGGGGGACGGCGCCGCGCTGTTCGCCCGAGGCGGGCAGCGCGGCTTGCGACGAGGAATCGCTGCGGGTATTACTGTTGCGGTTCGAGCAGGACGTAGAACTTCTTCGCATCGGCGATGGTTTCCCACTTGCCTGCGAAGCCCTTCGGCAGCAGGTAGCCCTGGCCAGCCGAGAATTCCTTGCGCGCGCCGTTCACATCGGTCAGCGCAACCTTGCCTTCGACCAGCCAGCAGGCTTCGTCCGCGCCCGTTTCCGGAAATTCGACCGAGCCGACCTTGCCTTCCCAAAAGCCGATTACGTAGTTGCCGTTCGTGCCTTCCGCCGCGCGCCAGTCGCCTTCGTCCATGCCGTATTCCAGCTTGGTGAATTCGCCCAGACCTGCGCCCAGTTCCTTGATGTCCTGAATCAGCTTGCTCATGGTTGTTCCTGTGTCAGACGTCGTTTTGACGTGTTCATTGAATCGGTGCGGCCATGTTGCCGGGTCGCGCTGCCCCGGTATGCCCCCCCTCAAGGGGGGCAAGATGCGTTTTGTGTGTGTTTTGCGCTCGTCTGGCGCGCGTCTGGCTTGATCCCGCCGATTCGATCTGACGCTTTTTGGTGCATGCATGGCCGAGCCAGCGCGTGGCGCGCGCCCGGCGGATAAAACCCCTGAAAACCCCGTCTAACGGGGCATGCGGCCCTTCGGCTATAATCGTTTAGCCTTCAAATCTGGGGCACGCCATGCTGATTCCCGTACCCCCTCAAGAACAATCCAATTTCCCGCTGTCGTTCAAAACGCTCGGCAATGTCATCGAAGCCGTCGGCACGCCCGATTTCGTGCCGCGCCTCACGCTGCTGCTCAACGAAGTCGTGCCGCTGAACGTCGTCCATATCGAACGCTCGCGCGCGGACAGCAACATGCCCAACGGCTTTCGTTGCGAGTGGGTAGGCAGCGGCGGCGTAGGCATGGACTCGGGCACGATTTCAGACGTCATGACGCTCTACTACGACCGCTTTTACGAAAGCGATCCGTTGTTTGCGGGCATACGCGGCAAGATCGGCACGATGCTGGTGGTGCGCGACATCGGCGCAATACCACCCGGCGAATTCCGCCAACGCCTTTTCGACGAAGCGCTCATTGCACACGAATGCGTGCTCGCACGCGGCACGCGCCACGCCCAGCATTCCATCGCACTCGAACGCGCGCTGCACGCACCGCCGTTCTCGCTCGCGGAAATGAACCGCTTTCGCCACGTGAGCGACTTCCTGTTTCCGCTGCTCGAACTGCACGCTTCCACCAGCGCGGCGCGGCGCGTGGCGCATCCCACCTCGTACCTGCATCCGCTTGCGCAGTTCGACGCGCGCATCGCGGCGGACGGCGTGAAGCTGTCCAAACGCGAATACGAAATCTGCGCTCACCTCATCACCGGCAAGACCGTGCCCGAAGCCGCGGAGATCCTGGGCGTGCGCACCGCCACGGCGGAGTCGTACGTGAAGCGTGCATTCGCGAAGCTCGGCGTGCGCACCAAGCGCGAACTGATTGGCTGGGGCCATGCGTCCCCACGTCTCGCAGCGTTGTAAACCCGCCTCTTGCATCGATTACCGTCGATGTGAACATCTCAACTTCGTAATTCGCGCAGCGCCCGCCTCGCCTACCATCGGCCGATCGCTTCACCAGCATCACTGGAAAGCACCCAACGATCGGAGACACCCCACATGGAACGCGAACTCAACCAGCCGCTCGGCGGCAACGACATGCCGCGCTTTGGCGGCATTGCGACGATGATGCGCCTGCCGCAGGCCGACACAACCGAAGGCCTCGATGCCTGCTTCGTGGGCGTGCCGCTCGACCTGGGCACCTCGAACCGCTCGGGCGCGCGCTTCGGGCCGCGCCAGATCCGCTCGGAATCGGTGCTGCTGCGTCCGTACAACATGGCGACGCGCGCTGCGCCGTTTGATTCGCTGCAAGTGGCGGATATTGGTGACGTCGCAACCAATCCGTACGATTTGAAGGATTCGATCCGGCTGATCGAAGAGGCTTACGACGCGATCGTGGCCAATGGCTGCCGGCCGATTACGCTGGGTGGCGATCACACGATTGCGTGGCCGATTCTGCGTGCCCTGCACAAGAAGTACGGCAAGGTGGCCGTGGTGCATATCGATGCGCACGCTGATGTGAACGACACCATGTTCGGCGAAAAAATCGCTCATGGGACGCCGTTCCGACGTGCTGTTGAAGATGGGCTGCTTCAGTGCGATAAGGTCACGCAGATTGGCTTGCGCGGTACGGGTTATCACGCGGATGATTTTGATTGGTGCCGGCAGCAGGGTTTTACGGTCGTTCAGGCTGAGGAGTGCTGGAACAAGTCGCTCGCGCCGTTGATGGCTCAGGTGCGTGAGCGTGTGGGCGATACGCCGGTTTATCTGAGCTTTGATATCGATGGGTTGGATCCGGCTTTTGCGCCGGGAACGGGGACGCCGGAAGTTGGTGGGCTGACCGTGCAGCAAGGGCTTGAGATTATTCGCGGGATGAAGGGGCTTAATGTTGTGGGCGCTGATCTTGTTGAGGTGTCGCCGCCTTATGATCAGGCTGGGACTACTGCGCTTGTGGGCGCTAATCTGGCGTTTGAGATGCTTTGTGTTATGCCTGGGGTTAAGTATCGGTAAGCCTTGGTTTTAGGCTTTTTTAGGCTTTTTTTGGCATTTCCTTGACTTCTTGTCGGTCTATTAGCGTTGCCCCTGTGCGGGGCGGCACCTACTTTTCTTTGCCGCGGCAAAGAAAAGTAGGCAAAAGAAAGCCGCTCACACCGCTAATTTGACACCGTCCACCACTCGCCCATCAACAGAGTGGTAACTGGGCATTGCTCGCGCCACGCGCCCAATAACGAAGTGACAAGGCAGTCATTCATCCCGTTGCTCGCTGCGCTCGCAACGGTTGGGTTTGCAAAGGAAGGCGCAAACCACCGGTTTTGAATATACCCCACGGGGCGCGTAGCGTCCCCGGATGTGCGGATGGCACCACTCCGAAATTCGGCGAGTGGTGCGGGCGCTGCCCGGGCGCCACTCCGTTTTATAGGCTGTGGGTGTACGGCGAAGCACTGGCGGTTTGAGCGGCTTTCTTTTCCCCCCTTTTCTTTGCCGCTGCAAAGAAAAGGGGGTGCCGCCCCGCACAGGGGCAACGCGTGCTTACCGACACGAAATCAGGCAATTCACGAAAGAATCACAAAGGAGACACCCTCAATGTCAACCGCAGAACTCGATCAAAAAATCCTCACATTCCCTGCAGCAACAATTGCAGGCCAACCGCACCACAGCGCGACGCCCCAAACCTCAACCCCGATCCACAACGCCTCAACAGGCGAGCAAATCGGCTGGCAAGAACAAGCAACGCCAGAGCAAATCGACAAAGCAGTAAAAACAGCGCACAGCGCCCTCGCATCATGGCGCGCCACCGCGCCCACCGCCCGCGCGAAGCTACTCAAAAAAATCGCAGAACTAATCGAAGCCGACCGTACCAGCCTCGCATCAATGCAAATGCAGGTCAGCGGCAAGCCTCCCTTCGAAGCAAACCTCGACGTCAGTGACGCCGCCGCAACCTTCGACTACTACGCCGGCCTGTGCGAGCAAGCCAGCACCTTCGCCCCCGAAACCCTCACACTTCCGGACAACACCGTCACCGGCGAGCGCTTCTACGAAGCCGTAGGCGTAGCCGCCCTGATCGTGCCGTGGAACTTCCCGATGGTCACCACCGCCTGGAAGATCGCCCCCGCGCTCGCAGCAGGCTGCACCGTCGTCCTCAAGCCATCGGAATTGACCTCGCCGGTTGAGCACATGCTGGCCGCGATCATCGCCGAAGCGGGCGTGCCCGATGGCGTCGTCAACCTCGTCAACGGCGGCGGCGCAGTCGGCGCGCAACTCACCGCGCATCCGCTGATCGACAAGATTTCGTTTACCGGCAGCACCGCATCGGGCAAGAAAGTGATGCAGGCCGCCGCGCAGGACATGAAGCGCGTGACGCTCGAACTCGGCGGCAAATCCGCGCTGATCGTGCGCGCCGACGCCGATATCGAACGCGCAGTCTCGCTAGCCGTAGGCGGCGCATTCACGAACGCCGGCCAGATGTGCTCGGCAACGGCGCGCATCCTCGTACACGACGAGGTCTACCGCAAATTCATGGCCGCGTTCGAAACCGCTGTGCGCGCAATCCATGTTGCCCCTCCCGCCGAAAACGTGGCAATGGGTCCGCTGGTCTCGGCAGCGCAGCGCGAACGTGTGCAGGCGCTGGTCGCGCAAGGCGTCGAAGCGGGCGCATCGGTGGCGTTTTCCGGTCAACTCGATACAGCCTGCGCCGAGGGCTTTTTCATGGCCCCCGTCGTGGTCGCGGAACCGTCCGTGGACAACGTGCTATGGAACGACGAAGTGTTCGGCCCCGTGGCCTGCGTGAAGTCGTTCCGCACCGACGATGAAGCCATCGCCCTGGCCAACGACACACGCTATGGCCTGGTCGCCACCGTCGTGACCGCCGATAACGACGCCGCGCGCCGCTACAAGGCGCAACTGCGCGCGGGCCTCGTGTGGATCAACACGCCGCAACTGATCTTCCCGCAAGTCTGCTGGGGCGGCCTGGGTCTGAGCGGTATCGGCCGTGAACTGGGGCTGGCCGGCCTGCGCAGCTATCAGGAACTGCGCCACGCGCTGACCGATGCGGCTTGACGCGCGCGTGTCCTGACGACGACGCGTTAATCCCGCGCCAGACCGGCTTGCCGTTCCGGCGCGGGCGTCACCAGCGTCGCGCAGCACGGTACGATGCAAAGCAGTCCTAGCAGCATCCAGAACGAGGTGTCCAGACCCACCGCCCTGGCGACGAATCCAACGGCGGCAGGGCCGACCAGCACGCCCGCATAGCCCGTTGTCGTGATCGCCGCGATGGCGAGCGCAGCGGGCATCGTCTGCTGCGCGCCCGCACGGCGGAACAGCACCGGCACGATGTTCGACGCGCCCAGCCCGATCAGCAGGAAACCCGCGAGCGCCAGCATGGCTACGGGTGCAACCAGCACCACCGCAAAGCCCGCCACGGCCACCACGCCACCCCAGGTCAACGTTGCACGATCTCCAATGCGCGCCGTCACGGCGTCGCCGGTCAGTCGCCCAAACGTCATCGCAATGGCGAACAACATATAGCCCAGACCGCCCTGCGCCGCGCCCACCAGCCCTTTGCCCGTAATCAGCAGCGCACTCCAGTCGAGCAACGCACCTTCCGCCAGAAACGCGATGCAGGTCAGCGCCGCGATCAGCAGCACGATCCCGCGCGGCACGACGAAGAGCGGTCCCTTTGTGGCCTGCGCGGCGCGCATCAGCCGAGGCCGCGCGAGAAGCATCGCCATCAGCATGAGCACCGCGCAGAGCGTCGTGCTTGCAAACGCGCCGAGATGCAGCGATAGCAGAAACGTCATGAAGGTCGATCCCGCGAAGCCGCCCACGCTAAACAGCGCGTGAAATCCCGACATCAGCGGCTTGCGCGCTGCACGCTCCACCTCGACCGCATGCACGTTCATGGCGACGTCGAGCGAACCGAGCGCCGCGCCGAACGCGAGCAGCGCGATCCCAAGTGCGACCGGCGTGGCGGCCACGGTGAGCAGCGGCAGGATCAGTGCAAGCGCAATGCCGCTCGTGACGATAATCGGCTTGCTGCCATAGCGCGCGCTGAGCGCCCCCGTGACCAGCATGGCAACCACCGAACCCAGACCGATACACAGCAAAAGCACGCCGAGCGTGCCGTCATCCACGGCAAGACGTTGCTTGGCGAAGGGCACCAGCGGCGCCCAGCAGGCGATGCCGAAGCCGGCCACCAGAAAGGCAAGACGGGTCGCGAGGCGCGTGGCGGGACGATCAACGGATTCCATCGGCGTGGGCTCCTGAGTCAAGTTTAGTTGGGCGCGCTTTCAGCGTTCGCAGGACGCTGCGCCTGCAGGACGGTGGTCCCCGCCTTCTTGAGCGCGGCAAGCTGCGCGCGCGGCGCATCGTGCTCGACGACCACGCAGGCGACGGCATCCAGCGTCGCGACGCGATGCGATGCGCGGGCATCGAGTTTGTCAGTGGTACTGAGGATCAATGTGTGACGGCTACACGAGACCAGCGCGCGCTTGAAGGAGGCATCGGCGAATTCATAGGCGCTCACGCCCTCGCGCGCCGACAACGCGCATGCGCCCAGAAAGCAGCGATCGATATGCAGATTCAGCACGCTCGCGACGGCGGCGGCATCGACGCTGCCGCCCACCACCGGGTCGACCTGGCCGCCCACCATGATGAGGCGGATATCGGCGCGCCGCAAAAGCGCGGCGGCAATGTCGATGGAATTGGTCGCAACGGTCAGTTCGAACTCTTCGGGCAGTGTTTCGACCAAGGCAAGATTGGTGCTGCCACTGTCGAGAAACAGCAGTTCGCCGCGCTGCACCTGAGTAGCGGCGGCGATGGCAAGGGCCTGCTTGCGCTCGCGCGCCTCGTCCATGCGCGCGGCCATGGGTGCCGACGCCGCAGAAATGGGCAGCGCGCCGCCGTAGACGCGCCGGCAGCGCCCTTCGGCGGCGAGCGCGCGCAGGTCGCGGCGGATCGCGTCTTCCGATACCTCGAATTCGACGGCGAGCGTGGCCGCCACGACGGCGTGCCCAGCGGCAAGGCGTGAAGCGATCAGTTCGCGACGGGCGATAGGAATGTCATCGGTCATGGCCCATCATAACGTGCACGAACAAGAATGTAAACGTGCACAAACGTGCATTCAGGGAACGCACGTTTGCTAGCGGCGGGCGTGGCCGTCACGCACTATTGCCGCCATTGCCCCGTCAGCATGAGATCCAGGTTCTGAACCGCAGCCCCGGATGCACCTTTGCCAAGGTTGTCCAAAACTGCAGCCAGCAGGACCTGCTCGTTGTCCGGGTCGTGAAATACGCTCAAGTGCATGTCGTTGGTACCGTTGAGCACTTGCGGATCCAGCGTTTTCGGCGCACTGGATTCGCCCAGCGGCAAGACCCGTACGTGAGTGGTTCCCGCATAGTGGCGTGCGAGGCATGCATGCAACGCGGCGCCATTCACGCCAGGCGCCAGCAGCCTCAACGCCAGCGGCACGGTCAGCACGATCCCCTGGCGGAACGATCCGTACGCTGGGACAAAAATGGGGCGCAGTGCAAGCGCGGCGTGCCGCTGGATCTCCGGCGTGTGCTTATGCGCGAGTTCCAGACCATAGACCTGATATGAAGGCGCATTGGCTGCGTTCGTTCCCTCATGCTCTTCCACGCCGGCACGCCCGCGTCCCGAGTAGCCGGATACCGCGTGAATGCTGATCGGGTAGTCGTCCGCTATCAGTCCGGCCTGCACCAGTGGACGCAGCAGGCCGACTGCGCCCGTCGGATAGCAGCCGGGATTGGTGACCCGACGCGCGTTCGCAATCTGCTCTGCCTGCCCCGGCGCCATTTCCGGAAAGCCATAAGTCCAGTCCGGCTGTGTGCGGTGCGCGGAACTAGCGTCGATCACGCGCACAGCGGGATTGACGATGGCGCTCACCGCCTCACGCGCGGCGGCATCGGGCAAACAGAGGATGGCGATATCGCAGGCATTGATGGCTTCGGCGCGACGCCGCGGATCTTTACGGTCCGCAGCGGTAAGTGTGAACAGTCTGATGTCCGTCCGGTTACGGAGCCGATCGTGGATCTGCAGTCCGGTGGTGCCTTGGTCGCCGTCGATAAACACTACGGGAGAGTTCATACGTGGATGACTCCGCTGACTGGGGGGTTGTATCAAGCAAAGAGGGATCAGGTAAAACGAGTCGCCATAATGCGCGGATGGCTAGAATAGGAAAAGTTGAATTTCATAACGACCACCTTCAGTTTTTCTGAATCAGGATTCGGACATGCGAGAGATCAGCCTGGACCGCCTGCGCACTCTGGTCGCCGTTGCCGATCACCGGTCATTTGCGGAAGCTTCTCGTTCATTGCACCTGGCGCCGCCAACGGTCAGCCTCCACATCGCAGAGCTCGAAGCACGCATTGGGGCTCCGCTCCTGTTGCGCAAGCGTGGACACGTAGGGCCGACGTCCATAGGCGCATTGCTGGTGGAGCGCGCGCGTCGACTGCTGGCCGACGCCGAGCAGGCGTTAGACGATATTCAACGCCAGGTAGAAGGGCTCGAAGGGCGGGCGCGTCTTGGTGCGTCCACGGGGGTGATTGCGCACCTGCTGCCTCAGGCGCTCGAGGTCCTGCGCGAGCACCATCCCGCCATCGACATTCAGATCGCAGTCCTGACGTCGCAGGAAACCTTGTCCCGGCTGGTGGATGGCACGCTGGATGTCGGGCTGATCGCGCTGCCGCAGCCACCGGTGGCCGGACTGGTGATCAAGCCCTGGCGTCGCGACCCTGTCATGGCCTTCGTACCGGCGCATTGGCGGTGTCCCGCCCGTGTGACGCCTGAATGGCTCGCCGCCCAACCGCTTATTCTCAATGACGCAAGCACGCGTCTTTCGCGCCTGACTGCGGAATGGTTCGCGACGGGTGGACAACACCCCGCACCGCGCATTCAGCTCAATTACAACGACGCGATCAAGAGTCTGGTAGCGGCAGGATACGGGGCAACGCTTTTGCCCCACGAAGCCACGACGCCGTCCCCCGACAGTCGTATCGTCATGCGTGCGCTGCGCCCGGCGTTGTGGCGGCGCCTGGGTATTGCATATCGCGCGGGGTATGTCGAACGTTCGACGCAACACGTACTCGATGTGCTGTGGGATTTGCGATTGGCGTAGGCGTGCCGCGGGAGTATTTCATTTCACTTCCTTACTCAATCCGGTCGCGGTAAGCCTTCGGGTACGAGCGATGCGATAAAGTCGCAGCTCTGCGCCACCCGCTCAATATCGATGCCATCGCAATCACTCAAACCCGAAACGTCCGCCCCAACACCACTGGACGAAGCGCCGACCTTGCCGGACGCCAGGCGTCGGCGCGTGTTCATTGGCCTGCTGCTCGCCATGTTTCTCGGCGCACTCGATCAAAGCATCGTCGCCACGGCGTTACCCGTCATCACGACGGAACTCGGCGGACTTGACCATCTCACCTGGGTCGTCACGGCGTTCATGCTGACCTCGACAATCAGCGCCCCGATGCTGGGCAAACTGTCGGACCTGTACGGCCGCAAGCCTTTCTTCGCGTTGAGCGTGGTGATATTCGTAGGCGCATCGCTGCTATGCGGCCTGGCGCATTCGATGATCGCCGTGGTGCTTGCGCGTGGCTTGCAAGGCATCGGCGCGGGCGGCCTGATGACGCTGTCGCAGACGCTCGTTTCCAGCATCGTTCCGGCGCGCGACCGGCCGCGTTATCAAGGCTTTTTCACCGGCACGTTTGCGGTCAGCAGCGTGGCGGGCCCGCTTCTCGGTGGGGCGATCACGACGCATCTGTCGTGGCGCTGGATCTTTCTGATGAATCTCCCGCTGGGCATCGCGTCGCTGTTGCTGGTGCTCGGCGCATTGCCACGCACGCCGCGCGCGGGCGAGGCCAGCGTCGACTATGTCGGCGCGGCGCTCATCACAGCCGGTACGTCCGCCCTGCTGCTGCTCTTCAACGCGGCGGATATTCCCGCCGTCGCCAGCCCGCTGGCGCGCACGATGCTGGGTGTGTCCGCCATCGGCGCGTTCGCACTGCTTTACTTCGTCGAACGCCGCGTGCGGCAGCCCATCATCGACCTCAAGCTCTTTCGCATCGTGCCGTATGCGGCCTGTGTTTCGGCCTCCGGCATCATGTCGTTCGCGATGATGGGCTCGCTGGTCTTCATGCCGCTTTATTACCAGCTCGTGCTGGGCGAAAGCCCCACGCAATCCGGCGCCATGACGCTGCCCCAGGTGGCGATGATGATGCTGACGTCGATTGTCGGCGGTCGTTTCGCCAGCAACGGTCGGCGTCTCAACACGATTCTCGTGCTCGGCGTAGGCCTCGAATGCGCGGGACTGGTGCTGCTGGCCTGGTTCGCGCATCGCGGCGCAAGCGCGGGCGCCTTCCTCCTGACGATGGGTGTGCTCGGGTCGGGGATGGGCATGGGCATGTCCACCGCGACCGTCATCGTGCAGAACTCGGTCACCGACGCCGTGCGCGGCTCCGCAACCGCCACGATGTCGTTCGTGCGCTCGCTGGGCGGCTCGCTTGGCGCCGCCGTATCGGGCGGCGTGATGGCGTTCGTGCTGAACGCGCAGCTGGCCACGCTGGGCACGCAATTCGACGTGCGCGCCTTTCTCGATCACGGCCTGAGCGCAATCTCTGCATTGCCGCACGCCCAGCAGTCCTTGATCGTCGAGGTCTATCGGGCGGCGATCGGCGCGAGCCTCGTGGCGGGCGGCGTCATGATGTTCCTCGGGTTCCTGATTGTCCTGCGTCTGGCCTCATTGACAGCGCGGGCAAAAGATCGCGCCTGACATTTAAAAAGTAATCCGAACTAATTAAACTGGCTTTGTCGACCGTTTGCCCGCGCATGACTTAAAACGTGTAGCGCAATGAAGCCGATCCGGCGAGCGAAGCCGCGCCGTGATGCCCCGCGGTACCCGATACGCGGATTTCTGCGCTGGTCGGGCCTTTGCTGGCCGCAAGTCTGAGCGCCGCCACGCCCAGATAGCGCGTGTCGTAGGCGGCGATCTGACTGATGCCATAGCCTTCGATCGAACCGTTGCTAGTGACGGTCGGCGAATTCAGCGCTTCTTCGTAGCCGAGCGTCATACCCGGCGTAAGCGTCCACTTGCCCAGTTCCAGAGCGTTGATATCCAGATCGACAAGCGCCCGCGCGGTTAGTTGATCGTGCTTGACGGCCTGCATGTCGAGCGCGAGTTCGCTGCCGGTTTCCTGGAAGCCGTTGATGCGCGCCTGGGTATAACGCAGCCCGATCTGTGGCGTAACGGTCAGCGACCTAAGCTTGAAACTCTTGCCGAGCATGCCCGTGGCGCTGTAGAGCCATTGATGCGAACCGCCCGTTGCGGTGCCGAGATTGTCGCCCAGCGCGCGCGACGAATCGTAGGTGCCTTCGCTCGCCATCAACATGCCGCTGACGAACGTACCGCTGTTGAGCGCGCCGATTGCGAGCCGCGCGCCGCCGGCGATCTGAACGCTGTCGAGCGTCGCCGTCGCGCCAGCGCTTTCGACCCGCTGGTTTTCGCTGCCGATCGCGCCGTACACGGTGAGCCGCGGCGAAACGCGATGCGTCGTGCCAATCAAAATGCCGCTGTCTTCCGATTTGCTGTTCGCGCTGCCGGTGGCGCCCGAGGCCGAGGTGATGTCGCTCCACACCGACACCCAGACCGGATGCGCAGGCTTGCCTTCGGCACTCAGCGAACCGAAATCGCGGATCGCGGATTCCACCGCGAGCGGCTGGTTCATCAGATATGCCAGCGCGTCGGCATGAACCTGCCCGCCGATGCGATTCTCCATGCCGTCCAGCGTGCCCGCGTCGATGGCGGACTGCAGGAAATAGTTGAATGCGGTGTAATTTCCGGACAACGAACTATTTTGCAGATTCTGCAGAAGCGCCGCACCCGCTGCCGCATTGCCGTGCATCGCCGCCTGACCCGGCAGCGAGTTGTAATAGACCATCTTCGCGCGCAGCACGTAGATATCGGCCATCGAAAGGCCCAGACCTTCGGTCAGATAGTTCGTCATCGACCCATATTCGGCAATGACCTCACTGAGCGCCGAAGTGAGCCAGCTCGAATTGACGCTGTAGATTTCCTTGATCGCCTCTGCCATTTGCTCGCCGACGGTCGCGCCGTACAGCGCGGTGTAGGTCTTGAGTGCCGCTTCGTAATACGCCTCGATGGTCGCGGCGGAATAGGAATTGGTGGCCAGATAGTCGGTCATGATCTGGCTCGACGACACGCCCGCGATGCTCTCCAGCAACACCGCCGCCCAGCCCGTGCGGTCCTTGCCCGAGGTGCAGTGGATCAGCGCGGCGCTGTCGCCATGCGCGAGCGCGAGCAGCAGTTGCGCGAATTCGCTGCGCTCGCTCGCATCGGTCACGAAGCTGTCGTACATCGACGTCATGTACGCATCGGCGCCCGTCACCGAGGTGTAGGCGCTGCTCGTCGCCGTGACCGTGGTTGAGGCCAGGATATTGATGTTGGTGTCAGTCGCGCCGGAAACGCTCGCATCGGGCGCGGCAGCGATTTCGCTGGTGGTGCGCAAATCGTAGATGCTGGTGATGCCGAGTTCGGCGAGCGTGGCGGCGTCGGCGGCGCTCAGGCTCGATAGCGCGCTGGAGCGATAGAACACGCCCGTACGCATGACGCCGTCATAGGCGACGCTGTTGCTATAGCCCGTGCCGCCGTACAGCGTAGAGATACCCGCGATGTCGCGAAAGTTGGCAAGCGTCGAGAGAATCGGTGTGTCGATCACGTAAGTGACGTCGGTCGCATGAGCGCCTTCGATCGACAGACATAGGGTGGTCACCGCGCACGCCATGGCGTTTCGTAGTTGCATATTGTTGTTGTTCCTGTCTCTTGAAATGTTCCGCGCACCGCTATCGCCCTGCTGCCACGGCGATCCGCTCGATACGCGGCCGCCATAAAAACATACAGATATGTATGTTTCATGAAAAAATACAGTGTTGTATTTTTCGGGCGAGGAATTCGTGGTATCGGCGGCGGCCTGAGGCGCGAAAGAATCGGCAAGAACTGGAAAGAAAGCCGGGCCGCTGCGGCGGGATAAGGCTTGCGCTCTAGTAGAATCGGGCTTTCCGCTTGATGTTCCATAAGTGGAACCAGCCCATATCGACATGCCCGATCACGAGTCTTCAGAGCCCAGACCACTCAGCCCGAAAGCCCAACGCACCCGAGCCCGGATGTTTCAGATCACCGCGGAAATCATCGGCCGTCAGGGGTATAGCGCGTGGAGCGAGGAATATCTCTGTGAGTTGTGCGAGTGCACGCGGGGGGCGTTGCGCTATCAGTTTCCGCAGGGCCGATACGATCTGCTGCCGGCATTCATCGCGTCCGCGCTCGACCACGATGCCGCGATGATGAGCGCGATGAGTGCGCTAACCACCAGGGAGCGGCTCTATCTGATCCTCAGCAGTCTGCGCGAGCGGCCGCCGTCCGAGATGACGGTGGCGATGCTCGAAATCTGGATGGCCGCGCGCGGCGATGCGCGCTTGCAGGAGAAAATCCAGCCGATGATGTCGGGCGCGGACGGCCGCTTGCTGGGCCTGCCCGATGGCGAGCGCGATCCTGAAGTGCTGGCGCTCTTCAATATCCTGTTTGGCATCAGCCTGAGCAGCGTGCGCGACGATTTCGATCCCGCCGCATTGCGGGCATCGCTTGACTGGCTGCTGGCGCAATTGCCCGTGCCGCCGTCGCTGGCTGAAAAACGCGCGGCGCTCACGAGGGCGCGCGAGGCGAAGCGGTTTGAATCGGCGAAATAAAGGCGCGTACGGTACGGTAGTGCTGGCTTCTGGTCGGTTAGGTGGCGGCCCTGCCTACGCGTAGCACAGAGGTGCGGTGCGTAGGTGCGATCTGTAGAACCTGAAACGCTGCATCAGCAACCGACCACAGACCGCCTGGCTACTCAGTCGGAGGTTTTCTCCCTGACCGCGTTGTGCAAGTGCAGCTTCATGAAATCGGCTGCCGCCTCTCTCTGATCAGACAGCAGCAAGTCGATCAGCGTAAGGTGTTCGCGACACCTGCGCTCCGCCTGATCACGATCCACCGCTTTGCGGTACTCCATCAATCTGCGCAGCCGGTCGAGCCTGCGCAGGCCATCGAGAATAAATACGTTGCCCGAGCACGCCGCAATGGTCTCGTGCAGGCGGCTGTTCGCATCGAATAACGCCGCGGGCGACGCCGTTCTCGCGCCACCGTTGGCGAGCACTTCCTGTTCGGCCCGGCAGCGCAGCAGCGCCTCACGCTGGAGCTGGAAGGTCGGCTCCAGAATCCCCGCAGCTTCGATCAACAGTCGATATCGATAACCCTGTCGATACGTCTCCGACGACGTGAGCACCGACTGGAACTGCCAGCCGTGACCAGGCCGACGCTCGATCCATCCTTCCTGCACCATGCGCCGAAGAACCGCGTTGAGTTGTGCGCGCGTGATGCCATAGCGCCGCATCAACTCGTTTTCGGTGATGCGGTCTTCCAGCCTGCCCGCGAGCCGGTCTTCGGCGATGGCCAGATAGGTCTGCTCGCCCGCATCGGCATTTTCCACTTCGCTGACTTCGGCCTCTGAAACCGGTTCGACGCCTTCCGCGACCGCGTAGCCGCCATCCGGATGCGGGGCGACCACCGCCTGTCCCGCCAGACGCTTGAGCGCCTCGCGCACGGGCGAGCGCGAAACATTGAACCGCTCGGCGAGCAGACGCTCCGGCAAACGCGTACCGGGCGGCATGCAGGACTGGGTGATGTGCTGGTGAATATTGGTCGCGAGCACATCGGCTAAGGCGCGGGGCATGGCAGTCGGAATGAGGGGAATTTGCCTCAATCGTATCACATGCACGCAAATGGACTTTTAAAACATCATAAGACCATTCGTAATTCGCTATTGGTATGAGTCATACACGCGGCCCCCCGTCACTCAATTTGCCGCCAAAACTCGCCTGACTCGGGCTTTCACACCTCTTCGCTGCCGTTTTCTATCACCTGTCGTTTACCCTGGATGGCCTTTTAAAACCACAAAAAACCCTTTACTTGGTTTCGTGCATGCATAAAATACCAACCAACGCAGCCTCTAAGCATCGGGAGACACATGTATCGCAGGAACCTTCTCGGCGCGAGCCTCGCAGCAGTCGGCGGCCTTGCGCTGTCGGGCGCATGCTCCGGCGCCAGCGCATCCGGCGCGCTTGCAGCGTCGACATCCGCCGCCGACGCCAAGGCCACGCCGCACGACCATCCCAGCGCACTCGCCTCCGCGCTCCCGCCCGGCAGTTGCGACTGCCACGTCCACATCTTCGACGCCGCACGTTATCCGTTCGCTGAGAACCGCTCATACACACCGGGTCGCGCACTGGTTTCCGACCTGCTCGACTTCGAAGCGCGGCTTGGTATCGAACGAGTGGTGATCGTGCAGCCCAGCGTCTACGGCACCGATAACGCCGCCATGCTGGCCGCGCTGCGCGATCTCGGCACCTTGCGCGCACGCGGCATCGCCGTGATCGATCCGCAAACCGTGACACAAGCCGAACTGCACGCCATGCACGACCAGGGCGTGCGCGGCGTGCGTCTCAATCTCGAAGTGAAGGGGCAGCGCGACCTGAGCGTGGCGCTCGCTCAGCTTCAACGCGCTGCCGAAACGGTCGCACCGCTTGGCTGGGCGATCCAGATTTACGCCGATGTCGATATCGTTGCCGCACTCGCGCCCACGATTGGCGCGCTGCCGGTCCATGTCGTGCTCGATCACTTCGCGGGCGTGCGTGTGCCGAAGCAGCCCGAGCAGAAAGAGGCTTTCGATACCGTGCTCGCGCTCGTGAAGGGCGGCAACGTCTACGTCAAGCTTTCCGCGCCCTATCGCGCTTCGCGCCAGGCCCCCGACTACGCCGATATCGCGCCCTTCGCGCAAGCGCTCATTCAAGCGCGTCCGGATCGCATGCTGTGGGCGTCGGACTGGCCGCATACGGGCAGCGCCAGCCATCGCGACGGCGATCTCTCGCGCGTCGAGCCGTTCCGCAACGAAGACGCGGGCCGCGCGATCAACCACGTACTCGCATGGGCCGACACGGCCGCCGTGCGTCAACAGATTCTGGTCGAGAACCCTGCTCGACTGTATGGCTTCGCCGCCCAGACGAGCTAATTCAAATTCTGATTAATAAGGATACCTTTATGTTTCGCACCCTGAACCCCGCCACCGAAACGGTCGTGGCCAGCTTCGATGCCGCCACGCCCGACCAGATCGAGCAGGCGCTCGCCAACGCGCACGTCGCCCAGCGCGCCTGGGCAAAGCAGCCGCTGAGCGTGCGTACCGCAGCGGTCGCACGCCTCGGCGAAGTCCTGCTGCGCCGCAAGGCTGAAATCGCTGCGCTCATCACGCTGGAAATGGGCAAGCCCATCGCCGAAGCCGAAGCGGAAGTCGAAAAATCCGCATGGACTTGCCGCTTCTACGCTGAGAACGCGAGCCAATACCTGGGCGACGAAACCGTCTCCAGCAACGCCAGCGAAAGCTACATCGCCTATGACCCGCTCGGCGTGGTGCTGGCGATCATGCCGTGGAACTACCCGCTGTGGCAGTTCATCCGCTTCGCCGCACCCGCGCTGTGCGCCGGCAATGGTTCGATCCTCAAGCACGCGGGCAACGTGCCGCAATGCGCGCTCGTCATCAACTCGGTGTTCGCGGAAGCCGAAGTGCCTGACGGCCTGATGACCTCGCTGCTCATCGAGCCGGAAAACGTCGCCGCCCTCATCGACGATCCGCGTATCGCCGCCGTCACGCTGACGGGCTCGACGGCCGTCGGCAAGCTGGTCGCCGCGCAGGCGGGCCGCGCCATGAAGAAGCAGGTGCTCGAACTCGGCGGCTCGGATCCGTTCATCGTGCTCGCCGACGCCGACGTCGAAGCCGCCGCGAAGGCCGCAGTCAAGGCGCGTTTCTCGAACACGGGCCAAAGCTGCATTTCGTCGAAGCGCTTCATCGTCGATGAAAAAGTCGCAGACCGTTTTGTCGAACTGTTCTGCGCAGGCGTCGCGAAGCTCAAGGTCGGCGACCCGACGCAGCGCGATACGACGATTGGCCCGATGGCGCGCGGCAATCTGCGCGACGAACTGCATCGCCAGGTCGAACGCACGGTCGAAGCCGGCGCGGTGCTGAAGACCGGCGGTCACGCGATCGAAGGCGCGGGCTTCTTCTACGCGCCCACGGTGCTGGACCACGTCGCGCCGCATATGGCGGCGGCGGTCGAAGAGACTTTCGGCCCGGTCGCTGCCGTTCTGCGCATCACGAATACGGAAGAAGCCGTGGCCCTCGCCAACGCAACCGAATTCGGTCTGGGCGCGGCGCTGTGGACCGGCGACCTGCAACGCGCAAAGACGCTCGTGCGCCAGATCGAAGCGGGCGCGGTGTTCGTCAACGGCCTCGTGGCCTCGGACGCGCGCCTGCCGTTCGGCGGCATCAAGCAGTCCGGCTATGGCCGCGAACTCGGCGCCGCCGGCATCCGCGAATTCACCAACGTCAAGACCGTCTGGATCGGGCCGTCCGCCTGAGCCGTCGCCCACGACCGTCCCCACAGGAAACCATCATGACCATCAAGACTCCCTCGGGCGCAGCCCTTCTGAAGCCCGACCAGATGCCCGTGTACGACCGTGGCGGCGGCGCGAGCACCACGCCGCTGGTCGGCAAGTCGCTCGGCTCGGACAGCTTCATCACGGGCTACACCTCGTTCGCGCCTGGCGTGAAGATCCCGTTCCACAGCCACAACTGCCAGGAAAGCGTGGTGCTGGTAGAAGGTCACGCGATTCTCGACATCGACGGCCTTGAATTCGAGCTTCAGCCACTTGATACGACCTTCATTCCGCCGAACGTGCCGCACCGCTTCCGAAACATTTCGGATACCGAATCGATGAAGATCCTCTGGATCTACGCGAACCAGGACGCCACGCGCACGCTGTCCGATAGCGGCGAAACGCGCCCCGTGTCGGCTGAACACCAAACCCCTGCGAATTAAAGCGAGTTCATCATCATGCGTATTCTTGTTTGCCCCGGCGACGGCATTGGTCCCGAAATCATCGCTGCATCCATCGACGTGTTCGGCAAGGCCGACCAGGTCTTCGATCTCGGTCTTCAGTACGATTACGAAGACATCGGCTTCGCAAGCCTCGAAAAATACGGCACGACGCTGCGCCCGGAAGTGCTCGAAAAGGCCCCGACGTATGACGGCCTGATTCTCGGCACCGTCTCGCACGCCGACTATCCGCCGCCGGAAAAAGGCGGCCGCAACGTGTCCGCCGCATTCCGCTGCGATCTCGACCTGTACGCCAACGTGCGCCCGTCGCGCACCCGCTCGTTCCTCACGTCGAACATGCGCGAAGGCAAGAGCATGGATCTCGTCATCATGCGCGAGGCGACCGAAGGCTTCTATCCCGACCGCAACATGCATCTGGGCTGGGGCGAGATGATGCCGTCGCCGGACATGGCGCTTTCCGTGCGCAAGATCACGCGTCATTGCAGCGAACGCATCGCGCGCCGCGCTTTTGAGCTGGCGATGAAGCGCAAGAAGAAGGTCACGGCCATCCACAAATCGAACAGCTTCCATATGACGGACGGCCTGTTCCTCGAATGCGTGCGCCACGTCGCGAAAGACTTCCCTGAAGTCGAACTGAACGACCTGCTCGTCGATGCGTCGACCGCTCACCTCGTGCGCAATCCGGAGAAGTTCGACGTGCTGGTCGCGACTAACTTCTACGGCGACATCATCAGCGACCTCGCCGCAGAACTCTCGGGCAGTCTGGGCCTCGGCGGATCGGTGATGGCAGGCGACAAGCTCTGTTGCGCCCAGGCGCAACACGGCTCGGCGCCCGATATCCAGAATCAGGACAAGGCCAATCCCACGTCCATGATTCTCTCGGTCAGCATGCTGCTGCGCTGGATCGGCGAGCATCGTCAGAAGCCGAATTTCAGCGCCGCGGCAGACGCCATCGACACCGCAGTCGATGCCGTGCTGGCAAACCCGGAAAGCCGTACGGCCGACCTGGGCGGCACGATGGGTTGCAAGGCCTTCGGTCTGAAAGTCGCGGAATCGGTACAGAAGTCCTGATGCACTACGCCGGCGGAGATCCAACCTCCGTCGGCCTACAAGAACAATGAAGGAGACATTCGATGATCGCCAGGCGTGCGCTGGCGAATACCGTTCGTTCTCCTCATGGTGAAAATGGCATGCGGGACGCTTGATCGTTCCACGCATCGGTCACTCCATCAGGACACCCACGGCTTCGACCTGTCGAGGCAATCATCGAAGGATTTAACATGCATTCCGAATCTTTGGCCATGGAAGCACAGCCAGAGGAACATCCTGGCAAAATCGCAATCCAGAAGCGCGCGCTGCGAAAAAATGCCTGGCGCCTGCTTCCGCTGCTCACGCTCGCCTTCGTCTTCAACTACATCGACCGCACCAGCGTAGGCTTCGCCGCGCTGACGATGAATCAGGATATCGGCCTCACGCCCGCGCAATTTGGCTGGGGCGCGGGCGTGCTATTCGCAGGCTACTGTCTCTGCGAAATCCCGAGCAACCTGGCGCTTTACAAATACGGTGCGCGGCGCTGGCTCGCGCGCATCATGATCACCTGGGGCCTTGCATCGGCGGCCACGGCAGTCGTGCAGGGGCCGACGAGTTTCTACATCCTGCGACTGCTGCTCGGCGTCGCCGAAGCGGGCTTCTTTCCCGGCGTAACGTTCTTTCTGGCGTGCTGGTTTCCGGCGCAATATCGCGTGCGAGTGCTCGCGTTCTTCATGCTCGGGGTGCCGCTGTCTTCGATTCTCGGCGGCCCGATGTCGGCGTTGCTTTTGCAGATGGAAGGTCTCGGCGGCTTGCACGGCTGGCAGTGGATGTTCCTCGTGCAAGGACTGCCCGCAGTCGTGATCGGATTCGCCGTGTTCGCCCTGCTGCGCGACGATCCCAAAGACGCGTACTGGCTCACGCAAGAGGAGCGCACCGAACTCATCCACATGCTGGAAAGCGAACCACGCCAGAAGCCGAAGAAGGCGCTCTTTTCTGCGCTCAAGGACGGCCGCGTGCTGCTACTTGCCGCGGTCCAGTTTGGCTTCATTCTCGGTTCGTATGGCATTGGCATCTGGCTGCCGCTCATTCTCAAGGGCCACGGCTTCAGCCTCGTCAACGTCGGACTGCTCTCCACTATTCCGTACATCGCAGCGGTAATCGGCATGCTGATCTGGGCCCGCGCCGTGGACCGCAGCGGCAAACGTATCTTCCATCTCGTCGCGTCGTGCCTCGCAGGCGGCTTAGGACTTGCGCTCTCCGGACTGTCGAACGGCATCGTGCTCGAACTCGTGGGCTTGAGCCTCGCGGTTGTCGCAGTGAGTTCGGCCCGCGCGATCTTCTGGACCATTCCTACGCGCTTTTTAACCGGCATCGCGGCGGCGGGTGGACTGGCGTTCATCAACTCCATCGGCACGCTTGGCGGCTTTGCAGGCCCTTATCTCGTCGGTCTGCTCAAGCAGACGACAGGGACCTTCTCTGCAGGCATCTGGGCGATGGCAGCGATTCTAGGCGTCTCTGCCGCGCTCGCCTCCGCCCTGCCGCTTCTGGTGCGCCGCGACTGAACCGGCCTCCCTTTCGCTTTGCCATCCTTCGACACTGGAGAATCCATGATTTTTGAACTGGCAGATATCGAAGTCCTCCCCGGCCACGAAGCCGAATTCGAAGCGGGCGTTCGTACGGCTCTTCCGCTATTCGCGCGCGCAACCGGATGTCACGGCGCGGCCTTGCATCGCGTCATCGAAAAGGAACGCCACTACGTGCTGCAAGTGGGCTGGGAGACAGTCGACGACCATATGGTTCACTTCCGCGAATCCGCTGATTTCCAGACGTGGCGGGCGCTGGTCGGACCGCACTTCGCGCGTGCGCCACAAGTCGTTCATGCGACGGTTGTTATCGAATAAGCCACGACTTTGCGGAGGTCTCGTGAGCCGAGACCTCCTGTTCATGCCGCCAGATTATCGGCGCCCGGTAGTTCGCCCGAACTGCACCGGGAACCACGATGCGCCATTCCAGCCATCGACAATAAACATCATAATCAGGAGACTTAATCATGTGGAAAGCGACCGCAGCGTTGCTGGCTTTGCCGTGCTCGTGTGCTTTGGCGCAAAGCAGCGTCACGCTCTATGGAATCGTCGATGCCGGCGTGAATTACGTGAGCAATGCGCAGACCGGGCGCACGACGACCGGACTCAAAGGCGCTAGCCAATGGTCTGTCATGGATGGCGCAAGCGGCGGCATTCAGGGCAGCCGCTGGGGCCTCAAGGGCGCTGAAGATCTGGGCGGCGGCTACAAAGCGGTCTTCCTGCTCGAGAACGGCTTCTTCGTGAACAACGGCACGGCTGCCCAGGGCGGCTCGCTGTTCGGGCGCCAGGCCTGGGTTGGTCTGGCGACGCCCTACGGCCGTGTGACGATGGGGCGCCAGTACGATGAAGTCGTCGATTTTTTTGCGCCGTTACTGGCCGCGCCTCAGTGGGGTGGCTATATGGTCGAGCACCCCAGCGACCTCGACAATGCCTCGAACACACGGCGCAGCAACAATTCCATCAAGTACACGTCGCCCACGCTTTCCGGCTTCAAGTTCGGTGCGCTGTACAGCTTTGGCGGAACGGCTGGATCGTTCGGAAAGAATAGCATCTGGTCTGCAGGCGCAGGCTATTCGTACGGACCGCTGAGCCTGGGCGCAGGCTATCTGAACGCGCGCAACCCGAATACTTCGTTTTTCGGCAATAACCCCAATTCGGGTGCGGCCACCACCAATAATCTCGGCGGCATTGGTTCGGCCACCTCCGCGCAGAGCAATCCGATTTTCGCCGGATTTGCCTCCGCTCAATCGCTGCAAATCATGGGTATTGCCGGAAACTGGAATTCTGGAAAAGCCACGGTCGGCGTCGGCTACTCGAATACGCAATTCCAGGATCTGGGTTCGTCTTCAGGCCCAAACCCCTTCCACTACACGGGCACTGCGACTTTCCACAACGCCGAATTGAACGGTCACTACCAGTTCACGCCTGCGTGCTCAGCGGGTCTCGCGTTTGACTATACGACGGGCGGCGGAACTGCACAAAAATCCAGTGCAAAGTACGAACTTGCGAGTATAGGCCTTGATTACGCGCTCTCCGCGCGAACCGATGTCTATTCGCTCGTCGTCTATGAGCACGCGAGCGGGACGGATTCTCTGAACCAGTCCGCTGTTGCGACCATCACCGGCATGACGCCTTCCGCCAACAGTTCTCAGGTTGCAGTTCGATTGGGGGTTCGGCATAAGTTCTAGCATTTAGCGCTGCGTCACGGTGTCGTCAAAGAAGTCACTACGACCGAAACGATGGCAACCGTAGATAAGCGCGGGCTGCCTGACGTTGCCGCGGGACACGCCGCTACGCCTAGAAACTATGTCGCATCCCCACAGTAACCGCGACTTGCGTGGAACCCGACGAAGGCGAAAAACCATTCAACATCGCGTGTGCGAGCACTGAATCTGCGGGTGCACCGTGCACGTTCTGATACACGCCTTCCACATAGAAGTCCGTGCGCTTGCTCAATGCGTAGTTGGTCTGGATCATCGCCGTATTCCACCCCGGCGATGATCCGTTGTAAGCACCATGCGTATAGGTATAAGCACCAGAAACGCTCAATGCTGGAGTCAACGTGTACTTCACGTTGGCTTCGTAATTGTCGAACCGTAGCGAACCTTGCAACGTGCCGCTCGATGCATCGGAACTTCCCAGATATGTACCGGTGCCGAATGAAAGCACACCCGTCGATTCGTCGAGCTGCGTGTGGCTCCAGACCAGCCCAAGCGTCAGCGAACCCAACGCGAAATTGCCACCGAGCGACCAGATGCGCTGGCGCTCAGCCAGGAAGTTCGCGCTACCATCATTAGTCGTCACCGCACCAGCGCCCAGGCCCGGATTGTTGAACTGAAGATAGCCGGCCGCCAGACTGAGCGGCCCATGTTCGTAGGCCAGTGCGAAGCCGTAAGCGCGATTCTGCCCGAACCGTCCCGGGGCGTTACCAAACGCATACATCCCCTCCAATGTCGCGCCACGATATGTCTGACTCGTGAATTTGACGGTGTTGTTGACGATCGCGGAATTCGCGGCCAGGTTGTCGTTCTCAAACGGATGCGCAGCAATGCTTCCACCCCATGCATTCCATTCGGCTGTCAGCGGACCCACCAGGTCGTTGACCACGTCGAACTGACGCCCGAACGTCATCGTGCCGAAGGCATCGCTCTGCAAGCCGAGCCACGCCTGCGAGCCGAAGGCGTCGCCAGACAGCGCCTGCGCGCCGTTGTTGAGTACAAAGGCCTGTTCGAGCTTGAACACGGCAGACAGGCCGCCACCAAGATCCTCCGTACCTTTAAGCCCGAATACGGTGTTCTGCGTTGCACTACTGGTCGTCTGCCAGGCGGTATGGCCAAGTTGATTATTCGTGTATGCAATACCTGCGTCGACATATCCGTAGAGCGTGACGCTGGATTGCGCGTGTGCAACCATGGCAAACGGCGCAAGCGAGATCACAACGGCTAATTTTCTTTTCACATCTCTCTCCAAATTATATTTATTAATTAGTTATCCGATTTAATAAAAATACGCGAAAGCAAACGACGCAATCCGGGGAACCCGTTACGCCGTCATCTCACTGGAACGAAATAGATGTCGAATTTGAAAACAGCTTGCCAGGTTTCCGCCGGCGAACAACATCGCTCACTGCCGCGCCTGGCATGTCTGCAGATCGACGGCCGCCCTGGATCGCGCGGCCGTCACACAAGATCAAATTGGACGCGAGGGCATATCGCCTGCGAGAGGAACCTGACTATTCGACTTCTTGAACAACGGATGACGGCGGGCAAGCAAGAAGTAAGTCACGCCGGCGAGCAGCAATCCGGCTTCGAAGCTCAGATCACCCCAGCCCAGATAGTTATGCATCAACGGGCTGACATAGGTTGGCGAATTGGAGAACGCAATACATGCCAGCGTGCCTAACACCAACGCCACCACGCCGGGCCAGAAAATCCCGCCGTCGTACCAGTAGGCGCCACTTCCCCACTTCATCCAGTCCTCCGTGCGATATCGGCCATTGCGCATGAAGTAGTCGATTACGACGATCGCGGCCCACGGGGCGGTCCAGAACACCATATAGTTCAAGAATACCTGGTACATATCGAAGAACTGGCCGTAGAACACCGTCACCACCCGAAATCCCAGCGTAAAGAGCGCGATGATGGTGAGCGAAGTCACGCGATTGATCGGAATGCGTAGCGCCAGCAGACCAAGGCCGGCGGTATAGCCATTCGGCACGTTGGCCGCGATTCCGCCAAGAATAATGGCGAACAGCAACGGCACGATAAACCACGTCGGCAGGAAGCGGCCAAGCTGGCTCACAGGATCATCACCCAGCGTGCCACCCAGCGCCGTGGCGAACAGCACGCCAATGACCTCGCAAAATACCAGCGCAACGAACTGACCGCCCCCCGCTGCGAGCGCGATTTTTTTCCAGCTCGTCTCGGCCGGAAAATAGCGGCTATAGTCCGACGCGAAATTCGCCCAGCCAATCGGGTATGAGAAGACGATACCCAGCGCGATCAACCACGTGCTGAACGAACCGCCGCCATGATTGATGGCGCTCGCCGCCGCGAAGCTGGTGTGCGGCAGCACGAACGCCGCGAGTCCGCCAAACAGGATTGCCAGCGCAAGTGCGATCCACTTCTCCGCTGCGATGATGGTCGCGTGGCCGAAAATCGCGAGCAGGATTTCCGCCGCAAGAATGATGGCCAGCGAAACCCACACCACCGCATGGCTTTGAAAGCCGCCCATTTTGAGCAGCGTTTCGAGCGCCTGGGTTGCCACCACCGAATTGATGGAGAACCAGCTCAGTGCGGAAACCAGACTCACTGCCTTGGGTAGAAACGAGCCGAGCTGCCCGAAAGAACTGCGCGAAGTCATGATGCCGGACGTGCCTGTGCGCGGTCCCATAATCGTCGTGAGACCGAGTACGAAGCAACCGAACAGATTGCCGAGCAGAATTGCGCCCAACGCCTGCCACAGGGACAACCCTTGCGAGAGCGCGAGCGCCCCCGTTACCACAACAACGTAATTGGTATTTGCGCCAATCCACATCTTGAACAACTCGGCGGGCGTGCCGTGACGGTCGCGCAACGGAATCGGATCGATGCCATGCTGCTCTACGCTCCACGCCTTATCGGCCGCCACCGCGCCGTGCGGCGCGTTCTGCTTGTCATTCGCCATATCGCTCTCCGGTTATCGGGCCGCCTTTTCGCGGGCGTCGAATGCCTCACCCATCGCGCTCGTAATGCCCGCCACGCAGACTTCGTGCAGCAACGCGCCCTTTTCCGCCGAAGCCGCCGCCGCGGAGGATAGACAACCCGAAGCGGGCGTCCATTCTGGAATCGGCGGAAAGACGTCATACGGTGCAAACGTCGCGGCGGCGTGTTGCGGCACGCAAGACATATCGACGAGATGCGGATGCAGATGCAGCATCAACGATGTCTCCAGCACGCCGCCATGTTCGACCGCCCAGCCGGGAAAGCCTTCCGGATAGATCTTCGCGATGGTCTCCTCGGTCACGAAGTCCCAGTACGACAACATCACGACCTGGAAGTCGTGAATGCCTTCCCAGCGCAGTTCACGCAGTGCGAGATCCACACCCTCGACCGCGAACATCGAGTTTTCGAAATGCCCGTTCACAAGACAAAGTTTGCGCGCGCCGTGACGCGCAAACTCCTTAAGCACGTCCTTGACCGTGAGCGACAGCGTGTTTCCATCGAGACTCGTGGTGCCGCAAAGATGATTACCGCCGCCGCTCTTTTGCTGCGACTTGTAGCCGTAGGCGATGGCAGGCGCCACCATTGCGCCGATCCTGCGCGCGACGGCTTCCGAAATCGCCGTGGGCAGCAGCACGTCCGGGTTCATCGACATATGCGGACCGTGCTGTTCGAGCGCGCCGATCGGAATCAGGATAATCTGCGCCTCTTCTTTCACGCGCCGCGAGTATTCAGGCCACGCTAGCTCGCCAATGCTTACCTTCGCTTCCATCTGCCCATCTCCTTGTCGTAATCGTCGTTGGTTTTCGTCAAAGCGGGCCCTTCGTCGCAGTTGCGCTCAGTCGTCGGCCAGCGGTCTGCGAGAGGTCTCCGCGCTCGCCAGCATGGCAACGAGAGCAACGCCCGCCGCACCCACCAGATACCATGCCGGCGCGAGTTTGTTGCCGGTTGCGCCAATGAGCCAGGTCGCAACGAGCGGCGCCGTGCCGCCGAACAGCGCGTTGGCAGCGTTAAAGCAGAAGGCAAAGCCGCTGTAGCGCACCCGCGTAGGAAAGATTTCAGCCAGAAAGCACGGCAACGTCCCGTCGTTGAGCGTGAGTAGCGCGCCGAAAGCAATCTGGATCAGCACGATTGTTGCGAAGCCCGATCCCGGTAACGCCTTGAAAAGCGGCACCGTGAGCAGCGCGAACAGCACCGACGCGGCAATCAGCATGGTCTTGCGGCCCACGCGATCTGACAACGCCCCCATCAGGAAGATCAGGCCAATGTAAGCGGCCAGCGAGATCGTCGCCGCCACGAACGATTCGGTTTCGCCCATGCCCAGTTCGGTCGAGAGATACGTCGGCATGTAGCTGAGGACCAGATAGAACGCCACGGCATTCAGGCACGTCACGCCAAACGCAATGAGCATCCTCCCACGATAGCGGGTCAGGAGTTCCGCCGCCGGAGCCTTCGCAACATGCTGTGCGCCTTCTAGCGCCTTGAACTTCGGCGTGTCTTCCAGACGCAGGCGGATGTAGCGTCCGACCAGCCCGAAGGGCGCAGCCAGCAAAAACGGCAGGCGCCAGCCGAAGTCGTGCAGCTGCTGCGTGCTCAGCACCGCGTGCATGACGGCGACGAACACCGATCCGAACAATAAGCCCGCCGCCGTGCTGGCCGGCACGATACTCGTGTAGACCCCGCGCTTGCCCTGGGGCGCGTATTCGGCGAGAAACGCCGATGCGCCAGCATATTCGCCAGATGCCGAAAACCCCTGCACCACCCGCACCAACAACAGCAGTACCGGCGCAAGCATGCCAACCTGCGCGTAGGTGGGCAAAAATGCGATCAGGAAAGTCGAGCACGACATGATCAGGATCGACAGCGACAGTGCCGCGCGACGGCCATGCTTGTCGCCAAAATGCCCCCAGATCACGCCGCCGAGCGGCCGCACGATAAACGAAATCGCGAACACGCCATAGGCCGCCAGTAACCCGCTGGCCGCATCGGTCTTCGGGAAAAAAATCACCGCGATAACGGTGGCGAGATAGCCATAAGAAGCGTAATCGAACCACTCGACGAAATTGCCAATGAAGCTCGCCATTGCTGCGCGTTTGAGCAATCCGGCGGCGTCCGCTCGCGAGTGCGTTGCGTCTTCTACCTGCCGCCATTCACCGGCCGTCGTCATGCCGCCCGGCACTCCTTTTCTGGTACTCATGCGATTCTCCAAAGGTGCTGCTGGTTCACGCTGACGTCATCGAAATTCCGCGGGTTCAAGCGAATGGTAGAAGTTGCAGCCCGCGGAAAATTTCAGTTTCCGACATGCGACTTTCTCGATTCGACATCGAGGGTAAACACCTTCAACGCGCATTTCGCGCGCAATAGCGCCTGCATCGCCAGTGGGCATGGACGCAAAAAAAGCGCACCGACAAAGGGCGCGCCACGCTGCTGAACCGTGCACAGGAAAAGCGTCAGGAATGGGGATTAAGCGCAGGTGTGGGCCGTCAAACGCCGGTCGCATGCGCATGCGCGCGAACTAGACGTGCGGCGAGAGAGGACGCTGTGCCGCTGCAAACAGCGCACCCGCAAGCAGGACCGCTGCAGAATAGCCAAGCCCGCGCGTGAGGCTGGTGGTGTCGGAGACCCAGCCAATTGCAATCGGCCCCGCGATCTGGCCGAGTGCGAACACGATGGTGAACGCGCTGATGCCGCGCGTCCATTCGTCGGAGGGAAGATTGTGGCGCACAAATGCCGTCGTGGAGGCGACTGCCGAAAGAAAGGTCGCGCCAAAGATAATGCCGGACACCGCTGCCGCCAAAGGATGCGCCATCACGGCGGGCATCGTCGTGGCGAGCGCAAGCAGCGCGTTGAAGGTCGCGAGCGCCATGCCGCCGCGCGCGCGATCGAGAAAGCCGGACCACAGGCGCGCCGACCCGATCGTTGCGACACCGAGCGCGAGATAGAACACGCACACGACACGCTGGCTCAAGCCTTCCTCGCGCAACAACGCCACGATGAAGGTCATATAGCCGATATAGCCCACGCCGAATAGCCCGTACCCCGCGAGCGCAAGACCGATGCGACGCCACGCCGTAGCATGTCCGGGCCCGGTAGAACGCGGGCGCATCATGGCCACACAGGCCGCCTCGATACGCCGGGCCGCGCCGCGCGCGATCAACGCGCAAACGGCACATGCCGCTGCCAGGGCGAGCCACGCAGGTTGCCAGCCATGCGGCGCGGCGCTCGCGACGGCGGGCACGAGCAGCGACGACACCACAATGCCGTAACCGGTCCCGCCGTAGTAAAGCCCGAGAATCAGTCCGCCCTGACGCGGCGCGGCCGTTGCCAGCCGCGCAGCCAGCAGGCCGCCGCTCACGAACACCAGCGCGCTGCCGACACCCGCCACAAGACGTTGCGTCAGCAGCACGGGCGTATTGGAGACGAGTCCGCACAACGCCATCAGGACGATCGTGACATACGCCCCCGTCGCAAAGAGCGCAGACGGCGTATAGCGTCGGGCCAACAAAGGAAAGATTGCCGCGCCGATCAGATAGCCAACGGCGTTTGCCGTATTCATCGCGCCGGCCTGGGCGAAACTCCAGCCAAGATCGGCCTTCATCGCGGGCAACAATAACGCATACGAAAAGCGCACAAAGCCGAGCGCAATCGCGCTGCCTAGTGACAAACGCACAGCAAGAGACAAGGCGCGAATCGGCCCGTCGTCGGCAGACGGCTGGGCCGGAGCAACAGGACCGGCTCGGTCGACAGAATCGACGCTCCGTCTTTTTGTATTCGCCTCCATGCCTCGCGCAGTCTCCCTGTTATATTCGCGCCGTCAGCCGCGGCGCGTACCAGCTCCCGTTGCCAGCCGCCACAATCGCGATACTGCCAGAAAAGCGCTCATCGTTGGCGACTAGCACAACACCACGCGCACCGCGTCAGTTCGCGCGAACCATGGCTGCTCGCGCAAACGGGCAGCAAAGCGGCACGCGGCGATCATCGGGATCACGGTGTGCGAACTGGACGGTCCAATACCGATCTTGAACAGATCGAAAGCACTCACGTTCATCGCGACCTCACAAATCCCGGTAGACCGGATAACGGGCGCACAAACGCCCGACCTCTTCGAGCACGCGTGCCTGCACCTGCGAGTCGTCCGGATGGTCAAGCACGTCGCAGATCAAACTCGCAGTGGCTGCTGCGTCGTCGCAATCGAAACCGCGTGTGGTGATCGCCGGCGTGCCGATGCGGATTCCGCTCGTGACGAATGGCGATTGCGGATCGTTCGGCACCGCGTTCTTGTTCACGGTGATATGCACGCGATCGAGCGCCGCATCGGCGTCCTTGCCTGTCATGCCCTTTGCAACCAGGCTGACGAGAAACAGATGATCGTCGGTGCCGCCGGACACGATCTCATAGCCGCGCATTTTGAACACTTCAACCATCGCGCGTGCGTTGGCGAGCGTGCGCTCCTGATAGGCCTTGAATTCCGGACTTTGAGCCTCTCTGAACGCAACCGCCTTCGCCGCGATCACATGCATCAGCGGGCCACCCTGTGTGCCAGGAAATACCGCTGCGTTGAGTTTCTTTTCGATGTCCTCATTGGCACGCGCCAGAATCAGGCCGCCGCGAGGACCGCGCAGCGTCTTGTGCGTCGTGGTCGTGACGACGTCCGCGAAGGGTACGGGGTTCGGATACAGCCCCGCTGCCACCAGCCCGGCAACGTGCGCCATATCGACGAACAACCATGCGCCAACCTGATCGGAAATCGCACGAAAGCGCGCGAAATCCAGTACCCGCGAATACGCCGAAAAACCCGCCACGATCATACGCGGCCTATGTTCAAGCGCAAGGCGCTCGACTTCTTCATAGTCGATCAGGCCGCTTTGCGCATCCACGCCGTACTGCACGGCCTGAAAAATCTTGCCGGAGAAAGACACCTTCGCGCCGTGCGTCAGATGGCCGCCATGCGCAAGGCTCATGCCGAGAATCGTGTCGCCGGGCGAAAGCAACGCCAGATAGACAGCCGCGTTCGCCTGCGAGCCGCTATGCGGCTGCACGTTCGCATAATCGGCGCCGAACAGCGCCCTGGCGCGTGCGATGGCCAGCCGCTCGACCGTATCGACGTGCTCACAGCCGCCGTAATAGCGCTTGCCGGGATAGCCCTCGGCATACTTGTTGGTCAACACCGAACCTTGCGCTTCGAGCACGCGCGGACTCGCGTAGTTTTCCGAAGCAATCAGCTCGATATGCGCTTCCTGTCGTGCGCGTTCCTGGCGCATGGCATCGGCGAGATCCGCATCGAATCCGGCAATGGTTTGTTCTCTGGAAAACACAGTAGCGTCTCCTGCCACAGCGAATGAGACCCGCGGCGCACGCCGCGGGACTGCGTTATCCGGATCAGCCCTTGATGATGTTGTGTTCGGGGCCGAACGGGAATGCGGTGATGTTGGTTGCGCCGCTCTGGCCGACGACGAGAATGTCGTGCTCGCGATAGCCGCCTGCGCCGGGCTGGCCTTCCGGCAGCATGATCATCGGTTCCATCGAAACGACCATGTTCGGCTCCAGAATCGTGTCGATATCTTCACGCAGTTCGAGCCCCGCCTCGCGGCCGTAGTAGTGCGACAACACGCCGAACGAGTGGCCATAGCCAAACGTGCGGTACTGAAGCAGCCCATATTCCGCGTAAATCTTGTTGAGTTCGAGCGCGATATCTCCGCAGCGCATGCCCGGCTTGATGAGTTTGAGCCCGGCCTCGTGCACTTCGACGTTCACCTTCCACAGACGCAGATGCTCGTCCGGGCAATGATCGAAGAACATCGTGCGTTCCAGCGCCGTGTAGTAACCGGCAATCATCGAGAAGCAGTTCAGGCTGAGAATGTCGCCCTTTTGCACCTTGCGCGTCGTGACCGGATTGTGCGCGCCGTCGGTATTGATGCCGGACTGAAACCACGTCCACGTGTCCATCAATTCCGAATCGGGAAAGCGGCGAGCGATTTCCCGCACCATGGCCTGGGTCGAGGCAAGCGCCACTTCGTGCTCGGGAACGCCTTCGCGAACGGCGGCCGCCAGCGCCGCGCCGCCGATATCGCACACATTCGCACCATGCTTGATCAGCGCGATCTCTTCGTCGGACTTGATCATGCGCATGCGCATCGTTTGTGCGCCGATATCGACGAACTCCACCGAAGGAAGTGCCGCCTTGAGTTTCGAAAGCACTTCGATGGGCACGTGATCGAACTCGATACCCACGCGTCCCTTGTTGTCGATCTCCGCCTGCACCGCACGGAAGTAGTTATCACGCTGCCAGTCCGTATAGACGACGTTGTAGTCGCCAACGGTACGGCGCCACGGCTGGCCGCCGTCGATATTGGCCGAAATCGACACGACCTTCGACGGCGTGACCACGAGACCGTACTTTCTGCCAAACGAGCAATAGAGAAAATCTGCGTAGTAATTGATGTTGTGATACGACGTGAAGAGCACCGCGTCGATGTTTTCGCGTGCCATCAGCTCGCGCAATTTGTGCTGACGTGCCGCGTATTCCGCGTCGGAGAAGGTGTGCTTAACCTTCTCGCCGTTTTCGATTCGAATCAGGTTTTCCATCTTCATCAGCTCGCTCCTGGTTGAAAAAAACAGGGTGGGTGTGAGCAAATGGTAAAAGTTCGACGTTTTTGAGAATTTTAGAAATGGACAGCGTATTCTCTGATTTGGCCAAATCGGGTTAACCATGAATCTGTTCAGAATTCGACTCGCAGGATCGCGCGATGTGCCCGGCGCTGGGACACTGAATCAGTGAATAGGGACTTTGCCGAAGCGAAGCGGCGGTTGATGTCGCGCTTACAGCGCGTTTTGATAGCGACGCCGATCGGCCATCGGCGTGATCTGGAAATGGGCCTTATATCGCGTGGAAAAGTGCGTGGTAGAAACAAAGCCGGTGCGCACACATACTTCTTCGAGCGGGGTCGCCGTTCGATAGAGCAACTGGCGCGCGCGCAGAAGGCGGATCTCAAGATACGCTTCGGCGGGCGATTTGCCTAACCGTTCGAGAAACCAGCGCTGGAGTTGTCGCTGTGAAACGCGCAGATGAGACGCGATTTCCGGCACGGAAAGCGGCTCCTCGACATTGCTCTCCATGATCTGCAACGCCTCGTCCAGCTTGGCATGATCCGCGCCGATGTACTGCCGCAACGAAGTCTGCTGACGATAGTCGCGGCTGCGCGGTTCGGCGAGCAGTAGTTCAAGCACGCGGGCCGCCAGTGCCTGACTGCCCGGCGGACTGGCCAGCAAATGCACGATCAGGTCGAGCGGCGCCACGCCGCCGCTGCACGTATAGCGGTTCCGGTCTATTTCGAACAGTCGCGTGGACACAGTGAGCCTGGGAAACTGCTCGGTGAGCACATCCTGATCTTCCCAATGAATCGTGCACCGATAACCGTTCAGCAATCCAGCGCGCGCCAGAAAATAGCTGCCGGTATCGAGTCCGCCAAGCGCCGCGCCCTCGCCTGCCTGGCGGCGCAGCCAGTCCACGACCGCGCCAATGCCCCGGCGCGGAATGGGATTCGGCCCGACAACGAACACCACGTCAAAGCGTTCCGTGTCGGCCATCGCGACATCAGGAACCACGCGAATACCATCGCTCGAACACACAACCTCGCTACCCGGCCCAATCAGCTTGTAGTCGTACACGCGCCGACCGACCACCATATTGGCGATCCGTAACGGGTCGATGGCCGCGCTCAGCGCGATCAGGGAGAAATTATCGAGCAGCAAAAAGCCGTAGCGCGTGACGCGCAGATCATGCAGACCGTCGCGCGAATTCGACGCCTGGAGCGGTTTTGGCGAAAGCATGGGTACGGAAATCCTGCTGCAAGCGAAGGCATGGCCGATGGGTTATCGCATCATATCGTCGCCGCCTGGGCGAGGCAATTCGCATTGCCCGACCAGGCGCGCCGCTCACCGGCCATCGACGCTGTGCGCCCAACCGCTCTAGCAGTCCGCCTAGATCGCCTGCTGGGCCACGGAACGCGGAGCATGATCCGAACGCCGCGACGGCAGCACCAGCCACACAATGATCGCACCAAGCACATCGAACAACGCCAGACACACGAACAAGGGGTTGTACCCGATCGTGGTCGCAACTGCGCCGATGATCAAGGAAAACGTCAGGCTGCCAAGCCATGCCGCCGTCCCTGTCAGACCGTTTGCAGTGGCGACCTCATTTTTACCGAACACATCCGAGGCGAGCGTAATCAGCGCACCGCTTAGCGCCTGGTGAGCGAAGCCGCCGATGCAAAACAGAAGCACCGCCGTATGTGCATCGGCAGCGAGCCCGATGCAGGCGGGACCGAACATCAGCAACGCACCCGTGGTCACCACAAGTTTGCGCGAAGATACCACCGACACGCCAAACCAGCGCATGAAGAGCGGCGACAGATAACCGCCGACGATGCTGCCCAGATCCGCCGCAAGAAACGGCAGCCACGCGAACATCGCAATCTCTTTCAGGCTCATATGCCGGACCGTCGAGAGATACAGAGGAATCCAGAAGTTGAACGTTGCCCACGCAGGATCGGCAAGGAAGCGAGGAATGGCGATACCCCAGAATTGGCGCGAAGCCAGGATCGATTTCCACGACGCCTTGTCAAGCCGCGTATTATCCTGCCCTTGTTCGATGTACTGACGTTCCTGCGGTGCCAGACGTGCGTGTTGGCGTGGACTGCGATACGCCAGCAACCACACCGAAACCCACACGACGCTCAGGCCGCCCGTCACGACGAAAGCGACCTGCCATGTCGTGTGAAGGATGCACCAGACGACCAGCGGCGGCGCAATCATCGCGCCAATTGCCGTACCGGCATTGAACCAGCCGGTTGCGACTGAACGCTCCTTGTCGGGAAACCATTCCGACACCGTCTTCAAGCCCGCGGGAATCACCGCTGCTTCGGTCAAGCCGAGCAAACCGCGGAAGATGGCGAGTGACAGCCACCCCGATGCGAAGCCGTGCAGCATGTTGGCCAGCGCCCAACCGAGCGCGAAAATCGCGAAGCCGATCTTCGTGCCCAGCATATCCAGCACATAGCCGGCCATCGGCTGCATGATGGTGTAGGCGCCCTGGAACGCCGCGACGACGTACGAATATTGCCGCGTGGAGATATCCAGTTCTTTTGTCAACGTCGGCATGGCGACCGAAAGCGAACTGCGGGAGAGGTAATTCAACGCCACCCCGCACATCACTAATGCGATGATCCACCACCGCAAACCCCTGATGTATTTTCTTTGCATGAAACTGTCTCCTGTTGATTTGTTCCGCGCAGGCCTAGCGCGCGATCGTTCCCGCCAGCGTGAGATTGCGCGATGAATTCCCCACATAGACCGAATACGAGCCTGCGGGAACCGTCCATTGCTGCGCGTTGGTGTCCCAGACGCCTAGCGGATGATTCATCGCCGCTGGATCGATGGTGAGGTTGACGGTCTGGGAAGCGCCAGGGGCGAGCGTCACTTTCTGGAAGCCGACGAGACGCTTCGGCGGCTCTCCGGCGGACGACGGCAGCGCGATATAGACCTGAGCGACCTCCGCTCCCGCCACGCGGCCCGTATTGGTCACCACGACATTTACGATGTAAGTGCCGCCCGATCCCGACGTCACGCTCGCGCCTGTCAGTTTGAACGTGGCATAGGAAAGCCCGTACCCAAACGGAAAGGCAGGCGCTTTAGCCATCGCGTCATACCAGCGATAGCCGATATTCAAACCCTCGGTATAAGTTACGGTTGGCTTGCCGTCGACCGATACGCCGGGATACTGGTATGGCGTGATCGCATCCATAAAGCCCTCGCCCGCCAGAGGGAAGGTCACGGGCAGTTTCCCCGACGGATTGGTCACGCCGAACAGCAGATCGCCAACAATGTGCCCATCCTCTTCGCCCGGAAACCATGCTTCGAGAATTGCGCCGGGCGCCGATGCAGCACCGCTCATCAGGGCTGCGTCGAATGGTTCGGCTGCGCTGTCCTTGAGAACGAGCACGGTGTTGCTGTTGGCGGCGACGACGCTCTTGATCATCGAAAGCGTATTGCTATTCTTCGCGATATTGCTCGTCGTAATCAGGCTCGATTTCGGGGAATACCAGTCGAGCGTGTTGAGGAATTTGCCGGTATCGAGCGTGAGACCCGTTGAGTCCGCGAATGTGGCCTGATCCGCGCCTTCCTCCGACATCGACCCGGCCATGACGATGACCGCATCCGCGCTGGCGGCCGCAGTGGTGACATCGCTGAATTTCGCCGCGACGCCGTCGATGGTGGCAGTTGAATTGGCGTCATCGACCAGCGCAAGATGGACCTGCGCCGACGTATTGCCGAAACTCGTCAGCACGTCCTTGATACCCTGCACCGGCGTCACCGTGTAGAGCGCCGCGACGTCCGAACTACCGCCGCCCGAACCCATTGGATTGCCCACGGAACTGCCGCCTGCAACGGCCTGCTGTGCATAGACCTGGGTTGTCTTGCCGATCACCAGCACGTTGTGCACATTCCGGCCAAGCGGCAATACACCATTGTTCTGCAGCAGCACCGCCGCCTGTTCGCCGATCTGCCTTGCCGCCGATCCGCCCGCATTCGCATCAATGCTCTTTTGTACGAGTGGCCGGTCGAAAATGCCCGCGCGGAACATCTGCGTATATCGACGCTCAAGCGCCTGATCGATATTCGAGGTCTGGATTTGCCCGGCAGCGACAGCTGCGTCAAGATTCGCCGGCGACCAGTTCACCGGTGTCGGCATCTCGTTGTCCATGCCTGCCAGAAGCGTCGGCGCGACGCTGTGGGCCGCGAAGAAGTCCGATTGGACGTAGCCGGTGAATCCCCATTGGCCACGCAATATGTCATTCAGGATGTGCTGGTTCTCGCACATCGAAGCGCCGTTCACAGAGTTATACGAACACATCATCGCGCCGACGCCGCCCGATCTCGCGGCCATTTCGAATGGCAACAAATAGAGTTCATGCAACGTGCGATCGTCCACATTCTCCTGAATCGTCATGCGGTTCGTTTCCTGCTCATTGGCCACGAGATGCTTCGCCATCGCGATCATGCCGTGTGCCTGTACCGCCTGCAGTTCCGCGATGCCCATCGTGCCAGTCAGGTAAGGGTCTTCGCCCATGTATTCGAAATTGCGTCCGCCAACGGGAAGACGCGCGAGATTCAGTCCGGGCGCCTCGAAAACGTGCAAGGCGAGATTACTGCCTTCCGTACCGACGACATTACCGAACTGCGTTGCAACCGCCGGATCGAACGACGCTGCAACTGCGATCGCCGAAGGCAACGCCGTCGCTTTGGCCGAACTGGAATCGGAATACACCGCGTTGCCGCTGGCCGAAGGCGACACGCAATCGTTCTGCCCGATCCCGACAGGACCGTTGGTCACGCGCAAGGTCGGAATGCCGTATTTCGACAAACCTGTGACATGGCGCCCGCCGAAGCATTGGGGAAGTTCGGGAACGATGCCGGGATTCGCGCCTGCCAGTTGCTCCTTCTTGTCGGCGAGCGTCATCGCGGGAACGAGTTTCGCCGCTCGCTCGACAGCGGTCAGAGCGGTATCCATCCAGGGCATGGCAGACGCCGCGGTCTGACCGGCTGAGCTGTTCGCGTTTGTTCCGCCGCAGGCGGCCAGCAGGAACAACACGCTCGCGGCAACGGCGGTCTGCCGGGCAACACATCTTGCATGCATTTCTCTCTCTCCGGATATTATTTGTTGTGGACGCAACGTTTTTTTCGCGGAATTTCGCCTTGTTGCGTAGCTTCAATTGTCAGAAACGGTGGATGATGCCGGCCCCTACGGCGACCATGCTGCGCGATGAGGAAGGTGACGTCTGGAAACCATCGCCAATCGTGGCAGTTGCGTCGATGATGTGAGCGCCGCTCGAGCTGGGCGCGAGCGTCTGGCCGTTGGCGCGCTGATACGCCTGAAGCGCATACAGGCCAGTACGCTTGGAGAGCGCGTAATACTCGGAGAGATTGACTTGCTGATATTGAGCGCTGCTGGCGATGCCGTTGGCTTTCGTCGCGCGCGTGTAGCTATAGCCGGTTGCGAAGTCCCACGCCGCGGCGGGCTTCCAGTGCAACACGATGCCACCGGTGTTGAAGATAGCGGCATCACGAAACGCCGATCCACTGCCGGGCAAATACTGCACGTTTGAGTACGTCGCCGAAATATCGAATTGACTGTTGAACGTATAACCGAATCCCACAGCAAAGCGCTGTTGCGCCCTGGCCGTTTGATAGCCGTTTGTCACGGCCGAAACACCGGCTTGAGCACCCGCGCTGGACGTGGTCGAATCGGCGCCGAAGGCACCGCCATTCACAGTCGAATTATTGATGCGCGAGAAACCCACCGCCACCCCTACCGGACCCATTGCATATTGGACGGCGGTCGACCACGTCGAGCCCTGATTGACGCTGCCGGGCACTCCGGCAAACGAATAGGAACCACTGAAAGTAAAGCCATGGATCTTCGGCGACATATACAACAGCGTATTGTTTGCCCGATAGATGGTGTCCAGCCCATCCAGATCGCCTGGGTGCGCGCCATAAAAGCCGGTTAGCCAGTTGGTCGGACTATAAGGCGCCAGCAACTGGTAATAGGAGGCGTATTGCCGCCCTGCCGTAAGCGAACCATAGACAGGGTTGGTTACGCCCACGAAGGCCTGCCGGTTGAACATGAGCCCGTTGGTGGACTGCGCGCCGGTCGCGCTATTGAAGCCCTCTTCAAGCTGAAAGATGGCCCGGGTATTGCCGCCCAGATCCTCGCCGCCTTTCAGCCCGAAGCGGCTGCCTGCCCAGACGCCGTTGACCATCTTGACCGCAGAATGGCCACCCGAGACAGAGCCCAGCGTGGTTTGACTCGATTGATAGCCTATGCCGGTATCGACGATACCGTACAGCGTCACACTGCTTTGCGCGAACGCAGGCGTGATTCCCGTCATCGCCATGCCAATCACGATGGCTTTCAGCCGGGATGTTTCTGTGTGCATTCTCCGATCTCCTGTTGTTATTCGTAGGTCATGTTCTGGAAAACGTTTTCCTAAATCTAAACAGTTCTTCCCACGGTGCCTAGTAGGTAATTACGCGAACGCGCGAGCCGCGATCGGCCTTAAAGCCCGCAGATCGGGGCGTCAAACGTTTCCGGAGGCTTTAAGGGAATTGCCCCGCCAGGAACGCGCGTGTCGGGCAAGAACAACAGGAGGCACGCAAAAAAGCGCACAGAGTGTCGTCGTCGCCATCAGGCGAGGAGAACCGTCAAACCAGGGAAAGAGGAAGTAATGCGGAATTCAGGCGCAACGCGCAGTCGAATCGCGGACGACGAGGCGCGGCTCCAGGGTCACATGTGCATCACCCGCGCGCCCGTCGAGCACGTCGATGATCTTTTGCATCGCAAGCTCACCCATTTTCTCGCCTTGCGTGTCGATGGTGGTCAAACGCGGCTCAACATACTCGCCGTAGGGGACATTGTCGATGCCAGCCACGGAAACGTCTTGCGGCAGACGAAAGCCCAATGACTTCGCCTCTTTCATGAAGCCAAGCGCGAGCAGGTCGTTGTAGCAGATAACTGCCTGCGGGCGCTTCGGTCCAAGCAGGATGCGCGAGCAGGCAAGCTCGCCCGCCAGCGCGGTTGGCTCCCTGGTGTCGAACACATCAAGCGTGAGGCCGGCTTCGGCAAGCGCGTCGCGCGCGCCGCCGATACGCTCTTCGTCGATAGTCGCGCCGCCAAAGCCGAGATAGGCGATATGACGATGCCCGAGATTCAGCAGATGCCGCGCGAGCATATAGGTGGCGAGCCGGTTATCGAAACCAATGTTGGGTATCGCGAGGCCTTGCACGCGCCTGAGCAGGACAACCGGCTTGTCCAGTTCGTGCATCCACGTCGCCGCATCTTCGGAAGCGCGCGAGCTGATGATGAGCCCGTCCACGCGGGGCGCGAGAGCCTGGATCAGTGAGCGTTCGCGCGCGGGATTTTCCTCTGTATCCACCAGCAGCAAGGTGTAATCGTGCGCTAGCGCAACGCGATTCGCGCCTTTGACTACGTTCGTGAAATGCGGATTCGCAATGTCGAGAATGACCACGCCAATTGTCCGTGTGCGCCCCGTAATCATCGAGCGCGCCAGCGGATTGGAACGGTAGCCAAGTTCGTCGATTGCGCCTTTCAGACGCGCCTCGACCGCTGGCGAAAAGCGCTGTGTGCCGTTGACGTATTTCGATACCGTTGCGACCGAGACGCCTGCCAGCGCCGCAACATCGCGAATCGTAATCGTAGGAGAGCCGCTTTTCATGACAAGTAAGGAATGGACGGGCCGACGGCGGGAATTGTCGCAGAAAAAGCCGGCTGCCGGACTCTCTCAATAGCACCCGCTTCCCGATTGACGCTGGGCCGTCCAATCGCTATATTAGGTAAACGTTTTCCTTAGATAACAGGCGCTTTCCATGTCTCAACATCCACTTCCCCGCAAGCCATTCGGCCGCCTCCTTATCACGGGTGCGGGCGGCAATCTGGGACACCAATTGCGCAGCCATGTCGCGAATTGGGCCGACATCGTGCGGATTAGCGACGTGGTTGCGCTACGCGAGGTCGCTGCGCATGAAGAGGCCCGCGAACTCGATCTGTCGAATCGCGAAGCTGTCATGCAGCTGGTGGAGGGAGTTGACGCGATCGTGCATCTGGGCGGCATCTCTGTTGATGCGCCGTTCGACGATCTGCTGGATGCAAATATTCGAGGGACCTATAACCTGTATGAAGCGGCGCGCAAACACGACGTAAAACGCATCGTATTCGCCAGCAGCAATCACGTGACCGGTTTTCATCCCGTCACGGAGGTGCTCGACGCAGATGCCCTGCTCCGCCCGGACAGCCTGTATGGCGTCACAAAATGTTTTGGCGAGTCTTTGTCGCGATACTATTTCGACCGTTTTGGCATCGAGACAGTGTGCCTGCGCATTGGCTCATCGTTCGCGGAGCCCAAAAATCCGCGCATGCTCAAAACATTCCTAAGCTATCGGGACTTCGTCGAACTCGTACGCTGCTCGCTATTCACGGAGCGAGTCGGTCACGCAATCGCCTATGGCGTTTCGGACAACCCAGTCACGTGGTGGAGCAACCACAAGACTAACTTCCTGGGCTATCGTCCGCGCGATACATCAATAGCCTTTGCCGACCGGTTTCCCGTTAGCCGCCCCGAGTTCAAACACGACGATCCATCGCTGTTGTTTCAAGGGGGAACGTTCGTGCTGGGCGAGCCGATGGAAAGTGCCGACCGGTAATTTCTGAACCTGGTTAGTGGTGGAGTCCTGATATTCCTGAACGCAGTGCTGCTGACGCGGTTCGGGGTGCCTGGTCACGGGCTCTCCCGCAAGCGCGACTTGACTGAGATCCGGGTGGTTGATAGGATGGATCCACTTTCAAAACGCCCTCCCGGTTCGCCGGGAGGGCGTTTCGTTTTGGTTCCCCTAGTCACGATGGAACCCTGGAATGAAAGTACCCGCTCAAAACCGCCCCGGATCTAAAGAGATCCTGGGATATGCGCAGTATGGCAATGGCCCCGTCCGTGTGCTGGTCATGCATGACTGGCTAGGCGACCACTCCAGCTACGATGCAGTCACGCCCTGGCTTGATGGCCACGCGTTCACGTATGTCTTTGTCGATTTGCGTGGCTACGGGCAGTCCATTGAATTGGCCGGTGAATACACAGTAGAAGAGATCGCCGCCGATTGCCTCACGCTCGCGGACCACCTCGGTTGGGAACATTTCCACGTAGTGGGTCACTCGATGACCGGGATGATCACTCAACGCATCGCTGCAGACGCTCCGTCTCGCATCACGAGCGCGATCGCCATATGTCCCGTTTCGGCTGCTGGTAATCGGCTGAGTCCGGATGCCCGCGCTTTCTTTGAAAGCACGATAGAAAGCGATGAGGCACTAATGCGTCTGTTCAAATACGTCGCCGGCGGCCTTTCCGATGCGTGGGCGGATCGCAAGGTGCGACAAAGCCGCGACACAGTCGCCTTGGCCTGCCGGGTGAGATACCTTGAAATGCTGACTACGGCCGACTTCGTCGATGATATCCGGGGGCTTGAAACGCCCTTTTTGGTGATTGTCGGTAATAAGGATCCCGGACTCGATCCGGAAGCAATGAAGCGAACCTTTCTCGCGTGGCATCCAAACGCGGAACTACACGTCATCCCCAACTGCGGTCACTACCCAATGCAGGAGTGCCCGCCTTATTTCGCAACCACTATCGAGGGCTTCCTGAAACGCAAACTCCCTTGAGCTGATCGCTGAAGAAAAACTGAAAGCGGACATTTTTGAGCGCGGGCTCGGATTGTCCGCTTCGGGACGCAAGACGACCGTCCACTTTGCGATCGATCGCCGCATCATTGATGTGCGATTGGCCTAATCAGCCAAAGCCAGACGCATCCGTTCGATCGCGGCAGCAACCAAACCAGCGGCATCATCGATGTTGTCGGTGACCTGCGCGACACCGTCGAGACGACCATCAATCAGCAACGTGGCCAGGCCATGTACGTAGGCCCAGCCCGCCGTCATCTCGACCGCCCGCGCAGTGTCGATGCTCGCTCCGGCACTCGTCGGCGCACTCTCTCGACCGATCGTGCCGGCAAGTGCGCGAATCGACATCCGCCTTGCAAGGCCGAGCGCCTCATTCGACTGGTCGAGCAACTCGTTGCGAGACATCAGCCTGAAGAGATCTGGCTGCTCCACGGCGAAGCTGATATAGCCCCGCGCAATCGCCTTGCGACGTTCCAGCTCGTTCCCGATCCCTTCGGCCTGCCTGGCCATCGATGCCGCGAGTCGATGGTGCCCGATCGCTGCAAGCTCACTCAGCACGCCGGCCGTGTCGTTGAAATGGCGTTGAGGCGCCGTGTGTGACACGCCCACCTCCCGGGAAATCGCCCGCAGCGTTAAACCGCGCAGACCGTCCCGGCGCAAAACCAGTTCAGCCGCTTCAAGCAGCGCCTCGCGCAAGGCGCCGTGATGGTATGGCCGCGCCAGTGCTGCCTCGTCAGTACCGGCGGGTGACTGCATCTGTTCCCCCGGCTCTCGCCGCAATTTGCGATTTGTTGTTCGCGCTTCATTCATTCGGACGATCTTTCTTTTAAGTGTTTCCAGTGCAAACACATGTTGACGCTTCGGAGGAACAAAGTCAAAATGTTTCCACTGGACACATATCACGGATGGGCAGGAGGCAACATGGACGTGCAGGTGCTGTCACCTTATCGGGCGAATCTCGCGCCGATCGATTTCGAAACGAAGATCGAATCGCTCCCGGTACACGGCGTGATGCCTGCTGGACTCCAGGGCGCACTGGTACGCAACGGTCCCAACCCGCTCCACGCTGATCCCGCTAAGCATTGGTTCGCCGGTCACGGCATGGTGCATCGCCTGACTATTGCGGATGGCCGCGTGAGCTACGCGAACCGCTGGATACGCACCCAGCGCTGGATCGACGAGCGCACGGGTAGCGCTCCAAGTGCTGCATCCAGTCGCGATGGTTTGAGCCGCATGACGTCTCATCCAGGGCTCGACGACGGCGTGGCGAACACAAATGTGCTGGCTCACGCCGGGCATCTGCTTGCGCTGGAAGAACTGCATCTGCCGATCGAACTCGATGGCCACACGCTCGGCACGCGCGGTACATGGAACGCAGGCGGCGCGCTCACCGGCGCGTTCACAGCACATCCGAAGCTCGACCCGCGTACCGGGGAGTTGATCTTCTTCGGCTACGGTGGCCCGGATGGGCTTGGTGCGCAGATGAGCGCAGGCAGTCTCGACGTGCATGGACGCCTCGCGCATATATCGCGATTTAAGGCGCCGTACGCAAGCATGGTCCACGACTTTGCAGTGACGCCGGACTACCTGCTGTTCCCGGTGTTCCCGCTGACCGCAAGCGCAGCACGCGCGCAGGCAGGTCTCCCCGCTTATGCATGGGAGCCGTCATTTGGTGCATTTGTTGGCGTCCTGCGGCGCGAAGACATGGGAAAGACGGATGCCGACGTGAAATGGCTGCGCGCGCCCACGTGCTTTGCCTTCCACGTCATGAACGCCTGGGAAGAGAACGGGCTCGTGTACATCGACGTCATGCAGTCGGATACGCCATCGGGTTTCACGTGGCCCGACGGTCAGCCCGTCGGACGCACATCGGGGACGCGCCTTTGCCGTTGGACGATCGACCCGGCACGAAGCGACGCGCGCGTCGCGAGCGAAGCACTGAGCGATCTGACGGGTGAGTTTCCGCGCATTGACGATCGCATGATGGGGCAGCGTTATCGCCACGGCTGGATTGCCGCGCATGGTGACGAGGACGGCGCTTTGTTTTCGCGAATCGCGCATATCGACCATGAGCATCCGTCATGCACGGACATTTACGCCCTGCCCGAGGAAGACGCGACTTCCGAACCCGTCTTCGTGCCGCGTACGGCTGACGCGCCAGAAGGCGATGGCTGGATTCTCGCGATTGTCTATCGCGGGCAGTCCGAGCGTAGCGACCTGCTCGTCCTCGATGCAATGCGTGTTTCCGCCGGGCCGATTGCAATAGCGAAACTGCCGCATCGCATTCCGAACGGCTTTCACGGCAACTGGATCGATGCGCGCGACATTGCGCTTATTCAGGTTACCTAACTTTTTATTCGCTGGAGTTTTTCAATGGACATGCTGTTGGCGTTTTCCCCTTTTATCGCGTTTGTGGTGATCGAGCGCACCGTCGGCGTATCAGCGGGTCTGGCAGCGGGCGCACTCGTTGCAGCCGTGTTGCTGGCGCGCGATTTTATGTCGAGCGGACGGCGTGTGAAGATTCTTGAAATTGGCACGTTTCTGCTGTTCGGCGCACTGACGCTGTACTCGATCGCGTACGGTGCATCCTGGTCCGTGGCAGCGGTGAGACTGCGCGTCGATGCAGGGCTTTTTCTGATCGTGCTGGCGTCGATCGCTTTGCGTCAGCCGTTCACGCTCCAGTACGCACGCGAGAAAGTCGCGCCCGACCTTTGGGCTTCGCCTGACTTTGTTCGCGTGAACTATGCGATAACCTTTGCCTGGGCGCTAGCGTTTGCCGTGATGGTGGCAGCAGACCTGCTGATGACTTACGTGTCGTCGGTGCCGCATTCAGTGGGCATCTTCATCACCGTGATTGCACTGTATGGTGCGATGAAGTTCACGGGCTGGTATCCGCAACAGCAGCGTGCAGGCCAGCAGGCGTAATCCGCGTATTGGAATGGCTCAGAAGCGGTCAGAGGCTGTGGGTCGCCTCGCTGTCAGTGTACCGGTCGTTGTCCGATTTTCGCGTTGCCGAGCGCGCATCCGGTTCACGACAATGAATGGATAAAAAATGAAGAGGATCATGGATTTCTACGGGCTGTCCGCGCTAATCGTCGCGCTTGGATCCGTGTTGCTATTGGCACACGCGGCTCCTGCCGCGGCCCAGGAAGGGTTCGAAGACAGGACCGACGGATACAACCAGTGCGTGATGTGGGCGGTACGAAACACGCGCAGCCTCACAGCCGTGAGAATGATGCAGCACGCCTGCCAGAAGGTCTGGTCTGAGGGATCGATGATGCGTGATTCAGACAAGGAAGCCTATGTCTGCCTGCTGCAAGAGCTTCGCGGCGTGGACAACGACTACGCTGCGCAGCTTGTGTATGCGTCCTGCACCAACCAGCGATAGACGGGGAAAGACATGAAACGCGAAGGCGTGACCTACGAAATCCACCACATTGGCATTCCGACCAGCGAAATCCGACCCGGTGAACGCTACGCCGCGTCAGTCGATATGTACACGACTGACGATCTTACTGGGCCGCTGCCTATCCAGTGGCATCGATTCGGCCCGAACTGCAAGCTGGCCGAGCCGATGCGAAGCGAGCCCCATGTCGCCTACAAGGTCGACAACCTTGAGGCCGCAATCGCAGGCCATGTGGTCATCCTTGGCCCTTACGAGCCATTGGATGATTTCCGCGTTGCCGTCATCGACAACGGCGGCATGCCGATTGAACTCATCGAAACCAATCTGACGAACGCAGAGATCTGGAACCGTGCGGGCGATGGTGCAAAGTCGCAGCTCTACCGCTGACGAAGTCCATGAGTGAGCGTGAGCCTCGGCTCATGAACTTTCCGCGCTACAGCGGGAGGCATGCGCCACGCGCTTGTCGCGCTGATCGGTTTTCTCGATCCCGAACTGGACAGAAAGCTTGAGCAGTACGAGAGTCTGCCAAACCTCACAGCCGTGCGGGACCATCTGGTGTGGGATGGCTTCCCTCGGCCGCTGGCGACAACACCATACGTGTTCGCTAGCCCGGCACGGGGAAGCGCCGCCGCGCTACCTTTCCACTTATTGCAGACGCGTCTTCAAAGCCGTCGCCATCTGCTGCATGGCGGCGCGCGTCGGAGCGTCGGTGGCGAGCACGTTGAGCAGGCCGAAATCGTGGATCGTGCCTTTGTACTGCGTGGTCGTCACGTCGTTGCCCGCCTGGTCGAGCCGGTGTCCATACGCTTCGCCTTCGTCGCGCAGCACGTCGAATTGCGCCGTCTGGATCAGCGCGGGCGGCAAGCCCTTCAACTCGTCGAGCGTGGCGCGCAGCGGCGATGCGTAGCGCTGGTTGCGCTCGCCTGCGTCGGTCGCGTCGGTGATATAGGCGTTCCAGAACCACTTCATCATGTCACGGCTCAGGAAGTAGCCGTTTTCGAAAGCGTCATACGAAGCGTTGTCGAATGCGTGGTCCGTCACCGGCCACATGAGGCCCTGGAAGCGGATCGCCGGGCCTTGACGGTCCTTCGCCATCTGGCTGACGACCGCCGCCATGTTGCCGCCGACGCTGTTGCCAACCACCGCCAGCCGCGCGCCATCGACGCCGATTTCCGCGCCATGTGCCGCGACCCACTTCGTTGCGGCGTAAGCCTGATTGATCGCGACCGGATAGCGCGCTTCGGGCGAAGGCGTGTATTCGACGAACACGGCCGCCGCGCCTGACTGCACCACGAGGTCACGCACGAGGCGCTCATGCGTCGGGTAATCGCCGAGAATCCAGCCGCCGCCGTGGAAGAACATGAACACGGGCAGCACGCCGCGCGCATTCTGCGGCTTGACGACGACGAGCGGCACGCTCAGACCGTCCTGCTCGATCGTGCGGCGCGTGACGTCGATGCCCGACACGTCCACTTCCACGCTGCGCTGCGCGCCTGCCAGGACTTCGCGCGCCTCGGCAGGCGTGAGCGTTTCGATCGCCGGGCCCGTGCCGCTGTTGAGTGCGGCGAGGAAAGCGACGGTTGCGGTGTCGGGCGTGTTCGGGGTGGCTTGCGTGTTCATCGTGATTCTCCTTTCCGGTGGTTGAGTGGCTGTCGACCTGATGGCGTGCAGCCGATGGAGAGGAGAATACGGATCCGACTCGATTTGCGAAATAGAAGTGTTTGCAATCTATCATTGCACAAATGCAATGATAGAGCGTCCTTTTATTGCTTCGGCCATCGCCATGCGGGATCGGAAAGATGCTCGGCGAAGTAATCGGAAAGCGCCGCTACCTTCGCCGGCCGCGCACGCGCTGATGGCGTGACGAAGTAAAGACCGCCCTTCGTCAGCGACCAGTCCGTAAGGATCGCTTCGAGGCGACCATCGGCCAGATACTCGCCCGCGATGAATTCGGGCAGCTCGGCAATCGCCAGGCCATCGAGCAGAGTGGGCAACAGCGCATCGGAGTTTGTGACGCGTAGCGGGCCGGTCGGCATCACCGGTTCTTCTTCGCCCGCATCGTTCGTGAAGCGCCAGGCGTCGCTACGCGCGCGATACGCATACGTGAGACAAGGCCGATCCATCAGTTCACGCGGATGCTGGGGCCGCCCTTCGCGCGCCAGGTATTCGGGCGACGCCACCACGAACTGCGTGACCGCGCACAACCGGCGCGCCACCAGCGACGAATCCGGCAACGCGGCAATACGCAGCGCGGCGTCGAAGCCATCGGCGACCAGATCGACCGACGCATCCGATAGATGCAGGTCGATCGACACCTCCGGATACATGCGGAAGAACCCCGGCAGCAGCGGCGCGACCCAGCGCAAGCCGAACGACATCGGCACCGCCAGGCGCACCAGGCCGCGCGGCTGCACCGACATTTCGCGCGCGGCGCTTTCCGCTTCCTCGGCCTGCCGGTAGATCTCGCCGGCCTTCTCGCAGATCGTGCGGCCGAACTCGGTCAGCGCGAGTTGGCGCGACGTGCGGTTGAAAAGGCGCGCGCCCAGCCGGTCCTCCAGCCGCGCCACGCCGCGCGAGACCGTCGCCACCGACACGCCCATCACGCGCGCCGCCGCCGCGAACGATCCCTCCTCCGCGACCTTCGCAAACATCGCCAGTCCTTCGAAATCAGGCAGCTTAGCCATTTCCCCTCATCTTTTCATTTATGCAACGCTGGATTGCAATCAATTCTATTTCGAAAAGACCGGCCCGTCGATATTCTCCTCACATCGCAGCACGCAACACCGAACCAGCTAACACCCACTTCCACTGAACGAACCGAAAGGAGCATCACCATGGCACGCAAACTCGACAACAAGATCGCACTCGTTACCGGCGCAACCAGCGGCATTGGTCTCGCCACCGCACAACGCTTCGCCGACGAAGGCGCGCACGTCTACCTCACGGGCCGCCGTCAGGCCGAACTCGACGCCGCCGTGAAGAGCATCCGCGAAGCAGGTGGCAAGGCGACCGGCGTACGCGTCGATTCCACGAAGCTGAACGAACTCGACGCGCTCTATGCGCAGATCCAGGAAGAACACGGCCGTCTGGATGTGCTGTTCGCCAACGCAGGCGGCGGGTCGATGCTGCCGTTCGGCAATATCACCGAAGAGCATTTTGACGACACCTTCAACCGCAACGTGAAGGGCGTGCTGTTCACGGTGCAGAAAGCGCTGCCGCTGCTGGCCAAGGGCGCATCAGTGATCCTCACGGGTTCGACGGCAGGCAGCGCGGGCACGGCGGCATTCAGCGTGTATTCGGCATCGAAGGCCGCGGTGCGTTCGTTCGCCCGCAACTGGATTCTCGACCTCAAGGACCGCCAGATCCGCGTGAACACGATCAGCCCCGGTGCGACCCGCACGCCTGGCCTGCTCGACCTGGCCGGTGACGACGCCGCCCAGCGCCAGGGTCTCGCCGATTACCTCGCCGCGCAAATCCCGATGGGACGTCTGGGCGAGCCGAACGAAATCGCCAGCGCCGCGCTGTTCCTCGCTTCGGACGATGCGAGCTTCGTGAACGGCATCGAACTCTTCGTCGATGGCGGCCAGCAGCAGATCTAAACGGGCGCGTGCGGGGCGCGGATGGATTCGCGCCCCGCACGCTCGTATGGAATATCACCATGATCGAACATCGCCCTTTTCTTACGCTTGGCGTTTTGCAGAATGACTGGCTCAAGGCACGGCTGCATTTTCGCGTCGGCGAAACGGGACGTGCTGAGCATACGCCGCTCGGGCCGCTTTACGTCTGGAATGACGATGAATTCGCGCCGCGTTCCGGCTTTGGGCTGCATGCTCATCGCAATGTCGAAATCGTCACGTGGGTGCGCTCGGGCGCGATTACGCATGAAGACGACGCGGGCAATCGCGCACGCCTGGTCGCCGATTCCGTGCAGGTGATGAGTGCGGGCGCAACGATTTATCACGCCGAGCGCAATGAGGAAGATGCGCCCGCGCGGCTGTTCCAGATCTGGTTTCGTCCGCGAACGACAGGCGGCACGCCGCGCTGGGCAACGCGCGTCTGTTCGCGCGAATCTCGCGAAGGTCATTTTGTTACGCTGGCGAGCGGCGATCCTCGGGATGTGTGCACAGGCGCGCTGCCTATCAATGCCGATGCGCGTGTGCGGGTCGCTACACTACGCGAAGGCACGACCATAAGGCACGTGTTGCCCGTGCCTGGTGCAGCGTATCTTGTTGCGGATCACGCGCGGCTCGACGTGAGATCCGTCCAGCTCGCGCCGCGCGACGGCTTAGCCGTCCGGGAAACGGCGCAGCTAGATTTGACGGCGCATGGCGATACGGATGTTGTGATCGTCGAACTTTTGGGCCAAGGCGACGAACCTTCATGAGGCGAGTGACTGGTTTCGGGCCAGAAGCGGTCCTTCGGGCTTGATCGTGCTCCAGACACTGGCCACGTGGCTGACGCCCGATGCGCTTGAATCCTGGTGTTCCCGTTGCGCATTTGGCACAGGCCAGGAGAAGATTCTACGCGTGGCAAATCATCGTGTTCAGCGTTACACCGACCCCGTTCAGCAAGAGAAGGATTATGCCGACGTCATGACCAAACTCTAATGAAAAAAGATAATCCAACGCAAACTGCCGTCCTCCTGAAAGGCGTCATCTCGAATCTGCAGCGATCGAAGCGCGGCCATGATTTCGTGCTAACCGAAGTCCAGCATCAACAGATTGGCGCAACCGCCATTGCGGCCTCTGCGCTGGGCGCAGGCGCCGCTGGCATCGGCCTGATCGGCATGGCCGGCAATTCCGATGAGGAAGCCGACTGGGTCGAGTTCGAACTCGATGGCAAGCGCATCAAGGGCTGGCTCTGGATGATGCCGATGCGCAACGGCGACCAGGTGGAAGTCGTCGCCGATCAGATTGGGACCGATCGTTATGTCGCCTATGCCGTCAAGCGGGAAAGCGACGATCTGCTCGCTGTCTATCCTCACTCGACAGCGGGCCGGAACGTCCATTACAAAAAGTCCCTCAAGATCTGGCTCTGGAGCGCATTGTCAATCTTTGTCGTGGGAATGCTTGTCGTACTGATCCAGCAAGGCATTCAGTTTTTCATGAGCGCTGATATTCTCAAGTTTGCCATCGTGCCAGGACTGGCTTTCTGGCTGCTGATTTCCGGGCTGATCGCATTGCGCATTTCACGGAAATTCATGGGCTTCGTGAAAATCGCCGAGACCGTATTCAGGACTTTCGGTTGGCCCGACGTCGAAAATATCGATCTGCGCAAGACGTCCAGCGAGGCGCGCGGCGAGAACAAGCTGCCTAACTTTGGCGTTCTGTATTTCCGCTACAAATGATACTGAATCATTTTCGAAGAGCTGAAAATTGATCAATCTGCTCCGCGTCGACGACGACACCGACCACGGCGGAGAAGTCATCACCGGCTCTTCGAGCATGCATGTTGATGGACGTATCGTGGCACATAAAGGCAATCAAGCAATCACCAAGGACAAGCCGATGCAAACCGCCGTCCTCCTGAAAGGCGTCATTTCCAATCTGCAGCGATCGAAGCGCAGCCACGATTTCGTGCTGACCGAAGTCCAGCATCAACAGATTGGCGCAACCGCCATTGCGGCCTCTGCGCTGGGCGCGGGCGCCGCTGGCATCGGCCTGATCGGCATGGCTGGCAACTCCGATGAGGAAGCCGACTGGGTCGAGTTCGAACTCGATGGCAAGCGCATCGAGGGCTGGCTCTGGATGATGCCGATGCGCAACGGCGACCAGGTGGAGGTCGTCGCCGATCAGATTGGGACCGATCGTTATGTCGCCTATGCCGTCAAACGGGAAAGCGACGATCTGCTCGCTGTCTATCCTCACTCGACGGCGGGCCGGAAAGTGCATTACAAAAAATCCCTCAAGATCTGGCTCTGGAGCGCGATGTCGCTCTATGCAGCGGTGATGATCGTTCTGCTGATCCAGCAGGGATTCAGCTTTTTTACCGCCGACACTCTCAAGTTCGTCGTCTTGCCAGGAATTGCCTTCTGGCTGCTCATTTCCGGCATCATGGCATTCCGTATTTCACGAAAATTTATGGGCTTCGTGAAAATCGCTGAGACTATATTCAGGACTTTCGGTTGGCCCGACGTCGAGAATATCGATCTGCGCAAGACGTCCGTGGAGGCCCGCGGCGAGAACAAGCTTCCAAACTTTGGTGTTCTCTATTTCCGCTACAAGTGAAAGCAATATCTATTTGAAGAGTGAAAATTGATCAATTTAATCCGCGTCGGCAACGACACTGACCACGGCGGAAAGGTCATCACTGGTTCTTCGAGTATGCGTTTCGACGGTCGATACGTGGCGCGAAAAGATGACGAGGTATCGTGCCCGCAACACCCCGACGTCAAGCCAAACGTGATTGAGGAGGGCGATGGACGATCACTGACAACGGTGTGCCGATCGCCCGGCACGGCCACCGTGCAACTCTCGCCAACATGCCTGAAAGGCCCAAACTGCGATCGGCCATTGTGAGAAAATCGCGGCACAAGCAATCACTCCTTCGTGACGCCTCCTCGACTGAGCTGTCTGCGAGAAACTCCTGGCCAGCATAACGCAACCTTGAAAACGCCACTCACCAACCGAGCCCCAGTGCTCCACACATTGCTTAACGACGCAATCTCGCTGCTCTCCCGCGGAGAAAATCGCGAGGCGTTAGCCAAAACGATGAAGGCACTGAAATTGCACCCGGGAAGTGTGGCGGCGCTCAATATCGCCGGGGCTTGTTCCCATAGGCTTGGGAAGCTGAAAGAAGCGGAGATGCATTGGCGGCGGGCATTGAAGGAGGATCCAGACTATGCCGACGCCCACAACAACCTTGGCATTCTATACAGCGAGACAAAGCGCTTTTCCGAGGCGGAGACCGCCTGGCTGCGCGCCCTGAAGATCCGGCCGGACCATGCTGACGCTCACAACAACCTGGGCAATCTGTTCAATCAGACACGGCGCCTGGCCGAGGCGGAGGCGGCCTGGCGGCGAACCATAGAGATCCGGCCAGACCACGCTGATGCCAACAACAATCTGGGCAATCTGCTCAATGAGACCAAGCGCGTTCCCGAGGCCGAGGCGGCCTACCGCCGTGCCCTGGAGATCCGCCCAGATCATGCCAATGCCCACAACAACCTGGGCAACCTGCTCAAACAGACGAAACGCTTCCCCGAAGCGGAAGCGGCCTATCTCAATGCGCTGACGTTTCAGCCGAACCATGTCGATGCACTCAATAACCTGGGCACTCTGCTCACGCAGTTAAAGCGCTTCCCCGAGGCCGAAGCGGCCTACCGCCGCGCCCTGGACATTCGACCGGACCATGCGGAGGCCTGCTACAACCTGGGCGCGCTCTTGCTCCAGATGGGGCGCCTGGTCGAAGGCTGGCCCCTTCACGAAGCGCGTTACCACATGAATATGCCTGGACGTATCGTCAGGCCTTCGCTTGTCTATCCGCAGTGGCAGGGCGAATCGCTGGAAAACAAATCGATCCTGGTTCATTGTGAGCAGGGTTTTGGCGATCAGATCCAGTTCGTGCGCTACGTTGTCGGCCTCAAGGAGAGGGGGGCCAGTCGCGTGACCCTGATCTGCGCCGCTCCCTTGCAAGCGCTTTTTAACGACATCCCCGGCGCCGATGTTGTGCTGACTATCGACGAGCTTGTGAAGGCAGCCTCCCATGATTACTGGACCTTCCTGCTCAGCCTGCCGTTGCACTTCGGCACTACCCTCGATTCAATTCCCGCCCGGCTTCCCTATCTGCGAGCGGCACCCGATCGCCTCAACGCCTGGAAACCCCGCCTGCCGGACGCGGCACTGCGCGTCGGCTTGGTCTGGGCGGGCAACGCCGCTCAACAGAACGACTCGAACCGTTCGCTGCCAGGCCTGGCGGCATTGGCACCGCTTTGGGACACGCCTGGTGTTCACTTCGTCAGCCTGCAAAAGGGCCAAGGTGAAGTAGAGGCGGCAGCACCGCAATCCGGGCAGTTGCTCACGCACTTAGGGGGAAAAATCAGGGACTTTGCCGACAGCGCAGCCATCGTTGCCCAACTGGATCTGGTGATCTGCGTTGATACAGCCATCGCACACGTTGCCGGCGCACTGGGAAAGCCTTGCTGGATCTTGCTGCCGTCTGTCAATACGGGCTGGCGCTGGCTAAACGAACGCACTGATTCGCCGTGGTATCCGGGGGCGGTGCGCCTTTTCCGCCAGCGCCATCTGCATAACTGGGCACCCACCATCCTTGAGGTTGCACAGTCATTGCATCATTTTTGTCAGGAACACCGGATCAATTGACGTGCCGATTGGGCAGCATCACTTGGCGTGCGCACGGTCATATTCCGCGAGTTCTCATTGCTACCGGAGCAGTATCGAGCCAACGTAACCCGTCGCTACATCGATCATGCGCGTGTGTCGGCTTCGAGTCTGCTGTCCACTTGCCTCGATACTTCCTGGTTCCTTGACGCGTACGCGCCACTGGCTATGACGCGCGGATATTACTTCTGGAATGCACGCTGGATTCGACGCGACGGGCTAGAAGTTGTTTTCGAGGCTTCGGATTACGGTGAGATGCGTCAGCAAGAGGATACTGGGCGCATCTACAAGCTGGTCTATTTTGCAAATGGAAATCTGTGTGCTGGCTGGCAACCGGAGCAACAGGTGCTCTGGAGCGCCAATGCAAACGAATAGCGGGACGCACCTACAATCCGCCGTTCACCTCCATGCCCGGACGGACATTCAGGCGGCAGCTTTGCCCAGCTAATCGGCCATCCGATTAGCCAGAAGTCCGATGCTGGGGGCTCACGTCAAGCGCCCCTTCATCGGCCACCGCCCCATCACAAACGAACTGTGAGTCCCCGGGAAACTACGCCATTCCGACAATAGCTACCCGCGATCGACCGCACGCCAAACCACCTGGTTTCGTCCCTCTCTCTTTGCACGATAAAGATGGTCGTCAGCCGCCTTTAAAAGGTCGGCCGCAGGTTCGTCCGTATCCGGTTTCAGCGTAGCGCCCCCAATACTGACAGCCACGTGTGCGGTATCGGTCGCGTCGGGATACGGCATGGCTAGCTTGAGCTTGCTAACCGCCTCGCGCAGTTGATTGGCTAACGCCACGGCGCCTTGAACATCGATGCCCGGCATCAGCAAGGCAAACTCCTCGCCACCATAGCGTGCCACCAGGTCGGTTGAGCGTTGCATGCCGCCAGCCAATACCGAGGCAACGGCCTGCAGCACCCTGTCACCCATCGCGTGCCCCGCCCGGTCGTTGTAGTCCTTGAAGAAGTCGATGTCGAGAATCGCCACCGACAATGCGTCGCCATTGCGTACCGCACGCGCCCATTCGCTCGCGTAACGTTCGTCGAAATGGCGTCGGTTAGCGATCTCGGTGAGTCCGTCGATATTGGCAAGCGTTTCCAGCATGCGGCGCTGCCTGGCTAGCTGCAGGTGGCACCGCACCCTGGCGCGTACGACAGCGAGGTTGAACGGCTTCGTGATGTAGTCGGATGCACCAAGCATTAGCCCATTTTCCTCGTCCTCCGGCGTGTCCAATCCAGTAATGAAGATCACCGCGATCGCTGCAGTTCGCGGATCGGACTTCAATTGGCGCAGCACGTCGTACCCATTGATCTCAGGCATCACGACGTCCAGCAATATCAGGTCAGGCTGGTGCAGGGCCGCGAGCGCCAGTGCCTGTTCACCGCTCTTGGCGAGGATGACCGTGTGCTCGGCCTTTAGCAGTTCAGCCAATACCTGACGGTTGATGGCTGCATCATCCACCACCAGAACCTTTTGCATGTCATTCGTGGTCAAGCGATACTCCCAGTTGAATTCCTGCATTTGCTGCCAGTGCTTCGAGCTGCTTTAGCGCCGCTCCATATTCAATGTCGGCGACCGAACGCCTGAGTGTCTCAAGTTCACTGCCTGGGAAAATTGTTCCCATCGCCGGCTCCAGATCTGCCAGTGCCTCCTCCGCACGGGCGTCATCCGCCCGCAGCAGTCCGGCAAGCCTGTTCATCAGCGCGGTAAGCCTGGCAGGATCCGGCAGGTCGCTGGAGCTGGATACGGGGATTTCCAGTTGCCCGAATCCATCAACGACTGCCGCCAGCGTCGCGGCCAGATCGGGAACCAGCGCCAGCGCCTCATCGTTTGCACCACGACGTACAGCCTTCTCGACCTCGCGTGCAAGCCATGACAGGTTTCCCGCACCAAGGTAGGCCGAGGCCGATTTCAGCCCGTGCGCGATATGCTCGATCGCTTTCATATCGCCGCCGTTCTGCGCTGCATCGAGAAGCACCTGCGCAGAATGGGCATAGTCCGCCCGGAAATTTTGAACGAGCTTGTACAGCAATGCCGGGTTGCGATTGGTCCGCTGCAGCGCGAGCTGCCAGTCGACGCCCGCGAGCTGTGGCAACTGGCCAGGCTGGCGATGGACAGCAGCATGTGCCGGGCGTGCGGCGTCGGGGATGGGTGCGGTGCGCTTCGCGGTTTGCGGTCCGATCCATCTCAGCAATGCGTGCATCAACTCAGCAGAGTCGATCGGCTTCGTGATGTGGTCATTCATCCCCGCCGCGCGGCTCGCGTCCCGATCACCCGACATCGCGTGCGCAGTCATTGCAACAATCGGCAACGAACCGAAACCCGCCATCGCGCGGATCTTTCGGGTGGCGCTCAACCCATCCATGACGGGCATCTGTATATCCATGAGCACCAGATCGTAGTGAGCCTGCTGTATGCACTCGATGGCTTCGCTGCCATTGCAGGCGACGTCGACCTCAACAGGCGCCTGCCCAAGAAACTCCAGCGCCACTTCCCGATTGATTGCGTTGTCCTCCACCAGCAGCACTCTCGCACCCGCCAGCCTTGCGAGACGGCTGGCGCCGTCGGGCTGCTGCGTTTCGTGTACATCGGCTGATCTGTCATTGCGCAGTTCCGGGTACAACGCATTCAAGAGCGTGTCATGCAGATCCGAGGGGCTGACAGGCTTGGAAAGGAACCCGTCGACGTGAACGCCCTCTGACTCTGCGACAACGTCGTCACGCGAGTAGGCGGTAACCATGAGGATCGCTGGCGTCGAGGAGATGCGGGCATCGTCTCGAATGCAACGCGTCGTCACCACGCCGTCCCAGCCAGGCATGCGCCAGTCCATCAGCACCAGGTCGATCGGCTTTCCGGCGCTGGATGCGACAACGAGAGCGTCAAGCGCTGCAATGCCGGACGAGGCCGTCGTCACCTGCGCCCCGAACGAGCTGACCATCTCCGCGAGCACTTCGCACGCGACGGCGTTGTCGTCGACGACCAGCACCCGGCGGCCGCGCAACGAAAGAATCGCGTTCCGGTCGCGAGCGGTGTCTGCGCTACTGATCTCCAACTGGGTCGTAAACGTGAAGCGAGTTCCAACGCCCAGGGTGCTCTGCACATCGATCGTCCCGCCCATCATTTCGACCAGCTGTTTGCTGATGGCGAGTCCGAGACCTGTTCCACCGTACTGGCGGGTGATTGAGCCGTCGGCCTGCGAGAAAGACTGGAACAGCATCGCGAGTTGCGACTCAGTCATCCCGATGCCTGTATCCGCGACCGAGAACTGCAATACCGCGTGCGACCCGCTCACCTCGAGCAGCACGACACTGACCACGATCTCGCCTTGCGGGGTGAACTTCGCCGCGTTCACGCCCAGATTGACCAGCACCTGACTGAGGCGCAGCGGATCGCCCAGCAGCGTTGGCGGAATGTTGTCGCCCACCCTGAACACGACCTCGACGCCAGTCGCCTCCGTGCTCAGCACAATCAGGCTGGACAGGTTGTCGAGGATGTCATCAAGCCGGAGCGGCACCTTTTCAAGAACGACCTTGCCTGCCTCGATCTTTGAGAAGTCAAGGATGTCGTTGATGATGCGCAGCAGGCTCTCCGCAGAGGCGGCAATTTTTTCGACGTAATTGCGCTGCTTCGGATTGAGATCGGTCTTCAGCGCAAGCCTGCTCATGCCGATGACACCATTCATCGGCGTACGGATTTCATGGCTCATATTGGCGAGGAATTCGGACTTCATCCGTGACGCCTGCTCAGCTTCTTCTTTCGCCATGCGAATCGCTTCCTCGGCGCGCTTTCGCCCAGTCACGTCCAGCGCTGTCCACACCGAGCCTTTGCTCACATCCTGCGGGTCGAGCGCCGCACCGTGATCGGCGCACCAGAGCTGCGTGCCGTCCTTGCGCACAAACTTCGCATCACCAACATAGACATGGTCAGCGATGATCTTGTAGTCGGCGCCTGCCGCCTCCCACTCTTGATCGGTCGCATAGAGGATGCGTGTCGACTTGCCAACCGGCTCACCCTTGTCGTAGCCGAAAAGCGTCTCGAAACCGCTGTTACAGCGGACGATTGTTCGATCCTTCACGAAGCAGATGCCGACCGGTGTGTGCTCCAGCACCGCGTTCTGTTCCAGCAACGCCTGCTCAAGTTCGGCCTGGGCATTCGCTGTCGCCTCGTGTGCTGCCTGCACGCGAACGTCAGCGTCCGCGAGTGCTGCAGCAAAGTGCTTCTCGCAATCCGCCAGCGCACGGCTAGTCCGAGCGTTGTGCCGTGCTGTGAGCACGACCGCCCCAAGAAGTCCAGCCGACACCAAAGTAAGGACGATTTCCAATGCAGATTGCATCATCGATTCAATTCTTTTCGTTGGATTGTTGACGACAATGTACTTCAGAAAATGCCCCGACACTCACCCGACTTTGGGCCACCGCCACGAAGCGCCGAAATTCAGGATCGCAACCGCTTACACTGGTCATTAATACGTACGCTTACGACGTAAAAATGTCCATAGTGTCCCCTTGCGGCGATAAAAAGCCGCCCATCGCTGGGAGTCGTTGCCATGTCGTTTGCCCACCTGATTCTGTCCAAGGTGCGTTCACACCACGTGACCGCAGTTTTCGCTAGCGCGCTGGCAATTGCCTTGGCGGGATGCCAGAACATTCCGCCTTCGGCGCCGCAACGCATCGGGATCGATGCGCGGCCAAACGGCATTGCATCTGGCGAGAACGGCGAGGCGATCTTTGTCACCGACGATCGTGGCAACGCGATCTTGTGGTCACATGATCGCGCGACGTTTTCCACGTATATGACGGTGCCAGGCGTCCCCGGTCAGCCCAACAGCCTTGGTCAGATCGTCGTCACGGCGTCAGGTGAGCTACTCGTTGCGCGCTTTGGATTTGGCGAATCCGGCGCACTGTTCATCTCGACATCGGCCGGCGACGCCCAGCAGCTTACCGGGCTCGCTACCGACAGGCGAAGGCTGGGCCTGGCATCGGTCGGACCCGCCCGCGTGCTTTCGAGCTGGTTCGTGAAGCAAAAGGACGCGCCCCTGAAGGGCGGCGTCAGTCTCGTGAGTTACGATCCGGTCACACATGCGGCGAATGAGCGGGATCTGGTCGTGGGTTTTGCCAAACCTGTCGGCGTTGCCGTTCAAGGTGACGTCCTGCTCGTCGCCGATCAGGACCGCAATACGGTTCTGAGGTACAGCCTGACTGCTCTGCTTGCCGCTCAAACGCCTGCGACGGTTGACGGCGGTAGCGTCTTCGCGAAGATCGATCATCCCGATCTGCTCGCCATCGACGATTCGGGCACGGCGTACACAAAATGCGGCGCGACCGCCTTCTGCCGCCTCGCGCCAGACGGCACGGCGACGCCGATCGCGAACGATTTCCAGGATGCGCGAGGCGTGGCTATCAACGAAGCGACCCATACGATCTATGTCGTCGATCGCGCCAAAGCGTCGCCCGCCAGCGGCAGTGCGATTCGCACTTTTCCACTTGACGCCAGTCCTGCCTCTGCCCATTGAGTCCGCGCGAAGCGCTGGACTTCACGCCTTGAGCGGCACGCGCGCTGGCGCGGCGTCCAGTTCAAACCGGAATGTCGCGCCGCGCGGCTCACGCTCAAGCAGTTCGATGCGGCTGCCATGCAGTTGCAGCATCCGTTGCACGATCAACAATCCCAGACCACCCTGGCGGCGCAGATCGCCCGAACTGAACGCACGCCGGAACAGATTCGCGCGAAGCTCGGGCGCGATTCCCGGCCCTGTGTCGCTCACCACCACACTCACCTTGTCGCCTTCGCCCGCCAGCTCGACGCTGACCTCGCCGCTATCGGGCGTGTGGCGGATCGCGTTATCGAGCAGGTTGGTCAGCACGCGCTCGATCATGCCAAGATCGGCGCAAACCGGCGGCAGGCGCGCTGGAATGTCAGCCTGCAAGCGGATCTGCCGCGACTGCGCCGCCAGCTCGAACTTCTGGAACACGTCCTGCACGACATCGGCAAGCGGAAACGTTTCGAGCGTCAATGGCACGTTTTCATGTTCCAGCCGCGCCAGTTCGAACAGCGATTGCGCGAGACGCCCCACCTTCGCGCTTTGTGCGAGCGCGACCGCCAGATAACGACGACGTTCGCCGACCTGCAGGCTCTCGTCCTTCAAGGACAAAGTCTCAAGATAGCCATGCAGCGACGTCAACGGCGTCCGCAGATCGTGCGAAATCGTCGCGAAGAGTTCGCGCCGCTCCTGATCCTGTCGTTTCAGTTCACGCCATTGCAAGCCGATGCGATCGGCCATCTCGGCAAACGTGCGTTCAAGAATGGCGATTTCGTCGCGCGTATCCGTGTAGGCGGCCCGCTGGCTGAGCGCAAGCGGCACCGGTTCCGAACCCGCGCGAATCGATGCATCGAAGCGGCTCACGGTGTCGGTCAGTTGGCGCAAGGGGCGCGTAACCAGACCAAACGCGAACAAACCGGCCACTAGCCCAAGCAAAGCGACCACCGCCATCAGCCCGAGCGTCGTGCGCAATACAGTGCTCTGCGCCAGCCGCGAAGCCAGCTCATCGCGCGCTTCGCCAATCAGCACGACATAGATATATCCCGCGGGTTGGCCCTGCGCGCCCGGGACGGTGGCGACGCTAAACACCTTGCGGGCATCGCTGCTGCGCGGATCGTCGCCCAGAATCGGCAATGGTTCGTTGGCCAGAAAGCGCCGAACCGGTTGCAGGTCGACCTGCGTGCGACGGATATGTCCTGGCGGCGCGTCATCGCCGGTGATGCGGCCGTTTGCGTCGAGCAGATAGACTTCGACACTCGGATTGACCGCCATCAGTTGTCCGAACAATGTACGCAGCGCCGCCGGTCTGGGTCCGTCCGCGCCCATGAGTGCGGAGTTGCGGACGATGTGCGATGCGAGGTCGTGGGAAAGCGCCTGGATGACCTCCTGATCGTGCAGATCCGATGCCCGTATCTGCAGCCACGCCGACGCCCCACAGCACGCGAGCAACAACACCGAAAACACGATGGATACACGCTGCGTCAGCGAAAGTCTCACGACGCATCTCCCTTGAGTTCGTCGCGCGGCGCGGCGTTGCCCGAAGTCGCGAGCGGATCGAATTTGTAGCCGCGTCCCCAGACGGTCAGGAGGCGCACCGGCTGCGCGGGGTCGGCTTCGATCTTGGTGCGCAGGCGGTTGATATGCGTGTTGACCGTGTGCTCATACCCTTCGTGCTGGTAGCCCCAGACGGCGTTGAGCAACTCCATGCGCGAGAACACTTTGCCGGGATGGCGCGCAAAGTGATAAAGCAGGTCGAATTCGCGCGGCGTCAGCTCGATGCGTTTGCCATCGACCTGCGCTTCGCGCGTGACCGGGTCGATCGAAAAGCTGCCCAGCATCAGCGTCCCGCCTTCGAGGCGCAGATCCTTTGCCATCGCCTCCACGCGTCGTAGCAAGGCCTTGACGCGCGCGACGAGCTCAAGCACCGAAAACGGCTTCGCGAGGTAATCGTCGGCGCCGAGTTCGAGTCCGAGAATGCGGTGCACTTCGCTCGAACGCGCGCTCGTGATGATGATGGGCGTGTAGCGCGTCATGGCCCGCGCGCGCCGGCAGATTTCCAGGCCATCCACACCCGGCAGCATCAGATCGAGAATCAGGGCGTCCCAGCCACCTTGTTCAAGCAAGCGCAGCCCTTCTGCGCCATCGGCGCTGTGTACGACCTCATAGTGCTCGTCACGCAGATGCAGCATGAGCACGTTGGCGATATCCGCGTCATCCTCGACGATGAGCACGCGTTTGGTCTGATCCATGTGTCGTTCGACTCGTTCGATAAGGCGTAGCGCCCCAGGTTGCAGCGCAATCACAGAAAACCATTGTGCAGAAATTCCCGCACGGAGTTATCACAATTAATTTTACTTTTCGTGAGGACTTCGATATCAGCCGCTGCCTATGCTTTGTGTAACGGATGCCTGTCGCCGGACCCGCCTGCCCTGGGCGGCGAAGCATCGCACAAGGAGCGCACGATGAATATCCGCAGAAGGATGCTGCTATCGGGTAGCGGCGCGCTGGCCGTCATGGCCGCGCTCGGCCAGTGGCGCGCGAGAGCGGCGCAGCCGGGCGGCGACGCCGCGATGGCCATGAGCGCCGGGCCCGCTGAACACTTCGCCGTGGCCCACAGCGACGCCGAATGGCGCAAGCTGCTCACGCCCGCCCAGTACGAAGTGCTGAGAAATGCGGGGACGGAACGTCCCTTCACAAGCCCGCTGAACAACGAACACCGCTCCGGCATCTTCGCCTGCGCGGGCTGCGCGACGAACCTGTTCGCGTCGAACACGAAATTCGACAGCGGCACGGGCTGGCCAAGCTTCTATGCGCCGCTGCCCCATGCCGTCATCGAGCATGAGGATCGCTCGTTCGGCATGGTCCGCACGGAAGTGCGTTGCAGTCGCTGCGGAGGGCACCTCGGCCACGTCTTCGACGACGGCCCGCAACCGACCGGCCTGCGCTACTGCATGAACGGCATCGCCATGACCTTCAAGCCCGGCGCGGCCTGAGCGCTTCGACTATTCCCACACCATCATGTTACTCATCGTCCTGGCGTATCTCGGCGGCGTGCTCACCATCCTGAGCCCGTGCATCCTGCCCGTGCTGCCCTTCGTCTTTGCGCGCGCCGATCAGCCCTTCGTGCGTTCCGGCCTGCCCCTGCTCGGCGGCATGGGCGCCACCTTCGCGGTGGTCGCCACGCTCGCCGCGGTCGGCGGCGGCTGGGTCGCGCAGGCCAACCAGTACGGCCGCTGGCTCGCCATTGCACTGCTCGCCGTATTCGGCCTCACCCTGCTGCTACCCCGCTTCGCCGATCGCGTCATGCGTCCGATCGTCAGCGCGGGCAACCGCCTCTCCAATGCGGCGCAGCATGACGGCACGCGCGGCATCGGCTCGTCGTTTCTGCTCGGCGTCGCCACGGGGCTTTTGTGGGCGCCCTGCGCCGGCCCGATTCTCGGTCTCGTTCTGACTGGCGCTGCGTTGAAAGGCGCAAGCATCGGCACGACTTTCCTGCTGCTGGCGTATGCAGCAGGCGCAGCGACTTCGCTGGCCGTCGCGCTGCTGCTGGGCGGGCGCGTTTTCGCGGCGATGAAGCGCTCGCTAGGCGCGGGCGAATGGATCCGGCGTGGCATTGGCGCGGCGATGCTCGCCGGTGTTGCGGCCATCGCGCTCGGGCTGGACACTGGCGTTCTCACGCGCATTTCGACGGTGGCAACCGGCGGTCTGGAACAACGTCTCGTCGATACGTTTGCGCCGTCGCGCGCGCCCGAAATGGCGATGACCGGCTCACCGAGGGCGGCGAACACGATGACGGCCTCCGGCGGCGCCATGATGCGCGCCTCCGAAACCATGCGGCCCGCGACGACGCCCGCGCTGCCCGTGCTCGGACAGTTGCCGCCTCTGACGGGCGCCGTGCAATGGCTGAATTCGCCGCCGCTGACCGCCCAGGCACTGCAGGGCAAGGTCGTGATCGTCGACTTCTGGACGTACTCGTGCATCAACTGCCTGCGCTCGCTGCCCTACGTGAAGGCGTGGGCAAACAAGTACCGCGACAAAGGTCTCGTGGTGATTGGCGTGCATGCGCCCGAGTTTGCCTTCGAACGCAATATCGACAATGTGCGCAAGGCTGTTCACGACCTTGGCGTCGATTATCCCGTTGCCATCGACAACGACTATGCGATCTGGCGCGCGTTCGACAACCAGTACTGGCCTGCCCATTATTTCGCCGATGCCCAAGGGCGGATTCGCTACGAACACTTTGGCGAAGGCGAATATGACCAGTCCGAGCGCGTGATCCAGCAATTGCTCGTGGAAGCGGGCCACGCGGATGCGGCGAACGTCCCACTTGGCCTGGACGGCGCGGCCCAGCGCGGTGTCCAGCTTCAGGCCGACAACGCCGATATGCGCTCGCCCGAAACCTACGTCGGCTTCGAACGCGCCGAAGGATTTGCATCGCCAGGCGGTGTCGCGCAGGATCGCGCCCACGACTATCGCGCGCCTGCTCACCCTGAACTGAACCAGTGGGGATTGAGTGGCGACTGGAGCGTGGGCGCCGAGCACGCGACGCTCGCCAGGCCCGGCGGCGCGATCGTCTACCGCTTCCACGCGCGGGACCTTCATCTGGTTCTGGGACCCGGCCCGGACGGCACGCCGGTGCGCTTTCGCGTGAAGGTGGACGGCAAGGCGCCGGAGAACGCGCACGGCAGCGACGTGACGCCCGACGGCGCCGGCACGGTGACGGGACAACGTCTCTATCAACTCGTTCGCCAGTCCGGCGACGTTGCTGACCACACCTTCGCGATCCAGTTTCTCGATCCCGGCGTGCAGGCGTTTGCCTTTACGTTCGGCTGAGCCCGCGTTTCCTGTTGTATTTGCAAGGATGACATCGTGAATCCACTTTTTATGAAACCCGGCAAGATCGCCCGCTTTGGCGCCCTGGCGATCGTGATGGCTGCCGTCGCGCTCTGGCAGCGCAGCGCTCATTCCGACGAACGGGCGGTCGCCATTCCCGCCCCACTACAGGACGAGCATGCGAGCAACGCGCATTCGGAAACCGCCGTGGTGGCGGGCGGATGTTTCTGGGGCGTTCAGGGCGTGTTCGAACACGTACGCGGCGTGACGCAGGTGGCGTCCGGCTACACGGGCGGCGCGGCCGATACGGCGCAATACGAACGCGTGAGCGATGGCGATACGGGGCACGCGGAATCGGTGTCGATCACGTTCGACCCCGCCGAAATCAGCTACGGGAAAATCCTGCAGATCTTCTTCTCGGTCGCCCACAATCCGACCGAACTCGATTACCAGGGCCCCGACCACGGCACGCAGTACCGCTCGGCGATCTTTCCGACGAATGCGCAACAGCGCAATGTGGCGCAGGCCTATATCGCGCAATTACAAGGCGCGCATGTATTTGCAGGCCCGATCGTGACGCGTGTCGAAACCTTCAAAGGTTTTTATAACGCCGAGGACTATCACCAGAACTTCCTCGTTCTGCATCCCGACTATCCGTATATCGCGATCAACGACATGCCGAAAGTCGACGCATTGAAGGGTCTGTTCCCCACGCTTTACAGGAACAAGCCGGTACTGTTCCAGACGGCGGCTAGCGGAAAATCCTGATCGCGGGACAACTGATACATATCCGGGAGCCTCTGATAGATACACGCGCCTGGCGACGAAGACGCGCGATATGCACCAAGGAACAGCAAGCAATGTGGAGTAGTCTTCGGTAGTGTTGCCGCTTCTATCGGACCCCAACGCCTGGCGTCTGGATGCCGCATATGCAATGCACGGCACGGGCAATATGTGCGACGCGACCGGAGAGAATCAGGGAAATGGAACGCGACAGTTTCAGGCCGTTGATCTGCCAAAGAAGCGGCATCGAAGCCGTGGAGGCGGACACTACGTTCGCCTTTGGCCGACACACCCACGAACAGTTTGGTGTGGGTCTGATCGAGCGCGGCGCACAGAAATCGGCGAGCGGCCGCGGTCTTGTCGAAGCCAGCGCGGGTGACGTCATCACGGTGAACCCCGGTGAAGTGCACGACGGGGCACCCATCGGCGACGGCGGACGCTCATGGCGAATGCTGTATATCGATCCTGCAATCGTTGCCGAGCTGGCCTTGGACATTACGGAAGGCCGCAAAGGAGCGGCTTGCGAGTTCAGCCAACCGACAGTCCGCGACCCACGGCTCGCAGCGCAATTCGTCCGGCTTTTTCGGGCAGTGACGGGCAACGTTGCCGACCCGCACGGAGTCCGGGCAGAGGAGACCTTACTGCTCGTACTGGCGGGCTTGCTCCAGCCAGCAGCCGCCACACACCGGTCCATTCCGGCCCGCATTGCGTCAGCCCGCGCCCTGATCGACGACGATCCCATGGGGCTGGTGACGCTCACGGCGCTTGCAGACGAAGCCGGACTGAGTCGCTATCAATTCCTGCGCGCTTTTGCGAAAGCGACCGGCCTAACGCCCCACGCCTACATCCTGCAACGTCGCATTCATCACGCACGCCAGTTGATCCGCCATGGCGCGCGCCTCGCCGAAGCAGCAGCGCAGAGTGGTTTCTCCGATCAGAGCCATATGACGCGGCTGTTCGTCCGTAGTTTTGGCATGACGCCGGGTGCGTATGCCACGGTAGTTCGCTGACCGGGCTGCATCTGCAATTTTGTTCAAGACCGGCCGGCCGCACGCGTCGAGAATCGAGGCTCAATCTCTTTCCCGGCGTGAGGCACCCTCTTGCTAACTCTCCTTTCACCCTCTCCAACTCTCGACCTTCCAGCGCGATATATACACGTGCGCGTGCTTTACGCATTCATGACGGAGGGGCGATGAGTATCGAATTTCTGGTCACGTCGCTGATCGTCGTAGCTTCGCCCGGAACCGGCGCACTCATCACTGTGAGCGCTGGTTTGTCGCGCGGGACGCGTGCAGCAATCGTCGCGGCTTTGGGCTGCACGCTCGGCATCCTGCCGCATATGGCGGCCGCGATCACGGGTCTGGCAGCGCTCCTGCATGCGAGCGCTGTCGCGTTCTCGGCGATCAAATATGCGGGCGTCGCCTACCTGCTCTTCATTGCATGGAAAACAATTGGGGAGAAAGGACCGTTGAAAATAACGCCCGACGGCCCCACACGCGACGACCGGGAGATCATCTTGAACGCCATCCTCGTGAATATCCTCAATCCCAAACTCTCGATCTTTTTCTTCGCATTCCTGCCGCAATTCATCGATCGTGGCGAGAACCAGCCGGCGCTTCGCATGCTGGAACTATCACTCGTCTTCATGGCGATGACGTTTGTTGTGTTCGTGGCATACGGCGCTTTCGCAGCGAGGGTCCGTGACCGCATTCTTTCCCGGCCCGATGTTCTCAAGTGGATGCGGAGAAGTTTTGCTGCCGCATTCGTGGGGGTGGGCGTCAAACTTGCCTTGGTGCAGCGGTAGGTTTCCTGTCCCGACATGACGTAGAGGTTTAGATACCACGATCTATCCGCACGCCGGGGTTGCAGACGCGCGGTCGTCGCGTCTGGTTGCATGGGTCCCCTATGAGAAACGCATCCGGCCAACGCCGACCAGGAACGAATTTACGACCCGGCACTCGCGACGGTCTGAAACTTAATCAAATAAGACTCTAATTGTGGTCATCGTCAAGTTGCATGTAGAAGTCGCGTGTCGTGTGCGCTACATCACGGCTGAACACCTTCGAGCGCGCGTCAAAGAAGAATCGCACGAAGGCCATCACGGCGACCTGCTTGTCGCGACCCGGCGTGATATTGATGTCCGCCAGCGCGCCAGCCTGCGCATGCGGCGAGAGCTTGATGGTGCCGGCCAGTTGCGCATGCGCATAGGGACCATGATCGTGACTACCCGCACAGGTTTCGCTCAGCAGCGACTGTCCAAGTGACGCATCGAGTCCAGCGGCTGCGAACGCCTGCGTCGCAATCGATCTCCCCGGAAAACAGGACACGGTATCTTGCACACTATCGTTCCAGCCGCCTTCCAGCGCTGCCCGCCACTGGAAATTTCGACCCTCCTCAGAAAGCATCTGCACCGCAGCGCCCGTCGCTACCGACCATTGCGGACTGTAGTACCCGCCTTGGCCAGGTACATAGAAATTTTCGTTGCGGCGATACCCCAGATAGTGGAGAGCAGGCCCGGCGCTGAAATAGTCAAAGCCGGGTACGCGCAGATCGTAGTCGGCGGAGAGATCAGCAGTCACGCCTTCGTTGCCCACGACGTTCGTTCCCGTCAACCACTGATACTCGGCCGCGCTGCTTACACTCCAACGCGGCAAGATCTGCCAGCGCGCACTCGCGCCGCTCGCCATACGGCGCACTGCGCCCCAACTCCAGTCGGTGCCCGGCAGCGTCTGGCCGCGCCACGACAGCAGCGAATCACGCACCGGGTCGACGCCGACCCACGCGCTCCACGCGCCCCACGGTCCTTGCTGACCGACGCGCGCCTGACCGTCGAGCATCACGCCCGTCGGCGGCCCCTGGGTTGCACCGAACGACACACTCCAGTCGATCCTGCGGTCGCCGCCGAGCTTCACGACATCGGCCATCATCCCCTGCACTTCCTCGCCGCTCACCGAGCCGCCAAACGGAATGGCCGCATAGCGGTTCAGCTGGTTCTGCGCCTCCGAGGCGCCGGAGCTGCACGAACCGTCGGACGACACCTGCGCTGAAGTACAGCCCTGCGGAAATTTACCCGGCAAACGCTGGCTAAGCGATGCGCTGCCCGAACTCAGGAACAACTGCCGATAGCGCAATTCAAATTGCTGTGTGCCGTTGATCCATTCCGCGCGCGTCTCCGGCGCAATGGTATTGAGGCGTCCCTGTCCGGCCGCGCCGATATGGTCCGACCACGTGAGGCCCGCCGCCACCGAAGGCGAATCGATGCCGGTGAGATCGGCGGGCACATAGCGCGCGATACGCTGCGCGTCGTCCGCACCCTGCGTAGCCGCGTCGAGTTCGGCCTTCGCGGCGATAAACGATTTGTCGTAATAGAGCCGTTGCGCCGCCAGTGCATGCGCGTAGTTGCGCAACGGACCGGGCGTGCCGGGCAACGCATCCTCCACGCTCTTGCCTTGCGCCGCGAGCGCGAGTGCGAGACCTTCCGCGCTGTCGTCGTCGCGGCTTTGCAGATAGCGTTCGCGGAAGATCTTTTCCGCCTGTGCATAGTGCTTCTGGCTGTAAAGGGTCCAGCCACGCAACACGCCGGTCGAGGCTTCATCGACGCCGAACGAAGCGGCCATATCCAGTTCGCGCAGGCTTTCGTCATAACGATGCTGCCGGTATGCCTCGTTCGCGCGCGCCATGGCGATCTGGCCGCGCAGCTTGCGCGCGCGTGGATCGGCCGCGACAGCGGGCGGCGTAAGCAGGGCGTCGGCAGACTGAAGGTCGCCTCGCGACAGTCGCGCCTGAGCGAGTCCAATCGTTGCGTCCACATCATTCGGCGCGAAGCTCAAGGCCGTCTCGAACCAGTTGGCGGCGTCGTCGGGGCAATGTTGCGCGAACATGAGCCAGCCCGCCTGGGTCGCCGCCTTCACGTCACGGTTGGCGCGAATAGCAGGTGCGAGTGCGTCCAGTCTTCCGCCAATGCTGGGATCGTCAGGCGGCAATGCAGCGAGCACGGCCAACTCGCGCTGGTAGCGCAGTCGTTCGAAGGCAAGATCCGTATCGCGGTCGCGCGTGCCCTTCTGCGCTTCCAGCTGAATCAACTCATCGGCTTGCGCAGCAGGTAACTGCCGCTGCGCCAGATAGAGCGTCGCAATGCGGTTGCGCGCGGGCTCGCAGGCGGGAATCAGCGTTCGATAAAGCGAGAAAACAGCACGCGTATCGCCCGCCTTCGCAAAAATCTCAGCCGCTTTCCATGCGCGGTCAATGTGCGCGCAACCAAATTCATCGGGTGCACGTGCAAGCATGTCACGCAGTTGAGTGACGTTGCCACTGAGCGCAACATCGATATCGTGGGCCTGCTGCCGGCGCGTACGCTCCGCCACGAGTGCAGCGCCAGGCTGCCACGTCGTGAATTGATGTTCGATACGCTCGACTTGCGCGTCGAACGCATCCAGGCGGTCGGCCTTGAGCAACGCCCACAGCGGACGTTCATCGGGAGCCGAAGGAGCTAAAGAGACCGCGGGCGACGCAGCCGCCGTGTCTGTAGCCGCATTGCGGCTGGCATCTGCACTTGCCTCGCTCGCCGGCAACACCGGCACGATCAGACTCTGCTGGTCGCTGCGCCCGATACGCACGCCGCCGTTTTGCGCGCCCTCGCGCGCAATTGCCTGCTGTTGCGTATGCGCAGCGGTCTCCGCGCCCGTGGAGGACGCCCCTTGTGCGGCGCCGCGGTCAATGGCCAGCAGATTGTCCTGCCCGGCATAGGCAGCACAAGAGAGCGCGGTCGACAACGCCGCGCCCCACCATTTCCAGCCGCCGCTCGCGCGCTGTGCGCGCGCGTCAGTCCTGCGAACCGCCATGGTGCTTCCGATGACGGCGACGCAGCAGCACGGCGGTCAGCACAGCCAGTAACGCGAGCAAAGCCAGAAGGGCCGCGTAGCCCCACCACGGATGCCGCGAGAACTCGAATCCCACGCGGTCATAGGTCGCCAGGCTACCGACGTCGTAACGCGCACCGCTGCGGCCAGTCCAGAGATCGGGACTATCGAAGCTCAACTGACTCACGTCGCCGTCGAGATTATTCCAATAGTTCGGCTCGATAATGCGGCGCACACCATCTGCCAGCTGGTCGGGATTCGCCGCCGTAAATGCCGTCACGGTACCGCCGTTGCCGCCCTTGTACTGCATCACCAGCAACTGGTCCGAGAGCGGCGCATTGGCGTCGAGCACTGAAGTCGAAGGCGGCGCCCCCGCGTCGCCCGAGTTTCCGCCGAAGCCCGCGCGCATCAGACGGCTGAGTGTGCCGATGTTTTCGTGCGCGCGCGGAGCGGGAATGTCAGCGTCATCGGGTTGATACGCGAGCTTCATCACATGACCCGGTTGCCACGGTGCGCCATCCCAGGCCGACCGGGCAAGCGCGCCCACACTGCCGATAACAATCGTCTGGCGTCCCTCGTCGGGCTTGCCGGCTGTCACCTGCGCGGCGGTCAGCGGCCAACGTTGAGTTTGCGCGAGCTTGCCCAGCAGGCTCCATGCGGCCGCAATCGTGTGGTTGTCGGTCGCGCCCACCTGTAATGCAAGGTCCGCGCCATCAGGACTGACGGTATAGGGGAAACCGCTTTGCGCGAATCGGCGCAGGTCGGGCATGGTCGTGAAGTGCGACGCCGGAGGCAGCGTGATCGACGAATCGTCGAACACAGTGAGCAACAGGTTGCGCGTCTCACGCAGCATGCAGTGATCGCTGAGCAGCGGCACGAGCACCGGACGCAACGACAGCACGTTGGCGCCCGGGCGGAAGCTGCGCAGCGGAACGTTCACGCGATAGTGACGCAGCACCGCACCCTGTTGCTGGTCGAGCGCAATGACCTGCTCGAAACGGCCATTCAGATAAACGTTGAGCACCGAGTCCTGGCGCATCTTCGCGCCTTCGGTAAAGTTCAGGTCGAGCGTGACCTGCGCGTCTTCAGGTGCGTAGATGTCCGCAGGCAGTAGCACATCGAGATCGATCTGATCCGTGCCGCCGAGCGTGCGCGACACGAAGCCGAGCGAGCGGAACGTGTGCGGATTCGTGCCAATGAGCGTGCGACGCGCGGCGTATTGCGCGATACGCGCTTCGTCAAGCGTATTGATCGACATTTCTGCCAGATGAGGCAGCACGAACTCCGGATGAGCGAAGCTGCGCGCGGCCAGTTGTACCTGCGCATCGTCCATGCCACTCACGACCAGCACAAATCGGCGCGGATCGTCAGGCTTGGGGTAGATGCCGAGAAACGCGCCCTTGATACGCGCGGCGACATCGGCGGACAGATAAGGGCGCAGCGCATCACGCGTGCCGAACAGCAGCACATCGGTGCTCGCCAGTCTGGCAAGCGACAGCCCCGGCAGCACACCGCCCCCCGTGCCCGCCTGGGCATCCTGCACGCGTAGCGTCGGCGTGAGATAGCGCAGGCGCAATGCGGCGCCTTCTGCAAGCAACGCGCCGGTGCCCAGCGCCGCGTCGCCGTCCGGATGCTGTGCAGCGACGATGGCAAGCGCGCGGCCCTGTTGCTGCTTTGGATCGATCAAGTCCGGCAGATCGGCCAATTGCGGCGTGAGGGGCTTGAGTTCCGTCTGCAATTGCAATGTCGAGGCGTTGGTATCGATCTCGGACCAAAGCTCGGGCGAATCCGGGTCTTCGCAGTTCTCGGTCGAATGTTGAGCGGCAACGAAGGTCAGTGTGTTATAACCGGGGCGCAACAGGTCGGCTGGCACGCGCACATCGGCGGTGAGCTCCGGTTGGCGCGAAGAAAGCTGCATCTGCGCGATAGTACGGCCGTTCACGCGCACCGCAAGCGCGGATCGATCACTCAATAAGGATACCGAATTGGTCGCAACCAGATGAAGCACCGCCGAATTCACCTTCTCGCGCGCCGATAGGGGTACGCTCAACGAGCGCTCGCCAGATTCGCCGACGAGCCGTATCGGTCCCGCGAGATTACCGAGGGTCGCGAGCGTGACAGGCTGCACAATGGGCGTTGACACTGCGGGCGTTGAGGACGCGACAGAGGGCACCGGCGAGGCAGTCGTCGAGTCGGCACCCGCTGTCAAGGCAAATACGGGCCGCGCAGCAAACGTCGCGAGCACGAGAAAAGCGCAAGCCGTGGCGCGTAGGAAGGAGGTGAGCGTCATGAACGGGACAGGTGCGAAGAGAGAGAGCTTCGGAGCGCGCGCGACGAGGCACGCAGTTGACGCAGCATGAATGCGGCCATGCCGACGAGGAAGAAACGGTAATGCCCGAACGCGTGAACCGTGCCGAGATAGACGACCATTGCGAGGCTGCGCAGAATGCCGATACGACGGTTACGGCTCTCCCGGAAGGCACGCCAGCGCGCGCTATCGCCGTAGACCAGCGCAACACGCTCGGACAGACCTTCGACGCTGGCATCCGAGAACTGCGCGCCGACCGAATGCGTGCCGTCTGGTGAGGCAAAGATCATCCGCAGCGAAACCGGAATGCGGCTCATGCGCGCCCGTGCCGCGTTGAATACTTCGAGCACAGCGGGCGTGCTGGTCGAAAGCGGCGCTTCCGAATCGGCAGCAAACCCCAGTTTCACCCCACCCGCCGACATATCGACGATCCGGCAATCCAGTCCGCCTTCCACGCCTTCGATATGCAGTTTCGCAACCAGATCGGTTGGAATACGCGGTGTCGCGCGGCGCTGCTTGCGCTCGTAAAGCACGCCGATGCAGGCATTCAGCAGCACGAGGTTCAGCACGCTCCAGCCGAGCGATGCGCCGATCACGTCCGCGTGAGGTGCGCCATGCACGAGTTTCCAGACTCCCACGACCGCCGACGCCAGCACGCAGAGATAAACCACATAAAACGGCCCTGCGAGTTCGGAGATCGAGTCCTGCTCCATCTGCTCGCCCTTGGGCGTGACATTGAACGTCGGTGCGCGCGGCTTCGCCAGCACCGAGATCACACCGCGCAGCGAAAACATCGAGACCAGGAGTTCGTAGACCTCGGAAATCAAGGTCCAGCGATGACGCCCGAACAGATAGTCGGTCGTGAGAATCGCGCCAATCATCTGCGGTAGCCCGTACGCGAAGAATTGCGGAATCGTCGCGTGATAGAACTGCAAACCAAACAGCAGATACATGGCGGGCGCCACCAGAAACACCACGCGCGCATAGCAGAAAAACCAGAAGAACGCGTTCGAGAAGTAGCAGATGCGCTGCGGCAGCGAAAGTCCCTTCATCGCCAGCGGATTGCGCAGCAAAAGCAGCTGGATCATGCCCTGCGCCCAGCGCACGCGTTGCACCACGAAACTCGCAAACGTTTCCGGTTGAAGCCCGGAAATTAGCGGCTCATTCAGATACAAACTCCTGTAGCCGCGCGCATGCAGCGTGAGCGCGGTCTCAGCGTCTTCTGTAATCGACTGGCCAGTAATGCCGCCGATCTCCATCACGCAGCGCCGGCGCAACACCGCAGCCGATCCGCAAAAAAACGAGGCGTTCCAGAAGTCCAGGCCAGGCTGGATAACCGAGTAAAACATCTCGCTCTCGGGCGGCATCTTGCCGAACAGACCGAGGTTCTTTTCCAGCGGATCGGGGTTGGTGAAAAAGTGCGGAGTTTGCACGAGGCAAAGCTGCTCGTCGCGCTGAAAAAAGCCGACCGTCTTTTCGAGGAAATCGGCCGTCGGCACGTGATCGGCGTCGAAGATAACAACGAGGTCGCCCTGCGTTTGATCGAGCGCGGCGTTGATATTTCCTGCCTTCGCATGCTCGTTGCGTACGCGCGTGAGATACCGGCCGCCATGACGCTCGCACATGGCGCGCAACGCCTGCGCGCGCGCGAGCGCATCGGCAGCCTTGGTTGCGTTGTTCTGCGAAAGCTTTTGCTGCGTGCCGCCGTCGTCAAGCAGATAGACATTGAAGCGTCCACGCGGATAACGCATGTCGAGCGCCGCACGCAGCGTCGTCTCGAGCAACTCGGGCGATTCGTTGTAAGTGGGAATAAACACGTCCACGGACGGCACGGGTCCGTCACTCGTAATGAGCGGCGCTACCCTGCGGTCAAGCGGACGGCTGTTGACGAACAGGCCGATCGACGCGACAACAATGCCGTAAATCTCCGCACCATATAACAGCATGGAAAAGGTGAAATCCGCCAGTCCGTAGTAGTCAAGCGTCGATGTCGTTCGCCAGTAGAGATAGCGAAACGTAAGGAATGCTGAGCAGAGGAGGAAGAATAGCCGGACGTGCTCGAAGCGACCGGTTCGTCGCAACAGGATCATGACCGCGAGCACCGAGTACGACAGTGTGAACTGGGCGCTCAGATCGATCTTGAGCGCCACCACAAGCGCCACAGCCACAAGCGTAAGGCACCACGCAAGCGCGACGCCCCATCCCCGTAACGACAACCGGGAGGACGCGCCGGGATGCGGCGGTAATCCGCGCGCCTCCCCGGCTCCCTCCGTTTGCTTACGCGCGCTCGCGCTCGAAACCGTATCGACGAGTTTTTCCACAATTATGCGCAAACGCAGCGGTAAAAATGGCTTGAAACAAACGTACCGAGATTTAAATAACGGAAAAATATACCTGACAAATATTCTTTCATTGCCTTTCCGTGATCTCGACGTTCGGTTAATGGCCGATCAGAAAAAACCAAAGCGGATTATACGTATAACTCGGGTCAAATGTATCCTGTTCAATTCATCGAAATTGCATGACGTGGTGATGACAACAGCACTCTCGCAAAGCAATGAAATGTGACCGGTACGTTCGTCTCACGCGCGCTGCCTACTCCGTTAGGCGCCATGCATGGCGGAAGATTGGACTCAAAATTACCGCATGAACTTGCAGGGCTTTCATTCAATTCAATTGGGAAAAATTTCCGACAAATCTGAAAGCGATTCCCCCTCGCAACTCTCCGTCTATCACTCAACAACCATCATTGGCAGTTTCCTTGGGCACAAGAAGTCATGTGGACCTTGTGTAAATTCGCTACTACAGCGAGTGAGCAACAATTGCCGATATAACCCGACATCAGTAAGGTTGGCGATCTTTCGCAAGCTATCGCGAACTCTGGACAAGTGCCAGCCCATCGAAAATGACCGCACTAGTTGTAGTGAGCCAGCGCGGCGGCGAGCAGCACCTCGTCTCGTAGCAGTTTCCCGGTATGATCGGCTGGCACGCGGGGACATTCATGGGAACAACGCGCATGATCCAATCGATTCGTAGAGGATGCCAAGGCCTGCGCCTGGCAAGGCAGCGCGCTGTGGCTGTCGCGACGGTGCTTGCCGGTAGCGTTGCGTTTTCGTCGGCCCAGGCCCAGGAGCCCGTGCCGGGCGCGCTACAGCCCGCGGGCGTGACCCACGCGGTGGCTTCGCTCAAGGCATCGGGCGTGCAGATCTACGTTTGCAGGCGCGACGCCGCCAATCAACTGGTGTGGACCTTCCAGGCGCCGCAAGCTGATCTCTACGACGCCTCCGGCCAGCTCGTCGTCAGGCACGGTGCGGGACCGTCGTGGGAAGCGCTGGACGGCAGCCGGATCACTGGCAAGCTGCTGCAGCACGCCGCCAATCCCGACGATAGCGCGGCGATCCCAATGCTGCTCCTCGCGGCCACCAATGCAGGCGGCCCTGGACTCCTGAGCTCGGTGCACTACGTCCAGCGGCTCGCCACGCATGGCGGCGCGGCCCCCGCGCACGCCTGCGAGCACGAAGGCGAGGAGGGGCGTAGCCCCTATCTGGCGGAGTACGTTTTCCTCGAATGAACTGATGCGGGCGCACCTGTACTGTGGAAACGCGTCACAGCGCGTGTGCGGCCGCTGGCGCAGTCGACCTGAAAGCGAAATCGCACGCGGCGCTGCCCTTTGGACCGGCTTCGTCTGTTCAAATCAACAGCGACTATTCACCCACCGCCAGCGTGACCACAGGATCCCGCTACATCATTCATCTACAGCGGAAAACTAAACTGAACCCATAACTTGTCGCCTTGCGGACGATTACGTACGGCAAATTCACGCTGGTACTTCACGACAACCCCCGACGCAGGCCCCCACATATAGCGCAGTTGCGGCCCGAGCGCGACGGTCTGTGCGCGAAATCCGTCGGCGCCCACCCTTACGCCGTTCTGTGTGTCGTCGGTGAACTGCTTGAGGAATGTGCCTTGTACGCCAAGCTGCCAGCGCTGGCTAACCGAATAGCCAAGCAGATAATCGAACATGGCAACTGCTCCCGAGTGGTAATGGGTTGCATGATTCGGCGAGTTCATTTCCAGCAACGTAGTCGTCGATATTTCCCAATCGGGATGAGGAAACCACGTCACGCTCGCATAGGGCAGAAAGGCGTAGGTGTTAAGCCCGGTATTCGCAATCCGGTTGACCGAATAAGCGCCGCTCGGTACCGCAAACGAGGGTGAGAAAAACGCAAATAGCGTTTTCGACTGATTGGCATAACCCAGCATCAGGGGTTCCAGAATCATGTCGCCAGGCGATGCCCGGTTGCCAGTGCCGCCCGGCGTCGACAGACGGGTGTATAGAAGCGGTACGATCGTGCTGCTGGAGAGCGTGAACGGCCCCAGCGTCTCAGCCCATGTATGCACCACACGAGGCGTTTGCGCCACTACACTCAGATGAAAACCCGGAACGGCGCTGCCGCCGTCTGATCCCGCGAACTTGCTCGATGAATAGTAGAGCGAATAGTTGAAATACTGCGTGCTTCCCGGCGGCGGCAACATGCCATTCAATACCGTGTTGACGCCAAATGGATAACTGACCTGCCCGTTCTCAGTCGCATGAACTGGAAATGTGATCGCGGACGCGATCAGGCCTGCGCCAAGCAGGCGCAAATAGTTGGAATTCATGCTGTCTCCAGAACCCGTATTAGTTTGTTGTGCCTGGTGTCGCCCCTCAGCCGCTTCCGGCCAGTGAGGGGGATTGCCTCGATGCGCTTGCGGTGTGATTCCGTAATGATCGAGGCAGGCGCAATGTAGAACGAGTGCCGGTGGAGAAAAAGATATCCTGGGGGAGAACAGTTCTACACGAAGCGGAGAAATAACGGAGAAGGCGCCCAGGCGCCTCAAGGCATGATGATGATGATTACCTGATCAAACTAAAATGCACCGAAGTTACTAGGCAATCTCATTCCATCGCCGTGCAAGCCCGAGTTGTTCGAAACGCTTGATCAGGAATTCCGTGAACACGCGAATCTTCGCCGGTTGATGGCGTCGACTCTGATACGCGATGTTGATCGTGAGCGCCGGCAATTTCCAGTCGGTGAGAATGGGCACGAGTTTGCCGGCAACGATGTCGCCATGGATGATGTACAGCGGCTGAATCAGAATGCCGAGATCAGCCAGCGCCGCTGCGCGGATCACTTGTCCCTCGTTTGCGTCAAGCACGCTTTTGATAGCAACCGACTGACTCTTCGCGCCACGCTGGAAGTGCAGCACATACGGATCATTGGCGAGGTTGTAGACCAGCATGTCGTGCCCGGCCAGAGCGTCCGGCGTCATCGGCGTGCCGCGCCTGGCCAGATAGGCGGGAGTAGCGGCGAGCACGCGTCGCGTCTCGGCGAGCTTGCGCACCGTAATGCCGGAATCCGCCTCGTGCTCGCGCGTGCGAATCGCCACGTCGATGCCCGCTTCGATGAAGTCGGGATAACGATTCGCCGCGACGATCTGCACGTTCACGTCTGGATAGCGCTGATGGAATTCACGTAGCGCAGGGGCAATGTAAATCGAAGCGAATGACACCGAAGCTGTCACGCGCAGCGTGCCGGTGGGATTCACGGTTGCCTCGCTGACCGCGGCGTCGGCCTCGCTCAACTCGGCCATGATGGCAGTGCAACGCTTGTGATATTCGTGCCCGGCGTCGGTCAGCCACAAGCGGCGCGTGGTGCGCTCAATCAACCTCGCGGACAGTCGCTCCTCAAGCGCATTCAGACAGCGGCTTGCCGCGGCGCTGGACATGCCTAGCCGCTCGGCGGCTTTCGAGAGACTGCCCAGTTCGGCGACCTGCACAAAAAATTCGATCTGCGCCCACTTGTCCATCGATTTGATTTCTCCATCTAGCGGAGAACAAAACTCCGCAAAACCCTATTTTTTCCTTCCACAGAAGTAATTAATCTTACTCCTACAAGCCATTAAATGGCATCAGGAGACAATCAACGTGCGCAACATCAACGAAGACACCATCACACAGGCCGTGATCGCCGCGATGATGGACTGCAAAAATCCGCGGCTGCTGACGATCATGACCAGCCTCGTGCAGCACCTGCACTCCTTCGCACGCGAGGTCAATCTGACCGAGGCAGAGTGGGAACTGGCGATCCGCTTCCTGACTGAGACGGGCCATATCACCGACGATAAGCGTCAGGAATTCATCCTGCTGTCCGACACCCTGGGTTTGTCCACCCTCGTGACCGCACAGAACAACGCCAAGCCGTCGCCCTGCACCGAATCGACCGTGTTCGGGCCGTTTTTTGTCGAAGGCGCGCCCGAGTTGCCGCTCGGCGCCGACATCGCCAATGGCGCGCGCGGCGAGCCCTGTTACATCAGCGCCCAGGTACGCGGCCTCGACGGTCGGCCCGTAGCGAACGCTTCTGTAGACGTCTGGCAGTCGGACGAAGAAGGTCACTACGACGTACAGATTCCCGCCGCTTCCGGCGAGCACACGCATCGTGCGCGAGCCCACTTGCGCACTGACGCCGAAGGGCGCATCCACTTCCGCTCCATCGTGGCGGTGCCGTATCCGATCCCGCACGATGGTCCGGTGGGGCGCATGCTCGAAGCGCTGGGACGGCATCCCTGGCGGCCCGCACACCTGCATTTCATGATTGCAGCGCCCGGTTACGAGCGATTGATCACTCACATCTTTCGCGATGGTGGCCCCTACCTCGACTCGGACGCTGTGTTCGGCGTGCGCTCGACGCTGATCGCCGACTGGGTACGACACGAGGCGGGCTCCACGCCAGACGGATCGCAGTCCGAAGTACCTTTCTACACGCTGCAATACGACTTCGTGCTCAACCCCGCGGCGATCGACGAGGTGCAGGCGTGATCCGGCACATCGTAATGTGGCGCCTCGCTGGCGAGACCGCAGATGAACAGAGGCAGGCACGCGAGCGCGTCAAGCAGGCCTTCGAAACGCTGCGCGGACGGATTCCCGGTCTGCGGGACATTGAAGTCGGCATCGATCTGAGCGCGGCGGCCTACGCCTGCGATGTCGTGCTGGTGGCGGATTTCGAATCGCAGCAGGCCCTCGACGGCTACGCCACCCATCCCGAGCACCTGCGTGTGCGCGAAGAACTGGCGGCGCTGCGCATCGCGCGGCACCAGGTCGATTACCAGCGTCTTTGAGACCGGAGCATTTCATGCCGCAAGCGTTTGTCTATCAGGCACAGCCTGGCCGCGTCGTGTTTGGCGCTGGCGCCCTGCAACAACTCGAAGCCGAACTCGACGCACTCGGTGCCCGTCGCGCCCTCGTACTGTCCACGCCAGAGCAGCGCCCCGGCGCCGAAGCGATCGCCCGCCGCTTAGGTGAGCGCTCTGCCGGCGTGTTCGACCGGGCGGTCATGCACGTGCCCATCGAAACCGCCCGCGAAGCCCGCGAGGTAGCGCGCGAGCGCGGCGCCGACTGCGCCATCGCCCTGGGAGGCGGCTCCACCATCGGCCTGGGCAAGGCCATTGCGCTGGATAGCGGCCTGCCGATCCTGGCCGTGCCGACCACCTACGCCGGCAGCGAAATGACGCCCATCTATGGCATCACGCAGGACGGCGAGAAGCGCACTGGCATCGATGCGCGCGTGCTGCCTCGCACCGTGATCTATGACCCCGAGCTCACACTCACACTGCCAGTGGAGATGTCCGTGACCAGCGGCATCAACGCCATCGCCCATGCGGCGGAGGGGCTTTACGCGGCCAACGCGAACCCGATCACGAGTCTGATGGCGCTCGAAGGCATTCGTGCGTTGGCCGTCGGGCTGCCCGGCATTCACGCGAATCCGCTCGATATCGAAGCGCGTGGCTCGGCTTTGTATGGGGCATGGCTATGCGGCACGGTGCTGGCCAACGGCGGGATGGCGCTGCACCACAAGCTGTGTCACACGCTGGGCGGCAGCTTCAACCTTCCACATGCGCAGACGCATACCGTCGTGCTGCCCTACGTGCTGGACTTCAACGCCCCCTGTGCGGAAGACGCCATGCGCCGCATGGCCGCAGCACTGGGCACGCCAAACAGCGCGGCAGCCGCTGTGTGGGACCTGGCCCATCTCAACGGCGCGCCCACCTCGCTGCGCGCACTGGGCATGACTGAAGCCGACCTCGATCGCGCGGCCGACATCGCCACGGAGCGGCCGTACTGGAACCCGCGCCCGCTCGATCGGGTGGCCGTGCGCGCCCTGCTGCAGGCGGCATTCGATGGCGCCAGACCGGCCTGACCCAGGTCGCCGATTCACGGGACCGCGAGCGGCGCTTTACATAAATACATGCAAGGAGACACGATGATGTCGAATCAACAACACAACCCTGCCGATGACGTGCAGGCGTTCTATGACGTGGCCGTCATCGGCTATGGCCCAACCGGTCTGGTGGCGGCTTCTCTGCTGGGCCAGGCGGGTTACCGTGTGGTGGTGGTCGAACGCTGGCCCACCATGTATGGCCTGCCGCGCCTGACGCATATCGACGGCGAAACTGCCCGCATCGTCCAGGCCTGCGGCGACATCGATCAGGCCATGCGCGATTCGCTTGCGCTGCATACCTACCACTACGTCAACGCCGCCGGAGAGTTGCTGCTCGAACTGGAGTGGAAGGGCAAGCAATGCGGCTACACGGCGCACAATTCCATCTATCAGCCCGACATCGAGGACGCCATTCACGACCGCGTCGCTACGCTGCCGAATGTCGAGTTGCTGCGCGGCTGGGAAGCCGTGTTCCTCAAACAGACCGACGACGGGGTCACGGTGGCGATTCAGCGCACCAACACCGCAAAGGATGGCGCGCAGGCGGCGAAAGACGGCCAATGGGCTGAGCCGGCGAAATCCTTCGGCGCCCGCTACGTGATCGGCGCAGACGGCGCCAACAGCTTCGTGCGCCGCAGCCTCGGCATCGAGCGCAACGACTTTGGCCACAAGCACCGCTGGCTCAATCTCGACTCGGAGAATATCTCCGACGCCGCCGAACGCTTCAAGCTGCTGACCATCTTCTGCGACCCGGCCCGCGGCCACATGTACATGCCGATCGGCGACAACCGCACGCGCTTCGAAGTGCGCCTGCTGGATGGCGAAAGCATCGAGGAATGGGAAGACCCGGCCACGGGCTGGCGCTGGCTGCGGGAGAAGTACGGCGTCGGTCCCGAAGACTTCAAATTCCTGCGCAACGTGGTCTATACGTTCCAGACCCGCATGGCTGAGCGCTGGCGCGAAGGCAATGTGCTGCTAGGCGGAGACGCCGCCCACGCGATGATGCCGTACATGGGTCAAGGCGCTTGCTCCGGTATGCGCGACGGCATCAATCTCGCCTGGAAGCTGGATCTGGTTCTGAGCGGCCGCGCATCGGCCGCCCTGCTGGACAGCTACGAAGCGGAGCGCCGGCCGCACGCGCAGCAGATCATGGAGATGTCGTTATTTCTCGGCCAGGTGACGAACGAAGACGACCTGCAGAAAGCCGCCGCCCGCGATGAGGCCTTCCGTGCTCGCGCCATGCCGCCGATGCCGCCCTTTCCGAAGGTCGAGAACGGCGTGGTGCACCACGAGGCCGATGGCAGCCTGCTCGCCTCTACCGGGATGCCCGGGCCGCAGGCACGCGTACGACGCGGGAATTGCGAGGGCAGGCTCGACGAGGTGGTGGGCAATGGCTTTCTGCTGGTCGCGCACGCAGACCCGATGCCATTCCTCAACCCTGGCCAGCGCGCGTTTCTGACTCAACTCGGCTGCCGCGTCGTGGTGTTGTCCGACGATGAGCAGGTGTCCGGCGCAGTGATCGAACTGGATGATGAGATGTCCGGCTTTATGGCTCAGCATGGTATCGGCGCGTACATTGGCCGACCGGACTTCGTGATCTTCGGCTCGGTGCCGCACGTGAGCGAACTGGCGGCGCTGGTCGACGATCTGCGCCTGAAATTGCACTGGATCGAGGACGAGCAACGCAACGACGCTCCCCAACATTCGTCGAAGGAGCGCGCAGCATGAACGACGCACTCACTTCCGCCACGCTCGCTTACCAGCGCGCGATGCCGATGACCCGCCTGCTGGACTGCGGCATGGAATTCGCCGATGCCCAGGCGTTGTTTCAGCGCACCAGCGCCGGCGAGCAATGGGACCAGGTGGCCGAAACGCTCGCGCAGGCCCAGCTCGATCGGGCAGCGCAGGCTGCCGATGCGGGTTGCCGCGTGACCGCCACCGAGGCCCAGGCGGCTGCGCTTGCCGATCTGCTCTTCGCGCAGATGGCGTTCAACCACGACAATGCGCGCAAGCGCGCGCTCTACGATCAACTGGTTGGCGCGACTCGACGCCTGTGCGATTGGTCCGAGGGCCGCATGACGCGTGTCGAAGTGCCTTTCGAGCAAAGCCAGCTGGTCGGCTGGCTGATGCGGCCGCGTTCGCAGCGGGCAGCTGGCACCGTGCTGGTGTTTGGCGGCCAGAGCGGCTGGGGCGTGGCCTACCTGCCAATCGCCCGCGCACTGGCCAGACGCGGACTCGCTACGTTGCTGGCCGAAGGACCTGGCCAGGGCGAGACGCGTATGCATCAAGGCGTGCATGTCGACGTGAACCTGGAGGCCGCATATAGCCAGTTCATCAGCTTCATTCTGAACGACGCGTCGCTGGGGCAACCGGGCATCTGGGGCAACAGCGTGGGCGGACTGTGGGCGGCCCGCACCGCGGCAGCCGATGCCCGCATTCGTGCCTGCTGTGTCAACGGCGGTCTGGCGAAGCCGACACTTCTGCCCTTTCGCACGTTTGCCGAACAGGCGGCCGCCATGCTGGGTACCGACAACGAGGACGCAATCCGCAGAAACTTTGAACGCATGAGTTTTCGCCCCGAGCGCGATCGCATTGCCTGCCCTGTGCTCGTGCTGCACGGCGGCGCCGATCCACTCGTGAAGCTGGAAGATCAGCGCCCCTTCCTCGACGCAGCGGACAGCGCCGACACCACCCTGCGAATCTGGGAGGACGGCGAGCACACGATCTATAACCACGCTGCCGAGCGCACCGCCTTCGTGGCGGACTGGTTTGCCAGCAGGCTTGGAGGCGGTCGGGCTTGAAGCGCCACAAGACACCGACGCGAACGCCACCACCAATCCTTCAGAGAGGGAAATCGAGGTGAAAGAGGCCAAAGAAGGCGAAGGGTTGCGCTAAGCCCGTCATGCCGGTACAATTCGCGCCGCGGGGTGGAGCAGTCTGGCAGCTCGTCGGGCTCATAACCCGAAGGTCGTAGGTTCAAATCCTACCCCCGCAACCAATTCCAGCATGACGTCAGTATCAAAGAACCCGCTTAGGCGGGTTTTTGCGTTTCTGGGCCTTTGAGCGCTTCTTGCGCTTGCCGCTCGAAAGTCCGAGCGCGATTGTGGTGATGGCGAACAACGTCACGAATCGGTCAGTGACAAGGCCGTCAAAGAATGGCTTTTGATCCGGATTTCAAGGGACAAATCGCAAGGGACATACCACGGTAGAACGACACTCAGTCACTGCGGTGCAAGAGAATCGCTCGAACGATTTTGCCCACTTCGGTTTCCGGCAGATTGCGCTCCGCCGGATTCAGCAGCCAGCGGCGCAACAGTCCGCTCAGCGTGGCATGAATAACGCGCGCGCCTGTGTGCGCGTCAAATGAAGGCGGCAAACGGGCATCCGCCATTGCGCGGCGTAACCACTCCTCGAAGCGATTTTCCGAGTCGCGGCACGCCCGCTCGACGCGCTCGAAGAGCTGCGCCGCCTCCGCAGCATTTTCGAACAGGTGATAGACCAGCGCATACATGCGCACAGTGTGAGGCGCATCCGTTGCTTCACGCCAGCAGCGCCTGATCTCCGCAATCAGCCCTTCGATAGAAAAGTCCTTGCGCAACGCAAGGTTCACCATAAACGGATCGAGCGGCCGCACGGCTGCCTCGAAAACCGCGTCGAGCAACACAACCTTGTTGGTGAAGTGTCCATACACCGCACCCCGCGTCACGCCTGCATGCTTTGCAATATCGGCGAGCGTCGCACCGGGAAACCCTTTTTCGTAGAACACGAATGCGGCTGCCTCTAGAAGCGACGCTCGTGTGGCAAGCGCCTGTTCGCGCGTACGCTTCACAGCCTCTTCCCTCAATGATATGGCTCGCAAGAATCGAAGGCGCATGACCTGAAGGTCATGCATCGATCCGCTGCGTCAGTCGACATGCGGACGCGAAGCTGCGTTCGCATCCGCCGCGATAGGTGCGGTGGGTGTGATAGGTGCGGCGGCCTCAGTCCAGCCGCCGCCCAGAACGCGATACAGATCCACCGTATTGCTCATGCGCGACAGCCGGATCTTGATGAGATTCTGCTGCGCGTCATAAAGCGAACGCTGATTCACCAGCACATCCAGGTAGCCATCCACACCCTGCCGGTAGCGCTCGTCGGACAGGTCGTAGGCCGACTGGCTCGCCTGAACCAGTTCACGCTGCGCGCTTTCCTCCTGCGCCCAGGTCGCGCGTCCGTCGAGCGCATCCGAGACCTCGCGGAACGCCGTCTGGATTGTCTTCTGGTACGTTGCGACCGCGATATCGCGATTCACCTTCGCGACCGCCAGATTGGCGCTGTTGCGGCCATAGTCGAAGATCGGCATGGAGATCGACGGCCCAAACGACCACGCCGCGCTGCCCGGATTGAACAGATCGCTCAAGGAAGCGCTGGTGGTGCCGCCGCTCGCGGTCAGCGCAATACGCGGGAAAAAGGCCGCACGCGCAGCGCCGATATTCGCGTTCTGCGCCAGCAACTGATGCTCCGCCGACATGATGTCGGGGCGACGCGTGAGCAGATCGGAAGGCAATCCGGCGGGCAGATTTTCATTGAGCCTGATCGCAACGAGTGCTTCGGGCGCGACGAGATCGGCGTCCAGCGGCGCACCCACCAGCAACGTCAGCGCATTGACGTCCTGCTTCACCTGCCGCTCATACTGCGCGAGATTGACTTGCGCGGTATGCACGGATGTCTGCGCCTGCCGCAGATCGAGCAGCGATGCCACGCCGTTGCGATAGCTCGATTCCGTGATCTTCAGCGAGGCCTGCTGGTTCAGCAAGGTATTCGCCGTCAGCACCTTGAGCGCCTGATCGGCCTGCAGGGTCAGCCAGGCATTCGCCACTTCCGCAATCAGGCTGATCTGCGTGGCCTTGCGCGTTTCGGCGGTGGCCAGATAGCTTTGCAGCGCCTGCACCGACAAGCTGCGAACGCGTCCGAACAGATCCAGCTCGTACGACGCCACGCCGCCCACGCTGTAGCTGCGCGTCACCCCCGCCTGCCCCGTTGTCGACACATCGGCAGGCAGACGCTGGAGCGAGCCGCTTGCGCTGGCCGAAAGCGTCGGCAGCAGATCGGCGCGCTGGATGCGGTACTGCGCACGCGCCGATTCGATGTCGAGAATCGCTACGCGCAGATCGCGGTTGTTCGCCAGCGCCAGGCCGATCAGCTTTTGCAAACGCGCATCGGTGTAATAGTCGCGCCAGTCGATATCGGCGGCCAGCGGCGCATTCGCCTGCGTTTGCGCCGTTACATCGTACTGCGATGCAACCGATGGCTCGGGCCGCTGGTACTTCGGAATCATCGTGCAGCCGGCCGCTATCACGAGTGCGGGCAAAACCGCCAGTTTCAGGGTCTTCATGCATCCACCTCTTCGGTCACATCGGCGTCTTCGGCCTGCGCGGACTTGCGGCGCGCGAAGAAGCCCGTGACCAGTACATAGAACATCGGCACGAAGAAAATCGCCAGGAAGGTCGCGGTCAACATGCCGCCCATCACGCCCGTGCCGACCGAGTGCTGGCTGCCCGAACCCGCGCCGTGCGAGATCGCCAGCGGCAACACGCCGAGTACGAACGCCATCGACGTCATGATGATCGGCCGCAGGCGCATCCGTGCCGCGTGCACCGCCGCTTTCGCGAGCGGCATGCCTTCGCGCTCGTAGAGATCCTTGGCGAATTCGACGATCAGAATCGCGTTCTTCGCGGACAGCCCGACCGTGGTGAGCAGGCCCACCTGGAAGAACACATCGTTGGTGAGACCGCGTGCGAGCGTTGCGACCACCGCGCCGATCACGCCGAGTGGCACGACCATCAGGACTGAAAATGGCACCGACCAGCTTTCGTACAACGCCGCGAGACACAGGAACACGATCAGGATCGACAGCGCATAGAGCGCTGGCGCCTGCGAACCCGAGAGTTTCTCTTCATACGACAGGCCCGTCACCGCCACGCTGAATCCCTTCGGCAATTGCGCTGCGATCTTCTGCACTTCAGCCATCGCTTCGCCCGAGCTATGTCCCTGCGCAGGCTGACCCTGCAATTCGACTGCCGAAATGCCGTTGTAACGCTCAAGCTTCGGCGAGCCGAATTCCCAGTGACTATCCGCGACCGCCGAGAACGGCACCATCTGATTCTGCCCGTTGCGCAGATACCAGCGGTTCAGATCCTCCGGGCTCATCCGCGAGCCAGGCATACCCTGCACATAGACCTTTTTCACACGGCCGCGATCGACGAAGTCATTCACGTATTGCGAACCCCAGGCGGCGGTCATGGTGTCGTTGATATCGGCAATGCTCACGTCGAGCGCACGGGCCTTTTCGTCGTCGATATCGACGTGGAATTGCGGCTCGTCGTTCATGCCGTTCGGACGCACATTCACCAGCAGCGGGTCTTGAGCCGCAAGCTGCAGGAATTGATTGCGCGCCGCCATCAAGGCTGTATGTCCCTGGCCGGTATCATCCTGCAGATAAATATCGAAGCCCTGCGCATTGCCGAGTTCGAGCACTGCCGGCGGCACGATCGGAATCACCATGCCATCCTTGATCTTCGAAAACGCGCCATGCGCACGCTGCGCCAGTTCGGCCACGCCTGTGTGCTCGCCCGTACGCTCCTCCCACGGCTTGAGTCGCACGAATGCAAGCGCGGAATTCTGGCCGCGTCCGGCGAAATTGAATCCGTTGACCGTGAATACATCCGAAACCACGCCGGATTCGTCTTTCAGCAGATAGTTGCGCACCTGGGTCAGTACATCTTCCGTGCGTTCCGCCGATGCATTACCCGGCATCTGCACCTGCACGAACATCAGGCTCTGATCTTCGTCGGGCAAGAAGGCCGTGGGAATGCGGGTGAAAAGCGTGCCCATGCTCACCACGATCACGGCATAGATGAAGAGATAACGCCCCTTCCTGCCGAGAATCGACGCCACCGCGCCTTCATAGCGCGCTGCGCCACGATCGAACGTGCGATTGAACCAGCCGAAAAAACCCTTCTTTTCGTGGTGTCCGCCGTGTACCGGCTTGAGAATCGTCGCGCACAGCGCAGGCGTAAACACCAGCGCGACCAGCACCGAAAGCGCCATTGCGGAAACGATCGTGATCGAGAACTGGCGATAGATTACGCCCGTGGAGCCGCCGAAGAACGCCATCGGCAGGAACACGGCGGAAAGCACCAGCGCAATGCCAACGAGCGCGCCCTGGATCTGCCCCATCGACTTCTTGGTCGCTTCCCTGGGGCTCAGCCCCTCTTCGGCCATCACGCGTTCGACGTTTTCGACTACCACGATCGCATCGTCCACCAGCAGGCCGATCGCCAGCACCATGCCGAACATCGTCAGCGTATTGATCGTGAAGCCGCAGGCCGACAGCACGCCAAAGGTGCCCAGCAGCACCACCGGCACGGCCATCGTCGGTATCAACGTTGCACGAATGTTCTGCAAAAACAGATACATCACGAGAAACACCAGCACGATGCCTTCCAGCAGCGTCTTCACCACCTCATGGATCGACGCATGCACGACCGGCGACGTGTCGTACGGAATCACGATCTTGACGCCCGGCGGCAGCAGCGGCTCCTTCTCCTTGAGCAGCGTCTTGACCGCCTGCACCGTTTCCAGCAGGTTTGCACCCGTGGCCAGACGCAGCGCGATGCCGGCAGAAGGCTTGCCGTCGTAGAGGCTGGAAATCGAGTAGTTTTCCGGCCCGAGGCTCACGGTAGCGACATCGCCCAGGCGAACCTGCGATCCGTCCGTGTTGACCTTGACGAGAATATTGCGGAATTCATCGGCGGTACGTAGACGCACCTTGCCGATCACCGTGGCATTCAACTGCACGCCACCGCGCGCGGGCAAACCGCCAAGCTGTCCTGAAGAAACCTGTACGTTCTGCGACTGGATCGCAGTCGTCACGTCCTGCGGCGTGAGTGAGTAACTATCGAGCTTTGCCGGATCGAGCCAGATGCGCATGGCGTACTGCGAACCCATCAGCAGATAATCGCCCACGCCCTTGGTGCGTAGAATCGGGTCCTGCAGATTCGAAGCCAGGAAATTGCCGAGGTCGCCCACCGACATCTTGCCGTCTTCGGACACCAGCGCCACCACCATCATGAAGTTGATCTGATACTTCACGACGCGAATACCCTGCTGCTGCACTTCCTGCGGCAACAGCGGCGTGGCGAGCGATAGCTTGTTCTGCACCTGCACCTGGGCGATGTCGGGGTTGGTGCCCTGATCGAAGGTCGCGATGATGGTCATGCTGCCGTCGGCATCGCTTTCCGACGACATGTAACGCAGGCCGTCGAGCCCGTTGAGCTGCTGCTCGATCGGCTGCACGACCGTATCCTGCACGGTTTGCGCCGAAGCCCCCGGATACGTCACCTGAATCGACACGGCAGGCGCGGCGATATTCGGATACTGGTTGACCGGCAACGAGCGGATCGCCAGATAGCCCGCCAGCATGATGATGATGGCGATGACCCATGCAAACACGGGCCGTTTGATAAAGAACTGGGACATGACCGCTCCGCCTAGCTACCGTTGGACTGCGCGGCGGCAGACGTTGATTGCGTTGTTTCCGCTGTTTGCCTGGTCTCCAGCCCCAGATCGACGTGCACGTTCGACGCGGGCTTCGCCACCACCTTCATGCCGGGCTGAAGACGCTGCACGCCTTCGGTTACAACACGCTCGCCGGCCTGCAAACCTTCGTTCACGAGCCACGTGTTGCCAACGGTGCGGTCCACCTTGATCGGCTTCTGCTGCACGGTGCTGTCCGCGTTCACTACCCAGACTACCGGCTTGCCGGTCGTATCACGCGACACGCCCTGCTGCGGCACGAGAATCGCCGCGTTGCGCGTCCCTTCGTCCAGCGACGCGCGCACGAACATCCCGGGCAGCAGTTCGTGATCGGGATTCGGGAATTCGGCGCGCACGGTGACGGAGCCGGTGCCTTGATCGACCGTGACCTCGGAGAACTTGAGCGCGCCCGATTGGGCATAGGCCGTGCCGTCCTCCATCGCCAGACCGACGCTCGCGTCTCCCGAACCCGTCGTGTGCAACTGCCCGCTCTTGAGTTCCTTGCGCAACCGCAGCAAATCGGTGGACGATTGCGTGACGTCCACGTAGATCGGATCAAGTTGAGTGATGACGGCGAGTGCCTGTGTCTGGCCGCTCGTGACCAGTGCGCCTTCGGTGATGGTGGAACGACCAATGCGCCCGGAAATGGGTGCATAGACGCGCGTGTAGTCCAGATTGACCTTGGCGGTTTCCACATCGGCCTGTGCCTGCCGGTATGCGGACATGGCGTCGTCGTATTGCTGACGGCTCACGGCATTGTCTGCCACGAGTTTCGCGTCGCGTTCAGCAAGGTTTTGCGCCGACATCAGTACGGCTTGCGCCTTGTCGTAGGCCGCGCGGTACGGCGCGTCGTCGATCTGATAGAGCTGCTGACCCTGACGAACGTCCGCACCCTCCGTGAACAGACGCTGTTTGATGACGCCGTTCACCTGAGGCCGTACTTCCGCCACGCGCCAGGCATTGGTGCGCCCCGGTAGCATGGCCTTCAACGTGACGGGTTGCTCGGCCAGCGTGACCACGCCCACTTCGGTCATCGGTGCGGCGGCTTGCTGCGGCTTGTCACATCCCGCCAGCACGAACGCTCCCGCCACCGAACAGGCAATCAGCAGAGTACGCGTCGCCAGCGCGCCACGGCTTTCCGAGGCCGCGCTTCGACGGTGATTCATTTCGCTATCCATATTAATTTCATCGACTCCATGCGCCCCGCCCGACATCATCGGACCAGCGCAATTCTTAGGACCATTCCCGGCAATCAAAGCACTCACACCTTCGTCAACGGATCATTCACGCACATATTCAACACTCGTTGAATTTTGCGGATGATAGGGGTTTGCCGCGCAAGCTGTCAACCGGCGCACACGAAAAGCACCGTTGATGACCTGCAACGTTAGAAGTCGATGTCAGGATTTGAAGGGGCGATGTTGACATTTGAGTGCCATTCACCCAGAATGAGAATATTCAACACACGTTGAATATAGTGTCGAAGCAAGCCCGTTACGGGCCGCTCAGGCTCGATCAAGGCATCTGCATTGGGGAATTCTGGTGAACCAACTCGAAGCGATTCGCACCTTTCTTGGAGTCGTGCGTTCGGGGAGCATCGCCAGCGCGGCAACAAAGCTGAACGTCTCCAGTACGATGCTCAGCCGTCATGTGAAAGTGCTGGAAACACAGCTTGGTACGCGGCTGTTTTCACGCAGCACGCGCAGCGTGTCGCTCACCGAGGTCGGCCAGTTGTATTTCGAGCGCATGAGCAAGCTCATCGACGATCTGGACGATTGCGAGCGCTCGCTTGCCAGCCTCGCGCATCAGCCTGTCGGCAAGCTGCGCATCGTGGCGCCTGCATTCTTTTCATGGCGCCACCTGGCGGCCTGGCTGCATCAATACAACCGACAGTTTCCACAGGTACGCATCGCGCTGGATCTCGTCGATCAGCCGTTCGATCTCATCAACGATGGCTACGATGTCGCGCTCGTCGACACGGCCACGCTGTCCTCGACCAGCGTCATTGCGCGGCAGTTATGGGACGAGCCGCTGATTGCGTGTGCGTCGCCCGAGTACCTCGCGCGTTGCGGCACGCCTGCTCGTCCGGGCGAACTGGTCAATCACGAGTACATTGCGATGGCCGCGCGGCATGCCGCGACCGGCGATGTGCAGCTGGAAGGCCCCGAAGGGCGCTTCCGGCTCGAACAGAAACCCGCGATGCTGGTCAACAACATCGACGCGCTCATGCAGATGATCCGGGCAGGCGTCGGAATAGGTTTTGTTCCTATGGCGATCGCCCGTGAGGATATTGCGGAAGGGGTATTGAATGTGGTGTTGCCCGCTTACGCGACACCGCCAGTGTCCATCAGTGTCGTGTATCCAAGCCGCGAGCATCTGCCCGCCAAGGTGCGGACGTTTATCGATCATCTCGTGGCGTCGGCGCACGGACTGCGCGAATCCATTCGTGCAGAATCCGTGGAGGACGTGGCGACCATACGATCAGTCGCGACGGCCGCTCACTTTCCCACCGAGCAACGCGTGCGCACGCCGCGCGCGGGCGCTAACGGAAAATACCAAGCGCAATTTCAAGCACAGACTGCCTGAATGCCTCAGGTTCATTGGGCAAATTGGAAAACTTCGACAGCACGTGGCTATAAGACACGGCATTGCTGATCGCATTCACCATCATGTAGTGCATCAAATCGGGATCGTGCGGCTTGAGCTTGCCCGCCTCCATCGCATCGACTAGCAGCGGGACGAATGCGTTGCGATACGGTCGCATCAAACCTTCGATCAGCACATTCAGACGCTCGCCCTGCTCCGTGGTCGCCGTCGAGAAAAACATGCCGATATAGCGGTCTTCCAGGACAAAATCGATGAAGAGAGTCAGCGCCTGCTTGATGCGCTCGCGCGCCGACATGCGTGCGGACTGCAGTTGCTCCGTGGCTTCGATCAACGGGCTGAGCTGTTGGGAAAGTTGCTCCACCACCGCTTTCCACAAGCCTTCCTTCGACCCGAAATGATGCGACATGAGCGCTGGATCGACGCTCGCGAGTCGCGCAATTTCACGCACACTCGTGCCTTCGTAACCTTGCGTCGCGAACATCTGACGAGCGCCGCGAAGCAGCGAATCGAAGCCACTCAGCGCGCTGCCTGCAGGACGCCCTCTGCTACGCTTTTCACCTGGCGATCTGGATCGCCCGTTTGAGGCAGCCATGTTGAACGGATTCTCTGAAGTTCATATGCCCGCGAGTATAGCAATGCGAATTCCCGAGTCTCCGTCAACGCTTGAGCGAAAGCACGAATTGCCGCACGCCTGACCTCACGTCGCTTCTCTGCCAACGTGACCGAAGTGATTCTGCAGCTGTCGCTCTATTGTCCGGAAGCGGCCACGGGTGCCTGAGCGACGTCAGACGCACCTGTAGCAACGGACGCGGACGGCGTCTGGGCAACAGTAGCCTGGTTCGCCAGATTCCGGATCTCCTGAGAGCAGTCATCCGAAGGGACGACATGTGCTCGAGCCAACAGTGTTTGCAGCCCGTTGATCTTTCGCTGATCTTCAAGCAATAGCGCCTGGCATTGCGCCTGCACCCGCTCCAACCCCTGGCGATCCAGAATTGATTGGAGATGCTGGGCCATCTGCCCTCGGTCTTCCACGTTCGGCACCTGGAGGCCGAGCACTTTCAAACTCTCCAGAACCGCTGGTTGGCACGCGCCGGTGTAGTTCAACACCTGATCGCAGACTTGCGGCAGGACCCACGTGGGAGCGCGCTGGGTCTGGGTGGACCACAACTCTTGCACGGCTGGCGCCCGTTGAACGTAGCTGACCTCGCCGTGATGCACCGGGTGTTTGCGCATCCGCACACGATGAATATTTCTGCGGCCGCCCGAGTGGGCCGTCACCTCTCGTTTGCGTTTCGCGCGTTCCTCGTGTTCGGTGCGCTGCTCGTGTTTCGAGCGCTCGAAGTGTCGTAGATGCTCAGGCCTTCGGTGTTCGTGTGACCGCGCCATAACCATCGGATGACGGGATGGCTGAGCGTGGTGCACCTGAACGTTATGAACTTGCGCGCCGGGATTAACCTTGGTCTGCGCAATAGCATTGGCTACCTGAGCCACCAACGAACATCCCACGATCACCACCACTGCGTTAATTCCCGTTCTTTTCCTGCTGTAATCCACTCCCCATCCTCTCATTCCTTGGGCACAGCTATCTGTTAACGGCAATATAGGGTCGGCCTTTAATGGGTTGCCCGGTCGCCAGCACGCGTCCGGGGCGCCTCATATGAACGCCGCTTGCCCGTTTGCCCGACGGGATTAGCCGTTCGCAGATAGCACGCGAAGATTCGCGCCCACGCCTGTTTCCACCAGTTGGCCGTATTCCAGCTTGATATAACGGTCGGCCAGATGGAAATAGCGGTCGTCGTGCGTGATGACGAGCACCGTCTTGCCCTTTGCCTTCAATTCGGGGAGCAGCGTGCGATAGAACACGTCCTTGAATAGCGGGTCTTGGTCGGCGGCCCACTCGTCGAACAGATAGAACGGCCGGTCCTCCAGATAGGCAACCAGCAGCGCAAGGCGCTTTCTCTGCCCTTGCGAAAGGTCCAGCGTGGAAAACGTGCCGTCCTGGATGCGAACCTTGTGATCGAGTTGCAGTTGCCTGAGCAGATCCTGTGCGGTCTGGTCAAGACCATCGAAACGTATCCCCAGCAGGCTGTCGAATAAAAAGAAGTCGCTGAACACCACAGAAAAAAGCTGGCGATAACTGTCACGACTGCCTTCGTCCACACTTGCGCCGTTGACCAGAATCCGACCGGTTTCAGGCGCATAGAGACCCACGATCATCTTCGCAAGCGTAGTCTTGCCGCTGCCATTGCCGCCGATCAGATAGATCAGTTCGCCAGGCCTGAAGCTGAGATCGATCGGCCCGAGCGTGAAAACCTCGTTCTCCTTTTCGCGGAAATAGCGGTGCGTGACGCCCTCAAGCACGATGCGCTCGAAACCTCGCGTGACGGGTGCGTCCATGCCTTTTTCGAGCGGCAGTTCGGCATTCACCTGCTCGATGCGCTCAAGCGCAACGCGTGCCGTGCCAATATTCGGAATCGCCGACAATAGCGATTCGATCGGCATGATCATGTAGAGAAACACCATTGCGTATCCCGACATCACATGCGGATTCACGGGATAGCGCAGCGCGACCACAAACAGCGTGATGCCGATGAAAGCGAACAGAATGAAGCTGCCCCAACTCGCCGCCGCCGCATAGAGCACATAACCGCGTGTGCGCTGCACGCGCACCGCTTCGACGTTGGTGGACAGGGTGTCATCGATGAACGCAGCGCGGCGCGCACGATGCAGCTTGAGTTCCTTGGCGCCGTCGAATAGCGCCCGGAAGTGCCGAACCAGATCGTCCTCGCGCTTGCGCGACGCGCGCAAATGAAAAAGCGCGCGCCCATTGGCAACGCGAAAGCCCGCAGCACCCACGCCGATCGTCACGATGGCGACGAGCAGAATCTGCCAGGACAGCACGCTCAGATAGGCCAGACATCCGATGATGACGGCACTTTGCATCGCCAGCGCGGGCATCCGCACGAACAGCATCACGATCGCATCGAGGTCCTGCGTGAGGACCGCAAGCGAGCGCGACGCGCCCTGCTGCTCCAGATGCCGGAACGAGGCGTCGCCCAGACGGCGGATCGTCTGCATGCGCAGGTTTGCCTTGGCGCGCTGGCCAAGGCTCATGAAGAGCGTTTGCGAAAGCGTGCGCGTGACTAGCACAACCACGCCGAGCACGACGAACTGCGCGCCCAGATGCGCGAGCTGCGTTTTGCTGGCCGACAGCGCCTGATTGATGAGCGCGACGAGGCCCGCGTTGCCAAAACCGCTCACGAGACTCGTTGCAAGCGCAACCAGCAAGGTCAGGCGCGAATGGCGCGCGAGCTTGAAAAGCAAAGACATGAGACTCCTTTGGAGTACGTCATGAACCGGGCCGATCTTGCGCCGGACGCCGGAACATTGTGAGGATCAGATAAAGTCCGCCGAGCAGCGTGGCCATCACGCCAGCCGGCATTTCCTGCGGGAACAACACCCAGCGGCCGAGCCAGTCCGACGCAATCATCAGCGTCGCACCAAACGCGGCAGCCACGTATAGCAAGGGCATCGCGCGGCGAATTCCGAGCATGCGAGCCATGTGCGGCGCCATCAGACCGATGAAGGACAGCGGCCCGATCACGAGCGTGGCGATCGCGCTCATCAGCGCGCCTAGCATCAGGAGGCCCAGACGCGCGCGGCCGATGCGCACACCGAGCCCCACCGAAACCGCATCGCCGAGCGGCAAAATTTCGAGCCAGCGCCGACACAGCGGCACGGCCGCCAGCGCGAGCAGCGCACAGCCGGCCACGAGCGCGGCCATCGTCGGCCCGACGTTGTAGGTCGATCCCGCCAGCAGGTTGTAGAGGACGATGACGCGCGGATCGCCGCTCGACACGGCGATCACGGAGATGGCCTGGAACGCCGCGCTCAACGTCATGCCGGCGAGGATCAGCGTGTCGGGCGAGAACGAGGAGGCGCGCGTAATCAGCACGAGCGCGCCCAGCGTCAGCATCGAACCGCCCGCGCACCAGACCAGAAAGGTCGGCAGGCCTGGGTGGGCGGTCAGGAACAATGCGCCCGTCAGGCCGAGCGCGCCGCCCGCGCATACCCCGAGCAGATCCGGGCTCGCCATCGGATTGCCGGTCATACGCTGCACCAGCGCGCCCGAGAGCGCGAGCAGCACGCCCACGCCCGCCGCCGCCACGACATGCGGCAGGCGCAGGAACAGCAGCGCGAGCGTTTCACGCGCGTCGCCCAGATGCCAGCCTGCGAGACCGCGTCCGAGGGTGAGCGAAACGACCACGACCGTCGCCAGCGACAGCAGGCTCAAGAGCGCGACGACGCGCAAACCCGGCGGCGCAAACAGCATGCTGTGCCGCGAGTCTGCTCGCACGAGATCGGGACGACCGCGCAGGCGACGCAGCATCACCAGCAGAATCGGCGCGCCGATCAGCGTCGTGATGGCGCCGGTAGGGATCATCATGCCGAATCGGGTTGTGCAAAGTTGCGCGACCTGATCGGCGAGCCACAGCAAGGCCGCGCCGGTCAGCGGTGACCAGATCATGCGTCCGCGCAGGCGACGCGCGCCCGCGAGCCGCGCCACCGCTGGCGCCGACAATCCAACAAAGCCAATCACGCCCACCGCGCTCACCACGAAAGCCGCGATGAGCAATGTGATGCCGAGCGTCAGGCTGCGCGTAGCGCGCATCGAGACACCGAGACTCGACGCGACCGTCTCGCCGAGATCGAAGACGGCCAGCGGCCGCCACAACAGCAGCAAGGGCAGCGCGCACGCCGCGAAACGCAGCGACAGTGCTCTCGCCACCTGCCAGTCGTGCTGCGCGAACGAACCGCCACCCCATACCAGCAGACCGCTCAGCAGGTCGTAGTGCGAGATGGCCAACGCGAGACAGAACGCCCCGCCACAGAGGTTCACGATCATGCCCGCGAGGATCAGCGCGAGCGGCGACATGCCGCGCCGCGCGGCCAGCGCGAACACGGCCGCCAGAGACACCGCCCCGCCCGCGAGCGCCACCGCATCACGGCCGTCCACGAGCAGGAACGGGGCGAAAACGGTGGCGAGCGCAAGCGCCAGCCATGCCCCCGAAAAAACGCCGAGCGTCATCGGTTCGGCGAGCGGATTGCGCAACACCTGCTGTGTCGCGGCGCCCGCCAGGCCAAGCGCCGCGCCGCACAGCAGCGTGACGGCCGCGCGTGGCATTTCGCCGTAGTGCACAAGCAGTTGCGCTACATCGGCGTTCGCCGGAGCCACGAGCGCCTGCCACCAGAATGCGGGGGCAAGCTGCGCGTCCAGGCGCAGCACGAACAGCAGGATGGCGAATGCGTATAGCGCGCTAACCGGCCATAGCGGCGTGCGGGGCTTCGGTACGCACAGTGCCGTTCTCGCCACGCTCATGCGGCCTCCGTTGCAGGCAGCGAGGACAACGCATCGACAAGCGCGTGCGCGAAGGATGCGGCGCTCAGGATCCCGCCCTCGGCGGGCGTGTCGGACATACCCGTCATGCGGCCTGGCCGTGCGAACGGCATCGCCTGCCAGACACGGCTCGTCTGCATCATCGACGCTGTCATGGCAGGCAGCGCACCCACATGAACGAGCGTCGCACGATGATCGGCGTCGAGCGCATCGAAGCCGATCATCGCGGAGGACGCACTGTCCGCGCGGCCCCACGCGTTGCGCAACCCCAGTCGTCCCAGCAGTTCACCGAACAGGCTGCGCGCGCCGAACACGCGCAGATGCGATTCGTCGATAAAGCGTGTCAGGTAGATGGGCGCGGCGCTACCGTTCGCGTATGCCGGCAGCGCCGCGAGCCTCGCGCGCGCCGCTGCAATCGCACGCTGCGATTTCAGCACGGCGGCTGCACCCTGTGATTCGCGATCGAACAGATGCGCAAGGCGCATCGTTTCCTCGCAGGCCCCCGTGTACGGCGTGGGGCTGGCCCGAAACTGGCCGAGCGTGACGGTCGGCGCGAGGCGTTCAAGCGCGCCGCGCATCGACGCGTGAGCAGGCGTAATGACAATGAGGTCAGGCTTGAGCGCGAGCATCAGTTCCATATTGGGCTGAAACATCAGGCCCAGATCGACGACCGGATCCGGCACCGGGCAAGCCTTGAAATTGCGGCGAAATCCCACGGTATTCGCCATGCCCACGGGCACGACGCCGATCGCGAGCATCAACTCCGCCAGGCCCCAGTCGAGCACGATCGCGCGGCGCGGCACGGCGTCCCGCGCAAGCGCGCCGGCGCTCATGAAGTCGAGCAACGCGCCGCCCAGCAGGGCGGCGAGCAAGGTCCGGCGTTTCATTGCATCGAACCTGAAAGAAGAACCGGCAGCCTTACCACTGATACTTCGCTCCCGCCGTCAGCAGACGACCCTGCCCCCAGTAGCAGTAGTTCGCGCCGGTACACGAGGCGAAATATTTTCGGTCGAGCAGGTTCGACACGTTCAGCCAGGTGGTCCAGCCCTGCATGGCCGAGAAGCGGCGGCCCAGGTCGTAGCGCAGCGATATATCCACCAGCGTCGCCGAAGACGTCATGAAACTGTTCGCCGTATCGCCATACGAACCGCCGATATACCGCACGCCACCGCCGAACAGCAGGCCCGCGAGCGGCCCGGCCGACACCGTGTAGTCGGCCCACAGCGAAGCCGTATTGCGCGGAATGCCCACCGGCACCTTGCCGAGGATCGCCGAATTGCTTTTGGTGTTGAGCAGGTTGGTGTAGGTATAGCTGCCGATCAGTTGCAGGTTGTTCGACAGGCTCGCGTGACCTTCCACCTCGAAACCCTGCGAGCGGATCTGGCCGGTCAGCACGCTGAAGCCGTTGTGCAGCGGATCAGTGGTCGCGACGTTGTTCTCGGTGAGATGGAACGCCGACACCGTGACGAAGCTGTTATAGCCCCTCGGTTGGAGCTTCACGCCCATTTCGTACTGCTCGGACGTCATCGGTGCGAACGCCGCGCCGCTATAAGTCGTGCCGACCTGCGGCTGGAACGAACGCGAATAGCTGAAATACGGGGCGATGCCGCTGTCGAACTGGTACGTGCCGCCCGCGCGCCACGTGAAGGCGCGGTTGAACTGCGTGGTGGTCGCGCCGGTCTTGTACGAGGTCACATCCTCGTTGGTCCAGTCCTCGCGCAGGCCCAGCAGGAACGACCACTTGCCGATATCGATCTGATCCTGCGCGTAAGCGCCCAGTTGCTTGATCGTCGTGGCGTTCGAGGTCGCAAACATGAAGCCCGGATACGGAATGGTCTGCCCGTAGACTGGATTGCTTTGCGAAAGGCCCGGCGTTGTCGTCAGGTTGCCGTAGAAGTAATGGTCGAACTGCAGGTTCTGATAGTCGATACCCACCGTGACGTTGTGCTTCAACGCGCCCGTGTTGAACTTCGCGTTCAACTGGTTATCGACGGTATTCGAATTCACGCTGCCGTAGTTCAGGTAAGCGCTGCGCGCGAGCGTGTCCGTGCCCGACTTGAAGCCGTCGTTGCCGGCGTACTGGATCGTCTGGGTGTTGCGCATAAAGCGGTAGCTCTGCTTGAACGACCACACGTCGTTGAAGCGGTGCTCAAGCTGATAGCCGATCGACTCCTGGGTCTTGCGGAAGCTGTCCCAGGTGGGCTCGCCCGGATATTCGCTGCGACTCTTCCAGGTGTACGGCACCGAGTTGTAGATGCCCGCTTCGGGATCCGACTGGTAATTCGCGAAGATCGTGAACGTGGTGTCTCGGGTCGGGCGAAACTGGATGGTCGGCGCGATCGAGAAGCGCTGCTGGTTCACGTAATCGGTCTGCGTGCCCGTGTTGAAGCCGTCTGCGGTCAGGCGATAGAGCACCTTGCCGTCCTTGTCGATCGGACCGCTCATGTCGAAGAAGCCCTGGATGCGGCCGTAGCTGCCGGTTTGCAGACCGATCTCATGGTAAGGCGTCGCGGTGGGCATCTTGCTCACGAGATTGACCGTACCGCCAGGCGAGCCCTGGCCATACAGCACCGAGGCCGGACCGTGCAGCAGTTCGATGCGCTCGAACATGTACGGATCGAAACTCGTGACGTTGTAGCCGAATCCCCCATTCGGGCCGGGCGTACGCAAGCCGTTCCAGTATTCGTCGACGAGAAAACCCCGTGCATAGAGATATTCGAGCGAATCGGTATTGGTGCCGCGCTGCTCGGGATTGATGCCCGAGGTGTAGCGCAACGCCTGCGCAACGCTCTGCGCGCCCTGCACGTCCATCTGGTCGCGCGTGACCACCGAGATCGCTTGCGGAACCTTGATGATCGGCGTATCCGATTTGGTGCCGGCTTCACTGCGTTTTGCCACGTAGCCGACCACCGGGCCAGTGGCGGTTTCGGCATCGCGCGCACCCTTCACCACCACGGCCGGCAACTGGTTGGCGGATTGCGTGGCCGCCGCATCGGATGCCGTCAGCGGCGCCGCCGTCTGCGCACTGGCGATCTTCGCCATCGCCAGCGCCACCACCGTCGTGATCGTTCGCACTTTCATTCGCCGCGCTTTGCCCGCACCACAAACTATCCCGTTCGATACCTCGCTGCCCCATCCCCGATTCATCTGCTGCACCCTGTTCAAGTTTATTCAATTTTCCGTACTACAAATACGAATCATTTCGATTGGCATTTGTGATTCGGCAGACGGACGATAGAATACGGTCGAAGCTTTGCCAACGTCCTGTCAATTTGCTACGCGAAACCGGCGAAATTTGACGGTTTCGCGGCATCATTTCCTGAAATTCACAAATGAGCGATATCTGGCACCGCATCGGTGGGACGCAACGGCGGCATCTCAAGCGTCCCGTCATTGCGAAGCGAACCGACTTCGAATCGGGTGACTTCGAAAGCTGGCATTCGCACACGCAACCCCAATTCGTCTACACGACGCATGGCGTGCTGCGCGTCATTACGCCTGACGGCGCGTGGACGCTCGGCCCGTACCGCGGCTTGTGGATCGCGCCGCTCGTCGCGCACGAATTGCAGGCGGTCAGTCCGGTGGAGATGTACACGGTCTATTTCGAAGTCGATGTCGCGCCGCGCAAGGAAGACAGTTGCCATGTGCTGATGATTTCTACCTTGCTGCATGCGCTGGTCAGCGCACTCGCGCTCGACCAGCAGAACGGCTATCCCGAGCGCCGCTCCGCATTGATCGATCCGCTGCTGCTGCAGGAAATGCATGAGGCCCAACTGGCGTCCGAAGGCCTGCTGCCGTTGCCGAAGGACCGCCGCCTGCAACAGATCTGCGGCCATTTGATGGACACGCCCGCGGATAACACACCGCTGAACGACTGGGGGATGCGCGTGGGCGCGAGCGAAAGCACGCTGGAGCGCGCCTTCAAGGACGACACGGGCCTGACTTTTGGGCAATGGCGTCAGCGCCTGCGACTGGTGGAGTCGATCGCGCGGCTGGCGAAAGGCATGGCGGTGTCTGCGATTGCCGCAGAACTCGGCTATCGCAACTCCAGTGCCTTTATCACGATGTTCCGGCGCGCGATGGGAGAAACGCCGCAACGCTTTCTGCGCAACCGTAGCGGGTTCGAACAGGTTGACGCTTCGCCCGTGCGATAGCGCGATGGCCGCTCATAGCGGTCGTTGTGGCGCCCTACAGATAGTGCGACGCTGCAACCATCAACCATATGTACGCGGGCATACTCAGGAAACCGTGAATGCAGATTGCAACGATCGCCGAACCTTGAGTCAGCCTGGCGTGCTGCTTCGCATGGCGCACAAGGCGAGCGCTCCAGATCAGGCCGCATAGCGAAATCGAGCCCGTTATCAAAGCGGTCTTGACCATTGCCGCCATGAATGAGGTGAACGGCAGCGTCTGGAAGCGGGTCTGATACAGGAAAACGATGACTGCAATTTCGAGCAATGAAAGAAGCAGCGACCCGTGCACGATAAAGGCACGCTTTGCCTTGCCGATCCGGTCGCCTGGGCTCCTGGTGTAATTTGCAGAATCGAGCATTGTGCTCGCATCCTCCGTGGACCTTGGATATTCATTATCGCGGCAACCGTTGCGCGCACATCGACTATGCGCTCACTGTTGCCTGCTGACAATTATATAAGTCACCTCGGCGACGCGGCGCCAACCTTTGCGACTTCGTCGCTGTTAGCCTTTTTCCGCACATGACCTCTCATAACGCACGGACCTCGCCATATTTGACGAGGTCCGCCGCGCTACTGATCAAAAGTCCGTTCGAACCGTCAACATGACATTGCGTCTATCGCCAAACTGGGAGAAATAGGTTCCCACTGTTCGCGCGTAGTACCGTCGATCGAACAGGTTGTTCACGGTCATCGTCGCCGACGTGTGTTTGTTGAAGCTATAGCCGATCTGCGCGTTATAGACGGCATATCCGCCTGTCTCATACTGCGCCGTGGCTCTGCTCGTCGCTGTCTGCGCCAGCATGCCGCCACCGATCATCCATCCGCGCAGCATCCCTTGCTGGAAGCGATACGTCGTCCACAGCTTGAACAGGCTATGCGGCTCCTCAGCGTCATAGGACTCACCGGTCGACGTTCCGCCGGACAGATAATCGGTATTCAGCAGCGTGTAGCCCGCATAGATATTCCAGCCCGGCAGCGGCTCACCATTGACTTCCGCTTCCCAACCCTGGCTGCGCACCCGCCCTGCATCGACAGAGTAATTCGGATTATCCGGATCGCTGATCGCATAGTGGTCGTTGTCGATGCGGAAGACGGCCACACTGGCATTCAGGCGATGATGGAGGGCGCTGGTTTTGAAGCCGGCCTCGTATTGCTTACCCGATTGTGGCGCCAGCGCGGCGCCGCTCGACGTCGTGCCAGTCTGCGGCGCAAAGACCGAGGAATAGCTCGCATAGGCGGTCAGTTGCGGAAGAATATCGTAGGTAATGGCAGCGTAGGGAACGAACTTGCCATTGATACGGGACTGGGTGCTCCAGTCGCTGCCTTCCGTGCGGCTGGTTTCCTGATACCAGATACCGCGCGCGCCCAAGGTCACCGCAAGAGGCGCCGTGATCTGAAAACGCGCCTGACCGTATACACCGCCCTGCTGGTAGTGATAGTAGGAGTACGAAGGTACGAGGTCGTCCGGTTTCGGAATATTTTCAGCATCCAGAACGTTCCACGTGCCCAGACTTTCTCCGCCATAACCCTGCACCTTGGTGTTCTGGCTATAGCTTGCACCGAAGGTGAGCGTATGGTCTCTGCCTAAAAGATGCAGTGGCCCGGATACGTTGGTGTCGAATCCCAGCGAGTTATAACCGATCCGATTGACTTCGCCATAATAGGACTGTTCATAGGGATTCGTGCCCGTTGCGCCAAGCGGATAGGCATCCGTGGCGTTGGTGCTTTCGTGCCGATACAACAAACTCGTACTGGACTTCCAGCCATTGTCGAAACGGTGCGCCAGATTCAGACTGACTTCGTCGATCGTATTGCGAGTGTAGTTCCAGCCCGGCGCGAAATTCTGTGTCCACGATGTCGGCAATCTTGCACCGTTGCTCATTCCGCCGACGCCGTAGTCATAATCAGAATCTGCATTGACCTGATGCGCGGCAGAAAGCGCGATCGTAGTACGCGGATCGATGTCATATTCAAGGATGCCGTAAACGCCGAATTCCTTTTTGCGGTAACGATCAATGGACTGGTGTTCGTCCGAGCCAACGATCACGGCACGGCCCCTCAGCGTCCCCTCCTTGTTCAGCGCACCGGTAATGTCGATGCTTTGCCGCACGCCTCCAAAAGAAGACACCTGCGTTTCCGTCGATACATGGAATGTATCCAGCGGACGCTTGCGGACCATATTGACTGTTCCGCCAGGATTGCCAATACCGTCTATGACACCCGCGGGTCCCCGGAATACTTCCACTCGATCATAGAAAGCAAGATCCAGCTGGGGTTGGTACTGAATGCTGTTGAACAGAGAAACGCCGTCGTATTCGATCCCGAGTGGATAGCCCCGCGCGGAGTAATAGGCGGATGTCCCCCAGGAGACGGCCTTGATGCCGGTGGTGTACTGCAACGCATCTTCCAGCGTCACCATGTTCTGATCAGCCATACGCTGGCTCGTTACGACGGATACCGAATTAGCCGTTTCCTGTAGCGACTGCGCCGCCTTTCCCGCGATCGTCGCATTTTTCGCGGCGTAGGAACCCGATCCTTCGGTTGTCGCATCCGCCTCGACGGCGGCATTGACGGATACGGCCGGAAGCACTGCGCCCGCGACGGCCTTGCCATCCGTTCCATTCACTATGGAGGACTCCTGCGCATACACTTTGCCAGACAAAATCAGCGCGGCAGCGAGGGCGACGGAAGTCAGTTCGAATCGTCGCGGCATGCTTGTCAGGCGCCGGGAATCGCTGCGTTTTTTCTGGTTTTTCATTGCGGTTATTCTTATTCGGTTGAATAGTCGTAGCGTGATTGCGTAAATGGCAACCGGTCAGCGTTAAAGCTGACAGGCTGTTTGCTGCGTATAGAAATGCGCAGACACGGGCATTGCCCAACGTGGCTTGCGGATGGCGGACTACGTCACGCCGAGGGCGCACGAATATGCGCAAGCCGTGGAAGACGCATCTGCCGAAGGAGCGTCAGAACGTGACCGATGAACGGCGGGCTGTGGTCGGCGGGCGGACGTCAGGCCATCGGGGTATCGATCCGTACGGGCGCGCTTGACGGCACAACGGCCCTCGCTCGCCCGCAGTCCGCTCGCATCAGATGAAGTTGCAACTCTCACGGTCAGATCGTCCCTTACCCACCCAGTCAACGGCATCAAAGAGACTGAATAATAATCATTCTCATTATTAATCACAAATACATTCGGGCTCCGGCATTGAATAGCTGCCGAAAAACAACAGCTACGTCAGCAAGCAAACTACGTGTTCGGGGGATGACGCAACGGCACTTGCTGGAAGTGTGGTGCTTTCGTTGGCTTAGCCGAGGCGCTGCTGCCGGGCGCGCTGGCGCGCGCACTTCATGCAAAGCACGCGTGATCGCGCCGATTCAACGAGCGCTGCTCACAAGACGTTGCCTTAGTCGCTCAAGTGATTCGGGGACTTTGAAAGCCGTGGTTCGACTGCGCGCCTCACTGCCCGCCTCGCGCCGCACCTACATGTCAGCAGTGCCTAGCGGCCTTCGAACAGCGCAGCGTTCGCGTCATACGCAGCCTGCTGACGCCGGAACGCGTCATCCAGATGCTCGCGCAACGCTTGTTCGGCGGCATCGGGGTCGTGCTTTTCCAGCGCATCCAGCACCCGTTGATGCTGCTTGAGCGTCACATCGGCGACCACAGGATCGCGCACGGTGACATGGCGCACGCGGTCGATCGGCGCGCGCGCGAACTCCACCAATTGCTGCACACGCGGCAGACGCGCCGCCGTGCAGACCGTGGCATGAAATGCGTTATCGCAGGCAATCGCCGCGACGGCGTTGTTGCGTTCGATCGCACGTCTGTGCGCTTCCTGAATGTCGTGGAGCTGTTCGAGTTCGCGCGTCGAGATGATCTCGGCCGCGCGCCGGATACTCGCGATCTCGAGCACCTGACGAATCAGTGCGCTTTCCGCGAACTGCTCGCGCTTCACGGGCGCGACGAAGGTGCCCGATTGAGCCGCAATGCGCACCAGCTCCTCACGCGCCAATTGCAGCAAGGCCTCGCGCACCGGCGTGCGCGAGATACCCAGCGCATCGGCGAGAGCACGCTCGAACACCACATCGTCGGGTTGCAGCGTCATCGTCACGATGGCGTCGCGCAGAAGCTGATAAAGCTGCGTCGACAGCGCCTTCGAGCGGTCCAGCGTGAAATCGGCGGGAAGCAGCCGGGCGACGAATGCCTCCGGCTCGTTACGGTCTTCAGTCATAGATCGGTCTGGATTGCGATGCGCCCCGGCTTCGGAATGAGGGCGCGACGCTCAGTATATTAGTGTCCTAGTCTTTTTACCCTGCCACCGCCCCGCTCACCAGGGTTTTCCCGCGAGACGACGATGCGCGGTTGCCGTCCCGGCGCGAACTCACTATCATCTGCGTACTAATATATTAGTTGACTAGTGCATCGGGCACACACGCGTATCCCCACGCAGGAGACACCATGCAATTCGAAGACACCGCAACCCGGCATGAGGCCGATCCGGCCCGCGCCGTCGCCCATGCTGCCGCACCCACCGCCGTGCGCTGGCGCATTTTCTGGATCCTCTTGCTGCTTTCGTCGATCAACTACATTGACCGCGCCTCGCTGTCGGTCGCGTTGCCGATCATCTCGACCGAATTCAATCTCACGCCCGCGATGGAAGGCGTGTTGCTGAGCGCCTTCTTCTGGACCTATGCGCTGATGCAGATCCCCAGCGGCCTGGTCGTCGATCGCTTCAAGGCGCGCAACATCGTCGGCATGGCGACGATTGCCTGGGGCGCGTGCCAGGCGTTCGCCGCCGGCTGCTTCCACTGGGTGCCGCTGCTGCTCACGCGACTGGGTCTTGGCGTGGCGGAATCACCGATCATGCCCGCCGGCGCCAAGCTGGCCGGTTCGTGGCTGACGCCGTCCGAACGCGGCCGCGGCGCGGCGCTGCTCGATGGCGGTGCGCCGCTCGGCTCGGCGTTCGGCGCAATCATCATCACCGCGCTGATCGCATGGCTGGGTTCGTGGCGCCTCGCCTTCGTGGTGGCGGGCGTGGGCACGGTGGTCGTGGGCGTGCTGGCCTGGTGGTACATCCGCAATCATCCCGCCGAGCATCCGGGCGTGAACAGCGCCGAACTGGCGCACATCGAAGCCGCGCGCCGCAAGCCCAACGCCCAGGCGCCGCGCGAGCGCCTGCCGCTGCGCGCCGTGCTGGCCGACCGCTCCGTGCTCTGCATGTTCGCGAGCTGGGCCTGCTACAACAGCGTGTTCTACGGCCTGATGACGTGGATGCCCAGCTATCTGCACAAGGCGCACGGTTTCGACCTCAAGCAGATGGGCGGCGCAACCTTCGTGATCTTCATGTGCGGCTTTATCGGCGAACTGTTCGGCGGCTGGCTCGCCGACACATGGCGCGCGGCAGGCGGCGAAGCCAATCGCGTGATGAAGTCGATGTTCGGCTTCGCGGGCCTGGCTTCCGCCGCGGCCATTCTCGCCGTGAGCTATGCAAGCGGCCTCGTGAGCGTGGTCGTGCTGCTGTCGATCGCCCTCTTCTTCATTCGCTGGTGCGGCATGTTCTGGGGCGTGCCCGCCACGCTCGGCGGCCAGTCGCGTGCTGGCCTGCTTGCCGGCGCGATGAACTTCTCCGGCAACATCGTCGGCGTGGTGGTGCCCATCCTGATCGGCGTCATCGTGCAAACGACCGGCACGTATTTTCTTGCGCTGATGTTCTTCGTCGTCGCCGCGTTCGGACTCGCCGTGTGCGCCAGTCTGATCGACTATCGCGATCGCGGCCTCGACTGAACTCGCCTCTTCTTTCCGGTACGAACTCATGCAATCCACTACCACTGCTGAACTGATACGCGGCGCAGCCGACAGCCAACGGCGCGCGCGCGCAATCCGGCTGCATCCGGCCGACGACGTGGTCGTCGCGCTCGAACAACTGATCGGCGGCATGCCGATCGAAGGCGAAAATGTCATTGCCAGCGGCCTGATCCCTCCGGGCCACAAGGTGGCAACGCGTGCGATCGCTACGGGTGCGCCGGTGCACCGCTACGGCCAGATCATCGGCTTCGCGCGCCAGCCAATCGCAGCGGGCGAGCATGTGCATACGCACAATCTCGACATGGGCGAGTTCTCCCGCGACTACGCGTTCGGTCAGGGCGCCCGCGCCACCGACTACGTGCCGGAATCGCAGCGCGCGACCTTCGAAGGCATCGTGCGTGCGGACGACCGCGTAGCGACGCGAAATTACATCGGCATCCTGACTTCTGTGAATTGCTCGGCGACGGTGGCGCGCGCCATCGCCGATCATTTCCGCCGCGATATTCACCCCGAAGCGCTCGCCGACTATCCGAACGTAGACGGCGTGGTTGCACTCACGCATGGCGTGGGCTGCGCCGTCGATACGGAAGGCGAAGCGCTCGCGCTCCTGCAGCGCACGCTGGGCGGCTACGCATGCCACGCGAATTTCGCTAGCGTGCTCGTGATCGGATTGGGCTGCGAGACCAACCAGATTCCGCGTCTGCTCGAAACACAAGGGCTCAAGGAGCATGCTGGACTGCGCACCTTCACGATCCAGGATACCGGAGGCACGGCGAAAACCATCGCCAAAGGCATCGACATCGTCAAGTCGATGCTCGCCGACGCCAACGCGGTGCGCCGCCAGCCGGTCAGCGCGAGTCATCTGAGCGTGGGCCTGCAATGCGGCGGCTCGGACGGCTATTCGGGCATCACGGCGAATCCGGTGCTGGGCGCGGCGGTGGATCGCCTCGTGCGCCACGGCGGCACGGCCATCCTTTCGGAAACGCCTGAAATTTACGGCGCAGAACATCTGCTGACGCGCCGTGCGGTGACGCGCGAAGTCGGCGAAAAGCTCGTCGCGCGCATTCGCTGGTGGGAAGACTATTGCGCGCGCCACAACGCCGCCATGAACAATAACCCCTCCGCCGGTAACAAGGCGGGCGGACTCACGACCGTGCTGGAAAAGTCGCTGGGCGGCATTGCGAAGGCTGGTAGCACCAATCTCGTCGAAGTCTATGAATACGCGCAGCCCGTTGTGGCGAAGGGTCTCGTGTTCATGGATACGCCGGGCTACGACCCGATTTCGGCAACAGGGCAGGTGGCGGGCGGTGCGAATCTCATCTGCTTCACCACGGGACGCGGTTCCGCTTACGGCTGCGCGCCCACACCCTCGCTCAAGCTCGCGACCAATAGCGCGCTCTGGAAACGGCAATCCGACGACATGGACCTGAACTGCGGCGGCGTCGTGGATGGCGACGACGACATCGACACGCTGGGCGAAGCGCTGTTCCGCATGATGCTCGATACCGCCTCTGGCAAGCGCACGCGCAGCGAACTGCACGGTTACGGCCAGAACGAATTCGTGCCGTGGCAGATTGGCGCGATTACCTGATACGCGGCACACATCGCATTCCTAAAGAACATTCAAGGACATTCCGTTCCATGGCAACGCAAGCATTTACCACGCCTTATCGCGGCGTCTTCCCGGTCATGCCGACCATCTTCACCGACAGCGGCGAACTCGATCTGGCAGGCCAGCGCCGCTGCACAGACTTCATGATCGACGCGGGCTCGAACGGTCTGTGTATTCTCGCGAACTTCTCCGAGCAGTTTTCGCTCACCGACGCCGAGCGCGACACCGTTATGCGCACTGTGCTCGACCAGGTCGCCGGACGTGTGCCGGTGATCGTCACGACGTCGCATTTCAGCGCGCGAATCTGCGCCGAACGCAGCCGCGCCGCGCAGGACGCAGGCGCCGCGATGGTCATGGTGATGCCGCCGTATCACGGCGCCACGCTGCGCGCGAGCGAAGCAGCCATCTACGCGTTTTTCCGCGATGTTTCGGACGCGATCACGATTCCCGTGATGATCCAGGACGCGCCGATGAGCGGCACCGCGCTGTCGGTCCCGTTTCTCGCGCGCATGGCGCATGAACTGGCCAATATCAGCTACTTCAAGATCGAAGTACCGCAGGCAGCGGCGAAGCTGCGCGAACTGATCGCCGTGGGCGGCGACGCCATCATCGGTCCGTGGGACGGTGAAGAAGCCATCACCCTGATCGCCGATCTCGAAGCCGGCGCGACCGGCGCGATGACCGGCGGCGGTTATCCCGACGGCATTCGCCGCATCGTCGATGCCTGGGCGGCTGGCCGCACCGAAGAAGCGGAGCAGGAATATCAGCGCTGGCTGCCGCTCATCAATCACGAGAACCGCCAGGGCGGCATCGCAACGGCGAAGGCGCTGATGAAGGCCGGCGGCGTGATTGGCTCGGACGCCGTGCGCGCCCCGCTGCCCGGCATCGCCGAAGCTACGCGCGCGAGCCTGCTGCGCATCGCGAAGCGCCTCGATCCGCTCGTGCTGCGCTGGGGCCGCTGAACGCGCTCACGTTAATCCAGTGCTTTGATCCACGATCGAAACCCATACAGGAAGGACCATGCAGATTTCAGGCAGCGCGCTGATTGGCCAGCGCAGCGTTGCGGGCGAACCCGCTTTCCACGCGATCAATCCAGTCAATGGCGCGCTACTCGAACCCGCATTCGCGCGCACCTCGACGCAGGATGTGGCGCTCGCGTGCGAACTCGCTGCGCAGGCATTCGACACGTACCGCGAGACTTCGCTTGAACAACGGGCAACGTTTCTCGAACGCATCGCCGCGCGTATCGTCGAACTGGGCGACACGCTCGTCGAGCGCTGCGTCGCCGAAACCGGTCTGCCGCGCGCGCGCATCGAAGGCGAGCGCGGGCGCACCGTTGGCCAGTTGAAGCTGTTTGCAGACGTGGTGCGCGCCGGCGACTTCCTCGGTCTGCGTATCGACCCGGCCCAGCCCGAGCGCAAGCCTGCGCCGCGCGTCGATCTGCGGATGCGCCAGATTGCGCTCGGACCGGTCGCCGTATTTGGCGCGAGCAATTTTCCGTTGGCGTTTTCGGTCGCGGGCGGCGACACGGCATCGGCGCTGGCCGCTGGTTGCCCGGTTGTCGTGAAGGCGCATCCCGCGCACCCCGGCACATCGGAACTGGTCGGCCGCGCCATCCAGCAGGCGGTGCGCGATTGCGCGCTGCCTGAAGGCACGTTCTCGCTGGTGTTCGACGATGGCATCGGCGCAGGCGTCGCGCTGGTCGAGCATCCGCACATCAAGGCCGTGGGCTTTACCGGCTCGCGCGCGGGTGGCACGGCGCTCATGCAGATCGCCGCGCGCCGCCCCGAGCCCATTCCCGTTTATGCGGAGATGAGCAGCATCAACCCGGTCTTGCTGTTGCCGCATGCGCTGGCTGCTCGCGCTGATGCGATCGGTCAATCGTTTGCCGCCTCGCTCACACTGGGCACGGGCCAGTTCTGCACCAATCCCGGCCTGATCCTCGCTATCGACGGACCGGACCTGCAGCGCTTCATCGATTCAGCCGCCGCTGCGCTCGAAACGCTGCCCGCCACGACGATGCTCACGGCAGGCATTCATCGTGCGTATCAGCGTGGCGTGGAAAGCATGCAAGGCCAGCCGGATGTCCTGCAGGCTGGTGTGGGCGCCGCGCCGCGCGAGAACGGCGTGAACGCGGGCCGCGGCGCCTTGTTCGTGACCGATGCGGCCGTCTTCGCGCAACAGCCCGCCCTGCACGAGGAAATCTTCGGACCCGCTTCGCTCGTGGTGCGTTGCCCTGATGCAAACGCACTGCACGCCATCGTCGAGCAACTCGAAGGCCAGTTGACGGTTGCGCTCCATCTGGACGAAGCCGATCACGATCTCGCGCGCGCCCTGCTGCCGACGCTTGAACGTCGTGCAGGACGCGTGCTGGTGAATGGCTTCGGCACCGGCGTGGAAGTCGGTCACGCCATGGTGCATGGCGGACCGTTCCCGGCGACATCGGATGGCCGGTCGACGTCGGTGGGCAGTCTCGCCATCACGCGATTCCTGCGCCCGGTGAGCTATCAGGATATGCCGGATGCGCTACTACCCGCCGCGCTGCGTGATGGCAATCCGCTTGCCCTGCGACGCAGCCTGGACGGCGTACCGGCTTAAATTGCCCAGCGCCGCGCTCCGCGTCCATTGAGTTCGCGGGGCGCATTTTCCTCCTCCACTACCGGCAGCGCGCAAGTCGAGCACCATCATCATCGCGTCCTTGATGCGTTCCGATGGCCTAAATGACGTTGCAGACGCAACCGTTCACTCATACATCGCGCATATTTCAATACCGATATTGCTTGAGATAGCAGAGAGCTGAAAACAGCAGGACATTTCTGGTCTGAATCACGCATAAAAGCGCAAACGTTTTCATGTCTTTAAGCAACACACAGCTTTCGACACCCCTTCAGAAACACAGCTTGCTGCCGTAACCATGGACATAGTCACCTCGCCTACGGCGTTCGACCATGACAGGGAGTTCTATGCGCAGCAGCAAGCTATCTACCCGTTTGATAACAGGCTTCGCCCTCCTGACTTTCCTGCTGATTGCCGTGGCAGGAGTCGGTTTCTACGGTTTATCCACACTGAATAGCCGACTCGACGACATCGCACGGGTCAACAACACCGAATTGCGTCTCGCCAATGTGCTGAAGTCGTCGATTCAGGATCGCGCTATCGCAGTGCGTAATCTCGCGTTTATTCAGGATCACCAGGAACTGCTCGGTGAAGTCGATCGCATCCGAAAACAGGATCAGATCTACGCGGACGCCGCACGACAACTGCGCGAGATGTTCACGCGCGAACCCAGCACGAGCGACGCCGAGCGCAAGCTGATTGCCGAAGTCGACGCGCTTGAGGCGCTCGCCGTACCGCCGATGAACAAGGCCATCGATCAGGCCGTCGCAAGTGATATTGCAACGGCGACGCATACGATCATGACCGAGGCACGTCCTCCCCAGCGCGCATGGCTGGCGAAGGCGGTCGAGCTTGCGAATCACGAAGACGACGAAAACGTCAAGGCCCAGAAGGATGCAATCTCCACCTACCGCAATGTCCGCCTCCTCGTTGGCTCGCTGGTTGTACTGGCTGTGGTGGTCGCGGTCCTGACGGCAGTGATGCTCATTCGAAGCGTGCTGCGCCAACTGGGCGGCGAGCCCAGCGACGCACAACACATTGCAGGCGAGATCGCCGCGGGCAACCTGCTTGTGCCCATCAAGCTGGCGCAAGGGGACGAACACAGCCTGATGGCGTCGCTTGCCACCATGCGCGTGCATCTGAGCAGTATTGTTATGGACATCAAAACATCGGCGGAATCGATTTCACTGGCCGCGGGCGAGATTGCCCAGGGCAATCTCGATCTTTCTCAACGCACCGAAGAACAAGCGGCCTCTCTCGAAGAAACCGCAGCGAGCATGGAAGAGCTCACCGCGACGGTCAAGGCAAACACCGACAACGCGCGCCAGGGCAGCACGCTCGCAGCAACCGCATCGCAAACCGCGGCCGCCGGCGGCGACGTCGTCCACCGTGTGATCGGCACCATGGGGGATATTTCGTCGAGTTCCACCAAGGTCGCCGAAATTATCTCGGTGATCGAAGGCATTGCATTCCAGACCAATATTCTCGCGCTCAATGCGGCAGTCGAAGCCGCGCGTGCCGGCGAACAGGGACGGGGATTCGCCGTCGTGGCCGGCGAAGTCCGCACGCTCGCGCAACGCAGCGCCAGCGCCGCGAAGGAGATCAAGGATCTGATCGAGACGTCTGTGCTTCATGTGCGCACCGGCTCAGCGCTCGTACAGGATGCCGGCCAGACCATGAACGACGTGGTGCGCTCCGTTCAGCGCGTCACTGACATCATGGGCGAGATCGCTTCGGCGTCGGTTGAACAGACGACGGGCATCGAACAGGTTAATGTCGCGGTCACGCAGATGGACGAGGTCACGCAACAGAATGCGGCGCTCGTCGAACAGGCGTCTGCGGCTGCGCAGGCGATGGCCGATCAGGCGCAGACGCTGCGGGCGGCCGTGTCGATCTTCAGGACGGACGCGGCATTGGGTTCGGCCGCATCCGTGATGACCGACAACGCCAGGAGCGCAGCTGTGGCCGCGAAGCAGCCTGCAAGCGTCAAGCGAAACGCACGCGGCGAACCGTCATCGCGGGTCACATCCATGCAACCGGCTGCTACGCCGTCTGGATCGGACTGGCAGCGCTTCTAGTGACACCATCACACACTAAGGGATGCTTAGTGTTGCTCTCGAAGCTACGCTTTTTCAGCGATTGTCATCTTGTTTGCTACAGGCATTCGACTGATGATCGTTCCCTTGCGTGTCAGCGTCAGCGCCGTCGCATTGCCGGACGAGAAAGTCGTTATAGCTGCGATTGCGGATCCACGACGGCGCGCGACCTCGACCGGTCCACGTCGCGCCCGTGACCGGATCCTGATACTTCATCCGAAGCGGCCGGGTGTTATACGTGCCTCGCCGGTCGACACGCAACTGGTTTGGCACGAGATTAAAGAAGTTCATGACCTGCCGGATGTGCTCGACGGCGGCTTTCTGTTCCAGTTGCCAGGCGACCTTGATGCGTTCATCGAGCCGCGCGAGTTGCTGCTGCAACACTCTCACCTTGCTGTTCATGCTCTCTTTCCGTCGTACATGGCCTGGTTGGTGCAACGCACGCCCAGTTTTTTTGCCTTTTCCTGCGCCTCGCCTTCGCAGGCACGCTCGCTGGACCCCGGATGCAATGCAGGGACATCGCCCTTACATTCACATATCACTTGATATGTGAATGTAATAATATCCATTTGAAATTTAAATATCAACTGATATCCTTGCGGCCATGAATGCGGCCCCCTCCTCACCGCGGCTGAGCCGCGAAGAAAGTCGTTTGCAGACGCGAACACATTTGCTCGCTGCGGCGAAACGGTTGTTCGTGGAGCGAGGTTTCGGCGCTACATCGCTTAGAGATATCGCGGCCGAAGCGGGTTATACGCAGGGCGCGTTCTATTCGAATTTCGCGAGCAAAGAAGAGCTGTTCGTGGAGTTGATGCGAGAGCGGTCGAAGACGCAGGTCAACGACATTGCGCGCGTGCTCAGTGATCCCACTGCTTCAGCGGAAGATATATTGAGCGCGCTGGATATCTGGGCGCAGACACTGGACGCCGAGCCTGAGTGGTCTGTGCTGGGCGTGGAATTCAAGCTTCAGGGGCGGCGCAACCCCACATTTGCCACGGCCTCTGAAGCACTGCTTAACGCTCACCGCGATGGTCTTGCGTGGTGCATCACGGAAATTTTTGCGAGGCTAAAGCGGGTACCGCCGGAATCGCCGGCCGTGCTGGCCGCTTCATTCATGGGACTGTCTCAAGGACTCGCATTGCAGCGAACGATGCTTTCCGAGGTGCCCATCGGACACATGATCATGGTATTTTTGCGTGGCTTGATCGCCGCCGCGCCGCCAGTGCGCAGATCCTGAATCTTCTGGATGAGCTTCTCGCGCGAGAGTGAGTCGATTCGAGATTGCCACCATGATCCCCTCCCTTCGCTACGCCACGGCATTCGTCGTCAACGTGGTTTTGCCAACGGCGGCTTATCACCTGGCGCTGCCGCACGTTGGACTGATGGGCGCGTTGTTCGCATCGGCGCTGCCACTGATCGCGTGGATGGGTTTCGATTTCCTGCGGTTTCGCCATACCGACGCCTTGAGCGCCGTGGTGCTGGCCGGTATTACGCTATCCCTGCTGATACTCGCGTCGCAACCCGCAAACTGGCTGCGCGCCGCGCGCGAACCGCTCGTGAGCGGCGTCATCGGCCTGTTGTTTCTTGGCTCGCTTGCGCTGCGTCGGCCGCTGATGTTCTATCTCGCACGCTCGACGCTCTCCCGCGAACACAAGGGACGTGAAGTCGAATTCGACGCGATGTGGACAAGCCGTCCGGCGCTCGCGCGTTCGATCCGGCTCATGAGCGCAGTCTGGGGCATCACGCTCGTCGGCGAAACCGCCGTGCGGCTCTGGATCGCCAGCTCGGTGGATGGCGATGCGCATTGGCTTTCCCCATGCCTGCGATACGTCACGTATGGCGGCCTCACGGCGTGGACAATCGCATACCGCCGCCTCTACCTGAGGAAGCAATAAGCGCGGCGCGAATAGCGTGCGATGACCGTGCTACCCTCACTCCACCTCGTCGTATTCAAGTCCCGCAGACGCGCGCTCGCGCGGTCCCTTCGCCAGCTTTTCGCTCAGTCGGCGGATAAAGTCCTGCGCCGTCGCCGTCAACAAATCCTCGCTGGCATACGCGAGATACATGCCGATACGCGGCAACGGCTCTTCGACTTCGAGGAGTATGACGCGCCCACCTCGCTCACGCTCGGCCAGAAAAGGCCGGGCGAGCGAAGTCCAGATCGCGACGGCTTCCATGCGCATAGCGAGATCAAGATACAGATTCATCGACGTGCAGCGCATGATCTGGCGAGGAAGCGGCAAGCCGTGGCTTCCAAAAAACGTCGCGACGAATCCTGCTTCGTCGTCGGGCGAGTCCAGCACGAGCCAGGGTAGCGCATGGATTTCGGCAACGCTCAGCGTGCGTTTGCCGCCATAAATCGCGGGAATCGACAGCACGATGTCGAGTTCATAGAGCTTCAGCCACTCGAATGCAGTCGTGCGCGGCTCGCTGTATTGCGTGAAGATGCCTACGTCGATGGTGCCGTCGTCGAGCCCGTCAGCGATATTTTCGGCGCGCGACTCGATGATTTCGGGCCGCACGCCAGGGCGCGCGGCCACGAGTTCGAGCAGCGCATCCGAAAGTGCGCGCGTGGCAGCGGGCGGCGTGACCGCAACGGTCAGGCGGCCCGCCAGCTCGCCGCGCGCGGTGGCGGCGTCTTCGAGAATCCGTCCCACTTCGCGCTGCACGACCTGCGAGCGCTTGAGGACCTGATGCGCGAACGGCGTCAGCGTGGCGCCGCGCGCCGTGCGCGTGAGCAGCGGCAAACCCAGTTCGATTTCCAGCTCGCGAATCGAGCGACTGATCGCGGGCTGGGTCAGGAACAGGCGTCGCGCCGCTTCGTGCAGGCTCTTTGCTTCAGCGATGGCGCGTAGCGCCTCGAGTTGTCTCAGCTTCACGCGACCCTCGCTGGATATGCCCTGGATCCAGCAGCATAGCAGGCCAGATTACACGCCAAATTGAAGGCGAAAAATACGACCGCGTTTAAACGGATCGCGGCAGCGGCGGCTCGACGCCTTCGGGGATCGGGCACACGTAAGGCTCCTGCGCGAGACGTTCGTGCAGTTCTGTACGTGCCGCCGCGAGCAGCAGCGCATTGGTGAACAGTTCGAGCGCCGTGGCGGCCATGGTCTTCGAGGCGAGCACCATGCCCTTGTGCGCAACGCCGCTCTTGCCTTGTGCCACCCATTGCCACGAATGCGGCGAGGTGCCAAACGCGAAGCACGCCGTCATGCACTGCACGGTTGGCGTCACCCAGCTCACATCGCCGACGTCGGTTGAACCATGCATCTGTGAAGGTCGATCATTGTCGAGCGCGTCGATGCGATCGAACAGCGCTTTCGGATCGCGCCACGCGGCTTGCAACATTCGTCCTGCCATTTCGATTTCGTCGGTGCGCGTGGTGCGATGCATCGAATCAGCGAAATCAAGCTCCTGGCGCGTATAGTCGGGGGCACCCAGTTCCACCAGCTTGGCCTGCATCAGCTCATTGAGCGTGTGATTGCGCAACAGGTTTGAACAGGCCGAATGCACGTCGATTTCAAGCTGGCAATCGGTCATCAACGCCGCGCCGCGCGCGATATTGCACACGCGTTCGTACAGCTCGTTCACGTCGCGGTTGCGCGGCGCGCGGATCATGTAGAGCGCGCTGGCATTCGGCTGTACGACGTTGGGCGCGATCCCGCCTGTATCGGTGATGGCATAGTGCACGCGCGCATCGGGAATCATGTGTTCGCGCAGAAAGTTCGTGCCAATGTTCATCAGTTCGAGCGCATCTAGCGCGCTGCGGCCCAGATGAGGCGAAGCGCCCGCATGCGCCGCCACGCCCTTGAAGCGGAAGTACGCCTGCTTCACCGCGAGACTTTCCAGATTCATGATCGTGTTGGCAACGCCGGGGTGCCAGGTAATTGCGGCAGACACATCGTCGAACAGGCCCGCGCGCGTCATATAGGTTTTGCCCCAGCCGCCCTCTTCGGCAGGGCAGCCGTAGAAGCGCACGGTCCCCTCAATCCCCGCGCGTTCCAGTGCGTCCTTGACCGCGACGGCGGCAAGGTGCGCGGCAGTCCCCAGCAAATGATGGCCGCAACCGTGGCCATTGCCGTTGGCAATCTCATTGGATGGACAACACGCGAGCGCAAGACTCTCCTGGCTGAGGCCGGAGAGCGCATCGAATTCGCCGAGTATCGCGATCACCGGACCGCCTGAACCGGCTTCAGCAACGAACGCCGTCGGGATTCCCGCCACGCCCTCGCGCACGCGAAAGCCCTCCGATTTCAGCAGCGCGATATGCGCGGCCGCCGATTGCTGCTCGTGATAGCCGAGTTCCGCATATCGCCAGATATCGTCGGACAGGGTCACGTAGCGCTGCTTGTTGCTTTCGATGAAATCGTCGACAAGTTCGATCGACATTTTGCTCTCCTGATAGTATCGACTGCGTGAGGGGACCGGGCGCTGGCGCGATTGCGTCAGAACGTGTGCGTCATGCCCAGCGTGATGCTCGAAAACGTGCGGCCTGGCGCGGTAGAGGGCGAGCCGCTGTCGTAGTTGTAGGTGACGCTCGAATGCGGGCCGTTGCGCATCATGCCCAGACGGCCATAGAGCGAAGTGCGCTTTGAAATGAAGTGGTCGATGCCAAGCGTGCCGCCATAGGCGTAATCGCCGGAGATCGTCGTATCGCGCATCGCCGCCGAAGCGCGTAGCAGATCGACGCCCCACCACTTCTGGATGCCAACCAGATACAGATCGGCAATCGCGCTCGTCGACGCTTGCGGCACATAGCGGATATACGCACCCTGCGCGATAAAGGGACCAACATCGAACAGCACGCTGGCGAGGTAAGTGTCGGTGCGTTTGCCCGGCGCGCCGTTGGCCGTGCTGCTGCAATCGCCGCTCATGCCCGGATCACACCAGCCCTGCCCGAATGCCGCCGAAATCACCACGCGACGCCCGGCATACGAAATCATCGCCGAGCGCTGATGCACGGCCGGCCCCACGTCCTGATCCTGCTTGAACGAATAACTGAGGTCGATGCCGATGTGGCCGATGCGCGGCGATATATAGCGAATCGTGTTCGGCAGACGGCCGAGCGCATCGCTGTTCGCGCCCGTGCCGAGATCGGATGTTCCCAGCAGATACGTGTACGCCGACTCATGCGCGGGCCCAAGAAACGGATCGGCGCCCAGCGCGGCCGCGCCGCCCGACGTGTATTGGCGGCCGAACGTCACCTGCCCATAAAACGGGTTCTGCATGCCGACATACGAGGCGCGATTGAACATCGAGGTCGAATCCTGCGTCGCGCCCGTGTTGGCCATGAAGCCGTTTTCCAGCCGAAACAGCGCACTCCAGTGATTGCCCAGATACTCCTGGCCATAAATGCCGAACTTCGACGTCAGCGCGCCGCCCGACTGCACGCGCACGACGCCCTGCGAGCCGCCGCGCGTGTAGTTGAGGCCTTCGTCGACCGTGCCGTAGAGCGTGACGAAGGTGCTCTGCGGTGCGACGCCGAGCGTTTGCGGCCCAAGGCCCGTGCCCCAGAAGGCGAACGTCGATTGCAGCTGCGATCCGGTGATCGTCGTCGACGTGGCGGCGTCGGAAGGCGAGCCAGGCGAAACCTCGGCGAAAGCGTGCAGGCAGGTGCCCGTGGACAGCGCGGCGAAGAGCGCGGGCAAGGTGCGTTTCATTCAGGAACTCCGCGGAGGTGTTGGGAGAAAGGGAAACGGCGAAAGCACGAACAGCAGGAATTTCAGGGCAAGCGACGCCCTGCCGCTCGCAAAACGCGAGCGCGCAACGACGCAACAGAAAGAAACGGTCGAATGAATCAGGAAGCATCCGGAGCCGCTGCAGTCAGGCTCCGGCGCATGAAGTCATGGGGCGCGTGGCCGTGACTCGGGCAAGCTCAAAATTGCGCACACGGTCACGACGCCACAGACCATCATGTAGAGCGCAAGCGACATCGGATTGCCGGTCTTCGCGAGCAGCCAGGTGACGGCGAGTTGCGCCGTGCCGCCAAACAACGCCACGCCGATGCTGTAGATCACCGAAAGTCCGCTCGCACGCACGCGCGCCGGGAACATCTCCATCAGCAACAGCAGCAGATGCGCGCCGCCAAGACTGCTGATGGTCGTCAGCACGGCGATGATCGCCAGCGCAAGAGGCACGCCGGGATGGGTGGTCATGAGTGCGATCGCCGGATAGATCAGCAGCGTGGTGAGTACGATCGACGCGAGCGCCATCGGTTTGCGTGCGCGCATGCGGTCGGCCAGTAGCCCGGACACGAGACACATCACCACCATCGTCGCGCCCGATACGCAGCCGGCCATCAATGAGAGCGACGTCGGAAGGTGGAGCACGCGCACGAGGAACGTGGGCATGAAGAACACGACGAGATACATACCCACCGTGCTCGCGACGATCGACAGCACGCCGCGCACGATCTTGCTCTTGTGCGTGGAAAAGAGTTCGGTGAGCGGTTGTGTTTCGTGCGCGCCGTTTTCCAGTGTTTCGTCGAGATGTCTGCGGATATAGAGGCCGACCGGCGCAATCAGCAATCCGAGCAGGAAGGGCACACGCCAGCCCCAACTTTCGAGCGAAGCGGTGTCGAGGGTTGCGTAAAGCGTCGCGCCGCTGAGCGCACCGATCACCGCCGCGCAGCCCTGGCTCGCGCCCTGCCAGCCAATCCGGAAGCCTCGCGTGCCGAAGCCGCCCGACTCCATCAGCATGGCCGTCGATGCGCCAATCTCGCCGCCCAGCGAGAAGCCCTGCAGCATGCGCCCGCCAACGACCACCAGCGTGCCCCACGTACCCGCCATCGCGTAAGTCGGCGCAAGCGCAAGGCAAAGCGTGCCGCCCACCATCAGCGCGATCGTCAGCGTCATCGCAGCCTTGCGGCCGCGACGATCGGCGAAGCTGCCGATCACCAGCGCCCCGAGCGGGCGCATCACGAAGCCAATGCCGAAGGTGCCGACTGCGAGCAGCAGCGAGCCGTACGCGCTATCGGCGGGAAAGAACAGCTTGCCGATCAGCATCGCGAAGAAGCTGTAGACCGTGAAGTCGTACATCTCCAGCGCGTTGCCGATCGAACAGGCGGCGATCGTGCGCACATGAGGACGCGCCGGCATGGCGAGGGGCGTTGCGTCCACGGCAGGCGTTGCCGGCAGGCTCACAGGATTCATGGGGCGCTCTGATGTTGGCTGGGGTTGTCTTGGTTGAATCGAGTATTCGTTCACCAAAAACATCCGCCAAATCACTTTTTCTTAGCTTGATAACTTTTTTGCATCACCCCACGCTCAAGCTGGAACCCGCAATATCCGCAACGCCTACCGCACCCGCACCACCGGCTTGCCACCAAAATTGCGCAACCGCAGATCGTCCAGAAACTGCGCCAGAGCCTCGAATGGTCGCACCACCCGTTCCTGCGGCTGCAAACGTGCGTGCGCGAGCGCCGCCAGCATCTGCTCGCCGGCTGTACGCAACAGCAACCACGCTTCGTCATCGCCGTGCTGGTGCAGCGCGCCCAGCGCGACTTCGTGCATCGACAAAGTCAACCCGAACGGATCGCACGGCCACTGCGTCACGCGATCCTGAACGCAGACCAGATGACCATTGGCACGCAACGCGCCAGCCATGCGTGCAGCGTGATCGCCGCTGACCGCATCGATCACCGCGTAATAGCGGCGACCGCCCGTCCATGCGTCTGCATCGGCCAACGGCCCGCCGATGCAGTCCGCCGCGCCCAGCGCGCGCAAGCGATCGCCATGGCGCGCGTTGGCCATCGCCGTCACCACGAAGCCGCGCGCCGCCGCGAGTTGAACCAGATACTGGCCGACTGCCCCGCCCGCGCCGCTGATGAGCAGCGGCTGCCCCGGCCTGACCGGCACTTTCTCGATCGCGAGCCATGCCGTCAGCGCCGGACACGGAAAGCTCGCAGCGGTTTCGAAATCGAGCGCGTCGGGCATGCGCAACAGCGCTCGCGCATCCACGACGCTGTGCTCCGCGAAGCTGCCGTCGCGATGCAGGCTGGTGTGCCAGGCCACGCGACGGCCCAGCCAGTCCTCCGAGACGCCCGCACCCAGCGCGATCACCTCGCCCGCGCCGTCGACGCCGGGCACGTGACCGGGCCGCCAGTCCACCAGTGCGCCGCCGAGCACTTTCCAGTCGACCGGGTTCAAGCCAATCGCGACATTGCGCACCAGCACCTGGCCGGCGGCGGGAACCGGCACGCTCACATGCTGCAGTTTCAGCGCGAGCGGCGATGCGCTGCCCTGCCAGGTCCAGGCGCGATGCTCAGCCCGCGGCGTGGCATGCATGGCGGAATCGCTCACGATTGATACGCCCCCGCCGAATAGGTCAGCTCATAGCTATGGCTGTAAATCTCGACGATATTGCCGAACGGGTCTTCCATGTAGACCATGCGATACGGCTTCTCGCCCGGGAAATATTCACGCACCGGCATGCGCTGCTTGCCGCCCGCCGCGACGATCTTTGCCGCCAGGCCCTCGACGTCCGGGTCCTGGACGCAGAAGTGGAAAACGCCGGTTTTCCAGTACTCGAAATTGTTGTCGGGCTTCTGCGCATTGCGGAACTCGAAGATCTCCACGCCGATGCGGTCACCCGTCGAAAGATGGGCAATGCGGAACGAACCCCAGCCCGCGCCGAACACATCCGTACACATGACGCCGATGGCGCTGTCGTCTTCGGTGATCGTGGTCGGCGGCATGATCAGATACCAGCCCATGACGTCGCTGTAAAAGCGCACGGCCGCGTCGAGGTCGGTTACCGAAAGGCCAATGTGGGAAAAGCTGCGCGGGTACGGGCGCACATTCGCGCGAAGATCAGAGAGGGAAGCGGGTTGTGACATGACGGATCACTCCGGAATAGTGGATTCCTCAAGCGTAGCGCCGCTCTAACCAAACATGATCTAATGCTTCCTTATCTATTCGATAAGAATTCGTTATGCTCAACCCTCAGTGGCTGCGTTCGTTCGCCGCGGTGGCGGAACTGGGCGGCTTCACGCGCGCGGCCAATCAATTGGGGCTGACGCAGGCCGCAGTGAGCCAGCACGTCCAGCACCTCGAAGCCCAATTGGGGCCGCTGCTGATCCGTCGCGGTCGCCAGCTGGAGTTGATGCCCGCGGGCGTCGCGCTGCTCGCCTATTGCAGCGAAGTCGAGCAGGCGCACAAGCGGCTGCAATTGCAGCTATCCGATACCACGATCGACAGCGGTGAGGTCAGCCTCATTACGCCAGGTAGCGTGGGGCTGGCGCTGTATCCGCTGCTGCTGGATCTGCAGCAGGCGCACCCGGGACTCGTGATCCGTCATCGCTTCGCGCCCGACCCGGAAACGCGTGAAGCCGTGCTCGACAAACGCTACGAACTGGGCCTCGTCACCTTGCGCCCCGACAATCCGCGCCTCACCGCAGAGCCCTTCGCCGAAGAGCCGCTGGAACTGGTCGTGCCCGGCGGCGAGCAAGTGAATGACTGGGCCGATCTCGAACGGATCGGCTTTATCGACCATCCCGACGGAAAGGCAATGGCCACGCGCTTTCTGTCCCGCCATTTCCCGGCCAACCCGGGCGTGAGCACATTGCCGCTACGCGGCTTCAGCAACCAGATTTCGCTGATCCTGGCACCGGTTGCGCGCGGACTGGGTTTCACGGTCATTCCTCGCCATGCACGCGAAGCGTTCGCGGATCAGGACGCGATCCGCGTAATCGGATGCGCGACGCCGGTGGTCGATACCTTATGGCTGGTCCATCGCGCGGAGTGGCCGCTGTCTTCACGCGCGACCTGGGTGCTCAAGCAGCTTCACGAGCGGCTAATGAGCAAGGCCGCCTAGCGCCTCAGCACTGCGCCCATTCAGAATTTGTGCACGAGGCCCACGCCGATGCCGCGCGTATCCGTACCAGGCGTCAGCGCGAGACCCGAGTACGCCGTACCTGCCAGCGTATAGGCCGCCTGATGCCGGTTCTGGATAAATCCGGCAGCGGTGTACAGCTCGGTTGCCTTGGACAACGCATACTCGTAAAGCAGACCGATTTCCTGGGCGTTATTGCCTTCGCCCGTCCGATCGCGCACGTAGCCGTACATCAGCGAACACAGCACAGCCGGCGAGAACTGGTACGAATCCGATATCTGATAGACGTCGTGCTGCATGTATTTGGGCGTATTGGTCAGACGCTCCGTGTGGTAAGCCAGCCAGACGCGGTTAGACCCGATCGCATAAGACGCGCCCGCGTTGAATACCGTGAACACCGCCCCAGGGCCCGCCGCCGCGCCGCCAGTCAGCGTGTAGCTGCCACCCGCTCCAACGCCTGGCTCGTCGCCCCGTTCGTAACCGGCCGCGACATTCAATGGTCCGTTGGTGTATTGCACGACTGCATTGTAGAAGCCGATGCCATTCCCGCCGCCACTGCTGGAATCGCGCAACGCCACCATGAATTTGGCATTCAGCCCGCCGAACGTTGGCGTGTAGTACGAAATCCCATTGTTTGCGCGGATAATCAGACCGTTGAAATTGTTCATCGGCGAAGCAATGCTCTTGACCCAAGAGGGGTCCATCGCCGCCTGAAGCACGTCGTATTGCGGGGAATTCTGCAAGCCAAAGCGGACTTCGCCAAAACCGCCTGACAGTCCAACATAGGCGAGACGATTGAAGGCATCGGCCGGATTCGTCGCGGCTCCCGATTGCCCGGAAAAAGCCTGTTCGAGCTGGAAATTGACGTGGATTCCGCCGCCAATATCCTCGCTGCCCTTGAAGCCGAAACGCGTTGCAAACAGTCCGCCAGGCACGGCGCGGACAGCCGAATTGCTGCCGCTCGAACTTTGATAGACGATGCCATTGTCGATCACGCCATAAAGCGTCACCGACGACTGCGCAAAAACGGGGGAAGCGGACACGCTGTACAACACTGCGCCCGATGCGAGAGTGACCAGTCTTTTCATACAACATCTCCATCTTTATACGCATCGAAAAGCCGATGCTTTTATCTCTGCTTTTATCGCTGCTTTTTTATCTGTATATCTAATCAATTGTCACTGCGCGACAGTGGCGACGCAGCTTACAGAACTTCAATGAATGAAAACATCGACAAGGTTAATGTCGACAAAGGCCGAGGGTCCATGCATAAAACGGAGATTGGGTGGCATTTTTTGCAGCGTGGCCCGGCGGGGTAAACCAGTATCGCCAGCGCGGACAATCGCTATACTTCTCGCCACTTCGCCCAGCGCACTACGACATGAATCACCACGAACCCCATATCTTCGATCTCGAACGCTGGGAACAGGCAGCCAGGCCCGTCGTATCGATGGCGAAGGACTATCCCGTGGGCTACGCGGTCCAGTGGCATCGGCATCCGCGCGGACAATTGATCTATGCGAGCGCTGGCGTCATGCATCTGCGCACGCACGACGCATGGTGGTTGCTGCCGCCAATGCGCGGCGTCTGGATGCCGCCGGGCGTCGAACATTGCATGCTGGCGGCGACGCCGGTTTCGCTGCGCTCGCTCTATGTGAACGTGAGTGCTTTTTCGCAAGCGTTCGATGAACACCCCGCGGGAATTACAGTTTCGCCGCTCTTGCGCGAACTCCTGCTGCGCGCCGCGACCTTCAGCGTGGACTACCCCGACGACAGCTTCGCGGGGCGATTGCTCACGCTGGCTTTGGAAGAAATGCGTAGTTCGTCCGAACATGGCCTGCACCTGCCAACCGGACGGGACCGGCGTCTGGTAAAACTTTGCGAATCGCTGATCGACGATCCAGGCGATGCGAGCACGCTCGCCGAATGGTCGGAGCGCGTCGGCGCGACGTCTAGAACGCTCGCGCGCCTTTTCCAGAGCGAAACAGGTATGTCGTTCGCCGTGTGGCGACAACAACTGCGGATCGTTGGCGCCGTGCCGCGACTGATCGCCGGCGAGCGCATCGGCGACGTAGCGGCCAGCCTCGGCTACAGCACGCAAAGCGCCTTCACGGTCATGTTCAAACGCGCGACCGGCAAACTGCCGAGCGACTATCAAGTCTGATCGTCCGTCTCTCGACAAATGACGGCGCGCCCTGTGGAGTGCATACACGGCGATTGGTCGAGAATCACATGCCTGTTCAACGACGTTTTAGCGACAAGGCATGTCGAAACAACACTCCGCATCCCGCACCTGGCTGGGCCTGATTCTGGCTTCGACTTTCCTGCAGGGCTCATCGTTTGTCAGCACGAAAATCGTGCTCACCGATATCACGCCGCTTTGGGCCGCAGCGCTACGCTTTCTGGTGGCGGCTTTATCGCTATTGCCTCTCATGTGCGTCAGCATGCGTCGCCAGAAACTCCGCCTGCGCGATCTGCCGTGGACGAAGCTGTTCATCATCGGTTCGCTGCAAACCACCGGAGTCATGGCGTTCCTGAACCTCGGGCTCATGTCGACGACACCGTCGACTGCGGCAATCCTGATGGCCAGCAATCCGCTACTGGTCGTGATACTCGCCCGCGTCGTCCTGCGCGAAACACTATCGGCGAGTTCACTGGGCGGCCTGGTGCTCGCGTTTATCGGTGTGGTCATCTGCATTGGCGTAACGCGCACCAGTCATTCCGTCAACTCCGGAGATTCGGGCCACGGCGAATGGCTCGTGGCATTGGCATCGGCATGCTGGGCCGGTTCGACCGTGCTCAACAAGCGATTCAATCTCGCCTTGTCGGCGTGGGTTCTGACCTTCTGGCAAATGCTGATTGGTGCGATCCTGCTCGCGCTTCTTGCCGCGTGTTTGGGGCCGTCCCTGACGCTTCCCACAACGGCATGGCACTGGGCCGCGTTTGCGTGGCTCTGCATTCCCGCTTCGACCGTGGCAATGGGACTCTGGTTTGCAGCGTTGAAGATTGGCGGTTCAGTTCAGACCAGCGGCTTTCTTTTTCTTTGCCCGTTGTTTGCAGCGCTCATCGCATTCGGCGTAACGCATCAATTGCCGTCTGCACATGAAATAGCGGGCGGCGTCCTGATAGGCATGGGTCTCTATCTGCTGTCGAAGCGGCACGGCCCAAAGTCGCCCGGACAGCGCGCCGCTCAATACAACTGATGTCACGCAGGAGTCGACACACGCCCTTCACGTTCGAGCCAGGCGCAGAACAAGCCGACCAGTTCATCGTCGGCCTTCTCGTTGGGCACATACATGCAATAACTGCGCGATGCCAAACGCGGCGCGTCAAACGGCGCGACCAGGCGGCCGGCGGCGAGATCGTCGGCAACCAGTGCGGTAGGCCCCATCGCAATGCCTATTCCGTCGATAGCGGCCTGCAAGGTCAGATAGAAATGGTCGAACGTCAACGTGGCCGCGGGCTGGAGCGAGGGAATGCGCGCGCTCGACAACCAGTCGGGCCACAGCCGCGGCAGGCTCGACGTATGCAGCAAGGTGTGCTGCCGTAAATCCTCGGGCGAATTCAGCGGCACGCGCTGCAAAAGCGCGGGACTGCACACCGGAAGGCGCTCCTCGGACAGGAAAGGCCGCATCGAATAGCCGTAGAACGTGTCCGGCCCACCCCGGATAATGACATCACAGTCCGCCTCCAGGCTCTCCAGCGGCTCGTTCGACGTATCCACCTTGACCTCGACGTCGGGATGTTGCGCACGAAATTTCGCCAGCCGAGGCACCAGCCAGCGCAACGTGAAGGTCGCGAGCGCGCTCACGGTCAACGTGCGCGATACGGCTTTGGGCACGCCGTATCGTGCAGTGGCCAGCGCAAACCGCTCGAACAAGGGCCCGATTTCCTCCAGATAGATCTTCGCGGCTGGCGTCAGCGCCACATGCCGGTTGTGCCGCTCGAACAGCGCTGCGCCGAGCCAGTCTTCGAGCAGACGCACCTGCTGGCTCACCGCGCCGGGCGTGACGTGCAGTTCGATCGCGGCTTCCTTGAAGCTGCCGAGTCGCCCCGCCGCCTCGAAGGCACGCAGGGCATTGAGCGGAGGCAGAACCGGCTTCATTCGAAATAGTTTATCTAACGTGAAAGCGCAATTTATCTGGTTTGTCATGGGCTTACAAGATAGATATTCTTCCGACTGCCGCAATCGCCAACGTTCCCCACTTTCTGCCTGAAATCCCATGCTCAGCTATACCGGCGGCATCGTCCTCTTCGCCGCCATTCTCCATGCGAGCTGGAACGCGATGCTTCATGGCAATCGCGACCGGTTCCTCTCGATGACCTGGATGAGCATCGCCATTGGCGTGGTCGCCTCATTCGTTATCCTGATCAATCCCTTGCCTGCCCGCGCCTCATGGCCGTATATCGCTGCCTCGGGTCTCGTGCATATCTTTTACAACGTGAGTCTCGTGCGCTCGTACCGGCGCAACGATCTGGCGCTCGCCTATCCCATTGCACGCGGTTCGTCGCCGCTGCTGGTCACGCTCGGCGCGGCATTGTTCGCGCATGAGGCGATCGGACCTTTGCACGCGCTGGGTATCGTGATGATCTCGGGCGGCATCATGGCCATCGCATTGCTCGGGCGTCATGTATCGCGTAGCGGCGCGCTCGCCGCGCTCACAACCGGAGCGACGATTGCGCTGTACACGGTGATCGACGGTATGGGCGTGCGCGCGTCCGATGGACAATCTATCGCCTATACCGCGTGGATGTTCCTGTTCTACTGGCTGATGCCGGTGCTCTTCATCGCGGTGCGTGGATTCGCACCGTTGTGGAAGCCTGTGCGCACCGAACCGCTCTCGATCGTCTCGTCGCTCGCTGGCGGCCTCGTGTCGATCGCCGCATATGGCATCGTGATCTGGGCGCTGCAATCCGGTGCGATGGGCACGGTATCGGCGTTGCGCGAAACCAGCGTGGTGTTTGCGGTTCTTATCGGACGGATGGTGCTGCAGGAAGCGGTGAGCGGAACGCGCTGGCTCGCGTGCGTGGTGGTCGCGGCAGGGGCGGTCTGTCTGGGGCTTTGAATGCCGGCGGCGGCGAGCGCTACATCGCGCCTGCCGCCGCTCAACGCCCTCGCGCTTACTGCTTTTCGACCAGCCTGCTCACCATCGCGTGAATCGCGGTCAATTGCGACCCAGACTTCAGCGCATAATCCTGGCCTGTATAGCCAAACCAGTCCCAGCACCCGTCGGGATTGAACGGCACCGTCGATGCATTCACCTGCGGATACAACACGATAATGTTGTTGCTATCGGCCCAGTAGTTATAGCCCGTGTTCGCATAGAAGTCGTTGCCTACCACCGCTGCCGATTGCTTGCAGCCGTGGAATGCCACATGCACCTTGCAATCCGCGCCCTCGGCGCAGGCCTTCGGCACGTACACAAACCCCGTGTCCGCCATGCCTGTCGCGGCGCTGGCAAATTCGCGCTGATTGAATTGCAGGATTTGGCCACCCAGCGTATGCGCCGGCGGATTCAGCTTGCCGTAGATCTGCTGAAGCAACGCACCCGCCTGGTCGTACTTCTTCTTGTCAATCGAACAGTGATTGATATACGGCGGCGCATTATCCGCACAGACATTGCCGAACGTCGGTGCAATGAATGCGTGACCGGCCGGGACATCGTTCACGTACTGTAGATTGGACTTGGGCACGCCCGCCTGTTCGAAGAACGAAACCGTCGCATCCACGGCCTGCTGATGCACGACCGTATCCTTCGTACCGCTGAACACATAGATCCGCGCCTTTTGCAGATTCGAAAGCGAATCGATCTGGTTCAAGGTCGCAAAGCCCGCGGCAGCCGTCACCATGAGCGACGGGTTAGGCGGGACGAACGGAACCTGCCCCATGCAGATGGTGGTGTTGAGGAGATTGCCCGCGGCGCAGTAGTACGGACCACCCGCCACCACGCCCGCGCCCATTACCGAGCCCGAATAGGCAACCTGATACTGGACCGCCATAAAGGCGCCCGACGAAAGTCCCGAAACTGAGACCTCGGAAGGATCACCGTGGTAAGGCGACAGCGCGTCGGCGGCGAGCGCGGCCTGGGTGAGCGTGAATGCGGCTGCGAGAGTGCCAATGGCAAAGCTGCGAAGCGATTTCATTGTAATAACTCCTGTGGCATGGCGTGTCGTAACGGAGGTCTCATGCTTCATGCCACATCTTGCCCACCCGAATCTTCGAAGAGTCCGCGCGTGTGTTTGATCGGATGAATGTGGCCGTCGAAGTATTTCGGCAAGCAAAATATCCGTCAAACCTCTTTTCTCGCCGCGTGAATCCGATACAACGGTGTCGTATTGCTGTCACCCGGCACATCTAGAAACGCCCTACGCACAAGGCATAAAACGCACAAAACTCATAGCGCAGCCAACGCTTTATCGCAATTGGATGCCGATCCTTTCGTAAGGAATTGCGCGCCGCATAAATGGCAACGCGTGGTTTGAGAACATCTAAAACGACGACGAATTTTTGCGTGATTTTTTATTTTTATCTATTGCGCACCAACACCACACGCTCACCCGCTACTGCGTATATATCGTCGCCTGCCGCTTCGGCACGCACCTCAAAACCGCCCGTAAATGCACCGAAAGCTGGCAGCACACCCACATGCCCACCCACCCTGAAACAGGGCAAACGCACACGATCGAAGCCCGTTGCGAGCCGGATCACGGGATGCTCATGCCCCGAGAGTACATAGGCGCCCTCAACCGGCTGCGGATGATGACAAAGCGCCCATGGCCCGATCCGATGGGGCTCAATAACAGTCTCCACGTCGAACTCGGCCGCCAATGCGCCCGCGTGCTTATCATGATTACCTTCGACCAATACCAGACGCACGCCGCGATGCTTCAAACGCCACCGACGCAACGCAGTGAGCATTTCCTCGGCGTGCGATTCGCGTGCGTGCAGTAAATCGCCGAGAAAGAAAATCGATTCAGGCTGGTGAGCAGCAATCAGATGATCCAGACGCGCCAGTGTTTCACCTGTCGAGCCCGCCGGCACCGGGATGCCACGCGCGCGAAACACGGCGTCCTTACCCAGATGCACGTCCGCCACAAACAGGCACCTGAGAACGGGATCGAAGGCGGCGCGCCACGCGGAGAGCACCAGTGCATGTCCATGCACGTCGATGGTCAGCGTTTCAGCGCGCATGATCGCCCTCACCGTCCTGGCGCTGCGCGGCCTTTTCGAGTTCGGCAAGCATGCGCTCGACACGGTCGGCGAGCTTCTCGGTCGTGACCTTTTCGCGCAGTCGTCCGACGATCAAGGGAAACGCAAAAGGCGTTGGCTTCTTCGGCTGCGTCAGCACCAGGCGGCTCTCGCTCATGCGCTCCAGCGCGGCACGAATGCGCTGGAGTTCGAGTTCCTGCAACATGACCTCGTTATCGGCCTGTTCGAGCAGCAGATTGCTGCTGTCGTGCTTGCGAAACACCTCGTAAAACAGCCCGCTCGATGCCTGCAACTGACGTGCGCTTTTTTGCTGGCCAGGATGGCCCTGAAAAACCAGTCCCGAAACTCGTGCGATCTCGCGAAACCGCCGCGCGGAGAGCTCGGACGCATTGAGACTGGCAAGAATGTCGTGCTCCAGTTGATCCGGAGAAAACAGGCCCGCTTCGATCAACGTCTGCCAGTCGAACGGTTGCGCAGACAACAATTCGAATCCATAGTCATTCATCGAAATCGAAAACGTGCTCGGCTGATCGCGCGCGACACGCCACGCAATCAAGGAACCCAGCCCGATATGCGCCATGCGCCCCGCAAACGGATAGCAGAAGAAGTGATGCCCCTCACGCGAACGCACCTGCTCCGCCACCAGCACGCCGGGCCCCGGCAACGCAGACCATCTGGCCTGCAGGTCCAGCAGCGGCTTGATCGCGCGCATTTCCGGCTCGTCGTAGATGCCGTCGTTCGCGCGGGCCAGCATCACCAGCGCGGCTTCGGCCAACTCGGAAGATAAAGGCATCTTGCTGCCCGCCCATTGAGGCATCGCACCACGCGACGATGTCGCGCGCTTCACGTAAGCCGTCATCTCACGCACCCGCACGAGTTCGAGCGAGCGACCGCCGAACGTAAAAACATCGCCGGGTTTCAGACGCGAGATAAACGACTCCTCCATCGCACCAATACGGCCCCCCGACAGATACGCAACATTGATCGTTGCATTGGCAACGATGGTGCCAACGTTGTTGCGATGGCGCCTGACCAGGTCGTCGCGCGGGACGCGGTAGACGCCATCGGCACCGACGACGACGCGATGGAAGTCGGGATAGGCCGCCAGCGACGCGCCGCCGCGCTCGACGAAGGCCAGCGCCCAGTCGAACTCGGCGGGCGTCAGATCGCGATAGGCGTAGGCCGTACGTACTTCGTCATAGATCGCCTCGCGCGTGAAGCCGCCGCCGATGGCCACGGTCACCAGATGTTGCACGAGCACGTCGAGCGGCTTGAGCGGCATATCGCGCCCCTCGATGCGGCCGCCTTCGATGGCCCAGCGCGCCGCCGCCGCTTCCACCAGTTCGAGCGCATGCGTCGGCACGATGGTGACGCGCGAGGTACGTCCCGGCGCGTGCCCGGAACGGCCCGCCCGCTGCATCAGACGCGCGACGCCCTTGGGCGAACCGATCTGGAACACGCGCTCCACGGGCAGAAAGTCCACACCCAGATCGAGGCTCGACGTACACACCACCACTTTAAGCAGGCCGTTTTTCAGGCCCGATTCGACCCAGTCGCGCACTTCCTTGTCGAGCGAACCATGATGCAGTGCGATCACGCCGGCCCAATCGGGCCGCCGCTCCAGCAGCGCGCGATACCAGATCTCCGACTGCGAACGCGTGTTGGTGAACACCAGCGAACTCTGCGCCTGATCGATTTCATCGGCGACCGCGCCCACCTGACGCGTGCCCAGGTGCCCGCCCCAGGGAAAGCGCTCGATCGTCTCGGGAATCAGCGTATCGACGATCAGCGTCTTGGGCTGCGCACCGCGCACGATCACGCGCGGCGTGCGCACGGCATGCAGCAGCGCATCGTGCGCCAGCGCAAGATTGCCGAGCGTCGCCGAAAGCCCCCACACCTGCAGCTCGGGCCGCCAATGGGCGAGACGCGCAAGCGCCAGCTGCGTTTGCGTGCCGCGTTTATTGCCAAGCAACTCATGCCATTCGTCGACCACCACGAGCCTCACGTGCGCGAGCGCCTCCTGCGCGTCCGCGCGCGTGAGCATCAGCGTCAGGCTTTCCGGCGTGGTCACCAGCGCCGAAGGCATGCGGCGGTTCTGGCGCGCGCGCTCCGTGGACGACGTGTCGCCCGTGCGCAGTCCCACCGTCCAGGGCACATTCAGGCCTTGCACGGCGCTTTGCAAGGCGCGCGCGCTATCGGCGGCGAGCGCGCGCATTGGCGTGATCCAGAGCACCGTGAGCGGCGCGGGCAAGGCATTGCGCTGCGAACTCGCGGTCGTGCCCGCATAGGCCGCCAGCGCGCCGATCCATACCGCCCACGTTTTCCCCGCGCCGGTGGTGGCGTGCAACAGCCCGCTTGCGCCGCGCGCGATTTCGCGCCAGATTTCCTGCTGGAACGCGAAGGGCCGCCAGCCGCGTTCATCGAACCACTGCGCGATGCGTTGCTCGATCGGCCTCTGCGCGCCGCTTGCATCGTATTCGAAGGGTTCGGGATGAAACTGTTCGGCGGCAGCGGCATCGTGCTTTGCCTGCGCCTCGCGCGTGCGGGGAATACGACGCGGCCGCGGCTCATTCATGTCTGGGCCTCGTCGAGAAAGCCCTTGAGCATGGCGAGCGTGTCAGCGTCTTCGATCGACTTGTCCGTGCGCCAGCGCAGCATGCGCGGAAAACGCACCGCAATGCCCGACTTATGGCGCGGACTCGCCTGGATCCCCTCGAAGCCAATCTCGAACACGAGCGTCGGCGTCACGCTGCGAACGGGGCCAAACTTTTCGATGGTCGTCTTGCGCACGACGGCGTCGACCTTGCGCATTTCTTCGTCGGTGAGACCGGAATAAGCCTTGGCGAACGGCACCAGCGTACGCACGCCATCGGCTTCGTCCCAGACCGCGAAGGTGAAATCCGTGTAGAGGCTCGCGCGCCGCCCGTGGCCGCGCTGGGCATACAACAGCACCGCGTCGATGGAATACGGGTCGATCTTCCACTTCCACCACGTCCCCGCCTCCTTGGTGCGCCCCACGCCGTACATCGACGCGCGCTCCTTCAGCATCAGCCCTTCGACGCCGCGCGAACGGCTTTGCTCGCGCAACGTAGCCAGTTCGTCCCAGTTGTTCGCGCTCACGAGCGGCGATACGCGCAACAAGTCCGGCGCGCTCGACGTCGCCAGCGACTGCGCCAGCGCATCAAGCCGCACACGCCTTTGCGCTAGCGGCCCGGTGCGTAAGTCCTGCCCCTGCGATTCGAGCAGATCATAGGCAAGCAGCGCCGCCGGCGATTCGCTGAGCACCTTCTTCGTCAGCGATTTGCGCGCGATGCGCGGCTGCAGGCGCGCAAACGGCAGCGGCGCCAACGCATCGGGCTCCCACGCGAGAATCTCGCCGTCGATCACCGTGCCGTCGGGCAAGGCCTCGCCTAGCGCCACGAGTTCGGGAAAGCGCTCGGTCACGAGATCCTCGCCGCGCGACCAGATCCAGACCCGGCCCGCGCGCTTGACCAGTTGCGCACGAATGCCATCCCATTTCCACTCGACGATCCAGTCCGACACCGCGCCCAGCGTCGCAGGATCGGCCTGCAACGGATGCGCGAGAAAGAACGGATACGGCAGGCCGATATCGCTTTCATGCGGCGTATCGACATCGTCACCTTCGGCGGTGGGCGCGATCAGCCGCAGGTAGCGCGCGGCGCTGGGTGTCTGGCGCGAATCCGTCCAGCCGACCATGCGCTGCGCGATGCGCTTGTGATCCACCCCCGCCACCCGCGCGAGCGCGCGCACCACCAGTTGCCGCGATACGCCCACGCGAAAGCCACCGCCGATCAATTTGGTCAGCAGGAAGCGCTCGCCCCAGTTCAACTCGTCCCAGTAGCCAGCCAGACGCTCACGCAACGCAATCGCGTCGATGCCGCGCAGCGTCAGCACACGCTCCTCGATCCACTGCGCGAGGCCCAGCGCCGTTTCGCGCGTGGCAGGCGGCAGCACGTGCGCAATGGTTTCGGCCAGATCGCCTACGGCCTGATACGACTCTTCGAAAAGCCACGGCGGCAGACCGGCGCGCTCACGCGCGCATTCGACCAGCACACGCGTCGGCACGGACTGACGCGGCTTGCCGCCCGCCAGAAAATACGCGGCCCATGCGGCGTCTTCGGGTTGTGCGCTCGAGAAATAGGCGATCAGCGCTTCCAGCTTGTCGTTGGTGGACGTGGTGGCGTCCAGTGCGGTGTAGAGCGCGGCGAAGCGTTTCATTGCGCGGCTTCCGGCGTGCTCGCGGCCTGCGCGGCATCGGCATCGGCTTCGACGGCTTCATCGCCATATTCGGTCGAGAAGGCGCCAGCATCCAGACCTTGCTCCGTGAGCCATCGCACCATCGGCTCGATCTGCCCATGCGTGACGATGACCCGCTGCGCACCGCTCGCGCCAATCGCGTATTGCAGCCCCGGCCAATCCGCGTGATCCGATAACACGAAGCCGCGATCCACGCCGCGTCTGCGCCGCGTGCCGCGCAACCGCATCCAGCCCGAAGCGAATGCGTCGCTATAGTCGCCAAAGCGGCGCATCCACGCACTGCCTTGCGCGGACGGCGGCGCAATCACGAGTGCCTGGCTGAATGCGCCCTTCTCCCGCGTGGGAACGTCGCTCACGAGCCGCGTTGGCGGCAGATCCACGCCGGCGTCGCGATAGGCGCGATTCAACGGCTCAACCGCGCCGTGGCAAAAGATCGGACCGATGCCGCGATTCACGCCCGCCAGCACGCGCTGCGCCTTGCCGAACGCGTAGCAGAACAGCACCGAAGCGCGGCCTTCGGCGGCGTTGTGCTGCCACCAGGCATCGATGCCGTCGAAGATGGTCTGCGACGGCTCCCAGCGATAGATTGGCAGTCCGAACGTGGATTCGGTGATGAAGGTATCGCAGCGCACCGGCTCGAACGGCGCACAGGTAGGATCGGGCTCGACCTTGTAATCGCCGGACGCCACCCATACGCGCCCGCCGTGTTCGACCCGCACCTGCGACGAACCGAGCACATGTCCGGCCGGATGGAGCGACACGCGCACGCCCTGGATATCGATCGCTTCGCCGTAGGGCAGCCCCTGCACATCGATGCCTGGCAGGCGTGAAAGCAGCACGCCCAGTCCCGCCTGCGCGGTCAGATAGCGGGTATGGCCGAAGCGCGCGTGATCGGCATGCGCGTGAGTGATGACGGCGCGCTCGACCGGCCGCCACGGATCGATATAAAACCCGCCAGGCGGGCAATAGAGGCCCTCGGGACGGGCGATGATGAGATCGGAAGCACTATCCACCTGTATTCACCTGTCGTCACGGATGTCCGGTCAAGTTCCGCCGATACGGCAGCTTAACCTCGGGAGCGAAAACCGTTCCCGGACGTGAAGAAGAGGTAAAAGCATGCAGGGATCGATTTCGTCCGACGATTGCTCACTTCGCCAGCACGATTCGAGAGCGCCTTGAAATCAGGTTTTTTCGGGTGAATTCCCGCCGTGCAGGCCGCCGAAATGCCGCGCCATGAACAGCCCCATTCCCAGCATGCCGATCCCGAAAGGCAACACGTCATGCGTCGCCTTGAAGGCAAAATCGCCGACATGACACAGCAGCAGCCACGCAAACACCAGATTGACGAATCCCCACACCACATTGACCGTGGACGACGAGAGCCCTTTACCAGGCGGCTTTGCAAACGGACTCTGGAACGGCGCTCCCGACACGCCGCGCACGAAATGCGGCACGGCATTGGTGAGCAACGCGCCTCCGAAGAAATGCGCAACAGCATGCAACCAGGGCATCGCAGACGCTCCTTTTATCGAAACACGAAACTGGGATCAGAAGTCGGCCAGGCGTTGCAGCAGTCCGACCGTAGCGGCGAGTTGCGCCTGTTCGCGCACGGAAAGCTGCGCCTGCAGCGCGCGCACGAGCCAGTCTTCCTTGGCCGCGCGACTGGCCTGCAATGCCTTGCGGAATTTCGGCGTCACGTCGATAAGCGTCTGGCGACCGTCGTTGGGATCGGCTTTGCCTTTGACTGCGCCTTGCGCTTCAAGGGCTGCAACGGTGATGCGCATCGATTGCGGCTTCACGCCCTCCGCGCGCGCCAATGCGGACACCGTGGCCGGGCCGCCGCGCTCCAGTTGCAGGAGCACGGATTTTTGCGCGGCACTCAGGTCATCGGATTGGGAATGCTCGCGCACGCGGCGCAGCAGTTTGCCGACGCTCACGCGCAGTTCACCGGCGAGCGCGGCAAGATCGACGGGGTCGGAGGACAATGGACGAGTCATGCCCGAACCATAGCATATATACAGCTAAACTGTACATATAAGCTGTATGTATTTCAGGCCAGGCGTCGTCCGTCCTGTGCGCGAATCGCCGCGACGAAATCCTTCGTCGGCCATGCCTCCTGCAGGGCGCGCCTGAATAGCACCTGCTGGCTTTCCGGCGCCAGGCCGCCTAGCGGCGGATCGCTGTCGAGATTGGTGGGAAACGGATAACCCTCCGCACACGAGGCAATCACGGCATCGGTCTGAGCTTCCGTCAAAGCATCGCGCGCAATCCGTTCAAGCAGCACGGGATAGAGCGCTTCGCACATCGTCACGCGGTCGAGCGATTCCATCGCCCGTCCATAGGCCGATGAAACCTGCAGCAGATTCGCCATGCGCTGCACGTTCGCGGTGCGATTCTCGCCGGCAGCATGAAACAGCGCGGGATTGAAGAAAATCACATCGCCCTTTTCCAGCGGCAATTGCCGCTGGTGCGATTCGAAATAATCACGAAAGTCCTGCCGCCGCCATGCCAGATAACCCGGTGCGTAGCGCTGCGAAAACGGCAGCAGTTTGGTCGGCCCGCTTTCGATGGGCATGTCGCTATGCGCCACCGCGCCCTGCAGCGTCAGAAACGGCGACATTGCATGCACCTGCGCGGGATAGCGCTGCGCCTGCTCGACCGTCTGAAAACCCAGGTGATAGTCGCGATGCGCCTGCTGCGCCGCGCCACCCGGCCGCACGACATTGACCTGTGCCGTCATCTGATAACACGGCCCTAGCCACGCTTCGGATGCGGCCACCAGCAGGGGATTGGCGTAATAGCGCGCGAACACCTCGGGCGCGCGCAGACAGAGCTTTTGCTGTGCGTTCCAGATGCGGTCGTTCGCGCCTGCTTTCGCGAAGTGATCGGCGGCTGCGCTGCCTGCCGCGCGCTCGTCGTGGATGATGGCTTCGAACACAGCGGTCGCGGCATCGATCGTTGCGGTGTCGGCGTAAGCGCGCTTGAGCACGAACACACCCGCGCCCTGCTCCAGCACGTCGGCCCATTCCTGCTGCAGGCCCATGCGGCTCAGAGGATCTTCGAGCGTGCGACTAAGGGCCGAGCAATCGTAGAACGGTACATGCTCATGGACGCTCTGCGCGTGCGGGGTGCGCACTACGTCGCGATGGCACTCTACGACCTCAATGAAATCGACGAGCGAGCAATCCTCTTCCCGATAATACCGATCGTACCGTTGGTGGCGATCTGGCTGCATGGCGTCTCCGTGGCAATGTTCTGGTTTGTGCGTTGAAGATATCGCCGATCGAACCTTCTGCGTGAACCCAAACACATCAAGAATCCCTCAAGCGCCGCAAAAAATCGCGCTGCTGCGCCCGTTTTCGCATCAACTGCTGCTTGGAACGCCCTGCCTGCCGCGATACCGTTGGCGATCCCGCCTTCTCCGCGGCTTTCTGGCAGCTTCCCGGTAGTCACCATGTATCGCTACAACGAATTCGACAAAGCCTTCGTCGCGAACCGCGCCGCGCAATTCCGCGACCAGATCGGGCGCTGGCAGCGCGGCACGCTCAGCGAAGAAGCCTTCCGCCCCCTGCGCCTGCAAAACGGCTGGTATGTACAGCGCCACGCGCCCATGCTGCGCGTCGCGGTCCCCTATGGCGAACTGTCGAGCGCACAAATGCGCGTGCTTGCGCGCATCGCGCGGGAATACGACGCGCCGCACGAGGATGTCTATCGCAGCGCGCTCGACGCGCAACGCAAACTTGGCACGCGCCATCTGCCCACCCATCACGCGCACTTCACGACGCGCACTAACGTACAGTTCAACTGGATTGCGCTGGAGAAGGCCGCCGACGTGATGGACCTGCTCGCCACCGTCGATATGCACGGCATCCAGACCAGCGGCAATTGCATCCGCAATATCTCCTGCGACGAGCGCGCAGGCGTTGCGCCCGACGAAATTGCCGATCCGCGCCCCTTCGCGGAAATCATGCGCCAGTGGACCACGCTGCACCCCGAATTCGCTTACCTGCCGCGTAAGTTCAAGATCGCCATCAGCGGCGCTGCCGAAGACCGCGCGGCCACCGACTGGCATGACGTCGGCCTGCGTCTCGTGCGCAACGAGCAGGACGAACTGGGCTTTCGCGTCGCGGTGGGCGGCGGCATGGGGCGTACGCCGTTGATCGGCGTGGTGCTGCGCGAATTCCTGCCGTGGCGCCAGATCATGAATTACATCGAAGCCGTGGTGCGCGTGTACAACCAGTTTGGCCGCCGCGACAACAAGTACAAGGCGCGCATCAAGATTCTCGTGAAAACCGAGGGACAGCGCTTCATCGATGAAGTCGAAGAAGAATTCCGCCAGATCGTCGAATGCGACGGCGGGCCGCATACGCTGCCCGAAACCGAACTGGAACGCGTGAGCGCTTGTTTTCAGGTGCCTGCGCAGGCTTTTGCGCAGCGCGCCGCGAACCCTGCCGCGACTGCCGCCCGCGACGCTCAGGCCGCCCGCCAGCCGCAATTCGCGCGCTGGCTTGAGCGCAATGTCGCGCTTCATCGCGAGCCAGCGCTGCGTATCGTGACCCTCTCATTCAAGCGTCTGCTGCAGGCGCCCGGCGATGCGTCCGCCGAACAGCTTGAACGCGTCGCCGATCTCGCGGAGCGCTTTTCGGCGGGCGAAGCGCGCGTCACGCACACCCAGAACATCGTGCTGCCGTGGGTCCACGCCGACGATCTGCTACCGCTCTGGCAAGCCGCCGTGGCCGCCCAGCTCGCCAGCGCCAACGTGCACCTGCTCACCGACATGATCTCCTGTCCCGGCGGCGACTTCTGCGCGCTCGCCAACGCGCGTTCGCTGCCCATCGCGCAGCGCATCATGGAACGCTACCAGGATCTCGATGAACTTAACGACATCGGCGAGATCGATCTGCACATCAGCGGCTGCATCAACTCCTGCGGTCATCATCACAGTGGCCACATCGGCATTCTGGGCGTCGATAAGGATGGCGCGGAGTGGTATCAGATCACGCTGGGCGGCGCAGACGGTTCCGCGCGCAGCGGCGAGGCGCGGCCCGGCAAGGTGATCGGGCCGTCGTTTGCCGCGCATGAAGTGTGCGACGCCGTCGAAGCGCTGATCGCGCGCTATCTCGCGCTACGGGAGCGCAGTGGCGCGCGTCATGAGACCTTTATCGAAACCGTGCGGCGCGTGGGGCTCGACCCGTTCAAGGCGGCAGCGGACAGCGTGCGCGCAAGCGCGGAGGCCACGGCATGAAGAAGCAACGCATTCGCCTCGTGAGCGCACACGAACACGCCGCCGATCCCGAGGGCGCAACCCTCACTCTGGCCAATGACGCCGACCCGCTGGCGCACGCTCTGGAAATCGCAGGCGCGGCGCGTGTGGAACTCCAGTTCCCGACCTTCACCGATGGCCGCGCATTCAGCCAGGCCTGGCTCGTGCGGCGGCGTCTGGGTTTCAAGGGCGATTTGCGCGCGACCGGCGAGGTGCTCGCCGATCAACTGCTGCAGATGGAGCGCACCGGTTTCTCCAGCGCGGTGCTTCAGGAAGGCGTCGATCGCGACGAGGCCGAGCGCCAGCTCGAACGCTTCGCCTGCTTTTATCAGGCCGATGTGCTGAGAGCCGCGCCGTGGAGCGCGGCCACGGTGTCCGACGACTGAGCATCCTGCCTCAAGGCGGGTTAGCGACGTACGTGGCAACGCGTCCATCGATAAAAGGCCTCGCATGCCTAAAGAGCGGATAAGGATCGACACACCGCGCGGGATGTCGATCTGGCCATTGCGCGTGGCGTGAGGAACTCACTATCGCATCACACGGACGCGCTCGCCCATTGCACGAACACTTTTCCCGCTTCGCGCAGCACCGCTTCGCGCGCGTCCATGCTCACGCCAGGCGCGTCGTAATACGCGGCGACCAGCAAAGGCGCGCGGCCTGGCGGGCGCACCAGCGCGTAGTCGTTGGTCTCTTCTTCGACGCTCGTACCAGGCCGGTCGGCCGCTTGCCAGCCTGCGGGCAAGACCGCCCGCAGGCGATTAAGCCCCGGCTTGCAATCGATCATCCAGCGCTCCAGCTGCGCGCGCGATTGCAGGCTTAGCACGTCGCCCAGCAGCACGGCGCGCGCGGCGGTCGCCATGGCCTGGGGCGTGGTGGTATCGAGCACGCCGCTGTAGCGGTTCGAATCCGGTTCGTAGCGGTCAGAGCGGGTGACGCTATCGCCGATCCCGCGCATGAACTGCGTGAGCGCCGCCGGGCCGCCCACACTGCGCATCAACAGGATTGCGGCGGTGTTGTCGCTTTGCTCGACGATAGCCTGGCATAGGGTATGAACCGGCAAGGCGCCGCGCGCCACATTGGCCTTGGTCACCGGCGACGTGAAGATGAGATCCTGCGCTGTGTAATGCACGAGGCGTTCGCGTTGCTCCTTGCCCGCGTCCACGCGCGCGAGCACCTGCGCGGCAAGCATGCCCTTGAAGGTGCTGCACATCAGAAAGCGCTCGCCCGCGCGATGTTCGAGCGTGCGGCCCGTGCCGGTATCGATAGCGTAAAAGCCTAACCGGCCGCCTTGGCGGCGTTCGATATCGGCAAGAGGCGAGCTGTTCTGCGCGAAGGCTGCGGGCGCAACGATCGCGCCTGCCAGCAGGGGAAAGCCGATCAACAGTTTGCGACGGGTAGGCGAATGGGTCACGGAGGTTCCTGATTGCGTGAAAGCCAGCTGTATCGACAAATATGGTCACATGAAACCGGAGCGCGTGAAAGCCCGCAACCGTTGCGCATCGGATTGCGTTTCGGATTTCACTTCGGATTGCACTTCGATCAGCCTGTGAAAGGCTTTTGATTGGCGCGGAAATCCGCGGGCTATACTTCCCCATCCCAAAAACCCGATGCCAGTTCGCCCCGCATGAGCCTTTCCGTCAAGAGCGTGCGCTACTTCATTGCCGTGGCCGAAGCCGAGTCGGTCACGGGCGCCACGCAAACGCTCAACATCTCGCAGTCCGTCATCACCGAAGCCATCAAGGGACTCGAAAGCGAACTGGGCGCGCAGTTGTTCGTGCGCCATGCGCGCGGCATGGTGCTCACGCACGCGGGGCATCAGTTCCTGCGCCACGCCCATCAGATTCTCGCGGCCGTGCGCAACGCGCAGCAGGCTTTATCGGCGCGGCCAGACTCCAAGACCGGCCGCCTGAATGTGGGCGTCACGAGCCTGATGACCGGCTATTTCCTGCCCTATCTGCTCGATCACTACAAACGCGTCTATCCAAAGGTCGAAGTGCAGGTGATCGAGGATCAGCGGGACTACATCGAACATCTGCTGGTGAACGGCGAACTCGACGTCGCGGTGCTGATCGTCTCGAACGTGGAAAACAGCCAGGCGATCGAAACCGAATCGCTCATCAAGGCTGCCTGGCGTTTATGGCTGCCCGCCAATCACGCGTTGCGCGGACTGGGCAGCATCTCGCTTCAGGAGATCGCCAACGAAGGCATGATCATGCTGAAGGTCGACGAGCTGGAGGACAACACTACGGCCTTCTGGCGCGCCGCCGGGCTGCGGCCGAACACGGTCATGCGTACGGCTTCGGTGGAGGCGGTGCGCAGTCTCGTCGCCACGGGTGCGGGTCTGTCGATCCTGCCCGACGTGCTCTATCGCCCCTGGTCGCTCGACGGCGACCGGCTGGAAGTGCGCAAGATTCTGGGAGAGATGCCCACGGTCGATATCGGCATTGCGTGGCGGCGCAGCCTCGCGCTGCCGGAGATGGTGCAGCACTTTCTGGTGGTGGCGCGCGAGTATTCGCGCACGCACAACAAGAATTCAATCTGATTATTCGATAGATCGCCGATTGCGTTCGCAAAGAACGAATGTTCGCCATTCACGCGATATCGGCGTTCGGGTTTTCACGTAGCAGCCTTTCCTGCCGGCGTTGGTCGCGCCGTTCCCGCCGTTCGCGCACCCATTTCGTTCTGTTTTACCGATAGCTCGTATCTGGGTTTCGGTCTGGCTGACAAAAAAATCCGGCTCCTAGAATAGCTCCGACCTTCATCGCAACGCCTCAGAAGCCGCCCGCCAAGCCTGCGGAGCGCGCAAGAGAACAACCGACTACGAGGATCCGGAGCATGTCGCACAACGTAAAACTCGCCGCCGCCATCGCCCTTGCCGCACTCGTCAACACCGGCCTGGCCAGCGCCGCCGCGCCACTCGAACCACTTAAACAGCTCGGCAAGCCAGAAGGCCAGGTCAACATCATCGCGTGGCCTGGCTATATCGAACGCGGCGACACCGACAAGAAATACGACTGGGTTACCGGCTTCGAAAAGGAATCCGGTTGCAAGGTCAACGTGAAAACCGCGGCGACCTCGGACGAAATGGTCTCGCTGATGAACCAGGGCGGCTACGACCTCGTGACGGCTTCGGGCGACGCGAGCCTGCGCCTTGTCTACGGCAAGAAAGTGCAGCCGATCAACACCGCGCTGATTCCTGCATGGAACACCGTCGAACCGCGCCTGCAGAACGCGCCGTGGCATACGGTCAACGGTGTGCATTACGGCGTGCCGTATCAGTGGGGCGCAAACTTCCTCGCCTATAACACGAAGATCTTCCCAAAGGCGCCCACTTCGTGGTCGGTGGTGTTCGAACAGCAGACACTACCCGACGGCAAGAGCAACAAGGGCCGTGTGCAGGCCTATAACGGCGCGATTTATGTGGCCGATGCCGCCGTCTATCTGATGCACAAAAATCCGGCGCTCGGCATCAAGGACCCGTACGAACTGAACGAAGCGCAATACGCCGAAGTGCTCAAGGTGCTGCGAGCGCAAAAGCCGCTGGTGCACCGCTACTGGCACGACGTCACGGTGCAGATGAACGACTTCAAGAATGAAGGCATCGCGGTATCGAGCGCCTGGGGTTACACGGTCAATTCGCTGCAAGCCGAGAAATTCCCCATTGCCGCGACGATCCCTCAGGAAGGCGCGACGGGCTGGGCCGACACCACCATGATGCACGCCGACGCCCCGCATCCCGTGTGCGCCTACAAGTGGATGAACTGGTCGCTCAACCGCAAGCTGCAGGCGGATCTGGCCGAATGGTTCGGCTCGAACCCGGTGATCACGGGCGGCTGCAGCCAGAAGGCCGTGGGCGGTTCGAACTTCTGCGCGGCCAATGGCTACGACCGCTTTGAGCAGATCCACTTCTGGAAGACGCCGGTGGCCAGCTGCTCGCAGGGTCAATGCGTGCCGTATAGCCGCTGGACCCAGGACTTCATCTCGATCATGGGCGGACGATAGGACTTCTTATGAACAGCGCAGTCGAATTTTCGAAAGTCTCGCGTCACTATGACGGCGTGCGCGCCGTGGACGACGTCTCGCTGGTGGTCGAGGACGGCGAATTTTTCTCGATGCTCGGGCCGTCCGGCTCGGGCAAGACCACCTGCCTGCGGCTCGTTGCAGGCTTCGAGCAACCCAGCGCGGGCCGCGTGGTGCTGCACGGACGCGACGCCACCGGCCTGCCGCCCTATCAGCGCGACGTCAACACGGTGTTCCAGGACTACGCGCTGTTCCCGCACATGAACATCCGCGACAACGTGGCGTATGGACTGCTGGTGAGCGGCGTGGACAAGCGTACCCGTCACCGCCAGGCGGAGGAAGCGCTGGAACTCGTGGCGCTTGGCGGCTACGGCGCGCGTCGGCCTGGGCAGCTCTCGGGCGGCCAGCGTCAGCGCGTGGCGCTGGCGCGCGCGCTGGTGCGGCGTCCGCGTATCCTGCTGCTGGATGAGCCGCTTGGCGCGCTCGACCTCAAGCTGCGCGAACAGATGCAGACCGAACTCAAGGCGCTGCAACGCAAGCTCGGCGTCACCTTCGTCTATGTCACGCACGATCAGGGCGAGGCGCTGTCGATGTCGGATCGCGTGGCCGTGTTCAACAAGGGGCGCATCGAGCAGGTGGACACGCCGCGCAATCTCTACACGCGCCCGGCTACGCCATTTGTGGCGGATTTCGTCGGCACCTCCAATGTGATCGCGGATCCGGCATCGCTGCAACGCGTAGGCAGCGCGCAGCCGTTCTCGATCCGCCCCGAGCATATTCGCTTTGCCCACGCGACGAATCCCAGCGCGGACGATGTCCACCTGTCCGGCAAGCTCGTCGATATTCAGTACTACGGCGCAACCAGCCGCTTCGAAGTCCGCTCCGAAGCCGGTCAGATGCTGGCCGTGACGGTCGCGAATCAGGACGATGCCAACGCCGCACTGCCGGAAGTGGGCGCGAACGTCACGCTCGCGTGGCCGCGCCGCTCAATGGTCGCGCTGGAGCAGCGGGGATGACCATGGCGACGACTTCGAATTCCGCCATCGTGCGCGCGCCCGACAAGCGCGATGGCATGGTGCGCCGCGCGTGCAGCTTCCTGCATCGCCACGCGAATCTTTATCTGCTCCTGCTGCTGTTGCCGCCGCTGCTGTGGTTTGGCGTGGTGTATCTGGGCTCGTTGTTCGCGCTGCTGCTGCAAAGCGTCTGGCGTTTCGACGACTTCACGATGGCCGTGAGCCCCGATTTCACGCTAGCGAATTATCTGGCGCTGATCCGCGACGCCGCGAATCTCGACGTGGTCTTGCGCACCACCGGCATGGCCTGCTGCGTCACGCTCGCGAGCGCCCTGCTGGCGTTTCCCGTCGCGTATTACATGGCGCGCTACGCAAAGGGCTGGAAAAAAGGCCTTTTCTACGTGGCCGTGATGCTGCCGATGTGGGCCAGCTATATCGTCAAGGTCTACGCCTGGACCGTGATCCTCGCGCAAGGCGGCGTGCTTTACTGGCTCATCGACACCCTGCATTTGCGCGGCGCGCTCGATGCGCTGCTGCGCGTGCCGGTGATCGGCGGCGATTCGCTTTCGACTTCGAATATCGGCCGCTTTCTGGTCTTTACCTATATCTGGCTGCCGTTCATGATCCTGCCGATCCAGGCCGCCATCGAACGCATTCCCGCGAATCTGCTGCAGGCATCCGCCGATCTGGGCGCGCATCCGGGCCAGACGTTTCGCACCGTGATCCTGCCGCTGGCGTTTCCGGGCATAGCGGCGGGTTCGATCTTCACGTTCTCGCTCACGCTCGGCGATTACATCATTCCGCAACTGGTGGGACCGAGCGGTCTGTTCATCGGCACCATGGTCTATACGATGCAAGGCTCGATCGGCAACGTGCCGATGGCCGCGGCCTTCACGGTCGTGCCGATGCTGCTGATCGGCGCATATCTCGTCATCGCCAAACGCCTGGGAGCCTTCGATGCACTCTGACGCCCAACCCTCGCGCCTGTTGCGCTGCGCCGCCTGGGGCGGACTCGCCTTCCTGCATCTGCCGATCCTCGTGGTGGCGCTCTACGCGTTCAACACCGAAACCAGCGCGTTCAGCTTCCCGCTCAAGGGCTTCACGCTGCACTGGTTCGCCGATGCCTTCGCCCGCGACGACATGCTTGAGGCCGCGTGGCTGTCCGTGAAGGTCGCGCTGCTCGCCACGCTGCTTGCGGTGATACTCGGCACGGCGGCAGCGGGCGCGCTGTATCGGCGCAACTTCTTCGGCAAGGAAGCCATCACCTTCGCGCTGATCCTGCCGATTGCGCTGCCTGGCATCATCACCGGCATCGCGCTGCTTTCGGCATTCAAGACCGCGAATCTGGACCTGGGCTTCTGGACCATCGCCGTTGGCCACGGCACCTTCTGCGTGGTGATGGTCTACAACAACGTGGTCGCGCGACTGCGGCGCATGCCCGCGAGTCTGATCGAGGCGTCGATGGACCTGGGCGCGGACGGCTGGCAGACCTTCCGCCATATCGTATTGCCGCAGATCGCCACGGCGCTACTCGCGGGCGCGATTCTCGCCTTCGCGCTGAGCTTCGACGAAATCATCGTCACGACGTTTACGGCGGGCCAGGAACGCACGCTGCCGATCTGGCTGCTCAACCAGCTTTCGCGCCCGCGCGACGTGCCCATCACCAACGTGGTCGCGCTGATGGTGATGGCAGTCACGATGATCCCGATTTTTGGCGCGTGGTATCTCACGCGCGACACCGAAAGCACGGCGGGCAGCAGCCGCTAGCCTCCAGTCCGATCTCCAGTCCGATAGTTCACCCAGAGAAATCACATGGAAAAATCGTTGCAAACCAGCCTTCTGATCGGTGGCGAGTTCGTGCCGGGCCAGGGCAGCAAGGAAAACATCCTCAACCCGTCGACGGGCGAAGTGATCGCGCTCGTGGCGGAAGCCTCGCTCGAACAGGTGCAGGCGGCCACTGCCGCCGCCAGCCGTGCATGGCCAAAATGGTCGCGCAGTACGCCGAAGGACCGCGCCACGCTGCTGCTCAAACTCGCCGATGCCATCGAAGCACGCGCCACCGAATTCGCACGCCTCGAATCGCTCAATTGCGGCAAGCCCTATGTGGGCGCGCTCAACGACGAAATCCCCGCCGTCGCCGACGTATTCCGCTTTTTCGCGGGCGCATGCCGCACGCAGCACGGTCCGATTGCAGGCGAATATCTCGAAGGCCACACCAGCATGATCCGGCGCGATCCGATCGGCGTGGTGGCGTCCATCGCACCCTGGAACTACCCGCTGATGATGGCCGCGTGGAAACTCGCGCCTGCCGTCGCGGCGGGCAATACGGTCGTCCTCAAGCCCTCGGAACAGACACCGCTCACCACGCTCAAGCTCGCCGAACTGATCGCGGCGATTTTCCCCGCGGGCGTCATCAATGTGGTGACGGGACGCGGCGACACCGTGGGCGCGCCGCTCATCACGCAGCCGCAGGTGCGCATGATTTCGATCACCGGCGACGTCTCGACCGGCCAGCGCATTCTCGAAGCCGCTTCGCGCTCGGTGAAGCGCACGCATCTGGAACTGGGCGGCAAAGCGCCGGTGATCGTATTCGACGACGCCGATCTCGACGAAGTGGTCGCGGGCCTGCGCACCTTCGGCTTCTATAACGCCGGCCAGGATTGCACGGCCGCCTGCCGCGTGTACGCCGAAGGCAAGATTTACGACAAACTCGTGGCCGATCTGTCGAGCGCGGTGGGCTCGATCCGCTACGGCGAGCAGCACATGGAAGGCGTGGAAATGGGCCCGCTGATCTCCGAGCGCCAGCGCGGACGCGTAGCGAGTTTCGTCGAACGCGCCGCGAGCCAGAAGCACATCGACATCACCACGGGCGGCAAGATCGCCGACACGCGCGGCTTCTTCTACGAACCGACCGTGATCGCAGGCGCGCGCCAGGACGACGAAATCGTGCGCCGGGAAGTGTTCGGTCCGGTCGTTTCCGTCACGCGTTTCGAAGGCACGGAACAGGCCATCGACTGGGCTAACGATTCGGACTTCGGCCTGGCGAGTTCAGTCTGGACTCGCGACGTCAACAAAGCCTTCAAGGTTGCCGCTGAACTGCAATACGGCTGCACGTGGATCAATACGCACTTCACGCTGGTCAGTGAAATGCCGCACGGCGGTATGAAGCGTTCGGGCTACGGCAAGGATATGTCGATGTTCGCGTTGGAGGAGTACACCTGCGCGCGCCATATCATGGCGCGCTTCTCCTGAGCCTGCGTGGTGCTACGCGTGCAGAACCAGCTTCTGCACGCGCCAGTTCAATAATTCGGCTACGAACAAGGTGTTTTCGGCGGGACACGCCATCTGGTGAATCCAGCCGAACTGCTTTAGCTGCTTGCCCGATTCGCCCAGCACACCTAACAGTTTCCCATCGAGCGTGAGTTTGTAGATGCGGCCCGGCCACGCGTCGGAGCTATATAGCACGGGGTTCGGACCGGGTGAGATGCAGATCGCCCACGGCGAGCCCGGCGCAAAGGTCCCCTGCGCGAGCACGGCTTCATCGGGAATATTGCCGATGGCGGGACGTGCGCCTGCGGGCACCGGCACGTCGATAGTGAACTGGCGCAAATACGTGCCGTCGGTATCGAACACCTGAATGCGCCGGTTGCTGCGATCCGCCACATAAACGCGGTTCTGCGCATCCACCGCAATGCTATGCGGCGTATGGAACTGGCCCGGAGCCTTGCCGCGATCGCCCCACGATTTCAGCCAGTTGCCGTCCTTATCCACCTTCGCCACGCGCGAGTTGATATAGCCGTCGCTGATATAAGCGTTGTCATTGCTGTCCCAGGCCACATCGGTCACCTGACGGAAGCGGCCGGGCTCCGCCGGCAGCGGCGGATCGGGATGCTTGAGCGGCGCGGTTTCCTCATCGGCGGCTTCCTGCTTGCGTCCGAACACCATCGCGACGCGCCCTTGCGGCGTGAACTTGATGACCATGTCCGAGCCCTTGTCGGTGACCCAGATATTATCGTGACGGTCGATCTTGACCGTGTGTGCGAACGACCACGCGTAGAGATGCCGGCCAATTTCGCGCACGAAACGCCCATCGGGCGCGAACTCGAACAACTGCGCGGCGGCCGCGCCATAAGCCGGCCCGCTGGTGTTGCCGCGCGACAGCACGAAAATATGGCCTTGCGAATTCACCGCGACGCCCGAACACTCGCCGAGATATTCATCGACGGGCAAACGCACCGGATCGGGCACGGAATCATAGGCAAGGGTCGGCACGCCTTGCGCCAGCGCCAGATCCGGCAACGCCGCCCATGAAGCCGAAGCGGCCGCCGCCGCCAGAAAACGGCGACGCGACCAGCCATCGCCACAGCACACGCAAGACATGGAATGTTGTGAAGTCACGAAACGATCCCCCTCTTGTCGATGAAGTGAACGATTCAGTCTAGTTCACGCCCGCCGCGATGCATCGGCGCGCGGCCCAACGCGGTATGCTTGCGGCTCGCTTACGTTTTATTCGGGCATTCAAGGAGACAGGGCATGAACGGCAAATTGACGGTGGTGGGCGTGATCGGCACGGGTTTGATGGGCGTGGGGATCGCGACGCAATGCGCCCTGCACGGTCTGCGCACGATCGTCCATGATGTCGATCCCGCACGCCTCGCGGGTGTGAATGGCAAGGCGCAGGCGGTGCTAGACGAACTGATCGATGCCGGTCGTATCGATGCAGCCGCACGCGAAGCCGCGCTCGCGCGCATTGAAACGAGCGCGCAACTCGACGTCATGGCGCACGCGCAATTCGTCTTCGAAGCCGTGCCCGAAGTCCTCGACCTGAAACACCGGCTTTACGCGCAACTCGACGCCGTGCTCGCGCCCGACGCGATTTTCGCAAGCAACACCAGCGGTTTCGAGCCCGACAAACTCGCGCAGGCACTGAGCGCGCCGCAACGTTTCGTGATCGCGCATTTCTGGAATCCGCCGCATATGATTCCCCTCGTCGAAGTGGTGCCGGGCAGCGCCACCACGCCCGATGTCACAGCGCGCACCGAAACGCTAATGCGCGAGATCGGAATGGAGCCGGTGGTGTTGGCCAAGGCGATTCCCGGTTTCGTCGGCAACCGGCTGCAATTCGCGGTGCTGCGCGAAGCGCTCAATATCGTGCGCTCGGGCGCGGCCAGTCCCGAGGTGGTCGACCGTGTGATGAAGGCTTCATTGGGACGTCGCTGGAGTATCGTCGGGCCGCTCGAAAGCGCCGATATGGGCGGTCTGGATACCTTCGTCGATATTGCGTCGCATCTGATGCCCGAACTCGCGAAAGACGAAGGCGTCATTGATCTGCTGCGCGAACAGGTGGACGCCGGGCGCGTGGGCGTGCGCAGCGGCGCGGGGTTCTACGAATGGGATGACGCGCGGCTCGCGCATGTGAAGGCGGCGCGGCGCAAGCTGATTGCGGGCGGTTGATATCGCATCGATATCGACGGCTGGCGCTATGCGTTCATGCGCGTAGCCGCCACGAATTGTTATAGGCGCTATCGAGCGCTAGTCGCACGCGGAACAAACCATCGCTCGCGCGCGAATGCCCTGATTCGGCGGGCAACAGCCTGAGTAGCCCTTTGACGATATAGAGCAGGATCAGCGCGCCGAGCAGATCGCCGCCGAACATCATGCTGTAGCTCTCCAGCAGATTCTGCGTGGTGCCCGCCAGCGCAAACCAGATGTGGTGCAAGGTGGCGTTGGTGAAGGCGACCGCAAACGCCAGCACGAGCAGTCGCCTGGGCGTGAGATTCACCAGCGACGCCTTGAGGCCATAACGCTCGAGCGCCAGCCGATAAACGGCGTACGGTCCCACCGAACTGATGATCGCACCCGCGATCGCCCGTACCGGATCGTGCGGAAAATAATGGAAGAAGTCGACCAGCAAGGCTGCGATCAGCAGCCCGATCGCGCCGTCCATGCCCAGTAGCAGCGTACTCAGCAGGCGAATGCCGGTGGGCAGATAGATCCATTCGACGAAGCGCGGAAAACCACTGTGCAGAAACAGCCGTTCGTCGACCCAGAGCGTCAGCAGGTAGACCAGCACGGTGCCGGAGATCGACCAGAGATGCAAACGTAAGCTGCCCATCGCCGTGTGTATATCCAGATCGGGTGAATGCCACGCTGGATCATAGCTCACGCCCGTGTCAGCCGCTGAAAGAGAAGAAGCCGGCGCGTGGCCGGCTTCCAGGTACTACATGTGGGCGCTTTGTGTTAGTGCTTATTGGCCCATTTCTCCTCGACTAACTTGTTGGTTGGATCATCAAAGGCGTGATCGATTGCCTTACTTCGGCAACGCGCCCGTGACCGAGCTGAGCAGGCTCGTGACCGGCGAAAGCGCGCTGCTCGAACCGGCCGCGTGCGTGGCCGTCGAACCGATCGACGCGACCAGGCCGGTGACCGGTGCGAGTGCGCCGGTTGCCGTCGAAGCCGCCGTGCCGGCCGTCTGACCCGCCGTTGCCGTGCCGCTGTTGGCAGCGGTGTTGGAGACGCTCACGCCCGCACCGACCGCGGCCGTGACCGTCGCCGTCACCGTTCCCGCCGAAGCCAGCGTCGAGCCGAGCGCGCCCGTCGCCGCGCTGACGAGCGGCACCACCGGGTTGGTCTTCGCGATGTTGCCGAGTGCGCCGGTCAGCGTGCCCGCCGTACCCGTGACCGCGCCGAGCGCACCGGTGATCGGCGTGATCGGGTTGGCGCTGGCGAGCGTGCTCGTGACCGTGTTCACAGCGGAAGTGACCGGGGCGGCCGCGCTGCTGAGGGCGGTGGTGACGGGGGCGAGCGGGTTGCTGCCGGCTGCGCCTGCGAGCGTGCTCGTGACCGTGTTCACGGCGGTCGTGACCGGAGCCAGCGGGTTGCTGCCGGCTGCGTTCGCGAGCGTACCCGTGACGGTGTTGACGACGCTCGTGATCGGCGTGAGCGGGGTGCTGCCTGCCGCGCCTGCCAGCGTGCCTGTGACGTCGTTCACGACGGTGGTGAGCGGAGCCAGCGGATTGCTGCCGGATGCGCCTGCGAGCGTGCTCGTGACCGTGTTCACGGCGGTGGTGACCGGGGCCAGCGGGTTGCTGCCTGCGGCGTTGGCCAGCGTGCCCGTGACGGTGTTCACGACGCTCGTGATCGGCGTGAGCGGCGTGCTGCCTGCCGCGCCTGCCAGCGTGCCCGTGACGTCGTTCACGACAGTGCTGACCGGCGCGAGCGGGTTGCTGCCGGATGCGCCCGCCAGCGTGCTCGTGACCGTGTTCACGGCAGTGGTAACGGGAGCAAGCGGATTGCTGCCCGCTGCGTTGGCCAGCGTGCCCGTGACGGTGTTCACGACGCTCGTGATCGGCGTGAGCGGCGTGCTGCCTGCCGCGCCTGCCAGCGTGCCCGTGACGTCGTTCACGACAGTGGTGACCGGAGCCAACGGATTGCTGCCGGATGCGCCTGCCAGTGTGCTCGTGACCGTGTTCACGGCGGTGGTGACCGGAGCCAGCGGGTTGCTGCCTGCGGCACCTGCCAGCGTGCCCGTGACGTCGTTCACCACGCTCGTGACCGGAGCCAGCGGATTGCTGCCGGATGCGCCTGCCAGCGTGCTCGTGACCGTGTTCACTGCAGTGGTGACCGGGGCCAGCGGGTTGCTGCCTGCGGCGCTGGCAAGCGTACCGGTAACCGTGTTCACAGCGCTCGTCACCGGAGCGAGCGGATCGCTGCCTCCCGCACTCGATGCCGCTGCAGTCAGCGAATTGAGCGTGCTGGCCAGCGTGCTCGTGCCAGAGTTCAACGCGTTGGCGACGATACCCGTGGTCGAGTCGACCGTATTCACTACGTTCGCCGTCGTCGAACCCGATGCCGTGCTGAGTGCCGCCACTTCGGTATTGACCGCGTTAGCCAGCGTGCCCGTTGCCGCGTTGACCGTGTTCGCGAGATTGCCCGTGGTGGCATTCGCAGCGCTTGCAAGCGTGCTAGTTGCCGCATTCGCCACGTTCGTCACCGGAGCGAGCGGATTGCTGCCCGCTGCACCGGACAGCGCGCCCGTCAGCGTGTCCACTGCGCCCGTTACAGGGGCGAGCGGATCGCTGCCCGAAGCGCCAGACAACGCACCGGTGATCGTGTTCACCGCGCCCGTAACAGGAGCCAGCGGGTCGCTGCCCGAAGCACCAGACAACGCGCCAGTGATCGTATTCACTGCGCCCGTAACAGGAGCCAGCGGATTGCTACCCGAAGCACCCGACAACGCGCCGGTGATCGTGCTCACCGCACCCGTCACAGGCGCGAGCGGATCGCTACCCGAAGCGCCAGACAACGCACTGGTGATCGTGTTCACTGCGCCCGTCACAGGAGCGAGCGGATCGCTACCCGAAGCCCCCGACAACGCGCCGGTGATCGTGCTCACCGCGCCAGTCACAGGCGCAAGCGGATCGCCGCCCGAAGCGCCAGACAACGCGCCAGTGATCGTGCTCACTGCACCCGTAACAGGAGCCAGCGGGTTGCTAGCCGAAGCGCCCGACAACGCACCAGTAATCGTGTTCACTGCGCCCGTCACAGGCGCAAGCGGATCGCCGCCCGAAGCGCCAGACAACGCACCAGTAATCGTGTTCACTGCGCCCGTCACAGGAGCGAGCGGATCGCTACCCGAAGCACCCGACAACGCACCAGTAATCGTGTTCACCGCACCCGTCACAGGAGCAAGCGGATCGCTACCCGAAGCACCCGACAACGCACCAGTGATCGTGTTCACTGCGCCCGTCACAGGAGCGAGCGGATCGCTACCCGAAGCGCCAGACAACGCACCAGTAATCGTATTCACCGCGCCCGTAACAGGAGCCAGCGGATCGCTACCCGAAGCGCCAGACAACGCGCCGGTGATCGTGTTCACCGCACCCGTCACAGGAGCAAGCGGATCGCTACCCGAAGCGCCCGACAACGCACCAGTGATCGTGCTCACTGCACCCGTAACAGGAGCGAGCGGGTTGCTACCCGAAGCACCCGACAACGCACCAGTAATCGTATTCACCGCACCCGTAACAGGAGCCAGCGGATCGCTACCCGAAGCGCCCTGCAACGCGCCCACCAACCCGCCGAGCTGCGCCAGCGGCTGTCCGCCATAGTTGATTGCAAGCCCGGCTGCCCCGCCCACCGCAACCGTGACGTCGTTACCCGTCGCCACGCCGCCGATGCCGCCGCCCAACACGATCGTCCCCGGCGCAGCGCCTGCTCCTGCGGCCGCTCCCACTGCCACGCCCCCCGGCTGTGTCGAATCTGCCCGTGCCGCACCGCTGGCCGCGGCGGCGAAAACCGCCGCGGTGCACAACGCCATGGTGGTGATTCGCGTCTTCACGTTGTTCCCCATCGCTAGCTCTCTCTTTAGGTTGGTTATCGCAGCGCCCCGGCTGCGAGACCCAACACTGCAGAGAGCGTGCCAACTTCGAAAGAACGGGCAAAACCACGCAGCGACGGGGCATGCGCGACACCCATCGCACGAAAAGCGATGCTGATTGATTAGACGTAACAGGGGAAAAGACCAGCGTTACGAAATTGCGTAACGTGACACGAGCGGGACGGAAAGCTGCATGCGCAGCCAATCAACCGCGAAGACGGAAAACCATCATGAAGCGCGAAAAAAGCGAAGTGCTCTTTACAAAAACACTTCAGCCTCACGCGAATTAAAAAGGATAACCAAGTATATGCACGAATCCACGCAAATCCGCGTGAATGCACCCGCCCTCTTTGGCCGCACAGGATGACCGCAACTTTATTCGCGCGCAACCTACCTGAATGAACAGGTGATAAATGTCGTTCCCGCTGACTCACGCGCGTCAAAAAAGCATGCGCCAACTCACTTATGCGAAATCACGATAAATGCCCGCTTGCAGCCTTCCGCACCGATCAAAAAAATCTGTTTTGAATTTCGATTTTCATTACAGCAACTGCAGGTGTTACGACCTGTTCCGTAACGTGCCCTATTGGCCATTACGTTACGCTCCATGTCCCGCGCATCGTTACGTTCGTTGCGCGTACATCGACCTTCCTCACTCCGCCCCGGCGCATTCCGGCGACTCCCTCAAGAAGCCCGTCCTGCAACGATCCCAGCCGCCGGCGTGACCTCGTAGCGCCAATTCGTCTGTCGAATGGCACACCTGTTGCATTAGAAGCAGTGCAGCAAATCGGGCAAGCGCCGGTACAAGGTGCAAGCGGCCGCCTCTCACGGCCGCGCCCGACCATCAGGCCTGGAGGAGACACCGTCAAGCCACAGGCCGACATATAGCAGGCGGCGCAGCGCATCGGTGTGAGCGGCGCGACCGCGGCCCTGGCGAAATCGGATGCAGCAGTCCTGGCGAATCCACGACGGCTGCGGGTGCGTTCGTCCTTTGGCGCTTTTTGCTCCTTTATTGCTCTATTGGCATCACACGCGGGGGGAAAATCTCATGTCAGTCGAGAAGCTGGTATTGCCACTGCCGGGTGGCCTGAAAGTTTACGTCGAGCACCATTGCTTCGACCCGTCATTCGAAACCGTGCTACTGGTCAACGGCGCGCTGGCGACCACGGCATCGTTTGGCCAGACCATTCGCTATCTGGGCGAACGTCTCAACGCACTCTGTTTCGATCTGCCCTATGCGGGCCAGTCGCGCCAGCACAATGTATGCGACTACGCGCTCACCAAAGACGACGAGATCGACATCCTCATGCATCTCGCCGATCGCTTCCGCCCGGCGTATCTGTTGTCGGTCTCGTGGGGCGGCGTCGCCTCGCTGTTCGCGCTGGCGCGCGGTTGCGCAAGCGTGCGACGCGCCGCCATCGCATCGTTCTCGCCGTTCCTCAACGCCGCGATGACCGATTACGTCACGCGCGCCCGCGACCACATCGCGGCTGGCCAGAACCTGCAGGCGGCACAACTGCTCAATGACACCGTGGGCCGCCATCTGCCGCGCATCATGAAGCTCTATAACTATCGCTACCTCACGCGTCTGCCGCGCGACGAGCAGGATCAGGTGGCGTTTCACGTCGACCAGATTCTGGCGATGGAGCCAGAGCGCTATCTGAACGAATTCCGCCGCATCGGCTGCGACGTGAAGTTCGTCAACGGCGATCTCGACGAATACACCACGGCCGCCGACGTGCGCCGCCTGGGCGACTACGTGCGGCGCGCCGAATTCGCCACGATTCGCGGCGCGGGTCACTTCCTCGATCTCGAAGGGCGCGTGCAACAGGAACAGATGCGCACGATGCTGTGCGACTTCTTCTGCGGCGAACGCGAGCCCTACACGCCGCATGCGTCCATCGCGAACTCCAGCACGCCGCAGCGCCTGCCGTTCCAGGTGCCCGCACTTTCCTGAAACGCCTGCGCGCGCAACACCCACTCATTGTCGAGATCTCTTCATGAATATCGTGCAAAGCATCGCCATCGTGGTTCCGTGGCTCCTGTGGCTCGCCTACTGGATCGCGACCGCACAGGCCGTCAAGTCCACCGCGCGCAAGGAAGCGCGCAGCGCCCGCACCTGGCAGTCGCTGCCGCTGATCGCGGGCGGCGCGCTCGTGATCCTGCCCGATCCCTCACTTGAGGCGATGCTGCCCGATTTGACGCATCTGGGCGCGCTGCAATTCGGTGGTTTCGCGGTGGTCGTCGCCGGGCTGCTGTTTTCGGTCTGGGCGCGTGTGCATCTCGGCACGAACTGGAGCGTATCCGTGACTCTCAAGGATGGGCATGAACTGATTCGCAGCGGCCCCTACGCACTCGTTCGCCATCCTATCTATACCGGATGCCTGGTCGCGCTGGTGGGCTCGGCCATGATTGGCGGGACGTGGCGCGGCGCGCTGGGCGTGCTGCTGATTTTCGCGTCGCTGGCCTTCAAGGTGCGCGTGGAGGAGAGCTGGCTCACAGGTCATTTCGGCGACGCCTACGCGCGCTACCGGCGCGAAGTCGCAGCGCTGATTCCGGGCATCTACTGAACCGCACGGCGGCAAGATGGCACAGATCATCATCACGGCGATAGGCTCGGCGGGCGACGTGCACCCTCTGCTGGGCGTGGGCCGGGCGCTCGCCGCGCGCGGGCATCGCGTCGTATTCTGCACACACCCGCCGTTCGAAGCGGCGGCGCGGCGCGAAGGCTTCGCCTTCGTGGCGATCGGTCTCGCCGAGGACTACGCCGCCGCGCTCGCCAATCCCGCGCTCTGGCATCCGCGCACCTCGTTCAAGACGCTGTGGGCCTTGATCGCACCGGTGCTGCAACCCCATTACGAAGCGCTCGAAGCATTGCGCAGCCCGGACACGGTGCTGGTCGGCACACTCTGGGCCTTCTCCGCCCGGCTGATGCAGGAGCGCTACGGGACGCCCTATGTATCCGTGCAGGTTTCGCCATCGACGCTGCTTTCCGCGCATGCGCCGCCCACGCACAAGCGCCTCACGATTCCGCGCGGCCTGCCCTTGCCGCTCAAGGTCGCGCTGATGACGCTGATCGAGCGCGCGGTGCTCGACGCTGTGTGCGGCCCCAGCCTGAACGCGCTACGCACGTCGCTGGCGTTGCCGCCCGCGAAACGCATCCTCGGCCGCTGGTTGCACTCCACCGACGGCGTGCTCTGCCTTTTCCCGGAATGGTTCGCGCCCGCGCAGCCCGATTGGCCCGCCCAGCACACGCAAAGCGGCTTCCCCCTGTTCAACGATCTCGACGAAAGCGCGCCTGACGCAGAACTCGAAGCCTTCCTCGCCGCGGGCGAACCGCCCGTGGTCTTCACCGCCGGATCGACGCTCGTCGATAGCGCTCACTACGCACGTGCGGTCTTGCACGCGTTGCGCGCAACCGGCGCGCGCGGCGTGCTTCTAGGCTCCGGTGCAACACTCGACGAAGCGCAACGCGGCCGCGATATGCCGCGCCAGCGTCTGCTGCAACGCCGCTATGTGCCGATGCGCGCGCTGCTGCCGCGCTGCCGCGCGCTCGTGCATCACGGCGGCATCGGCACCGCATCGCTGGCGTTCGAGGCCGGGATTGCCCAGCTCGTCACGCCCTTCGCGCACGATCAGTTCGACAATGCGCAGCGCGTGGCCGACGCGGGCTGCGGCGTACGGCTCGACGCGCCCATCAAGGAAGCCGCGCTGGCTCGCGCACTCGCGCACGTGCTGAACGATCCGCTCATCGCCACGCGTTGCACGCAGATGCGCGCGAAGCTGGCAGGCTCGCCCGATGGCTGCGTCGAAGCCGCGCGCTATATCGAACGCTTCGTACCGCAAACCATCCCGAACGCCGTGCAGGATATCGCCCCCGCGCGCGCGCTCAAGGCGGCAAGCGCATGAGCACCGCCTCGCCGTTCGCCCTGCCCGACGCGCCCGCCGCGCACGGATTGCGCGGCGCGCGTCTCGCCTTGCTCACCTTCGCGCTGTCGCTTGCGACCTTCATCGAAGTGCTCGATTCGACGGTGACGAACGTGGCCGTGCCTGCGATCTCGGGCAGTCTTGGTGTTGCGAACAGCCAGGGCACCTGGGTCATCAGCTCGTACTCCGTCGCCGCGGCCATCGCCGTGCCACTCACGGGCTGGCTCGCTCGCCGCCTTGGCGAAACGCGGCTTTTTGTGGGCGCGGTGCTGCTCTTCACACTCACCTCGCTGATGTGCGCGCTCGCCGCCGATCTGCACGTGCTGGTCGCCTGCCGCGCGCTGCAAGGGCTCTGCTCCGGGCCGATGGTGCCGCTCTCGCAAACCATTCTGCTGCGCACATTCCCGCCCGCGAAACGCACGCTCGCCTTGGCTCTCTGGGGCATGACCGTGCTGCTCGCGCCGATCTTCGGCCCGGTGGTGGGCGGCTATCTGATCGACGCCTTCTCCTGGGAATGGATCTTTCTCATCAACCTGCCGATCGGTCTGTTCTCGTTCGTTGTCTGCGCAACCATGCTGCGCAAGGACGCCACGCGCGGCGAACGCGTTCCCGTCGATCTGATCGGCATTGCGCTGCTTGTGATCGGCGTGGGCGCGTTGCAGGCGATGCTGGATCTGGGCCACGACGCGGGCTGGTTCGACTCCAACCTGATCGTCACGCTTGCCATCGTGGCGGCGCTCGCGCTGGTTTCGCTGCTGCTCTGGGAAGCGGGCGAATCGCAACCGGTGCTCGACCTGAGCCTCTTTCGTGATCGCACCTTCTCGTTCTGCGTGCTGATCATCTCGCTCGGCATGGCGAGTTTTTCCGTGGTGGGCGTGGTGTTCCCGCTCTGGCTTCAGGCCGTGATGGGCTACGACGCGTTCCATGCAGGCCTCGCGACCGCGCCGCTCGGCATCCTCGCGCTGGTGTTCTCGATTCTCGTCGGCGTCTACGCGCACCGCTTCGACGCGCGCGTGCTTGCGACCTTCGGCTTTCTCGTGTTCGCTGGCGTGCTCTGGTGGGACACGCATTTCACGCTGACGATGACGTTCACGCAGATCGTCACACCCGGTCTTATCCAGGGTATTGGCCTACCCTGCTTCTTCATTCCGCTCACGGCAGCGACGCTCTCGCGCGTGCCCGATCATCAGCTTGCCGCCGCGTCGAGCCTGTCGAATTTCCTGCGCACGCTCGCCGCCGCATTCGGCACGGCGATGAGCGTGACGCTCTGGGATCATCGCGCCACGTTTCACTACGCCACCCTCGCGCAATCGGTGACGAAAGAATCGGGCGGCACGCAACACGTCGTCGCCACGCTGCATGCGATGGGCGCGAGCGGCGCGCGCGAAACCGGGGCGCTGCACCAGATAACCATGCAGCAGGCGTACATGATGGCGACGAGCGACATGTTCTTCATGGCGTGCGTCACCTGCGTCGTGCTCGCAGCGCTCATGTGGCTCACGCGTCCCCGACGCGGCGCCGCGATGACGCTCGGGCATTGACACCATAACGACAAGAACGCGATAACAGCGCGATAACAAAGAGGAACCACGCGATGCGCACCGCAGCACTCGTCATTCTCTATCACCCGAGCAGCGTCCAGCTCGCGCGGTTGAGCGCATTGCGCAACGCCTGCGATGCGCTCGTCGTGGTCGACAACACGCCCCACGCCGACCCCGCCGCTTGCGAAGCCGCCGAGCGCGATGGCTATAGGCTGATTCATCACGGCAATCGTGGCGGCATTGCAGGAGCGTACAACGCCGGACTCGCGCATCTGTTCGCACAGGACGAGACGATCGATGCCGTTGCGCTATTCGATCAGGACTCCGTGGTGCCGGGTGCGTATTTTCCGGCGATGCGTGCGTTCGGCGAGCGGCTCGCGGGACGGCCCTTCATCGCCGGTCCGCGCATTTTCGACGAGAACGACGGCCGCTTCCTTCCAGAACTCGCGACCAACGGCATCGGCGTGAGGCGTCTGGAAGTGGACATCAGCGCGGCCGCGACTTCGCAGCCCGTGCGCTGCGCCTTCCTGATCTCCTCCGGCAGCTTTGTCTCGCGCGAGGCCTACGCGGCGCTGGGCCGCTTTGACGAAACCCTCTTCATCGATCACGTCGATACCGAGTACTGCTTTCGCGCGCTCGCGCGCAATGTGCCGCTCTATCTCGTGCCCGCGCTGGTGTTGCGCCATCGTATCGGCGAAAAAGTGCGCAAGCGCATTGGCCCGCTCGACATCTCGACCATGAATCACCCGTGGACGCGCCGCTATTACAGTGCGCGCAACGCAATGCAGATAGCCATCCAGTACGGCCCGCGCTTTCCCGTCGCGCTGGTGCCGAACGTGCTGACGCTCTGGCAGATCGTGCAGGTTCTGCTCGGCGAGCAGGATAAACGCGCCAAAATCAAGGGCATTCTCTATGGCGTGTTCGACGGCCTCGCCGGACGGATGGGACCGCTGGACGACGCCCATCCCCGCTGGGCCCCGCGTGCGACGGTGCAGGAGCGGCGCGGATGAACAAGCGCACGCTCGACCGCCTCCTCAGGCTCGGGACGCTGTGCGCCGCGACGCTGCTCGCCGGTGGCTGCGCACCGACGATCACCCCGGCGTTGCAGCCGCGCACGCCCGATGCGAACGCACTTTCGCGCACGCTGGCGGACACACCGCAATCCACCGACGCCACCGCCTGGCCCGCGCCCGACTGGGTGCGCCAGTTCGGCGACCCGCAACTCGATCAGCTAGTCGCGCAAGCCTACGCGCATAACCCCGACCTGCAGGTCGCGAAAGCCCGCATTGGCGTCGCTCAATCGCAATTGCAGCAGTTCTCGTCGCTGACCGGGCTGACGGCCACGGCGGGCGCGAGCGTCAACAAGGCGCGCATGCCGCAATCGAACGGCGTCGCCAACGTCTCGGCCAACGGGTACGACGTCCCGGTGCAATTGTTCGGCAATCCTGTGCAATCGCCATCATCGATATTTCTGGGCCTCGACTATCAGCTTGATCTCTGGGGCCGCAACGCAGCAGCCACGCGTGGGCTCCTGTCGCTGCGCGATGCAGCGCGCGTCGATGCCGAACAGGCGCGCCTCACGCTCGCCATCGCCATCGTCTCGCTCTATTGCGATCTCGATCAGGCCTATGCGCTGCACGATCTCTGGATCGAGAAACGCGACGCGAGCGACCAGATCACCGCGGTGCTGCGCGAACGCGCGGCGCGCGGCATCGATAACGGCTATGACGCCGACGATGCCGCCGTGCGCCGCAACAAGCTCATCGCGCAGATCGAACTGGCCGACGAGCGCATCCGTCTGGCGCAACTGCAACTGGGCGTGCTCTCGGGCGGCGGTCCCGAACGCGGCCTCGCGCTCACCCGTCCACGTCCCACCAACCTCGCGAGCCTCGCCGATCAACCCTTGCCCGCCCGCCTGTCCGCCGATCTGCTGGGGCGGCGGCCCGATATCGTCGCAGCGCGTCTGCGCGTCGAAGCCGCCTATGCCGCCATCGACGGCACGCGCGCGGAGTTTTATCCCGACGTCAATCTCGTGGGCTTCGCCGGCTTGCTCGCGCTCACACCCGGCGCCATGTTCTCGCGCCAGGCGCTCGCTGGATCGGTGGGTCCTGCCGTTTCGCTGCCGATCTTCGATCGCGGACGCCTCAAGGCGAAGCTCTCCGGCGACGCCGCCAACGCCGACGTCGCCATCGGCCTCTATAACAAGACCGTGGATTCGGCACTGGGCGACGTCGCGCGCACGCTGGTCTCGCTCTCGACGCTCGACCGGCTCGTGAGCGGCGAACGTGACGCCGCCGACGCCGCCCAGCGCTACGTCTCGATTGCCGAAGAACGACACCGGCGCGGCCTGCTGATGCAGAAAGACGTCAACACCGCCAGGCTCACGCTCTATGACGAGCGCGCGCAACTGATCGACCTGCAGGCGCAGCAGCGCACGCTGCGCGTCGCGCTGATCGGCGCGCTCGGCGGCGGCTTCGACGAGCGCACGTTGCCAGGGCCGGCAATCTCGCGCTTCGACGTCGCCTTCCCTTCACACGATCGCCTCACGGATCGACTCACCAGCGCGCATTTCAACTAATGCACCACGACCACGCCAACCTGCACCCCGATCCGGCCACCCTCGCCGCGAACGCCGCCCTGCTCGAACGCAAACGCGCGACGCGGCGACGACGCTTCGCGATCTTCGGCGCCGTGGCCGCTGTCACCGCGCTCGCCGCGGCCGCCTGGTGGTACACGACCGCGCGCTTTCGCGAAGATACCGACGACGCCTACGTCGCCGGCAATGTCGTGCAGATTGCTGCGCAGACGGCGGGCACCGTGATCGACGTCGTCGCCGCCGATACGCAGCGTGTGCGCGCCGGCCAGGCGCTCGTTCAACTCGATGATGCCGAGGCGTCCGTCGCTTTCGCGCAAGCCAAGGCGCAGCTCGCGCAGGCCGTGCGGCAGGCCGCCAACGCGCGGTATTCGGCGACGATGTACGCCGAAGCAGTCAAGGCGCGCCAGGCTGATCTGGACCTCGCGCAGCGGGCGCTGGCCGCGCGCGATCATGCTTCCGTTGAAGTGGTATCGCCCGAGGAACTGGCGCGCGCGCGGGCGGCGGTGGCCGGCGCGCAGGCGCAGCTAGGCGCGGCTCAGGCGCAACTCGATGCGGCACGCGCGCTCGGCAGCCGCCTGGCGGTGGAGGACAATCCGGGGGTGATTCAGGCGGTCGCGCAATTCAAGCTGGCGTGGCGCAATCTCAAACGCACCACCATCGTCGCGCCTATTGACGGCGTGGTGGGACAACGCACCGTGCAGATTGGCCAGCAGGTTGGGCCGGGCCTTGCATTGATGTCGATTGTGCAATTGCACGGTCTGTGGGTGGAGGCGAATTTCAAGGAAGGGCAGATTCGCAATATGCGCGTTGGTCAGCCTGTTGTGATCAATTCGGATATCTATGGATCGAAGGTGAATTATCGCGGGCGTGTGGAAGGATTTTCGGCGGGCACGGGCAGCGCGTTTTCGATGCTGCCGCCGCAGAATGCTGCAGGCAACTGGATCAAGGTGGTGCAACGCGTGCCGGTGGTGATTTCGATCGATCCAGCGGATCTGGCGGCGCACCCGCTGCGGATCGGGTTATCGATGCGCGTGCGCGTGGATACGCATGAGAGGAATGGGCATCTGCTTGACTCGGATACGCCGCTGGCCGCACTGGCGACGCGCGTGCATGACGGAGTGGCGAGTGAAGCGCAGGCAGCGGCGGAGAAGGTGATTCGGGATAATCGGGGCGGCTAAGGTGTGTGGTGTGGGTGGTGCGTGTGGCCGCCGGCCACACGCACGAGTCACATACGCTGGTTCCGATCGCACGGGGCGTTGGGCACGCTCGCCCGCTGTCTTTTACGTTTTTATCCTCGTGTACGCTAAAAGAGGACTACGCCACGAAAACGTACGGACCCACGTCCATCAACCCAACCTCACTACGCATTCAAATAACGCTCAAGCGCAATGACCGGTGCCGGCCTGGCAAAGAAAAAGCCTTGCAGTTCATGACAGCGCTCGTCGAGCAAGGCTTGCCGTTGATGGCCCGTTTCGACGCCTTCCGCAGTGATCGGCAGATCGAGGCTACGGCATAGCTCAGTAATCGCGTGAATGATGGCCGCCGATTTCGGATTGTTACCCAGTCCGTTGACGAAACCGCGATCGATCTTCACACGCGTAAAGGGAACGCTCTGCAGCAGCCCCAATGACGAATAGCCCTTGCCGAAGTCGTCCATTGCGACACCCACGCCCATCGCGCGAATTTCGTTCAGGATGCGCGACGACGTGCCGGACGATTCCAGCAGCACGGTTTCCGTAATTTCTATTTCCAGCCGATGGGCAGGCAGCGCCGCTTTCGTGAGCGCCTTCGCGACGATCTGCGTAAAGTCCGCGTGAATCAGTTGAGCCGGCGAAACGTTGACGCTCAGGCGAATATGCGACGGCCACAGCGCCGCGTCCCGACACGCTTTCTCCAGCACCCACGCGCCGAGTTCCGGCATCAGGCCTCGCTCTTCCGCAACCGGAATGAATTCAGCGGGAGAGATGGGGCCACGCTTCGGGTGATGCCAGCGCAGCAGCGCCTCGCATGCGGTGGTGAATCCGCTATGCGCGTCGACGATCGGCTGATAGTGCAGTTCCAGTTGATTGGCGCGCAGGGCGCGTCGCAGATCGTCTTCGAGTTCGTTGCGCAGCCGAATCGGGTTGTTCATGCCGCTTTCGTAAAGGCGAAAGCAGTTGCGGCCGTCGCGTTTGGCCGCATAGAGCGCCAGATCCGCTCGCTGGAGCACAGTCCCCGCGTCGATCCCCGCCCGGGCGTGAATGACGATACCGACGCTCGCCCCGACGCTAATTTCATTGCTCGCGATCTCGAACGGCACGGAAAGGTTTTCGATGCATCGCTGCGCGAGTTCCGCCGCATCATTCACGCTTCGAAACGGTACCTGCAGAATCGCGAACTCATCGCCGCTCAGGCGCGCCAGCTGGTCGCTCGCGCGCACGATGCCCGAAAGGCGTCGCGCCACGGCCTTCAGCAGTTCATCGCCGACATGGTGACCCAGCGTGTCGTTGACGGACTTGAATCGATCCAGATCCAGAAAAAGCAGGGCAAATGGCCGCTCGGCCGATGCGTTTTCTGCCAGTTCGGACAAGCGCTCCTGAAAGCGCAGACGATTGGGCAGGTCGGTCAGGTGATCGTGATGGGCGAGGTGCGTGATACGTCTTTCCGCGATGCGCCGTTCGGTCATGTCTTCGATCGTGGACACCCAGCCGCCATGCGAAAGCAGGCGCGTCACGACCGAGATGCTGCGGCCCTGACAGGTAACGTCGATCGTCGTCTGTTGCTGATCCGCCGCAAACCGGTGAACCAGCTGCGTGCGCACCGTTCTGACCCACGCCGCCATCTGATCCTGCGCAAGGCCGGCACGCTCGCCGATGCGCCGTAGCAGCGTGCCCAGCCGGATCCCTTTGAACAAGGCGTTGTCAGGCAGCGAAAGGATGCGGGAAAACTGATCGTTGGACAGGACGAGGCGTCCACGGCGATTGAACAGACATAATCCATGCGACATGTTATCCAGCGCGAGATCCAGATTGCGCGTGGTCTCCGCCAGCGCTAGCGAGATCTCGCGCTGTTCGCTGCAATCGCGCGTAATTTTTGCGAAGCCGAACAGGACGCCCGCATCGTCATAGATCGGCTGAATGACCACATGCGCCCAGAACCGGCCACCGTCCTTGCGCACGCGCCAGCCTTCAGCCTCGAACCTGCCGGTTTGACGCGCCGTTTCAAGCCCGTATTGCGGGAGGCCGCGATCGCGATCCGCGGGTTCGTAAAAGCAGGAGAAATGCTGGCCGACGATCTCGGCCGCCCGGTAGCCTTTGGCCCGTTGCGCACCGGCGTTCCAGTTCGAAACGACGCCATTCGTGTCGAGCATGTAGATCGCGTAGTCGGTGACGCCTTCCACCAGCAACCTGAGGCTGCGCTCATGGTCGCGCGCCCGCTTGTCCTGCGAGCGCTCCTCGGTATGATCACTCATTGACTGGATGAGCCTGAGCAGTGCGCCATTGCCGCCGTCGCCAGGATCGGTGAAGACATGCGCCCAGAATTGCGCGCCGTCCTTGCGCAGGCGCCAGCTTGCTCAGTTTTCATTTTTTGGAGTATCTGATCGGTTTCGCGAGATGCCCGCTCAGAATATATGCGGCATAGCGGGGCGCGCAATGGTTAAAAAGCAGTTGCTGGCGCGCAAACGTTTCATTTCGACGATCCGCAGCCGCAACCGCGCCTTTGCCCCTCAATACCACGGCACATCCCTCACCTGCGCCCCTGTCACCTTGACAATGAACTCCAGAAATGCCCGCACCTTGGCCGAAGGATGCCGCCGCGACGGATACAGCGCGTAAAGCGGAAACTGCTCATCGTGCCAATCGGGAAAGAGATCAACAAGCTTGCCGCTTTCAAACAGCGGTTGCGTGCCCAACGCCATGATCTGCGCGATACCGTGGCCCGCGAGACAGGCGCCATGCATGGTCGAAACGTCGTTGACCGTCAGCCGCCCGCGCGCGGCGATGACGATCTTCTTGCGCGGCCGATGAAACTCCCACACGAACGGTCGTCCTGTAAGCGGATCGCGAAACTGGATGCATTCGTGCGGGGCATGTTCGAGATCGGTGGGTTTGAGCGGCCTGCCGTGCTTCTTCAGATAGGCCGGCGACGCGGCCGTCACGATGCGCGTCTCCAGCAGCTTGCGCGCCACCAGCGTGGACGGACGCGGCTCGCCGAAACGCACGGCCAGATCGAAGCCGTCCGCAACCATATCGCCCAGTTCGTCGCGCGTCATCAGATCCAGATCGAGGTCGGGATAGCGCTCGACGAACTGGCCGATACGCGGACTCAATACGATCTTGGAGAAGAACGGATCGACATTCACGCGCAGCCGCCCACGCACCGCGCTCGCCCCGCTCGCCGCCGATGCGGCCGCTTCCTCCAGCCCTTCGAGTAACGGCACCACCTGTTCATAGAGCCGCCGCCCTTCGTCGGTGAGCGCGACGGTGCGCGTCGTGCGATCGAACAAGCGGATACCCAGACGCGCTTCGAGCCGCGCAACGGATCGACTCACGCCCGATTGCGACATATCGAGCCGCTCGGCTGCGCCCGCGAAACTGCCGCTGTCGACGATGGCCGTGAGCACGCCCATGCCATTGAGAACGCGTTCATCGAATGACATGAGGGTTTTCCTTTGGACCGGGTTCACGTTTCGCTCATGTCATTGTGTCATGAATCAAATGCCATTCATGTCATGGATTCCGAACCGCGTCGCGCTCACAATCCGCTGCGTCGAAGTACTTTTTTAATCCTCGTACCGGAGCAGGCAGATGTTTGCAATCACAGGCATGACAGGACAGGTTGGCGGTGCGCTCGCACAGGCGCTGATCGAGCAGAAACAAGCCGTGCGCGCCGTCGTGCGCAATGCGGAAAAAGCCGCCAGCTGGGCGGCGCAAGGCTGCGAAATCGCCGTCGCCGATATGGGCGATAGCGCCGCGCTAAGCCGTGCCTTCGAAGGTGCGCAAGGCGTATTCGTGCTGCTGCCACCCGTGTTCGATCCCTCGCCCGATTTCGCCGAATCGAAGCGCACCATCGCAGCCCTGCGCGATGCGCTCGCCGCCGCGCAACCACAGCGCGTGGTCGTGCTCTCCACTATCGGCGCGCAGGCGAGCCAGCCGAATCTGCTCAATCAGCTCGGCTTGATGGAACAGGCGCTCAGCACGCTGGCGATGCCGGTCGCCTTTCTGCGTGCCGCGTGGTTCTTTGAAAACGCCGCGTGGGACGTCACCTCGGCGCGCGATCAGGGCATGATCGAGAGCTATTTGCAGCCGCTCGACAAACCGGTGCCCATGGTCTCGACCATCGATATCGGCCGCGTGGCCGCGCAGTTGCTTCAGCAACCATGGTCGGGCGTGCGCGTGGTGGAACTGGAAGGCCCGCGCCGCGTGCCGCCCAACGAGATTGCGGCCGCGTTCGGGGCTTCGCTCGATCGCCCCGTGCAGGCACGCGCTGTGCCGCGCGAGCAATGGGAGGTGCTGTTCCGCGCGCAGGGCATGAACCACCCCACGCCGCGCATGCAGATGCTGGACGGTTTCAACGAAGGCTGGATCGAATTCGAAGCGCCCGCCAGCACGCTCAAGGGCCAGGTGTCACTGGAAGCGGCCATCGCATCGCTCGTCGCGCGAGGCGCTTGAACGATAGCCTGACGCTGCCTCACGTAACATCGGCAACATCGGCAACATCAGCAACATCGGCGGGCGAAACTGGCGTGTCACTGGCCTCCACATGACGCGCCGGTCATCTACGCTTTCTTGTGCCTTGCATGCGCATTTTGCCGGGAACGTTCGGGATTCGATTCGCTCGTAGGGGCATGGGCGGCGTGGCGCGACGTCTGTGTATGCCCCGCATGCACTGACCTGTCACGTTGCCTTCCATACCTTTCATCGAACGATCGCGCGTCATTCACCGCGCGATCCGGATGCTAGCGAGGGACACATGCAAGCGCGTCAGGGGCGTTCCATCGAAGTCGATTTTTTCCGCGGTATCGTGCTGATCGTGATCGTGCTCGATCACATTCCCGGCAGTGCGCTTTCGCACGTGATGTTGCATGCGTATGCGCTGTGCGATTCCGCCGAGGTCTTTGTGTTTCTCGGCGGCTATGCTTCGGCGGCTGCCTATATGGCTGTGCACGCGCACCGCGGCGTCGGTGCCGCGAAGCAGCGCTTCTTGCGGCGCAGCTGGGAAATCTATCGTGCTTATCTGCTGACTGCCGTGCTCACGCTGCTGTCGGGCGCGCTGCTTGCTGCGCTTCATCTGAATCCGCTCGCCGCCGACCTGAGCGGCTGGGCGCCGTTCGCACTGCATCCGATCCGCGAGACGCTGCATATTCTCGTGCTCACGCGCCAGCCGTATCTGTCCAGCGTCCTGCCGATGTATGTCATATTTGCGCTATGCGTGCCCGCCGCCGTGCCGCTCGCGCGTCGGGCGCCATTGCCGACGCTGGCCGTCAGTCTGCTGATCTGGGTCGTCGCGCCGCAGCTTGCCGCGTTTTTTAGCGCAAACCACGTCGCCGACTGGTCGTTCAATCCGTTCGCCTGGCAATTGATGTTCGTGTTCGGTATGCTGTGCCGCCTGCATCCGCTTCCCGCCGATTTCAAGGCCTCGGAGGCCGCGCGCTGGCTGGTGCGCTTTGCCTTCGCGGCGGTGGCGGTGTTTGCAGCGGTAAAACTGTTCGTCCTGACTCAACCTTTGCCTGGAGCCATGAAACAGCATCTGGCCTTCGCGCGCGTCGTCAACTTCATCGTAATCGCGATGGTAGCCGCGTATTTCGTGCATCGCGGCACCGTCGCGCGCCTGGCTGCGCGCTTGCCGTCCGTGGTGGCGGTCGGCCGCACGGGGCTCGTGTGCTTCGTGGGCGGGACGCTGATTTCAGTCGTCGTCGATACCGCCACGCCGCACGCGCTGCACGGCGCGGCAGCCTTCACCGCTGCGCTGGCCGGCGATGCCGTGGCGATCGGCGCCATGCTGATGCTCGCACGCGCCTGGCGCGGCGTGGCCAGCCGGCAAAAAGCGCGCGCTGCCGTGAACGGCGCTGGGTGCGGATGAGCGGGGGCAGCGCACAGAGCTTCGTATGCTGGAGGCCGGCGCGCGCCGCGGCGCTGGCGCTTTCCCTCGGCTATGCCTTCACCGCGAGCGCACCCGCGCACGCACAGCGCACGCCCGCGCTGCCACTGCATTGCGCCGACCTCGCTGGCGTGCTGCTGCCTCCCGCCAGCATCGGCGTGCCCACCGGCGGCGCGCTGGTGCAGAGCGCCGCCATGATCGGCGCGACGGCCATCGGTAACCAGGACGGCGACTTTTGCCGCCTGACCGGCGTGATCCGTCCGCAGACCTCCGGCACGCCGGATATCCACTTCGAACTGAATCTGCCGAGCCGCTGGAACGGCCGCGCCGTGCAGTTTGGCGGCGGCGGCTATAACGGCGTCGTCATCACCGGCACCGGACCGACGCCCTTCTCGCCCGACCGCGCCCCGCTCGCACGCGGCTATGCCACCTTCGGCGACGACTCGGGCCATCACGGCGATTCCTCGCAGGCGAATTTCGGGCTGCTCGACGAGGCCGTGACCAACTTCGGCTATCTGCATCTGAAGAAAGTGCACGACGTGGCGCTCGCGCTGATCGAGCAGGGCTACGGCCGCACGCCCGAGCACATGTATTTTGCGGGCGGCTCGACCGGCGGCCGCGAAGGCTACACCGTGATCCAGCGCTACCCCGACGATTACGACGGCGTGATCGCCAACGCGCCCGCGCTGAACTTCTCTGGCGTGCGCCTATTGGGCGTGATGGTGGGTCAGAGCGAATACCGCACGCCCGGCGGCTATGTTTCGCCACAACTGCTGGAAACCGTCTACGAGCGCGCAATGCAGGCCTGCGACACGCTCGACGGCGTAGCCGACGGCATCATCAGCGATGTCGAAGGCTGCCGCGCCAAGGAAGCGGAGATCATCGAATCGCTGCGCTGCCCGACGCACGAAGCGGGTGGCGTCGCGGCCTCCGACGAATGCCTCACGCCCGCGCAACTCGCCACGCTGGAACGCCTGCGCGACGGCATGCGCCTGCCCTATGCGCTCGCCTGGAATGCCGACCGCTATCGCGGCTATAACGTATTCCAGGGCGTGCGCTTCACGAGCATGCTCGGCCTCGCGCATTCGCCGGAACGGCTGCCGCAACCCAGCTTCGTCGCCAATGGCTATCTGTTCGCACAAGGCGATGCGTACATCAAATACTTCGTCACGCATGACCCGACCTTCGACGCGAGCAGCTTCGACGTCACGCGTCCGGGGCGCTACCAGCAGCGTCTCTATACGCTATCGGCAACCATCGGCGCGATGAACCCCGACATCTCCCGTTACCTCGCGCGCGGCGGCAAGCTCATCACGCTGCAAGGTCTCGCCGACGAGGTCATCAGCCCGAACCAGACGATCGCCTACTACAACGGCCTGATTGCGCGCTATGGCGAAGAACGCGTGGACGATTTCATGCGCCTTTACATGGTGCCCGGTTTCCAGCACGGCAACGGCGTATTCATTCCTTCGGTGGATCTGCTCGGCGCGCTCGACGGCTGGGTTTCGCACGGCGTCGCGCCGCAAACGCTGCTCGCCACCGATATCGCACAGCCCAGCAACGGACGCACGCGCCCGCTGTGCCGCTATCCCGCGTTTCCGCGTTATAACGGCAAAGGCAATATCAATCGCGCGAGCAGCTTTGAATGCGCTATGCCCTGATAAACGCCGCGATCGACTGCCACATTGCCACGGGATTCGAATACATCGGGAAGTGACCGCAATCTTCGATCTGTGCGAGGCTTACTCCTTGCGTACGCAACGAATCCAGATAGGAGAGGCCGGCATTTTGCGCGCCATACATGAAAAGGCGCGGAAACGGCAGCGCGAGGAATTTCTCCATCAACTCACCGTGATCCGATAGCGCGACCATCGACCGGAAGATCGGTCCCACCGCCTGCGCGCGCACTTTATGGCGCAGGCTCGCCGAATAAAGCGCGCTCGCAAAGGCCGGCGCATGACGCGTGCGCTCGATGAAGTCATCGAAGAAACGTTCGTCGCTATCTCGCGCGTGTTCGACGATCTGGCGGCTGAGAAAGCAGTCCTCGGGCGCGACGTTGCCTTCTATGTCGACGAAACTGAGCACACGCTCAGGATGCCGATGCGCGAGCATCAGCGCCGTCAAGCCGCCCATCGAATGCCCCACCAGATGAAAGCGCTTGAAACCCACGCGCTCGATCATCGCCAAGGCGGTTTCCACCAGAAAGGTAATATCGATGCGCGCGAGATCGGCGCAATGCGTGGCGCCGCAGCCTGGCGCGTCATAGGCGAGAAACGGGTGTCCGTCGAATTGCGCGTGGCGCACGATATCCGCGTAATCCTCCTTGGTGGACCCAAATCCGTGTAGAAACACGATGGGCGCCTTATCACCGCCGCGATGAATCGCGCTGACTTCGAGCGCCGTGCCGGCGATCGTCAGGGCGATGTGCGCGTCCTTGAATTCATCAGCCATCTCTTGAGCCATCACAACCCTCATTCACGCCGCGAGCGCGCGGCAAAATTGCTGGATCGCCGTGCACGCGCGCTCCAACGCGGCGTCGTCGAGCGCATAGGCGATGCGGATATACGGTCCCAGCCCAAACGCGCTGCCATGCACGGTCGCCACGCCCGCTTCGTCGAGCAGTGCGTGGACCACGGCCTCGTCGCTGTCGAGGCGCGTGCCGGCGCGCGTGGTTTGGCCGAGCAGGGCTTCGCAGGAGGCGAACGCATAGAACGCGCCGTGCGGCACATCGCAATGCAGCCCTGGTGCAGCGTTGAGTTGCGCAACCACCCGATCGCGCCGGCGCTGGAACACCGCGCGCGACTGCGCGATGAAGTCCTGCGGTCCATTGAGCGCAGCCAGTGCCGCATGCTGCGAAATGCTCGACGCCGCCGAGGTCTGCTGACCCTGCAATTTCTCCATCGCGTCGATCAGCCAGCGCGGCCCGGTTGCAAAGCCGATGCGCCAGCCCGTCATCGCATACGCCTTGGAGACGCCGTTCATGGTCAGCACGCGCTCGCGCAGACGAGGTTCGACCTGGGCAAGCGTAAAAAAGGCATGGCCGTCGAAAATCAGATGCTCGTAGATATCGTCCGATAAAACGAGTACATGCGGATGCGCGAGCAGTACCTCAGCGAGCGCCTGGAGTTCCGCACGGCTATAGACCGCGCCCGTGGGGTTGGACGGCGAATTGAGGATCAGCCAGCGCGTGCGTGGCGTGATTGCGGCCTGCAGGGCGGCGGGCGTCAGCTTGAAGCCGCTTGCCGCCTCGCAGGGTACGGTCACCGCCTGCGCGCCGCACAGTTGCACGATCTCCGGATAGCTGACCCAGTACGGCGCGGGGACGATGACTTCGTCGCCCTCGTTGAGCGTGGCAGCCAGTGCATTGAAGATCACCTGCTTGCCGCCGCTGCAAACCAGCGTATCGCGCCAGTCGACATCGAGACCATTTTCACGCTGGAATTTGGCTGCAATGGCTTCACGCAACGCGCGCATGCCAGCCACCTGCGTATAGCGCGTATGGCCCGCGCGGATCGCAGCAATGCCCGCTTCGCCAATATGCGCTGGTGTGTCGAAATCCGGTTCACCCGCACTCAGCGAGATCACCGCCTCGCCGCTCGCGCGACGCGCGGCCACACGGTCCATCATCTTGTACGTCGCGGAAGGCTTCGCCGTAGCAAGAAAGCGGTTCAATACAGGGTTCGATAGATCCATCATGCGGCCCTCCACTGCGAGAGGCCGAGGAGATCGAGCGTCGTTTTGCCTTCGCGCAGGCGCTCCATGATGCCCGCCTCCTTATCCGCGCGCGCTTGCCCACGGCTGAGCGTGGCCTGCACATGGACGGCGGGGACGATCAGCACGCCGTCGTCGTCGGCCACCACCAGATCGCCCGCTGCAACGGGCGTGCCGGTAAAACTGAGCGGCTGCCCGACCGACGGCGCACTGGCCTTGATGGTGCCACGCATCGACACGCCGCGCGTGAACACCGGAAAGCGCCGCGCCGTGAGCGCCGCGATGTCGCGCACGCCGCCGTCGATAACGAGTCCTGCCACGCCCGCGGCCTCGGCGGCTACGGTCAGCACCTCGCCCCAGTAACCGGCGACGAAACCACCCGTCGATACCACCAGCACGCTGCCGCGCGGCGCCTTCTCCATCGCGATGTGGATTGCCAGGTTGTCGCCCGGCGAGCATTCAAGCGGATAGGCGGGTCCCGCCACGCTCGCGCCGGGCCAGATCGTACGGATCGCCGGATCGACCGAGCTCGTCAGGATTCCCGATGACTCGTGCAAGGTCGATGTGCCCAGCCTGCGCGCCTGTTCCAGCAGCGCAGCGTCGTAGTGTCGAATGGCGGACATCAGGCTTTCCTCTGCAAATGGTGATAACCCAGCGCGGCGCGCGCCTCGCCAAGCGTGCTGCCCTGAGCGATCGCCTCGCGAATTCGCGCTTCGGTGGCTTCGATCGCGCGGGCGGTTTGCGCGACTTCCTGGGCCCGCGCGCGCGGCACGATCACGACGCCATTCGCGTCCGCCACCACGATGTCACGGGCCACGACCCGCACGCTGCCGATCGAGACCGTCGCGTTGACCGCCTCGACCTGCACGCGGTCCTTGCCGGTGCGCATGAAACGCCCCGCTGTGAAGAGCGGATAGCGTTCCGCCAGCGCCTTCGTCACGTCGCGGCAGACACCGTCGATCACCGTCCCCGCGATGCCGCGCAGCCCCGCGTACTGGGTCATGATGTCGCCCCAGACCGTGCAGTCGGCGCGACCGTCGTTGTCGATCACGATCACGTCGCCGGGCGCAACCTCGTCGATGAAATCGCCTACCGTTCCCGGCGGCGCGCTGGCCGGCACGTATTTGACCGTGAATGCCGGGCCAACCACCACGCGCGTCTCGTCAGCAAGCGGCATGATGCCCAGCGCCTGTCCGTGCAGACCCAGCTTGTCCAGCGCGTCAGAAACGCCTGGTGTATCGAGTCCATCGAAAAGCACCACCAGTTGCCGGTCTTCGGCGCTCTGTTCAAGGATTTGCTTCATCGCGCACACTCCAGTCAGGAAGGTTGGTTCAGCGGGGCCGCGATGGCCTCGAATGCCGTGTCGTGCATCACCTCGGCAACGGATCGTCCAGCACGCACCGCCGCGACCATGCCGTCCTGACGCCGCGCGATGCACTCGCCCAGATCGAGTACCGCGTCAATATGGGCGGCAGGCACGAAGACCGTGCCGCAGCGGTCGGCGATCACATAGTCGTCCTCGTGCACCGTAACGCCCGCGACCTCGACCGCGCAGCCCGCGTCGATCTGGATCACGCGATTGCGCGCGCTGATCATGGTCACGCCTCGCCCATAGACCGGATAGCCTACCGCTTCGCTGCCTTCGATATCGCGGCTCGCACCGTCGATCACCGAGCCCCGGATGCGCTTTACCGTGGCCGCATTGGCGAGGATGTCGCCCCAGCACGAGATGCCGTTCGCACCGCCAGCGATCACCAGCACGCGATCGTCCGTGGTGACGGCGTCGATCACCGGCGAGATCAGGTGGACGGTAGGCTTCGTATCGGCTTTTGGACCGAGCTGGATGGTGCTGGCGCGGCCGACGATCTTCGGACAGTCCCACAGCGGGCGCAGGCCGAAGGTCGCGCCGGGCAGGCCGAGAAAGTCGAGCGCATCGGACACCGTGTTGGTGTCCAGCGCCGCGAGGCGGTCAAGGAGAGGGGTAAGTTTCATCGCGCTCGTTTCCGTTGAAAGTGCGACAATCCTCGGCCTGTCCCGTTGATATGTAAATTTCGCGTTTTGTATCTGCGTGATACGAAATCCGGACTACGACGCCATGAACCAGACCATCGATTTCCGGTTGATACGCCAGCTATGGATGTTCCTCGCCGTCGCCGAGGAGCAGCATTTCGGGCGCGCCGCGCAGCGGCTGAACATGTCCCAGCCGCCGCTGACCGAGCAGATCAAGGTGCTCGAACAGTCGCTCAAGCTGCAACTCTTCAACCGCTCGCGCCAGGGGACCCAGCTCAGTGCGGCGGGCGCGGCCATCCTGCCCGCCGTGCGACAGTTCGCGGGACAGGTGGAGCAACTGGAGCGCGTGGTGCGCGAGGTGGCAGCCGGACAGACCGGCGTGCTGAATGTGGGCGCGATCACGTCCGCGATGCTGGAAACGGTGCCGCCCCTCCTCGATGCGCTCAAGCGTGCGCATCCCCATCTGAGCGTGTTCGTGAAGGAAATCGACAGCGTGGAGGCCGTCCCGCAACTGGAAGCCGGGGAACTGGATCTGGCTTTCGTGCGCGTGGATGGCGAAGTGGGCGGCACGCTGGCCACGCTGCCCCTGGCCGAGGACCGCCTCGCCGTGGCACTGCCGCGCGATCACGCGCTCGCTGCGCTGCCGCGCGTGCGGCTACAGTCGCTGGCCGGGGAACAACTGGTGATGTCGTCGCGCCAGGTCAGCCCGGTCTATTTCGACACGCTGATCGCCGTATGCCGCTCGCACGGGCTCTCGCCGCGCGTGACGCACGAAGTGCGCTCGGTCACCTCGCAGATCGCTTATGTGGGTTGCGGACAGGGCGTGGCGCTGGTGCCGGCGTCGATGCGACGGCTGGCGCCGGATAATGTGGTCGTGCGGCCGCTCAAGGAAAAGATCATGGTGGTCACCGCCGCATTACTCTGGAATCCTGAACGTCACAATCCGATGGTCGATGAAGTGCTGGCGCTGGTGCGCAAACACAAGACAAACCGCGCCGTCTGAACCTCACTCGCCGATCATCGCCGGAATGCGTGCTTTCAACGCGTCGATGGCCACGCGCGTCTTGGCCCGCAAATGGCGCTCCTTCGGCCAGACCGCGTAAATCTCCTGAGAACGCACGCGGTAACTGCCCAGCACCGGCGCGAGCGCCCCGCTCTGCACGAAACGCGTGAGCAGCCAGCAAGGCAGCCACGCAAGCCCGTAGCCGTCGATCGCAGCCGCCGCAATCGCCTGGATATCGTCCATGCTGATCTGCGAGCGCACCTGCACCGCTGGCGCGGGCTTCGCCGCGTCGGTTGCGCCCCACCACGGCGCCACATTGCCACCGCACGAATAGGCAATGCCGATGTGAGCGGCAAGATCGTCGAGACTCTGCGGCGTGCCGTGCTGCGCGAGATACGCAGGCGACGCGCCGATCGCTACATGCTGCGTACCCAGACGTCGCGCCGCCAGCGTGGCGCTGTCGCGCAACTCGCCGATACGCACGGCCAGATCGATGCCCTCCTCCACGAGATCGACCATGCGGTCCGTGAAAGACAGATCGATCTGCAGTTTGGGATAGTGCCGTGCGAGATCGAGCAACACAGGCGCGACGCACAGATGCCCAAAAGCCTCCGGCACACTCACGCGCAGGCGGCCGCTGGGTTCGATGCCGCTATGGTCGAGCGCGGCCTCGGCGTTGTCGAGTTCGGCCAGCGCGCGCACGCAGCCTTCGTAATAGGACTGCCCTTCCGTCGTGAGCGACTGGCTGCGCGTACTGCGATGGAGAAGCCGGACACCCAGCCGCGCCTCCAGACGGCTAATGGCCTTACCCACGGCCGAACGCGTGAGATTCATGCGCTCGGCCGCCAGCGCAAAGCTGCCTGCCTCAACCACCTGCACGAAGGTCGCTACGCCGTCGAGATTGTCCTTCATCGTCTATCCTGTTTATTGGTTCCTCAAAGGAAACTATGGCGGGAACCAAACGCGTCAATAAGGGAATTATATTCCTCTAAACTGCTCAGGAATATCCGGTGATGTACCGCCTGGCGTGTCACACCACGCGGCAGCGCAGCGGCATCGCCTCAACTTTCCGGAGTCGCGTATGCAAGCCAGTGAAATCGAGCAGCAAGCAGTCAAGGACACCGTCAAGGTAACCGAGACATCCGCACCGTTGCACACGCAACGAAATACCCTCGCACTGATCGCGGTCTGTCTCGCGGCGATGATGTTCGCGCTGGAAATCTCCAGCGTGCCCGTGATCCTGCCAACACTCGAAGTCGTCTTGCACGGCGATTTCAAGCAGATCCAATGGATCATGAACGCCTACACCATCGCCTGCACCACCGTGCTGATGGCAACGGGCACACTCGCCGACCGCTTCGGCCGCAAGCGCATTTTTATCGGCGCGATCCTGTTGTTCGGCATTGCATCGCTGCTATGCGGCCTGGCGTGGAACTCGGCCATGCTGATTGCCAGCCGCGTGTTGCAGGGCGCGAGCGGCGGCGCAATGCTGATTTGCCTCGTCGCCGTGCTGTCGCATCAGTTTCCGCAGGGTGCGCAGCGGGCGCGGGCATTCAGTGCGTGGGGCATCGTACTGGGCATTGGACTCGGCTTTGGGCCGCTGGTGGGCGGTGCTATCGTCGCGCTGGCCAACTGGAAATGGGTGTTCTGGATTCACGTCGGCCTTGCGGTGGCGACGCTCGCGCTCGCTGTGGCCGGCGTGCAGGAATCGCGCGATCCGCAGGCGCGTCGGCTCGACGTGTGGGGCATGGCGACGCTCTCGGCGGCGATCTTCGGCTTCGTCTGGTTCATCACGCAAGGCGCGGATAGCGGCTTTACCAGCGCTTCCAGTCTCGCCGTGCTGGCGGCGAGCGCCGTGAGCCTCGCGCTGTTCTACGCGATAGAAACGCGCATTGCGCACCCCATGTTCGACTTCTCCGTGTTCAAGGTGCGCAATTTCTCGGGCGCGCTGCTGGGGTCGGTGGGCATGAACTTCAGCTTCTGGGCGTTCATCATCTACCTGCCGATTTATTTTCAACGTGCGCTCGGCGAAGGGCCGGTTGCTGCGGGGCTTTCACTGCTCGCCTACACGTTGCCTACCCTTGTGTTTCCGCCGATCGGCGAGCGGCTGGCGCTGCGCTATCGCCCTGCGATGCTCATTCCAGCAGGCTTGCTCACAATCGGGCTGGGCTTCTTTCTGATGTGGGTCGGTAGCCGGACGGGTCACACGGGCGCACTGGCCGTGCTGCCGGGCTGCCTGCTGGCCGGTGCGGGCCTGGGTTTGACGAATACGCCGGTCACCAATACAACGACCGGCTCCGTTTCCGCCGACCGCGCCGGCATGGCATCGGGCATCGACATGAGCGCGCGCATGATCACGCTGGCGATCAACATCGCGTTGATGGGCTTTTTGCTGGTGGAAGGCGTTTCGCTGAAATTGCAGGCAGAGCTGGGGGCGCCGGGTACCTATCCCACAGACGTTTCGTGGAACGCCCTGGCTAGCCGTGTTGCCGCAGGGGATCTGATGCCCGCCGAAGCAGGACCGTTCATGAACGCCACTGCCACTAGCGCTGCGCAATTCGAAGCGATCAGCCGTAACGCACTGATTCATGGCTTTGGCGGCCTCATGCTTTATGGCGCGATAGCGGTGACTCTGCTGGCCGTCGCGAGTTTCTGCATTTTCCGCGGAAGACGAATCGGGTCCTGATTAGCGCACGAAATGACCCGCCAATTATTGCGCGCCGCGATGTTGCACAAACGCGACTGAAAATCGCGCTACATCGCGGCACATTGCGCAAGCGCGGTGGCACAAGGGCGCGCAAGCGTTATTACACCTGCCTTTCCGCGATTTATTTCAATTTTTTGAAACGATTCTTCCATTTTCAGGAAGAGACCGTGCGCGCGCCGGATCACATTTTCGTCGGAGCCCTTTTCTATACTCGCCGTCGTCTCAACCCAGCGTACCTATAGAACTGGAGTCTCACAGTGAAAAAAATCTCGATCGCCGCTGCATGCCTGACCGCATTCGCCGCTGCATCCGCACACGCACAAAGCTCGGTCACCTTGTACGGTCTCGTAGACGCCGGCATCGCCTACACGAACAACGTGGGCGGCAGCGGCCGCGTTGCGCTCGCGAGCGGCAATATCAGCGGCAGCCGCTTCGGCCTGAAGGGCGCAGAAGATCTCGGCGGCGGCCTGAAAGCGATTTTCCTGCTTGAAAACGGCTTTAGCGTCAACAACGGCCAGCTCGGCCAGAACAGCCGCATGTTCGGCCGCCAGGCATATGTGGGCCTGAGCAGCAACGCCTTCGGTACGCTCACGATGGGTCGCCAGTACGACGACGTGGTCGACTTCGTCTCGCCGCTGTCGGCCACCGCCGGCACCTTTGGCGATTCGGGCTTCGCGCACCCGTACGACAACGACAACCTCCAGCACAGCGTACGCTTCAACAACTCGGTCAAGTACACCAGCCTGAACTACGGCGGCTTCAAGTTCGGCGGCATGTACGCGTTCAGCAACAGCACCGAATTCGCCGTGAGCCGCGCCTACAGCGCCGCTGCGAGCTACACCTACGGTCCGTTGACGGCCGCGGCCGGCTACCTGCAAACGAACGGTTCGGGCTCGAAGACGGGCACGGCGTTCACTAACACCGCGGGCGCAATCGATCAGGCCGAAGTCAAGGGCAGCCTCACGTCCGACGTGCAGCGCACCGCCGCTGCGGGCATCAACTACGCGTTCGGCCCGGCCGTGGTGGGCTTCGTGTATTCGCACAGCCAGTATCAGGGCACCAGCGCGTTCGGCCTGAGCAACGGCTCGGTCCGCTTCGACAACTACGAAGTCAACGGCATGTACAACTTCACGCCCGCATTCAAGGCTGGCGTGTCGTACACGTACACCGACGGCCACCTGAACGGCGCGACCTCGTATGGCGCCGATCCGAAGTGGAACCAGGTGAACGCAATCGCACGCTACTCGCTGTCCAAGCGCACCGAAGTCTACGCAGAAGCGATGTACCAGCACGCGACGGGCAACAAGAACGTCGCCAACATGTACAACTCGGGCGGCGCTTCGTCGACGGGCAATCAGGTGATGGGCGCTGTCGGCATGCTGACGCGCTTCTAATTTTGTAGCAACGCTGTAAAAGGGAAGCGGTGCGCGGGCGTTGGCGCTGCGGCCGTTTTCCTTGCGATGTGAGTGGCTTCTCTCCGGATGGAGTGCGGGATATATTCAGGATCGCTATTCAATTTTATAGCGATGGAAAACATATCGCACACTACGTCCTTTCGCCCGTCCTTTCAGGACGGGCTTTTTTGTTTCTGGAGCTTGATTGCGCGCCTGAAAGCGTTCTACGGGTAAACACCTCCCAACACACGATTAATTTTCCGCCGGTCGCTGCCGTTATACTTTCCATATACGGTGTATCGTTTCGCATATGGAACAATAATGAAAAGCTTGACGATCAATCTTCGCCTCGCGTTGACGGTGGTGACACTCGGGGCGCTGGTCATTGCCATGGGCGTGGTGAGCCTGTTCGGCATGGACATGACCAATCGCGCGCAGCACGACGCTTACACGATGCATTTCGCTTCGGCGGTGGCGCTCGGCAAATCGGGCACGGCGATGTCGCGCGCGCGCTTTGGCCTCGACTGGGCCATGGCCAATCCGCATTCGCCGCAACTCGGCCCGCAACTCGATCGCGCGCAGGCGCTGCTGGCCGATTCCGACCGCTGGTGGCAGCAGTTCCGCGAACTGCCCAAGACACCCGAACTGCAAACCCTCACCGACGACCTCGACGCCAAACGCACCGCCGTGCGTCGCGAGGCGATAGACCGTTTGATCGCAGCGATCCGCAGCGGCGATACGAGCTGGATGGACGAGCGCCGCGCCGCCGAACTGATCGGCCTCTACACGGCGATGAACGCAAGCCAGGGCGCGCTCGAACACTACCTCGACGATGCCGCGCGCCAGGCCGATGCCGATTCCAACGCGCGCTTTCACACGCTCGGCGTGGTCTGCGCAGCGAGTATCGTGCTGGCGCTGCTGATTGCGTTCATCAGTTGGCGGGGCTTGCGGCGCGCCGTGATGGACCCGCTGCGCGCGGCGATGGCGCATTTCGAAGCGATTGCCGCTGGTGACCTGACCACGCGCGTCAGCGCCCATCAACAGGATGAAATGGGCGCGCTGCTCGACGGTCTCGCAGCGATGCAGACGCGTCTGCGCGAAACGATGGAACAGGTGCGCGTGGGCGCGAACGCGATGGCGACCGCCACGCAGCAGATCGCGAGCGGCAATCTCGATTTGTCGCAACGCACTGAGGAACAGGCTTCATCGCTCGCGCAAACCGCGTCGGCGATGCAGGAGTTGATCGGCACGGTACAGGCCAACGCAATCAACGCACAGCAGGCGCGCGATCTCGCGCTCGGCGCATCCAATGTGGCCGAACGTGGCCGCGACGCGGTCACGCGCATGGAGCAGACCATGCACGAGATACACGCCAGCTCGTCGAAAATGACCGACATCATCGGCACGATCGAAAGCATCGCATTCCAGACCAATATTCTTGCGCTCAATGCGGCGGTCGAAGCGGCGCGCGCGGGTGAGGAAGGGCGTGGTTTCGCGGTGGTGGCGGGCGAAGTGCGCAGCCTCGCGCAGCGCGCCTCGGCGGCGGCCAAGGAAATTGGCACGCTGATCGCGGGATCGACGGGACGGGTGGCAAGCGGCGCCACGCTCGTCACTGAGGCAAGCGGCGCGATGGAAGCGATCCAGACATCGACCACGCGCGTTGCCACATTGATTCACGAAATCGCATCGGCATCGCGCGAGCAGAGCGACGGCATCGAACAGGTTGGACTCGCCGTCACGCAGATGGACGAAGTCACGCAGCAAAACGCAGCGCTCGTGGAGCAAAGCGCAGCCGCTGCGTCGTCACTCGCCGATCATGCGAATTCGTTGAATACGCTGGTGGCGGCATTCAGGGTGGAAAGCATTGCGGCGTGAACGATGGCGCATGAAGCCGGCCCGCTCCTTCCTAAACCGTCTGCCGCGTGCGCCGATAGTAGCGCCCTAATACATACCCCGCCGTCGATCCATGTAGCGCCACCGAAATGACAATCGCGTCGAGCGCTGCGGCCAGCACGGGCTGCAAGGTATCGCCCGCCTGATCGATGCCCCACACCGCGTAATAGAACGCGCCCACGCCGCGTATGCCCATCCATGCCATCAGGCGGCGCTGCTGGCCGTCCGCCCGCGAACCGAGCATCGCACCCATCACCGCAAGCGGCCGCACAACGAATATCAGCGCGAAAGCGATCATCAGCGCGTGAGGGTCCAGCATCTCGCGCCAGTGCGCCGACATCACACAGCCGACGATGAGGAGCAGCGAAAATTCCGCAAAGTGCTCGATTTCCAGCGTGAAACCGGTCATGCCTTCGGCGAGCCACACATGGGCGCGGCGTGGATCGGTGGCCACTTCCGCGCGCTCGCCTAGCTGCACGGTTTCCAGTTCCTGCGCGGGACGGCGCTGCTCGCCGGTGGCGCGGAGTTCCGCGTGACGCAGCGCGACGCCAGCCGCGAAGACGGCCACGAAGGCATAGGCGTGCGCGAGCAGCGCCGCGCCATATGTCACCGACATCAGCCCGATCGCGATGAAGCCGTCGAGGCCCACTGCCTCGCCATATCGCGTATGCAAATGAAGCACGAGCCGCACGCACAACGTCGCGAGCAACGCGCCGATCAATAGCGCGCCTGCCACGCCCCAAACCAGCGACGCGGCGAATCGCAACGCGCCTTGCGAGCCGGCCGTCGATGCGCCACACAGCGCGAGGCCAAGCACGGCAAACGGCAAGGCCGCGCCGTCGTTGAGACCACCTTCGCCCGAGAGCGCAAAACGCACAGGATCGGCGTCACCGGCTTCGTGCACGCGTAGTTCGTTGGCGAGCACCGGATCGGTAGGCGCAAGCGCGGCGGCGAGGAACAGCGCCACGCCCGCCTGCATGCCGGTCGCCCATGCGAAGGCAAACATCAGCGCGACGCTGAACACCATCGCCAGCACGCCAAGCCGCAACGGCAGCCGCCACAAGGGATCGCGCAGCCGCACACGAAGATGCATGCCCACCGAGAACAGCGACACCACCAGCCCCGCCTCCGCCACCACAGTGAGCGTGCGCACCGACTGCGCAAGGTCTGCATGCACAAGACCCAGCACACCGGGGCCAACGATCACGCCCGCCGCCAGATAGATCATCGCGCCGGTCAGCGGCAATCGCGCGATCGGTCCGCGTGCGAGCGCCACGAACATCAGCAGCACGCCGACGATCAAAAACCAAAGTGCTTCTTGAGGCATTGCTTCCCGGCAGCTCCTCGTCAGGTTTGCGCGCCACGTTTGCGTGGTGGTTTGGGCTTGCAGCACGGCGCGGCGCAATCTCGCTGATGCGCAATGGCCGTGCCGCCTGCTTTCTGGCTCGCGGGTCCGCGCGTTGCGCAACGACGGATGCAGCGCTCGCATGCGGGCCTGCGCATTTGACCTGTAACGATTGACCCGTGCCGATCGAGAGCGATCCAAAGCCCGGCCACTTCAGGAGCCCATCATGTCCATCCCGACCCAAACCTCATCCGGCGGCGCGCGCATCGTCGGCGCTGCCAGCGAACCTTCCAGCGGTCCCGGCCCCTATGTCATGGCCGCCAGCACGCTGGAAGGCGACAAAGTCTATAGTTCGGATAACGAAGAAATAGGCAAGATCAAGGAGATCATGCTCGACGTTCAGCAGGGCCGCATCGTCTATGCGGTGATGTCGAGCGGTGGATTTCTCGGTATCGGCGACAAATTGCTGGCGCTGCCGTGGGTCGCGCTTGCGCTCGATGCGCAGCGCAAATGCTTCGTGTTGAATGTGACCGCCGAGCGCGTCAAGGACGCGCCAGGCTTCGACAAGGATCACTGGCCAGCCATGGCCGATATCGGCTGGGCCACCACGGTGCACGACTATTATGGCGTGCGTACCCAATGGCGCGACGATCCCACCGAGCCGCCCGAAGCAGGCGGCGTGAAGCTGTGAGATACGCGACGCGCGGCGTGCGCGCAGCAGAGATTCAGGCTTCCGGACTCGCAATATCCAGCCGGACCAGTTCCTCCGCCATCTCGCACGCCGCGCGCCGCGCTTCATCGCCCGTCGCGAATGGTCCCGGCACCTCGCAGCCATCGAAAGGGTAGATGATCTTGCCATCGGGCTTCCTGCGAACACGCAAATAGCCGATGTAGCGGCCAAGCCCATTCACCTTTTGCCCGCATACCACCTCGTAATCGTCTGGCCCAAAGCGGCCGGCTGAATGCGTCGATTTATCCATGTCCAGTCGACCAGTCATTGCGAATCGCGCAAGCGCGCACCTATCGCGCGCCTCTGCGGATTGTCGTGAAGGAAAGTGCTCGTGAAAAGCCCGCTGGCGTTACTGGCTCGCGCCGCCCGCCGCGCCAGCCTTTTTCTCCGCCTTCTGGATATCGTCTGGATAATTGAGGTTGTTTCTCGACGGGTTATAGCCGTTCTTTTCCAGTTGTTTCAGTTCGGCGTTCTTGTGCGCACGCGCAGCCTTGCGGGCCTCCTTGCGTTGCGCCTTGGTCGAGCTTGCGCCCATCGAAGTGGCTGCGGCGTCGTTCGACATGGAGGTGTCGCTAGACGCGGTTTGCGCGCCGGCCTGCGCCGCCATCAACATGAACGAAACGGCGGTCACGCTAATAATCATCAGGGAAGCACGGTGGGCCATTGCGGTTCTCCGGTTAAATGCGGGGTCGATGCAAATGAGCATGCGCAATCGGCGGGCCTGAGGAGCGCGACACTTTTCGTTTCGCTTGATCGTGGCGGGTATTGGTAGGACCATGACTTGCTGACCCCAACCGGCCGGGTGAATGACGCCCGGCTGTCCTGCAATCCACGCATGGAGGAATCAGATGAGGATCGAATTTACGAACCGCCGTCACGCCGTGGCGGCTTCGCGTATTGCTTTCGAAGCCCAGGTGGACGATCGGCCCGTATGGTGCAGCGTATCGCTGGATGCGCTCAATAATCGCTTCGACAGTGACGGCACGTCGTCACATGCGCTGCTGAGCGCATTCGATGCGAACCGGGTTCGTATCGAAAACGCCGCGCGCAACGCGCTATCCAGGAACGGCGGCCAGTCGGTCGAGCTGGAAACGAACGACTTCAAGTAAGGGTGGGTTGGGGGCCGGGTTCACACGAATGTGCTTGCTGATGGCGCACCTGTGCGTCCTGGCCCCTGTTTTCGCGGTCTAAACGGATAGCACGGCGGACCATTCCACTGCGCCTGTCTTATGACCTGAACACAATCAGTCAGCATACGGCCATGCCGCTCGATCGGCGGCAGAAAAACGTGCTCTCGCTTTGGATAAACGTTAGTTATGCCAATGTTTTATTGAGCCGTTGCTGGCATCCAGCGTCGTCGCGTCGCGCAGCCGGTTTGCGTAACGAAACAAAAGCGAAACAAAAACGAATCAAAAGCGAATCGAAAAAAGCGGCACGGCAGCGTGGTCGATGCGTAATGTCCCGTAAAACGCGGAGCGGCCGCGCAGGCCGGTCTGACACAGTACGGCCGGCGATTCTCCTTATACTGGCGCGGTCCCTCCACGAAATCGAACGCGCGAGATCGAATATGCGGCTGCTCTCTTATGGCTTACGCTTTGCAGTCGCTGCCTGGCTGCTCGCCGCGCTGGCGCTGTTTCTGATGCAGGACCGCCTGTTGTTGCCGTCCACGCCCGGCGCACCCGATCTGCGCTCGCTCACGCACGCAGGCGACACCATCGGCGTGTGGCATGTGCGCGACCAGTACGCGGGCTATGTCGTCACGCCCGCCGGCCAGACGCCGCGCGGCACCTTCCTCGTTTATCACGGCAACGAAGAATCTGCCGAAACCAAGCTGCCGCTCGCCGATGTGTTCGTGCGTGCGGGCTATCGCGCCGTGATCGTCGAGTATCCGGGGCACGGCAACCGACCGGGCGCGCGCACCATGAAGGCCGCCCTCGCGGCCTCGCGCGAGGCGTTCGACGCGACGCTCACGCAATGGGGCGGCCCGATCTGGCTGGTGGGCGAATCGCTGGGTGCGGGCATGGCCTCGCAGGTCGTGAAGGGCAACGAAGCCTCGATTGCAGGGGTCGCGCTCATTACGCCGTGGGATTCGCTCGCGAATGTCGCGGCGGAAAAATATCCGATCTTTCCGGTGCGCTGGCTGCTGCACGACGGTTTCGATTCGATCGCCGCCGTGGCGCATTACGACGGCCCGCTCGTGATCGTCGGCGCGCAACTGGATACGCTGATTCCGGTGGTTCATGCCCAGCACTTCGCCAATGCGCATGACAATGCGCATCTGATGATGCTCGGCAGCGCGGACCACGATAGCTGGTTCGGAGCGATGAGCGCAGCGGACTGGCAGCAGGTGCTGGTCTGGCTAAAGGCGGCGTGACACGCGCCTGGCTTTGCGGTCCGATGCACATCGCGCGAAGGTCTCGTCTAAGATGCGCAGGTGTCTTAACCTAGCCCCAGCACCGGACCAACCTGCATGGACGCCACGTCCCCTCTCGCCGCCCGCCGGCGTCTCGCCATCGCCCTGCTCGTCGCGGGCGTGTTCTTCATGGAGAATCTCGACGCCACCGTGATCGGCACGTCGTTGCCCGCGATGGCGCGCGATTTCGGCACCGCGCCCGCGTATCTCTCGGTAGGCGTGTCCGCCTATCTGGTCGCGCTCACGGTCTTCATCCCCGTAAGCGGCTGGGCCGCCGACCGCTTCGGCGCGCGCCGCGTGTTCAGTCTCGCCATCGCCGTGTTCACGTTCGCCTCGCTGCTTTGCGCGCTGAGCGGGGGCTTGCTCAGCTTCACCGCCGCGCGCGTGCTGCAGGGCATCGGCGGCGCGATGATGGTGCCGGTCGGTCGCCTCGTCGTGATGCGCGAAACGCCCAAGGAAGGCATCGTGCGCGCCATCGCCCTGCTCACCTGGCCCGCACTGGTCGCGCCGATTCTCGGACCGCCAGTGGGCGGCTGGATCAGCACGCACTGGAGCTGGCACTGGATCTTTCTGCTCAATCTGCCGCTGGGCGTGGTGGCGTTCGTGGCCGCGCGCCTGCTGGTGCGCAATGGCACGCCGCACTTGCAGCGTTTCGATATCGCCGGTTTCGTGCTGAGCGGTCTGGGCTTCGGCCTCTTCATGGCCGGCATCGAAGCCGTGAGCCGCGCCGATGTGTCCCGCGCCATGTCGCTAGGCGTACTGGGCAGCGGCATCGTGCTGCTGGCGTTGAGCGTGTGGCATCTGCGCCGCGCCGCGCAACCGCTCTTCGGCCTCGCGCCGCTGACCATTCCCACCTTCCGCGTGACGGCGCTGGGCGGCTCGCTGTTTCGCACCGCCATCGGCACGGCGCCGTTCCTATTGCCGCTGATGTTCCAGATCGGCTTCGGATACAGCGCCGTGCAGGCGGGCGCACTGCTGCTCTGGCTGTTTGCGGGCAATCTGGCGATGAAGCCGGGCACGACGCGCATCATGCATCGTTTCGGCTTTCGCACCGTACTGCTGGTCAACGGCCTGCTGGTGGCGGCCGGCTTCGCGGCCTGTGCGCAACTGAGCGCGGCCACGCCCTACTGGCTGGTGTGCGCGCTGCTGTTCTTCACGGGCATGACGCGTTCGATGCAGTTCACCGCGCTCAACACCATCGGTTTCGCCGATGTGCCGCAAGCGCAGATGCGTGACGCCACCACGCTGTTTTCGGTGATGCAGCAGATGAATGCGGGGATGGGGATTGCGGTGGGCGCGCTGATGCTGTCGATCGCGGAACAGTGGCACGGCACGCCCGCAGGCCATGCAACGCCGGGCGATTTTCAGCTGGCGTTCGGGATGATCGCGTGCGTGGCGCTGCTGGCCACGCTAGACAGCATGATGCTGCCCGCGAATGCAGGCAGCCGTGTGCTGGTCACGCAGAAACAGAAATAGCAGATGAAGCGGGAAGGCGTTTAAGCCTTCGCCAGTTCCGCGTCGATGGCGGCGACGAGCTTCGGATCGTCGGCCGCCGTATCGGGCGCGAAGCGCGCCACCACTTCGCCGGAACGGCTCACGAGAAACTTCTCGAAGTTCCACAGCACGTCCGGCGCGGCGTTCGGCTGGATGCCGTAGCCTTCGAGGCGCGCGCGGAACGGGCCGTCGCCGGATGCTTGCGGCTGCGCCTGCGTGAGCGAGCGATACAGGGGATGCTGGTCGTCGCCCACCACGGAGATCTTCGAGAACAGCGGAAACTTCACGCCAAAAGTGCCGGTGCAGAACGCCTGGATTTCGGCGTCCGTGCCCGGTTCCTGGCCCTTGAAGTTGTTGGCGGGAAAGGCCAGCACTTCGAGACCTTCGGCGCGCTTGCCTTCATAGAGCGCTTCCAGACCTTCGTATTGCGGCGTCAGCCCGCACTTCGAGGCCACGTTCACCACCAGCAGCACCTTGCCCGCGTAGGGGCGCAGCGTGGTTTGCGCGCCGTCGATGCCGTTGACGGGAATGTCGTAAATCGTGCTCATGTCTCTATCCTTATCCGATGGGTAATTGGACTAAACGTTGACGCAACGGCGTTCGCCTGGACAATCACTCGCAGGCCTCGCGCACCATCAGCAAGGATGCGCTGTCGACGATCGTGATCTGCCCGTAGCGGATCTCGATCCAGCCGCGATCGGCGAACGCCCGTAATTCCTTGTTGATGCTCTGCCGCGACACGCCCAGCAGTGCCGCCAGATCGTCCTGCGAAAGCTTCAGGCCGATCTCCACACCGCTATCCACGGGATTGCCATAACGCTCCGCCAGGCTCAGCAGCCGCTCGGCCACGCGCGCGCTGAAATCGGCCAACCGCGAGAAGCGGAAGCGCTTGTTCAGTTCGCGGTTGCGCGAGCAGATCAGCTCGAAAAAGCCGCGCATCAACGCGGGCTGCTGCTCGAACAGGTCGAGCATGGCCTCGCGCGGGATATGGTACAGCCGCACCGTTCCGCGCGCATACAGGTCACACAGCGAGCCTTTGCGGTCCAGCGCCGGAATGATGTTGATGACCGAATCGGGCTGGATATATTCGCCGATCACGCGTGCGCCCGACGCGCTCACCCAGCTCGCCTCCAGCGCCCCCGCCAGCACGATCAGGATCTCCTTGCAGTCGGCCTGATACGGCACCACGAGTTCGCCTTGCAGCCAGGTCTTCTCGTAGCCCGCATCGACGAGCGTGGCCGCCGCGCCCGCCGACCAGTGCAGCAGGCTCGGATTGGTGAGGAAGGCGTTGATGACGCGCTGGCGCGTCACCGGGTCGAGCGCGCGCCGGAACAGCGCGTCGTGCGACGCCGCCGCATAGGTGGAAGACGCGGGCGGCGCATGCGTTGCGCGGCGCTCGGGCGACGAAAACCGCTGCGCTAGCGTGGCTAAGGCGGCCATGATTCGTTCTCCGGGGATGATGTGTCCGAGCCATTTGAGCATTCGATCCCCACCCGCCCAAACCATGATTTTTTGCTATCCATATCTGAGCCGCCGCACTAATGCGGTGCGGATAGCGGCGCGATAAGCCCCGGCCCTGGTCGCGATCGCCGCCAGGCGGTCAGACCGGCGCGAATTCGAACGCCTGAACCCCGTTTTCCTCGACATAGCGTTCCCAATGCGCCAGCAACGTCTGTAGTTTTGCCGGTTGCGCATCGGCGAGATCCTGGGTCTCGCCGGGGTCGCGCGCCAGATCGTAAAGCTGCCAGACGCCCGGCCCCGCTGGCGCGGGAATGAACACCGCCTTCCAGTCGCCCTGACGCACTGCGCGCCGACCGAACAGCTCCCAGCCGGTGACGTGGGTGGCGTCGTGTACGGCGTCGGCTTCGTTGCGCAGATACGGCAGCAGCGAGCGGCCCTTCACGGCGGCGATCTCGCGGCCGCGCCAGTGCGTGCCCGGATGCTCGACGCCCGCGAGTTCGAGCACGGTCGGCACCACGTCCATCACCGTCGCGAACGCCTCGCCAACACCGCGCCGCGCCAGCGCCGCATGATGCGCGAACGCCACCACGCGGATGCCGCCTTCGGTCGTGAACGCCTTGTAGAGCCGCGAGGGCGCGGTGCCCGCCTGGGCCCAGCGCGGACCGTACCAGACGTAGGAATTGCCGCGCCCCACGTTCTCCAGACTGTTGTCGTAGTAGTCGCGGATAAAGCGCTGCAGATCCGGCCCGAAGATCGGCAAGGCTTCGAGCAGCGCGCCTTCGGCGCCGTTATCGGAAAGGAACAGCACGAAGGTGTTATCGAATTCGCCCGTCTGCTTGAGGTGCTCGATCACGCGGCCCACGTTCCAGTCGAGCCGTTCGACCATCGCCGCGTAGACCTCCATCGTGCGGGCGGAAAACGCACGCGCTTGCGGCGTGAGTGCGTCCCATTCGGGCGTGGGCGCGACAACGGGGTGAGCGGTCACTTCGGCGTCGAGCAGGCCCAGTTCCTTTTGCCTGGCAAGACGTGCGGCGCGCAGCGCGTCGGGGCCCGCGTCGTAGCGGCCCTGGTAATGCGCGACGATATCGGCGGGTGCCTGCAGCGGCCAATGCGGCGCGGAAAACGGCAGGTAAGCGAAGAAAGGACGGTCGTCGTCGCTCGCGCGCTCGCCCAGGTACTGGATCAGCTTGCCAGCGAAGGCGTCCGAGGAATAGAAGTCGTCGGGCAGATTGTCAACATAGTGGCCGTCTTCCACGTACAGACCGCGCGTCGAACGCATCAGGCGCGGCTGCTCGTCGTCCTCGCCTACCGGCTCGAAACCGTAGTGATTGGCGGCGCCCGGCAGCAACGCGAAGGAACGCTCGAAGCCGCGTGCGGAAGGCGCGCGATCGAGCGTCAGGCCCAGATGCCATTTGCCCGCCATCGCCGTGAAATAGCCGGCGTCGTGCAGCAGTTCGGGCAGCGCCGCGACGCGATCGTTCAGGTAGCCCTCATAGCCGGGCTTATCGGCCAGATGGGGCGGGCGCGCTTCGGCCATCGTGCCGATGCCCGCGACGTGATGGTCGGTGCCGCTGAGCAGCATCGCGCGCGTGGGGGAACAGGCCGAGGCCGTGTGGAAGTCGGTGAAACGCACGCCCGCGAGTGCGAGCGCGTCGAGATTGGGCGTGGCGATCTCGCCGCCGAATGCGCCGAGGTCGGAAAAGCCCAGATCGTCGGCGACGATCACGAGGAAATTGGGCCGCTTGCCGGCTTGCTTTGACATGGTTTGCTATCCGTGAGGTTCAAATGAGGCGCTCAATGGCGCGTGCGCCAGCGGGTGGCCGAGGCTTCCAGACGGCTGCCGAGCCAGCCGAACAACGCGCCCAGCGCGCCGATGGTGACCGCGGCGGCCAGCAGGCGGTCGGTGCGAAAGAGTTGCTGCGCGTCGATCATGTAGGTGCCCAGACCGACGCCCGATGGCATCAGATACTCCGCGCCGATCGCGCCGAGCCACGCATAGACCAGCGCCAGTCGCAGCCCCGCGAACACGCCGGGCAGAATCGCGGGGACGATCAGCCAGCGCAGCCGCTGCCACGCATTCAGGCGCAGCGTAAGCGCGACTTCGACGAGCGCCGGCGGCAGCCCTTCGACGGCACGGCTGGTCGCCAGCACCACCGGAAAGAACGCCGCCAGCGCCACGAAGATCACCTTGGAGAGATCGCCCAGGCCCGCCCAAGCGGTCAGCAGCGGAATCCACGCGAAGATCGCCACCTGCCGCAAGGCCGTGAGCGTTGGGCCGAATGCGCGCCGCACCCAGGCCACCGCGCCCAGCGCGATGCCGAGTGCGAGACCCGTCGCCGCGCCGACAGCCAGGCCTTCGCCCGCGCGGGCAAGCGTATGGGCGAGCGGCACCGGCAGCGCGCCGCTCCGCAAATCGTCGAGCGCGCTGTTCAAGACGTCGCCGGGCGCGGGCAGCAGGTTCGCATCGACGAGACGCAGATGCGCGACCAACGCCCAGACCGCGAGGATCAGCACGGGCAGCACCGCGCCGCGCGTGTATCGGGAAACATTGCGTTGCCAGCCGCGCTGCGCCGCGACGACGCGCGCACCCGGCGCTTCGAGCGGCCAGCGCACGAGCAGGCGGTCGATCCGCTGCACGCCCTGATCGATCGCGAAGCCGGTCAGCCCGATTGTGACGATGCAAACGAACACCACATCGAGCTGGAACATCTGCCGCCCATACACCATCAGATAGCCGATCCCTTCCGAGGAAGCCAGCAATTCCACTGCGATCAGCGTGAGCCAGCCCTGCGCGAGCGCCTGACGTACGCCCGTGAGGAACGCAGGCAGCGCGGCGGGCAGCACCAGCAGACGCACACGCTGCCAGGCGGACAGGCGCAGCACGCCCGCCACCTCGCGCAAGCGCCACGGCATCGCGCGCACGCCCGCCTGGGTGTGGATCGCCACGGGAATCGCCACGGCCTTGAAGATCAGCACGAGCTTGAGCGCCTCGCCGATGCCCAGCAGCACCATCAAAAGCGGCAGCAGAGCAAGCGGGGGCACCTGCGCGACGGCGTAGAACAGCGGCGAGATGATCTCTTCGGCGACGACGCTCGCCCCCATAAACGCGCCGATCAATGCGCCGCCCAGCGTGCCCAGCACGAAACCGATGGCAAGACGCTCCAGACTGATGAGCAGGTTCGACACCAGACCGTCGCGCAGCAGATCGCGCGCGCTTTCCCACACGAGTTCGGGCGCGGGCAGGATCTGCGCCGACATCCAGCCCGCGTGCGCGGCCTTCCACCAGAGCAGATAGACGAACACGGGCAGCACCCACGGCAGCAGCGCAGACCAGGAAATCGCCTGACCACCCGCGCGCTTCGCAAGCGGTGCGCGCGCCGTATCGTCGAGAATCGTCGAATTTGCTGTGTTGAGCATCTGAGCCTCGCCGCAAGTGCAATCAAGCAGGATCAATAGGTAAAGCGCAGCGTCGCGCCGACCATGCGCGGGTCGCCCGCCATCGCCGTATAGGTGTTCTGCACGCTCGCAAACGACGCCAGGTAGTAGTGGCGATTGAACAGGTTGTGCGCCCAGATCGAGAGGTCCCACTTATGCGCGCCGCTGTTCAAACGCCAACCCGTTGCCAGATTGAAGATGCCGTAGCCCGGCAGGCGGCCATAGCGCGAATCGTCGAGCGTGCCGTACTGGTTCGAGCGCAGCGACCACACGCCGGTGACGTATTGATCGATGTCGTGACCCAGCGAGAACTCGTATTGCGCGCTCAGATTGGCGATCCAGCGCGGCGCGCCCGAGACTGGCTTGCCGGTGAGATTGCAGGTGGTCGCGCCCGTCGCGATGGTGGTTTCGGCGGCGCACGGGCCGTTGGTGTACGAGCTATACGTCGCGTTCACATACGAAGCGTTCAGGCCCAGCGTCAGTCCGCGCAGAGGCCGCGCGCGCAGATCGAGTTCCGCGCCGCGCGAGCGCACGTTCGCGCCGTTGGCGAGCACCTGGCTCACGAGGCCGCTCGACGGCACCGTCACGTATGTCGTCGCCTGATAACCGTTGATCTGCGTCCAGAACAGATTCGCGTTGAGCACCAGCCGATGGTCGAGCCATTCACTCTTGATACCGAGTTCCGCGTCGTTGGCGCGCTCCGGGCCGAACAGCAGCGAATTCGCGCCGAGCGTAGGTGCGGAACCCACCGCCATATTGATGCCGCCCGACTTCTCGCCGTGCGAGAGCGAGGCGTAGGCGAGCACGTCGGAGGTGAGCTTGTAGCTGAAATTGAGCATCATCGACGGACTGATGCCGTGCTGCCCCAGTTGCCCCGACTGATACGCGCCCACCGCCGCGTTGCGCAGCGCGAGCAGCGAACCCGACAGCGCCTCGCCGCCCGTAGGCGCAAGACGATTCACATAGCCGGTCTTGTCTTCGTAGGTGCCGCGCACGCCCGCCGTTAGATCAGCGCGCGTATTGATGTGCCACGTCGCCTGGCCGAACAGCGCGGCGCTATTGGTTTCGACCGAAGCCGGCGAAATCGCCGTGACGCCGTTCAGGATGCCGCGATTCACGCCGTACTGGAATAGATCCGCATCCGGGCCGAAGGCGGTGAAGGTGTTCGTGTTGGTCTGCTCGTAGAAGTAGAACGCACCCACCACCCAGTCGATCGGGCCGCCCGTCGGCGATGCGAGGCGCACTTCCTGCGAGATCTGGTGATCGTCCACGCGCACGCCCGCGTTGCTGATCGCGGGCACCGGCAGGTTGTCGCCGTCGTTGGAAGGCGAGAAGTCCCAGAAGCGCGCCGCCGTAATCGACGTGAGCGAATAGCCGGAATTCAGCTTGTAATTCGCCTCGGTCGATACCCCGCCCTGATGGACGTTCATATGCGGCGTGGTATCCGTGTCGACCTGAAACTGCGAGGGATTCACCACCGGCGTCACGCCCAGCAGCGCCGCACGTGACAGAAACGTGCCGCCCGCAGGCACGCCGTAGAGCAGCATCGCGCCGGTGTTGGAATTTTGCGTGTTGTAATCGGCGATAAAACGCACGCTCAAATCATTATTCGGTTTCCATAATAATTGTCCGCGCACACCGTAATTCGACACCCCGTTTAACTGGCTGCCGTTGTAGAGATTCGTCACGCTGCCGTCGCTATGCGTGTGCTCCAGATCGAGCGTGCCCGCCAGTGTTTCCGAGAGCGGCCCGCTCAGATGCGCCTTGGTCTGCGCATAGCCGTCGTTGCCGACCGACTGTTCCAGATAGCCTTCGGTATGGAACTGGGGCGGGCGCGTCGAAATATTGAGCACGCCTGCCGTACTGTTCTTGCCGAACAACGTGCCTTGCGGACCGCGCAGCAGATCGACCTGCTGGATATCGAGCAGATCGAATACCGCCATGCCGGGGCGGCCCAGATACACGTTGTCGAGATAGACGCCAACGCTCGGCTCCAGATTGTCGCTGGCTGGATTGTTGCCGATGCCGCGAATCGAAACACTCGACTGGCGCGGATTGATGAACGACACGTTCAGGCTCGGCAAGCTTTGTTGCAGGTCCTGGATGCGATAGAGGCGCTGGCGCTCCAGGTCCTGGCCGCTTACCGTGGAAATCGGCGCGGGCACCTTCTGTGCGCTTTCGGAACGACGGCGCGCCGTGACCGTGAATTCCCTCAGTTGCACCGGGTTTTCGGCCTTGCTTTGCGCCGCTTCCGTGGCGTTCGTGGTGTTCGTTGCACTATCGTCCTGCGCCCATGCGGAAGTGGTGGCCAGAACCGCTGCGGCAATCGCCGTCAGCCGATAAAAGGTGTGGTGGTCCTTCATATTGTTATAGATGCCTTTTAATTCGCTTTTGCCGTCTTTTCGACTTCGCCAAAGGTCCGATAAGGTTGCCAGCGGCCTGCGAGTTTTGTTTGTGCGAGCGCCTGATTCAGATAGCTCGCATCGATCCAGTGATCGACATCGAAACTCTGGCGGATCATGCCAAGCTGCTTTGCCGTATCCACGTCGCGTTTGAAGGCATTGACGTAGTACGGATCGAGCAACGGCGAGAAGAAGGTGGCCGGATCGCTGTCGCCGATTTCATTGCGCCAGACGGAAGTGGGCGTGCCCGCGCGGGTCTGTTCGAGTTGCAGATAAGCGTCCAGATTCTTGCGGTCCGACACCCAGTTCGACGCTTCCAGCACGCTGGCGACCACACGCTGCGCCCACTCGGGATGTGCACGCAGGAAGTCATTCGACGCCACCAGTCCGGCCTTGAAGGTGCCGATGCCATCGCGGCCACGCGTGCTCACTGGAATGTCCACCAGCCCTTTATCCTTGAGAATGAAGAGCGAAGACGCGCCCCACACCGCGTCGATGCGATGCGCCGCAATCGCCGCGGCGGCGCTATTGAGGTCGAGATTGACCACGCGGAAATCGCGTTCGGTCAGACCTTCGCTGCGCAACACGCTGTCGAACGACAATTGCAGCGCCGTGCCGCGAAAAAGCGCGACCTGTTTGCCCTTGAGGTCCTTCAGATTCTTGATGCCCTGCCCCGGCTGCACGGCGAGATAACCGTTGATATCGCGCGCCAACGCCGCAATCAAACGCGTATCCAGCCCGTTCGCCCGGCCAATGATGCCCGCGAGATCGCCCAGAAACGCCAGATCGACCTGATGATTCGCAAAGGCTTCGTTGACGGCCGGACCCGCGCCTTTGAAGAACGTCCACTGGATCTTCACGCCGTCTTTCAGGAAGGCTTTTTCCAGCGTCTGATTGGCGTAGAGCACGTCGACCACGCCGCCGCCCGCGGGCTTCGAAGCCGCGCCGATATCGGGCACCGCGATGCGGATCACGTTCTGCGCGCGGGCATGCGGAGAAACCAGCGCCAGCAGCGCAAACGCGACGAGGCAAGCGGCGTAAAACTGTGCGAAAAATCGGCGTCCCACAAGCAACCCCCACAAATAAAGCGCTTTAAATCGCCGCGCCGGACGCTGCCGATCGAAACGCACGGCAGCGCGGCGCATTGTCTGGCCTGCTCAGGCCGCGGCGGCGAGCTTCGGATTCTTTTCCACCGTGCGCGTAACGCTCTTGCGCCCGTCCACGCTCACCGGCACATCGCCCGCCAGTGTCACGCGGCGCACGACGCGGCGTGCGTCGCCGTAATCGTTCACGGCGTAGTGCTGGGTCGCGCGGTTATCCCAGATCGCGACGTCGCCGCTCTGCCAGCGCCAGCGCACGATGTTCTCCAGACGCGTGATATAGCCCTGGAAGACTTCGAACAGGTGATTGGACGCCGAACCCGGCAAATCGACGAAGCGCTTGAAGAAGTGACCCAGCACCAGCGTTTTCTCGCCGGTTTCCGGATGCACGCGCACCAGCGGATGCTCGGTTTCATAACGCGTGGAGACAAACACCTCGCGATAACGCTCGTAAGCGGCCTTGGCCTGCTCAGTGAGCGTGTTGCGTGCGTAGCTTGCGGCGGCCGCATAGTCGTAATCGTTGCTGTGCACGGCCCAGAGTTGTTCGGCCAGGGTCTTCAGCGTATCCGGCAGGTCGTCGTAGGCGGTGGCCGTGTTGGCCCAGACCGTGTCGCCGCCCACTTCCGGATTCGTCACGCCGCGCAGGATCGACGCCTTGGGATAGGCATCGACGAAGGTCACGTCCGTGTGCCACGAATTGGCGCGGCCGCCATGCAGCGAATCGAGTTCCAGCAGATATTCCGTGCCTTCGCGCACCGGAACGGTTGGGTGCGCCACCGGATCGCCGAGCAGCTTCGCGAATGCTTCCTGCTCCTGGTCCGTCAAATGCGTTTGATCGCGAAAGAAAATCACCTTATGACGCAGCAGCGCCGCATTGATGGCCTCCAGCGCAGCCGGTTGCAGATCGCCGGACAGACGCACGCCGCGAATCTCCGCGCCGATGCGACCGGTGATCGGATGGATCGACAGTTCGCCGTTTTCCACTACGTTGAGTTTCGACATTTTCTTTCTCGATTAAAAAAGGAATCCTTATGAACAAAAACGGAAAGACGAACATGGTGATTCGCTTTCCCCGTCATTCAGGCCGTTACCGTCGCTCCGTTATCTGCGATCACGACCATTGCAACCATGCTACCGGGACGCCGCGTGAATATCTGTCTATACCTTGACAGTCCAAAGCACACAATCAGCTATATGAATGCACGGAATGCACGGAATGCGTGGATTGCGTGGAATGCGCACCATGCCCCAGCAGCGCGTGAAGTCGTTCGCGCTCACGCTGGAAAGCGATGTCGGCGCGATTGCGCGGATACTCCAGATCGATCTCGACAGTCGCGCGCAGCGGCCCGGGACGCGGAGCCATCACCACCACGCGATCGGCGAGATAGACCGCTTCCTCCACATCGTGGGTGACCAGCAGCATGGTCAGATCGGCGGCGGCGCGAATACGCAGCAATTGATCGTGCATCTGCGAACGGGTGAGCGCATCGAGCGCGCTGAACGGTTCGTCCAGCAGCAAAAACGCGGGCCGCGCGACGATGGCGCGCGCAAGCGCTACGCGCTGCGCCATGCCGCCCGAGAGTTGATGCGGCAGCGCGCGCTCGAAGCCCGAGAGGCCGACCAGCGCGATGTGTTCGCGCACGCGCTGCTGCACTTCGGCGCGTGCGAGACTGAATCTCGCGAGTCCAAGCGCGATGTTTTGCTCGACGGTAAGCCAGGGGAACAGACGCGGGTCCTGAAACACAATGCCCGCTTCGTCGTTGCCAATCTTCGGCGCGATGCCATCGACGAGAATCTGCCCGTCATAGGCGCTATCGAGCCCGCACAGCAGGCGTAGCAAGGTGGATTTGCCGCAGCCGCTCTCGCCGAGAATCGCGATGAACTCCTCGCGGCGGATGTCGAGATCGAGATCGGCAAGAATGGCGCGCGTATGGCCGGCAAGCTGAAAGCGCTTGCTCACGCCATGCAGGCGCACGAAGGAATCGGACGCGCCAGCGCCGCGCGACGCCACTACGGGAGAGTTCATGGGGAGCCTGATTGTGGGGGCCGTAAGCGTCGGCGCGCTTCACGCGCGACGACGGATCAAGGCATCCATTATCAAAAAGGCTCGGCCGGGCTGTCTGTCAAAGAGTAGTCAGATTACCCGGCGATCTGGGGATATCGATATTCCTGGAATGGTATTACCGCGCGTTCCAGTGAAAGGTGCCCGCAAGCCTAGCGGCTCCGGCCGCCCGTTGCCGGGTCGCCCAAGGCGGGCGCATACGGCGCTTCCTCTGCGGCATCGACCACGCTGTAGTCGACCTCACGATTGAGGACTGCACGCGCACGGTCCCGATCCAGCGCACCCTCCCAACGCGCTACCACGATCGTCGCCACGCCGTTGCCAATCAGGTTCGTAACGGCGCGCGCCTCGTTCAGGAAGCGATCGACGCCCAGCAACAGCACGAGGCCCGATACGGGAATCTTGTGCATCGAGGCGAGCGTGGCCGCCAGTGCAACGAAACCCGCACCGGCCACGCCCGCCGATCCCTTCGACGTCAGCAGCAAAACGCCAAGGACGACAAGTTGATCGGTCAGCGTCAGATGGATATTCATGGCCTGCGCGACGAACATCGCCGCCATCGTGAGATAGATCGCGGTGCCATCGGCGTTGAAGGTGTAGCCGGTCGGCAGCACCATGCCCACCACAGGACGCGAGCAGCCGAGATTTTCCATCTTGATGAGCATCTGCGGCAGCACGGCTTCGGTCGATGCCGTGCCGAGCGTAATGAGGATTTCATCGCGGATATAGCGCAGATACTTCCACAACGACAGACCGCACAGCCGCATGACGACGCCCAGTACGACGGCGATGAAGCAGATCGACGTAAGGTAGAGGCAAAGCATCAGTTGTCCGAACGATGCAAGCGTGCCCAGACCATACTTTGCGATGGTGAACGCCATGCCGCCAAATGCGCCAATTGGTGCGACATACATGACGATGCGCACGACGCCGAACATACCTTGCAAGAACATGTCGAGCATATCGACCAGCGGCGCGGTGCGCGGCCCGAGTTTCGCGAGCGCAATCGCAAACAGGACGGAAAAGAAAATGATCGGCAGAATCTCGCCGTTGGCGAAAGCGCCGACGATACTGTTCGGCACGATGCTCATCAGAAAGCCGAGCGTGGTGTGTTCGTGCGCGGCGTGCGCGTAACTGGCGATGGCTGAGCTGTCGATATGGGCCGGATCGATATTCATGCCGCTGCCCGGCTGGATCACGTTGACTACGACCAGTCCGATTAACAGCGCAAGGGTCGAGGCCACCTCGAAATAGAGCACCGCCTTCACGCCAACGCGCCCCGCTTCGTGCAGGTCGTTCATGCGTGCGATACCCACGACGACGGAAGCGAAAATGATCGGCGCGAGCAGCATGCGGATCAGCTTGATGAACAGGTCGCCCAGTGGCTTGAGATCGACGCCAGTATCGGGGTAGAAATGGCCGACGAGAATGCCCGCCACGATGCCGATCAGCACCTGAACGTAGAGCTTCGAAAGATAGCGTTTGAGAGTCGAGGGCCGCATGTCTGTCTCCTGAGCATGGCGCCTTCATTGGACTGCGGGCGACCGCCAGGCGCCGTACGTGCGGCGCCTGTGTTTCCGGTCGCGGATCGATTCGATTTGCGCTGGATTTGCGCTGGATTTGCGCTGCGAAAGCGTCAGGCCGAAAGCTTCTGCATTTCCGCGTAAAGATCGGCTTTGCCTTCGAAGCCGATGCCCGGCAGATCCGGCATTGTGATGAAGCCGTTGTCGACTTTCACGCCATCGGGGAAGCCGCCGTAGGGCTGGAACAGATCGGGATACGATTCGTTGCCCCCAAGCCCAAGGCCAGCGGCAATGTTCAGCGACATCTGATGGCCGCCGTGCGGAATGCAGCGGGCCGGCGACCAGCCGTGCTGACGCAGCATGTCGAGCGTGCGCAGATATTCCACCAGGCCGTAACTCAGCGCGCAGTCGAATTGCAGCCAGTCGCGGTCCGCGCGCATGCCGCCATAGCGGATCAGATTGCGCGCATCCTGCATCGAGAACAGATCTTCGCCGGTGGCCATCGGCTTGTCGTAGTAGTTGCGCAGCGTCGCCTGCAGTTCGAAATCGAGCGGATCACCCGGCTCTTCGTACCAGAACAGATCGTATTGCGAGAGCGCTTTCGCATACTGGATCGCAGTGTCCAGATCGAAGCGGCCGTTTGCATCGACCGCCAGTTTCTGTCCATCGCCGAGCACGCTGAGAATCGAGTCGATCCGGCGCAGATCTTCGTCGAGCGACGCGCCGCCAATCTTCTTCTTCACGACCGTATAGCCGCGGTCGATATAGCTGCGCATCTCGTCCTTGAGCTTGTCGTGGTTCTGGCCGGGGTAGTAATAGCCGCCCGCCGCATAGACGAAGATCTTGCGGTTCGGCTGGCCGTCGCCATAACGGTCCGCCAGCAACTGGAAGAGCGGCTTGCCTTCGATCTTCGCCACCGCGTCCCACACGGCCATATCAATCGTGCCGATCGCGACCGAACGCTCGCCGTGGCCGCCCGGCTTTTCGTTCGTGAACAGGGTCGCCCAGATCCGGTGCGGATCGAGGTTGTCGCCCGCGTCGTTGACGAGCGTGGCCGGATCGGCTTCGAGGAGACGCGGAATAAAGCGCTCGCGCATGAGCGTGCCCTGTCCGTAACGGCCATTCGAATTGAAGCCGTAGCCCACCACGGGTTTGCCGTCGCGGATCACGTCGGTCACCACGGCGACGAGGCTCAAGGTCATCTTGCTGAAGTCGATGTAGGCGTTGCGGATCGGCGAACTGATCGGAACGGTTTTCTCGCGAATCTCGACGATTCTCATGGTGCTGTCTCCTGGACTGGCGTGTTTGCTGGATGCCTGCTTGCACGGGTACGGCTGCAATGGGACGTAGCATAGCCGCCGGAGATCGCCCTATACTTCACCTCAATTCATTTCATTTTTTACCAAAAGTGAGAACTGACTCCACTTCCGATTTCGAGTTCTTCGTGCAGCTTGCGAAACTCAAGAGCCTGTCCGGCGCAGCGCGATCGATGGGCATCACGCCGCCCGCCGCCACCAAGCGGCTGGGCATACTGGAAGAGCGGTTCGGCACGCGGCTGGTGAACCGGACCACCCGCAGCGTGAGCCTCACGCCCGAAGGCGAAACGTTCGCGCGCTACGCCTCGCAGATACTCGAACAGGTGCGGGAAATGGAAGACGCGATCGCCGGTTCGCCGGACGATCCGCATGGACGCCTGCGCATCAACGCGACGCTGGGCTTCGGACGCAACACCATCGCTCCGCTGGTATCGGAATTCGCCCGGCGCTATCCGCATGTCGATATCCAGTTCGTCGTTACGGATCGTCCCGTCGATCTGGTGGAAGGCGCGTTCGATATGGCGATCCGCTTTGGCGAGTTGCCGGATCAGCGCCTGCGTGCGCGCCGCCTGATGAGCAATCGCCGCTTTCTGTGTGCCTCGCCCAAGTATCTGGAACGGCACGGCGTTCCGCAGCGCAAGGAAGATCTGGTCGATCACCGCTGCATCATCCACACGCAGAACGACGATGCCTTCGGCGTGTGGCGCTTCATGCAGGAAGATCATCTGGAGGCGCTGAAGGTGAGCGGCTCACTGTCCAGCAACGATGGCGATATCGTGCTGCGCTGGGCGCTGGACGGGCATGGTATTTTGATCCGCTCGGAATGGGATCTGGCGAAATACATCCAGAGCGGCAGACTCAAGCTCGTGCTGCCGAATGTGGTGTTGCCGTCTGCGGACCTGTTCGTCTATTACCCTGGGCAACGCAACGAATCGACGCGCGCTCGGGCGTTCATCGACTTTCTGGTCAAGCACTTTGAAGCGCCATTCGTGCCGGTCGATGTGAATCAGGCGCTGCCCGAAAAGAAGAAGCCGGCGCGCGCACGTAAGTGAGCGCCGGGCCGTGGAGTGCGCGCGCGAAGGCCTCTTCCTGGTGCTTACGCGGAATGCGCGCTATCCCTCACCACGCTCGCAAGCCGCTCGATATGTTCAGGCCCGATCCCGCAGCATCCGCCGATCAGCGTCGCCCCCGCCTGCGCCCACGCGCGCGCGAACGCAGCGTAGCCGTCCGGTTCCAGATCGGCGCGCAAGGTGCTCAATCCGTCGTTGGCCGCCATCGATTCGCGCTCGGGCTCGAAGGCGTTCGCGTATACGCCCAGTTCCAGCGATGCGCCCTTGCGCTCGCGCACGACACGCGCTTCCTGCACGGCTGCGCGCATGATTTCGGCCTGACTGCAATTGAAGAGGAACGCTTGTGCACCCAGTTCCAGCGCCACCTCGACAGCCGCTTCAACCGTTTCGCCCGAACGCAGGCGCGCACGCGCGCGCCCTTCGGCAATCGCCTGCACGTCGCCGCTATCGTCGAGCGTGAAGGAGAGCCATAACGGGCGCTGATCTTCGCCGCGCTCGCCCCTGTCGCTGAGCGCCTTGCGCACCGCGCGCGCCTCGGCGGTCGAACTCAGCGTTTCGCCAAGCCACAGATCGACGTGCGCATCAAGCCCGCGCACGAGCGCGTCGAGCAAAGGCGCGGCTTGCTGCGCATCGAACAGATCGGGCCGATACGAGCCGAACACCGGCGGCAAGGATCCTGCCACCTGCACCGCGCGCGCCGTACCCGCCGCCGAAGCCGCCTCACGCGCGAGTCGGCCCGCACGGTCGGCCAGCGCCACGCCCTGTTGTGCGAAGCGCTCTGCCCCGATATGGAACGGCACGACCGCATAAGAGTTGGTCGTCACCACATCGGCACCGGCCCGCACGAAGGCGTCGTGTGCCGCGCGCACGTATTCGGGCGCTTCGATCAGCGCCAGTGCAGACCATTCCGGCTGTTTAAAGGGCGCGCCCATGCGCAGGAGTTCGCGGCCCATGCCGCCGTCGAGAATTCGGATCATCGTGAACAGGAAGTATTGGTCTGGATATCGATACGCGCGATTCCGGCGCTCAGCGCAACGCGCCGAAGGCATCCACGCGTGCACCGCGTCGCGCGGAACGGCCCTTGCCGCCCGCAATGTCGCGTACGAGGTAGCGATTGAGGCGCTTTTCCAGCAGCGATGCAGGCCATGTCAACGCCACGACGAGCACCACGTACACAATCGCCGCACCCGCGAGCGGCTCATAGACGCGCAAGGTCTCGAACCGCAGCGTATTCGCCGTGCCGAGCACGTCGAACACCGTGATGGTGGACGCCAGCACGGTCGATTTCATCAGCAGGATGGTTTCGCCGATCAGCGCAGGCAACGCAAGACGAAACGCGAGCGGCCCGACGATGCTGCGCAGCACCCGCCAGCGCGACATGCCGAACGCGTAGCCCGCTTCCACCTCTCCCGCCGGCACCCCGGCAATCGCGCCGCGCAGGATCGTCGCGACGTAGGCGCTTTCGTTGACGGCAAGCGCCACCACCGCATACCACCACGCATCGCGCAGGAACGGCGAAGCCCAGCTATCGCGCATCCATTCGCGCGGCAAAATCTGGCCGAAGCCGTAGTAAAGCAGATAGATCTGCACCAGCAGCGGCGTGCCGCGAATCAACGTGATCCACGTGCGCGCGGGCCAGCGCCACGCGATATTGCGCGCAGCGGCCGCAAACGCGAGCGGCACACCCATCGCGAGGCTCGCCGCGCCGGAAACAAAGGTGAGCGAGAGCGTGGTGGGCACCGCTTCGATGAGCTTCGGCATCACAGTGCCGGTGAGGAACGCGAGCGAAAACATCGGAGCGAAATCAGAGCGAAGCCAGTCGTACGCCGCGATTCACGCGCTTTTCGAGGCTGCCGAACACGGCCATCGAGCCGATGCTCAACACCAGAAATAGCGCTGCGGTGACGAGATGAAAAAACAGGTAGTGACGCGTCGCGCCCGCCGCAAGCTGGCTGGTCTTGAGCAGATCGGAGAACGAGCCGAGCACGCTGATATACGAAGCGTCCTTGGTTGCGTTGAGCCAGACGTTGCTCACGCCGGGCAACGCCAGGCGCAGCGCGAGCGGCAAACGCACGCGCCGGAACACCTGAGCGCGCGACATGCCAAACGCACTCGCGGCCTCCACCTGGCCAGCGGGCACCGCGATAAACGCGCCGCGAAAGATATCGGTGAGATACGCGCCCTGGATGAAGCCGAGCGAGCAGATCGCCACGGCGAGCGGATCGAACGCGAAACCGGGCGTCACCAGCCCCGTGGCATGCAACGCGCTTTCGAGCGCGGGTGCCAGCGCATAAAACGCGATCAGCAGGCAAAGCAGTTCGGGCAACGCGCGCACGATGGTCGTATAGCCCTGCCCGGCGAGGCGCAACGCGGCGTGCTGCGAGAGCTTCGCGCCGCTGCCCGCCAGACCCGCGAACGCGCCCACGCCGAACGAACCAGCCGCTACCGCGACCGTCTGCGCAAAGGCCGCCCCAAACTCCCGGCCATAGCCGCCGTTGCCGAACGACAGCAGCGCGAAGACGGAGGTATCGATCAGCACGGGATCAGTTGCTCTTTTCGATCGTGCCTTGCAGCTTCGGATAGCGCGCGGTGATTGCGTCCCACGTGCCGTCCTTCTGCACCTGGGCGATGGCGTCGGACAGACGCGCGCGCAGCGCATCGCCGCGACGCACGCCGCCGCCCACGCCAAGACCCAGCACCGGATCGTCCTTGCAGGCGCCCTTGATCTCGAAGTCCTTGCCGTCCGGCGAATTCAGGAAAGCCGTGAAGAGTCCCTTGCCTTCCTGCACGTAGTCGACGCGGCCCGCGACGAGATCGGCCAGCGCGTTGTCGAATTTGTCGAAGGACTTGATCTGCGCGTCGTGCTTGAAGCGCGCGTCGAGGAACGCGGAGAAGTTGGTGCCCGCCTCCACGCCGATCACGCGGCCCTTGAAGGTCGCGGGCACAGCGCAGTCCACCTTGCGCTTGTCGCTTTTCGCGCCGACGAAGACCGTGGGCGACTCATAGTACGGGCGTGTGAAGTCGATCACTTTCTGGCGCTCGCCCGTGATTGTCATCGACGACCAGATCACGTCGATCTTGCCGTTTTGCAGCGAAGGCACGAGCCCGTCCCATGCCACGTCCGTCAACTGGCAATGCACGTTCATCTTCGTGCAGACCGCGTTGAGCAGATCGATTTCCCAGCCTTTCCAGCTACCCGATGCGTCCTTTGAAAAGAACGGCGGATACGATTCGGCATCCACGCCGATGCGCAGCGTCGGCTGTGCGGCGGTGGCGGCAGTCGCCGCATTGGCGGCAAACGAAGCGGCGGTAAGGGACAGCAAGGCAGCGGCGAGACGGGCAATGCGAACGCGCATATCGGAATCCGGATTTGAAATGTTGTGAGCAGGAATCGGAGCGAAGTCCGCAATCTGCCTGGATCGGCGAGGGTGGGACTTTAGCGGCCCGCGCGCCAACCGCCAAATAACCATTGGTTGTTTGCATATGTTCGGGCTGCGTAGCGTTCATTCCACCGCATCAACACGTGTAAAGCGTGCTTTACATGTGTTCAAAGCGCTGCCACAATCGAGGCACTTAATTCTGAAGCGCTGCTCGCCATGAATCGCTATCGCAAGGAGATGACCGCCGCCATCGCGATGTATTGCATCGTGCTGGGCGTATCGCTCTGGTTGCTCTCATTAGTTGATCCCGCAACCAGTTCGCTGCGCGTCCTCATTACGTTATTGCCGATGTTGCCTGCGGTTGCCGTGTGCTGGGTGATCGTGCGCCGTGTGCGTGGGCTCGACGAATTGCAGCGGCGTATTGAACTGGAAGCGCTATCCGTGGCGTTTGCGGGCACGGCGCTGCTGACATTTGCGTATGGATTTCTGGAGAACGCCGGCTTACCGCGCCTTTCTTTCGTGATGGTGTGGCCGGTGATGGGCGCGCTGTGGATCGGCAGTTCGATCGTGTGCAGCCGGCGTTATCGATGAACAACGATTTACGGCGTCTGCGCACGGAAAACGGCTGGTCGCAAAACGATCTGGCGGAGCAGCTTGGCGTATCGCGGCAAACGGTCAACGCCATCGAGAACGGCCGTTACGATCCGAGCCTGCCGCTCGCTTTTGCCATCGCGCGTCTGTTTGGCTGCAAGATCGAGGATATCTTTGACGATGGCGCGTCCTGAGCGCTGAGGCTCTGAACCCGCTCATCGCCCTCCCAGCCTTTAAGCAAAGCGCTTCTTCATAAAAATCCGGCTGTGACCCGGCGGATAGTCCTCGATCACGCCAAACGCTTCATAGCCGAGCTTTTCGTAAAAGCCACGCGCCTGAAAACTGAAGGTATCGAGCCACGCCGCCAGACATCCGCGCCGACGCGCCTCCTCCTCGGCCTGCGTGACCAGTTGCGCGCCCAGCCCGCTGCCGCGCAGTGTTTCGGGCACGTACAGCAGATCGATATGAAGTTGCGTGAACGAAGTATCGGCCCACAAGCCGCCGACGATCTCGCCCGATGCGTCGTCCTTGAGCAGCAGCGCGAGCGTGCGGAAATCGACGGGACGCCCTGCTTCACGCGAATTAAATGCCTTGAGCGGCGCGCTGATGGCGTTGCGCATCTGCAGATCGGGGGCTTCGGGCATGACGATGGTGGGACGGGCGGGCTGCAAGGCGAAGCTCCAATGGGTTGCGCAAGCCTCAAACTCTAGCGGTTTTGACGCGCTTATGTCGCGTCCTCGTCGGCCGCGTTGTCGGCCGCGTTGTCGTCTGCGTTGTCGGCCGCCTCGTGCCGTGGTCTGCGCACCGCGCGAATCTTCCCGCTATTGCCGCCGCCACAGAAAAAGCGCTCGCCTCCGTCCGACTCAAGTCCGGAAACGGCGGTGCCTTCAGGCATCTGCAGCCGCTCCAGCACCTTGCCCGTCTGCGGATCGATACGACGCAGATCGCTTTCATCGCCTTCCCACGTGCCGTGCCACAACTCGCCATCGACCCAGGTCACGCCCGTGACGAAGCGGCTCGACTCGATCGTGCGCAGGATCGCGCCGGTCTGCGGATCGATCTGATGGATCTTGCGCGCGCGATATTCGCCCACCCAGAGCGTGCCCTCGGCCCACGCGAGGCCCGAATCGCCGCCATTGCCCGGCGCAGGGATCGTGGCGAGCACGCGGCCGCTCTCCGGGTCGATCTTGTGTATCTGCGCCTCGGCGATCTGAAACAGGTGCTGGCCGTCGAAGGCCGTGCCCGCATGCGCGGGCATGTCGATCGCGCGCTGGGTCTGTCCGCTTTGCGGATCGAGCGAAGCAAGTTTGTCGCCCGCCGCGAACCACACGCGGTCGCCATCCCAGGTAACGCCGCCCACCTGTTCAACGCCTTCAAAAGGACCATATTCGCGCAGGATGCTGGCTGTGGAATGCTTCATCGAGGGCTCCTTGCCGGTCGGTTCATACGCTCATCCTGCTCGCCTGGCAGCGGCGCGGGGAGTAACAAGGCCGTCGCGAATCCGGGCAGCGGCGGCATGGTCCAACGACGCGCGCGACCCACACCGACCGGCTGCACTTTGTGCGCCGACGTCAGCGCATCGAGCGCGCGCTGCACGGTGCGCTGACTCGTGCCCAGGGCCAGCGCGAGCGCTGAACTGGACCACGCCTCGCCATCGGCGAGCAGCGCCAGCACGGCGGCGTGCGGTTCCTCGACGGGGCGCGCCAGCACCACGACCTCGCTGGCCCGGGCCGGCACGAGTGCAAAGCCCTGCGGCGTCGCGTGGATACCGGCCAGATCGCCGAGCAGCGCGCGCAACCGGCCGATCTCGACGCGCAAGCGCGCCCGGTGCGTCTCGTCCGCGTGTTTCATGCGAAAGGCGCGTGCGATCAGCACGTCGCGCGGCGCATCGGCGGGCCACGCTTGCGCCAGCGCGCGCATCAGCACGAACAATATCGGCCTGCGGGCGAGCGGCACCACGCTGCCGGCCTCGCGCACGGCGTAGCGGCAGGCGTCGATCACCAGTGCGTTCGAGGCCAGTAATGTTTCGACCTCATCGAGCTTCAGGGAGCGCGTCTCGCCTCGCGCGATCAAGCGGGCGGCGGGCGCATCGAGCGATTGCGCCGCTCGCGCGACCTCAGCGGCCAACGGCGCGATGTTGGCGACGCGCACGGCTCGTGCGGCCTCCGCCAGTGCCTTGCGGGCCGCCTGCGGGCGGATCTGGCGCATCGCCACGCCGGCTGCAATCAGTTCGTGCGACGCCCTGAGCGCGGGCGGAAGCGGTTCGGGATTCATCTCGGCGAGCAATTGCGCCGCCTCGCTCAAGCGGCCGATCAGCAGCAGGCGGCGTATCGCCAGGTGGCGGGCGTGGGCGGCATTGAGCGCGTCGCCGTGCGCATCGAGCGTTTGCCGCGCCGCATCGAGCGCCGCCGACGGCCAGCCCAGATCGCGTAACGCCAGCGCGATCTCGGCCTCGGCGACGATGCAGCGCGCGCGGGCCACCGCCTCGCGTGCGCCGAAACCGCGTGCCGCGCTGCGCAAAAGCGCCTTCGCGCGTTCAAGATCCCCCAGTTGCGCCATCGCGATGCCGCGCAGCGCGAGCGCAGGCGCGTCGTCGCGCAGGGCGACGCGGTTCAGCGCGCCCAACGGATCACCGGCGGCCAGTGCGCGCGCGGCGGCAGTGATCAGCGAATCCATGCGTGGCCCGGTTCAGACGCAAAGCCCGACGCGAATCTCGACACACTTGTCACTCCCCTCGTTCGGCCGTCCGGACCTAATCTAACACGGCAGTCACAGCGCAGTTTCCACCCTGGTTCGCTGTCCGGGTCGCTCGCTTTCAGACCCCGGCAGCCCCGACAGGAGCACACGATGACCACGCATGCAACAGGCACCCGCGAACAATGGCTGGCAGCACTGCTCGATCTGCTGGCCGCCGAGAAAGACCTCACGCGGCGCAGCGACGCCCTCGCCCAGCAACGCCAGGCGTTGCCCTGGGTGCGCGTCGACAAGGATTACGCCTTCGACACGGAGCAGGGCCGCGCCTCGCTCGCCGATCTTTTCAAGGGACGCTCGCAACTGCTCGTCTATCACTTCATGTTCGGCCCCGATTACGCGGCGGGCTGCCCATCCTGCTCGGCGCTTGCCGATGGCTTCGACGGCAATGTCGCGCATCTTGCGCATCACGACGTCACGCTGATGGCGGTCTCGCGCGCGCCGCTCGCGAAACTGCTGGCCTATCGCGAGCGCATGGGCTGGCATTTTCCGTGGGCCTCCTCGCAGGGCAACGATTTTAATTTTGACTTCAACGTCTCGTTTACCGCCGAACAGCAGCGCGAAGGCAGCGTCGAATACAACTACGCGCGCGGCCGCCACGCGATGGACGCCGATCCGCCGCCCGCGCCCGTCGCCGAATTCGCCGCAACTTGCGGAACGGATGCCGCGACCTACGCGCGCGACCGGCCGGGCATGAGCGCTTTCGTGCGCGAGGACGGCGCCATCTGGCACACGTACTCGACTTACGCACGCGGACTCGACGCGATCTGGGGCATGTACCAATGGCTCGACCGCGCACCGCTAGGCCGCAACGAAACCGGCATCTGGTGGAAGCGGCACGACGAATACCCCGCGCGCTGAGGCCGATCATGTTTCCCATCGCACGAACGCGGGCCATTTTTGCTGTCGCGGCGGCGCTGCTGTTCGCTGGCAGCGCGACGGCAACGGTGCTGCGATTGATGTCGATGACCGCGATGAGCGGCACGCCCATGCCGGGCGGCTGGACCTTGTCCGCCACCTGGCTGCCGCTGTGCGGAAGAACGTGGCTGCAAACCGCGACGTCGTTCGTATCGATGTGGGCCACCATGACGCCTGCGATGATGCTGCCTGCACTCGCACCGATGCTCTGGCGCGAGCGCAGCACGCTTACGATTCATTCTGGATGGCTAATTATTTTGAATGCGGGTGGCTATTTCATGGTCTGGTTGCTCGCGGGCATGGCGGTCTTTCCGCTGGGCGCGGGGATCGCATCGCTTGCTATCCGCGTGCCGTCGATTGCACGCGCAGCGCCGGTCGCAACGGGCTTCGTTGTGATGGCTGCGGGCGTTCTCCAATGCACATCATGGAAGGCTAAACGCCTGCAATCCTGCCACTCGGTCCGGCAATGCCACGATGCGGTTTCTGCGGTGCGCGTTGGCATGCGTTTCGCCTTGCAGTGCGCAAGTTGCTGCGGCAACTGGATGGCGGTGCTGCTCGCGACCGGCGTGATGAACCGCGAGGCCACGCTCATCGTGAGCGCGGCCATTGCGATCGAGCGCGTTGCGGCTTCGCGCGGGGCGCTCGTGGGCATTTTCCGCGTGACCGGCGCGGCAAGCATGGCGGCGGGTTTCATGCTGATTGCGTACGCAATCTAATGCGCGTTCACACAGCCCGATTTGCGTTTATGCTTGGGTTCTGGACATCACAACAATCAGAAATGAAAGTCATCCGATATCTGGCGATTTTTGCAGTGTGCTTTATTGCGGCGTGCTATCTGGTTCCAGAATATCCCGAGTATCCAAAAACGAGCAGCGAATCGATCGACGAAATCAAGCTCAACGCCACGGGGGACAGGCTGCTGGTCCGCACGAACCTTTCCGATTACGACTTCGCGCTGCCCAGCACGGCGCTCAGCGCCGCGCTCGCGCCATTGAAACACTCGGCTCCCATTCGACCTTCCGATACGCCCTGGTACGCTCACGGCGAACTGGCCGATCTGCAGATCAACACCAATGGCAGCTTCAGTTCGCGTTTGACCGTGAAGTTTATCGGCTATGACCCGGATATCCGTCCGATGGATATCGGGTTGCCCCGCAAGGAAATCACCCGCCTGGAGCAATACGGTTTTACGCGGACCCAGGACCAGTACACCGGTGAATTCAATGCTGTCTGGAGCGCCAGCATCGTCGGTCATCAACACGATCACAACAGTCTGGGCGCATGGAGCGGCGCCGACCTCCTGACCTGCTGCAACAACGATCTCAATGTGATTCTGGAAACGCAGGAGAAGATCGAGCACAACCGGCGACTCAATGCGCGGTTGGCGCCCGTGGCCGTGGTGGCGAACGCCGTGAAGAGCGCGATCGGCGATTGCCTGCTGCTCATTTACCTTATTTTTGGCGGCAAGCTTGCGATACCTCGCGGTTGAGTTACAACTGGGGCGCGTCGCCCCAGCGCATTCCCCACGCGTACCTGTCATCGAAAAATCATATTAAAGCGGGACGCGTCGCCTAGAATTTACGCACTCAAGCGACGCCCGCCAGCTCCGCACGCGGGCCGCCCTTCCGGTTTTGTCCCATTCAATCCATCCCGCTGCCGATGCGCGCGGCGCGCTGGATTCGCCTCGCCACCTCTCGCCACCCATCTCCACAGGAGAGCGTCAACATGAGCGACATCGAATTGCAGGCTTATCGCGGCACCGACAGCGTGTTTCTCGCGTGGTGGCATGAGACGGCGATTCCTGATTGTCTCGGTTATGCGGTCCTGCGCCGTGTCAATGGCAAGAACGCCGCGCCGCTCAATGCTTATGTGGGCTTTTCGACGCAACATGCGGTGCAGTCCAACGCCGACGCGCAGCCCTCGACCTCCTGGCCGTATCAGCGCTTTACGTGGACCGATTTCGAGCCGCCTGCGCAAGGCAAGGTCGAATACAGCGTCATCGCCATGACGGGCGACACCGCGAAGCCTACCGAAAGCGATATCCAGTCGGCGTGGTTCGAACCGGCCACCCCGCAGCCCGAAAAGTACAAGCCGTTCTTTAACGTGGGAATCGTGGGCGCACGCTGGTTCGCGAAATGCGCCGAAGTCTATCCCGAGCAATTCGAAGCGCTGCGCGCCGCGCTCGCACCAAAGCACACGAAAGCCACTGGTGACGATGCAGGGGATCCAGACGTCGCGACGCAGGCGCTTGAAACGGTGCTGCAATTGCCCTTGCCCGCCGAAGCCGTTCCCGCCGCGGCGCACGCCAGGCCGAAACCGACCATCGGCAGCGAACTGGGCGGCGAACTCGCGAAGCAGATGCACGCGCTGCTCGACGAAGCCCAGCAGACCGAAGACATGCATCTGTACCTCGTGCTGTTCGAGCTTTCGGATAGCGACCTGATCGCGCGCCTGGCGAAGCTCGGCCAGCGCTGCCACCTGGTGCTCGCGAACGGCACGCACGAAAAAGGCAGCGACGAAAACGCCAGCGCCGCAGCCGCACTCACCGGCAAGGTCGATCTTTCGCGCCGCATTCTTAAGCCATCCGGCGTCTACGCGCACAACAAATTCGCCGTGTTCGTCACGGGCGGCGCGATCGGGAACAAGGGCAAGGCACAGAAGGTCTGGACCGGCAGCACGAACTGGACACCGCACGGGCTGTATACGCAGGTCAACAACGGCCTGCTGGTCGACGATGCGAAAATCGCCGTCGCTTATCTCGCCGAATGGCAGCGTCTGCGCGACGCCGACTTTCGCACGCCGCCGCCTGCCTCCGATGGCCAGGTTAACACCTTCAAGCACGGCAAGCAGACGACCTCGGTGTTTTTCAGTCCGCATCTGCCGAAGTCGATCGGCGCGAATTCACCCGATCTGGCCTATGCGCGCTCGCTGATCCAGAACGCGAAGTCCGGCATTCTCACGCTGATGCTCGATCCGGGCTGGCAAGGCAGTCTCTTGCAGGACATTCGCGAGCAGGCCGAAGCCGATGCGGGTCTCTACATCCGCGGCGTGGTCAACACCGACCCGACCATCCACGCGCACGCAGGCGACGCGACGGCCGTGGGCTTTCTGCACGGCACCGAGGCGGTGCCCTCGAATTACGACATCGTGCTACCGGCCACGCAGCATCAGAAAGGCGTGCCGATTCTCGATTATCTCGGCCGCGTAGGCATCGTGGTCGTCCATAGCAAGATCATCGTGATCGATCCGCTGGGCGATCATCCGGTTGTCATGACCGGGTCACACAACGCAGGCGTGAAAGCGGCCACCGTCAACGACGATAATCTCATCATCATCGAAAACGACCGCGATCTGGCCATTGCGTACGCAGTCAATGCCATCGCGGTCTTCAACCATTTCTGGTGGCGTCACAATATGGCGCCGCCCGCGAAACGCAAAAACGCCAAGGCCAGCGAGACCACCATCGGCGGTCCCTCGCATCTTACGTCGCCGCACGAATGGACCGGCCTGCGTCCGAACGACGGCTGGCAGGACAAGTTCTATGCGAGCGATGCCAGTGCCGGTGAAGCGCGTTTCTGGGGCCTGGAAGTGAAGGAAAAAGTGGACTGAGGAAGGCAGACCGAAGGCGGCGCCGCGTTCGACTCAAGCGCGGCGGCGCCTTCTGCTCATTCAGAAGGCGAGCGACGCGGCCGGGCTGTCCGGCATGCTGTCGAGCGCACGATCGCCGTCGCGGCGAGCTTCGTTCTCGCCGGCAAAGGTCGTATCGCTATAGGCAATGACCTTGAAGCCACCGCCTGCAGCGCGCGGAATGGTAATGCCCCAGTGCCAGCCGCCTTCCTGTTCGAAGACGTGCAGCTTTAGGGCCGTATGCAATATTGGCGATTGGGATGCGCTCACGACACGCCCTCCTTTTCGGAAAAGTTTCGAAGCAGGTTCGAAACGCCTGACGACTTTGTGCAGTGTAGGCATTCGCGTGTTGCAGTGCAATAAGCGTAAATCTCTATGCAGAAGTTTTTTAACTCGGGAAAATCCCGGATTTTGAACACGATTAGGTAATTGCGGGTAGCGGTTAGTCGCTTTCAGGGTTTGTGGGTAAAAGATACTAATAATCCCTGGGGAAACTTCTGTTGAAATGCAGTTCGTCGGAGGATCGCCAGCGGTGTCGCAGCGCGGCCCGGCCCCTGCGCAGCGGCGCGACGAGCGGGTATGATCGGAATCCCGTGAAAACTCCGCCTGACCCGCTTATGAATACCCCTGTCGATGCTCCCTCGCCCCGCGCGCTGCGCGCGCTCACGCCGCTGGAGGCCCGCATCGTCGGCGTGCTGATCGAGAAGCAGCACACGGTGCCGGACACCTATCCGCTATCGCTCAATTCGCTTGCCTCGGGCTGTAACCAGAAGACTGCGCGCTCGCCGGTCATGAACGTCAGCGAAGCCGAAGTGCTCAGCGCCATTGAAGACCTCAAGCATTTGAGCCTCGTGTTCGAAGGCAGCAGCAGTCGCGTGCCGCGCTTCGAGCACAACCTCAATCGCGTGCTGGGTGTGCCGGGCCAGGCGGTCGCCCTGCTAACGGTGCTGCTGTTGCGCGGCGCGCAGACGGCGGCGGAATTGCGCCTGAATTCGGCGCGGCTGCATGGCTTTGCGGATGTGTCGTCGGTCGAGGCCTTCCTCGACGAACTGGCCGAGCGCGAGCCGCCGCTCGTCGTCAAACTGCCGCGTGCGCCCGGCGAACGTGAAAGCCGCTGGATGCATCTGCTGTGTGGCGAAGTGAGCATGCCCGCTGCGGGCAGTTTCGACGGTGAATATGCGGGCTCAGCTGCGACCGGTGTTTCGAGCGCCGACTATGAATCGCTGCGCGCCGAGCAGCAGCGTCTGGCCGACGAAGTCGCGCGCCTGCAAATCCTCGTGCAACGTATGGCTTCAGAACTGGGTATGTCGATCGAAAAGCTCGAAGGCGAGGAATAAGGCGGCGCTGTTTCGCCCTGCTAAGCAATCCGATTCATCATGACAAAGCGGTCGAACGGAACTCCCCGTTCGACCGCTTTGTTTTTTCCGGCTTATCGCTCACTGGCCGATCTGGCGGCTGACGTGATTTTCCTGCTGGTTGAGCGCACGGTCCTCTGCACGCGTGATGTGGCCGTTGTTCTGACTCGCCATCATGCGTTCTTCGCCGCGAATCTGGCGGTCGTCGCGATGCAGACGCGCGGCTTCGCCGTGTGACATCTCGCCTTCGCGCACTTCCTGATGGATGCGGCGATCCTGATTCGAAAGACGATGATTCACTTCGGCGCGACGCGGATGCGTGGCGTCCCAGTGCGTATTCGGCGTGGCCGAGGCGGTGCCGGCGAAAGCGAGCGTGAGCGTGGCAACAGCAGCAGCGTAGAGGGGCAAGCGGCGCATGATAGGTCTCCCTGGGTTGAGTGCTGCGGTGAGCACTGCGGTGTGCACTGGGTTGTGCGGCGACGGCACGATGCCGTCTATTCGCAAAAACGCAGCCGCTCATGGCGCTGTTGACCCGGGAATTGTGAGTTCTGCAACGGGATGTATCCGCAGACCTATCACTTGCACCTGGGGCCGTCGCGAGCCAGCGCCCGCGACGGTCGCCGCCCTGCATTACGAGTGAGCGTAGATGGGTTCCAGGCCAACCACATCTTGCGGATCGCGGGTGTTGCCGCTACGCGAGGCATGCGATACGTGCGATACAGGCTGCATCGGCGCGACGGCTGCCGGTTCGCCTGCTGCCGATGCGTTGACGCTGCCGCCGTAAGCGGCGTTCGCATTCTGGGTTGCGGCGATGCGCGAGAGCGCGGCTTGCAGGTTTGCCGGGTACTGGTTGTTGTCGCTGGCCGCGTCATAGCCGGCTTGCTGAAGCTGGACCAGCTCGGCGCGCACTTCGGCGCGGGTGATCGTATGATCCTGGGCAAACGAGAGAGCGGGCACGGCGGCGGAAACGACAACGGCGGCGACGACGAGGGAGCGAACGAGGTTCATGACTTTCTCCAGTAACGGACACTTGGTCGTAAAAGATCGGGTTGGGTGCTGCACGCTGGGTTGCGCTGGTCGGGTCCGGCTGCAACGTTGCGTTAGATGTATTTGACGCCCCACACGTATCTCGCTTGTTTCCACTACCCCGGCTTATTGCAAGCGCGTTTTTCAGAACGCCGCGCAGACACATTGCGGTACAAAACTCGCCGCGCGCGCTGCGTCCGGCGGTGCGTGTCGCCCGTATATGCCCGTATATCGGTCAACTCCCTGCCTGCATGCCTCCGCTCGCGTGGAGGCCGCGCCGCCGCCCATGAAGCCTTTGCCCCTGCCGCTGTGCCAGCCGCCGCGTCGTCTGACGCCGGCGATGCTATATTTCGTCGGAACCTTCCGTCCCTTTGGCGCGGGCGCGGCACGCCCCTTCGAGCGCATGACCGACACGGCTGGCAATCTACCAGGCATCGACCCCACCGCACCCGATCCGGCGCGCGAGGCGGCACGTCGCACGCATCTGAACCAGTTGCTCACACGCGTGGGCCAGGGCGACCAGGGCGCGTTCGCCGAGCTTTACCGCCTCGCCTCTTCGCGTGTGTTCGCCACCATCGTGCGCATGGTTCACGACCGCGCCGAAGCCGAAGATCTGCTCCAGGAAGTCTTCACCACCGCATGGCGGCGTGCCGATCTGTTCGATCCCGCACGCGGCGGCGCGATGACCTGGCTGATCACGCTGGCGCGCAACCGCACGATCGACCGCCTGCGGCAGCACCACGAAACGCCGCTGGAGGAAGACAGCGAGCTGGAACTCGCCGACGATCACCCCACGCCCGCCGCCCTTGCCGAGGCCAGCGAGGACCGCCGTCGCCTTGAGCACTGTCTGGAACAGCTCGCCCCGCAGCAGCATCGCGCCGTGCGCGAGGCGTTCTTCGGCGGCGCGACGTACAGCGAGCTGGCCACGCAGTTGAGCGTGCCGCTCGGTACGCTGAAAAGCTGGATCCGGCGCAGCCTGATGCAACTCAAAACCTGCCTCGAGCGATGAGCACGCCCGCCGATCACGACCCCGAACTGCGCTGCGCCGAATACGCGCTGGGCGTCCTCGACGCTCCCGCGCGCGAGGCGCTCGAACAGGCCGTGCGCGCCGACGCCGATCTCGCCGCCACGCTCGCCCGCTGGGAGCGCCGCTTCGCGCCACTGGCCGAAGACCTGACGCCCATCGTCGCGCCCGCGCGCGTGTGGACCCGCATCGAGCGCGATCTCGGCTTCCTGCCCGCGCGTCAGCCCGGTGCGGCTGCGGCAGCGGGCTGGTGGAACGATCTGCGCCTGTGGCGCTTCCTCGGCATCGGCGCGAGCGTGGCCGCACTGGCGCTGGCCGCCGTCAACCTCGTCTGGATGCGCGCGACGCCGGTCACGACCCAGGTGGCAAGCTCCAATCCCTACATGGTCGCGACGATTGCCCGCCCCGACGGCGTCGCGCACTGGACCGCGACTTTCGACCAGCGCCGCCAGGACATCGTGGTGGTGCCCGCCGTGAAGCCGACGATCGAGGCGGGTCGCGCCACTGAACTCTGGTTGATTCCGCCCGGCGAAAAGCCGGTGCCACTGGGCGTATTCCCCGCCGACGCGCCCGCCACCCTGACGCTGAGCGCCGACGTCGCCGCGCGTATCAATGCGCGCGTGGTGCTCGCCGTCTCGATCGAACCGCCGGGCGGTTCGCCGACCGGTCAGCCGACCGGGCCCGTTGTCGCGACCGGCCCAATGAAGGGCGCGGCCTGACGCTGGGCGCGGCTTTCCAGAAAAGTTAGCGCCCACTTCGATCACAGCCAGGCGCGCTTCCCCCGTCCGCAGCCGCGCGCCTGCATCCGTTCGCGCACTTCATCCGTATTTCTGGCATCGACCTCCTGAGGGAGTCCGCATGCCCTTCGCCGCCGCGTTCGCTCTGGCCTTCGTCGCGCTCGTGATCGCCTTCTGCATTGCCTGGCTCGTGCAGTTGCGCACGCGCAATGCGGGCATGATCGATCCGCTCTGGGCGGCCACGCTCGGCCTCGTCGCCGTATTCGCGGCGGCGGTCGGGCCGGGAGCGGGCATCAATCGCACCGCCGTGGCGCTAGGCGGCGGCGCCTGGGGCGGGCGGCTCGCGCTGCACCTGTGGCGGCGCAATCATGGCCAGCCCGAAGACCCCCGCTACGCCGCCCTGCGCGCGCAGTGGGGCGACGCCGCCGCGCTGCGCATGCTCGGCTTCTATCTGCTTCAGGCGTGCGCGTCGATGATCCTGTCGATTGCGTTCTTCGTCCCCGCCTGGAGCACGGCCACGCCCGCGATCCCGCTGGTGGTCGCCGCGCTGGCGACGGGTTTCGCCGCCGTACTTGGCGAGTCCGCAGCCGACCGCCAGTTGCGCCGTCACATCGCCGATCCCGCCAATCGCGGCCGCGTTTGCACCAGCGGCTGGTGGCGTTACTCGCGACATCCGAACTACTTCTTCGAATCGCTGCACTGGTGCGCCTACACGCTTTGGTCGATCGGCCTGCCGTGGGGCTGGGTCACGCTTGCGCCGCCCTTTGCGATGGCGTGGCTGCTGCTCAAGGTCTCGGGCGTACCGATGCTCGAAGCGCGTCTCGTCCACAGCCGCGCGGGCTATCGCGAATACATGCGCACGACCAGCGCGTTCATCCCGTGGCCGCCGCGCCGGGAAGAACATCATCACAACAGCGAGAGGAGACCCCATCCATGACCACCACCGCGACCCGGCCCGACCACAATCCGCCCGCCGCGCCTTACGAGGAGAGTTGGCCGATCCGTTGCTGCGAGCGCGGCTGGCTGCCCGACTGGCTGATCCGCGCAGGCATGCGCACGCTGATCCGCCAGCGTCTGGCTGACGAACACGTCGATGACGGCGAGCTCAGCGCGAATGCCTTCGAAGCCCTCGTCGCGGCTCTGCGGGCCAGTCCCATCGCCCTGCACACCCAGGACGCCAATGCCCAGCACTACGAAGTGCCCGCGGCCTTCTTCGCGGCGCACCTGGGCGCGCGGCTCAAATACTCGTGCGGCTACTATCCGCGCGGCGACGAAACGCTCGATCAGGCCCAGGACGGCATACTCGCGCTCTACGCGCTGCGCGCGGGCATCGAAGACGGCCAGCGCATTCTCGATCTGGGCTGCGGCTGGGGCGCGCTCTCGTTGTGGCTCGCGCAGCGCTTCCCGCGCGCGCAGATCGTCGGTCTTTCGAATTCACACGGTCAGCGGGCCTTTATCCTGCAACGCGCCGCCGAGCGCGGGCTGACCAATCTGCGCATCGTCACCGGCGATGTCGCAAGCTTCGAATTCCCAGCCGAAACGCCCCGCTTCGACCGAGTGATCTCGATCGAAATGTTCGAGCACATGAAGCACTACGGCCTGCTGCTCGCGAAGATCGCGCGCTGGCTCGCCGACGATGGCCAGGTTTTCGTGCATCACTTCGCGCACCGGCTGCTGGCGTACCACTTCGTCCCGCGCGACGGCAGCGACTGGATGGCGCGCCACTTCTTCACCGGCGGCACGATGCCTTCGGCGAATCTGCTGCTGCGCTTTCAGGACGATCTGTGCGTGACGCGCCAATGGTGGCTGGACGGGCGACATTACGCGCGCACCGCGAATCACTGGCTTGCGGCGCTGGATGACGCGCGCGATCAGGTGCTGCCGTTGCTCGCGGCAAACGGCGATGCCCGCCAGGCGCTGCAACGCTGGCGCATGTTCTACATGGCGGTGGCCGAACTGTTCGGCTACGCGCGCGGCCAGGAGTGGGGCGTCGCGCACCTGCTGATGCGCAAGCGGCCGTGACGCGCGCGGCGGCGCGTGCATCCGTTCAGCGCCGCGCCGCGTATCTGCCTGCATTGGGGAACCAACAAAGACAAACGACAACGCAACAATCAGGGAGGCCATCAACATGCACGCGACGCACGCCACGCAAGAAGCACCCGCCGCCCTGCCGCCCGGCCAGCGCGTGGCCGTGGTTGGCGCGGGGATCGCCGGACTGGCAAGCGCGTGGCTGCTTGCGCGGCGTCACCGCGTCACGCTGTTCGAAGCCGCCGATTACCCGGGCGGGCACGCGCATACAGTGGATGTCGAGCTGGAAGGCCAGCGTCACCCCGTCGATACCGGCTTCCTGGTGTTCAACGACCGCACCTATCCGAATCTGATCGCGCTGTTCGCCGAACTGGGCGTGGCTACGCATCGCAGCGATATGTCGTTTTCGGTGTCCGTCGACCAGGGCGCGCGGCAAGGCGCGCTCGAATGGGCCGGCACGAATCTGAACACGGTATTCGCGCAGCGCCGCAATCTGCTTTCACCGAGCTTTATCGGCATGTTGCGCGACATCCTGCGTTTCAACGCCGCCGCCGCGCACAACTATGAGACCGCGCGCCGCGAACGGCTGTCGGTGGGCGAATTGCTGACGGCGGGCGGTTACGGCGCGCCTTTTCAGCACCACTATCTTCTGCCGATGGCGGCCGCCATCTGGTCGAGCGCCGCCGATGACGTGCTGCGTTTTCCCGCCGCCACCTTTCTGCGCTTTTGCATCAATCACGCGTTATTGCAGGTGAACCAGCGCCCGCCCTGGCGGACCGTCGCGGGCGGTTCGCGCGAGTATGTGGCGCGGCTGATCGCTGCGCTTGACGATGTGCGTCTGTCGACGCCCGTGCGTTCGATCCGCCGCGACGAGGTCACGCCCGGTGTCACCCTCGTCACCGATGCCGCCGGCCCTGAGCGCTTCGACGCGGTGGTGCTCGCGAGCCACGCGCCCACGAGCCTCGCCCTGCTCACGGACGCCGACGCCCAGGAACGCGCCACACTCGGCGCAATCCGCTACCAGCGCAATGTCGCGCTGCTCCATACCGATGCCGCCTTATTGCCGCGCCGCCGCCGCGTCTGGTCGGCGTGGAACTACTTGAGCCGGGGCGCGCTCGCGCACGGCGACGTCCAGCCGGTGTGCGTGAGCTATCTGATCAACCAGTTGCAGCCACTGCCGTTTCGCACGCCCGTGGTCGTCACGCTCAACGCCGTGGACGCGCCCGCGCCGCACACCGTGCTCGGGCGTTATGTCTACGAGCATCCGCTGCTCGACCTCGCCGCCATCGACGCGCAGCAGCGTCTGCCCGGCCTGCAGGGGCGCCGCCGCACCTGGTTCGCGGGCGCGTGGACGGGCTACGGCTTTCACGAAGACGGGCTGAAATCCGCGCTGCGGGTCGCGCGCGACTTCGGCGTGATGCCCGCGTGGGCGGCACTATGAACGCGCTCGACACCGCGCGTGCGGGCCTGCTGCTCACAGGCCGCGTGGTTCACGAGCGCCTGCGGCCCGTGCGCCATGCGTTTGCGTATCCGCTGTTCCAGCTCTGCTGCGATCTCGACCGGCTCGATACGCTGGCGTGCTGGTGGTTCGGCGTGGATCGTTGGCGCGTGTTCTCGCTCGCGTCGCGCGACTATGGTCCGCGCGACGGCCGCGCGCTCGCGCCGTGGATGCGCGCGCATCTGGCCGAAGCCGGCATTCCCGCCGATGGAGCGATCTGGCTGCAAACCGTGCCGCGCCTGTTCGGCCATGCGTTCAATCCCGTGAGCTTCTGGTATTGCCACGACCGCGACGGTCATCTGCGCGCGCTTTACGCGGACGTGCGCAATACCTTCGGTGCGCATCACGGCTATCTGCTGAGCGCGCCTGGACACGCCATCATCGACGCGCATACGGTGCTGGTCTGCCGCAAGGTGCTGCATGTCTCGCCTTTTTGCCGCGTCGAAGGCGGCTACGCATTCCGCGTGATCCAGCGCGGCGACATGCTGGCAGTGCGCATCGATTATCAGGATGCCGAAGGTGTCGTGCTGCGCACCGCGCTGGCCATGCGTGCCGCGCCGCTTACCGCGCCACGCGCGTTTGCGGCGCTGGCGCGTGCGCCCGGCAATGCCGTCAATGTTCTGATCCGGATTCACTGGCAGGCGCTGCGCCTCTGGCTCAAGCGCGTGCCCTTCCTCGGCAAGACGCCCGGCGCGCGTGCGCCGCATCCCCGACACGAGGCTCGTCCATGACCCTGTTGCGCTTGTTGCCCGGCATTTCGCATCGGCCGATACCGCTTTCTCCGCGGGTTTCCGCACGCGTTTTTCTGGCCCTGCTGCGCCGTGTCCGTCACGGCCATCTCACGCTCACGACGCCCGACGGCAACCGGCATGTGTTCGGCGATCTGCACGACAGCCGTGGCGCGGCGCTGCATCTGCACGACTGGCGCGCCTGCGCGGCGATCCTGCATGCGGGCGATATCGGCTTTGCCCAGGCGCTGCGCGAGCAATGGGTCGACTCGCCCGATCTGGTGGCGCTGCTGCGCCTGGCGATCCGCAACGAAGCGGCCGCCGCCGCGACGCTGCATGGTGGTCTGTTCGCGCGCCTGTGGTTCGCGCTGCGTCACCGCTTGCGCCGCAATACGCGCGACGGCAGCCGCCAGAATATCCACGCGCACTACGATCTGGGCAACGACTTCTACGCGCTCTGGCTCGACCGTAGCTGGACGTATTCGAGCGCGTACTTCGACGGCGATCCACAACGCCCGCTCGCCGATGCGCAGGCCGCGAAGTATCAACGCGTAATCGATACGCTCGGGTTGCGCGCCGGCATGGAAGTGCTGGAGATCGGCTGCGGCTGGGGCGGCTTCGCCCTGCATGCGGCGCGTCAAGGCATACGCGTGCGCGCGCTGACGATTTCGCAGGCGCAATACGCCCTGGCGGTAGAACGCGTGGAGGCTGCGGCTCAAGGCAAGCGCGTGAACATCGAGCTATGCGATTACCGCGACGCCGTGGGCCAGTACGACGCGATTGTCTCGATCGAAATGTTTGAGGCGGTGGGCGAGGCGTTCTGGCCGGACTATTTCGCCACACTGGAGCGTTGCCTGAAACCCGGCGCGCGGGCGCTGATCCAGTCGATCACCATCGCCGACGACCTGTTCGAGCACTATCGCGCATCGAGCGACTTTATCCGCGAAACGATCTTCCCCGGCGGCATGCTGCCGAGCCCCGCGCAATTCAATGTGGCGGCCCGGCGTGCGGGACTCGATGCGCGCGCAACCTTGGCGTTTGGCCGCGATTACGCGCAGACATTGCGGCTCTGGCGCGCATCGTTCGAGGCGCAACTCGACGCCGTGCGCGCGCTGGGTTTCGACGAGGCGTTCATCCGCGTCTGGCGGCTGTATTTCGCGTACTGCGAAGCGGCCTTCGACGAGGGCCGCACGGACGTGATGCATTTCATCGTCGAGCGAACCTGAACGCTAGTCGAGCGGAAAGCCCGCCTTGAACGTCTGGCGCAGAAAGTCCGCGAAACTCGACACCGCGCGCGGCACCTGCGCGCCATACGGCCGCACCACATGCAGTTGCGACGCGAACGCGCCCACCGGCCGCCAGTTGGGCAGCACCAGCACGAGCTTGCCTGCCTGCAAGGCCGCTTGCGCGCTGAAATCGGGCAGCAGCGCGATGCCCAGATGTTCGAGCGCGGCGTCACGCAGCGCCTCGCTGTTATTGGCGGAAAACGGCCCATTCACCGTCACGTTGACCCGCGTGTTTTCCGCACGGCGCGCCGTCTTTTCGAACGACCACGCGCCCGATCCCAACGCACGCGGATAAAACAGGCAATCGTGCTGGGCCAGATCGGCGGGCGTTTGCGGCGTGCCGCGCTGCTGCAGATACGCGCGCGTCGCGACGATCACCGACCGCGTGTCGCACAGCTTCCATGCCACATGCGTTTCCGGCACCTGCGCACTATGGCGGATCGCCAGATCAAAACCTTCGCTCGCGATGGAGGTAAGGCGGTCCGACATTTCCAGTTGCACGCGCACCTCGGGATGGGCGCGCGCGAATTGCGCGAGATGCGGCACCAGTTGCTGGCGCGCAAACGCCACCGGCGCGGTCACGCGCACCGTGCCGCGCGCGACATCGGCCATCTCGCGCACGCCTGCAAAGCTCGCGGCGATGCGCTCGAATTCGCCGCGCGTTTCCTCCACCAGCCGCTGCCCGGCCTCCGTGAAGCGCACGCTGCGGGTGGTGCGCTGCACCAGCGCCACGCCCGCCACGCGCTCCAGTTCCGCGATGCGCTGGCTCATCGCCGCCTTGCTCACGCCCAGCCGCGCGGCCGCCGCGGTATAGCTGCCCTGATTGGCGAGCACATTGAGCCAGTGCAGATGGGTCCAGAGCGATTCGGCTTTCTGCGTATCCATAGCGGGTTCCGACGTCCTTGATTGCGTGCCGATGATAGCACCCCATCACGCCATCTTTCAGGGTTTCCACGGGTGATTGTTCACGATGGAAAACAATCAATTCAGCCGACGTGTCTTTGCAGCGCCGCCCGCGCTTCGTACACTGGCCGTCATCGATTGAAACACCCCGGATCAAGCAGGATCACCCGGATCACCCTATTCCCGAGGAGATGACATGCAGGCCTTTACCGATTCCGCAGACGTAGTCCACTTCATCGGCGGCAAGACTGAACGCGGCGCGGGCGACCGCACCCAGGCGATCTTCAACCCGGCCACGGGCGCTGCGGCGCGCCGTCTGGTGCTGGGCGAAGTCGCCGACGTCGACGCCGCCGTGGCGAGCGCGAAAGCCGCGTTCCCGGCCTGGCGCGACACGCCGCCGATCCGCCGCGCACGCGTCATGCTGCGCTTCCTCGAACTGATGAACCGCCACAAGGACGAACTGGCCGCGATCATCACCGCCGAGCACGGCAAGGTCTTCGCCGATGCGCAAGGCGAAGTCGCACGCGGCATCGACGTGATCGAATTCGCCTGCGGCATCCCGCAACTGCTCAAGGGCGACTACACGGAGCAGGTCTCCACCGGCATGGACAACTGGACCGTGCGCCAGCCGCTGGGCGTGGTGGCCGGCATCACGCCGTTCAACTTCCCCTGCATGGTGCCGTGCTGGATGTTCCCGGTCGCGCTGGCCGCGGGCTGCACGTTCATCCTCAAGCCGAGCGAGCGCGATCCGTCGGCGTCGCTGTTCATGGCGCGCCTGCTCAAGGAAGCCGGTCTGCCCGATGGCGTGTTCAACGTGGTGCAGGGCGACAAGATCGTCGTCGATGCCCTGCTCGCGCACCGTGACGTGAAGGCCGTGAGCTTCGTCGGCTCCACGCCGATTGCGAACTACATCTACGAAACCGGTGCGAAGCACGGCAAGCGCGTGCAGGCACTGGGCGGCGCGAAGAATCATATGGTCGTGATGCCCGATGCGGACATCGACCAGACCGTCGATGCGCTGATCGGCGCGGGTTACGGTTCGGCGGGCGAGCGCTGCATGGCGATCTCGGTGGCCGTGCTGGTGGGCGATGTGGCCGACAAGATCGTGCCGCGTCTGGCCGAGCGCGCACGCACGCTCAAGATCAAGAACGGCATGGAAGCCGATGCGGAAATGGGCCCGATCGTCACGCGCCAGGCGCTGGAGCGCATCGAAGGTTATATCGCCAGCGGCGTCGAGGAAGGCGCGACGCTGGTGGTCGACGGGCGCGGCCTGAAGGTGCCGGGCCACGAAGAAGGCTTCTTCACGGGCGGCACGCTGTTCGACAACGTCACGCCGGAAATGCGCATCTACAAGGAAGAGATCTTCGGCCCGGTGCTGGCCTGCGTGCGCGTGGACGACTTCGCGCAAGCCGTGCAACTGATCAACGACCACGAGTTCGGCAACGGCGTGGCCTGCTTCACGCGTGACGGCAACGTGGCACGCGAATTCGGCCGCCAGATCGAAGTGGGCATGGTGGGCATCAATGTGCCGATTCCCGTGCCGATGGCGTGGCATGGCTTCGGCGGCTGGAAGCGCAGCCTGTTCGGCGATATGCACGCGTATGGCGAAGAAGGCGTGCGCTTCTATACGAAGCAGAAGTCGATCATGCAGCGCTGGCCGGAAAGCACCGAAAAGGGTGCGGAATTTACGATGCCGGTTGCGAAGTAAATCCGCACTTGCTGTCTGCTTGAGAAACCCTCAAGCAGGCAGCAGCGAAGCGGCGATTTCGGCGACGCGCACCACGTGCGCCGTCGCCGCTTCTCTCGCGCGCTCGCCATCGCGCGCGCGGATCGCCGCGACAATCTCGTTCATCTCCGCCACGGCCTGGCGTCCGCGATCGTCGGAGGCAATCGTCAGGGCGCGCAAACGCGTGATCCGCGCGTTCAGGCTCTGTACGATCTCCCACGCCACCGATTTCGCGCCGCTGCCGAACATCTGCTCGTAGAACTGCCCGGTGAATTCGCGCACCGCCGCGTGATCGTGCGCGGCGAAAGCGCGCTCGATCTGCGTCACGCACGCGGCCAGGCGCTCCACCGTCGCGGCGTCGCCACGCAGCGCGCAGGCCATTGCAGCGTCGCCTTCCACCAGCGCGCGAATCTCGTAGATCTGCGCGGCGGTGCTGGCGTCGAGGCGCGCGACGATCGGCCCCTGGTTGGGCAGCGTATCGACGATGCCTTCCGCTTCGAGATGGCGCAGCACTTCGCGCACCACCGAGCGGCTCACGCCCAGTTCCTCGCAAAGGGTGCGCTCGACCAGCCGTTCGCCCGGCGCAAAATGCGCATCGAGAATCGCCTGGCGCATCTTCTGCAAGGTGAGTTCGCGCAGCGTCGCCGAGGGCCGCTCCACGCGCAGCGTGGCCTGCGCGCTACGTGCCGACGGCGGCGGCGATTGCCCCAGATCGTTCATCATGCGTGCGCAAACAGACGCGTATCGCCTGCATCCCACTCCACGACCGCCTGGGCGCCCACCGCCAGACCGCTATCGTGGCGTTGCGCGGCGGGCAGACGGATCGAAATCTCCTGCGCCCACGGCGTGGCCACCGCGTAGTGCATGGCGTCGCCCAGATAGGTGATATCGCGCACGGTCACCGGCAGTCCGGCAGCCGTGCCTTCGCGCTGCGCGGTAAGGCGCATCTGCTCGGGGCGGATCATGAGCGTGCCGTCGTCGCCCGCAGCGAGCGCCGGATTGAAGTTGCCGCACGCCAGCGCGAGGCCGTTGGGGAACACACCGTTCGCCAGACCATCGCGGCTTGCCGTCACGCGCACCGGCAGGAAATTCGAGTTGCCGATAAAGCCCGCCACGAAGCGCGAAGCCGGATTCGCATACAACTCTTCGCCCGTGCCCACCTGCTCGATGCGGCCTTTGTTGAATACGGCAATACGGTCCGACAAACGCAGCGCTTCTTCCTGATCGTGCGTCACATACAGAATCGTCACGCCGGTTTCCTGATGGATGCGGCGCAGTTCCAGCTGGATTTCCTCGCGCAGCTTTTTATCGAGCGCGGAGAGCGGTTCGTCCATCAGCAGCACGGGCGGATCGTAGGCCAGCGCGCGCGCAATCGCCACGCGCTGCTGCTGGCCGCCCGACAATTGCGCGGGCATGCGGTCGCGGCATTCGGACAGATGCACGAGTGCGAGCATCTTTTCGACCTTCGCCTTGACTTCGGATTCCGGACGACGGCGCACACGCAGCGGAAACGCCACGTTCTCGCCCACCGTCAGATGCGGAAACAGCGTGTAGCGCTGGAACACCATGCCGATATTGCGCTTGTTCGGCGCGACGGAAAGCAGCGGCTTGCCGTCGAGCAGCACGCGCCCTTCGGTCGGCTCCTGGAAGCCCGCGACGATATACAGCGTGGTGCTCTTGCCCGAGCCGGACGGCCCGAGAAAGGTCATGAACTCGCCCTTGCGCACGTCGAGGGACACGCTGTCGATGGCGACCACATCGTCGTAGGTCTTGCGCAGGCGCTGGATTTGCAGGAATGCGGCAGTCATGGCTTACGTCTCCGGATCGATTCGATTACTGGATGGCCTGGCGGGCGCGGCGCAACAAGGCGCTCGCCAGCATCAGCACAGTGGTGAGCGCCACCAGCAGCGAGGACGCCGCCGCCACCACGGGCGTGAGGTCCTGACGCAGCGTCGCCCAGATACGCACGGGCAGCGTCTGCAGCGTGGGGCTCGCCATGAAGATCGACACCACCACTTCGTCCCACGAGGCGAGGAACGAGAAGATCGCCGCCGCCGCGATGCCCAGGCGAATCGCGGGCAGCGTCACGCGCCACTTCACCGCGAGCGGCGACGCGCCGCAAATCAGCGCGGCGTCTTCCAGCGCGGTATCGAAGGCAGACAGCGAATTGCTGATGGCGATGATCGAGAACGGCAACGCAATGATGAGGTGGCCGATCACGAAGCCCGTCATCGTGCCCGCCAGGCCAATGCGCAGGAAGAACGCATAGAGCGCGACCGCCAGCACCACCACGGGCAGCACCATCGGCGTGAGGAAGAAGGCCTGCACGGCGGAGCGGCCGCGAAACTTGCCGCGCACGAGCGCCAGCGAAGCGAGGAAGCCCAGCGCAACGGAAAGCACGGTGACGATCACGGCCAGCTTCATGCTGGTCATCAGCGAGTCGAGCCAGCCCGCGTCGGTGAAGAGCTGGCGATACCATTCCAGCGTCCAGCCCGGCGCGGGAAACGCGAGCCATTGCGAGTCGCCGAACGACAGCGCAACAATGAAGACAATCGGCAGCAGCAGGAACAGCGCCACCACTGCGCCGATGGCGACGAGCAGCGCGCGCACCGCGCCGAGACGATCGAAGTCGAGCAGCATGTCAGCGTCCTCCGGAAGTTTGGCGCGCGCCGTTGGTGAAACGCAGTTGCAGCGCGTAGAGTCCAAGCGTCACGGCGAGCAGCACGAAGGCGGCCGCACCGGCAAGACCCCAGTTCAGCAGTTCCTGCACCAGTTGCGCGATCAGTTCGGCGAGCATCATGTAGGACGGACCGCCGAGCAGCGCGGGCGTCACGAAGTAACCCAGCGCCATCACGAACACCATCAGCGCGCCCGAGGCGATGCCTGGCATCGCCAGTGGCACGAGAATGCGCCAGAAGGCCTGCCAGCGGCTTGCTCCGCACACGGCGGCGGCGCGCAGCGTGGCGGGATCGATGCCGCGCAGCGTCGCGTGCAGCGGCATCACCAGAAACGGCAGCATGATGTACGTCATGCCCACCGTCACGCCGATCAGATTGTTCACCAGCGTCAACGGCTGATCGATGATGCCCAGCGCCATCAACAGGCGGTTGATCGGGCCGGTCTGCTGGAGCAGCACCATCCAGGCGAAGGTGCGCGCAAGCAGATTGGTCCACATCGACAGCAGCAGGATCGAAAACAGCGTGGTGCTGAGCCAGCGCGGCGCGATGGCGAGCAGCCAGGCGGTCGGAAAGCCGATCGCCACTGTCACCGCGGTCACGACACCCGCCACCAGAAACGTATTGCCGAACACGCGCAGATAGGTGCTCGAACCCAGCAGTTGCGCGTAGTTGTGCAGGCCCGGCGTCGGCTCCATCACGCTGCGCAGGAGCAGCGACAGCACCGGCAGCACGAAAAAGATCGCGAGGAGTATTAGCGCGGGCGCAAGCAGCTTCGCATTGCGCCAGTTGCGCCGCTTCGGCGGCGCGTCGACCGGCGCATGGGCGACGGTGCTCAGAACATCAGGCATGATCTCTCCCGATCCGCGAGGAAGGACGGCGCGCGGACGCGCCGGGTTTCGCTTTATAAAGCCAGTTGCTTTGGCCTGCTTACTTTGCCTGCCACGCGTACCAGCGCTTGGCAATGGCATCGCGATTGGCGGCCCAGTACTTCATGTCGAGATTGATCTGCGACTGGGTGTACTGGTCGGGCAGCGTCTTCGCGACCGCAGGCGTCATGAGCGCGGCGGATTTCACGTTGATCGGCGCATAGCCGGTATCGGTTGCGAACTTCGCCTGGGCCTGCGGACTCGTTGCGGCCGCAAGGAACTTGAGCGCCTCGTCGCGATGCTTCGCGCCCTTCGGGATCACCAGCATGTCGGCGGCCGTGAGGTTCTGGTTCCACGAGATGCCCACCGGCACGCCGGTGGCCTGCAGTGCGTGCAGACGGCCGTTCCAGAACATGCCCATCGACGCCTCGCCCGAAGCGAGCAACTGCTGCGATTGTGCGCCGCCGCTCCACCAGACGATATCGCCCTTGATGGTGTCGAGCTTCTTGAAGGCGCGGTCGAGGTCGAGCGGATAGAGCTTGTTGGCCGGCACGCCGTCGGCGAGCAGCGCGATTTCCAGCACGCCCGGCGCGGACCACTTGTAGAACGTGCGCTTGCCCGGGAATTTCTTCGTGTCGAACAGATCAGCCCAGGTGGACGGCTGCGCGCCCTTGAACGCCGTCTTGTTGTAGCCCAGCACGAACGAGTAGTAAAAGCTGCCCACCGCCTGCGGCGACGAGAAACGCGGGTCCAGTTCGTCCTTCTTCACCACCGTGTAGTCGATCGGCTCGATCAGGCCGTCTTTCGCGGCGGCGTAGGCAAAGTCGCCTTCAACGTCCACCACGTCCCAGTTGACGTTGCCGCTTTCGACCATCGCCTTGAACTTGCCGTAGTCGGTCGGGCCGTCCATCAGCACGTTGATGCCCGAGGATTGCGCAAACGGCTGCGCCCAGTTTTTCTGCTGCGAGGCCTGGGTCGTGCCGCCCCAGCTGGTGAACACGATCGGATCGGCGGCAAGGGCGGGCGCGGCCGCCAGCATCATCGCGCTTGCCGCAATCAACGGCGCGGCGTACAGGGTCCATCTGCTGCTCATGACTTTCTCCACGGATCAAATGACTGCGAGTTGACTGCATGACAACGATGGCGCGAGTGCTTGAGGGTGGCGCGCGCCGGAATTCGGGCTGGGCTGGCGTTCAGGTCAGCGCAAGCGTCTGCACGGTGCCCGCTTCGCTATCGCCGACGTAGACGCCGAAGGCGTCTTCGTGGCGTTCTTTCACATAGCGCTGCAGCATCGAGCGCTCGGCGGGATCGCTCATTTCGTCCCAGGGCACCTGCGAAAGCGGCACGACGTTCAGCTCGGGCGCGCTCATGCCGCGTTGCGCGACCACGCGGCCACGGTAGAAGATGCGCACGCCGTCGCCACCTTGCTCGCGTGCCTGGGTCGATTCAAACACGGCAAAAATGAAGTCGAGATGCGCAACCAGGCCGAGGCTGGCAAGTACGCCGCGCAGACTCGATGGATCGTTGGCCGCTTCGAGGCGCGTGCCGCTCGGCAGGCGCAGGCCGTCCGGCGTGTCGAGCAGCACGACGCCATCCGAGTTTTCGAGGATCGCGCCCACGTGGGCGTGTTCGCTCGCAGCGCTCGCCGCAATGGCGTCCTGAGAAAGGCTGAAGCTCACATACGCGCCGCGGCAGTAACCCAGCGGCGTGAGCCCCGTGTGCGCGAAATCGAGCACGCGGCCAAGCAGGATGATGTGGTCGCCCGCGTCGATCACCTGCTGCGTCGAGCAGTCGAAGTGCGCCGCCGCGCCATGCATGACGGGCGCGCCCGTCGCACGGGTCTGCCAGGCCACTTGCGCGAATTTGTCGGGGCTCTTGGAGGCGAATACGCCCGAAACGTCTTTCTGGTCTTCGGCCAGCACGCTCACGGCAAATTGCGGCGCCTGCGAGAACACCTCGTAGCTCGACGCGCTTTTGGCGACGCAGACCAGCACCAGCGGCGGATCGAGCGACACCGACGTGAACGAATTCGCGGTAAAGCCGCGCGGCGTGCCGTCGGACTGGATCGTGGTCACGACCGTGACGCCGGTGACGAACGCGCCGAGCGCGTTGCGAAATCCGGTCGTATCGAAGGTGTCGGTATTGGGGCTGGTCATCTCGTACTCCTTAGGGGCGGCAGGGCTGCGTTCCGCTGCTCACCCGGCTTCCTGCTTGTCCGGGCGGTGACTCATCTTGCATGAGATTATGGTATGCCATGTTATAGCGGACAAAAAGGCAGTCAATATTATGGAATACCATGATAGATATGAGGATCGCGTTATTGGGGCGCGATTACGCCGTGTTCCTGCGGAGGCGGGAATTCAGAGGAAGGCTACGGAGGTGAGGCCGGTGATGGCCGCTGCGGCCATCATGGATTCGGAGCAGACCGGCAACGCGCGCCGATGTCGCGTCGCCTGGAAGGTCTGCTGCCGGGAGGAAATGGCGACTTCTAGCCGAAGGGATCTGCTCAGACCTTCGCCAGTTTCAGTACCGTCGCCGGACCAGCGCGAAACGCCTTGTTAGCCGCATCGGCTTCGATCATGTGCGGCGCGATATCGTGAGCGGCCAGTGCCGCCTCCGATTCCCATGTTTCGGTCAGCACGAATTGCTCTTGCTGGCCGCTCACGCGATGCAACTGGTATTCGATGCAACCTGTTTCAGCGCGCACCTTGGGCGCGAGTTGCTCAAACGCCTTCACTTGCTCGGCGGATTTGCCCGGTTGAGTCTCGATCAGAACAAGCAGGGAAATGCTCATGTGGGTAGCCCGATGTATCGCGCGATGTCGCGATGTGTCGTTAAAAAGCGGGCTGGCCAATATACAGGAACGACCGATGCGCGCCATTCGGTCAGCATGATCCGCGATATTTTTGTCGGCCAACGGGGATCGAGTCACAGCGGCCCGCGCGCTCACAAGGTCAACAGAAAATGCGCGCCTCGCGTAACATCGCGACCATTGTCAGGATTCACCACGCGCCCAGCCGCGCCGCATACCATGTTCGCTCTCATCGCCACCGTTGCCCTGCTCATCATGATCTACGTTCATGCGAGCATCCCGCGCTTTACCGACACGCGCCGCAAGCGCTTTATCGCACATGCCGTGTTGCTGCTGGTTGGGCTGGCGTTCGGCACGATCTCGGCCATGTTGTCCGGGACCATTGCGCCGCCGTGGGTGGTGATTTTCGGCGGCATGGGCGTGGTCCACGTGCCCGCGCTGTGTGTGCTCGTGCTCAAGCGCGTCAGGCACGAAGGCCAAAGCTGATTTCGTCTCACGTTCAAGAACAACACAACATGTTCGAACCCGTCTCGCTCTCCACCGCGCGTCTACGCATCCGCGCGCTTCGTCATGACGACGCGCCCGCGCTTTTCACGATCTGGTCCGACGCCGAAGCTATGCGCTACTTCTCGTTTGCGCCGATGCGTCATGTCGACGAAGCGCATGCGCGCATCGCAAGCACGCTCAAACCTTCGTCGGCCGGCAAGGATCTGGTCTGCACTGTCGAGGCGCGCGACTCGGGCGAGGTGCTGGGCACCTGCGATCTGTTTCATCTGCACGCGCAATGCCGCCGCGCGGAAATCGGCTTCAGCCTGCAACGTCAGCACTGGGGCAAGGGCTTGATGAGCGAGGCGGCGGCGGCCGTTGTCGATCACGCCTTCGACACGGTGAAACTCAATCGCATCGAAGCCGATATCGATCCGCGCAACGTCGCCTCGGCGCGCGTGCTGGAACGGCTCGGGTTCCAGCGCGAAGGCTTGCTGCGCGAGCGCTGGATCGTCGGCGAAGAAGTCACCGATAGCGCGCTTTATGGTCTGTTACGCAGCGACCGCCGTGTACGCGGCTGATAGGGGCCGCGCGCACCATCAAGCTTCGGCGTCGCTTTCGTCGAGCCCGGCCAGCGCCGCCATCGCCAGTTCCGCGGTGCGGCGGATGTGCGCCGACGAAGCCGCCGCCGCCGCATCGCCGTCATGGCGCTCAATGGCGTCGAGCATCGCGTTCATCTCGCGGTTCGATTCATTGCTGCGTCCAGGCGTGGCGATGGTGAGCGCGCGCAGCCGGTTGATGCGCGCATTGAGCGTCTTCACGACGCCCAGCGATACGCTCTTGCCGGCGCCTTCGAACAGGGCGTCGTAGAAGCGTTCGGTGTAATCGAGCACACGGGGCAGGTCCTGATCGACAAAGGCCGCCTCGATCACCGCGCGCAATTCGCGCAGTTCCTTCACCAGTTCCGGCGTCGAGTGTTCGGCGCAGGCGCGCGCTGCGTGCGCTTCAAGCAGGCCGCGCAGTTCGTAGATTTCGCCCACCTGCTGCGGATCGAGGCGCGCGACCACCGGCCCCTGACGGCCGACGGTCTCCACGAGCCCTTCGGTTTCCAGATGGCGCAACACTTCGCGCACCACCGTGCGGCTCACGCCGAGTTCGTCGCACAGCGTGCGCTCGACGAGACGCGCGCCAGGACGGAAGTAACCCTGCACGATCGCACCGCGCAACTTGTCGAGCGTGAGTTCGCGCAGGGTCTTGGCATTACGGTCGATTTTCAGGTCGGACATGGACGGCGGCAGGCTGGTAGGAGTTAGCAAAAACGATGGCACAATCCATCGGCGGCAGACGCGCGCAGCGCCCGCCTGCTCATGGCATGCCATATTATGCCTTCTCCCGCCCTGCCGCCCAACCGCGCGCGAGCGCGGCGGCCGCCGTGGCCGATTCATTTGCCCGTTACGCGTGATACGCCGTCTCGCCATGCGAGCTGACGTCGAGGCCTTCGCGCTCGCCTTCCTGATCCACGCGCAGGCCAAACACCTTGTCGACCAGCTTGAACGCCACGAACGACACCACCGCCGACCACACCAGCGACGTGCCCACGCCCCAGCATTGCGCGATCATCTGGCTGGCCATGTCGTAGTCGCCCACCTTGTTGGCCACGTAGTCATAGACGCCCGTGCCGCCCAGTCGCGGCGAAGCGAACACGCCCGTGAGCAGCGCCCCCGCAATCCCGCCGATGCAATGCACGCCAAACACATCGAGCGAATCGTCCACGCCCAGCATGCGCTTGAGGCCGTTGACGCCCCAGTAGCACAGCGCACCCGCCACCAGCCCCATGACGATCGCGCCCATCGGCCCGACAAAGCCGCAAGCGGGCGTGATGACGACGAGCCCCGCAATCGCGCCCGAGACCGCACCGAGCATCGACGGCTTGCCCTTGAACGCCCACTCCACGAAGGTCCACGCCACAGTAGCGGCACAGGTTGCCAGCAACGTCGTGACGAAGGCCAGCGTGGCCGCGCCGTTCGCCTCCAGGTTCGAGCCGACATTGAAGCCAAACCAGCCCACCCACAGCAGCGAACCGCCCACCATCGTCATCGTCAGGTTATGCGGCGCCATGTGCTCGCGCCCATACCCCGTGCGTTTGCCGATCAGGATCGCGCCCACCAGCGCCGCGATGCCTGCATTGATATGCACGACCGTGCCGCCCGCGAAATCGAGCGCGCCCTTCTGGAACAGAAAGCCCGCCGTCGCGTTGGCCTTGTCTGCTGCCGCTGCGCTGGTATAGGCGTCGGGACCGGGCCAGTACCACACCATATGCGCGATCGGCAGATACGAGAACGTGAACCACAGCACCATGAAGGCAAGCACAGCCGAGAACTTCGCGCGCTCCGCAATCCCGCCGATGATGAGCGCAGGCGTAATGGCCGCGAACGTCAGCTGGAACGACACGTAGATATATTCCGGAATCACCACGCCCTTGCTGAAGGTAGAGGCGGTGGTGTCGGGCGTCACGCCCGCGAGAAACAGCTTGGAAAAGCCGCCGAAGAACGCATTGCCTTCGGTGAACGCGACGCTGTAGCCATACACGGCCCACAGCACGCCCAGCAGACAGAAGATCACCAGCGTCTGCATCAGCACGGACAACATGTTTTTCGCGCGCACCATGCCGCCGTAAAAGAGGCCCAGCCCAGGTGCGGCCATCATCACGACCAGCAGCGTCGCGACGATCATCCACGCCGTATCGCCCTTGTTCGGCACCGGCGCGGCTGCGCCTTGCGCCCACGCGGGCAGCGCAAGCACCAGCGCACTGATCAGTGCGAGTAGTTTGCTCAAGCTCTTCATTGCACGATCCTGTAGAAAGGCCTCGGGCAGCGCCGCGACGGCCTGGTGTGGTGGACTGCTTCGAATGATTGGTGCGCGCATCGCCTTGAAAAAAGCGTGAGCGATGCGCGCGTAGCGGCCTTGAGAGCAGCGGCCTCTTTTCTATCACGCCGATTTACTACGGACTGCTTTTCAAAATAAATCGAAAGGCATCAACGCGTCAGGCCGGGAATCCACGACGTGCCCGCCAGCGGCACACGCGCCATCGCCGCGGCTTCCACGGTGAGCGCCACGAGATCTTCGGGCTCCAGGTGATGCACGTTCTGCTTGCCGCAGGCGCGGGCGATGGTGGTGAGTTCCATCGTCAGCGTCTTGAGGTAGTTGCGCACACGGCGCGCCCCCTCTTCTGGCTCCAGACGCTTTTCGAGCACCGCGTCCTGCGTCGTCACGCCGACCGGACACTTGCCCGTATGGCAGTGGTGACAGAAGCCGGGCGCGGTGTTGAGCGCCGCGTAATCCGCCACCGCCGAATGCAGCGCGCCGTTCTGGAAATAGCTTTCGCTATTGCAGCCCAACGCCATCAGCACGCCCTGACCGATCGCCACCGCGTCCGCGCCCAGCGCCAGCGCCTTCGCCACATCCGCGCCCGTGCGAACGCCGCCCGACACGATCAGTTGCACCTTGCCCTTCATATTCAGGTCTTCGAGCGCATCAACGGCCTGGCGCACCGCTGCCAGCGTGGGAATGCCCACGTTGTCGATAAAGCAGCTCTGCGTGGCGGCCGTGCCGCCCTGCATGCCGTCGATCACCACCACGTCCGCGCCCGCGTGCACCGCCAGCTTGACGTCGTTGAACGTGCGCGTGGCGGCGACCTTCACGTAGATCGGTTTCTCCCAGTCGGTGATTTCGCGCAGCTCCTGGATCTTGATCGCCAGATCGTCGGGGCCGGTCCAGTCGGGGTGACGGCTCGCCGAGCGTTGATCGACGCCCGCCGGCAGCGTGCGCATCGACGCCACGCGCGGATTCACCTTCTGCCCCAGCAGCATGCCGCCGCCGCCCGGTTTCGCGCCCTGACCGATCACGACTTCGATGGCATCGGCGCGGCGCACATCGTCGGGATTGAAGCCGTAGCGCGACGGCAGGCACTGGTAAACAAGGGTCTTCGACGACTGGCGCTCTTCCTGCGTCATGCCGCCGTCGCCCGTGGTGGTGGACGTACCCGCCGCCGTGGCGGCGCGGCCCAGCGCTTCCTTCACGTTGGCCGACAGCGCGCCGAAGCTCATGCCCGCGATCGTCACGGGCGTGTCGAGCACGATCGGCTTCTTCGCGAAGCGCGTGCCGAGAATCGTCTGCGAGCTGCATTTCTCGCGATAGCCTTCGAGTGGATAACGCGAAAGCGATGCGCCCAGAAACAGCAGATCGTCGAAATGCGGCACCGTCTTCTTCGAGCCGAGACCGCGGATTTCATAGAGGCCGCGCTGCGCGGCGGTGTGGATGTAATCGATGGTCTTGCGGTCGAAGGTGCTGGACTCTTCCTGTTGCAGACGCGCGAAATGAACCGGTTTGGTTTCCATGGGGACCTTCTCGATCTATGAGGTTCAGCGAGGTTCAGCGGGTTTTCAATATTCCTGGTCCGCGTCGGCGTTCCAGTGGTAGAGCGTGCGGGCCGAGGCGATACGGCGGAAATGCGCTGGATCGTGGTCGAGACCGGCGGCGTCGAGCAGTTCGCGCACAGCAGTGATGTCCGCATCGGTCATCGGCTCGAATTGCGCGTCCGCGCCCAGCGACTTCACTGCGCCTTTCACGTAGAGCACCGCTTCGTATAGCGAATCACCGAGTGCGTCGCCCGCATCGCCGCAGATCACCATGCGACCGGCCTGCGCCATGAAGGCCGAAAAACTGCCAACCGATCCGCCCACCACGATGTTGCCGCCCTTGAGCGAAATGCCGCAGCGCAGACCCGCGTCGCCGTCGATCACCAGCAGCCCGCCGTGCGCCGATGCGCCCGCGCCATTCGACGCAAAACCGCGCACGTGCACCTTGCCGCTCATCATGTTCTCGCCCACGCCGGTCCCGGCGCTGCCTTCGATCACGATGGTCGCGTGCTTGTTCATGCCGCCCGCGTAATAGCCCGCGTGACCTTCGACGCGCACCTGCACGTCCGCGTCCACGCCAACTGCGATGTTGTGCGCGCCGTTAGGCGACGTCACGCTGATTTGCTGGCCTTGCAGTGCGCTGGCATCGCCATGCAGGTACTGGTTCAGTTCCCGCACGCCCTGTTTTTCCAGATCGAAAATCACGCCTTCCATACGTACATCTCCTCGGGTGCGGGTTCGAAAACCTTTGCGTTGCGAATGTCGGGCAGATGCGCGAGCGAGCGGAACTCGGAAGCGATCGCCACGTAGTCGTCGTTTTCGGCCACGACAGCCGGCTTGCAGGCGAACGGATCGCGGATCAACGCGAGTTCGTTCGACGTGCCCATCAGGAAGGTGTAAAAACCATCGAGTTCCTCGAAGCCCTTTTGCAGCGCATCGGGCAACGCGTCGCCTTCGCGCAGACGCCATTCGAGAAAGCGGCACGCGGCTTCGGTGTCGTTGTCCGTATCGAAGCGAATGCCCAGCGGCTCCAGCTTGCGGCGCACGCCATAGGGATTCGACAGCGAGCCGTTGTGCACGAGACAGAAGTCCTCGCCCGCCGTGAACGGATGCGCGCGATCGGGCGTGACCGCCGATTCCGTCGCCATGCGCGTATGACCGACCAGATGCGAGCCCTTGAGCTTCGAAAAGTCATATCGCTCTGCAACTTCGGCGGGCGAGCCGATGTCCTTGTACAGATCGATCGAACGGCCCGTGGAAAGCAGGTAGAGCTTCGGATACGTCTCGTTGATCCACGCCTTCACTTTTTCCGCGCTGCCTTGCAGCGTGAGCACGGCGTGATTCGATTTCGCGTCGATGCGCGCGGTCACGTCCATCGCGCTATTGAGCTTGTCGAGCAGCGACTGCCACGGGAACTGCGCGCCTTCGTCGGTGAAACCCGAGTACAGGCTCAGTTTTCGCTGGCTCGCATCGAGTTCCTTGCCGAATACGGCTAGGCCAGCCGAATCGGGACCACGCTCGGTCATGCCGATGAGCATCGGCACCATCAGTTCGCCAAGCCGCTCGCGTAGCGCCGGCGTTTTCACCAGCAAGCCTACGATTCCGCACATAAACGTTCTCCTTAGAAAAATTCGAGGTAGCTCTTGAGTTCCCAGTCGGAAACATGACGCATGTATTCGAGCCATTCCATGCGCTTGAGCTTGATGAATTCCTGCGCGACGGGACCGAGCGCTTCGCAGATCAGCGTGTCCGCTTCGAGCGCGTCGAGCGCCTGTTCGAGGTTCTGCGGCAGCACCGTAATGCCGTGTTCCGCGAGCTTTTCGCTCGACCACTGGTAGAGGTTTTCGTTGGACGGCGCGCCCGGATCGAGATCGCTATCGATGCCGTCCAGGCCCGCCGCGATGACGGCGGCGGTGGCCAGATAGGGATTGCACGCGCCGTCGGGCAGACGCAGTTCGATGCGCTCGCCCGGCATGCGAACCATCGTCGAGCGGTTGTTGTCGCCATAGCTCACGTAAGCGGGCGCCCACGTAGCGCCCGTGAGCGAGCGGCCCACGACAAGGCGCTTATACGAGTTGACCGTGGGATTGCACAGCGCCGTGAGCGCAGGCGCATGCTTGAGCAGACCCGCCGTGAACTGATAGCCGAGCTTCGACAGCCCCATGCCCAGCGCGTCGCTCGTATCGGCGAACAGATTGCGCTTGCCGTCGCCGATCGAAATGTGCATATGCATGCCGTTGCCGGGACGGTTCGCAAACGGCTTCGGCATGAACGAGCAGATCATGCCCAGATCGTTGGCGATCTCGGAGGCGGCCATCTTGAAGAACACGTAGTGATCGCAGGACGTCAGGCAATCGGTGTACGTGTAATTGATTTCGAACTGACCGTTGGCGTCCTCGTGATCGATCTGATAAACGTCGATACCCACCGCGCGCATCGATTCGGTCAGGCGTTCGAGGAACACGCGCGTGCGCGACAGACCCTTGTAGTCGTAGCAGGGCTTGGCGAGCGTATCGCTCGGATCGCACGGTTCCAGCGTGCCGGAAGCCGAGCGGCGCAGCAGCGAGAATTCCGGTTCCAGGCCCGTAAACAAGGTCCAGCCGCGTGCATCGAGCCGCGCGGTCTGACGCTTGAGCGTCACACGCGAATCGTAGCCCCAGGCCTCGCCATCGACATGACCGTCGCAGACAATGCGCGCGACGCCCGGTTGCCAGGGCACCGGCGTGAGCGTGGAAAGATCGCCGACGGCCATGTAATCGGGACCATTCGGCTCGATGCCCACGCCCCAGATCGCGAAGCCCGCGAAACCGGCGCCGGCCTTGAGCACGCTTTTCAGATGCGCGAGCGGCACCGACTTGGCCTTGGCGACACCGTGAATATCGACGAACTGCGCCAATACATATTTCACGCCCTGCTGGCTAAGCCAGCTTTGCGCGTCCTCGGCCGAGTCAAAGCGCGGCACGCCGGCTGGCTCGTTGAGCGGCAGCTTGCCCGCATCGTTCAGATTCATCGCTACTCCTTGCAACAACTGCATTGGCGGTTGAAAGAGGCCGCGCGCCGGGCGCACGGCAGTTACGCTGCTTCAGACCTGACCGCCATTGCGGGGACGCCGGCTGATATCAGGTACTCCGATTTCTGGAACTGCTTTTCCTGTCATGCAACAATGCTTCCTGCGGTTAAACCTCTGGCGCGCGCGAAGTCGTGGTCGCCACGAGCCGGACCGCCCTACCTGGCAACCTGCAACCTGGCAACCCTTGCGCCGAGACCGACCATGCAAATCGCGGACGACAACAAAACCCCACTCGAACGCTACCTGGGCGCAACCTTGCGCGAACTGCGACTACGCCACGGCCTGACCATCGCGCAGGTTGCGGACCAGGCCGGCATCAGCCGCGGCATGCTCTCGAAAATCGAGAACGCGCAGACCTCGACCGGGCTCGACGTCCTGAACCGTATTGCGCAGACGCTGGGCGTATCGCTTTCCACGCTGTTTCGCCACTTCGACGTGCCGCAGGGCGGCGCACAACTCGTCAAGAAGGGCACTGGCATGGAGGTTGTACGCAAAGGCACCAAACGCGGCCACACCTACCATCTGCTCGCTTACGACCAGGGCCCGCGCAAAGCCTTCGAACCCTTCCTCATCACCATGGAAGACGAAGCGGAACGCTTCCCCACCTTCGAGCATCCGGGCACCGAATTCATCCACATGCTCAAAGGGGTACTCGAATACCGCCACGGCCAGCACACCTACGTTCTGCATCCAGGCGACACGCTCACCTTCCAGGCCGACATTCCTCACGGCCCCGAGCGCCTCATCAAGACACCGATTCAATTCCTGTCGATCTTCATTTATCCGCCGGGCAGCGCGGAGTGAAGTTCACGGGTCTCTCTTATGCAACCTCTGTGCCATGTTTATCTGCGTGAATCAAAATTTCCTGTAGATAAACATCTGGCGCGTCGTTCGGGGTTGGGATTGAGCTGGATCCTGTTTGTGGGGCGCGGTTCCTTGCCTGCGAACGGTGCGCGCCATTCCTGCCTGCGGCGCGTCTTTGCACTGAAACGGGACGGGTGCTTACGCTTCAGTATCAGAAGCGCTTATGCAAGCGTTGGGGCGAGTTTCTCTATTGCTTCGAGCGCTGCGCTGAGCATGCTGCGCAAGGTGGGCTGGATGGCTTCGGCTTTTTCGCTCTGATAGTCGAATGGCGCGGCTTCGTTCATATAGGTCGATTGGCACATCTCCAGCTGGATTGCGTGGATGCCGTTTGATGGCGCGCCAAAGCTGCGCGTGATGTAGCCGCCTTTAAATCTGCCGTTGGCAATTCCGGTGTAGGGGCTGGCGCTCATGGCAGCGATGGCGGCTTGCTGGACTTCTGGCGCGCAAGTGCGGCCGTCCTGGGTGCCTAGATTGAGGTCGGGCAGTTTGTTGTCGAAGAGGCGCGGCAAGATGCTGGCGATCGAGTGGGCCTCCCAGAGCAGCACGTTTGTGTGGCGCTTGCGCAGGCGGGTTAGTTCGGCGCTTAGTGCTGTGTGGTAGGGCTGCCAGTATTGCGCTACGCGCTCGGCGCGCTCTGTTTCGTTGGGGGCGCAGGCGGGTTTGTAGAGCGGTTGCCCGCGGAAGGTTTCTGTGGGGCATAGGCCTGTTGTTGTCTGGCCTGGGTAGAGGCTTTCGTCGTTCGGAGGGCGGTTTAGGTCGATGACGTAGCGGGAGATTTTTGCGCCTATTAGCGTGGCGTTCAGGGCTCGCGCGAAGGCGTATAGGCGGTCTAGGTGCCAGTCTGTGTCGGCTAGTTTTAGTGCTTCTTCTGTGTAGAGGTGCTGGAGATTTGCCGGGATTTGAGTGCCTAAATGGGGGATCGAAATTACTAGTGGCGCTGTGCCGCGTTCTAGTGTGTATAGGTCGGTCATTTTTCGGTTACTCCTCGGGTTTGGTTTGTTGTTGGCATTTCCTTGTGAGCGTGTCGGTCTATTAGTGTTGCCCCTGTGCGGGGCGGCACTTACTTTCTTTGCCGCGGCAAAGAAAGTAAGCAAAGAAAGCCGCTCACACCGCCAATGTGACGCAGTCCACCACTCGCCCATCAACAGAGTGGTGACTGGGCATTGCTCGCACCTCGCGCCATAAAACGAAATGACAAAGGACTCATTCATCCCGTTGCTCGCTACGCTCACAACGGTTGGGTGCGCGAGGGAAGACGCAAACCAACGGTTTTGGTTTTGGCTATGCCCCTCGGGGCGCTTGCGCCCCCGGATGTGCGGGCGTTTCCACTCTGTTATTGGGCGCGTGGTGCGGGCGCTGCCCGGGCGCCACTTTGTTTTATAGGCTGTGGGTGTACCGCGAAGCACTGGCGGTGTGAGCGGCTTTCTTTGCTTATCTTTCTTTGCCGCGGCAAAGAAAGTAAGTGCCGCCCCGCACAGGGGCAACGCTAATAGACCGACACGAATTCAAGGAAATGCCAACAATCAAAAAAACAAAAACAAACTACAAAATCGCATCCTCATCCAACCGCGGCAAAGCCTTAAAAAGCGCCGGCCGAATAGTCCCATCAATAACCCGCCGCGTAAGCGCCACAATTTCCTGCCCAAACGCATCCCACTCCCCCTGCCGATGCAGCAAGAAAAAATCACGCCGCCCAAGGCGCCCGGACGGCAAAGGCAGCACCGCAACATCAGCCAGATAGTGCCGCGCCTGCCACAAACAAAGCGGCGTAGAAATAGCAAACCCAAGCCGCGCAGCGACAAGACTCAAAAGCGGATCCGTAGCATCGAACTCATACCGCCGCGGACTATTAATCCCCAAATGGCGCGCATACCGCTCAACTTGTTGCCCAATAACAGACCGCGCCGTATACCGGATCAAAGGCAGCTCAAGCGCCAAAGTCCGCCAATCGACATTACGCCGCTCCGCGAGCCACCCCTTCGACACCACCACCACAAACGCCTCAGAAAAAATCGGCACTTCCACAATCCGCGCATCGTTAAGCGTAGTCTGCGTACACACCGCCAGATCCAGCTCGCGATCGTGCAACTGCTTGCTCAGCCCCGGCGTCAAGCCGGACCACAAGGCAATCTGCCGCGCCGACCCAGATACCGCCCGGATCAACTCCGGCCCAACGGTCGCCGCAAACGAATCGACACAGCCCAGCCGCACCGGCAAGGTGCCCGCATTCGACGCATCGCCAATGCGCGTACTCACCATCTGCGCATGCTCCAGCAACGGCGCCGCCAGTTCCAGCAACGCCCGCCCCGCAATATTGGGCCGCGGCGGCCGGCTTTCGCGGTCGAATAGCGTCACGCCCTGATCGCGTTCGAGCGCGGCAATCGCCTGGCTCACCGCGCTCTGGCTCACGCCCAGCTGCTTCGCCGCGCCCGTCATCGAGCCGGTTTCACATACCGCCAGAAAAGCCTGCAAGGCATTCAAATCGATAGGGGCCTGCGTGCGTCTCATGTCGACTCCAAAAATATCCGGCAATACACGCACCGCACTGGGCCACATCATGCCGCGCCCTGCGCCGTTCGCGCCGACGATGAGCAATCGCGCTCATCGTCCATAAGTTTGCCTAATACAAAAAAGCGTGGCGCAACGCCGACCCACAATGCGTTCCATCGTCCACCCACAGGGGGCCTCATGAGCCACTATGACTATGTCGTGATCGGCGCCGGCGTAATCGGCACGTCCGTTGCCCACCATCTCGCCGCGCTCGGCGCGAAAAACGTGCTCGTCGTCGATCAGGGCACGATCGGCGCCGGCACCACCTCGCAGTCCTCCGGGCTGCTGCGCACCCATTATTCGGTGCGCCAGAATGTCGAACTCGCCCGCGCCTCCTGGTGGGCATTCAACAATTTCGCCGATTACCTCGGCGACGACGAGGCCTCCTGCGGTCTCGTCAAGTGCGGCTATATGATCGCCGCGCCCGAAGGCGACAAGCTCGATCCGCTCGCGGCCTCGTTGCGCGCGCAACAGGATATGGGGATCGAGGTGCAATTGCTCGACCGCACGGAGGCTCAAGCGCGCCTGCCCATCGCCACCTTCGACGACGCCGCGTTGATCGGTTTCGAACCCGAAGCCGGTTTCGCCGATGCCTACCTGGTCGCGACGAGCTTTGCACGCTCGGCGCGCCGCCGCGGCGTCAAGATCATGGAAAACACGCGCGTCACCGGCGTGATCCGCGAAGGCCGTCGCGTGGTGGGCGTCGAAACCACGGCGGGACGCTTTAGCTGCGGCACGCTCATCAGTACGCAAAACATCTGGACGCCGGAACTGGCGCAATGGATCGGCGTGGATCTGCCCGTCAAGCCCGAACGCCATACCGTACTCGCGCTCGAATGCGACGCCGCGCCCTATACCTTTGCGATGCCCGCGTTCAAGGACCTGGGCTCGGCGGGCATGCTGTATTTCCGCAGCTACGGCGGCGCGCAGATGCTGGTGTCGGAAGGCGTGGTCGGCGATACGCTCAATGCGCCCGAAACCGAACAGGGCGACATCTCGCTCGACTATGTGGCCGAAGTAGGCGCGCAGGTGGCCGAACACTTCCCCGCCTACGAAACGGCGGGACTCGCTTCGTCCTGGACCGGCGTGTACGACGTCACGCCCGACTGGAACCCCGTGCTCGGCAGCGTCGCCGATGTGGAAGGGCTGACCGTGGGCTTCGGTTTTTCGGGCCACGGTTTCAAGCTCTCGCCTGGCATCGGCAAGCTGCTCGCGCAACATGCGCTCGGCCTGCCGACCGATGTTTCGCTCGACCCATATGCACTCTCTCGCTTCGCCAGCGGTGCGCTTCTGACCGGCAAGTACGGTCTGGGCGCGGTGTCCTGAAGTCAGACGCAAAGGAAACAACATGACTATCCGCATTCTCGTTCCCGTCAAACGCGTGGTCGATCCGAACGTGCGCGTGCGCCTGAGCGCCGCCGGCGCGATCGATACCGCCGGGCTGAAGATGTCGCTCAATCCCTTCGACGAATGCGCGCTCGAAAAGGCGCTGCAACTCAAGGAAGCGGGCGTGGCCGCGCACGTCACCGTGCTGACCTGCGGGCTGCCCACGCATCAGGACGTGCTGCGCACCGCGCTCGCCATGGGCGCCGACGACGCCGTGCTGATCGACACCGGCGCGGCCACGGCCACGCTCGATTCGCTGGCCGTGGCGCGTCTGATCGCGGCCCACATGCGCGATGCCGATTACGGCCTTGTGCTGTGCGGCAAGCAGGCCATCGACGGCGATATCGGCGGCGTGGCGGCGATGCTCGCAGCGCTGCTGGGCTGGCCGCAGGCGCTCAATGCGAGTGCGCTCGACGCCGTGGAAGGCGGTTGGCGTGTGAGTTGCGGCGACGACGCGGGCACCTCCACCTGGCAACTCGACGGTCCCGCCGTCATCAGCGCCGATCTGCGCCTGGCCGAGCCGCGCCGCGTGACGTTGCCGAGCATCGTCAAGGCGAAACAGAAGCCGCTCGCCGTGCTTGAGGCGGGTGTGACCGGCACATCGCTCGACGCGCAGAGCAGCGTCATCGCGCTCAACGATCCGCCGGTGCGCGAAGCGGGCGTCAAGGTGGACGGCGTTGGCGCGCTGCTGGATGCGCTGGCCGCTCAACGTGTATTCGAAACCGCAGGAGCATGACGATGAGAACGCTGGTTCTGGCCGATGGTGAAGTGGGCGCGCATGGCGTGCTTTCCGATGCAACGTTGCGCGTGATCGGCGCGGCGATCTCTTTGGCACATCCTGTCGATCTGCTGGTATTCGATGCGGCAAGTGCGGCGGCTGCCGCGCAGACAAGCGGCGTGGCGCGCGTGTTAAGCGCGTCGGCAGGCGATGCCGATACGCTCGCGCCGGAAACGGTGGCGGCGCAATTACAGGCGTTGACGCCTCAGTATTCGACGATCCTCGCGCCGCATCGCGCACGCGGTCGCGCCGCATTGCCGCGCGCGGCGGCGCTCACGGGCGGCGCATTTTTCGCCGATGTCATCGGCCTGCGCGAAGGCGCGCAATTCCTGCGCGGTCTCTATGCGGGCAGCGTGATCGCAACCGTTGCTAGCGCAAGCGGCTGCACGTTCGCCACGGTGCGCCCCACGTCGTTCGCGCCCGTCGCCGCCGAAGGCGGCACAGCGGAAATAATCGCGCTCGCGCCACTAGAACCGTTCACGCGTACCCGGCTGATCGAGCGCCGCGCCGCCGAACAAAGCGGCCAGGATCTGGGTAGCGCGCGCGTGGTGATCGCGGGCGGTCGCGGCCTCGCCTCGCCCGACAACATGACGCGCCTGGGCCATCTGGCCGATACGCTGGGCGCGGCGCTCGGCGCTTCGCGCGCCGCTGTCGATGCAGGATATGCGCCCAATGCCGCGCAGGTCGGACAAACCGGCCGCAGCGTCGCGCCCGATGTCTATGTGGCGTTCGGCATCTCGGGCGCGATCCAGCATCTCGCAGGGATGAAGGACTCCAAGTTCATCGTCGCCGTGAATAAAGATCCGGATGCGCCGATTTTCTCGGTCGCCGATGTGGGCCTCGTGGGCGATCTGTTCGATGTGGTCGGCGCGCTGGAAACGCGTGCGGCCATCCGGGAGTCCCGCGCATGAACGCCCGCCAGCCCGCCACGTCGCCCGACGCCGTCCATGCCATCGACGCCACAGCGGCAGTGCGCTTCATCGACAGCACGCGTCTTGCGCCCGAACCGTGGGCGAACGGCGGCGGCGTGACGCGCACGCTTGCGCGCGGTCCCGAACAGGGCGGCGCGCAAGCATGGCGCGTGAGCATCGCCACGCTCGACGGCGCGGCTAAGTTCTCGCAGTTCCCGGGCTACGATCGCACGCTGCTGCCCATCGACGACGGGCTGATCGACCTGCGTTCGCAGGACGGCCAGTTGCTCGCGCGGGCGGGTCAGCCGGTGCATTTCTCCGGCGATCTGCATGTGTGGGTGAATCTGCCCGCACGGCCCGTGAATGTGCTCAATGTCATGTGCAAACGCGGCGCGGCCCGTGCGCGCGTGAGCGTCGCCGCGCATTCGATGCACGTGACGCCAGCGGCGACGCATCTGCTGGTGAGTCTCGCCGGGCAATGGAGCGTCGAGAGCACACTGCTGCGCGGCGTGACGCTGCCGCCGCTGCACGCGCTGTGGATCAGCGGGCGACCCGAGGAACTCGCGCTGCGGCCGTCCGGACCGGGCGCGCAACTGGCGTCGATTGCCATCGAAACATTGTCGGGAGAGGCGAGCCGATGACGACGCAAGCGCTCATCGAGCAATACGGCCCACGCGAGTCGATGGAATACGACGTCGTGGTTGTCGGTGGCGGCCCGGCCGGGCTGTCGGCGGCGATCCGCCTGAAACAGCTGGCTGCCGAAAAAGGCGCCGACATTGGCGTGTGCGTGCTGGAAAAAGGCTCTGAAATCGGGGCACATATCCTCTCGGGCGCCGTCATGGACCCGCGCGCGCTCGACGAACTCTTTCCCGACTGGAAAGAGCAAGGCGCGCCGCTGAACGTCCCCGTGACGGAAGACAAGTTCCTGTTTCTGTCGGAAACGGGCGCTAAGTCCGTGCCCAACTGGGCGCTGCCGGACAACTTCAAGAACCACGGCAACTACGTCATCAGTCTCGCCAACGTGACGCGCTGGCTCGGTCAACAGGCCGAGGCGCTGGGCGTCGAGATTTTCCCGGGCTTCCCCGCTGCGGAAGTGCTCTACAACGACGACGGCTCGGTCAAGGGCGTCGCGACGGGCAACATGGGCGTCGGCAAGGATGGCGAGCCGACCGAGAATTTCCAGCTCGGCATGGAACTGCACGCGAAGTACACGCTCTTTTGCGAAGGCGCGCGCGGGCATCTCGGCCGTCAACTGAACGAAAAATTCAAGCTGGGCAAGGACGCCGATCCGCAGGTCTACGGTATCGGCATCAAGGAACTGTGGGAAATCGATCCGGCGAAGCATAAGCCGGGTCTGGTGATCCACACGGCCGGCTGGCCGCTGGAGAGCGACACCTACGGCGGCTCGTTCCTGTATCACATCGACAACAACCAGGTGATGGTCGGTTTTGTCGTCGGCCTGGCTTATACGAATCCGTATCTGTCGCCGTTCGAGGAATTCCAGCGTTACAAGACGCACCCGGAAATCCGCAAGTATCTGGAAGGCGGCAAGCGTGTGTCGTATGGCGCGCGCGCGATCACGGCAGGCGGACTGATGTCGCTGCCGAAACTCGCATTCCCGGGCGGCGCGCTCGTCGGCGACGATGCGGGCTTCCTGAACGCCTCGCGTATCAAGGGCAGCCATGCGGCGATCAAGACCGGCATGCTGGCTGCGGAAGCGGCGTTCGACGCGGTTCAGGCTGGTCGTCAGAGCGATGAACTGACGGCCTATCCGGAAGGCTTCAAGAAGTCGTGGCTGCACGAAGAACTGTACAAGGCGCGCAACTTCAAGCAGTGGATGAGCAAGGGCCTGTACCTCGGCACGCTGATGGTCGGCATCGAGCAGAAGCTGCTGGGCGGCAACGTGCCCTGGACGCTGCACCACCAGCATCGCGACAACGAAATGCTCAAGCCCGCGTCGCAATGCAAGCCGATCGAGTATCCGAAGCCCGACGGCAAGCTCACGTTCGACCGCCTCTCTTCCGTGTTCATCTCGAACACGAATCACGAAGAGAATCAGCCCGCGCATTTGACGCTGAAAAACGCCGATGTACCGGTCGGCATCAATCTGCTGACCTACGCGGGTCCGGAAGCGCGCTTCTGTCCGGCAGGCGTCTACGAATTCGTCAAAGAAGACTCAAACGCCGACCGCCTGCAGATCAACGCGCAAAACTGCGTGCACTGCAAGACCTGCGACATCAAGGACCCGACGCAGAACATCGTCTGGGTCACGCCCGAAGGCGGCGGCGGTCCGAACTATCCAAACATGTGAGCCGCGGCTATTTCCCGGCTGCCGCCCGCTCGATACCCGCGATATCGATTTTCTTCATCTGCATCATCGCTTCCATCGCGCGGCGGCCCACTGCCTTATCGGCGCTATTCACGAGTTCGAGAAGACGCTTTGGCGTGATCTGCCACGCGAAGCCCCAGCGGTCCTTGCACCAGCCGCATGCGACTTCCGCACCGCCATTGCCGACGATTGCATTCCAGTAACGGTCGGTTTCCTCCTGGCTGTCGGTCAGCACCATAAAGCTGACCGCTTCGTTCGGCTTGTGGTTCGGTCCGCCATTCAGGCCTACGAAGCGTTTTCCCAGAACCGTAAATTCCACCGTTAATTCGTCGCCCTGCCCGATGCCTTCGATCGGCGAGACGTTTTTCGCGTCGATGTGACTATCGGGAAAGGTTGCCGCGTAAAACTCCGCCGCTTCGCGCGCGCGGCCTTCGTCGAACCACAGACAGGTCACCAGTTCAGCCATCGTTCTCTCCCAGCAGAAAAAACCGCGTTCAGGCGAACGATCATAGCCCGAACCACGAAAGGCCCCCGCAAGGTGCGTCGCCCTTGCTAAGGGACTGGACCGATTAAATCTGCGCACGCAATGAGAAAAAAGAATGCATCTCGTTGCCACTCCCGTTCATGCACGGCGCGCGATGAGTGTCTATCCTCTCTCTATGCATCTCACCGCCCCCACGCCAAAGATCTGAAAAATCGATCTGGAGAGAGTTCATGCAATCCGATCCCAAAGTCATCGCCCTTCTCAACGCCGAGCTGAAGAACGAACTCACGGCGATTAACCAGTATTTCCTGCACGCGCGCCTCTACAAGCACTGGGGCCTCAATGCGCTGGGAAAACATGAGTATGACGAATCGATCGAAGAGATGAAGCACGCCGACAAGATCATTGAGCGCATTCTCATGCTCGACGGCCTGCCGAATCTCCAGGATCTGAGCAAGCTGCTGGTGGGCGAAGATGTCAAGGAAGCGCTCGAATGCGATCTGAAGCTCGAACGCATCGCCCAGGCGCAGTGCAAGGAAGCCATCGTCTATTGCGAATCGGTGCGCGATTTCGTTTCTCGCGAGATTTTCGTCGAGATTCTCGACGACACCGAAGATCACATCGACTGGCTGGAAACACAGCTCGGCCTGATCGACAAAGTCGGCCTGCAGAACTATCAGCAATCAAGCATGGGCTCGCTCAGCTGAAGCCACGCAGGCCTGCGTGGGCTTGAGCAGTCGCCATGAGCTGGCCCTTTGCCGCATAATGCAGGTTCGCGCCGCCACGGCGCGCGCGATCCTGCCGGATATCCGGCCATCCTCTTCGACGAATCCCTTCACGCGATGCATCAGACTCTGACGCGCTTGCACAGCGATGTACCCGGGCTCGACCCGATTCTGGGCGGCGGCCTCATCTCCGGGTCCGCGTATATTCTTCAGGGGCGGCCCGGCGCCGGCAAAACCATTCTTGCCAACCAGATTGCTTTCGCCCAGGCGAAGCAGGGCGGCAAGGTGCTCTACATCACGCTGCTGGCCGAATCGCACGACCGCCTGTTCCAGTCGCTCTCGGCGCTTGCGTTTTACAACGCGGAGCTGGTCGGCAGCGACGTCACCTATCTGAGCCTCTTTCGCACGCTGCGCGTCGACGGTCTGAGCGCGCTGGTCGATCTGCTGCGCAAGGAAATGGCGCGCCAGGGCACCACGATGCTGATTCTCGACGGCCTGCTCAATGCGCGCGAAAGCACGCACAGCTCGCTCGACGTGAAGGCTTTCGTGGCGGAACTGCAAGGCCACGCCGCATTCAGCGGCTGCACCGTGCTGTTCCTCACCAGCGCGCGCATCGACGAATCCAGCCCGGAACACACCATGGTCGACGGCGTGCTGCAGCTCGAAGAGGAGCTGTTCGGCTCGCGCACGGTGCGCCGCATGCGGGTGTCGAAGTCGCGCGGCAGCGCCTCGCTCGGCGGCCTGCATCACTACGAGATCAGCGATGCGGGCGTCACGGTGTTTCCGCGCCTCGAATCGCTGTATGGCCGCCCGGTGGGGCAGGATCACGCGCCCAGCGAGCGCGTTTCCTCCGGCGTCGACGAGCTCGATGTGCGCATCAAGGGCGGTTTGCCCGCCTTCTCGGCCACCGCGGTGGTGGGGCCGGGCGGCAGCGGAAAGACCAGTTTCGGCCTGAATTTCCTGCGTCTGGCCACGCCCGAGGACCCCGCGCTGCACTTCGGTTTCTACGAAACGCCCGCGCGTCTGGCCAGCAAGGCAGCGGCGCTCGGCATCGATATGGACGCCCTGGTGGCCAGCGGCGCCTTGACGGTGCTGTGGAATCCGCTCACTGAAAACGTCATCGACAGCCTCGCGTATCAGCTGCTCGACGCGGTTCGGGCACGCAAAGTGCGGAAGCTCGTCATCGACGGTCTCGCCGGGTTCGAGCGGGCGAGCGTCGATAGCCACCGGTTCACGGAATTTCTGGCCGCGCTCACCAACCAGTTGCGCGTCATGGACGTGACGACTGTCTGCACATGGGAGACGAAGGAATTGAGCGCGACGACGATGAACACCGCTTCGCCCGAGGCGCTGAGCCTGTTCGACAACGTCATCGGCATGCAGCTCGAAGAGGCTGACGACGCGCTGTATCAGGGGATGAAGGTGATCAAGATCCGGGACAGCGCGTTTGCGCCAGCGCTGACCAAGCTCATCATTCCAGACGCTACCTCGGTATTGATCAGGGACGCCAGCGCAGCAGTTTCCGACAAACCATCCCTCTGAAAGCAGTCGCCGCCGCAGGTTTTGAGTGAGCCTACAAGGCTCGCGGCAGGCAACGAGAGTGAGCCGGAATGACGACCATCGTTGTAGTCGACGACGAAACCCTGATAACCGATTTTCTCGCCTTCTTCCTGGAGGACGCGGGCTATATCGTGCATGTCGCCCGTAACGGCGTGGATGGCCTCGACCTGATCGGGCGCGTCGTGCCCGACGCCGTCATCACGGATTACATGATGCCGGCCATGTCGGGGCTGGAACTGGCGCGTGCGCTCAAGGCCAACGCCGCCCTCGCCCATATCCCCGTGATCCTGTCGAGCGCGGCGCTGGGCGCCTCGGCACGCGCGCAACCTGCGCTGTTCGCCGCCATCCTCGACAAACCCTATCCCGCGCGCAAGCTGCTGCAGACGCTCAGCACCCTGCTGGGCCGCCCCGCCGGCGTGGACGACGGCGAGCAATAACGCCGCCTCGCCGCGCCTGCGGGCTGTCCAGCACGTGATTCGCAGAAAACAGTCCGCAAACGAACTGGCAAACCGCACCGGCTTCACGGACAATACGCGGAACATTACGGCAGGCCTTCCACCGGAACACAGCGCGGACCTCATCACGAAGTGGACAAGCCCGAAATCAACGAAATCGTCGCGAACTGCGACAGCGAGCCCATTCATCTGCTGGGCCGCATCCAGCCGCACGGTGCGCTGCTGTGCTTCGACGCCGAAGGCCGCCTGATCGCGCGCAGCGTCAATGCGCTCGCGTGGCTGGGCGCGGTGCCCGAGATCGGTGAAGCGATCACCGACGCCCATCTGAGCCCGCTGTCGCGCCAGACCATCCGCGCCGCCCTCGCCGACCGCGAAATGACGAGCGAGAGCGTTGAATGCAAGGGCGTGACCGGCGAGCGTTTCGATCTGATCATGCACTGGTCGGGCGACACCCTCGTAGTGGAATTCGAGCAGATCAGCCTGAAGTCGCCCGCCGCCACCCAGTTCGCCCTGTTCGCCCAGCGCGCCATCCAGCGCCTGCAGGCCGCGCGCCACGACGACGTGCCGCAACTGCTGCAGGCCGCCGCTGAAGCGATCCGCTCGATGACGGGCTTCGACCGCGTGATGGGCTACCGCTTCATGGCCGACGGCAGCGGCGAAGTGATCGCCGAAGCCAAACGCGACGATCTCACGCCCTACCTCCAGCAGCGTTACCCCGCCAGCGACATCCCGCAGCAGGCGCGCCGCCTCTACGTGCTCAACCCGATCCGCCAGATTGCCGACGTCAACGCGCAGGCCGTGGCGATCGAACCGGCCGTGCATCCGCAAACGGGCGTGCCGTTCGACCTGAGCCATTCAGTGCTGCGCAGCGTCTCGCCGATTCACCTCGAATATCTGCGCAATATGGGCGTGGCCGCCTCCATGAGCGTGTCGATCGTGCGTGACGGGCAACTCTGGGGGCTGTTCGCCTGCCATCACATGTCGCCTTATCGCGCCTCGCATGCGGTGCGGTTGTCATCGACCGTGCTGACCCAGGTGGTGTCGATCCTGATCGCGCAGATCGAAGCGCAGCATCGCGCCGAAGCCGACCGCCGCATTCACGAACTGCGCACGCGCATCGCGGGCGAACTCGCGCAGGCCGAATCGCCGCTCGCGGGGCTGGTGCGCGCCGCGCCGGAGATTGCCGCGCTGGTGGATTGCGAGGCCGTGGCGCTGGTGGTGGACAACGAAGTGGTGATGCGCGGCAAGCCCACCACGGCGAGCCGCGAAACGCTCCTTGAACTCGCGCAGCACGTCGCCAACAAGCGCGTCGATCAGTTCGCCAGCGCGTGCGTGGGCGAAACGCTGCCGCAGGACATCGCGCAAGGACTGGCCGACGGCCGCGTGGCGGGCTGTCTGGCGATCCAGATGCTTGGCGACAGCCGCATCACCATCGTCTGGCTACGCGACGAACTGGTGGAAACCATCCACTGGGCCGGACCGCCCGACAAAGTCGTGGCGCAAGGGCCGAACGGGCCGCGCCTCACGCCGCGCGGCTCCTTCGAAGTCTGGAAGCAGACCGTCACGGGCCGCAGCCGCGACTGGACCGAATTCGATCAACTCGCCGCACGCGAACTGCGCTCGATCCTGCAGGAAATCGCCCTGGTGCAGATGCGCGAATCCGAACGCGCGCGGACCACGCTGCTGGCCACGCTCGGCCACGATCTGCGCGATCCGATCCAGACCATCAACATGGCGATGCTGCTGATGGGCCGTGGCCTCGCTTCGGGCAACGACACCGTCAAGCGCGTGGAAGGCTCGACGCGGCGCATGCAGTCGCTGATCGGCTATATCCTCGACGTGAGCCGCATCCGCTCCGGCATGGGCCTGGGGCTCAAGCGCGTCGATGTGGGGCTGCGCGAACTGCTGGAGTCGGTTTCGGAACAGACGCGTCTCGCGCATCCGGGCATGGCGCTGGACATGCAGATTGCCGGCGATCTGGGCGAAGCGCATATCGACCCCGACCGTCTTGCCCAGGCGATCACGAATCTACTGGGCAACGCACGCAAGCACGGCGACACGCGCGCGCCGGTTACGCTCACCGCAACGCTCGCGCATGGCGATCCGTCGATCGAGATTCGCAACCGGCTGCTGGAAAGGCCTGCCGTGCCGTTCGAGCGTCTGCTCGATCCGTTCAAGAGCGGCTCGCTCGACAATCCCGCCAATCGTGGTGGTCTGGGGCTTGGGCTGTATATCGCGCAGGCGATCGTCAAGGGTCATGACGGCACGCTCACGGGCCGCTTTACCGACGACGAGGCGATTATTCGTATCGTGCTGCCGCGAGAAAGCGCGGATGCGCAGGAGTAGTCAGGACGATGGTTGCGCGCGCAAGCTTCACGTCGCGCTGTCTGGCGACCAGATGCGCCTGAGCGTATCCAGAACAGCCTGAATCGCGGGATCTTCGTCGCGGCCTTCGGGCCAGGCGAACACCAGTTGCGTCGTGCATGCGTGTTCGCCGAAGCACACCACCTCGCCCGCCGCACCCGCCTCCTGCGCCAGCGCCTCGCGCAGCAATCCCACGCCTACGCCTGCCGCTACCAGCGAGCGCATCAGCTGCTCGTGATCGGCTTCGACCGTTTCGATGGGTTTGATGCCCGCTCCGTCCAGGATCTCGTCGAGCAGTTCGCGGTGCCCGCTGCGCGCCGCCATGCGGATCCACGGCAGCGTGCTCAACTGATCGAGCGACGCGCTCTCGAAGCGATCCGCCCAGACCGCCGGCACGACGAGGCGAAAGGTCATGTGATCGAGCACCAGCGTGCGTACGTTCGGCAGCGCGCGCTTGCTCACCAGCATCGCGCAGTCGATTTCGGCGCTGCGCAGCGCATCGAGCAGCCAGCTCGTCCGTCCCACCTGCAAGTCGATCTTGAGCCCCGGATGCGCGGCCACCATCTCGCCGAGCAAGGCGCCCACACGTAACACCGCAGGATCGAGCATGACGATGCCGATACGCAGGCGTCCATCGATCTGCCCGCGCAGCGCGCGCGCCGCATGCACGAAGTCGCCGAAACTTTCGATTGCCTGCTCGGCTCTTGCGAGCAGCGCTTCACCGCTTTGCGTCAGCACGACCGATGAGGTCGTGCGCGACAGCAGCCGCACGCCGATCTCTTCCTCCAGGCTGCGCAGTTGCGCGCTCACCGCCGGCTGCGTGACGTGCAGCGCCTCCGCGGCCTTGGTCACGCTCGCCAGACGCGCCACCGTCACGAAGGTGCGCAGTTGCCGGATGTCCATATGCACGGCCCTCGCCGCTCAGAAAGCGGGCTTATGAACTTCATCGCGAGAAGTGATTTCCCCGCGTTCGAGGCGCTGATTATTCTTGATCGAAACCGCGCGGGCAACTGGACAAACTCCCAGGACAGTGCGCCGGACGACGCCCGCATCCCTTCCAGTCATGTACGAGGAGCAGGAGACAATGAGCACGATCGACACGATTCAGCGACCCGACACCGCCGCCGACGCGCTTTGCGCGCTCAGCGCGAGCGCCGCCGTGGCGCTGCTGAAGAAACGCGAAATCTCGCCGCTCGATCTGGTCGATGCCGCTATTGCGCGCATCGAGCGCGTCGATCCAGTCGTCAACGCCTTGCCGATCCGCCGCTTCGAGGCGGCCCGCGCCGAAGCCAGGGATTTCCCGAAAGCCGATCCGCAGACGGCCGCCTCGCCCGGTTGGCTCGCCGGGCTGCCCATCGCCGTGAAGGATTACAACGACGTGGCCGGCCTGCCAACAACCTACGGCTCGCCGATTTACGCAGCCAATGTGGCGGCGCGCTCCGACCTCACGGTCGCGAGACTGCAGCGTCAGGGCGCGATTGCAGTGGCCAAATCGAATGTGCCCGAATTTGCCGGCGCGAATACGTTCAACACGGTGTTCGGCGCGACGCGCAACCCCTGGAACCCGCAACTCACGGTGGGCGGGTCATCTGGCGGTTCCGCCGCCGCGCTCGCCGCAGGCATGGTGTGGCTCGCCACCGGCAACGATCTGGGCGGCAGTCTGCGCATCCCCGCGAGCTATTGCGGCGTGGTGGGCATGCGGCCGAGCGTCGGACGCGTGCCGCGTCCCGTTTCGGTGATGCCCTACGATCCGCTGTGGGTCGAAGGGCCCATGGGCCGCTGTGTCGCAGATGTCGCGCTGATGCTCGACGCCCAGGCGCATTTCGACGCGCGCGATCCGCTTTCGTGGCCGCGGCCGCCCGTGCCTTTCGTTGAAGCGGTACGCCATCCGCGCGCACCGGCGCGCGTGGGCTTTACACCCGATCTCGGGATTGGCCGGGTGCAAGCCGAAGTCGCGCGGATCTGTCGCGATGCCACCCAGCGCTTCGCGACGCTCGGAGCAACAGTCGACGACGCCTGCCCGGATTTCAGCGGCGGCTTCGAGGCATTCCAGACTTTGCGCGCGAATCTCGTTGCGGCGGTGCGCGGGCCGCTGCTCGACACGCAGCGCGAGCGCATCTGCCCGGAGATCATCTGGAACATCGAAAAGGGTTTGCAACAGGACGGCACGGCAATCGCACGCGCGGAAAGACTGCGTGGCGAACTGTTCAACCGTGTGGCCGCATTCTTCGGCGAATACGACGTGCTGGCCTGCCCGACGGTCGCGCTCGCGCCTTATCCGGTCGAGCAGCGCTTTCCGCAGGAAATCGACGGGACGCCGCTCGACTCCTATATCGACTGGATGTACCTCACCTTCGTGCTCACGCTGACGGGCTGCCCGGCGATCTCCGTGCCGGTCGGGCTCACCGCCGATGGCCGCCCGGTCGGTTTGCAATTGCTGGGCCGCCCGCGCGGCGATTTTGAACTGCTCGGCGCGGCGCAACTGCTCGAATCGGCGCTCGACATGGCCGCTCAGGTTCCGCGCGCGCCGGGCTGAAGCATTTCGAACTGCGCATCGTTACATCGTTGCATGTCGCCTCCGGCTTCACAGCCGGCGGACGCTCAAGCCGTACAGCCGTATTCCGTCTGGAGAATCGCCATGTCTGCCCCAATCGATCGTGCGCTTGCGCGCGATGAGCATGCCGAACGTGTCGCCACCGATGTTTTCAGTCGCGCCCATCATGATTCGGATGACGAATCAATTAACCAGGCACCGCTGCTCGAACGGCTTGCGCTGCGCGTCACCGCATGGTGCGAAAAGTGGTATCCCGATGCGTATGTGTTTGTGGCGTTCACGGTACTAGTCGTGGCGCTCGGTGCGATGGCAATGGGCGCTTCGCCGCGTGCGGTGTCGGTGGCTTTCGGCAACGGCTTCTGGAGCCTGATTCCGTTCACGATGCAAATGGCGATGGTGGCGATCAGCGGCTATGTCATCGCGAGTTCGCCGCCGGTCGCACGGCTCGTCACGCGCGCTGCGCAGGTGCCCAGGCATGGCCGCGCCGCTGTGGCCTATGTCGCGTTTATCAGCGTACTGACTTCGCTGCTGCACTGGGCAATCAGCCTCGTGTTCGCGGGCCTGCTGGTGCGCGAACTGGCGCGCCGCACGGACCTGCGCATGGACTACCGCGCAGCGGGCGCGGCGGCCTATCTAGGTATCGGCGCGACATGGGCGCTTGGGCTCAGTTCGTCGGCGGCGCAGTTACAGGCGAATGCCGCCAGCATTCCCGCCGCCTTGCTGCCAATCACCGGCGTGATTCCATTCAGCGAGACGCTGTTCCTGTGGCAAAGCCTCGCCATCGCGGCGGCGCTGGTCATCAGTTCGACGCTGATCGCCTGGTGGACCGCGCCCGCCGCCGGACGCGCGAAAACCGCCCACGATCTGGGCATCCCGCTCGCCGCGATCGAAAACACGTTGCCGCCGCGCGAACGTCCCGGCGAATTCCTCGAATACAGTCCGGCGCTCACGCTCGTGCTCGTGGCGCTGGGCGCAGGCTGGCTCTGGAACGAGTTCGCCACACATAGCTGGCTGGCGGCCATTTCCGGACTTAACACGTACAACCTGCTGTTCCTGCTCGCGGGCATGCTGCTGCACTGGCGGCCGCGCAGTTTCCTGCAAGCCGTTTCGCGCGCCGTCCCGGCGACGGCGGGCGTGCTGATCCAGTTTCCGCTCTATGGCGCGATTGCCGGCATGCTCACCGGCGCGCGCGGTGCATCGGGCGAAACGCTGAGTCATCTGCTGTCGACGTTCTTCGTCAGCATCGCCTCGACGCATACCTATGCGTTGCTGATGGGCGTGTATTCGTCGGTACTGGGCTTTTTCGTGCCGTCGGGCGGCGGCAAATGGATCATCGAAGCGCCCTATGTCATGGAGGCGGCGAACCGGCTTCATGTGCACGCGGGCTGGGCCGTGCAGATCTACAACGCCGCCGAGGCGCTCCCCAATCTCATCAACCCGTTCTGGATGCTGCCGCTGCTCGGCATACTCGGGCTCAAGGCGCGCGATCTGGTGGGATTCACGTTTGCGCAGTTTCTTTGCAGCATGGCTATCGTCCTCACGCTGCTTTCCGTGCTCGCGCCCACGCTGGTTTGGCATGCGCCGGTGCTGCACTGAACGACGCGCCGTATGGCGAGACGTTTCGATCAGGTTTTCTTAAGCGCCGCCGCCAGCGCGAGAATCTGTTGTGCCCGCAACAACACCGGCCGATCGACCATCTTTCCGTCCACGGTGATTGCGCCCGCACCGGCCTGGCTGGCCGCTTCAGCGACGCGCGCGGCCCACGCCAGTTCCTGCTCGCCGGGACGAAACACGCTGTGAACGGCCTCGACCTGTTTCGGATGAATGCAGAGCTTGGCGCCAAAACCCAGCCGCTTGCCGTTGAGTGCATCGCGCCCGATACGCTCGATGTCGTGGATATCAGGCGTCACGCCATCGACGGGCGCGTCGATATTGGCGACGCGCGAGATCAGCGCAAGCTGGCTGCGGTAGTGATTGAGCGGCTCGCCGTCGTCGGGCATGCCCATTTCGGCGATGAAATCCAGCGTGCCGAACATCAGCCGCCGCACGAACGGCGCTTTCGCGATGGCCATCGCGTTCCACATGCCCAGCGCGCTTTCGATCAGCGGATAGACGCTCACGCGGCGGCGCGCCAGGGCAATCGTGGCGGTGACGTCTTCGGCGCTTTCGGCTTTTGGCAGCACGATTCCGGCCACGCCATCCAGCGCGCCAAGTTTCGCGTCCTGCTCGAACCACGGCGTGGCGCGGCCATTGATGCGCACCAGCACCGGATGCTTGCGCGAAACCCAGTTTGCGATGTTCTCGCGCGCCGCCTCTTTGGCGGCCGGCTCCACGGCATCTTCGAGGTCGATGATGACGGCGTCCGCGCCGCTTTCGAGCGCGCGCTCGAAGCGCTCCCGGCGGCTGCCCGGGACGAAGAGGTATGACTGCGGCGAGAACGCGGGCGATGCGCCGTCGTCGCCTGCCTGGCGGCGGAAATCAGAGGGCATGCTCAAGCTCCGGCACGACCGTGAACAGATCGCCGACGAGGCCGTAATCGGCCACGCTGAAGATCGGCGCTTCCTCGTCCTTGTTGATCGCGACGATGACCTTCGAGTCCTTCATGCCAGCCAGATGCTGGATCGCGCCCGAGATGCCGACCGCCACGTACAGTTGCGGCGCGACGATCTTGCCGGTTTGACCGACCTGGTAGTCGTTCGGCACGTAGCCCGCGTCCACTGCTGCGCGCGATGCGCCGAGTGCTGCGTTGAGCTTGTCAGCCAGCGGTTCGAGCACTTGCGTGTAGTTCTCGCCGCTGCCCAGACCACGGCCACCCGAGACGATGATCTTCGCGCTCGTCAGTTCCGGACGGTCGAGCTTCGTGACTTCGCGGCCCACGAAAGCGGCCTTGCCGTTGTCCGCTGCTGCTTCCAGCTTTTCGACTGCTGCGCTGCCACCTTCGGCTGCCACTGCATCGAATGCCGTCGTACGGACCGTGATGACTTTGACCGGATCGGCCGATTGCACCGTCGCAATCGCGTTGCCAGCGTAGATCGGGCGCTCGAACGTATCGGCTGCACAAACTGCGGTGATGTCCGAAATCTGCGCGACGTCCAGCTTCGCAGCGATACGCGGCGTCACGTTCTTACCTGCTGCTGTTGCCGGAGCCAGGATGTGCGAGTAGTTCTTTGCGATCGCGAGAATCGTCGCTTCGACGTTCTCAGCCAGACCTTGCGCGAGTTGCGGCGCATCGGCCAGCAGGACCTTCGAAACGCCTGCAATCTTCGCTGCTGCATCGGCAGCAGCCTGAGCGTTGTGGCCCGCGACCAGCACATGCACGTCGCCGCCGATCTTCTGTGCCGCAGCAACCGTGTTCAGCGTTGCAGCCTTGATCGACTGATTGTCGTGTTCAGCGATTACCAGATTCACCAGATTCGTCATTTTTCAATCGCTCCCTTACAGCACCTTGGCTTCGGTCTTCAGCTTCTCGACCAGCGTCTTCACGTCCGCGACCTTCACGCCTGCCGAACGCTTCGGCGGCTCAGCAACCTTGAGGGTCTTCAGACGCGGCGTGACGTCCACACCGAGGTCTTCCGGCTTGATCGTTTCCAGCGGCTTCTTCTTCGCCTTCATGATGTTCGGCAGCGTGACGTAGCGCGGCTCGTTCAGGCGCAGGTCCGTCGTGACGACTGCGGGCAGCGTCAGCGAGAGCGTTTCCGCGCCGCCATCGACTTCACGCGCAACCGTGGCCTTGCCGTCAGCAACCGTGATCTTCGAAGCGAAGGTCGCTTGCGGCAGGTCTGCCAGCGCAGCCAGCATCTGGCCCGTCTGGTTCGAATCGTCGTCGATGGCCTGCTTGCCCAGCACGATCAGCGAAGGCTGTTCCTTGTCGACAATCGCCTTGAGCAGTTTCGCCACCACCAGCGGCTGCAATTCTTCATCGGATTCGATCAGCACGGCACGGTCCGCGCCGATCGCCAGCGCAGTACGCAGCGTTTCCTGCGCCTGGGCCACACCTGCGGAAACAGCAATGACTTCCGTCGCGATACCCGCTTCCTTAAGGCGCACCGCTTCTTCAACAGCGATTTCGTCGAACGGGTTCATCGAAAACTTCACATTGGCGACATCCACGCCCGTGCTATCCGACTTCACCCGCACTTTGACGTTGTAGTCGACCACACGCTTGACCGGCACCACGATTTTCACTTTTGCTCCTCCACGCTTTCTATACGCGCAATTCGATAACGCATTACACCGTGGGATCGAGAGGAACAACAACTATCGATTAACTTTGCCGGTCATAGCCGAGGCCTATGGTCCGCCGGCACGCTGCAAAAGAATCACGTCCCCCACGCTCTATAATCGGTAGCCCTCGCGCCATACGTTGAAGGCCTTGATCCCAAGAACCGAAGAATAATGCCTGTCGCATGACTCCATCCGCTCTTGCCTGCACCGTAGGCGGCTGTCTGATCCTCGCGGAGCTCGTTGCGCTACGCCTCGTCCGGCGCGACCAGACAAGCTGGGCCGAGCTGGTTTTCAACCTGAATTCTGGCCATATCCTGATGTGGGTGTTCCGCGGCGTCGAGATCGCCGCCTATGCCGCCGTGCTCGCACAGTTCAACCTGCATTGGGTCGATCGCTGGCCGCGTGCGCTGCAATGTTTGTTCGCATTTTTCGCCTGGGATTTCTGCTTTTACTGCCGTCATCGCGCGCATCACACAATCGGGCTGCTCTGGGCGGTCCATGTGGTGCACCATCAGGGCGAGCATTTCGATCTGTCGCTGTGCAACCGCAACTCCTGGTATGCATCGCTCACCGACTTTCCCTTCACCGGCGTGCTTGCCCTACTCGGCTTGCCGCTCGATATCTACGTGGCAGTTTCTTCGTTTCACTACGCGGTGCAATTCTTCAACCATAGCGGCCTCGTGCGTTCTACAGGCTGGCTCGACCGCGTGCTGGTGACGCCGTTGCATCATCGCGTGCACCATCGCGCGGAAGCCCGTTATTTCAACCGCAATTTCGGCGGTACGCTGCTCCTGTGGGACAAGCTGCTCGGCACCTTCGAGCAAGCCGATCCTGCCGAAAAAAATGCGCGCTACGGCGTCGACGGCATCGCCAATAGCCGCAACCCGCTGCGCGCGAGCAACGAGCCGATCCTGCGCCATTTTGGCAGCGCATGGCCCGGCGCGTCCGGCGACAGTACGCGCGGCCTCAATGGCCTGTTCGTTGCGGTGGGCGGACTGCTGCTCTACATCCTGCTGATCTGCTGGCTCAATCAACAGCCCGATGGCGCACTTGTCTATGCTTCGCCGCTGATGGCCATTACGCTGTTCGGCACCATTGCGCTGGGCGCACATAGCGACGGCCAGCGTTGGGGCCTCGCCGGCTGGATTGCGTTGGCCTTCGTACTGCCTGGCCTGCCTGCGTTCGGCCTGCTGGAATGGGCCCCGCATAATGCAGTGCCGCGTGTGCTGTTGTTCGCCTTCGCCGCCCACGGCGCGTGGGGCTTCGTGTGGCTGCTGCGCGGCATCGCGCTCAAGCGCACCGCGTCGAATTTTTGACTATGTCCGCGACTTCGTCCATTTCCACGCCTCCCGCACCGCCTTTTTATCCCCCCGCGCCGACACCCCATCGTGTGCCCCTCGGTCCGCTTGCCCTGCTGCTGACGATCCGCCGCAATGTGCTCGATATCTGGACCGAGGCCGATTTCAGGCTGCCGCTCCAGATACGCAAGACCATCGTCGACCGCCGCGCGCTGATCAGCGACCCGGCCGCGATCCGCCATATATTCGTGGACAACGCGCGCAACTACGAGAAGAACGAATTGCAGTTGCGCCTGCTGCGTCCTGCACTAGGCGTCGGCCTCGTCACGGCGAATGGCGATGCATGGCGTCGGCAGCGCCAGATGCTCGCGCCGTTCTTCTCGCCGCCGCGCATGAATGCGCTTGCTGCCGCGAAAGACGCAGCCACAGCGCGATCGGCGGCACGCATCGGCGCCATTGCCCAGGCTGCAAATGGCGACAACACGCTCGATATCGCCGACGAAATGGGGCGCCTGACGCTGGAGATTCTTGAGCACACGCTCTTCAGCGCCGGGCTCGACTACGTGCCGTCGATGTTCCAGAAAGCTGTCGCGCAATATCTGGAAACGCTCGGGCGACTCGATTACCTCGATCTCATCGGTATGCCGGATTGGCTGCCGCGCTGGAACCGCTTCAAGGCGCGGCATACGCTGCGCTTCGCCGCCCAGGTGGTGGACGGTATGGTCGATGCGCGACGGCGCTTGATTGACGGTAGTCAGGATGGCGAAGGGGTGCCGCCCGATCTGCTCACGCATCTGCTGGGCGCACGCGACGCCGCAGGCCGGAATTTAAGCACGCGCGAGGTTCATGACAACATCGTCACGTTTATCGGCGCGGGACACGAGACCAGCGCCAATGCGCTGACCTGGACGCTTTATCTGCTCTCCCAGTCACCGCACTGGCGCGCGCGCGTCGAAGCCGAAATCGACGCTCACGCGCACGAAGGCCCGCATTTCGCCGACCTGCCGCTCACGCGCGCCGCAATCGAAGAAACTTTGCGCCTCTACCCGCCGATTCCGATGATGAGCCGCATCGCCCGCGAGGACGATGCGGTAGCGGGCATGGCGATTCCCGCGGGCACTATCGTGACGGTCGCGCCGTATGTGCTGCATCGGCACGAGACGCTGTGGCATGACCCGAATTGCTTCGACCCTGAGCGCTTTATCGGCGAGCAGCGCGCAAAGATTGCGCGTCACGCGTGGCTGCCGTTCGGCGCGGGCGCGCGCACCTGCATCGGCATGGGCTTCGCGATGAGCGAGATGATCGTTGTGCTGCGTCATTTGTTGCGGCGCTTTCGTTTCGATCTTGCGCCGGGACATCCTGTCATGCCGCAGGTGCGCGTGACGATGCGTCCGCAATACGGCATGAAAATGCGTGTGCAACTACGCTAGCCGGCGTCCATTTCTGTGCCCTCGTCTCCAAGCGCATAAGTGCGCGCGCGCAGCGTCTCTATCAACGCGCGGTCGCTGGGCGCGTCGCGCAGTTCGTCGCCCATGATCGGCATACCGATGCGTGCCGTCACCGACGTGCCGATGCGCGCAGCCACCTCGCGGAAAATCAGCGCGAGCTTGAGGGTGCGTTCGATATGGCTGGCGATCTGGAATAAGCGGCTATTCTGGCCGCAGAAGTAGACCGGCAGCACCGTCGCTCCGGTGCGTCGCACGAGTTGCGCGGAGAAGCTCCCCCATGCGGGATCGATCGCGCGTTGACGTCCCCATCGATCCGGCGAAACGGATATCAGCCCCGCCGGGAACACGATCAACGCGCCGCCGCGCTGCACGTGTTCGAGCGCCTCGCGTCGCACGGCAATATTGGTTGCCCGCGCCGTACCCCGGATCGACAGGTCGACGGGCAACAACCAGGGCTGCAATTCAGGCGCCTGCGCCAGCACGGAACTCGCCAGCAGCTTGAAATCGGGCCTCAAGCGCCCGATCAACCAGCACAGCGTAATGCCATCTAGCACCCCATAGGGATGATTGGCGATCACCACGAGCGGGCCTTGCGCTGGAGCACGCGCGAGCGCTTCGGCGTCATAGCGGATATCGAGTTCGAGCAGACGCACGGCCGCCTGCCAGAAGTTTTCACCCGCGACCGGATGCGAGCGGTTATGCCGGTACAGGCGCTCCAGTTTTGCGCGTGAGGTCCAGCGCTCGATGGTTTGGATCACGAAGCGCTTGAGCGGCGTCGTAACCTGTTCTGCATAAGAAAAACGTACTTGCCCTGGCGCGGCGACCACTTCCTCGCCGGCCTCCATTCCCATTCCAGCCATCTGCTTCTGTGCTCCCGGTCTCTGCTGGCCAATGCCTGTTGTCGTGCGTTTCGTCGCTTGCCAGCGTTGCGCCGGCAAGCGAGAGCACACTATATCGGTGAGCCAGTCCGGATGGCGGCGGGATGTACTCCAGACTTTGATCTAGCCTCGCAACTCGCGCCGCAAGATCTTGCCCGTCACCGTCTTGGGCAACTCATCGAGGATCGCGACGATGCGTGGATATTTGTACGCCGCCATCCGCGCCTTGCAGTACTCGACCAGTTCTTCCGGCGTCGCGCTCGTTTGCGGCTTGAGGCTCACGACCGCCTTCACGGTCTCGCCGCGATAGCTGTCGGGCACGCCCACCACAGCCGCCTCGCGCACGGCCGGATGCGTGTACAGCACATCCTCCACCTCGCGCGGCCAGACCTTGTAGCCGCCCGCGTTGATCATGTCTTTCTTGCGATCGACGAGATAGAACCAGCCTTGCTCGTCCATGAAGCCCACATCGCCGGTGCGAAAGAAGCCGTCGACAATCGCTTTCGCGCTTTCCTGCGGCTTGTTCCAGTAACCGGGCACCACCATCGGTCCGCGCGAGATGATCTCGCCCACTTCGCCGGGTGCGAGCGGCTGCCCTGTGTCGTCGCCGATATACGACTCCACATTGAACGCCGGCACGCCAATCGACAGCGTGCCCGATGCGGGGTCCACCGGCGCGTCGCGGCCCACGGGCACGACATGCGTGGGCGAATTGGTTTCGGTGAGACCGTAGCCGTTGTGGATGTAGTGGCCAAAGCGCGCGCGGAACGCCTCGATCACACTCGGCGGAATGGGCGCGCCGCCCGAATAGATGCGCCGCATCGAGGCGAAATGCTCGCGTGTCGCGCGCGCGTCGTTCATCAGCGCGATAAAAACCGTGATAGCGCCGATGGTGAATTCCGGCTTGTATTCGGCGATGGCGTCAAGGATCACGCCCGGCTCGAAGCGAAACGCCAGTATCAGCGGCGCGGCGCAGATAAAGGCCGCGCCCACATGGCCCACCAGCCCGGTGATGTGAAACAGCGGCGCGACGCCCAGAATCGGCGCGCCTTCGCGCAGGCCAACCCAGTCGCGATACACCTGCGCATTGAAGGCGACGTTACCGTGCGTATTCATCGCGCCTTTGGGCACGCCCGTGGTGCCCGAGGTATAGACGAGCATCGCCAGATCGTCACCGCCTGGCGTGATGGCGGGCGGCGTCTGGCCGCGATGCGCGGCAATCGCCGCGCCGAAGTCCTCGGCGTTTTCATGCACCGCCGGGCGCGTCATGCTCGCGAAGAGGCGCGGGTCGTCACGCGTCTGATATTCCAGCGCCGATGTCGTCATGACATGCACATCGACCAAGGCTTCTTCCGCCAGCAAGGGTCGCACGACGTCCTCGTAAAGCGTGCCGTGGCACACCAGCACGCGCGCGCCCGAATCCGCCAGCAATACGCGCAATTCGCGCGCGCGATTCATCGGATTCACGGGCACCGCCGTCGCGCCGATCTTCCACGCCGCCACCAGCGTGATCACGAATTGCGGCACGTTCTGCAGATAGATCGCGATGCGATCGCCACGCCCAGGGCCGCGTTCGAGCCACGCACAGGCAAGCGCATCGGACTGCTGATCGAGTTCGGCATAGGTCAGCGCGCCGTCGAAGTACAGCAGCGCCTTGTTCTGCGGTGCGCGCGCAACAGCGGCGCGAAACAGGCTGAGTGCGTCGGGATACTGTCGGGAAATCGTTGCCTCGTGACCGCTCGCGTAATGGGCGAGCCACGGTTTGCTGGCATAGGGCGTCATGAGCGCTCCTGCGAAAAGACGCGGGGGGCAGGCGCACGCAAAAAAAGCGTGCGCCGTGTCGGCATCGGATAGACGACGAGGCGATGCTACGCCTACTTCACCACCACCGGATTGACCGGCGCGCCGCTGCCGCCTACCACCTTGAGCGGTGCAGCCGTGTAGAGGAAGGACCATTGGCCGTCTTCGGCGCAATCGGCGGCGAGCGGATCGAGCTGCGCAATCTCGGTGAGCGTCACGCCCAGGTTGCGCATCAGCGCGTTATGCAGCGGCAGCGCCACGCCCGAGACCGGATCAACCGTCACTTCGTTGGCGATGGTGTCGGTGACCAGATTGGGAATTTCCATCCGATGAAACCAGTCGACCAGTTCGCGGCTATGTGTCAGCCCCGGCTCCACGAAGTTCTCGTAGAACTGCGCCTGGTCGCGCTCATAGAACGAGCCGATCCAGCCCGTGCGGATCACCAGAATGTCGCGCTTTTCGATGCTCACGCCCTGCGCCTTTGCCGCCGCGAGCAGGTCTTCGTGCGTGAAGGTTTCGCCCGGATCGAGCACGGCCTTGCCGCGATGGCGCGCCATGTCGATCAGCACGCCGCGCCCCACCACGCCACGCTCCGCGATCGGCAGCACGCTGGCCTTGTCGAGCCCGCCGATGGTCGACTTCGCGTCGTATCCGTTCCAGAGCTGGTCGTCGTACCAGACATGACCGAGCGCGTCGTACTGCGTCGAGCCTTGCAGGTACATGATCATCATGTCGTCGGCGTATTCGGCGAGCCCCGGAAAAAGCGGACCTTTCCCGCACATGTAATGGCCCTTGTCCATCACGTTGATGCGGCGCGCCTGCGAACGCCCCGGCCAGACCGGATCGCCCTTGGGATGCCCCATCTGGATCTGCAGCGTAAAGGTCTTGCCCGAGCGCACCGACGCGACGCCGCGCAGCACTTCGGCCTGGGTCAGATAGTTGAGCGAGCCGACTTCGTCGTCGCTGCCCCACTTGCCCCAGTTCTTCGGCGAATCTTCCAGCAGTTCAGCCACTTCGGGAACGTTCTTCGACTCCATGCGATGTCTCCTTTCGTCTCGCGTCGAAATGCGCGAGGAATCAGGTGATGCGTGGGCGATGCTCAAGGAATGCTCGGGGAATGCACGAACGCACTCGGCGTCCGCAGCGTCGAAATAAATCGCACGATCGTTCGCTAGTGTCAACCGGGAAAAACCGCAAGCGCGTGAAGCGGCAATCCTGCACATCATGGACGGTCTGCTCCGAAGTCCCTTCCGAAGCGCAATGGCGTAATTCACCGCGCATGGCGAACCGCTCCATCTGCCGAACCCGCGAGGCTTCCGATGAACGAACACGAGTATCTGGCGGATCTGCGTGAACGCTGGGCGCGCGCATGGCCCGCCGGCACGCCGCGCGAGCCGCAGTATCCGCTCGGCCAGCGCCCCTTGACGGCCTGTCTGCGCGAATGGGCGCGGCAAGATCCACAGCGCCCCGCCCTGCACTTCTATGGGCGCACGCTGAGCTATGGCGAACTCGACGCCCTGAGCGATCGCTGCGCCGCGCTGCTCGCGGAACTGGGCGTGCACACCGGCGATCGCGTGGCGGTGTTCATGCCCAACTGCCCGCAGATGCATATCGCGTTCTACGGCATTCTCAAGCTCGGCGCGGTGCATGCACCGGTCAGCCCCTTGTCGAAGGCGCTCGAACTCGGCTATCAGCTCAAGGACAGCGGCGCGCGGGTCGTGATCTGCGCGGATCAGCTATTGCCCGTCGTCGAGCAGGTGCGCGACGAATGCGGATTACACACGGTGATCGCAACGAACGTGGGGGAGATGCGGGGCGCGCAAAACCCTGACGCCGCGCCAGTGCCGCTGCCAGACGTTGTGCTCGCACCGAAATGCGTGAGCGGCAACGCCATCGATCTGCTGGCGGCGCTCGACAAGATCAGCGCGCCCGCGCCCACACACGAGCCGCAACTCGACGACATCGCCGCGCTCAACTACACGGGCGGCACCACGGGCCTGCCGAAGGGCTGCATCCACACGCATGGCGACATGCTCTACACCTGCGCGAGCTTCATGCCCGTCGCGCTGCGCGCCGACCGCGACGCCGTGTTCCTCAATTTCCTGCCTGAGTTCTGGATCGCGGGCGAAAACGCGGGGCTGCTGTTTCCCGTCTTCGCGGGCGCGGCGCTCGTGCTGCTGGCGCGCTGGGATCCGCTCGCGTGGATGCACGCCGTGGCGCACTATCGCGTGAGCCATTGCGGCATGCTGGTCGACAGCGTCGCCGAAGTGCTCGATCACCCGCGTGTGCGCGAGTTCGACACTTCCTCGCTGCGCCAGGTGGGCGCGATCTCGTTCATCAAGAAGCTCACGCGCGAATATCGGCAGCGCTGGCGCGACCTCACGGGCTGCACGCTCTACGAGTTCAGCTACGGCATGACCGAGACGCACACCTGCGACACCTTCACGCTCGGGCTCCAGGACGACGACGCCGATCTGCGCGCCCAACCCACCTTCGTGGGCCTGCCCGTGCCCGGCACCGAATTCAAGATCTGCGATTTTGCGAGCGGCGCGCTCCTGCCGCCGGGCAGCGAAGGCGAGCTTTGCGTACGTTCGCCTTCGCTGTTCAAAGGTTACTGGCAGCGCGAACAGGCCAGTGCCGAGGCGCTGCGCGACGGCTGGCTGCACACGGGCGATCTCGCCACCTTCACCGAAGAAGGGTTTATCCGCTATCTAGGTCGCCGCAAGGAGATGCTCAAGGTCAACGGCATGAGCGTGTTTCCCAGCGAACTGGAAGCGCTGCTCGGCCAGCATCCGGCGATTCTCGGCAGCGCCGTGATCGGGCGTCCCGATGCGGCGCGCGGCCAGCAACCCATCGCCTTCGTCGTGCTCAAGCCCGGCAGTGGCGCAAACGCGCACGAACTCGCCGCGTGGTGCCGCGCCTCGATGGCTGGCTACAAGGTGCCGGAAATCCGCGTGATCGACGCTTTGCCGATGACCGCGACCGGCAAGGTCAGGAAACAGGAACTGGACAAACTGCTGTGACGACTTCTGCCTTCAAGACAGCCGCTTTCAACTCGCCGATCAAGGCTGTGCTGATCGCCAACCGTGGCGAGATCGCCATTCGCATTGCGCGCGCCGTGGCCGAAGCGGGCCTTCGCAGCGTCGCCGTCTACGCCGAAGACGACGCCCGCGCGCTGCACGTGCGCCGCGCCGATGCGGCCGTCCCGCTTGCGGGCCGGGGCGCGTCGGCTTACCTGAATATCGATGCGCTGATCGAAGCCGCGCGCGCCAACGGCTGTGACGCCGTCCATCCGGGCTACGGCTTTCTGAGCGAACGCGCCGATTTCGCGCAGCGCTGCGAGGAAGCGGGCCTGCGCTTTATCGGGCCCTCGCCGGAGGTGTTGCGCATGTTCGGCGACAAGGCCCGCGCGCGCGAACTGGCGGCGCGCTGCGGTGTGCCGCTCGCGGCAGGCACGAACCGCGCGACCACGCTTGCCGAAGCGCGTGCTTTCTTCTCTGGACATCGCGCGATGATGGTGAAAGCGCTGGCAGGCGGCGGCGGACGCGGCATGCGCGCGGTGCGCGACGCCGCGGAGCTGGATGACGCCTTCGCGCGCTGCGAATCCGAGGCGCGCGCCGCCTTCGGCGATGGCGCGCTCTATGTCGAGCGCCTGATCGACGCGGCGCGCCATGTGGAAGTGCAGATCGTCGGCGACGGCGCGCACGTGAGCCATCTCTGGGAGCGCGATTGCAGCCTGCAACGGCGTCATCAGAAGGTGATCGAGATCGCGCCCGCGCCGGGGCTGAACACCGCGCTGCGGCACGCGATCATCGACGCGGCGCTGACGCTCGCGCGCGCGGTGAACTATCGCGGCATCGGCACCTTCGAGTTTCTCGTCGATACGGCGCGCGGCGACTTTGTGTTCATGGAAGCGAATCCGCGCGTGCAGGTCGAACATTGCGTGACGGAGGCCATCACGGGCGTCGATCTGGTGCGCGCGCAACTATCGCTTGCCCAGGGCGCGACGCTCGCCGATCTCAAGCTGACCGAGCCTGCGCCAGTGCGTGGCTACGCCGTGCAGGCGCGCGTGAATCTTGAAGCGATGCAGGCCGACGGCAGCGCACGGGCGGCAGGCGGCGCGCTCAGCGCCTACGAGCCGCCCAGCGGCGCGGGCCTGCGCGTGGACGGCTACGGTTATGCAGGCTACGCCACCAGCCCGAACTACGATTCCCTGATCGCCAAGCTGATCGCCCACGCCGACGATTTTCCGGGCGCGTTGCGCCGCGCCGCGCGTGGCTTGAGCGAGTTCCGGCTGGAAGGCGTCGCGAACAATATCGGCTTTTTGCAGGCGCTGCTGCAACGCGCCGAAATGCCCGACTATGCGGTGGACACGCGCTTTATCGAGCAGCATATCGGCGAACTGCTCGCGCCTGAAACGCGCAGCAAGCAAACCGAGCGTTTTTTCCGCGCAGAGGCAGGTAATGCCGCGCCGTCGCCCGAGGCGTGCGCCTTGCAGGCAGAAGCCGCCCCGCCCGGCTGCATACCGCTCAACGCGCCGAGCCAGGGCATGCTGGTGAGCCTCGACGTGCAGGCGGGCGACACCGTTGCTATTGGCCAGCAGATCGCCGTGCTCGAAGCGATGAAGATGGAGTTCGTCGTGCAGGCCGCGCAAAGCGGCATCGTTCGCGCCCTGGCCGCTGCGCCGAACGACGCCGTGTTTGAAGGCGCGCCGCTCGTCTACATCGAACCCGCCGATGTCGCCGCCGCGCAGGTGCAAAGCGAGGAAAGCCGCGATCTCTCGCATATCCGCGCCGACCTTGCCGACGTGCTGGAACGCCATGCGCTCACCCGCGACGAACGCCGCCCGCACGCCGTCGCGAAGCGCCGCAAGACGGGACAGCGCACGGCGCGCGAAAACCTCGACGATCTGCTCGACGCGGACAGCTTCGTCGAATACGGCGCGCTCGCGCTGGCCGCGCAGCGCGGACGCCGCCCGCTCGACGACCTCATTACGCAAAGCCCCGCCGATGGTCTGATCGCGGGCATCGGCACCGTGAACGCCGCGCGCGTGGGCGATGAGGCGGCGCGCTGCATGGCTATCGCCTACGACTACACCGTGTTTGCGGGCACGCAGGGCATGATGAGCCACAAAAAGACCGACCGCATGCTGCAACTGGCCGAGCAATGGCGTTTGCCGCTCGTGCTGTTCGCGGAAGGCGGCGGCGGGCGGCCGGGCGATACCGATCACGTGGGCGTTGCGGGTCTCGACTGCCGCACGTTCGCGAGCATGGCGCGGCTTTCCGGGCAGGTGCCGCTCGTGGGCGTGGTGTCGGGCCGCTGCTTCGCGGGCAATGCCGCGCTGCTGGGCTGCTGCGACGTCATCATCGCCACGCAAAACGCGAGCATCGGCATGGCGGGGCCGGCGATGATCGAGGGCGGCGGTCTCGGCAAGTTCACGCCCGAGGAAGTCGGCCCGGCGAGCGTGCAAGCGCCCAATGGCGTGATCGACGTGCTGGTGGACGACGAAGCGGCCGCCGTGAAGGTGGCAAAGCAATATCTCTCGTATTTTCAGGGGCCGATTGCAAATTGGACCTGCGCCGATCAACGGTTGCTGCGCGAAGCGATTCCCGAAAATCGCCTGCGCGTGTACGACATTCGCCACGTGATCGAGACACTGGCCGATCAGGATTCGGTGCTCGAACTGCGCCGTGCGTTTGCGCCGGGGCTGATTACGGCGCTCGTGCGCATCGAAGGTAAACCGTTCGGATTGCTTGCCAATAATCCCATGCATCTGGGCGGCGCCATCGACGCGCAATCCGGCGACAAGGCCGCGCGGTTCATGCAGCTTTGCGACACCTTCGGCCTGCCGCTGCTCTCGTTGTGCGATACGCCCGGCTTCATGGTCGGCCCGCAAGCGGAGAAGCAGGCTACCGTGCGCCACGTCTCGCGCATGTTCGTCGCGGGCGCGAACCTGCGCGTGCCCTTCTTCACCGTGGTGCTGCGCAAGGGCTACGGTCTGGGCGCGCAGGCGATGGCGGCGGGCAGTTTTCACGCGCCGCTCTTCACGATCGCGTGGCCAAGCGGAGAATTCGGCGCGATGGGGCTGGAAGGCGCGGTGCGGCTGGGCTACGCGAAAGAACTCGCCGCGATCGACGATCCCGCGCAGCGCGAAGCCGAATTCGAGCGCAGGGTCGCCGACGCCTACCGCAACGGCCGGGCAATCAATATGGCGAGCTTCCTTGAAATCGACGGCGTGATCGACCCGGCGGAAACACGCCGCTGGCTCATGCGCGGACTCAACGCGAGCCACGGTTTTACGGATCGCGAGCGCACGGGCCGGCGTTTCGTCGATACATGGTGAACCCACCAAACCCCACGAACACGATAAGGAAGGAGTTGGCATGACCCAGGATACGACCTCGCTCGTCGAGATTTCCATCGCGGACGGCGTTGCGGATGTGCGGCTCAATCGTCCGCAGAAAATGAATGCGCTGAGTCCCGCGATGTTCGACGCGATTCTCGCCGCGGGCGAGCGCCTCGCGCACGAAGCCGATCTGCGCGCCGTCGTGCTTTCCGGCAATGGCCAGGCGTTCTGCGCGGGCCTCGATCTGGAGAGCATGGCCGCGCTCGATCAGGTTGGGCGCAAAACGCCCATCGTCGAACGCACGCACGGTCTGTCGAACTACGCGCAGCAGATCTGCATGCTCTGGCGCGAACTGCCGGTGCCGGTGATCGCGGCCCTGCACGGCGTGGCCTATGGCGGCGGCCTGCAACTCGCGTTGGGCGCAGACCTGCGCTTCGTTGCGCCTGACACACGGCTTTCGGTGATGGAAATGAAGTGGGGGCTCGTGCCCGATATGGGCGGCATGGTGCTCACGCGCGGCCTGCTGCGCGAGGACCGCCTGCGCGAATTGATCTACACGGCGCGCGTGGTGAGCGCGAGCGAAGCGGTCGAGCTGGGTCTTGCGACGCGTGTTTGCGACGATCCCCTCGCGCAGGCGCTCGCGGCGGCACGCGAAATCGCTCAGCGCAGTCCCGATGCGATCCGCGCAGCCAAACGCCTGCTGCACGTTGCCGCGCAAGGCGATGCGGCGGTCACGCTGCTCGCTGAATCGATCGAACAGAATGCGCTGATCGGCGGCGCGAATCAGCGTGAAGCCGTGGCTGCGAACCTGCAGAAGCGCGCGCCGGCTTTTGCGCCCGCCTCCGAACCGCCTGAATATTGAGCCCACGACTGAGGACACCATGACCGACACTACCAGGCCATCGTTCGAGACGCTGCTCTACGCCGTCGAGGACGGCGTCGCCACCATCACACTGCATCGCCCCGAGAAACTCAACGCCTTCACCGCGACGATGATGCAGGAACTGATCGCCGCCTTCGATGCCACCGATGCCGACGACGCCGTACGCTGCGTGATCGTCACCGGCGCAGGCCGCGCCTTCTGTGCGGGCGCCGATCTGTCCTCGGGCGGCGAAACCTTTGACTACGCGAAGCGCCTGGGCACGAGCGTAGAAACCGTGCACCGCGATGGCGGCGGGCGCGTGGCGCTGCGCATCTTCCGCAGCCTCAAGCCCGTGATCGCGGCCGTGAACGGCCCAGCGGTGGGCATTGGCATGACGATGCAGTTGCCGATGGATATCCGCCTCGCGTCGAGCGATGCGAAGTTCGGCTTCGTGTTCGGGCGGCGCGGCATCACGCCGGAAGCCGCGTCTTCGTGGTTTCTCTCGCGCGTGGTGGGCATATCATCGGCGCTCGAATGGTGCTACACGGGCCGCGTGTTCACGGCAGACGAAGCGCTCGCGCGCGGTCTCGTGCGCTCCGTGCATGCACCGGACGATCTGCTGCCCGCAGCGTGGGCGCTCGCACGCGAGATCGCCGACAACACCGCGCCGGTTTCGGCCGCCATCGCTCGCCAGATGATCTGGCGCATGGCGGGCGCGAGCCATCCGATGGAAGCGCACAAACTCGACAGCCGCGCGATCCAGTCGCGCGGGCGCTCGGCCGATGCCGCCGAAGGCGTAAGCGCCTTCCTCGAAAAGCGCCCTGCCGCGTTTCCGAACCGCGTTTCCACCGACATGCCGGACTTTTTCGACTGGCAGAGCGAACCGCCTTTCGAGTAATCCACGTACGTCAACAACCGCGCGCGCGGAACCCAGGCTCGCGCGCACGGTCCCTTTCAAGTACCCTACGACCTCCGGCGCGGTGTGCTCCCCGCGCCGGTTTCTTTTTATCCGTGCGTTTTAAATCGCTTCAGGCGTTTGAAAAAGGAAACTGCAACACCCCATGAATGTGAATCAAGTCTGGTTTGAGCCGTTGGTCGGCTCGCTCGTTTTGCTCGCTGCCGCAGGCGTCGTCAGCGCCGCCGTCCACTTCCTGCTGTTTCGCGTCGTCGCGCGTCTTGCGCAGCGCTCCACGACGCGCATCGACGATGCGCTGTTCGAGTTCGGCGCGTTCAAATGGCTGAGTCGCGTGACGCCTTTCGTGGTGATCCGCCTGGGCATCGGCATGGTGCCGGGCGTGCCCGAGTCCATCGCGCAGACCGTCGATAAAGTCAGCTTCGCGCTGATCGTCATGCTGGTGACGATGACCATCAGCGCCACGCTCTCCGCGTTCGAGCACGCGCATCGCACTACGCGTCAGGATCAGCCGCGCCTCTCGCTCAAAGGCGCGATGCAACTGGTCAAGCTCGTCATGTTCATCACCGCCGCGCTGGTCGTGATCGGCGATGCGACGGGCAAGCAGATCGGCCTGCTGCTTTCGGGTATCGGCGCGATGTCGGCGGTGCTCATGCTGATTTTCAAGGACACGATTCTGGGCCTCGTGGCGGGCGTGCAGCTTTCGTCGAACGACATGCTGCGTATCGGCGACTGGATCACGATGCCCAGCGCCGGCGCGGACGGCACGGTGATCGACATTACGCTCAATACCGTGAAGGTGACGAATTTCGATCACACCATCATCACGATTCCCACCTGGAAGCTCATCACGGAGAGCTACCAGAACTGGCGCGGCATGACGGAGGCGGGCGGGCGGCGCATCAAGCGCGCGCTCTTTATCGACGCCACCAGCGTGCGCTTTCTCGAAGCCCAGGCGCTGGCGCGGCTCGAACGCTTCACGCTGTTGCAGGATTATCTGGCGCACAAGCGCGATGCGCTCACGCAGTTCAATGGCGCGCTCGGCAATGCGGGCGAATGCGCGGCCAACCGCCGGCAGCTCACGAATCTGGGCACATTCCGCGCCTATGTCGAGCAATATCTGCAACGTCACCCGGGCATTCATCGCGAGATGACCTGCATGGTGCGCCAGTTGCCGAGCAGTGCAGAAGGCGTGCCGCTCGAACTCTATTGTTTTACGAATACCACTACGTGGGTCGAGTATGAAGCGATCCAGTCGGATCTGTTCGACCATCTGATCGCCGTGCTGCCCGAGTTTGGGCTGCGCGTTTATCAGCATCCTTCGGGCTACGACATGCAGCAGGGTTTGCTGCGCACGCAGGAAAAACGCGGCGAACGCGAAAGCGCGCTCGCCGCGTGACCTGATGCCCCTCAGCGGGATTTATGCGGGCAGTTGCACGTCCACCGGCTCGTGTGCGGTCGGCAGATCGTTGCGGTCGGATTCGGGCACTTCGCCCGCGCGGCGATGGATATCGTGCGTCACGAAACCCTGCTCGCGGCTCGGCACCGCGAACCAGTCAGGATGCGAGAACGACGCGCGAATATCCTCCAGTCCGCTCGACCAGTGCTCCTCCATCGTATCGATGCTGAACTCGTAGTCCTTGTAGTGGCCTTCATACGGTTTGTTCTTGTAGATCAGATGCACGACGTTGATCGACGAGCCGTCGGCCACGGTTTCAGCGAGGCGAAACAGCGGGTCGCTGCGGCGCGCTTCGGCCGGGACGTGCTCCAGCAGTTCCTTGATGAAGCGCGCGTGCTTCTGGCGATCGGCGAGCATGTTGGTAATCGCGCGCGTGCGGCTCGAATACTGGATGTCCTTGGCGCGCTCGGCGACGTCCATGAAATCGGCGGGCACATTGCCGTTGGCGCTCCATAGATCGACCTGGAACACCAGTGTGTCCTTGTGATCCGCATCGCGCAGCACTTCCGTGAGCGGCGTATTCGAAACCAGACCGCCGTCCCAGTAGTATTCGCCTTCGATCTCCACCGCCGGAAAGCCCGGCGGCAAGGCACCCGATGCCATGAAATGCTCGGGTTCCAGGCGCATTTTCGTGTTGTCGAAATACACCAGGTTGCCGCTGCGCACGTTCACGGCGCCTACTGACACGCGTATCGGACCATCGTTGATGCGGTCGAAATCGGCAAAGCGTTGCAGGGTGGCCTTGAGCGCGGCCGTATCGTAATAGCTCACGGCGCTGGGCTGCGCCTTCTGCCAGCCCGCGACCGGCAGCGGCCGGCGCGGCGCGAAGAAGCCCGGCTGACCTTCGGTCAGCGCACGGCCCGCGGCCCACATGCTGGCCCAGCGGCGCGCCAGATCGTTGTGACCGAACAGCGGCAGCGCCAGTGAGCCGAGATTGCCAAACCAGTCGAGCGGATGGCAGATCGACTCCCAGAAGCCGCGCAAAGCGGCCACGCGCTGATCCGGCGCATTGCCTGCAATGATCGCCGTATTGAGCGCGCCAATCGACACGCCCGCGATCCAGTGCGGCTCGACACCCGCCTGCGCGAGGCCTTCGAACACGCCGGCCTGATAGGAGCCGAGCGCGCCGCCGCCTTGCAGGACGAGTGCGATTTCGTCATAGCGCGGCAGCTCAAACGGCTTGCGCTGCGGGTTGCGCTCTGCGTTGTGCATCGTGTTTGCGGTTGTTTTGCTGCTGCGCATAGACCCTCCTTAGTGCATCGACCAGCCGTGCGTGACGAGCACCGATTGCCCCGTCAGCGCGTTGGACTCGAAGCCCGCGAGGAAGGCGACCGTAGTGGCGACATCGGCGAGCGTGGTGAATTCGCCGTCCACGGTGTCCTTGAGCATCACGTTCTTGATGACGTCCGCTTCGGAAATACCCAGCGCCTTGGCCTGTTCCGGAATCTGCTTGTCCACCAGCGGCGTGCGCACGAAGCCCGGACACACGACGTTGGCGCGCACACCGCGCGAACCGCCTTCCTTGGCGACCACGCGCGCAAGGCCCAGCAGGCCGTGCTTGGCGGTCACATACGCGGCCTTGAGTTTCGAGGCTTCGTGCGAATGCACCGAGCCCATATAGACGATCGAGCCGCCCTTGCCGCTGCTGTACATATGCTTGAGCACGGCCTTGGTGGTGAGGAACGCGCCGTCGAGGTGAATCGCCAGCATCTTCTTCCAGTCGCTGAAGGCGAATTCGTCAACCGGGCTGATGATCTGGATGCCCGCGTTCGAAACCAGCACGTCGATGCCGCCGAATACTTTCGCCGCTTCTTCGATGCCCGCATTCACGGCTTCTTCATTGGTGACGTCCATCGCCACGGCCAGCGCACGGCCACCCTCTGCGTTGATGCTGTCGGCAACCTTGCCCGCCGCGGCGAGATTCAGGTCGGCGATCACCACCGCCGCGCCCTGCTGCGCAAAATGACGTGCGCAATGTTCGCCAATACCGCTTGCTGCGCCGGTAATCACGGCCACCTTGTTCTTCAACGACATAAGTAATCCTTATTGAATCAGTTAAAAATCAGACCAGTGCGGGTTCTTCGTCGCTATGACGCGCCGGCTTGTTACTTGCGCCGGTCGCGCTGGACGTATCGGCGAGGTAGTCGAAAGCGACTTCGCCAATATCGAGCGTGAGGTTCGCGATCACATGACGCGCACCGACCACGCGACGCACCGGCAGATCCGCGACGGGCGCGAGGGCATGCGGATGCAGTTCGAGTGCAGCGGGACCGCTCCACGCGCCGGTGACCGTCACATCGCGCAGATAGAAGCGCACGAGTTCGCAGATGCGCGCCGTGCCGTCCACATGCGGAATCACCTTGAGCAGATAGTTCGGCGTATCGGCGAGTTTGCGGCGCTCGTCTTCGTTGTTGAGCACGTGATGCTTGTAGCCCATCGTGCCCGTGGCCACACGTTGCGTGCCGTAATCGAGCGTGCCGAGCAGCGTGTCGTTACCATCCACGCCCAGCACCGGTCGCGCGAGCTTCTTCGGGAAGCCCCAGATCTCGCGGCCGCCGGCGATCGGGCCTTCGTCGTCGAGATACATGGAGTGGGTGTAGTTGCCAAGACGTCCTTGCGGATCGCGCACCGACACGACCTGGCCGCTTTCGGTGTAATCGCCGAAACCCGACGAATCCGGCATGCGGATGAACTCGTAATGCACGAGATTGTTCTCGGGCTTGAGCGGCTCCGGCACGATGGCGCGCAGCGCTTCGGGATCGGTTTCGTAGGTGATGATGAAGTATTCGCGATTGACGAAGCGAAACGGCGGTCGCGGATACGCGGGATTGTGTACCGGCATTGCAAACGCCTCGCGGCGGATTTGTGCTAGATCCATGCTGTCCTCATGTCTGAGCTGCGGTAAAACGTCGCGACTAATCATAGAGGCGAATGGATCGTCTGGTGAGATTCGATAGCAACAAACACCATTGCGATTCCGGCAATTAAAAAGGCGTTTGAAAGGAAATACCCGTATATTGTTCTCGCTTTCATCATGCCCCCGCTTTGCCCGATATCGATTTGTTTCGTTTTTGTACCTGCTGCGTTGCACAAATCGATTAAACGCCCGACCCAAAATAATAAGGGGACAAATGCTTGGCGGTTGCGAATCGCATTAGTTGCGTACGCAACCTGTAATGTGAAGGAAAAATGAAACCACGCGCAAGCGTGATAACGCATGCGCGCGTGTAAAGCGCGGCTACGTTTTAAAAATTGTATTGGACGTAAATCTGGCTGAAATTGATGCCGGGGTTCGGATGTTTGAGCCCGGCATTCGATAGATGCTGGAAGCGGAAGCCTGCCTGGTAATTCTGGTGTTCGCCGAACTGCGCCCCCACCCCTACCATATCCGCGAACTGGAACGAGGACGAAAAGCTCCGGTCTGGCGTTTCGTCCACGTGCGAGAGCAATCGCACGCCCACGCCCGCTTCGATGAATGGGCGGATAAAGCCTGAATTCTTGATGAAGCGGAACACAGGCGTAAAGCCGAATTCCCAGATGTTCGCGTTGGCGGACGGCTTCTCGCGAATGTCCCAGTAGGCCACATGGCCTTCGCCAACCACGGTGAAATGATAACCGCCGATATTCCACCACTGCCAGCCGGGGTCCCAGACGACGCCGAGATCGGCTTTTTTCACGTCGTGGTCGGCAACGCCGCCGGCAAACTGAACGCCCCATTGATCTGCGCGCGCGGCGCTTGAACCGAGGCACACTCCTGCAAAGAGAACGGCGAGCGGTAGTCTTCTTTTTCGCATTTTCTCACTCTTTCGAATTCTGATTCTGGCGCACATGAATGTTCGAATCTTTAAAGCGCCAAATCGCACGACCGGCGGATTATAAATTCAGTGACATGTTTGTTTGCGTCACGCCAGCGCAATGCTTTATTTACGAAAGAGGGAAAATCGAAATGCGTTCAAGATTCGCAATAACGTGTTGCGATGGTTGCCGACAATGAAAAAAAAGACCTCCGCCTTTGCGCAAGCGGAGGTCGAAGTCGGTTTGGAGACCAGCGTTGTTCATCGCCTGAACAACGCCGGCAGATAATAATCAGCCTGGGCTACGCGATAAATGCGAAGCTGCGCATTAGTCAATTGCAATCAGCGCAGTAATAGGGCTGCTGCATTCATTTTTTCGTGCGCTTTATATGCTGGCTTAGACAAGCCAGCGACCTTCGACGTTGAGCACCGCCTCTCATGAATTCGCTTCCCTTTCAGCGTGTGAGAGGCGAGAGGCTTTTGAACTCCACGCGACGAATGATGCGGCTTTCCTGCGCGACAATCAGATGCCCCGACGCCTGCAGATACGCGGGCCAGTGCGGATCTGCGTCGCGCGCGGTGCGACGCGCGTCGTAATCGGCAATGCTTTCGTACGCCCACAGATGCACGACCTGATTCAGCGCGCCGATATCGCTCATATAGAAGCCGGCAGGCGCGCCCAGGTATTTCAATTGGATCGGCATGGCGAGGCGATCGAATACGTCGATAAATTCCGCCATGCCACGCGGGCGGATCGTATAGATGCGATGATCGATAAAGTCTTTGCTCATGGTCTGAATCGCTCTCAGGCTGCCGCCGATACGTTATGGAATGCTGATGACGCGCCCCTATCAATTCGCCCGGCGATGTGATTGCCGGTGATATAGCCGAAGGTCATGATCGGGCCCAACGTGATGCCCGCACCCGGATAGTTGCCGCCCATGATGCTCGCGCGGTCGTTGCCCACTGCGTAGAGACCGGCGATGGGCTGGCCGTCGTCGGCAAGCACTTCGCCGCTTACGCTCGTGCGCAGGCCATCAAACGTGCCCAGGTCGCCCATGACCACGTTGAGCGCGTAATACGGTCCCGCTCGCAGCGGCGCGACGCATGGGTTGGGACGTTGCGCGGGGTCGCCCAGATAGCGGTTGAACGCCGTCGAGCCTCGGCCGAATTCGGGGTCTTCGCCGCGCGCGGCGTGCTCGTTGTAGCGGCGTACGGTCTGCTCAAGATTGTGCGCGTCGATGCCCGCGCGCTGGGCGAGTTCGGCGAGCGTTTTGCCTTTGTGCAGATAGCCGTTGCGCAACAGCGCGCCGAGCGGCACCGGCGCGGGCTTGGCGTAACCCAGCCCGTATTTGCGCAACGTCGCGTGATCGCAGATAAGCCACATGGCCGTTTCCGCTTCGTCGCGACAGGCTTCGATCATCGCCGCGCCCACGTCGTGATACGAATTCGATTCGTTGGTAAAGCGCCGCCCGTGACGCGTCACGCCGATCACGCCCGGTTTGTAGCGGTCGAGCAAATGCGGAAAGACGGCGTATCGTCCGTTGCCCAACGGCACGCGCGACACCGGCATCCACGCTGCCGCTTGCGGATAGTGCAACACCGCTTTTGCACCCGCCTTTTCAGCGAGTTTCGCGCCATCGCCCGTGTTGCTTTGCGGAACCGGCGATGCATGGACCCCGCCGCGCTGTCGATGGGGATAGGCGTTCAGTGTGCGCTGCGCGTCATGCGAAAAGCCGCCGCTTGCCAGCACCACCGCGCGCCGCGCCATGATGCGTTGCTGCGTACCGCTCGATTCCACCAGGATGCCGGAGACCCGCGCCGCTTCGCAGATCAGTTCGCGCGCAGCCACGCCGGTAAAAATCGGAATGCCTAGATCGAGCGCGGATTTCGCAAGCCGCGCAGCCAACGCATTGCCGCTCGTCACCTGCACGCCGCGCCGGTGCACCGCCAGATCCTTCAGATGCGAGGCCAGGCGCTTCGCCACATACCACGCGGACGCCAGCGAGCGCGTCGCGTTGAAGAAGTGCTTGAGGTCGCCATTGGACGAATTGAACATCATGCCGATAAAGGTGATGGTCTTGAGCGGCGGGCGCAGCCGCGCGAGATCCCGGCCCAGCAGACTCGCATCGAATGGTGCTGCCACCACCGAGCGCCCAATATCTACGCCGCCTGGCGCGTCGGGGTGATAGTCGGGATAGAGCGTGGGCAGGAACTTGACGTCGGTCTCGCGCTCGAAGAAGTCGAGCATTTGCGGACCGTAGTCGAGAAACGCCTCAATGGCGGCTTCGTCGAAGAACGCGCCGGCTTCATGGCGCAGATAGGTGCGCGCGGCTTCGCGCGTATCCTTCGCACCGTTCGCGGCGCCATGGCGGTTTCCCGGTATCCAGAGCACACCGCCCGAAAACGCGGTGGTGCCGCCGAATACCGGCTCTTTCTCGATGACGACGACATCGAGCCCTGCCTTGCGCGCCGTGATGGCGGTGGACAACCCACCTGCTCCCGCGCCAACCACGAGCACGTCGCACACAGCTGGCAATGTTGTTGTGCTGCTTTTCATGGCGTCTCCTCCATTCATATCGATTTCGTCTTGATGCTTCTAGCGCGCGGCTGCGTAGCCAGGGCGCGGCACGAGGTCCATCAACATGCTGTCAAGGCCGCCGTCGACCACCAGTTCGGCGCCATTGATGTAGTCCGCGCGCGGACTGGCCAGAAACGCCACGGCGTGCGCAATATCGTCTGGCTGGCCAATGCGGCGGTTGGCGGTCATCGCGCTGCGGCGCGCTTCGATATCGCCGTGGGTGTAGAAGGACTCGGAAAGCGGCGTGCGGATCATGCCGGGACACACCGTGTTGCTGCGCACGCCGCGTGGCCCCCACTCCGCAGCAAGCTGGCGCGCCAGCATCGCCACCGCGGCCTTGCTCGCGCTATAGGCGCCGCTGTGCGTCTGCGGGTAACGCGCCGCAATCGACGCGACATGCACCAACGCGCCCGAACCACGTGCAAGCATGGAACGGCCGAAGCTTTGCGAACACAGCATGTATCCGGTGAGGTTCACGCGCAGCATCGCGTTCCAGTCTTCGAGCGAAAGCGTTTCGATACCGCCTGGCCGCAGCAGGCCCGCGTTATTCACGAGCACGTCCGCCACACCGAGTTCACGCTCGACCTGTGCCACGGCGTCGCTCACGCTCGCGGGTTCGCCGATATCGCAGGCGATGGAGATCGTTTGGGTCTGCGTTTTCAGTTGTTGCGCGAGCGTCTGGACTTTCTCCCTATCGCGATCGAGCAAGGCGAGGCGTGCCCCAGCGGCAGCAAAAACCTGTGCAATCGATGCGCCAATGCCGCCCGCTGCGCCCGTCACTACACATACCTTGTCCTGCAGTTGCAACCAGTGCCCACCCGCCTCTTTCTCCATTTCTCTATTCATCTGCAATCCTTATCAAATGATGACTTCGCATGCGATGATTCGTGTCCCCGCATGAGTTCTGTTGCAAAAAAGTATAGAGGCGCGACGAGCGCGCAAAGTGGACAAACGCGTCAGTCAACAGGACAATTTGTACACAGGAGGCGAGATGGCATGAGGAGAATCCCTAACTACGACCTGTACGGCGAATCCGCGCGGCCGCCGTGGTACGGCGCATTCAATTTCGAATGGATTCCGGAGCGCAGCCGTCCGAACGACTGGCGCATCGACGCGCACCGGCATGACGCGCTCTTGCAGATTCTGTACATACGGGGCGGCGCGGGCCATGTGGTGATCGAGGGCGTAAAGCACACGTTCGAGCCGCCCTGCCTGGTCGTCCTGCCCGCGCAGACGGTGCATGCGTTCGATTTTTCGCCGCAGATCGACGGTCTGGTCATCACGGCGGCGCAACGCCCGCTGGAGGCGCTCGTTAAAGTCGCCGCGCCGGGCATTGCCTCGATCCTTACACGCGCCGCGGTGATTCCCGTGCGCGGCGCGGACCCGAGCGTCGCCATGCTCGCGCCGCTCTTTGCCCTGCTGGAACAGGAGTACCGCAGCGGCGCGCGCGGCCACGCAGCGGCGGGCATGGCGCTGATGGTAACGTTATTTGTGCACGTCGCGCGCCTTGCGGATCTCGCTGCCACGCCTGCGACGCCAGGCGGCGACCGGCGTGCGGAGTTGTTGCGGCGCTTCCGCGACCTCATCGCCGCGCATTGCCGCGATCACGAGCCGGTCGCGTTCTACGCGAAGCGTCTGGGCTGCGCCAGCGCGCATCTTGCACGCGTGTGCCGCGAAGCGCTTGGGCACGCCCCCACTGCGCTCATCAACGAACATCTGATTCGAGAGGCGCAACGCGAGCTGGTGTATTCAGCGCTCAGCGTGAAGCAGATCGCACATGCGATGGGCTTCGAGGATAGTGCTTATTTCAGCCGCTTTTTCCGCAAGCAGACGGGGCTGACGCCGGTGGCGTTCCGGGAATCAGCGCACCGGCAGTTGATGGACGAGACCTGATGAGCGTCGTGCTCAGGCATGCGTGCGCAGCATGGCGATCTGTTCGCGCCAGCGCGCAATGACGCTCGCGCGCTCATAGAGGCGGAAGGTCACGCCGCCCAGCACCTCGGCATATCGGGCGCGATGCTCGTCCACCTTTTCGATTTGTAGACGGAATACGCAGAGTGCCAGTGCCGTTTGCTGTTCGGCCACGAGGCTCGCGTGCGCGCGTATTTCCAGCAGCGCGCCGTCGTGTACGAGGGAAAGCGTAAGACGTCCATCGCGACGCATGTTCTGCGCCGTGTTCGAGTTGGGCCACATCGCCACGAGCAGCGTGTGCGCGTCCAGCGCGAGCACTTCGCCCACGCTCAGCTGCGCGCCATGCGGCCAGCCGTCCGCGCCAACCGTGGAAACGCGGATCGCTTCGTGCGCATGTTCATCAAGGTGATCGCCATCGAATGCGGTGAGCAGCGGCGGCGGCAACGCGCGCGCATCGGCTTGGGGATCTTGCATCGGTTTCTCCAGATCGTCTGAGGCGACGCCAATCTACCGCATTGTGCGCACGTCCGGCGTGAGGCGGGTTCCAGACGCACGCAGCGGTGCCGGTTTAAAGCTCGTCGGCGTGGGCGCGCTCGCGGATTGTATCGAGGCTCACGTCCACGCACAGACGGCCGTTCTCATAGACGGTTTCGAGCGCGTCTTCCCAGTCGCGCTCAAGCAGCCGGTCTTCCCACGCGAGCGGCAGCGTGGCCGTGCGGTACTCGCCGGTGCGGCGATTGCGCAGCAGCGTGAGGCGGCCCATTTTCGAGCGCTTGCCGCTGTCGGTGATGGGATCCTTGCGCACGCCCGTCCACGTATCGCCCAGTCGGATCGCCGAGCACTTCATCGCGAAGCGCTGCGTATCGCGGTCCACGCGCTGCAACAGCGCGCCGCCCATGCCAAAGGTGACGTTGTCGGCCGCGTAACCCGCATCGTCGAGCGCGGCAAGGATCGCGCCGATCGAGGCCTCGTCCACGCCGTCGCCCTGAATCACACGCACGGTGTTCAACACACGGCGGCCGCAGCGATTGATCGTGGAGCCGAACGAGGCGTCGAGCGCGCGCACAGTCTTCATCACGATATCGACAGGTTCGCCGGAGTCCGGCCGGATCACCAGCGTCGCGCCGGAGTCCAGCACGGCCTGTTTCAACTCGCCGCCCCACAGGTCGAGCGCCGCGAACAGATCGTACGAATCGGACACCACCGAGACGATCGCACCGGGCTTGCCAAATTGCGCGAGCATGTTGCGATAGGCATCGGCCTCGCGCTCGCGGCCCCAGGACGTGATGGTGCTGTGCTCGGCGGCCGGCACCGAGTACGCCGCCATCTGCGCGTTATAGAAACGGTTCGCGGCCATCACGCCCAGCACGGTATCCGAACCCATGAAGCTCACCAGGTGCGCTGCGCCGCCAATGGCCGCGCTTTCCGCGCTCGATACACCGCGTGCGCCGAAGTCGTGCAGCTTGAACGGCAGCTGCGAAAGATCGTCGCTGGTCTTGCGCAGATAGCGGCCGATGGTTTTGCGCAGATGCCAGCTTTGCGTTGCCACGGTGATTGGATACCAGAGACGCAACAACATCGATTCGATGTACGAAGCAATCCAGAATACACGGGGATCATCGCACTCGACGGTCATGAGGACGTTATGCGTCGGCACCACCGAGCCTTCAGGCACGGCACGGATGCGCACCGGCAGATAGCCGTCGTATTGCTCGACGATATAGCGCCAGTCGGCTTCGTTGAACGGCTCGCCGTGTGCGCCAAAAAAGAACCGGGCTTCTTCGATCATCTGCGCGGTGATGGGCCTGCACAGATATTCCTTGGCCAGCATCTGCAGGCCGAAAAATACGGTGCGGTCGTAGCGACCGCCGCGCGATTCGACATACGAGAACATGCCGGTCGCTTCGGGCGGATATTGCACGAAGTGGGACGCCTTATAGGAGTCCGTATTAACGATCGGATTGGCGAGAATGGATGCGAACGAGTCGAATTGGGCTTGCATGGCTAGAGCTCCTCTATGCCGTTGAAAGTCCGCCGGGTCTATCCCAGCGGGGTAAAACGATCGATATGCGCGCGTGGCTGTGCGCTCAGAGCTTCCCGAGGAAGTGGTAAGCGATGTCGAAGTGATCCTCGAACATCACGTCGCGCATACGTGCAAAGGTGTTGAGCGGCACCCAGCGGGCCTTGTCGGCATCGTCGCCGCCCTTCACGCGCGGCAACTCGCCCACCGGAAAGTGGAATAGAAACGCATGCGTAATGGTGCGCCCGCGCAGCGAACGCTGCGGATGATCAAAGACCTGACGATCCTTGATCGAGCCGCGCAGGACGGGTTCGGGCAGCTTGAGGCCGGTCTCTTCGCGCAGTTCGCGGATGCACGCGGTTTCGAGCCGCTCGTCCTGATTGACGAAGCCGCCCGGCAGCGCCCACAAGCCGCGCCCCGGCTCGCTGCGGCGACGCACGAGCAGGATATGGCCGGAGTGCACCACGAGCGCGTCGACGGTCACGAAGGTGACGGGATAAGGCGCAGCCGCCCAGGCCTTTTGATAGCCCGCGATGAACTCGGCTTCCGATTTCAGCTGCGCGAACTCGGGGCGCGTGCGAAAGGCTTCGAGCCACGCATGGACGGGCGCCGGCACGGCCCACGAAACGAAGCTGTTGTTGCGCTCCGCGAACAGCTGCTCGCGGATCTCGGTGGCCGAGATGTCCTCGGTGGCATCCGTTTCCACGAACTCCCACTGCGGAAACATGCGCAGATAGTAAGAGCTGGCGTCTTTTTCGTGGCCGATCAGACCGATACGTCGGCCCGAGGTGTCGCCCAGTTCGGAGGCCACGGCGTCCTGAATCCAGCGCAGCCAGTCGCCGTCGTTGTACATCGAGTCCTGCACCGGCGCGATGACGACACGCTCGCGCTCGTCTTCATCGAGCAGGGCGAGAATCATCTGGCGGCGTTCGTCGTACGAGAACGGATCTTTGATGGTGCGCGGACGGTCGGTCGAGCCGATCAGGATGCACACGCGCGAAGACTGGCTGAGCGCACGGCGCAGCACATCGAGGTGACCACGATGCGGGGGCTGGAAACGGCCAATGAAAATCAGTGCGTCGAAACGCTGGGTATTCTTGCTCATGAGGCTCCCTCAAGAGATTGGCGGTCGTGGGTCTGTCCCTTGACCGTGGGTGAATCGTAACGCCGCGCGGGCGATCGCGTCAAACGGTTTTGTCCTGGGCAGATAGCGCGACCCTTGCCGCGAAGCGGGTCCTGCATATTCGAAACGTCATATTCGCGACTATTTTCTCGACTTATACTCGGCGCGAATGCAGGCCCTGGCTGCCTCGTCTCCACTCCCGTTCGCGCTGTCGTTCCTGGTGCTGCGATCATGAAACGTGTGTCCGTCCGGCAATCGCCGGTGCATGGCAAAGGCGTGTTCGCGCTGTGCTCGTTGCGCGCGGGAGAGCGCATCTTCGAATACAAAGGCATGGTGACGACGTGGCGCGAAGCCGCGCGCTGGAACGAGCGGCGCGAGGTTTCGGGGCATACCTTTCTGTTCGGGCTTTCGGATGGACGCGTGATCGACGGCGGACGCGGCGGCAACGGCGCGCGCTGGCTCAATCACGCCTGCGCAGCGAACTGCGAGGCCGTCGAAGGCGATGGTCGCGTGTTTATCGACGCCATCCGCGATATTGCCGCCGGTGAAGAACTATTCATCGATTACGCGCTGGAAATCGGGCACCAGGTGGACAGCGAGGCGCAGCGCGAATACGCCTGCCGCTGCGGCACACATTGCTGCCGGGGCACCATGCTAGGCGCTCAAGCATCGCCCATGCAGGACGTTGCCGCGTGATCTTATAAGGATTGCCAGGTAATTTTCAGACGTGACGCGGCGTTGCGCTCGTATCGGGAAGGCCAAAAGATGGCCCTGATTCCTCTGCGAAAGTTATCCACAGTTTTCGGGGATAACTTTGTGAATATCACCTGGGACGAATGACCCAAGTCATTGATCCAGTGCTGGAATTTTCCCAGCCCCATCGCCCGCGCTGTGATGCCTGCAAGCTATGCGGCCCTTCGTGCTTTTGCAGCAACGCGAGCGACGTTTTCGTCGCTCTACGCGGCGGGAAAGGTGCGGGGAAGACGATGCGAAACCGCCCTTCAAAGGCCGGTCTGCTTGAGCTTGCCGTAGACGAATTGCCCGAAGTACCAGGACAGATCGGAATGGTTGAGGATGTTCACATCCGACAAGGCGCCTGCCTCCAGCTTCAGGCGGCGCAGCATCAGCTTGCCAGCCTGCGAGGCGATATAGAGGCGCACGAGCTCCTTGCGGGTCTTCTCGTCGGCCGATTCGAAGTGTTCGCGGCCACGCTGCACTTCATCGTTGCGACGCGTGCGCGCCTCTTCGTCGCGCGCGGCGATGCTCTGCTTGACCGCGGTGGTGACCGCGGCCTTGGCGGTTTCCTCGGCGTCGACCGCAGCGGCGCGCTCGCTCTGGATCGCGACCATCTTGCGCTCGGCCTCCGAGACCTGCCAGTTGTGGCTCAGCGCCTTCATCAGGTAGCCAGCAGGGCTCTTCGTGACCTTGCCCTGGTTCAGACGGAAGCGCGTGTATTCGATCGCCTGCTGGATGCGCTCGTCGGTCCAGTTCATACGATGTTCGGCGATCACGTCGAACTGCTTGTTGCTCAGGCCGAACTCCTCCTTGAGCGTGAGCAGAAGGTCGTGTGCGTCGGGCTGACGGCTGAGCATCGCCGCGACCGTGTCCTTGCGCTTCAGACGAAAGCGGATCTTGTTGATCTTGCGCGAGGTTCCCGAATCGGCGCGCGTCTCGTAGCTCACCTCGATATCGGAAAGCTCATTGATCTGGTTCACCGCCGGGTCGAGGTACTTCGGCCGGAAATGCTTGAACTCAGACGCGCTCGAGCCGAGCTTGCCCGGCCAGCGACGCATGACGTCGAGCTCGATCCAGTCGGTCAATCCCGCCGCTACGTAGGGCTGCACGTAGTCGTAGATCGCCCGCGCAAAGGTCTGCGAGAACGCCGCCGTGATGCACAGGTTGAGCCAGTGGTGCTTTTCCGGACCAGTGATGTGGCGCAGCATCAGCGGCGGAATGCGGAACTGGATGCGCCCCTTGCCGATCTTCACGCTGCCCATCAGCTGCTCGGAAATCCACTGATCGTCCTCGCTGGGAGCGCGTTCTGGCGGCGTGTCGGTCACTTCGATCAGCACACGCTGCGCTTCCTTGATGACGCTCTGCAGATGCCGCACGTTGCGGCTCTCGTAGCGCATCAGCCACTTGAAGTAGTTGAGATCGACGTCGTAGGTCTCGTGCGGTACCGGCTCCTGGGCGGCAATGAAATACGCAGCGTCGATGAAACGCCGCGACGACAGGCCAAGCCCGTTGATGGCAACGAAAACGTTGTTGCGCTGAAAGCCGATCTCTCGCGTGCTTTCGCTGATTGGCTGCCCGGACATCTCTTCGAACAACCCAAGCGACATTTGCTGGGTCGTCGTCCTGCGTCCGCTGTCCTCCGACATTCGTGTGCTCTCCGTCGATATTGGCGGGGACTCTATCACTCCGTTTACACAAGTCAACACAATAAACGTTACCTCAAACAGGGCTTATAAAAGCGCTCGCACAAAAAACGTGCCGAACTGCACATAGACCTCTGCATTGCCTGCACAAAAAACGACACCCGTTTGCACATAAAACGATGCATCTTGCACATAGACCGGTGCTTTTGAGATCCAAGTATCTGAAATCAAAGGTTTAGAAGGTCTACGTTAGTGGGTTTGTGGGTTTTCTGTTTTTAAGTAAACAAACCAACCCCGCAAGCAAAGAGATGCTTCGCGTGAAAATTTGCGCTGAGTGACTTTGAGAGCTGGACGGATTTTGAGACTTTTCGTGGAAAAGTTACCCGCTCAAGGGGCTATTGGCTTATTTGATGAGCATCCCAGGGTTTACGCGATGAAATTGAACATGTTCTGAGATGCCATCGGGCAACGTTTTGTGTGCAAGGTTGGGAGTTCACGGTAACGATTAATGTGCAGAGGCCTGTGACGATGGGAAGGGGAGAGTTCTTTGGCGCGGAATCATGTGAATCGATCGCTAAGGTAACGGTTTTTGTGTGCATTCGAATCACGTAGTCTGGGGTAGTGGTTTTTGTGCAGATATGTTGGCCACTACAAAGGTCACGTTTATTGTGCGAGCCCGCTTCGTGTCCGCTTAGAGCATTGATTGGCCGCGCATTCCCGGGCTAGGTAACGATTTTTGTGCACAGAGCGGCTCCAGCTTCCCTGCGTTCGTTTTGCGTTGCCTTCTGTGAGAACGAGTGTCCGGGTGTTTTTGCGGAACTGCGGAATTGAGGTCACGTTTTTTGTGCATTTCTCTGGAAGTGCACTAGCGTGGGAAGGGAGTCGATCGGTTGGTAACGGTTTTTGTGTCGAGATCGCAAAGAGGTGTCCTCACAGAAGGACTGGCCGCACAAAATTCGTTACCGTGATTCCGTTATGCCGAAGCCCACTTTCGTTGATCGACGAAAGTGCACAAAAAACGTGACCTCGATATCCATCGGGCTTCATTCGGCTCCCGCTAGAAGAAGTTTCGGGACAAATCAGGCGCGACAGAACTAGCTGGGGTGGTGGCGCAATGACACGGCGCGGACCAATTTGCCTAAAAAATAGGCAAAGCCACGGAAAGGCGCTTAATCGCCCGCTGGTGGGGCTGGCCGTTTGGGATAGGCTCTAGGCTGGACTTGCCCGTTAGAGGCCGTCTAAACGCGAATAAAAGGGTCGTTTTTTTCTAAAAGCGGTCTCAATCAGTGTGTTTCGATACGCTTTTCCTGTATTCTACGCTTTATCTAAATTCCGATGAAAAGCGTATTAATGGCAAAGACTATCGAATTTCCATCAATTGACCGACGCGTTGATCTTTCGGCGGTAACGCAGTTCGCGGAAGAGGCGGGTCTTCTGTCAGAAGAACTTCGGGAAATGATGCTGGCGCCGAAGCCACGCAAGATGGCACCGACATTCACGTCGGCGCAGGTCGCGGAGATGTGCGGCATCGACCGGATCAAACTGAACAATCTGCTGGCGACGCGCGAGGGACTGCCCCAAGGCGAAGCGCAAGGATCGGGGCGCAGCCGGGTGTTTACCTTGCCCGAAGCGCGTGTCTGGGTCCAGCAGGTTTCCGATATTTATCAAACGCCGCTTCACACCGGCGTGCGTGACGCCGACGGCAAGGTCATTCTGGTCGCCAACTTCAAGGGCGGCTCGACGAAAACCACCACGACGATGTGTCTCGCGCAGGGCCTGACGCTTCGCGGCCGTCGCGTGCTGCTCATCGACCTGGATCCGCAAGCATCGTTGACCGAGCTTTGCGGTCTCTATGCGGAAAAGGAAGTGACGGAGGACAGTACGGTCCTGCCGTATATTTACGATCCGCAAATGGAAGGCGGGCTGCTGAATTTTGTTCAGCCGACTTATTGGGATGGCCTCGATGTCATTCCAGCACACCCGACGCTGTTCTCCGCGGAATTTCATATTCCCGGTACCGTGATCAAGAACCCGGGCTTCAAGTTCTGGGATCTGCTGCGCGAAGGCGTACAGACGCTGCGTCAGCACTATGACTACATCATTCTCGATACGGCGCCGTCGCTGTCATATCTGACGATCAACGCACTGATGGCCGCCGATGCAATGGTGATGCCGCTCGTGCCGGAGAGCCTGGACTTCATCAGCTCGGTGTCGTTCTGGAGTCTGTTCTCTGACCTCGCACACACGATCATGGAGCGCGGCGACGAGAAAACCTACGACTTCGTCTCCGTGCTGCTATCGAAGGTGGATTACGGCAAGACGTCGTCGGCACCGGTCGTGCGCTCGTGGGTGCAGCGTACCTACAAGGATTGGGTGAGCTCAGTCGAGGTGCCTGCCAGCTCGGCGATGAGTAACGGCGCGCTGGCGATGGCAACGGTATTCGACATCAGCAAGGGCGATCTCGCGGACAAGACAGTGGCACGCGTGCGACAACCGCTCACGGACTACGTGCGGTGGATCGACGATCTTTATGTTGAACAATGGAGGGCCGGGAAATGAGCTCGTTCCGCGACAAGATGGCGGCCAAGACCGCTGAACTCGGCTCAGCGTCTGAGCGACAGACCACCGAACGTCCGGCGCCGGCCGCACCCGAGCCGCGTCGCAGCAGCGCGTTCAAGACCGGGCCGGGTATGTTAGGTGCGCTTGCGGTTGCTCAGCAGCGTATTCAGGAACTGGAGACGAACAGCGACAAGCTGCTGCTTCCGGTCAGCGCAATCCAGCCGAATCCCTGGCAGCCGCGCAAGATTTTCAGCGACGAAGGGCTGGCATCGCTTGCCGAGTCCATCCGCGAAGTCGGGCTGGTTGAGCCGGTTGTCGTGCGTCGCGCAGATCACGGGTATCAGCTGATTGCTGGTGAGCGTCGTCTGCGTGCGCACGTCATCTTGCACGCGGAGGAGATTCGCGCTTCGGTGATCGAGTGTTCCGACCAGGATATGGCGGTGCTTGCGCTGGTCGAGAACGTTGGGCGCGAAGACCTGACGGACTATGAAATCGGCCAGTCGCTGCGTCGCGCGGAGCAGGAATTTCCGACGCGCACGCGTATGGCCGAGGCGTTGGGTATGTCGCGCAAAGGCCTGTATCGGTTTCTCTCGTTCGATAAGCTGCCGGATTTCATTCGACGTGATCTCGATCTGAACCCGCGTTTGCTGGGTGGGTCGGCGGCGGACGAGATCGTCTCGGCGATCAAGAAGCACGGTGCGGGCGGGTTGCTGGCCGCGCGTGAACTTTGGCCGGCGGTGGTGGCGGGTACGCTGGATCAGGGCAAACTGGCAGCGGCGATTGGGGCTCAGTCGAACCGTAGTGAAACCGAGCAGAGCGTTTCGGAGCGCAGTATCGAGAAGATTTTTTCGGGCAAGAGCCACGCGGGCAGCATTACGAAAGACACGACTAGCTTCACTGTGAAGTTGAAAACTGGTGTGCTGTCAGATGCGCAAGAGACGCAAATTCGTGAACTCATCAGCCAGTTGTTTAATGTGAAGCCTGGTTGAAGCGATTTGCCGGCGAAGTGACGATTGAATGGAGCCCGCGAAAGCGGGCTTTTTTATTGCCCGGCGGTCGGCTGGATTGTGTCGAGTCGACACGGCGGTGGTGAGGGGAGGGCGGATTGTCGTGTGGGATTTCTCGGACTGACAGACGAGACGGGGATAGGGGTAGGGGAGGGGCGCGTGAGAGTTGGGACGTTGCTTCAGTCAGCTTCCGGTGATTTCGGGATCGTGTGTCAAGTCGACACACACCGGCGTCCCATAAAGTTGGGGTCGCGGAACTCTCTAGGCGTATGGCACGGAGCGGGTGTCAGCGACAGGTTAGATGTGTCGGGTCGACACATCGTTTTGCGTCGTGTTCGAAGTCGCGCGATCACCAGCAGGGTGAGTCGGACGAGTAGCGATCGAAGATCACCAATCATGAGTATCGAGTGCGTCGATGCGATACGGTTGCTGAGTGACGACGCCTCGTGGCTGCGTGTCTGGCACTCACTCATTCGCTTGCTCCGCGCAGGATGTGTCGACTCGACACAGGGCGGGAGTTCGGTTCGATCCAGAGATTTCCACGGAGCTGAACAGTGACGAATCGGTCACTTCGTAGCGTTTGATAAAGGTTGACGTAGGCACTTGCGCTGATGACGCTGAGCAAAGAGAAATCGGTGCCGGCCGCCGAGTTTCGTACGGGCTCAGTAGATTGCGTGGAGCGTTGCCTACGCGGAGGCGTCGGCCATCGCCCCTCGCTGAGTCACTCAGCAAATGTTCGTGTGTCGACTCGACACACGGCACCCGCGCGACTGCGGGTACGACGTATCTGCGATGCACTCGGTGTGGAGAATTCAAGCGAATACGCGATCCGTCTTCGACAACTCGCGGCGCTGGCCCGTCCCACGTAGCCGTTGCTCTTCGGCTGTCCACGGTTGCCACGCGGAGCGATGTGGCTAGGGGACGCGAATCACGAGCCCCCGCCAAGATATTGAGACGCGCGGAAAACATCAAGGCCTCTCGAACCAGCGTTCACCGCACGGCACTCGTCCTCTCTCAAATCAAACAACTCACTGTGCCGTGAGCAACGCACCTACAGTCGGCGCATTCGTATCGAGTTCTGAATAGTCTATCGGGCGTGCAGAGTGCAGTCCCCTAGCGCACCTATCGAAGCAAGAGATATTTAAAAGCTCACATTCTGCTACTCAGGCGAGGCATGCGTAAGTGCAAGTTGTCATTCGTTTGAATCACGCCAAGAGGGTGTGTCGACTCGACACGACGTGACTTCGGCCTCTACAGCTTGCGAGCAAGAAGCGCTCTGAAGTATGGAATCAGTTCGAGGGTGAGGCGAGTGCCAGCAACTGATTATGTAGCAGAGGATCTCGTCTGCGCTCGACTCGACACACTCCCGTGTACGGCGAACCTGTTCGATTCCGGTCAGTGATTCGCGTTACGCCGAATACACGATCACGGCTAGCGTCTGACTCAGGTGACGGTGAAGGTTCCCGGATTGCCAAGCTGTGTCGAGTCGACACAATACGCACTTGACTGCCTGCTCATGGTTGGGAAGCATGCCCGCCTCAGTCGCAAGTCGCAGGCGGCGCAGCGCAGAGAGGCCTATCTATCGGAACAGTGGGCGATAGATAGGGGGCTGAACTTCCACGCGCACCAGCGCGAATATCCAATCAAAGGACTGGATGGCAGATTTCGCCCGCCGGTGGCAAGAGTCGAACACAGGGGTAGCATCGCTGACCTCCGCGTTTGCACTGCGGCGCGTGGATGTGAGACGGCAAGGGGAGCGGGATACACGATTGGCAGGGGCTTCGATCAACGACAAATTCTTGTTTCGTCGCCAGCACATGCTCGACGTGTTCGTGCAAGTGACCCGTACATCTCAGGATGCTGCCGGTAGATGTCACACGGTTCTTTCTTCGTGTCCATCATTCGCAAATTTTCTCCTCTGTCCTTCTTTCAGAGGATCACATTGACCTGCAGCTCACGGTGACTGTCCACAGCACATGTAACGACAAATGAGGCTGCGCAATCAGGCAACTGGAGGTCGCGTAAATGAAATTTCATATTGCAACTAACAGATTAAATAGACTTAAATTATCTATATTTCCGAAATCGAACCTGTTGGTTGCTCGACGCCCCCGCGCAATCTCTCCGGCGCCCAACCTGCTTCGGCTATCCAACAGCGCCTGCAGACCAAAACGCTCAATTTTTCACCCAATCTAGCGCCATAAACGCGCCAAATCCCCTCAATTTCCACCCCGCGTGAAACATTCGCATCAAATCGAAGAAAACGGTAAAATCCTTATGCAACAAGGCTTTGCGACTCATAAAATCACTGCGGCGAATGATGTTTCACGCTAGGATGCGTTTTCGGACCCTAAAAAATCTACAGCCGACATTCACATCGCGCAAACAAGCCAAAGGTCACCCAATTCGTATCTTTTGCTACGTAATCTGTAGTTAATAGAATAATCGACCAGCACTGTAGCGGCGACTCAACCGCCGCCGCCTCAACGAATCCGCGCTAAACCCTTACCCAGCAAGCGTCTTCGCCTTTACAGCATCACTGGCGAGAGCAAAATTCCCCGCCCCCAGATGATGAATCGTGTGCAGATCGCGATTGCTGTCGTCAAATACCCAGTGGCCGCCGCTAAAAACTCGCGGATCAGCCGCTGCCGACACAACCTCACAAAAACACGTGTCGTAAGCGTCTTCAGTATGTTTCTCGGGGATGAGCTTGCATTCCATCCAGGCTGCGATGCCCTGCTCCAACAGCGGTAAGCCGAGCACCGGCCCTTTCACCGGGTCGATATCAAACTGAGCGAATTTATCGCCGTCACGTCCGCTAACGCTCCCAACGGCAAAAGTCAGATCCATCGCCGCCGCACCCGGCACGCAGATGCCGAAAGTGCCGCTCGCATGAATCAATTCACGCGTGAAAGTTTTCTTGTCAATCACAACGGCAATGCGCGGTGGCGTGAATTCGACGGGCATCGACCAGGCCGCAGCCATCACGTTGTGACGCATGCCATCGGAGCTCGTGATCAGCACAGTCGGGCCGTGATTGATGAGGCGGCTCGCGTGTTCGAGCGCAACTGGTTTGAAACGGGAGAGGGTATCCATCGTGTTGTTCGTCCTTCGTGTCAGGGTGCGAGGGACTGTACAACAGTTGGAAAGAAGACGCGGAGCGTGTCGGCGCGCGACACGCTAACGGGGGAGTTTAGCGAGCGGGAACTGAAGAGGAAGCGTTCGCAACGCCATGCGCCGGTTCGAGTTCAATCGCGTAAGCGCCCGATTGCATTTCCGCGAGCCGACTGGTGGTGCGCGACACATCGTGCGCTGTGTCGAGTCCTTCGAGCGCTGCGCGCACCGGCCGGTCCGACGCGATGAACAGCGCGTGCCTGCGGTCGTAAAGAATATCGATCAACCAGACGAAGCGCTGGAGCACATCGCGCCGCTGGAGCATCGGGGTTTCGACGCGGTCGAGAATCACGCCGCGCCAACGCTCGGCCAGCGCAAGATAGTCCAGATGCGAGCGGGGCGTGCCGCACAGCGCGTCGAAATCCACCCATACCAATTGCTTGCCTGCCGCCGTAACCGGTAGCGAGCGCCCGGCCACTTCGACATCGGCGGGATGGATGGCAGCCTGCGCTTCGTATTGCGCGAAGATCGTCCAGAGCGCTTCGCGTGTGTCGTCGAGCGGCGAGAAGTAGCGAAGTTGTGTCGAGTCGACACAGTTTTCGCGGTAGTCGCGCGGACCGTCGAAGTTGACGATGTCGAAATGCCGTTCGATGCGGGCGATGGTCGGCTCGAAGCGTTCGTGAAATTCGGGATCTGGCAGCAGATTGCGCGGTGCGTAATTCGAGGTGAGCACGATGCGCGTGCCGCACGCAAGCGCCGTTTCCAGAAAGCGGCCGATCAGAAATGCGTCGGCGATATCGTGGACATGGAATTCGTCGAAGTAGAGCAGATCGACGCCGTCGAGCCATGCGCGCGACACATCGCCCAACCGGTCTTCGCTGCGTGGCGCCTGCACGACCAGCCGGTTGATGTCGCGGATGAACTGATGAAAATGGATGCGCCGCTTCGCGCAGGGCGCGAGCGCAAAAAGTGTGTCAACGATCAAACTCTTGCCGCGTCCAGGCAAGCCGTGACAGTAGACGCCGCGATGTTCGCGCTGCGCTGCATCGGAGCGCGAACCCTGGAGGAGCGCGCAAAGTGTGTCGATCGCCCGTTGCTGGCTGTCGTCCGCGACGATTGCTTTTTTCGCGAGTGCGTGGGCGATGGCGGACGGGTCGATCATGCGGATGCTTTCAAGGCAGTAGGGTAGAAAAAGCGCTGCATATCCTGCACGCGCGGACGCGCCAGTTTATCAGCGAGCCTCTTCGACCCCGCGCCAGCCCTACAGTCGCTCGATCAGCCGCGCATCGCCGTGTTCGCAGTAATCGTGGCAGGCGGCGCGCGCGGCGTTGGCGGCGCCGTGAACAAAGAGCGGCGCGTCGCTGCGCCGCGACATCGACACCACGATCGATGGCGGCGACGGATGCAGGGGCAGTTCGACCACTTCGCCCCGCGCGATGAGTTCGTCGACAAAAAGGCGCGGAATCGCGGCCACGCCAAAACCGTCGCGCACGAGCTGGACGATCACCGAAATCGACGGCGAACCGGTGATGCGCGTCTCCGAGAGCGGCACGCCGTTCGCAAGCGCCAGCTTGCCGACGATATCTTCCAGCGCGCGATGCGGCGCGGTTCCGCGCCCGAAAGTCAGTATCGGCTGCCGCAATACGCGCTTTGCCAGGCCGCTGCGTGAAAGCGGCAGCAGTCCGGCGCGCGCGATCCAATGCACCGGATAATTTGCAAGTGCATCACATACTACGGACTCCTCATCACTACCTTCCACACGTACGATCAGATCGAGTTCGCCAGCCATCAGGCGTCGTTGCAGCACGACGCTTACGTCCACCGCAAGCTCGACTTCCAGCTGTGGATAGTCGTTCGCCAGACGCCGCATATAGTCCGCGAGCCAGCTATGTACGACGGTTTCGATCACGCCCAGCCGGAGTTTGCCGCGCATTGCGCCTTCGTTGGACGCGGCAGCCTGCAACTGACGGGTCGCCTCGACCACGGCCTTCGCATAGCCAAGCAGATATTCGCCATTCGGCGTGAGGCGGAATTCGCGGCTCTCGCGATCCACCAGCACGGTCTGCAATTCTTCTTCGAGTGCTTTCAAACGTTGCGAAATGGCCGCGGGCGTGGCGTGTAGCGCGCTTGCAGTGGTGCGAAAGCTGCGCAGCTTCGCAAGCGTGACGAAGGTCTCCAGAAAGCGTGTGTTCATGGCAGGCAGCGCGCGTGTCGAGCGCTTCAAAAAAAGCAACGTGACTCGGGAAAACCCGTGGTTTTGTTAAGAAATTCTATTCGTGAGCGGCTAAAAAAACTAGTTGGCGTCAAATTTTCTTCTTTTCTAAGCTGTGTCAAACAGCGAACGACTCGCAACGCATCGATTTCGCTGCCATTGCACCCACCCTCCGTCATCGATAGAAGCAGACTCAACCCATGACTCCGTATGAATTCCGCCAGGCCGTTCGACACGGCGATTTCCGTGGACCGACCGCCGGCCATTGCGGCGACTACGCACAAGCCAATCTGGCAATCCTGCCTGCCGCATTCGCGCACGACTTTCTGCGCTTTTGTCATGCGAATCCGAAGGCGTGCCCGTTGTTGGGTGTCAGCGAGCCGGGCGATTTCCGCGTGCCGATGCTCGGCCGCGATATCGACATTCGCACCGACGTGCCCGCGTATAACGTTTATCGTGACGGAATCCTAAGTGAATGCGTCGAATCGATCGAAGCCGTGTGGCAAGACGATTTCGTGGTTTTCGCGATTGGCTGCTCGTTCTCGTTCGAGCAGATGCTCGCGAAGGAAGGCATCGGCCTGCGCCATGTTGAGGAGGGCCGCAATGTTCCGATGTATCGCACGCAGATCGCGAACCGCCGCGCGGGAGCGTTTGGCGGCGAACTGGTTGTGTCGATGCGTCCGCTGCGCGGCGCCGATGCGATTCGCGCCGTGCAGATCACGAGCCGCTTTCCTGGCGTGCACGGCGCGCCCGTGCATATCGGCGAGGCGGCGGAACTCGGTATCGCCGATCTTGCACGGCCTGAGTTTGGTGACGCCGTGACAATCCGGCCGGGCGAGTTGCCGGTCTACTGGGCCTGCGGCGTGACGCCTCAAACGGCGTTGATGGCCGCAAAACTACCGCTCGCGATTGCCCATGCCCCCGGTCACATGCTGATGACCGATATCACCAACGCATCGCTGGCCGTGTTCTAGGCCAGACGACGCCACAGATTCCCCACGCGTCTATCAACAGGAGCGACAGATGGACAGCAAGACATTCGCAGCCAGCGCGGGCGAGACCGCCGCAGAAGAAAGCGGTTCGCAGCTTTCCTGGTACGCAGAAGCGGGCCCTCGCGCACGCCGCGCGTTCTGGAGTTGCAAAGTCGGGTACATGCTCGACGGCATGGACACGCAGATGCTGTCCTTTGTGATTCCCACGCTGGTCGCCACCTGGGGCATTTCGCTGGGCGATGCCGGCTTTATCGGCACCATGACGCTCCTTTCGTCGGCGCTGGGCGGCTGGATCGCGGGCATTCTCTCCGACCGCATTGGCCGTGTGCGCACGCTGCAATTGACCGTGCTCTGGTTCGCGCTTTTCACGGGGCTTTGCGGCCTTGCGCAAAACTACCATCAGTTGCTCGCCGCGCGTGCGCTGATGGGATTCGGCTTCGGCGGGGAATGGACGGCCGGAGCCGTGCTGATCGGCGAAGTCATCCGTGCGCGCGATCGCGGCAAGGCCGTGGGCCTGGTGCAATCGGGCTGGGCGATTGGCTGGGGCATCGCTGCGCTGCTTTATGCCGTGCTGTTCTCGATCATGGCGCCGGAAATGGCATGGCGCGCGCTGTTCCTGATCGGGCTCGTGCCCGCCTTGCTGGTTCTGGTGATCCGTCGATATGTCAAGGAACCCGAAGTATTCGAGCAAACGCGCAGCGCACAAAAGGAGGCGAACGATACGCCGCGCTTTACCGAGATCTTCGCGCCGAAGCTGCTCTCGACGACCTTGCGTGCCGCCTTGCTGACAACGGGCGCTCAGGGCGGCTACTACGCGATTACCACCTGGCTGCCGACCTTTCTCAAAACCGAACGCCATCTCACCGTAATGGGCACCGGCGGCTACCTGGCGATGATCATTGTCGGTTCCTACGTCGGCTATCTGTCGAGTGCGTGGCTCACTGACCGTCTTGGCCGCAAGCCGAACTTCATCCTGTTCGCGGTCGGGTCGATGGCGATCGCATTCGCCTATACCTCGCTGCCGCTGACGAACGCTTCGATGCTGTGGCTGGGATTTCCGCTGGGCTTCTTCGCTTCCGGCATCTTTTCCGGCATGGGCGCATTCCTCACCGAACTCTTTCCCACCCGCGTGCGCGGTTCGGGGCAGGGCTTCTGCTACAACGTCGGTCGTGCGATCGGGGCGCTGTTTCCCGTGTTGATCGGTGCGCTGTCCAAACAGTTCGGGCTGGGCACGAGCATCGGTATCTTCGCCGTTGCCGCCTACGGCGTGTTGATCGTCGCCGCGCTGACGCTGCCCGAAACGCGCGGCCGCGAACTCGAATCTACCTGATTTCAAGGCTCGCGACGAGCGAGCCTTATTTCGATCGATATTATTTCGTCATCCTTATAGAAAACGCGCCATGAATCACGCTCAAACCCCTGACGCATGCACGCCTTCCCGCTGGCAGTTCTGGATCGACCGCGGCGGCACGTTCACCGACATCGTTGCGCGCCGCCCCGACGGCACGCTCACGACACACAAGCTGCTCTCGGAGAATCCCGAGCAATACCGCGATGCGGCGGTGGCCGGCATCCGTCATTTGCTGGGCCTGAACGCCGATCAACCCATCACACCGCGCGACGTGGAAATGGTCAAGATGGGCACCACGGTTGCGACCAACGCGCTGCTGGAGCGCAAAGGTGAGGCGGTTGCGCTCGTAACCACGCGAGGTTTTCGCGATGTGCTGCGCATCGCGTATCAAAACCGGCCGCGCCTGTTCGATCTCGACATCGCTTTGCCAGAAGCGCTCTATGACCGTGTGGTCGAAATCGACGAACGGTTGAGCGCGCAAGGCGACGTAGTCGAATCGCTCAATCTGGAAAGCGCGGAAAACGCGCTGCGTGAGGTCTATGAAGCTGGCATCCGCGCGCTCGCTATCGTGCTGATCCACGGTTATCGCCATACTGGACACGAAAGCGCGCTCGCTGCGCTGGCGTGGCGCTTGGGATTCACACAGGTTTCGGTGTCGCATGAAGTTTCGCCGCTCATGAAGATGGTGTCGCGCGGCGATACCACGGTCGTGGACGCCTATCTGTCGCCGATCCTGCGTCGCTATGTCGATCAGGTCGCGAGCGAAATGCCGGGCGTGAATCTGCAATTCATGCAAAGCAGCGGCGGCCTGACGCGCGCCGATCGCTTCCAGGGCAAGGACGCGATTCTGTCCGGGCCGGCCGGCGGCATCGTCGGCATGGTGCGCGCGGCGCAAGCGGCGGGCTTTGACCGTGTGATTGGTTTCGATATGGGCGGCACGTCAACCGACGTGTCGCATTTCAACGGCGAATTCGAGCGCGTGTTCGAAACCCAGGTGGCCGGTGTTCGCATGCGTGCGCCGATGATGAGCATTCACACGGTCGCCGCGGGCGGCGGTTCGGTGCTGGGCTTCGACGGCGCGCGGCTTCGCGTCGGCCCCGACTCGGCGGGCGCGAACCCCGGTCCGTGCGCCTACCGCAGAGGCGGCCCGCTGACCGTCACGGACTGCAACGTCATGCTCGGCAAGATCCAGCCCGACTGGTTTCCGCGCGTGTTCGGGCCGCAGGCGAACGAGTCGCTCGATCACGCCGCGGTCGTCGCGCGCTTCAAGGCGTTGGCCGACACGATTTTCGCTGCGACCGGTCAGCGCCGCACGCCGGAAGAGATCGCCGAAGGCTATCTGGAGATCGCCATCGGCAGCATGGCGAATGCCATCAAGAAAATCTCGGTGCAGCGAGGCCACGATGTTTCGCAATACGTATTAACGACATTTGGCGGTGCGGGCGGCCAGCATGCATGTGGTGTGGCAGACGCTCTGGGCATGAGCCGCGTGTTCGCGCATCCCCTCGCGGGCGTGCTGTCGGCGTTCGGCATGGGACTCGCCGATCAAACCGCGATGCGCGAGCGCGCACTGGAACGGGTGCTTGAGGAATCGTCGCTACCGGGCGTCGAAGCGGCGCTCGACACGCTCGCGCAGGAAGCCGTGGGCGCGCTGCGCGAGCAGGGCGTGGACGCCGCGCGCATCAGCACCGCGCGTCGCGTCCATCTGCGTTATCAAGGCACGGATTCGGCGCTCGCGGTGAATGCGGGCAGCGTCGACGCCATGCGCGCCGCGTTTGAAGCCGCTTATCGTCAACGCTACGCGTTTCTGATGCCCGACACGCCACTGGTGGTCGAACTCGCGTCGGTCGAAGCCATTGGCCACGCCGATGCCCAACCTGTGACGGCCATGCTCGCGTCGCGCGAAGCGGGCGGCGCGCCGCAGAAGCAGGCAAACGTGCGTTTCTACTCCGGTGGCAACTGGCACGACGCCGCGCTCTACCAGCGCGATACCCTGCTGGAAGGCGATGTGCTCGACGGCCCGGCGATTATCGCGGAGAAAAACGGCACCACGGTGGTCGAGCCTGGGTGGCAGGCCGCGCTGACCACGCAGGGCAACGTGATCATGACGCGCGTGCAGCCGTTGCCCACGCGTCGCTCGATGGGTACCGAGGCCGATCCCGTGCGCCTTGAAATTTTCAATAACCTCTTTATGTCGATCGCCGAGCAGATGGGTTTGCGCCTGCAAAACACGGCCTATTCGGTCAACATCAAGGAGCGCCTGGACTTCTCGTGCGCGATCTTCGACGCGGCTGGCAACCTCATCGCGAACGCGCCGCACATGCCCGTGCATCTGGGATCGATGGGCGAAAGCATCAAGACCGTTATCGAGCGCAATCGCGGCACGATGCGCGACGGCGACGTCTTCATGCTCAACGATCCGTATCACGGCGGCACGCATTTGCCCGACGTGACAGTCATCACGCCCGTCTTCGCGGACGGCAGCGCAGAGCCCCTGTTTTATGTTGGTTCGCGCGGTCATCACGCGGATATCGGCGGCATTACGCCTGGCTCGATGCCCGCGGCCTCGACGCATATCGAAGAGGAAGGCGTGCTGATCGATAACTGGCAACTGGTGTCGGCGGGCGTGTTGCGTGAGCGCGAAACGCGCGCGTTGCTGGCGTCTGGGCGTTATCCGGCGCGCAATATCGATCAGAACATGGCCGATCTGCGCGCCCAGGTTGCTGCGAACCAGAAGGGCGTCGACGAGTTGCGCCGCATGGTTGCGCAATTCGGCCGCGACGTGGTGCTCGCCTTCATGCAGCACGTGCAGGATAACGCCGAAGAAGCGGTGCGCCGTGTGATTGACGCGCTCAAGGACGGTGCGTACCGCTACGAACTGGATAACGGCGCGGTGATCGAAGTGTCGATTCGCGTGGATGCCCGCATGCGCAGCGCGACGATCGATTTCAGCGGCACGTCGGCGCAATTGCCGAATAACTTCAACGCGCCGAAGGCCGTGTGCATGGCGGCGGTGCTCTACGTATTCCGCACGCTGGTGGGCGACGACATTCCGCTCAATGCAGGCTGCCTGAAACCGTTGAGCGTGATCGTGCCCGAACGCTCGATGCTCAATCCCGTGTATCCGGCGGCCGTGGTGTCGGGCAACGTCGAGACGTCTTCGGCAATCACGAATGCGCTTTATGGCGCGCTTGGCATCGTGGCGTCGAGTCAGGGGACTATGAACAATTTCACCTTCGGCGATGCGCAGTATCAGTACTACGAAACGATTGCGGGCGGCAGTGGCGCGGGCGAAGGTTTCAGCGGTGTGGACGCGGTGCAGACGCATATGACGAACTCGCGTCTGACCGATCCCGAGGTGCTCGAATGGCGCTATCCCGTGCGGCTCGAATCGCATCTGATCCGCGCGGATTCGGGCGGGGCGGGGCGCTGGCGCGGCGGCAACGGCGCAGTGCGGCGCATCCGCTTCCTCGCGCCGATGACGGCTTCGATCCTCTCGAACAATCGCATTCACGCGCCCTTTGGCGCAGCGGGCGGCGCGGCCGGGAGTGCGGGCCGCAACCATGTCGAGCGCGCGCGCGGCGAAGTCGTGGCGCTCGGCCATATCGCCAGCGTGGAGATGGCCGAGGGCGATGTGTTCGTCGTCGAAACGCCGGGTGGCGGCGGTTACGGACGCCTGGACGCCTGAGCTAGTTCACGCCGGTGGCAAAACGCCGGCAGTGTTCCAGATACCCCGCCTCATGGCTGCTCGCGAGTTGCACCACGCTGTTCCAGAGCCACAGCGGCGCATCGATCGTCTTCGAGCGATTGCGCCGCAGTTCCGCGAGCCAGCCACGCCGTGTGGGCGGGTCCATCTGCCGCGCGTGCGCCTTGCCCACTACCGCGGCTAGATAGAACGCCACTTTGCGCGCGTCGTCCTTGTCGAGTTCGTCGATTTCGAGCTTGAGATCCTGCGGCAGCAATTCGCGGATCACGACGGCACGATCGAGCAGGCGCGCCGCGCGCATGCGCTCGCCCAGAAAGGGCGACAGGTGGCGCGCGCCTTCCACCACGCGTTCGGCGTTATCGCGCGGCATGGACGCATCTTCGTAACGCGGCGCGGCGGCTTTCACGCCCTCCTTGATATCCATGAGGCAAAGATCGTCGCCTTCGATCACGCCGCCGTCCACGTCCAGCAACACCGCGTAGCGCAGGCGCCCAAGCGAGCTGCAGCCCTTCACCCAGTACGCGGCGTCCAGCACTTCCACTTCGCCAGAATCGTTGCGCCCGCGCAGACCCGTGGGCAAGCTGGCAATCGCTTCGTCGGCGAAGAGTCCTGTGATCGCCTTGCTTTCTTCGCGCGTGAGCGGCCAGAAACGCTTGCCAAGTGGAATCGTCGGCTTGAGATCTTCGATGCGCTCTTCCGCGAGATGCCGCCAGGAACGGCGCACCGCGAGCTTCATCGCCAGATGAACCGGCTCGGGCCGCTCGGGCAATTCGGGCTTTTTACGCCTGGTGTCGAACGCCGATTCATACCCCGCCGCGAGCGCCTCCATCATATGCACGATGGTCAGCCCGGAAAGCGACGACCCGCGCGCCGCAGTCGCAAGCGATAGCCCCAACCGGATGAGATCGTGCGCGGGATTGCCGATCACGGTCTGATCGAGATCGCGGATATGGATTTCGACCTTGCCGTCCTGATTCGCAACGGGGCCGAGATTACCCGTATGGCAGTCGCCGCAGATCCACACAGCGGGACCGCGCGGCAGCGAACCGCCGTTGGCCTCGACGATCCATTCGTAAAACTGCTCAGTCGCACCGCGCACATAAGCATGCGGCGAGCGCGCCATTTTCAGGCGGCGCTGTTCGGTGAGGATCGCCTGGCGTTGCGCGGGCTTGGGTAGTTTCTTCGCGCGCCGGGATTCGAGTTTCGCATCCTTTGAATCGAGCATCAGCGCGCTTTCTTTCTCATTGCGTTTATTGCTGAGTTTGTCGTTCTTTGTCGCCGGTTTGCTTTTCGTTTTGCTGCTTGCCTGGCTTTTCATCGGCGCCCCCTTTGCTTTGACGGACGGATATTCGCGTTGTGCTTTTCCATTGTGCGCGTTTGCCCGTGCAAGCGGCGTGCCGCGAGTTTTATTACGATCTGAAAGCATTATGGCTGGTCGAATTAAAAGCGCTCGCGGCCACGCGTCATAAAACTTAAAAGCGTTTTCGTTATGCTCCATCGCGCCTTACCGCTGCTTTCACCGCGTTAAGGCGACGCTCGGGCCGCCTCCTCGAGCCGTTGTTGTGCCTCTATCTGTTCGGAGACTTCGATGACGGTCGAATTCGTGCCGGCGCGCCCGCGTATGCGGAGCGTGCCGCGCAAACGTTTGAGCCTGCCCGGCGTTCTGCTCAGCAGCGTCATGGCTGCATGGGTGATGTGCGCGACAAGCGCATGCAGCGATCGCGCCGACGACGCACGCGTTGCGCTCACCACGAGCGCCGCGCGTGAACTCGCACAAACGCAACCCGCGCCTGCCATTGCGGCACCACCCGCCCCGCAGCAGGGCGCGGCACCGCTTGCGGACACGGTTTCAACCTCATCGACTTCCCTGGACAGTGCGAACGGCAGCGCCGCCATCGGCGTGCAAGCCATTCGCTCGCCCGCTCGCGCGCCAGCCTCACCCGACGGCGCGAGCAGTGCGGACAGCATCAACAGCGGCGCGGATGTCGCCAACACCGCAACCAGCAACGCGCCGCTCGCCCCACCCGAGATTCACACCGCCGATTGACAACGGACTGCACCCGGCCGCGCGACCCGCGCCGCCTGCCGTCGCTCGTGACGGCGCGGCGTCGCGCGTGCTTTCTCAACCTGAAGATGGAAACCACAACATGACTTCGAGAAGCCGCCGTGACTTTCTCCGCACCGCCGCGATGAGCGCCGGTTCGGCCACCGCCCTGACGATGCTGCCGCAAGGCATCCGCAACGCGCTTGCGATCCCTGCGAACAATCGCACGGGCAGCATCCAGGACGTCGAGCACATCGTCATCCTGATGCAGGAAAACCGCTCGTTCGACCATTACTTCGGCACGCTGCGCGGCGTGCGCGGATTTGGCGACACGCGCACTATCACGCTGCCCACCGGCAAGCCGGTGTGGAACCAGCCGCTCGCGGCGGGCATTGGCGAAGTGCTGCCGTTTCATCCGACGGCCGCCAACCTGGGCCTGCAGTTCATCCAGGATCTGCCGCACGACTGGCCGACCACGCACGCCGCCTGGAACGGCGGCCGCTATGACCAGTGGGTGCCCGCCAAGGGCACGACGACGATGGCGTACCTCACGCGCGACGACATCCCGTTCCACTACCAGCTCGCCGACGCGTTCACGATCTGCGACGCCTATCACTGCTCGACGCTGACCTCGACGGACCCGAACCGCTACTACATGTGGACCGGCTGGGTCGGTAACGACGGCAGCGGCGGCGGCCCGGTGGTCGACAACGCGGAAGCGGGCTACGGCTGGTCCACCTATCCCGAAGTGCTGCAGAACGCGGGCATTTCGTGGAAGATCTACCAGGACATCGGCGAAGGTCTGGACGCCAAGGGCTCGTGGGGCTGGACGGGCGACAATCCGTACATCGGCAATTACGGCGACAACTCGCTGCTTTACTTCCATCAATATCAGAACGCGCAGCCGGGCAACCCGCTCTATGACCGCGCTCGCACGGGCACCAACGTGCTCGCGGGCGGCGGCTATTTCGACGTGCTCAAACAGGACGTGGCGAACAACACGCTGCCGCAGGTGTCGTGGATCGTCGCGCCCGAAGCCTATTCGGAACATCCGAACTGGCCGGCGAACTACGGCGCGTGGTATGTCGATCAGGTGCTGCAGATCCTCACGTCGAACCCGGACCTGTGGAGCAAGACCGTCCTGCTGGTGAACTACGACGAGAACGACGGCTTCTTCGATCACCTTGCGCCGCCGTTTCCGCCCGCATCGAGCGCGAACGGTCTGTCGACGGTCGACACCACCAACGAAATTTTCCCGGGCAGCAGCAAATACGCATCGGGACCGTATGGGCTTGGACCGCGTGTGCCGATGATGGTGGTGTCGCCCTGGTCGCGCGGCGGCTGGGTGTGCTCGGAGACCTTCGATCACACGTCGGTGATCCGCTTCATCGAAAAGCGCTTTGGCTCGCATCACGATCTGGCCGAACCGAACATCACGCCGTGGCGTCGCGCCGTGTGCGGTGATCTGACCTCTGCGTTCAACTTCGCCACGCCCAACGCCGCGCTGCCGACGCTGCCTTCGACGACGGGCTACGCGCCGCCCGACAAGCTGCGGCATCCCGACTACGTGCCGGTGCCGCCGCTGGTCGGCAGCGTGCCGAAGCAGGAGAGCGGCGTGCGTCTCGCGCGTGCGCTGCCCTATGAGCTGTTCGTGCGCTTCAATGCGAACGCGTCGACGGGCAAGGCGAAGGCGCACTTCATCAACACGGGGCGCGCGGGCGCGGTGTTCCTGGTCTATGCGACGGGCAGCGCGGCTGCGCCGCTGACCTACACGGTCGAAGCGGGCAAGCGACTTGAAGATCAGCTGACGATCGGCGCCACGGGCGCGTACGATTTCACGGTGCATGGTCCGAACGGTTTCCTGCGCCGCTTCGCGGGCAAGCAGACGCAGACGGGCTGGTTCAGCCACGGCGAGACGGCGCGTCCCGAAGTGGCCGAAGGCTACGACGTGGCGAACGGCAATCTGCAATTGCGCCTTGAAAACGTCGGCGGCGCGCGTTGCCAGTTCACGATCGTCAATGCCTACGACCCGGGCACGAAGATCCAGCGCACGGTGCGCGGCGGCGACACCGAGCAGCTCTATCTGGACCTGCGCAACGCCTACGGCTGGTATGACCTGACGATCACCGTCGATAGCGATTCGACCTTCGTGCGCCGCATTGCGGGTCACGTCGAAACGGGCCACCCGAGCTATAGCGATCCGGCGCTGGGCGGCTGATAGGCGGTTTTCTCGGGCTGCAAAGACCACGGTTGCGCTGCGAAGCGCGCCGTGGTTTTTTATTGGCATGACACGCAACAAAGGGGGAGGGCGCGAAACGTGGTCAAATCGCGCGCATCAAACTAAAGGGAGACGTCATGGGCGATTCCACCCAGCTTGCCTGCCTTTGCGGCGCGGTCAAAATCGATCTGATCGGCGAACCTGCCGCGCGCGCGAACTGCCACTGTGCAAGCTGCCGCGACTTCTACGCCACGTCGATGCTTTCGGCTACCGCATGGCCAAGCGGGGACGTCGTGACGCAGGGCGCGCTACAGGTCTTTCAGCATCCCACGAAGCAGATGTCGCGCGCGTTTTGCCCGGCGTGCGGCGAGACGGTGTTCGGCACCAATCGTCTTGGCTTGCGAGTGGTGCTAAACAGCCTGCTCGCGCGTGCGCACGATGGCGCGCTGCCCGAAAACCGCACGCCGACGATGCATCTGTTCTACCGGCATCGCGTAGTCGAAGTGCGCGATTCGCTGATCAAATACCTCGACGGCTGGGACGGCCCGACCATCGACGACGATCACCCCACCGCACCCTGACCCGCAAGCAACCCAAGCAGTACCCTTGCCGCTTCGCTCATCTGCACGGCGTCGCGATGCACGACGCCGATATCGCGATGAAACGTATGGTGACCGAGATCGATAGCGCGCACGTCCGCGGGCCAACGTCGCCAGGTGGCGGTCTGCGGCACGAGCGCTACGCCCACGCCATTGCCGACCAGCTTCACGATCGCTTCCAGCTCGTCGAGCTCGCACACTTCCTGCACGACGATCTGCATGCGCTTGAGGAAGCGATCGACCTGACGCCCACCAAACGAAGCGCGGTCATAGCGGATAAACGCCTGCTGCGCGAGCAGCGCCATCCAGTCGTTGCCTTTGAGCGCGCGCGGCACGATCAGCCGGAACGGCTCGCTGGCGATGGGGCTCCAGCGCAGATCGCTTTGCAGGGCGAAGGGTGGGCGAATGATCGCGGCGAAATCGAGTTCGCCCGCATCGACGAGATTGACGAGCTCCATCGACAGCCCCGGAATCACGCGCGTATGCGCGCCCGGACATTGGCGATGAAACGCGGCGAGCGCACCAGGCAACTGCGCGCGCTGCACCGATGCAATCGCGCCGATATTCACGCGCACCTCGGCGGCGGGGTCGACGCTCACGGTGCTCAGCTTGCCGTAGAGCCGCAACACTTCCTGCGCCTGTCCCAGCACCTGCCGGCCGCGCACGTTCAGACGCGCATGGCGTCCCTCGCGCTCGAACAGCGCGAAGCCCAGTTCGGCTTCGAGACGCTGCATCTGTGCGCTCACGGCGGCCTGGGTCAGGCCGATGCGCTTGCCGGCGGCGGCAAAGGTGCCTTCGCGCGCCACGGCCAGCAGGGTGGTCAGCTCGCGGATCATTCACAAAAATAATTGATGAATTGCGAAATTATATATTGATTTTATTTTTCAACCGCGCGGCCTACCATGGCGCGACACAGAGAAAACAGGAAGGAGCAAGCCATGAGTCTTTCGCCGTTTCACCTGGCGATTCCCGTCTACGATCTGGCCGCCGCGCGCGATTTTTATGGCCGCGTGTTCGGTCTCGCGGAAGGGCGTTCGAGCGACCACTGGGTCGATTTCGATTTTTTCGGGCATCAGCTGGTGATTCACGAGCATCCGAAAACCGCTTCGCAGGAAGCCGCGCACACCAACGCCGTTGATGGTCATGACGTGCCGGTGCCGCATTTCGGCGTGGTGCTGGAATGGGAGCGGTGGGAAGCGCTGGCGCAACGGCTGCGCGAGTTCGGCACGCAGTTCGTGATCGAGCCGTATATCCGCTTTCAGGGGCAGGTGGGCGAACAGGCCACGATGTTCCTGTTCGATCCGTGCGGCAATGCGCTGGAATTCAAGGCGTTCAAGGATATCGGGCAGCTGTTTGCCAAATGAACGCCTGAATCAGAAAGGGCGCGCGAGGGAGGAATACGCGCGCCTGACAGGCTTTATCGGCCTTCGTAGATGAAGTTGCGCACGTGCGTGTTGAAGAGATCGGCGTGCGTGCCGTTCATGCCGTGCGTTGCGCCCTTCATGGTCACGCGCTGTGCGAAGTCGATCCATTCTTCGAGCGCTTCGACGTTGTTGCGGAACATCAGCGGGCTGCGCTGGCCGTCGATCAGCAGCGTGCGGCACTTGATGTCGGCGGCCGGGCGGCGCGTGTAGGCGGGCAGCGGGTCGTCCAGTTGCTTGGGCAGCGTCGTCGCATTGGCGATCGCCATTTCGCGGAATTCGTGCGTGCTCTTGCGCCATGCGCCGGGAATGCTCACCGAATCCACAAACAGTTCCAGACCGTCTTCGAGCTGACCATTGCCGATCAGATCGGCCGCGCGCGTGCGCAGCGCGTTGGTGGCGGGCGGCAGGACGTCGTCGTCTTCTTCGAGGCGGCGCAGCGGGCCACCCGGATCGGCCAGCACGAGCGTGCGTACCAGACGCGGATAACGGCGCGCGAGGTGATAGGCGATGCTGCCGCCGCGCGAGTGGCCGACGAGGTGCACGGATTCCAGACCCAGCGCGTCGATGAACTCGGCCAGTTCGTGCAGATGGCTTTCCCAGCCGAACTCGCCTTGAATACAGGCGTCGGCGGCCGGCCAGTAATGGCTCAGGCTCGGCGCGATGCAGCGGAAATCGTCTTCAAGGCCGTCGAGCTGCGGCGCCCAGTAGCGGTAATCGCACAGCGAGCCGTGTACGAACAGCAGCGGCTCACCCGTCCCCCGTTCGAGGTAAGGCAGAACGACGCCCGAGTCGAGCGTCGCGAACGACAGATCGGGCGGGGCAAGCAGGGACGGATCAATGCGTTGGTTCACTTGGAGATCACTCCATTCGCGGAGATGACACTTTGCCGCATCGGAACGCTTATGGGAAACGCATTAAATTGATGCTTGCGATCAGTTTTTCTGATTGACAGCTGGGTGAAACCCTAGGTTTCATAGGTGAAACGCATCTCAGAGTGTGAGACGGTAGCGCACGAAGTCGTCGGCGGCGGTGAATTCGTCGTAGAGCTTGCGCGCAGGGTTGTCCTCGCGTGTGTGCCAATAGAGGCGCGACCAGCCGCGCTGCTTGCCCAGCGCGACCAGATCGGCGATCAGCGCGCGGCCCACCCCGGCGCCGCGCGCGGCGGGATCGACGAACAGATCTTCCAGATAGCAGATCGGCGCGTCGACCCAGGTGCCCTCGTGCAGCACGCTCAGGCTGAAGCCGACCACGCGTGCGTCCACTTGCGCGATGCGGCCGAACAGGGCCGCATCGGCGTCGAGCAGGCGCTGCCAGGTGCGCTCGCTGATCCGCGGCGCGACTTCGGTCTCATAGAACGCGTTGTAGCCCGCCCAGAGGCGGAGCCAGTCCGCCCGGTCGGCGCTCGCGATATCGCGGATGACGATCGCTTCAGGCATCGCGCAGGCTTGCGAGCGAAGCGCGCTGGTTGCCTTGCGCGTCGAAATTGGCGGGCGCGAGCCAGGTTTCGAACGCGCGCTTCACCTGCGGCCAGTCCTGGTCGATGATCGCGTACCAGGCCGTGTCGCGGCTGCGGCCCTTGTACACCACGGCCTGGCGGAAGATACCCTCGAACTGGAAGCCCAGGCGCTGCGCGGTCTTGCGCGACGGCGCATTGAGGCTGTCGCACTTCCATTCGTAGCGGCGGTAGCCGAGCTGGTCGAAGGCGTAGCGCATCAGCAGGTATTGCGCCTCGGTGGAGAGCGCCGTGCGCTTGAGCAGCGGCGAGAACGTTACGCTGCCGACCTCGATGGCGCCGTGCGCCGGATCGATGCGCATCAGCGCGAAGGTGCCGACGGCCTTGCCGCTCGCGCGATCGATGATGGTGTAGTGCAGGGGATCTTCGGAAGCGGCGGCTTTTTCGAGGTAGGCGCGAAAGGACGCGAAATCCGCGAAGGGGCCGATGAACAGATAGGTCCAGTCGCTGCCGTCGGGCGCGGCGCTGTACGCTTCGAAGAGATCGGCGGCATGCCGTTCGACATCGACAGGCTCGATGCGGCAACGCGCGCCTTCGAGCGTCACGCGGGCGGGCCGCTCGCGCGGCGTCCAGCCCTCCAGCGCCGCGCCGATGGGTTGCTGATACTCGTTCGTTCTCGCTGCCATGCTTCACTCGCTCGGTTCGTGCGACCAGGATGTCGCGTGTACGCAGAAATTGCGTCAAAGGTCCATCAAGGTAACCCGGCGCGTGGCTCCTTGAAAGATCCACGAAGCGCAAAGGTCGTAGAGCCACCGCCATCAAAACAGAAAAAGTTGCGTGGCCTGTAACCCGCCGCCCGCCGCGAACGAACTAAGTCGAGAGGCCACACACGCGAGTGTGCGCCGCGGCACCCACATCTGGAGAACGCAAACGTGAGCTGGGCGAACCGGGCAACGCAGTGGCGGCGGGCGGACGAAGCCGGCGCGCAGGGCGGGGCAGTGAGCGCCGCCGTGGGCGCGATGGGCGGTATTGCGGCGCACGACGGCATCGGCTACCCTCACCCGACCGCGCCCCGAATCGACGACGCTACCAGACACGCCGTCGCGGGAGCGGCATCCCATCGTCGCGACAACCCAGGACGCCCTTTGTACCCAGCGGAAATCCGTCTCAAAGCGCTGTTCGTGAGCGGCCTCGAAGGGGACGCCGATGCGTACCGCACTTTTCTGCAGGAGCTCACGCGCCACTTGCGCGCGTACCTGCGCCGGCGCATCCCGCAGTTGCACGACGATGTGGAAGACCTCGTGCAGGAGATCCTGCTCGCGGTGCACAATGCACGCCACACATGGCGTCCCGACGAACCGCTGACCGCCTGGGTGCACGCGATCGCCCGCTACAAGCTGATGGACTTCTTTCGCTCGCGCTCCCGGCGCGAATCGCTCAACGACCCGCTCGACGATCACACCGACCTGTTCGCGCAAGCCGACGACGAACCGGCCCAGGCGCGCCGCGATATCGGCAAGCTCCTCGACCAGTTGCCGGACAAGCAGCGCCTGCCCATCGTCCATGTGAAGCTGGAGGGGCGTTCGGTGGTGGAGGCCGCGAAGCTCACCGGGCTGTCCGAATCGGCCGTCAAGGTGGGCATCCACCGTGGCCTGAAAGCGCTTGCCGCGCGTATCCGGGGGGCGCAATGAAAACCGACGATCTCATCACGCTGCTGTCCACCGGCGTCACGCGCGTGGACCGCAAGGCGGTCGTGCGCCGTTTCGCGCGCGCGTTGCCGCTTGGGCTCGCAGGCTCGCTCGTGCTGGTGGCCGTCGTGTTCGGCGTGCGTCACGATCTGATGGACGTCGCGCAAACGCCGATCTTCTGGGCCAAGATTGCCTTCCCGATGGCGGTGGCAATCGCGGCTGCGCTGACGGTAAGCCGACTCGGGCGGCCCGGCGTGCGCGGCGGTTACGCGTGGGCGCTGGTGGCCGCGCCGTTCGTCGCGGTGTGGCTGGCGGCCTGGGTGACGTTGGGCACCGCAGCGCCCGCCGAACGCGTGCCGCTGATGCTCGGGCTTTCGTGGCGCAGTTGCCCATTCAATATCCTGCTGCTTTCGGTGCCGACCTTCGTCGCGGTGTTCTGGGCCGCGAAAGGGCTGGCGCCAACGCGACCGCGTCTTGCAGGCGCGGCGGCGGGACTCTTCGCGAGCGCGCTCGCCACCATCGCCTACTGCGTCCACTGCCCGGAAATGAGCCCGGCGTTCTGGAGCATCTGGTACGCCATCGGCATGCTGATGCCCGCGGCGATCGGCGCATGGCTCGGCCCGCGTCTGCTGCGCTGGTAAGGCAACGCGCTTCGTTCTGCTGAGCGAAGCGCGGGTGATGTCGCGGTGGGATCGCGATTAATTAGTCATCCTGCTGGTTTTGTCGAAAAAGCGGCGGCGATGCCGTGTCGCGTCGCAGCACAGACGCGCCATTGCGCGTGCGCAATGCCACATCCATGCGACATGATTTAACAACCCCTTCAGTCGCTTTGCTCAATAATGAGATTGTTCATGGCGAGATTGTGCGCAATCCCAGGAAAGCACGAAGATGGTTGCCATGCGTCCCGGAATGGTCACATGCGCTGACTTTCCTGGCCCGAGGTTGGTCGCAGCGCAGACTCTGGTGCTCCCCCTCACCTTAGACCAACTTCATTTGCCGGTCTGGACGTGCACGTCCGACTGGCCTTTTTTTTCCCGGTGAGCAGGTGACGCCAGAAAGTACACGACGTGTTTGACTTATGAGACTTGCCCTATTGACCGCCGATGCTGAACTGGAGGCACTCGTCGCCCGGACGTTGCCGGGCGAAGGCTGCATATGCCATTACTTTGCACTGGGAAGCGCGTTATTGCGCGCACTGCGACGCGAAACCTTCGATCTCCTCGTGGTCGATCACGCCTTGCCCGACATGACGGGTTTGCGCGTGCTGGGCACGGTCAGGGCGATCGTCTCTGTACAGATTCCGGTTTTGTACGTGACCTCGCTCCAGGCCGAAGGCGACGAAGTCTGCGCCTTGAATGGCGGTGCTGACGCCTGTCTGAACCGTCCGGTCGAAGCGGGCGTGTTGCGTGCGCGCGTGGCCTCGGTGTTGCGCCGCGTACGCACGGATTACCTTGAGCGCGCCGATCAACACGCCAACGCTTTCGAGTTCGACCCGGTCGACTGCAGTGTTTCGCGCAACGGCAACCCGATTCATTTGACCTCCCGGCAATTCAGGCTTGCGCTGCTGTTCTATCAGCACATGGGCACGACGCTGTCGCGCGAACACATTCTCGATCTGATCTGGCAAGGCGAGATCGATATCAACATGCGTAGTGTCGACACGCAGATCAGCCGCCTGCGCACAAAGCTGAATCTCGTTCCTGAAAGCGGCTACCGGCTTACTTCGGTACATGGACGCGGCTATCGCCTCGACCGCATCTAGCCGTTTTGGGCGGCTGGATACGGCAGCGCTAGCGCGTCTCCCGCACGGCTTCGAGCCGATAGCCGTAGCCATGCACGGACGTCACCACATAGCCGTTGACGGGATGCAACTGGAGCTTCGAGCGCAGCCAGCAGATGTGCGTATCCACCGTGCGCGAGGTGACGCCGAAGGACTGACGCCAGACCGATTCGAAGATCTGCGCGCGCGACAGCGGCGCGTTGAGATGCCGGAACAGCAGCCGGGCCAGGTCGAATTCGCGCTGGGTCAGCGTGACCGTGCTGCCGCGTAGCGTGACGATGCCGCGGCTCGTATCGAATTCATAGTCGCCGTACCGCTCAAGCGTCGCGGCCTGGCGGCGACGTACGCGGCGCAGCAGTGACGCGACGCGAGCAATCAGCACTTCGGGCGAACGCGATTCCACGAGGTAGTCGTCCGCGCCTGCGTTGAGCGCCAGCGATTCGGCATCTGCATTATCCGGCTCGCCAACGATCAGTAACGGCACATCGGGCACGATGTCGGTGCGCACGAGGTTAAGCGCCTCGATGCTGCGGCTGTCGCGTGCGAAGCCCGCCACAATGAGCATATCGAGCGCGCCACGCCGCAGCATCGTAGCGAGTTCGTCGATCGTCCTGATTTCGATGCACAGATACTCGGCGTGCGTCAGCACGTCGTAGAGGACGCCATGCTGACCGGAGCAATCGAAGAGACCGATGCTAATGACGGAGCGATCCCCGATGGTGTCCGCTTCATGACGCGTGGCAGCCTGAAGCCATGACGACTGCGATTCGTTGTTATCCATGGATGAGCAGCAGCTTTGCGCGCCTGACGCAACGCGATGCAGGCCAATCCTGGCGGATGCCGTCACGTCAGGTCGTTTGAAAACCGATCAAGCGAATCTATTTATGAATGATCGTGCCATTTATGCTGATTTTTATTTCGTACTATGAACGTTCGCCAATCAATCATTCCTGCCCGCACATTAACCATCGAAAATCCGGCAGGCAATCAGACAACTGTTAACTAGCGAAAGAAGCGGGACGTTGTGCGCCAAACAGGTTTTCAGGGACCGCTGTGAACAAATATGCGCCAGACTGGAACACGAATAGAGTATTTACGTAACAAAGCTTTCTAATTGCCATTGGTAATGAAAAGCGCCCTTTTATGTTCCAGAGCGAGCATCCTAGCGAGGCTGTTCGGGTGGGTATAATTCTTCTTTATCGGTGCGTTATTCAAATCCGATATACATGCGTCGCCTGTGTGCAGGCTTCCAGCCAGGATCGTCTTTCATCGTTATGACCAGGCCGCTTAACTTCCCTCAGTTGCAGGCGTTCCGCGCGATCATGCAGGCGGGCACGACCATCGGCGCGGCGGCGATGCTGAACACCACGCAGCCGTCGATCAGCCGACGGCTGACCGAACTGCAAAACTTCTCGGGCCTCAAGCTGCTGGAAAAGCATCAGGGCCGTTTGCGGCCGACGCGCGAAGGCATGCTGCTCTATCGCGCCATTCAGAAGCATTTTGAAGGGTTGGACCAGATCGAGACCGTCGTGGCGATGTTGCGGCGTTCGGGCACCGGCACGTTGCGCATCGGCTGCACGCCCGTGCTCGCGCTGGGCGTATTGCCGGCTGTCGTGGAAGTATTCAGCCAACGCTTTCCCGACGCGCATCTGATCGTTCATACGCACGCGACACTGCGCCTGATGGAATTGCTGCGTCAGGAGTTATTCGATTGCATCCTCACGACAGGCAAGGTCATGGAGAGCGATTTCGAGTCGCTGGCCATGAGGACGATTCCCGCTGTTTGCGTCTTGCCGCACGGTCATCGGCTTGCGAACGAAGCGGTCGTGGATGTGCGGATGCTGCGCGGAGAGCGTCTGATCACGCTGGACAGCGCCGATGAAATTACGCTCGCGCTCGGCGCCCTCATGTATGCGGTCGGGCTGGAGATGAAGTCCGCGATCGAGACGACGTCGTCGATCACCGTTTGCGCGATGGTGGCAAGCGGCAACGGCATCGGCGTGGTCACGCCGTTCGTCGCCGGTACGTTCGCGCAAAAGGTGCTGATCAAACCGTTCGTGCCGGCAATCGGCGTCACGGTGAGCATGGCGACCACCACGCAAACGGCCCCTTCGCTGCTGGCGAGCCATTTTGTCGAAGTGCTGATGGAGCACTTGCACGAGTTGCCGCCCACGTTCGCCTGAACGCCGCGGGCTGCGCAAATAAAAATGCCGCTTCGTTATCGCGAAGCGGCATTCAGTCATGCGAACAAACTGGCGTGTTACGCGCTCACTGCACTTTGGTGCCACCCGCTACCGTTGCGCCGGTCGCGAAGCGTTCTGCGTCCGGCTCAGGCTGAATGTCTTCGAGCGCCGCGCGGCTCGTCTCCACCCGCAGAACCAGAATGGCCACGCACAGCACGGCGAGCACCACGCTCACCATTGCGATCACACCGGACACGCCAAAACGCTCGTACAGCAGCAACGCGAGCCAGGGCGTGACGATCGACGAGGCGCGCCCGCAGGTGCCGGCCACGCCTGTGCCGCGCAGGCGCACTTCGGTCGGGAACAGTTCGGGGATATAGCCAAACAGGCCGAGCGTGCAGATCGTGTAGATCGCGCTCACGAGACAGAAGCCCACCAGCATGATCGCGGCCGGTTCGCGCAGCGTCACATAGATCCAGCCGAGCACCACGCTCACCACCGACGCAATCAGGATGCCGCGCGCCCGCCCGACGCGGTCCGCGATGAAATAGCCGATCAGGCCGCCCACCGGCGAACCCACCGACATCACGAACACAAATCCCAGCGACTTCACGATCGACAGACCTTGCGCTACGAAGAACGTCGGCAGCCACGCAATGAAGCCATAAAGGCCCACATTGACGCCGATGGCCGTGATGGCCGCAACAAACGTGCGGCTGCGCATGCCGCGCGCGAACAGCGCGCTGATCGGCACTTTGCCTTTGTGCAGATCGACTGCGCGCTGCACGGGCGGCAATTCCCCGACCTGTGCGCTGACTTCGCGCTCGATGGCGGCAAGCGTTGCTTCGGCTTCGTCGAGACGGCCGACCGATTCGAGCCAGCGCGGCGATTCCGGCATGCGATGACGCAGGAACCACACCACCAGCGCGCCCACGCCCGCCACCGCGAACATATAACGCCAGCCCAGATTCGGGATAATCCAGTAACCGGCGGCGAGGGCCGCGAACAGGCCGCTATTCGTGATGATTGCGAGCAGCGAAACCCATTTGCCGCGCGTGGCGGGCGGGACGAATTCCGCGAGCGTACCGGCGGCGACCACGAGTTCCGCACCCAGCCCAAGGCCCATGATGAAGCGCAGCGCGATCAGCCATTCGATATTGGGCGCGAAGCACGCGGCTATCGATGCCAGACCGAACACCGCGAGATTGAGCTGATACGAATAGCGGCGCCCGAGCCGGTCGCCAAGCCAGCCCGCGAGGAACGCGCCCAGCATCATGCCGACGAAAGTGGAGGAGACGAACATCGCGCCGTGATGCAGATCGGTGAAGCCGTCCTTGACCATCGAGGCGACCGAGCCGTTGGCGAGATAGATGTCGAAGGCGTCGAGAAACGCGCCGCCCGCAATCAGGCCGAGTATTTTCCAGTGAAAGCGTGAAACAGGTAGCCGGTCGAGGCGGCCGGCGGCATTGACCGTGTGCTGCATGAAGGTGTCTCCTTTGTGATGCCGCCTGCGCGCCCGTCAAGGGTGCGCAGGTGCCTGATACATTGGCGGCCGCGCGAGTATTTTTGTTTCTGTGCGCGGCGTGGATACGGCTTTTATGGCTTCTTTCAGTGCTTCTTTACAGCGGTTTTTATTGCGTGTTCAAACTGTGCCGGTTTCGTGCAAGGCGCGAATGTGCGCCTCGTCGTAACCGAGTTCCTTGAGGATTGCGTCGGTGTGCTCGCCGAGCGCGGGCACCGGGTCCATGCGCGGCTCGTCCGCGAGCGTGAGGCCCGGCGGCAACAACGCGGGGATCATGCCCGCGGGCGTGCCCACCTGCGTCCAGCGCTCGCGCGCGCCGAGTTGCGCGTGCGTCCACACGGCCTGCATGTCGTTGATGTGCGCGTTGGCGATCTTCGCGGCTTCTAGCCGCTCGATGACGTCGTGCGCGGTGAGGCGCGCGAACACGTCTTCGATCAACTGGCCCAGTTCTGTGCGATGCGCGACGCGGCGGCTGTTGGCGCTGAAGCGCTCGTCATCGGCGAGTTCGGGCTGGCGCAGCACGACCTCGCAGAACTGTTTCCATTCGCGCTCGTTTTGCAGGCCGAGCATCACCGATTTGCCATCGCCCGCCTTGAACGGACCGTAGGGATAGATCGTTGCGTGCGCCGCGCCGTTGCGTGGTGGCGGCGTCTGGCCATCGAACGCGTAGTAGAGCGGAAAGCTCATCCACTCGACCATGCTTTCGAGCATCGACACGTCGATGCGGCGGCCGCGCCCGGTCTTGCCGCGCTCGATCAGCGCCGCGAGGATGTTCGAATACGCGTACATGCCCGCGGAAATATCGGCGATCGAGCAGCCCGCCTTGGCGGATTCCTCGGGCGTGCCGGTGACGCTCAGAAAGCCCGATTCGCTCTGGATCAGCAGGTCGTAGGCTTTCTTGTCGCGATACGGTCCGTCGCTGCCATAGCCCGAAATATCGCAGACGATCAGACGCGGATAACGCTCGCGCAGTGCCTCGTAATCGAGCCCAAGGCGCTGCGTCGCGCCGGGCGCGAGGTTCTGCACGAATACATCGGCGTCGGCGAGCAGGCTGTGCACGATCTCCTGCGCCTCAGCCTGTTTGACGTCGAGCGTGAGACTTTCCTTCGAGCGGTTGGTCCAGACGAAATGCGAGGCCAGGCCGTGCACGCGCTCGTCATAGTTGCGCGCGAAATCGCCCACGCCCGGACGCTCCACCTTGATGACGCGCGCGCCCAGATCGGCGAGCTGGCGCGTGCAGAACGGCGCCGCGATCGCATGCTCGAACGTGACGACCTTGATGCCTTCGAGAGGGCGCATGGGGTCTCCTCGGCTCGATCAGAATGAACGCGGCAGGCCGAGCATATGTTCGGCGACGTACGAGAGAATCAGGTTGGTCGAGATCGGCGCGACCTGATAGAGACGCGTTTCACGGAACTTGCGCTCCACATCGTATTCGCACGCAAAGCCGAAGCCGCCGTGGAATTGCAGGCAGGCATTGGCGGCTTCCCACGAAGCGTCGGCGGCCAGCAGCTTGGCCATATTGGCCTGTGCGCCGCAAGGCTGATGAGCGTCGAAACGGCGCGCGGCCTCGAAGCGCATCAGGTTGGCCGCTTCCACGTTGATAAAAGAGCGCGCGATGGGAAACTGCACGCCCTGGTTCTGACCGATCGGACGACCAAACACCTGGCGATCCTTAACATACTTCGTGACGCGATCGACAAACCAGTAACCGTCGCCGATACACTCGGCGGCGATCAGCGTGCGCTCCGCGTTCAGGCCGTCGAGAATGTATTTGAAGCCCTTGCCTTCCTCGCCGATGAGGTTTTCCGCCGGGATTTCGAGGTTGTCGAAGAACAGCTCGTTGGTCTCGTGATTGACCATGTTGAGAATCGGCTGGACCGTCAGCCCTTTGCCAATCGCCTCGCGCAGATCGACGATAAAAATCGACATGCCTTCGCTTTTCTTCGTCACGTCCGAAAGCGGCGTGGTGCGCGCCAGCAGGATCATCAGATCCGAGTGCTGCACGCGCGAGATCCACACTTTCTGACCGTTGATCACATAGCGGTCTCCCTTGCGCACGGCCGTGGTCTTGATCTTCGTGGTGTCGGTGCCGGTGGTGGGCTCGGTCACGCCCATCGACTGCAAACGCAGTTCGCCGCTGGCGATCTTCGGCAGATATTTGCGCTTCTGTTCTTCCGAACCGTGGCGCAGCAGCGTGCCCATGTTGTACATCTGGCCGTGGCACGCGCCCGAGTTGCCGCCGCTGCGGTTGATCTCTTCCATGATGACCGAGGCTTCGGTCAGTCCCAGGCCCGAGCCGCCATACTCCTGCGGAATCAGCGCAGCAAGCCAGCCCGCCTTGGTGAGTGCGTCGACGAAGGCTTCGGGGTAGCCGCGCGTCTCGTCGATCTTGCGGAAATACTCGTCGGGGAACTGGCTGCACAGATCGCGCACGGCGTCGCGAATGTCCTGGTATTGATCGGTCGTTTCAGTCATGGCTAGGGATATCCGTCCAGATGCTAAGAGATTCGGTATTGCGTTCAGGCCAGTACAGCTTGCGCCGACATCGTCAGCCAGCCTTCGTGGTCCTGCGCCCAGAGTTCGATGTGTTTGCCGTCTTCGGCGCGACGTCCGCACACCGCGAAGCCGTGGCCGAGGAAGGTGGGCCGCACGGCCTTGAAGCGGTATTCGCGCACCACGGCTTCGGGCGCCACGCGCGCGAGCGCATCGAGCAGCAGCGTGGCGATCAGCGGGCCGTGCACGACGAGGTCGGGATAGCCTTCGGCGTTGCGTGCGTAGTCGCGGTCGTAGTGAATGCGATGGCCGTTGAAGGTGAGCGCCGAATAGCGGAACAGCAGCACTTCGCTGGGCGCGATGTCGCGTCGCCAGTCGGCGTCGGCGGGCGCAGGCGTGGGCTTCGCGGGTGTCTGACCGGGCTGGCCCGCTTGCACCGCGTCGCGATAGACAATGTCCTGCTCCTCGCGGATTGCCGTGACGCCATCGGCCTTGATCTCGTGTTCGACGGTCACGAAGGCGAGACGGCCGCTGCGGCCTTCCTTGTGCTCGATCGACAGCACGCGCGAAACGCGTTCGGCCTGCGCGCCGATTCTCAGGGGGGCGTTGAAAGTGATGCGGCCGCCCGCTGCCATGCGGCGCGGCAGGCCCAGATCGGGCAGAAAGCCGCCAGTTTGCGGATGACCGTCCGCGCCGAGTTCGGCTTGCGGCGCGGCGGACCAGAAGTAGAGCCAGTGCCAGATCGGCGGGAGGGCGTCGCCGGCGCGCGGCACGCTGCTGCAGTCGAGCGTGGCGGCAAGAGCCGCGGCGGGAGCGAGGGAAATCGTGTCGCTGACGGACTGGACAGGCCCGGTGGAAGACTCAGTGGAAGGTGCAGGCATCGCCGTCTCCTGCGCCCATCGAGCGGGCGCATCTCATTTTTCGATCAGGAATGAGGCGACTGTATGCGAATGTTCCGGCACGCGGAAATATGGATTGAATGTGCCGGTCATAAGGGTATCCTATGACCCTCGCATCGAGGGCCGGGCCCATGGACGTTCGTCAGCTTCGTTATTTCGTCAACATCGTCGACTACGGCAGCCTCGGCAAGGCTGCGGAAAAACTCTATGTGGCGCAGCCGTCGCTCAGCCAGCAGATTGCGAAACTGGAGGACGATCTGGGCGTGCCGCTGCTGGTGCGCAGCCCGCAGGGCGTGAAGCCCACGGCGGCCGGGCAGGCGCTGTATCGCCACGCGCGGCTCGTGCTGCATCAAATGGAGCAATTGCGCCAGGAGGTGCGCGAAGGCGTGGGCGCGGAGTCGGGCACGGTCGCTATCGGCTTGCCTACGACCATGGCTTCGGTGCTCGCCATGCCGGTTTTCCGGCGCGTGCGCGAGCGCTTTCCCGGCATCCGCCTGCAGTTCTTCGAAAGCATGAGCGGCTATCTGAACGAACTGCTCGCGAATGGCCGTCTCGATCTCGCCATTCTGTTCCGCGATACCGCGACGCCCGGCATCTCGGCGCTGCCCGTGCTCGACGAGGAGCTTTATCTGATGGGTGAACCGGGTGTGTCCGCGCGTGCGCGCACCTGTACGCTCGGCTCGCTGGCGGATGTGCCGCTGGTCGCGCCCGGCGTGTCGAACGGCTTGCGTCTGCTGCTGGAGCGCACGTTTGCGCGCGAGCAGGTGCCGCTGAACATCATCGCCGATATCGATTCCTTGCCGATGCTGCTCTCGGTGGCGCAGTCGGGCGCGGCCTGCACGATCCTGCCGACATCGGCGCTCGCCCTGCGCGCGAGCGCGGAACGGCCTAAAACGCGGCGTATCGTCGATCCGCTGATCCGGCGGCCCGCGAGCATCTGCTGGCCCAATGCATTACCGGTGAGTTCGGCTTCGCTGGCGGTGCGGCGCACGATCTGCGATCTGATCGAGGAACTGTCCGCGGCGGGGGTGTGGACGGGGATCCAACTGCGCGAGGAGGGGATTGTGGCGGGGTGAGGCGCGCTCACCCGCACGATGCGCGACGTCAGAGAGGACGCCGCGCATCGGGAAAGCCGTATTACTGCGCGGCCTTCGAGTTGCTATCGACGCGCTTGGGCTTGGGCGGCGAATCGATCTTCGCGTACTGGAACGCCGGCGTGGCCTTGAGCGCTTCCTTGGTCGCGCCCGGCAGATAGAGATTGCCGTTGCGCACGTCGAGCGCTGCGATCGGCACGGCCACATCATGCACGCCGACGCCGAGGAAACCGCCCGCCGAAACGATGGCCGCCGACACCGAACCGTCCGGTGCGACGATCAGGTCGCGCACCGTGCCAATTTTGGCGTTGTCGTCGTTATAGACAGCCTTGCCGAGCACGCTTTTCTTCACGCTCCAGCCTTCGAGCAGCGCCTGCGATTGCTCGACCGTCACGCTCAGCGGCTGCGCGCCGGCCACCTGGGCTTGCGCGCTGGCGCTGGCTACACCTGCGGCAATCACGGCGGCCGCCAACATCGTCATGCGAACAGACATTTATCGTGCTCCTGGTTTAAGTCTTGATCCTGACCGGGCGCGGTCCCGCCACGCTACGGACATCGGATTGACATACTAGCGGGAATGGCCGAAGGCTGCGCTTAAGCTGAATGTCGCACGCTATTCAGCCTGAATCGTCCTCATGGAATACGGGTACGCGAGACGTCCACGACCTGTTCCTCGCTGTCGAACAAGGGCGCAGGCGTGCTGGCGAGCCACGCGCTCTTCCAGATCATCAGCAGGTGATAGTAGAGCCGCACGCTCAGGCCAAACCGGTACGCATAGAGATGCGTGAGCGCCAGATTCAGCCCGGCGCGCGCCTGGCGATTGCGCGCCAGCAGCGAGACCACGATCGGCACGAGCCGCCGCAACGCCAGCCGACGCGCCGGTTCGAGTTCGGGCGGTAGCTCCAGGGCTTCGAGAAAATGCCAGGCGGCCAGCGACGATGCACTGGGCGTGCGACGCGTGGCCTGCGAAACCGATACCTCGGTCTTGCGATAACACGAAACATAATCGTCGACATAACAGACGCCGCGCGCCGCCAGGCAGACCCGCACGCCGAACACGAAATCGCAGCACACCGCGAACGGCGCGCCGTCGTTATCGCCATAGCCGATGCGCTTCACGAGCGCGGCGTCGGCCAGCCAGCCATTGTTCGGAAACATCTGCACGATGCCCGTGCGTCCGGCAATCGGCTGCACGCCGGCGGCTTCGTGCGTGCGGTGATAGGCGCGATTCATGCGTTCGCTGGCAGCCTGGTCGATATGCCCTTGCGCATCGGTTTCATATTGTTTGCCGAACGCCACCTCAATACCGGGATTGAGCGTCCATTGCGCCAATAGCCGCTCGACGGCGGTGTCGAGCAGAAAGTCGTCGTCGTGAATCAGCAGGATCTTGTCGCCGCCCGCGCGTGCGAAAAGGCTCGCGACATTGCGCGCCTGACCCAGCGCCGGAACATTGCGCCGATAAACAATGCGTGCATCGTGCGCATAGCGCTGGGCGATCAATTGTTCGGTATGCGTGTCCGGCGAATCGTCGCCGATCACGATTTCAATATTCGAATGCGTCTGCGCAAGACACGATTCAATGCAGCGGATCAGCAGATCCGGGCGATTGTACGTGGGCAGACAGATCGAGACGCTCGTAGAGACGCTCGTTGTTATCGTCATGGGCCTACCCCAGCTGAAAAGCCTGATAAAAGTTCGCAAAAGTGGTTCGCATTGCGAACGTCAAACAGCTGGCATGACGGTAAGGGATAAAAACTCGAAAGAAATTGAAAATAAATCGCAAGGTACGCGAATGCGGGAAAACGCTGATTTAAAAGGAATTAAATGGAATTCGTATGATGATTTAACGAGTAAGCGCGTGTTTCATTGCTGACAGTCGTCTTGCTGTTTGCTAACGGCAGGTGACGCTTCAGACGGTGCGCTCTTGCAAGAGAATGAACAGGAAAACACGCGCGTCGATTAGCATCTTGGCTTTAAGGCGCTGCTTCATATTGCTCGCCAGAATCTCCGATTGCCGCCATGACGCCCAATACCTATTTCCACAAACCGCTCACGCCATTTCGCCGCGCGCTCGCGCGTTTCTCGCTGTCCGAAATGGCGAAGTACACCAAGCTCACGCTCGGTATGTGGATTGGTTTTGCGATTCCCTATCACTACGGCTATCCGGACGCGGCCGTCGCGCTTGCCGGCTCGACCATGCTCACGCTGGCGCTGGGCAGCTCGATTTCCGCCGCGCGCGGCTATTTCTATAAGCGCGTGACTTCGAACCTCGTGGCGATGCCCATCGGCACGTTATTGATCTGGCTGACCGCGCCGCATCTCTGGCTGGGCGTGCTGCTGCTGCCGATCGTCATCTTTGCGATCGTGCGCGTAAAGCCTTCGGTGTTCCAGATGACCAGCATCACCGTGCCGATGACGCTGGTGCTCTATACCGGCGAGCATATTCCGCTGCTGGAGCAGCGCCTGATTGGCGTGGTGCTGGGCATGCTGCTGGGCTTCATCATCCAGCAGGTCGTGTTTCCGCCTGATCACGGCTTCTGGGCCAATACGCTCGTCAACGAAGGCAATGAGCGCGCGCTCAAACTGCTCGACGAGATTGCCAGCGGCACGCTGGACCATTCGCAATTGCGCACGGCAACGGCGGCGCTGCGTAAATCCAGCAGCAATCTGAAAGAGGCGCACGATCTGCTCAAGGCCGATCTCGCGCAGTCGTGGGTATCGCCGCACCTGGAACGCAATCGCGTGCGCACGCCGCTGTTCTGGTGTTATCACGAACTGTTCGACTCCGTGGTCAATTTCCTGGAGACCTTCGATACCTTCAACGCGCAATTTGAAACCTTGAATGCGCAATGGAAAGAGGATTTCCGCCACGGCCTCGCGCGCCTGGTCGACGCGCATCGCCAGCTTGCGCAGGTCGCCGATCTGCGCGTCGAGCGTCCTGGCCTGACGATGCAGCCTTTGCCGATGTCGGCGCTGCATGCGCTGGTTGAAGCGCTGCCGGCGGCCGGCGTGTACACGAGCGTTTATCTGGGCCATCTGACCGGATACGGCATCCTGCTGGCGCGCCTGACCGCCATGCATACGGAGCATCTGGGCGACGCAGCACAGCAGCCGGTGACGCCATAACGGATTCGCTGCAGCAGCCAATGCCTCGCTTGCGCGCGCCAAAGAGAAAATAATTCTTCGCCGATGCGCAGGCGCGGCTTAATTTGGAACCACTTTCTACGGAGCGCCGCGTAGCATAAGTCCCCATTCCAGACGCATCAGACGCAAGCGCGCGACCCCGCGCGCAACGCATCGAGCAACGCAAAGAGCAAAACAGAATGGGCGACACACTGCATTACTTCGACTACGCGGCAACCACGCCGGCCGACCCGCGCGTGATCGCGGCCATGTGCGAGTGCCTGGGCATGGACGGCGCATTCGGCAATCCGGCCTCCAGCTCGCACGCGGCGGGCGTGAAGGCGCGCGGCCTCGTCGAACAGGCGCGCGCCCAGGTGGCGGCGCTGATTGGCGCGGCAGCCGATGAAATCGTCTGGACCTCGGGCGCCACCGAGTCGAACAATCTCGCCCTCAAGGGTTTTGCCGAAACGGCCACGCGCCGTCATCTGATCACGAGTTGCCTCGAACACAAGGCGATTCTCGACACCATGGCGAGCCTCGAACAGCGCGGCATGCAGGTGAGCACGGTGCGCCCGGACGCCGACGGCAATATCACCGCCGCAGCCGTGAAGGCCGCATTGCGCGCCGACACCGGCCTCGTTTCGCTGATGCTGGTGAACAACGAAATCGGCACGCTCACGGACATCGCGGCCATCGCGCCGATCGTGCATGAAGCGGGCGCGCTGCTGCATGTGGACGCGGCCCAGGCGCTGGGCAAGACGCCGATCGACGTGAAGGCGATGGGCATCGACCTGCTGTCGATGTCGGCGCACAAGGTGTATGGGCCCAAGGGCATCGGCGCGCTGTATGTGAGCCGCGAGGCGGCCGCGCGTATCGCGCCGCAGATGCACGGCGGCGGCCATGAGCGCGGCCTGCGCTCGGGTACGCTGGCGACGCACCAGATCGTCGGCATGGGCGTGGCCTGCGCGCTGGCGGCGCAGCAGATGGACGCGGACACGCAGCGCATCGCGCAACTCGCGCAGCAACTGCTCGACGGTGTGCGCGATCTCGACATCGTCACGCAGAACGCACGCAACGCGCGCCGCATCCCGCACACGCTGAGCCTCACGATCGATTCGAGCGGCTTCTTCCCGTTCATGCTTTCCGCCGATCTGGCCGTGTCGTCGACTTCGGCGTGCAATTCGGCGTCGGGCGCGCCGTCGCATGTGCTGAGCGCAATCGGCCTGAGCGCCGAAGCAGCCAGCCGCACGCTGCGCTTCAGCTTTGGCCGCTACACCACGGCGCAGGACGTCGAGCACGCGATTGGCTGTCTGCGCACCGTCGTCGCGCAATGCGGGCCGCGCGTAAGCGCATAACGTCGCGCCGAGCGCCGAGCGCCGACAGCACGCGTAAAGTACGGGGCAAGATAGCGCCCCTCCCGCGCCGCCTGGAAGTCTCCCGGCGGCGCGCGCATTTTGCGCGGGCGTGTTACCGAACGAGCGCCCGATGCCCGACCCTGTCACTTCCTCCAGCAAAGCCACGCATCAAACCGCGATCTACACCGCCGATATCGGCGGTTCGTTCATGCGCCTCGCGGCCTGCGCGCCGGATGGCTCACTCACGCTGCTCGCGAAGCAGCCGACGCCCGCGCACGACTGGACGCAATTCGCCGATGCGCTGGCCAGCATGCTCGCGGCGCACGCGCATCTCGACACCGCGCAACATCGTGCGCCGCTTGCGCTCTCCATCGCCGGGCTGGTCGATCCGCTCGACGGCGTGGCGTTCTCCGCGAATCTTCCCTGCATCACCGGCCGCCCGCTGGCGAACGCGCTTTCGATGCGCCTGAACCGCGCGGTGTACGCCGCCAATGACGCTGATTGCCTTGCCCTCGCCGAAGCGGTGTCGGGTGCGGGCGCAGGCCATCGCGTGGTGTTCACCGCCGTGCTCGGTACGGGCGTGGGCGGCGGCCTCGTTGCCGATGGCCGGCTGATTCGCGGCGCGGGCGGCGTGACGGGCGAGTGGGGCCACGGGCCGATCGTGAATACCCAGTGCGTGATCGATGGCGAAACGCTCCATGTGCCGCGCTTTGCCTGCGGCTGCGGGCAGAGCGGCTGTGTCGATACGATCGGCGGTGCGCGCGGCATCGAACGCCTGCATGCGCATCTGCATGGGCATCTGCGCGGCCTGTCGCATGACAGCCACGCGATCATCACCGCCTGGCAGCAGGGTGACGCCGCGGCTACCCGCACGCTAGCGGTCTGGCGCGAACTGGTTGCGGACCCGCTTGCCGCGGTCGTTAACGTCACAGGTGCTTCGGTGGTGACCGTGGGCGGCGGCCTGGCTTCGGCGGGCGCGCTGGTTGCATGGCTCGATCTGGCGGTACGCGCCCGCGTGCTGCATCGGCGCGAACAGGCGCTCGTCGTGCCGGGCCGTTATCGCGACGAAGGCGGCTTGATTGGCGCGGCCTGGCTCGCGCGGCAAGCGTAAATACTCACCACAAAAACGAAAAGGATCACCATGCCCGTCTTGCTCGAAGTCTGCGTCGATAGCGCCGATGGTCTGGACGCCGCCATTGCTGGCGGCGCGGATCGGATCGAATTGTGTTCCGCGCTCGATCTGGGCGGACTCACGCCCACGCCGGGGCTGATTGCAGCGGCGTCGCGCGCGCCGATCCCGGTCTACGCGATGATCCGTCCACATGCGCGCGCGTTCGTCTGGACGGCCGCCGACGTCGCCGCGATGCTGGCGGAGATCGACGCGATGCGCGCCGCGGGACTCGCGGGCGTGGTCTTGGGTGCAGCCTTGCCCGATGGCGCGCTCGACGTGGCGCTGCTGAAAACATTGCGCGCCCATGCGACAGGACTTGGCGCGACGCTGCATCGCGTATTCGATCTCGTTCCCGATCCCGCCGCCGCGCTCGAAGCGGCCATTGCGCTGGGTTTCGAGCGTGTGCTGACCTCGGGCGGAGCGGCGCGCGCCGAAGACGGGCTGGCGGCGCTCGGCGCGCTGGCGCGGCAGGCGGCGGGCCGTATCGGCATCATGCCGGGCAGCGGCGTTTCGGAGGCGAATGTCGCGCGCATCGTTCAAGGCATGGGCGCCAACGAGGTGCATGCGTCGTGCCGCGAAACGCTCGCGCACGACGATGCCAAGGGTGTCGAACTGGGATTTTTTCCCGCGCGTCAGGGGATCACATCGGTGAGCGCCGTGCAGACGCTCAAGCGCGCGCTCGCCACACTCGCCACTTTCGACTAGGCGGATCGGGCGCGCGCAGCCATCACAACCCCATCACGAAATCGGCTTCGAGTCGGCCGTGGGATTGCCCAGATCGTCGGTGGGCACATATTGCTGGTCGAATGCCGCGACGTAGAGCGCCCATTGCGGCTCGCCCAGATCGACGAGCAGTGCGCCGTCCTGCCAGATGTCGTTGTGGTCGTTGCTGTCATCGCCGGGACGGTGGATGAACGCGCCTTTCGACCCCTGGTTCATGTGGACGTCGTGCACGCCATCGCCTTCGCTGTAGAAGCGGCCGAACACATAGACGTCATTACCGCCCTGCTGTGCACGCTGCAAAAGACGCTGGAGCGTGGCGACCGGCTCGACGGCGTCGGTGCCGTCCATCACGTCGCTGTCGCGCCACTTGCCCGTATTGTCGAGAAAATCGCTGCGCTGGAAGTCGATCGCGGGCAACGCTGCCTGGCCGGTCAGGTCCTGGGAACCCGACGCGGCCTCCTTGAGCGTGGCCAGCACCGGATGGCGAAAATCGAACAGCAGCTTGTACTTGAGCAGGTCGTCTGCATCGGTGGTGCCGACGTTGACCGCGACATCCCATTGCGCGCCCGCCACCGAGAGGCCGAAGTGCAGGTGATACTGCACTTCATGGGGCCGCCGCGTGGCTTTGAGTTGCGGCGCGGTCACGATCTTGCCCTTCGCGTAGCCGTAAGGAAGCGACATCTTTCACGTCTCCTCAAGAGAAACGAACCATCGTAGGCGCGTTGCGTGACACCAATGCTGCGGACGATGCGGCGTGGGTGATTCTGCTGGACTCTGCCAGGGGGTGCTTACTCTGCTGCCCATTGCGCGAGCGTCGCCACGGTGTTCATGTTGCGCGCCGTACCGTCTTTGGCCGCGGCAATCTTGAGCTTCGAGCGGCCAATGCCGTCGGGATAAAACACGTAGATTTCATGCTTGCCACGCGCGAGTTGTTCGGTGCCCTGGCCGCTGAGTGTGTCGAGCGCATCGGCGGGGGGCGCGGCGTCCAGGAAGATCGCGACCGTGCGCTCGGGCGGCGCGTCGGCAAACGGGTTGTTCGCGAGCACGGCGGCCATTTCTTTGGCGTTACGCAGCAGCACGCCCACCGGCTTGCCGGCATAGGCTGCGAGGCTTTGTTCGAGTTGCTTCCTGACGCTTGCCGCCGTCAGCCGGCTTTCGAACACGACATTGCCGCTGGCGATATAAGTGCGCACATTGACGAAGCCGAGTGCTTCGCACATCGCGCGCAGTTCGGGCATGGGCAGTTTGCCGGTGCCGCCGACGTTCACGGCACGCAGCAAGGGCGATGTAGGTAGGCATGAGCGGATGGTACGCGAAATGGGCGGGCGGTATCATCGCTGCGCGCGGTGCGCCATCCCGGCTGCTGGCTCAAGGAAGGCCCTCAAGCATGAAGACGCTGCTGATCGTTTATCACTCGGTGACCGGAGGCACACAGCAGATGGCCGAAGCGGCGGCCGCGGCCGCACAGGCACAAGGCAATGCGTCAGCGCTGACGGTCAAACTGCAGCGCGCCCATGAGACGCATCCCGCCGATGTACTCGCCGCCGACGGCTATCTGTTCGCCACACCCGAAAATCTCGCGGCCATCGCCGGACTCATGAAGGACTTTTTCGACCGCTGCTATTACCCGGCGCTCGATCGCCTGAACGGCCGCCCCTATGCGGCCATGATCTGCGCGGGCAGCGACGGCCAGAACGCGCTGCGTCAGGTCGAGCGCATCGCAACAGGCTGGCGCCTGAAGCCCGTCGCCGATGGCCTCATTGTCTGCACGCATGCCCAGACGCCCGAGCGCATCCTCGCGCCCAAGATCATCGGCGCGGACGATCTGGCGCGCTGCGCCGAACTGGGTGCGGGCCTCGCGGCCGGACTGATGCTCGGCGTGTTCTGACCAACTTTCGCGCAGTGTTGTAAAGGATTGTCAGGGCTGACGCGGCACTGTCAACGCTGCTGCCACCGATTCGCACGAGAGCGATCGATGTGCGCGCCGAATACCAGGATAGAACCTGACGCGCGTCTTCCATAATGCTCGGCTCTATAAAAAACGCAGGATGACGAATTAATGAGATCGAGCACAAGTACGCGTTGGAGCCGGGCGGCCTGTGGGGGCCTGCTTGCCGCAAGCGCCGCGCTGTCGGGCTGCGCACTTCAGGGCGGCGCCGACATGACCCTCTTCACAGCCAGTTGCAACAACGCCGTTGCGGGCTATTACTGCGTGCAACCGGGCGATACGCTCGATAGCGTGGCCTACGGCTTCGGGCGCAAGCCGGAAGAGATCGCACGGTGGAACGGGCTTGCGCCAGGCGCGAGCTTGCCGATGACGAAGTTGCTGCGAGTATCGCCGCCCGACTGGACCGCTTTGCAGCGCACCGCTCCGGAAGCCGCCTCCGCTGCGGCTGCGGTCGCGGGGCCTTCGTCCGCGCCGCAGAAGGCGGCGCAATTCATCTGGCCCGTCAGCGGTATGGTGGTGCGCGAATTCGGTGCGGACAATGCGCGCGGCATCGAGATTGCCGGGCGTGCGGGCATGCCGATCAAGGCCGTCGCTTCGGGGCGCGTGGTCTATGCGGGCGACGGCATCAAATCCTATGGCCTGATGGTCATCGTCAAACACGACGACGGGTATGTCACCGCCTACGGCAACAACCGCAAGATCCTCGTTCACGAAGGCGATGCGGTCACGCAGGGTATGACCATCGCCGAGATGGGCGCGCGTGGCGGCGGGCAGGCGCTGCTGCAATTCGAAATGCGCAAGGGCAGCCATGCGGTCGATCCGCTCGCGCATCTGCCGGCGGGTTCGGGGCCGCTGGCGGAATAAGCGGGGGCGCGCATGGATGACTTCAAAGGTCGTGTGATTCAGTTTCACCAGTATTGCGACGCAATGCGCGTCGAAGCGGCATTCGAACTGGCCGCGCAGCTGGAGCGCACAGCCGTGACAGGCGCTGATCACGTCATGCTTGGGATCTGCCAGTCTCGCATCGGCTGGTTTGCTCAGGCGGAGCACACCTTGTCGGGTGTTTTGCCTTCACTCGCGCCGGGAGAAGCGCTCACGCGGCGGGTGTCGGCAGAGCTTGCCACGGTAAAGAACCAGTTGGGCAAGATAGAAGAAAGCGCGGAGATCGAGAAACAGTTGTACAGCCGACGCTGCTATACGATCGCGGACCCCGCGCGCGCCGCGTTCATCCCGCTCTTTCGTGAGCGACTGCTGGAAGACGGCGATACGGTCGAAGGCAAGCGCGTGTTTATGGTGCTGGCGGGCGGTCAAGGCGACGCCATCGAGCAGTTCCGGAATATCGACAATCTGCTGGCGGAAGGGGCGAGCCAGATATGCGTTAATACGCCAGAATCGTTGCGTGAGCTGGTCTCGAATGCGGCGCTAGCCGTGACCCATCAGACCGGAACCTTCGACGAGCTTGCCCAATGCGATTGCCTCATGCTGGGCAATATCATGAACTTGCGCTATCGGTCACCCGACGCGCCGAAGGTGTCGCGCGTGGGTTACATGAGACCTGCGCAGATAAGGAAGAATCCGGTTCGTCTGGAGCCGCTGCCAGGGAAAATAAAGATCGGCATCGTCTGGCGCAGTACGAATGCGACCTGGTTCCAATGCCGCCACGAACCATTTCGTTCGATCCCGCTGCCGGTGCTCGAACCGTTGCTGGCTCAGGCGCAGATCCAGTTTTTCTCGCTTCAGTTTGGCGCACTGACGCAAGCCGAGCAGGCGATACTCGCGCGCCATCATGTCGTGGACGCCGCGCCGGCGGTGCGGTCGTTCGCCGACCTGGCGGACATCGTCATGCAACTCGATCTGGTGATCACCATCGATTCCGCTCCCGCTCATCTATGCGGCGCGCTCGACGTCCCGGTGTGGAATCTGCTCGCGCAGGTCTCCGACTGGCGATGGGGCGACGCCGCACAGCGAACGACGGCGCTGTATCCATCGATGCGACTGTTGCGCCAGAGAGTATTAGGCGACTGGCAACCCGTGGTAGCGGAGTTGTGTGCACAACTTGCGCGCATTGAAGTGCTGGCGCACCCAGCGCGTCGCTCCTGACACTTCATCCGGACGATAGCGGCGACGCCAATGACGCGGCGCCGTTCGCGCCATTCGAATCCGCCAGCGCGACGCGGTTGCGTCCTGCGCGCTTGGCCGTATAGAGCGCGGCGTCGGCGGCTTCTATTAGCGCGTTGGGCGTCACGGTGGCGTCCGCCAGGCTGCTGGTGGCGCAGCCCGCGCTTACGGTGATCTGACCGCTGGCCGCGGGCGTCGGGATCATCAGTTCGACGACGGCGGCGCGGGCGCGCTCGGCAATCGCACAGGCATCCTGCGCATCCGTATCGGGCAACACCAGCGCGAATTCCTCGCCGCCATAGCGCGCGACGAAATCGCCCTGACGCAGCGTGCGCGCGAGTGCGCCGGCTACGGCGGCAAGACACGCATCGCCGTGCAGATGGCCATAGGCGTCGTTGTAGCGTTTGAAATGATCGACGTCGATCATCACCAGCGAGAGCGGCTGCGCCTGCTGCGCCGCGCGCTCGCAGGCGAGCAGGAATTGCGTGTCGAAGTAGCTGCGGTTGTAGACGCGCGTGAGCGCATCGCGTGCCGAGGTGCGCACGAGCGACGCATGCACTTCCGCAAGCTGCCGATAAAGCGTGGTGACTTCCCAGACCAGCACGCACACCAGCACGCCCGGCGCGAGCATGCTGAAGATGCGCGCCACGTACCAGCCCAGCGTGAAGCGTTCGATGCTGAGGGTATTGAGCGCGGCGTCGACGAACGACGCGAGCAGCGCCACCACGATCCACCAATCGAGTACGAGACGCAGCCGTCCCTTGAGCAGCACCACGGCGATGGCGGCGACATTGAGCGCGCAGATCGCCAGCCCCGCGAGATTCGCGACCAGATGCGTCGTCAGACTGACAGGCTGCTGCAGCGTCGGCGCGGTCGTGGAAGCGCGCCACGGTTCGACCATATCGACTTGCGCGACCAGCACGCCAAGCAGCGCGGCGACCAATGCGGGACCGGCGATCAATACCCAGTCTCGCCAGCCTCGCCAGCCGCGCCCTGCGCTCATCCTGGGCTGGACGGGCGACGTGTCGCCGGACGCGCGCGAACGCACCAGTTCGGCGACGATCACGAGTAGCGGGAAGCCCGCGTGCCAGAAGATCCACATCCATGCGGCGCTGTGCGGCCCCGCGCCCAGCAAACCGTTGCGCGTGAAGATGCCAGGAAACATCAGTAACTGCAGCGCCACGGCGATGGCGGTGAACGCATAAGCGCCGCCGAGCGCGCCGAGCATGGGCGCGCGCGTGGCGGCAAACCGCGCGCCCAGCAGAAAGGCCGCGATGCCCGAGGTGGTAAATACCGTGAGCGCGCACATCGGCATGAACGGGGCGACGGCGGGCAGCGCCTCGTGCGCGCGCGGCGCGGCCAGCGCGAGCGTCAGCAGGATCGCGAGCGCGCAGGCGCTGGCGATGAGCGCCTGCCTGCGCGTCGCCGGTGCGATCAGCAAGCCGTCCATGGGTAGCGTGTTGCGTCCTTGAATGCGTTGTTGTCGTTGTGGATGGGCGGCGCGAAGGGGCGAGTTCGTTGCCGGTCGTTGCCGAACATTGCCGAACGTTGCCCTTGGCCCGCGGCGGGCCGATTTTCACGACCGCCACGTCTGCCACGACCGTCATACCCCGTCGTCGTTGCCTCGATGGATCCGCGTATTGTGCGCCGATTCCCAGTGCATCGGTGCGCCCGTGTGCGGGCCGCGGCGCGGGCCGCTCGCGCGCGTCAAGGTTGAGTTTCCGAATCGAGCGCGCTACATTGGGGCGCGCCTGGGCCACGCCGCGCCGGGCCTTTCATGCTAATGCGATCGTCGCAATCGTCGTAAATTCCCTGTAAGGAGCCCTGATGGTGCAGCGCGCAGCGCGCGAGAATCGCGAAGCTCACGGGTGGTTCGCCGCTCGCGTGGGCCAGACCCGGCTGGGGGCCTGCGCGCTGGGGCTCGCCGTCGTGAGCGGGGTGCTGGCGCTGGCATCGGGGCTGCCCTTCGATGCGCGCTGGTGCGCGGTGCTGGCGAGTGCAAGCCTCGATGTGCTGATCGCCGTGATCGGCACGCGGCTTTATGTCGAGCGCATCACGGTGCCGGCCGCCGAACGTGTGCCGCTCTGGAAGACGTTGCTTGCTCTCGCGCGGCTGGCCTTGCGGCATGACACCGGCAAAGGCAAAAAAGGTAAAAGCGAGAACGCCGAAGCGTCCGCCGCGACCATCCTCTCCGATGCCTCCGATCCATTCGACTCGCCCGCCACGCCCGATGTCCACGCGCTCTTGCGGTCCTTGCCCTGGCGGCCTTGCGTCGCGCCGCTGCTCGCCCTGATTTCACTCGCTTTCGCCGTGCTCGCGTGGCAGCGTCCCGCATTTCAGGCCGATGCCGGCAACGCACAGGCGCCGCTCTTCGTTGCGCTCGCGTGTGCGTTCGCGCTGGCCTTCGGCGTACTGCTGGTCGAGCGCATGCATGCTCACTACGCCGAACGCGCTGATGTATCCGACGCGCCCGTCGCGCTGGCGGCGCTGCTGCGCGTGCTCCTCGTCGCCGCGCTGGGCGCGGCGGCATCGCTTGCGCTGATCGCTTTTGCCGGCGTATCTCCCACCTGGCTCGTGCGCATTGCCGCTGTACTGAGCGGCGCGGTAGCGGTCGAGCTTGCCGTGCGCGCGGCGTGGGCGTGGTTTTCCGCGCCCGCGCCGCAAGCCGGCGACAGCTGGATGCTCTCCAGCACCATCGCGCAAACCCTGCGTCCGCATGCGCGCCCGCTCGCGGCGCTCGACGAGCAACTGCGCGCGCGCTACGGCATCGACCTGCGCCAGAACTGGGCGCTGCAAAGCTTCGCGCGTCTGTTGCCCGCCACCTTCGCGCTTATGCTGCTGGCGGGTTGGCTGCTGGGTGGCGTGACGGTCCTCGGTCCCGATCAGCGCGCGGTCTACGAGCGTTTCGGCGCGCCGGTCGCGGTGTGGCAGCCGGGCCTGCACGTCGGCTTGCCCTGGCCGTTTGGCCGTGCGCGCGTGATCGACAACGGCGCGATCCATCAGCTGATCGTATCGGGCAGCGCGGGCGACGATGCCAGCGCGGGCCAGCGCAGCGTTCCCGCTACCGCCGCCCTGTCCGCCGATGGCCGCACACCGCCGCAACTCGACCGCCTCTGGGACGTCGCGCATCCGTATGAGACGACCCAGGTGATCGCGGGCACCAGCGGCGATCAACAGGCGTTCCAGATCGTCAGCGCCGACGTGCGCCTCGACTACCGCATCGGTTTGTCCGACGCGGCGGCGCGCGCCGCGCTCTACCGCGCAGTCGACCTGGACCAGACCGTGCGCGCGATCGCGAATCGCGAGGTGGTGCGGTATCTCGCGTCGCGCACGCTGCCCGCGCTGCTCGACACGCCGCAGACCGCGATGGCCGCGACGCTGCGCGGCGTCGTGCAGCATGAGCTCGATCGCGCGATCGGCGGAGTCGAGGTGGTGGCGGTGGTGATCGAGAGCGTGCATCCGCCGGCGGGCGCGGCGGCGGCGTATCACGGCGTGCAGGCCGCGCAGATTCGCGCCGAAGCGAGCGTGGTCGAGGCGCGCGGCTTCGCGGCGGCGACCGTGGGCGGCGCGCAGCGACAGGCCATCGAGACCATCGCGCAAGGCAGCGCGAACGGCGCGGACGCGCTGGCGGCCGCGCGCGTGCAACAGGCCGGTTTCGACGCCGACGTGATCGCCCAGGGCCTGGGCGGCCCGGCGTTCGCCTTCGAGTACTACCTGCACGCGCTGCAAAAGGGCCTGCAGAACGCGAATCTGACCATCATCGACGACCGACTCGCGAGCGGCGGTCGCGCGACCTTCGACCTGCGTCCGCTTACGCCCGCCCTGGCAGGTGCGAAAGGCGTGCGGCCCGCGTGGTAAGTGTCCGGGCACGTGCGGGGTATCGAATCAATCTTAAGCAAGGTGACCTGAACGTGGGTTTCATTCATACACACGGCGATGCACATGACCACAAGCATGGCGGCCACGATGGCGATCATCATCACGGTCACCATCATCACGGACATTCGCACGGCCAGCCCGGCGCGCCCGTGAACCGTCCGCGCTTTGCGCTGCGCGTGGCACTGGCCGCGCTCTGCGTAATCGTCGCGCTGGTGGTGGCGAGCTTCGTGCAGGTGCGCGAGGGCGAGGCGGCGGTCGTGACGCGTTTCGGCGACCCGGTGCGGGTGCTGCTGCAACCGGGGCTGGCCTGGCGTCTGCCCGCGCCCATCGAAGCGGCCGTGCCCGTCGACCTGCGTCTGCACACGACGTCGAGCGGCCTGCAGGACGTCGGCACGCGCGACGGCCTGCGCATCATCGTGCAGGCCTATGTGGCGTGGCGCGTGCCCGCCAATGCGACCGATATCGGTCGCTTCGTGCGCGCGGTGCGCAACGAACCCGACGAAGCCGCCCGGCAGATCCGTTCGCTGGTGGGATCGGCCTTGCAGACCACCTCGGCGGGTTTCGATCTGGCGTCGCTCGTCAATACCGATCCCGGCCAGGTGCGCATCGGCGCGTTCGAAGAGGCGCTGCGCCGCCAGGTGGACGCACAGGTCTATGCCGCCTACGGCGTGCATGTGGTGCAGGTCGGGCTGGAGCGCTTGACGCTGCCGGCCGTGACGCTGGCCGCGACGGTCGAGCGCATGCGCGCCGAACGTGAAACCGTGGCCGCGCAGCGCACCGCCGAAGGCAACCGCGAAGCCGCGCAGATCCGCTCGGACGCTGACCGCGACGCGCGCGTGCTGATCGCCGACGCCAACGTCAAAGCCGCCGATATCGAGGCGCAATCGCGCAAGGACGCCGCGGCGATCTACGGCAAGAGCTACGCCGCCGACCCGCAGCTCTACACCATGCTGCGCTCGCTCGACACGCTCGGCACGGTGGTCAATACGAACACCAACCTGATCCTGCGCACCGATGCCGCGCCGTTCCGCGCCCTCGTGCAAGGGCCGCCGGGCATGGGCGCACCCGCGAACAGCGTGACGGCCGGCAATGCGCCCGCATCCAGCCACGGACACAGCCGATGAGCGCGCCCGAACTTCAGCCAGAGATTCAGCCTGGGTTTCAACCCAGGCTCGGACCGGGCGCACAAACGGTGCGCCTGTCGTTCTGGTTCATCGCGGCGCTGGCGGTCGTGGCCGCGCTCGCCTGGGCGAGCTCGAACGTGCGCCGCATTCCCGCCGACAGCAGCGCAGTCGTCACGCGCTTCGGAGCATATGTGCGCGAGCAGGGCGCGGGTCTGCTGGTGGCGTGGCCGCGTCCCTTCGAAGATGTGCAACTCGTGCCGGGCAGCCAGCGCGTGCTCGAACATCGCGTGACTGCGCTCGAACGCGATCCCGGCGCACCGGCGACGCTCGGCCTCGACAGCGATGCGGAAGCCGGTTCGGGCTACGTGCTCACCGGCGACAACGGCGTCGTGCAACTGAGCGCCACGCTGTTCTATCGCGTGAGCGACCCCTATGCGTACGCGTTGCAGCTCGCGCATCTCGACGCGGCGATCGAGCGCGTGGTGTCCGCCGCCGTGGTGGAGACGGCGGCGCGGCGCGACCTCGACGCGATCCTGGTCGCGCGCCCCGAAATGGTTTCCGCCGATCAGCAGATGGCCGTGCGCCGCGAGCAGTTGCGCGGCGACCTGGCGAGCGCGATCCAGCGCCATCTCGACGCGCTGGCCGCCGCGCACGCCGGGCTGGGCATAGAAGTGGCGCGCGTGGATGTGCAGACCGCGTTTCCAGCTTCGGCCATCGACGCCTTCAACGCCGTGCTCAACTCGATGCAGAACGCCGAGCGCGATGTCGCCAGGGCCCGCACCATCGCCGAAAAGACCCGCCAGGGCGCGCAGCAGAACGCCGACCGCATCGTCCAGGACGCTCAGGCCAGCGCCGCCGAGCGGGTGGCGAAGGCGCAATCGGAAACCTCGACGATTGCGCAGCTCGAAGCGGCGCTGGCCGACAACCACGACCCGGGGCTGGTGGCGCGCGCCTATCGGGATCGCGTGCAGGCGGTGCTGGCGAAGGCCGCGCGCGTGACGACGCTGGACCCGAACGACGCGTCGAGTCTGGTGCTGCCGGGGCGCGCGCCATGACGACGCCGTATGAACCGCTGACGCATCACGCCGATATGCGTGACGACGCTGCTTCGCAGCAGCAACAGGACGTTTCCGCGCTCGCGCTGTCGGCCGCCGAGCGCCGCGCGATCACGCGCCACACGCTGCTGGCGCTGCTCGCGGGCGGCCTGCTGCTGCTCTCGCTGGCGTGGCCGTGGCTCTCGCCCGCCGGTGCGCGCGGCGACGCGACCGTCGCTCAGTTGCTGGCGGCGGCGGCTTCGCTGGTGGTCGCGCCGCCCGTGTTCGCGGGCGCCTGGCACAGCCTCAGATCGCCGAGCCTGCATGGCGTGACCGACCGCCTGATCGCGCTTGCCATGCTGGGCGCCTGGGCGGTCGGCGACATGACGACCGCGGCGCTGTTGCCTATCGTCATGACTTTCGGTCACGCGCTTGAAGAACGCAGCGTGCTGGGCTCGCAGGAAGCGATTCGCGCGCTTGGCCGCCTGACTTCGGGAAAGGTGCGGCGCGTGCGCGAATCGGGTGAGATCGAGGAAGTGTCGTATGAGGCGATCCGTCAGGGCGATCTGGTCGATGTGCTGCCGGGCGCGCGTATTCCCGCCGATGGCGTGGTGCGCCAGGGGCGTTCGAGCATCGACAACGGCCCGATCACGGGCGAATCGCTGCCGCAGGATGCGAACGAGGGCGCGAGCGTCTATGGCGGCGCGATCAATCTGGACGGGCCGCTGCGCGTGGAAATCACGCAGGTGGGCGAAGCCTCGACGCTGGGCAAGGTGATCGAGCTGATGCAGCGCGCGGAAGCCGCCAAGCCGCCCATCACGCAGGCGCTCGAACGCTATATGGACGTGTATCTCGCGCTCGTGCTGCTGATTGCGGCGATCGTCTGGTTCGTGAGCGCCAATGCGCAGGCGATGCTCGCGGTGATCGTTGCGGCCTGCCCGTGCGCGCTCGTGCTGGCCGCGCCGTCGACGGCCATCGCCGGGATCGCGGCGGGCGCGAGGCGCGGCATCCTGTTTCGCAACACCGCGTTTCTCGACAAGATCGCCGAGATCGATTCGCTGGTGATCGACAAGACCGGCACGCTCACGCATGGCGAGCTGCGTCTCACGCGCACGGTGTGGCAGCCGGGCGTGGACGAAGCGCAGGCGCGCGAACTGGCGGCGCGTCTTGCGATGAGTAGTGCGCATCCGGTGTGCCGCGCGCTGGTGCGCGAAAGCGTTGCAGGCGCTTCGGCTGCTGAGCCGCTGGCTGAAGCGCGCGAGTTGCGCGGGCTGGGTGTGATTGCGCAGACGCCGCAAGGCGTCGCGGTGCTCGGACGCGCGGATCTGCTGGCGCAGCATGTGAGTGCGCTGCCCGCCGCGCCCGCTGACATTAACGGGCCGTGCGCGGGCCTGGCGCTCGATGGCCGCCTGCTGGCGTGGTTCGGTTTCGCCGATACGCTGCGTGCAGAGGCGCGCGCCGCGCTCGACGATCTGCGCGCGCTCGGCATCACGCGCGAGGCGCTGGTGACGGGCGACCGCGAAAGCGTCGCGCGGCGGCTCGCGGGCGAAGTCGGCATCGAGACGGTGGTGGCGCAGGCGCTGCCGCACGACAAACTCGACTACGTGCTCGCCGAGATCGACGCGGGCCATCATCCGCTCGTGGTGGGCGACGGTCTGAACGACGTGCTGGCGATCAAGGCTGGCTCGACCAGCGTGGCGATGGGCGAACGCGGCGTCGATATCGCCGTGGCCTCCGCCGATGTCGTGCTGCTCGCCGACGATCTGCGCCGTCTGCCGGACTGCATTCGCCTTGGCCGCGCATGCCGCCGGATCGCGACGACCAATGCCGCTATCGGCCTCGCCTGGACGGTTGCCGTGATCGCACTGGCGGCGCTCGGCGCGCTGAGCGCGGTGGCCACCGCAATCCTCCATAACGTGGGCACGCTCGTCGTGATCGCCAATGCGGGCCGCCTGCTGCGCCGCGACGACGACGCGCCGCATCACCCTTCCGCTTGAATTGAATGCTTATCTGATGAACACCACACCCACCTTGACCGGCAAAACGGTCGAACTGCGCCCACTGCGCGAAGCCGATGCCGCCGCGCTGGTTGAAGCCGCCGCCGACGGCGAACTCTGGAATCTGAAAGTCACCGTCGTGCCAGGGCCCACCACGGTCGACGCCTATATCGCCAAAGCGCTCGACGGCGAGCGCGCGGGCACGGTGATGCCGTTCGCGATCGTCGCGCGCGACAGTGGCCGCGTGGTGGGCAGCACGCGCTTCTGGAAGATCGACCGCGTCAATCGCAAGCTGGAGATCGGCCATACGTGGCTGTCGGCTTCGGCGCAACGCTCGTCGATCAATACCGAGGCGAAGTATCTGCTGCTGACCTATGCGTTCGAGACGCTTGAATGCGTGCGCGTGCAATTCACGACCGACGAACTCAACGAGAAATCGCGTGCGGCGATTGCGCGTCTGGGCGCGAAGCAGGAGGGCGTCGTGCGGCACGAGCGCATCATGCCGGATGGGCGCAAACGCAATTCGGTGCGCTTTAGCATCATCGACGATGAATGGCCGCAGGTGCGCGACGGACTCGAAGCGCGTTTAAAGCAGGGTTAAAGCCGCTTTAAAAGAGGCTTGCCTGACCGGAAATCAGCGTTTCGAACGCTTCGCGCAGGAAGGGCAGAATCGCATCGGCGACAGGCTGCAACTGACGCGTGAGATAGAACGTGTAATCCGGCGGCGCGCTCAGGGTTTCGAGCGGTTCCGGTCCCACGGTGGTCATGACATAGCTGATCCAGCCGCCATTCTGATACTGCAAAGGGCGGCCTTTTTCGCGGTTGTATTCGTCGGCCACGCGCGCGGCGCGCACATGCGGCGGCACGTTGCGCTGATAGTCGCTCAAAGGCCGGCGCAGACGCTTGCGAAACACCAGTTGATCGTCGAATTCTCCGGCCAGCGTGCGCCGCACGTATTCGCGCACATAATCTTCATGCGGCTCCCGCATGAAGACGCGCCGGTAGAGTTCGCGCTGGAATTGCTGCGCAAGCGGCGTCCAGTCGGTGCGCACCGTTTCCAGGCCTTTGAACACGACTTCCTCGCTGCCGTCCTTCGCCAGCGAAAGACCCGCATAGCGCTTCTTGCTGCCTTCTTCCGCACCGCGCACCGTGGGCATGAGAAAGCGCGAGTAATGGCGCTCGAATTGCAGTTCGAGTGCGCTTTGCAGTCCATAGCGATTTTCCAGTTCCGCCTTCCACCATGCATTGACATGCACAACCAGCTCGCGGCCCGTGCGCGTGGCATCTTCTTCCGAATGCGCGCGCTTGAGCCAGACGAAGGTCGAATCGGTATCGCCGTAGATGACGTCGTAGCCCTGTGCCTCGATCAGCTTGCGCGTCTGACGCATGATTTCGTGACCGCGCATGGTGATCGATGAAGCCAGACGCGGATCGAAAAAGCGGCAGCCCGTCGAGCCGAGCACGCCATAGAACGCGTTCATGATGATCTTCAGCGCTTGCGAAAGCGGCGCATTCTTTTGCCGCTTGGCGCTCTCGCGGCCATCCCAGACCTGGCGCACGATTTCGGGCAGACAGTGCAGGGTGCGCGAGAACCGCGCGCCCAGAAAACCGGGCACGGAATGCGCGTCGTCGGGCGCGAGCAAACCTTCGATCAGCCCGACCGGGTCGATCAGGAACGTGCGGATGATCGACGGATACAGGCTCTTGTAATCGAGCACCAGCACCGAATCGTAGAGGCCGGGCCGCGAGTCCATCACGAAGCCGCCAGGGCTGTTCTCGCCCACCACATCGCCGAGATTGGGCGCAACGTAGCCGAGCCGGTGCATGCGCGGCAAATACAGATGCGTGAATGCCGCGACCGACCCGCCGCTGCGATCGACGGGCAGGCCCGTCACCGAGGCGCGCTCCAGCAGGAACGCCATCAATTCGGTCTTTTCGAAAATGCGCGTGACGAGTTCGCAATCCTTGAGGTTGTAGCGCGCGAGCGCGGGCTTGTCCTCGTCGAAGCGGCGCTGGATTTCGTCCATGCGCTGATATGGATTGTCGACGGCCTTGCCTTCGCCCAGCAGCGTTTGCGATACATATTCGAGGCTGAACGAAGGGAAGCTCCAGGTGGCGGAGCGCAACGCTTCGATCCCGTCGATGATGAGCCGTCCTGCCGCCGCCGCGAAATAGTGATTCTGGTTGATGCTGTGCTCGCGCCACTCCATGACGGCGCCGCCGCGCCCGAGCCGCAGCGGCACGCCATATTGCTGCGAGTGCGCGTGCAGCACGCGCAGATCGAATTGCACCAGATTCCAGCCGATGATCGCATCGGGATCGTGTTGCGCCATCCAGGCGTTAAGGCATTCGAGCATCTGCGCGCGGCTTTCGCAGTACGCGAGATCGAAATCGAGCGCACCGGCGTCGCCATTTTGCGGCGCCAGCATATAGACCTGACGTTGCCCGCAACCTTCGAGTGCGATCGAATAAAGCTCGCCTTGCGCACTCGTTTCGATGTCGAGCGACACCAGCCGCAGCGAGGGCCGGTAATCGGCGGCGGGCTTCATTTCGCCGTCGATCAGCACGCCGGCCTCATCGGCAGCGCCGCGAAACAGCACGGGCGCGGTGATGAAACGCTCCATCATGTAGCGGTCGGGCGGCTGGATATCGGCTTCGTAGACATCGACGCCCGCTTTCGTCAGGCGCTTCGCCGCGCCCGTCAGCTGCCGATATTGCGGCGCGTATAGGCCGGCGATGGGGCGCTGGCGAAAGTCCTTGAGATCGAGCTCGCGCCATTCGACGCCTTTGTCGCGTTCGAGCGCGCGCTGCGCGGACTCGCGCTGCGCCTGCGGCACGAAGGCCACCGAGGTCTGCGGGCGCAGGCGCAACTGCCGCGGGCCGTCGGGCGTCGCGAGCCAGAAGTCGACTTCGGTATGCGTGGGCGTGTCGCGCCAGTGGCGGGTCAGAATGAAGCCCGGCGTCAGGCCGGGTTGATGCTCGGTCACGATGGGATTAAGCGCGATTTATAGGCAGGACAGTTCAGGACTTTTGCGATTGTAACGCCGCGCGGCGGGCGATAATGGGCTCGTCCACACGTACACAATCGCACGACCCATAACGAGGAGACGACATGAACGCGAAGCGTCGCGCGCGCCCGTTCGCCATGGCCGCCATGCTGGCGATGGCGATATTGCCCGTCATGCACGCGGCCAAGGGCGCTGAGCCTGAACCGCCGTCTCAATCTCCATCTCCATCAGGTCGCACGATTGCGACGCAAGGGACCGCCAAAGGCATTCCCGCCTGCATCAGTTGTCACGGAGCAAATGGCGAGGGCAACGCGGCTGCGGGCTTTCCGCGGCTCGCGGGGGTGAGCGAACCATATCTGGCGGCGCAGCTCGCCGCCTTTGCCGACGGCACACGCGAAAACAGCATCATGCAACCGTTCGCGAAGATCATGTCGCGCGATGGGCGCGAGGCGGTGGCGCAATACTTCAGCAGCCTGCCCGCGCCAAAAGATCTGCGCAGCCGGGACAGCGCCGATGTTTCGACTACCGACACCGGCGCATGGCTCGCCACGCGCGGGCGCTGGCAGCAGGATCTGCCCGCGTGCGTGCAATGTCATGGGCCGGGCGGCGCGGGCGTTGGCACGGTGTTCCCGCCGCTGGCGGGGCAACCTGCGGCCTATATCGAAGCGCAGCTCAAAGCGTGGAAAAACGGCACACGTGCGCCCGGCCCGCTCGCGCTGATGCCGACGATTGCGAGCAAGCTCAGCGACGCGGATATTCAGGCCGTAGCGCAGTATTACGCGCAAGCCGACGCGCAAGCGGCGAACAAATAACGCGGGAGACCCTGATGAAAGCCACCGTTCTGAATGTGCTGAAGCACGGCATGCTTGGCGCGTTGTTCTGCGCTGCTCATGCGTACGCCGCGCCGTTTGAACCACCCGCCGAAAGCACCATGCCCGAAGGCGATTTCGGCAAACAGGTGAAGCTCGGCGAGCAGATCTTTCTGCACACCGGCCAGTTCGCCGGCCGGTACGTGGGCAATACCTTGACCTGCGCGAACTGCCATCTGGATGCAGGCCGTAAAGCCGATGCCGGTCCGCTATGGGGCGCGTATATCTCCTATCCCGCCTGGCGCAGCAAGAATGGCCACGTGAATACCTTCGCGGAACGCTTGCAGGGCTGCTTCAACTACAGCATGAACGGCAAGCCGCCGCCGCTCGGCGACCCGGTTCTCGTCGCGCTCGAAAGCTACGCATACTGGCTGGCGACGGGCGCACCGGTCGGCGGAAAACTCGCCGGGCGCGGTTATCCCAAACTGCCTGCGCCCGCGCAGAAAGCCGATTACACACGCGGCGGCGCCGTCTACGCCCAGCATTGCGCCGTCTGTCACGGCGCGGACGGCCAGGGGCAGCGCAGCAACGGTCAGACTGTGTTTCCGCCGCTGTGGGGCGCGCAGTCATTCAACTGGGGTGCGGGCATGCACGAAATCCAGAATGCGGCGGGCTTCATCAAGGCGAATATGCCGCTAGGCCTCGGGGGAACCTTGACCGACCAGGAGGCATGGGACGTGGCGATATTCATGGACAGCCACGAAAGGCCGCAGGACCCACGCTTTACGGGATCGGTCGCGCAGACACGCGCGAAATATCACGATACGCCCAATTCAATGTACGGCATGACGGTGAACGGTCACGTTCTGGGCAGTCCATAAGCGGCTCCTCTTGCGCGGGGTTTGAATCACGCGCTTTTAATTTGATTCGGTATCCTTTGGATTGATGGGCTTTGATGTATGCGCAATATCCTGGCTCTTTAATCAGAACTGGCATCAATTAGCGATTCACGGCCAATTCGCTGGCCGGGAAACGCTAGTTGACAGGTCACGCCCTTAATTTAGCTAAAACGTATAACGCGAATTAATGATCCACATCGCATGCATTCCAGTGCATGCACTAAAGAAACCGACCCCGCATACGCCAGGCCGAATAATTTGTAATTTGATTTGCCTGACAACTGCAAGAAATAAACCCGTTCCGAATCGAATTGTGGCGACTCAGGGTTTTCACCTAATTGTGTGTTGCACAAAATTGTTAAATTGATGGCTTAGAATCAAGTCTCTAATTGCGTTGCCACGATAGTGTGCGTGTTGCGTACAGTGTCGGACGGAGTGCTCGTGAGTCGCATCGGATTGCGGCTCGATTTAGTCAATCTGTTTAGCATTTCTAACCATGAGGCATAGTCGATGACCGAGTCCACGAACGATTTCGCATCCGAACATCTCCGGGCACATTATCAGTCCGGCATCGCGGCTTTTTTCGCATTTACGCAGCCTGCTTTTAAGAGCGTCGAAGCCGTTGTCGCGCTGAATCTCCAGGCTACGCGCGCCGTGCTGGCCGAAAACGAAGCGACGCTCAAGAGCGCGCTGCAAACCGCCAGTCCTGTCGAATTGTTCACGCATCATGTCAGCACTTCGCAGCAAGCCGCCGCAAAGGCTTTGTCGTACGGTCGTCAGCTTTTCGACATCGCTACGCATGCCCAGGCGGAATTGACGCAGGCCGCTCACGCGCAAGCCGAAGCGCAGCAGGAACGTGCCAAGGCTTTCGCAGATCGTTTCTCGCAGAATGCGCCCGCTGGGTCCGCACCGTATTTCTCGGCGTTTAATTCGACCTTTGCCGCTTTTGGCAACGCCGCCGAAACGTTCCGCCAGTTCACCCAGCAAACGATTGATTCGACGCGCAAGCAATTTGATGCGCAAGTTGATTCGATTACTGCTAAAGCGCTTCAGCAGCCCGCCACGCAGGAGGCTGCAGTCATTCACGCCGCGAAATAATTGTTATTGCATTTAGCCTTCAAGACTTCGGTAAAGAAAGCGCGGTTGCTTCGCTCAAGCGTTGCACCGCGCATGCCCAATACGTTTTAGCAAACCTCGTTGAATCAATACGCATCGCTACTGCGTTTGTTCCCCGTTTTGTCATCTGTGTGTAACGGTATGCAGACACGCTAATTCATGTGACGTGAGCGTGTCGTTGATGCGCCGCGAGGTGTGGTTTTTTGAAGCAGCTATCCCGGTAAGTCTCTTTAATGCAGGAATGGAAAATGACTGACATTGTGATCGTTTCGGCCGCACGCACGGCGGTGGGTAAATTCGGCGGCTCGCTGGCAAAGGTGGCCGCGCCCGACCTCGGCGCGCTGGTGATCAAGGCGGCGCTCGAGCGCGCAGGCGTGAAGGCCGATCAGGTGAGCGACGTGATCATGGGTCAGGTGCTCACGGCAGGTTCCGGCCAGAACGTGGCGCGTCAGGCTTCGCTGAAGGCTGGTCTGCCCACAGCCGTGCCGGCGATGACGATCAACAAGGTCTGCGGTTCGGGCCTGAAGGCTGTGATGCTGGCCGCCAACGCGATCATCGCGGGCGACTCGGACATCGTGGTGGCAGGTGGTCAGGAAAACATGAGCGCCGCGCCGCACGTGCTGCCGGGCTCGCGCGACGGCTTCCGCATGGGCGACGCCAAGCTGATCGACAGCATGATCGTCGACGGCCTGTGGGACGTGTACAACCAGTACCACATGGGCGTGACGGCAGAGAACGTCGCGAAGGAATACGGCATCACGCGTGAAGAGCAGGACGCGTTTGCGGCCGCCTCGCAGAACAAGGCTGAAGCCGCGCAAAAAGAAGGCCGTTTCGACGCGGAAATCGTGCCGGTCGAAATCCCGCAGCGCAAGGGCGAGCCGCTGAAGTTCGCCACCGACGAATTCGTGCGTCATGGCGTCACGGCCGAATCGCTCGCGGGCCTGAAGCCGGCGTTCTCGAAGGAAGGCACGGTGACGGCGGCTAACGCTTCGGGTCTCAACGACGGCGCGGCCGCGGTCGTCGTGATGTCGGCGAAAAAGGCCGAGGCGTTGGGCCTTACGCCGCTCGCGCGCATCAAGTCGTACGCCGCCGGCGGCGTCGATCCGAAGATCATGGGCATGGGCCCGGTGCCGGCTTCGAAGCGTGCGCTGGAGCGCGCGGGCTGGTCGGTGGGCGATCTCGATCTGATGGAAATCAACGAGGCGTTCGCGGCGCAGGCGCTGGCCGTGAACAAGCAGATGGGCTGGGACACGTCGAAGATCAACGTGAACGGCGGCGCGATTGCCATTGGCCATCCGATCGGCGCATCGGGCTGTCGCATTCTGGTGACGCTGCTGCACGAAATGCAGCGCCGCGACGCGAAGCGCGGTCTGGCGTCGCTGTGTATCGGCGGCGGCATGGGTGTGGCGCTGGCGCTGGAACGCATTTAAATACGCACGGAAATGCTTGCGTAAGCAACGAGTCGGGTTCGCCGCGGGGCGTTTGGCTGGCGGACCCGATAGTGAATGAAGCCGTAAAAGTAGCAGCAGCAAGTTCGCGCATCATGTGATGCAAACTAGAAAACCGCGCGATCCATGCCGAGCAATCTTCGTACCCCATGCGAAGATGCCGGCCCTCGTAGCACGCGGCGCTCTTTAACAGGGCGTTGCGAGGACCATTGATTATCTTCTCTCGCGGATATACAGGATGACTAAGCGTATTGCATTGGTAACGGGTGGAATGGGCGGCCTTGGCGAGGCCATCAGCGTACGTCTGCACGACGCCGGCTACAAGGTCGTGGTGACGCACTCGCCGGACAACGCAGGGGCAAAGGAATGGTTGAAGCGTCATTCGGACGCTGGCCGCGATTTTCACGCGTACTCGGTGGACGTGGCCGATTACGATTCGTGCCAGCGCGGCGCGAAGAAGATTCAGAGCGATATTGGCCCGATCGATATTCTGGTCAATAACGCTGGCATCACGCGCGACATGACCTTCCGCAAGCTCGACAAGGTCAACTGGGACGCCGTGCTGCGTACCAACCTGGATTCGATCTTCAATATCTGCAAGCCGCTGTGCGATGCGATGGTGGAGCGCTCGTGGGGGCGCATCATCAATATCTCGTCGGTGAACGGCTCGAAGGGTTCGGTCGGCCAGACCAACTATGCGGCAGCGAAGGCGGGCATGCACGGCTTCACGAAGTCGCTGGCGCTCGAAGTGGCGCGCAAGGGCGTGACGGTCAACACGATTTCGCCGGGTTATCTGGCGACGAAAATGGTCACGGCGATTCCGCAGGACATTCTCGATTCGAAGATCCTGCCGCAGATCCCGATGGGCCGTCTGGGCAATCCGGACGAAGTGGCCGCGCTCGTGCTGTTCCTGTGCTCGGACGACGCCGGTTTCGTGACGGGTGCGAATATCCCCATCAACGGCGGCCAGCACATGCAATAAGTGTAGATGGCAGTCAGGCCGCGCAGCGCTGCTGCGCGGCAACCATCGATTCATTCGCGCCGGCGCTCTTCAGTGCCGGCGTTTTTTTTAAGGCGCGTTAAGCCGTCTTGCGATCGAGCGCGAACGACACCATCAGCACGGCAATGCCGAGCGCCGCGAGAATCGCGCCCACCCAGCCCGTCGCCAGCCAGCCGAAACCGGCGGCAATCACGATGCCGCCCAGCCACGCACCCAGCGCATTGGCGATATTGAACGCGCTGTGATTGAGGGCGGCCGCAAGCGACTGCGCGTCGCCCGCCACATCCATCAAACGCGACTGGAACGCGGGCGTGCAGGCGGAACCGAAGCCCACGCAGAACAGCACCGGCAACATCAGCCACAGATGCGGCGCAGCGGCGACGAACACCAGCAGCACGACGGCGGTAAATGCGTACATGCCGAGCATCGTGCGCTTGAGCCAGCGGTCCGCAAACCAGCCGCAAGCCATATTGCCGAGGATCATGCCAAGGCCGATCAGCGCCAGCGCCCAGGGCACGTGATAGCTCGGCAGGTGCGTGACTTCGGTGAGCGTGGACGCGACGTAGCTGTATACAGAGAAGATCCCGCCAAACCCCACCGCCGATGCCAGCAACGTCAGCAGCACCTGCGGACGGCCCAGCGCGCCCAGTTCGGTGAGTGGGCTGGCCTTGCTCGACATCGGCAAGGTGGGCACCGAATACGCGATCATGCCCGCGGTGATCAGCGCGATGACCCCGACCGATGCGAAGCAGGCCTGCCAGCCCAGCGCCTGGCCTAGCCAGGTGGCGGCGGGCACGCCAATCACGTTCGCCACGCTCAGGCCCAGCATCACCTTGCCGATTGCCGCGCCGCGTTTATGCGGCGGCACGAGTGCGGCCGCCGCGAGCGCAGCGAGACCAAAATACGCGCCGTGCGGCAGACCGGCAATAAAGCGGCTCGCGAGCGCGAAACCATAGCTATGGAAAACCGCAGTCGCGCCATTGCCGATGGCGTACAGCAACATCAGCACGATCAGCAGCGCGCGGCGCGGCATTCTTGCGAGCAGCACAGTAATGAGCGGCGCGCCGACCACCACGCCCGCAGCGTAGGCGCTGATCATATGGCCGGCTTGCGGAATCGTGACGTGCAGATCGCCGGCCATCTCCGGAAGAATGCCCATGGCGGCAAATTCAGCCGTGCCGATCGCAAAGCCGCCGAGCGCCAGCGAGAGTTCGGCGAGACCGAGTCCGTGAGGCGGCTCGATAAGCGCGGACGCGCCGCCGGTTTCGGCAGCCTCCGCGCGAAGGGATGTTTCTACAGGTGCGTTCATCGGTCAGGTCTAAAGCGAAGTCTGAAGCGGTCTAAAAGCGCGGTTTATAAATTGATGTGATGGAATGTGATCGATAACACCGGGCGCGCAAACGTCATGATGAATCGCGTGTATGACGCAAAGGCATCGCAAGGCAAGATCGGAAGCGACAAAAAACGACAGGAAGCGATACGCAGGACCTCTGCCGCATGCACCGCATGCAAGGTTCGGTCGTAGCGGGTTGGGTGAAAAAACAACAGCGGTTGGCGGAATCGAAAAGCGGAAGGTCGCCCGGCAACATTCATCCGCAGCGCGCATTTTAGATCATCTGATGTATCCACGTTGGGCGTGCAGCGTTATCGAACGCAATCCGCTACGCGCAGCCACACACAGCAACACGCTCAAACCCATTCGTTGACGCTCGCACAATCTTTTGCCAGACAACTGACTATTAGGTCTATTGCTCATAATTACAGGTGCATCGTGAGGCGCGATCGCGCGTTTGAGTCGGGTGCAGGATGCGTGCACGCAGCGAGTTTCAATTCTTCAAATTCTGTATCCTGAAGTTCGAAAGCATTTTGCTCGCGCTTTTCTGGACTCTTTCACGAGATCGAAAGTAACCGGATGAAAGGAATCGGAAAAAATTCCTGGTCTTTTAACTGCTATTGGGCCTGCGAATTGCTGAATGTCATCCAATGAGTTTGCACCTGCGGGCTCTTTACCGCCATAATCCGGATTGCCACGATGGCAATTGCCGATATGGACCAGACCAAACTTCGCCATGCAAACGAAGTTTCACAGGTGTCTGGAGACGAAATCCGATAAGGGAGGTGAGTATGGTGACTTTGGACGCGATCAACCTGAAGATCGCAAAGCTGCAAAAACAGGCGGAAACGCTTTCGCATAAGCAGGCATCGGTGGGTCTCACGAAGATTCGTGACCTGATGCACAAGCATGGCTTGAGCGTCGCCGATATTGAATCGTTCGTCGGCAAGAAGCGTGGTCGCAAGCCGGGCGTCGCTGCCGCCAATGGCGTGGCAAAAGCGCCGCGCGCCGCGGTGCATCACGTTGCACCGAAATACGCGGACCCGAAAACGGGCGCGACGTGGACCGGCCGTGGCCGTGCGCCGCTGTGGATTCGCGACGTGAAAGACCGCTCGAAATTCCTGATCGAAGGTGCAACGGCTGCTGCCGCACCGAAGGTTGCCGCTAAGACGACTGGCGCGAAGCGTGGCCCGAAGCCCGGCTTCAAGCGCGCTGCCGCGAAGTCCGCTGCCGCAACGAAGACAGGTGCCAAGCGTGGTCGCAAGGCCGCTGCAACGGCTCCCGCTCCCGCGAAGAAGACGCGTGCGCCCCGCAAGCCGCGCGCCGTCGCCGTGGAAGCCGCTGCCGCTCCGGCCGCAGCAGCGTAAATAGCGCAAAGGTTGTAAATGAAGTAAAGGCTGGCCGCCGGAATGGCGTAACCGGCCTTTACGACGGATTCTGGAAACTGGCGCAATGCCGGTTCTCATGATCCGCCCGATTGGGTTACCGTACTCCAGTATTGGCTGAATTCGCCGGGCGTCCGTTGTGGACGTCCGGACTCTTTGCGGCTCTTTGCTGTTTTGCCGCGCCGCTTCGCTGTCACCGCCCACGCCATGCCCAGGAAAAAATCCAGCGTCTGGCTTCGAGGTTTAGACCTGCTCGCAAGCGTCATGGCGCCGCCGCCGAAAAAGGCTAGCCGGCGTAAAACCGCAGCCGTCAAACTCTCCACGAATGCCACTGTGAAACGCGCAAAACGCGTTTCGTCTACATCGGGTGCGTCTAAAAGCGCAACGCCAAAAGCTCGTTCGAAAGCGCCGCCGAAGTCATTGCCGGGTCGCTGGCTACGCTCGTTTCATTCCGCGCCGCCCACCGCCGGGCGTCTGGTCAATCACCTCGCTTACGCGCTTTATTTACCTGCATCCGTTGAAACGACGGTCAATTTGCCGCTCGTCGTGATGTTGCACGGTTGCAAACAGACCGCGGAATCGTTTGCGCGCGGCACGCGTATTTGCCAGCGTGCCGAACGGGCCGGTTTTGCCGTACTGTTGCCTGAGCAGGCGAAAACCGCGCATGCGCAGGGTTGCTGGCATTGGCACGACGATCCCGCTAATACGGAGGCGCCCTCGGTTGCTTCGTTGATCGGCGCTATCGTTGCGGAATATGGATTTGACGCGCAGCGTATTTATCTGGCGGGGATTTCGGCGGGCGCGGGTTTGGCGGCGATGCTGGCAATTGAACATCCGCAATTGTTTGCCGCGGTGGGCCTGCATTCCGGGCCGGTATTTGGCGCGGCGACCTCCACCATGACGGCGATGAGCGTGATGCGCCGCGGCACGCGGGAAAACCCCGTGCATCTGATCGATGCGCGCGTGGATATCAATCACTATCCCGGCATGCCAACCGTCATCGTGCACGGCGAAATCGACGCGGTGGTGGCAAAACACAATGCGGAGCAATTGACGCTTCAATTCGCGCGCCTGAACCGGCTGGTCGACGCAGAAGGCGAATTACGCGTGGGCGAGCAGCGCTTTTATAGCCGCGATGGCGCGGACTACACGGATTACGTAAAAGGCGGCCGCAATGTGGTGCGGCTGTGCGTAGTGCGCGGTTTGGGCCACGCCTGGAGCGGCGGCGACCCTAGCGAGCCATTTCATTCGGCGCGCGGGCCGGACGCCACGGGCTTATTGTGGAATTTTTTCAGACGCCAGCGCCGAATCACTTAAATGCCGCGCCGGAATTCAGTTTCAAACCTCAATCAGGCGACGCAGTCTATCGCCTGCGAGCGGCATGTTCCGCACGCGCTGACCGGTCGCGTCGAATAGCGCATTGCCGAGCGCGCCCGCCGTCGGCCCCATCGACGCTTCCGCCGCGCCCAGAAACGGCGCGCCGGGCCGGTCGATCAAATGCACATTGAGGCTCTTCGGCACGGAGGAAAACCGCAGAATCGGATAACTGCTCCAGTCGAAACTGCGAATGCGCGCGGTATCGAAACGCAGTGATTCGTGCAGCGTCCAGCTTGCCGATTGAATCACGCCGCCTTCGATCTGATTGCGAATGCCGTCGGGATTGACGATCTGCCCGGAATCCACGGCGACTTCCGCGCGCTCCAGCGTTATCTGGCCAGTTTCTGGCTCGACGGCGATTTCCACTGCAATCGCCACATAAGCCATCAGATTCTTGTATTTCGCAAACCCGAAACCCACGCCGCGATTACGCTCACGCGGCGGGCGCGGCCAGCCAAAACGCTGTGCCGCAAGCTGAATCACGTCGCGCGCACGCGGATCGTCCATATGCTTCAGACGAAATGCCACGGGATCGGTCCCGGCGGCATGCGCGAGTTCGTCCATGAAACTTTCGATCGCGAAGATATTGGTGTGCGCGCCGAGCGAGCGCATGGCCGAGGTCTGCAGCGGCATCGTCGGCGAAAAATGATTGATGACCTCGATATTGGGCAGCGTATAAAGCGGAATCGCGTTACGGTCGCCGCCGCCTTCGGGTTGCACCATCGGCTCCGATGGCGCGGAAACGAAGGGCTTGGCCAGCATGCGCGCGGGCAGCAGACGCCCCGCATTGACGATGCGCTCGTTGTGCGAACTGCTCCATAGCGCGTACTGCCAGTCGACGATGCGGCCCTGCGCATCCAGCGAGGCGCTCGCTTCGGTGACCATCGCGGGCGTGAAATGGTCCCACGTATGCTCCTGCTCGCGCATCCACTGCACGCGCACCGGGCGGCCCGGCATGGCGTGCGCGATCAGCGCGGCGTGCGCGGCCACGTCGTCCGCGCCATTGTGGCCGTAGCAGCCGGAGCCTTCCGTATGAATACAGCGCACGTCGTCTTTTTGCATCGCGAGCATCTCGGCGAGCGCATCGCGCAGCGGATACACGCCCTGCGAATGCGTCCAGACCGTGAGTTTGCCGTTTTCCAGTTGCGCCACCGCGCAGGACGGGCCAATCGAGCCATGCAGCAAATAGTCCTTGAGGTACGTGGCGTGCAGCGTCTTGACCGCGGGCGCAGCGCCCGTGTGCTGGCTGGCGATCGGGATCGTGCGCGTGGCGATGCGCCTGAGGTCGCCGTGCACCGTGGCCGGATCGGGCAGTGCGCGGCCGGGCGTCCATCGGCAACTCGCGGCCAGGGCGCGCTGCGCTACCACCGCCTGCCATTCCCCCGCCGCGACCACGGCCAGCATGCTGCCGTCGCGCACGATCTTCACCACGCCCGGCAGCTTGACGATGGCGGCCTCGTCGAAAGCCAGCAGCGTTGCGTCATAGACAGGCGGCATCACCACGCGCGCATGCAACATGCCGGGCAACTGCATGTCCTGCACATAGCTCGCGCCACCCGTGACCTTGCCCGGAATATCGACGCGTGGCAGTGACGTGCCGATCACCCGAAACGTCTTCGGGTCCTTGAGCGGCGAAACGGGTTGCGCGTTGCGATGTAGATCGACCAGCGCGACCGCCTCGCCGTAGCTCATCGTCCGGCCGTCGGGCGCGCGAATCACGGCGTCCTGCGCGCTCAGCGCATTCCCTGGTATGCCGAAATGTCTGGCGGCGGCGTCCATCAGCAGACCGCGCACCTGCGCGGCGGCGTTGAGCAGGGCGCTGCCGCTATCGGCGATGGTGTGGCTGCCGGCGGTCAGTCCTTCGTCGGGCGATGCGCCGGTGTCGGCGGTGAGGAAGGTTATGAGCGAGGGCGTCATGTTCAGCTCCTCAGCCGCCACTTGCAGCAGCGCCGTGCGCACGCCGGTGCCTAGCTCGACCTTGCCGGTGAAGACGGTCACGTGGCCGTCGGGCGCGATCTTGATCCACGCGTCCAGCAGCGGATTGGTCTTGAGACTGCCCGCCAGCGTCTGGGTGTTGCGCGAGATCGTCACGGCCTTGCCTTCGTCGGCGATCACCTGCTGCGCGAAGGCGTCGACGCCCGGTATCAGGCTGAAAGCGACGAACAGCGCGCCCGAGCGCATGAAGCGGCGGCGGCCTGGATCGACGGGTTCGAGCGCTTCGGGTTCCTCATGCATCACATCGGAATGGCTCATTTTGCGTGCGCCTCCACGCTGGCCGATGCTACAAGCGGTTGCGAGCGCAACGTTTCGGAACGTGTGTCGGGCAGCCCGGCCACTTCGCGCACCGCCGCAAGAATGCGCATATGCGTGCCGCAGCGGCAGAGATTGGGCTCCATATGCTCGCGCAGGTCGGCTTCGCTGGGATGCGGATTGCGGTCGAGCAGCGCCTGCGCGCGCATGATCATGCCGGCGATGCAGTAGCCGCATTGCGCCGCCTGATGCTTGATGAACGCGCGCTGGAGCGCGCCGGGCTGCTGCGCGCTGCCGAGGCTTTCGATCGTGCGTACCGGCCTGATGCCGATGGCGCTCACGGGCACGAGGCAGGAAAACGTGGGCTTGCCGTCCACCAGCACCGTGCAGGCGCCGCATTGGCCGAGTCCACAGCCGAACTTCGCGCCGTGCAGATGGAGGTCGTTGCGCAGCGCGTAGAGCAGCGGCGTCGACGGATCGATATCGAGGATGTGTTCGTGGCCGTTCACGTTGAGCGTCGTGGTCATCGTGCGCTGTCCTGTTTTCTGAGCTGGGCGGCCAGTGCCTGGGCGTCGGGCCACGGGGTTTTCGTTGTGTACGCGCCGCGCAGATACGCGGCCAGATCGGCGATCTGGCGGTCGTCGTAGATCGCGGCGAAGGCGGGCATGTAGTTCATGGCGTCTTCGCCATGCCAGCCGATGCCGTTCAGCATCATCTGGATGGCGTTGCGCGGCGTCGTCGCGTTGACGGCGGTGCTGTCGGCGAGCGTCGGGCGCAGGCCGATCGACTGCATCGGCGCGGCGGGGCCGTGGCATTGCGCGCAGGAAGCGGCGAACAGCACGGCGCCGCGTTGTTGCGCCTCGCCGGGCGTGTGTGATGCGCGGGATTCGTTCGTGTCGCGCGGCGCTTTTTGAATCGACAGAATGTAGGCCGCGATGGCGTCTACGTCCTCGGGCGGGACGGTGGCCAGATCGCGTGTGACTGGCAACATGGGGCCTGCCGCCGCACCGTGTTCGGAGGCGCGGCCGGTGCGCAGATACGTGGCGAGTTGCGCCTGGGTCCACGGCTTCGCGGCCTCGCCCAGCGCGTTGAGCGCGGGCGCTTCCCAGCCGTCGACGATACCGCCGTCGAACGCATGGCCGAGCTTTTCACCGCCGATTGCGTTGAGCGGCGAATGGCAGGACGCGCAGTGGCCGAGGCCATCGACGAGCTGTTTGCCGCGACGCCATTGCGCCTCGTGCGCCGACATTCCGGCCGTAACCGCATCGCGCGGCCCGGGCCGCAAAAACAGCACATTCCAGAACGCCACCAGTGGCCGGAAATTGAGCGGGAAGATCAGCGCATTGGGCGGCGTGGTCTGGTTGACCGGTTCGCGGCTCATCAGATACGCGTAAGCCGCTGCGATGTCGTGATCGGACATGCGCGTGAAATGCACATACGGAAACGCCGGATAGAGCTGATGGCCGTCCCGCGCAATGCCATGACGCAAGGCGCGTGCGAAAGCTTCCTGCGACCACGCGCCAATGCCGGTCTGCACATCGGGCGTGATATTGGTCGCGTAGATCGTGCCGAACGGCGTGGCGAGCGGCAGGCCGCCCGCAAACGGATGGCCGCCCGACTTCGTGTGACACACGACGCAATCGCCCAGCGCCACCACGCGGGCGCCTTCGAGTTTCAGCTGCGTGCTGAAGGCCGGGGGCGCGGGCGGCGCTTGCGGTGCGATGGCCGGTTCGTACAGGATGGCGGCGACGGCGGCGAGGCCCACGACAGCCACGGCCGTCGCGCCGATCAGCCAGCGTTTGCGGATCATGACCGCACCTTCGGCGAAGGGAAGTCAGACGAAAGTGCGGACATGAAGCGTTCCTTGTGCAAACGTGGGGAAACGGAAAATGGCGACGGCCAGCGCGACCGGCGTTACGACGCCAGGCCTTGTGCATGCTTCACTGCATGCGGGCCGCCGACGATCAGAAAATGCGCGAACGCGATCAGCGGGAACGCAGCAGCGACGCCCGCGACCAGCGGCCAGCCGCCGTGCTCGTAAAGCACGCTCGCCATTGCCGAACCGATTGCGCCGCCGACGAAAATGCTCGTCATATAGAGCGCGTTGAGGCGGTTGCGGCTCGCGGCATGCAGTGCGTAGATCTCGCGCTGGCCCAGCACCATGTTCATCTGCACCGCGAAGTCGAGCAGCACGCCCGTCGCGACGAGCCCGGCGAGGCCGGTGGCGTGCTGCACGAGCGTGGTCGCATAGGACAGCGCGCCCACCACCAGAGCGATCATGGTCGCGCGCACCGAATGCCCGGCATCGGCGAGACGGCCTGCCATCGGCGCGGAAGTGGCGCCAATCGCGCCCACGAGGGCGAACAGGCCGATGCCGCCTTGTGAGAGACCGTAGTGACGCGTCAGTTCGATCGGCACGGCGGTCCAGAACAGGCTGAACGAGGCGAACATCAAGCCCTGATAGAGCGCGCGATGACGCAGCACCGGCATGGTCCGCACGAGATGCAGCAGCGAGCCGATCAGCGCGAAATACGTCGCGCGATGCTCGGGCTGGCGGCGCGGGATGGTGAAAGCGAGCACGCCGGTCACCAGCGTCATCAGCACGGCGGCCGCGCCGAACACCACGCGCCAGCCGAAGCAGCCTGCTACCACGCTGGAGAGTGGCCGCGCCAGCAAAATGCCGAGCAGCAGGCCGCCCATGATGGTGCCGACGACGCGTCCGCGCGAATGATCGGGTGCGAGATGCGCGGCGAGCGGCACGAGAATCTGCACCGCCACCGAACTGAAGCCGATCAGTAGCGACAGCGCGAGGAACGCGCCCGCGCCGTGCGTGACGGCAGCGGCGGCCAGACTCGCGATCGAGACCAGCGCCGTGACGATCATCAGCTTGCGGTTTTCGAGCAGGTCGCCAAGCGGCACGATAAAGAACAGGCCGAGCGCATAGCCGATCTGCGTGAGCGAGACGATCAGGCTGGCCGCGCCGTTCGACAGATGCAGCGACGGTGCAATCAGCTCAGTGATCGGCTGCGCGTAATAGAGGTTGGCGACGATCGCGCCGCAGCTGAAAGCGAACAGCGCGATGAGGCCTGAAGTGAGCGGAGCGGCCTGCGCTCCGCGACTCATGCTGCGCGAGGGTGTAGACATTCCAGTCTCCTTGAACGATGAGGCAAGACAGCGCAAAGCTTAGGCGCGCGTCAGAGAGGCCGGAATACGTCCGCCACGCAAGCTCACGTTGCGCGACGCGCAATAAGAGAAATCGTGACAGGGCGTGGCTTAAAAATCCTTAAGCCCGACCTTAAAAGAACTGGATGGGCGTTTCGGAGCACGCCCGCACAGGCCGCCCGCGGCGCGCGGGCATAATGGCGCGCATGGATAAACTGCTCGCTCTCACTACGCTGCTGGAAGTCGCCGACAGCGGCGGCTTCGCCAAAGCCGCGCGACGGCTTGGCGTGGCGACCTCGTCGGTGATGCGGCTGATGGACAGCCTCGAAGCGTCGCTTGGCGCGGCACTGCTCACGCGCACGCCCCGCCGCGTGAGTCTCACCGACGCGGGCGCGGCCTACGTCGAACAGGTCTCGCGCCTGCTCGACGAGTTGAGCGAAGCCGACGAAAGCGTGCTGGACCGCGGCGCCGCCCCGGCGGGCGCGCTGCGCATCACCGTGCCGTCGGCGTATTGCCGGGCCGTGCTCGGGCCGCATCTGGCGGCGTTTGTGCGCGAGCATCCGCGCGTCGCGCTCGACGTGCTGGTGGCGGACCATTTCGTCGATCTCGCGCTGGAACGCATCGATGTCGCAGTGCGCATCGGCGCGCCGGCGCGCGACCCGAACCTGATCGTGCGCACGCTGCAGGAGAACCCGCGCTGGCTGGTGGCAAGCGCCGATTACCTCGCGCGTGCGGGCAAGCCCGCCACGCCCGCCGATCTCGCGGAACACGAATGCGCGCGCATCAGCTATGCGGGCGGTTATCGCGCGCGTCAGGCGTGGACTTTCGCAAGGGCGGACGCACCGGATACGGCGGACGACTCAACCGAAGTCGTGAATGTGCGCGGGCGGCTGGTGACGAACAACGTCGATATGCTGCACGAAGCGGTGCGCGCGGGGCAGGGTGTGGCATTGCTGCCCGCCTGGCTCGTGCGGGAAGAAGTGACGAATGCGAAGCTGGAACGTCTTTTTGCGGACTATCGCGTCACGGCCCAAGGCGGCGACGCAGTGGTGTACGCGGCCTGGCTGCCCAACCGGCGGCATTCGAGCAAGGTGCGCGCATTGCTGGCGTTTCTGGAAGCGCGGCTGGTTTAGAACAACCCATTCAAGCGCTAGATTCAGGCGCTAAACGACGCGCTCGCTCGCGCATTCACTGCCTTGCGTCTGCGCAATGCCCAGGCGGTGCGCGAGTATCACCAGTTCCGCGAACGAGCGCGCCTGCATCTTGCGCATCGCACTGCCGCGATGGATCTTCACAGTGACTTCGCTGATGCCGAGTTCATCGGCGATCTGCTTGTTCATCCTCCCCGAGGCCGCGAGCGCCATCACCTCGCGCTCGCGTTGCGACATCGACTCGAAACGCGTCGCCACGTCGTGATTGGCGCGGTTCGCCGCGCGCCGAGCGCGGTCGCGTTCGAGCGACACCGCAATCGCATCCAGAAAATCCTGATCCCGAAACGGCTTGGTGAGGAAGTCGGTTGCGCCGGCCTTCATCACGCGCACGCTCATCGGCACATCGCCGTGGCCGGTAATGACGATCACCGGAATCGGGTCGCGCATGGCGTTGAGCGTGTCCTGCAGCGTGAGGCCGCTATTGCCGCGCAGACGCACGTCGAGCACGAGACAACAAGGCTCGTCGTCGCGCACAAAGTCGAGAAATGCCTGCGCATTGAAAAAGCCGCGCGCACCCAGTCCCACCGAGCGCACCAGCATGCAGAGCGCTTCGTTGACGGACGCGTCGTCGTCGACGATATAGACCATCGGCGTGTCGCGGGGAGTAGGGGCGTCGATGCTGGACTGCGGGTTCACGTTTGGGTTCCGGATGCGCGCGCATGAATGGGACGACGCGCGTGAAGGCATCCTAGCGTGGCGTTAACCCGGTGTCTTGTCGCTTATTGAACCGTTTTGGCGAAAATGGTGCAGCGGCTCTTCGGCGCTGGCCGAGCCGAGGTTCATCGTTGCGTTCTGCCGTCGCCAGGTGCCGGGCGCGGTGCCCACCGCCTTGGAGAACATGCGCGTGAAGTGCGTCTGGTCGGAAAAGCCGCAGGCATTGGCGATTTCGACGAGTGTGAGCGTGCTATGCGCGAGCATGCCCTGCGCCTGGGCGATGCGTTGCGAGAGTTGCCACTGATAAGGCGTGTAGCCCGTTGAGCCGCGAAATGCGCGGATGAAATAGCTGGACGAAAGGCGGCATTCGGCGGCGATGGCCTCAACCGAGGAGCCAGCGTTCGCGCCCGCGCCTTCGAGCAGCAGTTCCTTGGCACGGGTCTCCTGCCAGCGCGACAGCGTCGCGCGCCGCAGTGATGAGCGCGCACTCACGCCGCCGTAGTGCGTGACCAGATGCTGCCCCATGGCGAGGCCAATCTGTTCGAGAAAGAGCGGGCTGTGCGTTTCAGGGTGCTCGAAGGCGGGCAAGAGCGCGCGTGAGAGATGGCCAAAAACGTCGTCGCGCTGGCCGACGACGCGCGCAAGACCGGTCACGCGATGGCGCGAGGCATCCGCGCCCATGCGCTCCAGCCAGGCGCGCGGCACTTCCACCAGCACGAAGTCGAACGAGCCGGACAGATCGGCGCGATAGTTGTCGTCGAAATCGCGCACATAAAGCGCATGCTCGCCGAAGTCATGGGCGCTGGCGGCTCCGCCGCGCATGATGCGCCGCCGATGGCCGCCTTGCAGCGAGACGCCGACGAGAAAGCCGCGATCCTCGGCCTGTGTCTCGACCTGGCCGAAGATGCGCTCGCGCGCGTGTTTGCGGTGCAGATTCAGCTCGCCCGCGTCGAGCTGCTGGCTCAGCGCGAGCCGTTCGAGCGCGCAGCCGAAGCCGTCGCGTGGGGAGTTGGCGCGCGGGGAGCGGGTCTCGGTGGTCACGGGCACTATCTCCGGGAGCGTCGATACCGGCGCGGCAAGCCGGCGCCGTCGGACTGGAAGTATAGGGCATGTCATATTTCCGGGTGAGGCGTGTGGTGAATGGCCGATTAATTGTCGGAATTAATCATCGGATTTAATCGCCGATATTCGCGCCTCTATTCTTCCAGGCAAAAGACTCTATTCAGATCGGTGCGCCACTCATACTTTGGTATTAATCGCGCCCGCACTACGCGGGAGAAGCACTTAAATGCGTCGGTGGGCCACGGCGCAGCGCGCCGGAGCGCTCCGCTTCGCGGTTGTTACCGGTATCGCGGCCACACCTATGGATGATGGAACTCGTCGCTGGGACGCCCTACGATTCGCTTGACGACACGGTTCGCCTGCGTCAGGACAGCGGCGCAACGGCGCGGCGCGGTTCCTCGTGCTTCGCGCGGCGAGCCGCACGATATAGCGATTCCGCGATCTGGCGATCAGACGAAATTCAGACAAAAAGGGGAGAAGATGACGAGGAAACCATGCACCAGTTCGACCGGGTGACAGTGTCGCTGGCGAGCCGCGAACTCTATCTGGACGGCAAGCCCTGGCCGCTGAGCGCGCGCGCATTCGATATTCTCGCGCTCCTGATCGAGGCTGACGGCAGGATCGTCTCGAAGGACGCCATCCTCGACGCCGTATGGCCGAACACCATCGTCATCGACAACAACATCCAGGTGCATATCTCCGCGCTGCGCAAGCTGCTGGGCGGCAAGCACGGCTGGATTCGCACCGTGGCGGGCCGCGGCTACCGGCTGGCGGCGCCTGAGGCGCGCGTACCGGCGAAGGCCGCCGCGTCTGCGCCGGCACTTGCAGCCGCCTGCGCTTCTGCTCTCGCTCCCGCCTCCGCGCCGCGCGGCGAATTTTGGCCGGGCGCGGTGCCCCGCATGCCGCTGATCGGCCGCGAAGATCAGCTCGCCGAACTGCTCGCGCTGCTCGACGCCGAAACCCTGCTGACGCTCGCAGGCGCGGGCGGCGTGGGCAAGAGCGCGCTGGCGTGCGAACTGGCCTACGCGCGCAGCGCGGGCACCGGGGCAGGCATCCGCTATATCGACTTTTGCGCGGAAATCGCCCACTGCGCGCCGCACGCCGTGCCGCATCTGCCGACCTTCGATCAGGCCGCCGCCGCGCGTCACACGATCTTCGTCGTCGACGGCTGCGAGTGCGCAATCGACGAAGCCGCAGCTTATTGCCATGCGCTGAGCGCCGCGTATCCGCATGCGCGTGTGGTGGCGACGAGCCGCGAGCCGCTGCGTATCGCCGGGGAGCGTGTCTATCGCGTCGCGCCACTGGCGCTGCCGCCGCAGGACGCGAGCGAAGCGCGCCTGCGTGCGAGTCCGGCCGTGCAGCTCTTTTTGCGTCATGCGTGCGCGGGCGAGACCGGCAACCCGCTGGCCACGCCGCCGCTGGAGATGGTCGCGGCGCTGTGCCGCCTGCTGGATGGCTTGCCGCTCGCGCTGGAACTGGCCGCACGGCGCGCCGCCTTGATCGGCGTGGGGCCGCTGCTCGCGCAACTCGATACCCAGTTGCTCGTCTTGCCCAATGGCCTGCGCGGCGTGCCGGCGCGGCAGCGCACGCTGGGTGCGACGCTCGAATGGAGTCATGCGCGGCTCGATGCGATCGAGCAGACGGTGTTGCGCCGTATCGCGGTGTTCGAAGGCGCGTTCGAACTCGATGCCGCGACGGAACTCGCAGCCTGCGCCCTGTTCGACGCGGATCTCGTGATTGAAGGATTGAGCGGGCTGGTGTCGAAATCGCTGCTGCTGGCCGAGCCGCATGCGATGACGGCGGCGATGCGCTATCGCCTGCCGCGCGTGACCCGCGCGTTCGCGCTCGACAAGCTGGCTCAAGCGGACGAGACACGCTGGCTGGAACGCGAGAATGCGGCCGATGCGCAGGACCTGGACGCCTTCTCTGTCCTTCATCCCTCGCCGCGAGAAAAGAGCGCGTCGCTGGCATTTGCCGCATAAATTGAAATCAGACAACGCGGCTTCATCGCCTTTCAGGATTCTTCAGGTTTCGATAAGGACTTCCGTTTCTGTCGTCGTTAAGCTGCCGTCAGGCATGCGGATTCGTTCGCATCGCTATCGATAACCACGCAGCTACCACGTTCGACGGAGAAAAACCCGCATGACCACGCAACAGATCCACCCGACCCCCGCTTCGGCCACGCGCCGCCGTCTGCTTTCCGCGAGCGCTGGCGTGGCCGGCGCCGTTGCCGCCATGTCGAGCCTGAGCGCCAGCGCCGCAACGGCCGCAGGCGCGGCGGGCACGGCCCACGCGCACGGCACGGGTCATCATCACGGTGGCGGCTTCGTCAATGCGAAGGACGGCACGCCGATCTATTTCAAGGACTGGGGCACGGGCACGCCGGTGGTGTTCTCGCACGGCTGGCCGCTGTCCGCCGACGCGTGGGACGCGCAGATGCTGTTCCTCGTGAACCAGGGCTATCGCGTGATTGCGCATGATCGCCGTGGCCACGGCCGCTCGGGTCAGCCGTCCGAGGGCAATGATATGGATACCTACGCAGACGATCTCGCCACGGTGCTCGACGCACTCGACGTGAAGGGCGCGATGCTCGTGGGTCACTCGACCGGCGGCGGCGAAGTCGCGCACTACATCGGCCGTCATGGCGAAAAGCGCGTGGCCAAGGCCGTGCTGATCGGCGCGGTGCCGCCGATCATGGTGAAGACCGAAGCGAACCCGAATGGCCTGCCGATGTCGGTGTTCGACGGCATCCGCGCGGGGGTGGCCGCCAACCGTTCGCAGTTCTATCTGGATCTCGCCACGCCGTTCTACGGCTTCAACCGCCCCAACGCCAAGGTCTCGCAAGGTCTGGTGCAGGACTTCTGGCGTCAGGGCATGGCCGGTTCGATCAAAGGCCAGTACGAGTGCATCAAGCAATTCTCGGAAGTCGATTACACCGAAGACCTTAAAAAGATCAGCGTGCCCACGCTGATCCTGCACGGTGACGACGACCAGATCGTGCCGATCGACGATTCGGCGAAGCTCTCGGCGAAGATCGTCAAAAACGCTACGCTCAAGGTCTACGCGGGCGCGCCGCACGGCATGTGCAGCACGCACGTCGATCAGGTCAATCAGGATCTGCTGGCGTTTCTGAAGGCGTAATGGCCGCGCGCTGAAAGCGCGCACAAGGCCTGAATCAAAGCCGCCCGATAGCGATATCGGGCGGCTTTTCCATTGATGCAAACGAACGTGCGGATTTAAATCCCATTCATAACTCTTCAGGTTTTCGACAGGACTTTAAGACGGGCGATCTCTAATCTGTGACCCAGATCGCGCGGTCATTGGAATCAGGCAAAACACCGATTCAACGAACGCGCGGACGCCACCCGATTCACCCCCGACACCTGAACGGAGTTTGACATGGCATTTGAACTGCTGACCCCCGACACCTGCGCGCTCGCGCTGATCGACCACCAGCCGCAGATGTTCTTCGGCACGCACTCGCACGAGCGCACCACCGTCCTGCACAACGTGCAGATTCTCGCCAAGGCCGCGAAGCTCTTCAAGGTGCCGACGGTCCTCACGACCATCGCCGCCGATTCGTTCAGCGGTCACCTGTTGCCCGAAGTTCAGGCCGTGTTCCCCAACGTGAAGCCGATCGACCGCACCTCGATGAACTCGTGGGAAGACAAGGGCTTCCGCGATGCGATCAAGGCCACGGGCCGCAAGAAGATCGTGATCGCCGGTCTGTGGACCGAAGTATGCGTCACCTTCCCGACCATCCAGATGCTGGCCGAAGGCTTCGAAATCTACGTGCCGACCGACGCTTGCGGCGACATCACGGAAGAAGCGCACGAGCGCGCCGTGCAGCGCATCGTCCAGGCCGGCGCGGTGCCGATGAACTCGCTGCAGTTCATGTGCGAACTGCAACGCGACTGGGCGCGTGGCGAGACCTACGAAGGCTGCATGGACATCTTCAAGGCGCACAGCGCCTACGGCATCGGCGTGCGTTACGCGAAGCAGATCCTCGGCGAACACGCGAGCGAAGCGGGCTAAGCCGCAAGACCCGCACATGGCGCGTGCAGCCTGACAACGCGCCATGGCCTCGCACACGGCGCGCGGCGTCACGTCCGGCACCGCGCGCCACACCTCCCGCAAGCAGTTCGCACTGAATCCAGCACTAAACAGGAGAGCGTCGATGAGCGCCCTTGATCAACCTCGCCGCATCGCCGACCTGGTGATCTACAACGGCAAGATCGCCACCCAGGACGAGCGCCGCTCGTTCTCGACCGCGCTGGCCGTTGCCGATGGCAAGGTCGTCGCGAGCGGCAACGACCGCGACGTCATGCAATGGGCGCGCGACGACGCACGCCGTATCGATCTGAATGGCCGCACCGTGATTCCGGGTCTCAACGACTCGCACCTGCACGTGATCCGCGGCGGCCTGAACTTCAACATGGAACTGCGCTGGGACGGCGTGCCGTCGCTGCGAGACGCGCTGCAGATGCTGCGCGAACAGGTTGCGCGCACGCCCGCGCCGCAATGGGTGCGCGTGGTGGGCGGCTGGAACGAATTCCAGTTCGAGGAAAAGCGCGGTCCGACGCTCGAAGAAATCAACGCGATTGCGCCCGATACGCCGGTCTTCATCCTGCACCTGTACGACAGCGCGCTGCTCAATGCCGCGGCGCTGCGCGCGGCGGGCTACGACCGCGATACGCCGAACCCGCCGGGCGGCGAAATCCAGCGCGACAAGCGTGGCAATCCCACCGGCATGCTGATCGCGCGCCCGAACGCGGGCTTGCTTTACGCAACGCTCGCGAAGGGTCCCAAGCTCGCGCTGGAGGATCAAAAGAATTCCTCGCGCCAGTTCATGCGCGAACTGAACCGCCTGGGCGTGACGAGCGCCATCGACGCGGGCGGCGGTTACCAGGCTTATCCGGACGACTATGAAGTCATCATGGACCTGGCGAAGAACGATCAGCTGACCGTGCGCATCGCCTACAACCTGTTCACGCAGAACGCGAAGCGCGAGATCGAAGACTTCGCGAAATGGGTGAAGAGCACGCGTCCGGGCGACGGCGACGATTTCCTCAAGGTCAACGGTGCGGGCGAGATGCTGGTGTTCTCGGCCGCCGACTTCGAGGACTTCCTGGAGCCGCGCCCCGATCTGCCGGACGGCATGGAGCAGGAACTGGAAGACGTCGTGCGCCTGCTGGTGCAAAACCGCTGGCCGTGGCGTCTGCACGCGACCTACGACGAATCGATCGACCGCTTCCTCAACGTGTTCGAGCGCGTGAACAGCGACACGCCGTTCAACGGCCTGCGCTGGTTCTTCGACCACTGCGAGACGATTTCGCAACGCAATATCGAGCGCATCGCCGCGCTGGGCGGCGGCATCGCCGTGCAGCATCGCATGGCGTTTCAGGGCGAATACTTTATCTCGCGTTACGGCGCGGAAGCCGCCGCGCGTACGCCGCCGGTGCGCCAGATGCTCGAAGCGGGACTGCCGGTGGGGGCGGGCACGGATGCCACGCGGGTGGCGAGCTACAACCCGTTCGTCTCGCTTTACTGGCTGGTTTCGGGACGCACCGTGGGCGGCACGCAGATGTATGCGCAGCGCGATCGTCTGGAGCGTATGGAAGCCCTGCGCCGCTACACCGTGGGCAGCGCCTGGTTCTCGAACGACGAGACGAAGAAGGGCGCGCTCGTGCCGGGCCAGTACGCCGACTTCGCGGTACTCAGCGACGACTTCTTCACGATCGACGAAGACGCCATCAAGCATCTGAACTCGGTGCTGACGGTGGTGAACGGCCGCGTGGTCTACGCCGACGAGGAATTCACCTCATACGGTCCGCCCGCCCTGCCGGTGAGCCCGTCGTGGTCGCCGGTGGCGGAATTTGGCGGCTATGCGCGCTACAAGCCCGTAGTGACGAACACGGCGAACGCATCGAACGCCACGCTGGCGCAGTCCTGCAGCGATGCCTGCGTGAATCTGTGCGGCGTACACAAGCATGCACACGGCTGGGCGTGGCGCAGCAACGTGCCGGCCGGGGACGCGAATGCGTTCTGGGGCGCGCTGGGCTGTAGCTGTTTCGCGTTTTAAGTCGAGTTGCAAGTCAAGCCGAGGTCAGTGATGAAACGTTTCGAGAGCGCCGATATTGCGCTGCTGTTCCTGCGCGTGAGCGCCAGCCTGCTCGTGCTGTTCGTGCACGGCTTGCCGAAGGCGTTGCACGTGCGTGCGCAACTCGGCGTGATCGAAGATCCGTTGCACCTGGGCAGCGCCTTTACGCTGTCCTTTGCGATCTTCGCGGAGGTGGTGTGCCCGGTGCTGATGATGCTCGGCGTCTTCACACGCCTTGCCGCGCTGCCGATTCTCGTGGTCACTGCGGTCGCGCTGTTGCTGGTGCATCCTGACTGGACGCTCGAGCAAGGTCAGTTTGCGTGGATGCTGCTGATCTTGTTCGGCACGGTCGCGATTGGCGGCGCGGGGCGTTATCGCCTGACGTGGCAATGCGCGCTGCGCGCCGCCCGCCGGACCCATCGGCGTGTGAGCCAATCGGCCTGAACGCGCTGGCGGACTTTCTGAAATCGCGCGTTTGAGCGCAGCAAGGAGCGGTCGACATGTCGTACCTCATTTCACTCGGAGCGGGCCTCGTGGTCGGGCTGCTCTATTACTTCTCGCGCGTGCAGTCGCCCGCGCCGCCGCTGATCGCGCTGGCCGGGCTGCTTGGCATCGTGATCGGCGAGCATGCGATTCCGTTCGTGCAGGCGCACTGGAGCGCACCGCAGGCACAGACGCAAAGCGCGCCGGTGCAGCGCGATGTGTTAAGCGCGTCAGTCGACCACGCCGATTCGACGAGCAGCAAGCCATGAGCGCGACGCTTGCACGGAGCAAGGCCGTACTCGACCCGATGCGCGGCGAGAACACCGTGCTCGCTTTCGTGGCGGGTTTTGTCGATACGCTAGGCTTTGTCGCGTTGTTCGGCCTGTTCACCGCGCACGTGACCGGCAACTTCATCATGATCGGTTCGGGCATCGCGGGGGTGAGCGGCGGCCTGCTGATCAAATGGCTGGCGTTTCCCGCCTTTGTACTGGGCATCGTCGGCGCCCGTGTGCTCGCAGACAAGTTGCACGCGCAAGCCCATGCCGTTCGCGTGGGGGCGCTCTATTTGATGCAGATCGTGCTGCTGGCCGCTTTCATGATCGTGGGCCTTGTCGCCGCGCCGATCACGAACGCCGATGCGCCGCTCACAATCGCCTGCGGCCTGCTGGGCGCGGCCGCGATGGGCGTGCAGAACGCGCATCCGCGTCTGACCGCACGCAGCGTGGTGGCCAATACCGTCATGACCGGCAATGTCACGCAGGCCGTGATCGACGTATTCGATCTGCTGGCGCGCAGCACGCATGTCGATCGCCGTGAAGTGCGCGAGCGGCTGACCCGCACGCTGCCGCCAGTGGCCGCCTTCGGCGTGGGCGCGAGCCTGGGCGCGACAGGCTGGCTGGCCGCCTCGTTCTGGGCGCTGATCGTGCCGCTTGCCTTACTTAGTGCGATTGCCGTCTTTGCCTGCCGCGCCAGCGACGGCAGCGCGGCAGGCACCGTTCAGTAAATCCTTATTCATTTCATCAGGAGCAACACGTGTCTCTCTTTAGCCTGAATCGTCCCCTGCGCGCCATGACGGCCGCATCGATCGTCGCCTTTGCGGCTTTGGGTCTGGCCTTCAACGCCGCCCCGGCCTTCGCCGACGATTCGCAATATCCGGCTGCCGTCGCGCAAACGCCCGCCGTCGCCGTGGGCCCGCAATACGACACGACGCATGTCTACGTTGCAAGCGCCGATATCGACGCCTTCGTCAACAGCTTCCTCGCTACCTTCGGCGGCAAGGCCTCGCCGCGCGCCGTCTTCACGGTCACGCCGACGCCGAGCAAAACCGCTTCGCAGTACGTGCAAACGCCGGTGGGCATGCTCTCCGTGTTCGCGTTCGAAACGCCGGTGCCGTACCCGTTCGGCAACGAGCGCACCGGCTATCTGGTGACCGATATCGACAAGGCCGTGCACGCCGCGCGCGCAGCGGGCGCCGATGTGATCGTCGAGCCGTTCGACGACCCGATCGGCAAGGACGCGCTGATCCAGTGGCCGGGCGGCCTCACGATGCAGCTTTACTGGCACACGAAAGCGCCGTCCTATGCACCGCTCGAAATGGTGCCCGACAATCGCGTGTATGTATCGAAGTACGAAGCATCGAATTTCGTGCATCGTTTCGTGCGCTTCTCGCATGGCAAGGTGGTGTCGGATAACCGCCATGCCGATGGCGCGGAAATCGGCAAGAGCGGCGAAACGATCCGCCGCGTGCGCATCGAATCGGCGTTCGGCAACATGCTGGTGTTCGTGACCGACGGCAAGCTGCCGTACCCGTATGGACGCGAAACGACGGGCTACCGCGTGGCCGATCTGGACGCGACGCTCGAAAAGGCGCAGGCCGCTGGCGTGAAGGTGCTGGTCGCGCCCGCGCAAAACGCCGAAGGCCGCACGGCCATGGCGGAGTTCCCGGGCGGCTACGTCGCGGAGCTTCATCAACTGGCGAAGTCGCCCGCGAAGTGAGTGAAGAGAACAGCGGTATGCGCCTTCGCCCTCGCTTTCGATTTTGCCTTTCGTCGCCGATGAAACAGACGACGCGCCAGGCCGCGTTTGCCCTCGTGGCAGGCGCGCTGCTGCACGCTGGCGCGGCTCGCGCTGAAACATCAGCAAGTGGCGCCACCGAGGCCGCTTGCGACGCAAAGCGCCCGATCCCCAGCTTCAACCGCTGGCAGGAAGACTGGGGCGCGCTCGCGAATCCCTGCGTGCCGCGCAAACCGCTGGATCGCCTCAAATACATTCCGCTGTCGAGCGATCCCACCTGGTATCTCTCGCTGGGCGCGAATCTGCGCGAGCGCTTCGAACTCAACAACACGCCGTTGTTTGGACTGGGGGGATCGAAGCCCGATAGCTGGGTGATCCAGCGCGCCGAAGTGCATGCCGATGCGCGCTTCGGCGAGCACGTGCAGGCGTTTTTCCAGCTGGAGGATGCGCGGCCGTTCGGCAAGGACTCGGTATCGCCGGTGGACAAGAATCCGCTCGATATCGAGCAGGCTTTTGTGGCGTTCGTGTATGGCGTCGGCCCCGGCACGTTCAAGGCGCGCGTGGGGCGTCAGGAAATGGCGTTCGACTTGCAGCGCTTTGTTTCCGTGCGCGATGGCCCGAACGTGCGTCAGGCCTTTGACGCGCTGTGGGCCGACTACGAGATCGGCAAATGGCGCTTCATCGGCTATCTCACGCAGCCGGTGCAGTATCGCGATGTCGATACTTTCGACGATGTCTCGAACACACACCTGAAGTTCAGCGGCGTGCGCGTGGAGCGCGCGAGCGTGGGGCCCGGTGATCTGTCCGCGTACTGGTCGCGCTACGAGCGCGATAACGCGCGCTTTCTGGATGCGAGCGGCAATGAACGCCGCGATGTATTCGATGCGCGCTACGCGGGCAAGAGCGCACCGTTCGACTGGGACGTCGAAGCGATGGCGCAGACCGGCCACGTAGGCGCAGACTCTGTTGGCGCCTGGGCGTTCGGCGCGCTGGGCGGCTACACGTTCGCCTCGTTGCCGGGCACGCCGCGCGTGGGCGTGCAGGTCGATGGCGCGTCGGGCGATCATCATCCCGGCGATGGTCACGTGGGGACGTTCAATCCGCTCTTTCCGAACGGCTATTACTTCACGCTGGCGGGCTATACGGGTTACAGCAACCTGATTCACGTGAAGCCGTCGCTGACGTTCAGGCTCACGCCAAAGCTCACGCTGATGACAGCGCTGGGTTTCCAGTGGCGCGACACGACGCAGGATGCCGTCTACGGACAGGGCATGGCGACGGTGCCCGGCACGGCGGGCAAGGGCGATCTCTGGACCGGCATGTACGCACAGGTGCGCGCCGACTGGATCGTCAACGACAACGTGGCGCTGGCGCTGGAAGCCGTGCATTTCGAAGTGGGCGATTCGCTGCGGGCGCTGGGTGCGCGCAACGCCGACTATGTCGGCGTCGAAGCGAAACTCGCGTGGTGAAACGCGACGCATGACACCTGTGAATGGAAACAACGAACGCGCTTATCAACAGGGGAATACTGTGAGCACGCAATTACCGACGCAACTCCTTACGCCAATGCAGAGCATTGAAATGGCGCGGCTCAATGCGGCCGTCAACGCGAACATCGATGACGCGCGCGTCTGGCGCTGGTATAGCGATCTGATGGAAGACGACCGCGTGCGCTGCGAACGCACGCGGCGCGGCTGGCAGATCACCATCGACGATTGCCATACCGTGGAAGACGAATCGTTCGATTGCGCCGTGCGCCTGGCCGCGCAAACCTGGGGCGATATTGCGCGCGCGCCGGTGAAGCTCAGACGCCGCCGCAAGACGGCCGTCAGGCCGGGTGGGACGGCGTTGCCGCAGTTCTGGTGAAAGCCGCCGCTCATTCAGGCGCATTGCCGTAACGCGCGGCCATCAGGCGGGCGCGTGCGGCGAATTCCTCGCGCAGGCTTGCGGGTTCGAGCACCTCGATCGAATCGCTTTGACTGTGCAGGAAACGGCGCAGCATGACTGAGGGCTTGACGGTGGCCGTCAGCTCGAAGGAGCGCCTATCGGATGCCCACTTGATTTTCTGATCCGTGTGCAGCATGAACTCGTTGAGCATGTGCTGGGCGGCGCTGCGTTCGTGCGGCGCACTGCTGGCGTGGATGCGAAGTTTCAGTTGCACCTCGGCTTCGGGGAAGAAGTGCAAGGCTTGCTCGGTTCGCACGTAGGCATCGAGATTGAAACTCGCGTCGCGTTCGGCGGCGTGGGGAAGCACTTGAGCACGCTTGATGCGGTCCAGGCGGAATAGCCGCTTTTCGCCGGTTTCTGGCCAGTTCACGACGAGATAGAACACGCCCGCCCGATTCACGATGCCGAGTGGCGAACGGGCTTCGTAACGCTTGCTGCCGGTTGTCTCGTCCTCCGGCTTCTGATAGTCGAAGCTGAGCTGGCGATCGTGCAGCAGGGCATCGGAAACCTGACGATACACGTCGGCATCGATAAGCGGAAAGATGAGCGGCTGGGTGCCGTCCATGCGCACGATCTTGCCCTTCCAGTCGACGCCCGCGCGGGCAAGTGTGCCTTCGTGAGCCAGACTAAGCCTTGCGCGCGCGCGTTTGAAGGCAGGCTCCAGCCCGGCCATCACGGCCGAAGGCAGACTCTGATAAGGGCTGCGATCGAGCGACAGCACCGCGATCGCGAGATTCGTGTCGAGGTGATCCTGGGTGCTCAACATGTCGGTGTCGACGGTCTTGAACCAGCGCGAGGCCCGCGTGCCGCCGACCTTATCGACGTAGCCGGTCATATCGCTGAGATGGCGACGAATCGTGCGCTCATGCGGCGGCTCGTCCATACGTGCATTGACGATCTCGCGAATCCGGGAAAACCGGATGCCTTTTTCTGCCTTTTCGCTCGCATTAGCCGCATGATCGACAAAGGGCAGTGCGGAAAGCAGGACCTCTCTAAGCTCCATGACGGCTCGCGCGTTGAATCGGGCGCACGAGTGTAGCGAAGTTTGTTTCATTGCGTGTGGACCCTCGCGAGTTCATGGTCGATGTCGTGAAGCACGTCGAGCGCACGGCCATGAAGCGCGACGGTGGCTGCACCGTGGATGTCGGCGGCATCGGTGTTGACGCGAACAAGCGGCAGACGCAGGCTTTGCGCAAACATGCGCACGCCGGGCAGCGCCAGTCCCGCACCAATCTCGATCACGACCGGCTTGCGGGGTCCGGCGCGCCACATCTCCATGCGCAACCGTTGCGCGTTGGTGCGCGCCACGACCCATGCCGGGTCGGAAAACAGCAGAAAATTCGGCCGGGCCAGCGCGCCGCAACGACGGCAGCGCGGAAGCCACGGCGTGGCCGAGATGGGCGTGGCCGGCCAGATATCGGGCGAGCAGGGCCGCGCGCACTGGAAATGGCGGATCGAGCCATGGCATTCGACGATCCGTTCGGGCGCGAAGCCCGCTGCTTCAAAATGCCCGTCGACATTGCTCGTATAGACGAAGGCGCCGTGAGGCTTGCTCTGGGCCCAGTCGAGCAGCAACCCGTGACCGGCGTGCGGAACGGCCTTTTCGCAGACGCGCAGGGCTTCGCCGTAGAAGCGCCACGCTTGCGTGGGATCGGCCTCGAAGCAGCGGCCTTGCGTCCATGCGTGCAGATCGCGCTCGTGCATGCCCGCGGGCAAAAGCGTGGTCCACAGGCCGTGCGAGCCGCGAAAGTCGGGCAACCCGGAATCCACGCTCATGCCTGCGCCCGCGGCGATGATTAGGGCATCGGCCTGGTAGATCAACTGGGCGGCTTTCTGAATTGCTTTCGTATCCATTCCATTTCCTCGGTCGATTCGGAATGGCGCAAGCATCCACCTTGATTCGGCCAAACGATGTCCCAATGCGGTTTGAGTAACGCCTGGCGGATTGGGACAGCGTTTGGCCGAATTGAGTGGAATAATGCTTGCCGTCGTGCGTGACGGAATTGGATGCGCGACGCAATGAATAACACCGTGAATAAAGCTCCGGGGCCGAGGCGATGACAAAAGACGATTACGTTAAAGATAAATTCGTTGCGCAGTTTATCGAGTGGATGAGCGCGAAACTGGATGATGAAACGTTTGCGCATGGTTATACGATGCGAAGGACAGGTCAGCGATGGACGTGTACGAGCATCTTTAACGCATACGAAAAATACCAGTGGCGCCATAGCGGTGTCCCGTCGCTTGGCGTGCCGCGAGGCGATACGTTCGAATCGAATGCTGCGGCGCTTGCCGCGCTGCGCGCGGAATTGATCAGCGCGCTGGCAGCGGGCGATGATAATCGCGTTTGCGCGGCCGCTTGTGCGATTGTGATCTGGGGAGGCGTGGGGCCGGGCAACTTGACCTGGCTCACGGCCAATAAATTGGGTCTTGCCGCGTTGATCGCCGCAATACGGGACGCACTCGACGCCAACGATAGTGCGTATCCGGGACTGATGGCTGCGGATTTGCGGTTTACCTCGGGCATGAGCAAGGTGTATTCGCTTGCCTGCAAACGGTTTGTGATTTACGACTCGCGTGTAGCCGCTGCGCTTGGTCTGGCAGTCGTGAGATTCTGCCGCGAGGCCGGCCTTGAAGCCGTGCCCGCTGGATTGCAATTCCCCTGGGCGCCGCCAAACGCCGCGCCGAATGCAGACAATCCACCCATGCGCGATCCGCGCGTGAACAATTTCGACTTCTTGAGACTCAGATCGGGTGCACAGCACGCGAAATGGAATCTATTCGCGAGTTGGGTGCTTGCCGCAATCGTCGAGAAGCTGGATGGCGGAAATAGCGGTTTCGCAAAGATCGAAGCCAAAGCCGACAGGCTACGCGCGCTTGAGGCAGCGTTGTTTATGATTGGCTATGACCTCGGTCGCAAAGAGTCGGGGGACGGCAGCGGTGCGAATAACGCTGCGCTGCCTGCTCCGAACCCGCAGGATGGCGATGATGGTGCTTGGACCGAATGCTATACACCGAAACACGGTAATCCCTTCCAGTACCGGATCGACGATCGCGGGATTGCGACCAATGGGCCCCTGCGATTTAACGACGACCTTATCAATCGGACGCTAACCAGGCTTTACGTCCATTTTGGGGCAGATCCATTTCCGCTCGCGAACAATGCGGTCAACGTTCCGGCTGGCATCGAGCAGATGGGACTGGGTGTGGCGTATGTGGATGCCGGTGGCAACAATGCACCGAATACCAGCAAGCTCGCGGCGATCCTGCAGGATCTCAACGTGCTCGTGCGCTGCTACGACGCCCCAGGCAATGGCGCGCATTGGACCCTCAACAAGGACGCACTTGGTCTTGTCGACGGCCGCGTCAATATTCGCCCCTGGCTAGACGAACGTCGTAACGACGAATAACCTCGCCATAAGCCAGCGTCGCCGCACTCGCAAACCAGGCGGCGACGCTACGCGCCACCACCCGCGGCCACCGGCAACCCCTCTGCCCGCCACCGCAGCATCCCGCCCGCAAGATTCGCCACCTGCGCAAATCCGGCCTTGCCAAGCAGCACGCTCGCCTGCGCCGACCTCACGCCCGAACGGCACACCGCCACAACGGGCCGCTCGCGGTCGAGTTCATCGATGCGTCCCATCAGTTGCGAAAGCGGCACGAGCTTCGCATCGGGTAGATGCCCGAGACAATCGATGAACTCCGCCGCCTCGCGCACATCGACGACCTGCCATTCGTGTCCGTGCTCCAGCAGCGCCATCGGCTCGATTTCCCAGACGCCGCTAAAGCGCAGCGTAAGCGGCGCCCATTCAGGCGTCTCGTGCACGGGTGCGTCGCCTTCGGGCTTGCCGCAGCGCAGATTCGCGGGCACCGCCACCGCCATCAGTTTGGGATGCGGCAGATTCAGATTGTTCATATAACCCGCGAAATCGCCGATATCGACATCGCCGCCCAGACGGGGATTGAAGCGCCGCTCTTCGGCCACGCTCGTGACCGTGATGCCGCGATAATCGTGCGCCGGATAAAGCAGACAATCGTCGGGCAACGTGAGGATCTGCTCACGCACCGAGGCAAACAACTGCTCCGGACTGCCGCCCTGAAAATCCGTGCGACCGCAGCCGCGTATCAGCAGACTGTCGCCCGTGAAGGCCATGCTGCGATCGTCCAGCACGTAGGTGAGGCAGCCGCTGGTATGACCCGGCGTCGCGCGCACCTCCAGATGACGCTTGCCGAACGTCACACGATCGCCGTGTTGCAACGCACGACTGACGCCTTCAGCGCCCACGACGGCGGCGAGCGCGATTTCGCTACCGCTGCGCTCGCGCAGCCGCCAGGCGCCGGTGACGTGATCGGCGTGGACATGAGTGTCGAGTGTCGCGACCAGCTTGAGTCCCAATTCCTGTACGAGCGAGAGGTCGCGCGGCACCTGCTCGTAGACCGGATCGATGAGGAGCGCCTCGCCGCTGGCGGCGTCGCCGAGCAGATAGGTGTACGTCGACGAAACCGGGTCGAACAGCTGGCGACAAATCATCGCGGCCTCTGCGTCGTTCAGGCGTCGGGGTGCGCCAATGCGACGTCAGCCTGGCTGACGTGTCGTGCGCAGATAAGGCTTGATGGTCTTGAAGCCGGGGAAGGACTTTTCGGCTTCCTCGTTGCTCACGGCGGGCGTGATGATGACGTCGTCGCCTTGTTTCCAGTTGACCGGTGTGGCGACCTTGTATTGCGCCGTCAATTGCATCGAATCGAGCACGCGCAGGATTTCATCGAAATTGCGCCCGGTGGTCATCGGGTAGGTGAGCATCAGCTTGATCTTTTTGTCGGGGCCGATGATGAACACGGAGCGGACCGTGGCGTTGGTTGCGGCGGTGCGTCCTTCGCTGGACTCGCCGGCATCGGCGGGCAGCATGTTGTAGAGCTTGGCGACGGCGAGGTCGGTGTCGCCGATCATCGGATATTTGACGGCTGCGCCCTGGGTTTCTTCGATATCGGCGGCCCATTTTGCGTGGTCTTCGACAGGGTCGACGGACAGGCCGATCAGTTTGGCGTTGCGGCGCGTGAACTCAGGCTCGATCTTCGCCATGTAGCCGAGTTCTGTGGTGCAGACGGGGGTGAAGTCTTTGGGGTGCGAGAACAGGATGGCCCATTGGTCGCCGATCCAGTCGTGGAAGTCGATCGTGCCCTGCGTCGTGTGCGCCTTGAAGTTCGGGGCGGTGTCGTTGATGCGGAGTGACATGGTGGGGTCCTCGGTGGGAAGCGTCTCTAGAGTATGGTGCAGAACTGTGGTTTTTGTGAGTCTGGCACTTTTAAATCTGGTTGTTTTTTGGGGGTGTTTTCTTGAGTTGGTGTCGGTTTGCTAGCGTTGCCCCTGTGCGGGGCGGCACCTACTTTTCTTTGCCGCGGCAAAGAAAAGTAGGCAAAAGAAAGCCGCTCACACCGCTAATCTGACGCCGTCCACCACTAGCCCACCAACAGAGTGGTAACTGGACATTGTTCGCACCACGCGCGGTAAAACGAAGTGACAAAGGACTCATACATCCCGTTGCTCGCTGCGCTTGCAACGGTTGGGTCTGCGAGGGAAAGCGCAAACCTTCGGTTTGCGTTATGCCCCACGGGGCGCTTGCGCCCCCGGATGTGCGGGCGTCACCACTCTGTTATCAGGTCAGTGATGCGGGCGCTGCCCGGGCGCCACTTTGTTTTATAGGCTGTAGGTGTACGGCGAAGCACTGGCGGTGTGAGCGGCTTTCTTTTCCCCCCTTTTCTTTGCCGCGGCAAAGAAAAGGGGGTGCCGCCCCGCACAGGGGCAACGCTAATAGACCGACAAGAAAACAAGGAAACGCCCCAAACCAAAAACACCAAACCCTCAAAACGTATAACTCACCTTCCCAAACACCGTCCGCCCCAACGAGTTATACCCATAAGCCGTCACATACTGCCGATTAAAAAGATTCGCCACCGAAGCCGACAAAACCAGACGCGAATTCACCTGATAAGCCGCCCTCAAACTCACAGTAAAAAACGAAGGCAGATAAACCAGATTAGCCTGATCATCAAACGTCGAGCCGTTATACAGCAGCGAAGCCCCCGTACTCAACGCATGCAAATGCAGCTCATCCCATGAGTGATCAACACTCAAACTGGCGGTCTGACGCGGCCGCCGATTCAGCCACGTCTGATCCGTCACATCCTGCGGATTCAAAAAGCTCACCGAAGCGCTAACCGGCGTCGTCTTCCCAATCGACCCCTTATACGAAAGCTCAACACCTTGAATATGCGCACGTCCCACATTCACAGGCGAATAGTCGGGCGCAACATAAGCGATCAGGTTATGCACACGCGTATCGTAGATCGCCGCAGTAAACGTACCAAACGTCGTACTGGCATCGACCGCCGCCTCAACCGTATCGCTACGCTCGGGCAGCAAATCCGGATTCGAAAATCCCGGGTAATAGAGATCATCGAACGTCGGCAACCGGAACGCATTGCCATAAGAAACGCGCGCGGTATACACCGGCGTAATCGCCCACGAAAGCGCAGCGTTGCCGGTATTCACCGCCTGCCCCTGCACAATTTCGTGCCGCCCCGCGAGGAACAGCGTCACATCGCCAAGCGTGGCCGCCTGATGCAGCGAAAAGGCGGAATCATTGCGCGTAGGCACGCCACTGGGGATATCCACGGGCAGAAATGCCTGTTCGCGCGTGAAGTCATACGCCAGCTTGGTCTCACCGGAAAGCGGCAGCCCAAACAGCGAATGCCCCGTTTCCTGATGCGTGATCGACGTCGACGTGCTCAGGCGCGTCGAATCGATTTCATCGGTAGCAATCGTGGGATCATTCGCATACAGGAACTGGCGATCATTCGCATAACCAACCGATTGATCGAACTGCGTGGTCGGCGTGATGTCGAGGTGGAATGCGATACCCGTCGTCAACTGATGATCGAGTTGGCGATCGTCGCCGCCCAGATTGTCATAGGACAGATCGGAGCGGTGATAGAGCATGAATGTCGAGATCGACCAGTTTCCGCGCGCATAACCCAGGCGCGCATCCACGTCCTGCGCATGGTAAGGATTGCGGCCATCTTCGTGCCCGTAGGCGCCAGGCTGCGTGGCGTCGATCCCCGCGGTGTTGTATTCGTGCAGGCCGAGCGAATAGGTGAGGCCGCCCAGCGCCGCGAGCGGACCTGTCGAGGGCACCGTGCCCGACGTGCGAACTTGCGTGTCGAAGGTCTTGTTGGAGCCGCCGCCGAACGACACCGTCGTCTGGTTCGGCTGGTTCGACGCATGGCGGGTGAAGAGCTGGATCACGCCGCCCATCGCATCCGCCCCGAAGGAGGCCGCAGCCGGGCCCGAGATCACTTCGACGCGATCGAATGCCGACGTCGGCAGGTCGGCCCATTCGGCGGCCCCCGTGGTTGCGGAGCCGATGCGGATGCCGTCGATAAATACGGCCACCTGATTCGACGATGAGCCGCGTATGCTCACCGAGGCCAGCGCACCGGCCCCGCCGCTTTGCGAAACCGTCACGCCCGGTAGCGTCGCGAGCGCTTGCGTGATGCCCGGATCGGCGGGCGAGAGGCGGTCGAGATCCGCGCGTGTGAGCACCTGCGTGCTCGCGTAACGGCCGTCGAACGATTGCGGCAGATGTTGGGTATCGCCGGTGACGAGGATATTGGGCAGCGTTGTATCGTCGGCGCGCGCGCTTTGCCAGGCGCTGGATGCGAGCGCGCAGACGGCAAGCGCCAGCGATGTGTGGGCGGCGCGACGGCGCAGGCCGCTTCGTGCGGCGGCCTTGAGCAGTTCGATGGACATGGACGGTTCCTGAGGTCGGGCTGTCCTTGCAACGGGCCGCCGCACACGGGCGGCGCTTGCGCATCGGGACACCCCGCCCGTTGCGGCTGCTTGGACCTCGGTCGATGGCAGGTCTCCTGGCTCGCGGGTCGTCGTCCATGCCGGCCTTCCCGGGTTCCCGAGGCGGGTTCCCAGTGGCGCATGCGGCACGAACTCGCCGTTCACAGTTGCGGGGGCAGCCGCAGATTTGCCGGCGCATGCGCCTCACTGCGTTCCCTTTTGATCCCCTCCCGGGGAACCATCAGCGCGCAAGGGTAGGGGCGTGTGCGCACAGCGTCAACCGCGCGCCGCACATAGCGTTGTGAAAACGCGCCATATAGCGGGAATCCGGATGATTGAAAGCGCGTGGAAAGGCGAAAGCGCATCAGTCCGCTATTTGCGCTTCGCATGCGCTCTCGCGAGCGCACTTTGCAGCCTGCCGAGCCGTCGGCGTATGTCCGTCGCGCCGTCGAAGATCAGGGGCGTGAGGTGATCGCTCAGTTGTTGCGTCACGCGCTGGTAACCCGCTATCGCAGGAAATGGGCAGGTGCGGATCTGGCGGTTCCTCGCGAGCCGGTCGATTTCCGCAATCACGCGGTTGCGTTGCCGCACATAGCGATCTTCCGCTACCGCATGCAGTGCGCTGCCCGCCGCGCCGTGGAGCACGAAATACTTCATCAACTCGGGCGAGGTGAGCGTTTCGATCGCGCGCCACGCTGTTTGTGCGCTTGCGTCGGCGAGGCGCGAGGGAATCGCCAGTGATGCCCCGCCAAGCGGTGACAGCGGCGTCACGCCCGCCGCGAAGGTGGGATGCAGTTGCAAACCGACCCGGCCGCCCTTTTGCAGCAAGGCGTGGCTGTCGAGCATGCCGAAGCGGTTCGACCAGTGGTAGCACATGGCCGCCTTGCCCGCGCCGAATAGCTGCGCATTGCGCGTCCAGTGCGAGGCGCGCAATTGCGGCGACGACCACGGCACCAGCGCACGCAGATAGTCGACCACCAGCCTGCCGTGTTCCGTATCCACCTGAGGAATGCCGTCGTCGATACGCAGGCCGCCTTGCGCGCCGAGAATCTGCAAAAAGGATTCGGCGAGCGGCAGTCCCGGCGCTGCGTTCCAGCTGATGCCCGCGCGTTCGCGACTCGGGCGTTGCAGTCGTTCGGCGCAGCGAATCACGTCGTCGAAGGTGGCGGGCGGCGCGAGTCCTTCCGCCTCGAACAGATCCTGGCGATACCAGAGGAAGTCCACTGTCGGCTGCAAGGGGATGGCGTAGAGCTGCCGGTTGACCCAGCCCGCTTGCCAGACGGCGTCGTAGAAGTCTGCGCCGGAAAGCGTGCTGGCGGCCTGCAGATCCTGAAGTTCGCGCAAATGGCCATCGGCGCTGAATTCGGCGAGCCACGGGAACGGGATCGCCACCAGCATGGGCGTGTGCGCCGGCGTCTTCAACGCATGGTTCAAGGCCGATAAATAGGCATCCTGAGGATAGGTGAGGATTTTCAGGCGATGTCCCACGAAGCGTTCGATGTCTGCGCGATTGCGCTTGAGGATGTCGAAGACGGGATCTTCGTAGGCGACAAGCGTGAGTTCGATCGCGCCGTCGAAGCCTTGCGACGCGGGGCGCGGCCAGGCAATGCCGGGTGGTTCGGCATAACGCTCCGCGTTGAAACGATCGAATGTGTCGACGGAATGGCCGCCGCTATCGCTGGCGCCCATTACGAGCCGGATCGTCTGTTCCGTGATGCGGTCGAGGCGGTCGAGCAAGGCGGCGGCGGGCACCACCACCTCGCGGCTGCCGCTTTCCGATACCGCACGGAACACCAGCAACCCGCGCGCCTTGAGGTCGAATACGATGCGCCGCGCGCTGGTGCGCGGCAGGCCCGAAAGATCGGCGAGCGCCGTAATGGTGGTGGGCTTGTCGTTCAGATACTGGCGCAACAGCGCGCCGAGCACCGGCCAGAGCGCTTGCGCGTCGTCGCCTAATTCGCTGCGCAGAATCTCTGCCATTCGTTCGATGACAGCCACGGCCGCGAGCCGGTCGCGTGCGTGCATTCAAGGTCTCCTTCTTGTTCGTATAAGTCCATGATACGACGGGAAATAACCAGAATGGACATTTCCAGGCGGGGCGTTGCGTCGAGGGCGTCATAGGATGCAAATCAGGCTCCGGACGAGAGCCGGCAAAGCATCAGGAGACAACCATGCGAACGTTTTCCTCCCTTTCACGCTTCATTTGCGCCGCGTCGCTTGCGGCGTTTGGCTTGAGCGCTTCCGTCGCGACTCAGGCGGCCGACGCTAACGCCCGCTTCGTCGTCATCTCGCACGCGCCGGACGCCGATCCGTTCTGGAACGTCGTCAAGAACGGCATCGGCGATGCGCAAAAGGATTTTGGCGTCACGGTCGACTACCGCAACCCGCCCGATGGCGATCTCGCCGATATGGTTCATCTGCTCGATCAGGCCGCTGCCCGCAACTACGACGGCGTGGCTACGACCATCGCCGATTTCGATATCGTGCAGCGGCCGGTCAGGTCGCTGGTGGCGAAAGGTATTCCGGTCATCACACTTAATTCCGGCACCGCGCAGCAAAACACGGCGCTGGGCGCATTGCTGCACGTCGGTCAGCCCGAATACGAGGCGGGCAAGGAAGCGGGCGAGCGCGCGAAAGCCGTGGGCGTGAAGAACTTTCTGTGCGTGAACAACAACGCGACCAATCCGTCTTCGTTCGAGCGCTGCCGTGGCTTCGCAGAAGCGATAGGCGCGGATTTCAAAAGCTCGACGCTCGACAGCGGCAATGATCCCACCGAAGTGGAGAATCGCGTCTTCGCCGCGCTGCATAAGCGACCCGACACGCAGGCCGTGCTGGCGCTCGGCCCAACCTCGGCGGTTCCCGCGCTGCGGGCGATCCGCAAGCTCGGGCTGACTTCGAAAATCTTTTTCGCGACCTTCGACATGACGCCTGAAGTCGATCGCGCCATCGAGGCGGGCACGGTGGCCTTCGCCATCGACCAGCAGCCTTATTTGCAAGGCTATATCCCTGTCGCGCTGCTGGCGATCATGAAGCGGGACAACACGCGTGACGTGAGCCGCGCCGTCGCCGCACTCAAGGCAAACCCGCAGTTCCAGCAGCGCTTGCGCACCTACGGTCTCGCACCGCGCTTTTCGCCGACGGGCGTATCTACCGGCCCGAGTTTCGTGACGCGCGAGAACGTGGCGCTGGTCGAGAAATACGCTGGACAGTACCGCTGAAATCCTTCATCGAGAGCCAACCAGGAGACAACCGATGTTCCAACTCGCCGTTTGCGCCGAAATGGTGTTTCGCCAGCTTCCGTTTATCGAGCGCGTCAGCAAGATCGCCGCGCTGGGCTTCCAGGTGGAGATCTGGGACTGGACCCGGCACGACATCGCCGCGTTGCAGGCCACCGGCGCGACCTTCTCGTCGATGACGGGGTATATCGAAGGCGATCTCATCACCGCGCAGGGCGCACAAAGATTGCTGGAGACCGCCGAGCAATCGATTGGGATAGCCAGGCAATTGAATTGCCCACGCCTGAATCTGCATGGGACCGGACTGAATGGCGAAGGCCTGCCGGTCAAGCCGACACCTGTCGTAACGGGCGCAATGTGGCTGGCGGCGCAGCGAACGCTGCAACGCATCGCTGATCTGGGCCGCCGCGCGGGCGTGGTGTTCTGCCTGGAGAATCTGAATACGGAAGTCGATCACCCCGGCGTGCCGTTCGCGAAGGCGGCGGACACGCTCGCACTGGTGAGCGCAATCGACAGCCCGCATCTGCGTCTGAATCTCGATCTCTATCACGCGCAGATCGGCGAGGGCAATCTGATCGAGCTGCTGCGGCGTGCGTTGCCGTTTATCGGCGAAATCCAGGTGGCCGATGTGCCGGGGCGCTGCGAACCGGGCACGGGCGAGATTCACTATCCGGCGATCGCACGCGCGCTGGCGCAGGCGGGTTATCGCGGCACGATCGGCCTGGAAGCGTGGGCCAGCGGCGACGATGAACTGGCGCTGCAGCGTTTTCGCGCAGCGTTCGCGCTCTGATTGAAGCCACACCGACCAAACCGGATCAAAATCAAAAGGGACTGATATGCACAAGATCGCTCTGCTGGGCGCGGGCCGTATTGGACAAGTGCATGCGCGCGCGATTGCCGCGCATCCGGACTGCAAACTCGTCGCCATTGCCGACGCCGTGACCGAAGCCGCGCACAAGCTCGCCGCACAATATGGCGCGACGGTGCGCACGATTGACGAGATTTTCGACGATCGTTCAATCGATGCCGTGCTGATTGCCACATCGACGGACACGCACGCGAACCTGATCGAACGGGCGACCGCAGCGGACAAGGCCGTGCTCTGCGAAAAGCCGGTGGATCTTTCGCTCGAACGTGCGCTGCAATGCCAGGCCGCCGTAGCGGCGACGCGCAAGCCGGTGATGATCGGCTTCAATCGCCGCTTCGACGCGCAGTTTCGTGCGCTGAAGGCGGCGCTGGATCGCGGTGAAATCGGCCGCGCCGAATTGCTGTCGATCACGTCGTTCGATCCCGCGCCGCCGCCGCTGGCCTATATCGGCGGCTCGGGCGGGCTGTTCCGCGACATGATGATTCACGACTTCGATATGGCTTGCTGGATCATGGGCGGCGCGCCGGCCACGGTGATTGCGACGGGGTCGGCGATCGTCGATGCGCAAATCGGCGCTGCGGGGGATGTGGATACGGCAGTGGCAACGCTCAGATGGCGTGACGGCCGCATCGCCGTCATCAAGAATTCGCGCCGCGCGGGCTACGGTTACGATCAGCGCGTCGAACTGCTGGGCTCGCAAGGCTTGCTGAGCGCGAAGAATGTGCTGGAAAACACGCTGGAAAAGGTGACGCCCGAAGGCACGGTCACAGCGAAGCCGGTGTACTTCTTTCTGGAGCGCTATATGCGCGCCTATGCGGACGAATGGACGGCGTTCGTCGAGGCGTTCGCATCGGGCGCGCGCATGCCCGTGACGCTGGCCGACGGCGTGGCGGCCCTCGCATGCGCCGAGGCCGCTACGCGCGCCGCGCGCACGGGCGAGACGGTGGCGATCACGCCCGCGATGCTGGGAACGTGATCGCGCGAGCGCAAAGGCTCAGGCCGCGCGTACGTGCTGCATGTCGCGCCACGCTTCGATACGCTCGGTATCCAGCCCGAACTGGTCGAGCGCGCGGCTCACCGAATGATCGACCATTTCTTCGAGGCTTTGCGGCTTCGCATAGAAGGCGGGCACCGGCGGGAACACCACCGCGCCTGCCTCGGTCACCGTCGTCATATTGCGCAGGTGGATGAGGTTCAGCGGCGTCTCGCGCACCATCAGCACGAGCGGCAGACGTTCCTTGAGCACCACGTCGGCGGCGCGCGTGAGCAGCGTGCTGGTGACGCCCGAGGCGATCTCGCCGACCGTGCGCATCGAGCACGGCACCACCAGCATGCCGAGCGTGCGGAACGATCCCGATGAGATCGACGCGCCCACATCGGCGATCGCATGGACGTGATCGGCGAGTGCGTGCACCTCGTCGCGCGAGAGCGGCGATTCGTATTCGCGCGTGAGTTCCGCCGCGCGCGACATCACCAGGTGCGTTTCCACGCCCATTTCGCGCAGCAGGCGCAGCGTGCGTTCCGCGTAGACAAAACCCGTCGCGCCCGTCACGCCCACGATCAGGCGCTTGCGGCCATTGAGTGCGCGCTTACTCATGATCTTCATCCTCCTGATCGGCAAACAGGGTGGGCGCCCAGGGGCGCGGATCGACGTCCATGAACTTCGCGCGCTCGAACTCGCCGCGCAGATGGAACGGCGCCGTGCAGTCGAACACCGTCTTGCAGGTCACGCCGCGTGCGGGCAGCGCCGGGTTGAACTCGGGCGTCTGCGAGGGATCGAGCACGTGGCCGTTGACCTTGGGCAGCAGCATCGTCGATACGTCGCCCTGGTAGCGCGTGGTCATGGCCCAGAGGACGTCGTCGCTATCGAAGGGATCGACGTCTTCGTCCACGAGGATCACGTGCTTGAGTTCCGAATACACGCCCAGCGCGATGATCGCGGCCTGACGCGCGCGGCCGTCGTCGAAGGCGTTGCGCTTGTTGACCTGCAGGATCGCCAGCAGCTTGCCGCCGCCGGCCGTGTGCGCGTAGACCTGGCTCACGAAGCCCGGCATGGCCGCTTCCACCGCGTTGTAGATGCTCGCTTCGGTGGGAATGCCCGCGAGATTGGTGTGTTCTTCGCCGGGGCCGACCAGCGTTTGCATGATCGCGCCGTGGCGCATCGTCACGGCCTTGACCTTGATGACGGGCAGCGACGGGTTGGCCGGGCCGTTATAGCCGGGGAATTCCGGCATGGCGTGGCCCGTGTTCGTGTTCTGGTCCTCGACCACGCGCACGTTCGGCAGGATTTCGCCTTCGATCACGATCTCGGCGCGCGCAATCGACTTCTGCGCGACGCTCACGCAATCGACCAGCTCGACCGGCGTGCCGCGCAGGCCGCCGGCAATCGACAGCTCGTCGAAGCCCAGCGGCGTGGTGGGCGCTTCGAAACACGCGCCGATATGGATCGCCGGATCGAGCCCCATGTTGATCGACACGGGCAGCGCTTCGCCGCGCGCTTCGGCTTTCTGGCGGAAGGCGTCGATGTGGCGGCCCGGCGCGAAGAAGATCGAGAGTTCGTCGCGGCTTTGCACGCACAGGCGGTGAATCGTGACATCGGCGTGGCCGGTGTCGGGGTCGCTACCGAGCACGAGGCCCAGGCACAGGAACGGGCCGGCGTCGCTGGTGGTGTTGGTCGGCGCGGGGATCAGCTTGCGCAGATCGAAATCCGGATCGCTGGCGAGATGTACGGTCTCCTGGCAGGGCGCGGCTTCGCGCGCCACGGTGACCGGAGCGATGGCGTTGCGCACGGCGTCAGCCATGCGCTGCGTGAGGCGGCGCGAGGGCGCATCGAGCAGCATGCCCACGCGCTTGCGGCTGGCCATCAGGCCCACCAGTACGCGGCTATGCGGATAGCCCTTGATGGTGTTGAAGATCATCGCCGGGCCCAGGCGCGTGGGACGCTCCACGGTGCCGCCCGCGCCGATGCGCTTGTAGACGCCTGCGAGCTGCGCGTGCGGATCGACTTCGTGATCGGTTTCGATGAGCTGGCCCGGTGCGCTTTCCAGACGCGCGAGCGCGGAGCGCAGATCGTTGACGGGAGCGTGGGGACGGTGTGCTGCGGAGTCTTGTGCTGCGGAATCGATGTCTTGATGCATGGTGGAGCGTCCATCTGGGTGACTGATGGACTCTATTTGACCCTCTACGACCGATTGAATCAATAAATCGAAAGCCACGTTTTTGATAAGATTATCTTATCTTTCGATTGAGGCCGACGATGGACTTTCGCCACTTCCGCACCTTCGTGATCGCCGCGGAGGAACTGCATTTCGGCCATACCGCCGAGCGTCTGGGCATCGCTCAACCCGCCGTGACGCAGCAGATCAAGGCGCTGGAAACGCAACTGGGCTTCAAGGTGTTCCATCGCGTGCGGCGCGGTATCGAGCTGACTACGGCGGGAACGGTATTCCTCGACCACGCGCGCGCGGCGCTTGCGCAGGCCGAAACCGCCGTGCTGGCGGGGCGGCGCGCCAGCCGCGGCGAACTGGGCAAGCTCTGCATCGCCTACGCGAATTCGATCGTGCTGGAGCCGGAACTGCCCGCGCTGCTCAAGCGCTTCACCCAGGCGCGGCCCGAAGTCGAACTGGAGTTGCGCAGCGTCTCGGTGCAGGAGCAGATGAGCGCGCTGGCGGACGAACGCATCGATGTGGCGTTTCTGCGCTCGCCGCCAGGCGCGTTGCCGGGCTCGATCCGCATCACGCCGTTTTCGCGCACGCCGCTCGACCTGGTGCTTGCGCGCGATCATCGGCTGGCGGGTAGGAAGCGGGTGACGTTGCGCGAGGTGGCGGACGATCGCCTGATCCTGGTCGACGATCCGCCAGGCGTGGGCCTTGGGCATCGCGTGATGGAGCTGTGCCTGGAGGCGGGGTTCGAACCCGCGAGCGTGTTGCGCACGACGGATTCGGTGGGCGTGATGCGCTTTGCGGCAGCCGGTCTGGGCGTGGGGCTGGTGCCGCGCACGCTCGCGCGCTTCGACGTGGAGGACGCGGTATTCAAGCCGCTGGCGATGGCGAACGGCTTCAGCGAGGTGGTGATCGCCACACGCGCCTACGACCGCGCGGCGGCTACGCGGGCGTTGCTGGAGATGGCGGTTTAAGTGGGTTTTGCTGCCTTGGCCGCTTTCGCGCGTGATGTGACCGGCGCTTTTCGCGCAGCGTGCGCCACGGGCGGCGGCAAATCACGCTCGGCCCACTCGCGCACCGCGTTCGCAAAGAGACGCAGCGCCGTGGGCGGGTGCCGGTTCGCGGGATAGTAGAGGCACAGGCCCGTCATCGAAGGGCTCCACTGCGGCAGCACCGTGACGAGCCGGCCCGCCCGCACGTGCTCGCTCACCTGATCCTCGGGCACCCACGCTATGCCGATGCCCGCCAGCGCCGCCTCGACCATCAGATTCAGATTGCCGAGCGTGAGCGGGCCGTCGACATCGATGCTCGCGCTCTTGCCGCGATGCTCCAGATCCCAGTGATAGATCGCGCCGCTTTCGAACCGGAAGCGGATACAGCGGTGCGCGAGCAGATCGTGCGGCGCCTTCGGCTCGGGATGCTCCGCGAGATAGCGGGGCGAAGCCACGGCCACGAAGCGCAGATCCGGCCCGAAGCGGATCGCCACCATATCGCGCGGCACGTCCTGCATCACGCGGATGCCGGCATCGAAACCATTCGCGACGATATCGACCATGCGCGTATCGACGACGAATTCCACGCGGATGTCGGGATAGGCGCGCAGGAAGTCGGGCAACACATGGCGCACGAGCGGCCGCGACGCCGATTCGGACGCGCTGATGCGGATCGACCCGGACGGCCGGCTGGCGGCCGAGGTCAGGGCGTGAACGGCATCGTCGAGATCGGCGAGCGCGGGGCCGACGCGCTGAAGGAACTGCTCGCCCGCCTCGGTGAGCGCGACGGAGCGCGTCGTGCGATTGAACAGCCGCACCTGCAGGCGTGCTTCCAGCGCGCGCATGGCGTGGCTCAGCGCGGACGGCGAGACGTCGAGCGTGCGCGCCGCCGCGCGAAAGCTGCGGGTTTTGGCGATTTCGACGAAGGCGGTGAGTTCGGATAGGCCGGCGCGTGACATAGATGAGCGCGATTCAATGCCGTGCAGGGATTGAAGTCGATTGGTGAAATACGTTGCGTGGAATATCGCACTGTATCGCACACTTTGCTGCGCGGCGCTCGATCCCGTTTTGTTCACGAATCGTGTTTAATGTCTCCACGCCTCGGGGGCTAATGTTCCCGCCTCAACTGAGGCATGCTTGCAGCTATCGAAGCGCGCCAGTGGGGCGCGCCGGATCAGGTAAAGAACACAGCAACGGAGAACGAGACATGAGCAAGACCTACCGCATCGCGGCGATCGCAGGCGACGGCATCGGCCAGGAAGTGATGCCCGAGGGCGTGCGCGTGGTAGAAGCGGCGGCCGCGAAATTCGGCCTGTCGATCGAATTCACGCACTTCGACTGGGCCAGCTGCGACTACTACCTCGAACACGGCAAGATGATGCCGGACGACTGGTTCGCCACGCTCAAGGGCTTCGATGCGATCTACTTCGGCGCGGTCGGCTGGCCGGACAAGGTGCCCGATCACATCTCGCTGTGGGGCTCGCTGCTCAAGTTCCGCCGCGAATTCGACCAGTACGTGAACCTGCGTCCGGTGCGTCTGCTGCCTGGCGTGCCGTGCCCGCTCGCCAACCGCAAGCCCGGCGACATCGACTTCTTCGTGGTGCGCGAGAACACCGAAGGCGAGTACAGCTCGGTGGGCGGCAAGATGTTCGAAGGCACGGATCGTGAATTCGTGCTGCAGGAATCGGTGTTCACGCGCCAGGGCGTGGACCGCATCCTCAAGTACGCATTCGAACTGGCCAACCAGCGTGGCCGCAAGAAGCTCACGGCGGCCACCAAGTCGAACGGCATCTCGATCAGCATGCCGTACTGGGACGAACGCGTTGCCGCGATGGCCGAGGCCTACCCGGACGTGAAGTGGGACAAGCAGCACATCGACATCCTGTGCGCGCGCTTCGTGCTGCAGCCGGACCGCTTCGACGTGGTGGTGGCGTCGAATCTTTTCGGCGACATTCTTTCGGATCTGGGCCCGGCGTGTACCGGCACGATCGGCCTGGCGGCATCGGCGAACCTGAACCCGGAGCGCACGTTCCCGTCGCTGTTCGAACCGGTGCATGGCTCCGCGCCCGATATCTTCGGCAAGGCGATTGCTAACCCGATCGCGATGATCTGGTCGGGCGCGATGATGCTCGACTTCCTCGGCAACGGCGATGCGCAGTTCAAGGCCGCACACGATGCGATCATGCAGGCGATCGAAAAGGTGCTGGTGGAAGGCCCGCGCACGCCGGATATGGGCGGCGCGGCGAAGACGGGCGACGTGGGGCAGGCGGTCGCGCTCGCGCTCTAAGCCTGGCGCAGCGCACATCTTTCGACGCAGTCCCGGACGGCAGGACGCGCGGCTTCACCGCCGCGCTTCCTGCCGTTTTTGCATGGTGTCGCGTTGATCCTGCTTCCCGTGCTGAAGAGCGCAAGCGCCCGTATTTCAGGATGGAGCCGCGCCCGGCCGGGTTAGCGTTGATCCTTTGCGTGCATGACCGGGGAGTGAGGGATGCGTGAGAAGGGGGAGTGGGAGCAGCGCCTGATCGAGGCGATGCAGGGCGGCGTGAGCGGTACGACGTCGGAGCTGGCGGTGGCCGCGCGGGCCGATGTTCGCAACGTGCGCGCGCTACTGCGGACGTGGATGGACGCGGGCATCGTGCACGTGGCGGAGGTGGTCGCGCCGCGTCGCACGCTGGTTTATCGCTATGGCAAGGCGCCGCCGGAAGCGGCTGGTGGAGCGGCGGCGGTGCGTCAACTGCGCGCACGTCCGGTTGTCGAGGTGCAGTTCGACCGCTGGCCGCAACTGGATCCGGATGTGGCGGCCGCGGTGGACGCGATGGTGCGGGTCAATGCGCGCGAGGCATGACACGACGGACGAAAAACGACCGCGCCCTTACTTATTGTCGGGTGCGCCGTCTTCCGCAACGGGCTGGGCAAAATTCTGCATGTCCGCCGGCTGGGCGGCGCGGCACAGCGCGGTGAGCCAGACATCCTCGCCATGCGGAGCCACGCGCGCCTGACCCTGCTCGACTATGAGCCGCCACGTATCGTCGGGCAGCGACGCACGATACAGCACCCGATAATCGGCTCGCCGTATCAGCGCGTCATTCACCGCCGCCTCGCGGGCAGCGCGATCGTCGGGGTGAATATGCTGCGATAGCTCGACATAATGGCGCGGCGAGTGCCGCAGATCGATGCCGAACAACCGGCACCATTCATCCGTGACGATCAACGCGTCCTGCGCGCGCAGCCAGCGCCACGCGCCTACGCCCGCGATGCGTGCGGCGTCGTTGAGCAGTTGCAGGCGACCTGACTGCGCGGATTCCGCTTCCTTGCGCGCGCTGATGTCGATAGTGGTACCGACCACGCGCACCGGGCGGCCCGCATCGTCGAGCAGCGTTGCGACGCGAGATTCGATCCAGCGGATCTGCCCATCGGGCAGGATGATGCGGAAGTCCCATACCCGCGGCGCCTTGCTGGCGACCACGTCTTTGAGCGCGTCGGGCGTCAGCCAGATCGCGTCTTCGGGATGAAGGATTTCCCAGAATTCGTCGTTGCTGCGCAGTTCGCGGCCGTAGAGCTTTTCGCAGTTGCTCGAATAGATCAGTTCGTCGGTGACGAGATTCCATTCCCAGGTGACGATACCGGCCGACTCCTGGGCCTGCTTCATGCGGGCCTCGTTCGACATGATTTCGGCGGTATAGCGCCGGCGCAGATCGGTCATGGGCAGCTCGGTGGTGCCTGCGATGCCGAGATCGCGCACGGCTTCATCGCCGTAACGCAGCCAGACCCAGTTCACGTCGAGAAAAGCCGCGAGGCGGCGCAGATTCGAATAGTCGATTTCGCCGCCGCGTGTCCACTTGTGCACGGCGGGACGCGAAATGCCGACGGCGTCGGCCACTTGCTGAAGACTCAGCTTCTTGTGCTCGAGTAGAACCTTGAGACGGAACGCGAACGTATCCTCGGACATCCATTTCCCTCTGTGACGTGTCGCGCGGGTGGGCGGCTGGGCGCCGCGGTTTTTAAGGGGCGCTGCGCGGAATTGGCGGGTTGAGGTGGTAGTTTAGCGGATTGAGTGAGGGGTGGCCTTTGGGCGGTGGCGCGTTTACTTGTGAGCGTGGTGGTCTATTAGCGTTGCCCCTGTGCGGGGCGGCCCCCCCTTTTCTTTGCAGCGGCAAAGAAAAGGGGGGAAAAGAAAGCCGCTTAAACCGCCAGTGCTTCGCGGTACGCCTACCGCCTTATTGCGGAGTGGCGCCCGGGCAGCGCGCGCACCACGCGCCCAACAACAGAGTGGAAACGCCCGCACATCCGGGGGCGCTCTGCGCCCCGTGGGGCATAACGCAAACCGAAGGTTTGCGACTTACCTCGCATACCCAACCGTTGCGAGCGCAGCGGGCAACGGGATGTATGAGTCCTTTGTCACTCTGTTTTACGGCTAGTGGTGCGAGCAATGCCCAGTCACCACTCTGTTGGTGGGCGAGTGGTGGACGGCGTCACATTGGCGGTGTGAGCGGCTTTCTTTGCCTATCTTTCTTTGCCGCGGCAAAGAAAGTAGGTGCCGCCCCGCACAGGGGCAACGCTTGCATACCGACAAGAAATCAAGGAAATGCCAACCCACACAAACCCAAAGTCAAAATCAAAATCAAAGATCAACAACAATCCGGGCACCCCGCGCCCGCGAAACACACAACAAAATCGTCTTCTGCGCCGCCTTCTCATCATCATCCAGATACTGATCCCGATGATCGGCCTCGCCTTCGAGAATTGCGACCTCACACGTCCCACACACCCCTTCGCGACACAGCGATTCCACCGTCACACCCACACGCTCAATCGCCTTGAGAATAGTCTCATCCTCACCAACTTCCACCTCGATACCCGACTTCGCAAGCACCACAGTAAAAGCCTTCCCACCGGTATCGCCCGCAGCAAACTGCTCCGAATGCAACTGCGCCCGAGGCCAGCCCAGCAGCGCGGCATTTGCATAAACAGCATCATTGAGCCCTTGCGGACCGCACACATAAACATGCGCATCAGCTGGAAGACCTTTGAAAAGCTTGAGCAAATCAAGCCGCTGCCCGTCACTGTCGACATAGCAAAAAACGCTGGCAGCATGCGGACCAGCAGCAAGCTCATCAACAAACGCACCATGCTCAGCGCTGCGATACGCGTAATGCAATTCAAGATCAAGATCGCCAGCCGCATGCTCCTGCAACTGTGCAAGAAACGGCGTTATCCCAATCCCACCCGCAATAAACACATGCTTTTTCGCGCCTTTGGCGAGTTCAAAAAGATTCGCAGGCGTGCCAATCGCCAGGCGCGTGCCTACCTGCACGCGCTCATGCATGAAAGCCGATCCGCCCCGCGACGCTTCTTCCCGCCGCACGGCGATCTGATACTGGCGCGTGTCATGCGGCGAGCTGAGCAGCGAATACGCGTTGTGATGCCACTGCTCGCCGTCCTGCATCGACACCAGCACGTGGGCGCCGCCGCTGAAAGCGGGCAGTGGCGCGCCGTCGGGCAGCGCAAGCGTGAAGCGCTTGATGAGCGGAGTGAGTGGCTCGACGGCGACAACGTCGACAGTGATCGATTCGCGGGCATTCATGGTGCTTTCCTTTACCGCTTTCAGCGCGTTGTTCGCGGGCGGGTGTTTCGGGATTCGGTTAAATGGCGGATGCGATCCAGGACCGCATCCGCATGCCAGGCAACGTGCGCTGCGCGCTTGAATTAACGCGTCACGCCGCCCATGCAGAGGTACTTGATCGACAGGTAATCCTCGATGCCGTACTTCGAGCCTTCGCGGCCAATGCCCGACTGCTTGACGCCGCCGAACGGCGCGACTTCGTTGGAGATCAGTCCCGTGTTGATACCCACGATGCCGTACTCCAGTTGCTCCGCCACGCGCCAGATACGGCCGATGTCGCGGCTGTAGAAGTAGGCGGCCAGGCCGTAGATCGAGTCGTTGGCAAGCTGCACCACTTCGGCGTCGCTCGAAAAGCGCACGATGGGCGCGACCGGTCCGAAGATTTCTTCGCTGAGCACGGCCATGCCGGGCTTTGCATCGGCCAGCACGGTCGGCGCATAGAAGTTGCCGCCGCGTGCATGGCGCGTACCGCCCGTGACCACGCGCGCCCCTTGCGAAACAGCGTCGCGCACGAGGCCGTCGACCTTGTCGCGCGCCGCTTCGGTAATGAGCGGGCCGATGTTCACGCCATCCGCGAATCCATCGTCGACCTTGAAGGCCGCCACACGCGCCGCAAAGCGTTCGCAGAAAGCGTCGTAAAGCGAGTCGTGCACATAGAAGCGGTTCGCGCATACGCAGGTCTGGCCCGCGTTGCGATACTTCGAAAGCAGTGCGCCTTCCACGGCGGCGTCCAGATCGGCGTCCTCGAACACGATGAAGGGCGCATTGCCGCCCAGTTCGAGCGAGACTTTCTTGACCGTGTCCGAGCACTGGCGCATCAGCAGGCGACCCACTTCGGTCGAACCCGTGAAGCTGAGCTTCTTCACCAGCGGGCTGGAGGTCATCTCCAGACCGATTTCGCGCGATCTGCCGGTGACGATATTGAGCACGCCCGCCGGAATGCCGGCCTGTTCGGCGAGCGCCGCGAGTGCGAACGCAGAAAGCGGCGTTTCGTTGGCGGGCTTGACCACCATCGTGCAGCCCGCGGCGAGCGCGGGCGCGGCCTTGCGCGTGATCATCGCTGCCGGGAAGTTCCACGGCGTGATGGCAGCGCACACGCCGATGGGTTCCTTCGTCACGACAAGGCGCTGATCCGGATTCGGACTGGGGATCACGTCGCCGTCGATGCGCTTGGCTTGCTCGGCGAACCATTCGATGAACGAGGCCGCGTAGGCGATTTCGCCGCGCGCTTCCGCGAGCGGTTTGCCTTGCTCGCGCGTCATCAGTTCAGCGAGCGTTTCCTGATTCGCCATGACCAGCTCGAACCAGTTGCGCAGCAGGCGCGCGCGTTCCTTTGCGGTGGTCGCGCGCCAGCCGGGCAGGGCCCGCTGGGCGGCTTCGATGGCCGCGCGCGTTTCGCTGGCGCCCATGTTCGGCACGCTGGCGATGCGCTCGCCCGTTGAGGGATTGGTGACGTCGAGCGTCGCGCCGTCGTGCGCGTTGCACCACTGGCCGTCGACGTAAGCCTGCTGGCGGAACAGGCCGGGATGTTGCAGCGAAGTCATCGTCGGTCCCTTAGTCCTGGTAGTGCTGCGCGAGCAGGTTGTGGAAGTGCGCGATGCCGTGCTCGCTGATGCCGCTGCGCTTTTCATCGACCATGATGCGGCCCTGTCCGCGATAGCCACGCGATTTCAGGCCCTTTTGCACGCTCTCGACCAGGCGCAGGTCTTCCGGGCGGAACACGGTGCGATACCATTCGATCAGCTTTTGCTGTTCTTCGGTCGGCTCGTCGTTGAGGAAGTAGATGTCGTAGTGCTGCAGCGTGACTTCGGCGCTCATCGGGAATTCATAGATGACCGTCATGAAGTTGCTGCCCGGCGGCACGTTGAACATCGTGCACGGCCAGGCCCAGTAGCCGTGGAAGCTCGGGTCCGTGATCGACGGATCGAGCTTGAACGAGCGCTCCGACGACTGGGCGTGGCCGAACTGCAGCGTCCATTTGCCGTGCAGCGTATGCGTGTACTGGTCGACCTTGACCGAGTCCGAAAAGCCGGGGTGGGCCGGGCCGCAGTGATAGCACTCAAGGTAGTTGTCGACGATCGACTTCCAGTTGGCGGGTGTTTCAGTAACGAAGCGCGCGGCCAGCTTGAGGTCGTCGATCACGGGGCAGGCGTTGCGCAGGCTGGCTTCCAGACCCGGCAACTGCGCTTCCACGCCGTCGGCGTTCGGGTTCAGGTTGATGAACACGAAGCCCGCGTATTCCTCCACGCGCACCGGTACGAGCGTGGAGTTTTCCTTGTCGAACGACTGCACGTGATCGCAGTTGTTGGCGTGCGCGAGTGCGCCGTCGAGCTTGAACGCCCACGCGTGGTACGGACAGGTGATGACGTTCTTGGCCTTGCCGCTGCCTTCGAGCAGTTGATGGCCGCGATGCGGGCAGACGTTATAGAACGCGCGCAGCACTTTGTCCTTGCCCCGCACGAGCAGAATGCTTTCGCCGACGATTTCGCGCGTGACGTAGGCGTTGGCTTCCGCCAGTTCGCTGCGATGCGCGACGCAGATCCAGGTGTCCTCGAAGATGCGCTTTTCTTCCGCCTTATAGACCGATTCGGCCGTGTAGTAGCTCGCCGGGATGGTCCAGGCGAGATCTGGATTGGCGCAGAAGTCGGCCGGCAGCTTCGGCAGGTCGGGTTGCTTGTGGAATTCGATCGGGAGATAGGTCATGGGGTCCGCCGCAGTGAGTTCTATGAGAGTGCTGTGGGAGAATCGCGCTTGAAATTAACTGACAGTTACAAAATAACTGTAGGTTAACGAGAGGATAAGAGAAATTCCGCCGATGAGGGATCAGGGTTATCCCTCGACGTCACACTGAACAACGATGAAAGCGATCCTGCGTTGATTCGCAGCGCGTATGCTTACTAATAAATATCAATGGGAGATGCGCGGCCGCAAAGCAAATCGATTTCGTGAGGGCCGTCAATAGGAGGATGCGATAGTGCGTCTCACCCCTCCAGGATGCGTACTATTGTTAACCAGTGGTTTGTCGTTAACCGTAGGATAACCATGCCGTGGCCGGATCGGGAAAAGCTTTCCGCAGCCGCGCGCGATGCGCGAGGTGGCTTCGTCTAAGGCGAGGCGGCCCGCGCCACCCCACAACTGGAGGAGACATGAGACAAGAGGCAATGGCCGAAGCGCTGGCCGGCGAGCCGTCGCGCGGCAAATCGCGGATCGAATCGCGCTCGATTGACTACGTGCCGCTCGCGGAACGCAAAGGCAAGGCGTGGCATCTGTGGCCGGTGTGGTTTACCGGCGACGCCAATCTGGCAACCATCGCGGCGGGCGCAATCGGCATCAGCATGGGCGGCAATCTGCTGTGGAGTGCGATCGCCATCGTGCTCGGCAATGTGCTGGGCACCTTCTTCATGGCGTTCCATTCGAGTCAGGGGCCGCAACTGGGTTTGCCGCAGATGATCCAGTCGCGCCCGCAGTTTGGCTATATGGGCGCACTGCTGGTATGGGTGGTCGCGCTCGTCACCTACATTGGCTACAACTCCTTCAATCAATTGATGGCGGGGCAGACTGCCCACCATCTGCTGGGCACGGAACCGCATCTGAGTTACATCGTGTTTACCGTGCTGGCAGTCGGTCTCGCCGTGTTCGGCTATGACCTGATTCACAAGGCGCAGCGCTGGCTTGCGTTCGCGCTGCTCATCGCGCTCACCATCTTCAGCGTGGGCATGTGCGTGAAGATGCCGTTCCCTGCCGCGCAACTGAGCTTCGCGGGTTTCAAGGCCACGCCGTTTCTCGTTCAGCTGTTTTCGGCCGCCGCTTATCAGCTCTCGTGGTCGATCTACGTTTCGGACTACTCGCGATACCTGCCACCCAATACCGGTGTACGCGCAACCTTCTGGTGGACCTTCCTGGGCGCGCTGATCGGCGGTGTCTGGATGATGCTGGTGGGCACGGCGGCGGCCGCGCTCAATGCGCAGATCGAAATTTCGGATGCGGTCCAGCGTGCCGGCGATCTGATTTTCCCGGGCTTCGGTACGGTCACGCTGCTGCTCGCACTGCTGGGACTGCTGGCGATTTCGGGGCTCAACTTCTACGGCGCGTCGCTCACGCTGCTCAGCATCACCGATTCGTTCAAGCCGCTCAAGTCGAACGCAAGCAAGCGCATCGTGAGCCTGATCGTCGTGGCGCTGGTGGCGACCTCGCTGGCGTTCTCGGCGTCGGATAACTTCATGGGCAAGTTCGGCGATTTCCTCGGCATCCTGGGCTATCTGTTCACGCCGTGGACCGCCATCAACCTGATCGACTTCTTCGTGGTGCGCCATTCGCATTACTCGGTGCGCGAGATCTTCAACCCGCGCGGCATTTATGGGCGCTGGAACTGGCGCGGCCTGACCGCGTATGCGGTGGGTTTCGTCGCGATGATCCCGTTCTTCAAGACGGATATCTACACCGGCCCAGTCGCGCGCATGCTGGGTGGCACCGATGTCGCAATGCTGGTGGGGCTGCCTGTCGCCGCGCTGGTCTATCTGTGGACCTGCCGCTCGCTCGACATCGAACAGGAACGCCGTCTCGTGCGCGAAGCCGACCGCGGCCTGAACTGATCCCACACGATAACAACCACAAGATAGCGACATGAATTCGATGAAGACACTGCGCACGAGCGCGCTGCATGCGGCTGTGCTGACTCTGGCTGCGCTGCCGCTTGCTGCCGTCCCCGTTGCGGCCCGCGCGCAAAGCAGCGTGACGTTCTACGGCGTGCTGGATGCGGGCGTCACCTATGTGAGCAATGCGGGCGGCGCGCATCAGGTGAAGTTCGACGACGGCATTTCGTATGCGAACCGTTGGGGCATCAAGGGCAGCGAGGATCTGGGCGGCGGCCTGAAAGCCATTTTCAAGCTGGAAAGCGGCTTCCATCTGGGTAACGGCCAGATTTCCAACGGCGGCTCCCTGTTCGGCCGCGCCGCCTATGTGGGGCTGCAGAACGACTGGGGCACGCTGACCTTCGGCAACCAGATCGACATGACGCAGGAGATGATCTATCTCTACAACGTCTCCGCGTGGGCGAGCGGCTACGCCATCAATCAGGGCGATTTCGACCGCATGAATGGCGATCATCTGCCGAATGCGGTGAAGTTCATGTCGAACACGTACGGCGGCTTCCAGTTTGGCGGCATGTATTCGTTCAGCAATACACCGGGCAGCTTTCACAACGGCAGCGCGTGGAGCGTGGGCGCGCAATATCAGCGCGGCGCGTTCTCGATGGGCACGGCCTATACGCAGCTGAACAATCCCTCGGGCATTTACGCGTTCGATCCTTACGCGATGATCGGCGTGCATTCGTTCTTCGGGCAGCCGACCGTGAGCGTCGATCCCGGCACGGGCGCGGTCAACGACCTTTATGCTGATACGCCGTTTCCGGTGGACAAGCAGGGTGCGTTCGGCGCGGGCGCGAGCTACGCGATCGGCAACGTCACGCTGATGGGCGACTTCACCTACACGCAGATCAAGGCGCTGGGCCAGAGCCAGCATATGCAGGTGGGCGAAGGCGGCGCGAACTGGCAGGTCACGCCGGCCTTGAGTCTGGTAGGCGGTTACCAGTACACGCATTTCGATGCGCATCACTGGAACATGCTGTCGGCAGGCGTGCACTATCTGCTGTCCAAGCGCACGGACGTCTATCTCTCCGGCGACTGGCTGAAGGCGTCGCAAGGCGTGGATGCAGTGATTGGCTACAGCTTCACGCCGTCCACCACCACGACCCAGGCCGATGTGCGTATCGGCATGCGCCATTCCTTCTGATGCTCAAACTGCCTGGCACTCCAGAACTGGACGATCTGCGCGTGTTCTGCACGGTCGCGCGCAAATCGAGCTTCAGCGGCGCGGCCGAGGCGCTCAACGCGTCGGCCGCCTATGTGAGCAAACGCGTGGGCGTGCTCGAAGCGAGCCTGGGCACGCGTCTGCTACATCGCTCGACGCGCCGCGTGGCCATCACGGCGGCGGGCGAGCGCGTGCTCGCGTGGGCCGAGAAGATTCTCGACGACGTCGATCAGCTTGTCGAAGACGTCTCGCTCACGCAGCGCATGCCGCGCGGCACGCTGCGCGTGTCCAGCAGTTTTGGCTTCGGGCGCAAGTTCGTTGCGCCCGCGCTCGCGGCGATGTCGGACCGCTATCCGCAACTGAATGTGCGGCTCGATCTGTTCGACCGCGTGGTGGACGTGGCGGGCGAGGGCTTCGATCTGGACGTGCGCATCGGCGACGAGATCGCGGGGCATCTGATTGCAAAGCGGCTGGCCAGCAATTACCGCGTGTTGTGTGCGTCGCCGACGTATCTCACGCTGCACGGCGCGCCGCGCACGATCGCCGATCTCGATTCGCATGCGTGTCTGGCGATCAAGGAACGCGATCATCCGTTTGGCGTGTGGCGTCTCGATGCGCACGGTGAATCCGTCTGCGTGAAGGTGACCGGGCCGCTTTCGACCAACCACGGCGAGGCCGCCGTGCAATGGGCGCTGGCGGGGCGCGGCATCGTGCTGCGTTCGATCTGGGACGTGCAGCCGCTGCTGGACGAAGGACGGCTGGTGCGCGTGCTGCCCGACGTCACGCAGCCGGCCAATGTGTGGGCCGTATTCCCCGAGCGTCTTGCGCAGTCGGCCAGGGTCAAGGCCTGCGTGGAGTTTCTTGCCGAAGCCTTTGCGCTGGCGGGACTTGGCGACACCGCGCCGATCGAGGCTCTCGCGCCGGGCGAAGCGCCTATGCCCGAACCTGTCTTTGAATCCGAGTAAACCGACGTAACAGCAATACGGAACAGGAAACCCAAGTGATCGATCCCGCCCATCTGCGCAGCCTGCTTGCCGCGCGCCGCGAAGGCTACAGCCTCGAACGCCCCTTCTATACCGACCCTTCGTTCCACGAACTCGATATCGACGCGGTGTTCTCGAACGAATGGCTGTTCGCCTGCAACGTTGCGGAGATTCCGCGCGAGGGCGATTACATCACGCTCGCGATTGGCGAGACGTCGGTGATCGTGCTGCGCGGCAAGGACGGCGCGGTGGGGGCGTTTTTCAACACCTGCCGCCATCGGGGTTCGCTGCTGTGCACCGGGGCGGCGGGGCACGCGAAGCGCCTGGTGTGTCCATATCATCAGTGGGTCTATGAACTCGACGGCACGCTCAAAAGTGCGCGCCAGATGCCCGCGGATTTCGATCGCAGCGAACATGGGCTGCGTGCGGTGCATGTCGAAGTGATCTGCGGCATGGTTTATCTCTGCATCGCCGATACACCGCCCGATATCGCGCGCTTCAAGGCAGCGGTGACGCCCTACATTGCGCCGCATCATCCCGAGCGCACCAAGGTGGCGTTCTCGATGACCATCGTCGAGGACGCAAACTGGAAGCTCGTGATCGAAAACAATCGCGAGTGCTATCACTGCATCGGCAGCCATCCGGAACTGCTGGCCACGCTGATCGAATTCGCCTTGCCCGACGATCCGCGCGCGAACCGCGATTTCCAGTTGCTGATGCAGGAAAAGACCGCGCTGTGGGACAGCCTGGGCTTGCCGCATCAACCGGCCGACGGCGGCACGGAGTTCCGTTGCATCCGCTTGCCGTTTCATCGCGGCGCGGTATCGTTCACCGCGGATGGACGGCCCGCATGCAACAAGCTGCTGGGCGATTTCACGGAACGTGATCTGGGATCGGTGAGAATGTTCAGGGTTCCGAACAACTGGAATCACTTTCTCTCGGACCATATCATTCACTTCCGCGTCTTGCCGATATCGGCGACGCAGACCGAGCTCAAGACCACCTGGCTCGTGCATGAAGACGCGGTGGAAGGCGTCGATTACGACATCGAGACGCTGATCGAAGTCTGGCGCGCCACCAATGCGCAGGATGCCACGCTGGTGGCGCACAACCAGCGCGGCGTGAATTCGAAGGCCTATACGCCGGGGCCCTATGCGCCTCCGGAGTTCATGCTCACTCGCTTCACGAACTGGTATGCGCAAAAGCTGGGAGAGCATGCCGGGCGCATGGCAGGGCGTGAAAAGACGATACGTCTGGCGGTGGCGCAAGGTTGAGCTGCAGCGTAGGCGCGCGTGAAACAGGGCGATGCTATATTCACGAGCCTTTTTTGTGCCGATCGCCTTCATGTCCGCTCGACTTCTTTTTCGCAGCCGCGCAGTTCGCTTCGTCGTGTTGATCGCCGTGCTTGCTCTCGTGGCATGGGTGGCGGCTGCGGCCTATGTCTGTGTATGCGGCTTGACGTCGCCCTATGAACGCGCCGATCTAGCCGTGGTGTTTGGCAATGCGCTGGAGGACGACGGCACGCCAAAACCCATTCTGGCTGCGCGTCTGGATGTCGCGCTGCAGTGTTATCGGGCGGGAGAATGCCCGCGTGTCTTCGTGAGCGGCAGTATCGACGGACCGGGTCTCGACGAAGCGGGGGCCATGCGCACGTATCTGCTCGCGCGCGGCGTGCCTGACGATCGCATCGTCGTCGATCGGGCCGGCGACAACACGCTGGCGACGGCGCGCAACGCCGTCGCGTATATGCGCGAGCAAGGACTGTCGCGCGTGCTGCTGGTGTCGCAGTATTACCACCTGCCGCGTGCGCGCTTTGCTTTCGAGGAAGCGGGCGCGCCGCGGGTCTACGGCGCTTACCCGCGCGCATTCCGTTTCATGGATCTTTATTCGAGCTGGCGTGAGGTGCCCGCGCTGGCGGTGTATCGCGTACGGCTTGGACTGAATGCCGATGCGCGGCCGGTCTCGTTCCGGCCGGTACTTTTTCTGATGGGGCTGGTGGGACTGGGCAAATAAGGGTCGCGGATGGAGTCGAAAACCTGAAGCGACACTCCTAAAGTTTGTTCGCAGCCTGCCGAAAATCCAGGCATGGCGCACGAACAACCCAAACTTCCCGAAAATGACCCGATCTGGGCCGAGGCACGCGCCCTCGAGGCCAGCATCCGTGCGATCCGGCGCGCCCAGGGCAAACGGAACCCCGAAGACTACGCCCCGGACGATCCCGAGTGCATCGATGCCATGGAGGAGTTCGTGCGCGATGTGGGCCGCGTGCTGGCGATGTACACCCAGGAAGCCGCGCGAGGCGAAGACAACGATCTGTACGGCGCGGGCGCGACGGGCTAAGGCGCGTCACGCTGCATAAAAGCAGGCAGCCTGAGACACTACCGGATATGCGCGACGTGCTGCACTGCGGCACGTCGCCTTCCCACCCATACCAAAAGTGTCTCCCCCACGATGAATACATCGCGTCGAAAGTTTCTGGTTTTGAGTCTGTGTTCGGCTACTTCGCTCGCGCTGGCCGGCGAAGCCCTGGCCGACGAACCCACTTTGGCTGAGTCCGACGAGCAGGCGCGCCGTTTGGGCTACAAGGCCGTCGCCACGACCGTGGACCCCAAACAATTCCCCACCTATAAACCGGGCCAGGACTGCCGCAGCTGTTCGCTGTTTCAGGCAGGTGCGGACGACAAATGGGGGGATTGTTTGCTGTTCAGCGGCAAGCGGGTGGCCGCAGCGGGCTGGTGCAGTTCGTTCAGCACCATGTGAGGCAGCGAGAGGCAGCAAGCGGCGGCAAGCGGCAGCAAGCCGCCGTCGCCGTGACCCGCAGCTAGCTTTTACTCGCCCTTGGCCGGGCGCCCGGTCTTGACGGTTTCAAGCGCCGAAATCGCAGCCAGCAAACGCTTGGACGAAGCCGAATCCAGCAACTGGATGCCGGCGCGCAGCAGTTCGCTCTTTTTGACGCTGATGCCCGCATCCAGGCACTTGCGCTTGAGCACGGCGAGGCGCTCGTGATCGGCCTTCGGCATCGTGAAGCTGTCGCGAATGACTTTCTCTTTCTTTGCCGGCTTGACCTTGGCCTTGACGGCCAGTTCCCGCACGCGCGGCGTCTTCGCGGTTTTGGCCGCCTTCTTCGCGGCTTTCTGCGCCTTCTCTGCCTTCTCCGCCTTTACGGGTTTCGCCGACGCCACGACGTCCGCCTGGACCTTGGGTTCTTTCGGCTCTTCGGACGCTTTGGCCTGAACGACGACCTCAGCGGCTTCGGCCTTCGCTGCAGCCTTGCGTTGGGCGCGCTTTGCGTCCCCGGAGGTGGGGAAGTGAAACGCTTTCTTCGTGGGCTTGCGGGCGATTACGGTGGTCATGCTGGATTCTCGAATATGAAACGATAAAACAGTATATACGGTTTATGCCGCTTTCCCGCCTGCTTGCAGGCTTGACGGCCCGAACCGGGCTCCCGTACCCTCTGTCTCAAGCGGTGCAGGCCGCTTCCGGGTCCGCGGAAAGGGTTGAACCCACCTGTCGCTTCAAGCCAGGATTTCCCATCCTTTGTGCTGCCGGTATTGCGGACCTTCGGCAAGACTGCACGAGGATGTCATGCAAACACTGCCTCCCAGGGCTCATGCCGATCATCTGAAAAAGCAGGCCAAGGAACTCTTGCGCCTGTATCGCCATGGTGACCCACAGGCGCTCGCGCGCTTCATCGCGGCGCTCCCCGCCGCCGCTCATCGCACCCCGGCCGAAGTGATCGCGCTGCAACTGCGTCTGCACGATGCGCAGTCCTGCATCGCGCGCGAATACGGCTTCAGTTCATGGGCGGATCTCAACGTTGTCGTCGAGGCGCGCGCCGTGGCGCAGCAGACGCAGTCGACGCTGATCCGACGCTGGCTCGATCTCGCCTATGGCGGCGACGTCACCGGCAACTACGACGCGGCGCGCCCGCGAGTAGCGGCTCAACTGCTGCACGATCACCCGGAGCTGGTTGTCGCCGATGTCTGGGTGGCCTGCGCGGCCGGGCATGTCGAAGCCGTGCGGCGCGCCGTCGACGCCGATCCCGGCTGGCGCAACCGCGCGGGCGGACCGCTTGCACTGCCGCCGCTGGTCGCCGTCACGCATTCGCGGCTCGGGCAGATCCCCGAGTACGCCGCCCGTTTGCGCGACTGCGCGCGCGTCCTGCTCGATGCTGGCGCCGATCCGGATCAAGCCATCTACAACCGCTTTCCTCCGGCTTCGCTTGCCGTGCCCGACGAAAACGGGCCGCTGAGCGCTCTGTACGGCGCGGCGGGCGTCAATCGCGATCCGGCGCTCACGGCCATGCTGCTGGCGGCCGGCGCAAATCCCAACGATGGCGAGTCGCTCTATCACTCGCTGGAGAACCCGGCCTGCACGCGCTTGCTGCTCGATGGCGGCGCGCACGTGAGCGGCACGAACGCGTTGCGGCGAGCGCTCGATATGCCGGAACCGGCGGCGCTTGAATTGCTGCTCGCCTACGGCGGCGATCCGAACGAACCGGCGGGCGCCGGGCCGACGAAACCCTGGGGCGCGCCGCTGCTGCGCGCGATCGCGGTGCGCCGCTCGGTGGGTCATATCGATGCGCTGCTGAAAGCAGGCGCCGATCCTCATGCGCAGACCGCAGCGGGCGTTAGCGCGTATCGGCTTGCCATGCGCACCGGGCTGACCGATGTGGCCGAGCGTCTGCGCGCAGCGGGGGCGCAGGACGCCCTGAGCGATGAAGACCGCTTCGTGGCGGCCTGTGCACGTGCCGATGCGCAGGAGGCGCGCCGCATTCAGGCGCAGCATCCCGAACTGCCGCGCTCGCTCGCGGCGGATCCAGGCGACCCGTTACGCCTGTTGCCCGATGCTGCCGCGTGGGGATCGGACGACGCCGTGCGCCTGATGGTCGAACTGGGCTGGCCGATCGAAGCGCGCGGCGGCGACTGGAATGCGTCGGCGCTTAATCACGCCGTCTTCCGTGGCGACGCCGCCTTGACGGACTTTCTGCTGGCTCATGGCGCGAACTGGCGCGAGGCGCATGGCTATGGCAGCGATGCGCTCGGCACGTTGTCGTGGGCGAGCGTCAACGAACCCACGGGATTCGATCAGCCCGACTGGCCGGCGTGCGCACGCGCGCTACTGGCGCACGGCTTGCCGGCCATCGAGCGCGATCCCGCGCATCCGGAGCGCGTGCTCATCGAAGGCCGGCCGATGCGGTTCTCGGAAGACGTGACGCAAGCGCTGCTCAGTGATAGATCGTCTTCGACGATGACAGCTTCGTGAGCGTGCCGTTCTTGTAGCGGAACCAGCCTGCGGGGCCCTGCATCACGACCTCGTCGGCTTGCCAGAACACGCGCTTGACGGTCATGTCGGTGCGCAGATGCTGTACGAGCGGCGGCTGGCGGCGCAGATCGTACAGCACCGGGCCGTTGGCGCTTTGCACCAGCACGCGCGAGACCGAATCACCCTGCGCGCCGGGTTCGTCGAAGTGCGTGAGCGTTTTCCCATCGAAGCGGTCGATGATGTCGCGGTTGAGCATTGCCACGAAATCGTGGTCGTCGCGCACGAACTGCAGCGTGCCCGCAGGCGTGTTGAACGGACCCGGCGCGCTGACCTGCGCGTGAGCGGCGGTCGCGCATGCGCAGGCAGACAAGCCCGCGAACAGCAGTTTTTGTAACAGTCGATTCATCATGCTTTCCAGATAGTGCGCCGGCTTTGGCGCGCGGGGAGCATTGTCGCCAATCCTGCGCGTCACGTCGAATCCGCCGCCGCAAACGGGGCCATCCATTGCGGAGCCGGCGTTTGGGGCGCCAGACCGCCCTGCCGATATAATCGACGCTCTATTCCACGAGGACCTCGCATGAAATCCCTGATTGCCTTGATCGCCGCTGCGACCGTCGCGTCGAGCGCCTTCGCCGCCAACCCCGTCGAAAAGCTGCCCTCGGGCGTGGTGGTTGAAACGCTCAAGCAAGGCACCGGCGCGTCGCCGGCCGCTACCGATGTTGTGCGCGTGAACTATCGCGGCACGCTCGCGGACGGCACCGAATTCGACGCTTCGGCCAAGCATGGCGGCCCGGCGAGCTTCCCGCTCAACCGCGTGATTCCGTGCTGGACGCAAGGCGTGCAGAAGATGAAGGTCGGCGGCAAGGCGAAGCTGACCTGCCCGGCCGACACGGCTTACGGTGACCGCGCAGTCGGCCCGATCCCGCCGAACAGCACGCTCACGTTCGAAATCGAACTGCTGGGCATCGGCCAGTAATTCGTGACGTAGTACTCTCGCAGTACACCGGAAGCGCCTGCGCCGCGAGAGCGGGCGGAGCGCTTCCCGGAGCGGTCCTCCGGGCGCTCCTTCGGGCGCTCCATTACACTCGACGTCATCCGCAAACCTCTCTGGCGAGGCCACCCGATGACGCGTCTTGCCCCTCCCATCGATGCAGCGCGCCTGGACGACGAATGGCTCGAAGCGGATGGCGCGGGCGGCTTCGCCTCCGGGACCGTCGGCACTGCGCGCACGCGCCGCTATCACGCGCTGCTGCTCAGCGCGACTCAACCGCCCACGGGCCGCGTGGTGCTCGTCAATGGCGTCGAAGCCTGGCTCGAACACGACGGCGGCAAGATCGCGCTCACCGCGCAGCGCTATGCGCCCGACCTGCTTGCGACCGATATCACGAACCGCATCGCGAACTTCGCCACGTCGCCGTGGCCGACCTGGCGCTACGCGCTGAACGACCGCGTGGCGTTGATCGCCGAGGTATTCGTGGCCACGTCGAGCCGCGAAACCGTGCTGCGCTGGCGTCTTGAGGCGCCGCCTGACATCGCCGCAGACTGGACGCTGAAAGTGCGCCCGCTGCTGTCGGGCCGCGACTATCACGCGCTTCATCACGAGAATCCGGCGTTCGCCTTCGATGCGCAAATCGACGGCGAGCGTGTGCGCTGGCAACCCTATGGCGATCTGCCCGCCATCGTCGCGCAATCGAACGGCAGCTATGCGCACGCACCGGACTGGTATCGCCATTTTTTCTATGTACGCGAAGCGGAGCGCGGACTCGACGCAATCGAAGATCTCGCTACGCCTGGCGTGTTCTCGTTCGATCTTGCCAAAGGCGATGCGGTGTTGCTGCTGCGCGCGCAAATAGCGGCTGGCGCGGCGGATAGCGGCGAAAACGCGGCAAATCGCGCACTGCGCCTGGCGGGTCTGGAGGCGTTGCGCCGCGCGTCGTGCAGCACGCGGCTGCAACGCTCGGCGCGCGCCTATGTGGTCGCTCGCGGCGATGGCCGCACGATCGTCGCGGGTTACCCGTGGTTCACGGATTGGGGCCGAGACACCTTTATCGCCATGCGCGGTCTGCTGCTCGCGAACGGATCTGGCAGGACCGAAGACCTCGAACAAGCAGGCGCGATCCTGCTCGAATGGGCTTCGACCGTTTCCGAAGGCATGTTGCCGAACCGCTTCCCCGATGCGGGCGGCGCGCCCGAATACAACTCGGTCGACGCGTCGCTCTGGTTCGTGGTGGCCGTGCACGATTTTTTTGCAGCGGCGACCGTGCCCGAGCCAACGCGGCGCGTGCTGCAAAACGCCGTCGACGCGATTCTGGACGGCTACGCGCGCGGCACCCGCTATGGCATCGTCGCCGATCCGCGCGACGGCCTGCTGCGCGCGGGCGTGCCGGGCGTGCAACTCACGTGGATGGACGCGAAGGCGGGCGACTGGGTGGTCACGCCGCGAATCGGCAAGCCGGTCGAAATCCAGGCGCTGTGGATCAACGCGCTGCGCGTTGCGCTCGGGTGGGATCCGCGCTGGCGCGAACTCGAAACGCGCGCCAGCGCTGCGTTCACGAAGCGTTTCGTCGATCCGGCCACCGGTGCGCTATTCGATGTGATCGACGTGGATCATATCGATGGCCAGCTTGATGGCTCGATTCGACCGAACCAGATTTTTGCGTTGGGCGGTCTGCCGTTCGCGCTGCTGGAGGGCGACGCGGCGCGCGCGGTGCTCGCGCAAGTGGAAACGCACCTGCTTACGCCGATGGGATTGCGCACGCTGGCGCCGTCCGACCCTGCCTATCGCGGCCGTTACGCGGGCGGCGTGCTGGAGCGCGACGGCGCGTATCACCAGGGCACGGTCTGGCCGTGGCTGCTGGGCCCTTTCGTGGAGGCATGGCTGCGCGTGCATGGCGATGACGCAGCGCAACGCGCGACTGCGTACGCGCGCTTCGTCGCGCCGCTGCTCGCGCATCTGGATCGCGCGGGGCTCGATCACATCAGCGAAGTGGCCGATGGCGATGCACCGCATCAAGCCGGAGGCACGCCGTTTCAGGCGTGGTCACTCGGCGAGCTGCTGCGTATTCTTGAGCGGCTTGGCGAGCCGGGCGCAGCCGGAGATCAGCAGCCCCCAGCCAAACCGCGCTAGCATGAGGCTCCCGGCGCGCCTGCGCGCCGACCCATGAGAAGGGGATGCCCATGCTGCAGCGCGCCGCCGGTCTCGACCTCACCGCCGAAGGCCAACGCCTCTATTCGAGCGACTACGCCCGCTGGCAGCGCTGGGGACCGTACCTGAGCGAGCGTCAGTGGGGCACGGTGCGCGAGGACTACAGCGAGCATGGCACTGCATGGGATTACTTTCCGCACGATCACGCGCGCATGCGCGCCTATCGCTGGGGCGAGGACGGCCTGGCGGGTTTCAGCGATGAGCGGCTTGGCTGGTGCGTCTCGCTGGCGTTGTGGAATGGCCGCGATCCGATCCTGAAGGAGCGTCTGTTCGGCCTCACGAACGAGCAGGGCAATCACGGCGAGGACGTCAAGGAACTGTACTTCTACACCGACGGCACGCCGACGCATTCCTACATGCGCATGCTCTACAAGTATCCGCATGCGGCGTTTCCGTATCAGGATCTGGTCGACGAAAATGCGCGGCGCGGCACCGCCGTGCCCGAATACGAAATTCTCGATACCGGCGTGTTTGACGACGAAAATTATTTCGACGTCCATATCGAATATGCGAAGCACACGCCCGAAGACATCGTGATGCGCATCACGGTGGAAAACCGCGCGGGACGGCACGCGGCAATCGACGTGCTGCCGCAGATCTGGGCGCGCAATACGTGGTCATGGAAGCCTGTTACCGGCAAGCCGTCGCTCAGCTTCATTTCATCCGCTGAAGGCGATCATCTGCTTGCGCGCGGCGACCGGCACGAACCGCTGATCGTCACCGCGCAATCGAAGGACGCCATGAGCGTCGAGTGGCTGTTCTGCGAGAACGACACCAATGTGCAGCGGCTCTTCGGCATGCAGGGCGCGGGGCCGTTCAAGGACGGCTTCAACGATTACATCGTGCACGGCGATGAAAACGCGATCCGCCGCGATGCGGGCACGAAAGCAGCCGCGCGCGTGCATCTCGAACTGGCCGCGCATGCGCGTGCCGTCGTGACGTTGCGCTGGCGGCCCGTATCCGCGCCGAAGGAGGACGCGGCGCTCGATATCGACGCGTTATTTGCGCGCCGCATTGCAGAAGCGGACGCGTTTTACGCCGCGCTCCAGCGCGATATCGACAGCGCCGATGCGCGCCTCGTGCAACGCCAGGCGCTCGCGGGCCTGCTGTGGTCCAAGCAGTATTACGAGTACGACGTGCATCGCTGGATGCAGGGCGATCCGCTTCAGCCCACGCCGCCCGCCGCGCGCTGGCGCGGGCGCAATGCGGACTGGCAGCATCTCTGTAACGCCGACATTCTCTCCATGCCGGACAAATGGGAATACCCGTGGTACGCCTCGTGGGATCTGGCGTTTCAGGCCGTGGCGTTCGCGCTGATCGATCCGATGTTTGCGAAGAAGCAGATGTTGCTGCTGGTGAAGGACCGCTATCAGCATCCCAACGGTCAGCTTCCTGCCTACGAATGGGCCTTTGGCGATGCGAATCCGCCGGTGCATGCGTGGGCCGCATGGCGCGTCTACGAGATCGATCGCACCATCACCGGTCACGGCGACCGCGAGTTTCTTGAGCGCATCTTCCACAAGCTGCTGCTGAATTTTTCGTGGTGGGTGAACCGCAAGGATGCGGACGGCCACAATATCTTTCAGGGCGGCTTTCTCGGACTGGATAACGTCGGCATCTTCGATCGATCGTCGCCGCTGCCCACGGGCGGGCGTCTCGATCAGGCCGACGGCACCGCGTGGATGGCTGCGTATGCGCTCGATCTGATGCGTATCGCGCTCGAACTCGCGTTCGACAATCATGTGTTCGTCGATATCGGCGTGAAGTTCTTCGAGCACTTCCTATATATCGCCGGTGCGGTGAGTGGCGACGATGGTTGCGATACCGGCCTGTGGGATAGCGTCGACGAATTCTTCTACGACAAATTGCGTCTGCCCGATGGCACGATCGAGCCGCTGCGTATGCGCTCGATCGTCGGCCTGATCCCGTTCTTTGCGGTGCGCGTGCTGGAAGAGCAGGTGCATGGCGGACTGCCCGGTTTGCGCGACCGGCTGGTGTGGTTTCTGGAACATCGGCCCGATCTGGCGCGGCTGGTTTCGCGCTGGAATCAGCCGGGCAAGGGCAATTCGCTGCTGCTGTCGCTGCTACGCGGGCATCGCATGAAAGCGCTGCTCAAACGCGTGCTCGACGAAAGCGAGTTTCTATCGGCGCATGGCGTACGCGCGCTCTCGCGCACGCATCTGGACCAGCCGTTTGTGTATCGCTACAACGGTTGCAATTTCGGCGTGCAATATCTGCCGGGTGAATCGGATTCGCGCGTGTTCGGCGGCAATTCGAACTGGCGCGGGCCGATCTGGATGCCGGTCAATTATCTGCTGATCGAATCGTTATACGAATTCCATCGCTATTACGGCGACGATTTTCTCGTCGAATATCCGACTGGGTCGGGCAGGAAGCTTTCGCTCGCGCAGATTGCCGACGAACTCGCGCGGCGCGTGACCACGCTTTTTCTGCTCGACGGCAAGAACGAGCGCCCGGTAATGGGCGCCTATCCGCAATTGCAGGCCGACCCGCGCTGCCGCGATCTCGTGCTGTTTCATGAGTATTTTCATGGCGACAACGGGCGCGGGATTGGCGCATCGCATCAGACCGGCTGGACGGCACTGGTCGCGCTGATGTTGCAGCCGCGCGCGATGAGCGCATCGGGCAATGTGCCGGTGGCGGCGGAAATCGGCGCGGTGTAATGCTGCGTGTGATTGCGCTTAGGGCTTCTTGCCCGGCGATTGCGCGTGCCGCGCCAGAAAGCGGTCGAGCTGGCTCGCGAAAGTATTGCTGTCGCGCGTGGAGAACGGCGCGGGGCCGCCGGTTTCGATGCCGGTGCTGCGCAATTGATCCATCACATCGCGCATCGTCAACTTTTCCTTGATGGTATCCGGCGTGAACCAGTTGCCGCGCGGATCGAGCGCGTGCGCGCCTTTTTCCAGCACGGCGGCGGCCAGCGGGATATCGGCGGTGATAATCAGATCGCCGGATTCGGCGAGTTCGACGATGCGGTTATCGGCGACGTCGAAGCCCGCCGGCACCTGGATGGATTTGATGAACGGCGAAGGCGGGGTGCGCAGATACTGATTGGCCACCAGCGTGACGCAGACCTCGACGCGACGCGCGGCCCGAAACAACATGTCTTTGATGACGGACGGACAAGCGTCGGCGTCGACGAGGATCTGCACAGGGTAATCTTCCGGAAATCAAACGGGGATCATAGCAAAAGCCGCCACCGTCAGTTTCCGCGATCGCGGATCAATGATGGCAACGCGTCTCCCAATGATGATGCACGCGCACCTTATGGCAGTTGTGATGATCGTAAGCGAAAGCCGGCTGGATGGCAGCGAGCGAAACGAGCGTCGTAGCGGCGATCAGAAGCAGCTTTTTCATTACGGATTCTCCCTTGAATGAGGCGGCCGGGATGGAGGTTGCAGGGGTTTGCGTGGCCGCGCAATGCGAGAGCAATCCGCTTGCCTGAAAGGAAAATGGCAGCGTGGGCGACGAATTCCTCTGCGGAAATCGCGCCCGCGCCGCTCACCGGGTGCATACCGTTCGACGGCTAGATGTGAATGCCGCCCGCCACCTCGATTCGCTGTGCATTGACCCAGCCAAATTCGTCGGACAGCAGCCCGGCGATCACCGGGCCGACGTCCTGCGGCAAGCCCACGCGGCCGAGTGCGGTGTTATCGGCCACGGCCTTGTTCACCTGCGGATTGTCGCGCACGATGCCGCCGCTGAAGTCAGTCGCGATCGCGCCCGGCGCGACCACATTGACCGCGATGCGACGTGGCGCGAGTTCGACGGCCATATAGCGCGTCAACGCTTCCACGGCGGCCTTGATCGAGCCGTAGCCAATGCGGTTGGGCATCGCAAAGCGCGCCAGCCCCGAGGAAATATTCACGATGCGGCCGCCATCGTTGATAAGCGGCAGCAGTTTCTGCGTGAGAAACAGCACGCCCTTGAAATGGACGTCGTAGAGCGCGTCCATTTCCGCTTCGGTAATCGATTCCAGGTTCGCGCTCGACGAAATGCCCGCGTTGTTCACGAGGTAGTCGAAGCGCTGCGCGCCCAGCGTGGCGAGCGACTTGCGTACTTCCTCGGCAAATGCGGCGAAAGCGCCTGAATCGCCGGTGTCCAGCGGCAAGGCAATGGCCCGTGCGCCCGCCTGCTCGACGAGCGCCACGACTTTGGCGGCTTCCTCGCGGTTGGACTTATAGGTGAAGATCGTGTCCACGCCGCGCCGGGCGAGACAGAGTACGGCCTCGCGGCCAATGCCGCGGCTGCCGCCCGTCACGATCGCAATGTTGCTGCTGGCCATGATTCAGGCTCCTGTAGTTTGGCGTCGCCGGATGTCGACGTGCGGGTTCATTATGTCGAGCGCGATGCGGGACTAGAATGCCGGAACTCTCCAATTTTCTGCCTGATCCTGCACGAGGACTCCGTTATGCACGATCAACTGGCCGAAGCGCTCCTGCGCTACACGCAGCGCCAATCCGGCGATAGTCCATTCATGACGCCCATCGACGGCGTGGCCATCATGCGTTCGGATCATCCCAAGCCGCCTTCGCACATGATCTCGAAGCCGGCACTGTGCATCGTCGCGCAGGGCGCGAAATGGGCGACGTTCGGCGGCAACCAGCTGGTTTATAAGGCAGGACAGGCGCTGGTGATCGGCGTTGAAGCACCGTCGATTGGCCGCGTCGTGGAGGCCAGTCCGGGCGAGCCATGTCTCGTCATGGCGATCGAACTCGACTTCACCGTGATGCGCAGTGTGGCCGACGAACTGGACGCGCCGCCCCCGCCCAGCGACGCGGATGGCGTGGGCATCTTCGTCACCGATTTCGGCGGTCCGCTGGCCGATTGCGCGCTACGGATGGCGCGTCTGCTCGATACGCCTCAGGCGATTGCCGTAGTGCGACCGCTGATACTGCGCGAGATCGGCTATTGGCTGCTCACGGGCGCGCATGGCGCCGATGTCGCGCGATTGACGCTGATGAATAGTCCGTCGCAGCGGGTGATCAGCGCCATGCATAACCTGCGCAGCCGTTTCAGGGAAAGCGTTCGGATGGAGGAACTGGCGGAAATTGCGCAGATGAGTCTTTCGGCTTTTCATCGGCAATTCAAGACTTTGACGTCGCTGACGCCGCTGCAATATCAGAAGCAGCTGCGTTTGCTCGAAGCGCGGCGTTTGATGATTTCCTGCGCGGCGAATGTGGAAACCGCTTCGTTCGAAGTGGGCTATGAAAGTGCCTCGCAATTCAGCCGCGAATATGTGCGCATGTTCGGCCAGTCGCCCAAGCGCGATGCCATGGCCATGAATCAGGCGCTGCACCTGGATCGGGCTGAAGCGCCGGCGTGATCGTGCGTCCAGCATCGCACAAGCGACGACGGACGCTCCGCGCCACCTGCCGCGACACCCCTATAGCTGACGTCCGGCAACCGTGGTACGTTGATTGCTTTACACGGTTTGCCGGCTATCGATCGTCATGACCGGCGGCACTCTCCGCGATCAGGAGCGCTGAATGGAATCGTCGACGGATCTCCCGCAGCCGTCTTCCAGCATGGCGGTCGAAAGCCGCGAAAGCCGCGAACCCAGCGAAAGCGCGAATTCCCCCGCTTCGATGGCGCAGCTCGTCAGCGAGTTCGACTGGGGCGCCACGGTGCTCGGTCCGCAATCCGGCTGGTCGGCGGGGCTGCGCATGATCGTGCGTTTCGTGCTGGCCAACCGCTTTCCGATGCTGCTCTGGTGGGGACCGGACTACATCCAGATTTACAACGACGCCTACGCGCCCATCCTGGGCGCGAAACATCCCCAGCAGGCGCTGGGACTGCCGTTTCGCGTCTGCTGGAACGAGGTGTACGACGTGCTCGGCCCGCTGGTCGACGTGCCGTTCAACGGCGGTCAGGCCACCTGGATGGACGATATCGAACTGATCGTGCGTCGCCATGGTTTCGCCGAGGAAAGCCATTTCACGATCGCCTATAGCCCCGTGCCGGACGACGCTGCGCCGCGCGGCATCGGCGGCGTGCTCGCCACCACCATCGAAATCACGCAGAAGGTGATCGGCGAGCGGCGACTCAAGATCCTCGGCGATCTGGGCTCGCATCTGGCCGAGGCGAAGACGGCCACGCAGGCGTGCGAGCGCGCCGCGAACGTGCTCGCCGGATACGCCAAAGACGTGCCGTTCGCCATGTTCTATCTGGACGACGAGGCAAACGGCTCGCTGCGCCTTGCGGGATCGACCGGCTTCGCGCAAAGCGATGACGTTTCGACTGCCGCGGTCGAGATCAACGCGTCCGCTGGCGGCCTTGCCGCACTCATCGCGCGTGCTTTGCACACTGGCTCGCTGCAGCTTCACGGCGATTTATCCGCCTTGCTGTCGAGCGTACCGGCCGGTCCCTGGCCGATTCCCCCGGCGCAACTGGCCATCGTGCCGGTCAAGTCGAGCGTGGCCAACCGCTACGCGGGCGCACTGGTGATCGGCATCAGCGCCTATATCCGGCCCGATGCGCTCTATCTGAGCTTTCTCGAACTCGTCGCCAGCCAGGTTGCGTCGGCGGTCAACAATGCGCGCGCATATGAAGAGGAGCGCCGCCGCGCCGAAGCGCTCGCGCAGATCGACCGCGCCAAGACCACGTTCTTTTCCAACGTGAGCCACGAGTTCCGCACGCCGCTGACGCTGATGCTCGGCCCGCTCGCCGATGCGCTTGCGGCCTCCAACGTGCCCGCGCGCGTACACACGCAGCTCGATGTGGCGCATCGCAACGCGCAACGCCTGTTGAAGCTGGTGAACTCGCTGCTCGACTTTGCGCGCATCGAGGCGGGCCGCGCGAACGCCTCCTACGCCGCCGTCGATCTCGCCGCGCTCACGCGCGACCTTGCCAGCTCGTTCCGTTCGGCGATGGAGCGCGCGGGCCTGGCGTTCCGCGTCGAATGCGAGACCTTTGGCGAGCCGGTCTATGTCGATCGGGCCATGTGGGAAAAGCTCGTCCTCAATCTTCTGTCCAACGCCTTCAAGTTCACCTTTGATGGCGAGGTTCGCGTCACGCTCGCGCGCCGTGGCGATGTTGCGCTGTTCGAAGTAAGCGACAGCGGCGTGGGCGTGCCGCCGCAGGAATTGCCGAGGCTGTTCGAACGCTTCCACCGCGTCGAAGGCACGCGCTCGCGCACGCACGAAGGCTCCGGCATCGGTCTCGCGTTAGTGCAGGAAATCGTGCGCCTGCATGGCGGAACGATCGAAGTCGAGAGCGAACTGAACGCGGGCAGTACGTTTCGCGTGCGCTTGCCGTTTGGCAGCGAGCATCTGCCGCCCGAGCAGGTGCAGCCGTCGACGGCCGCCGCGCCTGGCGTGACCGGCTCGACCGGCTCGACCGGCACCGGTGCGGCTGGCGCAACAGTGGCGCAAGCGTGGGTCGACGAAGCCATGCGCTGGCTGCCCGAAGCGCCGTCGCCAGTGGGCGCGCCCGCCTGGGTGGACGACCCGGCGGGCGAAGCGCAGCAAGCCGACGGGCGTTTCGCCCGCACCTACGGCTCGCGCATCCTGCTGGCCGACGACAACGCGGACATGCGCGCGTACCTGTGCGATCTGCTGGCGGCGCACTACCCGATCGACGTGGTCGGCGACGGCGAGGCCGCGCTCGAACACGCCAGCGGCACACGTCCGGACCTGATCCTGGCCGACGTGATGATGCCGCGCCTCGACGGCTTCGGGCTGATCGCCCGCCTGCGCGCCGATCCCATGCTGCGCGATGTGCCCGTGATCCTGATCTCGGCGCGCGCGGGCGAAGAGGCGCGCATCGAAGGCCTCGCGGCGGGCGCCGACGACTACATCGTCAAGCCCTTCTATGCGCGCGAGCTGCTTACGCGTGTGGGCTCGCTGCTGGAGCTGGCGCATCTGCGCCGCGAGGGCGAGGCGCGCTTTCGCGCCTACGTGCAGGCCACCAACGATGCGGTGTATCGCATGAGCGCGGACTGGCGCGAGATGCGCCAGCTCCAGGGCCGCAACTTCATTTCCGATGAGGCCGGCCCGAATCAGACCTGGATCGACAAATACATACGCCCCGAGGATCAGCCGCCCGTGCTCGAAGCGATCGCGCGCGCGGTGCGCACGCGCACGCCGTTCGAACTTGAGCATCCGGTGATTCGCGTCGACGGCAGCATCGGCTGGACTTCCTCGCGCGCGGTGCCGCTGTTCGACGAGAAAGGCGAGATCGTCGAATGGTTCGGCGCCGCGACCGATATCACCGAGCGGCGTCAGTCGCAGGAAGCCTTGCAGCGGCAGCGGCAAGCGCTCGAAGCGGCCGACCGGCAGAAGAATGAGTTTCTCGCCATGCTCGCGCATGAGCTGCGCAATCCGCTCGCGCCGTTGCGCAGCGCCGCCGATCTGCTGGCGCGGCTGCTGGCGCAGCCGTCGCGCGCCACTCAGGCGGTGGATATCGTCGAGCGTCAGGTGACGCAACTCACGCGGCTGGTCGACGATCTGCTCGACGTATCGCGCATCACGCAGGGCAAGATCGAGTTGCGGCGCAGCGCGCAGCGTCTCGATCGCCTGATCGCCAATTCGATCGAGAGCGTGGAAATGCTGGTGCACGAGAAAGGCCACGCGATTGTCGTGCACTCGGGCGCGGGAGCGCTGAGCGTCATGGGCGACCCGCAGCGGCTGGTGCAATGCTTCGGCAACGTGCTGGCCAATGCCGCCAAATACACGCCGCCGCCGGGCGAGATCCGCGTGCGCACGCATCAGGAGGGCAATCAGGCGGTCGTGACGATCAGTGACAACGGCGTGGGCATTTCGGCGGAAATGCTGCCGAAGGTCTTCGATCTGTTCGCGCAGGGCGAGCGCATGCTCGATCGTTCCCAGGGCGGACTGGGTATTGGCCTTGCCATCGTGAAGCGGCTGATCGACATGCATGGCGGTTCGGTGAGCGTGCGCAGCGATGGCGTCGATCAAGGCGCGAGCTTCGAAATCCGCCTGCCGCTGGCGCATGCGGAATCGGCGGTCAAACCCGTGGCGGCGGGCGATGCGATCCACGTGCACCGTGTCCTCGTGGTCGACGACAATCGCGACGGCGCCGATCTGATGGCGGCGCTGCTAAAGGAGGACGGTCACGAAGTCGCGGCGGTTTATTCGAGCCGCGAAGCGCTCGATCTGGTTCATCGCTTCAAACCCGAGATCGTGCTGCTCGATATCGGCCTGCCCGAAATCGACGGTTACGAACTCGCGCGCCGCATTCACGCCGACCCAACGCTGCAACCGGTCAAGCTGATCGCCATAACGGGTTATGGCCAGGAAGAGGACAAGGCACGCGCGTTTTCGGCGGGGTTTTCCGCGCATCTGCTTAAACCGGTGGAGTTTGCGCGCTTGCGGCAACTGCTTGCCGGATCGTGAGCGGCCAGGCGCGGTAACATGCCGGTTTCGCGCAGCCGGGGTGGCCCGGCTGGCGCTTCCCGTCACTCCCCTCGGCGCACCATGGACAATCTTGGAGACATACGGCTGTTCGTCGAAGCGGCCAGTCAAGGCAGCCTCTCGGCGGCGGGGCGCAAGCTCGGGCTGTCGCCGGCGGCCGCCAGTGCGCGGCTCGTCAAGCTGGAAGGCGTGTTGCGCACGCAACTGTTCGAGCGCTCCACGCGCCGGTTGCGCCTGACCGACGAAGGCCGTGTGTATCTTGCTCACTGCCAGCACGCGCTGCAAACGCTCGACGACGCGCGCGCGGCTTTGCAGGCGGGCCGCGCATCGGTGAGTGGCGCGTTGCGGGTGTCGGCAACCTCGGATTTCGGGCGCGCAGTGTTGCGCCACTGGCTCGACGAATTCAACGAGCGGCACCCGCAGGTCACGCTTACGCTGGTGCTCTCCGATTCGCTTTCGCATCTGTTGCAGGACGATATCGATATGGCGATCCGCTTTGGCATGCCGGCCGATAGCGCGATGGTCGCCAAACGTCTCGCCGATAATCGCCGCGCGTTGTGCGCCTCGCCCGCGTATCTCGCGGCGCGCGGCACGCCGCGCCATCCCGACGAACTCGACCAGCACGATTTCATTCTGCTGGGCTCCGCTGCGGGCATATCGAACAACTGGCGCTTCACGCACGGCGCCGAGACCGCTTTGTTCACCGCGCCGCCAGAGCGCTCGCGCCAAACCAACGACGGCGCACTGGCGCGCGAATGGGCGATCGAAGGGCGCGGCGTGGTCATGAAGTCGATCTGGGACATTGGCGCGGATCTGCAGGAGGGGCGTCTGCAACTGCTGCTGCCCGAGTGGCGCTGCCCGGACGCGCCCGTGAACGCGCTGTTTCAGCGCACGCCCTATATGGCGCCGCGCGTACGTACGTTGCTGGATTTTCTCGAACGAAAATTCGATCAGGCATCCGAAATATTGCAACCTTATCTGGCGTGATGCCAACCCGTTCCTTCCACCAGACGCCATGATCCGACTCGAAGACCTCGAGATTTTTGTCTCGGCGGCGGCCAACGGCAGTCTTTCCGCTGCTGCGCGCCAGCTCGATCTCACGCCCGCCGTGGCGAGCGCGGGCCTTAAGCGGCTCGAAGCGGAACTCGGCGTGCGGTTGCTGGCGCGCTCGACCCGCAGCCTGAGCCTGACCGCCGACGGCGAGCGCTACCTGACGTTCGCGCGTAACGCCATCGAGCAACTGGAGGCGGGGCAGAACGCCGTTGCTCATGGGCGCGGGATGATCGGCGGCACGGTGTCGCTGTCGATGCCCTCGGATCTGGGGCGCAACGTGCTGAACGGCTGGCTCGACGACTTTCAGGCGCACTATCCGGCCGTGTCGCTGCAGGTGCGTATCGGCGATCAGATCGCGGATATGTTCCGTGCGCCCATCGGGCTGGCGATCCGCTATGGCGTGCCCGAAGATTCGAGCCTCGTGGCGCTGCCGCTCGTGCCTGACAATCGCCGTGTGTTGTGCGCCACGCCCGCCTATTTCGCGCGTCACGGCAAACCGCAGACGCCCGCCGATCTGGCGCGCCACAACTGCCTGCGCTTCGCGTTGAGCGACACGCTGCATGATCGCTGGACCTTCTTCAGCGACGACGAACCGATCGTCGTGAGCGTGCACGGCAACCGCAGCAGCGACGACGGCGAACTGGTGCGCAAATGGGCGCTGGCGGGGCTGGGACTCGCCTACAAATCGCGCCTGGATGTGCTCGCCGATCTCAAGGCCGGGCTGCTCGAACCCGCGATGGCGCACTTTGACACCGAACACGCGCCGCTCCATCTCGTCTGCGCGCACCGCGCCATGCTCTCGCCCACCGTGGGCGCGTTGCGCGACTTTCTCCAGCAGCGTTTCGCCGCCTATCTCGGCTGAGCCGCCTGCGCATTTTCAATCCTGCGTTGAAACTGCTTGTGCAGCCGCCCGCTGGGTCGGGCGCGCGATTTCGCTCATGATTGCTCTCACGAATGATTTCAACTGGAGAAGCATGATGAAAGCGATTGGCTACCACCGCAGCTTGCCGATTACCGATCCCGAATCGTTGATCGACCTCGACCTGCCCGATCCCACGCCGGGCGCGCACGATCTGCTGGTCGAGGTGCGCGCCGTGTCGGTCAATCCGGTGGACGTGAAGGTGCGCGCACGCATGGCGCCCACGGACGGCCAGCCGAAGGTGCTGGGCTGGGACGCGAGCGGCGTGGTGCGAGCGGTCGGCAAGGATGTGACGCTCTTCAAGCCGGGCGACAAGGTCTGGTATGCGGGCTCGCTCGTGCGCCCCGGCACCAACAGCGAACTGCATGTGGTGGACGAACGCATCGTCGGCCCTATGCCCGCGACGCTGGACTTCGCCCAGGCGGCGGCGCTGCCGCTGACGACCATCACGGCGTGGGAACTGTTGTTCGATCGCCTGCAGGTGCCGGAGGCTCGCGAAGCCAGCGGCCAGGCGCTGCTCGTGATCGGCGCGGCGGGGGGAGTGGGTTCGATCCTCGTGCAGCTTGCGCGGCAACTGACGGGGCTTACCGTGATTGGCACGGCCTCGCGTCCCGAGACGGCGCAATGGGTGACGGAGTTGGGCGCACACCACGTGATCGATCATACGAAGCCGCTTTCGCAGGAACTCAAGCGCATTGGCCTTGAGGGTGTGGAGTATGTCGCGAGCCTGAACCAGACCGATCATCACTTCGACGAGATCGTGGCGTCGATCAAGCCGCAAGGCCGGCTCGGCCTGATCGACGATCCGGAGTTGATCGACTTCCGCAAGCTCAAGAGCAAGGCGGTGTCGCTGCACTGGGAATTCATGTTCACGCGCTCGATGTTCGGCACGGCGGACCAGATTCGCCAGCATGAACTGCTGGATCTCGTCGCGCGCCTGATCGACGAAGGCGTGCTGCGGACCACGCTCAATGAGCGCTTCGGCAGCATCAACGCCGCGAATCTGCGCCGCGCGCACGAGCTGATCGAGACCAACCGCGCGCGCGGGAAGATTGTGCTCGAAGGCTTCTGATTGCTCAAATGGCGCACGAACGCCGGGATATACTTCGCTTCGTCAACCGATAGGGAAAGGCTCATGCGCCAGCGGTGCATGCGCTTTTCCCATCCTTCATACGAAGCAACGATTATTCCGGCGGTGATCCATGGACCTCGTCCAAAGCATGCGGGTCTTTATACGTGTCGTGGACGCGGGCAACTTTACCGCGGCAGCCAACACGCTCAACACGACCACGGCCTACACCTCGCGCGCTGTCTCCGATCTCGAAGCCCATCTGCAGACGCGGCTCTTCAACCGCACGACGCGCAAGATCATTCTGACCGAAGCGGGCGAGCGGTTTCTCGCGCGCAGCCGTCATCTCCTCGACGATCTTGAACAGGCCGAATCCGAAGCGCGCAACGCGACCGTGGTGCCTTCGGGGCGCTTGCGCATTCATTCGATGAGTGGTTTTGGCACGCGTTATGTGGTGCCGCTGGTATCGCGCTATATGGAACAGCAACCGCTCGTCGAAGTGGATCTCACGCTGCATCAGCGCATTCCCGATCTGCTCGATGAAGGGCTCGACATCTCGATCGTGCTCGCGCAATCGTTGAAAGAGTCGAACTATATCTCGCGTTCGCTCGGCAGCTTTTATAGCGTGATGTGCGCGTCGCCGGGTTATCTCGAACGTCATGGCGCGCCGCAGACGCTTGCCGATCTCGACCAGCATGCATGCCTGAAGCTGGTGATGCCTTCGGGCGAATCGGAATCCTGGCTGTTCGAGAGCGAGCAGGGGCAGGAGATGTATGCGCCGCAGAAACTGCCGTTTTCGGTGAATCTGCCGGAAGCGCTGGCCGAAGCCATTGCGTCCGGCATGGGGGTGGGCGTGCTGCCCGCTTCCACGTTCGCGCGCGAACACGCGCTTGGGCGTCTTACGCGCGTATTGCCCGATTACCGGCTCGACGTGCGCAACATCTATGCGATCTATCCTTCGCGCAAGTATCTGGATGCGAAGGTGCGCACGTGGGTGGAATTCGTCGGCGAACATCTGCCGCCGTTGCTGGCAAGCGACAACGCGGCGATTGGCTAGTCGATTTAGCAATCATTGCGCGCGCAACGATCCTGCTTTTATGCGCCGGTGCTTCGCAGGCGCGGCGCGCCCATCTTGAACCAGGCCCTGGCGATCTTGCCGTCGACGACTTCGTAGATGGCCAGTACATCGACTTCGCCCACGCCTTCGGGAAAGTCGCGCGTCACGCGTTCCTGATCGAAAACCGTATTGCCCACCACGCCGCGGTGGATCAGATGACCATGCAGATTCGGCTCCTCGAATCGCGAGAGATGACGTGCGCGAATGTCCTGCGCGCCGCTTGCGAGCAGGCGTGAGGGAAACTCGTAGTATTCGGCGTTATCGGCCCAGCAGGCCATGAAGGCGTCGATATCGCGGGCGTTATAGGCGTCCAGCTGTTTTTCGACGGGCGTGGCGATATCGGCGGGAAGGAGGGCGAAGCTATCGGACATGGCGGCTATTCCTCGTATGAAATCGTGTTGCCGATTCTAGCTCGCGTTGTGCACGAAACGCCCAGGTGTACGCACAAACAAAAACGGGATCGATGCGTGAGCAACGATCCCGTTTGAGCAGTCAGGCCGCCGATACACCTGCGCGGCCCACATGCCAGCTTACTTTGCGGCGAGTTCGCCTTCAGCGGCGTTCTGCTCGCTTTGTTGCTGATGCGCGCGCGAGAGGCGGCCCATCAGCGGCAGCAGCAGGATGGCGAGCAGGGCGCCCGCAGCCGCGAGCCAGCCCAGACCGTCGAACAGTTTCGTGTACAGCGGCAGCGATTCGAGCGGCGAGAGATTGCCTTCCGGCATCTTTGCGAACGTGGCAACCACGCTGCCCAGGTATTGCGATACGCCCGTGGCCACGAAGTACGCGCCCATCATGAAGCCGCTCATGCGAGCGGGCACGTAGCGCGCGATCATCGCGAGACCCAGGCCGCTCACGAGCAGTTCGCCCAGCGAGTAGAGGCCGTAGCCCGCCACCATGAACCACGACGACACGCGGCCGTCCACGGCGTAGCGGCCGCTCAGCGCGTAGACGAAGAAGCCCGCAGCCACCACCACGAAGCCCAGCGCGTACTTGGCCGCGACCGGCACGTCGCCGCCACGGCTGGCGAGTCGCGAATAGAGCGTCGCGAGGATCGGGCTCATGACCATGATCCAGATCGGATTGAGCGCCTGGAACTGCGCGGCGCTCCAGCTAAACAGCGTGGTGCCGAACAGGCGGAACGACGGATCGACGTTATGCACCGCGAACAGCGTCAGCGACGTCGACATCTGCTGGTAGAACACGAAGAACAGGATCACCTGCAGCACGAGGATCAGCGCGGCCACGAGGCCCGCGCGCTCCTGGCGCTCGCACGTCATCAGCATCCAGCCGAAGATCGCGAGGATCGCCACGCCCGCCGTATAAACGCAGGTGACGGCCAGCTTCTTGTCCTGCAGCACGAACATGGTCGCCACGCCCAGCACCACGCCGCCGGCGAGCACCCACGCGAGACGACGCCACTGGATCGGTTCGGCATCCGGAATCGAGCCGATCTGCGCCAGCGTGCGCTTCATCAGGAAGAAGTTGGCGATACCCAGCAGCATGCCGCCGCAGCAGACCGCGAAGGCCGCGTGCCAGCCCCATTGATCCTTGATCCAGGGCGTGAGCAGCATCGACACCGTCGAGCCGATATTGACCGCCATGTAATAGATCGTGAAGGCCGCGTCGATGCGCGATTCGTCCCCTTCATAGATACGACGCACGAGATTGGCGGCGTTCGACTTGAACAGGCCGTTGCCCACCACGATCACGCCGAGCGACGCATACATATGGCCCAGTTGGTCGTTGGGCATCGCGAGCATGAAATAGCCCGCAAACAGGATGGCCGCGCCCAGCACCATCGAGCGGCGCGAGCCCAGCACGCGGTCGCCGATCCAGCCCCCAATCGAAGGCGAGGCATAGACCAGCGCGGCGAACGCGCCCCAGGTGAGGGTTGCATGCTCTTCGCTAAAACCCAGCCGCTCGACCATGAACAGAACGAGCAGCGCCGCCATGCCGTAGTAGCCGAAGCGTTCCCACATCTCGATCAGGAAAACCGTCGAGAACGACCTCGTCCGTGAAACTGTTGAATTCATTGTGACCTCAATTTGCTGCGCATTTACTGCGATAGTGGCGAAGGCACGCGGGTCGCGTGCGAAGCGGGCACTCACTCACGCCGGGAGTGATGCCGCTGGCAAGGACGGCGCTTATGGCGCCAGTTGATGTCATATCTCCTCCGTGGTTGGTCTGCGGATCGCGCAGGCACCAGGTTTACAATTTCATTTTTCTCTGAATCTCCATCACAGTGACGGCGCGGATCTCGCTGACGCACTGTTTTGGTGCCGGTTCATATAAGTGAAATTCCGGCAACCCGCAAGGGTATCAAATCAGATTTACCTGTATCAAACAAATTTTGACGATAATTTACGTTCCTGATATGGTTTCTACAAGTGGAAAGCAGGAGCCGATTGCATTGGCGCTCGGTGAAAAGATCCGCGCACTGCGCCAGCGGCTGGGCCAGACGCTCGATCAGACGGCAACGGCGGCCGGTATTTCCAAGCCGTTTCTGTCTCAGGTGGAGCGCGGACTGGCCTCGCCGTCGCTGACTTCGCTATCGGGTATTGCGCGGGCGTTGGGCGTGACGATGCAGTACTTCGTCGAAACGCCCTCAGAGGAACGTTCGGTCAAGCGCGGCGATCAACTGGAGTTTTTTGGCTTTGCGAATTCGGCGAATCTGTTCGCCCGGCTCACGAATACGGCCGGGGGACGCCAGCTCGAATCGATCCTCGTGCGCCTGCCCACGGGCAAGAAGCGCTCGGAAGTCACCACGCACGCGGGAGAAGAATTTCTCTACGTGATCGACGGTGAACTATCGCTGGAACTGGAAGGCAAGGAGTTCGTGCTTCACGCTGGCGACTCGGCACATTATCAATCGACTGTGCCGCATAGCTGGAGCAATAACGGCAGCAAGGAAGCGGTGGTTGTCTGGGTAGGAACGCCGCGACTGTTTTAATCGAGGAAGGACCGGGTGAGTCGCAATATCGGGTGCTTCCTGGTAAGGTATTGTAAGGATGACGAAGTGAACGACTTTTACCTGACACCGGCGTTGCTATGGGCACCGGCTGTTACGGCATGAGGCGGCGCGCGGACCGTGCGTCGTCGTCTTGATTCGAATACAAGAGACACCCGCCCCCTACTGCGATACGCAGAGACACGATAAGGATTCCTTCCTGATGTTCGCCCGATAATGTATTGACGGGCGACGCTGAAGGTATTCCCGTCCTTTGTACGCGTCCGGATTCCGGGCGATATCCCCTCGCCGTGCGATCTAACTTCGCGTAACGCATTTGCGTGCGCTGGCCAGGCGCGCGTTTGCGCGCGTGACGCATGCAGAGGTGTCGACGCTACATTCAGCGTACTGAATGGCGGGGGGCAACACGCGGAGCAGGGCAACGCCAGCGCCGCATCAGCATTTCGCAGCATGGCTGACCGCCATGCCGTGGAATTTGGCCTGCCGTGCCACCGCCGGCGGCCAGGGGGATCGCAGGGTACACCACCCGATGATCCGGAGTACAACGACGTGAAGACAGAATGATGAAAACAGATCGCAGGAAAAACAAGGCGACATCGAAGATCATGTTCGTCGCATTGGGATTGCCGCTTGGTGTGAGCGCGCAGGCCTGGGCGGACGACACCCCGCAGCCGCAAATATCGACGCCGCAGTCGAACGCACAAACGCCGGTGCAAGCGAAACCCGCAGAAAAGAAGGTGCAAAACCGCACGGTCGTGGTGGCGCAGGCCAGCGTGCCGCCCGCGCAGGGTGAAACGCGGAGCGGCGCGCTACAGATGGCGGCAGGCTCGCCCGATCGCAACGCAGAGCGCGTTACGATTGCGGACAACCCGAAGGCCTCGCCATCGAGCCAGGCGCGCAGCAACGGTTTTATCGGCGACAGCCATCTCACCGTGAATCTGCGCAATTACGCCGACCAACTCGACATGCAAGGCGGCCCGCATCGCCACGCATGGATTCAGGCCGCGCAGGTCAACTATGAATCGGGCTTCACGCAAGGGCTGATTGGCTTCGGTGTGGACGCAACGATGTTCGGCGCATTCAAGCTTGACGGCGGCGCGGGCGCGGGGAATTTCGTGCACGTCGGCAAGGATGGCGGCGGTTCGAACCAGCTCGCCTGGGCTTATCCCGGCATGTACGACGTGAAGGCGCGCATCTCGGATACGGTCGTCAAATACGGCCTGCAGCAAATCGTCAATCCGTTCATGGAGCCGCACGACAATCGCGCGCTGCCGCCGACTTTCCTTGGCGTGTCGGTGGTGAGCAAGGACGTGGCGAACATGTCGCTGGAAGGCGGCAGCTTCACGAAAGCGGACGACCGCGGCCATACCAATCTGAGCAACCTCACCAGCTCGTATGGCGGCGTGCGGATCGACCGCCTGAGCTACGTGGGCGGTTCGTGGGACTACGCCAAAGACGGCTCGCTTTCGCTTTACGCCGATCAGGCCGACAACGTCTGGCGTCAGTACTACGCGTCGGTGAAGCAAAGCTTCGGCGACCCGTCGACGATCAAGTGGACCGGCTTCGGCAACGTCTATTCGACGCACAATGCCGGTGACGCCCTCGAAGGGCATATCGACAACAATGCGGTGAGCTTTTCGATTTCGGCGCAGCACGGGCCGCACTCGATCCTGTTCGGCTACCAGCGCATTCTGGGCGACCAGTTCTTCGATTACGTGAACGAGACCAATGGCATTTATCTCGTCAACTCGATGGACGTGGACTACAACGCACCGCACGAGCAATCGTTCCAGGCGCGTTATACGTTTGACGGCAAATACGCCGGTTTGCCGGGCGCGAAGGCGATGTTCTGGTATCTGACTGGCTGGGGCGCCGATGGATCGGCTGAAGCGCAGATCAACGCGTCGGAAGGCAGCGCGCTGCACGGTCTCTACTGGAAGAATGGCCAGCCCGTGCACGGCACGCACCACGAATTTGGTTTCGTGCCGTCCTATACGCTGCAAAACGGCCGCTTCAAGGATACGAAGATCACCTTCATTGCCATGTGGCACCACGGTTCGAAGTACTACTCGGACCCGAGCAATATGGAATATCGTCTGGTGATCGACATGCCTATCAAGGTGTTTTGATCAGCGTTTAGTCAAAGCTTGAGCCATAAAAAACGGGGCAATGCGCGATTTCCCACGCATTGCCCCGTTTGTCTTTTGTGCGCGCCGTTTAGCGCACCGGAATGATCAGTTGCTCGCCCACCAGGATCAGGTTCGGATTCGGCAGGTTGTTGCGGCGCTGGATATCGCGGTAACGCGCGCCTGCGCCGAGTTGCGCGACGGCGATGGTGTTGAGCGTGTCGCCGCGTTTGACTGCATAGGTATGCTCACCATTGCCGGCTGCCACCACATCGGCCTGATCGCTGCGAAAATACTTGCGCAGCAGTTCCAGATAAGCAGGCGTCTGCTTGACGCGACCAATCGCGCTATTCAGATACACGAGCAGATTCTGGTCGTCCGCGCGCACGCCGATCTTGTAGCTGATCGACGAGCCATCGAGTTTGGTCTGTGCAAATTTGAGGTCGCTGCCCTTGATCGATTCGACGGCGAACGGGTAATCGTAGATGAATGCGTCGACCTGATGCTCGTCGATGGCCTTGGTGATGAACTGGTCGTCGGCGTCGTTGACTTCCACGAACTGCGTGTTGGGGAACTGGCGCGTGACGAAAGCCTTCACGTCCGGATCGCCCTGCAGAATGCCTACGGTCTTGCCCGCGAGATCCGCCGGCGAGTGCAGCGGCGAACCCTTCTGCACGATCAGCGCGTAACCGAAGTCATCCAGATAGGGATTCGTGTAGATCACGCCCGCTGGCGTGTTGTCGGGAAAAGTCAGGCCGTCCATCGCGATATCGACAGCATGCACGCCGTTGTCCGAAGCCAGCAACTGTCGCGGCACGTCCTTGTACGCGCTCACTTCGTGATGCGTGTCGATCTTGACCGGGCCACTGGCGTTGAATTCGGGCTGACCGAACAGCAGTTTTGCGAACTCGTAGTTAAAACCATGCGGCGTGCCGTTGGTTTCGCCGTAGATCGGCTCGCTGGGGTTCTCCACGGAAATGCGCACGACGTGGTTTTGCAGGATCTGCTGCCGCGTGTCCGCATTGGGCGTGAAGCTGGCGGGGATCGGCTGCTGCGTGGGGGGCTGCGCGGTTTGCTGTGTACCCGCCTGGGTCGTGCCTTGGTCGGTCGATTGCGGGGCGGGCGAGGATTGCGAATTGTTGCCGACGTCGAGCGCCGCCGGCTGCGTATCGCCATGCTTGCCGATCAGGCCGTGCTGCCAGGCATAGTACGCGCCGTAGACGATCGCGACACTTGCGACGAGGCCGAGGAAGCGCTTCGCACCAGTGGTCAACTGCATGAGGAAACTCCTTAGTCTTAGTTTTTGTAGCGGGTATAGTCGATCGGGCCGGGCGAGGGCGGTTGTCCCTTGCCGGAAGCAGCGGACGACGCGTGCGCGCTATCGGTCAGGCGCGCGGCGGGCGTGAAATCGATCTGGCGGCTGTTGAGATCGGCGAGCAGTTGCAGACCGCGTTCGGTGTCGGCGTCGTCGCGGATCTGCACCGCGTCGATCACCTTCACGCTGTCCTGCACATAGGCGCGCATTTCGCCCATCTTCGCGGCGGTGTCGTCGTTGATGTAATCCACCAGCATGTCGCGCAATTCGTTGACGGTGGTCGTGCGGCTGAACGCGCGCCGGAAGCCGCGCCATGCTTCGGTCATCGAATTCACCGCCTCGTATTCCTTGACCTTGAGGCGGATCTTGAACTCGGCTTCATCGTGCATGCGCCGGAAGGCGTTTTCGGCTTCCACGAGGTTGTTGTAGGTGGCGCTCAGTTCGTCGTAGACCTTGCCGGTGCGCTGGATCGCGGCGTCGAGCTGACCGATGCGGCGCGCGTGCGAATTGATCTCTTCCTGCGGACGATTCTTGCGCGCCATCGCCACGGCTTCGCGTTTGAGCTGCTCTTCTTCTTCCTTGAACTCCTCGATGGTGCGGCGCACGGCTTCGACGCGGCCGCCGCCTTTCACGCGCGCATCGGAAGCCTCATCGATCATTTTGGTGATCTCTTTGGAGAGAATGCGTTCCGTGGCTGCCGGGTCGTATTTGATAATCGAATACGTCAGCCCTTTCATGAGCAGCTGATACGACAGCCACAAGCGGCTGCGCAGCGTGGAATCGAACACGAGCACGTAGACGAGTCCCACGGCGATCGCGCCGAAGAATACCGCAGCCGCGGTGTTTTCCATCAGCCGGGCGATAAACGGCATCACCTTGCCGGCACCCCACACGAGGCCGCCAAGCGCCGCGACCCCCACCACCATGCCGACGCCGCCTTCCTTCGTGTCCCAGAACGAGCGCACGCGCTTCTTGATCTCGGACTTCACGATGTCGTTAGCCATGTGCCGACTCTCCAAGATAGCCCTGAAGCTTCTTTACGATGCCGTCATATTTCTGCACGAGCGTCGTGCGCACGGATTCGAAATCGATCTTTGCCTTGGCGAGACCTGCGGTCTTGCTGTTGATGGACTTGCTGACGGCGTCTTTCTGCGCGTTCTTTTCCGTGAGCTGGCGCGCGAGTGCGCCAATCTCTTCGTTCAGTCGGGTTTCCTGTTCGCGCAGCGAGGCGATGTCCGCTTCGGAGTGCGCGACGAACGCCGATGCAAAGTTTTTCTGTTCTTTCGCCAGCACGTCCGCATGCGAATTGACTGCGCCGAGCAAGGCATCGAGATTGGTTTTCACGCCGAGCAGCGCGGCGCGATAGCGCTGCTGTTCGTCGGGCACCGCTGCCGCGATCGACTGGCTCATCTCGGCGAACGCCCGATAGGGTGCATAGGCCGGGTTGTCCTGGATGAGCGTGTCGATGCGCTTTTCGAGGTCGGCGACATCGATTCCGCTATTGACGCCTGGCTGCTGCCCCGCCTGCGCCTCTTGTGCCTGTTGTGCCGATTGCGTCGAGTGATTGCCCGACGCCGCGCCCGACGCGCTGGCTGACGAATCGCTTTCGGTCTCTGCAGTGGCCGGTGCGGACGCTGCGGATTCGTCCACGATGACCAGGTTCACCACCTTCTTGAGACCTTCTGGAATTTTCATTCAGTCCTCTCTGGGTGTTTGCTGACAACGCAACGACTAATGCGCGCTCATTGTGCGCCGCCCACAACGAAAATCAAGAGGCGCTTGAGGGGTGGAGTCGGCACTCTATGCAGTCCGCATCATCTTTAAAATATGCGCGATAGATGTATCGCGCAGCCACATGAGGGCAGAGTGCAAAGTCGGAGTGACGACGAAGAGAACTGCTTCGATAACAAGTTTGGAATGCGAAATATATTGAGCGGCTAATGGAGAAAAAACGCGTCGCCATGACCGGGTAAAGCGCGCAATCACAGCGCGCGAACGTCCGCATAAGTCTGCCGATTGCGCTACCCGGCCGATACGGGTATGTCCCAACCCGCATGGGTCACGAAGGCGCCAGGCAACGCGCTACGATAGCCGGCGCGACATTGAAAAAAATTCCTGCCCCGCCTGAACTGTGTGCGGGCACTCATTTTGCTACTCAAAATAAATTTGCGGTGCCCAGAACCGCCAGCGAAGGCCATGGCATTCCAGTACCATGGCAGAAGCCGCGCCGATCCGCCCACGAGGCTGGCGTGCTCAACGGCGGCTGGTGCCCGGTTCTGCAAGGAGACATCACGCATGCGTGCAATGCCTTATCTAGACGGCTCCACGAGCGAAGCCCCGGTACGCGATCTTCGCCGCGTGCCCATTCATCCCGATCACTGGTATCCGCTCGCCTGGTCGCGGGAGGTCAAGGCGGGCAAGGCGCTGGGCGTGCACTTCGCCGGCGACCCTATCGTGCTGTTCCGCACCGTATCGGGCAAGGTGTTCGCGCTCGAAGACCGCTGCGCGCACCGCCAGGTGCCGTTGCACAAGGGCGTGGTCGATGGCGAGTCGCTGCGCTGCGGCTACCACGGCTGGACCTACGATTGCTCGGGTCAGTGCGTGGACGTGCCTTACCTTGGCCGGGAACGCCTGCCCAATGGCGTGCGCGCCTACCCGTGCGAGGAAGCGCACGGCATGATCTTCGTGTTCCCCGGCGACGCCACGCTGGCGGCCGGGCGCCCCGTGCCCGCGCTCGCCTCGGTTGGGAACAAGGACTACAAGACGCGCCGTTTCGGCCGCGCGGTCAAGTGTCATTACTCGTTCATGCACGAGAACCTGATGGACATGAACCATCAGTTTCTACACCGCAAGCAGATGGGCCAGATGCGTGCGCGTTCGCTGGGGCGGCGGCGCGGCGAAGGCTGGATCGAAGTGGATTACACCTTCGTGCGTATGGAGGGCAAGCAGCCCGCGGGCGAGGCGCTGGTGTTTCGCGGCAGCAAGAAACGCGAGGATCAGAGCGACCAGAGTGTGATGACGATCCGCACGGAATATCCGTTCCAGACGCTGCAGATCCATTCGAGCGACGGCACGCTCGTGATGGACCTCTGGATCAACTACGTGCCGCTCGACGCGCAGCAGCGCACCAACCGCACCTTCGGCATGCTGTCGATCCGCCGGCCGTCGATTCCTTTCCTGCTCGACCTGGGCTGGCCGCTGCTGGTGTGGTTCACGGAACGCATCTTCGCGGAAGACCGCACCATCGTGGAACTCGAACAGGCTGCGCACGACATGCAGGGCGCGGACTGGAATCACGAGGTGTTCCCGGTCATCAACGAGTTGCGCGAGCTGTTGCGCACCTGCGGCGACCGCACGGTCATCCCGATCCGCGAGGTGCGCGATCTGGTTTAAGGCGTGCCTTGAGCCGCCTCAGGCGTCCGCCTTCTTTGCCGTTTTGGCGGGCGCCTTGTTCGCCTTCGACGCTTTCTTGCCTTGATTGAATTCGATCGCCGCGCGGATCAGCGCCTTGAGCGCCCGCGCGTTGATCTTGTCGCCTTCGAAGAAGTCGATTGCGCGCCGTGCGTTGCCTTCCAGCCCGGCATTGAAGAGGCCGTCCGGGTCCGGCAGACTCGCGCCGTACTGGAAGGTCAGCTTGACCTTGCCCTTGTGCGCGTTCGCTACCGCGATGATCCCGTCGCGTTCCCAGACGGGGCTGCCCATCCACTTCCATTCCTCGACGATGTCCTTGTCCGCCGCGAGAATCGTCTTGCGGAGGTTGGCAAACGTCTCGGCGCGCCAGTCGGGGATGCCCGCGATCAGGGCGTCGATCTGTTCGGATGGCGTCATGGTGTCTCCGTGCCTGCGTGTAAAAGCTACACGATACGGCGTGCGTCAGCGTGCGGGCAAGCCAGGCGTTGCGCTTCGCCTGCCCGCCGCTGTCTGGTGCCGAGTCTGGCGTGAGGCTCAGTGCGCCGTGAAGCTGTAATGGCCAGTGGTGCGATGGCCGTCTGCCGCGACCGCGATCCAGGTGACCGTGTAGATGCCCGCGCTCAGTGCGTTGAGCGGCACCGACATGCGCTTCTTGTTCGACGCATCGACGGCGGCCTTGTCGCGCGTGACCGACTTGCCCGACGCATCGGCGACCTGGATCGAGCTGAAGGCGGGTTCGAGCGCGTCGTCGAAGTCGATCGTCACGGCGCTTTGCGTGGTCGGAACGGTCGTGCCGGCGCCCGGCTCCTGGTGGGTCGGATAGGCGTGCGCCCAGGCGAGTTGCGCGGCGCCCAGCGCGAGGGCGGCGGCAGCGAGGCGGAATGCGGCGAATTTCATGATCGGATTCTCCTGAAAAGCGATTACTGGAACAACGGCTTGCCGATCGAGTTCGGCGCCACGTCGTCGAAGAAAATGTGCGTCTGCACGAGGATGCCCACGTGCGAGCCGCTGGCGCGATTTACCGGAATCTGCGCCTCGATACCGAGCTGGCCGTAACGGTTGATCCAGATAAAGCCCGGATTGATCGTGCCGGTCGTCTGCCCCTGACTGCGCGAGAGCGGCACTTCCACCAGCGGAATCAGATTCGAGAACGGCTGCGGCAGGCCGAGGTCATGCACGTGCTGCTGCAGATACGGCAGGCTGTACTGGAACGTGAAGCCGTAGTTGAAGGCGTTGGGCTGGCCCGCGCCGGTGGTGAACGACGGCCCCAGTTCGCCGGTGATGGCGATCGGGCGCAACCACGCGAGCGAATCGGGCAGGTCGCCCATGCCCTTGCCCGCGTAGACCGTGGGCGAGAGGGTCGAGAAGTTGTCGGCGATGGCGCGGCTGCCGGTGCCGCCCAGTTCGGCGTCCACGCCCACCGAGGTCATGAACTCGTGCGCGTCGTTCACGTACAGCATGTACTTGAGGCCGACGCCGAAGTTGTCGAAGCCGCGCGCCGTGGGGTTGTTCTGCATCACGTAGCCGCCGTCGACGGACAGCGCCAGGCGCGGCGTGAGCAACTTGTCGTATTCGAAGTCGAACGAATTGATGCTCTGGTCGCCTGAGTCGCCAGGCACGCGCACGTGGCCGAACTGAAGGTCGGCTTCGTCGCCGACGCCGGGATCGTCTACCGCCATGGTCGCCGGAAACACGCGGTCGCCCGCGATGGCGTGGGCGTGGGCCGCCTGCGGCGCAATCGCGAGCGCGCCGAGCATCGCGCAGGCAAGCCGGATGGCCGCGCGCGGGAAAAGATCAGACATGATGGTCCTGGTTGTTGCTGCTGCAATCACGGTGTGCGCCTTGTGCATGAAGGCGCGTGCTGACGCGCGGCGACACGTCACGCCTTCGGGCGTTGGACGCATCGCCGCGAGGGCGGTCACAATCGGATCAAACCAGGGGCGGGGCGCGCGCGAGCGCGAAGGTGAGCGGCTCGACGCGCGCGAGCCGTTCGAAGCGCGCCGTGATGCGCGCGTGTACGAGACGTGTGGCGAGCGCAAGCGGCAAGGGTACGCCGGGCATCACGGGCAGATGAGCGAGCAGGTTGCAGTAACCGCAGTCCTGCAGGTCGGCGTTGGGTGTCTGTGCGTGGCTGGGTGAGCCGTCCACGCTGTGGAGGTGGCGCATCGACGGCATGTCGCAATGCGCCGACATCATGAGCGGCTGCGCCGGAGACCCTGCCTGCACCGCGAGCAGGTGCGAAATCACCGGGGCGAGCGTCGTCATGAGGATCGCAAGCGTCCCCAATAGACTGACCAGCCTGAGATGAATCCGGCGCACGGTGGAGAGAAAAAACGGCGGTAGAGAAGACCGGATTATGCCACGCAGCGCGCGCGCTTCGGTCGGCCAGCCGGTATGCCGATATTTTGCGCGGTGTCATACACGCCTCAAGCACACATTTCGTCATTTAGCTAAACTTCAAAATGACAAAGGAGATTGCTTCGATGGATGACGTCATCCGCATCAGCGCGCTTGCCAATGAAAGCCGCCTTGCCATCATGCGCTGGCTGAAGGCGCCGCGCCGCCATTTCCCGGTGCAGCCGCACGGCGATATCGACGAACTGGGCGTGTGCTGCACCTTCATTACGGACAAGCTCGGCATCGCACCCGCAACTACCACGCGCCATATGCGCATCCTTGCCGATGCGGGCCTAGTGCGCGCCACGCGCGTCGGCAAGTTCACTTACTACAAACGTATCGACGCCGAGCTGAAGAAGCTCAGCCGCGAACTTTCGCAACTCTGAACCACGCCCAAAGGTCCAGCATGGATGAACTCGCCTTACTCGGGGACGCCGACCAGCGCGCCCATCGTTATCTTGCAACCGTTGCACAACGTCGCGTGTTTCCCGACGCCACGGCGTTGGCCGGCCTCGCCGCCTTCGACGAGCCGCTGCCCGCCGAGGGCGCGCCGCCGGCCGATACGCTGCGCCTGCTGGACGAGGCCGGTTCGCCCGCCACGGCGGTATCCAATGGACCGAACTATTACGGCTTCGTGATTGGCGCGGCGCTGCCGGCCGCTGCTGCCGCCGAACGCCTGATGCTGGCGTGGGACCAGTGCGCCTCGACCTTCGACAATTCACCTGCTGCGGCGACGATCGAGCGCATCGCGGGGCGCTGGGTGGTGGAGGCGCTGAAGCTGCCGACGGGGAGCGCCGTGGGCTTCGGCACCAGCGCAACGGCTTGCACGCTCGTGGCGATCGCCGCCGCACGGCGTGCGCTGCTCGCGCGCAAGGGCTGGGACTTCGATAACGACGGCTTGATCGGCGCACCCGAAGTCAAGGTGGTGATCTCCGAACTCGCTCATATCACCGTAAAAAAGGCACTGCGCGTGCTGGGCTTCGGCATCAGGCGTCTGATTGTCGCGCCAGTAGATGGTTGTGGGCGCATCGATGTCGAACGTCTGCCCGCACTCGACGATATGACGATTCTTTGCGTGCAGGCAGGCGAAGTGAACACCGGCGAATTCGATCCGTTCGCTGCCTTGATTGCGCGCGCGAAGGCGGCGGGCGCGTGGGTGCATGTCGATGGCGCATTTGGCCTGTGGGTCCGCGCATCGGCGAAAGCCGCCTTGACCGATGGCGTCGACCAGGCCGACAGCTGGACCGCCGACGCACATAAGTGGCTTAACACCCCCTACGACGGCGCGATGACGATCTGCCGCGACGCCGCCGCGCTCGCGGCCGCAATGAATGCCGATGCGGTGTATTCGAGCGCCTCGCACGATGCGCAGAAGAATCTGAATCTGGAGTTTTCGCGCCGTCCGCGTGGCTTGCCGGTGTGGGCCGCGTTACGCAGCCTGGGACGTGCAGGGGTGGCGGAAATGGTGGAGCGGCATTGCGCGCTGGCCGCCCGGATCGGCGAGGGATTGCGCGCCGCGGGCTACGAGGTGCTGAATCGCGTCGTGCTCAACCAGGTGCTGGTGCGCGCCCAAAGCGATGCGCAAACCGTTGCAATACGCGAGGCGGCGCAGGCTTCGGGCGAGGTGTGGTTCGGCGCAACCGTGTGGCAGGGGCGCCCGGCGTTTCGCATCAGCGTTTCGTCCTGGCGGACGCAGGAAGAACATGTGGAGCGGCTGATCGCGCTGCTGGCGGACCTGCGCGAGCGGCACGCGGACTGACCTGATCTGGGCGTCCGCCATCGAGTCGGGCGCGCAGATCGTCCATCAAGGTAGATGTCCTGAACAATCTTTGTGATCGCGTGGCAACGCGATCACGTCCCTGATTTCCCCTGCAACAAATCCTTCACGAAGTCTCGTTACGTTAGCGTCGATTGACCTCCCGTTCGTCCGAAAAACAAGCTTTAAATTCCTTACGGAGACGCTACAGATGGCCATCGAGACCCTTCGTTCTGCTTTCCAGTTTTCCCGCCTCCCCGGTATGACACGCCGTCCGGCGCTCGCAGTCTTGACGCTCGCGATTGCAGGCGCGATCGCCAGCACGAGCGCACACGCCCAGCTACCCGAGCCGTTTTTTAGCGGTCCGGGCCTGCTGATCGTGAGCCGCAGCGTCTACGACAATCTTTCGAGCAACGTGCAGGCCGGCACCGCGCTGCCGCCCGGCTGCGCCAGCACCCAGGCCGCCTGCCCGACGGGCAATGGCGCGACCAGCGACGGCACCTATCCGTACGTCTGGAACAACGTGCTCTACGATCCCAGCTTCGGCATCACGGCGCGTATTTTTCTCGACGCCATCACGCCAGGCGGAGAAGTGGTGCATACGCTCGAAGTGCCCAACAGCCTGCATCCGGGCAAAGATCAGGATCAACTGGTGACGAGCTTCAGTTCGAAATCGGAACTCGCGCTCAATCTGTCGACGGATGGCCGCTATCTGACCTTCATGGGTTACGTTGCGCCTGTTAATGCCATCGACGTGTCCAACTCGAACACGCCCGGCGCGAGCGATCCGACCAACCCCGACGGCCAGGCGTTCTATCGCGCCGTCGCGCGGCTCGACCGCGAAGGTCATTTCAGCTTCACCGAAACCAACGCGTACAGCGGCAATAACGGTCGCAGCGCCATCCTCAACGACGCCAGCGGCGAGGGCTTCTACTACACGGTCGGCAATGCGGGCAATGGCTCGAACCCGCAGCCCACGAACGTGATTCTGGGCGCGGGTTCGCAATACATCGCGGCGACGAAGGCGCACGAAGCGCAGCAGTCGCCGGGCGTGCCCACGCCGCTGGCCAGCTTCTCGGTCACGGAACTGGGCGCAAAGGCCGACAAGGTGGGCAAGGATGACAACTTCCGCGGCCTCACCGTGTACAACAACGTCGTGTATTTCACGAAGGGCAGCGGCAGCAATGGCGTGAACACGGTGTATTTCGTCGATACGACGGGCGCGGCCTGTCCGTCAGGCGTCGGTGTGCCGGCGGCGAACGCGAAGCTGCCGACCAATCCGCTTGCCTACACCGCGGCCACGGTGCAGTCGAACGGCTTGCCGAATAACGTGTGCGTGCTCGCGGGCTTCCCTGTCACGCCTAACAAGACGGCGACGACGCTGGCGTACCCGTTCGGCATCTGGTTCGCCAACGCCAACACGCTATACGTGGCCGATGAAGGCGACGGCTACGCGGGCGGCACCGATCTCTACACGCACGCTGCCGCACAGACCAGTGCGGGCCTGCAAAAGTGGGTGTACAACGCAGGCACGAAAACGTGGAAGCTGGCCTATACGCTGCAAAACGGCCTGAATCTGGGCACCGCCTACACGGTCGCGGGTTATCCGGCTGGCTCCAATAGCGCCACCGGTCTGCCGTGGGCACCGGCCACCGACGGCCTGCGCAACCTCACGGGCCATGTGGACGCCGACGGCACGGCGACGATCTGGGCGATCACCTCCACGGTGAGCGGCAACGGCGATCAGGGCGCGGACCCGAACCGCCTCGTCGCGATTCGCGACGTCCTGCGTAATACCACGGCGGCCAGCGCCACACAGGAGCATTTCGTCACGCTGCGCGAAGCAGGCTTTGGCGAAGTGCTGCGCGGCGTGTCGCTTGCGCCGGGCAGCGTGAACGGCAAGTGGTTCTAGGCTGACTTAAAGACGCTTCGAGTGTCGCGAGGCCAGGCGCAGCAGCGCCTGGCCTTTCTATTTCCGCGCGATTAACCCCTGTTTCAGGAAAGGTACTTTCACGCGCGTCGTATTGATCCCTCATTCCCCCGCATCGACAATCGCGACCTTGCATGCGCACAGTCCCGTGCGCGGCCCGCCTTTCCCAACAACAAGACGGCTGAACGGTGCGTCGCGTGCAGTCTGCGCGCGGCCCGAACGCCTGCAAGACCCGCACATGATGAACAGAAAAGTCCTCTCCACCTGCGCCATGAGCCTGTGTGGCCTGAGCGGCCTGAGCGCGAGTGTCGCTCATGCACAGAGCAGCGTCACGCTGTATGGTTTGATCAATACTTCGATATCCTACGTAAATAATCAGCGTACCAATGGCGCAGGGTCGCCTGGCAGCGGCAATGTGTCGGTGAATAGCGGCAATCTCAGTGCGTCGCGCTGGGGACTGCGCGGCAGCGAGGATCTGGGCGGCGGCGCTTCGGCCATTTTCATGCTGGAAAGCGGGTTTTCGTCGGTCAACGGCAAGACCAGCAACGGCGGCAATCTGTTTGGCCGCCAGGCGTACGTGGGCTTGCGTGCGAATGGCTACGGCACGTTGACGATGGGTCGCCAGTACGACTTCATTCTCACGTTCGTCACGCCGCTGGGCGCGGCGGGTTCGGGCTGGGGCGGCAATCTGGCGATGCACCCTTACGACAACGACGATTCGATCCAGAATATCCGCATCAACAACGCCGTGCGCTATACGAGTGAAACGTATCGCGGCTTCACGACGGGCGCGATGTACGGTTTCTCGAACACGCCGGGCAGCTTCGGCAACAACGCCGCGTATAGCGCGGGCGTCTCTTACGCGAATGGCCCGTTCAAGGCCGGCGCGGCGTTTCTCAAGATCAATCGCGATGGCCGCGTCGCCAATCCGGATGGTGCGGTAAGCACGACCGACGGCTCCGCGACGGTCACGGGCGGCGATCAGTTGATCGTCGCCGTGGGCGCACGCTACGCGTTCGGGCCGCATTCGGTCGGCGTGAGCTGGACCCACTCGGCCACGGACGACGTCACGGGTCTTTATCAAGGCGGCAAGATCGCCTCGCTCAAAGGCAATACGCTGATCTTCGATAATTACTCGATCGATGGACGCTACGCCGTGTCGCCTTCGCTGTATGTGGCAGCGGCTTACACCTATACGCAGGCGCGTTTCGATGCCGGCGCGGGATCGGCCAGGCCGAAGTGGAATCAGGTGGTCGCGCAGATCGACAAGCAGGTCACGCCGCGTACCGACCTCTATCTGGAAGGCGTGTATCAGAGCGTGAGCGGCGGCCGCAACATCGCCGCATTCGATGCGTCCGTCTACACGCTCACGCCGTCGTCGAACAACAATCAGGTGGTGGTTGCGGCGGGCATGCGGCATCGCTTCTGATTCACACGCTCGCTAGGCCGCCTTGGCTGAATCCAGCAGCCATTGCGCGAGCCGCTGCGCGCCGTCCGGCATTTCCGCGTCGGCGCGCCAGCAGAGGTAGTAGTGCCGCCCGTCGTCGAGCTCGTGATCGAACAGCTTGCGCAGCGCCCCCGAGGCCAGTTCGCGCGAGATCAGCGGCGCGCGCAGCAGGGCCGCACCCAGATCGGCCATGGCGGCGCTCAAGGTCAGTTGACCGTCCTCGAACAGCGGACCTTCGGTGCGCGTGACGTGGCGCGCGCCCGCGCTTTGCAGCCAGTTCGCCCAGGTGCTGCGGTCTTCGTCGTGCACCAGAGGCACGCCCGCGAGATCGGCGGGCTTGCGCAGTGGCCCGTAACGGCGCTCGAAGCGCGGCGTGCACACGGGCACCACCGCGCCCGAAAGCAGCGGCGTGCTCGTGTAGCCAATCCAGTCGCCCGTGCCGAAGCGGATCGACAGATCCGCGGCGTCGCTGCGGTAATTGCGGTGATTCGCGTAGAGCACCGTCACGTCCACGTCGTCATTGGTCGCGAGAAAATCGTGCAGCCGCGGAATGAACCAGCCGATGCCGAACAGCGGAATCAGGCTGACCGTGATCTGGCGGCGCGCCGAGCGTTCGCGCACGAAGCCCGTCGCGCTGCGCAGCACCGAAAACGCCGCGCTGATCGAGCGATAGTAATCGCGCCCTTCGTCGGTGAGGACCAGCGAGCGGCCGCTGCGCACGGTCAGCGGCGTCTGCACGAACGATTCGAGCAATTGCAACTGGTGGCTCACGGCCGATGGCGTGATATCCAGCTCGCGCGCGGCCGAAACAACCGAGCCGTGCCGTGCGAAGGCCTCGAAGGCGCGCACCGCGCGCAGCGGTGGATCGTCGGCGATATGCTGAATTTTATTCATGTGTCGAATTATATCGAACAGCGTGCGGATCGACGTCGATGCGATTTAAGTCGATAAATCATTGGCTTAAAGACTATTGTGGCCGCTGGGAATAATGATCGAACTAAAGATAATTTAGGCGGTTTCGCATCAAACCGTAATCTTTTTCATTATTCAAGGACGGCGCGACGAGCGCCTTCCGGTTCCCACATCGCACGCTGACTGACACATGAAAAAGAAAACCCTGCTTTTGCCGATCGCCGCGCTGGCCGCGACGCTGTTTGCGGGCGCTGTCCACGCCCAGGATGAGCAGGTCGTCCTGATTGGACTCGCCGCGCCGCTCACTGGCGGATCCGCCCGTATCGGCAAGGATCTGGAAAACGGCGCGCAACTCGCCATCGACGACGCCAACGCGAAGCATCCGACTATCGGCGGCAAACCCATCGTCTACAAGCTCGCAAGCGCCGACGATCAATCGGACCCGCGCACGGCCGTAACGGTGGCGCAGCAACTGGTCGATCGGCATGTGATCGGCGTGGTGGGGCACTGGAACACCGGTTGCAGCGTGCCGGCCGCGCGCGTCTATCACGACGCGGGCATTGCTCAGATCGCACCGGCCTCCACGGGGCACCAGTACACGCTGCAGGGTTTCGACACCTCGTTTCGCATCATGGGTCATGACGACGATAGCGGCGCTTACACCGGCGCGTATGCTGTGAAGACGCTCAAGGCCCAGCGCATTGCCGTGATCGACGATCAGACCGCGTTTGGCGCGGGCCTCGCGAACCAGTTCGTCAAGGGCGTGCAGGCCAACGGCGGCACGGTGATCGATCATCAGTACGTGACCGACAAGACCATTGATTTCAGCGGCGTGCTCACCGAGATCAAGGGCAAGCGCCCCGATCTGATTTTCCTCGGCGGTATCGACGTGGAAGCCGCGCCGCTCGTGCGCCGCATGCGTCAGCTCCATATTCAGGCGCCGTTGCTGGGCGCGGGCGGTTTCGTGAGCCAGACCTTCCTCAAGCTCGCCGGACCCGCGGGCGAAGGTGTTGCAGCGCTGGAACCGGGCCGTCCGCTCGAACGCATGCCGGGCGGCCCCGCCTTCGACGCGCAGTATCGCGCACGCTGGCATGCGCCGATCGAACTGCATGCGCCGTTCGCCTACGATGCGGCCGCAACCATTATCGCGGCTACGCAGCAGGCCAATTCGACCGACCCGAAGAAGATCGTCGCGACGTTGCACACGATCCGTCGTGATGGCGTGACCGGCACCATCGCGTTCGATGCCCAGGGCAACCTCAAGGACCCGGCATACACGATCTATCAGGTGCGCGACGGCAAGTGGGCCGTGGTGGATGTGCTGGGCGGCGGCGCGAAAGCCGCTGCGCACTGAAAATCGAGGAGTCGATCATGACGCAGAAACACGATCAACAAGCCGAACAAAGCGAACACAGCGAAGGCGTGAATGGCGTGACGCTGGGCATCCTCGAACGTCGTCGCATCGAGGCTGAAATCATCAAGCCGATCTATGAAATCCTCAAGCGCGATTTCGGCGCTGAGCGCGCGCAAGCCGTGATCGGCGAGGCGGTGCGCGGCGCGGCGGTCGATGCAGGCCGCGATTTTGCGGCGCGCGAGCCCAACGGCACGAGCATCGCTTCGTTTGTTGCGCTACAGGTGCTCTGGGAAAAGGACGATGCGCTCGAAGTGGAAACGCTGCGCGCCGACGCCGATGCCTACGATTACAACGTGCATCGCTGCAGCTATGCGGAGATGTATCACGCGATGGGGCTGGGCGAAATCGGCCATCTGCTGAGCTGCGCGCGCGACAGCGAGTTTATCGAGGGCTACGATCCGCGCGTCGAACTCACGCGTACCAGCACGATCATGCAGGGCGGCAAGCGCTGCGATTTCCGCTATCGCATGCGCGATGCACAGGCGCAGAAAACCCACGCGGAGAAAACGCATGGCTGAGTACGATCTCGTGAGTCGCGCTGCATTGCGCGTGAACGGCGCGCGCCTGTGGGATTCGCTCGAACGCATGGCGCAGATTGGCGCAACGGCGAAGGGCGGTGTGTGCCGCCTTGCGCTTACCGAACTCGATCGCGAAGGGCGCGATCTGTTCGTGCGATGGGCGCGCGAAGCGGGCTGCACGATCCGCGTTGATCGCATGGGCAATATCTTCGCGCGCCGGGCAGGGCGCAATCCCGATGCTGCGCCCGTGCTGACCGGCTCGCACGCCGATACGCAGCCCACGGGCGGGCGCTACGACGGCATCTATGGTGTGCTGGGCGGTCTGGAAGTCGTGCGCGCGCTCAACGACGCGGGCATCGAAACCGAACATCCTCTAGAAGTCGTGATCTGGACCAACGAGGAAGGCTCGCGCTTCGCGCCGGCGATGATCGCCTCGGGCGTCTATGCGGGTGTTTATCCGCTCGAATATGGCCTGTCGCGCACCGATGCGTCGGGTACGACGATCGGCGAAGCGCTGGCGCATATCGGCTATGCGGGCGACGAGCCGGTGGGCGGCACGCCGGTTCACGCGGCGTACGAACTGCATATCGAGCAGGGCGCGATTCTGGAGCGCAGTGGCAAGACGATCGGCGTGGTCACGGCGGGGCAGGGACAGCGCTGGTACGAAATCGAACTGGAAGGCGTGGATGCACACGCGGGCACCACGCCGATGGATCTACGCCGCGACGCGCTGGTGGGCGCAGCGCGCATGATCGCGTTCGTGGAAGCGCTCGGCCGCAGCTATGCGCCGCATGGACGCGCGACGGTCGGTATGATCGAAGCGAAGCCGAATTCGCGCAATACCGTGCCGGGGCGCTGCTTCTTCACGGTGGAATTCCGTCATCCGGAGTCCGAAGTGTTGGCGCAAATGGACGCGCAACTTCGCGCCGAACTCGCGCGCGTGGCGCACGAAGCGCAGTTGGGCCACAAAATCGAGCAGATTTTCAACTATGCGCCGGTGCCGTTCGCGCCACAGTGCATCGAGGCGGTGCGGCGCGCCGCGAACGAACTCGGCTTGCCGAACGCCGAGATCGTTTCCGGCGCGGGACACGACGCCTGTTATCTCGCACGCGTTGCGCCGACGGGCATGATCTTTATCCCCTGCGTGGATGGCCTGAGCCATAACGAAGGAGAAGCGATCACGCCCGAATGGGCCGAGGCGGGCGCCAACGTGCTGCTGCACGCGATGCTGGCGAGCGGCCAGCTCGCTCCCGCTTAAGCGCGTCAGAGATCGAGCACGAGCAACGGCGTGAGCGAGCGCGAGCAGCAGGGCAGGAATTGATCGCCCGCTGCCTGTTCCTCCTCGGTGAGATACGCGTCGCGATGATCGGGCTTGCCCTCGATCACGCGTGTGAGACAGGTGCCGCACACGCCTTGCTCGCATGAGGTCAGCACTTCCACACCGTTGGCCGAAAGCGCCTCGATAACGGTGCAGCCCGCTGGCACGTCGATGGTTGCGCCGCTGCTCGCGATACGAATCTGGAATGTGGCATCCGCGGCGGACTGCTCGACTACCGCGCCGAAAAACTCGTAGTGAAGGCGTGGCTCGTCCCATTGCTGGCGGCGCGCTTCTGCAAGCACGGCATCCATGAAGCCACGCGGTCCGCAGACATAGAGATGGCTACCCGCCGGGGCATTTGCGAGCGTCGCAGCAATATCAAAGCGTTGCGAAGGCGCGCCATCGTCGAAATGGAACGCAGCACGCGCGCTGAACGGCGACGCCGCAATGCGCTCGACAAACGCGGTGCGTTCGCGCGAGCGCGTGCAGTAGTGCAGATCGAACGCTTCATCCGCGTGGAAGAGACGTTCGGCCATGCACAGAAGCGGCGTAATGCCGATGCCGCCCGCGATCAGCAGATGATGGGGCGCACCATGGGCGAGCGGAAAGTGATTGCGTGGCGCGCTGATCTTCAGGGCGTCGCCTTGTTCGACTTGGTCGTGAATCGCGCGCGAGCCGCCGCGGCCGTTTTCATCGCGTAGCACCGCGATGTGATAGCGCTGCGTGCTAGATGGATCGTTGCACAACGAATACTGCCGAATCAGGCCGCCGGGCAGATGTACGTCGATATGTGCGCCCGCACTGAAGGGCGGCAACGCACCGCCTCCCGCAGCGACGAATTCGAATCCGTAGATATCCTGAGCTTCCTGCCATTTGCGGGCGACGGTGACATTGAGCGTAGCGTCCGACATCATGCCTCCATGTTCGCGTTTGCACCCTGCTCTGCAGCGAGCAGCCGGTCGATCACCTTGCGCGACAGCACGCCGCCTGCATCGATGTTGAGCTTGAGCAGCTTACGCTGCGGCCAGGCTTCCAGATTGCGTTGCTGGCGCTCCAGCATTTCCAGATCCTCGGCGAAAATCTTGCCCTGACCTTCGCGAATCTGGTCGGTGAGCGCGGCATCGTCAGGCTGGAAATTGCGCGCCATGCCCCAGAAATACCAGATCGACGATTCGGTTTCGGGCGTGATGAAATCCACCACGATCGACGCCGCCTTGTGTTCGGCGCTTGCGTGATAGCCGCCATGTCCCGCGTGCGCCACGCCCACTTCGATCATCACGTGGCTGGGCGGCGAGAAGCGGCAAATCTGCCAGCGGTCCACCGGCACATCGTCGGCCAGACCGTTGCCGCGCAGCGCTATGCGCCAGAACGGCGGCGCCATGATGTTCTCCATGAAGCGGCTCGTCACGACTTCATCGCCCTCGCTGGTCGTCTTTGGCGGCGCTTCGTCGATTTCCTTCTGGCCGATGCTGCTGGCGTGCACGTAGGTTTCGTGCGTGAGGTCCATGAGGTTGTCGATCATGAGACGGTAATCGCAGCGGATGTGATAAAGGCCGCCGCCGTAGGCCCAGGTGGGATCTTCGGCCCACGGTAATGGGTGCAGCGCCGCGGGATCGGCTGCCGCGGCGTCGCCGGGCCAGACCCAGATAAAGCCGTAGCGCTCGATCACGGGAAAGCTGCGCACGGCCGGAAAGCCGTTGACGCGCTGGCCAGGCATGCCGGTGGCCTTGCCGTGGCAACCCATCTCCAGACCGTGGTAACCGCACACCAGCGTGCCGTCGCGCACGAAGCCCAGCGAGAGCGGCGCGCCGCGATGCGGGCAAAAGTCCTCCAGCGCCGCGACCGCGCCACCCGCCGCGCGATAAAAGACCATCGCTTCGCCGCAGATCGTGCGGCCGAGCGGCTTCTGCGCAATCTCATCGGGCGTACACGCCACATACCATGCGTTCTTGAGAAACACCTTGCATCTCCTTGGGGACGATTTTTTATCAGCGCTTTGATCGGTGAGCGCTGCTTTTTAAGGGGCGATTGCAGTGAGGCCGGCAATGATGCGCCGCGCGCGATTCGCGCCCACGTCGACATGAATGTCGATCTGCGGGCCTGCGCCAAAGCGCTGCTGGTTGCGGTATTGCGCCTCGATCACGACCTTGTCTTCTTCGAAGGTCAGTGCGGTTTGTTCGAATACCTGGTCCATATTGCTGCCGCCGTCGGGGCGGCGATTGGTTGCCATGGTCCAGAAGTAGTGCGTGGTCGTCGCCGTTTCCGGCGTGACACCGTGCAGCCCGCGCATATGGAAGCCGCCGCGCGCCGGGTTGTCGAGCGATTCGGTATCGGCATCCACGGCGCCGGTCCAGATACGCAGATGGCTCACATCGAATTCGATTTCCTGCCAGCGATCGATCCGCTCCGCGAACGGCCAGGCGGCGGCATAGGTCGCGGGCGGTTTCGAGCCGCGCATATGGCGCACCACGCGCACGCTGTTGTCGACGCTCTCTACGCGCATATCGGCCTGCATATGAGTGGATGGATCGCCGCCAATCGTGCGCAGATGCACGTAGCCCAGATGGCTCAGATCGAGCAGATTGTCGTGAATGAGCTGATACGGCGCATCGTAGTGATAGACGTCGCCACGAAATTCGTAGCGCACATCCGCGTGCCACGGATAGTCGGGCGGCGACTGCAGCGGCTCTGGATGATCGGCGTCGCCGAACCAGATCCACAGAAGCTGGTCTTTTTCGGCCAGGGTATGCGCCGGGACGCGGCATTTGCCGGGAATCCGCTCCTGGCCGGGAATCTCCAGACATGCGCCGTCGGGGCCAAACAGCAGGCCGTGATAGCCGCAGCGCAGCCCGCGCGCCTCCACCGTGCCGAACGACAGCGGCAGCGAGCGATGACAGCAACGGTCTTCGAGTGCGGCGGCCACTCCGTCAGGTGTGCGAAACAGCACGAGCGGCTTGCCCAGCAAGGTGCGGGCAAGCGGGGTGCCGCGGTCGAGTTCCCAGCCGAAGCCGGCGATATACCACTGGTTCAGTGCAAACACGGTGTCTCCCTGTTTTGCGCGATGCGAGGTAACGATGCCGCTCACGCACATTCGGTTACGTTCAGCATACTTAATATCTAGCGTTCAGTGTACACAAGATCGACGTGCGATGTTTTCAGTAACTTCCCTGGGCTGGCGGTTTTGTCTGCGCCGCGCGAGAAGGGCGGAAACGTCACAGTCGATGCGCTAAAATTCATCGATCAAGAAGAGGAGTGCAACGCGGGCGCGCTGCTCCAACCTCGCAGCAACACCGTCTGACCAGAGGACATCACATGAGCAGTACGGCATCGCGGCCAGCTACACGAACGCGCAAAAAGAAAAAAGACGAGCTGTCCACCGATCTCTACGAACAACCGGGCCACCTGATCCGCCGCGCGCATCAGATCGCCGTATCGATGTTCCATACCGTGCTGGGCCCCGATATCACGCCGGTGCAATATGGCGCGATGCGCATTCTCCAGGACCATCCGGATATCGACCAGGTGACGCTCGCGCGTTACTGCGCGCTCGACAATTCGACTACGGCCACGCTCGCGGTGCGCCTCGAAGAAAAAGGCTGGATCGAGCGCATCACGCCGCCCGAGGACAAGCGCGTGCGTCTGCTGCGCCTGAGTGAAACGGGGGCGTTGCTACTGGAGAGTCTGGTGCCCTCGGTGCATGAGTTGCACAGGCGCATGATGCAGACGCTGTCCGAGGACGAGCAGGAGACCTTCCTGACGCTGCTCGCGAAGTTCGTCCATATCAACAACGAGAAAAGTCGCGCGCCGCTGCGGCGGGGTGATGCGGATTGATGTGCGCCTCGCGCGATTGTCAGCCGACCAGCGGTTGCCTTGCGGCGCCGCTTTTTTAACACTCATTTTCTGCAACTAACTGGCGATCTGGGGCGGCGACTTCAAACGCCGTTTCACGGCGCCAGCCGTGTACGCCACTACGACAACAGACTTTGAAATCTTTGCAATTCTTCAAGATGTCTGACGTCGTACTTAATCCTGATCACGCTAGATTTTCGTTTCTGTTCGTTTCCGGGTCTTTTGCCTATTGACTGTGTTCGAAAGCGAACATAGCATCGGTCTCACGTTGAATGTTTCGGCGATGCTGAACGCATTCACGCGAAAAGAGTCGATGCTTCTCGCAAGCAGGTCATACGACAACGTAACAGATCAAAACAAGATGGAGACAAGCGGTATGACGTCAGTCTCGCAAGGCATTAAAGGATTGCGCTGGTGGATCATCGCGCTGGTGTGTATCGGCACGATCATGAACTACCTCACGCGCAACTCGCTCGGCGTGCTCGCGCCCGAGCTCAAGGGCGAACTGAACATGTCCACGCAGCAGTATTCGTACGTGGTGGGCGCGTTCCAGGTGGGCTACACGATCATGCAGCCGGTGTGCGGCATCATCGTGGACCTGATCGGGCTGCGGTTGGGCTTCGCGCTGTTCGCGGCGCTCTGGTCCGCAACCGGTGTGCTGCATGGCTTCGCCACGGGCTGGACTTCGCTCGGCATGATGCGCGGTTTGCTGGGCGTGTTCGAAGCGGCGGCAATTCCGTCTGGCATGAAGGCCGTGGCCGAATGGTTTCCCGACCGGCAAAAGTCAGTGGCGGTGGGCTATTTCAATGCGGGCACTTCGCTGGGCGCCTTGCTCGCGCCGCCGCTGGTGGTGTTTCTCTCGCTGCGTTACGGCTGGCAGTCGGCATTCGTGGCGACGGGCGCACTGGGTTTCGTGTGGGCCGCTGTGTGGTTCGTGCTCTATCGTTCGCCTTCGGAGCATCTGCGTATTTCCGCACAGGAACTGCAACTGATCGAAAGCGGCCAGGCGCGCGCCGCGCCGGTGAGCCGCCGTCCCGTGCTCGATATTCTCGGTTCGCGGCGCTTCTGGGCCATTGCGCTGCCGCGTTTCTTCGCGGAACCGGCCTGGCAGACCTTCAGCTTCTGGATTCCGCTCTATCTCGCCACCGAGCGTCATATGGACCTCAAGCAGATCGCGCTTTTCGCGTGGCTGCCTTTCCTGGCGGCCGATATGGGCGGCATTCTCGGTGGTTATCTTTCGCCGTTCCTGATGCGCTTTTTCCGCATGCCCCTGCTGTGGTCGCGCGTGGCGGGCGTGGTGCTGGGCGCGTTCATGATGATCGGCCCCGCGTGTATTGGCCTCGTTGCTTCGCCCTATATGGCGATTGCGCTGTTCTGCCTCGGCGGCTTCGCGCACCAGATGCTGTCCACGCTCGTCAACACGCTGTCGGCCGATGTGTTCGATCCGGAGGAAGTGGCCACGGCAAGCGGTTTTGGCGGCATGGCGGCGTGGATCGGCGGCTTGAGCTTTTCGCTGGTGGTGGGTGCGTTGGCCGATAAAGTGGGCTTTGGTCCGCTGTTCGCATGCCTGGGCGCATTCGACCTGATCGGCGCGGCCTTGCTGATTCTGCTGATACGCGGACAGACGCGTGAAGCACGCGGCGCGCTGCCCGCTTCACGTAAAGCAGCCTGATACGTGTCGGACTCCATAACATAATAAGAGACAAAAGATGAATAACTCACACTTCTCGTATCGCAGCAAGGCGCTCAAGACCCTGATTGTTGCGGGCGCATCGATAGGCACGGCGGCAGGATCGATCGACGCACAGGCGCAATCGAGCGTCACGCTTTACGGCGTGCTTGACGATTCGATCGCCTACGTCAATAACCAGAAGGGCCATTCGAACGTTTATCTGCGGCAGGGGAATCTGTACGCGTCCAAATTCGGCTTCAAGGGCGCGGAGGATCTCGGCGGCGGCACCAGCGCAATATTCGATCTGCAAGCCGGTTTCGATCCGAACAACGGCACGGCGTCGTCAGCGGGACTGCTGTTCAATCGCCAGGCTTACGTGGGCCTGCAAAACAAGACCTGGGGCACGCTCACGATGGGCCGCCAGTACACGCCGTACTTCCTGCTGGTCGGTCCGCTTGCTTCAAGCACGTATCTGACTGGCGCAACGGGCGCGCATCCCGGCGATATCGACAGCCTGGATACGACGGTGCGCATCAACAATTCGGTCACCTGGACTTCGCCAACGTGGCAGGGCTTGAGCGCGAGTGCGCTGTATGGCCTGAGCGGTATTCCGGGCAGCGTGGGCGCGGGACAGAGCTGGAGCGGCGCCGTGCGCTATGCGATTGGCGGCGTCAATCTTGCGGCGGGCTTCCTGCGCATGAACAATACCGGCCGCACAACGACGAGCTTCGATGCAAGCGCGACCGGATCATTCGCGACCTCGGCGCTCAACGCGGGCTATCTCTCCGCGCGTGCGGTGCAGAATGCGGCCATCGCCGGCACATGGACCACGGGCGGACTCACGCTCGGGCTGACTTATACCAACGTCGAATATCTGTCCGGCGGCTATTCGGCGTTCCGCGATACCGCGGTGTTCAACACTTATGCTGCGTTGGCAGCGTATCGCTTCACACCGGCGTTCGACGTCGCCGCGGGCTATGCGTGGACGCTCGCTTCGAAAGCCAACGGTGTTTCAAGCGCCGCGCGCTATCAGCAGGTTTCGCTCAAGCAGGCTTATCACCTCTCCAAGCGCACGACGCTTTATGCCTTGCAGGCCTGGCAGCATGCCAGCGGGCAGACGCTCGGCTCGAACGGCGCGATCGTCGATGCCGTACCGGACGTTGGCGACTCGCAGAACTCGACGCCATCGTCCACGCGTTCGCAATTCGTCGGGATGCTGGGCATCGCGACTGTGTTCTAAATATTACGAAGCAATCCCAAGGAATCGCCAGATGGCATCGTTATTGAATCGCCCGTTTTTCCGCCTGATTGACGAAGCGCGCAACCGCCTGACGTTGCAAAGCGAGCAGGGCGCGACCATCGAAATCTTCGTGCTCGAAGAGGATATCGTGCGGGTGCGCGTGCTGCCCGATGGCCAGCCGCACGGGCCGCGCAGCTGGGCGATTGCGCCCGGCATGGACGACGTGCCCCTTGAAGGGCGCGACCGGCTCGATCTTTCGGGTTTCGCCCTGCCGGGCTATGCCAGCGAGAGCACGCCCGATTGCGTGCGCGTGAGCACGTCGAAAATCCGGCTGACGGTGAAACTCGACGGTGGTTTCTGCACATGGGAAATCAATCAGGATGGCGAATGGTTGACCGCGCTGGAAGACCGCGCCACGCAGGCCTATAACTTCGGCTGGTGGGACGAGCGCGTCTATCATTACGTGCGTCGCTTGCCGGGCGAGATGTATCTGGGTCTGGGCGAACGCGCGGGCGCGCTCGATCGCGCCAATCAGGCGTTCCGCATGACCAATGTCGATGCGATGGGCTATAGCGCGAAGACCACCGACCCGCTCTACAAGCACATTCCGTTCTACCTCACGTGGCGCGCGCAGACGCAAACTGGCTTCGGTCTCTTCTACGACACGCTCGCCGATTGCAACTTCGACATGGGCCGCGAACTGGATAATTATCACGGCCACTACCGTCACTTCATTGCCGATCACGGCGATCTCGACTACTACTTCATCGCTTCGCCGGGTACGCCGCTCGACGCGGTGCGGCGCTTTACGTGGATGACGGGACGCCCCGCGCTGATGCCGAAGTGGGGCCTGGGCTATTCCGGCTCGACGATGACGTACACCGACGCGCCCGACGCGCAGGCGCGCATGAACGAGTTCACCGATCGTTGCGCCGAACACGACATTCTGTGCGATTCGTTTCATCTCTCGTCGGGCTATACGTCGATTGACGCGAAGCGCTACGTGTTCAACTGGAATCGCGAGAAATTCCCCGACGTGGAAGGCTTCGTCAATCGCTATCTGGAACACGGCGTCAAGCTGTGCGCCAATATCAAGCCTTGTCTGCTGCGCGATCACCCCGAATTCGAACACGCGCAACGCGAAGGCCTGCTGATTCGCGCTGCGGATGGCGAGCCCGCCTGGGTGCAGTTCTGGGACGAAGTGGGCGCGTATCTGGACTTCACGAATCTGGCCACGGTGGAGTGGTGGAAGGCGCGCGTGACCGACGCGCTGCTGCGTTACGGCATCGCCTCAACCTGGAACGACAACAACGAATTCGAAATCTGGACGCCCAATGCGCTCGCGAACGGCTTCGGCAAGCCCTTCCCCGCGCGCGAGGCGAAGGTGTTGCAGACCTTGCTGATGATGCGTGCATCGCGCGACGCGCAGCGCGCGTATGCGCCGGAAAAGCGGCCGTTTCTGGTATCGCGCTCAGGCTGCGTCGGGATGCATCGCTATGTGCAGACCTGGTCGGGCGATAACGCCACCTCGTGGGAGACGCTGCGCTACAACCTCAAGATGGGGTTGGGGCTGGCGCTCTCGGGCGTGTCGAATATCGGGCACGATATTGGCGGCTTCGCGGGTCCTGCGCCGGAGCCGGAACTGTTCATCCGCTGGGTGCAGTTTGGCGTGTTCATGCCGCGTTTCAGCATTCATTCGTGGAACGACGACGGCACCGTCAATGAGCCGTGGATGTATCCCGAACTCACGCCGCGCATCGCGGATCTGGTGAAACTGCGATATCGCCTGATTCCGTATCTTTATCAATTGCTGCACGAATCCAGCACGCACTATGAACCGGTGCTGAGTCCCACCTTCGCGCAATTTCCGGCTGACCCGCAGTGCTACGCCGAATGCGACGACATGATGCTCGGCGCGTCGCTGCTGGTTGCGCCGGTTGTAGAGGCTGGCCAGCGCGAGCGGCAGGTGTATCTGCCTGCGGGTGCGCGTTGGGTCGATTACTGGAGCGGTGCGGTGTTCGAGGGCGGTCAGACCGTCACGCTGCCCGCGCCGTGGCACGCGCCGGTCATGCTGATCCGCGAGGGCGGCGTAATCGCGCTCAACGTCGCGGAGCAACATTTCGGTCAGCGTGCGGACCGTCGTGCCTTCATGCTGGTGCCGATGGCGGGCGAGGGCCGCACGAGTGCGCAATACACCGAGGATGACGGCGAAACGCAGGCGTGGCGCGATGGCGCTTGCGGCATATGGCGCATCGCCGCGCAAGGCGGCGCGCAGACGCTTTCGATCACGGTCGCGCGCGATGGAGACAAGCGTTACCTTGCCGATGTCATCGAGCTTCATCTGCCCGCGAGCGAAACGCGGGCAATCGTGCTGGACGCGGGGCACGTCGTCGCGGACGTACGCGACAACGGCTGGCGAAAACTGACGGTCAATCTGGCCGATTAAATCGTCATGGCGCGCACGTCGATGCGCGCAAGCCGCTTGACGTGGCGCGGTGCGGGCACGAGGTCCGCGCCCGAAAACAGTACTGGCGCGCCGTCTTCTTCGGAAAGCGGCGCGCCGCCGCATTCGTAGACGATGATTGCCTGCTTGCCCACCGGCGTGTTGAACAACTCGTGCCAGGTGAAGGGCACCGCATAGCCGTCATGGCCGATGGCGAGGAAGATCATCCGCTTGAATTCGCCGTGGACCTCGCAATGCAGCCCGGCATACTCGATCAGATCGGTCAACAGGACGCCGCGATAGGGCTCAACGGTGCGGATGAAACGCTGCGTCGTATAGCAGCGCAGATCGAAAGGCGCGCAGGTCACCGAGGGGAAAGCGCGCAACGCGTCGAGCGTGAGCGACTGCGGACGCAACAGGCGGCCCGTCAGCAGCAGCGTGCCCGGCTGGGCGGTCGATCCGGTGGCGGCCGGGGCGGCGTCGGCTTGCGCGATATCCATCGTCGGGTCTCCGGGCCGCAGCGGCCAGTCAGTGGATCAAAAAACTCGGGAGATGAGCGGTGCTGGACCGATATGATCGCACGTATATTACGCATGGCGCGACCGATTGTTCAATGCGGCACGCGGCATGAGGGTTATGTCCTGGCGGTTATCTGGCGGATGGGGTCGGAACGTTAGACGGCGCGTTCAATCTTCCCACGCGTCCTCATCCATCCCCCGCAACCACTCCAGCCTGTCAGCGAAACGCGCTTCCAGACCGCGCGGCACAGGCCAATACCAATGCGGCTGCCTCACGCCATCAGGAAAATAGCGCTGTCCCGCCGCAAACCCCTGCGCCTCATCGTGCGGATTGCGATAGCCCGTCAAGCGCCCCAACGCCTGCGCAGCGACGCTCAAATGCGCCGGCACCGGCCGCGCCCCGTCCTGCGCGACGAATCCACGCGCCTGCATCAGCGCCACGCCACCCGCATTGCTCTTCGCCGCACAGGCGAGCATCAGCACGGCCTGCGCGAGCGCCAGATCGCCTTCCTCGCCGCCGAGCATTTCGCTTGCTTTCACCGCGTCGCTCGCATAACGCAGGGCGCGCGGGTCGGCCAGACCGATATCGTCCCAGCCGATCGCAATGATGCGCCGCGCCAGATAGCTGCGCCTCACGCCGCCGTCCAGCATGCGTGTGAGCCAATAGAGCGCGGCATCGGGGTTCGAGCCGCGCACCGACTTGTGCAGCGCCGATATCTGGTCGTAAAACTGCTCGCCGCCCTTGTCGAAGCGCCGCGCGCCGCGCGTGAGCAGCCCCGCAACGAACGCTTCGTCGATGGTCTGCGTGCCGTTGGCCGCCGCCAGCGTGCGGACCTGCTCCAGCAGGTTCAGAAGGCGACGCGCATCGCCATCGGCATAACCGAGCAGGACATCCACCGCGCCCGCATCGAAGTCGAGACCCGCGAGCGCCCGTTCGCGCGCGCGTTCGAACAACTGGCGCAATTCACGCGCATCGAGCGGATGGAGCACATGCACGCGCACACGGGCGAGCAGGGTGCGATTCACCTCGAAGCTGGGGTTTTCCGTGGTCGCGCCGATCAGGATCACTTGCCCGTCGCGCACGAAAGGCAGCAGCACGTCCTGCTGCGTCGCGTTGAGGCGATGGATTTCGTCGATGAACAGAATGGTGCGGCGGCCCGTGCGCGCGTGGCTATCCCGCACGCCCTCCAGCGTGGCGCGGATCGCCTTGATGCCGTCGAGCACAGCCGATAGCGCGACGAAATCGCCGTCGAAGGCCTGTGCGGCGAGCCGTCCGAGCGTGGTTTTGCCGACGCCCGGCGGTCCCCAGAGAATCATCGAATGGGCTTCGCGCGCGGCGAACGCGCGTTGCAGCGGCTTGCCCGCGCCGAGCAGATGCGACTGGCCGATGACATCGGCGAAGGTCGCGGGGCGCAAGGCTTCCGCCAGCGGATTACGTGGCGGCGGCGCCTGCGATGCGAACAAATCGGCCATGAAGCGCGAACTCTCCCGTTCCCTGAAGCGCCAAGCGGAGCCGGGATTATGCCGCGAGTTTCATCGCGTCGCAGGCTTCACTCCACCTCGCCGCCGTGTGCTTTATGCTGCGCCGCAAGCTTGTCCTGCTGCGAGGGCGGCACGGGATCGTAATGGCTCAGCTGGATGCTGTAATTGCCGTTGCCGCCCGCCATCGCATTCAGCCGCGACTGGTAGTCGTTGAGTTCCGCGAGCGGCACCTTGCCCGCGATCACCATCGCATTGCCATTGACGGTGCGCGTGCCGTGCACCTGGCCACGCCGCGCCGAGAGATCGCCGATCACATCGCCCATCGCCGCCTCGGGCGTCATCACCTCGATATCGACGATGGGTTCGAGCACCACGGGCTGCGCCTTGAGCACGGCATCGATAAAGGCCTTGCGCCCCGCCGTGACGAACGCCACTTCCTTCGAATCGACCGGATGGCTCTTGCCGTCGAACACCGTCACGCGCACGTCCTGCATTGGAAAGCCCGCGAGCGGACCGCTTTCGATGACTTGCTGGATGCCTTTTTCGACGGCGGGAATGAACTGCGAAGGAATCGCGCCGCCCTTGACCGCATCGACGAATTCGAAGCCCGCGCCGCGCGGCAACGGCTCCACGCGCAGCATGACTTCGCCGAATTGCCCTGCGCCGCCGGTTTGCTTCTTGTGGCGGCAATGGCCCTCGGCCTTGCCGCCGATGGTCTCGCGCCACGCGATGGTGGGCGGACGCGTCAGGACTTCGAGCTTGTGCTGGTCGGTGAGCCGCTCCAGCATATAGCGCAGATGCAGTTCGCCCAGCCCGCGCACCACGGTCTCGTTGGTGCCCGCCGGATGGCTGATGACGAGGCAAGGATCTTCGGCGGTGAGCTTTTGCAGCACATCCCACAGGCGCTGTTCGTTGCCGCGCCGCGCGGGCTCGATCGCGAGACCGTAAATCGGATTCGGAAAATCGGGCGGCGTGAGATGGATGTTGCCGTCCTCGGGCGCATCGTGCAGCACATCGCCGAACGCGATGTCTTCCGCTTTCGCTACCGCGCAGATATGGCCCGGTCCCGCACGCGGAATCTCGGTGTGATCCTTGCCTTGCAGCATCAGCAGATGCGCGACCTTGAACGGCTGGCGGCCATTGCCGATATACAGCTGGCTGTCGCGCGTGACCGTGCCCTGATGAATGCGAAACAGCGCAACCCGGCCGATATATGGGTCCACCACCACCTTGAAGACATGGGCGAGCACGTGTTTGTCCGCGCGCGGCTCGGCGCGCACGGGTTCGGTTTTATCGCCCGTTTCACGGTAAAAAAGCGGCGGATTGCCTTCGGTGACATTGGGCAACAGGCGCACGAATACATCGAGCAGTTGCGCGATGCCCGCGCCCGTCGCCGCCGATGTGAAACACACGGGCACCAGATGGCCTTCGCGCAGGGCGCGCTCGAATGGCTCGTGCAATTGCTCCGGACGGATCGCTTCGCCCTGTTCGAGATAGAGCTCCATCAATTCGGCGTCGAGCTCGATCACCTGATCGACCAGCGCGTTGTGCGCCGCTTCCACCGAATAAAAATCCGCCTCGCCGGACGGATTGAAGAAGCAGTCGACCACATCGGTCCCGCCTTTTGCAGGCAGGTTGATGGGAAGGCACTGTTTGCCGAACGTCTCCTGGATCTGCGCGAGCAGGCCGGGCAGATCGACCTTTTCGCCGTCGATGCCATTCACCACGATCAGACGGCAAAGCTTGCGCGCCGCCGCCGCGTCCATCATGCGGCTGGTGGTCATCTCGATGCCGGTGCGCGCGTCGATCACGATGGCCGCCGTTTCGACGGCAGGCAACGCGCCGATGGACAGGCCCGCGAAGTCGGGATAACCGGGTGTGTCGAGCAGATAGATGCGCGTGTCGCGATAGTCGATATGCGCGAGCGCGGAGCTGAGCGAGTGATGATACTTGCGCTCAAGCGGGTCGAAATCGCACAGCGCGGTGCCGCGGTTCACGCTGCCCTGAGCGTGCAGCGCGCCGCCCTGGTGGAGCAGGGCCTCGGCAAGCGAGGTCTTTCCGCAGCCGGCGTGACCGACCAGCGCGACTGTGCGGATGGCTTCGGGACTGTAATCCATGGTCGCCATCGTCCAGTAGTGGATGTTCGGGCATTATTGGCGAAAATCGGCTGCACTGCCAACTAACTTATCGAAACCTTGGTACATCCCCGCGCTTTCGCTGCGGCGCAATATTTCAAGGGGTTTTCGGCACGCCCAGACGCTCGATCAATACTGAAAGCAGATCGATCGGCAGCGGAAACACAATCGTCGAATTCTTGTCTGCCGCAATCGTGGTGAGCGTCTGCAGATAGCGCAGCTGCATGGCTTGTGGTTGCAGCGCGAGCCGCTGGGCGGCTTGCAACAATTTTTCCGATGCCTGCAATTCGCCTTCGGCGTGAATCACCTTGGCCCGACGCTCGCGCTCCGCTTCGGCCTGACGCGCAATCGCGCGGATCATGGTTTCGTTGAGATCCACGTGCTTGATTTCGACTGTCGAGACCTTGATGCCCCACGCGTCCGTCTGCGCATCCAGCGTCTTCTGGATATCGGCGTTCAGTTGTTCGCGCTCGGCCAGCAGCGCGTCGAGTTCGTGTTTCCCAAGCACCGCTCTCAACGTGGTCTGTGCAAGCTGGCTGGTCGCCTCGAAATAGCGCGCGACCTGAATCACCGCTTTTTCCGGATCGACCACGCGGAAATACACCACCGCGTTGACTTTCACCGATACGTTGTCGCGCGTAATGACGTCCTGCGCGGGCACATCGAACACCACGGTGCGCAAATCGATGCGCACGGCCTGTTGCACGACCGGCAGGATAAACACGAGGCCCGGCCCCTTGACCTTCCAGAAGCGGCCCAGCATGAACACGACGCCGCGCTCATACTCGCGGAAGATGCGGATCGCGGAAACGGCGAACAGCACCGCAAGCAAAATCAGCAGACTCGAAAAACCAAAGGTAAAACCGATCATGGCGATGCTCCTCCCGGATGGGGTGCCTGTTGCCGTTGTTGTTGCTGTGGTGCCTGTTCTTGCGGGGCGACCGTGAGCACGAGGCCGTCGCGCGCCGTCACCCTGACGCGCGCGCCTGTTGCGAGCGGGACGGCGCAGGTCACGCGCCAGCGCTCGCCACGAACACGCGCCCAGCCGATCGCCAGATTCGTCGCGCTGTGCTCGACCTGGAGTCCTTCATCGATGATTTCCCCCACGCTGCCCACCATGGCTTCCGCGCCGGTCACCACAGGCCGCCGCCGCGCGCGCAGCGCCACGCCGGAGACGCAGGCCACGAACACCGCTCCGCCCAGCGTCAGTCCCGCGATCAGCGGCAGCGGGATGCCATAGCCGGGCACATCGGTATCGATCAGCATCAGCGCGCCGACGGCAAATGCGACGATGCCGCCGAAGCCCAGCACGCCCGAGGTGGGCAGGAACGCCTCGGCGATCAGGCAGCCCAGGCCCAGCAGCACGAGGCCCAAACCCGCGTAATTCACCGGCAGCAACTGCATGGCGAACAGGCCCACCAGCAGGCAGATGCCGCCCGCGACGCCGGGCAGCACGAAGCCCGGATTGGCGAATTCGAAGAACAGGCCGTAGACGCCGATGGTCAGCAGAATCAGCGCGACGTTGGGATCGGCGATGATCGCGAGGAAGTGGCTGCGCCAGTCAGGCGCGACGTAGACGAGCGGGGCATGCGCTGTCGCCAGCCGCACATTGCCCGCCGCGGTGGCGATGACGCGGGCGTCGAGCTTGCGGGCGAGATCGGCGGCGTCCGTGGCGATCAGATCGATTACATGCTGATCGAGCGCTTCGCTGGCGGAAAGGCTCACGGCCTCGCGCACCGCGCGCTCCGCCCAGACGGCGTTGCGCCCGCGCAGTTGTGCGAGGCCGCGAATATACGCGGCCGCGTCGTGCGTCATCTTGCGGGTTTCAGTGGAGGCGGTGTCGCCGGGCAGCGGTGCGGAAGCGCCGGAAGCCGATGAAGGCCCGGAAGGACCCGAGGGCATGGCCGGCGGGGCAGCCGACCCCATGCCGAGTTGCACGGGCGACGCCGCGCCCAGATTCGTGCCCGGCGCCATCGCCGCGATATGGCTCGCGTAGACGATGTAAGTGCCCGCACTCGCGGCGCGCGCGCCGCCGGGCGCGACGAACGCGGCCACCGGCACGGGCGAGGCAAGAATCGACTTGATGATCTCGCGCATCGAGGTATCGAGACCGCCCGGCGTATCGAGCTGGATAATCGCGAGCGCCGCATGTTGCTGCGCGGCGCGATCAAGCGTGCGGACGATGAAATCGGCGCTGGCGGGGCCGATCGCGCCATCGACGTTCATCACGACGACGGCGCCTTGCTCTGCCGCCCATGCGCCGATGCGGCCGGCCAGAATGGCAACGGCCACGACCGCCGCGAACAGCGCAATCCGCACATACCGCACGGAACGATTGGAGCGGATGGAAAAAACGCGCCGCGCCGCCCGCAGCAAGTGCGCACGGCGAGGATGAGGCGGCAGCGTGTCGTGCTTCGCCGCCCGGGTGGGGCGATGAGCGCGCATCGGAACGTCCGGACGGGCAGTGGGGTGGCCCGATAATCAAAGATTAGGCGCTTTGCGAACGTTCTGCAGATAGCCTCAACCCTTAGCCTCGCGCGTGCTTCACAGCGTTCTTCGCTTTGTGCTTCGCCGTGTGTTACGCCACGAGTTCCTCGCCCACCTTGAACACCGCCACCAGGCGATCGAGTTCGGCGGCCTGCTGCTTGAGACTTTCCGCGGCCGCCGCGCTTTCCTCGACCAGCGCTGCGTTCTGCTGCGTCACTTCGTCGAGTTGTTGCACCGCATCGCCGATCTGGCCGATCCCCGCACTTTGCTCCACGCTCGCCGAGGTGATCTCGCTCATCATCGTGCTCACGCCTTGCACCTGCGCGACCACGTCGCCCATCACGCGGCCCGCGTCGGCGACCAGGCGTGAACCGGCGTCGACGGTGCCCGCGCTGTGCTCGATCAGCGCCTTGATCTCCTTGGCGGCCTGCGCGCTGCGCTGCGCAAGATTGCGCACCTCCGACGCCACCACTGCGAAACCGCGCCCCTGTTCGCCCGCGCGCGCCGCTTCCACGGCGGCGTTGAGCGCGAGGATATTGGTCTGGAACGCAATACTGTCGATCACGACGATGATCTCCGAAATCTTGCGCGAAGCCTCGCTGATCTGCTGCATCGTGCTGACCACCTGACCCATCACCTCGCCGCCCTGCGAGGCGGCCGTGGACGCGGTGCTGGCCATCTGCGCGGCGGTGCGCGCGGTGTCGGTGTTGTTCTTTACGGCCGCCGTGATTTCCTCCATCGACGCAGCCGTGCGTTCGAGATTGCTGGCCTGCTCCTCGGTGCGCTGGCTCAGATCGGCGTTGCCCATGGCGATCTGCGTGGAGCCGATGGCGATCGACGTGGACGACGCGCGCACGCGCCGCACCAGCGTACCCATCGACGCCACGAAGCGGTTGAAGGCATCGGCCAGTTGCCCGACTTCGTCGCCGGTCTCGACCGTCATCTGGCGCGTGAGATCGCCCTGACCGTCGGCGATTTCGGCCAGCAGCACCGCGGCGCGGCGCACCGGCGCGGCAATCGCGCGGCCCACCAGCAGAATCACGCCGAGCGCGGCGGCCAGCCCCACCACGGCGGCGATCAGCGTGGCGGTGCGGATCGTGCGCTCGAAGGGACCGAGCAGTTCCGCCTGCGGCACCTCGACCACCACGTAAGCGTCGAGTTCGGGAATGAACGACGTCGCGATATAGCGCGTGCCGGCAGGCGCCGGGTAGGTCATCGACGCATAGGTTTTGCCGCCCAGCAGCGCGGCAGCGGTATCGGCGGGCATACCCGGCACGTCCTTGAGGAAGTGCTTGCCGTCCACCAGCGCCGTATCGCGATGCATCATGATCGCGCCGTCGGGATGGACGAGATAGGCGAAGCCGGTCTGGCCGATCTTGTAGCTGGAGATGCCGGCCGCGAGCGCATCGACCGACAGCGCCATGCCCGCGACGCTGGTGGCCTCCGCCTGATTCGCCCCCTGTACGCGCGCGTTGATGAACATCATGTAGCCGCCCACGGCGACGTCGCGGTCCATGTTCACTTCGTAGGGCTTGCCGGTAGCGAGGAAAGCCTTGAGCCAGCCATCCTGATCGCCGATCTTGCGTTGCAGTCCCGCTTCCGTGTAGTAGTTGCCCGTTCTGGTCGAGACCCATTGCACGCTGGCGGCTTTTTCCTCGGCCTTGATATTGGCGGCGAGGCGCGTCCAGTTGACCGCGCCGGCGTCGGGCTCGCCATCGGCTTCCCATTGCTGGAGGAAGGGATTAAGCGCGATGGCGCGTGCGGCGGTGATCGGGCCTGCGAGTTGCCGCTGCACGTCGGCGCGGATGCCATTGACGGCGGTGGGCAACTCGTCCTGCACGACGCGCTCGCGCACCGTATCGCCGATCAACCAGATGCTCAACCCGCTCGAAATGCCGATGAAGATCAGCAGGCAGGTGGTCATGCTCAGAACCAGCTTGTTCTGGATGGAAAGTTTGCGCCAGATGGACATGAAAGTTTTTCGTCAGCGAAATGAGCGGCTATGAAACGGGGACCCGTTTAGACGTTATCGGTCGCTGCGGGCGCGAACTTCATGGGAGATTGCGTATAGGGGGTATACGCTGGCGGGGGCGATGGCGGCGGGCGCGATATGTACCAGCCCTTGCGCTGGGCAGGTGCGAATTGGGGCAATATGCGATGTTCAAAAGCCGCAGTGAAGGGAGAACGATGCTGAAGAAAATCACGATGACGATGGGCGCGCTGCTCTGCGCGGCGCTTTCGATTCACGCCGTAAGCGCCCGCGCTCAGGCCGCGCCTTGCGAGCCAAAGCAGCTCGCTTTGAGCCTCGACGATGGCGGCGGGGATTTCACGGGCATGTCGCACGGCGGGACTTACGTGGAGCTGCACAACCGCGGCCGCGCCCGTTGCCAGATTCCCGCGCGTCCCGACATCGCGTTTCTCGATGCGAACGAGCAGACGCTGCAAGCCTCGTTGCAGGCCACGCCGGGCATGCATCCCGGCCCGGTTTTGCTGCCCGTGGTGATCCGCCCGCACGCCAGCGTGAGAGCGAGCCTGCGCTGGGTGACCGGCGAGGTATTCGACGACACGCAATGCATCGACACCTCGGCTTTGCGCATCGCCATCGGTCACGGTGCATTGACGGCGCCGCTGCAAGCCCATCTTTGCGGCGCGCGGGCGCAGGGTCCGCAATATCAATTCGTGCCGTTCCAGCCGAAACGGCCGCCAACGAATTAATGCCGGGTTTCAAGGATTGCGCAAAAACACGACATAGCCGCGAAACCACGGATTCGCCTCGAGATAAGGCGGCGCATCCCACGCGCCGCCCTGAATAATGCCGATACGAAACGGCAGTTGCAGGCGGGCGACGCGCGGCAGCCAGGCGTCGTAGTGCGCGATCGTGTGGCGGCCCTGATAGGTCTGCACGACCACTTCATCGACGATCTGCTTGAGCTGGTTGACCTGGCCAGCGTCGATACGGCTGCTCCAGTCGAGCAGACCGGTGATGCTCAGCCGGCAGTCGGCGGGCAGCGCGGCGCGCAGCGTGCGCAGGAAATCCAGGTAATCCTGAAGATGCAGCGTGCGCGCGTCGAAGTCGATCTGGATGCCCTCGATCTTGCGGCCCGAAGCACGCCAGCGCGCCAGTTGCGCCAGCATGATCTGCGAGATGCGGGGCGTCCAGCGCAGCGTCTGTGCGCGATACGCAAGCCAGAGGCGCGCCTTGGGCGCGTCCGGCAGCGCCACGCCCTGGGCGATGAAGCGCACCTGCGATTCGTCGCCGGGCGCGGCTTCGATCTGGCCTTGCAGCAGGTAGATCGTCTGGGCGTCGTGCAATACCGCCTGTTGCTTGACTCCCGCCCACAGCCAGAACGAATCATAGTGCGTGGCATCGACCGTTCCGGCCGATGCCAGATGCACGCAGGCCAGCAGCACCATGCAGAGCCCGTGCTTCACCGCCGCAATCACCAGTAATACTTCTGCGCCTGCGCCCACTGACTGCGCGGGTAAGCAGTCTTGAGCGTGGTGAACCAGTGCTTGCGCGTGGCGGGCGGGAGCTTGTTGCCGCCGCAATCGCTGTAGCCCGAGGGCGCGAAACAGTTGATCGCGCGATAAAGCGCATAGGCGCGGTCATCGGCGTTGGCCTGCGCATTGGCAATGACGTTTTGATAGCTCGCGATACGCTGATACGGCGCGCCCTGAAATTGCGAAGGCAGGCTGCCGAGCGTGGGCGGTTCCGCGCTCGCGCCGTCCGTGCGCGGGAAGGCCGGATCGAGCAGCGCCGGATCCTCGCCCAGTGCGTAGGCGGGCGGATGGTTGCGCACGAAATCGGCAAGACAGTTCAGGCCTTTGGCATCGTTGGGATTCATCTGCAGCATCGCCGCGATGTCGCGCGTCGTGGGGCAGGTGTATCCATCGCCATTTCTTGCGCCGGGCAATATGAACGGTTTGAGCGTGGTGGCGGGTGTGGCGGGCACGAGTGCGAGATCGGCAAGGAAATCAGCGTAGTGGCTGCGCGTGAATTCCTTGTAGAGCAGCGTGTAAAGCGCGATGTCGCGCAGCGTGCCACTCACCATCTTGTTCTGCGCCTGCGCGCGCAGCAGGTTCGCGTTGGCCGAGCGCTCCAGCAGCGTTGCGCGGATCGCCGCATTCTGGATCGGCGAATCGTCGGCGAAGGCGCGGTCGATCAGGCCCGCCTGCTCCAGATTCATCGCCAGCCCCAGTTCGAGCGCTTCGCGTTGCAGACGCAGTCTGGCGAGCGGCACCAGATCGCTCCACAGTTGCCGCGCCTGGTCGGCCTGGCCGTTGTCTTCGAGCGCGAAGGCGCGCAAGGCCTGCTGGCTCAAGCCGAAGTAATTGAGCGTAGCGTCGGCATGGGTGGGCGCTGCGGGCAGGAGCGCGAGCGCCTGATCCGGTTTGTGATCGACATAGACGTGATACGAGGCAAGCAGATAGTCGTGCAAGGCCGGAGCCTTGGCGAAGACGGGTTTCTGCGCCTGCAATTCGTCGAGCTTGATGGTCTTGTTCTGCGACGCATCGGGATTGTCGTCCTTGCGCATGCGCATCAGATCGACGAGTGCGAGCACGGTGGGTGACTGGATCGTTGCGACGTCCGTGCCGCTCATCAGCAACTTGCTGTCGAGTTCGTTGGCGAGCTGGCCGAGCGGCACGTTGGAGCTGTCTTGCGTCCAGCGCGCGAATGCGCGGTCGTAGGCATCCGCCTGTTGCAGCGTGTCGCCGCCCAGCCATGCCACGCGACGCTGCAAGCCCTGCGCCGAAGCCGCATAGCGTCCTTGCGGATAGACCTTCAAATAGGCGCGAAAGACCGTTTGCGCAGCGTCCAGCGAGACCTGCCTGACCTTGTCGCGATCGAGCGTATTGCCGTCGCCTTCCGAGGCGAAGGCCTCGGCCTGAGCGGCGTTGAGCTGCGCGCGCCCCGCCATGTACAGCGAGGCTTCGCGCAGCCACGGATCGGTGCTGTGCGAGGCGCTGGCGAAGGACCGGGTGGCGGCGAAGAAGTCGTAGCGATAAAAAGCGTTGGCGCCTTCCAGATAGGTCGCGAACTGCTGGCCGACGGGGCTCTTCAGACCTGTTGGCTTACGCCAGACAGGTGCATTGTTGTTTGCGGCCGGGCTTGAGTTCGCGTTGCCGCCGTTGCTGGCACTGTTATCACCGCTTGCGGGGCAAGCCTTCGCCATGTCGGCGCGCGCAGTGCGCAGGCGTGCGGCCTCGTCGGCGGGCAGGCCCTTGGCGGCGCCCAGCGCAGCGTTGAACGCCTGGTCGCCCGCTGCGATGCTGCGGCAGATGCTGCCTTCGCCATCGGCGTAAGACGTCGATTGACCGTTGGCGTCGGCATTGTCGTCCGCGCTGGCCGGCTTCTGGCCGATGTCGATCCAGCCCGAGTAATCGTAGAGAAACGGCACCACGAGCTGATTCGGACGATCCGCAACGGGGATTTTCTGCGGGTCCGGGAAGGTCTGCGAAAGGCGTTTGCCGTCGGTCATCAGCAGCATCGCGTTGATGCGCGTGTCGTTGCCTGGGCTCAGGAACGGCAGACCGCCACATGTATAGCTGGGATGCCGCAGCGTGGAGGTAGTGAAGCAGCCGTCGTCGCCGCTTGCGTGGGCGGCAGTGGCGCTCAGTAGCGGGAGCAGGCCCGTCAATAGCCTGGCGATGAAGTGTCGTTGCAGCAACGTGGTTCTCCGCGTTTTTCTTGTGCTGGTGTACGAGAGTGGACACGGCCGCGCCGTGCCCAGAATGCATGTTTTGCGGCGCCCTTTTCAAGGCGCGAAAATCGGCGCCCCGTACTATAGCCAAAGCGGCCAAACGACGATTTGTGCGCGTACAGGGTTTGCAAACGAACGGGCGAAGGCGTTTCGACTGATCGGGCATGCGGCTTGAATAGCCGGGCATCGCGCTTGCTATCAATTGTGTCCTCAAGCCGGTCTACCCTCTGCGAGAAGGAGAGCGATCATGCCGCGTGCGATCTGGAAGGGCGCTATCAGCTTCGGGCTGGTCTACGTGCCGGTCGAACTCGTTCCCGCTACGCAGAGCGAACACACGGGCTTCAATTTGCTGGAGCGCCGTACCTTCGACCCAATCGGCTATCGTCAGATCAACAAGCGCACGGGCAAGCCGGTCGAGCGCGACGACATCGTGCGCGGCTACGAATACGAGAAGGGCGCTTACGTGGTGATCTCCGACGAGGAAATCCGCGCGGCCAGCGCAGAGGCCACGCAGACGGTGGACATCCTCGCCTTCATCGACGCCGCGCAGCTGTCGTTCGTGTATCTGGATACACCCTACTGGCTCACGCCTGATCGCCGTGCGGGCAAGACTTACGCGTTGTTGCGCGACGCGCTGGCGGCGAGCGGGAAGATTGGCATTGCGAATGTCGTGCTGCACAGCAAGCAACATCTCGCGGCAGTGATTGCAGCCGGTCCCGCACTGGCGCTGCAAACCTTGCGCTGGTCCACCGAAGTGCGCGAATTCGAGGACGTGCAGGCCTTGCCGAAAAGCGCCAAAAGCGAAGGCGTCAGCAGCCGGGAATTGCAGATGGCGCGCAAGCTGATCGACGACCTGACAACCGAGTGGCAGCCCGATGCGTACCGCGATACCTTCCGCGACGCGATTCTGGAACTGGCCGAGCGCAAGGTGAACGAGGGCAAGGCGCATGAAGTGACGCGCGTGCAGGCGCCCGCGCAGAAAGCGCGCGGCGCGGATATCGTGGATCTGACCGAACTGCTCAAGCGTAGTCTGGGCAAGCGCAAGGGCACGGCGCGTCACGACAAAGAGGCCGATGACAACGCCGACGATACATCGCCGCCACGCAAGCCCGCGAACCGGCGCGGAAAACGCGCAGCCTGAGTAGGACTGCGCCAGGGGAATCGTCATGCCGGCTCGACATAATCTAAAGGATTACGAATCAAAGCGGCGATTCGATGAAACGCCCGAACCATCGGGCCGCGCGGCTCGGCGCGGCAAGCCCAGTAAGCCCGGTAAGCGCGGCAGCGCGAGCACCGGCTCTTTCGTGATCCAGCGTCACGACGCGCGCCGTCTGCACTACGACTTCCGGCTCGAACTGGATGGCTCGCTCAAATCCTGGGCCGTACCCAAGGGGCCGAGCCTCGATCCTGCCGTCAAGCGCCTCGCTGTGCATGTGGAAGATCACCCTGTTGAATACGGCAAATTTGAAGGCCGCATTCCCGCCGGCAGCTATGGCGCGGGGACGGTCGAAATCTGGGATCACGGCACGTGGAAGCCCGAAGGCGGAATGCGTGCCGCACGTGACGGCTATAAAAACGGCAAGCTCGCTTTCAGGCTCGACGGCGAAAAACTGCATGGCGGCTGGGCGCTGGTGCGTAGCGCGATGGGCGGTGGCAAGCACGACAACTGGCTGCTCATCAAGCAGCGCGATGAAGACGCGGTAGGCGAGGACGAATATCACGTGATCGACGATAGTACGGGCGGCAGGCATGCGGCTAAGTCCTCGCATACGCCCGCAAACAAAGCCAGAGAACCCAAGGCGGCAAAGAAAGTCGCGGGCGCGGGCAAGCGCACCAGGAGCACGACTTCCCACGTTGATCCGGCGGCGCTAAAGGGCGCAGTGAAAGCATCGCTGCCCGACACGCTCGCACCGCAACTCGCCACACCCGCCGACGCGCCGCCTGGTAATGATGGTTGGCTCTACGAACTGAAATTCGACGGCTACCGTGTGCTGGCCCGTATCGACGGCCATGATGTACGCATTTTCACGCGCAGTGGCAAGGACTGGACCGCGAAATTTCCGCAGCAGGCGCAGGCGTTGCTTGCACTCGATGTGAAATCGGCGTGGCTGGATGGAGAGGCCGTCGTGCTCGACAAGGACGGCGTACCCGATTTCCAGGCGCTGCAAAATGCCTTCGAGGAGGGCAGTGCGGATGACATCTGCATCTGGTTCTTCGACCTCCCCTGGCTGAGCGGATTCGATCTGCGCAAGGTGCCGCTGGAAGCACGCCGGGCGCAACTCCAGGCGCTGTTGCAAGGCGCGAAGCAAGCGACACTGCGTTTCTCGGAGGCCTTCGAAGGCGACCCCGACGCGCTTCTTCAAGCCGCCTGCGAAGCGAACCTCGAAGGGCTGGTCGCCAAGCGCGAGGGCAGTGCCTATACGTCGACGCGCAGCGCATCGTGGCTCAAGCTCCGTTGCTCACGTCGTCAGGAGTTTGTGATCGGGGGCTATACGGAGCCTGCGGGCAGCCGCGTGGGTTTCGGCGCGCTGCTGCTGGGCGTCTATGACGGCGAGGGCGCGCTGCACTATGGGGGGCGCGTGGGCACCGGCTTCGACACGGCGCGCCTCAAGTCGATGGCCAGCGCCATGCGCGAACGCGAGCGCAAGACTTCGCCGTTCGCAGCCGTGCCCGCCACCGAGCGTCGCGCGGGCGTGCATTGGCTGCGTCCCGAACTGGTGGCCGAAGTGCGCTTCAAGACATGGACCAGCGCTGGCGTGGTGCGCCAGGCGTCCTTCGTTGGGCTGCGGAAAGACAAGCCGCCAAAATCGATTGTGCGCGAACCTCAAGCTTCGCAGGTTCAAGGCAAAGCGCACACAAAGACGTCGCTGCGCGCCGTGAAGGGAGAAACCGAAGTGGCTGGCATCCGCATCACGCATCCGGATCGCGTAATCGATAACGCCAGCGGACTGCGCAAGATCGATCTCGTTCATTACTTCGAGGCCGTCGCGCCCTGGCTGCTGCCGCATCTGCAAAAGCGGCCTGCCGCGCTGGTGCGTGCGCCATCGGGCGTGGAAGGTGAACTGTTCTTCCAGAAGCACGCGAGCAAGCTGCAGATTCCCCATGTGGCCCAGCACGAAGGACTCGATCCTGGCCACGCGGCGCTGATGACGTTCGAAAGCGCGGACGCGATCGTTGGCGCGGCGCAGATGGATGCCATCGAATTTCATACGTGGAATGGGCTTGTCACGGGCATCGAAAAGCCCGACCGCCTGATCTTCGATCTCGACCCCGATCCGGCGTTGGAGTGGGATCGCATGATCGAGGCGGCGCAATTGACGCGCGATCTGCTCGACGCGCTAGGCCTGCGCTCATGGTGCAAGACGAGCGGCGGCAAGGGCCTGCATGTGGTGGTGCCGCTCGTGCGTCACGCGCAATGGGATGACGCGAAGGATTTTGCGCGCGCGGTGGCCGTGCATATGGCCGCCACCTTGCCCGATCGCTTTAGTGCGAAGATGGGCCCGAAGAATCGCACGGGCCGCATTTTCGTGGACTATCTGCGTAATGGCCGTGGCGCGACTTCGATTGCCGCTTACGCGCCACGTGCGCGTCCGGGACTGGGCGTTTCAACGCCGATTCGCTGGGATGAACTGGACTCGGTCAGTGGCGGCGCGCACTGGACCGTGGCGAACCTGCACGAACGGCTGGAAAAGCTGCATGCCGATCCGTGGGAGGGCTATGCCCAGGCGCGGCAACGCATCACGGCTGCGATGCGCAAGCAACTCGACAGCGCGTGAAATGCAGCCTCAAACGGTCGTGAACTCGATCCGGTCGCGCCCGGCGCGCTTCGCCGCATAGAGCATCTGATCGGCGCGCTGATACATGTCCCACGGTGTGGCCGGCGGCTCGTGCTCTGGCGCATGACCTTGCCTGCGCGCACGCAACGCGACGCCCATGCTGATCGTCAGCGTGTGGCCTTGTAGTTCGCGTTGTGGCGGCTCCAGCGTTCTCACCGCCTGTTGCAGGCACTGCACCGCGCGCAGCGTTTCGCCCGCCGACGCGGCAAACAGCAGCACGCAGAATTCATCGCCGCCCAGCCTGAACAGATAATCGTCGCTGCTGCGCAAGCCGCCGGTCACCGCGCGCGCGACGGCGCGCAGCACGCGGTCGCCCGCGTTGTGGCCATGCGTGTCGTTGATGAGCTTGAAATGGTCGATATCGAAAACGCAGAGCGCCGCCGTATGCGTACGCTCGCGCAATCGCGCGTCATGCGCCAGCACCACTTCCAGATAACGCCGGTTATACACGCCGGTGAGCGCGTCGGTTACCGAGAGTTCGGCAAGCGCCGCATTTTCCGCTTCCAGTTCGCGAATGCGGCTGATCAGACTTTGCCGCTCGCTGCGCAAACGCGTGGGCAGTATCGACGTGCGATGTGTGCGCCATTTCAGCGGCGGCGGATGAGGACGGGCGCGCGCAGCGTAAATCACGCGCTTCGTGAAGGCGATCTTGTTGGGCATGAGGTCTCTGCGTGTGGCTGTAATGCCTGTCATGACCGGTCGGCCCGCTCCTGCGCCTGATTCGAAATTCAATAAGCAGGCTTATGAAGTGAGCCACCGGTTGTTTTTGGCATTATCAGCGAGGCACGCGCGCGGGACTGTCAGGCATTGTCAAACACAAATCACCCTGCATATTGTCGAATATGTCTGTGCATTACCTCACATGGGAATTTCGGATGTGAGCTTGATTTTCTGCATGGGAATATCGGTCTTGACGCTTTGCACGCCGGGAATACGCGTCAGATATTCCATCAGGAAACGCCGATATTCATCGAGATCCGCCGCCACAATGCGCAGTAGAAAGTCGCAGTCGCCCGCCATCAGATGACACTCGACCACGTCGGGAAACTGGCGCACGGCCTCGGCGAAACTGTCTACCGTATGCGCATCCTGCCCCTTGAGCCACACGCGCGCGAAGACCGTCAGCGCCTTGCCGACTTTGGCCGGATCGAGCACGGCCACGTACTTTTCGATCACGCCCGCGTCTTCGAGCAAACGCACGCGCCGCAGACATGGTGACGGCGACAGCCCCACCTGCTGGGCGAGATCGACGTTCTGCAAACGGCCGTCGCGCTGCAGGGCGTTGAGGATGCGGCGGTCGATGGCGTCGAGCTTCAGATGGCTTTCCATATCGATATTTTGCTCAATCGTGGCATTGAATGCCAAATTCTCGCGCCTGCATGGCCACAACGCAACCCGATTCGAACGCGTTCAGCAGAAAATATCGCCTTTGCAGGAATTGTAATTATCATGAGCAGTGTGCCTACCTCTGCCGCCTCCGCGCGGCGTTCCATCGATACCTCCGAAGTCGCGCGCGGTATGCGCGCCGCGCTGCCCATCATGCTGGGTTTCATCCCGTTTGCGCTGGTGCTGGGCGCCCAGGCCGCGCAAAAGGGCCTGAGCAATATCGAAGTTCCGCTGATGACCGGCGTGAATTTCGCAGGGGGTTCCGAATTCACCGCGGTGCGCCTGTGGACCTCGCCGCCGCATATCGCGCTGATTGTCGCGATGTCGTTTCTTGTCAACGCGCGCCATATCCTGATGAGCGCGGCGTTTGCGCAATATATCCGCCATGTGCCGCTGCGCCGTGCGCTGCCCGCGCTGTTCCTGATGTGCGACGAAAGCTGGGCGATGGCGATGGCCGACGCGAAGGTCAATGGCACCGGGCGCGTCAGCATGGCCTATTACATGGGCGTCGCGATCAATCTGTGGCTTACGTGGGTGTCGTTCACGGCGCTGGGCGCGGTGCTCGGGCCGGTACTCGGCGACGTGCAGCGCTATGGGTTCGACATGGCTTTCACCGCTGTTTTTCTGGTGCTGCTCAAGGGCATGTGGAAGGGCGTGCGTGCAAGCCTGCCGTGGATCGTGAGTCTCGTGGTGGCAGCTGTGACCTACCTTTACGTGCCGGGCGCGTGGTATGTGGCAGCAGGCGCGTGCGCTGGCCTCCTGACGGCCGTGCTGCGGGAGCCGGGCCATGCTTGAAGGCAACACGATCGCCACCCTGGCGACCATTTTCCTGATGGCGGTGACGACCTACCTCACGCGCATCATCGGTTACGTCGCGCTGCGTGATCGCACGCTCAGCCCGCGCATGCGCGCGGTGATGGAGAACGTGCCGGGCTGCGTGCTGATTTCGGTGATCGCGCCGGCGTTCGTCTCGCGCGATCTCGCCGATCTCGCGGCGCTCGCCATCACGCTGTTTGCCGCGACGCGGCTTTCGTTGCTGCCGACGGTGCTGATCGGCGTGGCCGCAACAGGCATACTGAGGCATCTGTTCGGCTGACGTTTTCTGTTGATATCGTCGGCCGACTTCAATCGACCACGTACATCGCATAACAATGAACGAGACACAGGCGCTGACGCAGGACCACTGGATTGCCGGCCCCACGGGCAAGCTGTTCGCGTGTAGCTGGACATACGGCGATCACGCGGGGCGCGCCCCCATCGTGTTGCTGCACGACTCGCTGGGCTGCGTCACGCTCTGGGGCGCATTTCCGCAAACCCTTGCGCGCGCAACGAACCGGCGTGTGATCGCTTACGATCGCGCGGGTTTTGGCGCTTCGGATGCGCGTGTAGACCGGCTCGGCGCGCAGTTCGTGCGCGACGAAGCCGCGCGCTTTTTCCCGGCACTATGCGAGCAACTGGACATCGAACGCTTTATCGCCTTCGGCCATAGCGTGGGCGGCGGAATGGCAGTCGAATGCGCGGCGCAGCATGCCGGGCAATGCGCGGCACTCGTGACCGAGGCTGCGCAGACTTTCGTGGAAGACCGGACGCTCGCCGGCATTCGCGCTGCGCAAACCCAGTTTCGCGATGCCGCGCAATTCGCGCGTCTCGCGCGCTATCACGGCGACAAGACGCAATGGGTGCTGGATGCGTGGATCGAAACGTGGCTCTCGCCTGAATTCGCCGACTGGTCGCTCGATGCGGTGTTGCCTCGCGTAACGTGCCCAACGCTGGCAATTCACGGCAGCCTCGACGAATACGGCACGCGCGTGCATCCCGAGCGCATCGCATCGTGTGTGAGCGGCCCCGGGCGTGCGGCCGTCATGGAGGGTGTGCGCCATGTTCCGCATCGCGAGCAGGAAGCGCAGGTCGCGGCGATGGTGGCGGAATTTCTCCAGACGCTTGAGGATTGAGCCGCTTTTTCAGGCACTTTCACACGGCTGAAAAAAATTTTCAGATTTTTTTCGTGCGGGCCTTCAAAAATCCAGAAGGACTCGATACAATGCCGATCCCTTGCACAGCAACGACTTGTTCGAAGCGCTAGCAGGGAATAAGCAAACGGAGCGATCCGCTTGCAGGAAATGCCGACGTGGTGAAATTGGTAGACACGCTATCTTGAGGGGGTAGTGGCGAAAGCTGTGCGAGTTCGAGTCTCGCCGTCGGCACCAGAATTCATCCAGCAAGGTCTTGAATGGCCTTGTCCGGATTACAAGAAACCCGCGAATGCGTCATGCTTTCGCGGGTTTTTTCATGGGCGATTGCAACGCGCGCAATCCACGCAGGCGAGAGCACGGAGTACACGTTGGGCAGGAAAAAAAGTGCGGAGAAGTTGAAAGTCGTCGCGGTGCGCGTCGATCCGGCCATCGAGCGCAGATTGCGCTTGCTGGCTGACACGACCGGCCGCAAGCCGTCGTATTTTCTGCAGCAGTTGATCGAAGGCGGCCTGGGCGCGCTGGAAGAGCAATGGTTGCCCGCTGATGTGCTCGCACAAGTGAGGGCGGGGACGGTTCCCGATCCGCTCGGTTCGCATTCGGTGCCGGATCTGTTTGGCGATCTGGAGTAATAAATCCGTTGTAATGGGTGCACGGGCCGTTCACCTTAAATCCGGCTTAAGGCCAGGTTAAGGCGCTGTTGAATACAGTCGATAGTTTCCATTCCCACCATCGGCAAGATGGAGACCGCGCCCATGAATTCGACCGCCAATGTCACGCTCACTCCCGAGCAGGCGCTGAGCAAGGTGCCCGCGCTCACGCTCGGTTTCTGGATCATCAAGATCGCGGCGACCACGCTGGGAGAAACCGGCGGCGACTGGGTCACCATGTCGCTGAATCTGGGTTATCTCGTCGGCACACTGATCTTTCTCGTTGCATTCATTGCGCTGGTTTTCGCGCAGGTTCGCGCGGAGCGCTTCAACGCCTGGCTCTACTGGGCGACCATCATCGCGACCACGACACTCGGCACCACCCTGGCGGACTTCTGCGATCGCTCGCTGGGCGTGGGCTATCCCGGCGGCGTCACCGTCATCGTCGCGCTGCTGGCAGCGAGTCTGGGCATCTGGTATCGCTCGGAAGGCACGGTGGCGGTGGAAAGCGTCGTCACGCCGCGCGTCGAATGGTTCTACTGGATCACCATTCTGTTTTCGCAGACGCTGGGCACCGCGCTGGGCGATTGGGTCGCCGACGACGATCGCGGCGGCCTTGGGCTCGGGTTCGAGGTGGGCGCAGCAATCTTCGGTGTGGGTATCGTGATTGTTGGCCTGCTGTGGCTGGGCACGCGCGTATCGCGCACGCTGCTGTTCTGGGCCGCCTTCGTGCTCACGCGGCCGCTGGGCGCGACCCTGGGCGATCTGCTCGACAAGCCGGTAGCGCAGGGCGGCCTGGCGGTGAGCCGCCTGTATGCTTCGGGCATTCTGCTGGCGTTTATCGTCGCTTGCCTCGTACTGATTCCGCAACGCGCGGCACGACGTACGCGCTGATTCTTTCTCCGCGCACTTCAGCAGCGCTCCCGCTTCAATACATGCAAGCGGGAGCCGCTTCAAAACTTAACCGATCTTGTTGGCCTGTTCCCTGGCCTGCAGGCGCTGCGCCTGCAGATCGCCGCGATTGGCTTCCTGCGCTGTCTGAACCGAAGTCTCGGTCGCCTCGGCCAATGCCGCGCGCGCGGCATTGCTGATCTTGACCGAATAAGAAGCCGACGACGACGTGCTTTGTGCAGGTGTCGTTGAGCTTTGCGTTTGCGTTGCGCTGGACGATTGGGCCGTGGCGCTGGTTTGCGCCGATTGTCCGTTGTTGGTGGTGGTGGCCGTTGCGACATTCGTCGCCAGTGCCTGGCCGGAAACCGCTTGAATTGCCATCGAATTTCTCCCGATTAAATGAAACGCCGGAATACGGCATTTGCTTTATCGGCGGCGCTTTAATTGTGCTTTAGAAGTATATTTTTTGTAACTATGGCAATGCTTAAGGTTTAGATAAGGTGGTCTTTAAATTGCGATTTAAAGACATTATTCTGAATAAAAACGACTGGCATTCAGTATCTGCCTTCCAGTTCCAGCCGCTCGGCAAGGTGCTGGGTTCGAGACCTAAAGTTGCTGGTGGAGCTGCGCGGCGAAAGCGCGTATGAGCGCTTCGTTGCGCGCGAGGAAGGTCCATTGACCCACGCGTGTGCAGAGCAGCAATCCGGAGTCGACCAGCGCGGCAAGATGTGCTGAAACGGTCGATTGTGCAAGACCGCTGCGTTGCTGGATCGCGCCGACGGGCACGCCGTGGCCCAGGTCGATATAGCTCGCCGCAAAGGCCTCGCGCGGCGTTTTCAACCATGCGAGGATCTCGCGGCGCAGCGGATTGGCGAGCGCCTTGTGGATCAGGTCGGCGTCCATCGTGCAGCCTTGTCCAGTGGGTTCGAACGCGCGGCGGACGTATCCGCCGCCTGTACAGGCAAACCTAACGAAACGCCGATCTGATCGGCGGTCCGCGCGCCCAGGTCTTCCCTGACGAGCGCCAGCGCGAGATGCAAGCCGGCGCGCGCGCTGCCCGACGAATAGAGATTGCCGTCCTTCACACAGGCTTCGCTTGCGAATACATGGGTGGAGGGATATTCGTCGGCGAGGCGCCTTACGTAACGCCTTTGCGTGGTTATCCAATGCTTGTCGGCAAGGCCCGCGCGTGCGACCAGCAGGGCGCCGCTGGAGAGGCTGGCGATGCGCGGCGTGGTGGCGCCCGCATGGCGCAGCCATTCAACCACTTGCCGATGATCGGGCGTGGTATCGGCGAGTGGGGACCCCGGCACCATGACGATGTCGAATGCGCCTGTGGCGCGCGCATAGCAGTCAGCCGTGGCGAGCGCCGCGCCGCTGGAGGCGAACACGCTCCCACACGATGGCCCGAGCAGGCGCGGCTCGTAGAACGTCTGTCCGCGCAGACGGTTGGCCTCTTGAAACACGTCCATTGCGTCGCTGACTTCCAGCAATTGAAAGCCGGCGTAAAGCATCATTGCGACCTGCATGTGCCATATCCTCGCGGGCGCATTGGAAAGCGCGGCTGTTGGCCTTGCTGCATGCGCCCAATGGGTTGTGATGGAGTGGACGTCGCCTGGCGCTGGTAACGCGCAGGAGACGTTTGAAACACGAAGACAGTCTAGTGGGCGGCCCCGTCGCGTGCGGGCGGCGATGGTGCGTTCAACGGCCAGATAGCGCGCTTTTTGGGCCACGCGGCATGGCTGCCATTTCATTACACAGGCGCAAAAGTCTTTTTACAGGGCCAGACTGCAAGCGATTCCGGCCTTGCGTTACTCTGCGTCACGGTCATCGCAATGACCGCCGTATTTCCCCATCGATTCCGCTCAATCCCTCTCAACCGACCAAGGTTCCAGCATGAAAGTCGCCATTGTGGTGTTCGACGGTGTGCAGGCGCTTGACGTTGCCGGCCCGCTCGATGTGTTCGCCGAGGCGAATACCTTTCTCGCCGATCATCAGCGCTACGAAGTTTCGCTGGTCGGTTACGAGGCGGGCGCGGTCACCTGCTCGAATGGCATGCAGCTCGCCGTGTCTTGCGGCTTCGCCGAATGCGACGTGCAATGGGACATGTTGCTGGTGGCGGGTGGCCCCCGCTTGCCCGATGCTCACCCGTCCTTGCCGTTTCTGACCTGGCTGCAACGCCAGGCGCGCGGCGCGAGCCGCTACGGTTCGGTGTGCAACGGCGCCTTCGTGCTGGCGCGTGCCGGGCTGCTCGACGGCCGCGAGGTGACGACCCATTGGGCCGACGCGGAACGTTTGTCCGACGAATTCCCGCAGGCCAATGTGCAGCCTGACCGCATTTTCGTGCGCGATGGGCGGCTGTTTACGTCAGCGGGCGTCACGGCGGGCATCGATCTCTGTCTCGCACTGGTCGCGGAAGACTGGGGGCACGAACTGGCGGTGCGCGTCGCCAAGCGGCTCGTTGTTTATATCCAGCGCGAGGGTGGGCAATCGCAGTACAGCCCTTATATGAATGCAGGCAAGGACGAAGACCCGATACTCGCGCGAGTGCATCGCTACGTGAGCGAGCACATGACCGAAGCGCTGTCGATCGACGAACTGGCCAATGCAGCGGCAGTGAGCCGACGCACGCTTTCGCGCGTCTTTGCGAAGCATGCGAAGATGACGCCCGCAGTCTACGTCGAACAAGTGCGTGTCGATTCGGCGAGAAAGCTGCTTGCAGAATCGGATGCGCCGCTCAAAACCGTGGCGTACGAATGCGGTTTTCACAGCGCCAGTCATATGCGCACGACGTTTGCGCGGCGGCTCAACGTGACGCCGCAGCAATATCGCCAGCGTTTTCGCGCAGACTTGCGTTTCGACGAGCCCCATGCAAACACCGAATTTTCAGCCCTCGCTGCCTGATATTGTCGAACCCGGTTTATCGGTGCTGTTTTGCGGTATCAATCCCGGCATGCGTGCGGCGGCCAGCGGGCAACACTTTGCCGGCCGAGGCAATCGCTTCTGGCGCGTGCTTCATCTGGCGGGCTTTACGCAAGAAGAATTTCGCCCTGAAGATGGCTATCGCTTGCCGCAATATGGCTATGGATTGACGACAGCCGTTGCGCGGCCAACGTCGCGCGCGAGTGAATTATCCAAGGCGGAGATTCAGGCTTCGGCGCAGGAATTCGCGCTGAAGATTCGCCGTTATGCGCCGCGCTACGTGGCCTTCCTCGGCAAAATGGCGATCGCTGAAATGACCGGTCAGCGCGATATTGCATGGGGCCTGCAAAGCGCGGATTTTGCCGGTTCGCGCGCGTGGGTCTTGCCGAATCCAAGCGGACTCAATCGCAGTTTCAGCCTCGAAGCATTGGCGGCGGCGTACCGCGAATTGCGCATAGCCGCTGGTGCCCATTAGCGCGCCGACGAGTGCATCGACATTAACGTCGGTGCGCCTTGAAGGTAAGTGTTCTTCCGCAGCGTCTCGGTCACGAATTCCACGAACGAGCGAATCTTTCCGCTCCTGCCGCGCCGCTCCATATGCAGCAGGCTAACCGGCGTCGAGTCCGGTTCATAGTCGCGCAGGATGGGCACCAGATCGCCAGCAGAGACTTCAGGCGCGGCCTGATACGAAAGCAGTTGCGTGATGCCCACGCCATGCATGGCGGCAGAAACGGCAGCGGGCGCGAGGTTGACCACCATGCGTGGCTGGATGCGCACGGGCAATCGCGCCGCGTTTTCGTAGAACAGCCATTCATGCGGCTGGGACACGCCGGTGAACGACACGCAATCGTGCAGGAGCAGATCGCGCGGATGCGCGGGTTCGCCGCGCTTGGCGAGATAGGCAGGCGCGGCGAAGGTTTGCCGCCGCACTGCGCCCAGTTTCACCGCGAATGCCGACGAATCGCCTAAATGGCCGATGCGGATCGCCACATCTACGCCTTCTTCCAGCAGCTTCGTCGGACGATCGAGATACACGGCATTGACGTTGACTTCCGGATAACGCAACGCATACGCATTGACGAGCGGCGCAATAAATCGTTGCCCGAATAAAACGGGTGCGGAAATGGTCAGCGTGCCGACGGGATTCTCGGGATCGGCGGCGAGATTGGATTCCACGTCTGTAATCGCATCGATCACCTGGCGGCAGGTCTCCAGATACGCCATGCCCGCATCGGTGGCGCGCACCGATCGTGTCGTGCGCGCCAGAAGATGCGCGCCAAGACGCGCTTCGAGCGAATGAACCGCGCGCGAAACCGCTGCTGCAGACATATTCAGTTTCTCCGAGGCAGCGGTAAAACTGCCTTGATCGACGATGGCAACAAACACTTCCATCTCACGCAACTTATCCATGCTGGCTCTCCAGAACCGCTTGTCTGCCTTGGCGAAACAGGCATCCGACATTTAAAAAGATTTGATGAGCCGATTGTAGGCAGCGTGCCGCCGTCTGCGATATGGCGCTATGTCGATTGACCCGAAAGCGAGCTTCAATGGCCTGTACCCGTCGCGCTGAATCGTCGGATGAAGCCTGTTTTTAAGGGGTTTTCGCGTTGATGAAATTGAGCGAAATGCCCTGGCCGGATTCGCGCGCACGATGGCCCAAAAGCCATCGTGGTTCAGCTTCAATAAAGACGCCTGGTCTTCGACAATGGATTCACTGCTTCGATAACGCAGTGACCCATCCCACAAGCGAGGTTCCTATGTTTTCCGCAATGCTTGAAGTGAATCCGGTTCCCGAACAATTCGATGCGTATCTCGGCATGGCCAAAATGTTGCGGCCCGAGCTCGAAAAGATCGAGGGTTTCATCGACAACAACCGCTACGCCAGTTTGACGCGCGATGGCTGGCTGCTTTCGCTGTCGAGCTGGCGCGACGAGAAGTCCTTGATCCGCTGGCGCACCACCACGAAACATCACAAGATCCAGCAGGCCGCGCGCGATCGCGTGTTTGCCGATTACCGGCTGCGCATCGGCCAGACGGTTGCGGATACGCGCCTGCCGCAAGGTGAAGCACTCACCGAGCAGCGGCTCGACGTGACCGAAGTGGGCGCGGGCAAAGCGGTGACCCTGCTCGACGCGACGCGCGACGCCGCCTGGGTGAAGCAGGCCGGTGCTGACGCTGTGCGCGAGTCGCTCGGCTTGTCGCTGGATGCCGACGGCCTCGTGGCATGGGACGCATTCGACGCGTTGATGAGCCCCGGCGATGTGATCGTGGTGGCGACCTGGCGCGATATGGAGGCTGCTGAAGCGTTCGAGCGTCAAACCTCGCTTGCCCAGGACGCGCGTCTGCGGCACATCCGCATCATCCGCGAATACGGCATGTTCGATCGCCGCGAGGCGCCCCAGTATTTCGAAGACGCGCAGCGCTGATCGCCATGAGCACCGTCCATACCCCGGCAACGCCGATATCGGCCGCGCAGTCGCCCGCCCGCGCGGCGCAACCGGCCGCGACGCCAACCCCCTTTACCGCGCGACTGGCCGTGGGTCTGGTCGGCATGTTGCTGGCCTCGCTGCTGGCGATCCTCAACGAACAGGTCACCGCCGCCGCGATGGCCGATATCCAGGGCGCGTTCTCGATCGGCCACGATGACGGCACATGGCTCACCGCCTTGTTCGAAGCAGGCAACGTGGCCATCATGGTGTTCGCGCCGTGGCTGGGCGTGACCTTCACGCTCAAGCGCTTCACCATCGCGGCCGTGCTGGCCACCCTGTTTCTGGGCGTGCTGTGCCCGTTCGCGCCCGATCTGCCTGCGCTGTACCTATTGCGCGTGCTGCAGGGCATTGCCGGCGGCTGCCTGCCGCCGATGCTGATTATCGTCGCGCTGCGCTATCTGCCGCCGCGCATCAAGCTGTACGGGCTGGCGGGCTATGCGCTGACCGCGACGTTCGGCCCGGCGCTGGGCACGCCGCTGGCCGCGCTGTGGACCGAATACGTGAGCTGGCGCATGGCGTTCTGGCAGATCGTGCCGCTGGGCCTGCTGTGCTGTGCGGCTATCCAGCAAGGCCTGCCCGCCGACGCCATGAAGCTCGAACGCCTGCGCGAATTCAACTGGACCGGCCTCGCCACGGGATTCCCGGCGATTGCGATGATCGTGACCGGACTTTTGCAAGGCGACCGGCTCGACTGGTTCAACTCTGTGTTGATCCGCGTGCTGTTCGGCGGCGGCGCGGTGTTGCTTGCGCTCTTTCTCGTCAATGAGTGGTATCGGCCGGTGCCTTTTTTCAAGCTGCAATTGCTCAAGCGCCGCAATTTCACGCACGGCCTCACCACGTTGCTGGGCACCGTGATTCTGCTGGTGGGCATGGCGGCGATCCCGGGTCAGTATCTGGCGAAGGTGCAGGGTTACCGGCCCCTGCAGAGCGCGCCGCTTGCCTTGCTGCTGGCTGTACCGTTGCTGATTGCGTTGCCTTTGACAGGCGCATTGTTGAACCTGCGCCGCGTGGATTCGCGCTGGGTCATGGCAACCGGTCTTTCGCTGATGATCGCGACCTGCGCAATGGGCAGCTTCATGACATCCGACTGGATCCGCAGCAACTTCTATCTGATGCAGTCGCTGCAGATCGCGGCGCAGCCGATGGTCATCATGTCGATCCTGATGGGCGTGACCACGGGTTTGCCGCCTACCGAAGGACCGTTTGCCTCGGCGATGTTCAACACGCTCAAGACGTTCTCCGCCGCCATCGCGACGGGCCTGATCGAAGGTCTTGGCACGGTGCGCGAGCATTTTCATTCGAGCACGCTGGTGGATCAACTGGGCAACCGCGCATGGATTGCCAGTGAGGGCGGGGACGCGGCCGTGAATCCGCATGAACTCGCGCATCGCATTCACGAACAGGCCGTCGTGCTGACATCGGCCGATCTCTATTGCGTGCTGGGCTGTGTCGCTGTCGCGTTGCTCTTGCTGGTGCCCGTGCTGCCGGTGCGTATCTATCCGCCGTGGACGACCACGCCGGACTCTTCGAAATAAAGGACGAATGTCATGTCTACGACTATCTTCTCTCGCCTGAAAGTAATTCGGACTGCAGCATTTATAGCCGTGACGGGCGTGGCGGCATGGGCCTGCACGACATTCGTCGGCGGTTCGAATACGGAATCCACCAACGACGCCTATGTGACGGCCGATTTCACGCTGGTTGCTCCGCGCGTTGCCGGACAGATCGCCGAAGTGCTGGTGGCCGACAATCAATCCGTGAGCGCGGGCCAGTTGCTGGTGCGCATCGACGATCGCGACTATCGCGCCGCCCTCAAAAGTGCGCAGGCCGATGTTGCCGCCGCGCAGGCATCGGTGGCGAATTTCGATGCTCAGATCGCGCGTCAGCCTTCGCTGGTCGAACAGGCGCGCGCGACCTTGCGCGCCGACGAGGCGTCGATCAGTTTTGCGCGCGCCAACGCCGCGCGCTATCAAAACCTGTCCGACGCGGGCGCAGGCACCGCACAGGAGCAGCAAAGCGCCTCCAGCACGCTGGCTGCGCAACTCGCGCAGCAGTCGCACGATGAGGCCGCATTGTCGGCCACCGAGCAGAACCTCGATGTTCTGCACACCCAGCGCGACAAGGCCGCAGGTGCATTGGAGCGCGCCGACGCCGCACTTGATCAGGCGCAGCTCAATCTGTCCTATACGGAGATTCGCGCGCCGGTGGCTGGCAAGATTGGCCGGCGCTCCGCCCGGGTGGGCGCGTTCGTCACGCCCGGCGCGCCCGTGCTCGCGATCGTGCCGCTGGCGGATGCCTATGTGGTCGCCAACTTCCAGGAAAACCAGATCACGAAAATGCGGCCCGGCGAAAGCGTGCGCGTGAAAGTGGACAGCCTGCCAGGCGTGGTGATCCGCGGTCATATCGATAGCCTCGCGCCCGCAACCGGTCTGAGCTTCGCGCCGATTGCGCCGGACAACGCCACGGGCAATTTCACCAAGGTCGTCCAGCGCGTGCCCGTGAAGATCACCATCGATCCGGCTCAACAGGCGGCATCCGCATTGAGCGTGGGCCTGTCCGTCGAAGCAGAAGTGGCGCTGGGCCGCGGTGCGGATCAGCCTGAAACAGGAGAAGCAAAATGAAGGCGAACGATTCTTCCATCCGGGCCATCATCCTGACGATCCTCGCGTGTCTCGTCATGGCGGGCTGCACGGTCGGGCCGAATTTCGAACGGCCGCAGACGCCCACGCCTGAAGTATTCGATCGCACGCAGGCCGCGCAGGCGGCCAGCAAACCCGTGCAGGCGCGGCTCGACCCGGACTGGTGGACCCTGTTCAACGACCCGGTGCTGAACGGTCTCGAACAGCAGCTCGCGCAGGCCAATCTCGACGTGGCAGCCGCATCCGCACGCCTGCTGCAAAGCCGCGCGCAGCGACGCGTAGTGGGTGCGGCGCAGATGCCCACGCTCGACGCCGCTGCCTCATATGACCGCGAGCGCGGTAGCGAAAACGGTGTGCTTTCGCTGCTGGGCGTGACACCTACGCAAACACAGCCGCAATCGGCGTCGGGCAGCGCACCGCTGGGCGTTGCCGGGATGCCGAGCTCCAAGGGCTCGCCGGCATACAACCTCTATCAGACCGGCTTCGACGCGTCATGGGAACTCGATATCTGGGGGCGCGTGCGGCGCAGTGTGGAAGCGGTGACCGCGATGTCCGACGCCTCCTATGAAGATCGCAATGCCGTGCTGCTGAGCGCTCGCGCAGAGCTGGCGCGCGACTATATCGAACTGCGCGATACCCAGGCACTGCTGACGATTGCGCATGAAAATCTCGACATCGCGAATAATGCATTGAAGCTTACGCAGGTCCGCGCGCACGAGGGCGTGACGACGGATCTCGATGTCTCGAACGCCTCGGCGCAGGTGGAAAACATCGAAAGCCTGATTCCGGTGCTGGAATCGCACTGCGAAACCTCGATCAACGCCATCGGCGTGTTGCTGGGCGAAGAACCCGGCGCGTTGCGCCAGACGCTTGCCGCACCGCGCGATGTGCCTGCACTGCCCGCGCAGATTCCCATTGGCTTCCCCTCGGAACTCGTGCAGCGCCGCCCCGATATTCGCAAAGCCGAGGCGCAATTGCATGCCGCCACTGCGTCGATCGGTGTCGCGAAGGCAGACTTTTATCCGCGTATTTCGCTGAATGGCAGTGCGGGTTTTCAGAGCCTTCAGCTTTCGAGTCTCGCGAGTTGGGCGTCGGGACAATTCGTGGTCGGGCCGTCTATTACCATGCCGATCTTCGAAGGCGGTCGCCTCAAAGGCACGTTGCAGTTACGCGAAGCGCAGCAGCAGGAAGCGGCAATCGTCTATAAGCAGACGGTCTTGCAGGCATGGCGCGAAGTGGACGACGCGCTGGTGATCTACGACGCCGAGCAACGCCGCCGCGACCGCCTCACTGAAGCCGTGACCATGAACGAGCGTGCGCTGGCGATTGCCCAGCAGCGCTATAAGGCCGGTGCGCTCGATTACCTCGACGTGCTCAATGTGCAGAAGCAGCTACTCGATGCGCAAAGCAATCTTGAGCACAGTCGTATGGCGGCGGCGACCAATCTCGTCACGCTGTGCAAAGCCCTGGGCGGCGGATGGGAATCGACTTACGGCGGACAATATGCGGCACATTAATGCGCGCGCCTTTGCGTCATGCCGTCACGAGACGATCTGCACCCAACGGCTACGCCAGGCGGGTGCATCGAAGGGTTCGGAGAAATACTGGGTTTCGTGCACGACCTTGCCGTCACGAAATTCCATGATGCTGACCGTAAAGGCGACACGGTCGTCATATGTAATGGTGTATTCGGTGATCCACAGGTTGCCGCTGCCTTGCATGCGCCGCACGTCGAAGCCCGATGGCCGGGCCGGATGCGCGCCGCGCAGCGCCTGCAGATTCGCGCGGCCGAGAATACGTTCGCCGGATTGAGGGTAGTCGCAGAGGGCGTCGTCGGCATAGATGCGGTGTTCCGCGTCCAGATCGCCGGCCGCCGATGCTTGCCAGTGCGCCTCCAGGGCTTCGCGGATGGCCTGATCGTGCATGGTATGTCTCCGAACGTAGGCGCTCGCGCGTAGGGGATTCCACATTTGGCCCTTGAAATGCAGGGCTAACGCGCGGTGTCATTGCAGTGTAGCAAACGTCGCGACGAGCCGGATCTGATGCGCCGGACGTCGTGAACCAGGAGTGATCGACATGAAACAACGCTCTGTCCAATCGATCGAAGCGATCAAATCGGGGGTGCAATGAGCACGCTCGATACGTCTTCCGCCGATACAGCGGTCCTCGGTTATGCCGAGCGCAATGCGCTGTACTGGCGTCGCAATCTCGTCGTCTGCGTGTTCGGCTCGTTCACGACGCTGGTGAGCTTGAGCATGCTGCTGCCGTTTTTACCGCTCTACGTGCGCCAGCTCGGCGTGAGTTCGCAGGCCGCGGTGATCCAGTGGTCGGGGATCGCCTTCAGCGCGACGTTTCTGGGCACGGCGGTGACCGCGCCGATATGGGGGCGTCTGGCTGACCGCTTCGGCCGCAAGCCCATGCTCGTGCGCGCGGCCATCGGCATGGCGATCGTGATGTCGCTAATCGGCGTCGCGCATAACGTCTACGAACTGGTGGCGCTGCGGCTCGTCGCGGGGCTGGTGGGCGGCTATGCGTCGGCATCGACGGTGATGGTCGGCACGCAGGCGCCGCGCGAGCGCGCGGGCTGGGCGCTGGGCATTCTGTCGACGGGCGCGCTTGCGGGCAATCTGGTCGGGCCGCTGGTGGGCGGTTTTTTACCGGGCTGGATCGGCATACGCGGCACGTTCTTCGCGGGCGGCGCGATGATCGCCGTGGCGGCGCTGTGCACCATCTTCGTAGTGAAAGAGGACTTCAACGCGCAGCGCGATGCGAAGCGCCGCGTGCAGCAGGTGTCCTCGGCCAATGCGTCGCCGGTGAAGCGCGCCAATGCGGGCGTCGTCGCTGCGCTGCTCGTCACCGCGATGATGGTGCTGCTCGCCAATATGTCGATCGAACCGATCATCACCGTCTATATCTCAAGCCTGCACGTCGATGCCGCGCATCTGGCGCGTGTGGCGGGCGCGGTCATGGCGTGCTCGGCGCTTGGCAGCATGTTGACGGCTGCGCGGCTTGGCTCGCTGGCCGATCGCATCGGTAGCTGGCGCGTCATCATAGGCTGTCTGCTGCTCACGGGCCTGGCGATGATTCCACAGGCCTTCGTCACGCACTGGTGGCAACTTGGCGGCTTGCGCGTGGTGATGGGCATGACGCTCGCGGGGCTGCTGCCGTCGATCGGCAAGCTCGCGCGTCATTCGGTGGACGAATCCTCAACGGGACGGCTGCTGGGCTGGTTGCAGTCGGCGCAATTCAGCGGGCAGGTGATCGGACCGGTGATTGGCGGGTTGATTGGCGTGCACATGGGACTGCATGCGGTGTTCTTTGCGACCGGCGCCTTGCTGGTGGCGTGCGCGGGGCTCGCGCAATGGGCGCGCAAGCAGGAACATTGACGTAATCGTGCTTTAAAACAGGCATAAATAAAGGCTCTGCCGTTTCCGGCAGAGCCTTTCGTTTCAGCGCGTGTTATTCGAACCGCGCGTTCAATGTCCCGCGCTTTGGCCGCCATCCACATGCAGGATTTCGCCCGTAACGAAAGCGGCCGAATCCAGATAGAGAATCGCATCGACGATATCGCGCATCTCGCCCATATGGCCCATTGGATGCAGCGCGCCCAATGCGGCGTGCGTTTCCGGCGCATGCATCGGCGACTTGATGATGCCAGGTGAAACCGCGTTGGCGCGAATGCCGGCTGCTGCATATTCGATCGCCAGCGATTTCGTCGCCGAATTCAAGCCGCCCTTGGTCAGCGAAGCCAGCACCGAAGGCACGTTATGGTTGGCCTGATCGACGAGGCTCGTCGTGATGCTGACGATATGGCCGCTGCCCTGTTTCTGCATCTGCTCGACGGCCAGTTGTGTGATGTAAAAGAAGCCGTTGAGATTGACCTTGGTGATCGCGGCGTAGTCGTCTTGCGTGTATTGCGTGAACGGCCTGGCGATAAAGATGCCCGCATTGTTGACGAGCGTATCGACGCGGCCAAAGCGTTCGATTGCAGCTTCAACGACGCGACGTGCGGTGTCGGCGTCGCCGATATCGCCAGCCACCGTCACGAGATCTGCTTCGGTAGACGGCGCGATGCTGCGCGATGTGGCGACTACGCGATGGCCCTGTGCGCGAAACGCCTTGACGGTTTCCGCGCCGATGCCTTGCGATGCGCCGGTGACGATGATGACTTTGGATGTGCTCATGATTTGCCTCGCTGGGAGTGAGTGTCCGGTCTGCTTTCCGGTCGAATCTGGGTGATCCGATGGATGCAGACTGTAGGCGCATCGGCCCAGGATTCGAACACCCGCCGTGGAGCAAGAGTTTTGCGTCGCGAGAACAAATGCATGCGGTTCGCCATCGCTGGGACACCACACGATTTCCATTGCAATGGAATAAAAATCCATTATACTGGATTCATGAATGTCGAAGCCCTCCTTGCCAGACGAGTCCGCGACCTGCGCAAAGCGCACGGCCACACCCTGGACGATCTGGCCGAAGCCAGCGGCGTAAGCCGCTCGACCATCTCGCTGATCGAACGTCAGGAAATCAGCCCCACAGCCGTGGTGCTGAACAAACTGGCGGACGCGCTGGGCGTGTCGATGGCCGCGCTATTCGCCGAGGACGCGCCCAGCGACGCCCAGCAGCCGCTCGCGCGCCGCGCGGAGCAGCAGACGTGGCAGGACCCGGCGACCGGCTATCTGCGCCGCCATGTGTCGCCAGTGGGCTTTGCTTCGCCGCTTGAACTGGTCGAAGTCAGCTTTCCGCCCGGCGAGAGCGTCACGTTCGATAACGTGACGCGCCTTGCCGTGACGCACCAGCAGGTATGGGTGCTCGAAGGCGAGATGGCGATCAGCGTGGGCGAGAAGGCGTGGCAACTGAAAGCCGGGGATTGCCTCGCCATGGTGCTCGACCAGCAGATTGTTTTTCGCAACCCGGGGCGCAAACCCGCGCGCTACGCTCTGGTATTGACGACCGTATCCACGACTCAAAGGACAACGAAATGAGTGATCCCATCATCGTGCAATGCACCCACGAGCGTCATGCCGATGCGATCCTGGAGATCTTCAACGACGCCATCGTCAATTCGACGGCGCTGTACGACTACAAGCCGCGCGACGCGCAAAAGATGGTGGCGTGGTTCGAAGCCAAACGTGCGGGGAATTTCCCGGTGATCGGCGTGGAAGACGAAAGCGGCACCTTGCTGGCCTTCGGCAGCTATGGCACGTTCCGCGCGTTTCCCGCGTTCAAGTACACGATGGAGCATTCCGTGTATGTGCACAAGGATCATCGCGGCCGCGGGCTGGGGCGCGTCATCATGGATGCGGTGATCGCCGCTGCGCGCGAGAACGATGTGCATGCCCTGATGGGCGCGATCGACGCGACCAATGCGGGCAGTATCGCTTTGCACGAGCGGCTGGGATTCAGGCACGTCGGCACGTTGCCGGAAGTGGGCTTCAAATTCGGCCGCTGGCTCGATCTGGCGTTCTATCAATTGCTGCTGGATACGCCCGCCAAACCTGTCGACGGCTGATGGCCGGTATCTCGCCGGCTACGCTCAGTCGGCGACTTCGCGCCGCAATTCGGCAAACATGCGCGGCTCCCATTCCCGCGTGCCGATCAGCAGACCCGTGCCGCGCCGATGCGTGAGCGGCGCGGACGCCGATTCATCGTGCAAGGCCGCAAACTTGCTGCGCAACCGGCGCAATTCCACCGCAAGTTCTGCACGCGCCGCTTCGGTCAGCATGCCCTGGGTGAATTCGAGCGATTCCCCCGCGCCCGCGAAGCTGTCGTCAAGAAAATCTCCCAGCCCGCGCGCCTTGAAATACTGCCGGATTGGTCCGCCCGGAATCCAGTCGAAATCGCGGGCCACCAGCAGTCGGATGCGATCGCCGGGCAGCAGCGCAATCAATCCCATACGGTCGAGCGAAAGCAGCAGCTTCAGACATTCCGCGCGCGTGAACGTATAGATCGCGACGATATCGTCGAGCGTCCAGTGGTTGAGCGCGCAGACCGTCACCAGCAGCAGCCGCTCATTCGAGACGAGTTGCGCCTCCTGCGCCTGGCTGAGGATGCGTAGTTGCGGCACCGTCGCCGCGGCTTCCTGCACCAGTTCGGCAACGGTAAAGCCCAACAGCCCGCAAATCTCCTCCAGCCGGTCCAGCGTGAAGCGCCCCTTGGAAAAAAGCCTTTTCACACTGGGTTCGGAGACGCGTAGCGCTTGCGCCACGTCACGGTAGGTCATCCGCCGCGCGCGCAATTGCCGCTTCAGCGTTTCGACCAGTTGGGCAGTTTGGCTCATCAGAAAGTATTGAAAAATGATACTTATGGTGGCATTAGCGGTCACTCTAGCATGAGTTTGCATCGGATTTGATCCTGATCGTCATACTGGCTTCGTCTTCTGGCCGGGCGCCGATGTCGGCGGCAAACTGCACCGCGCGCCCTCTGACCGATCACTCCGCACGCTCACGAGCCACACATGACCTCTACCGCTAGCCGCGAACGCCGTGATGAACCCTCACAGTTCGCCTTGTTGCGCGAGCGCCGCTTCGCGCCGTTTTTCTGGACGCAATTCCTCGGCGCGCTCAACGACAACGCGTTCAAGATTGGCTTTACGTCGCTCGTGACCTACGAGGCGTCGAGCTTCGCAGGCGTCGATGCGAAAACGGCGGCGTTTGTGATTCCCGCGCTGTTCGTTCTGCCCTTCGTGCTGTTCTCGGCCACCTCCGGGCAGATCGCGGACCGCTTCGACAAGGCCGCGCTCACGCGCTTCGTCAAGAACTTCGAGATCGTCGCGATGTTGATTGGCGGCGCGGGATTCATGTTGCATAGCGCGGCACTGCTGTATTGCTGCACGTTTCTGATGGGCGTGCATTCGACGCTGTTCGGCCCGGTGAAATACGCGTATCTGCCGCAACATCTCGCGGACGCCGAACTCGTGGGTGGCAACGGTCTCGTCGAAATGGGCACTTTCGTCGCGATCCTGCTGGGCACCGTGGCGGGCGGCGCGGCTGCCGCTGCGGGTGGCTTGGGGGCGATGCTGCTGGCGGCCCTGTGTGTGGTGATGGCGCTCGTGGGGCGTATCGTGTCGTCGCGCGTGCCGGCTTCACCCGCGCCGCAGCCCGATCTGCGCATCAACTGGAATCCTATCGGCGAGACGTGGCGCAATCTGCAGATCGCGCGCGAAGATCGCACGGTTTTTCTTGGCCTGCTCGGGATTTCGTGGCTCTGGTTCGTGGGCGCAACGTTGCTCTCGTCGTTCTTCGGTTTCGCGAAGGACGTGCTCAGCGCGAATCCCGATGTCGTGACCGTGCTGCTGGCGACGTTTTCGGCGGGTATTGGCATCGGTTCGCTGCTGTGCGAGCGTCTCTCGCGCGGACGTATCGAAATTGGCCTCGTGCCGCTTGGTTCGATCGGCATGAGCGTGTTCGCGATCGACCTGTTTTTTGCGAGCCACGCGCTGCCGGCGCACGCCCATCTGCAAACCGTGAGCGAATTCATGGGCGCTGCCGCTCATTGGCGTGTGCTGGCCGATCTGTTTCTGCTTGCGATGTTTGGCGGCTTTTATAGCGTGCCGCTTTATGCGCTGATTCAAAGCCGCAGCAAGGCGACGCATCGCGCCCGCATCATTGCCGCAAACAATATTCTCAATGCATTATTCATGATTGCTTCCGCGCTGATGGGCGTGGCGCTTGGCGCGGCGGGCGTGGGTATTCCGGGGCTTTTCCTGATTACAGGGCTGTTGAATATCGCGATTGCCGTGTACATTTACTCGCTCGTGCCGGAATTCATGCTGCGTTTTATTGCATGGGTGCTGGTGCATACGTTTTATCGCATTCGTCTTGTCGATACGCAACGCATTCCGCATGAAGGCGCGGCGGTGCTCGTCTGCAATCACGTCAGCTTTGTCGATGCCGTTGTGATCATGGCCGAAAGCCCGCGCCCGATCCGCTTCGTGATGGATCACCGCATCTTCCGTTCGCGTCTTGTCGGCTGGTTGTTCCGTCATGTGAAGGCCATTCCGATTGCCCCCGCGCACGAAAATGCCGAACTGCTCGATCAGGCTTATGCGCATTGCGCCCAGGCGCTGGCCGAAGGCGAACTGGTTTGCATTTTCCCGGAAGGCAAGCTCACGCGCACCGGTGAAATGAACACTTTCCGTCATGGAGTCACGGAAATCCTGCGCCGCGTGCCCGCGCCGGTTGTGCCGATGGCGCTGCAAGGCCTGTGGGGCAGCGTGTTTTCACGCGACGAGCGCTCCCGCATGCCGCGTCCGCTGCGTCTGCGCGCGATGAGCCGTCTCACGCTGGCGGTGGGCGAACCGCTCGCCCCAGCAGAGGCTTCGCCGCAGCGGCTGCAGGAAATCGTGCAGACATTGCGCGGTGCGCAGCCCTGAAAACACGCTCGATACGCGTCCCAATATTTTTTGAGTTACCTCGACCACACCATGAATAAACCCTGGCTCCATTCCTACCCGTCGGGCGTGCCTGCCGAGATCGACATGTCGCGCTATGGCTCCATCACGGCACTTTTCGAGGAGAGCTTCCGGCAATTTGGCGAGCGACCTGCATTCGCGTGCATGGGCAAATCCATCAGCTATGCCGAACTCGATACGCTTTCGCGCAGGCTTGCCGCGTGGCTGCAATCAAAGGGCCTTGAACGCGGTGCGCGCGTGGCGATCATGATGCCCAACGTGCTGCAATATCCGGTTGCGCTGGCCGCGATCCTGCGCGCGGGTTATGTGGTGGTGAACGTGAATCCGCTCTATACGCCGCGCGAACTCGAACATCAACTCAAGGACAGCGGCGCTGAAGCCATCGTGTTGCTGGAGAATTTCGCCACTACGCTGCAAGCGGTGGTGCAACACACGTCCGTCAAACATGTTGTGGTCGCAACCATGGGCGATCTGCTTGGCATGAAAGGCTGGCTGGTGAACTTCATGGTGCGGCGGGTCAAAAAGATGGTGCCCGCCTGGGATTTGCCGGGGCACACGCGTTTTAACGCGGCGATCGCGCAGGGCGCGCGCCTGCCATTCAAGCGCGTGGAGCAGGGCCTCGACGATATCGCCTTCCTCCAGTACACGGGCGGCACCACGGGCGTATCGAAGGGCGCTACGCTGCTGCATCGCAACCTCATCGCCAATCTGTTGCAGACCCAGGCGTGGCTCGAACCCGCACGCGCGAAACGTCCTGACGTGACGCAGAACGTGACCGTTGCGGCGTTGCCGCTCTATCACGTGTTTGCGTTGACAGTGTGCGGCTTGCTGAGCATCCATACGGGCGGCCTTTCCGTGCTGATTCCCAATCCGCGCGATATGGCGGGCATGATTGAGACGCTGCGTGCGTATCGCATCACCATGTTCCCCGCCGTGAACACGCTTTATAACGCGATGCTCGATCATCCCGACTTCGACAAGCTCGACTTCTCGCAGCTTTTCGCGGTAGTGGGCGGCGGCATGGCCGTGCAGGAAGCGGTGGCGAAACGCTGGTTCGAAAAGACCGGCGTTCCGGTGGTGGAGGGCTATGGCCTGACTGAGACCTCGGCGTGCGTGACCTGCAATTCGCCGGTTGCCGTGACCTGGAGCGGCACGATCGGCTTGCCGCTGCCCTCTGCCGAAGTGTCCATCCGCGACGACGATAACAACGTGCTCGGCGTGGGTGTGCCGGGCGAACTCTGCATTCGCGGTCCGCAGGTCATGGCCGGTTACTGGCAACGCCCCGACGAAACCGCAAAAGTGATGACGCCCGATGGCTTCTTCAAATCGGGAGATATTGCGGTGATGGACGAAAGCGGTCTGGTGAAGATCGTGGACCGCAAGAAGGACATGATTCTGGTGTCGGGTTTCAACGTCTACCCGAATGAAGTCGAGGATGTGGTGGCGCAGCATCCTGGCGTGTTCGAAGTGGCGGCCGTGGGCGTGCCGGATCGTCACTCGGGCGAGGCCGTGAAAATCTTCGTGGTGCGAAGAGATCCGGCGCTGACCGACGCCGAGATTTTCAACTGGTGCAAGGAGCGTTTGACGGGTTACAAGCGGCCCAAGCTGGTGGAGTTCCGCGACGGTCTGCCTAAAAGCAATATCGGCAAGATTTTGCGGCGCGAACTGCGCGATGGCCGCGCGTGAGCGTCTGATTTCGGGATCGGCTACGCGAATCGTCATGCTCGATGACGATTCGCGGCAGTTACAAAATCAATAACGTGAAAGCTGGCTGCCGTTGATCTGCACGCGGTCGCCCGGATGCAGATCGCCAGGCGTCGGGACGTCGAAGGCGCGCGTCGAGCCATCGCTCAACTGCACGTCGATGCGATAGCCGGCCGGACCGCTCATTTGCTGGCCGATCTGGTTGCCTGCATAGGCGCCGCCCAGTGCGCCGATAACGGTTGCGGCGTCGCGGCCATGACCACGGCCGATCTGGTTGCCGAGCACGCCGCCCACCAGCGCACCCACGACGGTGCCGCCGACGCCGCCTGCGCTCGTGGCGCTGCTGACCGGGTGGATTGCGGAGATCGTGCCGTACTGCGCAGCGTATTGGTTGTTGTACTGCGGGTTGTTGTACTGCGGGTTGTTGTACTGCGAATTGTTGTACTGGCCGCTGTATTGCCCGCTATTTTGCGAGTCATACGGCTGCGCAGGCGGGGGCGGCGGCGGAGCATAGGCCGGTTGCTGCACAGTGGCCGGTTGCGCATACGCGGGCTGGGCATATTGGCCTTGATAGCCCTGTTGCGAACCATAAGACGAATAACCCGGCCCGTAGCCCGGCGCAACACACGCGGACAGCGAAACGGCGGTAGCGGCGACGAGCGCGGCGGTCAGGGCAGAGCGGGTAGAGAGCATGGGCATCACGGTGTTTTCTGCGGCGCAGCGCGCAATGTACGCGGCGGGCCGTCGTTCGGTAGCGGATGCGGCGGAGTATAAGGAATGCCCGTCCAGCCGTCCGCTACGTGCGGGTAACAACGTGTAAAGTCTGTTGCCGATGGCGCGCCGCGCCGCGTTCGCGCTTTAAAACCGCGTCATCAATCCCACCGAAACGCCCGTTGTCGACGCAGTGCCCGCGCGTATGCCGAGTCCCGCGATATTCAGCGCATCATTGCGGTACGCGCCCTGCAGTCCGTTGAAATCGGCCTCTGCGTAAATCTCGGTACGCTTGGAAAGGAAATACTCCGCGACGGCGTACGTGGTGAGCTTGTGGCCGTCGCCACTTTTCGCGTTCGCCAGATGGCTTGCGCGATCGTAGTAGACCGCGGCGGTCAACTGGATCGCGGGCGTGGGCACGACGACAAGGCCCGCACCCGGCATCTGGTCGTGCCGCTCCGGTGCCCCCGCCGTGGCGGCGCTCACATGCAGATCCGCGTAGCTGAGGAACAGGCGCGCCGGGCCCATCACGAGCGAGCCGCCGCCCTGGAAGGTCTCGGCCCACTGTGTGGCGGTGGCGTTCCATTGCTTCTGATAGCCAAAGCCCGCGAGGCCGCCGCCCCATTGATACAGCGCCATTCCTGAAACGTTGCTGCCGGCGCGCGTATTGCCGGCCACGCCTCCGGGCGAATAACTCGCGCCATAACGGAATCCACCCACGCGCCCCAGGTAGCTGATGGTGTTGTTGAAGCGCGTGTCGTAGGTGAAGAAGTTGAAGTAGTAGAGCGCGTTGGGCGAGACTGCGAGCGACTGGCCCTGACCATTGAGCGGATCGACGAGAATCGAAAAATATTCGTTCGCGCTCACCTGACGCCCGAAGGTCAGACGTCCATAGTTGCCGTTGAATCCCACATAAGCCGCCTGCGAAAACAGCACGCTCGAACTCTTGAGCGCGCCGGTGCCGCTATTGAAGGCGTTTTCCAGCTTGAAAATCGCCTTGACGCCGCCACCCAGATCTTCCTCGCCAGCAAGCCCAAAGCGGTTGCCCGCCAGAATATTGTTATTGAAGGCCACGGCGCTGCCGCCGTTGAGACCGTTGGTCCAGCGCACACCGCCGCCCAGGTAGCCATACAGTGTCACGCTCGATTGCGCGTGCACGCAAGCCGGAAGAGTCGCGCCGACGAGAACGCTCAGTAGAAGCTTTTTCATCTGTCTCCTTGATTCTCTTTTAATTGATATGGATAACGAATGAATCGTCATCGATGATCAGTGTGTCGGAGCGTTTCCGGTTTCGCCATCAAGCGTTGGGCATAGACACATTCCTCGCGAGCATGTCCGCATTAACCCCGACAATGCCAACGGGCAGCGCAGAACCGCTTCAATCAAGGCTCAACGACGTTGAAACGTCCATCTGGCTTTTCCAGCGTCTTCAGGAATGCGCCAAACAGCGCCTTTGCGCCATCGAGCGCGATATCGCCTTCAGCGACGGCCGCACCGAATTGCGTTTCACCCAGCAGGATGCGATCGAGCGTCGCGCGCGTCATCGCAATGCCCAGATCGTGACTGTCGCGATGGGGCGTTGTGGACCACGTCAGTGCACCGTGTTTGAGAGTCAGCGCGTAGCGCGCATTGCGATCGGTGAAGTGCCAGCTCATGCGGATGTCCAGGTTTTGCGCTTTAAGACCATCCACCATCACGGCGAGATAATCGAAGAAAGCGCCGTCGCTGAGCGAGCGCACGAGATCCTGGCTGCGCATGACGTGCCCCGCTGCCGCGCCCGCTCCCTCCCGCAATTCGCGCGCACCCAGCAGATAGGCGTTGCGCCATGTCGCCGATTCGGCCTGAAAGCCCATTTGTTCGAGCGCTGCTGCGCCCAGTTCGCGCGCTGCGCGCAGTTCCGGCTGCGCAAACACGAGGCGGTTCATGATCTCCGCGACCCAGCGATACTCGCCACGGTCGAAATCGCGGCGCGCGCGTTCGAGCATCGCCTGAGCGCCACCCATGTACTCGACATAGCGCGACGCGGCCAGTTCGTCGGGCAGGGCGTGCAAGTGCGCGGGATTGCCGTCGTACCAGCTCAGATAGCGCTGGTAGATCGCTTTGACGTTATGCGAAATCGTGCCGTAATAGCCGCGCGTGTGCCATTGGGCGGCGAGCGCGTCGGGCAAAGCGAGCGATTCGGCGATTTCGGCGGCGGTCTGGCCGCGATTCATCAGGCGCAGTGTCTGGTCGTGCAGATATTTGTAGAGATCGCGCTGCTGTTCGAGGAAGCCGGTCAGGCGTGTCGTGCCCCAGGTAGGCCAATGATGCTGTGCGAACACGACATCGGCGTGGCCGGCGTAACGCTCGATCGCCTGATTGAGGTAGCGCGACCAGAGTTTCGCATTGCGCACCTGCGCGCCCCGCAGCGGGCAGAGATTGTGAAGCGTGCGCGTGCCATTCTCCGCCACGTTCAGCGCGCGTAGTTGCGGGAAGAAGAAGTGCATTTCGGCGGGCGCTTCGCTATCCGGCGTTAGCTGAAAGACGATCTCTATACCGTCGATCGTATGTGTTTCGGTTTCCTCACGGATGAGCTGGGTGGGTTCGATCAGCGTGACCGCGCCGCTCGGCATGGTCTTGCCCAGGCCCGCGTCGATCTGGCAGCAGGCGCTGCGCGCCAGCGTCTGTCCAAACTGGAATTGCGAGCGCCGCTCCATGGCGGTGCCGGCCAGCACGTTCTCCGATACCGCCTCTTCCATGAAGCCTTCGGGCGCGATGATCGCGCACCGTCCTGCGCGCACGCTTGCTTCGTCGATGACGCCTTTCACGCCGCCGAAGTGATCCGTATGACTATGGCTGTAGATCACGGCGACGACCGGGCGGCGCGGCCGATGTGCGTAGTAGAGTTCGAGCGCTGCGTGCGCCGTCTCGCGGCAGGTGAGCGGATCGATGATGATGAGGCCGCTATCGCCTTCGATCAGCGTCATGTTCGAGAGATCGAATCCGCGTACCTGATAAATGCGGTCGGTCACAGCGAACAGACCATGCAGGCGGTTGAGGCGCGCCTGGCGCCACAGCGCGGGATGGGCCGTCGGCGGTGCGCACTCTTCGTCGAGGAAGGCGTAGTCGGCCATGCTCCAGACCAGCCGACCGTAGTCGTCGCGGATCTCGGCGTCGGGGATCGTGCCGATAAAGCCACGCTGCGCTTCCTCGATATCGAGCGGGTCGTCGGTGGGCAGGCCATGTTGTACGGCGATCTGGGCGTCGACGGTGGCTTGCGTCGCGCGCTGGAAGGGGAGGGTGTCGTTCATGATCTCGGGAAGACTCGCCGGTCGGGACGTGCTATCCACGTCGCGCCCGGCATGGTGAGGACGTTGGGTGCGCAGACTCAGTGCGTGATGCGAGAGGCCGCGAATTCCGGTTCCGGAAGTGCGCGCAGCGCAGCGCGCGAGCGTTGTGGGTCGAGCCAGCGTGCACATAGCGCGCCGCAGCCGATCAACACGAAGCCAGCCAGCACACACGATTGTTCAAAGCCGATGGCGGTATTGCCGTGCGCATGCTGGATCAGCACGCCCGTCAGCAATGGAGCGCTCAGGCCCGCCAGCGAGCCGATCGCATTGCTCAAGGCGAGAATCGCGCCGCGCTGCCCGTCGGGCGCGACTTCGCTGAGCATTGCCGGACCGACCGAATACATTGCGAGCGTAAGCCCGCTGCTGAGTGTGAGCAGCAGCACTTTCTCGAAGGGGCCGAGCGCCGGCACGAACACCACCATGCGCATCAAGCCCGCCACGCCCAGCGCCACGGCGATAAAGATCCCACGCGATTGCCGCGAGGGCATGCCCGCGCAAAGCATCCGTTGCGAGAGCCAGGCGAGGCCAAGACCCATCGGCGTGGTGATGCCGACAAAGAGCGCGAAGAGTCGCCCCGATGTGCTGGCGCTATAGCCAAGACCCGCCTGCAGATAATGCGGCATCCAGGTAAGCGAGGTGGCGAGCACCCAGTTCGCCGCGAAATGGCCGCAGAAATTGCCGACGATGGTGCGATCCGCAAGCAGCACGCGCCAGCGCACGCGCTGCGTGATCTGGCCGTCTTGCGCGTGTCCCTTGGCTGATGAGCGCAGCGACGAACCCAGCGGCCCTTCCGCGCCGAAGACCAGCCAGCACGCACACCACACGAAGCCCAGCACCGCGAGCACCACGAAGTTCGCGCGCCAGCCCCAGCGCGCCGTCACGAGCGGAATCGCCAGTCCCGCGATAAAGAGGCCCAGTGCGCTGCCCTGATACAGCACGGCGGCGGGCAGGCCGCGCTTTTCGTCGGGGAACCACTTGTAGATCGCATGCAGTGCGACCGGCGAGGCCGGACCTTCGCCAGCGCCCAGCAACACGCGCAGCACGAGGATCACGCTCATCGAGCTTGCAAACAACATGGGCAATTGCAGCAGCGACCACGACAGCGCCATCAGCAGCAGGATGAGGCGGGTGGCGACGCGATCGGCGAGCATGCCGCCGATCACCGCGGAAATGGCGAACAACCAGTTGAGGCTGCCGCCAATCAAGCCGAACTGCGTGGGCGTGAGGCCAAGATCGCGCATCATCGGCACGGACACCATGCCGAACACGATCTTGTCGAGGAAATTCACCATCATCATCAGCGCGAGCATGATGGCGATCGACCACGCGCGCGCGGGCCGATAGTCGCTAGCGTTAGCGGACATGCCTGTCTCCGGACTTGTTCTGGAGGCGCGTCGGAAGCGCGCCTTGTCTATTCATGCGCCACGTTGCACGTTTTTACGCGGCGGCGGGTTCGAGAATCGCGCGCGCAATCGTATTGCGCTGAATCTCGCTCGTGCCCGTGAAAATGCGGAACATGCGCAGTTTGCGGAATGCCTGCTCCACCGGATGATGGCGCGTGACGCCGATGTTGCCGTGAATCTGCACGGCCTTGTCGGCCACTTCGAAACAGCGCTCGGAAACGAACACCTTGCAGGCGGCCGCCTTCATGCGCAGATCGCCGCCTGCGTCCGCGAGCGCGGCTGTCTGCGCGATCATGCTTTCGCAGGCCCACAGCGTGGCGGCCATATCGGCGAGCATGTGCTGGATCGCCTGGAAGCGTGCGATGGGGCCGCCAAACTGGCGACGGCTGCGTGCATAGTCGAGCGACGCCTCATAGACCGAGGTGGCGAGGCCGAGCATCGTCGGGCAGTGCAGCAGCCGGTTCACGTTGATGCGCGACATGCCAAGCTTGAAGCCGTTGCCCGCGCCGCCGAACAGATTTGCACGCGGTACGCGCACGTTGTCGAAGCGGATATCGGCATCGATATGCTGGCCCGACATCGGCACGTACTCCTGCTCGACCGTTACGCCTGGCAGATCGAGGTCGACCAGCACCGCACTGATGGCAGGCGGGGTGGTGGATGCGTCGGTCACGCACATCACGATGGCGAAGTCCGCAAACGGCGCGCCGCTGATGTAGTGCTTATGGCCGTTCACGATCAGGTCGTCGCCGTCTTCGACTGCGGTGGTGCGGATGCTTTGCGCGTCCGAGCCGGAATGCGGCTCGGTCAGTGCGAAGCAGGTGGACTTTTCGCCCTTGATCACCGGCATGAAATAGCGCTGCAATTGATCGGGCGTCGCGTACTTGAGCATATTGCCCACTCGCGGCGGGCCGCCCAGATCGCCTAGCACATGCATTGCGAGCGAACAGCCGCTGGCTGCGAGGTCGGCCTTGAGCGCACATTGCTGCAGCACCGAAAAGCCCTTGCCGCCCAGTTGAACGGGCAGGCAGGCCGAATAAAAGCCCAGTTCCGCCGAGCGCTTCCAGACACGGCGCAATACGTCGCGCGGCCAGACGCTTTCGGAATCGAGGCCGAGTTCGCGCTCCATCGGCGCAAGCTCTTCGGCCACGAAACGGCGGATGCCTTCGCGGGTGGCATCGAAGACCGGATCGGTCACGTAGTCGAACATGATTCGCTATCCTGAATGAATCAATGAGTGGTCAATTGAAGGTCAATTGACGCGGCGATCCGCGCCTTGCCAGTATTGTTCGCGCACAATCTTGCGGGCGATCTTGCCGCTCGCATTGCGCGGCAGCTCGCTCACGAAGCTGATCGAGCGCGGCAGCTTGTAGTCGGCCAGCAGCGTACGGCAGTGTGCGACGAGGTCGTCGGCGCTGGCGGTTTGTGCAGCATTCGCGCGCTGCGGCTTGAGCACCACGGCGGCCTTGACGCCTTCGCCCCAGCGCTCGTCGGGCACGCTGAATACGCATGCTTCGAGCACGTCGGGATGCTGGTAAAGCACCGCCTCGACTTCGGTGGGATAGACGTTGAAGCCGCCCGAAATGATCATGTCCTTCTTGCGGTCGACCAGATAGAGGTAGCCGTCTTCGTCGGTGCGCGCGAGGTCGCCGGTCAGCAGCCAGCCATTCACCAGCACTTCCGCGCTGAGTTCCGGCGCGCCCCAGTAGCCCTTGAATACGTCTTCGCCGCGCACGGCGATTTCGCCCACTTCACCGGCCGCGAGCGGCCGACCGTTTTCGTCGATCACGCGCACTTCCGTTTCGCCCATCGGCCGGCCGCAGGAAGCGAGACGTTCGGGCCGCTGGGCTATCGCGTAGGCGTGATCGGCCACGGTGAGGCGGGTGACGCCGGAGGTCGATTCGCTCGCGCCATAGCCCTGCGAGAGAATCGGCCCGAAGCGCGCCCACGCTTCTTCTATGCGCGCGGGGGCCATGGGCGCGGCGCCATAGGAAAGCGATTTCAGTGCGCTCAGGTCGGTGCGCATGAGCGCGGGCTCGTTGAGCAGCATATTCACCATCGCGGGCACCATGAAAACGTGCGTGACCTTCAGGCGTTCCAGATCGGCGAGAAAAGCGGCGGGCTCGAAGCGGTCGAACAGCACCAGCGTGGCGCCGCCATAGAGAAAGGGCTGCATGAGCATGCCGGACGCGTGCGTGATCGGCCCCACCAGCGCGAGGCGGTCGCCCGGACGCGGCTGCGTGTCCATGCCCATCAGCAGCTTGCGCAGCGAGGCCATGCGGTTGCCGTAGCTCTGCATCGCGGCCTTGATCTTGCCCGTCGATCCCGAGGAAAAATGCAGCACGGCGAGATCGTCGGCGTGATTGACGATCTCTGTCGCATGCGATGCGGCCTGCGCGAGCAGCGCCTCATAGTCGAGATAACCCTCGCCGCCGCCGATGGCGATAAAGGCCTCCACGCTCTCGAAGCCGGGCGTCGCGCGGGTATAGCCAGCGTAGCCTTGACCGGCGATCAGCACGCGCGGCGTGCAGTTTTCCGCCACGTCGCTGGCTTCCGCCGCGGTGAAGCGCGGATTGAGCGCGGCTTTCACGAGGCCGGCTTTATAGAGCGCGCATTCGATCTCGACGAGTTCCGCGCAGTTGCGCGCCTGCACGGCCACACGATCGCCGCGTTGCAGGCCGAGCGCGAGCAGCGCATGTGCGAGCTGGTTCGAGCGCGCTTCGAGTTGTCGGTAGGTCAGTGTACGGTCGCGATGAATCACGGCGGGCACGTCGCCCCAATAGGCCGCGGCGCGCCGCAGAAAATACGGGAAGCTCATTCAGGTCTCCAATGAATGTCGACCCAGTGTGTAATATGTCGGTCATCACCGCAATGAAGTGGTGGCTATAAACCCATAACCAAAGGGAATGCCATGGAGACACGCGATCTGGACTATCTGCTCGAAGTCCAACGTTGCGGAGGAATCGGCAAGGCAGCAGAGGCGCTGGGCATGAGCCAGCCTGCGCTCACCAAGGCGATCAAGCGGATCGAGAGTGAAGTGGGCCTGGCCCTCTTTCACCGCAGTCCGAACGGCGTGGCGCTCACGCCGGGCGGGATGGTGTTTGTGGAGCGTGCTCGGCGTATCGCGCTCGAATACGAGGACGCGCTCAAGGAATTGCGCGCGATCCAGACGGGCGAGCAAGGCATTCTGCGGGTGGGCTATTCGCCTACGGTGCCGGATTCCATCGTACTGCGGGCATGCCGTCAGCTGATGAACGAGCGTCCCGCCGCGCGCCTGCGCTTGCGCCGACGCCTGGCCAACGATCTGTTTGCGCTGATGAGCGCGGGCGAACTGGATATGGCCGTTGCGCCGGAGCCGCCCGACGTCGGCCGCGAATTCGCCACGGTGCCGCTGTTCAACGACCGCCTTTACGTCATGGCCGACGAATCGCATCCGTTGCAGCGCAAGGCCCGATTGAAGCTGCGCGATCTGGTTGGCGAGGAATGGCTGCTGCCGGGCATGAATATTCCGCTGCGCCGCCAGGTCAACGACGCGTTTCGCCGCCAGGGACTGCCCGAACCCGCCCTGCGTGTGGAGACGGATTTCGCGGTGCCTGCGCTGCTGGAGTTGCTGCGTGGTTCGCGCATGCTGTGCATCGCCGGAAATGCCTCTGCGAATGCGCAGCGCGGACTGGTGCGGTTGAATGTCGATCCGGGTGAGCTGGAGTTGGGCCGCAGCGTGGGCGCAATCGTGCGGGCGGGCGGCTATGTGTCGCCGCTCGCGCAACGGCTGGTGGAACTGCTGCAGCGTGCGAAACCGGCAGTGGGGACGGTGCCGCTGGAATAGGCGGTTTCAGCGTGGTTCTTTGTACAGCCGATCCTGCGTGCGCTGCATCTGGGTTTTGAGCGTGAAGCGGCAACGCGGACCGTTGTCGACGTGGTCGAGCGACGCGCCTATTCTGTGCGCGATCTTCTGGCAGGCCGGCATGAGCCACGCGTCGCGCTTGCGCCTGCGTGTCGTGCGGTGGGCGGCGGAAGTCACCGCATCGATGACAAGCTGCAGATCGAGCAGGCCGCGCGAGCGTGCCGAAGTCTTCAGTTCGAGCCTGACGGCTCGCATGTCGCGCGTATTGCCGAGCGCCGCGTCGAGCAGCAGGCCCAGCAGATCGTCGAAGGCCTGTCGGTCGAGCCACGCCGTGCGCGCGGCAGAATGCGGTGTGGCGATCTCCAGCGCGATCTTCGCCTGCGCGTGGCGCAAGCCGGCCTGGTCGATGGCCGAACGCACGAGCGCTGCGGGCGTACAGCGCTCCAGCGTGCTCGACGCCGTGTCGTCGTGGACGCGCGCGAGCAGGGCGAGCCGGTTCAGGCTTGCACGCAGCGCATCGACGGCAGCGCCTGCTTCTGCCACAGCGCGAGCGCTGGGCGCTTGGGCGATCAACGCGCCTAGCCGGCCGATCTCCGGCGCAAGCGTCTGCAGGCAATGCTGGATCAAACCGTCCTTCTGGCGCGCACTGAGCTCGGCCTGTGCGAGCTGTTCGCGCAGCGCCACGAACGCTTCTTCCTGATCCGTTACGTTGATGCTGCCGCAGAGCATGGCGTCGCGCCGGTTGCCGTCGTTGAGCGGCGCGCCCCAGTGCAGGGCGGCTACGATGCCGTTCATGCCATCGAGGGTGATCTCGCGGCGGTACGCCTTGCCGCTGCGCACGGCATCGGCGAATACATATTCGAGTTCGCTGGCCTGGTCGGTCGGAATGCCCAGCAATGCCGCGTGCTCGACAAAATCGGTATTTGTGAGTCGCTGCGCGCGTTCGCCGAGCGCTTCGCGGCCATAGCGGTTCAGGAAAAGCACACGTCCGGCGGGGTCGCGAATGGTCGCGTGAAATGGCAGCGCATCGAGCACCGCGCGTACCGGCGCGGGGCTGGCGGCGGGCGGAGCATCCGCTTCGCTGCGCCTGACGATCTCGGCGAGTTCGACCACGGAAGCCGCATTGAGCTTTTCCAGCAGACGCCTTTTATAGGTGCTCACGGTGCTTTCGCTCAGCGCGAGTTCGGCGGCGATGTGGCGCAGACGTTCGCCTTTCACGAGGTAAGAGAGCACGAGACGCTCGCGCGCGGATAGCGCATCGAGCTGCGCCGCCTCCGACGATGCGCTGCCCTCGACCATGGCGGGAAACCAGCTACGTCCGCGGCGCACAGCGTCGAGCGCGGAAATCAGTTCGGATAACTCACCTTGTTTGCTAACGAAAGCGGTGGCGCCGGCCTGTGCGCACAGACTCATCGAATGCGCGCTGTCCAGCGCGGAAAGCACGACGATCCGTGTACGTGGTAATTCGCGGTGGATGCGGCGGATCGCCTCCAGCCCTGAAAGGCGGCGCATCTGCAGACCGATGACGACGATATCCGGCCGATGCTGCAGCATGCGTTGCACCGCGCTCATGCCATCGGCGGCCTCTGCGAGCACACGGTAGCCGGCCCGCTCGACCAGCAGACGCACGGCCTGGCGCGTGACGGTCTGTCCTTCCGCGATGACGATGCTCGTGCTCATTCACGCCCCCGTGCATGGTTTGCTTCGAGTGTAGCGATTTCTCTACACGAGTATCGCGATTCTGCGATAGGGCGCGCTCAAGCGCCGCGTCAGAATAGAGCCATGACTTCGGGATTTCGACAACGCGGCTAGTTCCTGACCGCTTCGTTTGCATGATTGCCCGAAGCACAAGGAGAAAAAATCGTGTTCCCCCGAAGTGTCACCGCGCCATTCGCTCGCGCCGGCCGCGTGCTGCGCAGCTGGTCGCGTGGCCTGCTCGCCGCCGTCGACGCGCATCCCAATCTGATTTCCGTTGCGGGCGTCCTGTGCGCCATCGTGGTGCTTGCCAGCACGGCGGCATGGCTCACCGCCGATCGCGCGGGCCGCGTCGAGCGCGCTCACGAACGCGCGCAAAGCGTCGCGTCCCTCGTCGCGGGCGGCCTGAGCGCCAATATGACCATCTACGATGCGCTGCTCGCGGACATGGCGGCATCGGCGCATAGTCCGACCGCGCCGATCAGCGCTAACGTTCGAGAACGTATCCGTTTTGGTCAGGCGATCTCGCATGAACTGCTCGACGATGCCTTTATCGTTGGCGCGGACGGCATGCTCGACGCTCCGGTAGACAACCCGTCGGCGGCACGCGTCGATCTGCACGATCGCGACTACTTCCAGGCGTTCGCGCGCGGCACGCCGCGCACACTCTATGTTTCGCAACCGCTCGCCTCGCGGATTCGCGACGGACGACGCTCGATTGCACTCGCGCGCGGCATCGCCGCACCTGGCCAGTCTTTTGACGGCGTGGCGGTGTTGATCGTGCGACTCGACAATCTCCAGCGCTTTATCAGCAGTTTCGATTCGCGCGATGTCGATGCAGTGCGCGTCGTGCGTGAAAATGGCGTCGTGCTGGCCAATGCGATGCATCCGGACGACGCGTCGCCGCTCGCCGTGCAGGAAGCGGCGGCCGGTGTCATCGAACGTATCGATCCTGCGGGTGCGAACTATTGTGTGGCGCGTGTCAATGGCGCGCCGCTCGCGGTGGTCGTGACGCCTTCGACCGCGCAGACGCTGGGCAACTGGCGGCGTCAGGCGATCTGGCAGGGCGCGCTGGCGGTGGCGTTTGCGCTCACGTTGGCGGTCGGAACGATGGCGCTGGAAAGCGCGCTGCGCTCGCGTTACAAGGCACTCGCGAAACTGCGCAAACTGTCGCTGACCGACGCGCTCACGGGCTTGAGCAACCGCCGCGCGCTGGATGCTCGGCTGGATGAAGAATGGCGTCGTGCAATGCGAAAAAACCGTAAGCTATCCCTATTGTTTATCGACATCGACCGTTTCAAGCTCTTCAACGACGAATACGGTCATGCGGTGGGCGACGAAGTGCTACGTAGCGTGGCGCAGGCTATCGGCGGGCAGGCGCGACGCGCGCAGGATATGGCCGCGCGTTATGGCGGTGAGGAATTCGCCGTGGTGCTGCCCGATACCGATGCGCAGGAGGCCGCGCGTATCGCGGAACGCGTGCGTCATGCGGTGGAGGGGCTGCGCATTGCGCATGCGAAGAGCGAGGCGGGCGCGGTGACGGTGAGCGTGGGCTGTGCGACCGTGACCGTTGTAGAAGGCGCCGAGCACAGCGCGCAAGCGTTGCTGGAAGCCGCCGACGCCCAGTTGCTGATCGCGAAGGCAAGCGGGCGCAATCGTGTGTGCGCATGTGTGCTCGATACGCTGACGCCTGAGATGACGCCGGCCGAACACGCATAGCGGGCGTTTCGCCGGGTCAAGGGCCATCCTGCCTGCCGGGTGCCGCGAGCAAACGCGGAATCTCGCTCTTGTCGTGCATGCCGAGCTTGCGATACGCGCAGCGCAGATAATGCCGCACGGTGGTGGGCGAGATACCCATGCGCTGCGCGACTTCCTTGTGCGACAACCCATCGCCGTAATGCTGGATCGCGACGAGTTCGCGCGGGCTCAGGCGGTCGAGTTCAGAACGCGTGCGCGCTTCCAGTTGAAACAGCCCCGCCGTCGGCACGCAATGGACCGTGATGTGCTCGCCCGTAAAAGGCTGCGTGCCGCCGCCGTGGAGCCAGTCGACCAACGCTTGCGGCAAGGTCTGGTTCGCGTAGAGCGGCCAGTCCTGTCGCAAGGTGGTTTCGAACGCCTTATCGGCCTGATGGACCGTGCCAAACGAATCGCAGATCGCGCGTGCGGGTGAAGCGCTGGGCGTAGCGCCGCGCTCGCGCGTGAGCTGGAAGGAGCGATTGATCGTCAGCGCCGCGGCCAGGTGGACGATCACATTTTCGACCTTGCGCGCGTCGTCGGCGCTGAAGGGCTTGTCCAGCGCACGCCGATACACTGAAAGAAAAGTCGTGAGTCCGAAGCGATGGTCGAGCGCCGTCACCACCATCAACTGCGCGAGCCCATGCTTGACGGCCCAGTTGCGAAAGCGCGGTGGCACCTCGGGACCGACGATGGAGATCGACATCGCACGCCCATACACGCCGCGCGTACCACTCGCGAGCGGATCGCAGTCGCGTACCTTGATCCATTCCGTGAAGAACGAATCGGGTAGTCCCCATGTGAAGCTGTTGTGCATGATGGGGCCGTCGGGCGTGTGTGTGGTCACGCCGGTCCAGCCTGCGTCGAAATGGAGCAGCGCGCCCAGCAGGCGGAAAAAGCCGTTTTCGAATTCGCCGATGCCGGTCTGGTTGGCGAGCGCGTAGAGGTCGAGCAGCAGCACGCTCAGGTCGCGTCCGGCGCTGCCATCGCTGCAGAACGGGCCTTCGAAATCGTTGCTGCGCGTGGGCGTCGCGCTTTGCGAGTAGGCGTCGATGGCAATGGCGGCGGGCATATCTGGCGCGCTGTGAAAGGGCACTTGCCGGTCTGCGTTGCGTGTCAAGCGCGCCTCCTCTGCGATGCTTTTGTCGTGTCTCTTGCCGCCCGTCTTACTGCATCCCTTGCTGCGATTGTTTCTCGATTTCCGCCCGATTATACGTGCCGCCGAATTTCGGCGAACAGCGTGCCGGAGGGCGGCTTCGCCCCCTGCATTTGAACGGGGCCGCGTGCAACGCGCGGCGTGCTGCACGCGCACGAAATCCGCGACGCGCCCGTTTTATCCGGGCTTGCCGCCAGCATCAGGGTTTTCCGCAGCGTTCACTTGAACGTCTGTTCACGACTTTTCCCGCTACCGACACTGCTCGCAGATCCGGATCCGCCGCATGGATGGGCAAGGCGGCCACCGGACAAACGCTGTTCATGACAACAACGTTGTACGGTTTGGAGAGTCGGTCGATGAAACGATGGGATGGATTGTGGCGAGTGCGTACCCTGGCACTGGCCTTGACGATCACGCTGGGCATGAGCGCCACGGCGCATGCGCAGTCGAGTGTGACGCTGTACGGCATTCTCGATGCGGGCATTCAGTACCGCACTCACGAGGACGGCGAGCACAGCGCGGTGAATCTGCAGAACTACGGCGTGCTGCCTTCGCAGATCGGCATTACCGGTACGGAGGATCTGGGCGGCGGTCTGCAGGCGATCTTTCGCCTCGAACAGGGGCTGAATCTCAACGACGGCACCGCCACGGTCCCAGGCCTCGCGTTTTTTCGCGGAGCATGGGTCGGGCTCAAAGGCGGCTTCGGCACGCTGACGCTCGGGCGGCAGTTCAGTGTGCTGTTCGACCGTACCGTGTTTTACGACCCGCTGCTCTACGCGGCGTACAGCGGACAGGGCGTGATCGTGCCGCTGGCAGCGAATTTCATCGACAACGCCGTCAAGTATCAAAGTCCCGATATCGCGGGTTTTAGCGGCGAGGCGCTGGCCGCAACGGGCGGCGTCGCAGGCAATTCGCGCTCCGGCCGCGTGCTGGAGGCGGGCGCGCAGTACGCAGGCAACGGCTTTGGCGTGAGCGCGGTGGTCCATCAGTCGTACGGCGCGGTGTCGCCAGGCGTGGATACGTCCGCCGAGCAGCGCGTGGTTGGCGTGCTGGCTGCGCACTGGGATATCGACAAGCTTTCGCTCTATGGCGGCGGAGAACGGCTGACCGGATCGCTGGAACCGGCAAAAACGGTCGCCTGGGGCGGCGCGCGCTACCGCCTGGATCCCGCCATCGGCTTCGCGGCCGGGATTTATCACACCTTTTCCAACACGCCGAGCGTGGGGCACCCAACGCTCTACATCGCGAGCGGCACCTATGCGCTTTCCAAACGCACCTTCGCCTATCTGAACCTCGGCTACTCGCACAACACCAGCGGCAGCACGCAGCCGGTCTACGAATACGACTCGCTGCCCGTCGCCGGTGTTTCGCAGTTTGGCGCGATGGCCGGTATGTCCCACACGTTCTGAATCTCGCCAACTTCATCTGACGCCATGAAAAATCCCTCTACGTCCTTTGCCGCGGTGGATGCCGCGCCGCGCGATTTCGCGGCGTCGACGCTGCTTTCGCTCGTCGTGTTTGCTGCCGTCACACCGTTGTTGCTGCTGGTCGCGCCCGCCGTCGCGGCGCAACTGGCGGTGCAACTCGGTTTGTCGGCCTCGCAGATCGGCACGTACTTCTTCGTCGAACTCGGCGCGTTCAGCTGCGCGACGCTGCCTTCGCTGCTGTGGCTGGGGCGCGTCGATGCGCGTCGCGTGGCGGCCGTCGCGACAGCCGTGTTCTGCATCGGCAACTTCGCGACGGCGCTGGCGATGCCGGGCTTCGCGGGCTTGCTCGCGCTGCGCACCGTGACGGCGCTGGGCGGTGGCACGCTGATGGTGTTGTGCATGACGAGCGCCGCGACCAGCGCGAACCGCGACCGCGTCTATGGCCTTTGGGTGGTCGGCCAGCTCGTGGCGGGCGCGGTGGGCCTGTTCCTGCTGCCGCATGTGTTTGCGGGTTACGGGCTGCGTGCGCTTTACGTTGTGCTCGGCGTGCTGGGGTTGTGCGCCGCGCCGCTCGTGCGCGGCTTCGATCCCGCGCTGGGCCGCGCGAAGCACGCAGGTACGACTGCCACCGCGCAGGAGACAGGTACTGCACTGAACGCCTGCCTTGTGATTGGCGGCGTGCTGGCGTTCTACGTCGCGATCGGCGGCGTCTGGACCTTCGCAAGCAAGGCCGCCGCGCTCGCGGGCTTCGACGCTGCCCATACCGGCGAAGTGCTCGCGGCGGCCAGCGTGATGGGCATCGTCGGCGCGGGCTGCGCGTCGCTGATCGGCGGGCGTGTGGCGCGGCTCGCGATGCTGCTGACGGGTTACGCGATTCTCGCTGTTTCGCTCGCCGGGCTTGCAACGCAGCCAGGCACGGCAGGCTATATGGCCGCCGTATTCGCCTTCAAGTTCGCCTGGACCTTCGTGCTGCCGTTCATCCTCGCCGCTGCGGCGAAGCACGACCGCACGGGCCGGCTGGTTGCGTCGCTGAACTTCGTGATCGGCGCGGGTCTCGCCGCCGGACCGTTGATCGCGGGCGTGCTGCTCGACGCGGGCGCAACGCTCGCCGCCCTGTTCGCGGGCGCGGCGGCCATCAGCGTGATTTCCTGCGTCTGCCTGCTGCGCGTTGAACGCGCTTGATGCGCGAATCCCGATCCCGTCGTTGATCCACAAACGAAACAAGAACCACCACCAGCAAGAGAAACTCATGAGCAAAACTGCCTTCTTCACCGACGAACGCACCTTCTGGCACACGGGCGGCACGCACGCGCTGTTCTTCCCGGTCGGCGGCTGGGTGCAGCCGCCTGCGGCGAGCGGCTACGCGGAATCGCCCGAATCCAAGCGCCGCCTGCTGGCGCTGATCCAGGCGTCGGGGCTTGCGGCGTCGCTCGACATGGGCAGCGCAAACGCGGCCCGCGACGACGATCTTTTGCGCATCCATCCGCGCGACTACCTCGAACGCTTCAAGGCGGCGAGCGACGCGAACGGCGGCGACCTGGGCGATCTCGCGCCGTTCGGCAAGGGCAGCTATGAGATCGCCGCGCTTTCGGCGGGACTGGCGATGAGCGCGGTCGATACCGTGCTGGCGGGGCGCGCCGCGAATGCGTTCTCGCTGTCGCGCCCGCCCGGACATCACTGCCTGCGCGACAAGCCGATGGGCTTTTGCCTGCTCGCCAACATTCCGATTGCGATCGAAGCGGCGCGCGCGAAGCATCGCGTGGAGCGCGTCGCCGTGATCGACTGGGACGTGCACCACGGCAACGGCACGCAGTCGATCTATTACGACGATCCCAAAACGCTGACGATCTCGCTCCATCAGGAAGGCTGCTTTCCGCCGGGCTATAGCGGCGCGGAAGAGCGTGGCGCGGGTCGCGGCGAAGGTGCGAACATCAATATTCCATTGCTGCCGGGCGGCGGCCACGACGCATATCTCTACGCCTTCGAGCGTATCGTGCTGCCCGCGCTCGATCGCTTCAGACCCGATCTGATCGTGGTGGCGAGCGGCCTCGACGCAAGCGCCGTCGATCCGCTTGCGCGCATGCTGCTGCATAGCGAGAGCTATCGCGCGATGACACAGCTCGTGCGCGACGCCGCCGAGCGCCATTGCGGCGGGCGGCTGGTGGTGGTGCATGAAGGCGGCTACTCGGAAGCCTACGTGCCGTTCTGCGGCCATGCGATCGTTGAAACGCTCGCGGACGTGCGCACACAGGTGGAAGACCCGATGCTCGAACTGGCCATCCTGCAGCAGCCAAGTCCGCGTTTTGCAGCGTTCCAGCGCCAGTTGATCGACGAAATGGCGCAGACATTCGCGCGCTGATTGCGGCGGCGCGTTGTCATCCTTCTGGTTGATGCCGCGCGGCGGGGCGGCTCCGTAGAGTGTGAGTCGCGCCGTCTTGCCACTGCAAGCAAGCGGCGTTCACACCTTATTTACGGAGTCCTCCTCATCATGACGTCCCAACCCGTGTTTATTCAGGTCGGCGCACTCGCCGAAGGTTTCGCGCCCGACAGCCATAGCCTCGCACCATCGGCCGATCTGGAAGGCCGCCGATTGACGCTTGAATTCGAGGATGGCGGCGCGATGACGCTGCATTTTTCCGGCGCCCAACGCGTAGAAGTCGAGCGCAACGTCGGCTCGCAACGGCATCGTGCGCGCCACGAGTGCCGCGTAAGTTCGGTGCGCAACGGCATCTATTTCGTCGATTATGTGGGCAGCGATGAAACGCTCATGGACGACAACGGCAAGCCGCGCAACGTTTCCACGAGCTACGTGCTCGACCTGCGTCGCGCACTGTGCACCGTGGTGATTGGCGCATTGCCGAGCGAGGCCGAAACGCATATCGACGCCTTTACGCGCGTCGAACGCGGCATGGAATTGACCGGCGTTCAGGCGCAGTTGCTGCATGGCCGCATTACAGCGGGTGACGGCGTAGAGCCGACGCAATCCCCGCTGCACGCGCCGACGCGCGAATTGATCGGCATGCGCAACCTCTACACGTATAGCGCGACGGAGCGCTACGAGCATGTCTATCTGAACGAGAACTTCTATGCATGGCAGTGTTTGTCGGGCGTGGAAGCGGGACTGGCGGACGTGGATCGCTGCCACATGATCGGCATCGACGAACAGCTCTATCTGTTCGTATGGCGCGAGAAGATTGTGCCGACGCTTGGCGTCATCATGATCGACCTCGAACGCATGAAAACCGATGGCAAGATCTTTGGCTATCAGGGCAGCCGTTTTGATGCGTTGTCGAACTTCCCGGTGGGCGCGTATGCACAGGTGCTCAACGTCACGCGGTATCCGGCATGACACGCGCATTCGAGGGACGCACCGTGCTGGTGACGGGCGGTGCACAGGGGATCGGGCGCGGCATCGTGGAGGCGTTTGCGCGCGAGGGTGCGGCGGTAGCGGTTGCCGATCTGCAGGCCGATGTCGCGCGTGAATGGCTCGGCGGGATCGAGGGTGGATTGTCGCGGACGCATCGTGCCTATGATGTCGATCTGGCTGAGCGTGAGCAGATCGATGCGCTGATTTCGCGGGTGGAGGCGGATTTTGGGCGGCTGGATGTGGTCGTGCATAACGCGGCTTATTTTCCGTTGACACCGTTTGGTGAGATTTCGCCCGATGTGCTGGGGCGCACGCTGGCGGTGAATCTTGGTGCGCTGTTCTGGCTTGCGCAGGCTGCTACGCCCGCTTTTGTGAGGCAGGGTGGGGGGCGCTTGCTGGTGACTTCGTCGGTGACGGGGCCGCGGGTTGCCTATCCGGGACTTGCTCACTATGCCGCCTCAAAGGCGGGGGTTAATGGCTTTATTCGCGCTGCTGCGCTGGAGCTTGCGCCGTATCGCATTACCGTGAATGGCGTGGAGCCAGGGATGATTCGAACGCCCGCTATGGAGAATCTTGGGGATGCCGCGTTGAGTGAGCGGATTGCGGGGGCGGTGCCGCTGGGGCGGCTAGGGGAGCCTGAAGATATTGCTGCGGCGATGGTTTATCTGGCTTCGCCAGGGGCTGCTTATGTGACTGGGCAGACTATTGTGGTGGATGGGGGGGCGACTTTGCCGGAGGCTTCTGCGGTGTTTTTGGGGTGACGGTTTTTTGGGCGCGCGCGCGTTTACTGGTTTTGTTGTCGGTCTATTAGCGTTGCCGCTGTGCGGGGCGGCACTAATAGACCGACAAGCAAACAAGGAAACGCGACAAACAAAAAAACAAAAAACCTAAACCCGCTCAAACGCCAAAGTAGGCACATCCACAACCGAAGCCCCCCCGTCAGCCACAATCACCGCCCCAGTAACAATACTCGCAGCATCCGAAGCAAGAAACCCACAAACCCGAGCAATCTCATCCGCACCAGCAGCCCGCCGCATAGGCACATCCGCACAAACCCGCGCATAAGCCTGCTCCAGCGTATCCCCATACCGCTCGACAAGCGGCACCATTTCCTCATCGGCCATTGGCGTCTTGACCCACCCGGGGCACACCGCATTCACCCGCACACCTCGCGGACCATAATCACGCGCAAGCGAGCGCATCAACCCAATCAGCGCGTGCTTGGCCGTGGTGTACCCACAAACCTCAGGGCCAGCGGCCAGCGAAGCAATCGACGCCACCATCACAATCGATCCCCGCCGCGCAATCAACTGCGGCAAACAGGCCCGCGCACTCACGAACGCCGTATCCAGATTGGCGCGCATCGCGCCGGCCCAATCGTCATCGCTGGTTTCAAGGGCGCTGCCCGCTCCCAATCCACCAGCACAGGCGATCAGGCTAGTGACACCGCCCTCAGCCGCCAGCGCAGCACTAAACCGCTCCCAATCCGCTGCGCTTGCAGCATCCCCTTCCAGCACGATGCCGCCCGTCATCGCCGCGACGCGCTCAAGCGGCGCTCGTCGGCGTCCGATCAGCGCAACGCGCGCTCCTTGCGCGGCAAAGAGCCTGGCGCAGGCTTCGCCGATTCCGGTTCCTGCTCCGGTGATCACCACGCAGCCCTGTTCGGGCGAGTAAGGGGATGTCATGTCGATAGCTCCTGAAGGGTTAGCACCGCATAGGTGTGCGCGCAGTCTAGGCGTCGGGCATCGGCGGGCCTATCGGGCAAAAGGATGACAACGCGGATCCGCCCGCACGAAGCGGCGCGCGTATTCATTTGCCAATTAGCGCTCACACCTTGCCGTCTTGCGTGCCTAGCATCGTCGATACGAACCGTCCGGCAAGGACCGCAGCACCACAGGATCACGGAGACCGCTCATGCCCACGCAAGACTGCCGCGCCGCGCTGGAAACGGCCGTCGCTACGCTCTCGAAGCTCGCGCGCCCCGGCGCGACCGTGTTCTACCGGATCGGCGCCGACCAGCAGCCTTCGAGTTTCGAGCTCTTTGGCCTGGCGGAGACCATGCATCGCACCTGGCTACAGCGCTATCTCGTGCTGGATCCCATGCATCCATCGCGTTATCTGCGTCAGCGCGGCAATGTGCTCACGCTCGCGCTCGAATTGCCTGAGGCGCTGCGCGGTGAGTCCGTCTACTGGCGGCGTTTCCTGCAGCCGCATCGCGTGGTGGATGTGATGGAAGTGCTCCTGCGCGACGAGGGCCGTGTGATCGGCGCGTTTTCGCTGTTGCGCTTTGCGCCGGATGCGGCGTTCACGCAGCACGAAATCGATCTCGCGGGCGCTGTGCAGCCGTTGCTGGAGCTTGCGCTTGCACCCATGCTGCGCAGCGAAAGCGCAATTCATGTCGTCTCAACCGGCGATGACGCCGAGGCGCCGCGTCTCACGCATCGCGAGGAACAGATCGCCCGTCTGGTGCGCGATGGGCTGTCGAACAAGGCCATCGCGCGCGATCTGGCGCTTTCGCAGCCCACCGTGAAGACGCATCTGCTGCGCATGTTCCGCAAGCTGGGCGTGTCGAGCCGCACGGAACTGATCGGCGCGCTGTTTCTTTGACCTGCCATCACAACGAGGACTGCACGATGAACGCCCTCGCGCCCTTGCTCAATGAACTCGACGACGCAGCACCCGCTGCGTATGACGAATCCGGGTTCCTGCTTTACGCGGTCGCCGCGCTGGCCGTCGAACCGGCCGGCGAGCCTGGCTGGTTCCGCCGCTGCGCTCACTCGGGCGCAGCCGTGATCTCACGCGAGGAGGACGTCCCAGACGTGCTGCTGCGTCTGCCCGACTGCTGGAATATCGCCGATGCCGCGCGCTGCCAGGGCCTGCATGACGATCCCGATATCGTCGCCGTCGATCCGCGTTTCAGGCATGGCGTCGACGATACGGCCTTCGCCATCGTCGCGCATGACGACGGGCGGCGTCATGTGCTGCTGATGCAGGTGAACGCCGCCGAAGCCGTGCTGATGCCCGAGCGCCCGTTTCGCGAGCGCGATGCTTTCGAGCGCTGCGTGTGGCCGTAAAGACGCGCAGGGTGCTCAAGGCAACGATGAACGTTTACCCGCACCGCGCGGCGATCTGCCAATTTGCGCTAACGCCCGATTATTCGCGCCCCTAAAGTCGGCATCAGAAGCCGTGCCCGCCCGCGCGGGCCAGGTGCTTACCGCGTACCCACTGTGTGACAAGCGAGAGATTGACGATATGAGTAGCGATGCGAAGGTCCGGGTCAACGACAGCGTGCGTGCGTTCGTCGCGCGCGAACATGGCCTCTTCATCAACGGCGGCCCGCAGCCCGCGCAGAGCGCGAAGCGTGTCGAGGTGTTCGATCCGTCCACCGGCGAGGTGATCGCCACCGTCCCCGATGCCGATGCCGCCGATGTCGGCCGCGCCGTCTCCAACGCGCGCGAGGCCTTCGATGCGCGCGTCTGGAGCGGTCTGCGTCCCGCCGATCGCGAGCGCATCCTGCTGCATCTGGCCGATCTGATCGAAGCCAACGCCGAGGACCTCGCGCAACTCGAAACGCTGGAGCAGGGCAAGTCGATCAACATTTCGCGCGCGATCGAAGTGGGCGCGACGGTCGAATACGTGCGCTACATGGCCGGCTGGGCCACCAAGATCACGGGCGAAACGCTCGACGTGTCGATTCCGTTCCCGCCCGGCGCGCGCTATACGGCGTTCACGCGCAAGGAGCCGGTGGGCGTGGTAGCGGGCATCGTGCCGTGGAATTTCCCGCTCATGATCGCCGTGTGGAAGCTGATCCCGGCGCTCGCGGCGGGCTGCACGATCGTCATCAAGCCGTCGCCGGAAACGCCGCTCACGGCGCTGCGCCTCGCGGAAATCGCCGTGGAAGCGGGCATTCCGCCGGGTGTCTTCAACGTCGTCACGGGCGGGCGCGAATGCGGCGCGGCGCTCGCCTCGCATCCTCAAATCGCGAAAATTTCGTTCACGGGTTCGACGCCCACGGGCAAGCTGATCGGCACGGCGGCCGTGCAGAACATGACGCGTTTTTCGCTCGAACTGGGCGGCAAGAATCCCGCGGTGATGCTGGCGGATGTCGATGTCGATCAGGCCGTGCAGGGCGCGCTGGCAGGCGGCTTTCTGAATCAGGGGCAGGTGTGCGCGGCGGCTTCGCGCATCTATATCCATCGCAGCAAGTATCGGCAGATCGCCGATGGGCTCGCCGATGTCGCGCGCTCGATGACGCTGGGTGCGGGACTGGACCCCAACGCGCAGATCAATCCGCTCGTTTCCGCGCAGCATCGCGAGCGCGTGGAGCAGCATATCGCGCGCGCCCATGCCGATGGTCTGCGCTTCCTGGCTGGTGGCACGCGCGTCGATCATCCGGGTTACTACGTCAATCCGGCCGTGATCGCCGATGTGCCGCACGACGCCGCGCTGGTGCGCGATGAAGTGTTCGGCCCGGTGCTCGCGCTGATCCCCTTCGACGATCCCGCCGAGGCGCTGCGTCAGGCCAACGATTCGCCGTATGGCCTCGCCGCCAGTCTCTGGAGCAACGACCTGCGCACGGTGATGAATCTCGTGCCGCGTATCGAGGCGGGCACGGTCTGGGTGAATTGCCACGTGCCGCTCGATCCGTCGATGCCGTTTGGCGGCTACAAGCAATCCGGCATTGGCCGCGAATTCGGCAAGTACGCGGTCGAGGGCTTCACCGAAACCAAATCCATCTGCATCGCGCATTGAGAAGCGCATCCGAAGGAGACACCATGAGCAATCAATCCGCCTTCTGGCATCCGATGATTCACCCCGCCGAAATGCAGCGGCGCACGCCGATCCGCATCGTGCGCGGCGACGGCTGCTTCGTGTTCGACGAGCATGGCAAGCAACTGGTCGACGGCGTGGCGGGCCTCTGGAACGTCAACATCGGCCATAACCGGCGCGAGGTCAAAGAGGCCATCACCGCGCAGCTCGACGAGCTTGAGTACTTCCAGCTGTTCGACGGCATTTCGCATCCGCGTGCTGAGGAGCTTTCGCGTCTGTTGATCGAGATGCTCGAACCCGAGGGCATGACACGCGTGACGTATAGCTCGGGCGGCTCGGACGCGGTGGAGTCGGCGCTCAAGCTCGCGCGCCAGTACTGGAAGGTCGAAGGTCAGGCCGATCGCACCAAGTTCATTTCGCTCAAGCAGGGCTATCACGGCACGCATTTCGGCGGCGCGTCGGTCAATGGCAATACGGTCTTCCGCCGCAACTACGAGCCGAATCTGCCGGGCTGTTTCCATGTGGAAACGCCCTGGCTCTACCGCAATCCGTTCACGCAGGACCCGCAGGAACTCGGCCGAATCTGCGCCGAAATGCTCGAACGCGAGATCCTGTTCCAGAGCCCCGACACCGTCGCCGCCTTTATCGCCGAGCCGGTGCAGGGCGCGGGCGGCGTGATCGTGCCGCCGGAGAACTACTGGCCGTTGATCCGCGAGGTCTGCGATAAGTACGGAGTCCTGCTGATCGCCGATGAAATCGTGACCGGATTTGGCCGCACGGGCAGCATGTTCGGCAGCCGCGGCTGGGGCGTGAAGCCGGACATCATGTGCTTTGCGAAGGGGATTTCGTCGGGTTATATCCCGCTGGGCGCGACGGCTTTCAACGCGCGTATCGAACAGGCTTTCATGAAGAACGCCGATTTCACCGGCGCGCTGATGCACGGCTACACGTATGCGGGCCATCCGGTGGCGTGCGCGGCGGCGCTGGCGAACCTCAAGATCGTCGCCGATGAAAACCTGCCGGCCAATGCGGCGGCGCAGGGCAAGCATCTGCTCGAAGCCTTGCAGCCCTTTGCAAAGCGTTATGCGGCCGTTGGCGACGTGCGCGGACGGGGCCTGATGGTGGCGCTCGATCTGGTGAAGGACAAGGCCACGCGCGAGCCGATCGATCCAACCGACGGCTACGCCAATCGCGTGGCGGAAATCGCGCGCGAAAACGGCGTGCTGGTGCGTCCGGTGGGTACGAAGATCATCCTCTCGCCGCCGCTCGTGATCGAGACCGCGCAGATCGACGCCATGGTTCAGGCGCTGGCTGCAGGCTTCGAGGAGGCCTGAATTCAGGCATTTTTTTCAGGCAAGCGCTGACCCGCCTTCATCGATTAAGATTCGTCGATTAAACTTCGTCGATTAAGATGCTGTTGATTCATGCAGGAGACAGCAGATGGATTTCAGGGTCAGCGCGCTTGCCGATGTGCATGATCATTCGCTCGCGGTGAATGGCTGGGAGCAGGTCTATCGTCAGATGACGCCGGGCCGCTATGAAAGCCGCGTCGTGCAGGCCTCGTCGAGCGAATTTCATTTTTTCCGCGAGCAGACCAACCGCCGGGTGGTGCAGGCGGGCGTCTCGCCTGCCGGCTTTGCCTCGCTCGCGGTGCCGCTTTATGCACCGGTCGTGGGCACCTTCCAGGGCCAGAAGGTCGATGGCTACGCGCTCATGCAGCTTGGCCCCGGCGAGGAATTCCGGTTCTACACGCCCGAAGCCATGCACTACGTGGGCGTGAGCCTGCCCGCCGAAACCATGTTCGAACTCGTCGCCGTGACCATCGGCGAAGAGGCCGCGCGCCAGTTGCGCCGCAACGTGGTGCCGTTTCCCGCCGAAGCCGCTCAGGCGCTGCGCCAGCGCCTCGCGCCTTTTCTCGATGCGAGCGAGCGCGATGGCGCTGTGTTTGCGCATCCGGCTTCCATCAAGCGCTTTCAGGACGAAGTGCTGAGCGTGCTGCTCGGCCTGCTCGAAAGCGCGACGGGGCTGCCTTCGCGCGACCTCACGCACGCCACCTATAGCGACATCGTCAAGCGCTGCGAGCGCATCACCGAAGACAACACCCAGGAATCGCTCACTGTGCTCGATCTGTGCCGCATGTTGCGCTGCAGTCGCCGCACGCTGCAAACGAGCTTCCAGCGCGTGGCGAACGTCACGCCGGTGGAGTATCTGCGCTCGATCCGCCTGAATGCCGTGCATCGCCTGCTGCGCTCCACCAGCGCGGACGAACTGCTGATCGGCGACGCCGCCGCGCGCTGGGGCTTCACACACCTCAGTTATTTCGCACGCGAATATCGCGATCTTTTCGGCGAACTGCCTTCGCAGACAGTGCGCAAGGGTTGACGGTCCTGGCCGTCGTTTTACCCGTTATTTTTCGGTCTCCTTACACCGCGACACTTTTCGCGCACGATTCTCCTCCCGACTAACCCTGGTTCTGGCCCCGCGCCGCGCGGCTTGCCGATTTGTGCTGCCGGTCGGCAATTTTGGCTCCCTACAGTGTTCTCAACACCCGGCCCGCCCTGCGCGCCGCGGCACGATAACACCTCATCGGAGCGAGATACATGAACGTCGCGGCAGAACCCACGCCCTCGACCGAACTACGCAAAGGCGCCCTTGGACTGGGCTTCATTGTCTTTTTCGTCATCTCCGCCGCCGGGCCGCTGGTGGCCATCGCGGGCGGCTTTCCCATCGGCATCATGCTGGGCAACGGTGCGGGCACGCCGGCGCTGCTCATCGCCACCGTACTGATCCTGCTGCTGTTCGCGGCTGGCTATACGGCGATGTCGCGTCACGTCACCAACGCCGGCGGCTTCTACGCGTTCACCGCGCGCGGTCTGGGCGGCACGGCGGGGGGCGCTGCCGCGTTGCTCGCGCTGCTCGGCTACAACACGATGCAGATTGGCCTCTATGGCATGTTCGGCGCGGTGGCCTCCGGCTTTCTGCAAACGCACTTCGGCGTGAATGCGCCGTGGTGGGTGTGCTCGCTGGTTGCGATGGCGAGCATTGCCGTGCTGGGCTATCGGCAGATCGATCTGTCGGCCAAGGTGCTGTCGCTGCTCGTGCTCGGCGAATATGTGGTCGTGCTGATCCTCGATCTTGCGATTCTCAAGAGCGGCGGCGCGCATGGCGTGAATGTCGTTTCCTTCACGCCGCATGTGTTCATGAGCGGCACGCCCGCGCTGGGCTTCCTGTTCTGCTTCGCGAGCTTTATCGGCTTCGAGGCCACCACGATATACAGCGAGGAAGCGAAAGACCCGCAACGAACCGTGCCGCTCGCGACGTATATCTCAGTACTGCTGATTGGCGGCTTCTATGCGTTCTCGGTCTGGTGCATGGTGATCGGCGCGGGCGCGGACGATATCGTCAAGACGCTCAATGCGTTGCAGGACCCGACCACCTTCCTCTACACGCTCTCCGATCATTACGCCAACAGCACGCTCACGGCGGCGATGAGCGTGCTGTTCATCACGAGCGTGTATGCGGGCCTGCTGGCGTTCCACAACTCGGCGGCGCGGTACTTCTTTGCAAGCGGCCGCGAAGGTTTGCTGCCGAAATCGCTTGGCCGCACGCATGCGGTGCATTGCAGCCCGCATCGCGGCTCGTTGTGGCAGTCGGCGATTGCGGCAGTGGTGGTGCTGGTGTTCATCGTCGCGCACGCCGATCCGGTGCTCACGCTCTTCTCCTGGCTCACCAACGTCGCGACGCTGTGCATCATTGCGTTGATGACGCTGGCGTCGGCGGCGGTGTTCGTGTTCTTCCGCCGCCAGAGCGTGAGGCAGGAAGGCGCGCTGCGCGTCGTGTGGTTCCCGGTGATTTCGGGGATCGCGCTGGCTGCTGTTTTGATGCTCGCTATCGCTAACTTTCCGCTGCTCACGGGGGCGGGCGCCACGCTCTCGTATGCGTTGACGGCGCTGCTGCCGGTGTTCGCCGTGATCGGCGTGTATCTGGCGCGTCGCCTGAAGCAGCGTGATCCCGCGGCGTATGGACGGCTCGGCAATTCGCGCCTGTAATAGCCGTTGTCGTTTTCTGTTGGCTTGAATGTCGTAAGCGGCCCGTCGATGACGGGCCGCGCTGCGTTTACGGCCAGGGCACGCCAATTGCAGAGTCGCCGTTACGCGCTTCAACGATCGGCAACATTTTTTGCAGCGCGCCGTGCCCTGTTCGCTGGGCGTGGAGGCAGCCGGATGACGGTGGCATTGTCAAAGAGTGTCGGGCGACGTTTCGAATTCAGGGTCACAGCGCTACACTCGCCGGAAATTCAGCGGCCATTTAGCGGCCGTTCGATCAAGCATCGCGGATGCCGCAACAGCCATTCGAGGAAGATATGCCGGCTTTCATCGTCAAATACACGCATCGCCATATGAACACCACGACGGACATCGGCTCCGCGATCCGCGTCGACGCCGTTTCGGGCGACGCCGCCATCGATCAGGCCTGGGTCCTGCTCAAGCAGCGCCATCCCGGCGAGTACATCGTGGTGATGGCGGCGATCAGGAAGTAGCCGAGCCCTTGTGCCGCGTCAGGTTTGATCGGGCTTCCACAAATCGCATCGCGGCAAGTGAGTAAATTCCGAATTCGTGACGCCGCCCGCGCAGCCGCGCGAAGCATGTTGTACCGTCAGGGATGCGCGGGTTGCGATCGTCGTTTGGAGCGTCGATCCTCAAGAAGCCTCGCGTGTCGCCGCCCGGGCTGGCTAATGCCTGTTTGGGCTTGATGGGTTCATAGCCCGGCGGTGAATCAAAACGCTCGCTTACCCGGTGGCCAACATGAAAACAATCCACGTCCTCCCCGCACTCGTCGCTGCATTCTGCGCGACTGCCGCTTGCGCTCAACCGCTACCCACCAGTGCGCAAAGTCCCGCGCAGCAACAGGCGTCGCTGGCCAACCCGGCGTCGGTCAACTGCGTTCACATCGGCGGAACGCTACAGATCGTGCAGACCGCCGAAGGGCAGGCGGGCATCTGCAAACTGCCCAATGGCCACCAGTGCGAGGAATGGGCACTGCTGCGCGGCGAATGCCAGGCCGCCTTGCAATGAACACGCCAGCCGCAGATCGCGACTATGGCGACGACGTGCAGGTGCTCGCGCATGCCCTGCATGCGCAGATCGACCACGCTTCGTCCCGGCCGCAGTCCCGGGCGTGGGTCGTGCGCCTGCCGAATATCGATCGGGACGCGACCTTGCTGCTGCGTTTCTCGCCGCCCGAGGCGAAGGGGCGCATCGTGGTTGAGTGCGTGCTTTCGCTCGACGGTGTGCCGGTGCGGGCTCACGACTGCCTCAGCGTCGAGGCCCTGCGCGCGTGCCGTTTCCGCCCCATGATGTCGCTGTCGCTCAGCAAGAAAGCGAGCCACCTCGCCGAGGAGATCAAGGGACGTCTGATGCCCGGCTTTATCGACGTGCTCGAAAAGATTCGCGCGCAGCGTGGCGAGCAGGGCGAGGCGGATCCCGCACGGGCGTCGTATTCGCAAGGCGTGCCGCGCGGCTACACCGTTGCGCGGCCCGCGCACCTGTTCATCATGCCTGCGCTGCTGGCGAGCATCGGGCTGCATAGCACCGAGTGGACGGGGCATCGCTCGGTGGTGCTGCCGCGTCTCGTCACGGGCGGTCCACAAATTGATGTGCAGGTGGACAGCGAGCAGGCCGGCACCGTACACCTGTCGATCAGCGAGTTGCCGCTGGAGCGCGCGCAGGCCGTGCTGCAACTGATATGCGACATGCGATAAGCGCGAGTGCGGCGAATCGAACACCCACATCGTTCATGTGACAAGCACATTTCAGGGCATTTTCAGGACGGCGATTTTCCATGCTCCGGCATACTTCGCCTGACGAGGCAAAGACGGCGCTGCGGCGCCGCCTCGGCAACCAGCAACCCCCATAGGAGTCAAGCAAATGAGCATCTTCGGCGATATCGTGAACAAGCTGTTCCACAAGGCCAAGCCCGACCAGACGCCGCCGGCCGTCGAGCCGACGCCGGACCCCGCAGTGGCGCAAGCCGCCGCTCAGGCTGCCGCCCCCGAAGCCGCGCCGGCTCCCGCGCCGCTGACCGACGTCGATGTCGCGGCCGTGATGGACCAGCTCGTGTCCGAAAGCGGCCAGACGCTGAACTGGCGCGTGTCGATCGTCGATACGATGAAGGCGCTCGGCGTGGACAGCAGCCTCGACCATCGCAAGCAACTCGCGCAGGAACTGAAGTACTCGGGCGACATGAACGATTCGGCGAGCATGAATATCTGGTTGCACAAGCAGGTCATGGCGGCGCTGGCCGCGAACGGCGGCAAACTGCCGGCCGATCTGGCAGGCTGATCCGCTTTTCCATATTCCGGCATCGCCTGATGAGGCGAGCCGGGAGGTGAGGAAACGCCAAAGCGAGCCGCGGGAGTGAATCCCGCGGCTCGCTTTTTTATGGCGCATTGCACCGTGACGGGATGATTTCAGAGGTGCGCTTGACACGCGCGATACGCGGCGCTTATCTTCGGTCCGCGGGGCGGTGGGTCAAGCACGACCCGGGATCAGGCAGCACGCTCCCGGACGGCGGGGCTACCCCGCCGATGACTCGCAAGTCGCAATACATCGCAAGAGCGGCGTTGCGCTGACGCGCAAATGAGCTCTCGCCAGACTGGCACGTTGATCCATCGTCCCGCCTTTGCCTTTCCATCATGCAACCTGGTTTCCGGAACACGCTCGTCATTGTCTGCGACGCCATGCTTGCCGGTGCGCCCGAAGTGGCGGGCGTTGTGACACGGCTGACTGCGACGTTCGGGCTATACGGCGCATGGATGGAGGAAGTCGCCCAGCAGGCGGTCGACGCCTTCGGATCCCGCTGGGACGCCACGCGGGTCGATGAACTGACGCCGTTGCTGGAAAATGCGCCCGCAATCGTCGCGGCATTCAGCAGCCAAGCGTCGCCCGAAATCATCCGCATCATTCGACGCGCCCCGGCGCAGCGACCACCGCCGCCGCAACTCGCGCACATCGGCTTGCCGCATCTGCCCACGCTGCGCGATCTTGCCGAATGGCTCGAACTGAACGACAGCGATCTCGCCTGGCTCGCGACGCGCTGGCGGGTCGATCCCGGCGAGGCGTCGTCGCCCCTGCATCACTATTCGTATCACGCGCGCGAAAAGCGCGACGGTCGGCATCGTCTGATTGAGCGGCCGAAGTCGCTCATGCGCTTCGTGCAGCACAAGCTACTGCACGGTCTTCTCGATCACGTGCCGCCGCACGACGCCGCGCATGGGTTTCGTCAAGGGCGCAATATCGTTTCGTTCGCCGCGCCTCATGCGGATAAGTCGCTCGTGATTCGCCTCGATCTCGCGGACTTCTTTGCGTCGATCACGCAGGCGCGCGTTCACGCCACGTTTCACGCGCTCGGTTATCCGCTTGCCGTCTCGCGCGCATTGACGGCTTTGTCGACCAATCGTGTGCCGGTGCGCGTGTTGAGCTGCGGCGCGTTGAAAGACAAATTCGACTGGACCGAGCAACAGCGTCTGCGCGCGCGGCATCTGCCGCAAGGCGCATCGACATCGCCGGCGCTTGCCAATCTGTGTGCATTCCGGCTCGATACGCGTCTGGCCGCGCTTGCCCGCTCGCTGGACGCGGACTACACGCGTTATGCGGACGATCTGGCCTTTTCCGGCGCGGCGCGTCTGGAGCGCGTGGCCGATCGCTTGCCGCTCTGGGTCGCGGCTATCGCGCTAGAGGAGGGTTTTACGGTCCAGCCGCGCAAGACGCGTGTGATGGCGCGCGGTGTCCGGCAGCAGCTTGCGGGCGTCGTCGTGAACCGGCATCCGAATCTCGCGCGCGACCGGTTCGACGCGTTGAAAGCACTGCTGACCAATTGTGTCCGCCACGGCCCGGTTTCGCAGAATCGCGATGGCCGGGCGGATTTTCGCGCGTCGCTCGCGGGACATGTCGCGCACGCGACGATGTTGAATCCCGCGCGCGGCGCGAAACTGCGGGCGATTTTCGATCGCATCGACTGGAATCGGCTCGAATCCGCGAGTTGATTGCGCTTGCCGCGACGCGAGCCCATGCATCGCTGCCCGAAACTGAGAGGAAATTCATGAGCGATCCCAACCCGGATATATCCGATTTTCGTCGGCAACGCTCGCGGGGCATGCGTGCCATCGCCGTCTCGGCGTTGATTGCGCTGGCGCTCTGGCTGGGCATTGCTCACGGGATGTCGCCGTTGCCTGGCATGGAGGGCGTCGCTGCCCGGATGCTACTGACGCTCAAATGCTTTTGCGTGGCCGTGCTGTTCTGCCTCGTGACCGGTGTGGAAGCCGTGGCGCATGAACGGCTGACATCTCCGGCGTTCGATCCGTTGCAGCGCTTCGAGACAAGAAGGCTGCTCGTCAATCAACGGTATCTGCAGAACACGGTCGAGCAGATCATCGTATTTGGCGCGGCGCTATTTGGCCTTGCGGCTTATTGCGCCGATGGCGAGGCAATGCGCGCCGTGGTGGCGACCACGGTAGTCTGGATTGTCGCAAGAGTGGCGTTCTGGCTTGGCTACCATCGCAGCGCGGCGCTGCGCGGGCTTGGCGCGCCGGGAATGGCACTGAGCATGATCGTGCTGCTCTATGTGGCGAGCCGGTTTGGGGATGAAATCGCCGGTAAGGTAGGGGCGATCGTGCCGGTTGCTGCCTTCTTCCTGATCGAAGCCGTGTTGTTCTGGGGCACGCGACCGAAATCCGCCGAAACGCCCAATCGATAAAAAAACGCCAACCATCGCTGGCTGGCGTCTGACTTGAAGGCCGTGCCTGAATCAGAACTGATTCATGGTGTTGTCTTTACCCGCTGCCTTCAGCGCTGCTTCGCCGCTGAAGTATTCCTTGTGATCGTCGCCGATATCCGAACCGGACATGTTCTGGTGCTTGACGCAGGCGATGCCCTGGCGAATCTCCTTGCGCTGCACGCCGGCCACATAACCCAGCATGCCCTGATCGCCGAAGTATTCCTTGGCCAGATTGTCGGTCGACAGCGCGGCCGTGTGGTACGTCGGCAGCGTGATCAGGTGATGGAAGATGCCGGCTTCACGCGACGCATCGGCCTGGAACGTGCGGATCTTTTCATCCGCGAGCGTGGCCAGTTCGGTCTGGTCGTATTCCACGCTCATCAGCTGGGCGCGGTCGTAGGACGACACATCCTTGCCGGCGGCCTTCATCGCGTCGTAGGCCTGCTGGCGGAAGTTCAGCGTCCAGTTGAACGACGGGCTGTTGTTGTACACCAGCTTGGCGTTCGGGATGACCTTGCGGATCTCGCTGACCATGCCGCCGATCTGCGCGATATGCGGTTTTTCGGTTTCGATCCACAGCAGGTCGGCGCCGTTCTGCAGGGCCGTGACGCAATCCAGCACGCAGCGCGCTTCGCCCGTACCGGCGCGGAACTGGAACAGGTTGCTCGGCAGGCGCTTCGGACGCAGCAGCTTGCCGTCGCGCTTGATGATGACGTCGCCGTTGCCCAGTTCGTCGGCCGACAGTTCTTCGCAATCGAGGAAGGCGTTGTACTGGTCGCCCAGATCGCCCGGCTTGCTCGTCACGGCGATCTGCTTGGTGAGGCCCGCGCCCAGCGAATCGGTACGCGCCACGATGATGCCGTCATCCACGCCCAGTTCCAGGAAGGCGTAGCGGATCGCGCGGATCTTGGCGAGGAAGTCCTCGTGCGGCACGGTGACCTTACCGTCCTGGTGACCGCACTGCTTCTCGTCCGACACCTGGTTTTCGATCTGGATACAGCAGGCGCCCGCTTCGATGAACTGCTTGGCCAGCAGATAAGTGGCTTCCGCGTTGCCGAAACCGGCGTCGATGTCGGCGATGATGGGCACGACGTGCGTCACGTGGTTGTCGATCTTTTCCTGGATCGCGGCCTTGGCAGCGCCTTCAGCGGCGTCGAGCTGGCGGAACAGGCCGCCCAGTTCGCGGGCGTCGGCCTGGCGCAGGAAGGTGTACAGCTCGCGGATCAGCGCGCTCACGGACGTCTTTTCGTGCATCGACTGGTCGGGCAGCGGGCCGAACTCCGAGCGCAGCGCAGCGACCATCCAGCCCGACAGATACAGATAGCGGCGGTCGGTGCTGTTGAAGTGCTTCTTGATGGAGATCATCTTCTGCTGGCCGATGAAACCGTGCCAGCAACCCAGCGACTGCGTGTACTTGGCCGGATCGGCATCGTAGGCGGCCATGTCGGCGCGCATGATTTTCGCCGTGTACTTCGCGATATCCAGACCCGTCTTGAACTTGTTCTGCGCGCGCATGCGGGCGGCCGATTCGGGGTTGATCGCGTTCCAGGCGCTGCCTTGCTGTTCCTTCAGACCTGCCACTGCCTTGATGTCGTCTTGATATTGGGACATGAGTCTCTCCTGATGGTCCTGATTGGTCCTGATAGGGATACGCGTTTGACTGGTTGGTTCGGCGTGTCGCTGTGTCTCTCGCAGCGCACTGCATGACTTAATAGTAGCGCCGCGTCGCCCAACTCTTATATAAGACATAAGACATTATTTGTTGTTTATTTTCAATGAGATAGATGCGTGTTTTTGCGATGTAAAACGCCTTTTCGGCCGGCGAAAAGATCGCGCGACGCAAAATCGGGGCGATTTTCGTAATGTGAAATGCGCTTTCGGCTCATGGAGATAGGGCAGTGGCAAAGCGCCGGACGTTGCGATGCACAAAAATTGACATCGGCCGCGATGGGGGCTTTCCCGTATGCAAAAAAGTATCAGTTGGGCGTCTTATTTTTAGTAGCCGATCCGCATGCGGACGGGTAATTTCCAGACATGGCGGCGCTCATCGCGTTTAGCGCGTTTATCAGTTACGCGGGCCTGACAAGAAAGAACGAACAAGGCACGGAACGCCGCAGGAGGAGACAGATGCTCACCACGCAGGACGCGATGACTGATCGGGCCGATTCCATCACCCATCGGATGACTCACCGGGACGCCGGGCACGCCAGGATCGACCAGCCCGATCTCGAACTGGTCGCCGTACCGGCAGCGGAATCGTTCAAGGTCTGGGCGCATGGCTATCCCTATCGCACGGTGCGCTGGCATTTCCATCCCGAATACGAGATCCACCTGATCACCGCCACGACGGGCAAGTATTTCGTTGGCGACCACATCGGCAATTTCGTGCCGGGCAATCTCGTGATGGTGGGGCCCAACTTGCCGCATAACTGGGTGAGCAGCGTGCCGCCGGGCGAGCGCGTCGACGAACGTTGTCTCGTCCTGCAGTTCGATGCGGCCTTCGTGGCGCGCGCAATCGAAGCGTTTCCGGAGTTCCGGCGGGTGGAAACGCTGCTCGACGCCTCGCGCTCTGGCCTGCTGTTCGCCCCGGAGGCCGGTGCCGCAGTGGAGCCGATCCTGCGCGAGATGGTTGGTGCGCAAGGCCTTCGGCGCGTCATGCTGTTCATCGCGCTATTCGATCAACTGCTGCGCAGCGCCGAGCCGCAGCGGCTCGCCAGCGCCGCCTATCACGCCGACCCGACGCGCTACGCCGGTTCGCGTATCAATCACGTGCTGACGTTCATCGGCAAGAACTTGTCACAGGAACTGCGCGAAACCGATCTGGCCGCGCTCGCCGGGCAAAGCGTCAGCGCTTTCTCGCGTTACTTCCGTCGGCATACGGGCGTGCCGTTCGTGCAGTACGTGAACCAGTTGCGTATCGACCTGGCCTGCCAGTTGCTGCTGTCCGACGAGTTGAGCATTACCGGCATCTGCTACCAGGTGGGTTTCAACAATCTCTCGAATTTCAACCGGCAGTTTCTGCAGATCAAGGGGATGTCGCCGTCGCGCTGGCGCGCGTGGCAACGCCTCAACGCCGCCAGCGCCGCCGAATCCGCCGACCCGACCACCGTGCCGGCCTAGCGCACGCCTCGCGCCTCATACCTGTTGTCGCACCGGGCAGTCTTGCCCGGTGTGGGGAAGCTTTACCCGTGGTCCACCGGCGGCATGCGCTGAACCGGCATTTTTCTAACAACGGAGACACTCAATGACCCGACTCACAACCCATCTGATCGGCGCCGCCCTGTTTGGCCTGGCGCTGACCGGCGCAACCGCGTCCTTCGCCGCGCCGAGCGGCACCGTAGCGTTCCTGATGCCCGACCACGCCTCGACGCGCTACGAACAACATGACTTCCCCGGCTTCAAGGCGGAAATGGCGAAGCTCTGCGCGGGCTGCAAGGTGCTGTACCAGAACGCCAATGCCGATGCCTCGACCCAGCAGCAACAGTTCAATTCGGTGATCGCGCAGGGCGCGAAGGTGATCGTGCTCGATCCGGTGGACTCGACGGCCGCGGCCTCGCTCGTGCACATGGCGCAGAGTCAGGGCATCAAGGTGATTGCCTACGATCGTCCCGTCCCCTCTACGCCGGCCGACTACTACGTCTCGTTCGACAACGAGGAGATCGGCAAGTCGATTGCGCAGTCGCTCGTGCAGCACCTGAAAGAGGCGGGTGTGGCGACTGGCAAGGGCGGCGTGCTCGAAGTGAACGGCTCGCCTACCGATGCGGCGGCCGGCCTCATCAAGAAGGGCATCCACGAAGGACTGGAAGGCAGCGGCTACAAGACGCTCTCGGAATACGACACGCCGGAATGGGCGCCCCCCAAGGCCCAGCAATGGGTGAGCGGGCAGATCACACGCTTCGGTGGACAGATCGTCGGCGTCGTGGCCGCCAACGACGGCACGGCTGGCGGCACCATCGCCGCATTCAAGGCGGCCGGCGTCAATCCGGTACCGCCCGTGACGGGCAACGACGCGACGCTGGCGGGCCTGCAGCTGATCGTGGCGGGCGACCAGTACAACACCATCCTCAAGCCGAGCGAGATCGTGGCGGGCGCGGCGGCGAAAGTTGCGGTGGGCTTCCTCTCGGGCGACAAACCCAAGGGCGAAACCACGCTCTTCAGCACCCCGTCGCAACTCTTCAAACCCGCTGTCATCACCGCGAAGAACATCAAGGCCGAGGTGCTGGACAAGGGCTTTACGAGCGCGAAGGATCTGTGCGCCGGTCGCTACGCGGATGGCTGCAAGAAGCTGGGCATCGCAAACTGAATCGCATCGCTGATCAGATAGGCCGATCCACCGGGACGGCGGTCGCCGTCCCCGGGTTTTACGAATGCAGGTACTACCATGACCGGGTCCATGATTGAGAATTCTCCATCCCGAGCGGCGCGGGGCGAACTCGTACTGAGTCTGCGCGGCATCTCGAAGCATTTTGGTGCGGTCTCCGCACTGACCGACATCGAACTCGACGTGCACGCGGGCGAAGTCGTGGCCCTCGTCGGCGACAACGGCGCGGGCAAGTCGACGCTCGTGAAGGTGCTCGCCGGCGTCCATCAGCCGAGCGCGGGCACGATCACGTTTCGCGGCCAGCCGGTCACGTTGACCGATCCCGCCACGGCGCTCGATCTGGGCATCGCCACGGTGTTCCAGGATCTCGCGCTGTGCGAGAACCTCGATGTGGTCGCCAACATCTTTCTGGGCCGCGAGTTGAGCCCGATGCGGCTCGACGAAGTGCAGATGGAAGTGCGCGCGTGGACGCTGCTCAACGAACTCTCCGCGCGCATTCCCGATGTGCGCGATGTGGTTGCGTCGCTTTCCGGCGGGCAGCGCCAGACGGTCGCGATCGCGCGTTCGCTGCTGCTCGATCCGAAGCTGATCATGCTGGACGAGCCCACGGCGGCGCTCGGCGTGGCGCAGACGGCCGAGGTGCTGAACCTGATCGAGCGCGTACGCGAGCGCGGTCACGCGGTCATCATGATCAGCCACAACATGGAGGATGTACGCGCCGTGGCGGATCGCATCGTCGTGCTGCGCCTGGGGCGCAACAACGGCGTGTTCTATCCGGATTCTTCGAATGCGGAACTCGTCGCCGCCATTACCGGCGCAACCGAGAACGCGGTGTCGCGCCGCGCGGGACGCCGCGCCGCGCAGCAGGATGCCGGGCAGGACGCGGGGCAGGACGTTCAATGAAAGGAATCATCATGAGCAAGGAAACGCAGGGCGCCGCGCAGCCGGCCCCGCTGCTCGACCGCAGCGATGTGCGCGTCAAGCACGCCAGCGGACCAGGCGAAAGCCTGTCCGCATTCGTCGACCGGATTCGCGCGGGCGACCTCGGCTCGCTGCCGGTCATCGTGGGCTTGATCATCATCTGGACGGTATTCGCCAGCCTGAATCCGGTCTTTCTATCCGCCGACAACCTCGTCAATCTGCTGTTCGATTGCTCGACGGTCGGCGTCATTTCACTGGGCATCGTCTGTGTGCTGCTGGTCGGCGAAATCGATCTTTCAGTGGGATCGATGAGCGGCTTTGCTTCGGCGATGCTGGGCGTGCTGTGGGTCAACGAGGGCTGGCCGGTGCTGCTGGCCATCGTGGCGGCGATCGTCGTCGGCGGTGTGATCGGCGCGCTGTATGCGCTGCTGCTGAACCGCCTGGGCATGCCCAGTTTCGTGTCGACGCTGGCCGGGCTGCTGGCGATTCTCGGCATGCAGCTCTATCTGCTTGGCTCGGATGGCTCGATCAACTTGCCCTACGGCTCTCCGATGGTGAATTTCGGGCAACTGATGATTATTCCCGCCGTGGTCTCGCACGTGCTGGCCTTGCTGCCGGGCCTCACGATGGTCGTGCTTGGGCTGCGCACGCGTGAGCGCCGCCGCGCCGCCCGGCTTTCGGCGCCTTCGATTGGCGGCCTGCTCGCGCGCGCGGCGATCATCACGCTGTTCCTCGAACTGGTGGTGGCGTATCTCGACCGCGGACGCGGCGTGCCACTGATGTTCGGCGTGTTCCTGGGGCTGACTGTCGCCATGAACTATGCGCTCACGCGCACGCGCTGGGGGCGCTCGATGAACGCCGTGGGCGGCAATCGCGAAGCCGCGCGCCGCGCGGGTATCAACGTGCGGCGCATCTATACGAGCGCCTTCGTGCTGTGCGCCGCGCTGGCGGCGCTGGGCGGCGTGCTGACGGCGGCGCACCTCGCTTCGGCGAGCCAGCAGGCCGGCACCGGCGACGTCAACCTCAACGCCATCGCGGCGGCGGTGATTGGCGGCACGAGTCTGTTCGGCGGACGCGGCAGCGCCTGGTCGGCGGTGCTCGGCATCATCGTGATCCAGTCGATCGCAAGCGGCCTCACGCTCCTCAATCTGTCTTCGTCGCTGCGTTTCATGATTACCGGCGCGGTGCTGGCCATCGCCGTGATCGTCGATTCGCTGGCGCGCCGCTCGCGCGTTACGCACGGCCGCGCCTGATTGCGCTTAATCCAATGCATTCCGGAGAGTCGTTCATGTCTGAATCCATGAAGGGAAAAGTGGCCGCCATAACGGGTGCGGCTTCGGGGATCGGTTTCGAGTGCGCGCGTGCGCTGGTCGGGCAGGGCGCCAAGGTGGTGCTGATCGACCGCGCGAAGGAGCGCCTGGACGCATGCTGCGCGGAACTGGGACCGAACGCGTTGCCCCTGCAGGTCGATCTGCTGGAGCCCGCGGAAGTCTCCGGCATGTTGCCGAAGATCCTCCAGCTGGCTGGCGGTCTCGACATATTTCACGCGAATGCGGGTGCCTACATTGGCGGCGAGGTGGTGAACGGCAACCCCGACGAGTGGGACCGCATGCTCAACCTGAATATCAACGCGGCGTTTCGCAGCGTGCATGCGGTGCTGCCGCACATGGTTGCGCAGCAATCGGGCGACATCCTGTTTACGAGTTCGATTGCGGGCATCGTGCCGGTGGTGTGGGAGCCAATCTACACCGCGTCCAAATTCGCGGTGCAGGCCTTCGTGCATACCACGCGTCGCCAGGTCGCCAAACATGGCGTGCGCGTCGGGGCGGTCGCGCCGGGGCCGGTCGTGACGGCGCTGCTCGACGACTGGCCGAAGGCAAAGATGGAAGAAGCGCTGGCTTCCGGCAGCCTGATGCAGCCGAAGGAAGTCGCCGATGCGGTCATCTTCATGCTGACCAGGCCGCGCAACGTGACCATTCGCGATCTCGTGATCCTGCCCAACAGCGTGGATCTTTGAGCGGCGTCGCTCACATCACCGGATAGAGCAACGGCAATGACTTTAGAGAAGCAGGAGAACGCGGCGAGCCGCGCGCGCTATGTGATCGGCGTGGACGTGGGCACGGGCAGCGCCCGCGCCGGCGTGTTCGATGCGAACGGCGGCATGGCGGCGTCGGCGAAACACGATATCAGCGTGTTTCATTCGAGAGGCTCGATCGTCGAACAGTCGAGCACGGAAATCTGGCGCGCCGTCTGCCGGGCCGTGCAGGACGCGCTCGCTGCGGCGGCGCTTGCGCCGGGCGACATCGCCGGCATCAGCTTCGATGCGACCTGCTCGCTCGTCGTGCTGGGAGAGGGCGGCAAGCCGCTGCCGGTCGGGCCCACGGAACAGGCTGGGCGCGACATCGTCGTGTGGATGGACCATCGCGCCGTCGATCAGGCGCAGCGGATCAACGATACGGGCCACGCGGTGCTGCGCTATGTTGGCGGCACGATCTCGCCGGAAATGGAAACGCCAAAACTGCTGTGGCTGCTGGAACACCGTCCGCACGTGTTCGCGGCGGCGTGGCAGTTCTTCGACCTGACCGATTTCCTCACGTGGCGCGCGAGCGGCGATCTGGCGCGCTCGACGTGCACGGTCACCTGCAAGTGGACCTATCTGGCGCACGAGCGCCGCTGGGACGAGAGCTACTTTCGCGCAGTGGGACTGGGCGTGCTCGCCGACGAGGAGTTCGTCCGCATCGGGCAACGCGTGGTTGAACCGGGAACGGCGCTTGGGCAAGGGCTGACGCCGCAGGCCGCCGCCGAGCTGGGGCTCGCCGCCGGAACGCCGGTGGCGGCGGGCGTGATCGACGCGCACGCGGGCGGTATCGGCACGGTGGGCGCCGACGGCGCGCCCGAAGACTGTCTCGCCTATGTGTTCGGCACGTCCTCGTGCACGATGACCACCACGCGCGAGCCGGTGTTCGTCCCCGGCGTGTGGGGGCCGTATTTTTCGGCGATGGTGCCGCAGACCTGGCTGAACGAAGGCGGGCAATCGGTCGCCGGGGCGGCCATCGAGCGGCTGATCGGCATGCATCCGCTGGCTCACGAGGCGCAGGGCCGCGCGGCGCAGGCTGGCGAGTCGTTGCCCGCCATGCTTGCGGGCCTGGCGGCGCAGGCGAGCGAAACGCTGTCCGATGCGGTGAAGCTCGCGCGCGATCTCCATGTCGTGCCGGAATTCCTTGGCAACCGCGCGCCGTTCGCCGACCCGCATGCGAAGGCCATCGTCGCGGGACTCGGCATGGAGACGGACATGGAGAGCCTCGTTGCACTTTATGTTGCCGGGATCTGCAGCATTGGTTACGGCTTGCGTCAGATCATCGAGGTTCAGGATGCGGCGGGCGCCCCGATCGAACGCGTGGTGATCAGCGGCGGGGCCGGGCGGCTGGGGCTCGTGCGCCAGTTGCTGGCCGACGCCACGGCGAAGCCGGTACTCGTGACCAAGGCCGAAGAACCCGTGCTGCTGGGCGCGGCAATGCTGGGCGCGGTGGCGGGTGGTCTGTACGGCGACCTGCCCGGCGCAATGGCGCGGATGTCGCGCATCGACAAGGTTCACGAACCGGCCACCGGAGACATCGCCGCGCTGCATGACGCGCGATACGCCGCATTCAGGCAGTTGCAGGACGTGGCGAGGTGCATCCGGCAGACGCGGGCGTGAGCGCCGCGCCTGGCTGACACGGCACTGACGGGGCGCGGCCCCGCTCTTCGTGTATAAATGGGCAATCCTGCACAAACGGAGCCGCCCGTGGCCGACACCCCGCCCGACAACACCCAGCCAGCCGCGGAAAGCGCGCGCCCGTCAGTTTCGCGTCGCCCCGGATTCTGGATTCTGTGTGGCGGCATCGTTGTGCTGATCGTCATCCTGCTGATGATCTTCCATCCTTTTCGGGAAAGACTGGATGAACATGCGCTAGGCGATCTCGGGTTTTTCACGGGTGTCTGCAACGGTGGCGGCGATGCCGCCAGTGCACCGGAGCCTGGGTGCATCGCATTGCGGGCGAAGCCGACCATGACGACAGCCCAGCTTGCGGCGGCGGTTCCTCATCTTGACAAGCTCGATCGCAAGGTCGAACTGAACCTGACGGACACGCCCGTCGATAACATCGATTCGCTGAAAGATCTGGATAACGTCGAGGCGCTCGACCTCACGGGAACCCAGGTCTGGAACATCGACGCGCTGCAGGGCATGCCCTCGCTGAAACGGCTCGTGCTGCACCGAACCCAGGTTCAGAACATCGATGCCTTGAAAGAACTGACGAGCCTGCAATCGCTCAACCTCTGGGAAACCGGAGTCTCGAATCTCGATGCACTGAAGGACTTGAGCGACCTGCAACAACTCGATCTGCGCGATACCCAGGTGCGCGACCTGGATGTGCTGGCGAAACTGCCTCACCTCGACACCCTCAAACTGGGCGGCGCGCGCAATGTCAAGAGCATCAAGCCCATTGGTCAATTGACTGCGCTCAAGGTCCTGGATCTCAACGAGACGCAGGTCGACCGTCTCGATCCCTTAAAAAATCTGCACGATCTGCAGGCGCTGTATCTCGCCAACACGCCGGTTCGCGATATCGATGCGCTGGCGGACATGTCCAATCTGACGACGCTCGTGCTGGACGGCTCGAAAGTCGACAATATCGACGCCATGAAAGGGCTGATTCAGCTGGATACGCTGGTTCTTTCGCGCACGCCGGTGACGGACATTGGCGCGCTGAAGGGGCTGACTAACCTGCAACGGCTCAACCTCTCCGATACCGATGTCGAGGACATCGATGCCCTGAGCAATCTGACGAAACTGAAAACGCTCAATCTCTTTCGCACCGATGTCCAGGATATCGATGCACTGAAAGGGCTCAAGGGTTTGCAGGAGCTGTATCTCGCGAACACGCCGGTCAAGAACGTCGACGTGCTGAAAGGCCTGACCGGGCTGCGTGAGCTGGTGCTCTACGGCACGAAAGCCAGCAATGTCGATGATCTCAGGGCAGCGTTGCCGAATACGCGGATCGTCTGGTAAAACGGGTGCCGCGCTGGCGAAATAGAAAAATCAGATAGCCCCAGATTTCCCCCTATTGACCGTCACGTCGAACTCGTCATCGAGCTCCACGTGACGGCGCGGATACTGCGCCCGTACGGGTTGGAGGCCGTGTCATATAAGGGAAATGTCGGAAAGGCGCAAGTACATCAAACTAGATTTACTTATATCAAACAAATTTTGACGCCAATTTTTGTTCCTGATATGGTTTCTTTACGTGGGAAGCCGGACACGGCTGCGTACCTCGCTCTACGGTGATGTCTTGCTGGAACCGGCAGGCAAGGCGTTTGTGCTGCAAACAGGAGACTCAGCACATTATCAGTCCGCGCCAGCATAGCTGGATCAGCAACCGAAGCAGGGGGGCGGTTGTCGTGTGGGGCGAAACCTCGGGGCTGTTTTATCGAGGAAGTACTGGAAGCCAAAACTTCGGGTGCTGCCTTGTATGAGATTGTAAGGATGACGAAGTGTACGACTTCCATTTCCCATTGGTGTGAACGAGATGCTAGCCGTCGCGGCATGAGGCGATGCGCAGGCCGTACATCGTCATCGACATTCGAATAAAACGAGACCCATTTCAATCAATCAAAAAATTATTCCAGGCGTGAAAGACAGATGAAGAACAACAAGATCAAGATCAGCGTGATGGCTGTTGCTGCTTTCGCAGCATCCTCGGCAGCAATGGCACAGTCGTCGGTTACCTTGTACGGCATGCTCGACGCAGGTATCGGCTATACGTCCAACGTGGGCGGTCACTCCAAGGTCAGCCAGGATGGCGGCGCGTCGGGTTCGAACAAGTGGGGCCTCAAAGGCCAGGAAGATCTCGGCGGCGGACTTTCGGCCGTCTTCAAACTCGAAAACGGTTTCAATATCGGCACCGGCCGCATCAACGGCCAGGGTCCGATTGGCTCCACGCGCTCGCTGTTTAACCGCCAGGCTTACGTAGGCCTCGCGTCGGACCAGTACGGTACGGTGCGCATGGGGCGCCAGATCGACGCCGTGACGGAAATGGTGCAAGGCATCACCGGCGACGGCATTTCGGCGTCGGCATTCTCGACCCCGGGCGACGTCGACAACAACGACAACACGACGAACCAGAACAACGCTGTCAAATACATCTCGCCGGTCTTCCACGGCTTCCAGGTTGAAGGCGCCTATTCGTTCGGCGGCGTTGCTGGCGCAACGGGTTCGGGTCAATCGTGGTCGGTGGCTGCGGACTACCTGCAAGGTGGACTGACGGTTGCTGGCGGCTATTTCCGCGCCGTCAATCAGGGTGAGAGCGGCTGGGAAAACGCAACGGCGCAGCCGTCGTTCGGCGGCTCCCTGGGCTATCCGTCGTCGGGCTACAACGGTGGCAATGCGTTCAAGAGCGCGGGCATTGCTCAAATCGCCGGGCAATATGAATTCGGTCCGGTCACGGCCGGTCTGCGTTACTCGAACGCGCAGTATCAGGGCTTCGACGGTCAGCCGTCGATCCACTTCAACGTGCTGGCTGGCCTGATGCAGTATCGCGTGAGCCCCGCGCTCTCGCTGGCAGCTGAGTACACGTACGTCTACGGTTCGGCAGCTACGCCTACGCAAGCCGCTGAGGGCCGCACGATGGCGTCGATCAACCAGGTGTCGCTGGGCGCAACGTACTCGCTGTCGAAGACCACCTCGGTCTACGTGATGGGCGCGTACGTCCACGCGCTGGGCGCTCAGGCTTCGGTTGCTGACTTTGGCAACACCGCGTCGGGCGGCAACCAGGTTCAAGCCAACGTTGGCATGTACCACGCCTTCTGATCGCAGGCTTGCAAGCCCGGGGTAATGCACGCATTACCCCGGCAACGAAGTGTTCTGCCAGTGAACTGCCGTGAAACCGGCAGCACGACACTGGCAATCAATTCCCCGACCACGTCCCTGTGACGAACGATATTTTCATCGTCGATACGATGGACGTGGACTCAACGCGCCCACGAGCAAGATCGCTGTATGCCAGTTTGCGCTGGCACCGAATCGGAGAACACATGAAACAAAACAACCTGTTGCGTGCAGCACGGATGACGTCCTTCGTGGCGCTCGCAGCGGCATCGATTGCAGGCGCCCCGCTCGCGCACGCCGACAGCATTCCGAACAAGACACTCGTCTACTGTTCGGAAGGCAGCCCGGCCGGTTTCGATCCGGCGCAGTACACCACCGGCACCGACTTCACCGCGAACACGTTCACCGTCTACAACCGTCTCGTTGAGTTCGAACGCGGCGGCACCAAGGTCGAACCGGGCCTCGCGCAATCGTGGGATGTTTCCCCAGACGGCAAGACCTACACGTTCCACCTGCGCCACGGCGTGAAGTTCCAGACCACCTCGTTCTTCAAGCCCTCGCGTGAGTTCAACGCCGACGACGTGGTGTTCTCGTTCCAGCGCATGCTCGACCCGAACCAGCCGTTCCGCAAGGCGTACCCGGTGTCGTTCCCGTACTTCACGGACATGGGCCTGGACAAGCTGATCGCCAGGGTCGAGAAGGTCGATCCGTACACCGTCAAGTTCACGCTCAACGAGCCGAACGCGCCGTTCATCCAGAACATGGCGATGGAATTCGCCTCGATCCTTTCCGCTGAATACGCGGATCAACTGATGAAGGCCGGCAAGGCCGCCGACATCAACCAGAACCCGGTCGGCACCGGCCCGTTCATCTTCAAGAGCTACACCAAGGACGCGACGATCCGCTTCGACGGCAATCCGGATTACTGGAAGCCGG
>NZ_VWWJ01000020.1 GCF_011753055.1 Burkholderia sp. Ax-1719 | reverse complement strand
GCGCCCGGCGGCACGACGCGCAACAGCTGATCCACTTCGATCTGGTTCGGATTGGCGAGGTTGTTCCACGTCGCGATGTCGCGGTAGTTCTGGCCGTTTTCGAGCGCAATCCTATAGAGAGTATCGCCCGGCTTCACCCGGTAATATCCCGGAGGCGGCGGCCCGAGCGGCACCGGCGGCTGTGCGCCAGCGGTGCCGAGCGCCGAGGTGCGGTCCACCACGGGCGCATTGTCCAGACGCGTCGCGCAAGCCGTCAGCAGACAGAGCGCGATGACCGAAGCACTACGTTGGGCTGTGGTCAAATCGATATTCAGGCGTTTTCTTTGCATCGCGCGCAACATACTCATCGGTTTCAGATCACTCCGGATTTTAAGGGGACAAAGAAAACGCGATCAAGCCTCGACTCCCGCCACTGCGCGGGGCCCGTGCGCTCCACCAGCGTGAGCACCTGGGTCGCCTCGTCCTGCTCCGCGACCGGCGCTACGAGCCGCCCGCCAATGGCGAGCTGCTCAAGTAGCGCCTGAGGCACGTCGAAGCCGGCTGCGGCAATCACGATCGCGTCGAACGGCGCCGCCGACGGCATACCGAGCCGTCCGTCGCCATAGTGCAAGCGGATGTTCGGGATGCGCAGCGGCCGCAGGTTCGTCTTTGCGCGCTCGTATAACGGCTTGATGCGTTCAATCGAATACACATCGCGTGCGATCCGGCTCAGCACCGCGGCCTGATAGCCGCAGCCCGTGCCGATTTCGAGCACGCGTTCCAGTTCACGGCCAGCACCCGCGAGTTCCAGCATGCGGGCGACCACCGAAGGCTTCGAGATGGTCTGATGATGGCCGATCGGCAACGCCGCATCTTCGTAGGCCTGAGCCGCAAGGCCAGGATCGACGAACATGTGGCGCGGCACGGTTGCAAGCGCCTGGAGCACACGCGAATCGGTTACGCCGTTCGCACGCAGGCGTTCGACCATGCGTTCGCGAACCCGTTCCGAAGTCAGTGCGAGCGCGCCGTTAAGGGGGACGCCCGGCGCACCCGCGCCCGGCGTCACGCCAGCGCGCGGCGCAGTGGCCGGACGCGTCTGTGCGCTCCTCGCCCCCGCCGGAAGCGCCTTCGATGCGGCAGGCGAAAACGTTTGAGCGGCGCGGCCGGAAAGATCGGCGCGAGGCACGGCGGACTTGCGCGCGGGCGACGCGGCCGTATGCGCCACACCAGGCGCCTTGGCGGCCTTGACGACACCCGTGCCATTCACCGCGGACGATCGCACGCCCGGCGACCCAGCATTTACCGTGCCCTTGGCCGCGACCTTCGCACCCGGCTTGCCCGCGTGCGTTGTGCGCGCATCAGCAAGACGCGCGCTACCCGCACGCGCCTCGCCGGGACGAACATCGTCGCGACGACGCGGCTCTCGAACGAGATCCGCGAGGCCGAGCGGGAAACGCCTGGTGCGCTCGCCCGTCATGAAGCGCTGCCGCCCTGGCGCACCCAGTCGTGCGTCGCCGGCAACATCTGCGTATGGGTCAGGTCGAGTTGCAGCGGCGTGATCGACACCTGGCCGTTCGACACCGCGTGGAAATCCGTGCCCTCGCTCGCGTCGCGCGCGCTGCCCGAAGGACCGATCCAGTAGATCGGCTCGCCGCGTGGATTGGTCTGGCGGATCACCGGTTGCGAAGGATGGCGCTTGCCCAGGCGCGTGACGCGCCACTCGCCCATTTCCTCGTAAGGCAGGTTCGGAATATTGACGTTCAGCAAGGGATTGCCGGGCAGCGGATTAGCGAGGTAATGCGCGACGATGTCGGCGGCCACGCGTGCGGCGGAATCGAGATGCACCCAGTCTTTATCGACGAGCGAGAAAGCAATGGCCGGCACGCCGAACATGATGCCTTCGGTGGCCGCGGCGACCGTGCCCGAGTAGAGCGTGTCTTCGCCCATGTTCTGGCCGTTGTTGATGCCGGACACCACGAGATCGGGCCGATGTTCGAGCATGCCCGTGAGCGCGATATGCACCGAGTCCGTGGGCGTGCCGTTGACGTAGTAGAAACCAGTGCTCGTCGAACGCAGCACCGAGAGCGGGCGCGAGAGCGTGAGCGAGTTCGAGGCGGCGCTGCAGTTCTGCTCGGGCGCCATCACCGTGATCTCGCCAAGCGGCTTGAGCGCTTCGTAGAGCGCGGCAATGCCGGGCGCGAGATAGCCGTCGTCGTTGCTGAGTAGTATTCGCATCAGCCGATTGTAACCGAGGAAAGAAGGCAGACGAACGACAGGGAGGACGCCTTCCTATGCGTGCCGACGGCGCACTTTACGACACGATGCGCGGCACATTCCGACTCGCTTTCGGAGCACGCTTCTGGCGTCGTCGTGCGCGTCATCGACACCCTCATCACAAAAATAAACGCACGATCGTTCGCATTACGACGGATTGCCGTACACTGTGACGCTCTAGCCGGATCCATGACTGACGTAACACGAACCGACGTAACACGACAGGAGACACGATGCGCGCAATCCGCTGCAACCAGTTTGGCCCGCCCGACACGCTCACGCTCGAAGATCTGCCCGACCTCGTGCCCGGCCCCGGCCAGGTCGTGATCGACGTGAAGGCGGCTGCCGTGAACTTCCCGGACGTCCTCATCATCGAGAACAAGTATCAGATGAAGCCGCCGCTGCCGTTCACGCCAGGCGCGGAAGTCGCGGGTATCGTGCGCGCGGTGGGCGAAGGCGTGAAGTTCGCGCCGGGCACGCGCGTCGTGGCCTATGTGGGCAACGGCGGTTTCGCCGAACAGGCGATCGCCGACGCATCGGCGTGCGTGCCGCTGCCCGATGCCGCCGATTTCGCCACGGCCGCCGCCTTCACGCTCGCTTACGGCACCTCGCATCACGCCGTGATCGATCGCGCGCAACTCAAGGCCGGCGAGACGATGCTCGTGCTCGGCGCGGCGGGCGGCGTGGGTCTGGCGGCGGTGGAAATCGGCAAGGTGCTGGGCGCGCGCGTGATCGCCGCTGCGTCGAGCGAGGAAAAGCTCGACGTGTGCCGCCGCTTCGGCGCGGACGCCACCATCAACTACAGCACCGAAGATCTGCGCGAGCGCATCAAGACGCTCACCGACGGCAAAGGCCCCGATGTGATCTACGATCCGGTCGGCGGCATTTACGCGGAACCGGCGTTTCGCAGCATCGGCTGGCGCGGCCGCTATCTGGTGGTCGGCTTTGCCAATGGCGAGATCCCCAAGTTGCCGCTGAATCTGGCGTTGCTCAAGGGGGCGAGTCTGGTTGGCGTGTTCTGGGGCGACTATGCGCGCCGCGAGCCGCAGAACAATGCGGCGGCGTTCGCGCAGATGGTGGGCTGGATCGGCGAAGGCAAGCTCAAGCCTTATGTCTCGAAGCGCTACAAGCTCGCCGATGCGGCGCAGGCGCTCAAGGATATGGCCTCGCGCAAGGTGACGGGCAAGATCATCATCGAGCCTTGAATCGTTTTATTTGACGACTCGCGCTTGATGAAAAAGGCTCGCCGGTTTCCCGTGCGAGCCTTTTTGTTTTGCCGCTTTGCGCCCGGCGCTTGCTAGACGATCTGTTGCGCGCGCAACTGCGCGATGCGCTCAGCGTCATAGCCCAGCGACTGCAGGACTTCGTCGGTATGTTCGCCCAGTTCGGGACCGAGCCAGCGCGTGTCGCCTGGTGTCGCCGAAAGCTTGGGCGTGACGCCCGGCAGTGCGATATCGATACCTTCTTCAGCCGGTTCGCCCGGCTTCTGCCAGCGGAACTGCTGGATCATCTGGCGCGCGGCGAATTGCGGATCGGTGAACATATCGGCGACGCTGTAGATGCGCCCGGCGGGCACGTCGGCGGCGTTGAGCACGTCCAGCGCTTCGTCGATGGTGCGCGTGGACAGCCACGCGGCAATCGCACCGTCGATTTCCGCTGTGCGCGGCACGCGCCCGTCGTTGTGCGCGAGCGCCGGATCGCTGGCGAGATCGGCGCGATCGATCGCCGTCATCAGGCGCTTGAAGATGGGATCGCTATTGCCGCCGATCACGATGCTGCCGTCGCGGCACGGATAGGTGTTCGACGGCACGATGCCAGGCAGCGACGCGCCGGTGCGCTCGCGCACCATGCCGTAGACGCCGTACTCGGGCACGACGCTTTCCATCATGTTGAACACGGCTTCATAGAGCGCCACGTCGACGATCTGGCCACTGCCGCCGTTCATGTTGCGATGATGCAGCGCCATCATTGCGCCGATCACGCCATGCAGCGCCGCAATCGAATCGCCGATCGAAATGCCGATGCGCGGCGGCGGCAGCTCCGGATAACCGGTGATATGGCGCAGTCCGCCCATCGATTCGGCAATCGCGCCGAAGCCCGGCCGGTCGCGATACGGCCCGCTCTGGCCGTAGCCGGAAAGTCGCACCATCACGAGGCCGGGATTCTCCTTCGACAAAACGTCGTAGCCCAGACCGAGTTTTTCCAGCAGGCCAGGCCGGAAGTTTTCGATGACGATGTCGGCTTCCTTCGCCAGACGCCGCACGATTTCCTTGCCCTCTTCGGCCTTGAGATTGACCGTCACCGACTTCTTGTTGCGCGCCTGCACGGCCCACCAGAGCGAGGTGCCGCCGGCTTCCGGCCAGAGCTTGCGCCATTTGCGCAGCGGATCGCCGCCCTTCGGATCTTCGATCTTGATGACGTCCGCGCCGAACTCGCCGAGAAAACGCGCCGCGAACGGGCCCGCGATCAGCGTGCCGAGTTCGAGCACTTTCACGCCCGCGAGCGGACCGGTTGCCGATGGGGATGCGCTTGCACTTCCAGCGGCGGATTCGTGGGATCGGTCTGCGCTCATGGGTCTCCTGGTAGCTCTCTTTGTTCTGGGTGCGTTACATCGAACGCCGGTCGAGCATCGCGCGAGCGATGGTGCCCGCATCGACATATTCGAGCTCGCCGCCCACGGGCACGCCGCGCGCCAGACGCGTGACGGCCAGACCGCGCGCCTTGAGCGCCTGGCCGAGATAATGCGCGGTGGCCTCGCCCTCGTTCGTGAAGTTGGTCGCGAGCACGACTTCCTTGACGACGCCGTCCGAAGCCCGCTTTACCAGGCGGTCGAAATGAATCTCTTTGGGGCCGATGCCGTCGAGCGGGCTCAGATGCCCCATCAGCACGAAATACAGGCCGCGCCAGGTCATGGTCTGTTCGAGCATGATCTGGTCGGCGGGGGTCTCGACGACACACAGCAGCGTGGGATCGCGCTCTCCATCGAGACATGTTTCGCAGACCTGAGCTTCGGTGAAGGTGTTGCACTTCTCGCAATGCTTCAGGTGATCGGTCGCGAACAGCAGCGCCTGGCCGAGCTTTTCGGCGCCTTCGCGATCGTGCTGCATCAGGTGATAGGCCATGCGCTGCGCCGACTTCGGCCCGACGCCGGGCAGTACGCGCAGCGCCTCGACAAGCGCCGCCAGGGCGGAAGGTTGTTTCATGCGGATTCAGCGTGGTGAAACCAAAAAAACGGACGCAACGGACCTGCAAAAGCGATGCAAAAGACAAGGCGCGCGGCGGTCCTTCGAACCGTCGCGCGCGTGGCGCCGCATAGCCTGGCTGTACTTCGGGCCGCGCGGCGCGCGTGCCTTAGAACGGCATCTTGAAGCCCGGCGGAATCGGCAGGCCGGCGGTCATGCCGCTCATCTTTTCCTGCGACGTGGCTTCCGCCTTGCGCACGGCGTCGTTGAACGCAGCGGCGACGAGGTCTTCGAGCATGTCCTTGTCGTCGGCGAGCAGGCTCGGGTCGATCGACACGCGGCGCACGTCGTTACGGCAGGTCATCGTGACCTTGACGAGACCGGCGCCAGCCTGACCTTCGACTTCGATCTGGGCGAGCTGCTCCTGCGCCTTCTTCATGTTTTCCTGCATCTGCTGGGCTTGCTTCATCAGCCCGGCGAGTTGGCCTTTCAACATTTCATTGCTCCTTCTGGATCATGGTGATTCAGTGTGTCACTCGCGCGCGCGGTGCGTGAGCGCCGCGCGGCGCAATTCAATGGGCGGCTTGACTGCCGCCCTGCGCGGCTTCGGGCACGATCGGCCGGATCGAACCGGGCACGATGCTCGCGCCGAAGTCGCGAATCAGTTGCTGCACGAACGGATCGGCGCCGATGTCGCGTTCGGCGTCGCGCTGGCGCTCCGCGCGCATGGCGGCGTCGAGCGCGGCGGCCGTACGACGCGCCGGACCCACCGTCACATCGAGTTCGACTGTCTTGCCAAGGCTTTCGGCGAGCGCCGACTTGAGCTTCGCGACCTGCGAGGCTTCCGCGTACTGCGGCACCGGCACGCTCAGCTTCAGCACGCCGTTATCGAGCGCGGTGAGTTCGCTGTTGAAGGCGAGCTGATACGAGATGCCCTTGAGCGGCAGCGTCGCAGCCAGCGCGGGCCAGTCGCCCGTGAAACCGATGGCGTCGAGCGCAATGCCCGGCGGCAGCTTGCTCACATCGACCACGGCCGCCGACGATGCGACAGGCGCAGCCGCGCGCGGCGCGCGAGGTTCGCTTTCGAACGACGACGAGAAACCGTCATCGGGCGACGAGAAATACGCATCGTCGGCGCCGAGCGGCACGTAATCGTCCGGCGGAATATCGTCCCACGGCGGCGCGCCCGAAGCGTCCTGCGAGGCGCTCGCCTGACGGGCGGGCTGGCGCGCCTGCGCTTCCTGCGCGGCGGCGGCGCGGCGTGCGGGATCGGGCGTGGGCACCTTCACTTCCATGCGCGGCGCGGCTTTTTGCGCAGCGGGCGTGGCAGGCGCGGCAGTTGCAGCGCGTGCGCCGCGTTCCGGCGAAATACGCAGGCCCTTGTTGCGCAGCACGTCGAGCGCCGCGCTTGCGCCGCCGGCAGCGCGCGATGCGGGCGCTACGGGTTCTTCGGCGACTTGCACGGGTGCGGGTGCGGGCGTCGCCTCGGGGTCTGCAACCGGAGCCGGTGCGGCCGCGACAGGCACTGGCGCAGGCTCTTCGACCTTGGCTACGTTCGCTTCAGGCGCGGCTTCGTCTTCCCACGGCGGCACGATGCGCGCTTGCGGCGCGCTCATCGATTGCGCCGCGACGGGCTGTTCGGTTTCGGCCTGCGGCGCTTGAGCGTGTAAAGGCGCTTCTGCGGGCGCCGCGACCGGCTTTTCAACGCGCCGCGGCGCAACGACTGGCGCAACCGGCTTCGGCGCGACCACACGCTCAACCGGCGCAGCATTCGCAGCCGACGTCGCCGCGGCAGCCGCAGCCGATGCAGGGCGAGCAACACCCGCCGCAGCCGGCTTCGACGCCGGCGCACTGCCCACGTTGCCCGCGCTAGCCGACGGTTCGAACGCCAGCATACGCAGCAGCGTCATCGTGAAACCGGCGTACTCATCGGGCGCGAGACCCAGTTCGCTGCGACCGAGCGTGGCGATCTGATAGAAAAGCTGGACCTGTTCGGGGCTCAACGCATCCGCGAAACGGCGCAGATCGTCGGCTTCCGGCCATTCGTCGAGCACCGATGCCGGCGCGAACTGCGCCCACGCGATGCGATGGAACAGGCTCGCAAGGTCCTGCAGCGCCGTGGAGAACGACAGGCTGCGCAGCGCCATTTCGTCGGCGATGGCCAGCACCTGCGCGCCGTCACCCGCCACCAGCGCATCGATCAGGCGGATCAGATAGCTCTGGTCGAGCGCGCCGAGCATGCCGCGCACAGCCTCTTCCGTGACCTGATTGGCCGAATAGGCGATCGCCTGGTCGGTCAGCGAAAGCGCGTCGCGCATCGAGCCGTCGGCGGCGCGCGCGAGCAGACGCAGCGCCTGCGATTCGAACTCGACCTTTTCTTCGCCCAGGATGTGCGTGAGATGCTCGACGATATTGCCCGCGGGCATCTGCTTCAGATTGAACTGCAGGCAGCGCGACAGAACCGTGACCGGAATCTTCTGCGGATCGGTGGTCGCGAGGATGAACTTGACGTGCGGCGGCGGCTCTTCCAGCGTCTTCAGCATCGCGTTGAAGGCGTGGTTCGTGAGCATGTGCACTTCGTCGATCATGTAGACCTTGAAGCGCGCATCCACTGGCGCGTAGACGGCGCGCTCAAGCAGCGCGGCCATTTCATCCACGCCGCGATTACTCGCCGCGTCCATCTCGACATAATCGACGAAACGGCCCTCGTCGATTTCCCGGCAAGCGCGACACACGCCGCACGGCTTCGAGGTCACGCCCGTCTCGCAATTGAGCGCCTTGGCGAAGATCCGCGAGAGCGTCGTCTTGCCCACGCCACGCGTGCCCGTGAAGAGATACGCGTGATGGAGACGGCCGCCGTCGAGCGCGTGCGTGAGCGCGCGCACCACGTGCTCCTGTCCGACGAGCGAAGCGAAATCCTTCGGTCGCCACTTGCGTGCGAGAACTTGATAGGTCATCTGGAAATTGTATCAGCAACGCCCGCGCGTCTAGATGAATCGCAAGGCGGGCAGCGCCTTGCGCACGGGGCGTGACGGGCATGTGCGCGACGTCGGGCGGCAGGCATGACGCAAAGCGCGAATGCACATGCACGCACAGGTGCTGAACGCGACATCACGGCGCACGTACGACGTTTGACTTTGGGGATACTGCGGAAAAAATCAGAGAGGAACAGCAGAGAAAAGCAGAAGAGATCAACTGAGAAAGTTGAAGGTGACGAGCCCGACCCTCGGCACTGGCGGAAAACGGCTGTGGCTGCTTCGTTCCCGACCTGACCAGGTTGACCGCCCCACCATGCGAGGAGGCCCGTCACGTCGCATTCTAACACTGGATACCCAGTCTTGAGAATGCCGCACTGCAAAACTCTTCGAATCCGCAAAAAATCGCCTTGCTCGCGCAGCGCGCGGCACAGCGCAGCAAGCCCTTGCAAACCCTGCCGTCAGCACCATATCGAAATTGTGAAATGCATGCGGGCGCACGTACTTACGTGAAGCCAGTATGAGTCTTCCACCCTTGCGGCACGAAATTCGCGCACGATCGGTATCACAGAGAAGCACGAATACAGCGCATAAAAAGCGGGAAACCCTGCTGGCGGTATGCGTACTATCACCGTCGGCAACGCATAGGGATTTAGGCTAAACTGGCGGCGACCTTCGTCAGGAAAGCCCTGGCGAGTGGATCCGGAGCCGCCCGGCATGGCTGGGCATCCCCGGAACTATTTTGAGTTTTGGTGTATCGTGGCGAGCAATTCAATCAGCCTCGATCCGAAAGAGGTATTTAGACAATGAGCGAACAAATCAAGCACATCAGCGACGCATCGTTCGAACAGGACGTCGTGAAATCCGATAAGCCCGTGCTTCTGGACTTCTGGGCCGAATGGTGCGGCCCCTGCAAAATGATCGCGCCGATTCTCGACGAAGTCGCGAAGGACTACGGCGATCGCCTGCAAGTCGCAAAGATCAACGTCGACGAGCATCAATCGACGCCGGTCAAGTTCGGCGTGCGCGGCATCCCGACGCTGATCCTCTTCAAGAACGGCGCCGTCGCGGCGCAAAAGGTTGGCGCACTCTCGAAGTCGCAGCTGACCGCGTTCCTGGACAGCCACCTGTAAAAAGGCGCCGCGCCGCAAGCACGCTCTCCATGCCCGGCCGGGCGAGCACCCTCCCCGGCCTGTCCGATTCAAATAACGAATACTGGATGCATGGAGCGGAATCACGAGCAAGCGGCGCACTCGCAAGAATGCGCGGGCGCGCATGTTGTCCAACGACAACACGCGCCTGAAAAACATGCCGAAACATGCCGTTGGCCTTCCCTGACGGTTTTTGGCGTGTGCTATGCTAGAATTCATAAAGCGTCTACCCGGCGCCCTTATATAAGTCCTTGAGCGGTTCCGCTCGCTTCTTTTCCCCCTGACTTCTTTTCGTCGCTCCCTTCCCGACGGGTTCTCCGTATGCATCTTTCCGAGCTCAAGTCTCTGCACGTGTCCGAATTGATCGAGATGGCCAATGGCCTCGAGATCGAAAATGCGAACCGCCTGCGCAAGCAGGAACTCATGTTCGCGATTCTCAAAAAGCGCGCCAAGACGGGCGAAACGATCTTCGGTGACGGCACGCTCGAAGTGCTCCCGGACGGCTTCGGCTTCCTGCGCTCGCCGGAAACCTCGTATCTCGCCAGCACGGACGATATTTACATCAGCCCGTCGCAGATCCGCCGCTTCAATCTGCACACCGGCGACACGATCGAAGGTGAAGTGCGCACGCCGAAGGACGGCGAACGCTATTTCGCGCTCGTGAAGGTGGACAAGGTCAACGGCCAGCCGCCGGAAGCCTCGAAGCACAAGATCATGTTCGAGAATCTCACGCCGCTGCACCCGAACAAGGTGCTGCTGCTTGAGCGTGAGATGCGCGGCGAAGAAAACGTCACGGGCCGCATCATCGACATGATCGCGCCTATCGGCAAGGGCCAGCGCGGCCTGCTGGTCGCGTCGCCCAAGTCGGGCAAGACCGTGATGCTTCAGCACATCGCGCACGCCATCAAGCAGAACCACCCTGATGTGGTGCTATTCGTGCTGCTGATCGACGAGCGTCCTGAAGAAGTGACCGAAATGCAGCGTTCGGTGGCGGGCGAAGTGATTGCCTCCACGTTCGACGAACCGGCTGCGCGTCACGTCCAGGTCGCCGAAATGGTGATCGAAAAGGCCAAGCGCCTGGTTGAAATGAAGCACGACGTCGTGATTCTGCTCGACTCCATCACGCGTCTGGCACGCGCCTACAACACGGTAGTGCCGGCCTCGGGCAAGGTGCTCACGGGTGGTGTGGACGCCAACGCGCTGCAACGTCCGAAGCGTTTCTTCGGCGCGGCACGTAACATCGAAGAAGGCGGCTCGCTCACCATCATCGGTACGGCGCTGATCGAAACCGGCAGCCGCATGGACGACGTGATCTACGAAGAGTTCAAGGGCACCGGCAACATGGAAGTGCACCTGGAACGTCGTCTCGCGGAAAAGCGCGTCTACCCGTCGATCAACCTGAACAAGTCGGGCACGCGTCGCGAAGAACTGCTGATCAAGCCGGACATCCTCCAGAAGATCTGGGTGCTGCGCAAGTTCATCCACGACATGGACGAAGTCGAAGCGATGGAATTCCTGCTCGACAAGATTCGCCAGACGAAGAACAACTCCGAGTTCTTCGACATGATGCGCCGCGGCGGCTAATTTTCGCCTGCGTGACGCAAAGCAAAACGCCCGCTATATGCGGGCGTTTTTCATTTCTGGCAACGCGTTATGGCGTACCCCAACATGAACGTGCACGTTCACGTTGATCTATAATCGGGTCGATGTCCCTGCTGCCGCCAGAAAGCGGCCAACCGTCGATGCCCAGCCACTCCCCCGCGCTGCTGACGGTGCGCGACGCCGCCGAACGGCTTGGCGTCACGCCCCGCACGCTCAAATATTACGAGGAACGCGGCCTCGTCACGCCCACGCGTAGCGAGGGTCGATACCGTCTTTATGACGAACAGGATCTCGAACAGTTCGGCCGCATTTTGCGGCTGCGCGCGCTCGGCTTTTCGCTGCACGGCATTACCGAAATGCTCAAAAGGCCACTGGAAACCGTGGGCGAAGGGCGTCGCCGCTACTCGCAGGAATCGCTGCAGCAGATCGCCGACGCGCTCGAACAGCAGATCGGCACGCTCGACGCTCGCATCACGGATGTGCGCCGCGAACTCAAGGAGGCGCAGACCGTGCGCGCCGAACTCGCGCACGACCTCGACTATCTGAAACGCCGCCTGGCGGGCGAGCCGTCGGACGCGCTGATCGACGAGCGCCTCGCCGCGACGCGGCGGCGCAAGCAGGCCGCGCAAGCGCACGACAGCCTGACGCACGCGGACGCCACGCTCGACGCGCCTGCCAATGCCCATAGCGGCAATCACGCGCGTAGCAAATCGGGCGCCGCGCGCAAGGCGAAATCCGCGCAAAGCCGCAGCGGGGACGACGGAGGCGACCCAGCATGAGCACCGCCCCCACGCCTTCCCGCGCCCCGCTATTGAGCGCCGCCCGACTGCGCGGCGACTTCTTCCCGTGGGTACTCGCCCTCGCGACCGGCCTCGATTACTACGACAACGCCATCTTTTCCTTTTTCACGAGCTATATCGCAGGCGGCATCAACGCCTCGCCCGATGAACTCGTGTGGTCATCCAGCGCCTATGCGGTGGGCGCGGTGCTCGGCATCCTTCAGCAGCAATGGTGGGTCGAACGCGTCGGCTATCGGCGTTACGTAGCGGGGAGTCTGCTGTTCTACTCGGCAGGCGCAATCGCTGCGGCGCTGTGTGAATCGTCGATCGAACTGGCTTTCGCACGCGGCTTCCAGGGTTACTGCATCGGCCCGATGATGGGCACCTGCCGCATCCTCATCCAGATCTGTTTCACGCCGCAGCAGCGCCCCGTGGCGACGCGCGCATTCCTTATCCTCATCGTTCTGTCGAGCGCGCTCGCCCCGCTCGCGGGCGGCCTGCTGGTGTCGCATTTCGACTGGCGCGCGCTGTTCGCGTTTTCTGCGCCGGCTGGCGTCGTCTATGCCGTGCTGGCTCTGCTCGCCTTGCCCGATTCCGGCCATGTGCTGCCCGAGGAACGCGGCGGCACGCATTTCTGGCCCTACATCATCTTTGCGTTCGCGCAGGCGGCATTGCAGATCGCCATGCAGCAGGTGCGTTTCGAGCTCTTCAGCAACTCGCCCGGCATTCTCTTGCTCACCGTCGCCGGCATGGCGGCGCTCGCGTGGTTTGCGTGGCATCAATGGCATCACCCGAAGCCGCTCATGCGTCTGCATGCACTACGCGAAAAGCCGTTTCGCGTCGGATTGCTGCTCTACATGCTCTATTACTATCTGACGACGGCACTCAGCTACCTGGTGTCGCGTCTGCTGGAAGGCGGCCTGAATTACCCGGTCGAGAACGCCGGGCGCCTCACCGGCGTCACGTCGCTCATTTCCGCGACCGCGCTGTTCTTCTATTTCCGCTATTCGAAATACGTCACACACAAGAAGTGGATCATCGTGCCGGGTTTCGTGCTCGCCGCCTTCATCTCGTTCTGGATGACGCGCCTCACGCCCGACACCAGCCAAAGCTGGCTCATCTTTCCGCTGCTGCTGCGCGGCCTGCTGCTGCTCTTCATCGTGCTGCCCGTGGCCAACCTGACGTTCCGCATCTTCGCCATCGAAGAATTCACGCACGGTTACCGCCTGAAAAATGTCGTGCGTCAATTGACGATGTCATTCGCGACGGCCACGGTTATCATCCTCGAGCAACACCGGCTGGCGCTGCATCAGACCCGGCTGGTGGAATTCGTGAACCCGCTCAACCCGATCTTCCAGAACACGTACGCGACGCTCGTGCATGCCTTCGAAGGGCTCGGCCGCGCGCCTGGCGAAGCGCAGGGACTCGCCCTCGCGCAAATGAGCCGGATGGTCGCGCAGCAAGCCAGTTTCCTGAGTTCGCTCGACGGGTTCTATTTTCTGATCGGCGTGGCCATCGTTGGCGGGGTGTTCGCCGCGTGGCAAAAGCAGATCGACTGAACGACTGAATAACGTAGCCCGATGCTTTCGAAACTGACGAACTGGTTCGATGCGCGCCGCCGCGAAAAAGCGCTGCGCACCTACGCCATCGACGACACGCTCTGGCAGGCCACGCTCGCCGGGCTGCCATTCCTCGCGCACCTCGACGCCGCCGATCTCACGCGTCTGCGCGAACTGACCAGCCTCTTTCTTGCGCAGAAGGAGTTCACCACCGCGCACGAACTGGAACTGACCGACCAGATCGCGGTGGCCATTGCGGTGCAGGCGTCGTTGCCGGTGCTCAATCTTTCGCTCGATCTTTACAAGGGCTGGGTTGGCGTGACGGTGTATCCCGGCGAATTCGTCATTCGCAAGACCGTCGAAGACGAAGACGGCGTGGTCCATGAGGTTGAGCACGACGCCAGCGGCGAGGCCTGGGAAGGCGGCCCCGTGCTGCTGTCCTGGGAAGACGCGCAGATGACCGATGGCAGCGACGCCTACAACGTCGTCATCCACGAATTCGCTCACAAGATCGACATGCTCAACGGCGAGGCCGACGGCCATCCGCCCCTTTTTCGCCGCTGGCACGCGCCACTTGATGCGCAGGCGTGGGCCGATGTCTTCGACAACGCGTACGACCAGTTCTGCGACAAGGTGGACGCGGTGCCGGAGCGCCGCTGGGCGCGTTTCGAGCGCGACTCGCTGATCGATCCCTATGCCGCCGATCATCCGTCCGAATTTTTTGCCGTGTGCAGCGAGGCGCTCTTCGTCAAGCCGCAGGCGTTCGAGGCCGAATATCCCGAGCTCTATCGGCTGCTCGCGCGCTATTACCGCCAGGACCCCGCGCGCGTGGGCGCGCTGGCGGCTTCGGGCACGTGATTGCAGCGCTCGAAAAATCGCCAACCGGCTGATTTTCTGGCATAATCGCCGTTTTTCGACCTTGGGCAAGTGGCTCGCGCCTGAATCCTGAAAGATTCAGGCAAGGGGTGCCGGTACTGCATAGGGCAGCCGGACTCGCGGGTTGGCTACCGCCAGATTTGAGGATTTATCATGAAAGAAGGCATTCACCCGGATTACCGCGAAGTCCTGTTCATCGACGTTTCGAACGATTTCAAGTTCGTGACCCGTTCGGTGATCCAGACGCGCGAAACCGCAGAATTCAACGGCAAGACCTACCCGCTCGCAAAGATCGAAGTCTCGTCGGAATCGCACCCGTTCTACACGGGCACGCAGAAGATCATGGACACGGCCGGCCGCGTCGAAAAGTTCAACAAGAAGTTCGGCGCACGCGCCACGGGCAAGGCAACGAAGTAATTCGTTGCACCGGCTTCGCGCCGGTCCCCGCTGCTTCCGTTGGAAGCACAGTAAAAAAGGGCAGCGTACGCTGCCCTTTTTTATTGCCCGCTGACTGCGTTCCCCTGCGCTTCATTGCGCTCGCATCGAAGCTCCGGTAAGACTCGGTCGCACCTGCGCCATGACGCTTGCAGGCGCGCCCGGCTAGAATGCCGGATGCTCCTGACCGGACGCAGACGCGTCCATCGCGACGCTTTGTTATCTTGAAGCTGCCTGGACGTCGTCCAACCCGGTCCGCCTACCCGATTCTTTCGTACTGCATGAAGCCTGCCATTCGCCTGACCGCCTCCGCCACCAGCGCCCTGCCGCGCTGGCTGCTGCTGACCATCACCATCGTCTTCGCTTCGTTCGGCCTGTTTGGCCGCGATCCGTGGAAGAACGAGGATGCGGCGGGTTTCGGCGTGATGTGGACGATGGCCGGCGGCACCTCGCACGACTGGCTGCTGCCGAATCTCGTCGGCAAATATGTGACCGAGAATGGCCCGCTGGGCTACTGGCTCGGTGCGCTGTGCATCCGCATCTTTGCGCCGTGGGTGGACGCGAGCAATGCCTCGCGTGTCGCCACGGGTCTGCTGTTCTGTTTCGCCTGCGCGTTCGTGTGGTACAGCGCCTATCTGCTGGGCCGCCGCGCCGAAGTGCAGCCCTTCAAGTATGCGTTCGGCGGCGAGCCCGAGCCGCGCGACTACGGCCGCACGCTGGCCGACGGCGCCCTGCTCATTCTGCTGGCCTGCTTCGGCCTCGCCGAGCGCGGTCACGAAACCACGCCGCAGCTGATGCAGTTCCTCGGCATTGCGATGCTGGTCTACGGCCTGGTGCGCGCCATCGACAAACCCATCCAGGGTGCGATCTGGTGGGGCCTGGCGTTGGGCGTGGTGATGCTGTCGAGCGGTCCGGTGCTGGTGGGCGCGCTGCTCGTCGGCACGCTGGTGATGCTCGCTGTCGCGCCCGAAACGCGCTCGCGCTGGCTGCTGGTGGCCGGCCTCCCCGTGGCGATCGTGGTCGCCTTCTCGTGGCCGCTAATCGCGCTGCACGCGTATCCGGATGACGCCGTCTGGTTCATCAACCAGTGGGCGCGCACCAACGTCAACGCATTCGCAGGGCCGCCGGGCTCGGTGCTGCGCTACGCGGCCAAGAACCTGCCGCTCTTCACGTGGCCGGCATGGCCGCTCGCGATCTGGGCGTGGGTGAGCTGGGCCGGTCTGCGCCGCGCGCCGCACATCGCGATTCCGCTTTCGGTGATCGTGCCGCTGCTGGTCCTCGTGGTGGTGCAAAGCCACGAAACCAATCGCCTCTTCATGCTGGTGCTGCCCGCGCTGTCGGTGCTCGCGACTTTCGCGCTGCCCACGCTCAAGCGCGAGGCGATCAACGCGATCGACTGGTTCGCCGTGCTGAGCTTCACGATTCTCGGCACCTTCGTGTGGCTGGTGTGGCTGGCGGGCATGACGGGCTTCCCTGCGCCGCTCGCGCGCAACCTCGCGCGTCTCGTGCCGGGCTTCGCGCCGCAGTTCAAGATTCTCTCCTTCGTTTGCGCCGTGGGTGTGACGCTGTGCTGGATGGCGCTGGTGCAATGGCGCGTGGCGCGTCATCCGAAGGTGCTGTGGCGCAGCGTCGTGCTGTCGAGCGGCGGCACCACGCTGATGTGGGTGCTGCTGATGACGCTGTGGCTGCCGGTCGTCAACTACAGCCGTACCTATAAGGACGTCGCGCAACAGATTTCGGCGCACCTGCCCGCCGACTATCAGTGCATTTCGCCGGTGCGTCTGGGCGATGCGCAGATCGCGACCTTCGCCTACTTCGGCAAGATGCACTTCTCGTTCGACGAGGACTGCGACGTGATCCTGCGTCAGGACACCCAGGACTACGGCGAACCCAGCTCGATGTCGAACTTCGTCTGGAAGCTGGTCTGGGAAGGCCGCCGCGCCGCCGACCGCGACGAACGCTTCCGCCTCTACGTGCGCATCGACCGCCCGCAGCCGCCGCTCAAGAAGCACGTGTGGCGCAAGCGCCCCGATTGATGCGAGCGAGGTTGCTGTGACCACGACTCTCCTTGGCGACGTCCGGCGCATCGCCGGCCTTGCGTGGCCGGTGCTGGTCGGGCAGCTCGCGATCATCGCGTTCGGCGTAATCGACACGGCGATGGTGGGCCGCTATTCGGCGCTCGACCTCGCCGCGCTTGGCCTTGGCTCGTCGATCTATGTCTCGGTGTATATCGGCCTCACGGGCATTCTTTCGGCGCTTCAGCCGGTTGCCGCGCAACTCTATGGCGCGCGCAAGGACGCCGAGATCGGCGAGGAAGTGCGCCAGGCCTTCTGGCTCGCGCTCGTGCTGATGGTGATCGGCTTCGTCATCCTCTATTTCCCCGGCCCGCCGCTCGACCTCGCACGCGCGCCCGAAGCGCTGCGCGATCGCACCATCGGCTATCTGCGGCTGCTGTCGTTCGGGCTGCCGGCGAGCCTCGCGTTCCGCATCTATAGCTCGCTGTCGAACGCGGTTGGACGCCCGCGCCTCGTGATGTTCCTGCAGGTGGGCGCGCTCGCGATCAAGGTGCCGCTCAATACGTGGCTGATTTTCGGCGGCCTGGGCGTGCCCGCGCTGGGCGGCCCCGGCTGCGCGCTGGCCAGCACGTCGATCAACTGGGCGCTGGCGCTGTGCGCGGCTGTCACGTTCACCCGCATCGACGTGTTCGCGCCATTCGAGATCTTCAAGCACTTCTGCTGGCCGGTCTGGAAGCGTCAGGTGGAACTGCTCAAGCTCGGCATTCCGATGGGGCTGTCCTATCTCATCGAGGTGACGTCCTACACCTTCATGGCGATCTTCATCGCGCGACTGGGCACGACGACGCTCGCAGGCCATCAGATCGCCGGGAATATGGGCGCGGTGCTGTATATGACGCCGCTGTCGATTGGCGTGGCGACATCGACGCTGGTGGCGCAGGCGCTGGGCGGCAACCGCCCCGCCGAGGCCCGCACGCTCGCGCGGCACGGCGTGATGACGGCGGTGGCGATCGCATGCTGCTATGGCGCGATCGTGTTCGTGCTGCGTCCGCTCATCATCGGCGGCTATACGCCCGATCCGGCGGTGGCGGTGGCTGCCATGCCGCTGGTGGCGATTGTGACCGTCTATCACGTGTTCGACGCGCTGCAGATCACCACGGCGTTCGCGCTGCGCGCCTACAAGGTCGCCGTGGTGCCGACGGTCATCTATGCCATCGCCCTCTGGGGCGTGGGCCTGGGCGGCGGCTATGCACTCGGCTTCGACGTATTAGGCGGCCTGCCCGCCTGGGCGACCGGCGCACGCGGTTTCTGGATCGCCAATGCGGCGAGTCTCGTGATCGCCGGTGCGGGTCTGGTCGTCTACCTGTCGCGGGTCAGCACGCGATACTTGCGCAGCGAAGTTTGACGGTCAGGGCGCGCGTTGTGCGCGCCCTGATTTAGAGAAAAAGTCACGCTTGGCGGTTAGTTGCAAACTCGAGCGGATACGATCACCCCACCTTAAGCGCCGCCTCCGCTGTCTGCGCCGCATGATACGAAGACCGCACCAGCGGCCCCGCCACGACCTCGCGAAACCCCATCCGCAAGCCCGCCTCGCGCAGCGCCGCAAACTCGTCCGGATGCAGATAGCGCCGCACCGGCAGGTGATAGCGCGAAGGCGCAAGGTACTGCCCGATGGTCAGCACTTCCACGCCGTGCTCGCGCAGATCGCCCATCGTCGCCCGTAACTCCGGATCGGTTTCGCCGAGTCCCACCATCAGCCCCGACTTCGTGACCAGCGCCGCGTGCGCTTCCTTCGCACGCGTCAGCAGATCGAGCGAGCCGCGATAATCCGCGCCCGGCCGTGCCGCACGATAGAGCGACGGCACGGTCTCGATGTTGTGGTTGAACACATCGGGCCACGCGGCCGACAGCGCGTCGAGCGCCCGCCCAATACGACCACGGAAGTCCGGCGTCAGAATCTCCACGCCGATGCCGGGCACGCGCGCCCGCACCTGCTCGATACACTGCGCGAAATGCGCCGCGCCGCCGTCACGCAGATCGTCGCGATCCACCGACGTAATCACGACATGACGCAAACCCAGCGCCGCGACCGCCGTCGCCAGATGCGCGGGCTCATCGGCGTCGAGCGGCGCGGGCCGTCCGTGCGCGACGTCGCAGAACGGACAGCGCCGCGTGCACAGCCCACCCATGATCATGAACGTGGCCGTGCGCTGCGCAAAACATTCGCCAATGTTTGGGCACATCGCCTCCTCACAGACCGAATGCAGCCGATGTTCGCGCAGCACCGCGGCCACTTCCGCAACCGTGGCGCTCATCATCGGACGCGCGCGCAGCCACGGCGGCTTCGGCAACGCCTCGCCCGAAGCCGCGGGCACGATCTTCACCGGAATACGCGCGAGCTTGTCGCGGCTGCGCAGGCCGTGCTGGCCAAGCGCGGTGTCGCCGGGCAACGTCGCTTCAGACACGGCCTCGCTCATCGTCAGCCTCCCGACTCGAAGAAGGCCTTGAGCAGCCGGTTGACTTCGGCGGCCGCCTCCATCTGCACCATGTGCCCCTTGCCCGCGATCACCTCCACGCTCACCGTGGGCGCGAGGCCCTGCGCATGCTTCGACGGGATGATCTGATCCGTCTCGCCCCAGATCACGAGCACGCTCGGCGCAAGCGTCGATAGCCTGTCGCGGAACACGCGCCGTTGCGCCCCGCCCTCGAACGCCTGCGCCGAAATCTTGCGCAACGCGTCCTGCACGCCTTCGAGCCGCTTGTACTTCACGAGGTCTTCGACGAGCTGACGCGTCACCAGCGCGGGATCGGCAAACAGCTTCGTCACATGCGGCTTCAGCGCATTGCGATTGGCCGCCGTCACGAAGCCCTCGATATACGCGCCGTCGATCTCATCGCCGAGCCCCGCGCTCGCAATCAACGCGAGCGAGGCGACGCGCGCAGGCGCTTTTTCAGCGACGGCCATCGCCACCGCGCCGCCCAGCGAATGCCCGACCAGATGCGCGCGCCCGATCTCCTGCGCATCGAGAAACGCGATCACGCTCTGCGCCAGTTCATCGATCGCACCGGTTTCCACGGCTTTCCCCGACTCGCCATGTCCCGGCAGATCGAGCGCCCAGACTGTGCGCCCGGCCGCCAGATCGGCGTGATTGAACAGCCAGTTGTTGAGGTCGCCGCCAAAGCCGTGAATCAGCACGACGGGCGTACCGCTGCCCTCGCCCAACTTCAGCCAGCGCACCGTGCGCCCGCCGATCTGCGCTTTCTCCGGCTGCGGCCCCGCGTCCGCGTCGCCTGCTTTGGCGGGCACGAAATCGCGCTGGAACTCGCTCACGGCGGCGTCGATTTCGGCATCCGGCGTTTCTGCGTCCGCGACCACACCCAGCAGCGCGCCGACCGGCAGCGTGTCGCCCTCCTGCGCGATCTGCCGCCGCAAGATCCCATCGAATGCGCACTCCACGCCCGACGCGATCTTGTCCGATTCGACGTCGAGCAATTCCTCGCCCTTCGTGACCTTGTCGCCCGTCGACTTGAGCCAGCCGTTCACCTGGCCCTGCTCCATCGACAGGCCCCATTTGGGCATCGTGATCATATTGATCGGCATAACGTCAGCTCCTTGCGGCGCGCGCCGCTGCGGCGATCTGTTCCGCCGAGGGGATGTAGAGATCTTCGAGCGAAGCCGCAAACGGCACGGGCGTATGCGGCGCGGTCACCATGCCGACGGGCGCCTTGAGATCGCGAAACGCCTTGCTCGCCACCAGCGCGGCAATATCCGTGGCGATCGAGCAGCGCGGATTGGCTTCGTCGACCACCACGATGCGGCCGGTGCGCTGCACGCTTTCGAGAATGGTGTCCTCGTCGAGCGGCGAAGTCGTGCGCAGGTCGATCACATCGGCTTCAATGCCGTCTTTGGCGAGCTTTTGCGCGGCGTCGAGCGCGTAATGCACCATACGGCCATACGTGACGATGGTGACGTCATCGCCGTCGCGCACGATGTTCGCTTCGCCGAAGGGAATCGAATACGACTCTTCCGGCACATCGCCTTCCATCGTGTAGAGCAGCTTGTGCTCGCAAAAGATGACGGGGTCGTTGTCGCGAATCGCCTCGATCATGAGTCCCTTCGCATCGTAAGGCGTGGCCGGACACACGACCTTGAGGCCGGGAATATGCGTGAACAGCGACGTGAGCATCTGCGAATGCTGGGCCGCCGCGCGCAGGCCCGCGCCACACATCGTGCGGATCACGACGGGCGTGACCGCCTTGCCGCCAAACATATAGCGGAATTTCGCGGCCTGATTGAAGATCTGGTCGAAGCACACGCCCATGAAGTCGATGAACATCAGTTCCGCCACCGGGCGCATGCCGCATGCCGCCGCGCCCACGGCCGCGCCGATAAAACCGCCTTCCGAGAGCGGCGTATCGAGCACCCGTCCCGGGAATTTGCCGTACAGCCCCTTCGTTACGCCGAGCACGCCGCCCCATGCGTCCTGCTCGCCGGGCGCGCCTGCGCCGCCCGCGTTGTCCTCGCCCATCACGATCACGCTGTCGTCGCGGGCCATTTCCTGGGCAAGCGCTTCATTGATCGCCTGCGAATAAGTGATTTTCCGTGCCATTTTCGTCTCCTTGATCTGGAATCCTGATGATTAATCCTGTCGACCAGGCTGCAATGGGTTCAGGGATATGACACGTACACGTCTGTGAGCAGCGCTTCGGGCGATGGCAACGGCGCGGCCTTCGCCTTGGCGACGGCATCGTCGATCAGCGCCTGGACTTCGGCGTCGACCTTGCGCAGATCGTCGGTACTCGCGAGTTCCGCGCGCACCACGCGCTCTTCGAAGCGCTTGAGGCAGTCCTTTTCCTCGCGCAGTTTCTGCACTTCGCCGGGCGCGCGATAGGTCTGCGCATCGCCTTCGAAATGGCCGAAATAGCGCGACAACTTCATTTCGACCAGCGTCGGGCCACCGCCGCTGCGCGCGCGTGCAATCGCTTCGCCCAGCGCTTCATGCACGGCGAAAAAGTCGAAGCCATCGACGATCACGCCCGGCATGCCGAAACCGTTGGCGCGGTCGGCGATGTTGTCGGCGGCAACCGACCAGGTGGATGAGGTCGCTTCCGCGTAGCCATTGTTTTCGGCCACGAAAATCACCGGTAAACGCCACACCGAAGCCAGATTCATCGACTCGAAAATCACGCCTTGATTCGACGCGCCATCGCCGAAAAAGCACACGCCCACGCCGCCGGTTTTCTTGTGCTTGGCCGCGAGCGCCGCGCCGCAGGTAAGCGGCCCACCCGCGCCGACAATGCCGTTCGCGCCCAGCATGCCCTTGGCGAGATCGGCGATATGCATCGAGCCGCCCTTGCCCCGGCATGAACCGGTGGCGCGGCCGTAGATTTCGGCCATCATCTCGCGCACGTCCACGCCCTTGGCGATGCAATGGCCGTGGCCGCGGTGCGTGGTGGCGACGTAATCGCTGTCGTTCAAATGGCTCATGACGCCGACCGCCGACGCCTCTTCGCCCGCGTAAAGGTGGACGAAACCGGGGATTTCGCCGGTCGCGAATTCGGTGTGCAAGCGCTCCTCGAATTCGCGGATCGTGCGCATCGAGCGATACGCGCTCAGCAACTGCTCCTTGTTCAACTGGCCTGACATGGCTGTCTCCTGTCGATATTCCTGTCGATGAAACACTGTGTATGCCTGCTGCACTGCGACCGGCCTCAAAGGTGGAGCGGAAGCCGGATTTTTGAATTGGGATCAGCCATCGCGCATCAGCTGATGTGAAGCCGCGTAACGCAGCACGCGCGCGACATCGACGGTCAGCGGGCCCTGCCAGTCGAGCGAGACTTCGTAGCGGTCGCCGCGCGCGGGTTCGATTTCGCGCTCGCCGTCGAAAGCGAGCGTGCCGTGGCCCGCATCGAGCGGCAGCGCCATGCCGACTTCGAGCCGCTGGCAGGTGCGCATCGTCACGCGCTCGATACGCCCCGGCGCAATCGGCGCGATCAGCGGCACGCCTTCTTGCGTGGGCGTTGCGCCGGGCGCGAACGTCATATGCAGGCCGTGCGCGGCGTCGCGGCCCACTGGCGCCCACGCCCCGCCGATCGCCGCGAGACCAATGCCGTCGGCCGGCGCGAAGGCCAGAAACAACGATTCGATATCCGAACTATCCGAGATCGCCCGCGCGCCGATGAACGGCTGGCGCGACACGCAGATATCGACCAGCGCGATGTCTTCGCGGCCTTGGCTCGGGCCTTCGACGCAGCGCGCCACCAGTCGCTTGTTGCGCGCCAGCGCGGTTTCCGCGGGCACCGCGCCAGTGGCGACGAGCGCGCCCGCAAGGCCCGCGACCGTGGCCTCGCGCAGTTCGGGGAACGCGTTATTGGTGCCGGTGGAGAGCGCGATCAACGGCGTCTTACCGCAATGGGCGGCGACGGCGCGATGGGTGCCGTCGCCGCCGAGCACCGCGATCAGCGAGACGTTTTCGCGGACCATGTGGGCGACGCCCGTATGCGTATCGGCGACGCTCTCGCTCACCGGCAGATCGACGAATTCAACCGCCGGCCAGCGCCCGCGCGGCTCGACGGCGGCGTGCGTTTCCAGTGCGCGCAGCACCAGCGCGGCCACGCCTGTGCGATCGCACAGCGTCAGCACGCGCTCCACGCCCAGCGCGCCGAGACCGGCCAGCAGGCGCACGACCATGTTGGCCTTTTCCGCCGTCGGGAATACGGATGCATGCGTGGTGAGGCGGCGAATATCGCGACCCGATGCCGGGTTCGCGATCACGCCTACGGTCACGGGCGTAGTCACGAGCGTTGTCTCCTGTCCACGCGTCGCGATGCGCGCACGGACTTGTGATGGCGGCGCGCGCTCCAGTCATGCAGCGATTTCGCGCCTTGATTGCCAGCTTTCTCTGCAAGCGTTATGCCAATCGTGCGAAAACAGCGGCAGCGATCCGCTCAACGCTTTGGCGACGGGGGTTTGCGGGAATCTGTAAGAGCCGCCCTCGGGCGCTCAATGCGCGTAGCGTCGTCTCACGCGAGCGTCCAGCGCTCGTCGCCCATGAAGACAATCACCACGCGTGCGAGAGCCGATCGCTTGAAAGCCCCGCTACAAGGGCCTTCCAGACGCTCACGCGACGTCTCACGCACGCAGCGAGACGCCCTGAGACGATCGTCTCAAGCGTCTCGCTTGCTGCGCTGCGGTGTGATCGCGCGCGGCGAATGTGCTACAAAAGATCGCGCCGCCCGCTCGCTGCGCCCTGTCTGGAACCGCTGGATACCCCCGATCCGCCTGGAACCGCTCATGCCCTACGCTCTTGCGCCCACCCGGCACGCCGAACGCGTACGCGGCGCCGTCGAAGGCCGGCTGCCCGCGCCGTCCGATTCGCCGCGCCTTGTGTCGTCGTGGCAGCGCTCGTTCGAGCGCTATCAACTCGATCCCAGCTCGGTGATCGGCCCGCGCGTACTGAGCGCCGCCGAACTGCGCGAGATCCGCGATCGCGAAGAAGCCTTCCTGCGCGCTTCGGGTCAATGCCTCACGCGCCTGCACGAAACCGTGCGCGACGCCGACTACTGCGTGATGCTCACCGACGCGCACGGCGTCACCATCGATTCACGCATCGACCGCGAACGGCGCAACGACTTCAAGCACGCGGGGCTTTACGTGGGGTCGTGCTGGTCGGAAAGCGAGGAAGGCACCTGTGGCATCGCGAGCGTGCTGACCGATCTCGCGCCGATCACGGTGCACAAGACCGATCACTTTCGCGCGGCGTTCACAACGCTCACCTGTAGCGCGGCGCCAATCTTCGCGCCGGGCGGCGAGCTGATCGGCGTGCTCGATGCGTCGGCCGTGCAGTCGCCCGACAACCGCGACAGCCAGCGCATCGTCAACCAGCTGGTGCGCCAGAGCGCCACGCTGATCGAAGACGGCTACTTTCTGCATCGCACCTCGGCGTGCTGGATTCTGTTCGGGCATCAGAACCGCAATTACGTCGAGGCGCAGCCCGAACTGCTGATCGCCTTCGACGAAAACGGCAATGTGATGGCCGCGAACCGCCGCGCGCGCGAATGCATCGCGGGCCTCGATGCGCCCCGCCATATCGACGAGATTTTCGATTCCTCGCACGTGCAGCTGCGCGATATCGGCCGTATCGAAGCCATTGCGGCGCTGCGCCTGCGCGCCAGCGGCGCAATGCTTTACGCGCGCATCCGTGCGCCGCTCGGACGCGTTGCGTCGCCCGGCCTGCATGGCGCGACGCCGCTGCGCGATGCGCGCACGTCGCAGCACGACGACGCGCATGAACACAGCGCGCTCGGCCCGTTTTTGCGCAGCGCCGATGCGCGTGTCGCCGATATCGCCCGCATCGCCCAGCGCGTGGTGGGCAAGCGTCTGCCGGTGCTGCTGCTCGGCGAAACGGGCGCGGGCAAGGAAGTGTTTGCGCGCGCGATTCACGACGCCGGGCCGCGCCGCAACCGGCCATTTGTGGCGGTGAATTGCGGCGCGCTGCCCGAATCGCTGATCGAGAGCGAACTGTTCGGCTATGCGCCAGGGGCGTTCACGGGCGCGCGACGTCATGGCGCACGCGGCAAGATCGCCATGGCCGATGGCGGCACGCTGTTTCTCGACGAAATCGGCGACATGCCGCTCGCGCTGCAAACGCGCCTCCTGCGCGTGCTCGCCGAAGGCGAAGTGCTGCCGCTGGGCGGCGAAGCGCCCACGCGCGTGGACCTCGACGTGATCTGCGCGACGCACCGCGATCTCGCGCGCATGGCGGCAAACGGCGAGTTTCGCGACGATCTGTACTACCGACTGTGCGGCGCGGTGCTGACCTTGCCGCCGCTGCGGGAGCGGCGCGATATCGCCACGCTGATCGACACCGTATTCGCCGAGGAAGCACAGGCGTCGGGCCGTCCGCTCGCGCTCGATGCGGATCTGGCGGCGCGCCTCGCGACCTTCGCGTGGCCCGGCAATCTGCGCCAGTTACGCAATGCCATGCGGTACGCATGCGCCGTGTGCGACACCGTGCGTGTGGAAGCGCGGCACTTGAGCGCCGATCTCGCCGCGCAACTGCCGCCGCCTTCGCATGGCGAGGCGCGTCCGGGCGCCACACGCGCTATGGAAAACGAAGCCGACGAACGCGCGCGCATTCTCGCCGCGCTCACGGCGCATCGCTGGCGTCCCAACGCGGCGGCGGCAGCGCTAGGCATCTCGCGCGCGACGCTCTACCGGCGCGTGGCGAAGCTCGGCATCGTCGGGCCGCATCGCAGCTGATCGACTTCAACGCATACCACCAACGCACCACGCTGGCGCATGCAGGTGCGCCGCTGCCGCAGCCATGCCGCCGCAGGAATGCACAGAAGTATTAAATATTGTGCGGCGTGATTGTGTTGCCACGAAACCGTGGGTATAAATCGACCGCTTCCCGTCCACGGATACGTCAACTGTCCTATTCTTGTAGCGCAGCACCCACCAACGACTGGATGCGTCGTCCGTTCCCGGCTAACCGAAAATCAACGAAATGCCCTCAATGGAGTGATTGCCATGCTCAAGAAGTTGCTGATGCTGTTCCTCGCGATTGGGTTCTCGCTGTCCGCCGCGCTCGCCGTAGCCGGTGTCGAAGTCAACAGCGCCGATGAAACCGCGCTCGAATCCGTCAAGGGCATCGGCCCGGTCCACGCCAAGGCGATCATCGACGAGCGCAGCAAAAACGGCCCGTTCAAGGACGCCGACGATCTCGTGAACCGCGTCAAGGGCATCGGTCCGAAGTCGGTGCAGAATCTGGAGGCTGCGGGGCTGACGATAAATGGTTCGTCCGCGCCGCCGGCGGGCAAGCCGGCCGCATCGGCGAAGAGCAGCAAGAGCACGGCCGCCGCCACGGGCACCGCGCCGAATCCCGCAGCGCCTGCTACAACGACCGCGCAAACGCCCGCAGCCACGACCGCGCCGCAAGCCGCTTCGGACGCGAAGGCAGGCAAGTCGAAGCGCAAGAGCAAGAAGGACGCCGCCGCCAGCGCCGCCGAAGCAGGCAGCGCACCGGCGCCCGGCGCCGCCTCGGCACCCGCTACGGCTTCGGACGCCAAGGCCAAAAAGGGCAAGAAGTCGAAGAAGAGCAAGGCCGCTTCGGATGCGGCCGCTTCGGGCGCCTGATCGGGTCGCTGAGACCCGCCTGATTCCATCACTTTTGCGGCGCGCACGAAACATCTCGCGCCGCCTCACTCACCGGCCGCGGCCCCCGCCACGGCCATTTTTCAGAGAGATTTGTCATGAGCCTGCTTGATACCCTCGGTTCCATCCTCGGTTCGTCGCAACAGCAGCAAGGCGGCGGTCAGGCCCAACTCATCGGGCTGGCGATGGAATTCATCAACAACCAGCCGGGCGGCCTGAGCGGCCTGCTGCAGAAGTTCCAGCAAGGCGGTCTGGGCGACGTCGCGCAATCGTGGATCAGCAACGGCGAAAACCAGTCGGTGTCGCCCGATCAGCTGCATAACGTGCTGGGTTCGGACGTCGTGTCGGGTCTCGCGCAGAAGGTCGGCATGGAGCCGAGCCAGGTGACGGGTCTGCTCGCCCAGGTGCTGCCGCATATCGTCAATGCCGGCACGCCGAACGGCGAAGTGCCGCAAGGCGGCCAGATCAACACCGAAAGCGTGCTGGGCACGCTCGGCGGCCTGGCCTCGCTGTTTGGCGGCACCAAGCAGGCTTGAATGCTGGCTTAGTAGCAGCATAAGCGCCGCAAGCGCCATAAAAAAGGCTCCCCATCTGGGGAGCCTTTCGCGTTTACCGCGCATGAAAAGCGCTTAGTGCACGACGCGTTCGAACACCAGCTTGCCGTCCTGCACATCGACCGGAATCACGTCCTTCGGCCCGAACTTGCCCGCGAGGATCAGCTTGGCGACCGGATTCTCGATCTCCTGCTGGATCGCACGCTTGAGCGGCCGCGCGCCGAACAGCGGGTCGTAGCCGACATCCGCGATCTTGCCGAGCGCTTCGTCCGACACCACCAGTTCCATGTCGAGCTTTTCCAGACGCTCGCGCAGACGCTGCAACTGGATCTTCGCGATCGATTCGATGTTCTGCTTGCCGAGCGCATGGAACACGACGACTTCGTCGATCCGGTTAAGGAACTCAGGGCGGAACTGCAGCTTCACTTCATTCCATACCGCGTCCTTGATCGCTTCCTGCGGCTCGCCCGCCATCGACTGGATCAGATGCGAACCGAGGTTCGACGTCATCACGATCACCGTGTTCTTGAAGTCGACGGTGCGGCCCTGGCCATCGGTCATGCGGCCGTCGTCGAGCACCTGCAGCAGCACGTTGAAGACGTCAGGGTGAGCCTTTTCGACTTCGTCGAGCAGGATCACGCTATACGGCTTGCGGCGCACGGCTTCGGTCAGATAACCGCCCTCTTCGTAACCGACGTAGCCCGGCGGCGCGCCAATCAGACGCGCGACGCTGTGCTTCTCCATGAACTCGCTCATGTCGATGCGGATGAGATGATCCTCCGAATCGAACAGGAAGCCCGCGAGCGCCTTGCACAGTTCGGTCTTGCCCACGCCCGTCGGGCCGAGGAACAGGAACGAGCCATACGGCTTGTTCGGATCCGCAAGACCGGCGCGCGAGCGGCGGATCGCATCGGCGACCGCGACGATCGCCTCGTCCTGACCGACCACGCGCTCATGCAGCTTGTCTTCGATCAGCAGCAGCTTTTCGCGCTCGCCCTGCATCATGCGCGAGACCGGAATACCCGTCGAACGCGACACGACTTCCGCGATTTCCTCCGCGCCCACTTGCGTGCGCAGCAGACGATGGCGCGTGGGGTTGCTCTGCTCGCTGGCTTCCGCCTGTGCAACCTGCCTGAGTTGCGCTTCGAGCTGCGGCAGCTTGCCGTACTGCAGTTCCGCGACCTTTTCGAGCTTGCCGTCGCGCTGGAACTTCGTGATCTCGGCGCGCACGCGGTCGATCTCTTCCTTGATCTGCGCGCTGCCCTGCACGGCCGCTTTTTCCGCCGTCCAGATTTCTTCGAGGTCCTTATATTCCAGGCTCAGACGATCGATTTCTTCCTCGATCAGCTGCAGACGCTTCTGCGACGCTTCGTCCTTTTCCTTCTTGACGGCTTCGCGCTCGATCTTCAGCTGAATGAGACGACGGTCGAGCTTGTCCATCTCTTCGGGCTTCGAATCGATTTCCATCTTGATCTTCGAGGCGGCCTCGTCGATCAGGTCGATGGCCTTGTCCGGCAGGAAACGATCCGTGATGTACCGATGCGACAGTTCCGCCGCCGCGACAATCGCCGGGTCAGTGATTTCGACGCCGTGGTGCAGTTCGTACTTTTCCTGCAGACCGCGCAGGATCGCGATGGTCGCCTCGACCGACGGTTCATCGACGAGCACCTTCTGGAAGCGGCGCTCCAGCGCAGCGTCTTTCTCGATGTACTTGCGATATTCGTCGAGCGTGGTCGCGCCGATGCAGTGCAGCTCGCCGCGCGAGAGCGCCGGCTTGAGCATGTTGCCCGCATCCATCGCGCCTTCGGCCTTGCCCGCGCCCACCATCGTATGGATTTCGTCGATGAAAACGATGGTCTGGCCTTCGTCCTTGGCGATGTCACTGAGCACGCTCTTCAGGCGCTCTTCGAACTCGCCGCGATACTTCGCGCCCGCAAGCAGCGCCGCCATGTCGAGCGACAGCACGCGCTTGCCCTTGAGCGTTTCCGGCACTTCGCCGTTGACGATGCGCTGCGCGAGACCTTCGACGATGGCCGTCTTGCCCACGCCCGGCTCGCCGATCAGCACCGGATTGTTCTTGGTGCGGCGTTGCAGGATCTGGATCGAGCGGCGGATTTCGTCGTCGCGGCCAATCACGGGATCGAGCTTGCCGGCGCGGGCGCGCTCGGTCAGATCGACCGTGTACTTCTTGAGCGCTTCGCGCTGGCTTTCGGCGTCCTGGCTATGCACCTGGGCGCCGCCGCGCACGGCCACAATCGCCGATTCGAGCGCCTTGCGCGTCAAGCCGTTCTTGCGCGCGATCTGGCCTGCGTCGCCCTTGTCGTCGGCGACCGCCAGCAGGAACATCTCGCTGGCGATATAGGTGTCGTTGAGCTTTTGCGCTTCCTTGTCGGCCTGATTGAGCAGGCCCGTGAGTTCGCGCCCGACCTGCACGTTGCCGTCGGTGCCCTGCACCTGCGGCAGACGGTTGATGGCGTCGTTCAGCGAATTCTGCAGCGCCTGAACCTGCACGCCGGCACGCGACATCAGCGAGCGCGCGGAACCGTCCTGTTGCGCGACGAGCGCCGCCAGCAGGTGAACCGGTTCGATGTATTGATTATCGTGGCCGACAGCGAGGCTTTGCGCGTCGGCGAGTGCTTCCTGGAACTTGGTGGTGAGTTTGTCGATTCTCATTTAAAGCGAGACCTCCACAGTATTCTTGACTGTCACCAAATTTAAGGGGTCCTGCGCCATTTTCAAGCGCCGATCGCGTCATTTTTTCCGATTTTTACGACAGGCGTGTGCAGCGCCGCCAGCCGCCGCGACAGACGGTCGCTGCGGGCTTGAGATAAGCGAGAGGTAAAGGCGCGGCTGCGCGTGGACTCAATGCTCGCGCGATGGAGCGCGCGGCGCAACGGTTGCGGCGGGGTTTGCGGCGGGGTTTGCGGCGGAGTTGGCCACGGACTTGGCCATATTCGGCACGAACTCGATCGGCGCCAGACCCAGCAGGCCGCTGAGGCCGCTTGCCGGTTGCGCAATCTCGCCGATGGTGTGACGGTCGAGTTCGGCGAGGAAGGCATCGCGCGCCGCCGCCAGCGCGTGTTTGAGGCGGCATTGCGGCTCAATGACGCACTGCCGGCGTTCGCCCTGCTCATCCGGAAAACAGCCGACCAGCGCGAAATCGTTCTCGGTCTGGCGCACCACGGCTCCGACGCTCAGCGACGGCGAGTTCGGCGCGAGCCGCAGCCCGCCGTTGCGCCCGCGCACGGTGTCGACCCAACCCAGTTCGCCCAGACGCTGGACCACCTTCATCAGATGGTTCTTGGAGATGCCGTAGGCGTCCGAGATTTCCTGAATCGTCGCAAGGCCGTCGCGGCGCAAGGCGAGATACAGCATCACGCGCAGCGAATAGTCGGTGTAATCAGTCAGTCTCATGGGGACGGCGCTCTGGGCAGGGGTACTGAATCACTGAAGGTGGAAGCCATACATTAACATGCAAGCGGCATGCACGTTTTAGCGAGCCTGGGTATCATGATCCGCTCAGCGCTTGATCCCACGCTTGATCCCGACCCCACCCGCAGGCCCAGCCATGAATCACCCCAACGCCAGCGCCCCGTGCGCACGGCACACCGCCCCCACCGAAGACAACATCCGCGAACTCGTCTATGCGTTCTACGATCGCGTGCGCGCCGACTCCCTGCTCGGCCCGGTCTTCGACGGCGCGCTGGCCGGCCGCTGGGACGAACATCTGCCGAAGATGGTCCGGTTCTGGTCGAGCCTCGTGCTCGGCAGCAAGTCGTATCGCGGCAATGTGCAGCAGGCGCACGAACCCGTGGCCGGCGTGGAGCCGAAGCATTTCAGCCACTGGCTGTATCTCTTTCTGGATACGGTGCAGGCCCACTACGAACCCGCAGCGGCCGTGCAGTTCATGGAACCGGCATTGCGCATCGCGCAAAGCCTGCAATTGAGCCGCTTCGGCTGGGATTTCAAGATTCCGGCCGAACAGCAGGCATTGCTCGATGCGATTGCGCCGCGCCGCCATCCGGCAGGGCACGGTCACGATCTGCCCGAACGCCCTGCTGGCGAGCCGTTTCCGGCCAGAATCATCGGCCGTTCGATGGATCAGGACGAAGCCGCTTGAGTAGGACGCGCGCCACCCAGTCAGCGTGGCCGCACAAAACTGGCGGTTAGTTGCAATAGAATATCAATCCGCCCCCGTTTTATGCGCATAAGGTCAATCGCCAGACGCGCCCTCCCACCTCTCCATTCGAACTCGTTCTACAGATTCGCCTGAGGCGGATTCGTAAAATTTCTTCATCGCTCGTTGGGCTGCGCGGCGCGATGATCCCGATCCTTGCCACGCGCCGCTGTCGTGTACTGACCTGCATGGCGGCTTTTGCCCGCGCCTCTTTTCTTCTTTTCATCGCGAGATCTCGACGTGGCCGCTTTTCGCTCACTCCTCGCGCGCGGGCACGACCGCGGGCAAACCACTTCCCGGCCAGGCACGCCGACCAGCCTGCCGCTCAGGCGCAAGGCGCTTTACGGCGTTGCCGTACTGCTGGCGCTGTGCGCGACCTCGGCGTTCACGTCCGGCGCGCATGCCGCCATGTCGACGGCGTCCTCCTATGGCCCGGTGTTCACCCACGCCCCGTTTGCGGAAGACATAAGCGCGCCGGGAACACTGCCGGTGACGTCCTTCGACGCCATCTGGCCATCGTTGCATGACGTCGATGGCGTATTCGCTCAACCCTTCGCACAAAACACCGCACAGCACACCGATATTTCGCCGTTCGGCATGCGCATGCAGCCGGACGAGCACGAAGCCGCCATCGTCTGCTCGCGTCTCGCCTCGATGTGTCTGCCGCTTGCCGACCTGTACGACGAGCAATTGGCGAACGTTCCCCATGCACACCGATGGTCCGGCCATATTATCCCGCTCCCGACAAGCGATGTTGATGGTGCCGGGCTGACCGCCAGCACAATTCAGGCGTCAGCGGGCCCGATCGACACGACCTTGCGCGACGCACTCGCGCAAGCTGGTCTGCCCGCCAGCATCGCCACACAGATCACGGCACTCTTCGCGGGTCACGTGGACCCCGATGCCCCCGCGCAAGCCGGCGACGCGTTCCGTGTGATGCTGAGCTTCGCCGATGGACAGGGCACACCTCGCATCGCCTCGATTTCGCTGCTCCTGCAAGGCGAAACCTACGACGCCCTGTGGTTCACCGCGCCGGACTCCGGCCAGGGCGCCTACTACACGCTCGACGGCAAGCTGCTCGCGGGCAGGCCGTTCGCCATGCCGCTCGACTATCGGCGCGTGAGTTCGCCGTTTGGCATGCGCACGCATCCGGTCTTCGGCGAGCCGCGCTTTCATGCGGGCGTCGATCTGACCGCACCGATCGGCACACCGATTTACGCCGCCGCGGCGGGCACGCTCGAACTGGCCGCCAGCGGACGTGGCTACGGCAAGCTGGTGGTGCTGCGTCACGACGATGGCTATTCGACCCGCTATGCGCACCTTGCGTCCTGGGCGGCCGGGCTGCGATCCGGCCAGCGCGTCGAGCAAGGTCAGGTGATCGGCTATGTCGGGCGCACCGGCACGACGACCGGGCCGCACCTGCACTTCGAAGTCCGGCGCTACGACCAGCCGATCGATCCGCTCACGCTGACATCGCGCGAATTCATCGCACCGCTGACGGGTCTGGCACGCACCGCCTTCGATGCGCGTGTAGAAACGGCCCGTACGCGCCTCGCTGCGCTGCCGTCGCTGCCGCCAGCTGCGGAACGCACCGCGTCGCTCATGAAGCCGTGGCACATGGGCTAAACACGCTCACAACGCCGAGCGCGCCAGTCGTCGGCATAGCTGAAGTCGTAACGGTCCTCGCGCGGCTCGAAACCGAGCGAGCCCACGGGTTCGCCGTGGGTAGAAACGTGCAGGAAGTGGCGCATAAGCGGCGCTCCGGTCCGGCGTCGCCGGTATGCCGGGTGTCGTCAGCTTGCGGCGCTGCCCAGCCGGTCCAGAACATCGAGGGCTTGCGCGCGCGGCATCACCAGCAGGCTCAGCCCCAGCCCGTCGAGAATCAGGAAAAGCTTGCTCAGGCTTCGTCAGTGGCATTACCCGACTTCACGCCCCAGCGGGCCAGCGCCGCATCGTCGCTCGTCCGTGCGTCGACCCAGCGCGCGCCGTGTTCGGTCTCTTCCTTCTTCCAGAACGGCGCTTCGGTCTTGAGGTAGTCCATCACGAACTCGCACGAAGCAAACGCATCGCCGCGATGCTTCGAGGTGGTCGCCACCAGCACGATCTGGTCGAGCGGCGCGAGCTTGCCCACCCGATGCACCACCAGCACCTCGATGCCGGGCCAGCGCTGCTGCGCCTGCGTCACGATGGCTTCGAGCGCCTTTTCCGTCATCCCCGGATAGTGCTCGAGTTCCATCCCCGCGACACTGCTGCCGTCGTTGAGATCGCGCACGGTGCCGACAAAACAGGCCACCGCGCCAATCGCCGGATTGTGCGCGCGAAGCTGCGCGACTTCGGTCGACAGGTCGAAATCTTCGGTCTGTACGCGTACAGGCATGATCAGTTCCTCCTGGCGCGGGCCTAGCCGCCCGTGACCGGTGGGAAGAACGCCACTTCGCAGCCTTCGGTGATGCGCGTGGTGGGCTCGGTCATCACGTGGTTGCAGGCCATGCGCAGCGCGCGGCCTTCCGCCAGCATGTCGGCCCAGACGCCGCCGCGCGCGCGCAGCCAGCCGCGCACGTCGCCTACCGTTGCGATGCCATCGGGCACGGTGGCCGTTTCATCGGCGACGCCCAGGGCTTCGCGCACACTCGCAAAAAATTTCAGTTGAATCTTCATCGATAAAACCTGGGGCTCAGTGCTCAGTGATGGGTACTTAGTACAGCAGCTCGGTGAACGGGATAAAGCGCACGGTCTCACCGGCGCTGATCGCATGATTGGGCGGATTGTCGATGATGCCGTCGCCCCAGACCGTTGAGGTCAGCACCGCCGAACTCTGGTTCGAGAACAGATCGAGACCGCCAGCCGGATTGACGCGCGCACGCAGAAACTCGTTGCGGCGATCGGCCTTGTTCTGGCTGAAATCGGCGCGCAGCGACAGCGCGCGCGGGCTCACGTGCGCCACGCCCGCCAGACGCAGCAGGAACGGCCGCACGAACAGCAGGAAGGTCACGAAACTGGACACCGGATTGCCCGGCAGGCCGATGAAGAACGCCTCGCCTTGCGCACTCGCGCCCGCGACGGTCTCTTGCGGGCGGCGCACCGCGCCGAAGGCCAGCGGTTTGCCCGGCTTCATCGCGATCTGCCACATATCAATGCGGCCTTCGGCTTCCACCGCCGGTTTGACGTGATCTTCCTCGCCCACCGAGACGCCGCCCGAGGTCAGGATCAGGTCGTGCGTCGCGGCCGCGTCGCGCAGCGTCTCGCGCGTGACGTCGAGCCGGTCCGGCACGATGCCGTAGTCCGTCACTTCGCAGCCGAGATTGCGCAGCAGCCCGGTTAGCGTAAAGCGATTCGAGTTGTAGATCGCGCCGGGCTTGAGCGGCTCGCCGGGCATCGTCAGTTCGTCGCCGGTGAAGAACACCGCCACTTTGACACGACGTGTGACCGTGAGCGTCGCGCAGCCCACCGACGCCGCCAGGCCCAGCGCCGCAGGCGAAAGCCGCGTGCCGACCGGCAGGATCACCGAATCTTTCTTGATGTCCGCGCCCTGGGCCGTGATCCATTCGCCCGCCTTCGGGTTGTGCAGGATCGTCACTTCACCGTCGGCGCTTTCGGTCTGCTCCTGCATGACCACGGCGTCCGCACCCGGCGGCACCGATGCACCCGTGAAAATGCGCGCGGCCGTACCCGCTGCGAGCGGCTGCGGCGCATGGCCGGCCGGAATGCGCTGCGAAACCGGCAGGCGGCGGCCGCCTTGAGCCAGATCGGCCACGCGCACGGCGTAGCCGTCCATCGCGCTCGTATTCATGGGCGGCACGTCGAGCGGCGACACCACTTCGACCGCCAGCACGCGGTTGAGCGCGTCAAAGGTCGAGAGCGTTTCGGTCTGGGCCAGCGGTTGGGCGGCGGACAGCAGGGTCGCGAGCGCGTCCGCGGTCGAAATCATCGGCACGCGCGGAGCCGGTGCGGCGGAGGGAGTATTGGGCGTGGACATGAGTGGGGATGGTGGCGAGGCGCTTGCGCCATCGACAGTGAGGTCTGTCGTTATTGTAGCGCCGCCTCTCCCCCGACCCCTCTCCCGCAGGGAGAGGGGCGCACGAAACTCCCTCTCCCTTTGGGAGAGGGCCGGGGAGAGGGTCGGGGAGAGGGCTACTCTCGCTTACAGCCCGGTATGCCCAGCAATAAAGTCCTTCACCCGCTGCGCATCCGCCGGCATCACTTCAAAGCGCTGCGGCAGCGCCTCAAGCCCCTCGAACGCCGCAGGACGCTCCGGTTCGCGCTCCAGCGCTTCGCGGATCGTTTCACCGAACTTCACCGGCTGCGCCGTTTCCAGCACGATCATCGGCACACCCGGCGTCAGATGTTCGCGCGCCACCTTCACGCCATCGGCGGTGTGGGTGTCGATCATCGTCTTGTAGCGCGTGTAGACGTCGCGGATCGTGGCGATGCGGTCGTCATGACTGCTCCGGCCCGACACGAAACCAAACTGCTGCACGCGCACGAAGTCGCCGCTTGCCGCCAGATCGAAACCGCCCTTCTCTTCCACGTCGCGGAACAGCTGCGTCACGCGCGCCGGATCGCGGCCCAGCAGGTCATACACGAAGCGCTCGAAATTCGACGCCTTCGAGATGTCCATGCTCGGGCTGGTGGTGTGATACGTCTCCGCCGAAGCTCGCACGCGATAGATACCGGTGCGGAAGAATTCGTCGAGCACGTCGTTTTCGTTGGTGGCCACCACCAGCTTCTCGATCGGCAGACCCATCATGCGCGCGATGTGACCCGCGCACACATTGCCGAAGTTGCCCGACGGCACCGTGAACGAGACGCGCTCGTCGTTGCTCTTCGTCGCTGCGAAGTAGCCGGCAAAGTAGTACACCACCTGCGCCACGACGCGCGCCCAGTTGATCGAATTCACCGTGCCGATCTTCTGCTGCGCCTTGTAGGCGTGATCGTTCGAGACGGCCTTGACGATGTCCTGGCAGTCGTCGAACACGCCTTCCACGGCCAGATTGAAGATGTTCGGATCCTGCAGGCTGAACATCTGCGCGGTCTGGAACGCGCTCATCTTCTTGTGCGGCGAGAGCATGAACACGCGCACGCCCTTCTTGCCGCGCATGGCGTACTCGGCGGCGCTGCCGGTGTCGCCCGAGGTCGCGCCCAGGATGTTCAGTTGCTGGCCAGCCTTGGCAAGCGCGTACTCGAACAGATTGCCGAGCAGCTGCATCGCCATGTCCTTGAATGCCAGCGTCGGACCATTCGAGAGTTCGAGCAGCGAAAGCTTCGCGCCGTTTTCCTCGCCGAGCGTGGTCAGCGGCGTGATCTTGCTCGCGTCTTCGCCGTGGCGCACGTTGCAGTACGTCTGCGCCGTGTAGGTGCGGCGCGTGATGTCGCGCAGATCGTCGGCGGGAATGTCGCCGGCGAATTTCGAGAGGATCTCGAACGCGAGGTCCGCGTACGAGAGACCGCGCCAGCGCGCGAGTTCTTCCGCACTGATCTGCGGATACTCAGCCGGCAGATAGAGGCCGCCGTCGCGTGCGAGGCCGCCCAGCAGGATGTCCGAAAACGAATGATGCTCGCCGGCGCCCGCGCCGCGCGTAGATACGTAATTCATTGCCTTGCCCTTAGCCTTAGTTCAGTCCTTCCATGCGCAGCTTCGTCACCGACGACTTCACCGTCGCCAGCTTTTCGATCTGCGCAATCGCCGCGTTCACGTTCTTTTCGATCGTTTCGTGCGTGATCAGGATGATGTCGGTTTCCGCCTTGCCTTGCGCATCCACTTCTTCCGATTCCTTCTGCAGCAGCGCATCGATCGAAATGCCGCTGTCCGCCAGGATGCGCGTGATGTCGGCCATCACGCCGGTCTGGTCGGCCACGCGCAAGCGCAGGTAGTAGCCGCTCGTGACTTCGTCGATCGGCAGGATCGGCGTGTTCGAGAGGCTGTCCGGCTGGAACGCCAGGTGCGGCACGCGATGTTCCGGATCGGCCGTGTGCAGACGCGTCACGTCGACCAGATCGGCCACCACGGCCGAAGCCGTCGGCTCCGCGCCCGCGCCCTTGCCGTAGTACAGCGTCGTGCCGACCGCGTCGCCGTGCACCACGACCGCGTTCATCGCGCCTTCCACGTTCGCCAGCAGGCGTTTGGCCGGAATCAGCGTCGGATGCGTGCGCAGTTCGATGCCCTTGTCCGTGCGGCGCGCGATGCCGAGCAGCTTGATGCGATAGCCCAGCTCTTCCGCGTACTTGATGTCGATGGCGTCGAGCTTGCTGATGCCTTCCACGTAAGCCTTGTCGAACTGCACCGGCACGCCGAACGCGATCGCGCTCATGATCGTAGCCTTGTGCGCGGCGTCCACGCCTTCGATGTCGAAAGTCGGATCGGCTTCGGCGTAACCCAGTTCCTGCGCGGCCTTCAGTGCGGTCGCGAAGTCCAGGCCGCGCTCGCGCATTTCCGACAGGATGTAGTTGGTCGTGCCGTTGATGATGCCCGCGATGTACTGGATGCGGTTGGCCGTCAGACCTTCGCGCAGCGCCTTGATGATGGGAATGCCGCCCGCCACCGCCGCTTCGAACGCAACCATCACGCCCTTGGCGCGCGCGGCCTGGAAGATCTCCGTGCCGTGCACCGCCAGTAGCGCCTTGTTGGCCGTCACCACGTGCTTACCGTTGCTGATCGCGCGCAGCACGAGGTCCTTGGCGAGCGTGGTGCCGCCGATCATTTCAGCAATGATGGAAATCGACGGATCGTCGACCACGGCGTTGAAGTCGGTCGTCAGCTCGACGCTGCCCGCTTCAGCGCCGAGCGCCGTAGTGGCCTTGGCCGGATTGCGCACGGCAATGCGCGCGATCTCGATGCCGCGGCCCGCGCGGCGTTTGATTTCTTCCTGGTTGCGGCGCAGTACCGTGAAGGTGCCGCTGCCTACCGTGCCGAAGCCCAAGAGACCTACTTTGATCGGATCCATGCAGCGTGTGTTCGTCTAAGAGTGTGAGAAGGAAATGCGTTGTTTCTGGCGTTCCGGCGGGCCGGCGCGTGTGCTTCAGGTGCCGTGCCGCTGGCGGTAGCCGTCGAGGAAGCGCGCGATCCGGTTGATCGAATCGGTCAGGTCGTCGACGTTCGGCAGGAACACCACGCGGAAGTGATCCGGCTGCTTCCAGTTGAAGCCCGTGCCCTGCACCAGCAGCACGCGCTCCTGCAACAGCAGGTCGAGGATGAACTGCTGGTCGTCCTGGATCGGGTAGAGCTTCGGATCGAGGCGCGGGAACATATAAAGCGCCGCCTCGGGCTTCACGCAGGTCACGCCCGGAATCGCCGTGAGCATGTTGTAGGCCAGATCGCGCTGGCGATACAGACGGCCGCCCGGCTGGATCAGTTCGTTGATGCTCTGGTAACCGCCCAGCGCCGTCTGGATGGCGTACTGGCCCGGCACGTTCGCGCACAGACGCATCGACGCCAGAATGCCCAGACCTTCCGTGTAGTCCTTGGCGCGGCGACGGTTTTCGCCCGTCATGCCCGAGAGGAACATCCAGCCCGCACGATAGCCGCACGCGCGATAGCTCTTGGAAAGGCTGTTGAACGTCACCGTCAGCACGTCTTCGGAGAGCGAACCCATCGCCGTGTGCGTCTTGCCGTCGTAGACGATCTTGTCGTAAACCTCGTCGGCGAACAGGATCAGGCCATGTTCGCGCGCGATCTCGATCAGGCCAAGCAGCAGTTCGTCCGAATACAGCGCGCCCGTGGGATTGTTCGGGTTGATGACGACCAAAGCGCGCGTGTTCGGGGTGATTTTCGCGCGGATGTCGTCGAGATCGGGCATCCACGCATTCGATTCGTCGCAGATGTAATGGATGGGCGTGCCGCCCGACAGGCTCACCGCCGCAGTCCAGAGCGGATAGTCGGGCGCGGGCAGCAGCACTTCGTCGCCGTCGTTGAGCAGCGCCTGCATGGCCATCACGATCAGCTCGGACGCGCCGTTACCGATGTAGATGTCGTCGAGTTCGACGCCTTTAACGCCCTTTTGCTGCGCGTAATGCATGATCGCCTTGCGCGCGGCGAACACGCCCTTCGAGTCCGAATAGCCCGAGGAACCCGGCAGATTCAGGATCATGTCCTGGACGACTTCGTCCGGGGCGTCGAAACCGAACGGCGCGAGATTGCCGATGTTCAGCTTGATGATGCGATGGCCTTCTTCTTCGAGGCGCTTGGCATGCTCGAGCACCGGCCCGCGGATGTCGTAGCAGACGTTCTGCAGCTTGTTGGATTTGAGGATCGGTTTCACGGCGGGCGGTGGATTAAAAGCCTGGTTTTAAAGCCGGGTAAGGGCTGAAAACGGGGTTGATCGGATGAGCGAGCGGCGCGAGGCGCTGCGCGTCGGGTCGCTGTTTGCGGCGCGCGGGCGGCAGGGAAGACAGTTACCCGAACGCGGTCGAACGCGGATGAGGCCAGCCTGCAGCTTGTGACTGCGTTCGTGCGGCAAGGGATGCGCCGCACGGATGGCATGAAGCGGACGCTGCAGGGGCTGCCGCTCGTGGTGACACGCAAAGCTTGCACCAGATAGGGGTACTTGCGTCGGTGCGGCCACCAAAAAGCTATAATTTAGCGGATTTTGGCCGACTTCCGCAATGCGCAAGAAGCCGCGCCGGCCCGCCAGCCGCGGGCGCGAAAGAGACGGGGCGCGAGTCGGGCACGAGTCGTCCGCCTGCTTTCCCGCCTTGATTCGCGCGACCGCCCTGCCCGCGATCTTCCGGAATTCCGTTTTGAAATTACACCAGGACTCCAGCGCCGCTCTCAATACCGTCACCGGTTACGGCGCCGACTACGTCGAAATCAACCTCGTTCGTCATAACGGCAGCATTCTCGTTCTGCCCGAAGACCCGGTCGTCCCCTGGCCGGTGAACGCCTTCGACGCCCTCACCCCCGAACTGTTCGACATGCTGCTGCCGCTCAAGCCCGAAGTGGTGGTGTTCGGCAGTGGATCGCGGCTGCGCTTTCCGCATCCGCGCCTGACTGCGGCGCTGGCCGCCCAACGGATCGGCGTGGAGGCGATGGACTTCAAGGCCGCCTGCCGCACCTACAACATCCTTATGGCCGAAGGCCGCCGCGTGGCCGCCGCGCTTTTGATCGAAGCGTGATTAGAACCTGGTTCGGCCCCGCTGGCGACGAATAGCAAGCCAGTGAAAGCTTCATCCGCAGCAGACGCTTAAGTTCGCCCTTAAGCTCGCCTTCAGGTTCGCCTTGCGCGCCGTAGTACACTTGCGCGCCGCGCGGGCGTCGCGGGCGCCCGAGGCAGCAAACCCGGTGCGCCGCACCGCCCGCAAGCCCGCAACGTTGACAAGAACAGGCTGCAATCCATGAACGATACGCCCTCGAGGCTGCCGCTCACCCGTGGCGCGATCCTGCTGCTGATCGTCGCGCTCGCCGTGATCTGGTTCCTTCCGCTTGGCTGGCGCCATCTGCTGCCCAGCGACGAAGGCCGCTACGCCGAAATGGCGCGCGAGATGCTCGCTTCCGGCGACTGGATCACGCCGCGCTATAACGGCTACAAGTATTTCGAGAAGCCGCCGCTGCAAACCTGGATGAACGCGCTCACCTTCGCGTGGTTCGGGATCGGCGAGTGGCAGGCGCGCCTCTATACGGCGCTGACGGGCTTCGCAGGCGTGCTGCTGATCGGCTTTACCGGCGCGCGCGTGTTCAATGCCGCGACGGGTTTCTTCGCCGCGCTGGTGCTCGCCTGCGCGCCGTACTGGAACCTGATGGGCCACTTCAACACGCTCGACATGGGCCTGTCGTTCTGGATGGAACTGTCACTTTGCGCGCTGCTGCTGGCGCAGCGCCCGAACCTGCCGACGCGCGACGCACGCCTGTGGATGTGGGTTTGCTGGGGCGCGATGGCGCTGGCCGTACTCTCGAAGGGACTCGTCGGCCTGATCCTGCCGGGCGCCGTGCTGGTGCTCTACACGCTGGTCGCGCGCGACTGGGCGCTCTGGAAGCGCCTCTATCTGGTGAGCGGCCTGATCGTGTTCTTCGCGATCGTTTCGCCGTGGTTCATCCTCGTGCAACAGCGCAACCCCGAATTCTTCAATTTCTTTTTCATTGTCCAGCAGTTCCAGCGCTATCTGACGCCCGCGCAGAACCGTCCCGGTCCGTTCTATTACTTCATTCCGGTGATGCTGGTGGGCTTCCTGCCGTGGCTTTCGGTGAGCGTTCAGAGCGTGCGTCACGCGCTGCGCACGCCGCGCCAGCCTAACGGCTTCGCGCCCGTCACGCTGATGCTGGTGTGGGCGGCGTTCATCTTCCTGTTCTTCAGCGCGTCGCACTCGAAGCTGATTTCGTACGTGCTGCCGATCGCTCCGCCGCTCGCGCTCGTGATCGGCCTCTATCTGCCGCTGATGACGCGCAGGCAATGGTCGCGTCACCTGATTGGCTACGCGCTGCTGGCCGTCGCGCTGATGGCCGGTTCTTTCGTGCTCACGCGCCTGGGCGATTCGCGCAATCCGAATGCGCTTTATCGCGAATTCCAGGTCTGGGTGTTCGCCGCGGCCGCCGTCGCTTTTGTCGCGACCATGGTAGGCCTGCGCTTCGCGCGCGCCCGAAGCACACCGGAAACGGGGGCGCAATCGCCGGCGCTCGCGCTGGGCACGGCCTGGCTGCTGCTCGCGACCATCGCCGGCACGGGCCACGATGTGTTCGGCACGCTCAGTTCGGGCGCGCCGCTCGCACCGGCCGTGCGCGCCGCCATCGCCAAACTGCCGTCCGATACGCCGTTTTACTCGGTGGGCGTGCTCGATCACACCCTGCCGTTCTACGTGCGCCATTCGATGACGATGGTGCAGGTCACCGACGAGCTGGCCTTCGGCATCAGCGAAGAACCGCAAAAATGGGTGCCGACTGTCGCCGAGTGGGAACAGCGCTGGAAGGACGAACGCTATGCGCTCGCGCTCCTGCCCGTGCAGCGCTATGAAGAGCTCGCCGCGCAAGGCTTCCCGATGCAGGTGATCGCACGCGACATGCGTCGCGTGGTGGTGGAAAAGCCGCAACCCTGAGCGCGTTCGCGCGCCCATCGGGCCGCGCGCCGATCGCGCCCCGCACTTGAGCGATAATGCGGGGCGCTTACGCAGATGCCTGCCGCGCCGTCAGGGGCGTAAATATCCGCCCCTAATTCGCGTTACCGATTGAACCCATCCAACACGATGAATCCGATTTCCCTGATCTGCATCCTCGCCGGCGTCGGCCTGAATGCCTGTGCGCAACTGTTGCTCAAAGCCGGTGTCAATGGCGTTGGACACTTCGAATTCACCCGTGCGAACATCCTGCCCATTGGCTGGAAGCTCGCCACCCAGTTGCCGATCATCGGCGGCCTGACCTGCTATGTGTTCAGCGTGGTCGTGTGGATCGTCGGCCTGTCGCGTGTGGACGTCTCGATCGCCTATCCGATGCTCTCGCTCGGCTACGTGGTCAACGCGTTCGCAGCGTGGTATCTGTTCGGCGAAGTGCTGAGCATCCAGCGCCTCGTCGGCATCGGCATCATCCTGATTGGCGTGGTCGTGCTTGCGCGCAGCTGAACGCGGCGCACCTTTCACCACGCCACGCATAAGCAGTTCGCAAGGCAAGCCGGGAACACCCGCTGATCCTTGCGCTTCCCGCGAATGCCGCCGGAACCCTATCCGGCCCCGTGCGGCTTTCGCGCTGTATCCGACCACCCCAGCTGTTCTGACCCATAAAGCACTCATGACCCAGACACCCGCCTCGTTCCTGCCGTTCGTGAAGCCCGAAATCGACGAAGAAACCATTGCGGGCGTCGTCGACGTGCTGCGCTCGGGCTGGATCACCACCGGCCCGCAGAACCAGGCTTTCGAAGCCGCGCTGTCCGAATACTGCGGCGGCCGTCCGGTGCGTACCTTCAATTCGGGCACCGCCACGCTGGAGATCGGCCTGCGCATCGCGGGCGTCGGTCCCGGCGACGAAGTCATCACCACGCCCGCCTCGTGGGTCTCCACCAGCAACGTGATTTACGAAGTCGGCGCGACGCCGGTTTTCGCCGATATCGACCCGGTCACGCGCAACATCGACCTCGACAAGCTCGAAGCCGCCATCACGCCGAAGACCAAGGCGATCATCCCCGTGTTCCTCACCGGCCTGCCGGTGGACATGGACCGCCTCTACGCGATCGCCCGCCAGCACAAGCTGCGCGTGATCGAAGATGCGGCGCAGGCGTTCGGCGCAAGCTGGAACGGCAAGCGTATCGGCGAGATCGGCGACATCGTTTCTTTCAGCTTCCATGCCAACAAGAACCTGACGTCGATCGAAGGCGGCGCGCTGGTCCTCAACAATGAGGACGAGGCCGAGCTGGCCCGCAAGTACCGCCTGCAGGGCATCACGCGCACCGGCCATGACGGCATGGACTGCGACGTGCTCGGCGGCAAGTACAATCTGACGGATGTGGCTGCGCGCGTGGGCCTCGGCCAGCTCAAGCACATCGAGCGTTTCACGGAGCAGCGCCGCAAGCTCGCGCATGCGTACTTCACGGGCTTCGAGGGCAGCGCCGCCGTGAAGCTGGGCGTGGGCCTGCCGCTGGCCGACCTCGTCAACAGCAACTGGCATATGTTCCAGATCACGCTGCCGCTGGAGAAGCTCACGATCAGCCGCAACGATTTCATGGAGCAGCTCAAGCAGCGCGGCATCGGCACGGGCGTGCACTACCCGGCGATCCACCTCTTCACGCTGTACCGCGAGCGCGGTTTCAAGGCGGGCATGTTCCCGCACGCGGAGCGTCTGGGCGAAACCACGCTCACCCTGCCGCTGTTCACGCAGATGAGCGTCGCGGATGTGGCACGCGTGTGCCGCGCCATCGACGAAGTCTGCACGCAGTTTGCAAAGTAATCTGCGAAGTTTGAGAACTTAATACGCGAAGTAATAAATGCGAGGGCGCGGGCGCTGTTCACTCAATCGCCCTCGCCGGCGCGACCCTACACTGTCGCGCATCAGGTAACACCCCACGCATCACCCCAACGGAAAAGACGCACACATGAGTCAAACGGAACAACGCACCTTGACCCCGGAAACGCCGGAAGTCTCGGTCATCATTCCGGTCTACAACGAGGAAGCCGGCCTGAAGGCGCTGTTCGAGCGCCTCTACCCGGCGCTCGACAAGCTCGGCACCTCGTACGAAGTCATCTTCATCAACGATGGCAGCCGCGACCGCTCGGCCGCGATGCTCGCCGAGCAGTTCCGCGCGCGCCCCGACACCACGCGCGCGATCCTGCTCAACGGCAACTACGGCCAGCACATGGCGATTCTCGCGGGCTTCGAACAGTCGCGCGGCGAGATCGTCATCACGCTCGACGCCGATCTGCAGAATCCGCCCGAGGAAATCGGCAAGCTGGTCGAGAAGATGCGCGAAGGCTACGACTACGTCGGCACGATTCGCATGCAGCGTCAGGACAGCCTGTGGCGCCGTAAGGCTTCGCAGGCGATGAACCGTCTGCGCGAGCGCATCACACGCATCAAGATGACGGATCAGGGCTGCATGCTGCGCGCCTACAACCGCCACATCATCGACACGATCAACCGCTGCGGCGAAATCAATACCTTCATTCCGGCGCTCGCCTACACGTTCGCGCAGAACCCGGTGGAAGTGGATGTGGCGCACGAAGAGCGCTTTGCGGGCGAGTCGAAGTATTCGCTCTACAGCCTCATTCGTCTGAACTTCGACCTCGTGACCGGTTTCTCGGTCGTGCCGCTGCAGTGGCTGTCGTTCATCGGCGTGATTCTGTCGCTGGGTTCGGCCGGCCTGTTCCTGCTGCTGCTGATTCGCCGCTTCGTGCTGGGCGCGGAAGTTCAGGGTGTGTTCACGCTGTTCGCCATTACATTCTTCATGCTCGGCGTGATCATCTTCGCGCTAGGCCTGCTCGGCGAGTACATCGGCCGCATCTATCAGCAGGTGCGCGCGCGTCCGCGTTATCTGGTGCAGACGATCCTGGAAGAGCGCAATGGCCGCGCGGTGGTCGACGTGCCGCGCCAGGATGTCGTGCAGGGCGTGCAGGCGTCGCTCAATATCGGCGCCCCCAGTTCGAATGCAGCGGCCGCGAACACCCAGTCCGGAGCCCAGTCATGAAACCGCGTGCAGTCGTCTTCGCGTATCACAACGTTGGCGTGCGCTGCCTGCAGGTGCTGCTCGCGCGCGGCGTGGATGTGGCGCTGGTCGTCACGCACGAAGACAGCCCGAGCGAGAACATCTGGTTCGGCAGCGTGAAATCGGTGGCGCAGGAACACGGCATCGACGTCATCACGCCCGCCGATCCGAAGAGCGCCGAACTGCGCGAGACCGTCGCCGCCGCGCAGCCCGACTTCATCTTCTCGTTCTACTACCGCCACATGCTGCCGGTGGATCTGCTCGCGCTGGCCGCGCGCGGCGCGTACAACATGCACGGCTCGCTGCTGCCGAAGTACCGTGGCCGCGTGCCCACCAACTGGGCCGTCATCAAGGGCGAAACCGAAACCGGTGCGACCCTGCACGAAATGGCCGCCAAGCCCGACGCGGGCGCGATCATCGCGCAGACTCCGGTACCGATCCTGCCCGACGACACCGCCGCGATGGTGTTCGACAAGGTGACGGTAGCCGCCGAGCAGACGCTCTGGCGCGTGCTGCCCGCGCTGATCGCGGGCGAAGCGCCGCATCTGCCGAACGACCTTTCGCACGGCAGCTACTACGGCGGGCGCAAGCCGGAAGACGGCCGTCTGGACTTCTCCCACAGCGCGCAGGACGTCTACAACCTGATCCGCGCGGTCGCGCCGCCCTATCCGGGCGCGTTCACCGACATCGGCGCGCATCGCTTCGTGATTGCCCGTGCGCGCCTCGTGCGCCCCGGCACGCCCGAAGCCGGGAAGGTGCGCGCCCTCGCCGGATTGCCCGCGGGCATCCACGTAAGCGATAATGCGTTTTTCGCCCTCTGCGGCGACGGCCGCGCCATCGCGATTCACGAACTGCGGCATGCGCCCCACCAGGCAACGGATGGTCAAGAGACCGTCATCACGCCTGCCGCGTTCTCCGACCTCATTTCATCTGTCCCTCGTCCATGAAAAAAGTTCTGATCCTGGGTGTCAATGGCTTTATCGGCCATCACCTGTCCAAGCGCATCCTCGAGACCACGAACTGGGAAGTGTTCGGCATGGACATGCAGACGGACCGCCTCGGCGATCTGGTCAAGCATGAGCGCATGCACTTCTTCGAAGGCGACATCACGATCAACAAGGAATGGGTCGAATACCACGTCAAGAAGTGCGACGTGATCCTTCCGCTGGTCGCCATCGCCACGCCCGCTACGTATGTGCAGCAGCCGCTGCGCGTGTTCGAACTCGACTTCGAGGCGAACCTGCCGATCGTGCGTTCGGCCGTGAAGTACGGCAAGCACCTGGTCTTCCCGTCGACGTCGGAAGTCTATGGCATGTGCTCGGACGAACAATTCGACCCGGACGCATCGGCGCTCACCTACGGCCCGATCAACAAGCCGCGCTGGATCTACGCGTGCTCGAAGCAGCTGATGGACCGCGTGATCTGGGGTTACGGCATGGAAGGCCTGAACTTCACGCTGTTCCGTCCGTTCAACTGGATCGGCCCGGGCCTCGACTCGATCTACACGCCGAAGGAAGGTTCGTCGCGCGTCGTGACGCAGTTCCTCGGCCACATCGTGCGCGGCGAGAACATCAGCCTCGTCGACGGCGGCGCGCAAAAGCGTGCCTTCACCGACATCGACGACGGCATCGAAGCGCTGATGAAGATCATCGACAACAAGGACGGCGTCGCCTCGGGCAAGATCTTCAACATCGGCAACCCGACCAACAACTTCTCGGTGCGCGAACTCGCGCACAAGATGCTGGCGCTCGCGGCCGAATTCCCGGAATACGCGGAAATGGCCAAGAAGGTCCAGCTGGTCGAAACGTCGTCGGGCGCGTACTACGGTGCGGGCTACCAGGACGTGCAGAACCGCGTGCCGAAGATCGACAACACGATGCAGGAACTCGGCTGGGCGCCGAAGTCGACCTTCGACGAAGCGCTGCGCAAGATTTTCGAGGCGTACCGCGGCCATGTCGCCGAGGCGCGCGCCCTCGTCGAGCAAGCGTAAAGCGAAGGACTTCGGCACTTGGCCCGCATCGTCCTGAAAATCGACGTCGACACGCTGCGTGGCACGCGTGAAGGCGTGCCGAATCTCGCGCGCATCTTCGATCGCTACAAGGCGCGCGCGACGTTCCTGTTCAGCCTCGGCCCGGATCACACCGGCTGGGCGCTGCGTCGCGTGTTTCGTCCGGGCTTTCTGAAGAAGGTCTCGCGCACTTCCGTGGTCGAGCACTACGGCGTGAAGCAGCTGATGTACGGCGTGCTGCTGCCGGGACCGGATATCGGCGTGGAAGCGGCGGCGGAAATGCGCGCGATCCACGAAGCCGGTTTCGAGTGCGGCATCCATACGTGGGATCACGTCTACTGGCAGGACAACGTGCGCACGCGCGACGCGCAGTGGACCGCGCGCCAGATGCAGAAAAGCCATGACCGCTTCGAGCGCATCTTTGGCACGCCGCCCGTCACGCACGGCGCGGCAGGCTGGCAGATGAACGAAGCGGCGTTCGAACAGATCGACAGCTGGGGCATGCAGTACGCTTCGGACGGGCGCGGGCATTCGCCTTACCGCCCGGTCGTGAACGGTCGCACGCTCAAGCACGTGCAGATGCCCACCACGCTGCCCACGCTCGACGAAGTGCTGGGCGTAGACGGCGTGGAGATCGACACGGTGGCCGCGTGGATGCTCAAGCGCACGGAAAACAATCCGCACGACCAGGTCTTCACGCTGCACGCCGAACTCGAAGGCCAGAAGCTTGCGCCAGTGTTCGAGCAGTTGCTTGCCGGCTGGCGTGCCCAGGGCCACACGTTTGCCACGATGGGCGACTATCATGCGACGCTGGACCCGGATTCGCTGCCATCGTACCCTGTCACCTGGGGCGAGATCGCCGGCCGCTCCGGCCAGCTGATCATCCAGCCCGACTAGAAAGCCGCCGCCCGCGCCCGCCGGGCGGTACGCCGTTTTGGCGATGCCCGCGAGGACGCCCGCCAGCAAGACATTGCGCCCCGCCCTCACGGCATCCGCCCGCCAATAACAAAGGGAGTGCCACGTGCCTGACGTGACCATCGCAGTCGACCAACCCGTTCCCGATTTCACCGCGCCCGCCACCGGCGGCGACTTCACGCTCTCCAGCCTGAAAGGCAAGAAGGTCGTGCTGTACTTCTATCCGAAGGACAACACGCCCGGCTGCACGCGCGAAGGCATGGAGTTCCGCGACCTCTTTCCGAAGTTCAAGAAGGCGGGCGCCACCATCGTGGGCGTCTCGCGCGACAGCGTGCGCTCGCATGAAAACTTCAAGACCAAGCTCGAACTGCCGTTTACTTTGGTATCGGATGCCGATGAAGCGCTCTGCTCGCTCTTCAACGTCATCAAAATGAAGAAAATGTATGGCAAAGAAGTACGTGGAATTGAGCGCTCCACGTTCCTCATCGACGCCGACGGCGTGCTGCGCCAGGAGTGGCGCGGACTGAAAGTGCCGGGCCATGTCGACGAGGTTCTGGAGGCTGTACAAGCGCTGTGAGGCGCGTTATATTGGGCTGCAATGAGTGCCTGTCCACCCCATATTTTGTCGCGTTTTCCTGTCCCTGCGCGGTGTTTCGAACGGTCACTGGATGACCGCTCCCGCGCATTCGGGCAACGCGCCATCAGAGCAGTGAAGCCGCTTGCCTCGTCAGTCGGGGCGGCGGCTTTTTTGTTGGTTTTTTCGGATTTCACACTCACAACGTTGCGCCGGCCCGGCAAACCGGTGCGCGTCAACGTCAAGGAGCCGATCGAAGACCAGGCGAACCGGCATTTTCAGACCTGAGCGCGCACCCTGCGCGGTCGCGGCGGACAGCCTATCCGGCAGCCCGCACGTACCGCCCGAAAGCGCACCTTACTGGGTAACCCCGGACCACTCGACCCGAATTTTTCGAGGGACACCATGCCTTTGCCTACTCCCCCCAGCAAGCTCGGCAACCTGCTGCCGCCCGAGGAATACAAGACGCGTGCGCGCACGACGCGCAGCACGCGTAAAGCGGCGAGCGAAAACGACGCCGCCGATGTCGACTTCGGCGCGGAAAGCGTCGCCGAACCCATGACGCCCGCGGCCAACGCGTCGACCACGCTGCGCACCGTGCCGCTGCCTTCCGCCAGCGCGGAACTCGCCGCGCTCGAGCCCGTGGCGCCCGCACCCGCCGCACGAAAACGCAAGCAACAGACCGCGGCGCTCCTGCAGCCCGTGCAGGCGCGCGAAGCATCGCAAGCCGATGCGCCCGCCGCCGAAGCGCCGGCCACACCGGTTGCACGCAGCGGCAGCAAACCCGCCACCGCGAAAGCCACCGGCGGCGCGGCCGCACCGGCTGCACCGGCCACGCGCGGCAGCACGAAAAAACGCGTGCATCCGGAAGAAAGCGTCGAAGTGCAGAAGCTCTTCGTGCTCGACACCAACGTGCTGATGCACGATCCGACCTGCCTGTTCCGTTTCGAGGAACACGACGTCTATCTGCCGATGATGACGTTGGAAGAACTCGACAACCACAAGAAGGGCATGTCGGAAGTCGCGCGCAATGCGCGTCAGGTGAGCCGCACGCTCGATCAGCTGGTGGCGAACGCCGGCCCGATCTCGGAAGGCATTTCGCTCGCCCGTCTGGGCAGCCGCGAAGCGCTCGGCCGCCTGTACTTCCAGACCACGCTCACGCATATCGATCCGGTCGACGGTCTGCCCGAAGGCAAGGCCGACAACCAGATTCTCGGCGTGGTGCGCGCGTTGCAGCGCGACCGGCCCGATCGCCTCGTCGTGCTGGTGTCGAAAGACATCAACATGCGCATCAAGGCGCATGCGCTCGGCCTGCCCGCTGAAGACTACTTCAACGACCAGGTTCTCGAAGACAAGGACCTGCTGTACTCGGGCATCCGCGCGCTGTCGCAGGACTTCTGGGCCAAGCATGCCAAGGGCATGGAGTCCTGGCAGGACACCAAGACCGGCACCACGTATTACCGCGTGACCGGTCCGGAATGCCTGTCGATGCTGGTGAACGAGTTCGTCTATCTGGAACCGCAGAACGGCGAGCCGGCGTTCCACGCCATCGTGCGCGAACTCAATGGCAAGACGGCGCTGCTGCAGACGCTGCGCGACTACGGCCACCACAAGAACAATGTATGGGGCATCACGGCGCGCAACCGCGAGCAGAATTTCGCGCTGAACCTGCTGATGAACCCGGATTGCGACTTCGTCACGCTGCTCGGCCAGGCCGGCACGGGCAAGACGCTCGTGGCACTCGCGGCGGGTCTCGCGCAGGTGCTCGACGACAAGCGCTACAACGAGATCATCGTGACGCGCGCGACGGTGCCGGTTGGCGAGGACATCGGCTTCCTGCCGGGTACGGAAGAAGAAAAGATGCAGCCGTGGATGGGCGCCTTCGACGATAACCTCGAAGTGCTCCAGAAAACGGACGATGCCGCTGGCGAATGGGGCCGCGCCGCGACCCAGGAACTGATCCGCTCGCGCCTGAAGGTCAAGAGCATGAACTTCATGCGCGGCCGTACTTTCGTGGACAAGTACCTCATCATCGACGAGGCGCAGAACCTGACGCCGAAGCAGATGAAGACGCTCGTCACGCGTGCGGGTCCGGGCACGAAGATCGTGTGTCTGGGCAATATCGCGCAGATCGATACGCCGTATCTGACCGAAGGCAGCTCGGGTCTGACTTACGTGGTCGACCGCTTCAAGGGTTGGGCGCATAGCGGACACGTGACGCTGGCGCGCGGTGAGCGCTCGCGTCTGGCCGATTACGCGTCGGACATTCTGTAAGGCTCTACGCTCGATGCCGACGCTTTTCAGAGCGTCGGACAAGCACCAAAGGACCGTTTCCGGGCAACCGGATACGGTCCTTTTTTCATGGGCGAGCGCTTTTCAGACGTGCCATGACCGCAACGGTTGGCGCATGAAGTTCAAGTAAGTTGTGAAGAATTCTTGCCCAAGCCTGCTCTGGCGGGCTACCATCGGCAAATTAACGGTTTTCCCCTATGGCGCGCGCTCCGCGTTCGCCTGGTGTATTTCATGCGGCGACTCTGGCTTGCGTTACTGATCGTGGTCTTTCTTGCGGCGTGTTCGAGCGCCCCGCAGAAGGTATCGCGCAGCGGCTCGAGTGCCGGCTACGCCTGGCGCACCAAGCCGCCAGGCTTTCCCAATTTCGTCGATCACAGCGTCGGGCGCGAGGAAATCTCGATCCAGGCGATGGGTCTGGTCGGCATTCCGTATCGCTGGGGCGGCAATACGCCCGATAGCGGCTTCGATTGCAGCGGCCTCGTGAAATACGTGTTCGCGCGCGCGGCGTCGGAAGATCTGCCGCGCACCACGCTCGACATGAGCCAGCGCGGCGAGGAAATCGAACCCGACCAGATCGCAGCCGGCGACCTCGTGTTCTTCAACACCACTGGACGGCCCCACTCGCACGTGGGCATCTACGTCGGCAAGCTGCGCTTCGTGAACGCGCCTTCGACCGGCGGCACGGTGCGGCTCGACTATCTGACCAATCCGTACTGGGCGAAGCACTTCGACGGCATCCGTCGGCTTGCGCCCGCGAAGCGTGCGCCCGCGCCGTTCGATGCGCCGACTTACGAAGCTGCGGCCCCTGCGCCGCGCACGCCGGCGGTAGCTGCGGTTGCGCCAGCGGTTACACCGGCTATCGCGGCCGCCGCAGCCAATACCTACGCTACAACAGCAGCGCCCGCGCCAGTCGCCCAGAACCGTCTGACAGGTGCGCCGCAACCGGCCTATGCGAACAGCACAGCCGCAGCCGACGCCTTCGAACCGCCACCGCCAGCGATGAGCGCGGCGCAAAACCAGGCTCGGGACGCGGGTGCCGTTGCACCGGCTGCTTCGGCAGACGCGCCGCGCGACGCCATCGACGCCGCGGCCGACGCGTTCGAGCCGCCGCCGCCCGCCGTCAGCGCTGCGCAGCGGCAAGCCGCCCAGGCCGGCTCTACGCCTATCCAGTCGGGCCAGTCGATCCAGCCCGTGCAGATCATGCGCGCATCGACGGCGGGCGGTGGTGCGCCGGCTCCGACGCAATCCAGCGACGACCCCATCGCCCGTTTCGCCAACGGCTCGTTCTAGGCACCGCCGCAAGCCGCGGCGTAGCCTCCTCGCCCTGGCCGGATGGCCAATGACGGACCACGGCGGTTTCCCCCACCCGCCGGGTCTGCTATGGTTTTGGTACCGTTTTCACTTTTCAATCCCAGGCGCAGCGAGGCAGCGATGGATCTCGGACTCGGTAACAAGGTGGTGCTGGTGACGGGCGGCAGCAAGGGCATTGGCCTCGCCTGCGCCCGCGCGTTTGCCAAGGAAGGCGCGCGGGTCGCGATCGTCTCGCGCGACCCCGCCAATCTGGCGCGCGCACGCGAACAACTGGGCAGCGAAGGCCTGCACGTCCATCTCACCCGCGCGGATCTGCGCGAACCGCACAGCGCCGCAGACGTCGTCGAAGAAGTTTCCACGGCGGTCGGCCCCATCGACATTCTCATCAACAGTTCGGGCGCCGCGCGCCGCTACGATCCGGAAGCGCTCGACGCCGATGCCTTCAAGGCCACGATGGAGGCGAAGTACTTTCCCTACATCTACCCGCAGCAGGAAGTGCTACGCCGGATGGTAGAGCGCGCCAAGGCGGCAAAGGCCGCGGGCGAAAACAGCGAGCCGGGCACGATCGTCAATATCATTGGCATGGGCGGCAAGTATGCGAGCGATATTCACATCGCGGGCGGCGCGGCCAATGCGGCGCTCATGCTCGCCACGGTAGGACTCGCGCACTATCATGCGCGCTATGGCATCCGCATCAACGCGATCAATCCGGGCGCGACGCTCACGGAGCGCCTGCAGGAAGCCGTACAACTGGAAGCCGGACGCGAAGGCGTAAGCGCCGACGAAGCACTCGCGCGCGGCGAAGCGAAAGTGCCGCTTGGGCGCTATGCGAAACCCGAGGAAATCGCCGACGTCGTGCTGTTTCTGGCCAGCCGGCGCGCGAGTTACGTGACGGGCGCAATCGTGCCAATGGACGGTTGCTCGACACCGATCATCTGATTTCAGGGCCAGTCGCAGAAAAGAAAACGGCGCCCGAAGGCGCCGTTTATAGACCGATTTACTGTTGCCAGCGTTACATCAGCCGGTGACCGATCCACCAGCCCGCCGCAGCGAGCGTGGCCGAAGCCGGGATCGTCAGCACCCAGGCCCAGACGATATTGCCCGCGACGCCCCAGCGCACGGCGCTGAGCTTCTGCGTCGCGCCCACACCGACGATCGCGCCGGTGATGGTATGCGTCGTCGAAACCGGAATGCCCAGCCACGAAGCCGTGAAGAGCGTCAGCGCCCCACCCGCTTCGGCGCAGAAACCGCCCACGGGCTTGAGCTTGGTGATCTTCTGGCCCATGGTGCGCACGATGCGCCAGCCGCCAAACAGCGTACCGACACCCATCGACAGATAGCAGCCGCCGATCACCCAGATGGGCGGCGCATCCGAACCGATCGCCGAGTAACCCGTAGCGATCAGCAGCATCCAAATGATGCCGATGGTCTTCTGCGCGTCATTGCCGCCGTGACCCAGGCTGTAAAGACTGGCCGAAATCAGTTGCAAACGGCGGAAGCGCCGGTCCACCTTGCTGGGTGGCGTGCGGAAGTACAGCCACGACACCGTCAGCATGAAGAACGAGCCGAGGATGAAACCCAGCAGCGGCGAGATGAAGATGAACGCGACGGTCTTCATCAGGCCGTCGAAGTTCAGCGAGTGCCAGCCCGACTTGGCCAGCGCCGCGCCCACCAGGCCGCCAATCAGCGCGTGCGAGGAGCTTGACGGAATGCCGTAGTACCACGTCAGCACGTTCCAGCCGATCGCACCGATCAGCGCGCCGAACACCACGTAGTGATCGACGATATCGGGGTCGATGGTGCCCTTGCCCACCGTCTGCGCCACCTTGAGGTGGAACACGAAATAGGCGATCACGTTGAACATGGCCGCGAACGCCACCGCCTGCTGCGGCTTGAGGACGCCCGTGGACACGACCGTGGCGATGGAGTTCGCCGCGTCGTGAAAGCCGTTCATGAAGTCAAAAATGAGGGCGATGGCCACCAGCGTGGCAACCACCCAGAGGGCGAGTTGTATCGATTGCATCGTGGTCCCGCTCAGGCGTTCTCTAGCACGATGCCTTCGATGATGTTCGCGACATCCTCGCACTTGTCCGTGATCGCTTCGAGCAATTCGTAGATCGCCTTCAGCTTGATCAGGTTCTTGACGTCGTCTTCCTCGCGGAAGAGCTTGGAGATCGCGCCGCGCAGCAGGCGGTCGGCGTCCGATTCCAGACGGTCGATGTCCTCGCAGGCCTTGAGGATTTCGCGCGCCTGCTTCATGTCGGACAGCAGCGCAACCGCTGCCTGCACACGCTCTGCCGTGGCCGTGACCACGTGGGCGAGCTGGCTGGCTTCGGCCGTCACCGACTGCACGTCGTACAGCGAGATGGCAGTGGCCACGTCCTCCATGAGGTCGAGGCAATCGTCCATCGTGGTGATGAGCTTGTGGATCTCGTCACGATCGAGCGGCGTGATGAACGTCTTGTGCAGCAGGTCAATCGCTTCGTGCGTGAGCTTGTCGGCAGCCTTTTCGGCGGCCTGCACATTCTGTTTGTGGACTTCCGCGTCGGACAGATTGTCGATCACGAGCTCGAGCTCACGGCTTGCGGAAACGATGCACTTCGCGTGCGCGTTGAAGATTTCGAAGAACTTGCCCTCGGTGGGCATGAAGCGACCGAACATTGGAATCCCGGTAATTGGTCTCGAATTGCCGTCACAAAACGGCAAGATGGCCGTCATAAAACGGCAACATTGTAACGGTATGGGCTGGAGGCCGCACTGATCCAGGGACACCCGAGCGGCATTTGCGCCACTATGGCGCAAGCACCCGGGTCCTGGCTTGACTCCACGTCAATTTTCCGGCGTAGCGGGACGTCACTCGCCGTAGAAGTTCTGCGCTCCGGCAAAATTGTCGAACTTCGTGTATTGACCGTGGAACGTGAGGCGTACAGGCCCGATCGGTCCGTTACGCTGTTTGCCGATGATGATTTCGGCGGTGCCCTTGTCGGGGCTGTCGGGGTTGTAGACTTCGTCGCGGTAAATAAACAGGATGACGTCGGCATCCTGTTCGATAGCGCCCGATTCGCGCAGGTCCGACATCACCGGACGCTTGTTGGGACGCTGCTCAAGGCCACGATTGAGCTGCGAAAGCGCAATCACGGGCACGTCGAGTTCCTTCGCGAGACTCTTGAGCGAACGCGAAATTTCGGAAATTTCGGTTGCGCGGTTTTCACCGCTGCCCGAACCGCTCATCAGCTGCAGGTAGTCGATGATGATGAGACCGAGCTTGCCGCACTGGCGCGACAGACGCCGCGCGCGCGAGCGCAGTTCCATCGGATTCAGACCACCGGTTTCATCGATGAAGATCTGCGCCTCGCTCATTTTCTGCACGGCGTGCGTGAGCTTGGGCCAATCTTCGTCGGTCAGACGGCCGGTACGCATACGGTGCTGGTCCAGTCGGCCGACCGAACCCAGCATACGCATGATGAGCTGCGTGCCCGGCATTTCCATCGAAAACACCGCCACCGGCAAGCCATACTCCACCGCTACGTATTCGCCGACGTTCATTGAGAACGCCGTCTTACCCATCGACGGACGACCCGCCACGATGATGAGTTCGCCGCCGTGCATGCCCGACGTCATGCGGTCGAGGTCGATGAAGCCCGTGGGCGTGCCCGTCACGTCACTGGGGTTGGCCGTGTGATAGAGCGTGTCGATGCGCTCGACCACCTGGGTCAGCAGCGGCCCGATTTCGAGGAAGCCCTGGGTGCCGCGCGCGCCGTCTTCGGCGATCGAGAACACCTTCGCCTCGGCCTCGTCAAGCAGCTGACGCACTTCCTTGCCCTGCGGGTTGAAGGCGTCGGCGGAAATTTCGTCCGCCACCGAAACAAGGCGGCGCAACACCGCGCGGTCGCGCACGATTTCCGCATAGCGGCGGATATTCGCCGCGCTCGGCGTGTTCTGCGCGAGTGCGTTCAGGTAGGCGAGCCCGCCCACGTCCTCGGCCTTGCCCGACGTGCCCAGCGATTCGAACACCGTCACCACGTCGGCCGGACGCGAGGACGCGATCAGGCGACCGATATGTTCGTAGATGATGCGGTGATCGTAGCGGTAGAAGTCGCTTTGCGAGAGGAAGTCGGCAATCCGGTCCCAGGCGCCGTTATCCAGCAGCAGGCCGCCGAGTACCGATTGCTCGGCCTCGATCGAATGCGGCGGGACTTTTAGCGACTCGATTTGGGGATCTTTCGGAGCGTTCATGGTGGGCAATTATCGGGCAGCGGGCGAACGCTCACAAGCGTCAAAAACTGCAAAAGCGCGCAACAAAAAAGGCAGAAGCCCTGCGGCTCCTGCCTTTCTTGTTTTATGCGTCGTACACAGCGAGCAGCCCTTGCGGGCCGCCGGCAGCGTGCTTAGGCGTGTTCGCCCAGCACCGACACCGTGACGTCGACGAGCACGTCCGTGTGCAGAGCGACCTGCACCGGGTGATCGCCAACCATCTTCAGCGGGCCTTCCGGCAGACGCACTTGCATCTTTTCCACTGCGAAGCCAGCCTTCGTGAGGGCTTCAGCGATGTCTGCGTTCGTGACCGAACCGAACAGACGGCCGTCAACACCAGCCTTCTGGCCGATCTGGACGGTCAGGCCATTCAGCTTTTCGCCTTCGGCTTGAGCTGCTGCCAGCTTTTCAGCGGCGGCCTTTTCGAGTTCTGCGCGCTTGACTTCGAATTCAGCGATTGCGTCCTTCGTTGCACGGCGTGCCTTCTTGTTCGGGATCAGGAAGTTACGTGCGTAACCGTCCTTGACCTTCACGATGTCGCCGAGGTTACCCAGGTTGACGACTTTTTCCAGAAGAATGATCTGCATTCTATTGCTCCTTATCGCGTCGTCTTATTAGGCCTTGTGCTGGTCGGTGTACGGCATCAGCGCGAGGAAACGCGCGCGCTTGATAGCCGTGTCCAGCTGACGCTGATAGTGGGCCTTCGTACCCGTCAGACGAGCCGGCGTGATCTTGCCGTTTTCGCCGATGAAGTCCTTCAGCGTATCGATGTCCTTGTAGTCGATCTGTTCGACGTTTGCAGCCGTGAAGCGGCAGAACTTCTTACGCTTGAAGAGCGGGTTTTGTTGTTGACGACGCTTGTCGAATTTCTTACCAGTCGGGCGGGGCATGATTAGTCCTTTCCTGTGCCTTGCATTTCGGTGATGTGAAACACCAGGGTTCGCGCATTGCGGTGCTTTTTGGCCAGAAAGCCGGTAAAGAGCGCTTCCGCTCCCAACTCACAACTTTCAACCAGACCGCAGGCCTTGCCGGCCGCTACTGCGGGCATCGTCAGTTCGACGAAGCGGGGAATCCCGGCTTCGACGACCTCCGTGCGGTGCTGCAACGTAACGCTCGCAATCGGAACGCCGGCGGGGGTATACCGCACCGGTTCGCGTTCGACGACGCTTGCCGTGAGTTGCAACCTGTTCACGCAGTCAGCTCAAACAAGAGGGCTCGAATCCTGATGGCTTACAAACTTAAGCCTGCGCTTCGGTCGGCTGGGCAGCCGCCTTCTTGGCTTCTTCGCGCTGCACTTCCTTCATCATCGGCGACGGGCCGGTTTCGGCCTTCTTCATCTTGACGATGAGGTGACGCAGAACAGCGTCGTTGAACTTGAACGCGTGTTCCAGTTCGTCGAGCGTGGTCTGGTCGCATTCGATGTTCATGCAGACGTAGTGAGCCTTCGCGAGTTTCTCGATCATGTAGGCCAGTTGGCGACGGCCCCAGTCTTCGATACGGTGGATCTGGCCACCGTGCGACGTGATCGTGCTCTTGTAACGCTCGATCATTGCGGGCACTTGCTCGCTTTGATCGGGATGCACGATAAAGACGATTTCGTAATGACGCATATTCACTCCTTGTGGATTAAAGCCACCCGGGCGTCGGAACCGGTGCGGCAAGTGAGAAGCCGAAGAGTATAGCGCGATAAGGAGGCTCCCGCAACAGGATCGAGCGGTTCGCGCGTCGTTTCGGACGTGTTTTCAAGGACTTGGCGTGCAGGCGCGAGGGGAATTCGTGCCAGGGCGCGCGCCAGTGGGCGCTAGGGACGCGCCTCCACGCCAGGCGAGCCGTCCGCCAGACGGGCGTCGAGCGCCGCGCGCAGCCCCACGAGCGCATCCGGCCCCGCATCCGTGACCGCCCACCAGGTCATGCCGGCGGCCTGCCAGCGCAGGATCGAATAACCATCGCTCGCGCGTGGCGCACTACCCGCTTGCGCCGATCCTCCCGCCTGTCCTGCGGAGCCAGGCGGAAACACGTAGAGATCGATCACGTGCTTGCGGAAATGGTAGATCAGCACCGCCACACGCTCGCGCCCCACATAGTCGAGCCGTCCGCCAACGAGCGGAAACCCCTGCGCGGCAAAATCCTCGACAGGCGGCGCGTAGTCGATGCGGCCGTTGAACCACGGCTTCACCGTATGGCGATCGGTGGAAATCACGTCGATGTCGCGCCCCGAAATCTGCGCGCGGATGTGACTCGCGACCAGTTCGTCGATAAACGCGCCATCGGCAGCGGGCGCACGTAGATGCAGCGTCAGCGCGACGCCGAGCGCGCAGAGCAGCAGCACGCCGCTGCCCATCCACGCGAGTCCCGGCGCGCCCACGCCAGCGCCGCCAAAGACAGGCCGCAGCCAGTCGCGCCAGCCGCCGGCGCGAGCGGGCTTCTTGCGATCGGGCACAGAGACAACTTCCGGAGCAGTTTCAGCCGAACCAGATGGCAACGCCGCCACAATCCGCGCCGCCAGACCTTCCGGCGCACGATGATATGGCGCCTCACGAGTCAAGCGCGAAATCGCCTCGACCTGCGCAACCGCGCGACGGCACGGCACGCAGCCGGCCAGATGCTCACGCACGCGCCATTCATCGGCGGCGGACAGTTCTCGATCGACGCTGGCGTCGACCAGCGGGCGCGCTTCGTCACAGTTCATCGGGCGCCTCCGCGTTGTGTGGACCGCTGCGTGGGCCGCTGGGGCGATCCTGCGTACGGGCTTTGTTCACCTCGTGCGCTCCGCCGTCGACGGCCGGCTCCTCGCGGAACCGGCCGTCTGGCCCCCGGCCGGATGGTCTCCAGGCTTTACTGCTACTTCCCCCGACTGCTAAATCGCAATTCTGTTTGCTGCTGCCACCTGCACCATGCCCCTGCGCCGCCAGCATAGCCGCGAGGCGCTTGCGCGCGCGCGCCAGGCGCGACATCACCGTGCCCATCGGCACGTCGATTACGGTGGCGATCTCGCGGTACTCCAGTTCCTCCAGCTCGCGTAGCACCAGCACTTCGCGATACTCCACCGGCAGCCGTTGCAGCGCCTCGTGCACATGCCGCGAAGACTCCGCGCGGATCGCCAGCGTTTCCGGATCGACGCCGCTTTCGCCGGTATCCCAGCCTTCGGGCGCGAGGTCGTCGCGCAACTCGTCGAATTGCGCCACTTCCTGCGAGCCCGCACGCCGACGCCACTCGTCGTACCAGACGCGCCGCACGATCGCGAGCAGCCACGGACGCGCCTCGTCGCCGCGAAAGGTGTCGAAGAAGCGAAACGCCCGCAAAAACGCATCCTGCACGATGTCCTCGGCGTCGCCGGGATTGCGCGAAAGCCAGCGCGCGAGGTTGTAGGCCGCGTCCAGATGCGGCAGCGCCAGCGCCTGGAAACGGCGGCTGCGCGCCGCGATGTCCTGCGCGTCGCTGCTTTCCCGGCTGCCGTTCTCGTGCTGCCCGTTCGCGGTTTCGCCCACGTCGTCCCCTCGTGCCGCACGTCTGGATGCGGTCCTGACCAGCGTCGCGCGCTGTCTGCCGCCGCTCTGCCTCACCGCATGCATTACCCGGTTAGCGGCCAGTTTATTCCCGCTGGATGCCGGCGAAAACGAAAAATAAATCGGGAATGCCCGAGCACGAAAACCGGTACGACAAGCAGGCCCGATGGGCACACCAACGTCCCCAAACATCGGATCAATACCTGTTTGTTCACATCGAGGAGACCACCATGTCCAACGCAAGCGCACCGCTCAAGCGACGCGATTTTCTCAAGCTGGCCGCGCTCGGCGGCGGCGCGGTGTTCGCGTCGGCGCTGCCCGGCTGGGCGGCCGCGCAGTCGACCGCGCAGTCGACCGGCCACGCCGATTTTTTCTTCGTGCAACTCTCCGACGCCCACTGGGGTTTCGAAGGCCCCGCGATCAATCCCGATTCCAAAGGCACGCTGCCCAAAGCCGTCGCGGCCGTGAACGCCCTGCCCGCCGCGCCCGATTTCGTGATTTTCACGGGCGATCTCACGCACACCACCGATGACCCCGCGGTGCGCCGCGCGCGCATGCGCGAATTCCAGCAGATCGTCGGCAATCTGAAAGTGAAGCCGCTCTATCTGATGCCCGGCGAACACGACGCGAGTCTCGACAACGGCGAAGCGTATCGCGAGCTGTTCGGCCCCACGCACTACACCTTCGATCATCGCGGCGTGCACTTCATCACGCTCGATAACGTCTCCGATCCCGCGGGCCGTATCGGCGATGCGCAACTGGCCTGGCTCGCCGACGACCTGAGCCGCCAGCCCGAAGACGCGCGCATCGTCGTCTTCACGCACCGGCCGCTATTCGATCTCGCGCCGCAATGGGACTGGGCCACGCGCGACGGCGCGGCGGCGATTGCGCTGCTGCAAAAGCACGCCAACGTAACCGTGTTCTACGGCCATATCCATCAGGAGAACCACACGATGACGGGCGCGATCACGCATCACGCCGCGCGTTCGCTGATGTTCGCGCTGCCCGCGCCGATGTCGCAGCCGCAGAGAACGCCGGTGCCGTGGGACGCGTCGGCGCCGTACAAGGGCCTCGGCTGGCGCGACGTCGCCGTGGATGGCGCGCCGCAAGCCTACGCGCTCACCGAAATGCCGATCCGCAACGTGGGTTGATCGCCAAAGCAAACCGACCAGGAGACCGACATGCTGAAGCTTCACTTACTACGCGCACGCGAGCCGCGCCTCGCCCGACGTCGCTGGCTTGCGCTCGCGGCCGCGAGCGTCGCGCTGATGAGCCGTCTGGACGCTCAGGCCGCGCCGCGCGTCATCAAGGTTCACGCTCGCCGCTTCACGTTCACGCCCGATCACATCGCGCTCGCGCCGCATGAAAGCGTGGTGTTCGAAGTCACCGCGCAGGACACGATGATGGGCTTTTCGATCCCGCAGTTCGGCGTGCGCGCCGACGTGCCGCCCGGCGCAGTGGTGCGTGTGGCGGCTACAGCGGGCGATGCGGGCAACGTGCCGTTCCTCTGCGATATCTTCTGCGGCTCGGGGCATGAATCGATGAACGGCGTGATCGTCGTGGGCTGAAGCCTCAATGCTTCAAACCACGCCGCTCCAATAACCCGGCCGCGCGTAAACCTCTTTCAGATAGTCGATGAAATAGCGCACCTTGGCCGGCACATAGCGCTGCTGCGGATAGACGGCAAGAATGTCGTAATCGGGCAGCGCGTATTCGTCGAGCACGGTTTCCAGCTCGCCGCGCGCGAGTTGCGCGTCGATCTCCCAGGTCGATCGCCAGCCGAGTCCCAGGCTCTCCGTCACCCAGCGATGCAGCAATTCGCCATCGTTACAGTCGAGATTGCCGCCCACGCGCACCGTCGCAAGCTTGCCGTTGCGGCGGAAATACCAGCCACGGTTCTGCCCGCCTTGCAGGTTGAAGGCGAGGCAGTTGTGGCTGGGCAGGTCTTCGAGCGTTTTTGGCCGGCCGTGCTTGCGGAAGTACTCGGGCGTGCCGCACACCACGCGCCGGTTGGTCGCCAGCTTCACGGCCACGAAATTCGGATCGACCGACCCGCCGATGCGAATCGACAGGTCATAGCCCTCGCGTACCAGATCGACTACGCGGTCGGTCAGGTTGAAGGACACCTGTAGCTCGGGTTTATCAGCGAGAAAGTCGGGCGCGAGTGGCGCGACGTGCTTGCGCCCGAACGCCGCCGGCGCGGACACGATCAGATGCCCGTTCACCACGCGCCGCCCGGCGGACAGTTCGTTTTCCGCCTGCTCCCATTCCGCCAGCAGGCCGCGGCAGCGCTCCAGAAATGCGCCGCCCTCTTCGCTCACCACCAGCCGCCGCGTCGAGCGGTACATGAGCTTCACGCCCAGGCGCTTTTCCAGCGCGTCGATACGCCGCCCGAGTATCACGGGCGACACACCCTCCTCCAGCGCCGCCGCCGCGAGGCTGCCCGCCTCCGCCACGCGCACGAAAGTCTCGATCTGCTTGAAACGGTCCATGCCTTGTCTCCTCGCCGTATTGCTGCGGTTCCGGGAAAGCCCCGCCACACGGCCATTCCATACTTTTTGTTTCGAAATAAACGACCTGGACTGATCTTATCAAACCTTTCGTGCAGCCCTACAGTGGGTCTCAAGCGCTGTATCCCATGCGCGCTTTTTTCTAGCGCGCCATTCAGGTTTTTGCGACATTCAGGAGACATTCCATGGCCAAAATGAGAGCCGTCGACGCCGCCGTGCTGGTGCTCGAAAAAGAAGGCATCGATACCGCCTTCGGCGTGCCAGGCGCCGCCATCAATCCGTTCTACTCGGCGCTCAAGAAGGCCGGCAGCATCACCCACGTCCTTGCGCGCCACGTCGAAGGCGCCTCGCACATGGCCGAAGGCTATACGCGTGCGCAGCCGGGCAATATCGGCGTGTGTATCGGCACCTCGGGCCCCGCGGGCACCGACATGATCACGGGCCTCTACTCGGCTCAAGCGGATTCGATTCCTATCCTCGCGATCACGGGCCAGGCGCCGCGCGCGCGTCTGTACAAGGAAGACTTCCAGGCTGTCGATATCGAATCGATCGCCAAGCCCGTCACCAAGTGGGCCGTCACGGTGCGCGAACCGGCGCTGGTGCCGCGCGTGTTCCAGCAGGCCTTCCATCTGATGCGCTCGGGCCGTCCGGGCCCAGTGCTGGTCGACATGCCGATCGACGTGCAGCTCGCCGAAATCGAATTCGACATCGACACCTATGAGCCGCTGCCGGTCTACAAGCCGCGCGCGACGCGCAAGCAGATCGAAGCCGCACTCACGCTGCTCAACGCCAGCGACAAGCCGCTGATCGTCTCGGGTGGCGGCGTGCTCAACGCAGCCGCTGAAGATCTGCTGGTGCAGTTCGCCGAAACCGTGGGCGTGCCGGTGATCCCGACGCTGATGTCGTGGGGCGCCATCGCCGACGACCATCCGCTGATGGCCGGCATGGTCGGTCTGCAGACGTCGCACCGCTACGGCAACGCCACGATGCTGGCTTCGGACTTCGTGCTCGGCATCGGCAACCGTTGGGCCAACCGCCACACGGGCAGCGTCGAGGTCTACACGAAGGGCCGCAAGTTCGTGCACGTCGATATCGAACCGACGCAGATTGGCCGCGTGTTCGGCCCGGATCTGGGCATCGTGTCGGACGCCAAGGCCGCGCTCGAACTGTTCGTCGAAGTGGCGCAGGAATGGAAGGCCGCAGGCAAGCTCAAGGACCGCAGCGCATGGGTGGCGGACTGCCAGCAGCGCAAGGCCACGATGCACCGGAAGACGCACTTCGACAATGCGCCGATCAAGCCGCAGCGCGTCTACGAAGAAATGAACAAGGCGTTTGGCCGCGACACGTGCTACGTCAGCACGATCGGTCTGTCGCAGATCGCAGGCGCCCAGTTCCTGCACGTCTACAAGGCGCGCAACTGGATCAACTGCGGCCAGGCAGGCCCGCTCGGCTGGACGATTCCGGCAGCGCTCGGTGTGCGCGCAGCCGATCCGGCTCGCCCGATCGTGGCGCTCTCCGGCGACTACGACTTCCAGTTCATGATCGAAGAACTGGCGGTGGGCGCGCAGTTCAAGCTGCCCTACGTGCACGTGCTGGTGAACAACTCGTATCTGGGCCTGATCCGCCAGGCGCAGCGCCAGTTCGACATGGACTTCTGCGTGCAGCTCGCGTTCGAGAACATCAACGCGCCGGAATTGAACGGCTATGGCGTCGATCACAAGACCGTGGTCGAAGGCCTGGGCTGCAAGGCGCTGCGCGTGTTCAAGCCCGAAGAGATCGCTCCGGCGCTCAAGCAGGCTCAGGCGATGGCGCTCGAACACAGCGTGCCGGTGGTGGTGGAAGTGATCCTCGAACGCGTGACGAATATCTCGATGGGCACGGAAATCGACGCCATCAACGAGTTCGAAGAACTGGCCGAGAAGCCGGAACACGCACCGACGGCAATCAGCCTGCAGTCCTAAGCACCACCCATAGCTGAAAGCTCCGCTTTTCGCGCCCAGCCCTGACGCGCGAAAAGCGGTTCCCTCCCACTCAAGCCCCGCGAGAGACATCTCATGCCGAAATTCGCTGCGAATCTCACCATGCTGTTCAACGAAGTGCCGTTCCTCGACCGCTTTGCCGCGGCTGCCGAGGCGGGCTTCGAAGCCGTCGAATTCCTGTTCCCCTACCCGTTCAAGGCCGCTGAACTGGCCGAGCGTCTGGAAGCGAACAACCTCAAGCTCGTGCTGCACAACCTGCCCGCCGGCAACTGGGAAGGCGGCGAGCGCGGCATTGCCTGCCTGCCGGATCGCAAAGGCGAATTCCAGGAAGGCGTGGGCCGCGCGATCGAATACGCGAAGGCGCTGAAGGTGTCGCAACTGAACTGCCTCGTTGGCATTCCGACGGCGGGCGTGAGCCGCGAAACGGCGCTGTCGACCATCGTCGACAACCTGCGCTACGCAGCCGCCGAACTCAAGCGCGAAGGCATCCGCCTGCTGGTCGAGCCGTGCAATTCGTACGACATCCCCGGCTTCGCGCTGAACCGTTCGGCAGAAGGCCTCGACATCATCGAAAAGGTCGGCTCGGACAATCTGTTCCTGCAGTACGACATCTATCACATGCAGCGCATGGAAGGCGAACTGGCCGCGACCATCAAGAAACAGTTCGCGAAGATCGCGCACATCCAGCTGGCCGATAACCCCGGCCGCAACGAGCCGGGCACGGGCGAGATCAACTACCCGTTCCTGTTCGATCTGCTCGATTCGCTGGGCTACGCGGGTTACGTCGGCTGCGAATACAAGCCGAAGACGAATACCGTCGATGGTCTGGGCTGGCTGCGCGGCGCGCAGCAACGCGCGGCGGAACTCGCTTAACCCCTGAATTCGACTCATACGGAGACACACAAGATGGCAAAGATTGGTTTTATCGGCCTCGGCATCATGGGCGCGCACATGGCGCGCAATCTGCAAAAGGGCGGCCACTCGCTGGTCGTGAACGGCAAGTTCCCGGTGCCGGACGATCTGCGCGCGAGCACCACCGTGGTCGCCGATTCGACCGCTGTTGCGCAGGCCTCGGAAATCATCGTCCTGATGGTGCCGGATACGCCGGACGTGCAGAACGTGCTGTTCGCCGATGACGGCGTCGCCAAGGGCCTGTCGGCTGGCAAGCTGGTGATCGACATGAGCTCGATTTCGCCGCTGGAAACGCAGCAGTTCGCCAAACAAGTGAATGCGCTGGGTTGCGACTACCTCGACGCGCCGGTCTCGGGCGGCGAAGTCGGCGCACGCGAAGCGACGCTCTCGATCATGGTGGGCGGCCCGCAAAAGGCCTTTGATCTGGCCAAGCCGCTGTTCGATCTGATGGGCAAGAACATTTCGCTGGTCGGCGATAACGGCGCGGGTCAGACCACCAAGGTCGCGAACCAGATCATCGTCGCGCTGAACATCGAAGCCGTCGCCGAGGCGCTGCTGTTCGCGGCTCGCTCGGGCGCGGATCCGGAGCGCGTGCGTAAGGCGCTGATGGGCGGTTTCGCCTCGTCGCGCATTCTGGAAGTGCACGGCGAGCGCATGACCAAGCGCACGTTCAATCCGGGCTTCCGCATCGAGCTGCACCAGAAGGATCTGAACCTGGCGCTCGACGGCGCACGCAAGCTCGGCATCGCCCTGCCCCATACGGCCAGCGCCCAGCAACTGTTCAGCGTGTGCGCAGCCAACGGCGGCAAGGCATGGGACCACTCGGCGATGATCCGCGCGCTGGAAATCATGGCGAATTTCGAAATCGCCGAAGGCGCTGAATCGCAAGCAAAAGCGGCTTAAGTACGTAACGCGGTAGAAGTTAAAGCGATGCGCGCGTGGGCCCGCGCGCATCGCCTCTCTCAATTTTTTCACCAGGCCAAAAACCAGGCCACAACACAGAATTCAGGCTGGCGCGGCATCACGCACGCGACGGCCGCAGGTGGGGCGCTTCGTGGCGGCGGCAACCGCTGCGGGGCAAATCGGGGCCGCTCTGGGCTGAGAGCGGCCAGTGGGGTCCGAAAGCGGCACCCGGCGACGACGGGGAAGCCTTGGTCGGTCAGACGTCGTCACCGGGTGTCCGCGTACGGATTGCGACACCCTCATCCAATCGAAGACAGCAAAAAACAAGGGCCTTGCGGCGTCGTTCCGCAAGGCCCTTTGTGTTTGGGTGCGACTGGATCAGTACGTATCGAACACGCGCTGCAGTTCAGCCTTTTCGCTCGTGCCGGCCGCGAGCGCCAGCATCAGCAGCACGCGCGCCTTGAACGGGCTGAGCGTGCCCGCCGAGACGGAGCCAAGCGCATCGTCCTTCGCCGCGCCGTTGTGCATCACGTGACCCGAGCCCACGCGCGACGCGCGCACCACGGGGATGCCCTTCGCGATCGCGTCGGCCAGCGCCTGCTGCAGCGTTACGTGGATCGAGCCGTTGCCGGTGCCCGCTACCACGATGCCGCGCACGCCCGCGCTCACCAGCGCGTCGACGGCAATGCGCGAAACACCCGCGTAGCTCGTGACGATTTCCACCTGCGGCCACTGGATAGCCGCATCGAACGGCGCGTCGACCGTATGCGGGCGCAGCGCGCGCCGCTGGAACTCGACACGGCCATCCTGCACCCAACCCAGCGCGCCGATCTCAGGCGACTGGAACGCGTCGACCGCGTAGGTGCTGGTCTTGGCCACATCGCGCGCGCAGTGGATACGGTTGTTGAACGCCACCAGCACGCCCTGCCCGCCCGCCTGACCGCTTGCCGCTAGCGTCACCGCGTTGAGCAGATTCAGCGGACCGTCCGCCGACAGCGCCGACGCCGGGCGCATCGCCGCGGTCAGGATCACGGGCTTCGCGCTCTTGACCGTGAGGTGCAGCACATAGGCGGTCTCTTCGAGCGTATCGGTGCCGTGCGTGATGACGACGCCGTCGATATCGTCGCTGGCGAGCAGTTCGTTCACGCGCTGCGCGAGCGTGCTCCAGAGCGCGAACGACATGTCCTTGCTATCGACGCTGGCGACCTGTTCGGCGTGAATCTGCGCCACTGCGTCGAGGCCGGGCACGGCCGCCAGCAGTTGCGCCACGCCGATCACGCCAGCCTGGTAGCCGGCGGTATTGGCTGCGTCGGGCGCGGAGCCCGCGATGGTGCCGCCAGTGGCGAGCACGGCGATGCGCGGCAGCGCCGCGGCTTGGGGAGTAGCGGAAGTAGTCATGGCTGCGATTTTAAGCGATCCGGGCCTGCGCATGACCTGCAACAAAGGTGTCCCTATCACCGGCGTCTGCGAAATTTGCGATGCGGAGAAACTTGTGCCCCCCTCGCATCGCGTGATTGGAGAACAGGACATGCTGCACACATCGCCGTCAGCGGCCAAACGTATTGCCATCACCGTCGCAGTTGTCGTTGCCGCGGGTGTCGGTGGGTATGTCGTCCACGACAGGTTGCACGCCAGCGGCTCCGCGCAGGTCCCCGACGCTGCGGCTCACTCCGCCCCGCTCGCCCAGCCGCAGATGGACCAGTTGGCTGCGCCCGTGGCGCTCTATCCCGACGGTCTGCTCGTGCAGGCACTGGAAGCGAGCAAGCATCCCGACGACGTCATGGCCGCCGCCGCGTGGGCCAAGGCTCACCCCGACCTGTCAGGACAAGCCGCGATTACCGCGGTGAGTTCGATGCCGTGGGACGCGAGCGTGAAATCACTGACAGCGTTCCCGCAGGCGCTGCTGACGCTCGCCGCCGATCCGGTCTGGATGCGCAAGGTTGGGCAGGAGTTTGCCGCTCATCCGCGCAACGTCATGCAGTCCACGCAGCGCCTGCGGAAAATGGCGCGTAACGCGGGCGCATTGCGTGACAGCCAGCATGAAACGGTGATCGTGACCGGCGACGTCATCCGCATCGATCCGGTCAATCCCAAAGTCATCTATGTGCCGACCTACAACCCCGCCATCGTTTACGGGACCTGGCCGTATCGCGCCTATCCGCCGGTCTATGCACCGGTGGCGTTGGGATTTGCGTTCGGCGCGGGCGTGACGTTTGGCGTTGGCGTCGCGTTGCAGACGACACTCTGGTCAAGCGTGAACTGGAACACCGGCGCCATCGCGATCAACTACTCCGAGGTGAACATCGGATCGACGTCGACCGATATCAACGTCAATTACAACGAGACCACGATCAATCAGACCACTATCAATCAGACCAACGAGACCACTATCAGCCACGCCTCCGAAGAGGTCCACAGCAACGAAGTGAACTACAGCGAAACGACGCACACGACGGACATCGGCGCGGGCACGCCTGAAGAACTCGCACAGCCAACGCACGCGCCGGACCACCAGGACAGCGCCCATGAACACAGCGCGCCGGCTGCCGATGACGATGGCATCCCCGAGCATCAGGACGCGAACGAAACGGAAGTTCCCGCGCCTCAGGCGCATTCCTCGTCGCACCATCAACCCGAAGCGCACACACACCATGCGCCCGAGCCGCAGGACAACGCCGACGCCCCAGCCGAATACGAACATGAACATGCACCTGAACATGCACCCGAGCATGAACACGCAGTGGAACACGAAGTGACCCGCGAAGAATCAGGTGGCGATCAAGGCGGCGGAGGCGGCGGCGGTGACGAGCAGGAGTAGGCAGTAAGCCCGCGCGTCGCGCCGTCGACACGCGCGGGTCGGCTCAGGTGTGCAGCCGCTCAGGCGACTTCACACAACCTCACGCAACTTCGCGCAACTGGCTGGCGATCTGCTGTTCGCTGAGCTGCGGCGCGAACATTTCGATCAGGCGGTACGCATACTGGCGCAGGAACGCACCCTTGCGCAGACCCACGCGCGTCGTGCTCGCCTCGAACAGATGTTGCGTGTCCAGCGCCACGAGTTCGCTGTCGCGCTTCGGATCGTAGGCCATCGCGGCCACCACGCCGATCCCCATGCCCAGCTCGACATAGGTCTTGATCACGTCCGCGTCGATGGCGGTCAGCACGACGTCGGGCACCGTGCCCGCTTTCGCGAACGCCTGGTCGATATGCGAGCGGCCCGTGAAATCCTGGTCGTACGTGATGATCGGATACTCGGCGATCTCTTCGAGCGTCAGGTTTTCGCGGCCCACCAGCGGGTGCGTCTTCGGCACGACCACCGTGTGATGCCACGAATAGCACGGGAACGTGACGATATCCGGGAAACGGTCGAGCGCTTCAGTCGAAATACCGATGTCAGCCTCGCCGTTGATGATCATCTGCGCGATCTGCTGCGGGTTGCCCTGACGCAGCGCCAGGTGCACCTTCGGGAACACTTCGCGGAACTGGTGCACGACCTTCGGCAGCGCGTAGCGCGCCTGGGTGTGGGTGGTCGCCACGACGAGGTGACCGCTGTCCTGATCGGCGAACTGGCGCGCCACGCGGCGCAGATTCTCGGCGTCGAGCAGCATGCGCTCGATCAACTGGTGCACGGCCTTGCCCGGCTCCGTGAGACCGGTGAGGCGCTTGCCGCGGCGGATGAAAATATCAACGCCCAGCTCATCCTCCAGATCCTTGATCTGCTTCGAGACACCCGACTGCGACGTGTACAGCACGTTCGCCACTTCGGTCAGGTTCATGTTCTGCCGCACGGCTTCGCGCACGAAACGCAACTGCTGAAAATTCATGTTCTTCTCTCCGGGACTGCCGATCTAGTCGTTATTGTTTATTTCACTGCGTAAGCATCACTGCGATTGCGTTACTGCGCGGGAAACACGCGCAAGCCGCGCGGCACCGCCGTCACGCCATCGCCGACGTTGAGGTTCAGCGAGCGCCACGCCTCGCGGTCGAGCTGCGCTTCGAGCGCGCCGCCGGTGCGGCTTTCCAGCTCCACGCGCACCGAACCGCCCAGCGTCACCACACGGCGCACATCGACGACGATGCCGTCGCGATGACCGGCCGCGTCGCGATGCAGCACGATATCGTGCGGACGCACATAGGCGAGCGCCGGGCCTTCGAAGCCAGCCTCTACCGCAATCGCCTGCGCCGCGCCATCGGCGACGAAACCGCCCGCTGCCACCTTGCCGCGCAGACGATTCGCCGCGCCCAGGAACTCGTAGACGAACGACGTCTGGGGATGATCGTACACGTCCTGCGGGCTGCCGACCTGCTCCACATGACCATGATTCATCACGACGATACGATCGGCCACTTCCAGCGCCTCTTCCTGATCATGCGTGACGAAGATCGTCGAGATATGCAGATCGTCGTGCAGACGGCGCAGCCAGCCGCGCAACTCCTTGCGCACCTTGGCGTCGAGCGCGCCAAACGGCTCGTCGAGCAGCAGCACCTTGGGCTCCACCGCCAGCGCGCGGGCCAGCGCGATGCGCTGGCGCTGGCCGCCCGACAGCTCCGACGGATAGCGCTGCGCCAGCCAGTCGAGCTGCACGAGCTTGAGCAGCTCATGCACTTTCTCGCGGATCTGCGCTTCGGACGGACGCTCGCCGCGCGGCTTCACGCGCAGGCCGAACGCCACGTTTTCGAACACGGTCATGTGGCGGAACAGCGCGTAATGCTGGAACACGAAGCCCACCTGGCGCTCGCGCGCACCGGCCGCGCCCACGTCCTGGCCCTGCAGCACGACCTGGCCCGAATCGGCGTATTCGAGACCCGCGATCACGCGCAGCAGCGTGGTCTTGCCACAACCCGAAGGCCCGAGCAGCGCGACGAGTTCGCCCGGCGGAAAGTCGAGCGAGACGTTGTCGAGGGCGGTGAAGTCGCCAAAGCGCTTCTGCAAATTGCTGACGGTGATGCCCATGATTACAGCTCTCCAGGTTGAAGCGATTGTTTTGCTTGTCTCGTCTGATGCACGGCGTGCGCAGCCTGTGCTGCCGCTTGCGGGGCCGGACCGGCGAACGCCGGCACGTCGTCGTCGCGCAGGGCGGCGTTCATGTGGCGCTCCGCCAGCAGCTTGAGGCCAAGCGTCACGAGCGCCAGCAGCGCCAGCAGCGAAGCCACCGCAAACGCGGCCGCAAAGTTGTATTCGTTGTACAGAATCTCGACGTGCAGCGGCATGGTGTCGGTCTGGCCGCGGATGTGGCCCGAGACCACCGAGACCGCGCCAAACTCGCCCATCGCCCGCGCGTTACACAGAATCACGCCGTACAGCAGACCCCAGCGGATATTGGGCAGCGTCACGCGGCGGAACATCTGCCAGCCCGACGCACCCAGCACGTGCGCGGCTTCTTCCTCATCGTTGCCTTGCGCCTGCATCAGCGGAATCAGCTCGCGCGCCACGAACGGGAACGTCACGAAGATCGTCGCCAGCACGATGCCGGGCACCGCGAAGATGATCTGCACGTTATGGTCTTCGAGCCACGGGCCGAGCCAGCCCTGCGCGCCGAACATCAGCACGTAAATGAGACCGGAGATCACCGGCGAAACCGAGAACGGCAGATCGATCAGCGTGGTCAGCAGCGCCTTGCCGCGGAAGTCGAATTTGGCGATCGCCCACGACGCAGCCAGACCGAAGGCGCAGTTCAGCGGCACGGCGATCGCCGCCGTGATCAGCGTGAGCTTGATGGCGGCGAGCGCATCGGGATCGGCGAGCGATTCGAAGTAGAAGCCGATGCCCTTCGAGAGCGCCTGCCAGAACACGGCCACCAGCGGCACCACCAGGAACAGCGAGAGAAATACCAGCGCGATGCCGGTCAGCAGCCAGCGCACCCACGGCGCTTCGGTGACGGGATCGGGACGCGTTTTACGGACGGTCTTGCTCATTGCGCGGCTCCCGTGGTTGCTGTAGCCGCCGTGGCATTCACCGGTGCGGCGCTCGACGCGCCACGGCTGGTGCGTCGCTGCAGATACCACTGCAAGGTGTTGATAAAGAGCAGCATCAGGAACGACACGCACAGCATCACCACCGCCAGCGCCGTGGCGCCCGCGTAGTCGTACTGCTCGAGCTTGGTGATGATGAGGAGCGAGGTGATTTCCGACTTCATCGGCACGTTGCCGGCGATAAAGATGACTGAGCCGTACTCGCCCAGCGCGCGCGCGAATGCCAGCGCGAAACCCGTGAGCAGCGCGGGCAGCGCGGCGGGCAGCACCACGCGGCGAAACGTCAGCCAGCGCGACGCGCCCAGGCACGCGGCGGCCTCTTCCTGCTCGCGCTCGAACTCTTCGAGCACCGGCTGCACCGTGCGCACCACGAACGGCAAGCCAATGAAGGTGAGCGCCACCAGCACGCCCAGCGGCGTAAACGCAATCTTCAGCCCGAGCGGCTGAAGAAACTGGCCAATCCAGCCATTGCCCGCGTAGACCGCCGCCAGCGAAATGCCCGCCACGGAAGTGGGCAGCGCGAACGGCAGATCGACCAGCGCGTCGATCACGCGCTTGAATGGGAACGTGTAGCGCACCAGCACCCACGCGAGCAGAAAGCCGAACACGGCGTTGATCAACGCCCCGCCCAGCGCCGAGAAAAACGTCAGGCGGTACGACGCGATCACGCGCGGCGACCACACGGCGCGCACGAACTGCGCCCAGTCGAGCGTGGCGGTCTTGAGGAAGGTCGCCGCAAGCGGGATCAGCACCACGAGGCTCAGATACGCCACCGTGATGCCGAGCGTCACGCCGAACCCGGGCAAGGCGCCTGGCTTCTGTAATCGGAACGTCGTCATGCTCTATCTCTTCACATGGGTTGCGCAGGCGGATCGAGGGCGGATGTCCAGGGTCTCACTGCGCCGAAAGGCGCGCCTCGTGGGGCGCGCCTTGTTTTATGCTGCTTTCAAACTTGTGCGCCTTGTTGCGGCGGCCTTATTGCGGCTGGTAGATCGAGTCGAACACGCCGCCATCGGCAAAGTGCGTCTTCTGGGCGTTGGTCCAGCCGCCGAAGGTGTCGTCCACCGTGTACAGCTTGAGCTTCGGGAACTTCGACGTGAGCGCCGCCGGCACCTTGTCCGAACGCGGACGGTAGAAGTTCTTCGCGGCGATCTCCTGGCCTTCCTCGCTATAGAGGAACTGCAGATACGCTTCGGCGACCTTGCGCGTGCCCTTCTTCTCGACCACCTTGTCGACCACCGCAACCGGCGGCTCGGCCAGAATGCTCACCGACGGCACCACGATCTCGAACTTCTCCGGACCAAACTCCTTGAGCGACAGGAAGGCTTCGTTTTCCCAGGCGATCAGCACATCGCCGATGCCGCGCTGCACGAAGCTGGTGGTCGCGCCACGCGCGCCCGAATCCAGCACGCCGGCGTTCTTGTAGAGCTTCGTCACGAACTCCTTGGCCTTCTGGTCGTTGCCGCCCGGCTGGTGTTCGGCGTAGGCCCAGGCCGCGAGGTAGTTCCAGCGCGCGCCGCCCGAGGTCTTCGGATTGGGCGTCACGATCGACACGCCCGGCTTGGTCAGATCGTCCCAGTCCTTGATGTGCTTCGGGTTGCCCTTGCGCACGAGGAACACGATGGTCGAGGTGTACGGCGAGGCGTTGTCGGGCAGGCGCTTTTGCCAGTCCTTCGCGACGATGCCCTTGTTGGCCAGTGCGTCGATGTCCCAGGCGAGCGCCAGCGTCACCACGTCGGCCTGCAGGCCGTCGAGCACCGAGCGCGCCTGCGCGCCCGAGCCGCCGTGCGACTGCTTGATGGTGAGCGTTTCGCCCGTCTTCGCCTTCCACTGCTTGATGAAGGCGTCGTTGACATCCTGGTACAACTCACGCGTCGGATCGTAGGAGACGTTGAGCAGGGAGGTATCCGCATGCGCGGCCGGCGCCATCGCGGCCATGCCCAGCAGCGGCGCCGCGCCGATGACCAGTTTTGCCGCCAGAGTCTTGAACCATGCGCGCCCCGTAGTGCCTTGTTTCATCCCGCTTTCTCCGTTCGTCGTGCGTTTTGATGTGCGTTTGATGTGCGTCTCGTCGCGCCTTTGCTGTCTTGCTGCGATCGATGAAGGCCAGTCTAGCGATTGGCTTACATTATTAAAAATGATGTTTTCTCATTTTTTAATACGCAAAAGTGGTAAAGGCGGACAAACCGGCTGCTGGAGCATTTTTTCGTCCGTCAGACCATCGCAAAACGCCGTTGTGGCGGCACCCACACGTCAAACTTCAAGTAACACTTGAAAAGCGGCGAGTACTGTATAAAAATACAGCTACCTGTTCAAACATACAGTGTCGCTATGACCAAACTCACCGCACGACAGCAGCAGGTTTTCGATCTGGTCCGCCGCGCGATCGAGCGCACGGGTTTTCCGCCCACGCGCGCAGAGATCGCCGCTGAACTGGGCTTCAGCTCGGCCAACTCCGCGGAAGAACACCTGCGCGCCCTGGCGCGCAAGGGCGTGATCGAACTGGCCGCGGGCGCCTCGCGTGGCATCCGCCTGATGCCGGGCCCGGATGACCTGCCGCATCAGTTCACGTTGCCGCACGCCAGCATCATGCAGCTCTCGCTGCCGCTCGTTGGCCGCGTCGCCGCGGGCAGCCCGATCCTCGCGCAAGAGCATATTTCGCAGAACTACGCATGCGACCCGGCGCTCTTCTCGAGCCGCCCGGACTACCTCCTGAAGGTGCGCGGCCTGTCCATGCGCGACGCCGGCATCCTGGACGGCGACCTGCTCGCCGTGCAGAAGAAGGCCGAAGCGAAAGACGGGCAGATCATCGTCGCGCGTCTGGGCGACGACGTCACGGTGAAGCGCCTGAAGCGCCAGCCCAACGGGATCGAACTGATCGCCGAGAACCCCGACTACGACAACATCTTCGTCGCGGCCGGCAGCGCGGAATTCGCGCTCGAAGGCATTGCCGTCGGCCTGATCCGTCCCACCGAATTCTGATAATTCCGACCGCGCCTTGTCAGCGCCTGGTCCGCGCATCTTCTGGAGAGTTAGCCATGGAACGCCTTGCCCGCCTGTTGCCCTTCCGTCAATTCGGTCGTCTGCGCCATCTGCGCGGAATCGCGTCGTGCGCGGTGCGCGAAGCGCGCGCCTCGGCGGCGGCGCTCAATGGTTCGCTCTTCGAAGACAGCATCGACCTGGTGCATACGCAGGAACTGCCGCCGCTGCCGTCGGCGCAGCCCGCATTCGCACGCGTCTCGCTCAACAGCACGCTCAATACGGAGCAGCCGGACCGCCGCGCGCCGGTGCGGGTCTACCACGGCCCGTCGCGCCTCATCATGGTCGGCACCATGGACGCGGTGTGCCGCGCCATCGACCGCTGCATCGCCGAGCAAACCGGCGACATGCCGGTCGCGCTGGCGAAGTAATAGCGTCGACGTAACAAGGTATTTCGCGGGGAAATTTTCCGGCGCGCGGGCGGTCAACATGCTGATTGAACTTTTGCCCCGCTCGCGCGGGGCCGCCCTGCCCGATGACTGATACGACTACGTCCTCACGCCCCTCGTCGAACTGGAAGAAACCCGTCGCTATCGCGGTGGCGGCCATCGTCGTGGTGACGGCGCTCGGCTACGGCTACGCCTCGCCGTACCTCGCGCTCAATCGCCTCAAACAGGCCGCAGACGCACGCGACGCCGTGACGCTGAGCGAATACGTCGATTACCCGGCGCTGCGGGTCAGCCTCAAACAGCAGGTTGGCGAGATGCTGCAACGGCGCATCCAGGCGCAGCACAGCAGCAACCCGCTGTTGATGCTTGGCGCGGTGATTGGCGCGGCGCTGATCGGGCCGCTCGTGGATGCGTACGCCACACCCGAAGGCGTGGCCGCCCTGCTCAACGGCATGCCGCCCACCGGCAAACCCGGCGAGCGTCCCGCTGCGCCACCGCCCCCGGCTACGCAAGCGTCATCCGCGCCGGCAGAAACGCCGCCGCCCGCTCCCGCCAGCGCCGATACCGCTGCGCCGCCACCGCGTGCGCAGGCATCGGCCGGCTATCGCAGTCTCAACGAATTCGCCGTCACATGGCAACGCAGCGCGGACAGCGAGCGCTATGCCGCCATCCTGCAACGGCATGGGCTGTTTTCGTGGAAGCTGGCCGCGGTGGAATTGAACCCAACGGATACCAGCGACGGCGCGAACGCGTCGCACTGACGCCATCACCGATCACGCGCCCAGCCATTGCGGCCGGGCGCGCTCGAACACGGTCAGGCTTGCGCCGCAGCCGCAGCAGCCGCCTGCTGCTTTTCTTCAGCGGCCGAAGAGCACGCCACCAGAATGCTGCACGACACGCGGTCGAGCAGCGGCGTATTGCCCGCGCCCATCCACCAGCGCGACAACCCCGTGCGGCAGCGATGCCCCACCACCACCAGATCCACGTGCAGTTCGGTGGCCAGATTGGCGATCTCGTCGATCGGATGGCCGAACGCAAAATGGCCCTGCGCGCGCACGCCGCGCTCGGTGAGCCAGTCCACGCCTTCCTGCAGGATCTCGCGCGCGGTTTCCTCGAAGCGCCCGCACGCCACGTCGGTCAGCAGACCGGCGCTCTGCGCAATGGTCGAGCGCATGTCCACCACCGACAGCAGATGCGTTTCCGCCTGCAGATCCAAAGCCAGATCGGCGCCGCAACGCAGCGCCTTGCGGCCCTCGCGCGAGCCGTCGTAACACAGCAGAATCTTTTTGTAGCTCGCCATGATCTATTCTCCCCGCCCGCTCGAAACGCAGGTCGTACTGGCATGATGGTGCGCCGCAATTACGCACGCAAGGGATGGAAAACGCCAGGTTCTCGGCTGGTGCGCGCCAGCGCGCATTGCACCGTTTTGGCGCCTCGAAAGCCCCACGGCACGGGGCTCGCAGCGATTCGGGATGGTTGTCGCGACAGCCATTGACCGTGCATTGTCATGACGCGTGGCGCGCCGGCGCGTTCCACCCGCTGTCAGACGATGCTCTAGAATAGTCCGCCACAGCCTGTGCGCCGCGCACACGGCCAGACTGCGGCGAGACTACGACAACCCGCGACGATAAAACCGGAAAACGGTACGACATGCCCGCCATCGAATTCGAGCAGGTGATCAAACATTACGGAGACAGGACGGTCGTGAACGGCTTGTCGTTCGACGTCGTCCCTGGCGAGTGCTTCGGGCTGCTGGGCCCTAACGGCGCGGGCAAAACCACCACGCTGCGCATGCTGCTCGGCATCGTTTCGCCCGATGCCGGCCGGATCAGCCTGTGCGGCGAGCCCGTGCCGGCCCGTGCGCGCCACGCAAGAGCACGCGTGGGCGTGGTGCCGCAGTTCGACAATCTCGACCCCGACTTCACGGTGCGCGAAAACCTGCTGGTGTTCGGCCGCTATTTCGGACTCTCCGCGAGCGAAACCAGGGCCCTCGTCGCGCCGCTGCTCGAATTCGCGCGGCTCGAAAGCAAGGCCGACGCGCGCGTGGGCGAACTCTCCGGCGGCATGCGGCGGCGTCTCACGCTCGCCCGCGCGCTCGTCAACGATCCCGACGTGCTGGTGATGGACGAGCCCACCACCGGGCTCGATCCGCAGGCGCGCCATCTGATCTGGGAGCGGCTGCGCTCGCTGCTCGCGCGCGGCAAAACGATTCTGCTCACCACGCACTTCATGGAAGAAGCCGAGCGCCTGTGCAACCGCGTCTGCGTGATCGAGGAAGGCCGCAAGATCGCCGAGGGCGCGCCGAAGGCGCTGATCGAATCGGAGATCGGCTGCGATGTGATCGAGGTGTACGGCCCGGACCCGTCGTCGCTGCGCGATTCGCTTGCGCCGTTTGCCAAGCGCACGGAGATCAGCGGCGAAACGCTGTTCTGCTACGTCGACGATCCCGCGCCCGTGCATGCGCAACTGCGCCATCGCTCGGATCTGCGCTATCTGCATCGGCCCGCGAATCTCGAAGACGTTTTCCTGCGGCTCACCGGCCGCGAAATGCAGGACTAAGCGCACGCATCCAGATAAAAAAGCCGATCCGCTCATGCAAACCCGTACTCAACCGCCGCCGCCCGCACGCTCGATCGACACGCCGCTGCGCGAACCGCGCGCCGCACTGCCGTCGAACGCCACGCACTGGATCGCCGTGTGGCGGCGCAACTATCTGGTGTGGCGCAAGCTCGCCATCGCGTCGATGTTCGGCAATCTCGCCGATCCGATGATCTATCTGTTCGGACTGGGTTTTGGCCTCGGGCTGATGGTCGGTCACGTGCAGGGCGTGTCGTACATCGCGTTTCTCGCGGCGGGGACGGTGTCGTCCTCGGTGATGATGTCGGCGAGCTTCGAGTCGATGTACTCGGGTTTTTCGCGCATGCACGTGCAGCGCACGTGGGAGGCGATCATGCACACGCCGCTGTCGCTCGGCGACGTGGTGCTGGGTGAGGTGATGTGGGCCGCCAGCAAGTCGATGCTATCGGGTGTGGCCATCATGATCGTGGCGGGCGGGCTCGGCTACGCGAGCTTTCCGTCAATGCTGCTGGCGCTGCCGGTGATTGCGCTCGCGGGACTCGCCTTCGCGAGCTGCGCGATGATCGTCACCGCGCTCGCGCCGTCCTACGACTTCTTTATGTTCTATCAGACGCTCGTGCTCACGCCGATGCTGCTGCTTTCGGGCGTGTTCTTCCCGATCACGCAACTGCCGGGCGCCGCGCAGCACATCACGCTGATGCTGCCGCTCGCGCACGCGGTCGACCTGATCCGGCCAGCCATGCTCGGGCGTCCGGTCGAGCACGCCGCGCTGCATCTGGGCGTGCTCGTGTTCTACGTCATCGTGCCGTTCGGGATCGCGTCGATCCTGTTCCGGCGCCGCATGATGCGCTAGGCGTCACGCCAACCCATCAGTCTTCGTCGTCGCCCCAGGGAATGTCGACGTCCGAGATAAAGGCGACCGTGGCGAACGGGCCGCCTTCCTGACGCCCGATCTTGCCGTCCGAGCGATGCCATTCCACGCGGAAGACCGTCGCCTGGGTCTGCGCGTGCAGGCGCACGGTGCGGATCTCTTCCGGGTCCGCCTCTTCGACGGGTTCGTCGAGCGAAATCAGCAGTTGCTGCGGCCAGAGGCCGTCCGCCGGATCGTAAATGCGGTCGCCGTCGGGGATCGAGACGTGCGCCTGAACGCCGATGGTCGCCGACGCCTCGACGATCATCTTGCCGAGCGCGCGCAGCACTGCCGTGGCGCGAGCCGAGTTGGCCTGGCGGATGGCGAGGTCGCCGCGCGTCAGCGCCTGTTCAAGTTTCGGATTGGTTTTTTGCTTTGCCATGCCGGTTCCTGGGCCGAAGCCCTCATCGATGTGGCGGACCTTGCGGCCAGCCACGGTCTATACGTGATCCTTATCGATTCAGCGTCGCATCGCGGTCATTCGAGAACCGCCCTCGCCCCTACGAAAACGGCTCACGCGCAATGCGGCTGAATCGTCACTTATCGTCACATTTCGTCACTTCATGTCGCGCCCAGGCCTAGCGCAACCGCCGCCAGCCCGGACACGACGCCGAACACCACCACCCCACACGCCACCAGCGTCAGCACGCGCGGACGGAACGAGCCCGCCAGCATCGCAAGCGACGGCACGCTCACGGGCGGCAGCGTCATCAGCAGCGCCCCGGCCGGGCCGACGCCCATGCCGAGCGCGAGCATCGCCTGAATGATCGGCACTTCGCCCGCCGTCGGAATCACGAACAGCATGCCCGCCACCGCGAAGGCGACGATCCAGCCGATGCTGCTGGTGACATCCGGCCCGATGTGCGGAAAGAGCCACGCGCGCGCCGCGCCAAGCAACAGCACGAGCACGATGTATTCGGGCACGAGCCGCACGGCCATGCGCGCAAAAATGCGTGCCCAGCGCACGAAGACGTTGCCGCCCTCGGCCTGCTGGCGCGCGAGCAGCGCGAGACTGTCATCGGCGGCGCGCGCCTCCTGCGGCGTCACCAGACGGTTGGCCAGCCAGCCGAGGCCGAACACCAGCAGCACGCCCAGCACAAGGCGCAACGCGCTCCACTGCCAGCCCAGCACGAAACCCATGAACACGAGCGTGGCCGGATTGAGCACCGAATTGCCGAGCCAGAACGCGATCGCGCCACCAGCCGAGGCATTGCGCGCGCGCAGCCCCGCGACGACGGGTGCAGCGCAGCAGGTGCACATCATGCCGGGCACTGAGAGCAGCCCACCGGCTGCCACGCTGCCGAAGCCGCGCTGCCCCAGCACGCGCGCGACCCACTGCACCGGCAACAGCGCCTGCAAGCCCGAGCCGAGCAGCAAGCCCAGCACCATCGCCTGCCAGATCGCCTTGCCGTAGGCCAGCGCATAATCGAGCGCCGCATTCAGCGACGGCGCGGGCGCACTGGCCGCGCCGCCCATCAGGATCGACTTGCCGATCGAATGCGTCGATTCTGCGGTGAACGCCCGGTGGTAGTACGGGAACCACTTGACGTAGAACAGGCCCGCTACCGCCAGCAGGACGAAGATGGCCCAACCGTAGCCAGGCGGCGCCGGTATCGCCTGGGGTGGCTGAGGCGATCGCGGCGATTGCGCATTCGGGGCGCTCGTCATTGTGGGGAACTCCGCAAAGGGCTGTTGGAATACTCGAATCCAGGCGAGCCGCGTGTGGTCTGCACGCGGTTCGCGGGTGTTGCCAGGATCGTAGTGCATGCCTTGCGAATCGCCAACGATTTTGGCGAGGCGATGTGGGCGACGCGCCATTGCGCACGCCGTATCGCTATCCATCACCGCCAGTCACGGCAAACCTGTCACCCGGCAGTGAGGCCGCCGGGCGACAGGCGCCACTTACGGCGCGGGGTTCGGCTGCAGTTCGTGCAGCGCGTCGATGCGCGCGAGCACGTCGGCCGGGAGCTTCACGTCGACGCTGGCGATGTTTTCCTTGAGCTGCGCAAGGCTGGTCGCCCCGATCAGATTGCTGGTGACGAACGGCCGGCTGTTCACGAAGGCCAGCGCGAACTGCGCGGGCGTGTAGCCCAGTTCCTTCGCGAGCGCCACGTAGCGCGACGTCGCCGCCACGGCCTGCGGCTTGCTGTAACGCTGGAAGCGCTCGAACAGCGTGATGCGCGCGCCATCCGGGCGCGCCCCGCCCTCGTACTTGCCCGAGAGCCAGCCAAACGCCATCGGCGAATAGGCGAGCAGGCCAATGCCTTCGCGATGCGAATACTCGGACAAACCGGCCTCGAACGTGCGGTTCACCAGGCTGTACGGATTCTGGATGCTGACGATGCGCGGCAGGCCGAGTTTTTCGGCGGCGCGCAGGAATTGCGCCACGCCCCAGGGCGTTTCGTTCGACACGCCGATATGGCGCACCTTGCCCGCCTTCACGAAATCCGCCAGCACCGAGAGCGTTTCCTCGATCGGCACGGTGTAGGCGTCGTCCACCCACGGGTAAGCCGGGCGGCCAAACGTCATGGTGCTGCGATCGGGCCAGTGCAACTGGTAGAGATCGACGTAATCGGTCTGCAGGCGCTTGAGACTGCCGTCGAGCGCTTCGGTCAGATTCTTGCGGTCGAACTGGTTGCCTTCGCCGCGAATATGGCGCGGATTGTGCGGCTGGCGCGCCGGCCCGGCGATCTTGGTGGCGAGCACGATGCGCTCGCGCGCGGCGCGGTGCTGCGCGAGCCACGTGCCGATGAAGCGCTCGGTCTGGCCTTGCGTTTCGGGACGCGGCGGCACGGGATACATTTCCGCGGCGTCGATCAGCGTCACGCCCTGATCGAGCGCATAGTCGATCTGCTCATGGGCGTCGCGCTCGGTATTCTGTTCGCCCCACGTCATCGTGCCGAGGCCGATCAGACTTACCTTGACATCCGTGTCGCCGAGTGTGCGGTATTCCATCGAAGCGTTTTCCATCATTGGTTGGGGAGAACGCCAAACCTATCACGCTGGCCGATTTTTTTCAGGGAACGAAAAGGCCGGGCAAGGCCTGTGCCGCCCGGCCTGACGCCCTGCGCCAGCGTTGCGAGCAGGACATCGAACGCCTTACGGCCCGATGCGCTCGACGGTCCAGTTCGAATTGCGCACGAGATAGTACTGACCGCTCACGCCCACCCAGTGATGGCCGCGCGGCGGCGGACTGAGATGGTACTGACGCCAGTCGTCGATCACATACTGACGATCGCGATACTCGGCGCCGACGCGGTCGCCCTTGCGCCACTGCGGCGGCGGCATATCGGGCGGCGGGCGATCCGGGGGCGGGCCGCCGTGATATTCGTTCGGCCCCGGACGGGGCGGCGGCTGCTGCGCGAACGCGGCGGCCGGCGCGAGGATGGCCGGAAGCGCCAGCGCAGCGAGAAGCACGAAGCGTTTCTTCATTGTTCACCTCCTGTTGAGCCAGCGACCGCCTGGCGTGAACGGCGCGCGCCGCCTCGTCCGCGGCGCACCCCCTTTGCAGTCGATGGTAGTACAGCGGCCGCGACCCACGGCGCGAACGCGTCCGCGCAGCGGGCGGCGGCTCAGGCGCAGGACGTGCCAGAATGATCCGGTCATCAGTCAAGCAACCCTGAAACCCTGCATCGCGGAGGAAACGGCATGGAAAACCGGCGCAGCTACGAATACATGGGCTTCGACATGACCGCCGGCGTGGACGGCAGTCACGAAACGGGTTTCACGATCACCACCCAGACAATCCACAGTCTGACCGACGCCACCCACGCCGATGTGCCCATCGACGGCATCGCCGGGGATCGCTTTCCGACTCAGGACAACGCCTTCGACGCCGCGTTCGACCGCATCCGCGAGGCCATCGACCAGCGCGTGCGTGACGCGTCCTGAGCGACCTCTCTCCTCTTTGAAAGCGCCAGACGAGGCGCAGAAATGCAAAAACGCCGGGGTCATCAAGACTCCCGGCGTTTGAGCCGCCCGCTGAACGGGCGGCGCTTCGGACAGCGAGACCAGGCGATCAGCCTGGTGGCGCGCTTAGTTGCCGAAGTAGACTTGCTGCGCGCGCGGCGTTTGCGTGTGGGCGCCCGATTGGGTCGCTGCACCTGCCACGCCACCGTACGACGAATCGACGCCTTGCTGCTGGGCGCGCTCGGCTGCCACGGTCTGCTCGCTCTGGCCTTGTTGCGAAGCCGGTGCGCCGACGTTCGGGCGGTAGAACGGTGCCGGGCCATAGCCGCTGGCGAATGCCGGAGCGGCGATGGAAGCGGAAGCTGCGACGAGCAGTGCTGCGATCAGTTTGGTCTTCATGGTGGACTCCAATATCCGGTTCAACTTGCGGTAGGGAAAGGCGCCGCGCCTGGGAGGTCAGAGCCCACGAGCTGCGTCAGTGAGACTCAGTGTATACACCTACTATCGGAAAATAATCTCGATAATCCGAATTGTTTATTCCGACTTTGGAAACAATCCGGAGTCGCACTCCTGGCTTGGCTGAGCGACGAACAGACCCTAATGAGCGGCACCAAAAAATTTTTCGCAACGCAACATTGGCGAGGCGAATTACATAACGTCGAAAGGGTCTTTCAGCCTGGAAGATCCGCTGGAAACGCTTCCGATACCCGATGCGCATGAGTTTGCAAACATCGGATCAATATCGGATCAATCAGGCAAAACGGCTTGGCGCAGTGCAAAAACGCGAACGGCGATTGCTGCAAAATGCGTTAAAATACAAGGTTGTTCCACGCCTTCCGCGCGTTGATTGCGCACGTAATCGCCATGTCTTCAAACCGTATCGCCAGCCCTCGCCGCGTCTCTGTGGCGCCCATGATGGATGGGAGCAACAGCAAAGCTGCGAAGGCCGTGGGATAAGGCTGAGGCGGGAATGCTACAAAGCCGTGTAGCACCGATGTAGGACCGACTGGCGATGGCGACAGGGCTGTCACCACGAAAATTGCTATTCAGCGATGCGCATCGAGAGCAGCAATCAGCTGCCGTGCGAACTCCACTTCACGTCGCAATGCGCCTGGCGCACTGTCTGGCGCCACGAGCGCCATTGCCTCTTCAACGCGGCACAGCACATCGTCAGCTCGATCCAGCGCTCCCCACAGCGTCTCGATCTGCTTCCGCAGCGAATGCTCGACCGTCAGGTCGCGCGCCCTCAGCTCTTCGAGAATCGCTTTCGCATAGTCCGCACGCGGGTCGTGCTGCAGTCGAAAGATCATCTCAGAACTGAGTGTCACGCCGCCAGCAGATGCGGCTTGCTCAAGCTGGGCATGGAGCGCCCGCGGCAGGCGCAGCGACGTGCTCTTGATGTCTTTGGTCTTTGGCATGCGCGCGATTCTATTCGCGACACCAAATAGGTTCCACATCACTCAAATTTGGCAGCAAATTGCAGCCAATTTGCAACGCTGATTGCTACATGGAACCCGTCGACCACACAGATAATGTTCGGCTCACCGCGTCGGTGGGACGTAATTAACCTGAGAGACACCGGAATGAATGGGAAGTGCCGTGCGTGCGCTGGGAGTACCCATGCGCAGGAAGGATCTGAGAGAGACCCGCAAGAGGTCGCCAGCCGAGTAATCAGCGACGCCTTCGATAGCGTCCTGCACAAGGGCGCGCAGTTGGGCGCCCTGCTCGCGCTGATCACACATACGGCTGCAGATGAGGAGATATTGCCGGCGCATCGCGCGTCAGCATGTCAGTTGGCGTGGGATTTGAACCAGCAGATGCTGGATGCCGCCGCGCGGGCGCTTGCGAAGACATGCAGCCCGGGAATCTGAGCGGGCCGCCAGCCCCTAACTGCGGCCTCGGCAAGTAAAGCGCCGCACATAGCTTTGGGCGCCCGGCGATCGAGCGCCCTACTCCCCGTCCGGTATCACTGCATCGTCGCCAATCGTCGACGTCAATGCGTTGTCGCAGTGGCCTGGATTGATCCAGTCGAGGAACCTACAGAGCACGCATCCCCATTCGCGGCCCGCATCGCGCGCCTTGGCCGCGCGCTCGCTGATCGTCTCGTTCGGGCTGCCGCCGCAAACCGTGTTCACGGCCTGGTCGAGCAGCAGCGCGAAATTCAGGAAGTAGCGTCCGACCTTCGTCATTTGGGAGTGCCCCCGCAGTTTTTCTGGCGCGCGGCCTCGTAGGCGATTACCTCGCGTTTCGTTTCGGGCGTGTCCGCGCTCGACGCGGTCATGGGCGAGAGCCACGAACAGGACGTGTCGATGATACGCGGCGCGGCCGGCGCGGGGCAGTCGTGCGCGCAGCCAGCGAGCGCCGCGATGAGGGTGAGCAGAATCAGGATGCGCATGGTCAATCATTCCGGAGCGCGCCGAGCTTCTGGAGCTCCGCGTCGAGGTTGGCATCGGGGATGGCCGCTGCCTGCTGGCTGGCCTGCTCTGCATTCGCTACCGCCTGCTGGCCTGCAATGGCCGCCGTGGCGTTGCTGGTGGCAACCGAGGCCTGTGCCTGCGCGACGGTCGCGGCGGCCTTGGCGGTGGCTGTCTTGGCCTGCTGGTGACGGAACAGACCGAACAGCACGCCAGCGCCGCCAATAAGCCAGGGGATGATGGCCGCGAGGTGCGCGGCGAGGAAGGTTGCGATGATTGTCATGCTTGCGGCTCCGGATGGTCGAGCGCGCCCAACCCGCGCGTGCTCATGATGGCGATCAGCTTGTCGGCGTAGAGCGGATCGGTTGCGTAGCCAGCCTTCGCGATGGCGCGCGCGAAGCCCGGGCCGTCCTTAAACGCGAACGCCGGCTTGTAGCGCGGATTGCCGGTGAGGAACGCGGCGTGATCGTCGATGCTGCCCTGCCAGTTGCTGTAGGCGCGAAAGCGCGCGGTGATCTCGATCGACTTGCCGTCGACCACCTCGTGCGTGACCTGCGCCGTCACCGCGCCCTGCCACGACGAATCGGCCTTGATGCCGAATAGGTTCATGCCCGGCGCGCGCTTGCCCCAGCTCGACTCCAGCGCGGCCTGCGCGACGGTCACGCTAGCCGGAACGCCGCAGCGGCGCGCGCATGCCTGCGCGGCTGGCGAGATAGCAGCGATGAAAGCCGCTGGCGTGCTGAAGTCCGTCACCAGCGCAGGAGCGGCGCTGACCGGTGCGACTTCCGGTTTTTCCACCGGGACCGAGGGCGCTACAGGAACCGGAACCACAGGAGCGACGACAGGCGCCGGCGCGGCGGTTGCAGGCTTCGGCGCAGCGCCCGGAACACTACTTGGCGAAAGCGACGGCGCTGGCGCACGGCGGAAAAGCGCAAGGATCGCGGCGAAGAGGTCACTGAGCGTTCGCATCCGCACCTCCCTTCGCGCTGATCTCCAGAACGCGCGCGATCATGGTGATGGCCACGCCGATCACCGGCACGATCGTCGCGGGGGCCTTCGGGAAGAAGGTCATCACCCATGGCGCGATGCTTGGCCAGTTGTCGGCCAGGATGCCGAAGAGATGTGGCACAGCCACAAGCACCGCTGCGCCGGCCGCCATCAATCGCATCTCGCTCCACTTCCAGGCCTCTTTCCAATCGTCTACGAGTTTGATTTTCACGATGTCTTTTTTCCGAAAAACTTCGACCATCCCCAGATCAATTGCGAAACGATGTAAGCCATCGTGAGCATCGATACCCACCACGCCGCATCGTGATTTACCAGCCGAAGCCAGAGCGTGGCCATCACGCCGGGCGACGCCTTGACCCCACCCCATACGATTTCCCCGATTTTTTCCATTCTTTCCCTCGTTTTGAGTTGATTGTTCATGGTCAGTCGCACAGCCCAAACCACGACCACGACACAGGCAAGGTGCCGGTGTAATAGACCGCTTCGCCCGGGCCCAACAAGAACATCGGCGTGACGGCGGTGATGGCGTTATCCGTTCCCTGACCGTCGATGATGTGTTGTCCTGATGGATTCCCCGAACTCGTTTCCTGGTACACGACAACCGTGTAGGAGTTGGAATTAGTTACCTTCCCGCCAGAGCCAGTGGAAGTCGGAACGGCTGGCGTCGTCGTAGTCCATCCGGGATTGATGTACCCGAAGCGCATCACGCGCACGCCAAGACCCGACGCGGGCAGAACGTTCGGCGCATAGCCGAGCACTCCCGTGGCCGAAGGAACGCCACCATCCGAATCCGCGAGGTCGTAGATATCGATGGTGTTCCCGTAAGGGCGACCATTCGTGGTGTTCGAGGTGATACCGCAGCCCGCCGCGAGACACTGAAACTTGTTCATGCTCGGGAAAATCTGGTTGCCAGATGGCCCCGATCCGACAAGCAGCAGACCCACGGAAGTGGAGAGAGTCGACTGACGGCTGATATCGACAGTTCCGAAAATATTGAAGTCGCAGTAGCCGAGCTGGATGCCGATAGCGCCAGTGCCACTGATGGGGATATCGACGACCTCGAAGGTGTTCTGCAGAATGCTCGTGATCGCAGTAGGGCCGTCGATCAACATCCCCGTCGCGCCGCTCTCGATCGTGTCGGTGGTGTAGGTGCCGAATCGGTTGTTACGGCAGCCACCGATGGTGTCAGGATTCGTTTGTGCCGTGAGCGTCAGATAGATCGCAGAGCAGCCCTTGATGGTCAGGCTGTCGAAGCGGCCACCACTCAAATGGTTGACGATCAAACCCTTGGCCGCCAAGCCATTACCATCGATAGTCCAGCCACCCAGCAGGCCACCACCGTTCATCGCACCAAGGAACTGCGCCACCGTCGCCCCTGATGCGCCAGCCCATTTCAGCGTTGTGCCTTGATCGATCGTCGCGAATGGGCTCAGACCACCCACGCCAATCAGATATACGTGGTTAATCGTGCTCGCAGATGAGGTGGTGCCATTGCCGATATTGACCGGCTGGCTCACCTTCATTACCTGGCAGTCCGAGCAATCAAGATAGCCCCCCTTGATGCCAACCCATGCAATTGCATTCAGCAGCGCCGTGGTGTCGTCAGTGGAGCCATCCGCCTTGACGCCGAACTGTCGAGCCTTGACGAACGTGAGTGGCTGCAAATACCAGCGGCCGCCGTCATTCGCGACGATGATCGTGCCGCCATTATCGGAACTGGTGGTGTCGTTCGTGTTTAACCAGTAGATGCCGCCGCCACCGTCGCCAGACGCGTAATAGCCCGTCGCGATAGCGGTCGCTATGCCAAACTTCGAGAGGGCGCGCAGGCTAGCGATGCTCGAAACGACGAGATTGAGCGATGCGCCGCCCGCGCCGCCAATTTGATCCTGCGTCCAGATCGTGTTACCAAAGGCATCCGTGAGCACGAACTTATAGGCCTGCCCATAGGTAAGCCAGACCGATGCTTCGCCGCGCGCATTCAGGACAACGGGATTCGGGTTGGCCGTAACGCCAGTTGAATCCGTATAGGTGGCCTGAGGCGTCGTCGTACCAGCCTCATAGGTATAAAGCTGGCCGCCAGCCAGCGGGTTGTTGTTGTTGTCGAAGAACCGCTGCATCGGTAACGGTGCAAGCTGAACGTTCATTTCGGAACCTCAAATAAAAAACCCGCCTCAAGGGCGGGTTCAATGTGAACGTGGTAGGCGGTCTATCGGTTGCCCAACTGCGAGTTGCGGCGCATCTCTTCCGTGATCGCGCGGTATTGCGCTTCGGAACGCTTCCCTTGCGCAAGATCAGAAATCTTGCTGCCGACGCGCTCGCCAGCGGCGGCGCCAAACCATCCAGCGCCCGGGATTGGAATGTGTGAACCGATGGCCGCGCCCGTAGACGCGCCAGCATTCGGCGCGAACCTCTCGACAAAACCTGGTTTCGTCAGGCGCGAGAGCTGATTGCCCGCACCTTCATAAGGATGGACGCCAGGCATGATCTGACCGGCGTAATTCAGCGTGTGGAACGCCTGAACCTCTTCAGGCGAGAAGTTGCTGATGATCTTCTGCCCGACCGTCGAATTGAGCACCTTGTTGACGGCATTCTGGTTCCATACACCTGCCTTCGTCGTGCCCGCCTCCAGCACTGCGCGCGCCGCCGCACCATCCATCTCATTGCGCGCCTGCCCAGCTGCCTGCATGACCTCGTCGGGAACCGGTGGCATACCATCAGGCGCGCCGTGAATCTGCCCGCGCGACAGATCGTCGAGAACATTGCGCAGATGCTGCCAGCGGTCGGTAGGCATGCTGTTCAGCTTGTCCGGGATGTTCTCCAACGCGGTACCGACCTTGACGCCATTGGCGTCGTAATCGCCGAGGATCGTGCCAATACCCGCGGTGCCCAGAATCGTCTTTTCAGCCTGGTGGATCTGGTCGCCGCGCTTATATAGATCGTTGCCTTCGCCCGAGGCCATATCGCGATCGAGCGCAGCATTGAGCTCGGCAACCGTCTGCTGGTTGCTTTCGTTCCACATGCCGTTGAGCGCCTTGCGAATCGTGTCCAGCGACGCGACGCTATTCGGCTGGTACATTTGGCCGCTCACAGGATCTTCGAGGCCGCCGTCGCGCGCCAGATCCATGAACTGATTTGCAGCGCGCACGACGTTCTGGTTGCCGCGCCCGGTGACGCGGGCGGCGAACTGCGGATCGTTGAGCAGACGCGTGATATTGGCGGTACCGATCGGGTTATCGCCTTCCGTCTGACGCGCCTGCTCATAGACGCTGTTTTTTGCGTCTCGGAAGTACGACACCAGGCTGTCTTCAGGGCCATAGATCGCGTCGTTGATCGCGCGACCGCGCTGCTCGTCATTCAGTAGCGTGGAAGATGCGCCGGTCGCGTCAACGCGCTGCTGGCCATAGTCCGCCAGCGCCTGCTGCTCGTTTGCGATCTGCGATTTCATCGCCTGCGTCGCAGGTGTCTGGACCGGCGATTTGGCCGCGCCATACTCGTCGCGCAGCGCGTTTTCGTTCCCGGTGATGACGCCAGTTCGCACACTGCCGGCGTCCGGCATGACCTGGTTGACGATGCCTGCTCGGACAGCCTGTTCTGCGGGCGTTGCATCTTCGGCCATGCGGGAAAGCTTGACCTGAGGGAATGGCCCGCGCGTTGCATCTTCGCCGCTCAAAACCGGATAAGGGTTCAGGTTCGTCGAGGCTGCGCCCCCGCCAACGACTGTGCGGGGCTGCATCGCAGGGCCACTCGGCGCAGCAGGAGGGGCTGCGCGCACGCTCGCATCATCCGCTGCCGTAGCAAGCGCGGCATCGCGCGCGATCGGCGCAGCACCCTTGATCGCGCCAGGCGCGAGCATGGCGAGCGAACTCAACATGTTGCCCGCATCTTGCGGCGACACCGCGCCGCCTGTGGCGCTCGATACGGCTTGCGCGCCCTTACCCATGACATTGCCCGCCAGCTGTGACAGCTTCTGTGAGGCCTCGCCTTGATAGCCGGCGGTGTTCGTGATGCCCAGCGCGTTGCCGATCAGATGCTGTGAGCCGCCGAAGTCGTTCTGCGATGCCTGCTCCGCCTGCTGCGGAGTTTGCTGGAGCGCGCGGCGCGCGGCATAGTCGACAGCCTGGACGGCCTGCCCGGGCACAGCGAGAACCGAATCAGCGAGACCGGCCGCCGCGTGGCCAAGGCCACCGAGGAAGCTGCTCTCCGGCTGAGCCTGCGGCTGCGGCGCTCCCTGAGGTTGCGTGCTTGCCTTCGGTGCCTGCGCGGGCGCGCTGACCGCAGATTGCAGCGTGTCCATCAGGTCGGACGTCGGGCCCGAATATCCGCTAGCCTGCTGGCCGGAGTATGACTGACCGGGCGTCGTCGGCGCCGGAGCGCCCTGAAAGCCCGGCACGCCATTCTTGACGTGGTCGATGTACGTCGTCGGGTCGGCATGCACGAAGCCGCCATAGGCCTTCAGCGCGGCATCGTAGCTGCCGCCGTTCTGAGAGCGAAGCTTCTGGATATACCAGTCGGCGGCGGCACGAGATTGCTGAGGGTCAAACGGATCGAATTTAACGCCCTGCTGACGGAGGCTAGCGAGCGTCGAAGGCGTGAACTGGTTCGGGCCCATGGCGCCCGTCGTGGGGTTCACGAGGTTCTTGCCGCCGCTGCTCTCCTGATTCGAAAGGTTGTCCAGCATCTGCGGCGGCGTGCCATAGCTCTTCGTGGGATCGAACGCGCCAAGCCCCGCGGACTGCGCGGGCTGCTGAATCTTCGCGCCCGTTGCCTGCGACAGCGTAGCGAGGAGATCGTCCATTACTGGATTCCGCCCGTGTTCGTGAGTTGCTGGAGATTCGCGGCCTTACCCATCAGCGCCTTGAATTGCGCCGAGTTCTTGCCGCCCAGACCGCTGACGATCGAATTTACGGTCGCCGTATCGCCAGCCTTGGCGGCGTTGTACATCTCGTAGATGCGCGGATCGAAGTTCGCACCCCAAGCTTCGTCGAACTGTCGCTTCGCGAAAACGCCAGCCGAAGGATTGGCCGCAATGGCTCGCTCAAGGCCAGGCGAATAAGATTCCGAACCAGAGGTAAGCGCATCGTTCAGACGCGTGATGTTCTTGATCGCTTGCGGCGTGTAGGCGGTCGATCCATTTGCCGCCACTTGCGCCTGCAGCCCGGCATTAGTCTGCGGCCCCATGGACTGCGCAGCCTGCAATGCCGAGCGCTCAAGGGCTTTACCGACCATGTCATATGCAGTCGCAGAATCCGTGGCATCACCAGCTCGGAAACCAAGCGCACTGGCGATATTTCGGAAAGACTGGCCGGCTGGCCCAGTTGCGCCGACGTTATCGATGTTGCTCATCACCAGACGATTATTCTCGTGTTGGACGCCTGCGCCGGCGGCGGCATTGCGCGCACTCTCACGCTCAGCAGAAAGCTGAGCTTTTGCCTCCGTATCTCCGGGCATCGGCACATAAACGCCTTGGGTGGGTGCATTTGTCACGCCAGTGATATTGCCATTGGCATCTTTGCTGGTAACCGTCGGGCCACCGGTGAGAGGATTGGTACCAGCCGTTTGGCGTTCGCTCGGAGAAATCTGATTATTGATTCCAGGGCCAGTAATGGTGCCAGGCTGCTGACCGAAATCGCCCGTGTTCGCCACAGGCATCGTCTGAGCGCCATTGTTCACGAACGAGGTCGCGCCTTGGCGCGCCGCGGCCTGAGTCGGTGCCGGCGTGGCCGCTCGCGAGACTTGACCGAGAAAATTGAACATACCTTGCGGGTTACCCTGCAAATTTCTCAGGCCCTGCATCACCATGCCCATCGTCGCCTGTCCGCCATCCGATGCAAGTTGGCCACGCAGCGTGTTCAGTGCATTGCCGATTTCTTGTGGCGTACCAGTCAGACCATTCGGGCCAAGAAACGACCCCACTGTCGATGCGATTCGTGAGCGGTCAACATCGCTAGTCGCGGCCACGTTCGAGCGCCACGTATTGACCAAATTCACATGGTTAATCAGGTCGTCGCCGAATTTCGCGCCAGTCAGCGGCATATTGTTCTGCATCCACGATTGCGCTCTAGTCGGGTCGAGAAGCCCGGTCGAAGGATCATGGATTTGATGCTGCGGATCGTTATTCAGGAGGTTCGCATAGCTGCGCCACTCGTTGTTTTCCTGAGTGGACGTCTCGGCCTGGTTGCTCAGGTTCTGGGTCTCAGCCTGGAACATCTGCCCCTGCTGCTGGATGTTCTTCATCTGCGCGAGCGACGACAGCGCCTGCGTCGCCTGATTCATCGACGCAAACGGGCTAGATTGCTGCACCTGCAGCGGAATGCTCGGATCAATCGGCATATTTAGCTCCCTGCCGGCGTCCAACCCGGAACGCCGTAATCTGCGGTTGAACCACTTCCAGCGAGGTTATTGAGCATGTAGTAGCCCAGGCCGTTATTCACGGCACCCGTGACGGCATTGGCGGTACCCACGGTGCCCGCAGCCTGCGCGTTGCCCGCCGCCGTGATGGTGTTCGCGACATTCGCGCCGGTCGCCGTGGCCGCCTGACCGACACCAGCCGCGGCGCTCTCGCCGAGATTCGCGAGGTTGGAGAGACGGCTATAGATGTTCGAGTTCTGCGTCTGGTAATCGTTGAAGGCGTTCTGGAACGCAGTGCCCGCCATGTTCTGGTTGTAGTTGATCAACCCCTTCATCGCGGCACCCGAAAGCGCGCCATCGGTCGCGGCGGCACTGTTCTGGATGGCCTGATCACCCTGCTGAAGCTGGAAGTTATACGCTGGCGACATGTACTGCTGCCAGTTCGTATTGTTGATAGGTGCGTTGAGCGTCGGCAGTTGGCCATTCAGCGTATTGAGCGCAGTGTTACCCTCGCTCATATACGGCTGAAGGTTTTGCTGCGTCGTGTTGAACATCGCCATCTGCGCGCCGGTGGCATTGTTCGCCGCACTGGCCTGCGTATCGGCAGCACTATTGGACGCGACTGCCCCAATACCCGCAGCCGCAACTGAGCCGCCTGCGATTGCCGCAGCTACGCACATAACTCACCTCCCGGAAGGTCTTTGATTTTAAGTTCCATCACGACGTCGTCAGCGATATAACCGAGTCGAAGGAGGATTTCGTACAACTTGCCCTCCTTCGTGACCGGCCAACCAATGATGCTGACGCCGCGCGCGCGAAGCGTTTCCGCAATCTGCGATATGAAGCGCAGCATGGATCTACGAGAATCCGGCTGCACATAGAACGTATCGACGTTCCCGCACAACTCGGTTTTCAGGTGCAGGCTTTTGTATAGGATCAGCAACGCATAGCCGCACAACACATCGCCCTCGTCGCGCAGCGTCATCGCGATCAGCGAATCGTGCTCAGCCAGATAGATGTACTGGTCGATATCGGGATCAATCTGTAGGCCGCGCTGCCCGTGATAAGCGCACGTGTCCTTCTTGATCTCCGAGCACTCGTCCCAGCTTTGCTGCCCCACAGGGATAATCTCGGCCGCGAGTTCGCGCGTCAAAGGTTCAATGGCAATCTTCATTGGACAATCTCTCGAATTATTCATGCAGCTCAAGGAACAATCTCGACCGTGTAAGCTTCCAGAGCTACGGTATCGCCCGTATTCGTAAGCAGTCCGGTAAATACAAGGGTCTGTGCCTGCGTCATATCGATCGCCGACGTGACGAGCGCATTCGCATTCGAAGCGAAGCCGCCATCGAACGTGGAAACGAAACCTACCTGGCTGTTAGATGCCCCGCGGTTGCGAATCATCGTGAACTGCTGGAGGACGGCTGCGGTGCCGTTAGCTGTGTTCTGAAACAAGGCGCCGCCGGTGCCGCCCAGATATATCCGCTGTGTCTTCGTATTCGAATCGTTCGTAAAGCTCCAGAGCGACGTGATGCGGATTCCACCGTTCGGCCCGACCGCATTCGCGGGAATGGTCACGGTCGCGAGCGTGGTCTCCGTCAACGTCCCGGTCACGCTCTGGCGAACTGCCGATTGCGCGAGCACATAGGGAGCCAGGATGTTTTGGCAAGCCGCCAGCGGGCTCGACACATCGGACAGGTTGTTAGCCGGCTGGAGAAAAGCTCCGACGTTTTGCACAGCCGCTGTACCGAGCCCCAGATTGGCTCGCGCCGCGCTGGCACTGGCGAGATCGCTGAGGTTATTGCCGGCCTGCAGAAAATAGGTGACGTTCTGGACCGCTGCCGTGCCGAGCCCTAGATTGCCGCGCGCGGCGCTCGCACTGACCAGGTCAGAGAGGTTGTTCGCGGTCTGCGCGAAAGCCGTCACGGGCTGCGTGGCTGCTGAACCTAATCCCAGATTCGTACGTGCTGAGGCGGCGCTTGCCACATCGCTCAAATTGTTCGCGGCGCGCAGGAACGTGGACGCGGCGATGAATGTGTATGTGCCCGCGCCGGTGCGCTCAAGCAGGCCAGTCGAGGAAAATCCAGTGATGTTGTCGAGCGCGGCGCCTGATGGTGCTGAACTAGCGGTGCCGCCATTAGCGACGCTCACAGGGGAGATCAGCGACATCGTGATCAGGCCAGCTGCGATAGCCAGCGTCAGCCCATTGCCTGGCTCAAGCACATTGGCATTGGGCAGCGTCGACGACGCCGACGACAGCACATATGACATCTTCTGCAGCGCCTCGATTTCGGCCTGCAGCGTGGCCGAATCGATCGGCGTACCATCGCCGCCGGTGCGATTGAACATCGCGATCAGAAGCAGCCAGAAATCGCGCGTCGCGCGGCCCGTCGAGTCGACGATTGGCACCGCCTGGTTCGGAAGCGCGGCGCTGGTGTAAACGTCGCTCATGCGGTGATCAGGCTCGCACCGACAACGTCACGAGGCACCGGATCGGAGAATTTCACGTCATAGACGCGATCGCGCGCCGTGCCCATCCTGCGCCATATGCACCGATTTTTCGTCTGGCCAACGAGACCCACCGGACGCCAGTGCTCATTTCCCCACGTTTGGCCGCCGTCGTCAGACCATTTCATGACTGCCTGCGGATTGCTCCCCTGCCCGGTTTGCAGCCCGACGCCAGGCGTGAACTCGATCTGCATCTGCGAATGGAACACACGCTCGCGGTCGCTTTGATCCCACACATGCGGCGTGCGGCGCCAGGCGACGAGCGGCGCGCCATTGTCCGAATAGATCTGGCGCGAAAGCATGTAGAGATTGCCGTTCGCATAGTCGCCTACGATCGTCATGCCCGCGAAATTCATGCAGCAGTTTGATCGGTGACGATGGAAAAACCCGGCGACTGGGTCATAGCTCGCACGCTCATGCCACAAGTTCGTGGTGACATCCCACGTCCAGGTTACATCTGCGGTGGGAAACGTGAGCACATAAAACTCATGCTGATCCTGCTGATACGTGTAGCCAATAGCATCGCTAATCGTGCTGTAGCTCGCGATAGCGTGATTGACCGCGATCGTCGAAACGTCGACGATCTGATAACCCACTGTGCGCTTTACAGTATTCTGGCCGCGCTCGTTGCGGCCAAGCCAGATCAAGCTATCGACACCGTGGGCGGCATCGGTGATCCGCGCGATGCTCTGCTTCGCAGCACATCCCTGTTGCGGCGTGACGCCTTGAAGTCGGGAGAACGGGAAGGTGGCATTTCCCGCATCGATCCATACCTCTGACGTGCGCTCCCCGATCAGCCAAAGCTCACGGATATTTTCGTGCAGCGTCACGAGCTGGTCGGTGCTGGAATCCTTGAGCGCAAAATATGTCGCATCGATCGCGCTCGTGCCGTTCCAGTAAAGCGGCGACGTATAGAACGTCTGCGTGCCTGGCTTGTTGAATACGAGCCAGCCATCAATAAACGCGATGCGATCCGCACCGAGCCACGCTTCGTCGCTGATGATCGAAACGGATTGCGCGCCGAGATTGACAACATACCCATTAGGACCATCCGAGATCACCGCGATGCCGCCTGCACCGTTATCGCGGATTGCGACAGGCCCCGTTGATGTGAGCAGGCCACCGATCGGCTTGCTATACAGGATCGCTGGCGCGAGTCCAGACGGCGACAGCAGCGCCGTGACCCAGTAGACGCCATTGCCCGATACGACGATCGCGGAGACGCCCCCGGGCAGCACCCACATGCCACGAATTGGGCCGTTCCCGACGCTCAACAGGCTGAGCAGCCCAGGCGTGCCGAGCAACGCCTTGGGCGTTTTCGAATCGCCGTTCTGCGATAACTCGACGTACCAGTTGACGCACTTTTCTGCGTCTTGCAGCAACATGGGCGCTTCATACGCCTGGCCGACAAACGGGAATTGCGGCATTACTGGAAGCCCCCGTGGAGAATCCAGCCCGCATCCGCTTTCGCGCGACCGGCAATAGCGCGGTCATACGTCGCCGTGCTCTGCGCCTGCATGTTCAGTGCCTTCACGGCCGCCTTCGCCTGCGCGTACTGCTGCATAACGAGCTGCGATGGCTGCTTGCCATATTCCGGTGCCAGCTCAAGCGCAAGCGCGAGCTTCAGGAAGCGCACATAGCCCTGCGGCAGGCTAACCTCAGTGTTGAGCGTCAGCAGGTCGGAAAAGAGGTTATCGGTCCAAAGATGAAGCTCACCGGCCTGTGATGGCGTGGGGAACATGTACAGCGTTGCGAGCGGGAACGCCGCGTCGTAGTAAATGACCTTCGGCCACGGGCCAGGCTGGTTTTTCAGACCGATCGCAGACCACTGATCAACCGAAATGATTTCGAGCGGATAGTCGACCTGCGAAATGCCACTCGTCGTCAGGCGCGTGAACCCATTCACAATGCGCAGCGGGCGCTGCACAGCGAAATTGCCGGGCGTCGTGAACTTGATCGGCGAGAGCACCGCAAAAGTGGCTGAGGCGGCCACGGACATCGTGACCGTCGCAGATCCTGCGTTGAAACCCGCTACGGTGGCGCCAGTGGGAATGCCTGCACCGGTCAGCGTGCCGCCGATCTGGATGTTCGACGGCATGGCCGTCATACCCGAGATCGTCACGCCGCCCTGCACCGTCGTACCGAGGAAAGTGCCGCCCACCGGATTTCCGATGGTGTAAATGTTCTGGCCGGAGACCAGCTCAAGGATGTTTTCGACGCGCTGATAGCACGCAAGGTGCTCGTTCGACAGACTATCCAGCAGGTCATTCAGCACCCACAGCGCGTCGTTCGCATCCTGATTATCCAGCACCTCGCCGGCTGCATAGGCGTTGATGCGCTTGAGCGCACCCTGGATGATGTCGAGAGCGGTGGCCATCAAGCGTTACCGGCGCTCTTCGCTTCGGGTTCCGCGATCAGCGAACCCAGATCTTCGGTGAAGCCCTTCGCCCCGCGCTGCTCGCCAGCAGACTTGACGATAACGGTCTGCACGACGCCGGAATGCAGCGCTTCCTTCAGCGCGTGCTCGCTCTCGATCGGCGCGCTGGCCTTGTATAGCATTTTCGGGAATTCCATTTCGCAACCTCAATGAAAACGGGGCGCCGAAGCGCCCCTGGTTGGATTTAGTACGAGTTCATGTAGCCCGAGCCAGCCGGGATCGACTCGTTCGGCTGCGGACGCGTGACGCGCACGGTGTAATTCCCGGCGTTCGGCGTAATCGCCGAGGCCGTCACGTTCACGAACACGATCGGAAGCTGATCGGTGACCGTGCACACGGCGGGTTCGGCAACGAGGCCAGCCTGAAATGACCCGGGCGCATTGACCACTTCGCAGACATCGCCTGCGATGAGGCCGAGGCCGGAGTTGCTGAAGGTCTGCTTCGCCGACGTGGTGGCGGCGACAGAAGCAGGCGTGATGCTGATCGTCTGCAGGATTGCGACCTTCTGGATGTTCCCTGTCGGTTCCTGCGGTACCGGGTTGCTCGTAATGGCCGGGCCCGGATTCGTGCTGGACATGTCCTTCTCCTAGAAAGAGAAAAGCCCCGCCTGAGCGGGGCAATTCGGGATTAGCCGGCGATACGGCAGGCCAGTTCGCGGTACAGCGACGCCCACCCGTAGAGCACGTCGAGACGCGTCGGGATGGCATCGTTGTTGATCGTGTACTGGCGCACCACGCGGATCGAGAGACCCGTTTCCTTGTCCGCAGCGCGGCCGGCGAAATGCACGCCGTCGGGCAGCTCAAGGTCGGCGGATGCGATGGTGAATGCATCGCGGTGGAAACCCAGCGACTGCGGCGAGACCGTGTTCGCAGCGCCGAAGACCGTGATCGCGGCGTTGTTCGCCGGCGCGGCCGTCACGTTCTGGAACTGGCCGGCGCTAATGATCGCGGGCGCGATGGTCAGCTGCAGGATGCCCGAGCCGTCCGACGTGTACGAGCCGCCGACGACCTGGCCGTAGCTGTTCACGATCGGGGTGAAGGTGCCATTCGACGGCGTGCCGACAGCCGGGCGCACAACGAATTGGCGCAGCGTCGGCGTACCCCACGCCGAACGGTTCTGCGGGTTCACCGCATATACGCCCGCGATCTGGATGACGTCGCCCACGTTCAGCACGTTGGTCGAGGCGGTCCAGCCCGTCGTATAGAGCGTGCCGTTGTCCTGCCAGCCGCTCGTGATCAGCGCCGAGCTCGCGCCGGAGGTCGAGAAAACCGGCGTGCCGCCCTGCGCGCCCACGGTATAGGCCACGACGTTCTGGTCCTGATACCAGTCGAAGCCCGCAGTCTCGCGACCGATGAGCCCCTTCTTGTACTGCTCGCCGATCTGTGCCTGCGGGTTGAACAGGTTCGAGAAGCCGCCCACCGACGCGGCCATCGTGAACGGATCGAGCACGATGTTGCGCTCCCCGTCGCGCGGCACGCCTTCGGAGTCAAGAATCGCGCCGGCATTCAGGAACGTCGCCAGGCTGTTCGGCTTGGTGCCCGGCGTGCCGACGGCGTTGGCCGTATTCTGGTACGCGAACGTCGTGCCGTCGAAGTCGATCTTGTTGGCGATCGCCGCGACGGCCGGCTTGATGAGACGACGCTTGAAATCGTCCATCGAAAGCAGCAGATCCGCCGTCGAGAACTGCGTGTCGACGTGGAACTGCGTGGTCAGCGTGACCGGCACGCTGCCTTCGACGAAGTCTTCGACGTTCAGCGCCGGGCCGACGGTGCCCTTGAAGCGCGCCGGGCGGCGAACGTTGACCGTGTAACCGATCTTCGCGCCCGGGATGGCGAATTTGTCGTCGTACTCGCGATTGACCTTGTCGGTGAAGGTCAGCTCGTTTTCCAGCACCATCAGCGCTTCGTTCGTGATGTCGCTGATGGTAAGCAAGGTGTTGCTCATTTCAGACTCCAGAAATGCAAAAACCCGCCTGAGCGGGTTTCACGGATTGAATTGAGCGTCAGCGTCGCTTCGATGCCTGCTGGGCCTGTCGGTGGGCCTTGTATTCCTGATACGTCATCTGGCTGGTCGGTTTCTCGACCGGCGTCGACGCATCCTTCAGCGGCTCGATCGGCGCGGGCGCCTTCGATACTTCGGGTTCTTTCTTCTTCGCAGCAGGCTCGGTATTCGCGGCAGCGGGCTTTTTCTCGGCGGCCAGACGGTCCTCAAGCTTGCCCAGCGTGCGCAGCGCGGCGGTCGGAGTCATCCCCTTCAGCAACGCGGCCTCGTCAGGGTTCTGCGATAGGTAATACGCCAGACGGGGGCCGATATCGCTCTCGACGATCGCCACATAGAGGTGATCCGGCAAGTTGATTTCCGATTTACCGACGACCTCGTCGAAATCCGGAATCTCGGCTTTCGCAATCGCGAGACGCTTCGCATAGTTGTCGCTCAGCTGCTGCTGGGCGGCATCGGCGCGCGCCTGCTGTTCTGCCTGTTGCTGCTCCGCAAGCTTCTGGTCGACTTTCCAGTCGGTAAGCGCTTCCTGGTAGTCCTCATCGGATACAAACTGGGCGCGCTGCGGCTTCGGATCAAGTTCCTTGGGCGCAGGCTGGGCCGCTGCAGCGGACATGCCGGCCCGGATCTCAGCGAGTTCCGACTCCAGCTGCGCGACGCGGGCATTAGCCGCATCGGTTTCGCCACGGGCAGCACTGACTTCGCCACGCAACGCATTGCGCTCGTGACGGGTTTCAACAAGTTCCTTGACGATCGAAACCTTCTTCGGCTGTTGCGACGACTCACCGGTCGCGGCTGCTGCTTCAGCTTCCTTCGACTCGACCGCGGTTTCGGTCTTCGCCTCGGTCGCCGGTTGCGCGCCAGTGATGTGCTGCATCAGGTTTTCGGAGGTGACAACAGTGCGTGTTTCGGACATGGATAACTCCACGAGGCCCAGATATGAAAACGCCCGCGCGGCTTCTGGGTAGCCGGGCGGGCGAATGAAACAGTGATGCGGTTTTAGTGCGTGGCGTCGTTCTTCGCAGCAACTTCCACCGCGGCGATCTCGCGACGATCATTCATGTGCGCCAGAAGAATGGCGACATGGCCTTTGATCTCTTCGAGTTCGAGCGCCGTCTGATCGCGGCTCTCGATGTCGTGACGCTTCGTGCTGTCCTGCATCGACGTGCGCTGGGCATCGCCCTGCTGACGCATCTGCTCAACCGACAGCTTGTATTTGAGGTCCGTCTGCAGCTGCTGCACGAGCGCGCCGGACTGTTTGAGCTGAGCCTGAAGCTGCGCGATCACCGCCTTTACTTCGTCAGGGATGTTTTCGGGCAGATTCTGCTCAGCCTGCGCAATCGGATTGGCCGCAGCGAGGCGGTCGGCAATCAGATCGGCACCCGGCCAATCGAACTGGCGCAGGATCACGTCGTCGGCGATCATCGACACCTTCTGGCCGAGCGGCGTGCCGAGCAGTTGCAGCATGTGGTCGGCAGCTTCCTCGCGCTTCGTCTGATACCCCGGGCCCGTGTCGATAACCACGTCGTATTCGCCCACCGTCACATCGTTCAGCACTTCCTGGATCGCGCCCGTAAGCGGGTCCATCTGCTTCTGGTTGATGGTGACGCTATCGGGGACGCCGTCCTCGCCGATGATGCGAATCGTGCGCTCGACGTCGTAGTAGTGCGGGATCAGGTCAAGAAGGATATGACCGGTGTGGCGGATCGAGCGGCACAGGTTGTCGTAGAAGTGGAAATTCGACTTGTCCGACTGCGCCTGGCGTCGTTGCACCATCACGCCCGAGGTTTCCTGCCCTTCTGCGCCGAGTGCCGGATCGAACATGCCGGCCACGGCCTTCATGTCCTCGCTCGCGCCCATCGCAGCATTCACCTGCGCCGAGGGCAGCTGCTGCGGCTGCTGGCGAATCGGCGGCGGGACCTGATGCCCGTCAAGCGACTGCGGCTTGTACGAAAGGTACGCAAACGATCGATTATTCGCAGAATTCCATACGTTCTCCTGCCCTTCGATCTGGCCTTCAGCAACCAGCCATGGCGCCTTCGGCGCAAGCGCAACCAGTTCAGCCTCGGCGGTGCGCCAAAAGTTATACATGCGCTGAGGGTCCTGCAGCATACGGATCATGCCGTAGCGCACAACCTTGCCATCCAGCTCGTATTCGGCACCGTAGACAGGAACGACAGGAATCCACTTGCCAGGCCATTCGCGTTCTTCGAGCACTTCGAGCGCGGTCAGCTTGTACCACTTCACTGCACGGCGCACTGTGTCGCGCTCTTTCACGACGTGCAGGCCATTCGCGGCGGCATCGTCCAGGTGTTGCTGCTTCACCTCGCTGCGATAGCGCTTGTCGCCGTTCGAAAACAGCAGCAGCGTGTCCGGCACGTGCTCAACCTTCCAGTATTCGGCGACGCGGATCTCGTCCTTCGTCGCCCACTGGTGCAGTTCATCACCGGCGCCGACCGCGCGCAGATCAACCATCTTCGCCTTCGGCCACTTGCGCTCGAACTTCTCGCGGCTCATCAGATCGGTGATGACGCACCAGTTCGCGTCCGATCCGTCGGGCTGGCTGCTGGCCGGATCGAAATAGACCGTGAACGGGTTGCGCACGCGATCGATATACAACTCCTGGTCGAAGCTGTCGGGCGCCGTGTAGCGCGCGGCGATACGCCAGTAGCCCCAGCCGATACGCACCTGGAAATCCGACGCGGTGTCGTAGGCGACATCGGCATTGCTGTTGGTCTGGATATGGCGCATCAGGCCAGCGATAACGTCGGCCTTCTGTTTGTCCGCGCCGCCGGCCACGGCGTGAACCTGAATGCGCGGGCGCTGTTCGCGCATGTTGTTGACGGTCTGACGTACAAAGCTGTCGGTCTTGTTGACGACCAGACACGGTCGGTGTTCGAGCTCGCGCGACGTCTGGATCATCTCGGGCCACTGCTCGCCAGCACCGAATTTCAGATCCTTGATGCCCTCGGCGCGGTTCTGCGTCTCGGCCTCTATCGCCGTTTTCAGGCACTCCTGGGCCTCCCGCACAACTGCCGGGGTGCTACCGCCTCGTGATTTCGCCATGGTCAGCCCATCCAGCTACCAGGAAAGGCAGGCATCGCGGGCTGCACCTTCTGGGCGGCCACGACGCGCTTGACGGTGCGGCGCGCGCCCTCGCACGCATAGCGAAGCGCATCGATCACGTGATTGTCCTTGTCTTCCAGAATGGGGAGAACCTGATCCGTGAGCGGATCGGTCTTGTAGCGGTAGAGCGAAAGCTCGTCGATCGTGTGCTTGCAGCGCGGGTGCACGATGATCTCGAAGCTCTTCAGGAACTCAACGCCTTCCTCCAGACTCTTCGCGCCCTTCACTGCCGGGCTAATCTTCGGGAAGCCGTTGTTGCGCATGTGGCTGATCGTCTCGGGCCGCGCCGAATCAGCAGTGATGGGCCACTTCTCAGCGTCAGGCACGGCCATGAACAGCTCGGGCAGGTTCACGATCTCGCAGCCGACCTGATAGGCCTCATAGTCGACGTAGAGCGCGTTGCCCTCGATCGAGCAGCGCACCAGCACACTCGGATCGATAGAGAAGCCCCAGTCAGCACCAAGGCGGAAGATCGTGCCCGCCGGGCGCTCGAACTCTTCGACGCGCCAGTTGCGGAACACGCGCGCCTCGCTGTTCTGCTGGTACTGGCCCAGCCAGATATGCGTGTACTTGTCCGGATCGCGGCTGCGGTCGTATTCCATCTCCAGACGCAAAACGTCCGGAAACCACGGGTTGTCGCTGTAATTCGCCTCGACGACCGTCGCGTTCGGCGGCGGGTTGCCACCTCGCAGAAGCACGTCGACAGGGTCGGTGCTGTAGCGCGGGTTCCACGAGAACCACAGTTCGCTGTTCGGCTTACGGATCGTCGGGCGCAGCATGTCGAGCGACTTCTGGCTGAGCGTCTGCGCCTCCTCCACCCATGCGATATCGAAGCCTTCCAGCGACTTGATCGATTCCGCCGTGTGGTTCTGCATGCCCTGGAAAATCACCAGGCCGCCCAGCGAACTCTTGATCTTGGCGTCCTGCACATCGAAGTAGAAGCCCGCATTCAGGCTCTCGATCTTCGACTCCAGCAGCTTCTTCACCGACTGGTCGAGCGACTTCTGGTTCTCACGCACGCAGACGATGTCGGTTTTCTCCATCACCGAGCGCTCGATCAGCGCCTCGCCGAAGAAATGCGACTTGCCGCTGCCCCGGCCGCCGTGCACGCCCTTATAGCGGGCAGGCTCCAGCATCGGGAGAAACACCCGCGGCGTCTCGATCGTGAGTTCCGTCATGCCTTGGCATCCACGATGCGACGCGTGATCGAACTGATCTTGCCGCGATCACCCGCATTCAAGCGCTCAATCTGGTCCTTGTTAGCGCGCAGCAGGTCGCGTGCGATCTCGCTCGACTCGTTCGCCATCTTCGTCAACGCAGAGATGCCCGCGAGCGCCATGACGCTCTGCTTGCTCATCGGGTCGATGTCATCGATCTTCGCCACCTCGGCATGCGCGATGCCGGCGAGCCGATGAGATGTGGCAGCGCCAAAGCGCGCAGCGCCCGCGAGATGCTCGCTGATCGCCTTCAAATCATCGGCAAGTGAACGCGCGGCCAACTGTTCAGAAACGTTCAGAAAAGAAAGCGCGCGCTCCGTCTCAACTATTTGATTTGCAACGCTTTCTACGCGTTTTGTACGTTCAGAAAATCGCGTGGATATCGATGCTTTACTAACTCCAAACTCACGCGACAGCGACGCAGCAGATTCACCCTTCAAAAGCCGCTTGCCAATCGATTCCCATTGCGCATCGGTCAGTTTCGAAGGGCGGCCCATCATTGGCTCCCGACCAGGCTTCGCGAAGCAATCGCGGCCAATTCTTCAGGCCACAAATCGAACCACTCTCCGCGAATACGCCGCTGAGAAAACTTCGAATGCAGCAATCGCTCTTCCGAATACATATCCGCAACGTAGTACGAACAGACAATCTGCACGTCAAATGGCAAAGAGCACTGATGTGCAAGCAAGCGTTTCTTCAAATCCGTGGTCAGACCGATCTTGTAAAACAGTCGATCGCCAGAATCGGAAAACGAAATCACATACACAAACCCGGAAGGATCTTTCTGCGAAGGAAGCGTGGACGCGCCCATCCGCCCACATTCCTTCCTGCGTCGAAGGGAGGATTCGTTGACGCCGAATTCGGTGGCAAGCGAGTTGAGCGATTCGCCGTCGACGAGGTGACGGCGCTCGATCTGTGCCCACTGCTCAGGGGTGAGAGCGGACTTGCGGCCCATTTCAGACGGCTCCGTACCAGCCGCTGATCGAATAGGTAAAACCTCGATCGCCGAAACGGACAAAGAGCGGCACGCGGTAGCTCAGCGCGAGAACCTTGCGAGCCATATGGCGTGCATCGCGAACGGCAGGAAGCGCCGCTTCGCGAAATGCCTTCGTGGTCACTGGCATTCCAACACCCCGCAGACGTCGGCTTCCTGCATGATCAGATAGCGCTTGCCGTCTTCGTGATGCTCGCGGTGCTGAAATTCACCGAAGACGATGCGCTGTCCCGCCTCGACGACGAGCGGAATGCGCGCGCCGCTGCGCGAACGCTTGCCCGGGCCCACGGCCACGATGGTGCCGGTGTTGCCGAGGTGGTGCGCGCTTTCGATATCAGTTTTCACCTTGACGACCAAGCCAGCGCTCGTCACGTCATCACGCAGCTCATCGGGTAGCACCACGATGCGATCTTCGGTCGGCTGGATCATTTGCGCGCTTCCTTTCGCTTCGCCTCTCGCTGCACGTTCAGTGCGATGGCGACGGCCTGCTTTTGGGGCTTGCCAGCAGCCAGCTCGGTCTTGATGTTTTTGGCGACATTCTTGCCAGCCATCGACTTCAGCAGCGGCATGCAAGCTCCAGAAAAGAAAAAGCCCCAGCGCGCCGGGGGACGGGCTGGGGCGGAATCGATGCCGGGAGAGAGAGGCACCGAGAGGAGACACGGAAATAAAAAAGCCCCGCGCGGCTCTCACCGTGCGGGGCTTTTCTCTGGGCGCAACTTGCCCAAACTGGTTTCAGACGTTACAGGACTTCTTCGGACCTGTCAAGACTTATAAAAATTCAGCATCGACGATGAAGACTTGGGCCAAAACATGGAGAACAGCTCGCGATCATCGTCGTCCATCGATTGAATCAACTTATCACCAGAATCGTTCCGGAGCATCTCCGCCGACAACTCTCGACGGATTGTCGCAGCACGCTCACAGGCTTCGTTCTGACGAACAATAGAAGCGGTCACGGAATTTTGATGAGGAGTACCTTTTTTTATATTTCCCAATGCATAAGGACCACTATCACCAAACCGCTGCATTTGAAGACAGCATGGCCCAGTTCCACGACGCTCGATATCTTCACCCCACCATTGAATCCATTGCTCAAATGTCAAATCCCAACCAATACCTCGACGCTTCGCATTGTGGCGCTGCACGTTAAATGCAATGCGGTGTTTCGCCTCGCTCATACCAACCCCTTTGCCATCGATCGTTCAATCAACCCAGCACCTATCATGAGGGGGAGCAAAATCAGCTTGGCGCGCGCGTAATCTTCGTCAAAAGCATCGACGCGCACGCTCGACCATACCGATGCACCCGACGAAAAATTACGCATCGCCGTATTCACAGCGACGCGTGCGCGCAGATCGAGCTTCTGAATCATCGGCTCGATCACCTTGCCCACGGACTTCTTGCGCGACCACTCTACCTGCGCATCGAGCTCCTCGTAATCCATCCATTGGCGGCTACTGCGAAAGTGCGCGCACGTGCTGTCGAATGCCTGGTAGTCGGTGCCCGGGTTGTAGCCCTGGCTCCATTCGTACCAGTCAAGCAGCAGTTCGTCGATGCGATCCATCATGCTCCCTGTGATTTTCTAATTTTCTCAATCTCTTCTTCGAGCGCGTATTCGGTCACCAATACGAGTTTGGTCTGATGAGCCAAATCGGATGCGCCGATATCACGCACGAAGTTCTCTCCGCTGTTAAGCCACTCAGTTAGCTCATCCGAATCCCTACGCCATGACCACCCATTTCCAAAACCTTTTGCGACCATGACGTATTCGCAAGTTTCAGTATCCAGAATATAGAGCCTGTTATTCGCCATGGTCGCTAGCCTTAGATTGCGCGTTCGATCGCTTCCAGCTCGGCGTGGATCTTCGCTACGGTGCTAGCTTCGAAGCCGAGCAGCAGGGTCTTAATCGCGTGCACATGACCGCGAATGGTGCTACTCGGGACGACGGAAACGCTGGCTTCCAGCGTGTCGTCGCCTTGCGAGGCAGGCAGTGCAGACGATGCCGAGGCGTTTTCGGAGAGCGCGGCCGCAGCCGACGCATCGACGTTTGGGGATTCACCAGTAGGTGCGGCCGTATTGATAGACGCTGAGATCTGGTTCTGCGAGGCATCCGGGCTGGCCATCGCATTCTCTTGTGTCGAAGCCGCCGCAGCCGGGGCACCGTTCACGTTTCCCTCACCACCACCCGCGCCCGCGTCCGTAGCCGACGAAGACAGCGGCGCTTGCTGCTGCAACTGCTGCGAGTCGGCCGCGCCATTTGCCGCGCTTTTGGTCACTGCCTGGTCGTGCTGGGTAAGCGAAATAGCAGAGGTCGCAGAGTTCACCAACGGCGTCTTGGTGGCCGCATTCGCGGCAAGCACGTTTCCCTGCTCACCTGCGGAGCCAGCAGTGTTCTCGACCGTCGCAGTTGAATTCGGATTCGCAGATACAGGCGATGGCGCCGATGCATTCAATCCATCGGACGCCGCGCTCACGTTTCCCGCTTCACCGCCAATGGTCAATTCGCTCGCACCGGACGACTCCGTCTTGGTCGACCCAGATGCGCTCAGTGTGCTGCCCAGTTGCGATGAACTCGCCAAGTCCATCAAAGAGGCGCTTACCTGCGCAGCATCCGCAGATGTCGATGCCGCCGAGAAATCGGCCGCTGAAGTAATAGCCGAAGCCGTAGCACCGGGTGCAACGTTTCCCACTTCATCTTGCGCACCGCCAGCATCGGTTGACGACCCAGCCGTGTCGCTCTGCCCAATCGCAGCTTGGGACTCGGTTGCAACGTTTCCCGCATCACCAGTGGCGACGACAGCGGCACCCGATTCGGCAGATGCCGTATCCAGAGAGGTTCCACTGACGCTCGGGATGTTTCCCGGCTCACCTGCGCCGCCCGAGGTCGATGCACCGCCAGCAGAGGTAGCCATCGACGGAACGGCGCTCGATGCACCACCAGCAGCGTTTCCCGTCGCCGCTTCAGTGCTGCTGGGCGCGCCATCGAGGCCAAGCGCGTGCTCGATCTTGCATTCGAACTCGCGCAATTCGCCGAGGATGCTCGTCGGCTGGTTCTGTTGCTCTTCGCTCATGCTTTAACTCCGTTTGTCTGATTTAGACGGTGGGATTAGGCGACAGGGTTGTGGCCGAGAGGACGCGGCGCACCGGCTGCGGGGTCAGGGCGGTGACCAGAAGAGAACGCGGCAATGCGTGCGCCAAGCACGTCGGAATAGGTTTCCATCGCATCGGATTGCACCTGCAATCGAAACTTCTCCTCTTCTTGCAGGCCTGCATAGATCGGCGTGCCGAAAAACGCAACGAGCTTCACCAAACGATCATCAAGCTGCGCCTTCTCATCGATCACGCGCTGCTCATGCGCGGGTCGCGCAGGCGTAGCATCGGCCAGCGCCTTTTCGACGGCTTCCGTCTTGGCGGCTTGCCCTTTCTGATACGGCATCCACTCGGCGTAGTAGCCGTTTTCGAGAAGCGCTTCCGGCACGTCACCATGCACGAGCGGCACGCTACAACGCGCAGCGGAGCCACCGTTGGAGTCGAATACCGCGAGGTTGATGCAATCGTCCGAATGGACGTACGCGACGATTGCCGCGAGCTTTTGCGTGGATCCATCGAAACGAAGGGCATCATCGTGCTTCGACGGGGTGAATAGGACGACTCGACCACTGGTGGGCTTGATCATGATGGCTCCCAAAAACCCTCGGTTAGTACAACTATTCGTTGCATTCAAACAAAAGCTCAAGATCACCACTGGCCATAAACGCCGCCAGCGACTTCTTGTTCTTGCTCACGAGCGCCTTGCAGCGCAGGTATTCAGGCGTCACCCACGCGGTGCGGGGCGCTTCGACAGCACGGCGGCGATCGGTGGGCACAAAAACCTCTACTTCGACTTGTATGGGCGAAAGCGATCCGTCCGCCAGCACGACGCGTCGCAGCGCGCGAACGCGCGAATTGAGTTCGGCATCGCCCGGTATGTAAGTCAGTCGGCGATATCGGCCAGCTTCAACAGCCACAAGGCTCGGGATCTCGCAGGTGAGGACGAGGTTCATCGCGCACTCCCGTAAAGGCGCTCGATAGTGGCGTTCAGCAGGTCCAACTCGCCCATCTTCAGGATCGACAGATAGCGGCGGTCTCCGTGCACACCATTGCGGCCGCGATGACAGTCGTCGGCGCAAAGCGGGATCGTGCAAAAGTGGCCACCGCGCTGCGCGCCGCCCGCGCCGACGCGCGCATGGTGAACCTCGGTGCGGCTTTCCTGCGACCGCCCCAGCAGCGTGCAGCAGATGCAGGCCATTCCGGCAACGCGACCCATGTGCGCGCTCTCGCGCTTGTTTGCGCGCGTGCCCATAGTCACACCTCCCGGATCTCGAATTCGCCGCCCTTCGCCTTGCGCACCAGGCGGAAAGCGAACGGATACTGCGCGGCGGCGGCTTTCAGCTTCACGTTGGCGTCCTCCTCCATGAAGCCCTTGAACTCGTGCAGTTCGAGCGCGCCGCTGGCAACGATCACCGCGAAGTCCGGCGTGTAGAACGTGTTGTCGGCCAGACGCAGTTTCATGCCCTCGAAGCGGAACCAGAGCACCTTGCCGACGCTCTTGAGCGCTTCGAGGTGTTGCGCGTAGGCCGCTTCGGACTTGTTCATCTTTCCGCCGCCCATGCGTCCCAGCTGGCGATGCACGGCGCGCGCGTCGCCAACCATCGAGGCCAGTTCCGGTGCGAGCGGCGGAAGCGTGGGCGATTCGAGATGCGCGGCGGCGCTCGCGATCTCGCCGCGAATGCGAGCGGTGCCGAGGCGACCGCCGACGATGGCGCTTTCAGCGAAGCGCAGCGTGTTCTTGCTCATACCGCCAGCCTGGCGCGCAGCAGCGCATAGTTCTTCGGCCCCATCACAAATTTGTTGGCCCCAAGCTGGTAGATCAAGTTCTCAGTGCCGAAGAACTGATGCATCCAGTCGTTGAGCTCGGCGACGAACTCCGGAGGCATAAGCGCGGCGAACTTAGGCGACGTCTGCATGCGAGGAACATTGTCGAGCGCCGGATTGACGGCGATGTCGAGACCGCCGATAGGGCCGCGTAGTGGGTTGTCGATCATGATGCGTAGAAGTCCACGGGAAGGAGTTCGTCGCCGATGAACGCAACGACCTCAGGGAAGCGGCTATGGCCGCGCTCGCGATGCAGCACGTAGTCGATCCACGGACCACGGCCAGACGCCTTTGCAACGCGGATCAGGTAATCCGCAGTCGGCTCATGCGGCCCGCGGCGCTCTACGCGCACGCTACGGCCCTGCGTGCCGATTCCCGAGTCGCTGAGCCACCACTGCGCCACCGGGCCGTTGGCGACCGGTGCAGCAGCGTCAGCGATGCCCGCCAGCACGTCGCAGACGAAGCGGTCGAGGAATTTGGCGTAGACCGGGCGGTCGTCGCCTGCCGACTTGCGGCGCACCAAGGCGCGGTCCACGGCGTCAGCCAGCTGTGCCGGCGTCACGCCTTTGCCCACCCACGTCAGCAGATGCACGCGGTCGGCTTGCGGATCGATCGCGCAGCTCGACGGGAACATGGCCAGCACCGCCAGCAATTTCGCTTCCGGCGTCAACGCATCGGCGGCGTCCGCTTTTTCGTCGCTGCTTATTTTTTGAGCAGCAGCAGCAGCGGTTTTTTCGTCGGCCTCGCGCGTTGCTGCTGCTGCAGTGTTAACTGCAGGGTTTACTGCAGTATTAGACTGAACGTGGTTCAGTGCCTCCACTGAACGTCCTTCAGTGCCTTCTGGAATGACGTTCAGTGCCTTTTGCGCAGGTGCTGAACGTGGTTCAGTGCCTTCTTGGGTTGAGTTATCCACAGGCTGCTGAACGTCCTTCAGCGCCTTTTTCTTGCTGCCCTTTTTCGAAGGCACTGAACCAGATTCAGTGCCTAAATCGTCATGCTCGACAATATCGAATCCAACCGGGACACGCGGGTAGTACTGGTTGCGCGCCCACTTCTGGCCGCCATAACCGTGCTTACGCACGACGAGCCAGCCAGCCGAAGCAGCTTCGTGCAGGTGCGTGATTACCGCGCGCTCAGACAGCCCCGTCTCGACCGCCAGAAGGGCCGTAGACGGGTATGCGGGCTCGCCAGCGTCATTGACGTGGCACGAGAGCGTGAGCAGCACGTGGCGCGTCGTAGCGCGCAGTGACGAGTTGATGATGGCGTGGCGCCACGTCCAGGGCTTCATGCGTAGCCTCAGAGATTGCGCACGAGCGCCGCGAACTCGCGGACCTTGGCGTAGCGCGCCTCGACCGCCTCAATGCGCTCCTCGTAGCCCAGCGCGAGCGCGTCGAGGTCGTCAGCCGTCGCCATCAGGCTCACGGCCATCGTGCGCAGCTGCGTGGCGAGATCGCCCAGACGCTCGATTCCAGCGACCGGCGCAGGCGCGGACTGCTCGGGAACGGGCGTATCGGCTTCAGGCTGGCTAGGTGCGTCGTCGGGAGTGCCCCCGGGCAGCGACAGCGTGTCGCGCGGCGTGACGCGCTGGAAAAGGCCGCGCTCGACCTCTTTAACCAGCCCGCAGTCAGTCAGCCCGTTCAGGATGCCTTCAGCCGTCTTCACGTCGACGCGCGCGCTGCTCGTGCGCGTCAACTCGCCGATGATCTTGTGGACAGTCCACTTGTCGGCGAGCGGCACGCAGTCGAACACCTTGCGCGCCACGGCGCTCTGGCTGTCCAGGGTCAATTTGAACTTTCGTGGTGTCATCTCTCTCTCGTTGGCAATACGGAATCCCTCATACAGGCCCGCCACGTACACCTTGCGGTGTCCGGTCCCCCGGCGGCCCGATTCGTCGATTTCAGCCATGACCCGCTAATGGCCGCACGGCAGTACGCCGCGCGCGTCTTTCTCCGCGCCGCACGACAGGCACTTCGTCGGCGCCGGCGCGGCGGGTTGTTCGGACTCGACAGCCAGTGGCTTCGCGACCGTGCCGAAGATCACGTCGCCGAGCGTGGTGCACGCACCGAAGAACATCGCTTCTAAGCCGAACATGCTGCCTCCCCAAGGTTCACGCGAAGAACAACGGTCTTGCCCGGGCCGGGCAGTCGCGTCAGAAGACTGGTCTGCTCAAGTTCCTTGAGGTAGGTGCGCACGGCGCTATCGCTAATGCCGCAGCGGTACGCAATCTCGCGGATCGTCAGCGATGCCTCGCCCGACTTCAGCCCTGCCTCGCGCGCGACGTAACACAGCACTATCTTTTTTAAGCCGGGCATGTCGAGCGGCCAGACGAAGTTTTCGTGGTAGAGGCTCATGCGCCGCTGCCCTCCGGAATGCCGAGGTAGTCGCGCCAGTACACGAAGCCATCAGGCGTGTAGAAGCCCCACTTCTTCGTGTAGCGGCCCATGATGAACAGAGACCAGGCGGATTTGCCCGCGGGGATTTCGAGGCGATGGCGGTGATGCGCGCGGCGAATGACGATGGCGCCGGGACCGCGCCAGACGCGCCGCCAGCAGCAGAAGTCGAGCGACGCATGCTGGTCCTGCTTCGTTGGCATCACTTCCCAGTAGCCGCCGCGCAGCACAATCGAGATCGATGGCCACGGATGGTCATGGAAGTGACGGTCATCGTCCGAGCGCAGGATGTGATGCACGCGTGCGGCAATGCGCTGGTGATGCTCTTCGCCCGGGCCAGCAGCATCACGGAATAGCCAGAAGCGCTCCATGTAGCCGGGCAAGTGGAAATACGGCGTGCGCTTCGCACGCTCGATGATGCGATCGACAATGCTCACGCGCTCTCCTTCGTTGTCCCGGTTTGGCCCTGATTGCCCTGCTCAAAACCAATCACTTCGGGATGCAAAACACCTCGATAGCTCCGCAGCACGTGGTATCCAACGTAACGATCGGTAGGAATTCCCTGCATTGCGGCTCTCGCTTCGAGACTTTCTGCCTCTTCTTTGGGCAGATCGACCTGCAGCTGCTTGCGCGCGCTCATCAGTAGGCCGTCCCCATTTGGGCCGATCCGACACTGACACCCGCCAGCTGCCCGGGCAAAGTACCGACAACGCCCAGCAGAAATAAACGGGCGATTCGCTGCATAGCAGCCGAATCCGATTCGATGCCGTGCAGCGCCTTGAAGGTCTGCATCGCGTCGTATTCCTCATCCGCGAGGCGTGTCTTCACCTCGTTACGACATGGAGCTCGTTTGGACATGATTTTTCTCTCCCTTAGTTACTGCTCATCACGCAGCGCGAGGCTGCGTGCGCGCGATGGTGAATCCGCGGGGAAGCTTCTTCCCGAGTCGGATCGCCGCCCCCACTACGAGATCGGTTTCACGCTGAGCCAGCATTTCGGGCCATTGCGAAATACGGGCGCGACTAAGCCCGACTGCACGCCCGAGTTCAGCGCCACTGCCGCCGAATATGTCAATCGCTTGCTGCTTGGTCAGAAGCATTTATTTCCCGCTGTATAGCGAACTAGACAAAGTCTATGTCAAGCTACCTAAACGCACAAGAGGTTAGTCTGCTGAACATGAAAACTTTGGCAGATCGCCTGCGGGCGGCCCTGGAAGAAGCAGGGATGAATCAATCAGCGCTGGCCCGTGCGGTCGGCGTTTCACGGGGGGCGGTATCGCTCTGGCTGACTAGCCAGACGGGCAATTTGGCCGGTGACAATTTGGTGAAAGTGGCCGCTGTGCTACGCGTTTCGCCGGTCTGGCTTGCAACCGGGCGCGGGAAGATGAAGCCTGGCACCGGGCGCGAAATGTCGATCGCTGACCACCCGGACTACCCGGTAATCCAGAAAGTGAAAATTCAGATCCTGACGGACGGCGAAGGCTATGAGGTGGAGGCGCTCGACGAGGGCGACGGGCCGATCGTATTCGCACGCGCCTGGTATGCTCGACACGGCTATAAGCCGGAAACGCTGGTTGCCACGCGCATCAACGGCGCCAGTATGGAGCCGGGGCTATACGACGGTGACTGGGTCGTTGCGAACACCGAAGACGTCTCACCCCGCGACGGAGAGGCCTTTCTAGTCGGCCTTGAAGGAGACGCGACGGTCAAACGGCTGTTCAGGGTCGAAGGCCAGTGGATTGCCGCATCGGATAACCCCGACAAGAGAATTCATCGAGATCGGCCGCTCGGGGAGAGTTCATTCATCATCGGCAAGATCGTTCACAAACAAAGCGAACGCATATGAAAAATCTCAGCATCCTTTGGTGGATAGGCGTGGTAATGATCATGCTTATCGCCTGGAAAAACGCTCAAGAGGTCCGCACCACCGTCGAACGTTGGTCATGTGCCTATAAGTTGGGAGGTGAATGCGTATCCCAAGATGCATACTTCAAGGCCGTCGCCTACGATCAGGCCCAAGAAGCGCTCGCTGACCTAGAACTTTTCTGCAGTTACTCCATGAATCGGAGTAGTCCGCGCTGCTCATTCTTCTTTCAGCACTAGTCCATACCCTCTATTTCCCTCCCATCCCGCATGCGCGGGATTTTTTTCGCTTTGCGTGTATAGTGTACTTGACACTAATCGCGACCACGGTGTTTAATGTGCTCAACAAACGTAGCACGACACCGAGGCGACCGATGAACCTGACCTTTCCGCGCTCTGTTCCGCAGACCGAGCCGCGCCACACCGCCGAATCGCGCTGCCGCGACGAGGTCGCGCACTTCGCGCAGCGTATGACCGACGCCCAGCTCGAACAGTACGCGCGACGCACCACGAAGCGTCCCCTGCTCTGCTTCGCGTTTCTCGCCGCGACGCCGTTCATCGCCGAAGGCGTCTGCCGCCTCCTCGGTGCCTGGTAACGAGGTCGGCGATGCAACTTCTGAAAATCTGGGCGCTCATGATCCTCGCAATCGTGGCCTTCGCTGCTCTGGTCGGCGCTTTCTGCGAAGCCAGCGAGGAACTGCAGCGCTGCACCATCGCCCGCTGCGTCTGATCCTGCAAAAGCTCACCCATGATCACCGCCGCAACCTTCGTTCTCCTCATCGGTTCGGTCATCGCCGCCATCCTGGCCGGCGCCGGGCTCGGGCTGGTGTTCGAGCGCTACTGGAGCAAGTGACATGAAGCCGCTGCCGCACGTCTCGCCCGAGCAGATCGCGCGTGAATTCCGAGAAATGCGCTGCAAAGGTTCGCCGATGGATGCGCTGACGCCCGGGCCCGTGCGCCGCGTGCTCGAAGCCGCCGCGCGCCATCGCGCCAAGAAAGAAGAACACCAGCCCCGTGCCGTAGTGCACGACGGCCGCCGCCGCGCCAGCGGCGATTTCGACTAACCCACACCCAGAAAGGGGAACCCTGATGTCTATTCGACCCATCACCGACACGCTTCGCCACATCGGCGGCGGCACGTTCATGGATCAGGCCAGCGAAGAACTCGCGGCGCTCGTGTCCGCCGTCGACGCCAGCGGCAAGGGCGGCACGCTCACGCTGACGATCGCTGTCAAGAAGGCGACGCGCGGCGGCGCGATGCACATCGCGGGCAAGGTCGCCGTCAAGAAGCCGGGCGATGAGCCGATGGAAGCAATGCTGTTCGCAACCCCCGAAGGCAACCTCATCGCGGAAGACCCGCGCCAGCAGAAGCTCGACCTGAAGCAAGTGTCCGGAGCATCGGACGCGCCGCCGTCGAACCTCAAGACGGCTTAACCCTCCTCCATCCCAACAGGACTCGAAGATCATATGGAAAAGCTGCAACCCAATCTCGCCGAAACGCTCGCCAAGGAACTGAAGACGCCGATCGAGATCGCGTCGAATCTGCCGGCGGCACTGCGCCGTGTCGCGCTGCCGCCGGGCTGGTCGCTCGAAGAGCGCGACGAAGAGCACAGGCTGACAGCGCCGCGGCGCAAGCACGCGCTCGTGCGCCTGAAGGACGTGGACAGCTTCATCGACTACGTGAAGCGCCACGGTTCGCTGACCGATTGCACGATCTGGTGCCAGGCCGACTATCTGGAAGGCAAGGTCTCGTTCACCGGCATCATCAACGACAACGGGTCGGATCCGGGTGCGTCGGCGTGGCGCGATCACCGCGCGCTCTTTTCGCCGGAATTCAGCACCGAATGGCGCCGCTGGACCGGTCGCGATAAGCAGGCATTTTCGCAGGCCGAGTTCGCGGCGTTCCTCGAAGAAAACCTGAAAGACATCGCCAGCGTGCACGAAAGCGGCATGCCGACGGGCGCCGAAATGCTGCAGATGGCGTTGCAGTTCGAGGCGAACCAGGACATGCGCTTCAAGAGCGCGGTGCGCCTGCAAAACGGCGGCGTCAGCATGCAATTCGTCCAAGACGATGACGACCAGACGCTCGCCAAAATGCAGATGTTCGAGCGTTTTGCGATCGGTATTCCGGTCTTCTGGAACGGCGATGCATACCAGGTCGACGCGCGTCTGCGCTACCGCGTGCGCGACGGCAAGCTCAGTTTCTGGTTCGAACTGATCCGTACCGACAAGATCCTCGAATCGGCTTCCGCGACGGTCATCCAGACGATCCGCGAAAAGACCGGCAACCCGTTCTTCTTCGGCGACGCCTTCGCCGGGTAAGCCCATCCGCCAGCAACTGCGACCCGCGCTCCGCGGGACAACCGAACACCGGCTGCGCCCCCGTGCGGCCGAGTGCTGTGGCGCAGGGAGGCTCCTGCGCTGCGGCGTGTGTCTGGCCGGCGCCCGTATGGGCCGGTCTTTTTTCGAGAGGAACCATGAGCGATAAAGAAACCACCATCCAGGCGTTTAAAGGCTTCGATCCGGATTTGACGTGTCGCGGCTTCCAATACGCCGAAGGCGAGTCCTATACACATCCCGGCGATGTCGAGGCATGCGCAGGCGGCTTCCATGCCTGCGAGTACCCGCTCGACGTGCTGCGTTACTACTCGCCGAATACGAGCCGTTTCTTTGTGGTCGAGCAGTCGGGCAAGCTGAGCCGCCACGATGAAGACTCAAAGGTGGCGAGCGAAAAAATCAAGATCGGCGTCGAACTGAATCTGGCCGGCCTTATCAAGGCGGCAGTCGAATACACGTTCTCGCGCGCAAAGCCGGTAGATCCCGCCTCCCCGGCGTTCTCCGACAAGGAAAACGGGTTGGCGACGGCGAGCGGTTCACGCGGCGCGGCGACGGCGAGCGGTTCACGCGGCGCGGCGACGGCGAGCGGTTCACGCGGCGCGGCGACGGCGAGCGGTGACAGCGGCGCGGCGACGGCGAGCGGTTACAGCGGCGCGGCGACGGCGAGCGGACGTCATTCATGCGCAGCCGCTACTGGCTTTGATGGCCGCGCCAAAGGCGTCGAAGGTACTGCACTCTTTCTCGTCTACCGCGATGCCGCGGCGGACGGCGAACTGTATGGCCGCATCGTGCACGCCCGCGCGTTCATCGTGGGCAAAGAGGACATCTACCCCGATACCTGGTATTCGCTCAACGAAAACGGCGACCCGGTACAGGTTTAAGCCATGCCCATCAAGCCCGAGAACCGCGCGCGCTATCCAGATAACTGGAAGCAGATCCGCGAACAGATCCTTGAGCGCGCCGGTAACTGCTGCGAGCAATGCAAGGTGCGCAATCACTCCATCGTGCAGCGCGGCTGGCTGAACGACAGGGACACCTATCGCGACGTTGAGGACGGCACCGTGCGCGACGCGGAAACAGGCGCGTGGCTCGGCTGGGTTCGTGAATCGGACTATTGCGGCGACGCCGTAAAGATCGTACTCACGATTGCGCACCTTGACCACGAACCCGAGAACTGCGATCCGGCAAACCTTCGCGCGCTGTGCCAGCTGCATCACCTTCGCTACGACGCCAAACACCACGCAGCGAATGCGCGCGAGACGCGCCGTGCGCGCAAGGCGATTGGCGATCTGTTCGACGAACCCCAACCGATTGAGTGAGACGAGCATGGACGATGCAATCCAGTACTGCCGAAGCCTTCGGGAAATATGGGGCGATGACATCGAAGAGATCGAAGCCCACATGGAAAGTCAAGGCTTTACGGATCACGAGACGGCCTGCGCGATCGAGCGCGTCTGCCCCGAGATCCAGTGCTTCGATTTCGAACTCGTCATCGTCGGTCCCGCCTGACTCCCCACCCGTAACCGGCATAGAGATATGAGCTAAGCAAAACCGATCCTCGACCCGTGCTGCGGAACCCGCATGTTCTGGTTCGACCCGCAAAACCCGGCCGTCCTGTTCGGCGACGTGCGCGCCGAAACGGTTTCCGTTACGGACCGGTCGCACGGAAAAGAGGACGGCGAGCGCGTGCTGAGCGTGTCGCCCGATCTGACGATGGACTTCCGCGCGATGGATTTCGCCGACGGCACTTTCAAGCTGGTCGTGTTCGACCCGCCGCACCTCGTGCGCGCCGGCCCGCGTAGCTGGCTCGCCGCCAAGTACGGAAAGCTGTCGAGCGACTGGCGCGAAGACCTGCGCAGCGGCTTCGCAGAGTGCTTCCGCGTGCTCGCCGATGAGGGCGTGCTGATTTTCAAATGGAACGAGACGCAGATTAAGGTCGCCGAAATCCTCGCGCTGACGGATCAGCAGCCGCTGTTTGGCCACAAGTCCGGCAAGCGCGCCGATACGCACTGGATCTGCTTCATGAAACGTGCGGCCACCGCCTAACACGAGACACGAGGATAACGATGGACACGAAAAGCTTGAATGTCAAAGGTGTGCCAGCGAGCGCCGTGTTTGCGGTTGTCTCTAACGCCGGAACGATCTTTCAGCGCGTCGAGGCGTACACCCAGACGTTGCCGAGCGCCAGAGAAGAGCAGCGCTCCATGGACGATCCGGCCGACATCATGAAGGTGGTTCGCACGCTGGAAGGCACCTATCTCACGACGGAGTTTTAACGATGGACACGAAACAACTGACCGAGCGCGCAGCGGAGATGGCCGCCAACCTCGAACAATGGGCCAAATTGCGGCACGAATGCGCGGCTGGCGTCGAGGAAGCGGGCGACGATTACGAGGCCGACGCGCCCTCTGATCTTGCCGCTGGACTCTACGACGACGCCGAGCAAATGAGCACGTCAGCAAAGATGATCCGCGACCTTATCGCCGCTCTCCCTTCCGATGCGGCGGGAGCTCAGAAGGTTGTTGCGTGGGTAGTAGAAGAGACGGAGAAACCCACGCGCGAACAGTATCCGCGCACGCTGGACTGGTACGCAGGAGAAATCGCTGAATTGCCCGTCGGAACGAAGCTCTACGCCGCAGCTGTCGCCCCTTCTGCGGCAGCGCCGCAAGCTGCGTTGATGGACGAGCAGCAATCTGACGACAGCAACAATACCCAAGCCTATTGCGACGGGTGGAACTCGTACAGAGACGGCGGGATTAACAACTACGCTCCCGAGACGATCGAATTCGCAGAATTTGAGCAAGGATGGCGCGACTCCAAGGATGCCGAGCCAGAAGATTGTGGATGGCTCGACATTCCATCAGCTAGCGAGAAGCCAAGGGCGCCATTCTCGAATTGTTCGTTCAGTCAATGTGATTTACCGGGCCAATGCGCGGGCGAAGGCGCATGCCATCACCCGGCGGGCAAGGTAGCACCGCAAATGGGGCCGCTGACGGATGTCGAGATCACTGCGTGCGCCCTGATGATCAAGGGAATCTGCATGACGATTCCGCGAGCAGATTGGTCGACCAAGATCGAGGAGCGCATCCGGTTCATGCTGAAGTCGGCCACGACGCCCGCTGAGCGCGTGAGCGACGCAGCGCGCCTCGACTGGCTCGACGCCACCAACGCGCGCTTCAAGATGGGTTGGCGAGTTGGCCGTGCGCCGGCGGGGAATGTGTCAGTCAGCACTGTGATCCAACTCGACGGCGATCCGACGCCGATCCGAGCTGCCATCGACGAGGCCCGTAAAGTCGATATCGAGCGTGCTGGAGATGCTGAATGAAACTAGACGAACTCATCCAGCGCGTGGGCGTCGACAACGTCGGCGTCCAGGTACTCGCCGAATCCCTCATCGGCGCAAAGCAGCGACGCGGCTATGTCGAGGTTTCGTTCGGCACCGACTGCGTTTCAATGCACGACATCGCAACGCACGAATGGAAAAACGTCGTGTTCGTTATCAGCGTCAAGCGCGAAGCGTTTGAGGCAGCACGCGACGCCAGTCGTGCAGGAGGTGAAGCATGACCCTCGCATTCCTAACCCGCATCCAGACGCTTCTCATGACTGGCCAGCCTGCCGCGTATGCTGGAAGCGATCTGGCGAAAGAAGACTGGAAGATGCTCGGCCGTGCCGTCGAGATCATGGATCGACGCGCGAATCACTGCGAATGCGCTGCCTGCAAGAACGGCGTTACGCATGCCAGTGACTGCGCCGTGCACAATGCGCCTGCACTGCCTATTGGCCCATGCGATTGCGGAGCGCAGCCCGATGCGTCGTTTCGCAAACGTGTCGAGCGCCTTCTGACCGAACTGCATGCCGAAGATCGCCTCAGCGAAGGCCAGTGCGCAAAGGTTCTGGATATTGACCGTATCTCATGGCGCAAGATCGCGGATGCTGCCACGCAGCCCGTTAGCACCCTGATCGTCAAGCAGATCACCGCCGCCTATGCGCGCGGCGCGGCCACACCATTGAGCGTGAGTTCCACGGCCGTCGACGAAATTATGGAGCAAGCGCAGGTATTCGCTTCCGCCTGGTCGCTCGTCGGTGGGCGCTTCGATTTCGGAAATGGCCTCCAGAACGCCCAGCAGGAAAAGGCGAATCTGCGCGCACTCATCGCGAAGCATGCAGCGGCAGACGTCCCGCCAGCCGTGGCCTCCGATGAACAGATCATCGAGCGCTGCAAAGCCGTTGACATCCTGTGGTTGCCGCCCGAACCTGCTGACAACTTCCCCGGTGCGTTCGACCTTGCCGAAATGTCGGAAATGCGCGCGCTGCTCGGCGTGGCACAACCGGAGCAGCAGGCATGAACCTCACCGATCTCGAAGTGTTCGCCGTTCGTGCCGCCAGCCTGGCCGCCGACCTATCCGATTTTCTCTATCCAGAGTTGCGCCAGCTGAGCGATCGCATCTCCGAAAATGGACACGAGTTCGTAATCGGCGCGAGCCTTGGCTTCGACCGTGCCAGCATTCTTCACGCGGCGCGCGTTTGCCTGCACTGCGGCATCATGCGGCACGCTGACGGCCAGAACAAAGCGTGTCGCGGCACGGTGCACATTGCCCTGCGTGATGGTAACCAGAGAACCATAGACGGTGACCTCACCGCCAAAGGGAAATGATCGTGGCAAAGCACGTGTCCGAAGCCACTATTGCGCGAGCCGCTCGGCTTATGCAGGCCGGCGGCGATTTTTCCAGCTTCGACGTGGAGGCAGCGCTCAGTCTCTCGCGAACCACTGCATCCCATGTGATGACGGTGCTGCACCGACGCAAAGAAATATTCGTTACGCGCTTCGACGCCATTCCGGGAAATAGCCGCAGGCGCGCCATCTACCGATACGGCCCAGGCGAAGACGCGGAGTATTCGAGCGCCGTGCGAAGGAAGCGAAATTATCTGGCCGAGGAGCGTGCCTGGATCTCGGCTTCAAAGGCAAGCGGCAGCATTTTGTTTCGACACCCGCACGACGTTGCACTGTTTGGGGAATACCAGGGAGCGGCAGCATGAACACGACCTTTCTATTGCTTGCGCAGTACGGCGCGACGGCGATCATTCCGCTTGAAACCGTCTGCCGCGACTATTTCGCACCACTGACGCCGCCAACCCTCCTGCGCAAGATTTCAGGCGGAGAGATCCGCCTGCCGCTCGTACGCATGGAGTCGTCCCAGAAAGGCGCGAAGGGCGTACACGTCGAAGACCTGGCTCGATACATCGACGAGCGCCGCGCGGCTGCTGTCAAGGAATGCGCTCAGCTTTGCTCCTGACGAGGGGCAATAATGTCGAGCCACTTCCATCCGGCCCACCTGTCGCCCGACTGGCGAAGGTGGGTGTAGCGCTTCAGAGAGTTCCAAGTGCGGTGCCCTGTCACCGCCGCGACGTGCGGAATGTTGCCGCCCATCTCGAATAGCCGGCTCGTGCCTTCATGGCGCAGATCGTGGAAGTGAAGATCTTCGATCCCAAGAAAGCTACATGCGCGCGTGAAGCTGGCCGAAATCGAGCGATGGTTGAATGGGAAGATCGGCCCCTTTCCTTTCGGAATGGAGTCGACGACGCGCGCCGCCTCTGGCGGTAAATCGCACCAGGTGTCATTTCCGACTTTCTGCCCTGGATGCTTCATGTCGCGCACGAGCACTCGATCGCGCTCGTAATCGCTCCATTCAATGGTTGTAATTTCTTCTTGACGACGCGTGGAGAACATCGCGAACACGATGATTTTTTGCATCGGGATCTCGGCGCGCTCGCGCTGATCCATCTCCTCGTAGTGCCGCAGAATTCGGTCCAGTTCATCCGGCGTGGGGCGGCGATCACGCTGCTTCGACTTCCCTACCTGCCCCAACTGCTTCAAAACGACGCGGGCATCTGAAAATTCCTTATCGTCGATGGGGTATCCCCACGCCGGCCGAGCGACCGTCACGACGGGGCTCAGATGCGACATGTAGTTCTCGACGGTCTGCGGCTGGACCTTCAGGCCTTGAGCAAACGAAACGTATGACTGGCTCTTCAACTGGCTGCAGCGAAGTTGCCCGATCGGCGCAGCCTTGATTGCGCCGAGTACCTGTTTTTTCGTGCGCCCGAGATCGCGCTTCGATTCGCGAATATAGCGATCGATCACATCCGCCAGCACCGGGTCTTCTTGCTTCACCGATTCCCGGGCGCCCGGTTCCGCCAGCTCGCGCTCGCGGCGGTCTAGCCACGCCTGCGCTGCCGGCCGACGGTCGAATGTCCTGGCTTCCGTGAACACCACTACGCCCCGCTCCTTCAGGCGGATCTGGGCGGTGTAGCCTATACTTCCATCCGCGCGCGCGCGGGGCGTAATAGTCCCCATTTCTCTCCCGGTGCTACATGATTTTTTTCGGTGCTACATCGTAGCACTTTGGGAGAAAAACCAGCAAAAATGGCTGATTTGCAGCGCGAATCACGCAACGCAAAAGCGCCCGTAAGTCTATGAATACCCAGCAAAACCTAATGAAATCAACGCCCCGCCGCGTGTCGGTTGCCCCGATGATGGACTGGACAGATCGCCACTGTCGCTCGCTGCACCGCTTCATCTCCCGGCACACATGGCTGTATACAGAGATGGTGACGACGGGCGCGCTGCTCCACGGCGATGTGCCGCGCCATCTCGCTTTCACGCCTGAAGAAGCGCCCGTCGCCCTGCAACTGGGCGGCAGCGAACCCGACGACCTCGCGCGCTGCGCGAAGCTCGGCGAGCAATGGGGTTACGACGAAATCAACCTGAATTGCGGCTGCCCGTCAGAGCGCGTGCAGCGCGGCGCGTTCGGCGCATGCCTGATGAACGAGCCGAAGCTGGTGGCCGATTGCGTCAAGGCGATGCGCGACGTGACGTCGGTGCCGGTGACGGTCAAGCACCGCATCGGCGTGGATGCGGTGGAGGACTACGCCTTTGTGCGCGATTTCGTCGGCACGATTGCCGATGCAGGCTGCGAGGTTTTTATCGTGCACGCCCGCAATGCGATCCTGAAGGGCCTCAGCCCGAAAGAAAACCGCGAGATCCCGCCGCTCAAATACGACTACGCGTACCAGCTCAAGCGCGACTTCCCGCAGCTCGAAATCATCATCAATGGCGGCATCAAGACGCTCGACGAAGTCGAGACGCATCTTGAGCACGTCGATGGCGTGATGCTGGGACGCGAGGCCTATCACAACCCCTACGTGCTGGCCGATGTCGATGCGCGTTTCTATGGCGCGAGCGGCCCGGCTCTTACGCGCGACGAAGTCGAAGCGAAACTGATCGAGTATTGCGCGAGCGAAATTGCGCGCGGCACCTTCCTCGGCTCGATCACGCGTCACGCGCTGGGACTCTATCGCGGCGAAGCTGGTGCGCGCGGCTGGCGTCGTGTGCTGTCGGACAGCCGCGAGCTGGCAAAAGCCGATCTCGCCATCTTCGAAACGGCGCGTTCGCACCTTCGCGCGCCGCTCGAACTATCGGCCAACGCCCCCGCCGAACTTTCTTCATAATTTTTTGAATAAAGGGCTAGGCAAGACTGATAAGGCGTGTATATAATCTCTCTTCTTGATTGACGCCGCCTACAAAGCAGCGAAAAACAAGAAAACAGTTGGACAGTGGTGGCTGTAGCTCAGTTGGTAGAGTCCAGGATTGTGATTCCTGTTGTCGCGGGTTCGAGTCCCGTCAGCCACCCCAAAAAATTCTTAATATTCAAGATGTTGCCGACTTGAGATCGTTCCGCGATGTGAAATTCGGAATGAATTTCAAGAAATCGGAATCCTCCCTCTAGAGATCGGCTAAGGCTCTCTGCGGGGACGAGCATGCCAACCATCAATAATGAGCAGGCTCGTTTTCGTCAGAAGATGATCGAGCGTGCCGAGCGCCGCTTCCAATCCCGAATTCAAAAACTCCGTCGTCAAGCGATGAAGCGCCGCAATCTTCAAAAAGGCGCGGGTGGGATTAAGTCTTCCAAAATTATCGAAATGCTCGCCGCTAAGGCTGTCCACACATTGGGCAGCACGAACGGCGAAATTCGCGTAACGATTCCGCGCCAACTCTCGATCATTGACAGCCCAGAACTGGCAATAGATCTTCTGACCGCATTCGCTCACGGCGTGAGCAATGGAAACGTACAGAAGATCGTTTTCGATCACCGAGCGCTTGAAGACGTCGATCTCGCGGCCAATTCCCTCCTCGACATCGTTGCGACGGAACGAAACGCGGAATTCAAATGGCGACACGCGAAGCGAAAGCTTCGTGTGGCCGGCTACTATCCGAAGAACCAAGCACTCAAGCGGCTGATCAAAGCAACCGGCATCATCAAGCACATGGAAATAGCGCATGAGGCGCTAACTCACGACGAGACGCGTGACATTCGTGTGTTTGAGGCACGCAACCGCAGCTACAGTAATCCCGGCGATGGCTCGAAGGCGGACTTCAAAGATCGGCAACAGGCCAATTTCGTTGACCATATTCAAAAATGTCTTCGCGATCATGGCTGGGAGTTGAGCGAACTCGGCACCTACTTCCTTGGCACCTATCTCGGCGAGATTCTGGCGAACGCAGAAGACCACGCTGCGTATCTGGATTGGACGGTGCAAGGCTATCTTGACAACACACTTGATGTCCCCATGTGTGAGATAGCGATCTTTAACTTTGGTCGAAGCATTGCAGAATCGCTGCAGACCGTTGACAAGAACGGGTACACTTGGAAGCAGGTAGCGCCGTACATTGAAAAGCATGCGAAACGCAATCTTTTCGGGACGGCCTGGCGGGAAGAGGATTTGCTCACCGTTGTGGCACTACAGAGCCATGTAAGCAGGTTGAACACGTCTGAGGAAACTACACGCGGTCAAGGAACCGTTGAGTTTATCGAGTTCTTCCAACGTATCAACGATCTCTGTAATGGCTCAACTGGTGGGGCCAAGATGGCTATCGTGTCCGGCGGCACCTATATCTTGTTTGATGGCACTTATCGAATGGTCGCTCCCGACCCTGATGCGGGCAAGATCATAGCGTTCAATGCCACGAACGATTTGTATGAGAAGCCAGACTCAAGGTTTGTGAAGAGTCTCGGAGACTACCGCTTCCCCGGGACTATCATTAGTATTAAGTTTCCACTTTCCTTAGCCGATAGCACATTGGTCGAGGAGGTTACAAATGGCATCGAACATGACGATTGACTTCCGTGATATAGAGGGACCGATCTACTCAGGGCGCCCAAGGGGCGAGTCGTTGCGTCGTAAGTATGAGCTCGATTCGGTTGATCGTTCCGGCGACGTAGTTTCTGTAAACGTCCCGGCTACGACGTACTCAGTTACGAGTTCGTTCTTTCTTGGGCTTTTTGGCCCGAGCGTACTCGCCGCAGGCAGCCGTGATGCTTTTTTTAGCAAGTTCCGTTTCTCTGCGAACCCAGTGTTGATGGACGCGTTCTTTGACTACGCAAGCCGCGCACTTCAGACAAAGACACTCTTCACTCGATAACGAGCAAGTCCATATTGCCAAAACACCTACGCTATAACGCAACGCCAGCGAACGCCAACGTAGCCTCTGTGCAAACGGCAGCCGCGTATCCGTCCTCTGGAGTGCCCGTCGCTGTTAGTTCGATACCGACGATCGAGGTCCGCCCAGCAGGCGGATCTTTTTTTGTGAAATCGGATAATCCTAGCGTATGGTCGCAGCCGAGCACGTGGATTGCATTCGCTGCAGTCCTAATTTCGCTGGCGAGTTTGGGTGTAACGGTTTGGGATAAATTCCTCGGCCTGCGGAAAGATGCACGTAGCCGGGAGCAGTCCATCCAAGACGAATTCTGGCTTCGTAAGGTTCTCTTCCCGACGTCTATTGAACCGGCTATGACTTTCGCAACGGAGGTCATGGGGGAATTGCCCGCCGCTACAACGACGAGTGCCGAACGTTTGACATATTTCGGATCGTTCCAAGAAAAGCATCGGGCGCAGATGCGTAAGCTGATGCTTGTGGCGCCGATTTGGCCGAATGTATTTTCGATGCTGGAAGAGGCGTTCGAACTTATTGAAGACGCAGTTGCGGGATACTGCAATCTTCCGGACTCCCCTCAGGGGCACGCGCTCGAGCGAACAACTACAACCGATGCGCTGAGCTCAGCACTCAGTCAAATCTACGTCGGCATTCGCGACCATCAAAAGTCGATCGGCAAATAGTATTCAGCTGCGGGTATCGCGAGTACAAACATGCGCCTTACCTCGGTCACTCTGAGCCCTGCTCGGTGCGAACCTGTGCGGCGCGAGGCGGAGCTGGGAACGGCTCAGCGTGCATTCGCGAGGCGGGGAAAAGATTGAGGAAACTGCGCGCTTCGTCCATCGACCGGCTGGCGAGCCAACTTTGATACTCCGCCGGTGGCACGATCACCACCGACCGCTTCTCGTCGCCTGGCTTGTAGAAGCGCTTCATCAGCGGATGCTCGCCATTGACGGTCAGCCTCGTGAACGAGAGCGCGTTGCCCTCTTCTTCAGTTCACTCACGCCACAGGTCCGCGATCACGAACGGCGAACGCCAGCAACTCGGCCTTGGTTTCCTCGCCCATTACAATTTCCTCCGCGTGAACTGCGGTCCTGAGGGGACAAGCGCCCATCATAGCAACGGGAGAATCCAGGGCCAGCGGCGTTATTCAGGTTTGTTCGTTCCAAGGACGCGTGTTGACCTCCCCAAGCTGGTAGGTACATGATCAACGTCGGTATGCAATCCTTTCACGCCCGCCCCTTGAGAGAGCGCCGATGCCTCAACCCTCCACCCAACGTACCCGACATCACCGCGCCACGACATCCGGGCATGTGCCTCCGCACGTGCAGGCGTTCATAGACGCACATCTGGAGGCCGCGAAGTCTATCCAGACCAGGTATCACGTCCCGGTGGGCGTTGTTCTCGCGCAGTCGGCGCTCGAAACTCGCTGGGGCCAAGCCGTAGTTGGCAACGCTTACTTCGGCGTCAAGGGACGCGCACCGTCCGGAGCGAGCACGACGTTCACCACTCACGAAGTGGTCAACGGGCAGGCTATCCAGATCGACGACGCCTTCCGCGCGTATGGCAGCTATGAAGACGCAGCCGCGGACTACGCAAACATGCTTCGGACCAATCCGCTGTACCGTTCATGCTTTCTGTACACCAACAGCGCAAAGTTTGCGGCCGCACTGGCGCGCAGCGGCTACGCAACCGATCCAGCATACTTCGCGAAGCTGAACTCGATCATCCGTACATACAAGCTAGAGCAGTACGACGAAGGGCGGTCGCATTAATGGATACTCGAACGATTCTGCGCCGATCAATCGCCACCGCGACACTATTCGCGAGCTTGCACGCAATCGCTGGTGCCCCCGCCGTGGTGAGCGGCAATGACGCGGCCTTGCGAGCTGCCGACGTCACGCGTGACTATGGACTGTCGACGGACAAGACGGAGTGCCTGCTTTTCGATACAGCGGACAAAGGTAGCTACTTCCTCGTTCGCGTGCGCGAGAATCACACGGAAGCATGCGGCGGCGCGGCAGGCGTTTCTCCCGCGCTGTTCTTCATGAAGATCCGCAAACACGATGGCCACATCGTCACTACGGCGTACGATAGCGAACATTACCGCCCTCTCAAGCCACTCGGCCAAAACCCTGGCCGCGCGAAGGACTAGGTCAGAATTCTTTCCCGCTCGGCCCTCCATGCGACTGCATCGAACGTTACACTCACCGCAGTTAATCGTCCTCCGGGGCTAGGGGCGATTTGTGGCTGCTCAGCGAATTGGATTGTGATTCCTGTTGTCGTGGGTTCGAGTCCCATCAGCCACCCCAAAAGATTCAAGCAAAAAGCCCAGCCCTTGTGACTGGGCTTTTTGCTTTGCGGGTCTGCTTCACACACTTGCTCGCGAGCACCCTGAAGCAACGAGTGGATGAAGGGGCGTCGGCAGGGAAGCCTGACTTGCCTCTAGCTTTCTGATTACCTGGCAATCCAAATCAATTGCCCATGACCGGAACACTACATTCTCACTCTACTCCCCTGTTCCGCTTGCGCCGCTCTTCGGCACCGCCGGCTGCACTATCGCCTCCATCTCCTCTGCAGGCAGCAACCTCAAAAAAGATCGGGCTTCATCCGTCGACCGGCTGGCGAGCCAGTTCTCATATTCCGATGGCGGCACAATCACCACTGAGCGCTTTTCGTCGCCTGGTTTGTGAAAGCGATTCATCAGCGCATGCGAGTCGGCGTTCACGGTCAGCATGGTGAACGAGAAAACGCGAACCGCGATATCTTCCTGCGCCCCCGCCTCCTCCCACTCCCGCCACAACCCCGCAATCGCCAACGGCTCGCCGCTCGCCATCGCGATTCGCCAGCGCACCGCCTTCCCCGTTTCGTAGCACGGCTCATAAAACGCCTCGCAGGGCACGAGACAAAGTTGTTGCCGCTTCCATGCCCCGCTGAACGAGCGCTTTTCGCCGAGTGTCTCCGCGCGCGCATTCATCGTGTCGAACACACGCACACCGGGCGGAATATGTTTGCGCGGCACCATGCCGAAGGTCGCGAGATCCGCACGCGGCGCGCCGTCGACGCGTCGAATGATCGGCGCCGCATAGTCCTTGTAGATTTCGTCGCGCCACGGGCTGTCCGGCGGCTCGACGCCGAAATGCCGGAAAAGACGATCACGACGCGCGGCGGCGTAGTTCGTGCACATGGCGGCTCCTGTCAGGATCGCCTCATCTTAGCCGCGCCGTCCCCTTCCCGCACAAAACCGGGAGGCCGCTGCCTTCAACACACCATCGAAGCCAGGAAAGATATCGAAATATCGCTCCGTATACTTCGCTGAGGCAATTTGATACCGTTTGAGCTGATCGAAGGCACGGCGCCTGCTCTCCAACATCGGCGGGCTCCGGCTTCCCCTGCGCCGCGCTCTGCCCAGAGCGCGGCATTTTTTTATCCGCGATGCAATCGCGCGTCCTGCCGGCCTGTTATTCAATTCAAAACGGATAAACCGATAATCGACACGACTCAATGTCAATTGATCGTTAAAATCAGCGCTTTCGCACTTTCATCCGACTTCCGTGCGTGCGTAGAATCACTTTCCACACGGCAAAAGCCCAACGATTCAATCGACAATGGAAAGATCGATACCCATGGAAAAATGGCTAGAAAGGCGCTTCAGGCTCGCCGGCCGCGCCACGCGGCGCGAATTCGCAGTGACGATGTTATTGTTCTGCGTACTGTTTTTATTTCTCGATTCGATTGGCCAGTCGGATGGTTTTGGCGATTCTCTGGCTGCGGTAATTATCAGCGTTGTGATTATCAGTGTGGTTTTCTGGATTCCGATTGCCGTGATGGTGCGTCGCCTTCACGATATCGGTTTAAGCGGCTGGTGGTGGTGGCTCATGGTGTGCATGCCGTTTGCCCAGATCGGCATATTGCTGCTGTTCTTCGTCGGTCCAGACAGATTCAGCCAGACGCGTCTTTACGCCAATCCACGCAGAAGCAGCATAAGGCCGGCCTGAACCCGGCCACGCCGCGCGGCGGCGCAGCATGCCGTCAAGGCGTCGCACCTCGGTCGATCCACGCTCGGGCCGCCTCGAAGCCTGCTTCGGCGGCGGCATGCTCGGTCGACCAGAGCCGGTCGATGTGAACCAGTTCCCAGTCCTTGAGCACGACGCCCGCGCGCGTCACGCGAAAGTGCGCCTTCACGCCCGTGAGCACCTGCTCGACCGCGACTTCGATGTCGTAGTCCTTATAGCGCTCTTCGTAGTCGCCCATGTCGAGGCCTTTCGGCTCCATGATCGTCCCTCCGCGGTGGCTTGCCGACCCATCGTAGCACTTTGGCGTCGGCCGCCAGCCCGGGACGCCCGATGGGCGCATGCAACACGTTGACGAGCGCGCGCTCCGCTCAAAGGCGCGCGATCGATACCTCGGTCGACTTCACCAGCGCGACGACTTCCGAGCCAACCTTCAGGTCGAGTTCGTCGACCGAGCGCGTGGTGATCACCGAGGTCACCACGCCGAACGGCGTTTCAACATCGACTTCCGAAACGACCGAGCCGCGGATGATTTCTTTGATCTTGCCGCGAAACTGGTTACGCACGTTGATGGCGGTAATGCTCATTGATTCGGCTCCAAATTTTGATAAACGGAAGTGACGAAAAGTTGATGTATCGGAAAATTAAACCAGCGATCAAAGCGCCCAGCGCACGTCGGTAGGACGCAGGCTATAGGTCGAATCCTGGGCGTGCTGCAGGTGAGCGCCCAGCGGCGTCTCGCTGCCCAGCACGCGTTGCAGCACGCTTTCTTCGAGCGCGGCGAAACGCGCATCGGCGCGGGCGCGCGGGCGTTCGAGCGGCACGTTCTGGTCGAGCGCGATACGCCCCTGCTCCACCAGCAGGATGCGATCGCCAAGCGCCACGGCTTCGTGGACGTCATGCGTAACCAGCAAGGCGGTGAAGCGATGCTCGCGCCACAGGCGTTCGATCAGCGCGTGCATTTCGATGCGCGTCAGCGCGTCGAGCGCGCCCAGCGGTTCGTCGAGCAGCAGCAGGCTCGGGCGATGCACGAGCGCCCGTGCCAGCGCCACGCGCTGACGCTGGCCACCCGAAAGACGCGCGGGCCATTCGTCGGCGCGCGCCAGCAGACCGACTTCGTCGAGCACGGCGCGCGCGTCGTCGCGAGCGCCACGGCCGAGGCCCAGCATCACGTTCTGCAGCACGGTCTTCCACGGCAGCAGCCGCGCGTCCTGAAACATGATGCGGGTATCGAGCGCCGCACCCGCTTCGCCGCGTCGCTCCAGTTCGCCCGCATCGGGCGATTCGAGCCCGGCCACGAGACGCAGCAGCGTGGATTTACCGCAACCGCTTCGCCCGACGATCGCCACGAAGCTGCCGCGCTCGATCGAGAGGTTGAAATCGTCGAGCACCACGCGCTCGCCGTACTGCTTGCCGACACCGCGCAACTCCACTGCGGGATCGTGCGCGCGGGCATCGCCGCGCAGGCTCGTGTTTCGATCGATCGTGTCGGTACGCGAATGGTCGGCTTCGCCGTCGCGCTGACGGCCCGCGATGCGGCCAAAACCCGCGGCCAATGTGCTTGCGTTCATGCGTCACTTCCTCGTTGATACGCGGGGTGCCAGCGCAGCGCCACGCGCTCCAGCCACTTGGCGAGCACGTCGGCGAGTTTGCCGAGCGCGGCGTAGAGCAGGATGCCGACCACCACCACATCGGTCTGCAGGAATTCGCGGGCGTTCATCGTCATATAGCCGATGCCCGACTGCGCCGAGATCGTCTCCGCGACGATCAGCGTCACCCACATCAGGCCGAGCGCGAAACGCACGCCGACGAGAATCGAAGGCAGCGCGCCCGGCAGGATCACTTCGCGATAGAGCGCGAAGCCTTTGAGCCCATAGCTGCGCGCCATTTCGACGAGATTGGCGTCCACCGAACGGATGCCGTGGAAGGTATTCACGTACACCGGGAAGAACACGCCCAGCGCGACGAGAAACACCTTCGCTTCTTCCTCGATGCCGAACCAGAGGATCACGAGCGGAATCATCGCGAGCGCCGGGATGTTGCGGATCATCTGGATGGTCGAATCGAGCGCGGTTTCGACGGGCCTGAAAAGCCCGGTCGCCAGCCCCAACGCCAGCCCGATGCCGCCGCCGATCGCAAAGCCCGAGATCGCGCGCCACGTACTCACGCGCACGTCCTGCCACATCTCGCCCGACTCGATCAGCGACCATGCGGCCTTCACGACCGCGAGCGGTTCGGGCAGCACGCGCGTGGACAGCGCGCCGGTGCGTGCCGCCAGTTCCCACGCGGCGAGAATCGCGAGCGGCACGAGCCACGGCGCGAGGCGCCTGAACGCCGCACGCAGCAACCCGGCGAAGGGCCGTGTGGCGCGCGGCGCGCGAGCCGCGCTCACGGGAGCAGCAGCGGTCACAGCGGATTGAGTCATCGATTCGTCCTCCTCTTGCAAACTTGCAGCGCGCGGGCGGCGCTCATTCAGGCTCACTTCGCCTCACGTCGCACCGCACGCCCTGGCCTTTCAGCTTTGGCTGGCCTTCGGCAGATAGTGATTGCCGACCACTTCGCCAAACGGTCCGGACAGCGGACCACCCGCCGTCTTCGCCTGGCGGCCCGGCAGCAGCGGGAACACCAGCTCGGCGAAACGATAGGATTCCTCAAGGTGCGGATAACCCGAGAGAATGAACGTCTCGATACCCAGCGACGCGTATTCCTTCATCAGCGCCGCGACCTGCTCCGGATTGCCCACCAGCGCCGTGCCCGCGCCGCCGCGCACGAGGCCCACGCCCGCCCACAGGTTCGGATAGACCTCCAGTTCCTTGCGCGAGCCGCGCTTGCCGCCGTGCAGGGCCGCCATGCGGCGCTGCCCTTCCGAGTCCATCTTGCCGAACGCGGCCTGAGCGCGCGCAATGGTGTCGTCGTCGAGGCGGCTGATGAGGCGGTCGGCAGCTTCCCACGCTTCTTCTTCCGTTTCACGCACGATCACGTGCAAACGGATGCCGAAGCGGATCTTGCGGCCACGCTGTTCGGCGCGCGCACGGATATCGGCGATCTTCTTCGCCACCGCCTCGGGCGGCTCGCCCCACGTCAGATACGTATCGATATGCTCGCCCGCGATGTCGTGTGCAGCCGGCGACGAACCGCCAAACCACAGCGGCGGATGCGGATGCTGGACCGGCGGATACAGCGCCTTGCCACCCTTCGACTGCAGATGCTTGCCGTCGAAATCGATCGCCTCGTTGGTGTGCGAGGCTTCAAGCAGCTTGCGCCAGATATGCAGGAATTCGTCGGTGATTTCGTAGCGCGTGTCGTGATCGACAAACACACCATCGCCTTCGAGTTCGGCGGCATCGCCGCCCGTCACCACGTTGATGAGCAGACGCCCGTTCGAGAGGCGATCGAAGGTCGCGGCCATACGCGCGGCCAGGCCCGGCGAAGACAGGCCCGGACGGATCGCGACGAGGAACTTCAGGCGCTTCGTTGCGGCGATCAGGCTCGACGCCACGACCCAGGCGTCTTCGCACGAACGGCCCGTCGGCAGCAGGACGCCTTCGTAACCGAGCGTATCGGCCGCCACCGCCACCTGCTGGAAGTACGCGAGATCAGCGGCGCGCGCGCCTTCGGAGGTGCCCAGGTAGCGGCTGTCGCCGTGGGTCGGGATGAACCAGAACACATTCATGCGTGACTCCTGCTTTTTGTTCGAGACGTAATAACGAAAGATTCGGGATAAATAAGCGAATGAAGCGAATGGCGCGGCGCGATCCCGAGAAACCGAAAGGCAGGCGAAAACAGGACGCGTTGATCCGCGCCCGCCTGGAGAACCAGAGCGGCCGGTGCAAACGTTCACTGATCGTTGACTGACGCGGAGGGCGACGGGCCATGACGGCGGCGCCGTCTTCATGGGGCTCCAGTCTAGGGATCGCCCTAAGCCTTTTGAACGATTTTTTTTAGCTTAGGTTTTCCACTTTCGTGCTTTACGCGACGCTTTAGCATACGGGGGTGCATGAGGCGACCTGCGCGCCGATATAATGGCGCACATACCGACAAAGCATCCGGCCGCCGCTCGATCCCTGTTCTTAAGGGCGCATGCGTGCCGCGCCGCGCCACTCTCGCCCGTTCTCATGCAAAAAATTATTCTGCCGTTCGTATCCGGCTTTCTGGCCTCGCTATTCTTTCGCGAGGCGACGCTTGCGCTGCTGCACGCTGCGCAGGTGATCGACGCCGCCGGCTTCTCCACCGAGCCGTTCGCACCGCTCGGCCTGCCCGAATTTCTCGTCAACGCGATCTGGAGCGCCGTGTGGGCCATCCTGATGACGTGGCTGCTGCGCGTGTCGCCCTCGCGGCCCGCGCCGTGGGTGCAGGCGTTCGTGTTCGGCGGCGTGGTGCTCACCGCCGCGATGGTGTTCGTGATCGATCCGCTGCGCGGCATCTGGCCGAGCGGCAACATGCTGCCGCGCCTGGCCATGGGTTTCGCCTCGAATGCCGTCTGGGGCTGGGGCGCGCTGGTCTTTATGCGCGCCTTCATGAGCGAAACCGACGAAGACTGATGGACTCGTGATGTATCCAGCGCGGCGCGGCGTTTTCATCGTGCGCCGCGCGCCTCCTCCTCCTGCTGTTCCCGCTCCTGTTCCTGTTCCCTTCCCCCTGATTCTTCAGCCTGACAGCGCCCGCATGGGATGCTCCGTGATGCTCCACGGGCTGTTGAACATCGCTTCCAGCCCGGCAGGCGGCACGTCCTCGATGCGTGCAAAGCGCCAGCGCGGATGATTGTCCTTGTCGATGATGCGTGCGCGGATGCCTTCCACCACGTCGCCGTGCGCAAAGCTCGAACGCGTCAGATCGAGATCGCGGCGCAGAACGTCCGCCATCGCCCCTTCCGCGCGCGAGACCACTTCCAGCGATACCGCCATCGATAGAGGCGAGCGTTCGTGCAAAATGCCCACGACCTGCTCGGCCCATTCGCCTTCCGCGCCCTTCGCTTCGCGCTGCGCGGTTTCGAGCGACGCAAGAATCGCCGCCACCGTCGGCCGCGAAAAATGCCGGTCGATCCATGTGCGCGCGACCGCCAGCGCACAACCGGCCACCTCCGCCGATTCGCGCGATAGCGCCTCGGCTTGCGCCGTGCGGCGAATGCGCTTGACGATGTCGATGCCCGACATGAACGGCTCGGTCTGTAACGCGTCGAGCAGCGCGGGCCGTGCATTGCCGTCGATATAGACGTCGGCGAGGCCTGCATAAAGCGCACTCGCGGCGTCAAGGGTCTCGCCCGTCACGGCCAGATAGCGGCCAATCGCGCCGGGCGTACGGGCGAGAAACCAGCCCATGCCGACGTCGGGAAACAGACCGATGCGCGTTTCGGGCATCGCCATACGCGTCGTGCCGTCGACGACGCGCAGTCCGCCCGTGCGGTGCGCGCCCTGCGAGATCCCCATGCCGCCGCCCATCACCACGCCGTTCATCAGCGCGATATAAGGTTTCGGATAACTGAATATCGCATGATTGAGGCGATATTCCTCGATGAAGAACGTATCGATCGCATCCAGGTCTCCAGCGCGGTACGACTCGTAGAGAAAGCGGATATCGCCGCCTGCGCAGAAGGCGCGCGGATGCCGTGTATGCACGAGCACGGCGAGCACTTCCGGATCGTCGCGCCAGGCGTCGAGCGCGGCCTGTATCGCGCGGACCATCGAAGTCGAGAGCGCGTTGAGCGCCTGCGGCCGTGCGAGCTCGATAAAGCCGATGCGGTTCGTCACATGCGTGAGCACGTGTTGCCCGGCGTCGGCGGTGGACGGGTCGGTTTGCTGGGACATGGCGGTCGAGCGGCGAAATGAAAGCGCGTTGAAAACGCAGTAAAACGCATGAAAGACGGACGGGCACAACGGACAGGCATTAGCCTCGCGAGGCTATCACGTCGCGTCAGGCTGGGTTTTCTGCGTAGCGTCTGCGTCAGCGCCGGTCCCGATCCAGCCGTCCAGCGCGGCGTCGATTGCGAGCAGGCGCGACGACTCCGGCGCAAAGGCGGGACCGGCCAGCGAGAATGCGACCACGCCATGGAGCAGCGCCCACAACGCACGTGCGAGCGGTGCGGGTTCGGCGAACACGGGCGCAAACGCATCAGCGAATAACTGTGTGATCGCGGCGGCTTCATCGTCGGGCCGCGCTTCAAGCGCAGGGCCCTCTGCCCGCTCCGGCGCTCCCTGTGCACGCTCAGGCAGAAACATCAGCCGATACGTTTCGGGATGCGCACAGCCAAACGCCACATACGCGTGCGCAAGCGCATGAAGGCGCGCGCGCGTGTCGTCGATTTCGGCGCAAGGCTGGAGGCGCGCCAGCAGTTGAATGAAACCTTCGCGGCCCAGCGCCCGCGCGATCGCATCGCGGCCTTCGAAGTGGAGATAGAGCGAAGCAGGCGAATAACCGATGGCATCGGCGATCTTGCGCATCGAAAGCCCGTCGATGCCCTCGCGCGTCACGATGCGACGCGCGGCGTCGAGAATCCGCGCGCGCAAGGCCGAAACGCGCGCTTCTTTCGGTTCGACGGTGCTCATGGCGGCACCATGGCGACGGGAGCCATCGCCACCGGATCAGGACAACAGATGACCAGGCGGAAAATGGCCGCTCTTGAGCAGCACGGGGGTGCCGTTGCTCAGTTCGAGATGGGCGCGCGCAACCGCCTCGATGCGTCGACGGCCCGCGTCGAACGCCTGCATCCAGGCCTCGCGCCCCTCGGGCTGCGCGCCGAAATGGTCTTCGAGCGCTTCGACGGAAATCGCGCACGGCACGCGCGCGCCGTCAACCAGCGCAGGAAAAACCACGGTGAGATTGGAGTCGTGCCAGGACGGCGCTTCGGAAGGAAAACGGATATCCATGTCCAGCCCCGTGGGGAATTCAGCAGAAGAAAAGTCGCGCCGACCGATGACAACGGCAGCCGCCGGAGACCGCGAGCGCGCTCCATGTTACGCGCAGCGCGGCGCGCCAGGCGGCAAGTTGTGCATTCTGCATCGACGTGCGGGCGGAATCTGCGAAACTCGTCTGCGCAGCCAGGCTGACCCCTCCTTCACTTCGGATGGACGCGCACATGACCGGACGCTATTTCGACACCGATCAGGAAATCCCCGAATCGCAGGCCGCGAACCGCTGGTTCCGCTACGCCGGGGAAAACGACATCGACATCTCGCGCGCGATCAGCCTGTGGGAAGACGCGGCCACGCCCGAAGGCGAAAGCAGCCGCGAGAAGGTCGCGGGTTGCGGCGTGCGCATCGTGCCGCCGGAGCGTTGAACGGCGCGTACCTTGCGTACGCGCCCCGCGCGCTGAGTTTGCACTCAGTGCGCCTGCATCTTCGAGAACAGATTGAGCACGAGCACGCCCGCCACGATCAGACCCAGACCGAGCATGGCGGGCAGATCGGGCACCTGTTTATAGAGCGCCATGGCGACGAGCGTGATCAGCACGATGCCCACGCCCGACCAAACCGCATAGACGATGCCGACCGGCAGCGTCTTGAGCGTGAGCGAGAGGCAATAGAACGAGATGCCGTAACCGACGATGACGATCGCCGACGGCACGAGGCGCGAAAAACCGTTCGAGGCGCGCAAAGCCGAGGTGGCGATGACTTCGGCGACGATGGCGATCGCGAGAATGAACCAGGGAGAGGTGCGCATCGCGTCAGGCCCTGGCAAGCGCGAGCTGGCTGTAATCGGCGCCCAGTTGTGCGCACAGCGCCTCGACGACGAGTTCGTGATCGAGACGTTGCGGCAGCCCCGACACCGTCACCGATCCAATCACGCCCACGCCCTGAACCGCGAGCGGAAACGCCCCGCCGTGCGTCGCGTAGTCCGTGGCCGGCAAACCATGCTTGTCCGCGAGCGTGGTGCCCGTCTGCTGCAGGCGCAGGCCAATTGCATAAGAGCTGCGGCGGAAATGCTCGACCACGCGCGACTTGCGCTGCACCCAGGCGAGGTTGTCGGGCGTGGCGCCCGGCAGCGCGCACGAGAACAGCGGCAGCCCGAACGTGCGCACGTCGATGGCGACCGCGTGGGAGCGCGCGACAGCCAGTTCGCGCAGGAAAGCGCCGAGTTGCCAGGCGTGCCCGGCATCGAAACGGGGAAACACAAGCGCGTGCTCTTGCGCGGCGATCGTTTGCAGGTCGTGGGCGATGTCCATAGGTCCGTCGATATTGGGGATACGGGGCAGTCAGAAGAGACTCGGCCCCGATTCTAGCCTGGCGATATCGACGTTCAGGGCTCGCGTTGCAACGCTTCTGCAATGCGCCAGCGAGCCTTCTGCAAGCGCCCAGAAAAGAAAATGTCATAGAACGCTTGCGCTATCCCAGGATGTACCCTATAATTCTTTTCTCTGACGGACGCGGGGTGGAGCAGTCTGGCAGCTCGTCGGGCTCATAACCCGAAGGTCGTAGGTTCAAATCCTACCCCCGCAACCAAAGCTGTTCTGTCGGAAGCAATCAAGGGTTACAACGCATCGGCGTGTAACCCTTTTTTGTTTTCTGCGCCAATGCGGCACCTTCATGCCGCTGCACTTATGCGAGCGCTCCGGGTCAAGATCCCGTCATGACGCGCCGCGGTGATACACTCGCATCACCCATCCCCCTATCGTGCCCATGAAATTCTGCTCGACTTGCGGTCAGGCGGTCAGCCTGCTCGTGCCGCCCGGTGACAACCGCGAACGCTATGTCTGCGCGCACTGCGGCACCATCCACTATCAGAATCCGCGCAACGTGGTCGGCACCGTCCCGGTCTGGGAAGACAAGGTGCTGCTGTGTCGCCGCGCGATCGAGCCGCGCTACGGCTACTGGACGCTGCCCGCAGGCTTCATGGAGATGGGCGAAACGACCTCCGAAGCCGCCGCGCGTGAAACGCTGGAAGAAGCCGGCGCACGCGTCGAAGTGCAGAGCCTGTTCTCCCTGCTCAACGTGCCGCGCGTGCATCAGGTCCATCTGTTCTATCTCGCGCGCCTGCTCGACATCGACGTCGAAGCCGGTGAAGAGAGCCTCGAAGTGCGCCTGTTCGAGGAGCACGAAATTCCGTGGGACGAGATCGCCTTCCCCACGGTCGGCCAGACCCTGCGCTTTTTCTTCGCCGATCGCCAGTCGGGCAGCTACGGCCTGCACACCGGCGACGTCCTGCGCCCGCTGCGCGACGGCTGACACTGCGGCGATGGTGCCCTGGCTTACGCCCGACGAGCCGTTCCCGCCGGTCGAGCGCGCCCTGGGCGCCTCGAGCGGCGCGCCTGGGCTGCTCGCCGCCAGCGCCGATCTACTCCCCTCGCGTCTGATCGACGCCTATCGGCACGGTATTTTTCCGTGGTACTCGGACGGCCAGCCGGTACTCTGGTGGAGCCCCGACCCGCGCATGATCCTGCGCCCGGACGAGTTCAAGGTCTCGCCCTCACTCAAGAAAACGCTCAAGCGCGTGCTGCGCGATCCCGCCTGGGAAATCCGCGTCGACGACGATTTCGCTGCGGTAATGCGCGCCTGCGCCAACGCGCCGCGGCGCGGCCAGCGCGGCACCTGGATTACCGCCGACGTGATCGACGCCTATTCGAGCCTGCACCGCATCGGCGACGCGCACAGCATCGAGGCCTGGTACGAGGGACAGCGCGTGGGCGGGCTGTACGGCGTTTCACTCGGCACGATGTTCTTCGGCGAATCAATGTTCGCTTCGATCACGGATGCCTCGAAAATCGCGCTGTCAGCGCTGGTTGCGCACCTGCGCCGCAACGGCGTCGCGCTGATCGACTGCCAGCAGAACACCGCGCATCTGGCTTCGCTGGGCGGCCGCGAGATCGCGCGCAAGCCGTTTATCGCGCATGTGCGGGCCAATGTGAGCGCGCATGCGATTGGCTGGCGCTTCGACAAAACCGTGCTGGCCGACTGGCTCGGCCACGGTCAGGGCCACGCCGACAACCCTGCCGTGCCGACCGCCTGAAGCACCGCTTGCAACGCGTCGCCAGGCACGCCGACATCCCCGCGACGACCGCCAGACGTGCGCCAGGCCGCGTAATTCGATAGATGCAAGCCTGGCGTCGATGTTAGTATGCAGTCAGAACACGTCGCTTTTGCCGCCAGTTCTGGCGGCGCCCCGAGACACGCGACGTTCCGATCTGCTTCGAGAGCTGCCAACGTGACTCATCCAAACGAGCTGCCGCTTTCACCGCTTTCCGCGCTGCAATTCTATGCAACGGCGCCCTACCCCTGCAGTTATCTGGAGGGGCGCATCGCGCGCTCGCAGGTGGCCACCCCCAGTCATCTCATCAATTCCGACGTCTATACCGATCTCGTGAAAGCGGGCTTTCGTCGCTCGGGCGTGTTCACTTACCGCCCGTACTGCGACGGCTGCCGCGCCTGTGTGCCGGTGCGCGTCCCGGTTGACCATTACACGCCCAACCGCACCCAGCGGCGCACCTGGAAGCATCACGGCGAACTCGTTGCGACGGTCGCGCCGCTGCACTACGACGAAGCGCACTATGCGCTCTATATGCGCTACCAGTCGGCGCGCCACGCGGGCGGCGGCATGGACCGCGACAGCCGCGACCAGTACGAACAATTCCTGCTGCAAAGCCGGATCAACTCGCGTCTGGTGGAGTTTCGCGAGCCCGACCCGCAACATCCCGATGCGCCGGGCATCCTGCGCATGGTCAGCATGATCGACATCCTCGGCGACGGGCTGTCCTCGGTTTATACGTTCTTCGAGCCCGACACGCCGCACGCCAGCTACGGCACCTACAACATCCTCTGGCAGATCGAACAGGCGCGCAGCCTGCAACTGCCCTATGTGTATCTGGGCTACTGGATCCGCGAAAGCCCGAAAATGGCCTACAAGGCGCGTTTTCAACCGCTGGAAGGCTTGTTCGATGGTGTCTGGCGCGCGCTCGATCCAATCGGATGATCCGCCTCGGTCGGCACCCCGGATTTCGCCGATTCCAGCCCGCCCGCCAGCCGTCGCGCCTTTGTCGCTAAAATAGCGGGTTCTCATTTTCCGGCGCCCGCGCCCCCCTCCCGTGTTCAGCACCCTTTATCCGTTCGTCCGCGACCAGCTTTTCCGCATGGACGCCGAAGACGCCCACCATCTTTCCCTGCGCATGATCGGCGCTGCGGGCCGCACCGGCATGGCCGGGCTGCTCGCCTCGCGCGTGCCGGATTCGCCGCGCACCGTCATGGGCCTGACGTTCCGCAATCCGGTGGGCCTCGCCGCGGGCCTCGACAAGGAAGGCGCCGCCATCGACGGATTCGCCGCGCTGGGCTTCGGCTTTATCGAGGTGGGCACAGTCACGCCGCGCCCGCAGCCGGGCAATCCGCGTCCGCGCATTTTCCGTCTGCCGCAGGCGGGCGGCATCATCAACCGGATGGGCTTCAATAACCACGGCGTCGAGCAGTTCGTGAAGAACGTGCAGGCCGCGCGTTATCGCGGCATCCTCGGTCTGAACATCGGCAAGAACGCCGATACGCCGATCGAGCGCGCCGCCGACGACTACCTCTTCTGCCTCGAACGCGTCTATCCGTTCGCCAGCTACGTGACGATCAACATTTCGTCGCCGAACACCAAGAATCTGCGCCAGCTGCAAGGCGGCGGCGAACTCGACGCCCTGCTCGCGGCGCTCAAGGACAAGCAGCAGCGTCTGGCCGATATGCACGGCAAGCTGGTGCCGCTCGCGCTCAAGATCGCTCCGGACCTCGACGACGAACAGGTCAAGGAGATCGCCGACACGCTGCTGCGCCACAAGATCGAAGGCGTGATCGCCACCAACACCACGCTCTCGCGCGCCGCCGTGGAAGGTCTGCCGAACGCGAGCGAAACCGGCGGTCTGTCGGGCCGTCCGGTGTTCGACGCTTCGAACGAAGTGATCCGCAAGCTGCGCGCCGAACTGGGCGAGCAGGTGCCGATCATCGGCGTGGGCGGAATTTTCTCGGGCGAAGACGCGCGCGCGAAGATCGCCGCGGGTGCGGCGCTCGTGCAGGTCTACACCGGCTTCATCTATCGCGGCCCGGCGCTCGTCGCCGAGTGCGCGCGCGCGCTGGCCTCGGGCCGCGCCTGAGGCTATAGTTTCGGGCTATGTGCGGCGCATCGCGCTTGATCAGCTCGATCAGCTTGAACGGCTGCGCCGCAATACAGCAGTAAAACAAGAGGACAACAATGAAATTCGCTTTGCTCAAGAAGCTCATCGCAGTCGCCCTGGTGGGCACGTCGTTCGTGGCGGCCAGCGCCCACGCTGACGATCTGCTCGACCAGGTCAAGGCGCGCGGCACGCTGCGCATCGGTCTGGAAGGCACGTTCCCGCCGTTCAACTCGAAGGCGCCCAATGGCGATCTGGTCGGCTTCGACGTCGATATCGCCAGGGCCGTGGCCGCGAAGCTCGGCGTGAAGCCCGAGTTCGTCACGACCGAATGGAGCGGCATCATCGCCGGTCTGCAGGCGGGCAAGTTCGACGTGATCGCCAACCAGGTGGGCATCACCGACCAGCGTAAGGCCGTGCTCGACTTCTCGCCGGCCTACACGTATTCGGCAGCGCAGCTCATCGAGCGTAAGGACGACACGCGCCAGTTCAAGTCGCTCGACGACCTCAAGGGCAAGAAGCTCGGCGTTGCGCTTGGCACCAACTACATGGACATGGCGAAGTCGGTTCCCGGCATCGACGTGAAGACCTACCCGGGCGCGCCCGAGTATCTGCGCGATCTGGCCGCCGGCCGTCTGGACGCGGCGCTCAACGACCGGCTGATGCTCGCCTATCTGATGAAGAACTCGCAGCTGCCGCTGCGCGCGGGCGCGATTGTCGGCGACGGCAATCCGTCGGGCATCCCGTTCAAGAAGGGTAATCCGAAGTTCGCCAAGGCCATCGACGATGCGATGACGCAGCTCGAAGCCGACGGCACCTTCACGAAGATCTCCGACAAGTGGTTCGGCATCGACGTGACCAAGCCGGTCACGAAGTAAGGCATGTCGCGCGCGGCGCTCGCGCTGCGCGAATCAGCATGACATGACAGGCGCGGGGCGCGCATCCGGCAAGATGGCAGGATGAGCGCCCCGCGGTTTTTCCAGGCCAAGGCTGCGCAAGCCCATCATTTCCGCGTTCCCCATGCCCATTTACACGCTCATCATCCAGTCGCTGCCGGTGCTCGCGCAGGGCGCGGTGCTCACGGTCAAGTTCGCCGTGCTTTCGATGATCTTCGGGCTCATCGGCGGCGCCGTGCTCGCCCTCATGGGCATCAGCTCGAACCGCGTGCCCGTGTTCATCGCGCGCGTGTACGTGAGCCTCATGCGCGGCACGCCGCTGCTGGTGCAGATCTTCGTGATCTATTACGGCCTGCCGAGCATCGGCATTTCGCTCGACCCCACGCCCGCGGGCGTGATCGCGCTATCGGCCAACGTGGCGGCTTATCTATCGGAAAGCATGCGCGGGGCGATTCTCGGCATTCATCGCGGCCAGTGGCTCGCGGCCTATAGCCTGGGCCTGTCGCGACGCCAGACGCTGCGCTACGTGATCGCGCCGCAGGCGCTGCGAATCGCCGTGCCAAGCCTCTCGAACAGCCTCATCAGCCTCATCAAGGACACCTCGCTGGTGTCGGTCATCACGGTGACGGAACTGCTGCGCAGCGCGCAGGAAATCATCGCCTCGACCTACCAGCCGCTGCCGCTCTATCTGGCGGCGGCCGCGATCTACTGGGTGCTGTGCCAGGTGCTTGAATGGATCCAGCACTGGTACGAGAAGCGCCTTGCGCTGCCCTCGCGCCACTGAGCTGCACCTGAGCTACAAGTGAGCTGCACCTGAAGAACGGCGGTCATGGCGACCGCCGTTTTCATTTCACCGCGCCCTTCCTCACTCGCAGTCGAAACGCAGTCCAAGCGCCTCGCGCGCGGCATCGGCCATGGCGATCATGCGGCGCGACGTCTCGTGCGGCATCACCGGACTTTCCAGCGCACCCGCGCGCAGCAGCTCGCAGAAATGCGCGGTTTCGTAGTTGAGGCCACCGCCTTCGAACGGTTCGTCAAGCTCGACCGTTCGGCCATCGACATAACGGATGGTCGCGCGCACCGGGTTCCACCAGTTCGCGTGGATCGTCACATTGCCCAGCGGCCCGGCCAGCAGCGCATCGCCGAAGCCATGCAGATCCAGCCCGCAAAACAGCTGCGCGATGCCGTGCTCGTGCTGGCAGTTGAGGCTTGCAAACGTATCCACGCCCGTCGCGCCCAGCCGCCCGAAGGTCTGCACCTCGCGCGGTGCGCCCAGCCAGTCCACCGCCAGAAACATCTCGTACACGCCGATATCGAGTAGCGCCCCGCCCGCGTGCGCGAACGAAAACGATGGATGATCGGCCGGCACATTGGCCACCGAACAGCCCGCGCGTACGAGACCGATCGGACCGATGGGATCGGCTTCGAGATGGGCGCGCAAGGCGCGATAGAGCGGATAGAACGGCGGCTTCATCGCCTCCATGAAGAGGCGCTTCGCGTCGCGCGCGGCTTGCAGCACGCCGTCGAGTTGCGCGGCGTTGACGGTCGCGGGCTTCTCGCACAGCACCGGCAAGCCCGCCTGCAAGGCGGCCGTCGCATAGTGCGCGTGGCTGTCCTGCATCGTCGCGATATAGACGGCGTCGATGCCGCTCGCGAGCAGTGCCTCGAAGCTCGCACATGCGCGTGCGCCGAACTCGGCCGCCAGCGCCTGGGCTGGCTCGGGGCGGCGCGACCAGACGGCGCTCACGCGCGCGCCTTCGACATGTTCCACGCCCTGCGCAAAACGCCGCGCGATGCGGCCCGCGCCCACGATGCCCCAACGAATCGTGCCGGTTTCAGCGATATCGCCCATGTCTCTCGTCTCTCTTTTTGCGGATGGCGGACCCCGCCGCGCAACGCGCGGCAAGGCAAAGAGACGCACGATACTGGCTCGCGCGCGCGAAGGCAAACGCGCGCACGCGCAAACGCACGCCGCGCGCTCCCGGTCAAGGGCACGCGCGGCGGGTGTTCGACAAACCGGCGAAAGATGCGAGCAACGTAGGCAGATGTGCGCGTCAAGCGGCGCGATTCGACTCCGCCGCCTCCGGCGCGAACGCCCGGTTCAGTTCGTCGGCGGTGTAGGCGATCATCGCCGCGGCGGCCGCCTGCGCATCGCCCGGCGAGCGGCGCTCGATGGCCTCGACCACGCGCCCGTGTGCGGCGACCACATTGCTCCAGCCGTCGGGACGCTGGCTCAGGATCGGATTGACGATGGTGAGCGCCCCGCGCACGATCGCCGCCATCTGCTGATAGAACTGATTGCCGCTCGCCGCGAGAATACGCGTGTGCAGCAATGAGTCGGCGGCCTGGCAACCCGAGTCGCCCGGGCTCGCCTGATGAAGCGCATCGAAAGCATCGCGAATCCCGGCGATATCCGCCGCGGTCGCCCGTTCGGCCGCCAGTGCGCACGCCGCCGGTTCGATCAGCGTGCGAAATTCGATCACGTCGCGCAAAAAGGTTTTGTCCGGCTTCGCGCGAAAACGCCAGCTCACGACGTCTTCGTCGATCATGCGCCAGTCGCGCATCGGCCTGATGCGCGTGCCGATCTTGGGCCGCACGTCCAGCATATGGCGCGCAAGCAGCATGGACAGCGCTTCGCGCATGACCGTGCGGCTCACGTCGAACTCCTTCGACAACACGTCCTGCGGCGGCAGGATCGCGCCATAACGCTCTTCGACGATGCCCGAAATCAGGCCATCCATGACCTTGCTCACGAGTGAGCGTTCCTTGTTGTTCCCCAGTTCCATGACCCCTCCCCCCGATGGCGTTAATCGCCCTGTTTGCCGGTTACTGCGTGGGCCCTCGTGCTTCGTCGAACTCATGCGTACGTTGCCATGCTAATTGCATAAAACGTAAGCCAGGATATCTCCTGACGCAAATTTCGCGTGACAAATGCCCAGCCTGTACAAGTTCTTCGTGATTCGGCCCTTCGGTTTCCCGAATTTCGTCTTATGAAGTTATTCGTTGTCTTTTCGTAAGCAGTCTGTATGAAGCAAAGACTGACTTAGCGATGCTTACGGTTGCCTTGTTATTGCTTTATCGTTATTTGCTGCATCTTTTTTGTGTGCATATGCAGTCATGTGCCTATGCGAAGGCGCGCGCGCCGACCGGTCCAGTCAGCGCTGCGCAGCCGTACGTCCGTATTGGTCTTCGAAGCGCACGATGTCGTCCTCGCCCAGATAGCCGCCCGACTGCACTTCGATGATTTCGAGCGGCGTCTTGCCCGGGTTTTCGAGCCGGTGCTTCACGCCCAGCGGGATATAAGTCGATTCGTTTTCAGAGATCAGGAAAACCTCGTCGCCGCGCGTGACGCGCGCGGTGCCGCGTACGACCACCCAGTGCTCGGCGCGGTGATGATGCATCTGCAGCGACAGCACGCCGCCTGGCTTCACGACGATGCGCTTGACCTGGAAGCGCTCGCCGCGGTCCACCGAGTCGTAGCATCCCCAAGGCCGTTCGACGCGGCGATGGTGCTGGACCTCTTCGCCGCGCTGCGCCTTGAGCTTGCCGACGATCGCTCGCACGTCCTGCACGCGATCCTTGGCCGCGACCAGCACCGCGTCCGCCGTCTCCACCACCACCACGCTATGCACGCCCACGCAGGCGACCAGCCGCCCGTCCGAATGCGCGAAGCTGTCGGTCGAGTCTTCGAACAGCACGCGGCCGCGCGCAACATTGCCGCTCGCGTCCTTGTCCGACACCTGCCAGACGGCATCCCAGGCGCCCACATCCGACCAGCCCGCCACCAGCGGCACGACCACGCCGGCCAGACGCGCATCGGCGCCAATCGATTCCATCACCGCGTAGTCGATCGAGTCCGACGGGCAGCCTTCGAAGGTCGCCGCGTCGAGGTGAACCGCGCCGTCCGCATCGACGCGCGCAAGCTCGAACGCCTGGGCGCAGAGCGTCGCAATCGCGGGCCGGGCGCGCGCGATCGCGGCCAGCCATACCGAAGCGCGCACCACGAAAATGCCGCTGTTCCACCAGTAATCGCCTGAAGCCACATAGGCCGCCGCGACTTCGGCGCTGGGCTTTTCCACGAAGCGCTCGATCGTGCGCGCGCCGCTCGCGCCGAGCGTGGCGCCCGCATAGATGTAGCCGTAGCCGGTTTCCGCGCGCTGCGGCGGCACGCCGAGCGTCACGATGGCGCCACGCGCCGCGTAGCTCACGGCGTCTTCGAGCGCAGCGGCGAACGCCGTGCGATCCGCGATCAGATGATCGGCGGGCATGGCGATGAGAATCGGATCGCAGTCGACCGGCGCTGCCTGATCGGTCGATGCGTTGACATGCGCGGCCTGTGCGGCAAGCGCCGCCACCGTGAGGGCCGGCGCGGTATTGCGCGCGTGCGGTTCGAACACGACGTGTGCACGCTTGCCGCTGCGGCCGAGCCGGTCGGCGGTCATATGGCGCAGTTCCTCGCTGCTGACGACGAGCGGCGCGGCCTTGCGGATGGGCGCGTCGGCGGGAGCGCCTGCGCGGGCGTAAAGACCGTCGAGACGGCGCACGGTCGCTTCGAGCAGCGACTCGCCGTCGAGCAGGTCGATCAGCTGTTTCGGACAGTGCTCACGCGAAAGCGGCCACAGACGCGTGCCCGATCCGCCGGCGAGCACGACTGGCTGCACGACGAGCGCAACTTCGGGTTCATTGGCTACGGCAATCAGGCCGGCCGGTGTGACGAGCTGGTTCATGCGCAAAGCTCCCCGTTGGAATCTGGTATTGGGTTGGCGCGGGCGAGGAGCGGCGCTTAACCGGATCTCGCTGGTTCATGCACACGCGCTCCCTCGTTGTCGGACTCCATTGAAGCAAAGGCCGCCCGTCCAATCTGTACGCATACCCACACTGACCGAGCGCTGGCGCACGGCGGCCGCGTGGCGCCCCTGAGCACACTGGCGACGAAGCAGGACAGACAGACCGGCCGGACAGTCGAACCAACGGCGCGCAACACCGGACAAGGATCGTTGTGAGGACAACCGCCGCTCGATCGCCGCCCGCGAGTGCGGGCGCGCTCGCGCAGGCAAACAGGGCGGACTCCGTGCGCCAGGACACACAACGTAACGTGACGCGCCGTAACGCGGTCATGTTTCACGGGAGAACGTTTCTGGCCAGATCAGCCGCAGCGCAACAGCAATGAATCAGATTCGAACGCTATGCGGTACGCACAGGCCCCACCACAGGGGGTCGCCATGCAGCATGTTTCAACCTGGAGTCATTTTCGACATACGGCTTTCTCCCACCACTTATCCCATATAAATCAATGATTTAGCGCATTACAAATTGCTCAGTCCATTGGCTGCCCCCGCGCGCGCGTCGTACAGATTTGAAACAAAAACGCGGACTTGCCTGGGCGCGCTCCGACCGTAACGTCCGCGAAACCGCGTAGTGGCGTGCTTTGCGACCTTCTGGCACACACCCTGCTTAGTGAGGAGCGCCACACAAGGCGTCACGCAAACAAATATCGCGAACGCACTCGGGACTATGGGGCCGGCACGACGAACGAATAGCCGCTACGGGAAGCGGCAAACAACAACCGATTCGGCGACCGGAATGACAAGACGGAAGGCAGCGCAAGCGCCTTCACACGAGGACCAAATCATGTTGACCCTTCAATCGGATCTGCACGGCAACCATTTGCTCGGCGCACTGCCGTCGCATGAATGGCAAGCACTCGCACCGCATCTCGAACTCGTCCATCTGCGCACCGAACAACTCCTCTGCGATTCCGGCCAGCGCATCCATCACGTCTACTTTCCGACCACGGCCATCATCTCGATGCTCTCGACGATGGAAGACGGCAGTTCCGTGGAAATCGCCGCTGTGGGCCGCGAAGGCATGACGGGCGTGCCCGTCCTGACGGGCGGTGAAACCATGCCGAACCGCGTGCAGGTGCAGTGCGCGGGCTTCGCCTATCGCATGAGCGCACAAAGCCTGAAACAACAGTTCGCGCGCTCGGACTTCCTGCGCCGCCTGATGCTGCTTTACATGCACGCGCTGCTCACGCAGGTCGCGCAAACCGCCGCCTGCAATCGCCATCACTCGCTGAGCAAGCAGCTGTGCCGCTGGCTGCTGATCGAGGTGGATCGCGTGGCCTCGAACGACCTCACGGTCACGCAGCAGCTCATCGCCGATATGCTCGGCGTGCGCCGCGAAGGCATCACGGAAGCAGCCGGCAAGCTGCACGATGAAGGTTTGATCCACCACAGCCGCGGCCGCATCCGCGTGCTCGACCGCGAAGGCCTCGAAGCCCGCGCCTGCGAGTGCTACGGCCTCGTGCGACGCGAGTTCGACCGCCTGCTGCCGCGCCTGCGTCAGGCCGAAACGGTGGAATAAGACGCGGAAGCCCGGCCGGGGCTGCTGTGCAGTGGTCCTCGGCCCCGTTTCTCGTGTGTGTGTGTTTTATTTTGCAAAGCGTTCCGGCAGCGGCGCGCTTTGCCTTTTCTTCGCTTTTTCTGGCGGTTCTGGGGGTTTGATCTCGCGCGCATGGCATGCCTGATGATCAGGAATCCATATCAATCGGCGCGCACTTTCACCCACAGGATGCAAGCAAACGGCAGCGTCACGCACTGCACGCCGCCGTTGCTGCTGCTTCAATCAAACCGTCAAACCTTCAAGCTACCAGACCATCAGGCCTTGTAGTCGACGCGCTCGACGCCCGACTCGCCGCCCAGCAGGCAGAAGTCTGCGCCACGTGCGGCGAACAGACCCACGGTCACCACGCCCGGCCATGCATTGACGTGCGCTTCGAGCGTGCGCGGATCGCTGATGCGCAGGCCCTTCACGTCGAGAATCTCGTTGCCGTTGTCGGTGATGAAGGGCGAGCCGTCCTTCTGCACGCGCAGCACCGGCACGCCGCCGAGCGCCGTCACGCGGCGGCCGATGGCCGTACGCGCCATCGGCACGACTTCGATCGGCAGCGGGAACTGGCCGAGCACGTCCACGCGCTTGCTCGCATCGGCGATACAGACGAACACTTCCGACACCGACGCCACGATTTTCTCGCGCGTGAGCGCGCCGCCGCCGCCCTTGATCATCGCGCCCGATGCGTCGATTTCGTCAGCGCCGTCTACGTAGACGGGCAGCGATTCGATTTCATTGAGGTCGAAAATCTTGAAGCCGTGCGATTCGAGCCGCGCCGTGGTGGCGATCGAGCTGGACACCGCGCCGCGATAGCGGCTCTTGCTGGCAGCCAGTGCGTCGATGAAACAGTTCGCGGTCGAGCCGGTGCCGACGCCGATGATGGCGCCTTCCGGCACGTTCGCGTTGACATAGTCGGCGGCGGCCTGGCCGACCAGTTTCTTGAGTTCGTCTTGAGTCATGATGGGTACTGCCCGAGGAGAGGAAACGCGGAAAACGCATAGTTTACCGGAGTTACGGGCCGCCCTCGCCGGTAAACCCCGCGCCTGCCGCATTCAGACAACACGGCAGGCATACCCTCAAGGCGCCGTTTCGCTCGCGCCGGGCGGCACGGGCGCGCTGTGATCGACGTATTTGTCGAGCAGCGCCTGGGCGATCGCATCGGTTTGAGCGTCCGGCGTGCCGGAATAGTCGCGCGGACGGAAATGCATCTGGAACGCGGCGAACACGCGGCGCGTGCGGTCGTCGAGCACACCGTCGGTGGCGACGTCGTAGCCATAGCGCGCGAGTTTCAGTTGCAGACCGCGCACGTCGGCGGGCGCATCGGGCGCGCGGCCCGCGAGATCGGCCTTGACGGTGGCGTCGTCGGGCCAGGCGCCCACGCCCGCGTCGTAGAGCTGCTTCCACGGGAAGGCCGCGCCCGGATCGATCTTGCGTTGCGGCGCGATGTCGCTATGCCCCACCACGCGCGTGGGCGGAATGCCGTAGCGCGTGACGATGTCCTTCGATAGCGCGATGATCGCCGCCACCTGATCGGGCGGCCAGGGCGCCCACGTGCGGCCTTGCGGCGTATCGTGCGGCCCCGAGTTGACGTTTTCGATGCCGATCGACGCCGCATTCAGCTCAGTCGTGCCTTGCCATTCGCTCACGCCCGCATGCCACGCGCGCTGCGATTCGGGCACCAGTTGCAGCACGACGGGCTTGCCGTCGCGCAGCGGCGGATGCTCGGGCACGAGGTAATGGGCGCTGACGTTCTGGCCCGTGAGCGCGTCGAGCGAGGCCGGCTCGTCGCCTTCCGTGTAATGCAGCACGAGGAAACGGATGCGCGAATCGGCGCTGCGCGCGTGGAATTGCGAATCGGCAATGTAGCCGCCGCGATCGGCCATCGTGGCGGGCGCGCAGGCCACGAGCGCGAGCGCGCCGGCAACCGAAACCAGCGCCGCACGTCCTGCGCGAGGCATCGTCTTCATCGTGCTTCGATCGACGACGATTAACGCGCGGCGCGCTGGCGCACCGCTTCGAACAGGCACACGCCCGACGCCACCGACACGTTCAGGCTCTCGACCGTACCGGCCATCGGAATCTGCATGATTTCGTCGCAGGTTTCGCGCGTGAGACGGCGCATGCCCTCGCCTTCGGCGCCCATCACCAGCGCGACCGGACCGTCGAGCTTGGTCTGGTACAGGCCGGTAGGCGCATCGCCCGCCGTGCCGACCACCCACACGCCCGCTTCCTTCAACTCGCGCAGCGCGCGCGCCAGGTTGGTGACGGTGATGTACGGCACCGTGTCGGCTGCGCCGCTCGCCACCTTTGCGGCGGTCGCGTTCAGACCGACGGCGCGGTCGCGCGGTGCGATCACGGCGTGCGCGCCAGCGGCATCGGCCACCCGCAGGCAGGCGCCGAGGTTATGCGGATCGGTCACGCCGTCCAGCACCAGCAGCAGGGGCGAGCCTTGAATGCCGTCGAGCAGTTCAGCCAGATTCTGCGCCAGCGCCAGATCGTGCACGCGCGCCACCACGCCCTGATGGCGCTCGGTGTGCGCGAGACCCCACAGGCGCGTCTCGTCGGCGGCGATGGCACGCACGCCGGCTTCCTTCGCGGCGTGCAGGAACTCCTGCATGCGGCGATCGCGCCGCGACGGATCGTAATAAATATCTTCGACCGTGGACGCGTCGTGCCGCATACGTGCGGTCACCGCATGAAAACCGTAAAGAACCTTGAGACGTGACATGACTGGAACTACCCCTGATAAACGGTTCGCGGCGCATCGAAGGCGCCGCGAACGAGTGATATTGCGCCGGTGCGCCGGATGATTCCGCGCACCGGGTCACGACGGGCGAACGCTGGATGAGCAGCGAACCGCGCGCCGTGGATACAGCTTTAGCGCTTCTTGCGCACCGGCGACTTCTTGGCCGTGGGCTTGGACGGCGCACGCTTCTTTGCCGTCTTGGCCGCACCGCGCGCCGCGCGCGCTTCCTTCACCGCGACGCTTTGCTGCGGCGCGGCCTTCTTGCGCCGCACATCGTCGGCGGCGAGCGGCATCGGACGAACGCGCGCCCCGCCGCTTTCCGCCGCGCCGCGCTCCTGCTGGCCCTGCTGGCCTTGCGCGCCGCGATTCGCAGCAGGCTTGACCGGCGTATCGCGCACCAGACGGAAATCGATCTTGCGAGCGTCGAGATCGACACGGCTCACCTGCACACGCACGCGATCCGACAAACGATAACGAATGCCGGTGCGCTCGCCGCGCAGTTCGTTCTTGATGTCGTCGTACTGGAAGTAATCGGAACCGAGTTCCGTCACGTGCACCAGACCTTCGATAAAGAGCGAATCGAGCTGCACGAAGATGCCGAACGAGGTCACGCCGCTGACCATGCCGCCGTATTCCTCGCCGAGCTTGTCGCGCATGAAATAGCACTTGAGCCAGGCTTCGACGTCGCGCGAGGCTTCGTCGGCGCGGCGCTCGTTGGCCGAGCAATGCAGACCCAATTCTTCCCAGATCGCCGTGTTGGCGCCGCGAGCACGCTTGCCGCGCTTCTCTTCGTCCTCGGCCTGCATGGCGCGGGCACGCGGCGAGAGCGCCGTGTTGAGGTCGACGCCTTCGGGCGCAGCCGGCTGATACTTCTTGCCTTGCAGGATCGCGTAGATCGCGCGGTGCGTGAGCAGGTCGGGATAGCGGCGGATCGGGCTCGTGAAGTGGGCATACGCCTCATACGCGAGACCGAAGTGACCGATATTGTCCGGGCTGTAGACGGCCTGCTGCATCGAGCGCAACAGCATGGTCTGCAGCATCTGCGCATCCGGACGGTCGCGGATGTGCGCCATCAGCGCCGCGTAGTCGCTTGCGTGCGGCGTGTCGCCACCGCCCAGCGAAAGACCCATGCCGCGCAGGAAGGTACGCAGGTTTTCGAGCTTTTCCGCGCTCGGGCCCGCGTGCACGCGGTACAGGCCCGGGTGCTTGTTGCGCTTCATGAAGTCCGCGGCGCAGACGTTGGCCGAGAGCATGCACTCTTCGATCAGCTTGTGCGCATCGTTGCGCTGGCGCGGCACGATCTGCTCGATCTTGCCCTGCGCGTTGCAGACGATATACGTTTCGGTCGTATCGAAGTCGATCGCGCCACGCTTCTGGCGCGCCGCGAACAGCGCCTTGTAGACGCCGTAGAGATTCTGCAGCTGCGGCAGCAGCGCCGCGCGGCGCGTGGCCTCCGGACCCTTGGTGTTCTTCAGGACCGCCGCGACTTCGGTGTACGTCAGACGCGCCGCCGAGTGCATCACACCCGGATAGAACTGGTACGCCTTGATCTCGCCGCGCGCGGTGATGACCATGTCGCAGACCAGCACGCAGCGATCCACGTGCGGATTGAGCGAACACAGACCGTTCGAGAGCTTCTCCGGCAGCATGGGAATCACGCGGCGCGGGAAGTACACCGAGGTGCTGCGCTCGATCGCGTCCACGTCCAGGCCACTGCCCGGCAACACGTAATGCGAGACGTCGGCGATCGCGACCAGCAGACGGTAGCCCTCGCCCTTGCCGACCTGCATCGGCTCGCAATAGACGGCGTCGTCGAAGTCGCGCGCATCTTCGCCGTCAATGGTGACGAGCGGCACATCGCGCAGATCGACGCGGTAACGGATATCGGTCGGGCGCACGGCGTCGGGCAGCTTCGCGGCATCGGCGAGCGCTTCCTTGCTGAACTCGTGCGGCACGCCGTACTTGCGCACGGCGATCTCGATTTCCATGCCGGGATCGTCGATATCGCCGAGCACTTCCACCACGCGGCCAAGCGGCTGCGAATGACGGCTCGGGAAATCGGTGAGCTCGACCACCACGACCTGGCCAGGTTTGGCCTTCTTCGGGTTCTGCGTGACGAGGATGTCGTGGCCGATGCGCTTGTCTTCGGGCGCGACGATCAGCGCGCCGTTCTCGTTGAGCAGACGGCCGATCACGCGGCGGTTCGCGCGGTCCGTGACCTCGACAATATGCCCTTCCGGGCGACCACGGCGGTCATAGCCGACGATGCGCGCGAGCACGCGGTCGTTGTGCATGACCTTCTGCATCTCGCCTTGCGGCAGGAACAGATCGTCCTGGCCGTCGTCGCGGATCAGGAAGCCATAGCCGTCGCGATGGCCCTGAACGCGGCCCGCGACAAAGTTGGAAGGATGCGCGAGTTGATAGTGGCCGCGCTGATCGAGCCTGATCTGCCCGTCGCGCTCCATCGCGGCGAGCCGCCTGAAGAACCCTTCGCGCTCCTGGCGCTTGATCGCGAGCGCCTCGGCGATATCGTTCGCGGTGCAGGGCGATTCGCTGGTCCGCAGCACGCCGAGGATTTCTTCGCGGCTGGGAATCGGGTACGGATATTTGCTCAAGGGCTTGTCGATTTTGGTTCTCGTTGCGTGGACGTCGGATATCGCGCGGATCGTGGCTACAACAAAACGCGCCGCGCCCCGGTCTTCGTATGCTGCAACATGCGGCTGATGCAGTTGGCGCGCACCTCACTCTGTGCGGCGCGCTACGTATACTGCTGCGAGGCATTCTAACACCCGCGCCGCACCCGACAATCCAGCGCGCAGGCCGGTGAGCGCGCGTTGACGATGTGCGGTTCGCGGCGTGCGTGCGAAGTCACCTCTTACAGAGCGATGGAACAGCAACCGAACATCGTCGCAAAAGAATTTTGCAATCATGTGTTGACAAGCTCTACAGATGCGCTAGAATCTCGTTCTCTGCTGCACGACACAGCGCAGCAGCAAGTAGTAAGCGACACCTTGCCCAGGTGGCGGAATTGGTAGACGCACCAGGTTCAGGTCCTGGCGGTGGCAACACTGTGGAGGTTCGAGTCCTCTCTTGGGCACCAAGATTCATGAAAAAAGCCAGC
>NZ_VWWJ01000019.1 GCF_011753055.1 Burkholderia sp. Ax-1719 | reverse complement strand
ACCAGCGATCCAGCTACCGGCGGGTTCTGCGTTGCTGCGTCTGCAGCAGAGAAACGAGATTATGCAGACTCTTTTCCGATCCGTCAACATCTTTTTTTAGGTCGCTGCTTAAAAGCAGGAAAAGATGCCGCCGGAGCGGCCCGCCGTTTCTCGCGGCAGGCTTCGCTGCCGATCAGGCTGGACAGCGAAGGGGGCGAATCTTAGCGCTACTCACGCCAAGCCGCAAGGGGTGGCGAAAGGAAAATTATTCGCCCTCCCCTCGCGGCCAAGCACTTACTTATTCTTGAACGCCGGTTTGCGCTTTTCCACGAACGCGGCCATCCCTTCCTTCTGATCTTCCGTCGCGAACAGCGAATGGAACATGCGACGCTCGAAGTGCACGCCCTCGGCGAGCGTCGTCTCGTAGGCGCGGTTCACCGCCTCCTTGGCCATCATGACCGCCGGCAGCGAGTATTCGCTGATCGTCGTCGCTGCCGCGATCGCCTCGCCCAGCAGATCTGCCGCCGGAATCACACGCGACACCAGCCCGGCGCGTTCGGCCTCCGCGGCATCCATCATGCGAGCGGTCAGACAGAGATCCATGGCCTTCGCCTTCGAGACTGCGCGCGGCAGACGCTGCGTACCGCCCGCCCCCGGAATAACGCCGAGCTTGATCTCGGGCTGGCCGAACTTCGCCGTATCCGCCGCAAAGATCATGTCGCACATCATGGCCAGCTCGCAGCCGCCGCCCAGCGCGAAACCCGCGACTGCAGCGATGATCGGCTTGCGGATCGAGCGGATCGTCTCCCAGTTGCGCGTGATGTAGTCGCCCTTATAGACATCCATGAAGCTGTAGGTCGCCATCATGCCGATGTCGGCGCCCGCCGCGAATGCCTTCTCGCTGCCCGTAATGACAATCGCGCCGATGCCCTCGTCCGCGTCGAATGCCTTTAGCGCTACGCCGAGTTCATCCATCAGCGCGTCGTTGAGCGCGTTGAGCGCTTTCGGACGATTCAAGGTGATCAGACCGACTTTGCCGCGCGTCTCGACCAGAATGTTTTCGTACTCCATGCGTCCTCCTTCCATCTAAAGAAAGTCCCCAAAAAATTTTTCACGCCGAACTTTGACTAATGCTAACATTTGCCAACCAACCGGTCGGTCAATTAATTGGCACGGGCCTCTCTACCCACCCCTCAATTCAAGTCGAGCCATGACACATCCGTTGTTCGCCAAGCACGAAGGCCAGCTGCAGAAAGCGTTGGCCGCCATCGAGACGCGCGGTTACTGGAGCCCGTTCGCCGAAATGCCGAGCCCCAAAGTGTACGGGGAAACCGCCAGCGCAGATGGCGAAGCCGCGTTCAAGGCCCACTTGGACCGCACCTTCGATCTCGACCAGCCGTCGACCGGCGAAACCGTGGGCAGCGAGGCCTCGCCGTTCGGTTTCAAGCTCGGCGCGCGCTATCCGAAATCGACGCCCGACCAGCTGATCGACGCCGCCCAGAAGGCGCAGCGCGACTGGCGCGCCGCCGGCCCGCAAGCGTGGGTGGGCGTCAGTCTCGAAATTCTCGAACGCCTGAACCGCGCAAGCTTCGAAATTGCGTTCAGCGTCATGCACACCACCGGCCAAGCCTTCATGATGGCCTTTCAGGCAGGCGGCCCGCACGCCCAGGATCGCGCGCTCGAAGCCGTCACCTATGCGTGGGATCAGCTGCGCCGCATCCCCGCCGACGCGCACTGGGAAAAGCCGCAAGGCAAAAACCCGCCGCTTGCCATGCAAAAACGCTTCACGGTCGTGCCGCGCGGCGCCGGTCTCGTGCTCGGCTGCTGCACGTTCCCGACCTGGAACGGCTATCCGGGCCTGTTCGCCGATCTGGCGACCGGCAACACCGTGATCGTCAAGCCGCACCCCGGCGCGATCCTGCCGCTCGCGATCACGGTGCGCATCGCGCGCGACGTGCTGCGCGAAGCCGGTTTCGATCCGAACGTCGTCACGCTGCTGGCGACCGATCCGAACGACGGCGCGCTTGTCCAGCAACTCGCGCTGCGCCCCGAAATCAAGCTGATCGACTTCACCGGCAGCACGCAAAACGGCGACTGGCTCGAACGCAACGCGCACCAGGCGCAGGTCTACACCGAAAAAGCCGGTGTGAACCAGATCGTGATCGACTCCGTTGACGATCTGAAGTCAGCCGCGCGCAATATCGCCTTCTCGCTCTCGCTCTACTCGGGCCAGATGTGCACCGCGCCGCAGAACATCTATGTGCCGCGCGACGGCATCCAGACCGCCGAAGGCCACGTGAGCTTCGAAGCAGTCGCCCAGGCAATTGCCGGTGCGGTCACGAAGTTCGTGGCCGATCCGGCTCGCGCCGTTGAAGTGCTCGGCGCGATCCAGAACGACAGCGTCACCGCCCGTATCGACGAAGCCCGCACGCTGGGCGCGGTGCTCGCCGACAGCCAGACGCTTGAGCACCCGCAATTCCCCGGCGCGCGCGTGCGCACGCCGCTCGTGCTCTCGCTCGACGCGGCACGCGACGCCGCCTCGTTCACGCGCGAATGGTTCGGCCCGATCTCGTTCGTGATCGCCACCGATTCGACCGCGCAATCGCTCGACCTGGCCGGCGCAACCGCACGCGATCACGGCGCGCTCACGCTTTCCGTCTACAGCACGAGCGACGATGTGATTGAAGCCGCCCACGACGCCGCGATCACCGGCGGCGTAGCACTCTCGATCAATCTGACGGGCGGCGTGTTCGTCAATCAGTCGGCGGCTTTCTCGGATTTCCACGGCACCGGCGCGAACCCGGCCGCCAATGCCGCGCTGGCCGACGCCGCATTCGTGGCGAACCGCTTCCGCGTGGTTCAAAGCCGCGTTCATGTTGAACCGAAAGCGGCTCCCGTGGCAGTCGGCTGAACGGCCTATGCCGTTTGGCCGAATGGCGCACGAATCCCCTTCCCACTAGCATGATCGGCACGAGTGCATTTCCGCGCTCGTGCCGCAGGAATCCGAGATGACCGAAGCCTATATCTGCGATGCGATTCGCACCCCGTTCGGCCGCTACGGCGGCGCCCTCAAGGACGTGCGCGCCGACGACCTCGGCGCGGTGCCCATCCGCGCGCTCGTCGAACGCAATCCGGGCGTGGACTGGCGCGCGCTCGACGACATTCTGTATGGCTGCGCGAACCAGGCCGGTGAAGACAACCGCAACGTCGCGCGCATGTCCGCGCTGCTCGCGGGTCTGCCGGCGGACGCGCCGGGCGCGACGCTTAACCGCCTGTGCGGCTCGGGCCTCGACGCCGTGGGCAGCGCCGCACGCGCAATCAAGGCGGGCGAAGCGCATCTGATGATCGCAGGCGGCGTGGAAAGCATGACGCGCGCGCCGTTCGTCATGGGCAAGGCCGCTTCGGCGTTTGCGCGCGAAGCCGCCATTTACGACACCACCATCGGCTGGCGCTTCGTCAACAAGCTGATGAAGCAGCAATATGGCGTCGACTCGATGCCGGAAACCGCTGAAAACGTCGCGGTCGATTTCAACATCAGCCGCGCCGATCAGGATGCGTTTGCGCTGCGCAGCCAGCAAAAGGCCGCACGCGCGCAAAAAGACGGCACGCTCGCGCAGGAAATCGTGCCGGTCGAGATCGCGCAGAAAAAGGGCGATCCGGTGCGCGTGACGCTCGACGAACATCCGCGCGAAACGTCGCTCGAAGCGCTCGGCAAACTTAAAGGCGTGGTGAAGCCGGACGGCACGGTCACCGCGGGCAACGCTTCGGGCGTGAACGACGGTGCATGCGCCCTGCTGCTCGCCAGCGACGCCGCCGCCAGCCAGTACGGCCTGCGCCGCCGCGCACGCGTGCTCGGCATGGCCACGACCGGCGTTGAGCCGCGCATCATGGGCTTCGGCCCCGCGCCCGCGACGCAAAAACTGCTCAAGCAACTCGGCATGACGCTCGACCAGTTCGACGTGATCGAACTCAACGAGGCGTTCGCTTCGCAAGGGCTTGCGGTGCTGCGCGCGCTCGGCGTAGCGGATGACGATGCGCGCGTGAACCCCAACGGCGGCGCGATTGCGTTGGGCCATCCGCTCGGCGCCTCGGGCGCGCGGCTCGTGACCACGGCGCTGCATCAGCTTGAGCGCACGCAAGGCCGCTACGCGCTGTGCACGATGTGTATCGGCGTCGGTCAGGGGATTGCGCTGGCGATCGAACGCGTCTGAAGAACGCCCCGTATCGGATGAGACAGGAGACAAGCAATGCCCTTTGAATCGATCCGCGTCGATATCGACATTGCCACGCGCGTGGCCACGATCACGCTAAATCGCCCGGACAAGCTCAACAGCTTTACGCGCGCGATGCACGGCGAACTCGTGGAGGCGCTCGACGAAGTGGAACAAGCCGGTGCACGCGCCCTCGTGCTCACGGGTGCGGGACGCGGCTTTTGCGCAGGTCAGGATCTCGCCGATCTCGACTTCACGCCGGGTGCGATGACGGATCTTGGCGATCTGATCGAAGCGCATTTCAACCCGCTCATCAAACGCCTGCAAGCGCTGCCGATGCCCGTGATCGCCGCCGTCAACGGCACGGCTGCCGGTGCGGGCGCGAACCTCGCGCTGGCGTGCGACATCGTGCTGGCCGCACGCAGCGCCAGCTTTATTCAGGCGTTCGTGAAGATCGGTCTCGTGCCCGATTCGGGCGGCACGTGGTTCTTGCCGAAACGCGTGGGCATGGCGCGCGCGCTGGGTCTCGCAATGACCGGCGACAAACTCAGCGCCGAGAAAGCCGAAAGCTGGGGCCTCGTCTGGCAAGTAACGGACGACGCAGAACTTGCCGCCAGCGCCACAACGCTCGCCGCGCAACTCGCGAAGCAGCCCACGCGCGCCATCGTCGCCACGCGCGAAGCGCTGCGCGCATCGGCTACGAATACGCTCGCTCAACAGCTCGATCTCGAACGCGATCTGCAGCGCGATCTGGGCAACTCGCACGACTACGCGGAAGGCGTGCAGGCCTTCATCGAAAAGCGCGCACCGCGCTTCGAGGGCCGTTGATATGTCCACATCGACATCGACTTCGACTTCCGCTTTCTCGCACGCCGGCATGTCGCCCGACGAACTCGCCCGCGCCACCGCGCAGTCCATGTATGAGGCCGACGGCTGCAGCCGCGCGCTCGGCATGGAACTGCTCGAAGTGCGCGCCGGCTACGCGCGCCTGTCCATGGCCGTGCGGCCCGAATTCCTCAACGGTCATCAGATCTGCCACGGCGGCATGATTTTCACGCTCGCCGATTCGACCTTCGCGTTCGCCTGCAACTCGTACAACATCAACACCGTTGCGGCGGGCTGTTCGATTGAATTCCTGCGCCCGGTCCAGCCCGACGACGTCCTCACCGCCGAAGCCGTCGAACAGGTGCTTTCGGGACGCAGCGGCATCTACGACATCCGCGTGACGAATCGCGCCGGTGAAACCGTGGCGATGTTCAGAGGCAAGTCCGCGCAGATACGCGGCACCGTGATTCCCGTCGAAGCGTAAGGGCGCCACGCCGCCCGCCCCGCATACCATTCTTAAAGCATCCGGAGACAGTCATGACAACCACGCTGCCGCTCGAGCCCATCGAAACGGCCAGCCGCGATGAACTCGCGGCGCTTCAGCTCGAACGGCTGAAATGGTCGCTCAATCACGCGTACGAGAATTCGCCGGTCTATCGGCGCAAGTTCGACGAAGCGGGCGTGCATCCGTCCGAACTGAAAACGCTCGCCGATCTCGCGCGCTTTCCGTTCACGACCAAGAAGGATCTGCGCGACAGCTATCCGTTCGGCATGTTCGCCGTGCCGCAGGAGCAGATTTCGCGTATCCATGCGTCGTCGGGCACGACGGGCAAGCCGACAGTGGTGGGCTACACGGCGAAGGACATCGACACGTGGGCGAATCTGGTGGCGCGATCGGTGCGCGCGTCGGGCGCGAAGCGCGGCGACAAGGTGCATATCAGCTACGGCTACGGTCTCTTCACGGGCGGTCTTGGCGCGCACTACGGCGCGGAGCGCGCGGGTCTCACGGTGATCCCGTTCGGCGGCGGCCAGACCGAAAAGCAGGTGCAGTTGATTCAGGATTTCCGCCCCGACATCATTATGGTCACGCCGAGCTATATGCTCGCCATCGCCGATGAAATGGAGCGTCAGGGCATCGATCCGGCGTCCACGTCGCTGCGCATCGGCATTTTCGGCGCGGAGCCGTGGACCAACGATATGCGCACGGCCATCGAAAAGCGCATGGGCATCAAGGCCGTCGACATTTACGGTCTTTCCGAAGTGATGGGTCCGGGCGTGGCGTCAGAGTGCGCGGAAACCCAGGACGGCCCGACCATCTGGGAAGACCACTTCTATCCCGAGATCATCGATCCGGAAACCGGCGAAGTGCTGCCCGACGGCGAATTCGGCGAACTGGTTTTCACCTCGCTCACCAAGGAAGCGCTGCCGATCGTCCGCTATCGCACGCGCGACCTCACGCGCCTGCTGCCGGGCACCGCGCGCACGATGCGTCGCATGGAAAAGATCACGGGCCGCTCGGACGACATGCTCATCATCCGTGGCGTGAACGTGTTCCCCACGCAGATCGAAGAACTGCTGCTCAAGCAGCCCGCGCTCGCGCCGCACTATCAGATCGTCCTCACCAAGGAAGGTCCGATGGACGTGATGACGCTGAACTGCGAGCCGTGCCCGGAAACGGCGCCCGACTACGGCGCGCTCGACGCCGCCGCCAAGGCGCTTGCTTACGACATCAAGGCGCTGATCGGCGTGACGGCGAAGATCAATGTGCTGGACGTGAACGGCATCGAGCGTTCGGTTGGTAAAGCGCGTCGCGTGGTCGACAAGCGGCCTAAATAAGCTCAAACGTCGTCCAATGAAAAAGCCGGCTTGCGCCGGCTTTTTTACGTCATGAGCGAAAGAACAGACGCTCAGGAGTTCGGGAACAGCAGCCACATGCGGCCGCCCTGCTTCATCTTCCCGGCCAGATCCCCTGCGTCGTCGCCGAGCCCCCAGAAATAGTCGGCGCGCACGCCGCCCTTGATCGCCGTACCCGTGTCCTGCGCGAACACCAAACGGTTGAGCGGCTGGTTCGTGAGCGGTCGCGTGGTCTGCAGGAACACCGGCGTGCCAAGCGGAATCGACGACGGATCGACGGCGATCGAGCGCTCCGGTGTGAGCGGCACGCCGAGCGCGCCGATCGGGCCGTCCGCGCCGCCTTGCGCCGAGCCTTCGCCGGACGGCATTTCGCGGAAGAACACGAAGCGCGGATTGGTGTCGAGCAACGCATCCACGCGCGTCGGATTCGCGCGCGCCCAGGCTTTGATGCCTTGCATGGTCGCCTGCGCGGGCGTGAGTTCGCCGCGATCGAGCAGCCAGCGGCCAATCGACTTGTACGGCTGGTTGTTGGTGCCGCCAAAACCCACGCGCATCACGCTGCCGTCTTCCATGACGACGCGCCCCGAACCCTGCACCTGCAGGAAGAACGCCTCGATCGGATCGTCGACCCAAACGAGCTCGTTGCCATTCAGAATGCCCGCGCGTTCGAGTTGCGCGCGCGCCGGCAGCGCCGAGCCCGCACGATAGCCGGACGGCCAGCGATACAGCGCCGTCTGATAGATACCGTGGCGCGTGCGCGAGCCGTGCAGCAATGGTTCGTAGTAACCGGTCACGAGGCCGTCGAGCGTGCCGTCGTTATTGGCGAACTGATACGGCGTGAAGTACGTCTCGAAGAACGTGCGTGCGCCGGACGCGTCGAGATCGTCGAGTTGCTGGGCCGCCGCGCAGGCGCGCGACCAGCGCGGTTCACGCGCGAGTCGCGTGCAGTTGGCACGCAGCGCCGCCGTCGCGCCGATCAGCGAATCGTCCTGCCAGCCTGGCACTTGCTGCCACGCAACCGGCGTAAGACGCGCGGCGGCGATCTGTCCGGGCAGCGCGGGCGCGCCCTTGGGCGGCGCGGTGCGCACGTAGTTCGAGCCACCGCATGCCGCCAGCAGCGCGGCCAGCGTCGCCGCTCCGGCCCAGCCTGCAACCTGGCGGCTCAGCCGCGCGCGCATGTGTTTCGAAATGAACCGGCGCACGGACGCGCGCGCCGCCGTTAATTCCGGCATCAGGCCGGAAGCGCGCGCCAATTCTGGCGCACAATCTGCGTTGTTTTCGATGGAAGCCACCATGTCTGATCTGCTCGACGAATACCCGATGCTCATGTTTGGGCTGGAAGCGCTGATCGCGCTATTCCTGCTGATTTTCATCGTTGTGTGGACCGCGTCGGGCAGGAAGAAGCGAGCCCCGCACGACCGGCGTGACTAGCAGACCCCAAATTCGGGCAACGGTTCAAAACCGTGAGTGAGAATGCGCGCGTCAACGCTTCGGTTCAGTGAAGCGTGCGCGGCATGCGCAGGACGAACTCGGGAACAGGCGCCTCGAAACGCTCGGCGTCCTCGGCCACGCAGAAATACTCGCCGCGCATGGTGCCCACGGGCGTGGCGATCACCGCCCAGCTGGTGTATTCGAATTGCTCGCCGGGTTTGAGCAGCGGCTGATGCCCCACCACGCCGAGCCCCTTCACTTCCTGCACGTGGTCTTCGCTGTCGGTGATGACCCAGTGGCGCGCGATCAACTGCGCGCTCACCTGCCCGGTGTTGCGAATCGTCAGCGTGTAGGCGAACGCATACTGGCGGCGCTCCGGGTCCGATTCTTCGGGCAGGTAGCGGACCTGCGAGGTCACGCTCAATTCGTACTGACTCATCCTTGTTCCAGGTGCCGGGCCTCGTGGCCAGTTTAACGGTGCCAATGGTATTAGGCGGCCCGCCCGTCATGCGGGGGACATGGAATGGCATTCTGCTTGATGCGCCCGCCCCCCGCAACCCGGCATCGCCCGCACAGCCGCCACCGGCGCGGCTCCCCGGCCTCGCTTGCACGCCATGCGAAGCCGTTATGCGCAACGTGGGTTCGCACCAGCACGGTGCAGGCGACGTTCAAGGTCCTGGCCGAATGGCCAACGTCGTCGCAAAACGGCCCACGCGCGCCCAGGCCGCCCGCTGCCTGGCGGTAAAATGTCGTTTTCCCGTCTGTCTTTCCGATTGCCGCCATGACGCAATTCCGCATCGCTCCCAGCATCCTCTCGGCCGACTTCGCACGGCTTGGCGAGGAAGTCCGCAACGTCGTCGCCGCTGGCGCCGACTGGATCCACTTCGACGTGATGGACAACCATTACGTGCCGAACCTCACCATCGGCCCGCTCGTGTGCGAGGCGATCCGCCCGCACGTGGACGTGCCCATCGACGTGCATCTGATGGTGCGCCCGGTCGACCGCATCGTGCCCGATTTCGCCAAGGCCGGCGCGAACCTCATCAGCTTCCATCCGGAAGGCTCGGACCACATCGACCGCACGCTGTCGCTGATCCGCGATCACGGCTGCAAGGCGGGTCTGGTGTTCAATCCGGCCACGTCGCTGAACTACCTCGACCACGTGATGGATAAGGTCGACCTCGTGCTCATCATGTCGGTGAACCCGGGTTTCGGCGGCCAGTCCTTCATTCCCGAAGCGCTCAACAAGCTGCGCGAAGCGCGCGCGAAGATCGACGCCTACACGGCGCGCACGGGCCGCGAAATCCATCTGGAAGTCGATGGTGGCGTGAAGATCGACAACATCGCTGCAATCGCGGCTGCGGGCGCAGACACCTTCGTCGCCGGTTCGGCCGTGTTCGGCCATCCGGACTACAAGGCGGTGATCGACCAGATGCGCGCGCAGCTCGCCACGGTCAAGGGCGCAGGCGCGCAATGAGCGGCCCCGTCAAGTTCACGGCGCCGCGTATCGAAGCGGCGCTGATCGACCTCGACGGCACCATGGTCGATACCGCCGACGACTTCGCCGCCGGCCTGAACGGCATGCTCGCCCAGTTCGACGCCGAGGAAACGACGCGCGAAGAAGTGATGGGCTATGTCGGCAAGGGTTCGGAACATTTGATCAAGAGCGTGCTCGCCCCGCGTTTTGCGCAGGAAGACGCCCAGGCGCGCTTCGACGAAGCGCTGGCGCTCTACCAGGACGAGTACGCGAAGATCAACGGCCGTCACACACATCTGTATCCCGATGTGGAAGCCGGGCTTTCGGCGCTGCGCGACCAGGGCATTCGTCTGGCCTGCGTGACCAACAAGCCGCATCGCTTCGCGGTGGAACTGCTGCAGCAATACGGCCTCGCGCGCTACTTCGAAGTCGTGCTGGGCGGCGACAGCCTGCCGAAGAAGAAGCCTGATCCGCTGCCCATGCTGACGGCGTGCGAGCGTCTTGGCGTGAAGCCTCAGGCTGCGGTGGCGATTGGCGATTCCGAGAACGACGCCATTGCGGGCCGCGCGGCCGGTATGGCCACGCTCACGGTGCCCTATGGCTACAATCACGGCCAACCTGTACAAAAAATTGAGTCGGATGGTATAGTTGCCTCGCTGCTTGAGGCCGCAAAGGCCATCGCAGCACATAATCTTCTGACCTAAGTTCTGCACTTACCGTCACTACCCTCATGTTTCTGAATAAAAAACGGAGTCTGAGCAGCATCGACCGGGGAGCCTGGCCCTGGCGTCGCTGGTCGCGCTAACCTCACTCGAGGTTCGCTGAAGTCGTGCGCAAGCGCTTCTTCAGCTCCGTTTTTTACTTCGCTGCGCGCTCGCGCGTGTTTCGTCTCTCTCGTCTCTAAACTGTTGCGGTTTCCCGTCGGTGGGTTTTGCCGTGGGCTTTCGCCGTCCTTGCATGCCGGTTTCGCGCATGCCGGGCCGCCAGCGCCTACGTCACGCATCCGCCGCCGATTCTCCGCACACCGGCCCGGCAAGTGCTCGCGCATCTGCACGACAACGGGCCGCACGAGCGAGCGCCAGCGTACTCAAGCACTCAAAACAGACGCCATCGCGCACACGCCGCGCCCCTTTTTGAGCCGCACTGGGCCCGCACCCGACGTCGCGAACGGCAGCACGCACAGGATCGGAACATGACCGAACTCGAATTTCAGTCCCTCGCCAACGAGGGCTACAACCGCATCCCGCTGATCGCCGAAGCCCTCGCCGATCTCGAAACGCCGCTTTCGCTGTATCTGAAGCTCGCGCAACCCGAGCGCAGCGGCGCCAACTCCTTCCTGCTGGAATCCGTCGTGGGCGGCGAGCGCTTCGGGCGCTACTCGTTCATCGGCCTGCCTGCGCGCTCGCTGATCCGCGTGAAGAACGGCGTCTCGGAAGTCGTGCGCGACGGCCAGGTGATCGAAACGCACGACGGCGATCCGCTCGAATTCATCGCGCAATACCAGGCGCGCTTCAAGGTGGCGCAGCGTCCGGGTCTGCCGCGTTTCTGCGGCGGTCTGGCCGGCTACTTCGGCTATGACGCGGTGCGTTATATCGAGAAAAAACTCGCGTCGACCTGCCCGCCCGATGACCTCGGCCTGCCCGACATCCAGTTGCTGCTCAGCGAAGAAGTCGCGGTGATCGACAATCTCGCGGGCAAGCTCTACCTGATCGTCTACGCCGATCCGCAAACGCCCGAGGCCTACACCAAGGCCAAGCTGCGCCTGCGCGAACTCAAGCAGCGCCTGCGCGCGACCGTTCAGCCGCCGGTGACAAGCGCGAGCGTACGCACCGAGACCTATCGCGAATTCAAAAAGGACGATTACCTCGCCGCCGTGCGCAAGGCAAAGGAATACATCGCTGCGGGTGAACTGATGCAGGTGCAGGTGGGCCAGCGTCTGACCAAGCCGTATCGCGATAATCCGCTGTCGCTGTACCGCGCGCTGCGCTCGCTGAATCCGTCGCCGTACATGTACTACTACAACTTCGGCGAATTCCACGTGGTGGGCGCGTCGCCGGAGATTCTGGTGCGCCAGGAGCAGCGCGGCGAAGACCGCATCGTGACGATCCGTCCGCTCGCGGGCACGCGTCCGCGCGGCAACACGCCCGAGCGCGACGCCGAACTCGCCACCGAACTGCTCAACGATCCGAAGGAAATCGCCGAACACGTCATGCTGATCGACCTCGCGCGCAACGACGTGGGCCGTATCGCGGAAATCGGTTCGGTGACGGTGACCGACAAGATGGTCATCGAAAAGTACTCACACGTGCAGCACATCGTCAGCTCGGTCGAAGGCAAGCTCAAGAAGGGCATGACGAATTACGACGTGCTGCGCGCGACCTTCCCGGCCGGCACGCTCTCGGGCGCGCCCAAGGTGCGTGCGATGGAGCTGATCGATGAACTCGAACCCGTGAAGCGCGGCCTGTACGGCGGCGCGGTCGGCTATCTGTCGTTCAACGGCGAGATGGATCTGGCGATCACGATCCGCACCGGCGTGATTCACAACGGCAATCTGTACGTGCAGGCCGCCGCGGGCGTGGTAGCCGATTCGGTGCCCGAATCCGAATGGCAAGAAACCGAAAACAAGGCGCGCGCTGTGCTGCGCGCCGCCGAGCAGGTGCAAGACGGCCTCGACAGCGACTTCTGATTTGAGCGGAGATAGACCATGTTGCTCATGATCGACAACTACGATTCGTTTACCTACAACATCGTCCAGTACTTCGGCGAACTCGGCGAAGACGTCCGCACGCACCGTAACGACGAAATCACCCTCGACGAGATCAAGGCGCTCAATCCCGAGCGCATCTGCCTCTCGCCGGGACCGAGCAATCCGCAGAACGCGGGCATCACGCTCGATGTGCTGCGCGAATTCGCGGGCAAGACACCGATTCTGGGCGTGTGCCTGGGCCATCAGGCGATTGGCGAAGCCTTCGGCGGGCGCGTCGTGCGCGCCAAAACCATCATGCACGGCAAGGTCAGCCAGATCGAAACCGACTGCAAAGGCGTGTTCGCCGATCTGCCGAAGCACTTCAACATCACGCGCTATCACTCGCTCGCGATCGAGCGCGAATCGCTGCCCGATTGCCTCGAAGTGTCCGCATGGACCGAAGACGGAGAAATCATGGGCGTGCGCCACAAGACACTCGCGGTGGAAGGCGTGCAGTTCCATCCGGAATCGATTCTCTCCGAGCACGGCCACGCGCTCTTCGAGAATTTCCTGAAGCAGACCAAGCGCGCCTAAAGGCGGAGGCAGAACACATGATTACCCCGCAAGAAGCGCTGCAGCGCACGATCGAGCATCGCGAAATCTTCCACGACGAGATGCTGCATCTCATGCGCATGATCATGCGCGGCGAGCTTTCGCCGGTGCAATCGGCGGCCATCCTCACCGGCCTGCGCGTGAAGAAGGAAACCATCGGCGAGATCGCGGCGGCCGCGACCGTGATGCGCGAATTCGCCAATCACGTCGAAGTGGCGGACAACTCGAATTTCATCGACATCGTCGGCACCGGCGGTGACGGTTCGCACACCTTCAATATCTCCACCGCGTCGATGTTCGTGGTCGCGGCGGCGGGCGCGAAGGTCGCCAAGCACGGCAATCGCGGCGTCTCCAGCAAGTCGGGCAGCGCGGACGTGCTCGACGCGCTCGGCGTGAACATCGATCTGCAGCCGGACCAGGTGGCCGCATCGATCGCCGAAACCGGCATGGGCTTCATGTTCGCGCCCAACCACCATCCGGCGATGAAGAACATCGCCGCAGTGCGCCGCGAACTGGGCGTGCGCACCATCTTCAACATCCTCGGGCCGTTGACGAATCCGGCCGGCGCGCCCAATCAGCTGATGGGCGTGTTCCACCCCGACCTCGTCGGCATTCAGGTGCGCGTGATGCAGCGCCTGGGCGCAAAGCATGTGCTCGTGGTGTACGGCAAGGACGGCATGGATGAAGTGTCGCTGGGCGCGGCCACGCTGGTTGGCGAACTGAAGGACGGCGAGATTCGCGAGTACGAGATCCATCCGGAAGATTTCGGCCTGCAAATGGTGTCGAACCGTTCGCTCAAGGTCGAGAACGCCGACGAATCGAAGGCGATGCTGCTGGGCGCGCTCTCGAACGAAGCGGGCACGGCGCGCGAAATCGTCGCGCTCAATTCGGGCACGGCGCTGTATTCGGCGAATGTGGTCGATTCGATCTCCGACGGCATCGCGCTTGCGCGCGAGACCATCGCCAGCGGCCGCGCACGCGCCAAAGTCGACGAACTGGTACGCTTCACGCAACAGTTCAAGCGCTGAAAAGCCCGCTAGACAATTCGCTGAAACCCCGCTGATCCAGCACCGTTTTTGTAGACCATCATGAGCGACATCCTCGAAAAGATCATTGCGGTGAAGCGCGAAGAAGTGCGCGCCGCCGAGCAGAGCGCCCCGCTCGAAGAACTGCGCCTGCAGGCAGGCACGCGCGATCTGCGCGACTTCGTTGGCGCGATCCGCGCGAAGCACGCGAACGGCCAGGCGGCCGTGATCGCCGAAGTGAAAAAGGCCAGCCCGTCGAAGGGCATTCTGCGCGAGAACTTCGACCCCGCCGAAATCGCGCGTTCCTACGCCGATGGCGGCGCGGCGTGCCTGTCCGTGCTCACCGACGTGCAGTTCTTCCAGGGCAGCGTTGCTTATCTGGAAGCCGCACGCGCCGCGTGCAATCTGCCGGTGCTGCGCAAAGATTTCATCGTCGATCCGTACCAGATCGTCGAAGCGCGCGCGATGGGCGCCGACGCGATCCTGCTGATCGCCGCCGCGCTCGAACCGTCGCAGATGCGCGACCTCGAAGCGCTGGCGCATTCGCTGAATCTGGCGGTGCTGGTCGAAGTGCACGACCGCGAAGAACTCACGCACGCGCTCACGCTGAAGACACCGCTGATCGGAATCAACAACCGCAATCTGCGCACCTTCGAAACGACGCTGCAAACCACCATCGGCATGCTGGACGATGTGCCGGAAGACCGCATTGTCGTGACGGAATCGGGCATTCTTTCGCGCGCGGATGTCGAAACGATGCGCGAGCGCGACGTGAACACGTTCCTCGTCGGCGAGGCGTTCATGCGCGCCGAACAGCCGGGCGCGGAACTCGCCCGCATGTTCTTCTGAGCCTCACAGGAACACGCAGTCATGGGTATCGAACGCGAAATCAAGCTCGCGCTGCCGCAGGATCAGGTCGACGCCGCGATGCGTTTCTTCGAAACGCGCGCGGGCGTGGCCGGTCAGGCGATCCGGCTGGAAAACATCTACTTCGACACGCCGGAGTTGACGCTCGCGCGCGCAAAAAGCGCGCTGCGTCTGCGCCGCACGCCGGACGGCTGGCTGCAGACCTTCAAGACGGTCGGTGTGGCGCAGAACGGTCTGCACGCGCGTCACGAGTGGGAAATGCCGGTGGCGGGCGAAGCGCTGGAAGTGGACAAGCTGCTGCACGAATGCGATGAAGCGGGCGTGTCCACAGCGCTGTCGGCTGCCGCCGCTACGCTGATTCCGCTCTTTCGCACCGACTTCACGCGCACGCTCTGGACGCTGACGCACGCGGGCACGCAGGTCGAAGCCGCCGTCGATCAAGGCGAAGTCATCGCCGATGTGAACGGCGAAACGCGCCGCGCACCGATCTGCGAAATCGAACTGGAGCTGAAAGACGGCGATGAGGCCGCGCTGCACGCGCTCGCGGCGGAACTCGCCAAAGCGCTGCCGGGCCTGAAACCCGACGACATCAGCAAAGCCCAGCGCGGTTACAAACTGCGCGAAGGCTGAAACGAGCAACGACAGCGGCGCGATCCCCTTCGCGCCGTTTTTTCTTCGCCGCCTTCGCTGTTAGTTGCAAGATGAACACCGAAGCGCCCGCTGCATTGAACCGTCGCGCGTTTGCTGCGACACTTCCGGCCCATGACATCCACGAAACGCACGCGTGCCGCGACGCCGGTGCAGGCCTCGCTCTTCGACGAAGCGTTGTCCGACACGGCGCTGGCCACCCTGGACGAACCGTCCGTACCTGAAGTCGACCCGCGCCAGATCACGATTTTTTCGCTTTTCGAGGATGACGAGTTTCCGCTGCCTGACGCCACTGACGCCGCTGATGCGCTCGCGCCCACCGCATCGACCGACACCGTTTCCACTCAGCCCATGACCCAGACCGCCGCGCCCGCGCGCCTCGAAGACCAGTTCGCCGCCCTGCCCGCCGCCTGGCGCGAGCTGCTCGATCCGTTCATCGCGAGCGATGCCTTCGCGCCGCTCTGCCAGTTCGTCGACGCCGAACGCGCGGCGGGCAAGACCGTCTATCCCGCCGATGTGTTCCGCGCGCTGCGCCTCACCTCGCCCGACGAGGTCAAAGTGGTGATCCTCGGCCAGGACCCGTATCACGGCGACGATCGCGGCACGCCGCAGGCGCATGGCCTGGCGTTCTCGGTGCCGCCGGGCGTGCGTACGCCGCCGTCGCTGCGCAATATGTTCAAGGAAATCGCCGCGAGCCTCGGCATTGAAGCGCCTGCGCATGGTTGTCTCGACGCCTGGGCGCGTCAGGGCGTGCTGCTGCTCAACACCGTGCTGACGGTCGAGCGCGCGAATGCCGCGAGCCACGCCAAACGCGGCTGGGAACGCTGCACCGATACGCTGATCCACGAAATCGCCACGCGTCATCAGCATCTCGTTTTCATGCTGTGGGGCGCGCACGCGCAGAACAAGCGCGCGCTGCTGGGCAATGGCGAGCACGCCGTGCTGGAAGCGCCGCATCCGTCGCCGCTTTCGGCGCATCGCGGCTTTCTGGGCTGCGGGCATTTCGTGCAGGCGAACGAATACCTCGAAGCGCACGGCCGCCAGCCGATCGACTGGCGTTTGCCGGAAGTCGGCGAAGTGCTGGCCTGATAGCGTCGCGCTACGCTTCAAGCGCCCAATAAAAAACGCCACGAAATCACTTTCGTGGCGTTTTTGCTTTGCGGCGTGCAAAACCGCGCGCGAGGCGCGGCTTACATCATCGCTTAGGCAGCGGCGATCGCTTCACGCGCGCTGGCGAGTGCCGCGCTGGCTGCGTCCGGGCCCATGTTCAGGCCTTCGGCGTAGATGAAGTTGACGTCGGTCATGCCGAGGAAGCCGAGGAACGACTTCAGGTACGGCGTCTGGCTGTCGTGCGCGGTGCCTTGATACTTGCCGCCGCGTGCCGACACCACGAACACCTTCTTGCCCTTCACGAGACCTTCGGGGCCGTTTGCCGTGTACTGGAACGTGATGCCAGCGCGGGCGATCCAGTCGAAGTACGTCTTCAGCTGCGACGAGATGCCGAAGTTGTACAGCGGTGCGCCGATCACGACGATGTCGGCGGCTTGCAGTTCGGCGATCAAGGCTTCGCTGCGTGCGGCGACGGCCTGCTGTTCCGGCGTGCGCTGGTCGGCCGGCGTGAAGAACGCGCCGAGGACGCTGTCGTCCAGGTGCGGCAGCGGTTCAGCTTGCAGGTTGCGCGAGACGACTTGCGCGCCCGGATTCGATTGTTGCAGCTTGGCCGTCAATTCGTTGACGAGCAGCGTCGACTGGGCGCCTTGCGAGCGGGCGGCGGAATTGATTTGCAGGATCGTGGTCATGGTCATTCCTTCGGGTCGGTGTGCGCGGTGTTGCGCGAGTGAAGCCATTGTGTTTTTTTGCGGCTTCCCGAAAAAGTAGCCCGCCGATGACGGATTGTTGCAACGATAGAACAATCGTCCATGAAAAAAGCGGCGGGGCCAGATGGCTCCTGCCGCTTTGCTGTCGTAGCTTCAGATCGTCGGCTTAAACGCTCAAGCCGCCAGCCAGCGCTCGCGCAGGGCGCGCGACGCCGGACGCTTGTCGGTGACGCTGAGCTTGTAGCGCGCGATATCGGGCGTATCGAGCGTCAGACGCGCGACGCGCAGTTCGTCGCGGCGGAACGCGTGGATCTCCACTTTCGCGCCCGGCTGATAGCGCGAGAGCAGCGTGTCGAGATTGCCGCCCGTCACGCGCAGGCCGTCCAGCGCGATCAGCACGTCGCCCGCCGACAAACCGGCCTTCTGCGCCGGGCCGCCCTCGTACACCACCGCCAGCGCCGCTTCCGCGCCGCCGCGCAGGCGCGCGCCCAGCGACGGCTTCGCGCCGCGCTCCGGCTCGCCTTCCAGCTTCACGCCGAACGGCTCGAACAAGGTGGCGAGCGGCAGATCGCGTGTGCCGCGCACGGCGTCGGCGAACAGTGCGCCCAGTTCCACGCCGGTGGCCTCGGCGATCAGCGCTTCGACGTCGTCCTCGCCCACGCCCGCCGGCTTGCCGCGATAGAAGTCGCGGCCATAGCGCTGCCACAGCAGACGCATCACGTCGTCGAGCGACTTGCGGCCGTTCGTTTCCGTACGGATCGCCAGATCGAAGGCGAGCGCCACCAGCGAGCCCTTGGTGTAATAGCTGACGATGGCATTGGCCGCGTTCTCGTCCTGGCGGTAGTACTTCACCCACGCGTCGAACGAGCTTTCCGCGACGCTCTGCTTCAGACGCCCCGTGCCGCGCAGCACGCCGGCGATGGTCTTGCCCACCAGCCCGAAGTAGTCATCGGCGGAAATCAGGCCGCTGCGCACCAGCATCAGATCGTCGTAGTAGGACGTGAAGCCTTCGAACAGCCACAGCAGCGAGGTGTAGTCCTCGGTCGTCAGGTCGTACGGCACGAACGCCGCGGGCTTGATGCGCTTGACGTTCCAGGTGTGGAAATACTCGTGGCTGCACAGGCCCAGATAGGTGCGGTAGCCGTCGGTCGTCTCGGGCTTGCCCTTCACCGGCAGATCGGTGCGGTTGCAGATCAGCGCCGTGGAGGCGCGATGCTCCAGCCCGCCGTAACCGTCGCTCACGGCCTGCGTCATGAACACATAGCGCTCCATCGGCGCGCGTTTGGTGCGCGGCTCGAACAGCGCGATCTGCGCTTCGCAGATCTTCTGCAGATCCTTGGCGAGGCGTTCCATATCGAGCGCCACCACGCGGCCCGCGATCACGATGTCGTGCGGCACGCCGTGCGCCTTGAAACTCGCGAGCGTGAAATCGCCGAGCGTCACCGGATGATCGATCAGTTCGTCGTAGTTAGCAGCCGCGTAGTCGCCAAAGCCGTAGCGCTTGGTGCCGCGCGCTTCGGGCAGCGCGGTGGCCACGCGCCAGTGGCGGAACGCGTGGCCGTCCGGACGCTGGATATCGACGATATGCTGCGCGTCCTCATGGCCGAGCGCCGAGAGAAACACGCTGGTGCCGTTGAAGAAACCGCCCGCGTCGTCCAGATGCGCGGCGCGCACCGACATATCCCACGCGTAGACCTCGTAGCGCAGCGTGAGCGCGCCCTTGACCGGCGCGGCCTGCCACGAATGCTTGTCGGTCTTGGTCACGCGCACCTTGCGGCCCGCCTCGTTGGTCGCGCGCAGTGTGACGATGTTGCGCGCGAATTCGCGCACCATGTAGCTGCCCGGAATCCACACGGGCAGCATGAAGCGCTGGCCGTCCGGCGCGGGATCGTCGAGGGTGAGCGTCACCTCGAACAGATGCGCGGCGGGGTTCTTCGGGACGATGGTGTATCGGATCGGCTTCATCGGCGGAGTTCGGTGGCGGTTCGGTGAGCTTCGGTAAGCGGTATGTCCATCGCTCGCTGGGCGTGGTGCTCGTGGCGCGCGCGGGGCAAGCGAACTGGGACAGATATTCGGAACAGATGCGGGACAAAAAATCCGGCGGACAAAAAAGCACCGGCCGCGAAAGCGGCCGGCGGATTCGGGCGAAGCGTCAGTGCGCGGCGCTCAGCTCGCTTTCGAGCCGGTCGGCGCTGACCGCGCCCGGCAACCGGCGGCCATCGGCCAGAATCACGGTGGGCGTGCCCGTCACGTTCATCTTCGCGCCCAGCTTCAGGTTGCTGTCGATCGCGGCGGTGTTGCAGGTGCCCGCAGCCGTGGGCTTCTTGCGATCCACCATCCACGATTCCCACGCCTGCGCGCGGTCGGTCGAGCACCAGATCGACTTGGCCTTGGCGGTCGAATCGTCCGACAGAACCGGATACAGGAAGGTGTAGACCGTCACGTTGTCGATCGACTTGAGCGTGGTTTCAAGCTGATGGCAGTACGGGCAGTTCGGATCGGAGAACACCGCGATGGTGCGCTTGCCGTTGCCCTTGACCACCTTCACCGCGTTTTCGAACGGCAGCTTGGCGAAGTCGATCTTGTTCAGTTCGGCCAGACGCGCTTCGGTCAGATTGCGGTGCGCTTTGGTATCGACGAGATCGCCGGTGAGCACGTAGTCGCCGTTCACATCGCTATAGATGATCTGCGTGCCGAGGTTCACCTCGTAGAGACCGGCGACGGGCGCTTTCTGGATGCCCTTGATATCGCCGGCATCGACGCCCAGACGCTGCTGCAGCGCAGCCTTGATCTTGTCGGTGGTCTGGTCGGCCTGCGCCGAGCAGCCAAGCACCGAGGCGGCCGCCGCGACGACCAGCGCGGCAATGCGGATACGCTTTTGCATGGAATGCTTTCCTGATTCGGGAACGCGGCGCACACGCGGTGCGTGACACGTTCCAGGTGAAATTGGGGCTCGGATCAAGGCGACTGACGATGCGACTGAACACGATGCCCGCACAACCTGATTCGCCATTCTAAGCCGCCTGGGGCTTGCCGCAACGCAAATGCCCGCCTCGCGGGCAGGGCTGATACGCGTCGAGCCTAGCCGAGGGCGGCGGCGACCAGCCAGCGCTTGACCAGCGGCTGCGCGCCGACGAAGGCCATGCCGGTGTTGCGCACCGCACGCGCGATCGTGCCCGGCACCGCGAACAGCCGTTGCAGACCGTCAGTGGCGACCACGAGCTTCTGGATGTCCTCGCGGCGGCTGCGTTCGTAGCGGCGCAGCAGCACCGTATCGCCGAGATCGCGGAACGCTTCCTTGTTCGCGATCACGTCGACGAGCGCGGCCACGTCGCGCAGGCCCAGATTGACGCCCTGCCCCGCCAGCGGGTGGATCAGATGCGCGGCGTCGCCGATCAGCGCGACGCGCGGCGCGATGAGCTTGTCGACGGTTTGCAGCGACAGCGGGAAACCGCGCGCGGGCGTCACGCATTCAAGCGCGCCGTGCAGGTTCTGCGTGGCGCGTTCGACTTCGGCGGCGAGTTGCTCGGGTTCGAGCTTGAGCAGTGCTTCGGCGTGTTCGGCCTGCGCCGACCAGACGAGCGAAACGTGCTGATCGGGCAGCGGCAGCAACGCGATGATCTCGCCATCACGGAACCACTGGTAAGCGCATTCGCCGTGCGGACGCGCCGCGCGGAAATTGGCCACCACGCCGGTCTGGCGATAGTCGCGCCGATCGACCTTCGAGCCGATCTGCGCGCGCACCCACGAATGCGCGCCGTCCGCGCCCACGGCCAGATCGGCCTGGATCGTGCGGCCGTTGGCGAGGCCGATCACGGCCGCGTCCGGATTGATGTCGAGCGTTTGCGCGCGCGAATCGATCCAGGTGAGATTGGGCTGGAAATGCAGCGCCGAATCGAGCGCGCGCTCGACCAGCGACGATTCCGCAATCCACGCCAGATGCGAAACCGAAGCCTGATACGCCGAAAAATGCAGTTCCGCGGCGGCATCGCCGAATACGCGCATGTCGTAGACGGGCGTGAGGCGCGTGGCGTCGACGGCCTGCCAGACCCGCAGCCGCTCGAACAGCGCCTGGGAGCTGCGCGAGAAAGCATAGACGCGCGCGTCGAACACCGCGCCGTGCGGCAGCGGCGCGCAAGGTTGCGCGAGCAGCGCCACGCGCAGGCCGTTCTGGGTCAGCGCCAGCGCCGCCGACTTGCCGACGAGGCCGCCGCCGATCACGGCGACATCAAAGGTCTGGTTGCTTGCAGTCATCCGCGCATTATAGCCGTGGGGCCTTGTCTGACAGGGCCGGATGGGCAGGCCCAATGGCCGGCGCTTGCGTTACTACAAGCGGGCGCGGTGGCTTGCCGCAGCGGCTTTGGCGGCGATGAAAGATCGCGCCCTTTTCCGAGCTTGCGTCCGACGCCACAGCCATCGCCAAAGCGGCGCACGGACGAGGTTACAATTACGGTTTTCGTGACTTCGCGTCACGCCCCTGACGTGCAATTTCGTGCCCTCCGGCCGCCCGCCCGGCGCAACGCGCCAGCCGGTCCGGCCCCGCAGCTCACGCCCGAATCCGGCGAGCCGCACGTCGCCACCCTGACATGCAGAGAATTTCATGAGCCTCAAATGCGGCATCGTCGGCTTGCCTAACGTCGGCAAGTCCACCCTCTTCAACGCGCTGACCAAGGCCGGCATCGCGGCTGAGAACTACCCGTTCTGCACGATCGAGCCGAACGTCGGCGTCGTGGAAGTGCCGGATCCGCGTCTGAAGGCGCTCTCCGAAATCGTCAAGCCCGAGCGCGTCGTGCCGGCTGTGGTCGAATTCGTCGATATCGCCGGTCTGGTTGCGGGCGCGAGCAAGGGCGAAGGTCTGGGCAACCAGTTCCTCGCCAACATCCGCGAAACCGATGCGATCACGCACGTCGTGCGCTGCTTCGAAGACGAGAACGTGATTCACGTCGCGGGCAAGGTCGATCCGCTCGCCGACATCGAAGTCATCAACACCGAACTGGCGCTGGCCGACCTCGGCACCGTCGAAAAGTCGCTCACGCGCTACTCGAAGGCCGCCAAGTCGGGTAACGACAAGGAAGCGGCGAAGCTGGTCGCCGTGCTGGAGCGCGTGCGCGCCCAGCTCGACCAGGCCAAGCCGGTTCGCGCGCTCGACCTGAACGAAGACGAACAGGCGCTGCTCAAGCCGTTCTGCCTGATCACGGCGAAGAAGACCATGTACGTCGCCAACGTGAAGGACGACGGCTTCGAAAACAACCCGTACCTCGACGCCGTGCGCAAGCACGCCGAAGCCGAAGGTGCGCCGGTGGTGGCCGTGTGCGCCGCGATCGAAGCGGAAATCGCCGATCTCGACGACGAAGACAAGGCCGCGTTCCTCGCCGACATGGGCATGGAAGAGCCGGGCCTCGACCGCGTGATCCGCGCGGGCTTCCGTCTGCTCGGTCTGCAAACGTACTTCACGGCAGGCGTGAAGGAAGTGCGCGCGTGGACGATCCACGTGGGCGATACCGCTCCGCAGGCAGCCGGCGCGATCCACACGGACTTCGAGCGCGGCTTCATCCGCGCGCAGACCATCGCGTTCGACGACTACATCCAGTACAAGGGCGAAACCGGCGCGAAGGAAGCCGGCAAGATGCGCGCCGAAGGCAAGGAATACATCGTGCACGACGGCGACGTGATGAACTTCCTGTTCAACGTTTGATGACTCATCGCGCAACAGCGCCTTGACTCGCTTCAACGAACATCCGAAGCCCGCACCTGTGCGGGCTTTTTTGCGCCTACGCTGCCCGACATGAAAATCTTCCGCGTTTTGATGGTGAATGCGCTGGTGTGCGCGCTGCTCCCGCAGGCATCGGCCGTTCAGGCGAGACCACTGACCGCGCCGCCTGATTTCGGCGCGTTCCCCGTGACGGCTTCGCAGGCCACAGCCAGAAACGGCGCCGTCAAGCTGCACCTGACGACACGCTTCACACGGCGCTATTGGAGCGTGCTGCACGAAGAGTTTCAGGAGGCCGCCAACTTCGCCGGACACTATCGCGTAGCGATCTGGGGATGCGGCACCGACTGCCGCATGTTCGCGATTCTCGACAAGAACACCGGCACCGCCTACACGCTGCCGAACGTCGAGCTGATCGCCGGCGTAATGGGCAACGACGAGGACCGCATCGCTTTCCGGATCGATAGCCGTCTATTGGTGATCGCCGGGGAATTGAACGATGACGACACGCAGCAGGGCAAGTTCTATTACATCTGGACTGGCCAACGCCTCAAGCGCATCTACACGGCAAAGCTGGCCGTTGAGCCGATCGATACCGCGCCCGTTCGCAGCGCTCCGTAAGCGCGAACACGGACGCACCCAGCTAGCCGAATAGCCAGACGCCGTCCCCCCACCGCCCGCGCCCCGTACAATAGCGGTTTGCGCATCCCGCGCGATGGCGCGTCAATCGCGCGGCTTGAACCTGGCTCGAGCGCGGCCTCGCCGCGTTACGAGCCACCGTTTCCGCCCCCTTTTCCCGTTTTTCAGACTCCAAAGACACTCTCATGGCCCAATACGTCTTCACCATGAACCGGGTCGGCAAGATCGTGCCGCCCAAGCGCCAGATCCTGAAGGACATCTCGCTGTCGTTCTTCCCGGGCGCGAAGATCGGTCTGCTCGGCCTGAACGGTTCGGGCAAGTCCACGCTCATCAAGATCATGGCCGGCGTCGACAAGGACATCGAAGGCGAAGCCACGCCGATGCCCAACCTGAACATCGGCTATCTGCCGCAGGAACCGCAGCTCGATCCGGAAAAGACCGTGCGCGAAGCGGTCGAAGAAGGTCTGGGCGACGTGTTCGGCGCGCAGAAGAAGCTCGACGAAATCTACGCCGCTTACGCCGAGCCGGACGCCGACTTCGACGCCCTCGCCGCCGAGCAAGCGAAATACGAAGCGATCCTCGCCACCACCGACGGCAGCGCCGAACAGCAGATCGAAATCGCCGCTGACGCCCTGCGCCTGCCGGCATGGGACGCGAAGATCGGCAATCTGTCGGGCGGTGAAAAGCGCCGCGTCGCGCTGTGCAAGCTGCTGCTCGAAAAGCCCGACATGCTGCTGCTCGACGAACCGACCAACCACCTGGACGCTGAATCGGTCGAGTGGCTGGAGCAGTTCCTCACGCGCTTCCCGGGCACCGTGGTCGCCGTGACCCACGATCGCTACTTCCTGGACAACGCCGCCGAGTGGATTCTCGAACTCGACCGCGGCCACGGCATTCCCTGGAAGGGCAACTACTCCAGCTGGCTTGACCAGAAGGAAGACCGCCTGAAGCAGGAAGAAGCGACGGAATCGGCGCGTCAGAAGGCGATCAAGAAGGAACTGGAGTGGGTGCGCCAGAACCCGAAGGGCCGTCAGGCGAAGTCGAAGGCGCGTATCGCGCGCTTCGAGGAACTCTCCAGCACGGATTACCAGAAGCGCAACGAAACGCAGGAAATCTTCATCCCTGCGGGCGAGCGTCTGGGCAACGAAGTCATCGAGTTCAAGAACGTCAGCAAGTCGTACGGCGATCGTCTGCTGATCGACGATCTGAGCTTCAAAATTCCGGCAGGCGCGATCGTCGGCATCATCGGGCCGAACGGCGCGGGTAAGTCCACGCTGTTCCGCATGCTCACGGGCAAGGAACAGCCGGATTCGGGCGAAATCGTGCAAGGCCCGACGGTCAAGCTCGCGTACGTGGACCAGAGCCGCGACGCGCTGGCCGCCAACAAGACCGTGTTCGAGGAAATCTCGGGCGGTGCGGATGTGCTGACGGTAGGCAAGTACGAAACGCCGTCGCGCGCGTACATCGGCCGCTTCAACTTCAAGGGCGGCGATCAGCAAAAGATCGTCGGCAATCTGTCGGGTGGTGAGCGCGGCCGTCTGCATCTGGCCAAGACGCTGATTTCGGGCGGCAACGTCCTGCTGCTGGACGAACCGTCGAACGACCTCGACGTGGAAACGCTGCGCGCACTCGAAGACGCGCTGCTCGAATTCGCGGGCTCGGTGATGGTGATTTCCCACGATCGCTGGTTCCTCGACCGTATCGCCACGCACATCCTGGCGTTCGAAGGCGACTCGCAAGTCACCTTCTTCGACGGCAACTATCAGGAATACGAGGCCGACAAGATCAAGCGCCTGGGCGAAGAAGCTGCGCGTCCGAAGCGTCTGCGCTACAAGCCGATCAGCCGCTAATCCGGCGTTTCGCTTCATCTGTGCAAACGGCAGCCCTGCGGGCTGCCGTTTTTTTTGCGCGCGCTCATTTGCACAGTGCGCCTGGACGCGCGCGGCACGGCGGTTGCTTGAAGCGGCTACGCTGATGCTTTTCGAGCCGCTTCCTCCCCCGCGAGGTGCTCCGCAATGTCGACGCCGATTCGCAAACGTCCAGCCTCCCGCATCGTCCTGATCATCGCGATCGTGATCGCGGCGCTGGTCGTGATCGCGTTCGGCGGACTGTACCTGCTTCAGCGCGAAGCGAGGGCGCGTGTGGAAGCGGTGCTCGCGCCCATCGGCACGGCAGCGCAGATTCATGTGGCCTTCTGGCTGACTTCCGTCGAACTCACCGATGTGCGCCTCAAGCCGCCGCCCAACTGGCCGACCGCCGATATGCTGCGCGCGCAGCGCATCACCATCACGCCCGACCTGCGCGCGCTGCTTTCGCATCATGTGCACGTGCGCGAAATCCACGTCAGCGACTTCACGATGACGGTGCTGCGCCGTCAGAACGGCTCGGTCGAAATCCTGCCGAACCTGCGTCGCGAGATGGAAGCGGCGAGCGGCGCGTCTTCGGCGGCTTCATCGGCTTCGGCAACCTCCACCAGCACCGATCTGCCCACCGAAAAGCAGATCGACCACATCGTGCTCGACCGCGGCAGCTTCGTGTTCTACGACCGCTCCGTGAGCAATCCGCCGTGGCGCGTGACGGTGAGCGACGCCAGCGCGCGCGTCGACGACGTGCATCTGCCCGCGCTCGACGAACCGACGCACGTCAGCGTCACGGGCGCGCTCAAAGGCCCGGCGCACACCGGCCACGTGAGTTTCGACGGCACCATCCGCATTGCGAGCAAGGATTCCCAGACTCACACCACCTTGCGCGGCATCGATATCACCATGCTCGATCCGTATCTGCTGAAAAAGGCCGGCGCGAAGGCCAATGTGACGGGCGGCACGCTCGATCTCGATCTGACATCCACGGTACGCGGCTATCGCCTGCACGCGCCGGGCGTCGTCACGCTGCATCAGTTGCAACTGGCCGAAAGCAGCGACCCGCTCGACTCGTTCCTGTCGATTCCGACGCGCGCCGCCATCGCCGCGCTCAAGTCGCACAAGGGCGACATCACGCTGCATTTCGTGCTGGACGGGGATTTGCACGATCCGAAGTTCAGGCTCAACGACAACCTGATGACCGAATTGCGTGCGGGTTTTGCGAAGGCGCTCGGAGTGAGCGCGCAAGGTGTGGCGCAGGGCGCGGGGCAAACCGCAAAGGGTATCGCCGACGCGCTGCGCAACCTGTTCGGGGCGTCGCCGCAACCCGCCGCGACGCCGCCGAAAAAATGAAACCGCCGCGTTAAACCGGCAGGCCGAGTTCGCGCAGTTTTGCGTCGGTCGTGGCGTTGCTCGTGTGATGCACGCCGTGCCAGCCGAGCGCCGTGGCGGCTTCGGCGTTGCGCGCGTTGTCGTCGATAAAGACCAGTTCGCCCGGCTGCACGCCCGGCAACTGCGCCTCGATACGGCGGAACATTTCGTGGAAGATCGCCGGATCGGGCTTCACCAGCTTCACGCGCCCGGACACCACCACATCGCGACAGCGCCGCAGGATGCCGAAACGCTCCCACGCCCAGGGAAACGTCTCCGCCGACCAGTTGGTGAGGCCGAAGATCGGAACGTTCGCCGCTTCCAGCCGCTCGAACGTGGCCACGCCACCTTCGAGCAGGCCGCCAATCATCTCGTGCCAGCGCTCGTAGAACGCGCGAATCAGCGCTTCGTGGTCGGGAAAGCGCGCGACCAGTTCTTCGGTGCCGACGGCGATCGGCTCGCCGCCGTCCTGACGGATCACCCAGTCCATCGCGCAGACGTTTGTCAGAAACCAGCGGCGTTCGTCGTCGTTGGGAATCAGCTTGCGATAGAGATACTCGGGACTCCAGTCCACCAGCACCCCGCCGAAGTCGAACACCACTGCCTTGATCGTCATGCGCCTGCGCTCCGTTGATTGCTACGCGACTTTCCTGCGCGATTGAGAGGATCAGATCGGCTGCGTGCGTTTTTCGAGCCACGCCAGCGCGTCGCCGCTCACGTGCGGCGAGACGCGTTCGCGAACCGTCTGGTGGTACGCATTGAGCCATGCGCGCTCGTCCTCGCGCAACAGCGCCAGATCAATACAACGCGTGTCGATCGGGCAGAGCGTCAGCGTTTCGAATTTCAGGAATTCACCGAATTCGGTCTTGCCCGCGCTCTGGTTCAGCACGAGGTTTTCGATACGCACGCCCCACTTGCCCGGACGATAGATGCCCGGCTCGTTCGAGGTGATCATGCCCTCCTCCATCGCCGTCCACGGCTCGGCGGGCGCGTAGTGCGAAATCACCTGCGGGCCTTCGTGCACGTTCAGGAAGTAGCCCACGCCGTGACCGGTGCCGTGACCGTAGTCCGCGCCCGCTTCCCAGATCGGCGCACGCGCGATGGCGTCAAGCATCGGCGAGCGGATGCCGCGCGGGAACTGCGCGCGCGACAGCGCCATCATGCCCTTGAGCACCAGCGTGAAATCGCGCTTCTGCTCGGCGCTGGGCGTGCCCACGGGAACGACGCGCGTGATGTCGGTCGTGCCATCGAGGTACTGGCCGCCCGAATCAATCAGCAGCAGGCCGTCGCCTTCGATCACGCTGTGCGACTCCGGGGTCGCGCGGTAATGCGGCATCGCGCCATTGGCGTTGAAGCCCGCGATCGTGCCGAACGACAGCGACACATAACCCGGACGGCGCGCGCGCGCCGCCGTGAGCTTTTCGTCGATGGTGAGTTCGGTGATGGTTTCGCGGCCCAGCGCGGCTTCGAACCATGCGAAGAATTCGGCCAGCGCCGCGCCGTCCTGTTCCATGGTCGCGCGCACGTGCTGCGCTTCCACGTCGGTCTTGCGCGACTTCAGCGTAGTGCTGGGGTTGAGCGATTCGACCAGCTTCACTGCGGCGGGCACCGCCTGCAGCATGCCGAAAGTCACGCGGCGCGGATCGACCAGCAGCGCCGCGCCTGCGGGCAGCGCGCCCAGCGCGCCGGCGGCCTGTGCATAGGGCACGACGCGCACGTTGTCGCGCGCAAGCGATTGCGCGAGTTCGGGTGGCACCTTGCCATCGGCGACAAAAAGCGTGGCCTCGTCCGGGCCGACCAGTGCGTGCGCGACGAACACCGGGTTGTAGTTGACGTCGGCGCCGCGCAGGTTGAAGAGCCACGCGAGATCGTCGAGCGTCGAAATGAAGTGGTACTGCGCGCCAAGGTCAGCCATTGCGGCGCGCACCTGTGCGAGCTTGCCCGGGCGCTGCGCGTCGGCGTGCGGCGCGACGTGTTCGTAGACCGGTTCGACCGGCAACGAGGGACGACCGCTCCAGACCGCTTCGAGCAGATCGAGATCGGTGCGCAGCGTCACATCGCGTGCTTCGAGCGCATCGGCCAACGCCCGCGCCGAGGCTACGCCCAGCACCGCTCCGTCCACCGCGACCGCGCCGCCCGCCGGCACGTTCTGCGCGAGCCATGTGATGTGCGGCGCGCTCTGCTGGCCGGCCGTCATCTTCATCAGTTCGATGCCGGTGCCCGCGAGCTGGTTTTCGGCCTGCACCCAATAGCGGCTGTCGACCCAAACGCCCGCGAAATCCTTCGTCACCACCAGCGTGCCGACCGAGCCAGTAAAGCCGGACAGCCACTCACGACCTTGCCAGCGACGCGGCAGGTATTCGGAGAGATGCGGATCGGCGGACGGCACGAGGGCGGCGTCCACGCCCGCGGCGGTCATCGCGGCGCGCAGTGCGGCGATGCGTTCGGGCGTGGTGGACGTTTCGAGGAGTCGGGCGTTCATGTTTTCACCTGCGAGAGTAGTGGAGCGCGGGTTATGTATAGGGGGGCGCGAAAAACGCGCGAAAAACAGCAGCGCGAAGATCGGTCAGCGGCGCGCGCGCAGCGCCAGCAACACGGCGACGAACACAAACGCGACAGCCGTGCAGACCGGCCATTCGAGCAGTTCGCCGTCGTAGAAAAGACCGGTGGCGCGGCCCGCCGCTTTCGCGAGCGCCGCGCCGGCAAGCGCCGCAACGATGGCAAGCACGAGCGCGCGGCCCGCCGGGCCGGCGGCGCGGCGCATGGGATGCAGCAGCCATCCCGCAAAGCCGATGGCGAATCCGAGCACGACGATGCCTGGCCAGCCCATCAGCGCCGTGTCCTAAGGAATTTCAGAAGAGTCCTATAGGACTGCGGGGAGGCGGCGAATAGCATTCTTTTGTCTCTTTTACAACGATATTTTTAACGGAAAACGGTCGGCTCGGCGCTTCCCGCGTAGCGGTTGAGTGTAGGGGGCGGGATGGCGCAAGGCAAGCGCACCCGGCCCGCCCCGGCTGCACTCCCCTATGCGAATCGCTCTTGTCGAACCTGACGCGCGCCAGGCTGAAATCATCGAACGCCTGCTCATTGCAGGCGGTCACGCCTGCCGCTATTTCCCTCATGGCGCACCACTCGTCGAAGCCCTGGAAGATGATGCCTTCGATCTGCTGATGGCCGCCTACTGGTGCGGCGACCTCGGCGGCGACGAACTCATCCCGCGCGCGCGCCGCCTGCTCCCCGGTCTGCCGGCCATCGTGCTGATGGCCTCGCCGCACGAAAGCGAAATCGTCGCCAGCCTGCAAGCCGGCGCCGACGACTGCATCGCCAAACCCGTGCGCGGCCCCGAAATGCTCGCCCGTATCGACGCCTTGCTGCGCCGCGCCGGGGTGCGTCGCCCGCGCAACCGCGCGCATTACGGTTTTGGCGATTATCAATTCGATTCGGCGCGCTATGCGGTCAATTTCCGGGGCCACACTGTCACGCTCACGCCCAAGGAATTTCGCTTTGCGTTGCTGCTTTTCACCAACGCATCGCGCCCCGTTTCGCGCGCGCGCATTCTCGAAACCGTCTGGAATCTGAACCGCGACGTTCGGTCGCGCACGCTCGATACGCACGCCTCGCGGCTGCGCAGCAAATTGCAGCTCGGGCCCGAGCATGGCTGGCGCTTAACCACGCTATACGGCTACGGATATCAACTCGAGCGACTACCGATTAATACTGGGGAGGACGCTGACATTGCCGACGCCAATGTCAGAAGCGCGGAAAAGTTATAATATCCGCCTAAATCTTCGCCCCATGGTATGCAGCTTCTAACGATCGGAATCAATCACCACACCGCGCCCGTCGCCTTGCGCGAACGCGTGGCGTTTCCGCTCGAACAGATCAAACCGGCTCTGGCCCTGTTCAAGGAAGCCTGGACCGGCGGCAAGCGCACCCTGAGCGCGCCGGAAGCGGCCATCCTCTCCACCTGCAATCGCACCGAGCTTTACTGCGCGACCGACGCGCTGGCGTCGCGCGATTCCGCGGTGGAATGGCTCTCGCACTACCATGGCATTCGCGCCGAAGAACTCGCGCCGCACGTCTACACGCTGCCGCAGTCCGAAGCCGTCCGTCACGCGTTTCGCGTGGCCTCGGGTCTGGACTCGATGGTGCTGGGCGAAACCCAGATCGTCGGGCAGATGAAGACAGCGGTGCGCACCGCTACCGAAGCCGGCGCGCTTGGCACCTATCTGAACCAGCTGTTCCAGCGCACCTTCGCCGTCGCGAAGGAAGTGCGCAGCACCACGGAAATCGGGGCGCAATCGGTGTCGATGGCCGCCGCCGCCGTGCGTCTGGCGCAGCGCATCTTCGACAAGATCGCCAACCAGCGCGTGCTGTTTATCGGCGCGGGCGAAATGATCGAGCTGTGCGCCGCGCACTTCGCCGCGCAGCAGCCGCGCGAACTGGTGGTCGCCAACCGCACCGCCGAACGCGGCCGCTACGTCGCGGAACGTTTCGGCGGCAAGTCGATTCCGCTGTCCGAACTGCCCGCGCGCATGCACGAGTTCGACATCATCGTGTCGTGCACGGCCTCCACGCTGCCGATCATCGGTCTGGGCGCAGTTGAACGCGCTGTGAAAGCGCGCCGTCACCGCCCGATCTTCATGGTCGACCTCGCGGTGCCGCGCGATATCGAAGCCGAAGTCGGCCAGCTCGAAGACGTGTTCCTCTATACCGTCGACGACCTCGGCACCATCGTGCGCGAAGGCAATGCCTCGCGCCAGGCTGCCGTGGCGCAGGCCGAAACCATCATCGAATCGCGCGTGGCGAACTTCATGCAGTGGCTCGACTCGCGCAGCATCGTGCCGGTGATCCGCCACATGCACACGCAGGCCGACGCGCTGCGCCGCACCGAACTCGATCGCGCGCGCAAGATGCTCGCGCGTGGCGACGATCCGTCCGCGGTGCTCGAAGCGCTCTCGCAGGCGCTCACCAACAAGCTGATCCACGGCCCGACGCACGCGCTCAACACGTCGAGCGGCGAAAGCCGCGATTCGCTGATCGAGCTGATGAGTGGTTTTTATCGCCACGGCCAGTCGGCTCACTCGACACGAAGCGGCAAGTCTGACGAAAGCGTCGACGCCGCCGCATCGAACGACAACGCGTCGAACGACAACGCATCATCCAACGCGTCCGGTTCTTCGGACCGTTAGCGGCACTCGCCGCGACCAGTCTGCGCATAGCCGAGCATGGCATTTGCGCGGACACGCCAGGGTTCCCGCCCGCCTTTCCTTCCCGCAGTCCTGACCGGAGTTCCGCTCCGTACCGCCCGATGAAAACGAGCATGCAATCGAAGCTCGACCAGCTGACAACACGCCTGGCCGAGCTAAACGACCTGTTGAGCCGTCCCGATGTGACGTCCAACCGCGACCAGTACCGCAAGCTCACACGCGAGCATGCGGAAATCGGGCCGGTGGTCGAACATTACGCGCAGTGGCGCCAGGCGAAAGACGACGAAGCGGCCGCCAAGGATCTGCTGAGCGACGCCTCGATGCGCGATTTCGCCGAAGACGAGGTCAAGGCCGCGCGCGAACGCATGGCGCAGTTGCAGCACGAGTTGCAGATGATGCTGCTGCCGAAGGACCCCAACGACGACCGCAACGTGTTCCTCGAAATCCGCGCGGGCACGGGCGGCGACGAATCGGCGCTGTTCGCGGGCGACCTGCTGCGCATGTATCTGCGCTACGCGGAACGCAACCGCTGGCAGATCGAGATGATGTCGGCGAGCGAGTCGGATCTGGGCGGCTACAAGGAAGTGATCGTGCGCATCGCGGGCGAAGCGGCGTACTCGAAGCTCAAGTTCGAATCGGGCGGTCATCGCGTGCAGCGCGTGCCCGCCACCGAAACGCAGGGCCGCATCCATACCTCCGCCTGCACGGTCGCGGTGATGCCGGAAGCCGATGAAATCGGCGAAGTCGAGATCAATCCCGCCGATCTGCGCATCGACACCTTCCGCGCCTCAGGCGCGGGCGGTCAGCACATCAACAAGACCGACTCGGCCGTGCGCGTGACGCACATGCCGACCGGCATTGTCGTGGAATGCCAGGACGACCGCTCGCAGCACAAGAACAAGGATCGCGCGCTCAAGGTGCTGGCCGCGCGCATCAAGGACAAGCAGTATCAGGAGCAGCACGCCAAGGAAGCGGCCACGCGCAAGAGCCTCGTGGGCTCGGGCGACCGCTCGGAGCGCATCCGCACCTACAACTTCCCGCAAGGCCGTCTGACGGATCATCGGATCAATCTGACGCTTTATCGTCTGGAAGCGATTATGGACGGCGATCTCGGCGAACTGATCGGCGCGCTGCTGTCCGAGCATCAGGCCGAACAGCTGGCGTCGCTGGGCGATGCGGATTGAGCCTCGCTGACACCGTGAACCAGCCACAAGACATTACCGCCGACGCCCTGCTGCGCGCCTCGCCGCTGCCCGCGCTGGAGACGCGCATCCTGCTGATGCACGTGCTTGGCTGGCGTCGCACCGAACTCATCACGCGCGGCGATCAGGCGCTCGACGCTGTGCGCGTCGACGCGTATCGCGCGCTCGAAGCGCGCCGCGCGGCGGGCGAGCCGATCGCGCAACTGGTGGGCGCCCGCGAGTTTTTCGGCCTCGACTTCGAAGTGACGCCCGACGTGCTGATTCCGCGTCCGGAAACCGAACTGCTGGTGGAAACCGCGCTCGCGGCCATGGAAGGCATCGCGCAGCCGCGCGTGCTGGATCTGGGCACCGGCAGCGGCGCGATTGCGGTGGCGATCGCCTCGGCGCGGCCCGATGCGCGGGTCTGGGCGGTCGACCGCTCGCCGGGCGCGCTGGCCGTGGCCGCGCGCAACGCCGCGAAACTGCTCGACGCCGCACGTCCCGGCGGCGCGCTGACGCTGATCGAAAGCAGCTGGTACGACGGGCTCGACGCCGCGCTGCGCTTCGACGTGATCGTCAGCAACCCGCCCTATATCGCCAACGGCGACCCGCATCTGGACCAGGGCGACCTGCGCTTCGAACCGCGCGGCGCGCTCACCGACGAAGCGGACGGCCTCAGCGCCCTGCGTGCGATCGTCGAAGGCGCGCCCGAGCGTCTGGTTACGGGCGGCGTGCTGTGGATGGAGCATGGCTACGATCAGGCGGCGGCCGTGCGCGCGCTGCTCGACGCACGCGGTTTCGCCGAAATCGCCTCCAGGCGGGATCTGGCGGATATCGAACGCATCAGCGGCGGGCGCTTCAGCGGTTTTTAGCGGCTAACAGGCCGCTCGCGTGGCCAGGTCACGCCCAAGGCACGCCCGGCCTGCGCGAGCGAAATCCGCTATCATTTCGTTCTGCATCCAAGCAATTCCACGTATTCCGCATCAACCTCATTCAAGCAAGCCAAGGTCAGACATGGACACCCAACAGCGCATCAAGCAGATCGTCGACGAAAATGCCGTCGTCCTCTTCATGAAGGGCACCGCGCAGTTTCCGATGTGCGGTTTCTCCGGCCGCGCCATCCAGATCCTGAAAGCCTGCGGCGTCGATCAGATCAAGACGGTCAACGTCCTCGAAGACGACGAAGTCCGCCAGGGCATCAAGGAATTCTCGAACTGGCCGACCATTCCCCAGCTGTACGTGAAGGGCGAATTCATCGGCGGTTCGGACATCATGATGGAGATGTACCAGAACGGCGAACTGCAACAGCTGTTCGCAGCGGCTTAATCTCGCCGCGTCAGGGCTTTACGTGTCGTCTGTTGCGCCGCCGGGCGCCCAGCAACGCCGCCTGATCGTCGCGATCACGGGGGCGACGGGCGCGATCTACGGCGTGCGCATGCTGGAAACGCTGCGCCGTCTGGGCGGCGTCGAAACCCATCTGCTGGTTTCCGCCGCCGGCTGGCTCAACATCCAGCACGAACTGCAGTTGAGTAAGGAAGACCTCCACGCGCGCGCCGATGTCGTCCATTCGGTGCGCGACGTGGGCGCGACCATCGCCTCCGGCTCGTTTGCGACCGACGGCATGATTGTCGCGCCCTGCTCGATGAAGACGCTGGCGAGCGTCGCGCACGGCCTTTCCGACAACCTAATCGCCCGCGCCGCCGACGTCACGCTCAAGGAACGTCGCCGATTAGTGCTGATGGTGCGCGAAACGCCGTTCAACCTCGCGCATCTGCGCAACATGACCGCCGTGACGGAAATGGGCGGCGTGATCTTCCCGCCTTTGCCCGCGTTCTACAGCCAGCCCGCCTCGCTCGACGAAATGGTCGATCACACCGTTGCGCGCGTGCTCGATCTGTTCGCGCTCGGCCCGGCGCTCGCGCCCGCGTGGCCCGGTTTGCGCAGCGCTGGCGACTGACTTTCGCCCAACATTTAGAACGCCGCCGATTATCAACATCGGCGACACAATCAATTCTCTCGACGCACGTTTAATTCGCGGGAGTTGAGTCTTATATTGATCGTAATGCGAAACTTTCCAGCCACTCCGTGTGGCTTACGATCATGACCACCCGTACCCCCACGCTTTTCCTGTCGCACGGCGCGCCCACGCTGCCGATCGATCCGTCGATGCCGCGCGAAGGCTTCACCGCGCTCGCCCAGCATCTACCGAAGCCGAAGTCGATCCTGATGCTCTCCGCGCACTGGTACACGCAGCGTCCGGCTGTGAGCACTGCGACGCAGCCCGAGACCATCCACGACTTCTACGGCTTCCCGCGCGCGCTCTACGAGATCCAGTACCCCGCGCCCGGCGCTCCGGAAACCGCGCAGCGCGCGGCAGCGTTGCTGCGCGCCCAGGGCGTGGAAGTCGATGAAGAGGCCCACGGGCTCGATCACGGCGCATGGGTGCCGATGCTGCTGATGTTCCCGGACGCGGACGTGCCCGTCGCCCAGCTATCGATCCAGCCGCGCAACGACGCCGCGTATCACTTCGCCGTGGGCCGCGCGCTGCGCGAACTGCGCGACGAAGGCGTGATGGTGGTCGGTTCGGGCCAGATCACGCACAACCTGCGTCAGGCCGATTTTTCGGCGCGGCCGGAGGACGCCGATCCACGCGTGGCTGAGTTCACCGACTGGTTCGAATCCCGTCTCGCTGCGCGCGACATCGACGCCCTGCTCGACTATCGTCGTCAGGCGCCGCACGCGGTCCTGATGCACCCGACCGACGAGCATCTGCTGCCGGTGTTCGCCGCGCTCGGCGCCGCCGACGACGATTACACGCTCGGCGTGCAGTCGCTCGGCACTTACCAGCGCGCGCTGGCGATGACGAACTACGTGTTTGGATCGGCTTCGGTCCAGTAAGCGCGATCGCCGCAAGGCGCAGACGCAAAAAAGCCCGCCTGAATCGCTTCAGGCGGGCTTTTTACTGGCTATTCGATGCGCTGATTAGTGCGCGCCGATGCCTTCGAGCACTTCGTCGTGTTCCTTACGCTCTTCCAGATACGGCGTGCGGTAACCCGAATTCACGCCCCAGAAGTAGAAGCCGAGCGAGATGATCGCGACGACCAGCATGTCCCAGCCGTAAGGGATCACATCGTGACCGCCGAACTGCTTCGAGCCGATCAGCGAGAGCACCGCCATCGTCGGCAGATAGGCGCACAGCCACCATGCTGCCTTCAGATCCTGGCCCCAGCCGCCGAAGCCTTGCTTGGCCTGGAAGTAGAAGTACACCGGCAGTGCGACAACCATCAGCAGAATGATTTCGCCCGTCAGCGGCCACTTGGCCCAGTACAGGATCATCGATGCGCAGACGAATGCGAACGGTGCGATGACCTTCATGAACGGCACCGACAGCGGACGTTCGATGTCCGTGGCAGCGCGCTTCAGTGCCATCAGGCTGATCGGGCCCGTCAGGTACGAGATCACGGTTGCAACCGAGATCACCGCCGCCAGCGAGCTCCAGCCGCGGAAGAAGAACATGAAGATGAACGAGATGACGAGGTTGAACCACATCGCCTGGCGCGGCACACCGTAGAACGGGTGCACGTTGCCGAACATTGCCGGCATCGTGTTGTTGCGCTCCATCGCGTAGATCATGCGCGAGGTCGTTGCCATGTAGGTCGTGCCGGTGCCGCTCGGGCTCACGAATGCATCGACATACAGCAGGATCGCCAGCCAGTTCAGGTTCAGCGCGATCGCGAGTTCCGCGAACGGCGACTTGAAGTTGAACGTGTTCCAGCCCTTCGCCACGTCAGCCGGATTGACCGCGCCGATGTACGCCACCTGCAGCAGCACGTAGATCACCAGTGCGCAGACGATCGAGCCGATCACCGCGAACGGGATGCTCTTCGACGGATTGCGCGCTTCGCCTGCGAGGTTGATCGGGCTCTGGAAGCCGTTGAACGCGAACACGATGCCGCTGGTTGCAACCGCCGTGAACACCGCCGACCAGCCATACGGCGCGAACGTGGTCGCTTCGCCGAAGTTTTCGTGGTGGAAGCCCGTTGCCATCAGACCGATGATCGTCAGACCCGGGATGATGAACTTGAAGATCGTGATGGCGCTATTGGCGCGCGCGAACAGCTTCACGCCCCAGTAGTTCAGCATGAAGTACACGATCACGAGCAGCGCCGACAGGAACAGCCCGGAGTGTGTCAATGAGCCATCGACGAACAGTGCATGCGCCCACGGATAGGGCCAGGTGCTCATGTACTGGATAGAGGCTTCGGCTTCGATAGGAATCACCGAAACGATGGCGATCCAGTTCGCCCATGCGCTGATGAAACCCACCAGCGCGCCATGCGAGTAACGGGCGTAGCGGACCATGCCGCCCGATTCCGGGAACATCGCGCCGAGTTCGGCATAGGTGAGCGCGATGGCCAGAATGACCACGGCCCCGATCACCCACGCGCAGACTGCAGCGGGACCTGCAATCTTGGCGGCTTTCCATGCGCCGAACAGCCAGCCCGAACCGATGATCGACCCGAGGCCGGTAAACATCAGCGCGAACGGGCCGATGTTCCGTTGAATAGAACTTTTCACGTCTTCTCCTGTATCAAGAGCAGTTCAACACCGCATGCCCCGTCTGTTGTGCGGGCGGGGTTCCAGCGGCAGTCGCACCTGCGCGCGATTGCGATTGCGCCCGAAGGCGCAACTCATGCGCGGCGCGTAGTTTAACGGTTGCACCGTCAAAAGACGCCAGATTTCTTCTGCCACTACAAAAAAAACAGCAACTTAGCAAGCTTTGTAAGACTTTGTTGCGACCCTGAAGTAAAAAACTATGGAGTTTCCCTGGGTGCTAGTTGACCTTCCAGACAATAAGCCGTATAAAGTTCGGGCAGGATTTCAAGCGGCGAGTGTGAATAGGTCTTTCGTAGTTCGCCCATCAACGGTACTCCGGTTGGTCCCATACCCCTTCCTTGATTTTCGGCACCTCTTTGTTCATTCATTTTTAGGAAAGTAATATGGAAACCGGTACCGTCAAGTGGTTCAATGACGCTAAGGGCTTTGGCTTCATCACGCCGGACGGCGGTGGCGAAGATCTGTTCGCGCACTTCTCGGAAATCAAGATCGACGGCTTCAAGACGCTGCAAGAGAACCAAAAGGTTCAATTCGAAGTGCGTACGGGCCCGAAGGGCAAGCAAGCTGCTAACATCAAGCCGGTCTAAATTACCGTCTTTGACTGTCGGGATTTACCTCTGATCCTGACTGGCAAGCTTACAGAAAAACCCCACTCTTCTCTTTGAAAGTGGGGTTTTTTGTCGCCTGCGTTTTTTGCAGACTCACCCCACTTTCGTCGCACGCTCAGCCGAACAGACGCTGTGCGTGAATGCCCAGGCCGGTGGCCACGCTGGCGAGTCGATCGCCGAACACGGGCTGCGCCTGCGGGAATGCTTCGGCAAGCGCCTGGGTCAGGAACAGCAGACCGGTCGAGCCGCCCGTGAAATACAGCGCATTCACCGCGCTCGGGGCCACGCCCGCGGCCTGCACGGTGTCGCGCGCAGCCTGCACGATGCGTCGCGTTTCCTCGCGGCCCGCTTCCACCAGTTGCGCGTCGTCGAATGCCAGACGCAGATCCGTTTCCACCTGCTCCAGATCGATCATCGTTTCGCCGCCCGCCGATACGCCGATCTTCGCCTCTTCCGCACGCGCCGCCAGCGCGTGACCCAGACGCCAGTCGACCACGCGCATCAGGCGGTCGTGCTGCGCCGTGTCCGTGTACAGATGGCGCATGAGCTTGAGTTCGGTCGCGCGCTTGGGCGTGTAGATCGTGTTGATCAGATGCCAGGTCGCCAGATCGAAATAGACGCGATTGGGAATTTCGCGGCCTTCCGGATCGAGCGCCTGATAGCCCAGTTCGCGCAGGATCGTCGCCAGTTCCACGCGACGGTCGAAGTCGGTGCCGGCCACATGCACGCCGTGGTGGGCCAGCACATCGTCCTTGCGCTCCAGACGCGTCATGCGCTGCGGCCCGACACGCACAAGCGAAAAGTCCGACGTACCGCCGCCAATGTCGGCCACCAGCACGAGGCCTTCTTCCGTCAGGCGCGACTCGTAGTCGAAGGCCGCCGCGATTGGCTCGTACTGGAACTGGATCTCCTTGAAACCCACCGAACGCGCCGCCGCTTCAAGCTGATCCTGCGCCAGCTGGTCGGCGCGCGGATCTTCGTCGACGAAAAACACCGGGCGGCCCAGCACCGCGCGCTCGATCGACGCGCCCGAGCAACGCTCGGCGCTGCGCTTCAGATGATCGACGAAGATCGCGATGATTTCCGTGTAGCGCATGGCGCTGCCATCGCCGAGATCGGTGGTGCTTTCCGCCAGCGGCGAGCCGAGGATGCTCTTCATCGAGCGCATCAGCCGCCCGTCGAAACCGTCGATATACGCGGCGAGCGCCGCACGGCCGAATTCGCGCGTGTGTTCATCGGTATTGAAGAACACCGAAGTGGGCAGCGTGGTGTGGGCGCCTTCCACGGGCGCGAGGCGCATGGCATCGCCGGCAGCGGCGCCTGGCAGGGCCACGGCCGAATTGGAAGTACCGAAGTCGATCGCGCAAAACGGGGTCATGGCAATGACGCACGGCACAAGGCGCGCGCGATGAGGAAGGCTGGGAGGACCGGCTTTGTATCACGAAAGCGCGGCGTGGGGCAACCGCAAGCCCTTGATTCGGCCCTGTAAAGTGACACGCGCGACCGAAGCCGCGCGTGCGTGTTTTACAGACCTGGGCTGCGCTTCAGATGGGCGCTTAGCCCTTGAACGGCTGCTTCCAGGCGTTCGCGTAAGCGATGTCGCCCACGGCCGAGCGCGTGCGTTCCGCCTTCTCGCGGTCGCGCAGCACCGGTTCGAGCTTGTCCACATCGCCGTAATGGCCGATCGAGATGATCGCGAGTGGCTCCACGTCGTTCGGCAGGGCGAACTCCTTGCGGAATGCGTTCACGTCGAAGCCGCTCATCTGGTGCGCGGCAAGACCCAGCGCGTGCGCCTGCAGCACCAGCGACATGGCGGCCGCGCCCGCGTCGTACTGCGCCGTGCGGTTGACTTCGCCCTTCGAGTTGAGGGTCTGCGCCGTCACGGCAATCAGGATCGGCGCGGGTGCGTTCCATTGCTGGTTGAACGGCACGAGCGTACCGAAGGCGCGCTTGAACGCGACTTCGTCCGCCGTGCGGTCGAACACGATGAAGCGCCACGGCTGCAGGTTGTATCCCGACGGCGCCCAGCGTGCGGCCTCGATCACCGCGTGCAGCGCCTCGCGCGACACCGGCTCGTTCGAGTAGGCGCGCGGGCTCCAGCGGCCAGCGATCAGTTCGTGGATGGGCACGGCTGTCGGTGCGGGTTTGTGCTTCGTCATGCCTTGTCTGTCCTTGAGGATAGCGGGCGCTCGCCCGGGGCCATCAGCATACCCGCGCTGCACAAAACGCGCTTACGCGACGAATATCATGCGGCGGCCGCAGTGCCTCGTGCGGTACTGCGATCAAGCCGCCTGCACACCAACGGAACGCGCTCCGCGATTGATGCGCAGCACCAGGAACGACGCGATCAGACACAAGCCGCCCGAAATCATCGACGCCACCGTATAGGTGCCCAGGCTCGAACGCAGCAGCCCCGCGCCAAACGCCGCGAACGCCGCGCCTAGCTGGTGCCCCGCCACCACCCAGCCGAAGATAATCGGTGCGCGCTCCTTGCCGAACACATCGGTGGCCAGACGCACCGTCGGCGGCACGGTCGCGATCCAGTCGAGCCCATAGAACACCGCGAAAATCGGCAAGCCGAAAAAGTCGATGCCAAACGCGTGCGGCAGATAGATCAGCGAGAGCCCGCGCAGCCCGTAATACCAGAACAGCAGCACGCGGCTGTTGAAGCGATCGGACAGCCAGCCCGAAAGCGTCGTGCCGAACAGATCGAAAATGCCCATGGTTGCGAGCAGCGACGCGCCCTGCACTTCCGTCATGCCGTAATCGCCGCACATGGCGATCAGATGCGTGCCCACGTAACCGTTGGTGCTCGCGCCGCAGATAAAGAAGCTGAAGAACAGCAGCCAGAAGTCGCGCGTGCGGCTGGCCTGCGCGAGTGCGCCGAACGCCAGCGTGAGCGGATTCTGCTGCGGCGCGGGCGGCACGATGGGCGCGTCATGCGCCTCGCCGAACGGGCGCAGCGCCACATTGGCCGGCCGCTCCGGCAACAGCAGCGCGACCAGCGGCACCACCACGGCGGCGGCGATCGCCACCACCAGCACCACCATCTGCCAGCCGTGCTTTTCAGCGATGGCCGCGAGGAACGGCAGGAACACGAGCTGGCCGGTGGCCGAGCTTGCGGTGAGGATGCCCATCGCGAGACCGCGATGCGTGGTGAACCAGCGCGTGACGATCGTGGCCGACAGCGACAGCGCAGCCACGCCCGTCGCGCCGCCCACCATCACGCCCCAGACCAGGATCATCTGCCACGGATGCGTCATCAGCGCGGACAGCGCCACGCCCGCCGCCATCGTGGCGAGCGCCGTGAGCAGCGTAGGCCGCACGCCGAAGCGCTGCATCGCCGCCGCCGCAAACGGACCCATCAGCCCATAAAGCGCGATGTTCACCGAAATCGCCAGCGAAATCGTCGCGCGACTCCAGCCGAACTGGTGTTCGAGCGGCACCATCATCACGCTCGGCGTGGCACGCGTACCGGCCGCCGCCAGCAGCACCAGAAACACCACCGCTACCACGAGCCATCCATAGTGGAAACGCCCGCCAACCCACCTCGCTGCCCAGTTCATCCGTGCTCCTTGCTGATGTTGTACCGGGCGCCTGATCTCATGCTTCTGCCCGCCTGCGTGTTTTTGCGTCTGCGCCGAACCGGGATTGTTACCGATCGGTCACAAGTGTGTTGCGATAGTAGTGACCGCTCGGTAACATGTCAAGCGTAACCCTGATGACGAGATGCCCGCCATGTCCAAGCGCCCCGAAACTTCCGCTTCCACCGCCACGCGTACCCAGACGGCCGGGCCGCGCGCGCAGGAGCAACTGCTGCGCGCCGCCGACGAACTGTTCTATCAGGAGGGTGTGCGCGCGGTCGGCGTGGAAGCCGTGGTCGAGCGCGCGGGGGTGAACAAGATGAGCCTGTACCGCCAATTCTCGTCCAAGGACGATCTGGTGGTGGCGTATTTGAAGCGCTGCGACGTGCGCTTTTTCGAGCGGTTCGAATCGAGCGTCGCCAAACATCCCGGCGACGCCGCGCGGCAACTGCTGCAGTGTTTCGAGGATCTGACGCGGCGCGCGTCCGCGCCGGAATATCGCGGTTGCCCGTTCGTGAACGTCGCGGCTGAATTTCCGGATGCGACGCATCCCGCGCGCCAAAGCGTGAGCGAGAACAAGACGCGACTGATGGCGCGCCTGAACGAACTTGCGCAGGCCGCGCAAGCCAGCGATCCCTCCGCGCTCGCGGATGAACTGGCGTTGCTGGTCGAAGGGGTGTACGCCGCCAGCCAGACTTACGGCCCCGGTTGCGGCCCGATTCTCGCCGCGCCGCGTATGGCGAAGCTTTTGATCGAGGCGGCGTGCGGCCGAACAATCGATATCGCTACAGAAAGCCGCGAGTAAAATCGCGGCCATGAACGACACCGCTTCCTCCGCTTCTGGCGCCACGCCGGACCACGCCGACATCCTCGACGCCACGCGCCACTGGCTTACGCGCGCCGTGATCGGCCTGAATCTTTGCCCGTTCGCCAAAAGCGTTCACGTGAAGGGCCAGATCCGCTACGCAATCAGCGAGGCGACGGATCTCGAAGGCGTCCTGACCGATCTCGAAACGGAACTGCGCACGCTCGCGGACGCCGATCCCGCCGACATCGACACCACGCTGCTGATCCTGCCCCACGCGCTTGCCGACTTTCTCGACTACAACGACGCGCTGCATTTCGCGGATCTGCTGCTCGGCCAGTTGCGCCTGGACGGCACACTGCAGATTGCGAGCTTTCACCCGCACTATCAGTTCGAAGATACCGCGCCCGACGACATCGAGAACTACACGAACCGCGCCCCATATCCGATCCTGCATCTGCTGCGCGAAGACAGCATCGAGCGCGCCGTGGACGCCTTCCCGGACGCCGCCGACATCTACGAACGCAATATGGAAACGCTGCGACGCCTGGGCCTGAAGGGCTGGCGTGAATGGATGGCGAAGCGCGACGAAGACTGACGCCGCGCCTGGCCCTTGAGGCGAGCTTAAGCGGAGTTAGCTCGCGTCGGTCGTTTCGGCGGCCGGCTCGCCTTCATCGGAGAAGAAACGCTCGCGCAGTTCGGCAAGCCCGAAGGTATCGAGGATTTCGTTGAGCCGTTCGGTCGGACGGCGGCGCGGCAGATCCTTGTACTGGGCGATGATCAGCTCGTTTTTCATCGAGTGCTCCCAGCCCACCAGCTCCGTCACGCTGACCTGGTAACCGTGCGCCTCCAGTTGCAGGCAGCGCAGCACATTGGTGATCTGGCTGCCGAATTCGCGCGTATGCAGCGGATGGCGCCAGATTTCCGTGAGCGCCTGCCCCAGCGACTTGCCCTTGTTCCGCCGCAACACCCCCGCCACTTCCGCCTGACAGCAGGGCACCACCACGATATAGCGCGCCTGCTTTTTCAGCGCGAAGCGCAGCGCGTCGTCGGTGGCGGTATCGCACGCGTGCAAGGCCGTGACGATATCGACCGTCGGCGGCAGTTCTGTCGACGTGGTCGAATCGGCCACCGACAGATTCAGAAACGACATCCCGCCAAAACCCAGTCGCTGCGCGAGTTCGCGAGAGCGCACAACCAGCTCATCGCGCGTCTCAATGCCGAAGATATGCGACTTGTCGCGCAGTTCCTTGAAAAAGAGATCGTAGAGAATAAAACCAAGGTAGGACTTGCCCGCACCATGATCGACGAGCGTCACGTCGCGGCCATCCTGCTTGAGATCTTTAAGCAGCGGCTCGATGAACTGGAACAGGTGATAGACCTGTTTCAGCTTGCGGCGGCTATCCTGGTTCATCTTCCCGTCACGGGTGAGGATATGGAGCTCCTTCAGAAGCTCGATCGACTGGTTCGGACGGATTTCGTAAGTCTTGCTGGACATCGCGGCGGCTTTAAAAGAGAAGCGTCTCTTGTCGCCCTACGTGCGGTAGGCGACGGAACGACGCAAATATATCTGTCATTTTACGGAAAAAGCACGAAGAGGCCGCCAGCCCGAGCGGCTCATTCATACAGTTGGAGCATCCGGCACGCTGACCCACGTCCGGATGGCAGGGAGGGGTTGATTAAAACAGACACTGCACGGCGCGGTTTGCGTCATGCCGATGTCCAGAAAGGACCGTTTTTGGGGCGCGACACGCCGGCAAAGTACCGGCAATGCGCGCATGGGAGATCGCTGACGGATGAGCCGGCAGCGATAAATCAGGTACGTCGCAGAAACCGTTGCGCGAGACGCACGGAGCTGCGCGACCGTGCATGGGGCATGCAATGAACACGAAACCCGACGGTAACGCTGAGCAAAAATTCCAGGAAATGCTGGCCCGACTCGTAGAGGTGCCCGAGTGGACCGAAAAGCAGCAACTGGAGCTGGAGATGGCGCGCGACATCTCGGTCGAGATGCTGCGGCTGGCCGAAGATATGCGCGATGGCGCTTCAGATCTGGAGGCCTGCCTGATCCTGCTGAAATACGCCAAGGTGCTTGATTTCGTGATGTCCGCTCTGGCCGCGCGCCGGGACATCAAACCGCAAACGCTGCGGGTGATCTTCAAGCTCGCTGGGCTGCGCGTCGACGAGGCCTATCCAGGTTGAAACTCACTGAATCTGCCTGAATTTGCCTCTAGCGCGTAGCCGATCCGAGGCCGGCCCGCGCGCTGATCGACTTTTCTCACTGCGCCGCCGTTTAAAACCGGCGGCGTTTCGCTTTTTTGCACCGGCGGTTCAGGCGCTTCGAACCCCCATTACTCGCTACGCGCCTTGAGTCGCCACAAGGACGTGACTTCGGCTGCGCGCGCCTGGTGCAGCGGATCGGACGGATCGCTCGCCTTAGGATGGCGCGGGCGAATGTCCTCGCGCCCGGCGACTTCGAGCCCCGCCTGCGCGATCATCTCCATCAACGCTTCGCGCGTGCGCAAACCCAGATGCTCGGCGAAATCGGACAGGATCAGCCAGCCTTCGCCGCCTGGCTCCAGATGATCCTTGAGCCCGTCGAGGAAGCCGCGCAGCATGCGGCTGTCCGGATCGAACACCGCGTATTCGATCGGCGAAGCGGGCCGCGCAGGCACCCACGGCGGGTTACACACGACCAGCGGCGCACGCCCCGGCGGGAAAAGATCGGCTTCCATCACCTTGACCTGCTTGCCGAAGCCGAGCCGATCGAGGTTTTCGCGCGCACAAGCGAGCGCACGCGCGTCCTGATCGGTGGCGACGATCTGCTTCACGCCCCGCCCGGCCAGCACGGCCGCAATCACGCCGGTCCCGGTGCCGATATCGAATGCTTTTTCCACCGAAGGCAGCGGCACGCGCGCAATCAGATCGAGATATTCCCCGCGCACCGGCGAGAACACCCCGTAGTAGGGATGCACGTGCGCGCCGCCCAACGCGGGAATCGCCACGCCCTTCTTGCGCCATTCGTGCGCGCCGACCAGACCGAGCACTTCGCGCAGCGAGACCGCAGACGGCTCGCCGTCCGGTGCGCCCCACGCCTCTTCGCACGCGAGCTTGACGTCGGGCGCGCGGCGCAGCGCGATCGAATAGTCGCCTTCGAGCGGCAGCAGCACCATCCCGAGCGTGCGCGCGCGTTGCGACTGCGCCTGGCGATGCAGGTGGAAGGCTTCGAGCGGCGTGGCCGGCGCCGCGCCTGGCCCTTTGGGCGCGCCCTTGCGTGGCTTGCGCTCGGCGCGGCGCGACATGGCCAGCAGCAACTGACGCGCGTTCTGGAAGTCGCCGCGCCACAACAGCGCAGTGCCTTCGCAGGCGAGACGGTAGGCGTCGTCAGCCGTGGTGCGGTCGTCGGCGACGACGACGCGCTTCGGCGCGGGTGTGCCCGCCTCCGAACGCCAGCGCACGGTGCGGGGGCCGTCCGTGTCAGGCCAGCTCAAGGTGGGAAAGTCGGTCATAAGTCCTGGATGCTTGATGGGCTCGCCATGACGGCGCGCCTCGGATGCGGCGCCATCTTATAGCAGAGACGGGTCCTGTGTTCGGCGGTAAAGTCGGCGCCAAGTCTGTCCCGCCAGCGTCCCGACATGATCGCGCGGCGGCGGGCGAGCGTCGATTCGACCGGACGGCCTAAGCCGGTTGGCACAGGCCATCCCAGTAGAATGACCGCCAGGCCGCGCATCGGCGCTACACAACAGAATATGTCAGAGACGAATCCGACGACTTGCCAGTTACCCGCGCGCAAGCAAAGCGTACGCGAGCGTGTGGGCGATGCCCGTAACGGACTCGACGCGACGTTTTACGCGGGGCTGCTGCGCGTCGTCGGCGTGCGGGAACAAGTCGAGCGCGGCAAACCCGTCGTGGTCCGCAACGCGCCGGATGAACGTCGTCCCGACGCGTTGATCGAGCGCGCGATCGCGCAACTCGAGGCGTCCGGCACTCATGCCCCCGAAGCGGTGTTTCATGCGGCATTGCAGCTTTGCATCGCGTGGATCGGGCGCACGGTGCTGTCCAAGCTGCAAGAAGCGCGCATGCTCGCGCTGCAGGAACGCTGTGCGAACGAGCGGATCGCGACGCCATGGGCGCTATTCGAATTCCCCGATCTTGCCGGATTCTTCGATGCCTACGAATTCGCCGGCGAGACCGCCGCTCTCGGCCTGATCTTCGAAAGACTCAACGGCTATCGCGATGGCGCGTGGTACACGCCCGAGCGCGTGGCGCGGCTGCTCGCCGACGAGGCAGTCACGCGCGCCGTGCTCGGACGCTTCAACACGCTAAAAAACTGGCAATGCGCCACGCTCGATCAGCTATCCGAACGAATCGATGACCACGCCGAGGCGCGCGCGATTCTCGCCGGATTACGCGTCTGCGATCCAGCCGTAGGGACTGGGCATTTGCTGGTGTGCGCGCTGGACACACTGATGGCGATCAAGTCGAAACTCGGTCTGCTCGCCGACATCGATAGCGACGCCGCGCTCTATCGCGAAAAACGCACCATCATCGAGCAGAATCTCTTCGGCGTGGATATCGATGCCCACGCGCTCGGTCTCGCGCGCCTGCGTCTGACGTTCGAACTGCTCGCTCACGCCGGCTACGACGACGAAGGCCGATTCAGCGCGTTGCCAGATTTCGCCGCGAATCTCAAGCAAGGCAACGCGGTGCTGGCCAGCATCGCCGATGAGCCGCACGCGAGCGACGACTTCTCGTGGCGGCGCGCATTCCCGGGTGTTTGCGATGCGCAAGGACGCTTCGCGGGCTTCGATGCCGTCATCGCGAACCCGCCGTATATCGACTCCGAACGCATGATCAATGAAGGCCAGAAGCCGCTGCGCGAAGCGCTAGCGCTTCGCTGGCCGAGCGCGCGCGGCAACTGGGATCTCTATATTCCGTTCATGGAACTGGGCCTCACCCTGCTCGCGCCGCACGGCGCAATGGCCTGCCTGACGCCGGACAAGTGGCTTGCGCGGCCCTTCGGCGCTGCGTTTCGGGCACGCCATCTGGGCAAGATCGAACGCATCGTCACACTGGGCCGCGACGTGTTCGAGCGCGCGCTGGTCGACTCGATCGTGACGGTTTATCGGCGGGCGGGTACGTCGACAATCGACACCGCGCGGCTGGAGGCGATCTCGCTCACGCCACTGGCAAGCGTCGACAAAAGCGACCTCGAAGCGCCCTTTACACTCGACGCCCTGCTCTCGCCTCACCATGCTTTCGTGGACCGGCTCACGCGCGGGCATCCGACGCTCGGCGCGCTGCTGCGCTGTGAAAACGCCTGCGCGACGGCGGATGCGTATCGTCTCGCTCCGTTGATCGACGAGGCGCGCGAGCGCTTCGACGCTACGCGCGATTACCGCGTGGTGAACACCGGGACGCTCGGCCGCTACGTCTCGCGCTGGGCCAGCAAGCCAATGACCTATCTGGGCCGCCACTACGCGCAGCCGATCGTCGAACGCGTGCGCTTCGAAGCGGCGTTCACGAATGCTTATCGCGCAAAAACCGCGGCGAAAAAGGTGATCGTCAAAGGCCTTACGCATCTGCACGCGACGCTCGATCTCGCCGGCGACACGCTGCCCGGCAAGACAACGCTGATCCTGCGCAGCGACGACGAAAACCTGCTGAAGTTCGCGGCCGCCGTGCTGAACTGTCCGCTTGCGGGTTTTGTGACGCGCGCGCGCTTCGGGGCGTCGAGCTACAACGGCGGCGTGGCGTTCACGAAGGCGATGATCGATGCGCTGCCCGTGCCTCAAGACGCAAGCATTCGCGCAGGCATCGCGCGCAAGGTCGACGAGGTGGCGAGCCTGATGCAGATGGGCGCGCAAGCGCAAGGCGAAGCGTTGGCCCGCGAAATCGACCACGCGCTGTATGCGGCCTACGGCTTGAATGACAGCGACATCGCGCTGATCGAAGCCAAAAACGCGCGCAAGAACGAAAAAAGGTTACAGCTTTTAGGCTGTAACCCTTTCTCGAATATTTTGGTGCCGGCTGCAGGACTCGAACCCGCCACCTGATGATTACAAATCAACTGCTCTACCAGATGAGCTAAGCCGGCGTAGCCCGTGATTCTACTTCATTTCACGATCTTGAGGTGACCCTTACTGCTCTTTGCTGCACCTTCGTCGGCTTTTTCAGGTGCCGATGCGGCGGATTCGTCCGCACCGGCTTCCAGAGGCTCGACTTGCGCGGGACCGGCCGGCACATCTTCGTGCTCGTCCTGCGCGGAAGGCAGCACATCGTTCGCGTCGCCTGCGGGCGCTTCGACCGGGAACGCCATGCCTTGGCCGTTCTCGCGCGCGTAGATCGCCAGCACGTTCGAAACCGGCACTTCGATCTTGTGCGACTTGCCGGAAAAGCGCGCATTGAACTCGATCATCTCGTTGCCCATCTGCAGCTGGCTGGTGGCCTCGAAGCTGATGTTCAGGACGATCTCGCCGTCGCGCACGAACTGGCGCGGCACGCGCGTGCGGTTGTCGACCCGCACCGCGATATGCGGCGTAAAGCCGTTGTCCGTGCACCATTCGTACAGTGCGCGCAACAGATACGGCTTGGTGGAAATCTCTTGCATCAACAATCCTCTGAAGAGGCGGCGCGCGCAGACGTTGCGCGCGCACCCCTTATTGCAACTGCGACAACAGCGGCGGCTGACAGCAGCGGCTGAAGTGGCCTTAGCGGCGCATCACCTTTTCCGACGGCGTCAGCGCTTCGATGTAAGCCGGACGGCTGAAGATGCGTTCCGCGTACTTCATCAGCGGCGCGGCGTTCTTCGACAGTTCGATGCCGTAGTGATCCAGACGCCACAGCAGCGGCGCGATCGCGACGTCGAGCATCGAGAACTCTTCGCCCAGCATGTACTTGTTCTTGAGGAAGATCGGCGCGAGCTGCGTGAGGCGGTCGCGGATCGCCAGACGGGCCTTCTCGTGGTTCTTCTCGGCGGCCTTGCCCTTCTCGTTTTCGAGCGTGCTGACGTGCACGAACAGTTCTTTCTCGAAGTTGAGCAGGAACAGGCGGGCGCGCGCGCGCTGGACCGGGTCAGCCGGCATCAGCTGCGGGTGCGGGAAGCGCTCGTCGATGTACTCGTTGATGATGTTCGATTCGTACAGAATCAGGTCGCGCTCGACCAGAATCGGCACCTGACCATACGGATTCATCACGGCGATGTCTTCCGGTTTATTGAACAGGTCGACGTCGCGGATTTCGAAGTCCATGCCCTTTTCGAACAACACCAGCCGGCAGCGCTGGGAGAACGGGCAGGTAGTGCCGGAGTACAGAACCATCATGATTTACATTTCCTCAATAAACCCAAAAGGCCAGCGGGCGAAAACACCGCCCGACGGTCGCGAGACCGTCAGGCGGTGTGTCGTCATACCGGCCCCACGTCGGTCAGGACGTGCCTATTTGATATCTTTCCAGTACGCGGCGTTCAATCGCCACGCGAAAAAGCTCAGGACGCCGAGAAACAGGAGCACCCAGACCCCAAGCTGCTTGCGGGTGCGCTGCTCCGGTTCGGACATCCAGCCGAGGTACGCAACCAGGTCGGCCACGGCAGAATCATAATCTACCGGCGAAAGCTTCCCCGGCGTGACCTGTTGGTACCCCACAAACCGGCGGACCTTTTCCCCCGTTTCTTCATCCACCGTGTCTTCGAACTTCGCCGTGCGCACGCCCTGCAACTGCCAGAGCACGTGCGGCATGCTCACGTTCTCGAACACCATGTTGTTCCAGCCGGTCGGGCGCGTGTCGTCGCGGTAGAAGCTGCGCAGATACGTGTACAGCCAGTCGCGCCCTTTGGCGCGCGCCTCCACGGAGAGGTCCGGCGGCGGCACGCCGAACCACGACTTGGCGTCGTCCGGGCGCATCGCGATGGACATCGTGTTGCCGACCTTGTCCGTCGTAAACAAGAGATTATCTTCGATCTGCTTCTGCGGAATGCCGAGATCCTGCAACCGGCTGTAGCGCATCAGATTCGCACTGTGGCAGTTCAGGCAATAGTTTACAAACAATTGCGCGCCGTGTTGCAGCGAAGCAAGATTTTCGCCGTTATCGGGAGCGCGGTCGAGCGGAATGTTTTCCTGAGCCATTGCCGATCCGACCCCGAACAACAGCGCGCACGCCACCATCAAGCCCGTACGGACGCTCGCCCGTGCGAGCGTCGAAAAGAGAGATTTCATCATCATGTCTTCCTCGCTCGCTGGTTAATGGGGCTTGAAGTGCACGCGCTCGGGCGGCTGCTTGAAGGTGCCAAGCCGCGTCCAGAACGGCATGCCGAGGAAGAATGCGAAGTAGACCAGCGCGCAGATCTGCGCAATCAGCGTGGCCGCGGGCGATGGCGGCCGCGTGCCGAGGAAGCCGAGCGTCAGGAACGCAAGCACGAAGATGCCGAGGAAAACCTTGTGGAAGAACGGCCGGTAGCGGATCGACTTCACCGGCGCGCGGTCGAGCCACGGCAGGAAGAAGAGCGAAATCACCGCCGTGCCCATCACCACCACGCCCCAGAACTTCGATTCCGTGAACGCCATCGCCAGGATCACGAGCACCGCCAGCACCGGCAGTCCCGCGCGCCACTTGCCGCGCGCGCGCAGCAGCGCGAGCACGCCCAGCAGACCGATCACGATCATCAGCACGATCTTGAAGGGGTCGGTGGTGGCGCGCAGCATCGCGTAGAAGGCCGTGAAGTACCAGACCGGCGCGATTTCCGGTGGCGTCTGCAGCGGGTTCGCCGGGATGAAGTTATTGGCTTCGAGGAAGTAGCCGCCCATTTCCGGCGCGAAGAAGATGATCGCCGCGAAGATCATCAGGAAGATGCACACGCCCATGAAGTCGTGCACGGAGTAATAGGGATGGAACGGAATGCCGTCGAGCGGAATGCCGTTCGCGTCCTTTTTCTCCTTGATCTCGATGCCGTCGGGGTTGTTCGAGCCCACTTCGTGCAGTGCGACGATATGCGCCACCACCAGCCCCACCAGTACGAGCGGAATCGCGATCACGTGGAAGGCGAAGAAGCGGTTGAGCGTGACGTCGGAGACCACGTAGTCGCCGCGAATCCACAGCGACAGGTCCGGGCCGATGAAGGGAATCGCCGAAAACAGATTCACGATCACCTGCGCGCCCCAGAACGACATCTGGCCCCACGGCAGCAGGTAGCCGAAGAACGCTTCGGCCATCAGGCACAGGAAGATCGCGCAGCCGAAGATCCACACCAGTTCGCGCGGCTTGCGGTACGAACCGTAAAGCAGCCCGCGGAACATGTGCAGATACACCACCACGAAGAACATCGACGCGCCCGTCGAGTGCATGTAGCGGATCAGCCAGCCCCACGGCACCTCGCGCATGATGTACTCGACCGACGCGAACGCGAGCGTCGCATCGGGCTTGTAGTTCATGGTGAGGAAGATGCCGGTGACGATCTGGTTCACCAGCACCAGCAGCGCCAGCGAGCCGAAGAAGTACCAGAAGTTGAAGTTCTTCGGCGCGTAGTACTCGGAGACGTGCGCCTTCCACGTCGCCGTCATCGGAAAGCGCTTGTCGATCCAGCCCACGAGGCCGGACGAGCTGGACGTGTCCACCACTTCCTTTTCGGTTCCCGTAGCCATCACGCTTCTCCTTTTTCGTCCTTGCCGATCACGATCGTCGTCGCTGACGCGAACATGTAGCGCGGGATGTCGAGGTTCTGCGGCGCGGGCTTGTTCTTGAACACGCGGCCAGAGAGATCGTAAGTGGAGCCGTGGCACGGGCACAGGAAGCCGCCTGGCCAGTCGTCGGGCAGGTTGGGTTGCGCGCCTTCCTGGAAGCGTGGCGTCGGCGTGCAGCCCAGATGGGTGCAGACGGCGACGGCCACGAGGATGTTCTTGTGCTCGGGTCGCGAGCGGTATTCGTTCTGGCAGTACTCGGGCATCGGCATGGAAAACGGATGCTCGGAGTTCGGGTCCGCGAGCCCCGGATCGGCCTTCTTGACGTCGGCCATCATGCGGTCGGTGCGGTTGAGGATCCACACGGGCTTGCCGCGCCACGCGACGGTCATCATCGAGCCGGGTTCGAGCCCGCTGATGTCCGCTTCGACAGGCGCGCCAGCGGCGCGGGCTTTTTCGGATGGTGCAAACGAGCCTACGAACGGTACGACAGTGGCAACGCCTCCTATGCCACCTGCTACGGACGTCGCAATCAGCCAGGTACGGCGGCTGCCATCGACGCGGTCATTATCTTTGTCTCGCATCACATCGCCCCACTTCTGAGTTGGATTTTTCCGTCACGCCGTTGCTTACCCGCGGTGCTGCCGAACGCTAGTGTGCGCGAATGGAGTTGCCATTTACAAGGGGCGGTTACCAGAAAGCGCGCGAAGTCCTTGATATCTCGGGGTTTTCCCCGAAGAAACGGGGCCATTTTCTTTTGCTTTTGTAAATGCCCGGCGAATACGGCAATGCGCTGCGGCGCATCAATCGCTTCTCCACCGGTTAATCGGCCGAGGCGATTTGATGCGCGCTGAATGCTTTCCAGCAACTCAAACGGGATTATCGATATCGATAAACATATGCTCGATGTCGAAGGCTTCGGCCAGATGCGTGCCGACCGCCTGCACGCCATAACGCTCGGTCGCGTGATGGCCCGCCGCGAGGAACGCCACGCCGCTCTCGGCGGCCGTGTGCGTGGTCTGCTCGGAAATCTCGCCGGTGAGGTAAACATCCGCGCCCGCGTCGATCGCGTCGTCGAAGAACCCTTGCGCCGCGCCCGTGCACCAGGCCACGCGGCGGATCTGCCAGTCCGGGTCGCCCAGCACGAGCGGCGTGCGGCCGAGCGTCTGTTCGACTTCGGCGGTAAAGTGCGCGAGCGTGATCGGCATGGGCAGCGTGGCCATCCAGCCAAGATCCTGCTCGCCGAAGCGTTGTTCGCCGATCCAGCCGAATCGCGCGCCCAGTTGCGCGTTATTGCCGAACTCAGGATGGCTGTCGAGCGGCAGATGGTAGGCAAAGAGATTGAGGTCGTTGGCCAGCAGCGTCTTGAGGCGACGATACTTGCGGCCCGTGATTTGCGGCGCCTCGCTCTTCCAGAAATACCCGTGGTGAACCAGCACGGCGTCCGCGCCCCACTCCAGCGCGGCTTCGAGAAAAGCCAGCGAAGCGGTCACGCCGGTCGCGATCTTTTCCACGCGCCGCCGGCCTTCCACCTGCAGGCCATTGGGGCAGTAGTCCTTGAACCGCGAGGTTTCCAGAAGATTGTTCAGATACAATTCCAGTTCGATCCGATCCATATAATCCTCTAATCTTCAGATGCTTAGACGCTTTTGGCTGTTCTTCGCCCAGGCGGTGACGGTCCTGCTGGCGTTGATGTTCATCATCGCGACGCTCAAGCCGCAATGGCTTCAGCACCAGGGGCAACTCGGCAAGCAGCTCGCCGAACCGATCGTCGCGCTACGCGAGGTAGCGCCGGGCATCGGCGGTGGATCCGCCACGGGCTCCTACGCGGACGCCGCCCAGAAAGCGATGCCCGCCGTCGTCAATGTGTTCTCAAGCAAGGATGGGTCGCTGCCGCCCGATCCGCGCCAGAACGACCCGTTATTTCGCTACTTCTTCGGCGATAAAAACAACAACCGCAAGCAGCAGGAACAGCCTGCGGCGAACCTGGGCTCGGGCGTCATTGTCAGTCCGGACGGTTACATTCTAACGAACCAGCACGTGATCGACGGCGCGGATCAGATCGAAATCGCGCTGTCCGATGGCCGCACCACCAACGCCAAGGTGATCGGCATCGATCCGGAAACCGATCTCGCGGTGCTCAAGATCAATCTGCCGAACCTGCCCACCATCACGCTCGGCCGCATGGATCAGGCGCGCGTGGGCGACGTGGTGCTCGCCATCGGCAATCCGTTCGGCGTGGGGCAGACGGTGACGATGGGCATCATCAGCGCGCTCGGGCGCAATCACCTCGGCATCAACACGTTCGAAAACTTCATCCAGACCGATGCGCCGATCAACCCGGGCAATTCGGGCGGCGCGCTGGTGGACGTGAACGGCAATCTGCTCGGTATCAATACGGCGATTTACTCGCGTTCGGGCGGCTCGCTCGGCATCGGCTTCGCCATTCCGGTGTCGACGGCGCGTAGCGTGCTGGAAAGCATCATCACGACCGGCTCGGTCACGCGCGGCTGGATCGGCGTCGAGCCTCAGGATCTCACGCCCGAGATCGCCGAATCGTTCGGCATCAACCAGAAGTCGGGCGCGATCGTCGCGGGCGTGCTGCAGGGCGGCCCGGCGGACAAGGCCGGCATCAAGCCGGGCGATATCCTGCTTTCGGTGAACGGTGAGGAGATCACCGACACCACGCGCCTGCTGAACGTGATTGCGCAGATCAAGCCGGGCTCAGACGCGAAGGTCCACCTCGTGCGCAAGAACAAGGACATGGATCTGGACGTGACCATCGGCAAACGCCCGCCGCCGCCCAAGCAGCCCGCCAACGAAGACGGCGAAGGCGACGACGACGGCGGTTGATCCCGCTACGCTCAGCCGCACGCGCATCAAGACAAAAGGCCGCGAACGTCACCGTTCGCGGCCTTTTCTTTTGTCCTGGTCTGCGCAGCGTCGCTTAACTGGCCGCCTTGCTTTCGTCCGGTGCCTTCTCGCCGGTGCCGATGAAAATGCGCGCAGCGATGATCCCGGCCTCGTACAGCACGATCAGCGGCAACGCGAGAATCAGCTGCGAGAACACGTCCGGCGGCGTCACGACGGCGGCGATGATAAACGCGCCGACGATCACATAAGGCCGCACTTCCTTGAGCTTCTTGACCGTGACCAGGCCCATGCGCACGAGAATCACGACGACGATCGGCACTTCGAAGGTCACGCCGAAGGCGATGAACATCGTCAGCACGAAGCTCAGGTAATTGTCGATATCGGTGGTCATCTCCGCGCCGAGCGGCGCGTTGTAATGCGCCATCACGCGGAAGATGGTGGGAAACACCACGAAATACGCGAACGCCATGCCGCACAGGAACAGCGTGTAGCTGCTCGCCACCAGCGGCGCGACCAGCTTCTTCTCGTGCTGATAGAGCCCAGGCGCGACGAACGCCCAGATCTGGTAGAGCACGACGGGCAGCGCGATCACGAAGGCCACCAGCATCGTCACCTTCATCGGCACGAAGAACGAGCCGGTGACGTCGGTCACGATCATCTTGCCGTCCTTCGGCAAGTTGTTCATGAGCGGACGGGCCAGCAGCTTGAAGATATCGGGCGCCCAGTAGACGAGACCGACGAACACCACGATCACGGCGATGCCCGCGCGCATGATGCGGTCGCGCAGTTCGACGAGGTGCGAGATGAAGGTCTCTTCAGTGCCCTCGTCCTGTTTTTGTTGGGGGTCGCTCACACCGGCCCTCGGGGGTTGGAGATGGACAAGTTCGGACTCGAAAGGGGCATCGGTGCGTCAGATGGCATCAAAAAGCAGCATCAAAAGAAGCGCACCGGACGGCGCAGGCTGGCCGGCGTGTGCTGCGCGACCCGCGCCGCGCCCGACTGCACGCGCGTGCGCCGCAGCGTCGCGCGCTTGTACCAGACCGGAGCCGCGCTCTGCTTGACGCGCCAGTTCTTGCGTCTGGCGGCCGGGCCGGCGTTGCCGGAGCGCCATGCGGCGGCGCTGGAGCCATCGGCAATGCCCGGCATGCCGTCATAGCTGAGCGCAGCGCCTTCGAGCGTAGGAATGGACGTAGCAGCGGACGCGTCCGCCCCGCCCGCAATGCTCGGCGAAACGCTGGTGCCCTGATTCCAGGCGTCGTTCAGCTCGGTCTCATGCTTGTGCAGATTCTCGTGAACGTTTTTTTCGACGTTCTGCGCGGCCTGCTCGAACTCGCCCTTCATGCGGCGCAGTTCGTCCAGTTCGATCTCGCGCGTGACTTCCGCCTTGACGTCGTTGATATAGCGCTGCGCGCGCCCGAACAGGGCGCCCGCCGTGCGTGCGACGCGCGGCAGCCGCTCCGGTCCGAGAACGACCAGCGCGACGACGCCGATCAGCGCCATCTTGGTTAGACCCAGATCGAGCATGAATGGAGCTTTCCGTCAGCCTTGGGGCGAAACAAAGAGAAGAAACAACGCCCGCGCCTAGCGGTAGTCGTTCGAACGCGGAGTCTTGTCCTTGGCGTCGACATCGACCGTGCCGTCGTTCTTGGGCAGCTCACGCTTTTGTGCATCGGCGCCCGGCTCTTCGCCGTCGCGCATGCCTTCCTTGAAGCCTTTCACCGCACCGCCCAGATCGCTGCCGATATTGCGCAGTTTCTTCGTACCGAAGACAAGCGCCACGATCAACAACACGATCAGCCAGTGCCAGATGCTCAACGAACCCATGATCAAAACTCTCCTTAACCCCGACGCCGCGCGTCATGCGCAGCGAGAAAACGTTAGCGCGAGTGCGCGATGCACGCCTGGAAATGTTGCCTGTAAGGTATTTCGGCTGCGTGGCATTCTGCCCTTTTTCAGCCGCCTTTTCAGAAACGTCCGTAGCTTTCCTGCAACGGCCTGAGAATCAGCCGCCGCAATCAGCCGAACGATCAGCCCATGCGCTGCCACGGACGCGGGCCGGCCAGCAGATGCGCGTGCAGGTGGTAGACCTCCTGACCGCCGCCTGGCCCCGTATTCACGACGGTGCGAAAACCGGTCTCGCCGCCGGTATACGACACACCCAGATCCTTCGCCAGGCGCGCCACCAGCACGAACATTCTACCAAGCAGCGGAGCCTCGTTTTCACCGCAATCGGCGAGGGTCGGTATATGTTCGCGCGGTATCACCAGCACGTGGGTCTGCGCGGCGGGCCGGATATCGCGAAACGCCACGAACTCGTCGTCTTCGTAGACGCGCGTGCTCGGGATCAGGCCATCGGCGATCTTGCAGAAGAGGCAGGTGCTGCGGTCGTGACTCATGAGGCTCCCGGGCAGCCGCTCACGCCGATGCGCAGATCAGAACCACGCGCGCGGATCGGCCAGCGGCTTGTTGTCATGCAGGTACAGCCAGCCTTTGATGATACGGTAAAGCGTCCAGATTGCGACAGCCCACAGAATTGGAATGCCGATCACCACGACGAACAGCGCGATGCCGATGAGGTGCCCCGCGAGGCCGTACCAGAAGGTGCGGATCTGCCAGGTGAAATGCTGCTCGTAGGGCGTGCCTGCCGCTTCGTCGCGCTTGAGGTAGTTGATGATGATCGCCACGAGCACCGTCACGCCGCCCGTGAGCCAGTAGAACGCGTACAGACCGTAGAGGACGTGCGTGAGGGTGCGCAGACTGCGCAGACGATCCGCGTCGAGCGGATCGCGCAAGGCGGGAGGCGGGTAACCGCCGGACGTGGACATGCGTGGCGTCTCCTGTCGACAAAGGCCCGCCCGGTTGGGCGAGCCACAAAGCTTTCGACAAGCCTACCCGAAGACAGTTGCCTGAGCTCAGGCAGACGCGCCCGGCGCGTGCTTAATCGCCGCTTTCCTCGCGCTCGCGGCTCTTGCGCAGCGCCTTCTCTTCGAGGCCCGAGAGGCCTTCGCGGCGTTCGAGTTCGGCCAGCACGTCGGCGGGGCTCAGGTCGAAGTGCGACAGCGTGACGAGGCAATGGAACCACAGATCGGCCATTTCGCCGACCAGCGCCTTCGGCGCGCCACCCTGGCGCACGTCCTTGGCGGCCAGCACGACTTCGGTGGCTTCTTCGCCAACCTTCTTGAGCACCGCGTCGTCGCCCTTGTGGAACAGGCGCGCGACGTAGGAGGAGTCCGGATCGCCGCCCTTGCGGCTGTCGATCACGGCTGCGAGGCGCAGCAGCGTGTCGTTGCTATTGAGTTGCGTCATTTGTAGATGTGTTCGGGGTCTTTCAGCACGGGATCGACGGCGGCCCAGCGGCCTTCGTCGACGGTGCCTTCGAATTGCTGGAAAAAGCACGAGTGGCGGCCCGTATGACAGGCGATGCCCGACACCTGCTCGATCTTGAGCAGCACGACGTCTTCGTCGCAGTCGAGGCGGATTTCGCTCACGTGCTGCACATGGCCCGATTCCTCGCCCTTGAACCACAGGCGCTGGCGCGAACGCGAGAAGTACACCGCGCGGCGCGTCTCGACGGTCTTGGCGAGCGCCTCGCGGTTCATCCACGCGAACATCAGCACGTCGCCGGTCGCGGCTTCCTGGGCGATCACCGGCACGAGGCCGTTGGCGTCCCAGTTGACTTTGTCGAGCCAGGCAGCTTTTTCGATCGAAGTAGTCATCGCTTACATCCTTACCGAAATGCCCTGATCGGCCATGAAGCGCTTGGCCTCGCCGACCGTGTGCTGGCCGTAGTGGAAGATGCTCGCCGCGAGCACCGCATCCGCGTGGCCCTTGACGACGCCGTCGGCCAGATCCTGCAGGCCGCCCACGCCGCCCGAGGCGATCACGGGCACCGGCACGGCGTCCGACACGGCGCGCGTGAGGTCGAGGTCGAAGCCGCTTTTGGTGCCATCGCGGTCCATGCTGGTCAGCAGGATTTCGCCCGCGCCAAATTCGGCCATCTTGCGCGCCCATTCGACGGCGTCGAGGCCGGTGGCCTTGCGCCCGCCGTGCGTGAACACTTCCCAGCGCGCCGGTTCGCCCGGTGCCGAAGTGCGTTTGGCGTCGATCGCCACCACGATGCACTGCGAACCGTACTTGTCGGCCGAATCGCGCACCAGTTGCGGGTTCGCCACCGCCGACGAGTTCATGCCGATCTTGTCCGCGCCCGCGTTGAGCAGGCGGCGCACGTCGGTGACGGCGCGCACGCCGCCGCCGACCGTCAGCGGAATGAAGACCTGCGAGGCCACCGCTTCGATGATCGGCAGAATCAGGTCGCGCCCGTCGGAGGTCGCGGTGATGTCGAGAAAGGTGAGTTCGTCGGCGCCCTGCTCGTCATAGCGGCGCGCGATTTCGACGGGATCGCCCGCGTCGCGCAGTTCGACGAAGTTGACGCCCTTGACGACCCGTCCGGCGGTCACGTCGAGACAGGGGATGATGCGTTTGGGTAGAGCCATGATCTTGCCGATGTTGCCAGTCGGTTGGGATGTTTTTCGTGCGCGGCGTTAGCGCGGCGTTCGAGCAGTGCTGGCGCAGTGCCTGCATTGTCGCGCTTTGCCGCCTGGCGCGAAATTGGCGAATGTGGCGCGCATGAAACCCGCGCGCGCCAGCCGCATAAAAGCAAAAGGCCTCCGGTATCGGAGGCCCTGCTGGCGACGCTTAAGCGTCGTCGGATTCGCGCAGGCTGTCCGCGCGCGTTTGCGCCGCCGCGAAATCGAGGTCGCCCGAGTAAATCGCACGGCCGCAGATCACGCCTTCGACGCCTTCGTCTTCGACTTCGCACAGCGCGTCGATATCGGCGAGATTCGACAGGCCGCCGCTTGCGATGACCGGGATCTTCACCGCGCGCGCGAGGCGCACCGTCGCTTCGATGTTGATGCCTTGCAGCATGCCGTCGCGGCCGATGTCGGTGTAGATGATCGACTCGACGCCGTAGTCCTCGAACTTGCGTGCGAGGTCCACGACTTCGTGGCCCGTGAGCTTGCTCCAGCCGTCGGTGGCAACCTTGCCGTCCTTGGCGTCGAGGCCGACGATGATGTGGCCCCCGAACGCCGTGCACGCTTCCTGAAGGAAGCCCGGGTTCTTCACGGCAGCGGTGCCGATGATCACGTACGAGAGGCCGTCGTCGAGGTAACGCTCGATCGTGTCGAGGTCACGGATACCGCCGCCCAGCTGGACGGGGATCTTGTCACCGACTTCGCGAATGATTTCGCGAATTGCGTCTTCGTTCTTCGGCTTGCCCGCGAACGCACCATTCAGGTCGACGAGGTGAAGACGGCGCGCGCCGCGCTCGACCCAATGTCGGGCCATGGCCGCCGGTTCCTCGGAGAAAATAGTCGCCTGGTCCATATCGCCTTGTTTCAGGCGTACGCAGTGACCGTCTTTGAGATCGATCGCCGGAATCAGCAGCATAGCTATCGGGTGTTTATCTGGAATGTGGTTGAAATCAGCAGGCTTCGGCGGAAAAAAGGCCCGTTCCGACGCCGTTTCGCTAGTTTAGTACAACTCTTTCGGCGGCCTTGCTGATGAAAATCGGCCTGGGCGCACTTTGCAAGTGCGCAGACCGTCAGCGCCGCCAGTGAATTACGGGTTCCAGTGCACGAAGTTGCGGTACACGCGCAGGCCCGCGGCAGCGCTCTTTTCCGGGTGGAATTGGGTGGCGAAGATGTTATCCCGCGCCACAGCCGAGGTAAAGGCAGCGCCGTACGGCGTTTCGCCCACGGTGTGCGCCGCGTCGGCGGGCACCACGTAGTAGCTGTGCACGAAGTAGAAGTAGCTGTCGTCGGGCACACCGTCCCAGAGCGCATGCGCGCGCGACTGGCGCACGCGGTTCCAGCCCATCTGCGGCACCTTGAAGCGCGAACCGTCGTCCTGCAACTGGCCTTCCAGCTCGAAACGCACGACCTTGCCCGGCAACAGGCCCAGACCGGGCGTGTCGCCTTCCGCGCTCCAGTCGAACAGCATCTGCTCGCCCACGCACACGCCCATCAGCGGCTTGCTGCGCGACGCTTCGATCACGGCATCCTGCAGGCCCGATTCCGCCAGGCTGCGCATGCAGTCGGGCATGGCGCCCTGCCCCGGCAGCACCACGCGGTCAGCCGCGCGGATCGCTTCCGGATGCTCGACGATCTGCACGTCGGCTTCGGGAGCCGCCTGTCTCAGCGCCTGGGCCACCGAACGCAGGTTGCCCATCCCATAATCCACAATCGCAATTGAAGTTTTCATCTCGATTCAGGACCGTCCGTCCTGGCTATCTGACAGGCTCGACGACACGACTTCGCGCAAATCTCATGCGCACGTGTCGAAACCTATGAATGTACGCGTTCACGGCGCGGCATGCTCATAGCGCGCAGCGCGCGCGACCCGCACGCAGGTCTGCCGCTCAGTTGTACCGATCAACCGACCAGGCTGCCCTTCGTCGACGGAATCTTGCCCGCCTGACGATCGTCGAATTCGGCGGCCTGACGCAGCGCGCGGCCGAAGGCCTTGAACACGGTTTCCAGCTGATGGTGGGCGTTCAGGCCACGCAGATTGTCGATGTGCAGGGTCACGCCGGCGTGATTGACGAAGCCGCGGAAGAATTCGATCGACAGGTCGACATCGAAGGTGCCGATGCGCGCACGCGTGAACGGCACGTGGAATTCGAGACCCGGACGGCCCGAAAAGTCCACCACCACGCGCGAAAGCGCTTCGTCGAGCGGCACATAGGCATGGCCATAGCGGCGGATGCCCTTCTTGTCGCCGATCGCCTGGGCGACCGCCTGACCGAGCGCGATGCCCACGTCTTCCACCGTATGGTGGTCGTCGATATGCGTATCGCCATGCGCCTCGACTTCGAGATCGATCAGACCGTGTCGTGCGATCTGATCGAGCATATGGTCGAGAAACGGCACGCCGGTCTTGAGCTTTTGCTCACCGGTGCCGTCCAGATTGATTTTCACGCTGATTTGCGTTTCGCTGGTGTTGCGAACGACTTGCGCGACGCGCATGGCAATTTCCTTCAAACAGCCCGTAACAGGAGGGTTTTTAGAGAGGGCTCGCTCAGGACACGTGGGGACGGTTCACTTGAGGACAAGCTTCAGGGCGGCGAGCAGTTGCGCATTTTCGTCGGGGGTCCCGACGGTCAGGCGCACACAATTCGCCAGCAATGGGTGCATTTTACTCACGTTTTTGACCAGCACCCGCGCCGTCAACAGCGTATCGAACACGGCGGGCGCATCCGGCACGCGCACGAGCAGGAAATTACCGGCGCTTTCGAACACTTCCGCGCCCGGCAGTTTCGCCACTTCGGCGGCCAGATCGGCGCGTGCAGCGCGCAGCAGCGCGGCCTGCGCGTCGAGCACATCGAGGTGATCGAGCAAAAAGCCGGCGGCGGCCTGGGTCAGCACATTGATGTTGTACGGCGGCCGGACCTTGTCGAACTCATTGAGCCACGCGGCGCGGCCCGCCAGATAGCCCAGACGGATGCCCGCAAGGCCAAGCTTGGACAGCGTGCGCATCACGACCACGTTGTCGAACTCGCCCGCGCGCGCCATCCAGCTTTGCTGCGCGAACGGCTGGTACGCCTCGTCGATCACCACGAGGCCGTTCGCATCGGCTGCGGCGGCGATCACGCGCTCGATGTCGGCGTCGGCGAATAGCGTGCCGGTCGGGTTGTTCGGATACGCGAGCCAGATTACGGCCGGCTGGTGCTCGCCGATCGCGGCGATCATGGCGTCGAGATCGAGCGTGAAATCGGCCTTCAGCGGCACGCCCACGAACTCCACCTGGGAAAATTTCGCCGACATCGCGTACATCACGAAGCCCGGCACCGGCGCGAGCACCTTGGCGCCCGGCTTCGCGCACGCCATCGTGACCATGCTGATGATTTCGTCCGAGCCGTTGCCGAGCAGCACGTCGCAATCGGCGGGCACGCCCATCGCGGCCTTGAGCTTCGCCATCAGCGCTTCGGGGCGCGGTGCGGGATAGCGGTTGAGCGCGACGCCTGCGAGATGCTCGCCCAGTCGCGCGGCCAGATCGGCGGGCAGCGGGAAGGGGTTCTCCATCGCATCGAGCTTTACGAAGCCGGTGGAGTCAGGCACCGGATAGCTCGTCATGGCGAGAACGTCGGCGCGGATGATGTCTTGAGGTGTCGTCATGTCTGCATGGCTCGCGCGCGAGAGCGGCGAGCCGGATCGGGCGGCTCAGGTGTTGCGTGGGCCGTCCTTGGTTGTTTTTGGTCTCAGGCGTGCGGTGCTTGCTTCGGTATGACAGGCATCGAATGCCGCCAACGGGCGCTGTCACGCCCGGCACGGCGGCCGCTCGAAGGTCTCCTCGCGGCGCGCTTCGATGCCCGCAAATATCTCGAAATTCATGCGCGGTGTGCGTATCGGCCGATTGAACGGCACGACGCGCACGACGCGCGACGAATCAGTTCTTCATGCGGTATTCGGCACTGCGCGCGTGGGCTTGCAGGCCTTCGCCGTAGGCCAGTTCCGCAGCGATCTCGCCCAGCGTCTGCGCGCCCTCCGCGCTGACTTCGATCAGGCTCGAACGCTTGATGAAATCATAGACGCCCAGCGGCGACGAGAAACGTGCGGTACGAGACGTAGGCAGCACGTGATTCGGCCCCGCACAGTAGTCGCCCAGGCTTTCGCTGGTGTAGCGGCCAAGGAAAATCGCCCCGGCGTGGCGGATTTCAGCGCCCCACTTCTGCGGCTCCAGCGCCGAAATCTCCAGATGCTCCGGCGCGATGTCGTTGGCGATCGCGCAGGCTTCGGCCATATCGCGCACCTTCACGAGCGCGCCGCGATTGGTCAGCGAGGTGCGGATCACCTCGGAACGCGGCATGGTCGGCAGCAGCTCGTCGATAGCGGCTTCCACGCGCTTGATGAAGCTTTCGTCCGGGCACAGCAGGATCGACTGCGCGAGTTCGTCGTGCTCGGCCTGCGAGAACAGGTCCATCGCCACCCAGCGCGGATCGGTCGTGCCATCGCAGATCACGAGGATTTCCGACGGACCGGCGATCATGTCGATGCCGACCGTGCCGAACACGCGACGCTTGGCCGAGGCCACATACGCATTGCCCGGCCCGCAGATCTTGTCGACCGGCGGAATGGTTTCCGTGCCATAAGCGAGCGCGCCCACCGCCTGTGCACCGCCAATCGTGAATACGCGATCGACGCCCGCGATCAGCGCGGCCGCCAGCACCAGCGGGTTCTTCACGCCGTCCGGCGTGGGCACGACCATGATGATTTCGCGCACGCCCGCGACGCGCGCCGGAATCGCGTTCATCAGCACCGACGACGGATACGCCGCCTTGCCGCCCGGCACATAGAGGCCAACGCGATCGAGCGGCGTGACCTTCTGGCCCAGCACCGTGCCGTCCGATTCGGTGTACTGCCAGCTATGCGAGCCGCACTCGATGCGCTGCTTCTCGTGGTAGCCGCGCACACGCGCCGCCGCCGCTTCGAGCGCCGCGCGCTGCTTGGGCTGCAGGCTTTCGAGCGCCTCTTCGAGTTCGCTGATCGGCAGTTCGAGCGCCGCGACGCTCTTCGCGTTCAGGCGGTCGAAGCGCTGCGTGTATTCCAGGACTGCGGCGTCGCCGCGCGCTTTCACGTCGGCCAGAATCTGCGCCACCGAGCGCTCGATCGCCTCATCTTCGCTCGCCTCGAACGCGAGCACCGCGTGCAGCGCCTTCTTGAAGCCTGCCGCGCTGGAGTCGAGTTTGCGAATCGTGATAGCCATGCTGATATCCATCCGTGTCAGTAGTGCGCGGCGCGCGCAACGCCTTTTGAGATGCGTAGCGCGAAAAGCGGCGCGGGTTGGCGCGAAATCAGCGCGAGCATTGATGCTCGCGCGACATCACGCCTTAAGCGGCAGTTTCGCCGCGCGACGCGCGTTCAAACGCGTCGAGGAAAGGTCGCAGCGCGGCGCGCTTGAGCTTGAGCGCCGCCTGATTGACGACGAGGCGCGACGAGATCTCCATGATCTCCTCGACTTCGACCAGGTTGTTCGCGCGCAGCGTGCCGCCCGTGCTCACCAGGTCGACGATCGCATCGGCGAGACCGACCAGCGGCGCGAGTTCCATCGACCCATACAGCTTGATCAGGTCGACGTGCACGCCCTTGGCCGCGAAATGCTGACGCGCGGCTTCGGTGTACTTGGTCGCCACGCGCAGGCGCGCGCCCTGGCGCACCGCGTTCGCGTAGTCGAAGCCGTTCTTCACGGCCACCGACAGGCGGCAGCGCGCGATGTCCAGATCGATCGGCTGATACAGACCGCCGCCGCCGTGCTCGTTGAGCACGTCCTTGCCCGCCACGCCGAAGTCGGCTGCGCCGTATTCAACATAGGTGGGCACGTCGGTCGCGCGCACGATGATGACGCGCAGGTTTGCATCCGTGGTCGGCAGGATCAGCTTGCGCGAGGTTTCCGGATCTTCGACCACCTGCACGCCCGCGGCGGCGAGCAGCGGCATGGTTTCTTCGAAGATGCGGCCCTTCGACAGCGCGAGCGTCAGCGGCGCGTTCGATGCCGCAGCCGGCACAGGCTTTTGCTCGACGGTGCTCATGCCTCATTCCCCTTGATGCGCTTCACGTTCGCGCCGAGCTTCGTGAGCTTGGCTTCCATGCGGTCGTAGCCACGGTCGAGGTGATAGATCCGGTCGATCAGCGTTTCGCCTTCGGCGCACATCGCGGCGATCACGAGGCTCGCCGATGCGCGCAGATCGGTGGCCATCACCTTCGCGCCCGAGAGCTTTTCCACGCCGGCGATCAGCGCGGTCTTGCCATCGATGGTGATGTGCGCGCCCAGGCGGTTGAGTTCCTGAACGTGCATGAAGCGGTTTTCGAAGATGTTTTCGACCACTTGCGAGGTGCCGTCCGCGATCGTGTTGAGCGCCATGAACTGCGCCTGCATGTCGGTCGGGAACGCCGGGTATTCGGAGGTGCGCAGATTCACGGCGCGGGCGCGCTCGTGCATGCTCACGCGCATCCAGTCGTCGCCTTCTTCGATCGTCACGCCCGCTTCGCGCAGCTTGTCCGTGACCGCGTCGAGGGTGTGCGGACGCACATTGCGCAGGATCACGTCGCCGCCCGCCGCCGCGACCGCGCACAGGAACGTGCCGGCTTCGATACGGTCGGGAATCACGGTGTGCTGCGCGCCGTGCAGCTTGTCCACGCCCTGGATCACGAGGCGGTCGGTGCCGATGCCGTCGATCTTCGCGCCCATCGCCACCAGCAGGTTGGCGAGGTCGCCCACTTCGGGCTCGCGTGCGGCGTTCTCGATCACCGTTTCGCCGTCGGCGAGCACGGCGGCCATCAGCAGGTTTTCCGTGCCGGTGACCGTGATCATGTCGGTGACGATGCGCGCGCCCTTCAGGCGCTTCGCGCGGGCTTCGATGAAGCCGTGCTCGATGTTGATCTCGGCGCCCATCGCCTGCAGGCCCTTGATGTGCTGGTCGACCGGACGCGCGCCGATCGCGCAGCCGCCCGGCAGCGACACCTTCGCTTCGCCAAAGCGCGCCACCAGCGGCCCGAGCACGAGGATCGAGGCGCGCATGGTCTTGACCAGCTCATACGGCGCGACGAGGTTGTTCACGTTCGAGGCGTCGAGCTGCACGCGCGCGCCGTCCTGCTCGGTGCGCACGCCCATCTGGTTGAGCAGCTTGAGCGTGGTGCGCACGTCCTGGAGGTCGGGCACGTTGTCCAGATGGACGGGTTCGGCGCTCAGGAGGCCGGCGCACAGAATCGGCAGCGCAGCGTTCTTCGCGCCGGAAACGATGACTTCCCCCGCGAGCTTTTGCCCGCCGACGATGACGAGTTTATCCATGCCTGAAGTTTCCTGATCGGTGCGGCCGGCTTGAGGGGTCGCGTCTTGATGAGCGGCGCCGCTGGCTGCGGCGCCTTTATCCTGGGTAATTCGCACTGAGATTCCAGATTATGCGTTCTGCCATTCGGCGGGCGTGAGCGTCTTCATGCTGAGCGCGTGGATTTCCGCGCGCATGCGGTCGCCGAGCGCCGCATAGACGAGCTGATGGCGCTGGATCAGACGCTTGCCCTCGAAGGCCGACGAAACGACGATCGCGGAAAAATGCGTGCCGTCGTCGCCCTCGACCTCCAGATGCTCGCACGCGAGCCCGGCCAGGATGTACTGCTTGAGCTGTTCCGAAGACAACATGGTGAAAGGCTCCTGCCTGAATTTCACTTAGTGGCGCAGCTTGTAACCGCTTGCGAGCAGACGCATCGCAATGGTCGCCAGCACCACGAAAAACACGAAAACGATCGCCAGACTCACGAACGGGTTGATATCGGAAAGCCCGAAGAACCCGTAGCGGAAGCCGTCGATCATGTAGAAGAACGGGTTGAGCCGCGACACCTCGCGCCAGACCGGCGGCAGCGTATGCGTCGAATAGAACACGCCCGAAAGGAACGTGAGCGGCATGATAAGAAAGTTCTGAAACGCCGCGAGCTGGTCGAACTTTTCGGCCCAGATCCCGGCGATCAGGCCGAGCGTGCCGAGGATCGCCGAGCCGAGCACCGCGAACGCGATGATGTAAAGCGGCGCTGCGAAGCTCATCGGAATGAACCAGATCGTCACGACGAACACGCCCGCGCCAACGGCGAGGCCGCGCACGATCGAGGCGAGCACGTAAGCCCCAAACATCTCCCAGGCGGCCAGCGGCGGCAATAGCACGAATACTAAATTGCCCGTGATCTTCGACTGGATCAGCGACGACGACGAATTGGCGAAGGCGTTCTGCAGCACGCTCATCATCACGAGACCCGGGATCAGGAAGCTCGTGTACTCCACGCCCGGATAGACCTCGACGTGCCCGCGCAGCGCGTGGCCGAAGATCGTCAGATAGAGCAGCGCGGTGATGACCGGCGCCAGCACGGTCTGGAAGGCGACCTTCCAGAAGCGCAGCACCTCTTTGTAGAACAACGTACGGAAACCGCTCATGCAAGCCCCTCGATCACTTCCGGACCGTTCATCACCTGCACGAAGACGTCTTCGAGATCCGCCTTGCGCACTTCCATTTCTTCGATCTTGCAGCCGTTCGCGCGGCACAGGCCGAGAATGCGCTCGACCTCGTCGTAGCTGGTAAGACGCAGCAGATGCTGGTCGTTGCCGTTGGTTGTTCCGACTTCGAGCGAACGCAGCTCCGTGGGCAACGCGCCCGCGGAAAAGCGCAGATACAGCTGCGTACCGGCGAAGCGCTGCAGCAGCGTGCTGGTGCGTTCGAGCGCCACTACCTCGCCGCGGCGCAGCATGGCCATGCGATTGCAGAGCTCTTCGGCTTCTTCGAGGTAATGCGTGGTGAGCACGATGGTGTGCCCTTCGCGATTCAGGCGCGAGATGAACTTCCAGAGCGTCTGGCGCAACTCCACGTCCACGCCGGCGGTCGGCTCGTCGAGCACGATCACGGGCGGACGGTGCACCAGCGCCTGCGCGACCAGCACGCGGCGCTTCATGCCGCCCGAGAGCGCGCGCATGTTGACGTCGGCTTTCTCGGTGAGATCGAGATTGGCCATGATCTCGTCGATCCACGCGTCGTTTTTGCGCAGGCCGAAGTAGCCGGACTGGATACGCAGCGTCTCGCGCACCGTGAAGAACGGATCGAATACGAGTTCCTGCGGAACGACACCGAGGTTGCGGCGCGCGTTGCGGTAGTCGCTGACGACATCGTGACCGCGCACGGCGATCGTGCCCTCATCGGCTCGCGCGAGGCCGGCAAGCGCGCTGATGAGCGTCGTCTTGCCCGCGCCGTTCGGGCCGAGCAGCCCGAAGAACTCGCCTTCTTCGACCGTGAAGCTGACGCCCTTGAGCGCCTGAAGCTCTTTGTAGCGCTTCTTGACGTTGCGGATTTCTATGGCTGGCATGACTCAGACGCCGCCCGTCTTTGAACGGCGCGGCCGGTAAGTGCATCTATGCTGCGAGGAAGTCTTATTGGGGACGGCACCGGATTATCCGACGGCCTTCGCTGGCTCCGGAATCCCGGGGCAGCGCCCAAAAAACGTTTGATTATAGGCCAAGTCGGAAAGCCCGACCCGACCTCGGTCTGAACAGGGAGATTGGGATGCGTCGGCTTGCGGCGGCTGCGCGACTGGCGATGGGATGAAACATCGCAGGCGCTGCGCCGCAGACCGGCGCGCGTCAATGTCGCTCGTGCAGGAGCGTATCGACGCCATAGGCGCGCGCGAGAGACGCGAGCGCGGCAGGGAGATTGAGGACGCTGAGGGTGACGCCGCGTTCGCGTGCGGCGCGCTGCCAGGCGATCAGCACGGCCAGCGCCGACGAATCGAACTGCGTAAGCGCCGAGCAATCGACGGCGGTTGCGCCCGCCTTGATCTGCGCAAAACCCGCCGAGAGCGCGGCGTTCGCGCTCTCGTGGGTCAGCGTGGCGCCGGTGGCGAAGCGTTCGCTCACGAAGCAGCCTTGCCTGCGGCGAGTTGCTGGTTACGCTGCGTGAGGAACGAGATCAGGCCTTGCACACCGCCCTGCTGGATCTTTTCCTGGAACTGCTGCTGATAAGCCTGGATCAGCCACGCGCCGAGCACGTTGATGTCATACACGCGCCAGCCTTGCGGCGTCTTGTACAGACGGTAGTCGAGCTCGATCGGCTGGCCGTTGTTCAGCACCGTCGAACGGACCACGACATCGGTATCGTCCGGGTTGGCGCGGAACGGCTTGTATTCGATCTGTTGATCGCGGACCTGGGCGAGCGCGCCCGAGTAAGTGCGGATCAGCAGCATCTTGAACTGTTCGATGACCTGTTGCTGCTGGTCGGGCGTGGCGGTGCGCCAGTTGCGGCCCATCGCGAGCTGCGTGGTGCGGCGGAAGTCCGTGTACGGCAAGATCTTCTCGTTCACCAGTTGCGTGATCTTGCTGATGTCGCCGGATTGAATCGACTTGTCGCCCTTGATCTGGTCCATCACCTGCTGCGTGACGGCCTTGATCAGCGCGTCAGGGTTGCTGGTGTCGACCGTTTGCGCAGATGCGGAGCCCGCACCGGCAAAGGCAAAAAACGCGGCAAAAAGCGGAAGCAGAAAGAATTTTTTCATATCGAGTCCTGCAAGTTGGGGAAATACGCCCCGTTGGACGCCAACGATATCACGCGAGTTCTATCGCACTGAGTCAATAAGTGCCAGGAAACTGCGACAAGCGTATCGACTTGTTACGTCAGACGTGTGCAACGAAACGCCAGCGCGGCGAGCGGCGTTGAAGCAGCCGTGCCGCGCCGGTTGTCTTGTTCAACCTGTACTCAATGCAGACGCAGCAGACCCGGATAACCGAAGCGCGACGGCGGGACCATCGAGTCGCCAGGCACGCTGGTCGCCGAAGCGCCGTCCGGCACTGCGGCGCCCGAAGCCGTAGCAGGCGTTGCCGCGCCGGTCGGGCCTTCGAGCGTGGCAGGCGCTGCCTGCACGCCATTCGGATACGCCGGCGGCATGCTGGCCGCACTGGGCGTTGCAGCACGCGCAGTGCCCGACGCCGGGACCGCTGCTGCCGCGCCCGAAGCAGCGGCGGGCGCAGCCGCGCCATCGTCCGGCTCGCCATAATTGGGCGGCGGCGCGCCATCGCCGTAATCAGGCAGGCTTGCGCCCGACGCGCGGCCATCCGAAAGCTGATAACGGCGGCGTTGCAGATAGGTGTTGCGCACGAACGAGTACTTGTCGATCGCCGCGCCTTCGAGCAGGTCGCTCGCGCCCAGCAGATTCGCGCGCGTGCTGACAACGTTCAGGCCATACAGGCCCCACGACACCGCCGACGAATCGATATAGCTGATCGGGTTGATGAAGTAGTTGCCGACCAGACCCACGCCGTCGCGCACCGTGCTCGGGCCGAACAGCGGCAGCACGAGGTACGGGCCCGCCGGCACGCCATAGTGGCCGAGCGTCAAACCGAAGTCCTGGTTGTGCTTGGGCAGCTTCGCGAGCGTCGCCACGTCGAACAGACCGCCCACGCCGAAGACCGTGTTGATCACGATCCGCATGATGTCTTCGACACCGTCGGTAATCTTCAGCTGCAGGAAGTTGTTGGCGGCGTTGTAGACGTCGCCGATATTGGCGAAGAAGTTCGTCACGCTGTCACGCACCGGTTGCGGCGTGATCTTGACGTAGCCCTTCGCGACCGGCTTGAGCGCGTACTGGTCCACCTTGTCGTTGAAGGTGTAGACCGTGCGGTTGAAGCCTTCCCACGGATCGTCTTTCGACGGCGTCTGCACCGTCGAGCATGCCGTCAGCGCGAGCGCCGCAACGCCGATCGTGATGGCGCGCATGCGTGTGGTGATCATTTTTATTCTCCTTATTGGGCCGCCGCGCCGGAGCCTGCCTGCGCCGACGCCGGTGCCGGCGCGGGGCTTGCGCCGCCCGCTGCCGTGCCTGCCGCCCCGTTCGCGGCTCCGTTGCCTGCGCTGCTACCCGCGCTGCTGCCAGATTTCGAGGCGCCCGAATCGGCCGCCTTGCTATAGAGGAACTGACTGATCAGGTTTTCGAGCACGATCGCCGATTGCGTCATGGAGATGGTGTCGCCGTTCTTGAGCATCTGATCGTCGCCGCCCGGTTCCAGACCGATGTACTGCTCGCCGAGCAGACCCGACGTCAGGATCTTGGCCGACGAGTCCTTCGGGAACTGGTACTGCTGGTCCAGGTTGATCGTGACGAGCGCCTGATAGGAATTGCTGTCGAAGCCGATCGACGCCACCCGGCCCACGGTCACGCCCGCGCTCTTGACGGGCGCGCGCGGCTTGAGGCCGCCGATGTTGTCGAATTTCATCTTCACGGCATAGGTCTGCTGGAACGAAAGCGAGCTCATATTGCCGGCCTTCAGCGCGAGAAACAGCAGCGCAATGAAGCCCAGCACCACGAACAGGCCGACCCAGAAGTCGAGAGCAGTCTTTTTCATCGTCATCCCAATGAGAATCCGTTGCAGCGTCGCCCTTTCGGGCGCCCGCCGCGTGGCCCGCACGCCGCATCGATGCAACGCGTGCCGGACCTGTTTTGGCCTGTTTGGCCTTTAGCCTTAGCTGAACATCAGCGCGGTCAGCAGGAAGTCGAGGCCGAGCACCGCAAGCGATGCATACACGACGGTCTTGGTCGTCGCGCGCGACACGCCTTCAGGCGTGGGCTTGGCTTCGTAACCCTGATACAGCGCGGTAAATGTCACGGCGAAGCCGAACACGATGCTCTTGATCACGCCGTTGCCCACATCCTTCCAGACATCGACGCCGCCTTGCATCTGCGACCAGAACGCGCCCGAATCTACGCCGATCAGCAGCACGCCCACCACGTAGCCGCCCAGAATGCCGACCGCGCTGAAGATGGCCGCCAGAATCGGCATGGCGATCACGCCCGCCCACATGCGCGGCGCGACCACGATACGCACCGGGTCCACCGCCATCATTTCCATGGCGGTGAGTTGTTCGCCCGCCTTCATCAGGCCGATTTCGGCGGTGAGCGACGTGCCCGCGCGGCCTGCGAACAGCAGCGCCGTGACCACGGGACCGAGTTCGCGCACCAGCGACAGCGCCACCAGCAGCCCGAGCGCCTGCTCCGAACCATAACGGTTGAGCGTGTAATAGCCCTGCAGACCCAGCACGAAGCCAACAAACAGCCCCGACACCGCGATGATCAGCAGCGAATAATTACCGACGAAGTGGATCTGCTTCGTGACAAGACGCGGACGGCGCAGCAGCGGGAAAAATTCCAGCACGAGGCGCACGAAGAAGCGCGTGGCATGGCCCGCGCGCGTGATCGAATCGAGCACGCCACGGCCGACCGAACTGATAGCGCCGATCATGGACGGCCTCCGCCAATGCCGAAGTCCGAGTCGAGCGGGACGTTCGTCGGGTAATGAAAGCGGAACGGGCCGTCCGGCGCGCCGTCGATGAACTGACGCACGATCGGATCAGTCGAGGCGCGCAGTTCGGCAGGCGTGCCCTGCGCCTGCACTTTGCCGTTCGCGACGAAGTAGACGTAATCGGCGATGGCGAACGATTCCGGCACATCGTGCGTGACGAGGATCGACGTCGCGCCGAGCGCGTCGTTGAGCGTGCGGATCAGGTTCGCCGTAATGCCGAGCGAAATGGGATCGAGGCCCGCGAATGGCTCGTCGTACATCATGAGTTCGGGGTCGAGCGCGATGGCGCGCGCCAGCGCCACGCGGCGCGCCATGCCGCCCGAGATCTCCGAAGGCGCGAGGTCGCGCGCGCCGCGCAGGCCCACCGCGTTGAGCTTCATCAACACGAGGTCGCGGATCAGTTCTTCGGGGAGATCGGTGTGTTCGCGCAGGGCAAAGGCGACGTTCTCGAACACGGACATATCCGTGAACAGCGCGCCGAACTGGAACAGCATGCCCATTTTGCGGCGCAGCGCGTAGAGGCCTTCGCGCGTTTGTGCGCCGACGTCCTGGCCCTGAAACAGCACCTGGCCGCGCTGCGCGCGCACCAGACCGCCGATCAGGCGCAGCACCGTGGTCTTGCCGCCGCCCGAGCCGCCCATGACCGCGACCACCTGACCGCGGCCAAAGCGCATGTTCAGTCCGGACAGGACGAGCCGGTCGCTATAGCCGAAGTCGACGTCGCGCAGCTCCAGAAGGGTCTCAGAGGATGAGGGCACGTAAGCTGACAAGTCCATTTACACGAAGGCGGGATTATAGGGCCATCGTGAAATTGCTGCCGTGATGCGCCCATGACCCTTTGATGAAGCAAGAGCGCCGTCTGGCGCCCGTTGCCGCTCGGTTCCCGCCGCGATTTTCAGCATCGCGCCCCGATTAAATCAGGCGCGCGGCTTGCGGCGAGGTCGGGCCATTATTGCGTAAACGCTTTGCGCAGCGCAGCAACGGCGGCAGCCGGGTCGGCGGCCTCGGTGACGGCGCGCACCACCGCGACGCTGCCCGCGCCCGTGGCGACCACTTGCGGGAACACGGCGGCGTCGATGCCGCCGATTGCGACCATCGGCACCACGCCGTCGAGCAGCTGCACGTAGCGCTTGAGGCGCTGCATGCCCTGCGGCGCGGTGGGCATGGACTTCGTGGTGGTGGCGAACACCGCGCCGCACGCGACATAGCTCGGGCGGAAGTGCAACGCCGTGAGCATCTCGAAGTAGCCGTGTGTGGACAAACCTAAACGAATGCCCGACGCGGCCAGCGCATTCAGATCCGCCTCACGCAGATCTTCCTGGCCGAGATGGACGCCGTACGCACCCGCGGCCATCGCCGCCTGCCAGTGATCGTTGATGAAAAGTTGCGCGTCGTGCTTGCGGCCCGCCGCCACGCAGCGCTCGATCTCGCGCGTCAGTTCGGCGGATTCCGGCTGCTTGCTGCGCAACTGCACGGTCTTCACGCCGAAATCGAGCACGCGCTCGACCCAGTCGGCGCTCGGCAGCACGGGGTAGAGGCCGAGCTTTTGCGGGCAGGTTGCGAACGGCCGCGCCGGTGCGTCGGGCAGACCGAGCACACGCGGGAAACGCGCAATATCGACGGGCCAGGCATCGGCTTTCTGCTCGTCGCCGTCACGCCAGGCGAGCGCCAGCACGAGCGCGTCATGCGGATCGAAACCGCAATCGAGGAACGCCGCCAGCGCGGGCATCCAGTCTTCCGCCAGCGAGCCTTCGAGCGCATAGCGCTCGCCGCCCAGGTGCAGCGTGACGAGCGCGGCGCTGGGATCGTCGCCCTTCGCCTCGATCACGCCCGCGCCTTCGGTCATCCAGCGCGCGATGTTCGCCAGATGCGGCGCAGCGTCGGTGACGATGATGAGGTCGCCGCCATTGGGCGCGTCAGGCGGCGTGAGGCACAGACGCCACGGCGCGTGCGTAGCCGGCCAGTCGCCGAGCGTCGCGCGGATGCGTTCGGCGGTTTCGGTCAGTTCGTCGGCGGGCGGCCAGAACAGTTCGCGGTTTTCCATCTTCAACGTGTCAGTCATCACTTGCCTCCATCCTGGTGCCAGAACGGCATGCCGACCACCGGCGTGCTCGCCACGGCGGCTTCGCGTTCGGCCATCGGCCCGGCGAGGAACGCCGTGCGGCCCGCTTCCACGCCCAGCGCGAAGGCGCGCGCCATCGCTTCCGGATGCGTGGCCTGCGCCACCGCCGTATTGAGCAGCACGCCGTCGAAGCCCCACTCCATCACTTGCGCCGCATGCGACGGCAGACCCAGACCCGCATCGACGATCAGCGGCACGTCGGGCAGACGCTCGCGCAGCACGCGCAGACCGTAGGGATTGATCACACCCTTGCCGGTGCCGATGGGCGCGCCCCACGGCATCAGCGCCTCACAACCCGCGTCGAGCAGGCGGCGGCCGATCACGAGGTCTTCGGTGCAGTACGGCAGCACCTTGAAGCCGTCCTTCACGAGACGCGCGGCCGCTTCGATCAGGCCGACCGGATCGGGCTGCAGCGTGTAGTCGTCGCCGATCAGTTCGAGCTTGATCCAGTCGGTGTCGAACACTTCGCGCGCCATGTGCGCCGTGGTCACGGCTTCGTTGACGGTCAGGCAGCCAGCCGTATTCGGCAGCAGCGGCACGCCGTGGCGCTTGAGCAGATCAAAGAAACCGGCCTCAGCGGTGCCGTCGTTCATCTGGCGGCGCAGCGCGACGGTGATCATGCCGGGGCGCGCGGCTTCCATCGAATCGGACAGCGATTGCAGCGACGGATAGCGCGACGTGCCGAGCAGCACGCGGCTCTGGAAGGTTTCGCCGTAGAGCGTGAGCGCGTCGGCGGTGTGTGGGGTGGTCATGGCGTGGAATCCTTGGCGAGTAACGCGGTGGCAACGGAGCGATCGTTCGGCGCGAATCCGACGATCAGCCGCCAGCCACCGGGCTCACGATATCGAGGCGGTCGCCCGCCGCAAGCGTGCGCGCGCCATGCTGGCCGCGCGCGACGAAATCGCCATTCACGGCGACGGCGAACGGCGGACGCGCGCCGAAGGCGGCAAGCGCATCGGCGACGGTCGCGCCCTCGGGCAGCGTGAGCGGCTTCTGGTTGATCTGAATGTCCATGGCAAATCTTCTGGCTACGCGAATGCGGGTGAAATTTCGGATGATTCCTGCGGGCGCAAGCGGCACGCCACGCTTATGGTGTGTCAGGCGTGCGCACGGCTTTCGGCCTGCGCCTTTGTCTCTGTCATGTGCAGCATCGACGCCCAGCGCGATTCGGCGCGGATAGCTTCAAAAGCATCGGCATCGGCGAATTGGCCCGCCAGCAGCGCTTCGGCCACGCGCACCGCTTCATCGGCGACGGCGGGCGCGATCATGAAACCGTGGCGATACAGGCCGTTCAGGCGCAAGGTCGCCGCGCCGTCCCAGATCAGCGCGGGGCGATGGTCGGGCAGCGTCGGGCGAACCTGCGAATTGAGTTCAAGAATGCGCGCCTCGCCGAACGCCGGATGCACGGCAAACGCCGCGCTCAGCAGTTCGAGCGCCGATCGCACGCTCACGGGCGAGCGATCCTCGCCCTCGATTTCAGTCGCGCCGATCACATAGAGATCGTTCTGCTTGGGCGCGATATAGAGCGGGTAGCGCGGATGCAGCAGGCGCACCGGGCGCGTCAGGCCGATGCCCGGCGCGTGCACGCGCGCCACTTCTCCGCGGATACCACGCAACGCCGGCAGCGCGGGCTTCGCACCGAGTCCCCGGCAATCGATCGTCACGCGCGCTTGCGGCAGGTTGGCGTCATCGACGTTGGTGTGCCAGTGCGTTTGCACACCGCGCTGCGCGAGACCCGCCGCGAGCGCCGCCAGCGCCTGGCGGTTGTCGAGCTGACCTTCGCCGTCGAGCAGCCAGCCGCGCGCGAAACGCCCGGCCAGCGCCGGTTCGGCGGCGTCCAGCTGCGCGCCTTGCAGCGTCGTGAAGTGCGCATCGGCGAGTGCGCGCGGCGCGTTGGCGCGCCCGCGGCGCGCGAACAGCGGCGCTTCGGTGCGGTCGGCGTGATGCCAGACCACCAACGTGGCGTTGCGCTGGAAGAACACTGGCTCGGGCAGGGCGGCCAGGAGGCGCGGCCACGTTTCGAGCGAAGCGACGCCGAGTTCGGTGATGAGCAGTTCCGCGACCGCGGCTTCCGCGAGCGGCGCGAGCATGGCCGCCGCGACCCAGGCCGCCGCGTCCCCGCCTTCGGGGCCGCCGCGCTCGTAAAGCGCCACGCGATGCCCCGCGCCCGCGAGCCGCCAGGCGACGAGACGCCCGCTCAGCCCGCCGCCGAGCACGGCGAAATCAGGCATCGACGCAGACACAGCCGCAGACGACTTCGGCCCTGACGCGCGAGCGCCGGAAACCGGGGAATGATCGGAGTGCAAAGAAGATAAAGAAGCAGCGGTCATCGTATCCTTTCCGTACGGCAACAAGATGCGTACCCAAGGACGAAACCGGCTGGCAAGGCCGGCCGTGCAAACGATGTGACGCGCGAAAACTGGATATGCGCCGCAAGGATTGCCCGGCGGGAAGCTGGACGCCTGAATGCATCGATCAATGTGCGATTCCCAGGAATACCCGAAATCGCTCGAATCGACTGATGAATAGCGCCAGCAAGACTTTCCGGAAACTTCCCGCGCCGGTATTACCCGGATCGGGTGCGAAGGGTCTCTCTCAGCCTCACTGTGGCATGCCCGGCATACCGGTGAAGCACCCCTGTTTCGTCAACGGTCATTAGACCACAAAAGCCGCGAGCGCCGCAAACCGCGGGGGCAGGCGCACAATCTCCGCACGTTCCCTGCTCTGGCACAATGCGCTGAACCGGCGCGAAATGCGTGGCGGGAGCGCGCAGTGTGACAATGCTCGCCCTGTCGCACCGCGCGGTCGCAGGCGCTGCCTGAGCGGGCCGATTAAGACTCGCTTAAGCGCCGCGGAACAGAATCGCAACGCTGACCGCCTTCCCCGAAAGACGGCAGCACAGGGCAGAAAACGGCAGTAATCAGCAGCACCCGGCAGCAAACGGCAGCACCCGGCATCACGCCACGCACGGCGGGCATCGTCGACTCCGGCCGCGGGCCGGTACAACATCAGGACGCACATGACCAACTCCACTCCCCGCGCCACGCCGGATCAGAACGAGCATCACAAGATCACGGCCTGGAGCCTGATCAAGCCCTACTGGGTCTCCGAGGAACGCTGGATCGCCTGGGGGCTGCTCGTCGCGATCATCGTGATGAATCTGCTCGTCGTGTGGATCAACGTGCGGCTCAACGGCTGGAACGCCGACTTCTACAACGCCCTGCAGAACAAGGACGTCAAACAGTTCCCGCATCTGCTGATGATCTTCACGGGCCTGGCGTTCGGTTTCATCATTCTCGCGGTGTACGGGCGCTATCTGCGCCAGATGCTCGGGTTCCGCTGGCGTCAGTGGCTGACCACGCGCTATCTCACCGAATGGCTCGATCAGGGCGCGTTCTACCGCATCGAGCGCGACCGTCTCGCCGACAACCCCGACCAGCGTATCAGCGACGACCTCCAGTCGTTCGCCACCACCACGCTTTCGCTCACCCTCGATCTGCTTTCGACGGTCGTGACGCTGGTGTCGTTCATCACGATCCTGTGGACGATCGCGGGCGCAATCACGATTTCGCTGGGCTCGACGCCCATCACGATTCCGGGTTACATGGTGTGGGCCGCAGCGCTCTACGCCGTGATCGGCTCGCTGGTGATCCAGAAGGTCGGCCATCCGCTCGTGTCGATCAACTACCAGCAACAAAAGGTGGAAGCCGATTTCCGTTTCGGCCTGATCCGCCTGCGCGAAAACTCGGAACAAATCGCTCTCTACGACGGCATGGACACCGAGCGCGGCAACGCGCAGGGACTCTTCGCGCACATCCGCGACAACTGGTGGCGCGTGATGAAGTACACCAAGCGCCTCACCTTCGTGCTGAGCTTCTACGGCCAGATCGCCATCATCTTCCCGCTGGTGGTGGCCGCGCCTCGCTACTTCGCGGGCGCCTTCACGTTCGGCGTGCTGATGCAGATCTCGCAGGCTTTCGGCACCGTGAGCGACTGCTTCTCGTGGTTCATCAACAGTTACGCCACGCTCGTCGAATGGCGCGCTACCGTGAACCGTCTGCGTGAATTCGTGCGCGTGGTGCATTCGCCGCGTCTGAAGGAAAGCGTTTCGCCGGCCACCGAACACGGCGGCATCAACCTGCACTTCATCGACGCGAGCGAGCTCTCCACCGAACACCTGAAGCTCGCGCTGCCCAACGGCAAACCGCTTTCGGAAGTGCGCGACATCGCCATCAAGCCGGGTTCGCGCTGGCTCGTGCGCGGCCCGTCGGGTTCGGGCAAGAGCACGCTGATGCGCGCGCTCGCGGGCCTCTGGCCGTTCGGCGAAGGCTCGATCGACGCGCCCGTGGATGCGCGCATGATGTTCATTCCGCAGCAAAGCTACCTGCCGATCGGCACGCTCAAGGCGGCGCTCACCTACCCCTCGCCCGCCGACGATTACAGCGACGACGATTGCCGCGAAGCGCTGCGCGCCTGCCGTCTGGAAGAGTACGTCGACCGTCTGGGCGAATCCGCGCACTGGTCGCGCGTGCTCTCGCCGGGCGAACAGCAACGTCTGGCCGGTGCGCGTGTGCTGCTGCACAAGCCCGACTACCTGTTCCTCGACGAAGCGACCAGCGCGCTCGATCCGGACAACGAAGGCCGTCTCTACAAGCTCTTCGTCGAACGCCTGCCGAAGGCGGCGATCGTGAGCGTGGCGCATCGCGAGTCGCTTCAGGCGTATCACCATGAGACGCTCGACATCGAGCGCTCGCCCGAGCGCGTCGCCGCGTGAACGAGGCACAAGACGACGCACCAGACGACGCACTGCACGACGCACGGCGCGTCGTCCTGATCACCGGCGCGGGCTCCGGCATTGGCGCCGCGCTGGCCCGGCGGCTCGCCGCGCCGTCCGTCGACTTGATGCTGCACGCGCGCGGCACTGACGAAGCCTCGCGCGAACGCCTCACGGCCGTCGCGCGCGACTGCGAAGCGCGCGGCGCAATCTGCGCGACAGCCTGCGCCGATCTCGCCGAACCCGGCGCGGCCGCGACACTCATCGACACCACACTCGCGCGCTTCGGCGCGCTCGACCAGCTCGTCGCCAACGCGGGCCATGCGCAGCGCCAGACGCTCGCGACGCTCGAAGCCGATGCGCTCAGCCACGCTTTCGCCGCCATGCCCGCCGCGTTCGCCTCGCTCATCCGCACCGCACAGCCTGCGCTCGTGCAGTCCGCGCAAGGCCGCGTGGTCGCGCTCAGCTCCTTCGTCGCGCACCGTTATCGCGCCGACGCGCCGTTCGCCGCCACAGCCGCCGCCAAGGCCGCGCTCGAATCGCTGGCCAGAACCGCCGCCGCGGAACTCGCGCCGCACGGCGTCACGGTGAACTGCGTCGCGCCCGGCTACACGCGCAAGGACGCCGGCCCCACGCCCGCCAACGCCCCCGCCTGGGCGCGCGCCGCCGAGGCCACGCCGCTTGGCCGCATCGCCGAAACCGCGGACATCGCCGAGCTCATCGCCTTCCTGCTCTCCAGCGCCGCGCGTCATATCACGGGCCAGACGATCCACGTCGATGGCGGCCTGACGCTGGGTTAAACGCCCGCGCTTCGTTCGCTGGCTATCGAATCTTTGTCGCTTCGCCAACACCGCGCTTTCAACGCCCCTCGCGTCAGCCGCTCATCGCACCTAAAATAGGCGCGATCCTGCCGCCCGGCATACCGGCGCCGCCGCAGACGACGCAGCACACCAGACAGCAGCATGAGCCGCCATTCGCCGCCCCACCCGGCCGTGGCACGCAAAATAATCGAGGGGGAGACGAGGCGCCATGGGCTCTTTTCAATGGTTCAGTGAACTGAACGAACGCGAGCGCCGCACGCTCTACGCCGGTTTCGGCGGCTATGCGGTCGACGCGTTCGACTTCATGATCTACTCGTTCCTGATCCCCTCGCTGATCGCCGCCTGGGGCATGACCAAGGGCGAAGCGGGCATGATCGCGACGAGTTCGCTGATCTCGTCGGCCATCGGCGGCTGGCTCGCGGGCATCCTCGCCGACCGCTACGGCCGCGTGCGCGTGCTGCAGTGGACCATCGCCACCTTCGCGCTGTTCACCTGTCTTTCCGGCTTCACGCATTCGTTCTGGCAGTTGCTCGTCACGCGCACGCTGCAGGGCATCGGCTTTGGCGGCGAGTGGTCGGTCGTCACCATCATGATGGCCGAGACGATCCGCTCGCCGCAGCATCGCGCCAAGGCGGTGGGCACCGTGCAAAGCAGCTGGTCGTTCGGCTGGGCCGCCGCCGCGATTCTCTACTGGGCGTTCTTCGCGCTGCTGCCCGAAGACTACGCGTGGCGCGCGTGCTTCTGGATCGGCATCCTGCCCGCGCTGTGGATTCTCTACGTGCGCCGCAACGTGAGCGATCCCGAAGTCTTTCTGCAAACGCGCCGCGCGCGCGAACGCGGTGAAACGCACGGCCACTTCCTGCAGATCTTCGCGCCCGCGCATCGGATGACGACGCTGCTCGGCAGCGCGCTGTGCACCGGCATGCTCGGCGGCTACTACGCGATCACCACCTGGCTGCCGACGTATCTGAAGACGGTGCGTCACCTCTCCGTGTTCAACACCAGCGGCTATCTGATCGTGCTGATCGTCGGCTCCTTCACGGGGTATATCGTCGGCGCGATCCTGTGCGACCGGATCGGGCGGCGCGCCTCGTTCATCCTGTTCGCGATTGGCTCGTTCGCGCTCGGCATGGCCTACACCATGCTGCCCATCACCGATGGCGCGATGCTCGCGCTGGGCTTTCCGCTCGGCATCGTCGTACAGGGCATTTTCGCGGGCGTGGGCGCGTATCTCTCCGAGCTGTATCCCAATGCGATCCGCGGCTCCGGCCAGGGCTTCTGCTACAACCTGGGACGCGGTCTCGGCTCGTTCTTTCCGATTCTCGTCGGCACGCTTTCGCACACCACCACGCTCGTCAAGGCGATCGGCACGGTGGCGGGCGCGGGCTATCTGCTCGTGATCGTTTCCGCACTGTGCCTGCCCGAGACCAAAGGCAAGGTGCTCGGACCCGAAGCCGACCCGAAGCGCGCTCCCGCGCCCGCCCAACCCTCTGCGGATTCCACTGCACAATGAGCCTGAACGTGCTGCAATACCGTCCGTCATCCTCACTACGACCGGCATGAAAACGATCGTCCTCGGCGCCGGTGTGATCGGCGTCGCCACTGCTTACTATCTGAGCGAACGAGGCTGCGACGTCACGGTCATCGAGCGCGAACCGGGCGTCGCGCTCGGCACGAGTTTTGGCAACGCAGGGGTGATCGCGCCCGGCTACGTCACACCGTGGGCAGCGCCGGGCATGCCGGCCAAGCTCATCAAGTACCTGCTCAAGCCCACTTCGCCGCTGATCTTCCGGCCGACGTTCGACGCCGCGCAATGGCGCTGGATCGCACGCTGGCTGCGCGAATGCGATCTCGCGCGCTTTCGCGTCAACAAGCAGCGCATGCAGCGCATCGCCTACTACAGCCGGAACTGCCTGCACGCGTTCCGTGCGCAGCATGCGTTCGAGTACGGCCGCAGCCAGGGCTATCTGCAGCTCTTTCGCAGCGACTACGACCTCGAACTGGCGCAACCGGCGCTCGACGTGCTGCGCGATGCGGGCATCGCGTATCGCGAACTGGACGCCGCAGCCTGTGCGCAGGTCGAGCCGGGGCTGCAATGGTCGCGCGTGAAGCCGGTGGCGGGCATCTATCTGCCCGACGACGAAGCCGGCGATTGCGCGCGCTTCACGCGCGAGCTGCGCGCCGTGTGCGAAAGCAACGGTGTGAAATTCATCTTCGATACCGAGGTGCTCGCGCTCGAAGCCGCAGGCGGCAAAGTCACCGGCGTACGCGTGCGGCCGGTGCCGGGACGCGAGGCGCGCAACCGTCGCGAGCAGCGCCGCGCGCCCGCCGAAGTGCTGCGCCCCGCCGATCTGAGCGAACCCGCCGCCAACGCCGCGCCGCAGACGCTCGCCGCCGATGCCGTGGTAGTCGCGCTCGGCGTGGAGAGCGCGGCGCTGGTCGCGCCACTGGGCGTGCGCGTGCCGCTTTATCCGGTGAAGGGTTATTCCGCCACGCTGCCCGTGGTCGACGAGCAAAAAGCGCCGCGCGCTGCGCTCATGGACGAATCGCTCAAGACCGCCATCACGCGCTTCGGCCCGTATCTGCGCGTGGCTGGCACGGCGGAGCTGGGCAACCATCGCACCACGCTGCGCGAGCAGGCCTTGCAGACGCTCATGAAAGTGCTCGACGACTGGTTTCCGCATGCGGCGACGCCTTCGTCGGCGCAATTCTGGGTGGGACGTCGGCCGATGGTGCCGGACGGCGCGCCGCTGCTGGGCGCATCGGGCGTCGACGGCTTGTGGCTCAACGTGGGCCATGGATCGACAGGCTGGGCAATGTCGATGGGCTCGGGTCGCGTAGTCGCCGATCTGATCGCGCAGCGCGCGCCGGAGATCGATCTCGATGGGCTGACGCTCGGGCGGTATCAGCGGTGATATCAGCGGCGGCGGCTGGCTAGAACGTGCGCTAAACCGGCACGCTCGCCAGCGCCTCGTAGCGCGCGCCCTGTTTCGCGAGCGTGCTCGAATACAGCACGAGCGAGGTGAAGCGCAAGGGCGGCAGCGCGACGCCTTGCGCCGCCGCAGGCGCATCGCGAGCGTCGCGCGCAAAACGCGCCAGCGTCACATGTGGACGAAAGGCACGCGCATCGAGCGACAAACCCACCTCGCCCATCGACGATCTCACGCGCCAGTCAAGCGCGGTGAACGCATCGGACATCGCCAGCACCGCCACCAGCAGCCGCGGCTGCGCGTGGCCCGGCCAGCATTCGATTTTCGTCACGGAGGCAGGCGGCACCGGCATCGCGTGATCCGCGAGCCGCTGCGCAAGCGCCTCGCCCTGCGCGAACGACATCGCACCGATAAACGCCACCGTCAGATGCAACTGCGCATGCGGCACGCGCCGCGCGTTGGGCGGCACGTCGAGCGCGGTCAGTGCGTCTCGCGAAGGCGCATCGGGCGCGAGCGCGATGAAGCAGCGCTTCCACTCCTGCGCCTCATCAAGGGCTTCGGACATGATCGGGAGCCTCGCATCGTCGGGCAACCGGGTCATGGTACGCCTTGCCACAGACGTGAAAAAGCCGGGTCATCCTTACGGATGCCCGGCTTTTTAGCGTGTCTCCTGCCGTCTCCCGCACGCCCATCGAATCGACATCGACGGACGCGCAAGAAGCATTAACGCGGCAGTTCGGTGCTGCCCATCAGGTACGCATCGACGGAGCGAGCACACTGACGGCCTTCGCGGATCGCCCACACCACCAGCGACTGGCCACGACGCATATCGCCTGCCGTGAACACCTTGTCCACCGACGTGTAGTACGCCTTGTCGCCTTCGGTCGCGGCGCGCACGTTGCCGCGCGCATCCTTGTCGACGCCGAATGCTTCCAGCACCGGCGACACCGGCTGCGTGAAGCCCATCGCCAGCAGCACCAGATCGGCCTTCATTTCGAATTCCGAGTCCGGCACTTCGACCATCTTGCCGTCCTTCCACTCGACGCGCGCGGCGATCAGCTTCTCGACCTTGCCGTTCTTGCCTTCGAGGCGCTTGGTCGCGACCGCCCAGTCACGCGAGCAGCCTTCCTCGTGCGACGACGAGGTGCGCAGCTTGACCGGCCAGTACGGCCACACGAGCGGCTTGTTCTCGGCTTCCGGCGGCTGCGGCAGCAGTTCGAACTGCGTGACGTTCTTCGCGCCGTGACGGTTCGACGTACCCACGCAGTCGGAACCCGTATCGCCGCCGCCGATCACGACCACGTGCTTGCCCTTGGCGAGCAGCTGGTTCGGCAGCTTGTCGCCGGCGTTGACCTTGTTCTGCTGCGGCAGGAAGTCCATCGCGTAGTACACGCCTTCGAGCTCGCGGCCCGGCACCGGCAGGTCGCGCGGCGTTTCCGAACCGCCCGTGAGCACCACGGCGTCGAACTGTTCTTTCAGCTCGTCCGGCGTGATGGTTTCCTTGGCCGTGTTGCCGATGTACGCCGGCAATTCACCCTTGCCGATGAACACGTTGGTGCGGAACGTCACGCCTTCGGCTTCCATCTGGCGCATGCGGCGATCGATCAGCCACTTTTCCAGCTTGAAGTCGGGGATGCCGTAACGCAGCAGGCCGCCGATGCGATCGTTCTTTTCGAACACGGTCACGTCATGACCGGCGCGCGCGAGTTGCTGCGCCGTCGCCAGACCTGCCGGGCCCGAACCGACCACGGCCACCTTCTTGCCGGTCTTGTGCTTTGCGACTTGCGGCGCAACCCAGCCTTCGGACCAGGCTTTGTCGATGATCGCGTGCTCGATCGACTTGATGCCGACGGGATCGTTGTTGATGCCGAGCGTACACGCCGCTTCGCAGGGCGCCGGGCAGATGCGGCCCGTGAACTCGGGGAAGTTGTTGGTCGAGTGCAGGACTTCGATCGCGTTCTTCCAGTCCTGGTGGAACACGAGGTCGTTGAAGTCCGGGATGATGTTGTTGACCGGGCAGCCGTTGTTGCAGAACGGGATGCCGCAGTCCATGCAGCGAGCGCCCTGGACCTTCGCGTCGGCGTCGGAGAGCGCCGCGACGAATTCCTTGTAGTGCTTTACGCGCGTGAGCGGTGCTTCGTACGCCTCATGCTGGCGCTCGAACTCGAGAAAACCGGTTGCCTTACCCATATGGCTCTCGTCTATCTAATCTATTCGGTGAGGGGGACCGCGCCCGCCGCTGCATCACTAAAGTGCGCAGCGGGCGCTTTCGTCTTTGAGTCGTCGTCGTTGCGGGTTTAAGCGGCCAGTTCTTCCTGGTTCGCCTTCTTCGCGCCGATTTCGCCCAGTGCGCGCTTGTATTCCGTCGGGAACACCTTCACGAACTGGCGGCGTGCCGCGTCCCAGTTTTCCAGCAGCGCCTTCGCACGCGGCGAGCCGGTGAACTGGAAGTGACGCTCGACGAGTCCCTTGAGCAGCGCTTCGTCGGTCTGGCCTGCGTGCCACAGTGCGCGGTCGACCGTGCGTTCCTGTTCGGCCTGTTGCAGCACCGGATCGAGCGCGACCATCGACTTGTTGCACTTGCCGGCAAACGTGCCGTCCGGGTCGTACACGTAGGCGATACCGCCCGACATGCCCGCCGCGAAGTTACGGCCCGTTTCGCCGAGCACCACCACCGTGCCGCCCGTCATGTATTCGCAGCCGTGGTCGCCCGTGCCTTCGACGATCGCCGTCGCGCCCGAGTTACGCACCGCGAAACGCTCGCCCGCCACGCCGCGCAGGAAGGCTTCGCCTTCGAGTGCGCCGTACATCACCGTGTTGCCGCAGATGATGTTTTCTTCGGACTTGCCGCGGAAGTCGTTGGTCGGACGGATGATGATGCGGCCGCCCGACAGGCCCTTGCCGACGTAGTCGTTGCCGTCGCCCACCAGATCCAGCGTGATGCCGCGTGCGAGGAACGCACCGAAGCTCTGACCCGCCGTGCCCTTCAACTGGATGTGGATCGAGTCTTCCGGCAGACCGTCGTGGCCGTACTTCTTCGCCACCACGCCCGAGAGCATCGCACCGACCGTACGGTTGACGTTGCGCACCGGCTGGATGAACGAGACATGCTCGCCCTTCTCGATCGCGCCCTTCGCCTTCTCGATCAGCGTGTGATCGAGCGCGCGGTCCAGACCGTGATCCTGCGTATCGACGTGCTTGCGTGCGACTTCTTCGCCCACCGACGGCTGATAGAACACACGCGAGAAGTCCAGACCCTTGGCCTTCCAGTGTTCCACGCCACGGCGCGTGTCGAGCAGATCCGCGCGGCCGACCAGATCGTCGAACTTGCGGATGCCGAGTTGCGCCATGATTTCGCGCACTTCTTCAGCGATGAAGAAGAAGAAGTTGACGACGTGCTCGGGCTGGCCCGAGAACTTCGCGCGCAGCACCGGATCTTGCGTCGCAACGCCGACCGGGCAGGTGTTCAGGTGGCACTTGCGCATCATGATGCAGCCCTGCACGACCAGCGGCGCCGTTGCAAAGCCGAATTCGTCCGCGCCGAGCAGCGCGCCGATCACCACGTCGCGGCCCGTCTTCATCTGGCCGTCGGCCTGCACGCGGATACGACCGCGCAGCTGGTTCAGCACCAGGGTCTGCTGCGTTTCCGCCAGGCCCAGTTCCCACGGCGTGCCAGCGTGCTTGAGCGACGACAGCGGCGACGCGCCCGTGCCGCCGTCATGACCGGCGATCACGACGTGGTCGGCCTTGGCCTTCGCCACGCCTGCTGCCACCGTGCCCACGCCCACTTCCGACACCAGCTTCACCGAAATCGACGACACCGGGTTCACGTTCTTCAGATCGTGAATCAGCTGTGCGAGGTCTTCGATCGAGTAGATGTCGTGGTGCGGCGGCGGCGAGATGAGGCCCACGCCCGGCACCGAGTAACGCAGCTTGCCGATGTACTCCGAAACCTTGTGGCCCGGCAGCTGACCGCCTTCGCCCGGCTTCGCGCCCTGCGCCATCTTGATCTGGATCTGGTCAGCCGACGACAGATACTCCGCCGACACGCCGAAACGACCCGACGCCACCTGCTTGATCTTCGAACGCAGCGAATCGCCATCCTTCAGCGGGATGTCCTTGACGACTTCCGGCCCGATGATCGACTGCATCGTGTCGCCATTCTTGATGGGAATGCCGCGCAGTTCGTTGCGATAACGCTTCTCGTCTTCGCCGCCTTCGCCCGTGTTCGACTTGCCGCCGATACGGTTCATCGCCACTGCCAGCGTGGCGTGCGCTTCCGTGCTGATCGAGCCGAGCGACATCGCGCCCGTCGCAAAGCGCTTGACGATTTCCTTGGCCGGTTCGACGTCGTCGATCGAGATCGCGCTCGACGGGTTGATACGGAATTCGAACAGACCGCGGAAGGTCATGTGGCGCTTGGTCTGATCGTTGATCAGGTGCGCGTATTCCTTGTACGTCTGATAAGAGTTGCTGCGCGCCGAGTGCTGGAGCTTGGCGATCGCGTCCGGCGTCCACATGTGGTCTTCGCCGCGCACGCGGAACGCGTACTCGCCGCCCGCGTCGAGCATGTTGGCGAGAACCGGGTTGTCGCCGAATGCGTCGTGGTGCAGACGGATCGCTTCTTCCGCCACTTCAAAGAGGCCGATACCGCCAACCTTCGACGCCGTGCCCTTGAAGTACTTGGCGATCAGATCGTCAGCCAGACCGACGGCTTCGAAAATCTGCGCGCCGGTGTACGACATGTACGTGGAGATGCCCATCTTCGACATCACCTTGAGCAGGCCCTTGCCCACTGCCTTGGTGAAGTTGTAGACAGCCTTGTCCGCCGACAGGTCGCCCTTCAGGCCCGTGGCCATCTGTGCGAGCGTTTCCATCGCGAGGTACGGGTGAACGGCTTCCGCGCCAAAGCCCGCGAGCAGCGCGAAGTGGTGCGTTTCACGCGCCGAACCCGTTTCCACGACCAGACCCGTGCTCGTGCGCAGACCATGCTGCACGAGGTGCGAATGGATCGCCGACGTCGCCAGCAGCGCCGGGATCGCCACGTTGTCGCGGTCAGCCTTGCGGTCCGACACGATCAGGATGTTGTAGCCCGACTTGACCGCATCGACGGCTTCCGCGCACAGCGACGCCAGGCGCGCTTCGATGCCTTCCTTGCCCCAGGCCACCGGATAGCAGATGTTCAGCTCGTAGCTGCTGAACTTGCCGCCCGTGTACTGCTCGATCGCGCGGATCTTCGCGATGTCCTTGAAGTCGAGCACCGGCTGCGACACTTCGAGACGCATCGGCGGGTTGATGTTGTTGGTGTCGAGCAGGTTCGGCTTCGGGCCGATGAACGAGACCAGCGACATCACCATGTTTTCGCGGATCGGGTCGATCGGCGGGTTGGTGACCTGCGCGAACAGCTGCTTGAAGTAGTTGTAGAGCGTCTTGTTCTTGTTGGACATGACCGCCAGCGGCGAGTCATTGCCCATCGAACCGACGGCCTCTTCACCCGACATCGCCATCGGCGCCATCAGGAACTTCAGGTCTTCCTGCGTGTAGCCAAACGCCTGCTGACGGTCGAGTAGCGCAGCGGCTTCGGCGCGCGCGGTCGCGACGTCTTCCGCCTTCGGCTCGATCTCGTCGAGCTTGATGCGCACGGCGTCGATCCAGCTCTTGTACGGCTTGGCGTTGGCGAGGTTGTCCTTGAGTTCCTTGTCGTCGATGATGCGGCCGTGTTCCATGTCGATCAGGAACATCTTGCCCGGCTGCAGACGCCACTTCTTGACGATCTTCGATTCGGGAATCGGCAGCGTGCCGGCTTCCGACGCCATGATGACGAGGTCGTCGTCCGTGACGATGTAGCGCGCCGGACGCAGACCGTTACGGTCGAGCGTCGCGCCGATCTGGCGACCGTCGGTGAAGGCGATCGCAGCGGGGCCGTCCCACGGTTCCATCATCGCGGCGTGATATTCGTAGAACGCCTTGCGGTTCTCGTCCATCAGCGTGTGCTGTTCCCAGGCTTCCGGGATCATCATCATCATCGCGTGGACGAGCGGGTAGCCGGCCATCACCAGCAGTTCGAGACAGTTGTCGAACGAAGCGGTATCCGACTGGCCCGGGTAGATCAGCGGCCAGAGCTTGGGCAGATCGTCACCCAGCACGTGCGAGGCGATCGCGCCGGTACGGGCGTTCAGCCAGTTCACGTTGCCCTTCACGGTGTTGATTTCACCGTTGTGGGCGATCATGCGGTACGGGTGAGCCAGTTCCCACGCCGGGAACGTGTTCGTGGAGAAGCGCTGGTGCACGAGCGCCAGCGCCGACACCACACGCTCGTCCTGCAGGTCGCGGTAGTACACGCCAACCTGACCGGCCAGCAGCAGACCCTTATAGACGACCGTGCGCGCCGAGCACGACGGCACGAAGTATTCCTTGCCGTGCTTGAGCTTGAGCGCCTGAATACGGTGGCTCGCGGTCTTGCGGATGATGTACAGCTTGCGCTCGAGCGCGTCCGTCACCATCACGTCCTTGCCGCGACCGATGAAGATCTGGCGGATCAGCGGCTCGCTGGCCTTGACCGTCGGCGAGATCGGCATGGTGTGGTCGACCGGCACATCGCGCCAGCCCAGCACGACCTGACCTTCTGCACGCACCGTACGCTCGAGTTCCTGTTCGCACGCGAGACGCGAGGCATGTTCCTTCGGCAGGAAGATCATGCCGACGCCGTATTCGCCGAACGGCGGCAGCGTCACGCCCTGGCGGGCCATTTCTTCACGGTAGAACGCGTCCGGAATCTGGATCAGGATGCCCGCGCCATCGCCCATCAGCGGATCGGCGCCCACAGCGCCCCGGTGGTCGAGGTTTTCGAGAATCTTCAGGCCTTGCTGAATGATTTCGTGGCTTTTCTTGCCCTTGATATGGGCGACGAAACCGACGCCGCAGGCATCGTGTTCGTTTTGCGGGTCATACAGACCTTGCGCGGCGGGCACCGCCGCGCGCTGCAGCTGATCGTTCATGGGGACACCGTCCTAGAGGGGCCAGGGGAATGGCCGTTGATTCCGTACTTTGTTTTCCCGCCGCTTGCGTGACCGCTGTACGGCGTTGCGCGGGCGATGCTGGCTTCCCGCGTTGTGCGTCCAGGAGAGCCGAAAGGCGAATATACGCGACGAATCAAGGGCATGCAAATAAAACTGCATGTTTAGACCCCAATTATCGTCATGGTGCATTGCGGTGCTTTTTTATTGGGGCCGCATCACAAAAGGGCAAAATAAAACGGCATCCGGAGATGCCGTTTTTTCTCGTAAAGCATTGATCCCAAAGAGGATCAGTGAGTGCCGGTGCCGGGCTTGTGCTCGTGATGGCCGGGTGTCGCGCCCGAACCACCCGCCGAGCCCGTCGGCGACGAACCTGCAGAATGGCCGCTCGAACCACCCGTATTTGCCCCTGGCGTTGCGCCGCCACCACTACCGGAATGGCTGCCTGAGTGAGCACCCGCGTTCGATCCAGGCTGCGAACCCGATGGCGGCGATGAAAAGGGGCCTGATGATCCGCTGTGCGGCGCGCCCTGTCCGGCGCCATGTCCGCCCGCGTTACCTCCTGTGTTTCCACCCGCGTTTCCACCCTGGCCTAAGCCCGCACTACCCGCCGCGCTGCCACCCGTCGACACCGCGCCGGCGCTCGTTGTTCCAGCCGATGCGGTGGGCGTTGCACCGAGCGCCCCGGCAGCGCCCGCCTGCGAAGGCGGCGCAGCCGGCTCGCGCACCTTGCGAGGCCGCCCGCGCGGCAGCGGCGAGACGCGCCGGTTCGCGGTGCGCGAAGCCCAGTCGCGATAGGTATCGCTGCCGAGCACCCAGCCCTTGAGCGTGGCCTGCATCAGCTGATTGGTTTCGCGCTCGTCGAACGGCTGCTCGCAGAGTTCGCGATAGGCGCGCTGGCGCTCGAACGGCGTATTGCCGAGCGCCCAGTAAAGCGGATGGTCGGTGATGAGACTATCGACCGTAAGCCCGATGTGATGCCGGTAGCTCGACCAGCGATAGTCCTCCGCCGCCGCGACGAGGCCGTTGCGCACCGGCGCGAGTTCGACCACGCGGCTCGCCAGCAGGAAGAAGCGTTCTCCCTCGATGACGGTCGCGCGGTAGCGCCCTTCCCAGAGCGTGCCGCGCCGCGCGTAACGGCGGTTGAAGTGGGCCACATAGCGCCTGCCGACCGCCTGCATCGCCTTGGGAAGGCTCGCTTCGTCGGATGGCGTGACGAGCAGTTGCACCGCGCCGGGCATCAAAACCCAGGCATGCACCGCAAGGTGGTGATCGCGCGCCGCTGCCTTCAGGCAGTCGATGAACAGTTCGTAGTCCTGGTCGTCGACGAATGCGGGCTGCTGATCCAGTCCGCGCAGAATCACATGCTGCGGCTGGTCGGGAACATAAAGACGTGCAAGCCGTGCCATGCTCGATTTTCCTGGTCCGTTGGTGAATACCCGCAGACCCGCCCAGGCCGCGCCAGCGCTTGTTCTCGCGGGCATTGCAGCTTAAGCGGAGACCTCGCGGCGCTTAGGGAAAAAGCTCTAACGGTCGCATATGGTTTGTTGCAAACGTTGTGTTCATAATGAGCGGGCCTTTAATGGAGGAGCACATATATGAAATTAAAACAGGCGCTGGCAGCAGTCGCCGCGCTCGCCTGCATGTCGGGGGCTTACGCGCAAACGGCCAACACGTTCTACGTTACAACGGGGTGGTTCCATTTCAGTCCGCAGGACAGCAGCGATGCACTGAAGATCGATGATGTCGGCGGCCGTTCCGTCAACCAGGCCTTTCCGGGCACGGGTGCCGGCATCAGCAGTTCCGATACGTTCGGCCTGAGCCTGGGTTACTTCATCACCGATCACCTCGCCACCGAAGTCGAACTGGGCGTTCCGCCTAAATTCGACCTGGACGGCGCAGGCTCGCTCAGCACCTACGGCAAGCTTGGCTCCGCCCGCCTCTGGAGCCCCGCGCTGCTGTTCAAGTACTACTTCAACAAGCCTGAAGCGAAGTTCCATCCGTATCTGGGCGTTGGCGTGACGCACGTTTCGTTCACCGACGCGAAGATCACTAACAGCAACTTCATCAACAGCACGGCACTTGGGGGTCCGACCAGCGTTTCGACGGACAGTTCCTGGGCGCCGGTGTTCAACGTCGGCTTTAACTACAACTTCACGAAGCACTGGTTCGCGGGCTTCTCGGTCTCGTACATTCCGGTCAGCGTGATCGCAACGCTGAACACGCAGAAGCAGACGCAGGTTGGTGTGCTTTCGCAGAAGGCCGAAGCGAAGATTCACCTGAATCCCCTCGTCACGTATCTGAAGGTCGGCTACATGTTCTGAAGCGCCTTGCGCTTGCGGCATGTCCTGCCGCCACCTCTCCGCCTTCCGTCCCGCCCTGGCGGCGTCCGACGGTTGGCGGCTTCTTCCTCCTCCCTGCCGCACACTTCCTGACTTCAGCACTGGTTGTTCCTGACAACCGGATCGAGTTTTTCTTGATTCTATGCCTCTGGGAAAAACCGTGCTGTCCCCGTAATCATTTGTCGCAAACAAAGCGTAAAGCAAGTCCGGGAAAGCCCGTCACAACGCCCCCGCGCGCCGCGCCAGGCGGGCCTGCGCGATTTTTCCGCTGCACACCCTGGCGCGGCGGGCACCCGATTTGCGCAATACTCAGACTCCTTCTCGAGCGTCCTGCCCTTTTTTGCGCGGACGCCGCGAGCCCCAGAACCTGAGATTGCCAAAACGGAGCCATTCATGAGCGCATTCCCGAACACGCGAGACGCCCTCGGAGAATCCTGGACCCGCACGGGCCGCCATGCAAAGCGCATTGCGCGCCGCGGCCGCAGCGCCGCCGCCGATATCGCCGACGAGCTGCGAGACCTGCTCGGAGAGCTGGAAACCACCTTGGGTGAAGGCACCCAGGCCGACGCCCAGGCGTTGCGCGCGGACGTGCGCAAGCGCCTCGACGCCGCGCGCGAACGTCTCGAAGTCGCCCGCGCCAACGCCCGCGAGCGCGCCGGCGAAGCGATGGACAACGCCGACGATTACGTCCACGCCAATCCGTGGCAGGCAATCGCCATCGTGGGCGGCGTCGCGCTGGTTGCAGGCGCCATTCTGGCGCGCTGCCGATAACGGTCTCGGCCTGTCTCAACCTGGTTCGGCCTGATAGGCCTGATAGGCCGAGCAAGGCCGAGCAAGGCCGAGCAAGGCCGAGCACGCGTTGGACGCCTAGCCGTCCAACGCGTGCGGGTCGATCAGATCGATGCGATCGGTACAGATCGTGTCCACGCCCCAGCTCGCCAGCTCACGCGCGCGCTCCAGTTCGTTGACCGTGTAAGCGAGGACAAAAAGTCCTGCTTCCTTGATGCGTGCGACGAGCGCCTGATCCAGATGTCGATGGCTTGCGTGCAGCGACAGACAGCCCAGCGCGGCGGTCTGCTCGCGCCAGTCGTCGGGCACGCGCTCGAACAGCAGGCCGCGCGGCAGATCCGGCGCGGCCTCGCGCGCGGCCGCCAGCGCCTCGAACGAGAACGACGACAGCAAAGGCGGCAATCCTGACGCCTTCTTCCACAGCTTCGCCGTCTCCGCACCGACGATGCGCCCGGTCTCCGTGTCCCGCCCCGCACAGGGCTTGATTTCGACATTCGCCGCCAGTCCTTCCTCGCGGCAGCATTGCGCCGCCTCGGCCAGCGTGGGCATGTGTTCGTCCTCGAAACGCGGATCGCACCAGCTGCCCGCATCGAACGCCGCGATCTGCGCGTAGCGAAGTTGCGCCGCCGCGCCGCGCCCGTTCGAGGTGCGATCGACCGTGTCGTCGTGCAGCAGGAAGGCGATGTTGTCGGCGGAAAGTTTGGCGTCGAATTCCACCATCGTGTGCCCGAAGCCTGCGCCCACGCACAGGCCCGCGAGCGTGTTTTCGGGCGCGAGCGTGCCGCCGCCACGATGCGCGGCGACGCGCGGATACGGCCAGGTTTTCATCGATCAGACTCCAGGGGAACGGGTGCTTCAGACTTCATCGGAAACGACGAACAGACGCCGATACTCCTTGAGCGCGTAACGGTCGGTCATGCCCGCGATGTAATGGGCGATCAGGCGCGGCTGCGCCGCCGGTTCGTGCAACCTCTGATACGCCGGCGGCAACAGGCGCGGATCATCGCTGAACGCGTCGAACAGGCCCTTCACGACGCGCTGCGCCTTGTTCGCCATGCGCATCACGCGGTAGTGGCGATACAGATTGCGGTAGAGAAAGCGCTTGAGCGCGGCGGCCTGCGCCGCGATGCGCTCGCTGTGGGCGACCAGCGGCGGCGCGGCGCGCACGTCGTCGAGCGACTTCGGCGCATGTTCAGCGAGATTGCGCCGCGTCTGGCCGATCAGATCGACGATCAGCGTATTGATGATGCGCCGCACGGTCTCGTGCACGAGCCGCCGACCCTCGATCTGCGGATACTCGGCGCGCGCGGCCTCGTAGTGGCTTTGCCACAGCTCGACTTCGGCCAGTTGCTCGATGGTGATGAGACCGGAGCGCAGCCCGTCATCGACATCGTGATTGTTGTAGGCGATCTCGTCGGCGATGTTGGCGATCTGCGCTTCGAGCGACGGCTGTCGCCCGAGCAGAAAGCGCTCGCCCAGCGCGCCGAGCTGGCGTGCATGCTCGCGCGAGCAGTGCTTGAGAATGCCCTCGCGTGTTTCGAAACAGAGGTTCAGGCCGTTGAACGCGCCGTAGTGCTCTTCGAGTTCGTCGACGACGGCGAGACTCTGCAGGTTGTGCTCGAAACCGCCGTGGTCGCGCATGCATTCGTTGAGCGCATCCTGGCCCGCATGGCCGAACGGCGTGTGGCCCAGGTCGTGAGCCAGCGAAATCGCTTCGACGAGGTCTTCGTTCAGCCGCAGATTACGCGCCACCGAGCGCGCGATCTGCGCGACTTCGAGGCTATGCGTGAGCCGCGTGCGAAAGAGATCGCCTTCGTGGTTCACGAACACCTGCGTTTTATATTCGAGCCGCCGAAATGCGGTGGAATGGACGATGCGGTCGCGGTCGCGCTGGAACTCGCTGCGCGCGACGGGCGGCGGTTCGGCGAAGCGACGGCCGCGCGACTGGGGGGAATGCGCCGCATAGGGCGCGAGACCGGTTTCGAATTCGGATTCGGCAGCGCCGGATGACGGCGTGGATGCCGATGCTTCTATCGTGTTGCCAGGGGTGTCGCTGCGGGTGTCGCTCAACGGTTCCTCCGCATGGATCGCAAGGTGGACGGCCGCAGCCTCGTGGGCCGGGACCGCCGTTCAGCTCAACTTCGGAACTACATGAACACTACGTCGGCACTGCATTTTTTGCCCGCCGTACCGGTATGCACAGGCACGGCGAACCGGTGCATCAGTTTTTGACGGTCGCCGCCAGCGTGGCCTGCACGGCTTCATCCGGCGCGAGACCGATATGCGTCTCGCCGAATCGCTTGAGCAGAATGAACTTGATCGCGCCGCCTTCGGCCTTCTTGTCCACCTGCATCAGTTCAACGTAACGATCCGCGCCGAGCGCCGGGCCGACATCCGGCAGATGCGCGGCCTTGACCACGTTCACCAGCCGCTCGCGCGAGGCTTCGTCGAGCATGCCCATGCGCACGGAAAGATCCGCCGCCATCACCATGCCGCAGCCCACGGCCTCGCCGTGCAGCCACTCACCGTAGCCGAGACCCGCTTCAATCGCGTGACCGAAGGTGTGGCCGAAATTGAGGATCGCGCGCAGACCGCCTTCGCGTTCGTCGGCGGCCACCACCGAAGCCTTGATCTCGCACGAACGCTTGACCGCATGCGCGAGCGCCGCGGGCTCGCAGCGGTTGAGCGCTTCGACGTTCGCTTCGATCCAGCCAAAGAATTCCGCGTCGGCGATCGCGCCCGTCTTGATGACTTCGGCCACGCCCGCCGCCAGTTCGCGCGCCGGCAGCGTGCGCAGCGCGGCGATATCGGCGATCACGGCCTGCGGCTGGTAGAACGCGCCGATCATGTTCTTGCCGAGCGGATGGTTGATGCCGGTCTTGCCGCCCACCGACGAATCGACCTGCGACAGCAGCGTGGTCGGCACCTGGATGAAGGGCACGCCGCGCATGTAGCAGGCCGCCGCGAAGCCGGTCATGTCGCCCGTCACGCCGCCGCCCAGCGCGATCAGCGTGGTCTTGCGGTCCGCGCGCGAGGTCAGCAGCGCGTCGAAAATCTGGTTGAGCGTTTCCCAGTTCTTGAACGCCTCGCCATCGGGCAGCACGACGGTATGCACGTCCTTGCCGAGCGGCGCGAGCGCGGCGCGCAGCTTCTCGCCGTACAGCGGCTCGACGACGGTGTTGGTGACGATCGTCACCGACTTGCCGGCGATATGCGGCGCGAACAGCGCCGTCTGGCCGATCAGGTCGGAGCCGATGTGGATGGGGTAGGCGCGGTCGCCCAGTTCGACGTTGACGGTAATCATGCCAGCCAGTAGTTCAAAGTGTGGGGCGCTTCGGTGCCGGATCGCCGGTCGCCGGATTGCTGGAAACGTTACTCGCTTGCCGGAGAGCGCAGCACGCCGGCCATGTCGAGCTGCATCAGCACCATATTGACGAGACCGTTCACCGACGGACGGCCGGTCTCGATCACGAAATCCGCGATTTCCCGATAAAGCGGATCGCGCTGCTCGTAGAGCGCTTCGAGGCGCCCTTTGGGGTCTTCGGTCTGCAGCAGCGGCCGGTTCTTGTCGCGGCGCGTGCGCAGCCACAGGTCGTGCGGATGGGCGCGCAGATAGACGACGAAGCCGCGCTCCTTGAGCGCCGAGCGATTTTCGGGCCGCAGCACCGCGCCACCGCCGGTGGCCAGCACGATGCCTTCGCGCGCGCTCAGCTCCTCGATCATCTGGGCTTCGCGGTCGCGAAAACCCGCCTCGCCTTCGAGTTCGAAGATCACCGGGATGCGCGCGCCGGTGCGCGCTTCGACCTCGTGATCGGAGTCGAAAAACGGACGCTCAAGCCGGCGCGCGACCGCCCGGCCCACGGTCGTCTTACCGGCGCCCATGAGCCCTACGAAAAATACATTGGCGTTTGCGTCCCGCACTTGCAGCGTTTCCTACAAAAGATTGGTGCAGCAGCTTACTGGCAAAGCGGCGGCGTTGTCGAGCCTGCGGACTGCGCGGTCAGGCCCCTTTCGGCCATCCTGCGCAGCGTTTCCCTCTTTTGGGGCAGAATCTCGCGCGATTCGCGCACGAGCCTCGCTCAGTCCGCGCCGACCACGCGCGGCGTGATGAAGACGACCAGTTCGCTTCGCTTGTCCCAGTGTGCGCGATGCGAAAAAAGCACGCCCAAAACCGGTATTTTGCCCAGGAGCGGCACGCGCGTCACATCATCCCGGTCGTCGCTTGCATCGATACCGCCAATCGAGACCGTTCCGCCGTCCTCGATTTCCACTCGCGTCTGCACATGTTTGGTGTTGATCGCCGGCCCCGCGGCGGTCTGCTCGCCCACGCTGTCCTTGGCCACGTCGAGGTCGAGAATCACGCGGCCATCGGGCGTGATCTGCGGCTCGACCTCCAGTTTCAGGCTCGCGCGCCGAAATTGCACGCCCGACACGCCCTGCCCGACTTTCGCCTGATACGGCAACTCGGTGCCCTGTTCGACCACGGCCTTGGTGCGATCGGCCGTGACGACGCGCGGGCTGGATACGACACGCCCGCGCCCTTCGGCTTCCAGCGCGCTCAATTCGACATCGAGCTGACGCGTCGCGCGCGCCGCCAGCAGTGTGAGGCCAAGCTGCGCGGCGGCAAAACCGTTCAGTGCGCCCGCGCCGAGGTCGAAGACTTTGCCCGCGCTGCTCCCTTCGCTATCGCCAGTGCCGCCACGCAGGCCCCGCGCGGCAGCGTCCGCGGCGACCGGACTCACGCCCAGACGCACGCCCAGCTCGCGCGAGAGGCCCACGTCGCCTTCGACGATGCGCGCCTCGATCAGCACCTGACGCGCCGGCGCATCCAGACGCTGGATCAGACCGGCAATCTGGTCGAGCCGCGCAGGCAGATCGGTGACGAAGAGCAGATTCGTGCGCGTGTCGGCCACGGCGGCGCCGCGCTTCGAGAGCGCGCGCTGCGCGCCGGAGCCGGTCAGCACTTTGCGCAGATCCTCGGCGCGCGCGTACTGCAGTTCGAAGGCGCGGCTCGCGAGCGGCTCCAGATCGGCTGCGCGCGCGTGCGCCTCGAAGCGCTGCCGCTCGCGCGCGGCGAGATCGCTTGCCGGTGCGACCCACAACACGCTGCCGATCCGCTCCAGCGCAAGGCCGTTCGAGGCCAGCAACAGATCGAAGGCGGCGCGCCACGGCACGCGGTCCAACCGCAGCGTGACCTGACCGCGCACCCGCTCACTCGCCACGATGTTGAGCTTCGTGAACTGCGCGAACGCATGGAGCACCGATGCAAGCTCGGCGCGCTGGAAGGTCAGCGAGATCGGCCGATCGGGCGGCAATCCGTCGGTAGCGGCGCTCGCGTCGCTCAGCCGCGCGACGGCAGGAAGCGGCGTGGGTGGCCCTTCGAGCGGTTCGGCAGTGGGCTGCGCCGTGGCGGCGTCCGGTGGCGGCGAAGCGGGCCCGGCGGCGGGGGCGGAGGCGGTCGTGCCATCGTGATCGGCATCGCCCCCTTCGGTGAACGGATTCGCCACCCAGCCGGTCGTGGCCACGGGTTCCCCTTCGGGCAAAGGCGGCGCTTCGTAACGCGCGACCGGCACTGAAGCCGACTGCCACGCGGGAAGCGGCGCAGGCACCGCGGCGTGCAACACCGAAGCCACCAGCGCCAGCAGCCACACAAAGACCGAGACAAGCGCACGCCGCATCATCATCGCTTCTCCTGCGCCCAATCCAGCGTCTGTTGCGCGCCATCGACCGAGAGCACCACCCGCGCCGGATTCACCTCCAGCACGCGCGCGCCAGCGAGCGTGGAGCCTGCCTCAACTGCGGCCGTGCCCTCCGCTGTTTCAACGAGCGCGATGGCGCGTCCGCGCTCCACCAGCATGCCCGCCAGCCGCAGCGCGCCATCGCCCTTCGCAGTCGAACTGCTTCCGAAGCGCTCCAAAAAGGGATCGGTGGATTGGATCGATTCGTCCTCGTCGGCCGCAAACGCAACGGCGGGCAAACCGTCGAACACCTGCAACTGCGCCGAAACCGCGAGACCGCTTGCGCCGCGCTTGAGCGAAAGCTCCATCGGCACCGCGAGTTCGGGCAACTCCGCAAGGCCGTCGAGGAAGCCTCTCAACTGCGCGAAGCTGCCTTGCGCCATGAGCCGGGTGGCGCGAAACGCTTGCGCTTTCCCAGCGCCCGGCGTCACGGGTTCCAGCGCGATCAAGGCGAGGCCGGCGTGACCGGCTAGTTGCGAGACGTTGCGCATGTCGTCGGCGGCGTTGCCGTGGTGCGGACGCTGCGGCCAGTCGCGCGCGTCGATACGCAAGGCAGGCAGACGCGCCAGCGCCTGGCGCGCCGTCACGAGCCGCGCCTGGGCGTCGGCCAGTGCGACGTGCGCGGTTTCCGCGCCGCCCACGTCCGCCGTGATGCACGTCGTGGCCGCCAGCACCGCCGCCAGACAGCCCAGCATCAGCGCCACTAACGCGCGCCGCTCCGTGCTCCACGCATGCAAAGGCCGCCAGCCGTGCAGCAGCGCGGCCCGCACTCCGCCTTGCGGCACGCGAGAGAAAGCTGGCGCGCTCATCAACGGCGTACCCGAACTCAAGTCGCTCATTTCGCCTCCTTCGCGCCGACGCTGTGTATGGCATTCGCCCTGGTCTGCCCACTCGCCGCCGCGCCCTTCCACACGAGTCGAGCCGCGACATGGATCGGCGCGCCGCCTGCTGGGGTGCCTGCTGGGGTGCCTGCTGGGGTGCCTGCTGGGGTACCTGCTGTGGTGCCCGTTGCGCCCCTCGTCGTGATGCGGGACTGTCTCGCCTGCGCTTCGCGTTTCATCTCACGCACGTTGACCGCCTCGATGTCCCGAAGCGCGTGCAGGCGTTCGAGCCACGCAGCGGCAGCCGCTTCATCGGTGGCGCTGGCCTGGAGTTCGGTTTCATCGGTGTGCTGGATCAGTTGATCGAGCACCACACCCTCCGTGCGAACGCGGGCGAGCGCCTCGATCAGCGCGAAAAGATGGGTCAGCGGCTTCGCTTTTTGCTGTGCCTCGCGCAACGCGGCGTGACGTTCATCCGCTTCGCGCGCGAGCCTGCGCGCCTCGCGCAGCGGCGCGCCCAGCTGGCTGAGTTGCTGCTCGATCTGTGTGCGCCGCGCATCGGCCTGAGTCCGCTCGAACACCTGCCAGCCCGCCGCGGCGCAACCCAGCGCTGCGCCGATCAGCAGCGCCGCCAGCCATTCGAACGCACGCCGCCTGCGCAACCGCCGGGCAGCGGCAAGCCGCCACGGCAACAGATTGAAGCCATCCCACGCGGTGACATTCACGGGCGCATTCATTCCTGCACCCCGCGAATCGCGAGCCCGAATGCCACCGCGCACGCAGGGTCGTGCAGCAGTTGAGCGTCGAGCGGGAAATCGGCATCGGCAAGCGGCGCGCATTCGAACGGCAGCACCGGACAGCCGAGCACATCGCCGATATCGGCCAGCGAAAAATGCACGCCCTGCAGCAAACCCGGGTCGCCGGCCACGATGGCGCAGCCGGTCTGCTCGCTACCCGCGAGGTCGCGCAGCGCCTCGACCAGATCGGCGTGTTCCAGTGCCGGGAAGTGCATGGTGCGCGTGATGCTGTCGTCGGCGACGAGCCAGCCGTGCACGCCGTCCGCGCCGACCCAGAGCGCGGCCCACGGCTCGTGCGGCGGCAACTCGAAAGCGGCTGCGTGGCGCATCGCGCGTAGTGCGGCATGGGCTTCGTCGTCCATCACGCACAGCGCCACGCCCGCCATCGCCGCGCATTCGATGCGCGACTCCAGATAGGCGCGCGCCGTGGCCGCAATCATGACCTTCGCTTCGTGCGCGCTGGCGATGCCGCAGTCCATTGCAAGCGGGCCGACGCGCCAGTCCACGGAAAGCTCGTGGCGCTCGATGCCGGCGACGCGCTCGGCTTCGGCCAGCACCAGCGGCTCCAGTTCGGTAAAGAGGCCCGAGACGTCGGCCACGAAGGGGCTACCGGACGGGCTGGGCGACAGCCGCGCAAGCGGCACCGACGCCATCAGCGTGGCCCCCGTGGGCAGCGCCATCGCGCAGCGCATCGATGCTTCGGCGCAGGCGCGCGGCAGCGCACCGAACGCCGCCTGCAACGCCGCCACCAGCGCGGCGCGATCGACGATCTCCGCCCCCGCAAGCACTTCGCGCGCGAGCGGCACGCGCCCCAGCCATTCGATGCGCAGCGGCCCGCCGCCGAACACGCGCTGACTCAGCACGACCAGCGTGACACCCCGCGCGTGCACATCGACGCCCGCCGCGTAACGGCACGCCCCCAACAACAGCGGATTGAGCAGGCCCATCGCCTTCCTCCCTTGTGCGTGGCGCCGCGAACGATTCGCGGCGCACCCTGGGAGAAATTGTGCGAAGCGGCGCGATTGCCGAACACTCGGCCAGATGGCCAATCTTTGCGCCTGGCGCGCCCATCGGCCTTCTCGCGCATTCGAGACACGGCTAGAGTGCGTCTATATCCCCTGCCTGCGCAGTTCCCACGCACCGCCCGCCCCACCCATCGCGCCCGGCTTTTCAATGCGTAAGCATTCCGAAAGCGCGCGAGGGCGGACGGCTATAATCGCGGGACTGTTTTTTCGGTGTCCGTATGCAAGAAGCCCAGCCGCCCTCGTCCGTTCCGCCGCCTGCACCGCCCACGCCGCCCGAACCCGCCGCGCCGAAGAAGCGCCGCCGGCCCTGGTGGGCGCGGCTGCTGATCGGCTTCTTCGTCTTGATCATGGGCGCCGTCGCCAGCGTGGCGCTGGTGCTCGGCTATGCGTTGATCGTCGCCACACCCAATCTGCCCTCGCTCGACGCGCTCACGGATTACCGCCCCAAGGTGCCGTTGCGCATCTACACGCGCGACCACGTGCTGATCGGCGAATTCGGCGAGGAGCGGCGCGACATCGTCCATTTCCAGGACGTGCCGGGCAATCTCAAGAACGCGATTCTCGCAATCGAGGACGCGCGCTTCTACGAGCACGGCGGCGTCGATCTCACCGGCATCGCGCGCGCGGGCATCGTCGCGCTGACCAATGGCCATGCGTCGCAGGGCGCGAGCACGATCACCATGCAGGTGGCGCGCAACTTCTTCCTGTCGAGCGAAAAGACCTACACGCGCAAGGTCTACGAGATGCTGCTCGCCTACAAGATCGAGTCGAAGCTCTCGAAGGACCAGATCCTCGAGGTCTACATGAACCAGATCTATCTGGGGCAACGCGCCTACGGTTTCGCCAGCGCGGCGCGCGTGTACTTCGGCAAGGATCTGAAGGATTTGACGCTGGCCGAATGCGCGATGCTCGCGGGGCTGCCCAAGGCGCCATCGGCGTATAACCCGGTCGTCAATCCTAAGCGCGCCAAGGTGCGCCAGGAGTACATCCTGCAGCGCATGCTGGAGCTGCACTACATCACCCAGGAACAGTACGACGAAGCCGCGGCGCAACCGCTCGTCGTCAAGGGCCAGGGCAAGGAATACAGCGTGCACGCCGAATACGTGGCGGAAATGGTGCGTCAGATGATGTACGCGCAGTACCACGAAGAAGCCTACACGCGTGGTCTGAACGTGGTCACCACCATCGATTCGGCCGATCAGGATGTCGCCTATCGCGCGCTGCGCAAGGGGCTGATGGACTACGAGCGCCGTCACGGCTATCGCGGCCCCGAGGCCTTTATCGACCTGCCCGGCGACGCCGACGACCGCGAACAGGCCATCGACGACGCCCTGCTCGAACATCCGGATAACGGTGAACTGGTCGCGGCCGTGGTCACCTCGGCCACGCCGAAACAGGTCCAGGCGACCTTCATGGACGGCAACACCGCCAGCATCACCGGCGACGGCCTGCGCTTCGCGCAATACAACCTCAGCACGCGCGCACAGCCGAGCCAGAAGATCCGCCCCGGCGCGATCATCCGTCTGGCGCGCAACAACGACGGCGCCTGGTCGATCACGCAGTTGCCGCAGATCGAGGGCGCGTTCGTTTCGGTGGTGCCGCAGGACGGCGCGATCCGCGCGCTGGTGGGCGGCTTCGACTTCAACAAGAACAAGTTCAACCACGTCACCCAGGCGTGGCGTCAGCCGGGTTCGAGCTTCAAACCGTTCATCTACTCGGCGTCGCTCGACAAGGGGCTGGGACCGGCCACCATCATCAACGACGCGCCGCTGTTCTTCAGCGCCGCCGAAACCGGCGGCCAGGCGTGGGAGCCGAAGAACTACGGCGGCGGCTTCGACGGCCCGATGTCCATGCGCACCGCGCTCATGAAGTCGAAGAACCTCGTGTCGATCCGCATCCTCAACCACATCGGCACGAAGTACGCGCAGCAGTACATCACGCACTTCGGTTTCGACGCCGACCGCCATCCGGCCTATCTGCCGATGGCGCTGGGCGCCGGCCTCGTCACGCCGCTGCAGATGGCGGGCGGCTACGCGGTGTTCGCCAACGGCGGCTATCGCGTGAATCCGTATCTGATCGCCGAAGTCACCGACCAGCGCGGCGTCGTGGTCGCACAGGCGCAGCCGCTGGTGGCAGCCGAAAACGCGCCGCGCGCGATTGATCCGCGCAACGCCTACATCATGAACAGTCTGCTGCAAAGCGTGGCGCAGCGCGGCACGGGCGCGAAGTCGAACGTGCTCAAGCGCACCGATCTCGGCGGCAAGACCGGCACTACCAACGATTCGCGCGACGCCTGGTTCGCGGGCTATCAGCACACGCTCGCGGCCATCGCGTGGATCGGCTACGACAATCCGCGCAGCCTGGGCGACAAGGAAACCGGCGGCGGTCTCGCCCTGCCCGTGTGGATCGAGTACATGCAGAAGGCGCTCAACGGCGTGCCCGACTACAAGATGCCGATGCCCGATGGCATCGTCACGCTCGGCGACGAGCTGTACTACGCCGACGCCACGCCGGGACGCGGCTTCGTCTCGACGGTCGGCATCAGCCAGGCGGCGCTGGAAGCGGCGGCCAGCGGCGGATCGGCTTCGGGCGGCGAAGGCGATGCGGGCGCGGCGCCCGCGCCGGAGCAGGTCAACGCCAAGGAGAAGGAAGACATCATGAATCTGTTCCGCGGGCACTGATTTACTGCCTCCACAAACGAAAAACGGGCACCCCAAGGTGCCCGTTTTTGCATTGACGCTGGATCAGTGCGCCTTACGGCTTGAACGTCACCGGCTCGCCGGCCTGCTCGGTCGAATAGGCGGTGAGCGCCGAGAAAAACTCGGTGCCCGTGCGCGTGTCGAGCCATTGGCCGTCGATGAAACGGTAATGGAAACCGCCCGCCTTCGCGGCGATCCAGATCTCTTTCATCGGCGGCTGAAGATTGACGATGATCTTCGTGCGGTTCTCGAATTCGAGTGTCAGAACGTTGCCGCTGCGTTCGAGTTCGATGTCGGCATCGGCCTCGTCCACAGCGCGTTCCACCGCCGCCAGCACGGCCTCCGCGCGGCTCAGGTAGTCACTATCTGCCATGCTAAACTCCACCAGTTAATCAATCAGGGACAATTATGCGTGTCAATTCCCGGATGCGCGCACGGGCATCCCGCGTTTCGACGTCCGCCGCGATTCTAGCCGCTTTCGCGCTTGGCGCAGTGTCGCTCACGGGTTGCGGCCAGAAAGGCCCGCTCTACATGCCGACCGTGCCGCCGATGCCGCAGAAGCCCAACTTCGAGACCCAGCCCGCGCCCGACGACCAGGCACGCGCCGCCTCGGACGCGCAGGTCGGCACGATCCCCGACACTTCGGGCACGCCGCTCTCGCTGTCCCCGGACACCGAACTGAATTCCGTACCGGCTTCGGCCGCCAGCGCAACGCCGGCTTCCGCTGCCGCACCGGCGCAGTAAGCGCCGCAGCAAGCGTTTCCTGAGCCCTCACATCCGCAACCCGATCTCCGCATGACCCAGCCCGCTTTCCACCGCGTCGACGGCCAGCTGTTCGTCGAAGGCGTCCCCGCCGCCGATCTCGCCGCGCAGTACGGCACGCCGCTCTACGTCTACTCGCGCGCCGCGCTCACCGGCACCTGGCACGCTTACGCCGACGCCTGCGCGGGCCGCCGCGCCACGGTGCACGTGGCAGTCAAGGCGAACAGCAATCTCGCCGTGCTCAACGTGTTCGCCCGCGAAGGCGCGGGCTTCGACATCGTCTCGGGCGGCGAGCTCGCGCGCGTGCTGGCTGCGGGCGGCAAAGCGTCGAACACGGTGTTCTCGGGCGTGGGCAAGCATGCCGACGAAATGAAGACGGCGCTCGAAGCGGGCGTGAAGTGCTTCAACGTCGAATCGATTCCCGAACTCGACCGTCTCAACGCGGTCGCGGGCGCACTCGGCAAGAAGGCGCCGGTGTCGCTGCGCGTGAATCCTGACGTCGATGCGAAGACGCACCCCTACATCTCGACCGGCCTGAAGTCGAACAAGTTCGGCATCGCGTTTGAAGACGCGCGCGCCACGTACCGTGCGGCGGCGGCCATGCCGAATCTGCACGTCGTGGGCATCGATTGCCATATCGGCTCGCAGATCACCGAAGTCGCGCCGTATCTCGACGCCATCGACAAGGTGCTCGAACTCGTCGACCAGATCGAATCGGACGGCATCGCGATTCATCACGTCGATGTGGGCGGCGGTCTGGGCATCCGCTACGACGACGAAACGCCGCCGGACATCGGCGCGTTCGTGCGCACCGTGCTCGATCGCATCGACGCGCACAGCGCCAAAACCGGCAAGGCGCGCGAAGTCTGGTTCGAGCCGGGCCGCTCGCTGGTCGGCAACGCGGGCATTCTGCTCACGACGGTCGAATTCCTGAAGCCGGGCGCGGAAAAGAACTTCGCCATCGTCGATGCGGCGATGAACGATCTGGCGCGCCCCGCGATGTACGAGGCGTATCACGCCATCGAGCCGGTCGCGCAGCGCGCTGGCGAGGCGCACGCGTACGACATCGTCGGCCCGGTGTGCGAGAGCGGCGACTGGCTGGGCCGCGACCGCACGCTCGCCATCGAGCCGGGCGACGTGCTGGCGATCCGCTCGGCGGGCGCTTACGGCTTCACGATGAGCTCGAACTACAACACGCGTCCGCGCGCCGCCGAATTGCTGGTCGACGGCACGCGCGTGCACGTCGCGCGCGAGCGTGAAACCGTGCAGCAACTTTTCGCGGGCGAGCATCTGCTGCCGGATTGAGCGTTGCCGCCGCGCCATGAAAAAAGCGACGCCTTGAGCGTCGCTTTTTTTTGGGCTTTGCAGCTTCAGCCCGCCTGTCACGCCTTCACGCGCGCTCTCAAGCGTGACTTCAGCCACACGGCCACACGCCAGCCCAGCAGCGCCAGCATGATCGCGCCATAGATCTTCGGCAGCACCAGATCGTGCTTGCCCGCCTTCATCCACCAGAAGTGCAGGATCGCCAGCACGCCGATCGCGTAAATCAGCCGATGCAGCGACTGCCAGCGGCGGCCGAGCTTGCGCGCCATCGCTTTTGTCGACGTCACGGCCAGCGGAATCAGCAGCACGAATGCCGCGAAACCCACCGTGATAAAGGGCCGCTTGCCGACGTCCTTGAGCATCGCGGCGACGTCGAACCACTTGTCGAACCAGATGTAGGTGGTGAAGTGCAGGACCGCGTAGAAGAACGTGTACAGCCCAAGCATGCGACGAAAGCGCAGCAGCGCGTTCCAGCCCGTGAGCCGCCGCAGCGGCGTGACCGCCAGCGTGATGCACAGGAACACCAGCGTCCACAGGCCGGTGGAGCGCGTGATGAACTCGATGGGATTGGCGCCCAGCCGGTCCGTCATGCCGAAAAACACGATGCGCGCAAGCGGATACCACGCCGCGACGAACACCGCGACCTTCGCCCAGCGCAGCCAGCGCGGGCCGCTCGCCGTATTCGCGGCCTGCGCGCGCTTCGCGGTGCGCGCCGCCGTGGTGGTCGATTCCATCGCCTTGACTCCCTTGAACAGGCCGATCAGAAGTTCTTGCGCAGATCCATGCCCTGATACATCGACGCCACCAGATCGCCGTAGCCGTTGAACATCAGCGTCTTGCGCTTGGGCGTGAAAAAGCCGTCCTCGCCGATGCGCCGCTCGGTCGCCTGGCTCCAGCGCGGGTGATCGACGTTCGGGTTCACGTTCGAGAAGAAACCATATTCGTTCGACGCGTAGGTGTTCCAGCTGGTCGCCGGCTGCTTTTCCACGAAGCGGATCTTCACCAGCGACTTCGCGCTCTTGAAACCGTATTTCCACGGCAGCACCATGCGTACCGGCGCGCCATTCTGGTTCGGCAGCACCTGGCCGTAAAGCCCGACGGTCAGCAGCGTGAGCGGGTTCATCGCCTCGTCCATGCGCAGGCCTTCGGAATACGGCCAGTCGAGGATCGGTTCGGCGAGACCGGGCATCTGCGAGCGGTCGGCGAGCGTGATGAACTGCACGTATTTTGCGTTGCCGGTGGGCTGCGCACGCTTGATCAACTCCGACAGCGAAATGCCGATCCAGGGAATCACCATCGACCAGCCTTCCACGCAACGGTGGCGGTACACGCGCTCTTCCAGCGGCGCGAGTTTGAGGATGTCGTCGATATCGTAGACCCTGGCGTTCTTGATCTCGCCTTCCAGGCTCACCTTCCACGGACGCGGGCGCAGCGTGTGGGCGTTCTGCGCCGGGTCGGCCTTGTCGGTGCCGAACTCGTAGAAGTTGTTATAGGTCGTGACGTCCTTGAACGGCGTGGCCTTGTCGAGCGCGACGAACTTCGCGTTGGTTTTCGCGGCCAGCTTGATCGCCTTCGGATCGGGCGAGGCGTATTCGGCAAAGGCGTCGCGCGGATCGAACAGGCCCAGCCCCGCCCCCATGCCGCCGAGCGCGAGCGCACCGGTCGCCTTCATGAAACGGCGGCGCTGTTCGAACACTTTTTGCGGCGTGATCTCGTGCGCGGCGATGTCGTCGCCGTTGAGGATGATCCGGCTGCTACGCTTGGTCCACATGTCGATTGCTCCTGAGGTCTGGCCCCGCCCGTTCTTGCGCGCTTTCCTGCGCCTCACCGGCCGGAGTCCGTCATGCAGGCTAACGCGCGCAAGCCGGAATCCTTCCCGTCGGCACGAAAAAAAACCGCCGATGCGCGAGGCATTCGGCGGTTAGTTCGTTCGGCGGGCCGCGTTGGTTACAGCAGCGGTTACAGCTTGCCGTAGCTATGCAGGCCCGACAGGAACATATTGACGCCCAGGAAGGCAAAGGTCGTGACCAGCAGGCCCGTGAGCGCCCACCAGGCGGCCACGCCGCCGCGCAGGCCCTTCATCAGGCGCATATGCAGCCAGGCCGCGTAGTTGAGCCACACGATCAGCGCCCACGTTTCCTTCGGGTCCCAGCTCCAGTAGCCGCCCCACGCCTGCGCGGCCCACAGCGCGCCCAGGATGGTGGCGATGGTGAAGAACGCGAAGCCGACGGCGATCGACTTGTACATGACGTCGTCGAGCACTTCGAGCGCGGGCAGGCGGTCCGCCAGCACGCCGCGCTCCTTCATGATGTAAGCCACGCCCACCATCGCCGACAGCGCGAAGCTGCCATAGCCGATGAAGTTCGCCGGGACGTGGATCTTCATCCACCAGCTTTGCAGCGCGGGCACGAGCGGCTGGATCTGCTGCGCGTCGCGCGAAATCGAGTACCACATCAGGAAGCCCACGGCCGCGCTGATCACCAGCAGCACGAAGGCGCCAAGCGCGCGCGTCTCGTAGTGCTTCTCGTAATACAGATAGAACAGCGCCGTGATCAGGCTGAACAGCACGAACACTTCATAGAGATTCGAGATGGGAATATGGCCGACGTCCGCGCCGATCAGGTAGGACTCGTACCAGCGCACCATCAGGCCGGTGAAGCCCATCAGCACCGCCGCCCACGTCAGGCGCGTACCGATCGCGCCGCCCGTTTCCGAGCGCGACAGCAGACCGATCCAGTAGAACATCGTGGCCAGCACGAACAGCGCGCTCATCCACAGGATGGCCGACTGGCTGGAGAGGAAGTACTTGAGGAAGAAGGCCTGATCGGCACGCGCGAGGTCGCCCTGATAGATCTGGATCGCGCCGATCGACATCACGGCGATGGCCGCCATCAGGAGACGCGACGGCTTCCAGCGCCAGCCGAGCACGATGAGCGCGGGCGTCGTGCCGCACATCACCAGCTTGTCGTAGTAGTTCATGTGCGCGTGGTAGCGCGACAGCGCGAAACCCGCGCCCGCCACCATCGCCAGCGCGAACAGCCAGTCCACCAGCGTCAGACGCCGCAGGAAGGGACGTTCGTCGAACCAAGCGTCGTTGAAATGGGACGCGCCGCGCGCGTCCTGTGCCGCTGCCGCCGCTGTGCGGTCGGCGCGGCGGGTCTTTGCGGAAGAAGAAACTTGAGTCAAGTCCATGGGCTTACCGATGTTGATCTTGAGTGTCCGTAAAGTGCGCCGGGGAAAGCAGCGCGTGGATCGCGTGGATCAAGCGTTACGGTCCGTCCCGCTGTCGTCTGCGCCAGGGTTGCCGGGTTGGGCGCCCAGGGTGCGCGAGACCGCTTCACGGGTGCGGGCAAACTCTTTCTCGAAGTCGAGCGTGCGGCGCGCAGTCGACATCGCCATGATGACGTCGACGCCCTGTCCGTTCGTCCCGCTGCGCTCTTTCAGCCAGAACCACAGACGGCGCTCGCGAACATAAAACATCGAAAAGATGCCGAGCACGAGCAACAGGCTGCCAAGATACACGACTTTCTTACCCGGCGCGCGCGTCAACTGAAATACCGAAGCTTGCACCTGCTTGAATGAATCGAGCTGTAGATAGACAGGCGATCCGTACAGGAAGCTGTCCGAAACGGCGTTGATCGAATCCTGCACGAAGCGCGCGGACTGGGCGTCGGGCGTGAGCGCGGGCTCGCCGGCCTGGGCGCGCGCGAGCTGCCAGAGATCCCATGTCGCGCCTTCGAGCATGCGCAGCAGCAGGCCCGCGGCCTTTTCCTGCTGATCCTTCGGCACGGATTTGTCGATGAACGCCGCCACCGCCTGGAAGCCGCCGATCTGTGACTTCGGCGCGCCCTGCATCGACGGATCGGTGCCCGAAAACAGCGTCATCACGCGCGAGGCGCTGTCTTCCAGGTGCTGCTGCAGATCGCGATTCGAATCGGGGACCGAGCGCGCGGCGAACTGGTGCGCCGCCTGCGCGCGCAGCTTCGGATCCTCGAACGCGGCGCGCAGCAGCATCCATTCCTTCATCGTGCCGCCGCTGTCGGCGGGAATGCGCAGGTAGCGGAACGGCTCGTCCGGGTTCTCGCGCATGCCCGCGAGGAACATGCGCTCACCACCCACATCCACCGGCAGCATGTAGTTGTTGTACTCGCGCGCCTGGCCGTCCTTGTCGCGCACCTTGTACTGCACCGACGGCCCGACGTTATGCAGGTCGAGCGGCTTCGAGGTTTTCGCGCCCGAGCCCAGACGCTCGTCGAAGGCTTCCTTCAGGCTTTGATGCGCGACGCCGCGCGCATCGTTCTGGCCACTGCCGTTCGAGGTGTTTTCGACGTTGATGGCGCGGAAATCGGCGAATTCGATGGTCTGGCCGTCCACACCGGGCACGCTCTCGCCCGCCGGCAGCTTCAGCGGCGCGGAATTGCCGATCGTGCCGCCAAACGGGAAGCTCTGCGCGCTCGCGCCGCTCATCGGCCAGGCGGTCATCTGCATCTGCGAGCCGCCGTCCTGGAAGCTCGACTGATAGATCGACACGCCGTCGTACGTGAACGGCTCGTTGACCTCGATGCGCGCCGGAATGCGCTGCCCCGTCTTGTGATCGATCACGACGATGTCGCTGGCGAACAGCTTGGGCATGCCCGTCGAGTAGTAATCGACGATGAACTTGTTGAGCTGGATCGAGAACGGCAGGTCCTGGATCAGCGAGCCGTCGGGCTGGTTCAGGATCGCGGTGGAAACGAACTGGCCTTCGGGCACCCACGCGTAGCCGCGGAACGTGGGGTTCGACTGCGAAAGACGGTGCTCGGGCGCGATGTCGTTGATCACCGCGTTGCTGCGGATCGGCGACTTGTCGAACAGCCACATCTGGAATTTGATCGGCAGATTGCTGTCGAGCAGCCCGCCGATGCAGATCACCACGATCGCCAGGTGGGCGAAGATATAGCCGATTTTGGTGAGCGCGCCGCGCTTGCCCGCGATCAGCGTCGCGCCTTCGGTTTCGCGCGTGACGAAGCGGTAGCCCATGCGCTGCGCGAGCTTGGCGAGCTTCGCCGCGGTTTCCTCGCGGCTCACGCCTTCCAGCGCGAATTCACCCTTGTGATGGAAAGCGCGCAGGCTGCCCTCGCGGACCTTGTCCTTCCAGCTCTTCATGTCCGCGATCATCTTCGGGCCGTTGCGGATCACGCACAGCGAGATCGACACCACGAGGAAGCCCAGGATGGTCATGAACCACCACGCGCTATAGACCGTGTAGAGGCTCAGCGAGCGGAAGATGTCGGCCCAGAACGGACCGAACTGGTTGACGTAGTTCGGGTACGGGTCATCCTGCGTCAACACCGTACCGATGATGCTCGCGATCGCCAGCACCACCAGCAGTGCAATGGCAAAGCGCATCGAACTGAGCAGTTCGATCGCACTTCTCACCGCCTTCTGGCGGACATTCAACTGCAGACCCTGCGTGGTGACGCTCATTCAAACTCCGCTTCTTGTTCCATCCAACCGTCATACGCGCCGGGTTGTGCACCGGATGCGTGACAGTAAAAAAGGGTGCAGGACCGCCGCATATACCCGGCGCCCACACCCTTTTCTTGTTCTTCGGCCACTTGCCTCAAAACCGCCTGGTCAGCACGCGAGCCTACCCGAATGCCAGGTCAATATCGGGTCAGTGCAGACCGGCGGCGTAATCGGCGACGGCCTTGATCTCGTCGTCCGAGAGGCGGTGCGCGATCTGGCGCATCGGTTCGTTATTGTTGCGCGTGCCCTGCTGGAAAGCCTGCAGCTGCGCCACCACGTATTCCGACCATTGACCCGAAAGACGCGGATATTGAACCGGAATGCCTTGACCGGTCGGGCCGTGGCAGGCCGCGCAGGCCGGCACGCCTTTATCCGCGATGCCGGCGCGCCAGATCTTCTGGCCTTCCGGCACGGTCTTCGCGTCGCGCGCGAAGCCGGGCTTCGGCGTCTGCGAGGCGAACCAGGCAGCGACGTTGATCATATCCTGATCGGAAAGCGCGCTGGCGAAGCCAGCCATAATCGCATTATTACGCGCAGGGGGCTTGCCACCGGGCTGAGGCTTGAAATCTTTGAGTTCTTTGACGAGATATTCGGCGTGCTGGCCCGCCAGTTTGGGATAGGCGCCGCCCGTGCTGTTGCCGTCGGCCGCATGGCACGCCGCGCAGACCTGCGCCGCGATTGCCTGCCCCCGCGCGAGGTCGGGCTTGGCCGGAGTCGCCGGGTCAGCCGCCATCGCCATGATCGAAACACCTGCTGTAAGACCTGCCGCTATCGCAAATTCGAGTACCTTCCAGGACTTGCTCAGTCGATTCATTCGCGCACCTTGTTTCGTCTTGTGGGAATCAGGTTCTGCAAACTACGACAGCGACCGATCTACCTCGAAAGGCCCGCGCCGGCCTCACGGGTATTCAGTAAACCGTCGCATTGTACAATAGCGCGCAAGGCGCCAAGGCGCCAGTCGGGCCTCCCCCCGATATCTCCAGATCCTTCCCGGGCTTCTCCGGGCGTGGCGGCCACCCCGCCTCGTTATTTCATAATGTGGTCCTGACGATGGCCTTCCTGCTGCATCAAGCCCGTTTCTTTACGACGGTGAATCATCTGCGCGATCTGCCCGCCACGGCGCGGCCCGAAGTCGCGTTCGCCGGGCGCTCGAACGCAGGCAAATCCACCGCGATCAACCTGCTGTGCAACCAGAAGCGTCTGGCGTTCGCGTCGAAGACGCCTGGCCGCACGCAGCACATCAACTATTTCTCGGTGGGCCCCGAAGACGAGCCGACCGGCTATCTGGTCGACCTGCCCGGCTACGGCTACGCGGAAGTGCCGGAAGCGGCCAAGCAGCATTGGCAGTTGCTGCTGGCGCAGTACCTGCAAACGCGCGCGCAGCTGAACGGCCTCGTGCTGATGATGGATTCGCGCCGCCCGCTGACCGAACTCGACCGCCGCATGATCGAGTGGTTCGAGCCGTCCGGCAAACCGATCCACGCACTGCTGACGAAATGCGACAAATTGACGCGTCAAGAGTGCGTGCTGGCGCTGCGCAACACCAACAAGGCGCTGGCCGAATACAAGGATCAGGGCTATCAGGGCAAGCTGAGCGCGCAGCTCTTTTCGGCGCTCAAGCGTGTTGGCCTGGACGAGGCGCACGAGGTGATCGAAAGCTGGGTTGCGCCCAAGGCCGATACCGGCGCAATGGACGAATCCACGTCCTGATCCCCCCTGCGGCAGCCGGTTCACGGCTGCCCCGCTCCGCTTCCTGAGCTTTCTGCCTCCGAGCGTGCGCAAGCCCACATAGCTGGGTTTTGCGCGGCTCGCGCCTGCCTGCAATTTGCCCATTTAGCAGGCAAATCTCATGCAAAACGCAATTTTTGGCGACGCATAAAAAAACCCGCCGTAAGTGCCGGCGGGCTAAACAGCCTTATCGAAAAACGACAGGCACCCGCTCAGGGAGGAGAAGCGGGGAGTCTGGCGCAAGGCGCCTCGCTCGATCGGTATGATATACCATTGTCCTGAAAAGTTTCCTGCGCTCCGGAAGCGCGTTTTGTTTCAAGATAATCCCGCCGACATGAGCTTCTATCCGCATCATCGTCCGCGCCGTATGCGCCGTGACGACTTCTCGCGCCGCCTGATGCGCGAAAACCTCCTGACCACCAACGATCTGATCTATCCCGTGTTTGTCGTCGCGGGCGAGAACGTGCGCGAAGCCGTGCCGTCTATGCCCGGCGTCGAGCGCGTGTCGATCGATCTGCTGATGGGCGTGGCCGAACAATGCGTCGAACTGGGCATCCCGGTGCTGTCGCTGTTCCCCGCCGTCGACCCGGCGCTGAAGACGCCTGACGGCATCGAAGCGACCAACCCCGATGGCGTGATCCCGCGCGCAGTGCGCGAGCTCAAGAAGCGCTTCCCGGATCTGGGCGTGCTGTGCGACGTCGCGCTCGACCCGTACACGAGCCACGGCCAGGACGGCGTGCTCGACGAGAACGGCTACGTCATCAACGACATCACGATCGAGATTCTGGTGGCGCAGGCGCGTGCGCAGGCCGAAGCGGGCGTCGATATCGTCGCGCCTTCGGACATGATGGACGGCCGCATCGGCGCGATCCGCGAGATGCTCGAAAGCGAGAACCACATCCACACGAAGATCATGGCCTACTCGGCCAAGTACGCTTCGGCGTTCTACGGTCCGTTCCGTGACGCGGTGGGTTCGGCATCGAATCTGGGCAAGGGCAACAAGATGACCTACCAGATGGACCCGGCGAACTCGGACGAAGCGCTGCGCGAAGTGCGCCTCGACATCGAGGAAGGCGCGGACATGGTGATGGTCAAGCCCGGTATGCCGTATCTCGATATCGTGCGCCGCGTGAAGGACGAATTCCGCTTCCCGACGTACGTGTACCAGGTGAGCGGCGAATACGCGATGCTCAAGGCCGCCGCGCAAAACGGCTGGCTCGATCACGACAAGGCGATGATGGAATCGCTGCTCGCGTTCAAGCGCGCGGGCGCGGACGGCATCCTCACGTATTTCGCGCTGGACGCAGCGCGACTGTTGCGCGCGCAGAAGTAAGCGGCGCGCCCGTCGCTTCGGCTTCGGCATAAAAAAAGCCACGGTTCGCTGTGGCTTTTTCTTTGGTGCTGGCTTCGTTCGGCGTGCCTACGATTGGCCGCCCGGCAGGTTGAGCAGATTGCGCGAAGGCACCGTCGATGCCGAAGGCGTTTGCGTCGCGATGCCCGCCGCGTCGGCGCCAGGTGCCGGTGCGGCGATACGGTCGAGGCGCGCGAGGAATTTATCGGCGTTCTCATAGCCGACTACGCGCAGCACTTCCTCGCCCTTCGTATCGAAGAAGATGATGCCCGGCGGCCCGAACAGGCCGAAGCGCTTGAGCAGCGCCTGATCCTCGCTGCTATTGGCCGTCACGTCGGCGCGCAGCAGGCCCAGTTGTGCGAGGCGCGCCTGCACGCGCGGGTCGCTGAAGGTGAACTTCTCCATCTCCTTGCAGCTCACGCACCAGTCGGCGTAGAAGTCGAGCATCGAAGGCTTGCCCGCCGTCTTGAGCGCCGCGTCCAGTTGCGCGGACGAGCGCACCGGCGCGAAGCTCAGCGCGTCGGCCTGGGCGGCTGCGTTCGGCGTGGCGGCCGCGCCGCCTTCGTGCGCAGCCAGCACGGCCAGCGGTCGCAGCGGATCGGTCGAGCCCGCCGCCAGTCCGACGATGAGCGTCGCGGCCCAGATGGCGAACGCCGCGCCCAGACCGCGGCCCAGGCGTCGCCAGACATTCGCGCCGCCCGCGTTCGGCGTGAACAGGCCGAGCGCCGCGGCAGCAAAAAGCAGCCACAGCGCGGCCAGCAACATCTGCGCGCTCGCGCCCAGCACCGGCCAGACGATCCACAGCGCCGCCGCGAGCAGCACCACGCCGAAGAACACCTTCACGCCGTCCATCCACGTGCCCGCGCGCGGCAGCAACGTGCCCGCGCCCAGGCCAAGAATCATCAGCGGCACGCCCAGGCCGATACCCATGGCGAACAGCGCCGCCCCGCCCAGCACCGCATTGCCCGTGTGCGCGATGAACGCCAGCACGGCGAAGAGCGGCGCAGTCATGCACGCGCCCACCACCAGCGCCGAAAGAGCGCCCATCACGCCCACCGCGACAAACTTGCCGCCCGAGCGGCCCTGCGACGCGCGCGAGGCGCCGTCCTGCCAGCGCTGCGGCAACGCGACGTCGTAACCGGCGATCAGCATCACGGCGAAGGCCGTCAGCAGCACCGCAAACACGCCGAGCACCCACGGGTTTTGCAGCCACGCACCAAGGCTCTGCCCGACCAGCGCAGCCGCAATGCCGAGCACCGTGTAGACCAGCGCCATCCCGAGCACGTAGACGAACGACAGCGCGAAACCGCGCGTGCGCGTGACCTTCGCCCCTTCACCGACGATGATCGCCGAGAGGATCGGGATCATCGGGTAGGAGCAGGGCAACAGGCTCAGCACCATGCCCGCGACGAAGTACAGGCCGACTACCGCGAAAAAGCCGCCGCCTTGCAGCAGCGATTGCGCGTAGTCCGCGCTGGTAGCGCGATCGTACCAGGGCTGGGTGTTATCGCCTACCGCCGCCGAAACCGACGCCGAAGCTGCAGCGCCCTGGCCCGCGCCCGCCGCCTGAAGCGCCGCGCCGCTCACGTGATAGATGTGCTCGGCAGGCGGATAGCAGATGCCCGCATCGGCGCAACCCTGCGAAGTGACCGCAAGATCGAATGCGCCGCTCGCCGATTTCACCGGCACGTGGATCGTGATCTCGTTGCGATAGGTCTCGACGTTCTTGTTAAAGGTCGGATCGAACTTCACGTGGCCAGGCGGAATCTGCGCGTCGCCGAGTGTTGCCGTGCCGTTGCGCACCGCGAAGGCAAAGCGCTCGCGGTACATGTAGTAACCGTCGGCGATCTTGAAATGCACGTCCACCACGCCCGGCTGCTCGCTGGCGCTGAACGTGAAGGCCTGATCGGGAGGCAGGAAATCGTCGTCGGCGTGCGCGGAGGCCGCGCCGAACAGCAGCGGCAGCACACAGCCAATCAATGCGAGAAAGCTCAGGAACGAGGCGTACGGCGCGGCGCGCAGGCGCCGATCGAAGCGGTTAGACATGGATGGGACGCTGTGTCTCGGCATGCACCCATTGGCCATAGGCGTTCGACGCCGTGGCCTGCCACGAGAGGATCTCGGGCGTCTCGTAGGGATGCTGGGTCTGGATGAACTGTTCGAGCTCGGCCGCGCGCGCGAGACTCGTCTTGAAGAGCAGCTGGATCTCGTCGCCGGACTCGATCTTGCCCTGCCAGTGATATTCCGAACGCACTGCGCCAAGACGCGTCACGCAGGCCGCAAGGCGCGCTTCGAGGACCGCCTTGGACAGCTTCGCGGCGGTGTCCTCGTCGGGCACCGTGGTCAGCATCAAGGTCACACTCGGGGTCACATTGAGGGTCACGACGAACTCCAGCTGGACGCCCCGCGTGCTGCGCAAACTGGCGGGACTGGGGAAAGCAGAACGCTATCGTACCACCGGCGCCAGTTGGCTTTGTTCATGTGCCTGCGGCGCCTTCAGGGAGCAAACGCCCCGGCGCGCGGCTTATTCCGCCGCAGAAAACAAAAAAGCCAGGCTAGGCCTGGCTTTTTAGCGCGCCGCTGAATCCGTGGACTCAGCGACTAGAAGCTTATTCCGCTTCCTGGACGTTCTCTTCCGTGACTTCCGGACGGTCGAGCAGTTCGACCAGTGCCATCGGTGCGTTGTCGCCAACACGGAAACCGAACTTCAGGATACGCAGGTAGCCGCCCGGACGGTTCGCGAAACGCGGACCGAGAACTTCGAACAGCTTCGTGACCGAGTCACGATCGCGCAGGCGGTTGAACGCCAGACGACGGTTTGCCAGCGAAGGCTTCTTGCCGAGCGTGATGAGGGGCTCGACGACCTTACGCAGTTCCTTCGCCTTCGGCAGCGTCGTCTTGATGACTTCGTGCTCGATCAGCGAGTTGGACATGTTACGGAGCATTGCCAGACGGTGGCTGCTCGTGCGGTTCAGTTTCCGCAGACCATGACGGTGACGCATTTCAAATTCCTTGAAACAAAGTTTTAGTCCAGCTCTTCTATCGCCTCATTACAACGCGAGGCACGGGCCGGTACAGAAAAAGGCAAGACGCGGATTCTAAAGGAAAATCCGCGTCCCTGCCACATTACTTACTTGTCGACTTATTTGTCGAGCCCGGCCGGCGGCCAGTTTTCGAGCTTCATGCCGAGCGTGAGACCGCGCGAAGCGAGCACTTCCTTGATCTCGTTGAGCGACTTGCGACCCAGATTCGGGGTCTTGAGCAGCTCGTTCTCGGTACGCTGGATCAGGTCGCCGATGTAGTAGATGTTCTCGGCCTTCAGGCAGTTCGCCGAGCGAACCGTGAGTTCGAGATCGTCCACCGGACGCAGCAGGATCGGATCGATCTGCGGCGCGCGCGACGGAGCTTCCGCCGCCGTTTCGGTGCCTTCCAGTGCAGCGAACACCGACAGCTGATCCACGAGGATGCGCGCCGACTGGCGGATCGCTTCCTCAGGCGAGATCACGCCGTTGGTTTCGATGTTCATCACGAGCTTGTCGAGGTCGGTACGCTGTTCGACACGCGCGCTTTCCACGGCGTAGCTCACGCGGCGAACCGGCGAGAACGACGCGTCCAGGACGATGCGGCCGATGATCTTGGCCGATTCGTCGCCGTAACGGCGCACGTTGCCCGGCACGTAGCCACGGCCCTTCTCGATCTTGATCTGCACGTCGAGCTTGCCGCCCTTCGTCAGATGCGCAACGACGTGTTCCGGGTTGATGACTTCGCAGTCGTGCGAGAGTTCGATGTCGCCAGCGGTGACAACGCCTTCGCCTTCCTTGCGCAGCGTAACCGTCACTTCGTCACGGTTATGCAGCTTGAAGACCACGCCCTTCAGGTTCAACAGCAGGTTGACCACATCCTCTTGCACACCGTCGAGCGTCGAGTATTCGTGCACGACGCCTGCGATCGTCACTTCGGTCGGCGCGTAGCCCACCATCGACGACAGCAGAACGCGCCGGAGCGCGTTACCCAAGGTATGGCCATAACCGCGTTCGAACGGCTCCATGACCACTTTCGCGTGGTTGTCGCCGAGCGATTCCACAGCGATGATCTTGGGTTTCAACAAACTGGTTTGCATAGGTTTTCCTTTTCAATACCCTCGGCTCGTTACACCGATAAGGCTGAGATGGCCACAACCTGAAAAAAACAGCCGAGGCCACCTCCTGCGCGAAGCACAGAGGCTACCCCGGCCGTCAATTCGATTAACGCGAATACAATTCGACGATCAGGCTTTCGTTGATGTCGCCAGCGATGTCGCTGCGCTCCGGCACGCTCTTGAACGTACCTTCGAACTTCTTCGAGTCGACTGCAACCCAACCTGCGATGCCACCTTGCTCTGCCAGCGACAGCGCTTCAGCGATACGAACTTGCTTCTTCGCCTTTTCGCGAACAGCAACGACGTCGCCTGCCTTCACTTGCATCGACGGGATGTTCGCGACGACGCCGTTCAGCGTGAGAGCCTTGTGGCTCACGAGCTGACGCGCTTCAGCGCGGGTCGATGCGAAGCCCATGCGGTACACGACGTTGTCGAGACGCGATTCGAGCAGTTGCAGCAGGTTTTCGCCGGTCGCGCCCTTGCGGCGGTCAGCTTCAGCGAAGTAGCGGCGGAACTGACGTTCCAGCACGCCGTAGATACGCTTCACTTTTTGCTTTTCGCGCAGCTGCGTGCCGTAGTCGGACGTACGAGCGCCCGACGTGCGGCCGTGCTGGCCCGGCTTGCTGTCAAGCTTGCACTTGTCAGCCAGCGAGCGGCGTGCGCTCTTCAGGAAGAGGTCGGTGCCTTCACGGCGGGACAGCTTGGCCTTCGGGCCGATATAACGTGCCACGTTGCTTTCCTTCGATAATTGATCACGCAAAGCCTGCAACGGGGGTGACCCCGCGGCTCGCGCTAGTTCTGCCCTTTGGACAGAACGGTGGGCTTAGTCAATTCAATAGCGCCGAGAGCCTGGGACGCCGTTACCGGCGGCTCAGGCAGTCGGCAAGCGCGACGCCTTAGATACGACGGCGCTTCGGCGGACGGCAGCCGTTGTGCGGGACCGGCGTAACGTCGGAGATCGCGGTGATCTTGATGCCAAGACCATGCAGCGCGCGCACCGCCGATTCGCGACCCGGGCCGGGGCCCTTGATACGCACTTCGAGGTTCTTGACGCCGTATTCCATTGCAACACGGCCAGCCGATTCAGCTGCGACCTGAGCTGCGAAGGGCGTCGACTTACGCGAACCCTTGAAGCCCTGACCGCCCGACGTTGCCCAGGCAAGTGCATTGCCTTGACGATCGGTGATCGTGATGATCGTGTTGTTGAACGACGCGTGAACGTGAACCACGCCCTCGGCGACGTTCTTCTTAACCTTCTTGCGAACGCGTTGCGCCGCGGAGTTGTTCGAAGCCTTAGCCATTACGTTTTCCTGTAACTGTCAGAACCGCTTACTTCTTCAGCGACTGTGCTGCGCGGCGCGGACCCTTGCGCGTACGTGCGTTGGTGCGCGTACGCTGGCCACGCAGGGGCAGGCCCTTGCGATGGCGCACGCCGCGGTAGCAGCCGAGGTCCATCAGGCGCTTGATGTTCATCGTCGTTTCACGGCGCAGATCGCCTTCGACAACAAACTTGCCCACTTCCTCACGCAGCTTTTCGAGATCCGCGTCGTTCAGGTCTTTGACCTTCTTGTTAAACGGCACACCCGCTGCCACGCAGATGTTGCGCGAACGCGTGCGGCCAACACCGAAAATTGCCGTCAGGCCGATTTCAGTGTGCTGGTGGTTCGGGATGTTAACCCCTGCAATACGAGCCATTGTTTTTCCTCAAACAAAAAGCGCAAGCAAAAGCGCGCTGATCAGCCTTGACGCTGCTTGTGGCGCGGGTCCGAGCTGCAGATCACGCGAACGACGCCGTTGCGCTTGATGATTTTGCAGTTGCGGCAAATGCGCTTTACCGATGCCATCACTTTCATGATATTACCCTTTTTCTAAATCACTTCGCCCGGAACACGATCCGCGCACGCGACAGATCGTAAGGCGTCAACTCAACCGTCACCTTGTCGCCGGGAAGAATACGGATGTAGTGCATCCGCATTTTCCCGGAAATATGCCCCAGAACGACATGGCCGTTTTCCAGCTTCACCCGGAAGGTTGCGTTGGGGAGGTTTTCGATGACCTCACCCTGCATCTGGATTACATCGTCTTTGGCCATGTGTTCTTACCGCATCGGGACTCCACCGCCCTTGAAGTTAGCCTTCTTGAGCAGGGATTCATATTGTTGCGACATAACGTACGACTGCACCTGCGCCATGAAGTCCATTGTGACGACGACAATGATCAGCAGCGACGTGCCACCAAAATAAAACGGCACATTCCAGCGCAGCACCAGAAACTCCGGCAACAGGCAGACGAACACGATATAGATCGCACCGGCCAGCGTCAGACGCGTGAGGATGCGGTCGATATAGCGAGCCGTCTGATCGCCCGGGCGGATGCCAGGTACGAACGCGCCACTCTTCTTCAGGTTGTCGGCCGTTTCCCTGCTGTTGAACACCAGAGCGGTGTAAAAGAAGCAGAAGAAGACGATCGCCAACGCATACAGCAACACATACACGGGCTGACCAGGCTTGAGAGCTTCGGCCACGTTGTGCAGTGTGTTCGCGAACCAGCTGTCTCGCGAACCTGAACTAAACCAGTTCAGGATGGTTGCCGGGAACAGGATGATCGACGATGCAAAGATCGGCGGAATCACGCCCGACATGTTCAACTTAAGCGGCAGGTGCGACGACTGCCCACCGTAAATCTTGTTGCCAACCTGACGCTTCGCATAGTTCACGAGGATCTTGCGCTGGCCGCGTTCAATGAACACTACCAGGTACGTCACGGCTGCGATCAGCGCCACGATGATGATCGCCGAGACCGGGCCCATCGAGCCGGTTTGCACCAGCGAGAAGAGACCGCCGATCGCGTTCGGGAAGCCCGCTGCGATCCCGCCGAAGATGATGATCGAGATACCGTTGCCAAGCCCGCGTTCCGTGATCTGCTCACCAAGCCACATCAGGAACATCGTGCCGGTCACCAGAGTCACGACCGTCGTCAAGCGGAACACCATGCCCGGATCGATCACGAGAGCCGGCTGGTTTTCCAGCGCGACTGCAATGCCGAAGGCCTGAAAGGTCGCCAGCACTACCGTGAAGACCCGCGTGTACTGCGTGATCTTGCGTTGTCCAGCCTGCCCTTCCTTCTTCAGCGCCTCGAGCTGCGGCGAGACAATCGCCATCAGCTGCAGGATGATCGACGCCGAGATATACGGCATCACACCCAGCGCGAAGATCGTGAAGCGAGACAGTGCGCCGCCCGAGAACATGTTGAACATGCCAAGGATGCCGCCTGACTGGCTTTGGAAGAGCTTCGCCAGTTGGTCCGGGTCGATGCCCGGCACCGGAATGTGCGCGCCGATACGATAAACGACCAACGCCAGCAGCAAGAACATTGCACGCCGGCGCAGGTCGCCGAACTTCGGAGCGCTGCGACCGGTTTTTGCGAGACTCGGGCTGTTAGCCAAGTAGCTTCTCCGATGCAGATGTTAGTGACGGCGGGCAAGCCCGCACGCACCACTCACAATCACTCGGCAAAAGAACCGCCTGCTGCTTCGATCGCAGCACGCGCATTCTTCGTCGCACCCAGGCCCTTGACCACGACCTTGCGCTTGATCTCGCCGGTGGCGATGATCTTTGCGGAACGGGTCATTTCGCCAACGAGGCCTGCCTGCTTGAGAGCCAGCAGATCGATTTCGTCGACCGGCAGCTTCTCGATGTCAGCGAGACGCACTTCACCAACGAATTCCTTCGTCAGCGAGGTGAAGCCACGCTTCGGCAGACGACGCTGCAGAGGCATCTGACCGCCTTCGAAGCCGACTTTGTGGAAGCCGCCCGAACGCGATTTCTGACCCTTGTGACCACGGCCAGCGGTCTTGCCGAGGCCGGAGCCGATGCCGCGACCGACGCGACGCTTTGCGTGCTTCGCGCCTTCTGCCGGCTTCAGGTTATTCAATTCCATTTTCAACTCCTGGAGTCCTGGTCGGGCTTAGCCGATGACCTTGACGAGGTACGAGACCTTGTTGATCATGCCGCGCACTGCCGGCGTGTCCTGCAGCTCGGAGACCGAGTTCAGGCGGCGCAGGCCGAGACCGCGCACAGTGGCACGGTGCGTATCGCGGGTCCCAATCAGGCTCTTGACGAGCTGAACCTTGACAGTTTTTTCAGACATAGTGTCCACCCTTAGCCCAGAATGTCTTCGACGGACTTGCCGCGCTTCGCCGCGATGTCAGCCGGGGTCGACTGCTTGCGCAGACCGTCCAGCGTGGCGCGAACGAGGTTGTACGGGTTCGTCGAACCGTGGCTCTTCGCCACGACGTTCTGCACGCCCATCACGTCGAACACTGCGCGCATCGGGCCGCCGGCGATCACGCCCGTACCTGCCTTCGCCGGAGCGAGGAGGACGACCGATGCGCCATGCTTGCCGTGCACTTCGTGTTGCAGGGTGCCGTTCTTCAGGGGCACCTTGAACATGTTGCGACGAGCTTGTTCCATCGCCTTCTGGACAGCGACGGGCACTTCTTTCGACTTGCCCTTGCCCATACCGACGCGGCCATCACCATCGCCAACCACGGTCAGTGCGGCGAAGCCGAGAATACGGCCACCCTTCACGACCTTGGTCACGCGATTGACCGAAATCATTTTTTCACGAAGGCCGTCGTCGCGTTCGTCAGCCTGAACTTTCGCTTGCATCTTTGCCATGACGAATTCCTTCCTTAGAACTTGAGCCCGGCTTCGCGCGCAGCATCAGCCAGCGCCTTGACGCGGCCGTGATAGCGGAAACCCGAGCGGTCAAAGGCGACGGATTCGATGCCGGCGGCCTTAGCCTTTTCTGCAATACGCTTGCCGATCAGCGAAGCAGCAGCGACGTTGCCGCCCTTGCCCGACTGGTCAGCCAGTTGCGCACGCACTTCGGCTTCAAGCGTCGACGCGCTGGCCAGCACCTTGGTGCCGCAGGGCGAGAACACTTGCGCATAGATGTGCGTGTTCGTGCGATGCACGGCCAGACGCGCGACCTGCAGCTCAGCGATCTTGAGACGCGTCTGACGAGCGCGGCGCAGGCGAGATTGAGTCTTATCCATGATTGCGCACCCTTACTTCTTCTTCGTTTCTTTGAGGATCACAACCTCGTTGGCGTAACGCACACCCTTGCCCTTATAGGGCTCCGGCGGGCGATAACCACGCACTTCGGCAGCGGTCTGGCCAACTTTTTGCTTGTCGATCCCCTTGATCACGATTTCCGTTTGCGACGGGGTCTCGGCCTTGACGCCTTCCGGCATCTGGTGCACCACGGGGTGCGAGAAACCCAGCGACAGGTTCAGCTTGTCGCCTTGCGCTTGAGCACGGTAACCGACGCCAACCAGCGTCAGCTTGCGCTCAAAACCCTTCGTCACGCCTTGCACCATGTTCGCGACAATCGCGCGCATCGTGCCAGACATCGCATTTGCTTCGCGGCTGTCGTCGGTCGGCTCGAACTTGAGCTGACCGTCTTCGTTCACCACCTTCACGAGGCGGTTCGCAGCCTGCGAAATCGTACCCAGCGCGCCCTTGACGGTAATCTTCTCGTCGCTGAGCGTCGCTTCTGCGCCTTGCAGCGCGACCGGGCTCTTACCTACTCGAGACATGTTTCTTCTCCTTAGGTCTTAAGCGACGTAGCAGATAACTTCGCCGCCGACGCCAGTAGCGCGCGCCTTGCGGTCCGTCATCACACCCTTCGGCGTCGAGACGATCGCAACGCCCAGGCCATTCATGACCTGCGGGATGTCGTTGCGGCCGCGGTACACGCGCAGACCCGGCTTCGAGACGCGTTCGATGCGCTCGATAACGGGACGGCCAGCGTAGTACTTCAACGCGATGTTCAATTCCGACTTCGCACCTTCGGTCTTCACCGCGAAGTCGTCGATATAACCTTCGTCCTTCAGAACCTGCGCAATCGCAATCTTCACTTTCGACGAGGGCATAGCAACCGAAACCTTCTCGACCATCTGCGCATTGCGGATGCGAGTCAGCATATCGGCGATAGGATCACTCATGCTCATTTATGTTTCTCCTATTACCAGCTCGCCTTGGTGATGCCAGGGATCTCACCACGGAACGCGATTTCACGAATCTTGTTACGTGCGAGACCGAATTTGCGGAACGTACCACGCGGACGACCCGTGATCGCGCAGCGGTTACGCTTGCGGGTCGGGTTCGAGTTGCGCGGCAGTTGTTGCAGTTCGAGGCGAGCTGCGTAACGCTCTTCTTCCGACTTGCTTTGGTCGTCGATGATCGCCTTCAGCTCTGCACGCTTCGGTGCAAATTTCGCTGCCAGACGAGCGCGCTTCTTTTCACGTTCGATCAGTGCCAGTTTAGCCACGGTAACCTCAGTTGCGGAACGGGAACTTGAAGCCGGCGAGCAGTGCCTTTGCTTCTTCGTCGGTCTTCGCGGTCGTCGTGATGCTGATGTTCAGCCCACGCAGTGCGTCGATCTTGTCGTAGTCAATTTCGGGGAAAATGATCTGCTCTTTCACACCGATGTTGTAGTTACCACGGCCGTCGAACGCCTTGCCCGACACGCCACGGAAGTCGCGCACACGGGGGAGCGCAACCGTCACGAAACGGTCCAGGAATTCGTACATGGCATTGCCACGCAGGGTAACCATCGTGCCAATCGGGTAGCCTTCGCGGATCTTGAAACCAGCGATTGCCTTACGCGACTTGGTGATGACGGGCTTCTGGCCGGCGATCTTCGTGAGGTCGCCAACGGCGTGCTCAAGGACCTTCTTGTCAGCGACGGCTTCACCAACACCCATGTTCAGGGTGATCTTGGTGAGGCGCGGCACTTCCATGACCGACTTGTAACCGAACTTCTCGATCAGGCCAGGAACGACCTTCTCTTTATAAAATTCTTGCAAACGTGCCATTTTTTACTCCGCAGCGTCAGGCGCTCAGGACAGCACCGGTCGTCTTCAGGAAACGAACCTTCTTGTCCCCTTCGACCTTGATGCCCACGCGCGACGGCTTACCGTTCGCGTCGACCAATGCGACGTTCGAGATAGCCAGCGGCATTGCCTTGGCTTCCACGCCACCCGTCGTACCCTTCATCGGGTTCGGCTTAACATGCTTTTTAGCGATGTTGATGCCTTCGACAGTAACGCGCTCTTCGCCGATGGCGATCACGACACCGCGCTTGCCCTTGTCTTTGCCAGTGACGACGATGACTTCGTCACCCTTGCGAATCTTGTTCATCGCGACTCCTTACAGCACTTCCGGCGCCAGCGAAACGATCTTCATGAATCGTTCGCTACGCAGCTCACGCGTGACCGGCCCGAAAATGCGGGTGCCGATCGGCTCAAGCTTGGTATTCAAAAGCACGGCGGCGTTGCCATCGAACTTGATCAGCGAGCCGTCTTGACGGCGCACGCCCTTCGCGGTGCGAACCACAACAGCGTTGTAGATTTCGCCCTTTTTCACGCGCCCGCGCGGCGTTGCTTCCTTGACGGTCACCTTGATGATGTCGCCAATGCTGGCATAACGACGCTTCGAGCCGCCGAGCACCTTGATGCACATGACTTCACGCGCACCCGTGTTGTCGGCTACTTCAAGCCGAGTTTCGGTCTGGATCATGGTTTATCTTTCCCAACTTAATCCGGGTGCGCCACCATGGCACATCCGGTCAGTCTTGGTCCCGTCAGCCGCGCCGCCACTAGAACGACCGCTCAGCTGCTTGGGTAAGAACAGCAGCGACGGCAAACGAAACCGGCCATCGCATTCCGGTGAATCTTGCAGATCCGGACTGGCGTCCGAACCACCTCCCCCACTACTTCCGCTCGTTGCTTTGCCAACAACGCGCCCATAAAGAGGGAAGACCAAGACTATAACTCGATAGCCTTGGTCTTGCAAGCGAAATCTTCAGCGATTTCAACAACTTCTGCACCCCGGAGAAAGGCTCCCCGGGATGTTGCATCACTTTTTAGATGATGCGAGCCGCTTCGAGCAGCTTCGACACGGTCCAGGCCTTCGTCTTCGAGAGAGGACGGGTCTCCTGGATTTCAACGAGGTCACCCTCGTTGTACGTGTTCGCTTCGTCGTGAGCGTGGTACTTCTTCGACTGCACGACGTACTTGCCGTAGATCGGGTGCTTGACGCGACGCTCGACCAGGACGGTGACCGTCTTGTCCATCTTGTTGCTGACGACCTTGCCGACCAGCGTTCGCTTAAGCGAGGTTTTCACGCTTTCGTTCATTTCTGGTTCGCCTTCTGAGTCAGGACGGTCCGCACACGTGCGATGTCGCGACGAACCTTCTTCAGCTGGCTCGTGTTCGTGAGCTGCTGGGTCGCGAGTTGCATGCGCAGGCCGAATTGCGCCTTCAAGAGGTCCGACAGCTCTTGGTCGAGCGCGGCCTTGTCTTTCTGAAGAAGTTCAGATGCCTTCATCAATCACTCCTTAGGCGCCGAGCTGGCGAACCATGAAGACCGTCTTCAGCGGCAGCTTGGCTGCAGCCAGACGGAAGGCTTCACGGGCCAGTTCTTCGGACACACCATCCATTTCATACAGCATCTTGCCCGGCTGAATCTCAGCGACGTAGTACTCAGGGTTACCCTTACCGTTACCCATACGCACTTCCGCCGGCTTTTGCGAGATCGGCTTATCCGGGAAGATACGGATCCAGATGCGGCCACCACGCTTGATGTGACGCGTCATTGCACGACGTGCCGATTCAATCTGGCGTGCGGTCAGGCGACCACGACCGATAGCCTTCAGACCGTATTCACCGAACGAAACCGCGTTGCCGCGCGTTGCGATACCGGTGTTACGACCCTTCTGCTCTTTGCGATACTTCCTGCGTTTCGGTTGCAGCATCGTTATTCTCCAGTCTTGCCGTCACGACGCGGAGCGCCACGACGTGCGCCCGGTGCGCCTTCGCCATCACGGCGCGGACGACGGTCGCCCGGACGTGCGTTACGGCGCGGACGCTTTTCTTCGGCGACTTCTTCAACCACCGGTGCGTCGTTACGGCCGAGCGTATCGCCCTTGTAGACCCAAACCTTCACGCCGATGATGCCGTACGTCGTCTTCGCTTCCGAGGTTGCGTAGTCGATGTCAGCACGCAGCGTGTGAAGCGGCACTCGACCTTCGCGGTACCATTCGGTACGTGCGATTTCGATACCGTTCAGACGGCCGGCGCTCATGATCTTGATGCCTTGGGCACCCAGACGCATCGCGTTCTGCATCGCGCGCTTCATTGCGCGACGGAACATGATGCGGCGCTCGAGCTGTTGCGTAATCGAGTCGGCGATCAGTTGCGCATCGGTTTCCGGCTTGCGGATTTCTTCGATGTTGACGTGAACCGGCACGCCCATACGCTTTTGCAGTTCGGCCTTGAGGAGTTCGATGTCCTCGCCCTTCTTGCCGATAACCACACCCGGACGCGAGCTGTAAATCGTGATGCGAGCGTTCTTAGCCGGACGCTCGATCACAACACGGCCCACCGAAGCGTTCTTCAGCTTCTTCTTCAGGTATTCACGAACACCGATGTCTTCCTTCAACATCGCCGCGAAATTGTTGTTGTTCGCGTACCAACGCGAAGCCCAATTGCGGCTGACGGCCAAACGGAAGCCAGTCGGATGAATTTTCTGTCCCATCGTATGGCTCCTTAATTCCCGACCGTCACAGTGATGTGACACGATTGCTTCTCGATGCGGTTACCGCGACCCTTAGCGCGTGCGGTAAAACGCTTCAGCGAAGCAGCCTTGTCGACGTAGATGCTCTTGATCTTGAGCTCGTCGATATCGGCGCCTTCGTTGTGCTCCGCATTGGCGATTGCCGAGAGCACAACCTTTTTCACGATGCCAGCCGCTTTCTTCGGCGAGAACGTCAGAACGTTCAGCGCCTTGTCGACCGGCAGACCGCGGATCTGGTCAGCCACAAGGCGCGTTTTTTGCGCCGAGATGCGGGCACCGCGATGAATTGCCTTCACTTCCATCTTGATAGCCCCTTATTTCTTGGCCTTCTTGTCGGCCGCGTGACCCTTGAACGTACGGGTCAGTGCGAACTCGCCAAGCTTGTGGCCGACCATGTTTTCCGTGACATACACGGGAACGTGTTGACGGCCGTTATGAACGGCGATCGTCAGGCCGATGAAATCCGGCAGGATCGTCGAACGACGCGACCAGGTCTTGATCGGTTTCTTGTCGCGCGTTGCTGCAGCCGCCTCAACCTTCTTCAGCAAATGGGCGTCGCAGAACGGACCTTTCTTAATAGAACGTGCCATTGCCTACTCCTTAACGCTTGTGACGGCGCTGGACGATCATGCTCGTCGTGCGCTTGTTGCTGCGGGTGCGGTAGCCCTTAGCCGGCGTGCCCCACGGGCTAACCGGATCGCGACCAGCAGCAGTCTTGCCCTCACCACCACCGTGCGGGTGGTCGACCGGGTTCATTGCAACGCCACGGACCGTCGGGCGGATACCGCGCCAGCGGTTCGCGCCAGCCTTACCGATTTGACGGAGGCTGTGCTCTTCGTTGCCGACTTCACCGATCGTTGCGCGGCATTCGACGTGGACGCGACGGATTTCACCCGAGCGCAGGCGAACCTGAGCGTAGATGCCTTCGCGTGCCAGCAGCATTGCCGACGTACCAGCCGAACGCGCGATCTGCGCGCCCTTGCCCGGCAGCATTTCGATGCAGTGGATCGTCGTACCGACCGGAATGTTGCGGATCGGCAGGGTGTTGCCTGCGCGGATCGGTGCTTCCGAACCCGACATCAGCTGCGTGCCAACCGTCACGCCCTTCGGCGCGATGATGTAGCGGCGCTCGCCGTCTGCGTACAGAACCAGCGCGATGTTCGCGCTACGGTTCGGGTCATATTCCAGACGCTCAACCTTCGCTGCGATACCGTCCTTGTTGCGACGGAAATCGATCAGACGGTAGTGCTGCTTGTGACCACCACCCTGGTGACGCGTCGTGATACGACCGTTGTTGTTACGACCAGCCTTCGAGGACTTCTTTTCGAGCAGCGCTGCGAACGGCGCACCCTTATGGAGGTCCTTGTTGACGATCTTGACCATCGCGCGGCGACCCGGCGAAGTCGGCTTAACTTTAACGATTGCCATGATTACTTGGCCTCCGCTTCAAAGTTGATTTCCTGGCCGGGCTTCAGGCAGACATACGCCTTCTTGACGTCCTTGCGCTTGCCGTTGAAACGGCCGAAACGCTTGGCCTTGCCCTTCTGGACAAGCATGTTCACCGACTTGACTTCGACCTTGAACATCAGCTCGACGGCAGCCTTGACTTCCTGCTTGTTCGCGTCCGGCGCGACTTCGAAGACGACTTGTTCGTTCTTCTCAGCCACCAGGGTCGCCTTTTCGGAGATCACCGGTGCGAGCAGGACCTGCATCAAACGATGATCGTTCTTGCGAATCTCGCTCATGACAGCAACTCCTCGATCTGGGCAACCGCAGCCTTCGTGATCAGGATCTTCTTAAAGTAGATCAGCGAGAGCGGGTCGGCAAAGCGCGGCTCAACGACTGCCACGTGGGGCAGGTTGCGCGACGCCAGGAACAGGTTCTCGTCGACCGTGTCGGTGATGACCAGCACGGATTCGAGACCCATGGCCTTGAACTTTTCGGCCAGCAGCTTCGTCTTCGGTGCTTCGAGCGAAAACTCTTCGACGACCGAGATGCGGCCTTCACGGGCCAGCTGCGAGAAGATCGAGCAGAGGCCTGCGCGATGCATCTTCTTGTTGACCTTGTGAGCGAAGTTTTCTTCCGGCGAATTCGGGAAGATGCGACCACCGCCACGCCACAACGGGCTCGACGACATACCGGCACGAGCGCGGCCCGTACCCTTCTGACGCCACGGCTTCTTGGTGGTGTGCTTGACCTGCTCACGGTCCTTCTGCGCGCGGTTACCGCTGCGCGCGTTCGCCTGATAGGCGACAACGATCTGGTGAATCAGCGCTTCGTTGTAGTCACGGCCGAACACGACGTCCGACGCGTTAACTGCTGCGCCATCCTGACCATTAGCGTTCAGGAGCTTCAGTTCCATTATTGCGCTCCTTTCTTGACGCGTGCCTTGACAGCCGGCGTCACGAAAACCTTGCCGCCCTTTGCACCCGGGACAGCACCCTTGACCAGCAGCAGCTTGCGCTCTGCGTCAATACGGGCGATTTCGAGGTTTTGCACCGTCACGGTTTCGTCACCCATGTGACCGGTCATGCGCTTACCCGGGAAAACACGACCCGGATCCTGCGCCATACCGATCGAGCCCGGCACATTGTGCGAGCGCGAGTTACCGTGCGAAGCACGGCCGGACGCGAAGTTGTAACGCTTGATGGTACCGGCGTAGCCCTTACCGATCGAGGTGCCTTGCACGTCGACCTTCTGGCCTTCCGAGAAGAGATCCACACCGATCACGGCGCCATTCGACAGTTCGGCGGCCTTAGCGGCGTCGATCTGGAATTCCTTGAGGATTTCACCGGCTTGAACACCGGCTTTGGCGAGATGACCTGCGATCGGCTTCGTCACGCGCGAAGCGCGGCGCGTACCGAACGCAACCTGCACGGCCGTGTAGCCGTCGGTTTCAACAGTCTTGATCTGCGTCACGCGGTTGTCGGACACGTCCAGCACGGTCACGGGAATCGAATCCCCGTCAGCCGTGAAGATGCGCGTCATGCCAACCTTGCGACCTACGAGTCCAAGGCTCATCGTTTTCTCCATTCCCGACTGCGATTGGTCGGGGCTAATTTACAAAGTACCGGCATGTTTGCGGGGTAAAGGCCCACAAAGACACACCGATTTTTTGCGCAAATGCGCGAAAAGACGTCAAGTATAACGTCCTCCCACGATTTCCGCAAGCAATCAAAGACTTAGCGCGTTCAGGCTATCCTGAGCGCGCCGGAGACTCTTACTGCAGCTTGATTTCGACGTCCACGCCAGCCGGGAGGTCCAGCTTCATCAGCGCGTCAACGGTCTTGTCCGTCGGGTCGACGATGTCCATCAGGCGCAGGTGGGTGCGGATTTCGAGCTGGTCGCGCGACGTCTTGTTGACGTGCGGCGAGCGCAGGATGTCGAAACGCTGGATACGCGTCGGCAGCGGCACCGGACCGCGGACGATTGCGCCCGTACGCTTCGCCGTTTCGACGATTTCAGCAGCCGACTGGTCGATCAGGCGGTAGTCGAAAGCCTTCAGGCGGATACGGATTTTTTGGTTCTGCATGATGATTCCTTAAAAAGAGCGAGGCGGACTTGCGCCGCCAGACAATATAAAGAGCGTAGGTCCGCCCCGCGACAAGGCGTCGCGGGGCGGACCCAGGGTACATCAACTACTCAAGCAAGCCGAGTATTGTACTCGAATTACTCGATGATCTTCGCGACGACGCCAGCGCCGACGGTACGGCCACCTTCGCGGATTGCGAAGCGCAGACCTTCTTCCATCGCGATCGGAGCGATCAGCTTCACCGTGATCGACACGTTGTCGCCCGGCATGACCATTTCCTTGTCCTTCGGCAGCTCGATCGAGCCCGTCACGTCCGTCGTACGGAAGTAGAACTGCGGACGGTAGTTGTTGAAGAACGGCGTGTGACGGCCGCCTTCGTCCTTGCTCAGCACGTACACTTCAGCCGTGAAGTGCGTGTGCGGCTGGATCGAACCCGGCTTGGCCAGAACCTGGCCACGCTCGACGTCTTCACGCTTCGTGCCGCGCAGCAGGATACCAACGTTGTCGCCTGCCTGACCCTGGTCGAGCAGCTTGCGGAACATTTCCACGCCCGTGCAGGTCGTCTTCACCGTCGGCTTGATACCGACGATTTCGATTTCTTCGCCGACCTTGACGATGCCGCGCTCAACACGACCCGTCACCACCGTGCCGCGACCCGAGATCGAGAACACGTCTTCAACCGGCATCAGGAAGGCGCCGTCAACTGCGCGCTCCGGCGTCGGGATGTACGTGTCGAGTGCGTCGGCCAGGTTCATGATCGCCACTTCGCCGAGTTCGCCCTTGTCGCCTTCCAGCGCCAGCTTTGCCGAACCCTTGACGATCGGGGTGTCGTCGCCCGGGAAGTCGTACTTCGAGAGAAGTTCGCGCACTTCCATTTCGACGAGCTCGAGCAGCTCAGCGTCGTCGACCATGTCGCACTTGTTCAGGAAGACGATGATGTACGGAACGCCAACCTGACGCGCCAGCAGGATGTGCTCACGCGTTTGCGGCATCGGGCCGTCAGCAGCCGAGCAAACCAGGATCGCGCCGTCCATCTGTGCCGCGCCCGTGATCATGTTCTTCACATAGTCAGCGTGGCCCGGGCAGTCGACGTGTGCGTAGTGGCGGTTAGCCGTTTCGTACTCGACGTGTGCGGTGTTGATGGTAATACCACGTGCCTTTTCTTCCGGCGCTGCATCGATCTGGTCGTATGCCTTAGCTTCGCCGCCGAACTTCTGCGTCAGAACCGTCGTGATTGCTGCCGTCAGCGTGGTCTTGCCGTGGTCAACGTGACCGATCGTGCCGACGTTGACGTGCGGCTTGGTCCGTTCGAATTTACCTTTTGCCATGTTTCTCTTCTTTCAAAAAAGTGGTGAACCGGTGACTGTGCGATGCGGACCGGGCACCTGCCCGATCCGCTGCGTGCTCAAATGAGCGCCGATGCTTACTTCGCCTTCGCGCTAATGATCGCGTCGGCCACGTTACGCGGTGCTTCTGCGTAGTGCTTGAATTCCATCGTGTACGTTGCGCGGCCTTGCGACAGCGAGCGCAGCGACGTCGAGTAGCCGAACATTTCCGACAGCGGCACTTCGGCGCGAACGATCTTGCCGCCGCCAACCATGTCTTCCATGCCCTGGACGATACCGCGACGGCCCGACAGGTCGCCCATCACGTTGCCCATGTAGTCTTCCGGCGTTTCGACTTCGACGGCCATCATCGGTTCGAGGATGACCGGCTGCGCCTTGCGCATTGCTTCCTTGAACGCCATCGAACCGGCCATGCGGAACGCATTTTCGTTCGAGTCAACGTCGTGGTACGAACCGAACGTCAGGTGAACCTTGACGTCGACAACCGGGAAGCCCGCCAGCACGCCTGCCTTCAGCGTTTCCTGGATACCCTTGTCCACTGCCGGGATGAATTCGCGGGGGATCACACCACCCTTGATCTCGTCCAGGAACTCGTAGCCCTTGCCTTGCTCGTTCGGCTCAAGCGTAATGACAGCGTGACCGAACTGGCCGCGACCGCCCGACTGCTTGACGAACTTGCCTTCGACGTCCTTCGCCGTGGAGCGGATCGTTTCGCGGTATGCAACCTGCGGCTTGCCGACGGTCGCTTCCACGTTGAATTCACGCTTCATACGGTCGACCAGAATTTCGAGGTGGAGCTCGCCCATACCCGAAATGATGGTCTGGCCCGATTCCTCGTCCGTCTGGACGCGGAACGACGGGTCTTCCTGTGCCAGGCGGTTCAGGGCGAGGCCCATCTTTTCCTGGTCAGCCTTGGTCTTCGGCTCGACGGCCTGCGAAATCACCGGCTCCGGGAAAATCATGCGTTCCAGGATGATCGGGTTTTGCGGGTCGCACAGCGTGTCGCCCGTGGTCGCTTCCTTCAGGCCAACGGCTGCGGCGATGTCGCCTGCACGAACTTCCTTGATTTCTTCGCGGTTGTTCGCGTGCATCTGCAGAATACGGCCGAGGCGTTCCTTCTTGCCCTTGGTCGAGTTCAGCACCGTGTCGCCCGAGTTGACGACGCCCGAGTACGCGCGGAAGAAGATCAGCTGGCCGACGAACGGGTCGGTCATGATCTTGAACGCGAGTGCCGAGAACTTTTCGTCGTCAGCTGCACGACGCTCTGCCTTCTCGCCGTTTTCGAGTTCGCCCGTGACCGGGGGAATGTCCACCGGCGACGGCAGGAAGTCGATCACGGCGTCGAGCATACGCTGCACGCCCTTGTTCTTGAACGCGGTGCCGCACAGCATCGGCTGGATTTCGCAAGCGATGGTACGGTCGCGGATCGCCTTGACGACTTCCGCTTCGGACAGCTCTTCGCCGCCGAGGTACTTTTCCATCAGCTCTTCGCTGGCTTCAGCAGCCGACTCGATCATCTTTTCGCGCCATTCGTTGCACGAGTCAACGAGTTCTGCGGGGATGTCGACGTAGTCGAACTTCGTGCCTTGGGACGCTTCGTCCCAAATGATCGCCTTCATCTTGATGAGGTCGACCACGCCCTGGAACGTGTCTTCTGCGCCGATAGGCACCACGACCGGAACCGGGTTCGCCTTCAGACGCGTCTTCAGCTGGTCGTAGACCTTGAAGAAGTTCGCGCCCGTACGGTCCATCTTGTTGACGAACGCGAGACGGGGAACCTTGTACTTGTTAGCCTGACGCCACACGGTTTCCGACTGGGGCTGAACGCCGCCCACTGCGCAGTAAACCATGCATGCGCCGTCGAGCACGCGCATCGAGCGCTCAACTTCAATCGTGAAGTCAACGTGGCCCGGGGTGTCGATGATGTTGATGCGGTGCTCAGGGTAGTTACCGCCCATGCCCTTCCAGAACGCGGTCGTAGCAGCGGAGGTAATCGTGATACCACGCTCCTGCTCCTGCTCCATCCAGTCCATGGTCGCAGCGCCGTCGTGAACTTCACCAATCTTGTGGTTCACGCCGGTGTAAAACAGAATGCGCTCGGTCGTCGTCGTCTTGCCGGCGTCGATGTGAGCGCTAATACCGATGTTACGGTAGCGCTCGATAGGAGTCTTGCGAGCCACTTTGATCCTCTATCGGGAGGTGCGCGCCGAAGTCGAACCCAACCGGGTCAACCCAACGCGCCTGAACACAAACGGGCGAGGCGCTTGAAAAGCGCACCCGCCCGGAATTTTTTCCGTCTTTTGAGCCAACCCCAGAAGGGGTTTTCTCTTAGAAGCGGAAGTGCGAGAACGCCTTGTTCGCTTCTGCCATCCGGTGAACTTCGTCGCGCTTCTTCATCGCGCCGCCACGGCCTTCGGCCGCTTCGGAGAGTTCACCTGCCAGACGCAGGGCCATCGACTTCTCGCTGCGCTTCTTCGCGGCTTCACGCAGCCAACGCATCGCCAATGCCATACGACGCGAGGGGCGCACTTCGACCGGAACCTGATAGTTCGCACCACCAACGCGGCGGCTCTTCACTTCCACCACCGGCTTCACGTTGTTGAGCGCGACAGTGAACACTTCCAGCGGGTCCTTGCCACCCTTGGTCTGGATCTGTTCGAAAGCGCCGTACACGATACGCTCGGCAACCGACTTCTTGCCGGAGAGCATCAGCACGTTCATGAACTTGGCTACATCAACGTTACCGAACTTCGGATCCGGCAACACTTCCCGCTTGGGGACTTCGCGACGACGCGGCATGTTTCTTCCTTTAACTTTTCAGTTGAAGCGTGGATTGAACCCAACGCTCCGCGGCCACCAACTAACCCGATTCATCCATTACGACTTACCAGCCTGGTCGGGTGACCACTTACTCGACAGCACCGGCCAATCCGGCACCTGTCGCTTTTATCGCCAACGCCCGAAAGCGTGACGACCCTGGCTCTTACTTCGCAGCCTTCGCGCGCTTCGCGCCGTACTTCGAACGAGCCTGCTTACGATCCTTGACGCCCTGGGTATCCAGCGAGCCGCGAACCATGTGGTAACGCACACCCGGCAAGTCCTTCACACGGCCGCCGCGGATCAGCACAACCGAGTGTTCCTGCAGGTTGTGGCCTTCACCACCGATGTACGAAATGACTTCGAAGCCGTTCGTCAGACGAACCTTGGCAACTTTACGGAGTGCCGAGTTCGGCTTCTTCGGCGTCGTCGTGTACACGCGGGTGCACACGCCACGACGCTGGGGGCAGTCCTGCAGGGCCGGCGACTTGCTCTTCGTGACTTCCGAAGTGCGGCCTTTGCGAACCAGTTGATTGATGGTTGGCATTGTTTATTCCTGAAATTGAACAAAATCGATGCATTTATTTCCGGGCAAAGCGGAAAACCACACATCTAAACTGCTACGAGAACTCCGGACCCTGAAACGCGCGACGAGCGCAGACATCCCAAAGACCGGAACCCAGCATGATATTCCGAAAATACCAAGCGAGTCAACGACTTGAAGTATTTCGGACGACGGAGAATAAGAAGATTGCGTGACGGTGCGGCTGCCTTAACAGCGGCGCTCACCGTTAATCGGCACCGCAAACGCGCCCCCTGCCGGCCTCCATCGGCCGCGCAGCGCCAGCGTCAGTCGTCGCCGACGACTTCGACCAGTTCCTCACCGAAGCGCTCAAGCTTGCGCGCGCCAATACCCGCGATATCGCGCAGTTCGTCCACCGATTCGGGGCCATTGCGCGCAATTTCCGCCAGCGTGGCGTCGTGGAAGATGACGTAGGCCGGCACGCCCTCGCTCTTCGCGGTTTCCGTGCGCCACAAACGCAGGCGCTCCCAGCGCGCGCGCTGGCGCGGGCTCATGCCGAGGGTCGGATCGGCACGCTCACTCGTGCGGCTCGACGACGCACGCGTGCGCGTGGGCTTCACGTAACGGCGCATCGTGACGTTCTGCTCGCCCTTGAGCACGGCCTTGCTCGCTTCGGTGAGCACCAGCGCGCCGTAGCCGTCGTGATCGACGGTCAGATAACCAAACGCCACGAGCTGCCGGAAGATCGCACGCCATTCGGGTTCCGAAAGCGACGCGCCGATTCCGAAGGTGGAGATCTTCTCGTGCCCGCGCTGCATGATCTTTTCGTTGCGGTTGCCACGCAGGATGTCAATCAGATGCCCGGCGCCGAAATTGAAGCCGCTCGCACGCTGCGCGCGGAACACACACGAGAGCGCCATCTGCGCCTCGCGCGTGGCGTCCCAGGTGGCGGGCGGCTCGATGCAGGTGTCGCAGTTGCCGCAAGGCTTGCTCTCCTCACCGAAGTACGCGAGCAGGCGCACGCGCCGGCAGGTGGCCGTTTCGCACAGACCGAGCAACGCGTCGAGCTTGCCCGTCTGCACGCGCTTGTGCTGATCGTCGGCGTCGGACTCGTCGATCATCTTGCGCTGCTGCACCACGTCGCCCAGGCCATAGGCCATCCACGCATTGGCCGCCAGCCCGTCGCGGCCCGCACGGCCGGTTTCCTGGTAATAGCCTTCCACGCTCTTGGGCAAATCCAGGTGCGCCACGAAGCGCACGTCGGGTTTATCGATACCCATGCCGAAGGCGATGGTCGCGCACATTACCACGCCTTCCTCGCGCTGGAACAGCTCCTGGTGCTTCTGGCGCACCTCGAACTCCATGCCCGCGTGGTACGGCAGCGCGCGAATGCCCTGCCCCTTCAGCCATTCCGCGGTCTCCTCGACCTTGCGGCGCGAGAGGCAATAGATCACGCCGGCGTCAGTCGTGCCGTCCGCGCGCGTGTGTTCCGCGCGGATGAAGTCGAGCAGCTGCGTGCGCGCATTGTCCTTTTCGACGATGCGATAGCGGATGTTCGGGCGGTCGAAACTGGAGACGAAGATGCGCGCGTCGTCGAGCGCGAGACGGTGCACGATCTCATCGCGCGTGATCGCGTCGGCGGTGGCTGTGAGCGCGATGCGCGGCACGTCCGGGAAGCGCTCGTGCAGGACCGACAGCTGGATATATTCGGGGCGGAAATCGTGCCCCCATTGCGAAACGCAGTGCGCCTCGTCGATCGCGAACAGGCCGATGCGCGTGCGTTCGAGCAGATCGAGAAAACGCGCGGTCATCAGGCGCTCGGGGGCCACGTAAAGCAGGTCGAGATCGCCTTCGCGCAGCGCGCGTTCGGTGGCGGCGGCTTCGGCGCCGCTGAGCGTCGAGTTGAGATACGCGGCGCGCACGCCGACTTCCGTGAGCGCGGCCACCTGATCCTGCATCAGCGCGATCAGCGGCGAAACGACAATGCCCGCGCCGAGTCCGGCCTCGTGGCGCACCAGCGCCGGAATCTGGTAGCAGAGGGATTTGCCGCCGCCGGTGGGCATGAGGACCAGCGAGTCTCCGCCCCCTGCGACGTGTTCGACGATCTCGCCTTGCTGCCCTCGAAAAGCGGGATAACCGAAGACTTCGTTGAGGATTTCGAGGGAGCGGGACATGAAGGCGGCGGCGATGGAGCGAAAGACGGTGGGCCGGATTTTACCAACCCGGACGCCCGCTGACCGCCGCGACTTCGAAGATTGGCCGTCAGGCCAGGGTGAATCTGCAAAAGCGCCGGAAAAGCGCTACAAAATGCGCGCGCCGGAAATCAGGCTTCGCGCCGGCGCATGACCTGCAGCGCGCCAACGATCGTCACGATACCGGCGACGAACGACACCACCACGAGCAGCCCAAACGGCAGCAGCATAGCGCTGCCCACCATGAACACGAGCGAGCCGAGCGTGAGCAGCAACGCGCCCATCTTCACCTTGCGCGCCAGCTGCATGATGAAGCCAATGATCAGGAATGCCCACAATACGAGGAACGTGGCGAAGAAATTCGCAGCCTGCTCCTTGCCGACGAAGTGCAGCAGATGCGAAAAATTGGCGACGCATGCCACCAGATTCAGGATGAGACCGATCCCGACAAACCACATGATTACCGCCTCCAGATTCAGATAAATGCCGACTGCGCGGTAGTACGAAATGACACAGCTTGTCGGACTTGGCGCGCTACGTTAGCACGCGCCGCTGTCGCGCGCAGCGAGCCGCTTTGCTCCGCGGCACGAAGTCGCACAGCGCGCACACCGGATCAGAACCGGTTGCCGAGCTGGAAATAGATGCTGTGCGCACCTCGCGGCGCCAGCGCAACGCCGAAGTATACCGGCCCGATAGCCGTCACCGCGCCGACGAACGCGCTGACGCTGCTCAGCCACGGCCCGCGCGCGAACTGCTTCGACGTGTTCCACACATTGCCACCTTCCAGGCTCAGCCCGGTGAAGATGCTGCGCAGCGCTCCCGAGCCGTCCCGCGATAGTTGTGCAAGACCGCTGACACGCCCGTACATGACGTAAGCGCCGCTAAACTGATCCTGTGCGTAGGCCGACAGATGCTGAAAGCCGCCGAGCGTGAACAGATACGCCGGCGCATCGTGACTGCCGCCGAACGCGCCACCGACCTCGAACGCCGCATTCAGGCTGAATACGTCGCGGCTCGCGGCCCATAGCCCGCGCGCGTAGGCAATGTTGTAGCCGGAGTCCGAATCGCCGAGTCCCATCTCCGCGCGCCCTTCGAGGTGAAAGCCATGTCGAGGAAACACCGGGTCGTCGAGCTGATCGATCCTGACTCCCGCGCTGGCCACCGTCTGTGTCGTCGGCGATAGCGATGGTGTTCCGGTTTGCAGTGGGCTCTGGCCGTCCGGCGCGAGCGCGAGAATCGATGAACGCGCCTGGAACGAGGTGTGCACCTGCGCGACGCCCGCCCGCGCCTCGCCCCAGGTGCCAAGCGGCACGTCCACATCGAGCCCGGCGCGCAGTTCCTGCTGCACGAAGCTGGCAAGCGGTCGCTCGCTGACGTCGTTGTCTGCGTATAAGTTCACGTCGTTGCGCCGGATCGACGCATAGGGCGCGAGGTAGACCTGGCCGAAGATCGGCTGGCGCAATTCGGTGCGCCAGCCCAGATCGCGGCTGCCGAGAATGATGTCGTTGCGCCACGACAGGCCGCTTGAGGTAATCCACGGCAGACGATGACCGATCTGCAGCGAAAACGCACCGTCGCCGTCGAAATCGGTCGACAGCCCGAGGCCGAACAGCAAGAAGTTCGGCCCCCAGCTCTTTTCGTTGGCCTCGACGTGCAGCACGCGTTCGCCCTGCGGCCCGGTCAGCGTCTGCGAAACGCTTTCCAGATCGTCATTGCGCACCAGCTGCGTGAGGTCTTCGTCCACGCTGGCCGCATCGTAGACATCGCCGGACTTCACGTGCAGCGCCGCTTCGACGTGGCTTGCCGGAAGGCGTCCGCGCGTCGTCACTTCGATACGCGCGATGCGCGTTTGTGGCGGAAGTGCCGCGGCCTGGGACAGATCCGCGCGCCAGGCGGCGTACTGGTCCGGCTCGTCGGACAGCGCGCCGAGCCGGCCGCGCTGCTGGATCGCTGCCGCATCGCCAGCCTGTACGGCTCGATCCATTGCGCCGAAATCGGCAAACGAGACAGGACCGAGATCCGGTTCGAGCAGGATATCGGCCGGGCGAAGCGTCGCCTTCTGCGCGGTGACGTTACGCGACATCATCAGCCGCACCATCTGCGCCGTGACTGCCGCCATCGAATTGAGCTGATCCGCCGGCTGGAGTTGAGTGCCGATATCAACGGCAATCACGATGTCCGCGCCCATCTCCCGGGCGACGTCGATGGGCAGGTTCGACGCCGCGCCGCCGTCGATCAGCGTGCGACTGCCGATCTTCACCGGCGCGAACAGGCCTGGCACAGCCATGCTCGCGCGCACCGCCAGCGGTAGCGAGCCGTTGTGCAGCACCACGCGCTCGCCTGTCTCCAGATCGGTAGCGACGGCGCGAAACGGAATCGGCAGATGATCGAAATCGATATCGCCGGGATACTGGCCGGTATGCGCGCGCAGCAGAGCCATGAGCTTGTTGCCCTGCACAAGGCCATTGGATGTTTTCAGATGGCCATCCCCAAAGCCCATCGGCAAGCCAATCGGATACATGAGATTGTCTTCGCGCGAGGACTCTGGCAGATCGCTGCGCGCATCGCGATCGAACGCGACATCGCTGAGATTCTGGCCCGCCAGCGCGAACTCGATATCGTTGGCCGTCATGCCGCTCGCGTAGAGCGCGCCGATCACGGCGCCCATGCTCGTGCCTGCGATGCAATCAACCGGCACGTGTAGCGCTTCGAGTTCCTTGAGCACGCCTAAGTGAGCGTAGCCACGCGCGCCGCCACCGGAAAGCGCCAGACAGATGCGCGGCCGCGCGGGCTGCGCCGACGCACCCGCGCCGAGCGGCGCCTGCGCGAAGGTACAAGTCGTGAACAAAGCCGCGGCGAAAAGCGTGGCAACCCTAAACATGCGATGCCACATACGCTGGAGAAAGATGGCGCGCGGCGCGTCATGGGGGTCTGTACGCGTGCGCTGTTGAGCGGGACGTCAAACCCCTCTAAACCGGGCAAATTCGACGCCCGGAAATGCTAGGTAAATCGAGCTTCTGAATACATAGGACTACTCCGAATCGCGCTTCCGAAAAAACTGCGAAACCTCACCATTTGCACCGTCGTGTTTTTCGACAGGCAAAAAAAAACCGCCCGGCGAACCGGGCGGTCTGGTGCGAACGCTGCATCAGGCGGCTTGCGCCGCCCTTTGCGTTACTCGTCCGTCGTATGCGACTGGTGCGGCGTTTCCACCGGCACTTCGGCGGCCGGGGCTTCCGGCGTACCGAATTCGAACGCTTCTTCTGCAGCGATCTGGTCGAAACGCTCGCGATCCGACGATTCCTTCGCACGGCGCGCCTTGTGGAAGGCGAGACCCGTACCAGCCGGAATCAGACGGCCGACGATGACGTTTTCCTTCAGGCCGCGCAGATCGTCGCGCTTGCCCATGATCGCCGCTTCGGTCAGCACGCGCGTCGTTTCCTGGAACGATGCCGCCGAGATGAACGAATCCGTCGAGAGCGATGCCTTCGTAATACCCAGCAGCACGTTCTCGTACGTTGCCGGGCGCTTGTCCTCGGCGTTCATCTTGTCGTTTTCGTCCAGCATGTCCGAACGCTCAACCTGCTCGCCCGGGATGAAGCGCGTATCACCGTTGTCGGTGATCTGCACACGACGCAGCATCTGACGCACGATCACTTCGATGTGCTTGTCGTTGATCTTCACGCCCTGCAGACGGTACACGTCCTGCACTTCGTCCACGATGTAACGCGACAGCGCTTCGATACCCTGCAGACGCAGGATGTCGTGCGGATCGGCCGGGCCGTCCACGATCATTTCGCCCTTGTTGACGACCTGTGCATCGTGAACCAGAACCTGCTTTTCCTTCGCGATCAGGAACTCGTGCTGATTGCCTTCGAGGTCCGTGATAACGAGACGCTGCTTGCCCTTCGTGTCCTTACCGAACGACGTCGTACCCGTGACTTCCGCCAGGATACCTGCGTCCTTCGGCGAACGTGCTTCGAACAGTTCCGCCACACGCGGCAGACCACCGGTAATGTCACGCGTCTTCTGCGCTTCGGTCGGGATACGTGCGAGCACTTCACCCACCTGCACTTGCTGACCGTCCTTCACCGTGATCAGTGCGCCGACCTGGAAGCCGATCTGCACCGAGTGCTCGGTGTTCGGGATCTTGACTTCGTCGCCGTTCGCGTCGAGCAGCTTGACCTGCGGACGCACGCTCTTCGAAGCCTGCGAACCACGGCGCTTCACGTCGATCACGACCAGCGTCGAGAGACCCGTCACATCGTCGATCTGCTTCGCAACCGTCACGCCTTCTTCGACGTTTTCGAACTTCACCGTACCACCGTACTCGGTGATGATCGGACGCGTCAGCGGATCCCACGTAGCGAGCTGCGTGCCGGCCTTGATCTGATCGCCGTCGAGTTGCAGCAGCGTCGCGCCGTACGGCACCTTGTGACGCTCGCGCTCGCGGCCGTGATCGTCGGCAATGATGGCTTCGCCCGAACGCGAAATGACGATCTGCTCGCCCTTCGCATTCGTGACGTAACGCATCGTCGCCGTGAAGCGGACCGTACCGTTCGACTTGGCTTCAACCGACGAAGCCACTGCTGCACGCGATGCCGCACCACCGATGTGGAACGTACGCATCGTCAGCTGCGTGCCCGGTTCACCGATCGACTGTGCTGCGATCACGCCGACAGCTTCGCCGACGTTCACGCGCGAACCACGACCCAGGTCGCGGCCATAGCAGCTTGCGCAGAGGCCGTAACGCGTTTCGCAGGTCAGCGGCGTGCGCACGCGCACTTCGTCGATGCCGAGGCTTTCGATCGTTTCGACTGCGTCTTCGTCGAGCAGGTCGCCCGAAGCGTAGATCGTTTCCTGGGTTTCAGGATTGACGACGTCCGCCACCGCAACGCGGCCGAGAATACGGTCGCGCAGCGCTTCGACGACTTCACCGCCTTCCACGAGTGCCTTCATCGCCACGCCATTCGACGTGCCGCAATCTTCCTCGACGACCACCAGATCCTGCGTGACGTCAACGAGACGACGCGTCAGGTAACCCGAGTTCGCGGTCTTCAGTGCCGTATCAGCCAGACCCTTACGTGCACCGTGGGTCGAGATGAAGTACTGCAACACGTTCAGACCTTCGCGGAAGTTCGCGGTAATCGGCGTTTCGATAATCGAGCCGTCCGGCTTCGCCATCAGGCCGCGCATACCCGCCAGCTGGCGAATCTGGGTTGCGGAACCCCGCGCGCCCGAGTCGGCCATCATGTAGATCGAGTTGAACGATTCCTGACGCGTTTCCTTGCCGTCACGGTCCGTCACCGGTTCCGTGGCGAGCTGCTCCATCATCGCCTTGCCGACCGCTTCCGACGTGTTCGACCAGATGTCGACCACGTTGTTGTAGCGTTCCTGCGCCGTCACGAGACCCGACATGTACTGACGGTCGTATTCCTTCACCTTCTTCGCGGCTTCGCCGACGATGGTTTCCTTCTGCGGCGGCACGAGCATGTCGTCCACGCAGATCGAAATACCGGCGCGCGTTGCCAGGCGGAAACCCGACTGCATCAGCTGGTCAGCGAAAATCACCGTCTCACGCAGACCGCACTTGCGGAACGCGGTGTTGATCAGACGCGAGATTTCCTTCTTCTTCAGCGGCTTGTTCAGCACCGAGAACGGCAGGCCCGGCGGCAGGATTTCCGACAGGATCGAACGGCCGACCGTGGTCGCGTACAGCGTGATCTTCGGCACGAATGCCGGTGCGCCTTCCGACTTGTCCTCGTTGTGGACCATTTCGGTAATACGCACGTTCACACGCGATGCCAGCTCGACTTCCTTGTTCTCGTACGCGCGGAGCACTTCCGACACGCCCGTGAACGTCATGCCTTCGCCCTTGCCGTTGATCGCTTCACGCGTGGCGTAGTACAGGCCCAGCACGATATCCTGCGACGGCACGATCGACGGATCGCCGTTGGCCGGGAACAGGACGTTGTTCGACGCGAGCATCAGCGTACGCGCTTCCATCTGCGCTTCGAGCGACAGCGGAACGTGAACAGCCATCTGGTCACCGTCGAAGTCGGCGTTGAACGCCGCGCAAACGAGCGGGTGCAGCTGGATAGCCTTACCTTCGATCAGCACCGGCTCGAAAGCCTGAATGCCAAGACGGTGAAGCGTCGGTGCACGGTTGAGCATGACCGGATGTTCGCGGATCACCTCTTCCAGGATGTCCCACACCACCGCCGTCTGGTTTTCGACTTCCTTCTTCGCAGCCTTGATGGTCGTCGCGACGCCCATCGTTTCCAGCTTGTTGAAGATGAACGGCTTGAACAGTTCAAGCGCCATCAGCTTCGGCAGACCGCACTGGTGAAGCTTGAGCGTCGGACCCACCACGATGACCGAACGGCCCGAGTAGTCCACGCGCTTACCCAGCAGGTTCTGACGGAAACGACCGCCCTTACCCTTGATCATGTCGGCGAGCGACTTCAGCGGACGCTTGTTGGCGCCCGTCATCGCCTTGCCGCGACGACCGTTGTCGAGCAGCGAGTCAACCGCTTCCTGGAGCATCCGCTTTTCGTTGCGGACGATGATCTCCGGCGCCTTCAGCTCGAGCAGACGCTTCAGACGGTTGTTACGGTTGATGACGCGGCGATACAGGTCGTTCAGGTCCGAGGTCGCGAAGCGGCCACCGTCCAGCGGCACCAGCGGACGCAGTTCGGGCGGCAGCACCGGCAGCACTTCGAGCACCATCCATTCGGGCTTGATGCCCGAACGCTGGAAGGCCTCGAGCACCTTCAGGCGCTTGGCGTACTTCTTGATCTTCGCTTCCGAGCCGGTGTTCTTCAGCTCGGTGCGCAGCGTTTCGACCTGCTCGTCGATGTTGATCGCGCGCAGGAGTTCACGCACGCCTTCCGCGCCCATTTCGGCACGGAATTCGTCGCCGTATTCCTCGACCTTATTGTAGTAATCCTCTTCGGTCATGATCTGACGCGCCTTCAGCGGCGTCATGCCCGGTTCGATCACCACATAGGCTTCGAAGTACAGCACGCGTTCGATGTCGCGCAGCGTCATGTCGAGCACCATGCCCAGACGCGACGGCAGCGACTTCAGGAACCAGATGTGCGCGACCGGCGAGGCCAGCTCAATGTGGCCCATACGTTCGCGACGCACCTTCGCCAGCGTGACTTCAACGCCGCACTTCTCGCAGATCACGCCACGGTGCTTCAGGCGCTTGTACTTGCCGCACAGGCACTCGTAGTCCTTGATCGGGCCGAAGATCTTCGCGCAGAACAGGCCATCCCGTTCCGGCTTGAAGGTACGGTAGTTGATCGTTTCCGGCTTCTTCACTTCACCGAACGACCACGAGCGGATCTTGTCCGGCGAGGCCAGACCGATCTTGATCGCGTCAAAAACTTCTTCTTGTTGGACTTGCTTGAATAGATCGAGCAGAGCTTTCATTGCCTTCTCTCCGTAGTCCGATTAGTTGCGGTCGAGGTCGATGTCGATACCGAGCGAGCGGATTTCCTTCACCAGCACATTGAAGGATTCCGGCATGCCCGCATCGATCACGTGGTCGCCCTTGACGAGGTTTTCATACACCTTCGTCCGGCCCGTCACGTCATCGGACTTCACCGTCAACATTTCCTGCAGCACGTACGAAGCGCCATACGCTTCGAGCGCCCACACTTCCATTTCACCGAAGCGCTGGCCACCGAACTGCGCCTTACCACCCAGCGGCTGCTGCGTGACGAGCGAGTACGGACCCGTCGAACGCGCGTGCATCTTGTCGTCGACAAGGTGGTGCAGCTTCAGGTAGTGCATGTAGCCCACGGTCACCGTACGTTCGAACATCTCGCCCGTGCGGCCGTCGTACAGACGGACCTGGTTCTTCGACGGCGTCATGCCGAGGTTCTGTGCGATGTCGTCCGGGAACGCCAGATCGAGCATCTTGCCCATTTCCTCTTCGGTCGCACCGTCGAACACCGGCGTTGCGAACGGCACGCCTTCGCGCAGGTTACGCGCCAGTTCGAAGATGTCGTCGTCGCTGAAGCTGTCGAGGTCTTCCTTGTGGCCCGACTCGTTGTAGATCTTCGTGAGGAACTCACGCAGTTCTGCAATCTTCGTCTGACGCGCAAGCATCTCGCCAATACGCCAGCCCAGACCCTTCGCGGCCCAGCCCAGGTGCACTTCGAGAACCTGACCCACGTTCATCCGCGACGGAACGCCCAGCGGGTTCAGCACGACGTCTGCCGGACGGCCATCGGCCATGTACGGCATGTCTTCGATCGGAACGATCTTCGACACGACACCCTTGTTACCGTGACGGCCTGCCATCTTGTCGCCAGGCTGCAGGCGGCGCTTCACTGCCAGGTACACCTTGACCATCTTCAGCACGCCCGGCGGCAGTTCGTCGCCTTGCGTGAGCTTCTTGCGCTTCTCTTCGAACGCCAGATCGAACTGGTGACGCTTTTCTTCGATCGAGTTCTTGATGGCTTCAAGTTGCGCCGCTGCTTCTTCGTCCGCGAGGCGGATGTCGAACCAGTGGTAGTGGTCGAGGTCGCTCAGGTAAGCCTGATCGATCTTCGTACCCTTCGCGAGCTTCTTCGGACCACCGTTCGCGACCTTGCCGTCGAGCATACGTGCGAGACGCTGGAACGCGTCGCCTTCCACGATACGCAGCTGGTCGTTCAGGTCGAGGCGATAGCGCTTCAGTTCATCGTCGATGATCTGTTGAGCACGCTTGTCGCGGGTGATGCCTTCACGCGTGAACACCTGCACGTCGATGACCGTGCCGCTCATGCCCGAGGGCACGCGCAGCGACGTATCCTTCACGTCCGAAGCCTTCTCGCCGAAGATCGCGCGCAGCAGCTTTTCTTCCGGCGTGAGCTGGGTTTCGCCCTTCGGCGTGACCTTGCCCACCAGCACGTCGCCTGCTTCGACTTCCGCGCCGATGTACACGATGCCCGACTCGTCGAGACGGCCAAGTTGTACTTCTGCGAGGTTCGAAATGTCGCGCGTGATTTCTTCCGGTCCGAGCTTCGTGTCGCGAGCCACGACATTCAGTTCTTCGATGTGGATCGACGTGTAACGGTCGTCAGCAACCACCTTCTCCGAGATCAGAATCGAGTCTTCGAAGTTGTAGCCGTTCCACGGCATGAACGCGATCAGCATGTTCTGGCCGAGCGCGAGCTCGCCCAGATCGGTCGATGCGCCGTCAGCCAGCACGTCGCCGCGCGCCACCCAGTCGCCCATCTTCACGATCGGACGCTGGTTGATGTTCGTGTTCTGGTTCGAACGCGTGTACTTGATCAGGTTGTAGATATCAACGCCAACCTCACCCGCCACCGCTTCGTCGTCGTTCACACGAATCACGATACGGCCCGCATCGACGTAGTCGACCACGCCGCCACGCAGCGCCTGAACCGTCGTACCCGAGTCGACCGCAACGGTGCGCTCGATACCCGTACCCACGACCGGCTTTTCCGGACGCAGGCAAGGCACGGCCTGACGCTGCATGTTCGAACCCATCAGTGCACGGTTCGCGTCATCGTGTTCAAGGAACGGAATCAGCGAAGCAGCCACCGAGACGATCTGCGACGGCGCCACGTCCATGTACTGGATGCGGTCCGGCGTGACCATCAGCGTTTCGCCGGCTTCACGCGACGACACGAGTTCGTCGGTCAGCGTGCCGTCGTCAGCCACTGCCGCGTTCGCCTGAGCGATCACGTAACGGCCTTCTTCGATCGCCGACAGGTAGTCGATCTGGTCGGTCACCTTGCCGTCTGCAACCTTGCGATACGGCGTTTCGAGGAAGCCGTATTCGTTCAGGTGCGCGTACAGTGCGAGCGAGTTGATCAGACCAATGTTCGGACCTTCCGGCGTCTCAATCGGACACACGCGGCCGTAGTGGGTCGGGTGCACGTCGCGGACTTCAAAGCCAGCGCGCTCGCGCGTCAGACCGCCCGGGCCAAGTGCCGAAACACGGCGCTTGTGGGTGATTTCCGACAGCGGGTTGGTCTGGTCCATGAACTGCGACAGCTGCGACGAACCGAAGAACTCGCGAATCGCCGACGAAATCGGCTTCGAGTTGATCAGGTCGTGCGGCATCAGGTTTTCGCTTTCGGCCTGGCCGAGGCGTTCCTTGACAGCACGTTCGACACGCACGAGACCTGCGCGGAACTGGTTTTCCGCCAGTTCGCCGACGCAACGCACACGACGGTTGCCCAAGTGGTCGATGTCGTCCACTTCGCCCTTGCCGTTGCGCAGTTCGACCAGGATCTTGATCGTCGCGAGGATGTCGTCGTCCTGCAGCGTCATCGGGCCGACGATTTCGTCACGGCCGACACGGCGGTTGAACTTCATACGACCCACCTTCGAGAGGTCGTACGCTTCTTCGCTGTAGAACAGACGGTTGAACAGGGCCTCGACCGCTTCTTCGGTCGGCGGCTCGCCCGGACGCATCATGCGGTAGATCGCGATGCGCGCGGCCATCTTGTCGGCGGTTTCATCGATACGCAGCGTCGACGAGATGTACGGACCTTGATCCAGATCGTTCGTGTAGAGCGTCTGGATGTCCTTGATCTTCGCTTCGCGCAGCTTGTCGAGCACGCCTTCGGTGACTTCGTCGTTCGCGTTAGCGATGACTTCGCCCGTGTCGCCGTCGACGACGTTCTTCGCGAGAACGCGGCCGAGCAGGTAGTCTTCGGGGACCGAAATGAAGGTGGTCTTCGCGCTTTCGAGGTCGCGGATGTGCTTGGCGTTGATCCGCTTGTCCTTCTGGACAATGACCTTGCCATCACGATCGGTGATGTCGAAACGCGCGACTTCGCCTCGCAGACGCTCGGGCACGAACTCCATCTGCGCGCCTTCCGGCATCAGCGTGAAGTTGTCGAACACGAAGAAGTTCGCGAGGATCTGTTCCGGCGTCAGGCCGATAGCCTTCAGCAGGATCGTGACCGGCATCTTGCGGCGACGGTCGACGCGGAAGTACAGCACGTCCTTCGGGTCGAACTCGAAATCGAGCCACGAACCGCGGTAAGGAATGATACGTGCCGAGAACAGCAGCTTGCCCGAGCTGTGCGTCTTGCCCTTGTCGTGTTCGAAGAACACGCCAGGCGAGCGGTGCAGCTGCGAGACGATGACACGTTCCGTGCCGTTGATGACGAACGAGCCAGTAGGCGTCATGAGCGGAATTTCGCCCATGTACACTTCCTGCTCCTTCACTTCCTTCACGACCGGCTTGCTCGGCGATTCCTTGTCGAGCAGGACGAGACGGACTTTGGCACGCAGCGCCGAGCAGTACGTCAAACCGCGTTGCTGGCATTCCTTGATGTTGAATGCCGGCGACGACAGCATGTAGCTGACGAACTCTAGACGAGCAAAGCCGTTATGGGAAACAATAGGAAAAACAGACGTGAACGCTGCTTGCAGACCTTCCGACTTGCGCTGGGCGCTCGCCGTTTCTGCTTGCAGGAACGTACTGAATGATTCAAGCTGGGTTGCCAGCAGGAAAGGAACTTGGTGAACGATGGGGCGTTTCGCGAAACTCTTGCGAATACGCTTCTTCTCGGTGAAGGAATATTGCATACGATCTCCGAATCACGGCGGGTAGGACGACCCGAGTGTTCACCGACTGAGACCCGATGGCTGCGCGAGCCCTGGAAGCTTGGTGGTTGGCCTCTACCAACCGCTGGCTGACGGCAGCGGATACCGGCTTGTCATAACTTGCCCGCTGCCCGACCAAACTTGCCTTCTGCAGTCGCTTCAGAAGACAAAGAGAAGCGTCGTGCGCACAGACGGCGTTCAAAATCCCACCACCCTGCACAAGACGTTTTTCTTTGGCTTCTGGGTCCCGCATCCCGCCTCCGATCTCGAAAAACTACCGAAAAATCGAACACTAAAAACGCAGAACCCACAAAGCACAAAAAGGCCGGCGGTGTAAAAACCGCCAGCCTTCGCACAGCGCGCTGAAACTTACTTGATTTCAGCCTTCGCGCCGGCTTCTTCCAGCTTCTTCTTGGCTTCTTCAGCAGCAGCCTTGGGCACAGCTTCCTTAACAGGCTTCGGCGCACCGTCAACCAGGTCCTTCGCTTCCTTCAGGCCGAGACCCGTCAGTTCGCGAACAGCCTTAATGACCGAAACCTTGTTTGCGCCTGCTTCGAGCAGGTTGACCGTGAATTCGGTCTGCTCTTCAGCAGCAGCAGCTGCGCCGCCGCCTGCCGGGCCTGCGACTGCCACAGCAGCTGCCGACACGCCAAACTTTTCTTCGAATGCCTTGACCAGTTCGTTCAGTTCGAGAACCGACATCGAGCCAACGGCTTCGAGGATGTCTTCTTTTGCGATTGCCATTTGAAATTACTCCAGATTTGAATTCGGAAACAGCTAGCGATCTTCGCTCGCTCTTGCTTGTTCGTTCGCTGCCTGAAATCAGGCAGCGGTTTCTTCTGCTTGCTTCTTCTCTGCCAGCGCGGCGAGAGCACGCGCAAAGCCGGAGACAGGAGCTTGCATAACGAACAGCAGCTTCGAGAGCAGTTCTTCGCGGCTCGGGATGTTGGCCAGCGCTTGCACGCCTGCCACGTCCATCACCTTGCCTTCGTAGGAACCAGCCTTGATGACCAACTTGTCATTGCTCTTTGCGAAGTCGTTAACGACCTTCGCTGCAGCAATTGCATCTTCCGAGATGCCGTAGATCAGGGGGCCAGTCATCTGCTCTGCCAGCGGAGCAAACGGGGTACCTTCAACAGCGCGACGCGCCAGCGTGTTCTTCAACACGCGCAGGTACACCTGTTGCTCACGCGCTTTCGCGCGCAGCTTGGTCAGATCGCCAACCGCGATTCCACGATACTCGGCCAACACGACGGTCTGAGCCTTCGCGACTTGCGCGGCGACTTCAGCGACGACGGCCTGCTTACCTTCTTTGTTCAGTGGCACGGTTAACCTCCAGATTCGACATCTAACGCGATTGCGCCAGATGCCGCATTCAACAACGGCGACCGACCAGTCCGGAGTAAATCAGTTTGCATCGTCAGACGTTTCCGCCTGCTTTGCTCACATCAACACTTCAAAACTTTTTCGGGTTCGCCATCTGCGTTGGCTTTGCATTAAGGAAGCGCCCAACTTCTGCACTCCCGCCAACGGTCTTTGACAACCGGTTGCGCGATGCGGTACTTGCCACCGCCCAACCGCCCAAAGCCCTTAAATCCGCGCTGCTGCCCTTTCGGGCTTCAACGCGGCAAAACTGTTTGCGCTTAAGCCGACAGCGAAGATTGGTCGACGCGAACGCCAACGCCCATCGTGCTCGACACAGCGATCTTGCGCAGGTACACACCCTTGCTCGTTGCCGGCTTGGCCTTGGTCAGCGCTTCGAGGAGCGCGTCCAGGTTGCTGCGCAGCGCGGTCGCTTCGAACGATGCACGGCCGATGGTGGCGTGGATGATACCGGCCTTGTCGACACGGAATTGCACCTGACCAGCCTTCGCGTTCTTGACCGCGGTGGCGACGTCCGGCGTAACCGTACCGACCTTCGGGTTCGGCATCAGGCCGCGCGGGCCAAGGATCTGACCGAGCGTACCGACGACGCGCATCGTGTCCGGCGAAGCGATCACGATGTCGAAGTCCATGTTGCCGGCCTTGATCTGTTCAGCCAGGTCTTCCATACCGACGATTTCTGCGCCAGCTGCCTTAGCTTGTTCAGCCTTTTCGCCTTGCGCGAACACAGCAACGCGAACCGACTTGCCCGTACCTGCCGGCAGAACGACCGAACCACGAACGACCTGGTCCGACTTCTTCGCGTCGATGCCGAGCTGGACTGCGACGTCGATCGACTCGTTGAACTTCGCCGTAGCGCATTCCTTCACGAGCGACAGAGCGTCAGCGATCGGGTATTGCTTCTGACGGTCAATCTTGGCAGCCAGTGCCTTTTGACGCTTCGAAACCTTAGCCATTTACACGCCCTCCACGACGATGCCCATCGAGCGGGCGCTACCAGCGATCGTGCGGACCGCTGCATCCATATCGGCTGCCGTGAGGTCCGGCATCTTGGTCTTGGCGATTTCTTCAGCTTGCGCGCGGGTGATCGTAGCGACCTTGTCCGTGTGCGGCTTTGCCGAGCCCTTGTCGACCTTCGCTGCCTTCTTGATCAGAACCGTAGCCGGCGGCGTCTTCAGGACGAACGTGAAGCTCTTGTCAGCGAACGCGGTGATGACGACCGGAATCGGCAGACCCGGTTCCAGTGCCTGGGTCTGCGCGTTGAACGCCTTGCAGAACTCCATGATGTTCAGGCCGCGCTGGCCCAGTGCCGGACCGACCGGCGGCGACGGGTTGGCTTTACCTGCAGGAATCTGCAGCTTGATAAAGCCGATGATTTTCTTTGCCATGTTGAAAACCTCAATGGAACGCGTGAGCGTTCAGGTGAGTGGTAGCGCGCGTTCGCAGAATCTTCGCTGTACCAACATTTTTACAGCCGATCGAGCTACTGACGCTCCTCTACGGCCATTACGCGGACCGTAAGCGCGGAAAAACGGACCGCACCCGAAGGTGCGATCCGTAGTATTCGATTTACAGCTTTTCGACCTGGCCGAATTCGAGTTCGACCGGTGTGGCGCGACCGAAAATGGTGACTGAGACCCGGACACGCGATTTTTCGTAGTTGACTTCTTCGACGCTGCCGTTGAAGTCCGTGAACGGACCTTCCTTCACACGAACCATCTCGCCGACTTCGAACAGGGTCTTGGGGCGCGGCTTCTCAACGCCTTCCTGCATCTGCGACATGATCTTTTCGACTTCGCGCGGCGAAATCGGGCTCGGGCGATTGCGTGCCCCGCCGACGAAACCGGTCACCTTGGCCGTGTTCTTCACGAGGTGCCACGTTTCATCCGTCATTTCCATTTCAACCAGGACATAGCCCGGGAAGAAACGACGTTCGGTCACTGACTTGTGACCGCCCTTCACCTCAACGACTTCTTCAGTCGGAACGAGGATCTGGCCAAACTTGTCTTGCATGCCGGCACGATCGATGCGCTCTTGAAGCGCACGTTGCACGCTCTTCTCCATGCCGGAGTAGGCGTGCACCACATACCAACGTTTTCCGCTCGGGGATGCCGGTGTATCGCTCATATCATTTCCAACCCAGAATCGCCGAGAAAATCACCCATTCGATGGATTTATCGCAAACCCAGAGAATGATGGCCATTACCAGCACAAAACCGAAGACCACCAGCGTCGTTTGCGTAGCCTCTTTGCGAGTCGGCCAGACGACCTTGCGAACTTCCTTGTACGAGTCTTTGGCAAACGCGATGAAGCTCTTGCCGGGCGCCGAAAGAAGACCGACTACCACCCCCGCGACGACGCCAACTACAAGCGCTGCACCGCGGACATACCACTCCTGGCTACCGAGCCAGTAGAACCCTACGAACCCGGCCACAACCAACAACACCCCCACCACAAGCATCAGCTTGTCGCTGGAAGTATTAACAGTCTCGACGGAAGGATTCGCCATAACACCTTAAAGAACAACGCGCCAAAGGCGCGGGAAGTTGGCAGGGGCAGAGGGAATCGAACCCCCAACCTTCGGTTTTGGAGACCGACGCTCTGCCAGTTGAGCTATACCCCTAAACCATTTTGGGGTGATGGCACCACCACCCCGAAACCACTTAGTCGATCACCGAGACTGGCAAAAAACTTACTCGATGATCTTTGCAACCACACCAGCGCCGACGGTACGGCCACCTTCGCGGATTGCGAAGCGCAGACCTTCTTCCATCGCGATCGGAGCGATCAGCTTCACCGTGATCGACACGTTGTCGCCCGGCATGACCATTTCCTTGTCCTTCGGCAGCTCGATCGAGCCCGTCACGTCCGTCGTACGGAAGTAGAACTGCGGACGGTAGTTGTTGAAGAACGGCGTGTGACGGCCGCCTTCGTCCTTGCTCAGCACGTACACTTCAGCCGTGAAGTGCGTGTGCGGCTGGATCGAACCCGGCTTGGCCAGAACCTGGCCACGCTCGACGTCTTCACGCTTCGTGCCGCGCAGCAGGATACCAACGTTGTCGCCTGCCTGACCCTGGTCGAGCAGCTTGCGGAACATTTCCACGCCCGTGCAGGTCGTCTTCACCGTCGGCTTGATACCGACGATTTCGATTTCTTCGCCGACCTTGACGATGCCGCGCTCAACACGACCCGTCACCACCGTGCCGCGACCCGAGATCGAGAACACGTCTTCAACCGGCATCAGGAAGGCGCCGTCAACTGCGCGCTCCGGCGTCGGGATGTACGTGTCGAGTGCGTCGGCCAGGTTCATGATCGCCACTTCGCCGAGTTCGCCCTTGTCGCCTTCCAGCGCCAGCTTTGCCGAACCCTTGACGATCGGGGTGTCGTCGCCCGGGAAGTCGTACTTCGAGAGAAGTTCGCGCACTTCCATTTCGACGAGCTCGAGCAGCTCAGCGTCGTCGACCATGTCGCACTTGTTCAGGAAGACGATGATGTACGGAACGCCAACCTGACGCGCCAGCAGGATGTGCTCACGCGTTTGCGGCATCGGGCCGTCAGCAGCCGAGCAAACCAGGATCGCGCCGTCCATCTGTGCCGCGCCCGTGATCATGTTCTTCACATAGTCAGCGTGGCCCGGGCAGTCGACGTGTGCGTAGTGGCGGTTAGCCGTTTCGTACTCGACGTGTGCGGTGTTGATGGTAATACCACGTGCCTTTTCTTCCGGCGCTGCATCGATCTGGTCGTATGCCTTAGCTTCGCCGCCGAACTTCTGCGTCAGAACCGTCGTGATTGCTGCCGTCAGCGTGGTCTTGCCGTGGTCAACGTGACCGATCGTGCCCACGTTCACGTGCGGCTTGGTCCGCTCAAACTTACCCTTGGCCATTTTCGACTCCTAAGAGGATTTTTCCGTACGTTGCGCGGGGCGCGCAAACAATCACTATGTTGCACTACCTGCTTGATGCGAGGCCTCTGGAGGCCTGCTAAACCGGCTGGTGCCCATGGGCAGGATCGAACTGCCGACCTCTCCCTTACCAAGGGAGTGCTCTACCACTGAGCCACATGGGCATTTACTGCTGCACTTGCTTACTGCAACTGCGTCTTTCTTGTAGCTGGAGCGGGTGAAGGGAATCGAACCCTCGTCGTAAGCTTGGAAGGCTTCTGCTCTACCATTGAGCTACACCCGCGAAGTTTTTCGACTACCGCCGATTCCCTACACTTACTGCTACAGCTGAATTCTGGTGGAGGAGGTTGGATTCGAACCAACGTAGGCGTAAGCCAACAGATTTACAGTCTGCCCCCTTTAGCCACTCGGGCACCCCTCCGTAGAGAACTGATGATTGTGATGCAAGTTCCGAACCGTGTCAAGCTTTTTGTTCGGCGCCGAATCACAACGCTCTCACTTATAGGGAGAGCGAAAAAGCAAAAACCCCGGCTTTTTAGGGCCGGGGTTTCGCAATAAGGAGCCTGACGATTACCTACTTTCACACGGGCAATCCGCACTATCATCGGCGTGGAGCTGTTTCACGGTCCTGTTCGGGATGGGAAGGGGTGGGACCAGCTCGCTATGGTCATCAGGCATGAC
>NZ_VWWJ01000018.1 GCF_011753055.1 Burkholderia sp. Ax-1719 | reverse complement strand
CGACGGGCGGCAGGCCCGGCGCGAAAGCCATCGCCGCGCCGCCGACCAGCAGCGCCGCGGCGGGCGGCAGTCGCAGCCGCCGCGCCAGCAGTTCCAGCGCGACGATGGCGATGAGGGAGAGCAGGACGAGCTTGAAAGCCGAGACGGCGGACATGATGGTTTCCCGGGATTCTTGTGTTTATCGCCAGTCGGGGCTTGGGGCTCGTGCGCGCTTAACCTTCCTGTTGAGGCTCAGCCAGAATCTGACGGATGGCGTTTTCGAACGTTTCGACCGGTTGGCCGCCGCTGATCAGATATTGCTGATTAAACACAATCGCAGGCACGGATTGAATGCCCATCTGCTGCACCTGAGCTTCTTCGGCGCGCACTTCATCGGCGTATGCGCCGCTTTCGAGCACCTTGCGCGCGGCGTCGCCGTCCAGACCGGCCGATTGGGCGGCCTGCACTAGCACGTCGCGATCGCTCACGTCCTGGCAATCGCCGTGATACGCGCGCAGCAGCGCGAGTTTGAGCGCGAGTTGCTTGCCTTGCTGGCCTTCAAGACCCGCCCAGTGCAGCAGACGATGCGCGTCGAACGTGTTGTAGACGCGCGTGCGCGGGCCAAACGTAAAGCCCACGGCCGCGCCGCGCTCGCGGATCGCTTCCTGGGTTTCGGCGATCTGCTCGGGCGTACGGCCATACTTCTTGCCAAGATAGTCGACCAGCGATGCGCCGCCTGCGGGCATGTCCGGGCTCAGTTCGAAGGGATGCACGGCGATCCGGGCGTCGACGGCATCGCCCAGGTTTTCGACTGCGCGCAACAGCGAAGAAAGACCGATCGCGCACCACGGGCAGGCGATATCGGAGATGAAATCGATTTGAAGCGGGGTGGCTTGCGTCATGGTGGTTCCGTAAAAAGGGGGCGCTGCGCGGCGCAGCGCGAATCCGCCGATTCTCTCATGTCGCTGCGTAGCGCGTGGTTAGCGGGTTGGCGCCGCGTCTGCCGTGAATCAGGCCGCGCGCAAAGACGCGATCACCACCAGCGCGACCGCCGCATTCGCGGGCAACTGCGAATGCGAGAACGCCGATCTCGCGTGCCCGGCTTGCTCGCCTAGCACCTGCGCAAACAGTTCCGACGCGCCGTCCAGCACGCCCGGCTGATCGTAAAACCCTTCGGCGCTGCTCACGTGGCCTTCCACACGCACGATGCGCTCCAGCCGATCCATCTTGTCTGCGCCGCCCAGATGCCGGGCGATCTGCGCGAGCACATTGAGGGCGGTCGCGCGCGCCGCTGCACGTCCTTGCTCGACGCTCAGGTCGCGCCCGACCTGGCCGGTGAACGCCATCTTGCCGTCGACGAGCGGCACCTGGCCCGAGATGAACAATAGGTTGCCCGCTTCGCTCACCGCCGTATAACTGCCGAGCGGTTGGGGCGGGTTGGGCAGTGTCAATCCCAGTTCGGCGAGTCGTGTTTCGATAGACATTCAGGGTTCCTCTACTTGTTGAATTGCGTGACAGGCATGGATTGCGGCGATCGGGTCCGCCGTTGCAACGCACTTTATCCACGCCATGTGGGGATCGCCAGTCACGCTCGCGCAATTGTCTTTGTACGCTGCGTAACAAGCGTATGCGCAGCTTTCGTGGTTATTCCGTCGTGTAACAAGTCATATGCAAAGGGCTGTGTTTATCGGCTCGTGCATTCCCCTTAAAGTGCGCTGCAGGGACGGCGCCACGGGCGCGCCGTCGGAACCGGAGGCTCGGTTATCATCATGACGCGCTTGTTCAGTTCGACCGATTCAGCCGGTTTGTCTGGCGACGCTCAGGCGCATGAACCGATGCCACGGCCGGAATACCTCATGCAACGCAACTTCGACGATTTGTTATTGGGCAGCATCGAACTGTTCTGCCTCGCCGCCGAACTGGGCAGCTTCACGCTTGCCGCTACCCAGGCGAGCGTGACGCCCGCTGCCGTGAGCCGCTCGGTAGCGCGCCTGGAAGCGCGGCTGGGCGCGCGCCTGTTCGTGCGCACCACGCGCCAGATCCGCCTCACCGACCCAGGCCGCCGCTACTTCGAGCAATGCCGCGAAGCGCTCGGGCAACTGCTGGACGCCGAGCGCGAAGTCACCGGCCAGCAAACCACACCGGCGGGCGTGCTGCGCATCAGCATGCCGACGCCCTACGGCCACTATCGCGTGCTGCCTTTGCTCGCAGCATTTCGCGCGCAATATCCGCAAGTGGAAGTGGAAACGCACCTGAGCAACCGCAATATTGATTTCGCCGATGAAGGCTTCGATCTCGCCATTCGCGGACGCGCGCCCGACGATTCCAACCTGGTGGCGCGCAAGCTCGAAGACGCGGAACTCGTGATCGTCGGCACACCCGCGTACCTGAAGCGCGTGGGCAAACCGCGCAGCATCGAGGATCTGCAAGGGCTGGATTGCATTCAGTTCGAACTGCCAAGCAGTGGTCGCAATATCCCCTGGCTGTTTACCGAAGGCGAAAGCGAACTGGAACTGGCGACCCAAGGAGGCTACGGCACCTCGGGCGATGTGCTGGCGGGCGTCACGCTCGCGCGTCATGGCGCAGGGCTGTTCCAGACGTATCGATTCATCGTCGCGGAAGACCTGGCCGCCGGTCGGCTGGTGGAAGTGCTGCCGGAGAAGGGCGGCCGCTCGCGACCTTTCTTTTTGCTGTATCCGCATGGACGTTACCTGTCGTCGCGCGTGCGGGTCTTCGTCGATTTCCTGGTCGATCAACTCGGGCCGAAGCCGCTTGGTGCGAAGCCTAAAAAGCGCACACGTTGATATTCCCAACGTTGCGCGCTCAATCCATTGAGGTGTTTCTATGAACGCATCCCGACTCCGCCTGCTCGACAGGCTCCAGATGACCTTGCCCATCGTGCAGGCGCCGATGGCAGGCGTGAGCACGCCCGCGCTGGCCGCAGCGGTCTCGAATGAAGGCGGCTTGGGGTCGCTCGGCATTGGCGCGATGAATGTGGAAGCCGCACGCAAAACGCTGCGCGAAACGCGCGCACTGACTGCGCGGCCCTTCAACGTCAACGTGTTCTGCCACCAGCCCGCGCGTCTGGACGCCGATGTCGACCGCCACTGGACTGAATGGCTCGCGCCGCGTTTCGCGCAGTTCGGCGCGCAGCCGCCCGCGTCGCTCAAGGAGATCTACGTGAGCTTCGTGGACGATGCCGCGATGCTGGCCATGCTGATCGAGGAGCGTCCGGCCGTGGTGAGCTTCCATTTCGGGCTGCCGCCGCAAGCGGCCATCGATGCACTGCGCGCCGCGGGCATTCTGCTGTTCTCGACCGCGACGAACCTGGACGAAGCGGCGCAGGCCGTGGCGGCGGGCGTGGACGTGCTGGTCGCGCAGGGCATCGAGGGCGGCGGCCATCGCGGCGTGTTCGACCCCGACGCGCGCGACCCGCTGCTCGGCACCTTCGCGCTCACGCGGCTGCTGGCGACGCAATTCGACGTGCCGGTGATCGCGGCGGGCGGCATCATGGACGGCGCGGGCATTGCGGCGGCGCTCGCGCTGGGCGCGCAGGCGGCCCAGTTGGGCACGGCTTTCGTCGCGAGCACGGAAACCGCGATCGACGACGGCTACCGCCGCGCGCTGCTGGGCGAGGGCGCGCGCGCGACTACGTTCACCTCGGCGATTTCGGGGCGCACGGCGCGCAGCCTCGTGAACCGCTTCACCGAACTGGGCGAGGCGGCGGACAAGCCCGCCGTCCCCGCCTATCCGGTGGCCTACGACGCGGGCAAGGCCTTGCACGCGGCGGCGAAGGCGCACGGCGAGTTCGGCTACGGCGCGCAATGGGCCGGGCAGGCCGCACCGCTGGCGCGCGCCTTGCCCGCCGCCGAACTGGTGCGCACGCTGCATCAGGAAACGCAGGCGGCGCTGGCCGATGTGCGCAAGCGCCTTGGAGAGTGACGCAAACGCTGGCGCTGACGCTAGAATCCTGGGTTTATCAGGCTGGCTGCGGGTATCGGGCGGGTCGGGCGGATCGGGCATATCAGGCGGCGCGAAATAAGATGCGACCCTGAAATCGGCTCTATCGGCGGCAATCCCGGCTCCATCAGGTCTCGAACTTGCGCCCATCTCGCGAATAGCTCCCTGTAAACCCGGCTTTTCGGTCGATCAAGCGGAACGCGCTTCCCCGACAATCTCCCGTATTGCGCGGATCAGACTGCGCTCGCTCCAACCACTGATCGACGAAAGGTCTTCGTCACCCTACTTACGCGTTATTGAGGCGGATATGTCTAGCAACAACATTGCGATCACCGATGAACTCGTTGCTGAAATCGCGGACCGCATGGCCGAGGAAGGCCAGCCGGTGTCGCCCGTGGCCATCTGGTCCGAAGTGCATACCGGATCGGTCGTGTCGGTCGCCGCATCGCTGCGCAAATGGCGCGAAGCGCGCGCACCGCGCCCGCCGCAGGTCGTCGAGCGTCCCGCTCTGCCCGAAGCCGTGACCGATACGATGCGCGATGCGCTGGACCGCCTGTGGACTTCGGCGCAGGACGAAGCCGAGCGCGCGGTGGCTCGCCGCCTGGGCGCAATGCGCCAGCGCGTGGACGACGCATCGAGCGAACGCGATGACGCGCTCGCCGAACTGCAGAACACGGTGCAGGAACTGGACACGCTGCAAGGCCAGCTCGACCGCGTGACGACCGCCTACGAGGCCAAGGTCGACGTGGTGGCCGGTCTGGAAGAGGACATCGCCCTCGCGGTGCAGCGCACCGATGCCGCCGAAAAGCGCGTGCAGGAACTCGCCGATCGCGTCGCGGCTCTGGAAGCTGAGCTGGAAAAGGCCATGGCCGAACTGAGCGCCGAGCGCGAAGCGCGCGCCGCCGCCGAAGCGAACATTGCAGCCGCACCGCAGGCCGTGCAGGAAGAGGCGGTGGCGGAAGAGCCCGCAGCGGTCGAGGCGATCGAGCCCGTTGAGGCTGTCGAGCCGGTTGAAGCGGTTGAGGCCGTCGAACCGGTCGAAAGCGTCGATCACGAAGCGCAACGCGCCGAACTGGAAGCTGCCCATTCGGAAGCCGTGGCCCGCCTTGAAAGCGAAGTGGAAGCGATCCGCGCCGCACTGCAAGCCGAACAGGAAGCCCACGCGGCCCAGCGCGACGAAGTCAGCGGCGCCCAGGCTGCACGCGACGCCGCTGCCTCCGAACTGCGCAACGTGCAGGCGCAGATGGCCGCTCTCGCTGACGAACGCGACGCTGGCGCGAGCGAAATCGCCCGCCTGTCGGCCAGCCTGACGCAAGTGCAGGAACACGCCGCCGAACTCGCCCAGAGCGTGGCCGCGAGCCAGACGAAGGAAAGCGAAGAGCCGGCCGCAGCCGTTCATGTCGACGAAGAAGCGCTCGAAGCCCTGAAGGCTCAACTCGCGCTGGAAGCCCAGACGCACGCTGCCGCGCTCGCCGAAGCGCACGACAACCTGAAGAAGTGGTCCGACTACGCGAACGGCCTGAAGCAGCAACTGGTGCAGGCCAACGAGCAGATGATGCTCGTGCATGCCCGCGGTGTGGGCGAGGCGTCGCTGAGCCGCCGCCTGGCTGCGGAACTCGTCGAGCTGAACCCGGAAAACGAACTGCTGCGCAAGGAATCGCAGCAGCGCGTGATCGTCGAAACCATGAGCGCGCAACTGGCGCAGCAGGGCTATCACTACGATATGGCCACCGGCGCCGTCACCAAGCTGAGCACGGAAAACGCATCGGCTTGATGGGCTTGTAGCTGGGCCGGGTGCTGTATAGCCCGGCGAGGCAAGAAAACGCGCGGCGTAGTTGAGCCGCGCGTTTTTGCTTTAATGCGCCTCGTGAAGCGCCGGGCCGCCCGAGGTCGCTGAAAATCCGTCGTTCAGGGTTTTCATGAACGCGCTTAGATCCTGAATGTCGGCTTCGCTCAGCGGGGCCGGCTCGCCCGGGTGGTGATTGAGGAAGGGCGGGTCGAGCTGGTCGATATTGTCGCGATACTTCGGCGGCAGATCGTCGTATCGCACCAGCTTGCCATTCTTGCGTGGATACCACTTCTGCGGAGCCGTATCGCGCTCGGCGTAGAAGTGCAGCACCTCGTCCAGCGAATGGAAGCGGCCATTGTGAAAGAACACCGAACGCGTCGCGACGTTGCGCAGCGTGGCGTCCTTGAACAGGCCGCAGAAGTCGGTTTCATCGGCGAGATCGCGACGATAGGGGCCGCATAGCCCCATGTCGTAATACTTAGGATTGCGATTCGCTGGAATCTCCGCGTTGCGTGGTACGCCAAGCGCCGCATACTGGAAGTCCGAGAATTGCGCCGGGCGACCGCCGGGGCCCGGCTGGTCGAAATGGCATTTCGCACAGTTGCCCTTTAACGGGTTGTTGAATAACTGGTAGCCGCGCAGCTCCTGGGCGGTGAACAGCGCATTGCCCGACATCACCGAATCAAACTTGCTCGTGTAGGGGTGAAAGCTCGCGTCCTCGGTTTCGAAGGCCTGCAAGGCCATGCCGATGCTGTCAAAGGCCGTGTCTACGTTAGCGAAAATCTGTGCGCCGAATACCTGCCGGAACGTGTCCGCATAGGCGCCACGCTGCACCTTGTCGACCACCACGGCGCGGCTGGTGTTGGCCATTTCGTTGGGGTCCAGCATCGGATGGCCGGCCTGTTCGTGCAGCGAGGCAATCGAGCCGTCGCGCATGAAGCCGCCTGCGGGGCCTTCGTCTTCGGTGTCTTCGGAGCCGGGGAAATAGTAGTGCCGTGTAAATTCCGGCGTGAACGTCATATAGCGCAGCGTGGGCACCGCACGCGTGCCGGGGCGTTTTAGATCAGGGCCGCCAAGCTGCACGGCGAGTCCGTTGGGCGGTCCGTAGGCGTGTTCGGGGCTGTGGCATGACGCGCAGGCCATCTTGCCCGACGCCGAAAGCGTGGCGTCGAAGAAAATCCGCTTGCCAAGCGCGGCCTGTGGGCTCAATTGCGTGGGCACGGCCGGATAGCGCACCCAGCGGCGCGTAGGCAGCTGCATGGGCGGCGGGGCGGAAAGATGCGGTGTATCGGCGAGACTGGGCACACAGGTGAGCGCGCTGGCCACGAAGCCGCCAATCGTTAGCGCGGCTAACGCCATCCATCCGGCGCGAGGCGGGAGACCGTTTCGAATCATGGGTGTAGAGCGGAAAAGCAGGAAAGCGTGAGGCTTCGCGCCGGTACTGCGTGCGCGAAGCCTCGACGCATCAGAACGCGAACATCGTCATCAGATCGCCAATTGCCGGTGTGCCGTTGGCGGGCACGTACGACACGGCCTGCATCGACGGATTCGGCAAACGGTCGCGGCTGCGCGACGACAAGGCCGTGAGACGCCAGTTGCGCTCGATGAACTTGAGAATCGACGCGTGATCGTTGTACGTGTGATCGACGGACGCCTTGCGCGCGTAAGGCGAAATCACCAGCATCGGGATGCGCGGGCCGTCGCCGAAGAAGTCGAGCGGCTGGATCGGGCCGGTGTCGAAATGGCCGCCGCCTTCGTCGGTCGTCACGAGAATCGCGGTGTTCGACCATTGCTTCGACGCGGTCACGGCTGCCACCACCTGGCTGAGCCACTGCTCATAGGCCGCGGGCGAAGAGAAGCCCGGGTGGCCGCTGAAGGTGTTCGGCGGCACAACGAAGGACACGGCCGGCAGATTGCCCGACTTCGCGGCGGTGATGAATGCCGTGAGGTCCTGCAGATTGCCCTTGAGCGAGGACGTCATGACCTTCTGCGAGCCAACCAGCGGATCGCCGATGTTGTTGTACTCGGCCTGCTGCAGCAGACCGGCGAGGCTCGACGCAAGCGTCGTGCTGCCCGTCAGGCTGGTCGCGAGCGAAGTGGCCTGCGCCTGCACATCGGTGGTGTCGCGCGCCGTGGTGTACCAGCCCCACGACAGCCCCTTGGCGGACAGCGCCTCCGCGATGGTCGGCACGCTTTGCGGCGGATAGTTGTAGTTGTTTGCGCCGATCGGCTGGGTGTTGCCGCTCAGGTCGTAGCCGGGGTTGTAGTTGTTGACCAGATAGTACTTGCCGGCGTCGCAGTTGCTCGCCACATGCTTCGACGACAGAAAGCCGAGGATCGCGCCCACGCCCGGCTGCGAGCTGTCCGAGCAGTTGACCCACGAGCCGCCCTGATAGCCGTCCTGGGTGTAGAAGTTCGTGGTGCCGGCGAGCGGATTCGGGTTCTCGATCTGGTTGGCAGGCGGCGTGGCGATCGCGCCGCTGCTGTTGAACCAGGGCAGGTCGCCCGTGGCGATCGAGAAGAAGTTCATGCCCGTGCCGCCCATCACCGCCTGGTGATAGTTATCGCTCAACGCGTATTGCTGCGCGAGCGATTTGAGGTACGGCGCGTCGCCTGCCGACATGTTCATGAAGCCCATCAGCTCGCCGCCCTGGCCGGGGTTGGTCGGGCTGACCTGCGGGCCGCCGGGCACGTTTTCGACCGTATCGCCGCCTTGTCCCGCCGTGGAAGCGACCCACGTGAACAGATCGAGCTTCGCGTTGTCACCGCCGGTCTGCTGCCACATCTGGAAGAAACGGTGCACCGGGTCGCCTGTCGTCGCAACCAGGCCGAGGGACGAATAGAGCGTGCTGAGCGTGGCGTAGCTGGCGTTGGTGGCCGCCGTGCCGACCAGCGCCGGCGCGGGCTGGCTGTAGCTCACCAGCGACGAACTCGCCGACGACGAGGTGATCTGGAACGGCCCATTCTTCAGCGTGACCGGGAAATCCGCATCGGCTGCGCCGTAGAGATAGGAGGTCGGCGCGGCGGTCGGCGTCTTGCCCTGCGCGACCGAACTGATATACGCCGGCAGGTTGTTCAGCGTGAGCATGCCGGTGTTTTCCGGCGAAGGCAGCGAGCCGTATGCGCCCGCGCGGGTCGGGTTCAGCGTGTAGGCGCTGGGCGCGGCGGCCTGGTTCTGCGCCGCGAGCGCGAAGTTGGGGCCGGGCGAGCCGTCCGCGTTGATGATGCCCTCGGACAGCAGGTTCTTCACCGTTTGCCCGGACGGCGGCGCGTAGGCGCCGAACAGGCCGTCGAAGGTCTGGTTTTCGCCGACGATCACGACGAGGTGCTGAATCGGCGTGGTTGTCGCGCTCTGGGTCTGCGCGAGCGCGGCGGCGACCGGGCCGCTCGACAGCGGCGCGGGCATCGACCCGCTCACGGGCAACTGGAGCGTCTGGTAGGTGGCGGAATTCTGCGTCGGCGCACCGTTGTTATTGCCCACGTTGACCGTGGCGTTGTGCACGGTGAAGCGCGTGTTGTCGAACAGGCTGTCGAGCGCATTCGACGAATTGGCCTGGTAGGTGGCCGAGCCGATTGGGTCCGCCACGAGCGCGGCGGGCACATTCAGCGCGGTGAAAAGCGGCTGCAACACGGCATCGACGGCCTGGACCGCCTGGCTGATGCTCGCCGCGCTGACATTGGCCGAGGTGATCTGCGAGGCGGTGGGCGCAGTGGTCAGCGCCGCGCCAAGCGCACGCTGCGTGATCAGCGAGGTGAGCGGATTCAGATTGACGTTGAGCGTTTGCGTACCGTCGCCCGTCGATGGATCGATGATCGAGGACAGCACGGCGGGCGTGCCGTCGGCATCGGTGACGGGAACGGTCAGCACGAACGGGGCGTGTCCCGAGACCGCAACGGAGAATTGCCCGTTGGAGTCGGTCACGGCGGATTGCGTGACAGCGCCGGTGCGGTCCGTCACCGTGACGGCTACGCCGACCACGGCCGTACCCTGGCCCGCGATGCCCGAAATCTGCAGATGGGCGGTGTCGCTGATGCTGCTGCCGCAAGCCGCGAGACTTGCCGCGATCCCCGAAAAAGCCAACCTGCAGGCGAGCGTCATGGCGCGCGTTTTCATGTCAGGTTCCTGTAATTGTTGTGAAATCGTAGGTGTAGTGCGCCGATCGCCGCACAATGGAGTTGGTTGCGCGCGCAATCGATCGCGACGTGATGGTGTCGGATCGATATGACATGCATATGCGATGGACAAGCAGAAAATCAGAGCAATACTTCTAGCAGCGGCGCTGCGTGGTATCGTGCAACGCTGCGCGGTTCATCGCGACCGCTGAATCACCGGGTTTTTTGAAAAGCATGCTCACGCCACTTTCCGCGCCGCGCGAACGGCCTGCGGGCAATCAACAGGATGGGAACAACCTGGACGATCGCCGCGAACTGATTAAAACCGTTGTCGCTTCATCGCTGGTGACGGGTCTGGAAATGTTCGATTTCACCGTCTTCGGATTCTTCGCGGTGATGATCGGCGATCAGTTCTTTCCTGCGAGCGATCCGCTCACTTCGCTGCTCTGGGCCGTCGGCACCTTTGGCGTGGGTTTTTTCATGCGGCCGGTCGGGGCGATGATGATCGGCGCCTACGCCGATCGTATGGGCCGCCGCGCGGCGCTCACGCGCACCACCGGGTTGATGGCGCTGGGCACGGCCGCGCTGGCGCTGTGTCCGTCGTACGCCAGCGTTGGCGTGCTTGCGCCGTTCGTCATCATCGTAGCGAGATCGTTGCAGGGTTTTGCGGTGGGCGGCGATATCGGCGTGGCGGCGACGTTCGTGCTGGAGGCGGGACCGGCGTCCCGTCGCGGCTCGCGCGTGTGCTGGCAGCCCGCGAGCCAGGGCGCGGCAGCGCTGCTGGGCGCAAGCCTGGGAATCCTGATTATCCACACGCTGTCCCCTGCGGCGGTGGCGTCGTGGGGGTGGCGTATTCCGTTCTGGATTGGGCTGCTGATCGCGCCGCTTGGGCTCTATGTACGGCGGCGGCTTCGCGATGTGCCGATGCCGGAGCGATCTGCACAACCTGCCCGCACGCCGCTGCGCGAGTTGTTCAGCGACCACGGCAAGACGATTGTGCTGGGGATGCTGATGATCATGGGGCAGACCATCCCGGTCTATTCGATCGTCTATTTCATGCCGAGCTACGCGACGCGCGTGATGCATATGCCGGCTCTGACGGGCTATCTGGCGTCGGCCTCGTCGGCGTTCCTGTTGATGGCGATTCCGCCGCTGGCTGGGCGTCTGCTCGACCGCCTGCCGCGTCGCAAGCCGGTCGCGCTGGTGGCGTCGGGCTGCACGACGCTGATGGTCTTTCCGGTCTTTCTGATGGCGACCCGCGCCACCAGCGCGCTGCCGATCATCGCCGGCGCGGCGCTCGTGAGTGTGACGATGGCGTTCAGCGCTGTCGCAATCGCGTTGCTGGTGCTGGAGGCCTTGCCCGCACGGGTGCGGGCGAGCGGCATGGCGGTCGCGCAGGCGTTCAACGTGGCGCTGTTTGGCGGAACCGCCCAGTTCATCGTGACGGGTCTGATCAAATGGACCGGCGATCCGCTCTCGGCCGCGTGGTATGTGGCGCCCGCGTGCGCGACCAGTTTCTGCGCAATCGTGCTGTTCAGGGAGCGACGCGGCAGCTAGGCCGCCATTCTCCGGCTCACCAGCGCCCGGAAATCCAGCGGCGCCATTTCGAAGGCGCGCCGGAACGCGCGCGTGAAATCGGACGCGCTTTTGAAGCCCAGCCCATAAGCAATCTCGACGACCGCGAGGTGCGGATGCCGAATCAGGTCGTCGGCGGCGCGGCGCAGACGCTGCTGGCGGATATAGGCATTCACGCCGCCTTCGTGCTGGAACAGGCGATAGAGCGTCGGGCGCGGAAATTCGAAGGCGGCCAGCACGCTTTCAGGGGATAGTTCATCGTCGGTCAGATGCGCCTGAATATAGCGCCGGATCTGGCCAAAGGTCGCTGCCCGCGCCGCTGCGCGCGCGTCGCCGCTCAGGCGCGCCTGGCGGCCGAAGGCGGCAACCGTCAGCCGTCCCGCGGCGCGGATCGCATCGTCTGCTTCCAGCGCGTTCATCGAGCCGATGGTCTGGCTCAGCGTCGCGACGTGGTCGAGAATCAGCCGTTCGAGCGGCAGGGAACCGTCGAGCGTGCGGCCGTGGATGGCCTCGGGATCCGGGAAAACTTCCTGCACCAGCGTGGCCGGCACGAAAAACGTGATCAGCCGGCATGCGTGCCGCTGCATGCGAAAGGGCTGATTCATATCCAGCGCGAGAATGCGGGCGCGCGCGTCGGACGCGTCGCGGGACGCCGCCGACGAGGCGCGCACGGAAACGTTGTCTGCGCTACCTTCCAGGAAGACGTGAAAAACGAAGTCGCGCACCCGGTCCGTCGAGATGCGGGCGAGCGAGCGGTCGAGCAGCATCAGATCCGAGCGGCAATCGGTCATGACCAGATCGCCCACCTGAAAGCGGTCGATTGACGCCTGAAACGGCCGCTCCAGATCGGCGCGCGAAGGCAGTACGTCCACGATATGCCCAACCCGGTCCCGCCAGGCGAGCAGGCGCCGTTGCGGTGCTTCATCCGCCACGCTGAAGCGACTATGGGCGATGTCGCGCGCGGGCTGGGCGAGCACATCGAACGAAGGGACGCGGGAATTCATGCAAAAAAGTGCTGTGCTGGAGTCGACGCCTTGGGAATGTAGCCGAAATTTTCGCTCCGGTGTTTTTTTGAAAAACGGGGCCGAGGCGAATTTCAGACGTCGACTGAGGTGAAAAAGGCGTCTTCAGCGATTGACGTCGACGACAATGCGCCCACGCACGCGACCTTCCAGCAGATCGTGCGCGGCGGGAATCGCCGCTTCCAGGCCGATTTCCGTCGTGATGGTGTCGAGTGCCGCCAGGTCGAGCGTGTCGGCCAGCGCTTGCCACGCCTGCTGACGCTCGGCAAACGGGCGCGTCACGCTGTTGATGCCCAGCAGGCTGACGCCGCGCAAAATGAAAGGCGCGACGGTGGCCGGAAAATCCATACCCTGGGCGAGGCCGCAGGCGGCAACGGCGCCGTCCGCGCGCAGGCTTGCGCATACGTTGGCGAGCGTATGGCCGCCGACTGAATCGATGGCTGCCGCCCAGCGCTCCTTCTGCAAGGGCTTGCCGGGCGCGCCGAGCGTCGCGCGGTCGATCACTTCGGCGGCGCCAAGCGCATGCAGATAAGCGGATTCCTGCAACTTGCCCGTCGATGCCACCACGCGATAGCCGCGCCGAGCGAGCAGCGCAATCGCGAAACTGCCGACGCCGCCGCTTGCGCCCGTCACCAGCACATCGCCATGACTCGCGCCGACGCCATGACGCTCCAGTGCGAGAATGCACAGCATCGCCGTATAGCCCGCCGTGCCGACGGCCATCGTTTGCCGCGCCGTCAAACCCTTGGGCAGCGCAATGAGCCAGTCGCCGCGCACACGCGCCTTCTGCGCCAGGCCGCCCCAGTGCTGCTCGCCGACGCCCCAGCCGTTGAGCACGACCGCATCGCCCACGGCGTAGCGCGGATCGGCGCTTCGCGCGACCGTGCCCGCGAAGTCGATGCCCGGCACCATCGGAAAACTGCGCACCACCGGGCCTTTGCCCGTAATCGCGAGACCGTCCTTATAGTTCAGCGTGCTGTACTGCACATCGACGAGTACGTCGCCATCGGGCAGACGTGCTTCGTCGATATCGCTTACCCGGGCCGAATATGTTTCGGATTCCTTCTCGATGAGAATGCCTTTGAACATGATGAGTGTCTCGCTGTTGATGTGACGTCAGGCGATCTATTGCGCCGAAGCTGGACAACCGAGCCCGGCGATGAATCCCTGGAAAAAGGTCTGCAAGGGCGCGCCGTCGCGAACGACACGCGCGCGCAACACCGCGCCTTCCCAGCCGATCCAGAAAAACGCGGCCAGCGCGTCGAGGTCGGCGTTCCTTGCGATGCGGCCTTCTTGCTGCGCTTCGGCAAGACAGGTGCGTACGCGTGCCTGCCAGCCTTGCAACGCAGCCTCTAGCCGTATGCGGTAGTCGTCGGGCAGGACACCCACCTCCAGCCCCAGATTGCCGACGAGGCAGCCGCGGGTGTAGTCGTAGCGCGCCATGCCGGTTTTGGCGTTATCGACGAAAGCGGCCAGACGCTCCAGCGCGGGCCGCGCGTCGTCGAGCAGCCAGCGGTCGAGCATCGCGCAGAAATAGGCGTCATAGGCGTCCATCAGCGCGCGGCCGAAGGCTTCCTTGCTGTCGAAGTAGTGATAGAACGAGCCTTTGGGAATGCCCGCGAGCTTGAGCACGGTGTCGAGACCGGTGGCGGTGAAACCCTGGCTTGTCAGCAATTCCAGACCCGCGCGGATCAGCGTTTCGCGGGTATCGCTGTGCGCACGCGGATCTTTGGGCGGACGGCCGCGGCGCGGCTTCGTGGTGGAGATCGTGTCCATGTCGGGGATATTAGACCGATCGTCTCAATAAATCAACGGGGTGAGTTTCTGTACGAACTTATCTTGATATGTACGATAAATTGTACATGTCTGAGGTGTGTGATAGACTTGTACGAATACCAGTACAGGTTAATGGTGAAGGAGGAAATATGCGCACGATTCCCTTTTCTGACGCACGAGCCAACCTCAAGCGCGTGATCGATCAGGTTGTCGATGATGTCGACGTTACGCTCATTACCCGCCGCGATGCGCCGAACGCGGTGGTCATGTCGCAAGAGCATTACGACAGCTTGATGGAAACGGTTCACCTGCTGCGCTCTCCCGCCAACGTCGCGCATCTGGAGCGTTCAATTGCTCAGGCGAGGGCAGGCAAGCTCAAACCTCGCAAGCTGGTTGAAGACGGGCAATGAGTGGTGCTCTGAACATCATGTGGACTGCCGAAGCCTGGGATGACTATGTCTATTGGCAGGGGCAGGATAAGAAAACGTTAAGGCGTATCAATCAACTGATAAAGGATACGCAGCGTTCACCGTTCGAAGGTATAGGCAAGCCTGAGCCATTGAAAGAAAACCTGACGGGGTTCTGGTCGCGCCGCATCGACGAGACCAACCGCCTTGTCTACGAATTAAACGGCACTCAAATCAACATTGTTTCGTGTCGCTACCATTACTGACACGATGGAAATCGCTTCGTTTTTAGCTGAAGCGTGCGATGTACCGTGAACGGCCATGCGTTGCGGCACAGGTGACGTTAGCCATGGTACGGATGCGTTGGAGCCGCCCCAAAAACAAAAGCCGCCCGGAACCTTCATCCCGAACGGCCTGATCACATCCGCATCCGCATCCGCCTCAACTCTGCGGCGCCACCACAAAAAACACATAGTTGCGCGCCGCAAGCTCGCGTCCCCACGCGTGCTTGTGCACGCTAACCGGCTCTGGCTGCTCCCCACTGATCCAGCGCGCCTGCACGATGCAGCGCACGTCGCCCAGACGGCAGACGAACAACGCGCCGCGGCGGTCGAGGCCCGCGAGGTGCAGCCACGGCGTCGTTTGCGGCTCGCCCATATTCCAGTACTGCGTCTGCCCGCGGCTATAGAACGCCACCGACTGCGCTTCATGCGCCGATCCCGCCACAGCCGGCACATCGCGCCCGAAACGCTGGTTCCACATGCTTTGCGCAGCCGCTGCGAGTTCCGCGCGCGGTTCGGCGGCTTCGTCGCTGTTGTGGCGCGCGCCCAGATAGCCGATCGTCGCCGTGACCGCGAGTACGATGAGCCAGTAGCCGCCCAGCAGGCGCACCGCGCGCGCCGGCACCAGCGCGATACCTGCGCGATTGAGCACGGCGAGCCACAGCGGTGCGACGGCGAACCACTGCGCCATACCCCAGACCGATGCCATCTGCGTGCGCGCAGCGCAGGCGATCAGCCCGACAGCGAACAGCGGGGCCAGCGTGAGCCACCACAGGTCCGGATTGAGCGAGGGCTTCAGCACGCTGGCGGCCATCAGTCTGGCCGCTTCGCCGCGTCGCTCGCGCACCATCAGCAGCATGGCGACGAAGCTCAGCGCGAGATAGCCGATCTGTGCAAGCGTGTAGATACCGAATCGACCGAGCGCCGCGCCGATGGAGCCGCCCGTGCGTTTATCGGCGTAGGCGAAGGTCGGGAAATGATTGACCACGAGCCAGTACACATGCGGTGCGAGCGCGGCGCCGAAAGCCAGTGCAACCAGCAGCGTGCGGCGTTCGAAGAGGCGCGCGCGCCATGCCGGGCGTGCAAGCGTTGCGAAAACCAGTGCGGCCAGCAGCACCACCGAAAAATACTTGCCCAGCACCGCCGCCGCTGCAAATACGCCCAGGGCAAGCGCGTCGCGCGCTTCGCGCTTCTGCATGTAACGCACGAAGAAGTACGCGGTCCACGGCCAGATCGAGAGCAGCACCGAATTCGCGTTGAACTTGATGGCGAGGTTCGAGTAGAGCGGCGAGACCGCCATCGCCACGCCCGCGAGCAGCGCCAGGCGGCGCGGCACGAAGCGCCCGGCCAGCGCGACGATGCCGAACAGTCCCGCCATCGCGTTGAGCGAGGACAGCGCGAAATAAGCGATGTCCGTATGCGGAAACACGCGGAACCAGGCGGCCGTGATCCACGCGAACAGCGGCGGATGCTTGGCATAGCCGGCTTGCCATTCGATGCCCCAGACGTAGTTTTCGACCATGTCGCCCGGCGTGTCGAGATTGCTGCGCGAGAGCCACGCCGCGAGGGTCCAGACGATGGCGTGCAACGGCAGCAGCCACAGCAGTTTGCCGGTCTCGTTCGACTCGCGCAGGTTCGAGGCCGCAAGCGGCGGCTGAAGGGTAGAGGTCTGTGACATCGGTGATTCGTTCTACGTGACGGGATGCCGTGGCATGCGGCGTATGCCGCACGCGTGCCTTCAGGCGCGGCGGGTCTGGAACGTCCAGAGCGAATTGGCGCTGTAAGTCAGGATCAGCACGCAGGCCGTGGTGATGCATTGGGCCAGCAGCCATGCGGTCGCGAAGCGGTGGATCAGCAGGAACATGAGCGCGCTGTTGATCGCCACACCGACTGCCGCAACGGCAAAAAAGCGCGGCGCGGCTTCGCGGTGCGAACGCGTGGCGCGAAAGGTCAGACGATAGTTCAGAACGTAGTTGACGATGGCCCCGGCAATCGCGCCGATCGCCGATGCCGCCACGGCCCCGCATGCGTGCACCAGCACGAGCGCGCTGAGGACGCCGTACTGCACGGCAGTCCCAGCCGCGCCAACGCAGGCATAACCGGCAAAGCGCCGGATCTGGGCGAGCTTCATGCGGCGCGCTTATCCGACTGATTGGCAAACGGCCCGCACGTCACGCGCGGCGCGCCATTGAATCGAAGCGGCACGGCGGGCGAGAAGCGCGGACATGCGAAGGTATCGTGGTTCACTTTTTTCTCGGGCAGGGTCGGACGCCCTTTATTGGGCGGTCCGCCGGAACAACGCGCGCCGGACCGCCATCTATCTGGCACTCACTATCGGCCGGTTCGCCGGAATATTTAGATAAAGCGGCGAAATTCTACCCTGGGCCTTGCTCGCTCAAGCGCCTTTCATCGAATGAAAAAAACGCCTTACGGCATCCAGCGATGCACGATCACACTGGTGCCGTTGTAATTGTCCTTGGTGATGACGTACTCGCCGGTCGAGCGTAGATAGACGCGCAGCCCGTACATCGAGTCGACATCGTTGCCCACATCGACGGTGCCGGGACTCGCATTGGTGAGCGTGGTGACGAGCTGGCCGGTCGTAAGGTTGTAAATGTCGATATTCGGCACCGTGTGCACGTAGCCGACAAACAGATAATTGCCGGCCGCGGCGATCGACTTAGGGTTCGCACCGGTGAGCGTGATGACCGGGCTGGGCTTGCTGATATTGCCTGCCGCCCAACCGTGATAGACCTCGATATAGCCGTTCATGGCGGTCCAGTCCCAGTTGCCCGCGAGACCTTGCGCGAGGATCATCGTGTCACTTTCGGCCTGGTAGAGAATGCGCGCGGTGGGTCGCACGCTTTCGGGCGTGGAGATCGTCGATGCCGCGCCCCATGACGGCTTGCCGGTGCCGTCAAAGCCGTTGAACGGGTAGTGGTAGATGTGGTTGGTGCGGTCGAGCCCGGCCCAGATATCACCGCGATTGTCGAGGCAAAAGCCGCCTGTCACCTGCAAGGTCGTGTTGAAGGCGGTGCCGGGCAGCGAGGCGTCGGGAATGGCGATATAGCCGCTCGCGGTATTGAAGTGATAGAGGTAAAAGATACCTGGATTCTGGCCTGACGCCACCAGGATGCGGTTGCCGCCCACCGTCACGAGCTGGCCGAAGTGCTCGTCGCGCTGCGTGTCGTTCATGTTCAGGCGCGGATCGTTCGGGTAGGTGAAAGGATCGACCGTGTTGGCGACGAAGGTGCCGCCCGCCGTCCCCGTGAATATGGCCGTGCCGCTGTAGAAGAGCGTGGAATCCGTGAGCGGGTCGGGCGCGGCGACGCCTTCGAAATTGAGCGCCTGGAGCTTGTAAAGCAGTGTGCCGGTCGCGTTGTAGACATGAATATCGGTGCCGCCGTTGCGGCCCAGATCCCAACCGCCGCCCCACGGATTGTTCAGTACGTAGAGATTGCCCGCGCTGTCCTTGCCGATGCCGGTAATGCGCGTGAAGCGCTTGTCGCCCACCTGGCCCTTGATGCCGGTGGTGCTGTCCAGATAACCGCCGGTGACGCCGAAGGTGCCGGTGAGCGTGGGCGCGCCCGCGATGTTGTAAAGCTTGATGTTCTGGTCGGGGCCTTCGTCGCCCACCATCAGCAAGCCGGTGGACGCATCGAAATAGAGCGCCGAAGGCTGTGCGCCCGCCGCCATCTGGATCGTCTGCAAAGGTGCGCCAGCCGCACTGAATTCGTTGATGACGCCGGTGCTTTTCTGCGCGACCCAGAGGTTGCCCGCGCTGTCGAGTGCGAGCGCGCCGGGACTTTTGAGCGGGATGTCGCGTTGCCAGACGCCGTCGGTGCTGAACACGCGCACGCGGTTGCTGAAGAAGTCGCTCGCAAAGAGCAGGTTGCCTGCGGTGGCGAGGCCGGTGATGGCGTCGGCGCGGCTTACCTTGTTCCAGACGCTCACGTTGATGGTGAGGTCGCGCGTGCCGTCCGCGCGGTTATAGCGGCCGACCGTGCCGCTGCCGTACGAGGTGCCCGATTGCAACACGGCGAAAATCGACGTGGCGTTGCCGGTGATCGCGCCGCCCTGAAACTCGTCGTGGATGCCGATCGAGCCGACGCTTTTGCCGTTCTGATAAATCGCCACGCCGCCCTCGTTTTCGTCCCAGAACGAGGCGGTATAGACGACGCCTTCCGGCGAAACCCACATCGAACGCGCGCCATTGCCGACATGCGCGGCGAGCGTGCCATAGGTGTTGGCGAGCCAGTCGGTGGTGTATTGCTGCGCCGGCGCGCAAGGCGAAAAGAGGGCGAGGGCTGCTGCGGACAGCAGCGTGGCCTGGAGGGCGCGCGTGCGCTGGGTGAACATGGAAAGCACTCCTGATGCACTCATGCAATGAGGCGATGAGGGTTAAATAAGGGTGATGAAATCCGTCGCGCATCGGGCTTGGTAACCGGGTTGCGCGGCCCGGGCGCGCGCAAGCGGCATGCCACCATGCCATACAAAAGCAAACGTTTGCGATGAAAGAAAATCGCACAAAAATCGCGAGGCGCAGCCATAGGGCTTGGCTCATGCAAACCGAATCAATTTATTTTCTTTTTTTAGCTTTCTGCAGCGCGGGTTTGGCGGCGAAGCGCGCCTGCAATGGAATTATTTGCAGGCGCAACGGAAATTTTTTGCAGGCCGTGGCGGGTCGCGCGGCTGTCATCGAGCGACGGTAAATGCCAGGTATGACTAACTAATCTTGACGGCTGGCCGGATCGTGCTGCACGGCTGTCGCATTTTCGACGCAATTCCTGGCGCATCATTCCTGCATGCTTGATTGGCTCGATGAGGGCGTTTTAGCGTCAGCGCGGCCCGCAGGCGTATAGTCGCCATTTGCGCCTCGCGCGGCGGCGGGTTGCTGGCGGAATGAGATTCACGTTTCTGCAACAAAGCCCGCTTCCGATGCACAATGCGCTCTTTGCTTGCTTTTGCGACGTCCGGCCATAGCTATGGAGCCTATGTCTGGAAACCAGGGACAGCATGCCAGTGAAAACGGAATTTATCGAAGCGAGCAGTGCCCGCCCGGAATTGCTCTGTTATCTCGTGGCGATCGCCGCGTCGTCTTACGCGTTGACGCAGGAATGGCGCGTCGATCATGTCGTGTCGTGCTGTCGCGAATGGCTGCAGAAGGCCGGCGCGACGATGCACTGGCTCGACCGCGTGCGTCTGGGCCAGCTTGCGCTCAAGATCGCCAGCCGTGACCTGCTGGGCGCGGGCATCGCCGTACGTCTGTCGAGCGTCTCGGCCCTTTTTACCGATGAGATGGAACTCAACGAGGCATCCACGATGGTGCAGCGGATGATGTCACTGTGTCAGGAGGCGCTGTGAGCGTCGCCGGTTCACCGTTTTCCTGCGCGGCGAAATTTTCGAGCCAGTTCCACGGGTAAATGCCACGATCGTGGCCGTCGCTGAACGCGAGTTGGACGCCATAGCCCATCGGCGCGATGCCAGTGAGGCTGAGATCGATAGGGATCGATCGAGCAGGGTCTACGCCACGCAGTCGCGCAGCGCGGCAGTGGCCACAGCGGCAAGCAGCCCGTAATGCAGCCAGCGGCAGGCGCTGTTGGGCGCCGTCGGGCCATACCAGCACGAGCGCCGCGTTTTCTGCGCGCAATTCGACTGGAACCTTCACGATGCGCCGCCTTCGAGTTGCTGTAAGGCGATGCGCACGGCCTTGCGCACTTCGGGATCGCGATCTTCCAGTGTGGCCTGCAACGGAGCGATGCTTGCCGTCGACCCAAGTTCTCCCAGCGCTAACGCCGCTTCCTTGCGCAGATTGCTGATCGAATGCGTGAGCAGGGCGCTAACCGCTTCGGCCGCGTGCGGGTCGGCCAGACGCCCGAGCGCGCGGGCCGCACGCAGACGCACCTGCCAGTAGTCGTCGTCGAGAGCGGCGACGAGCGCGTCGCGCGCCGCCCGGCTGCGCAGTTTGCCAAGCGTCGTGGCGGCTTCCTCGCGCACCTGCCAGTCGGCGTCGCGCAGGGCGTGAAGCAGGGCGGCCGCGGCGTGTTCGTCATCGGCGGTAGCGAAGCCTAGCGCGCCCGCCGCAGCGCGCCTGACGGCGACTTGAGTGTCCGAAGCCAGCAGCGCGGCAAGCGGCGCGAGTGCGCGCGCGTCCTTGAGCCAGCCCAGCACGGCCACGGCTTCGATCCGCACTTCGGCGTGAGCGTCGTCGAGCGCCGCGCGTGCGGGCTCGAAAGCGGCAGCGTCGCGCAACTCGCGCAGTCCTCGCAGTGCGGCGCTGCGCGCAAACGGTTCGGAACGCGCAGCCCAACGCCGCAGCACGGCCGCCGAAGCGGGATCCTTGAGTTCGGAAAGCGACTGCTGGGCGGCGTCGCGCACATCGCCATCCGCGTCGAGCAGCGCCACGCACAGTGCTTCCACCACGTTTTCCTGTTCCCACGCGGCCAGCACGGTTGCGGCCTCGCGGCGCACTTCGGGCGCGGAATCGCTTGTCAGCGTCGCCACCAGCGCGGGGACGAGCGTTTCATCTTCGAGATCGGCAAGGTCGAGCACGGCGATGCGGCGCACGGCGGCGTCAGCATCATTCAATCGCGCAAGCGCACTGGAGTCTGAAAAATCGGTCATTTTGATAATCGATTGGGAATGCAAATTATTGTGCTGCGTCACCGTGCTTTGAAAACACGGTAATTCAGCGCAGCAAATAGGGGATGTCGACCTTGACCGCGCCAGTCGGGCAATCGCGCTCGCAGGGCATGCAATACCAGCATTCGTCGAACTGCATATAGGCTTTGCCTTTAGACGTGTCGATGGCGAGCAGATCGAGCGGGCACACATCGACGCAGACGGTGCAGCCTTTGTCGGCGATGCAAAGGTCTTCGTCGATGGTGACGGGGGCACTGCTGCGCTGGAAAATATCGTGGGGCGTGAAGGACATGATGGTTTTTCTCCGTACGCTTTTTAGTGTGCTTCGACCAGTTCCTGCGCGGGCCGGATGCGCATGCGGCCATAGGCGTCCTGCTCGTCCGCGCCAATCGGCACGACATAGGGTTTGACGGCGCGCTTCTCGCAGATCATGTTGCCGCTCTCATGCTTGCGCAGGTCGGTGTGGCAGAACCAGTTGGCGTCGTCGCGCTGCGGATAGTCGACGCGATGGTGATAGAGGCCCCACCGGCTTTCCGTGCGAAACAGCGAGGCGCGCGCGGCCATTTCGGCGCAATCGCGAATCGCCCGTACTTCGGCGGCGCGCATCAGTTCATGCGGATTGTTCGCCTTGATCGATTCGATATCCTCAGCGATGGCCTCGAAGCGTTGCAGGCCGATTTCCATCTTGCGCGTGACCTTGGGCGGCTGCAGATAGTCGTTCACCATGCGGCGCAGTTTGTATTCCACCTGTGAAGGGGCGAGGCCGTCTGTGCGGGCGAGCGGCGCGTAGATGCGCGCGCGTTCGGCGTCCAGTTGCGCCTGATCGAGTGGCGCGTGCTCGCGGCCCGCCACGTAATCGGCGGCGTCGTGGCCCGCGAACCAGCCATAGGTGAACGCGCCCAGCATGTAGTTGTGCGGCACGGCGGCCATATCGCCCGCGGCATACAGTCCCGGCACGGTCGTGCGCGCACGCGCATCGACATACACGCCCGACGCGCTATGCCCGCTGCAAAATCCGATCTCCGAGATATGCATTTCCACCATCTGCGAGCGGTAGTCGGTGCCGCGTCCGGCATGGAAACGTCCACGGCTGGGGCGCTCATTGGTGTGCAGAATCTGCTCGATGGTCTGGATGGTTTCCTCGGCAAGATGGTCGAGCTTGAGGAACACCGGGCCATTGCCGCTTTGCAGTTCCTGATAGAACTCCCACATCATCTGGCCGCTCCAGTAATCGCATTCGATGAAGCGTTCGCCCTTGCCGTTGGCCGTGAAGCCGCCAAGCGGGCCGGTCACGTAGGCGCAGGCCGGGCCGTTATAGTCCTTGATCAGCGGATTGATCTGGAAGCATTCGAGGTTGGTCAGCGCAGCGCCCGCGTGATAGGCCATCGCATAGCCATCGCCTGCGTTGGTGGGGTTTTCGTAAGTACCCATCAGATAGCCGGAGGAGGGCAAGCCGAGTCGCCCCGCAGCGCCGCAGCACAGTATCACAGCCTTGGCGCGTACCACCACGTTGTGCGCCGTGCGGCAGTCGAAGCCGATCACGCCCGACACAGCGCCTTGCGCGTCCTTGAGCAGACGCGTAGTGACGACACGGTTGGTGATGTCCACACGGGCGCGCTTGAGCTGGCGGTACAGCACCTTCTTGATGTCGTGGCCCTCGGGCATGGGCAACACGTACGCGCCCATGTGATGGACCTTTTTCACGGCGTAGTCGCCATTGCCGTCTTTTTCGAACTTTACGCCCCAGCGGTCGAGCTGTTCGATGGTGGTGAAGCTGTGCTGCGCATACGCGTAGACGGCGTCCTGATCGACGATACCGTCATTGGCGATGGTAATTTCGCGCGTGTATTGCTCGGGCGTGGCATGGCCCGGAATGATGGCGTTGTTCAGGCCGTCCATGCCCATCGAAATCGCGCCGCTGCGCTTCACATGCGCTTTCTCCAGCACCAGCACGCGCAGCGCCGGGTTGCGCTCCTTGGCCTTGATAGCCGCCATGGGCCCGGCAGTGCCGCCGCCTACGACAACTATGTCGTACTCCATAATTTCTGTGGGGATCGTTTCCGTATTCATTGCGTCATCCTTATGGATTGCTGATGTGCGAGGCGTTCTTGTCGCGATCCACGCGCAGGCGGTACTGGAACGCGTCGCCGCGAAAGTAGAGATACTCGTAGTCGATAGGGGCACCGCTGGCGTCGTGCGTGGTCCGCTCGATGCGCAGCACCGGGCTGCCTTCCTGGACGCGAAGCGCATTGACGATATCGTCGTCCGCAAGCATCGCGTCGATCGACACGTCCGCATGACCGAGCGCCACGCCACAATCGTTTTCCAGAATCAGAAAGATGTCGCGCGTTGCCAGATCGGCCCCGGCCAGGCGCTTGCCCAGCGCTTCGGGCAGCCACGTGAGTTCGAGCGATACCGGCTCGCGATTGAGCAGACGCACGCGATGAATCTCAACTACGCTATCGCCCTCGCTCAGGTGCAGTTTTTGCGCGACGTGGCGACTGGCCTTGACGACGCGAAACGAGCGCAACTGGTTGACGATCTCGTAGCCCATCGACGACATCGCCTCGGCGAAGCCCTGTAGCGAGGTCACATTCTGGAACGCTTTGGGCTTGGACACGAAGGTGCCTTTGCCGTGCAGGCGAAACACCAACCCCTCTTTCTGCAGGTCGCCCAGAGCCTGGCGTACAGTGATGCGGCTCACGCCAAATAGCGCGCACAGGTCGTGTTCCGATGGCATTTGACTGTGCGGGGCATAGGTGCCGTCAAGGATGCGCGTGCGCAGCGTGTCCTTGATCTTCGCGTAAAGGGGTTGCGGCGGCAGGGCGACGAGCTTGTTCTGGGGCATGGGTAACTTGTTATAACAAGATGGAGCCCAGTCTAGTGAGCGGGCGTGGCGGCGTCAAAGAAGGATTTCTGCTATCGACCTTCCATCTCGCGCTTAGTGAAAGCGCAGCTTTCATATTCATTCGTGCAATGCTTGGTAGGCGCGGCGGTGCACATCGTCCAGAATGGCCCGGTTTAGCTATCGCGATGGGTAGCGCTAACGACTATCCCCTGAACAAGGAGCAGCATGGTCAACCCGATCCGCAGTGAAATCGATTTCGACGCCAACGGCCGCCATACCGGCTATCTGCGTCTGCCGCATTCGGTGCATCGTTCGGCTTATGGCTGGATTCCCATTCCGGTCGGGTCGATCCGCAATGGAGCCGGGCCCACGGTGCTTTTGATGGGCGGTAATCACGGCGATGAATACGAAGGGCAGATTCTCGTTTCGCAACTGCTGCGCGAAATCGAACCGCAGTGGGTGCAGGGCCAGATGATCTTCCTGCCGATGACGAATTTCCCGGCCGCCGATGCGGGGCTGCGCACATCGCCGCTCGATGGCGGCAATCTGAACCGTAGTTTTCCCGGCGATCCACACGGAGAGCCCACCGCTGTTATTGCGGATTACATTGAGCACACGCTGCTTTCACGTTCGCAATATCTACTCGATTTCCATTCGGGCGGCAGTTCGCTGATTTATCACGGTGCGAATATGCTGGCAATCGAGCCACGCGATGCAGAAGAAAACACCCGCTTGCGCAGCGCGCTGGCGGCCTTTGGCATGCCGCGCGCGTTTTTGCATCCAGAGAATCCGCTGCATTCGGCCAGCGCCGCGCGCCGCCAGGGCGCATTGTCGATCGTCACGGAACTGGGCGGGGCGGGCATCGTGCAAGCACGCTTGCTGCGCGAGGCGCGCGAAGGTGTGCTGCATCTGCTGGGCAAGATCGGCGTACTGAATGGGCCGCTCGTGCCCGCTGCGCCGCCGGGGGACACACGCTTCTACCGCGTCGCGGGTGCATCGCACTATGTCTACGCGTACGAGCGCGGCGTGTATGAACCGCTCGTGCAACTCGGTCAACGTGTAAGCGCGGGCGAGCCTGCTGCGCGCATCCACTTTCCCGATACGCCGCTGCGCGAACCGGTTACGGTAACTTTCAAAGCCGAAGGCGAAGTCGTATGCCAGCGCGCGATGGCGGCCGTGCAACGCGGCGATTGTCTTTTCCATCTGGCGCAACCCGTATAACCGTCAATGCAACGCCATCCAGTGCTAATCGAATGACGAAAAACATGTGGCATCGGATAGAAAAACCGCTTGTGTGAATATCTACGCAATCCATAAAACGGATTCGATAAAGATATTAGAAATGCTTGGTTAATCTGCATTCGTTGAAGGGCTAATCTTGTCGCAACTACAACGGTCGTCAAATTGACCGACGACGTTGCGATAACAGACCACTACGAATGCAACGACCATGAGCTACCGCATATTCGACACGTCGCCGCTCGACCCCGTCGCGCAGCCTTTGATCGACGCGCTGACGCAGGAATACGCCACGCGTTACCGCGCCTTTCGTCCTGATAGCGACGCATCGGCGGCCGCGGAACTGGCGCGCTATCCCGCCGAACTGTTTGCGCCGCCCGAAGGCGCGTTCATCGTCGTCGAGCGTGATGGCGAAACCGTCGGCGGCGGCGCATTCAAGCGTTACGACGCCTATACCGCCGAACTCAAGCGCATCTGGACGCGCGAAGACCAGCGCCGCCAGGGACTCGCACGGCGCGTGGTGGAAGAGCTCGAAGCACGCGCGCTGCGCCAGGGCTATCGGCGTGTGTATCTCACCACCGGTTTCAAGCAACCGGAAGCATGGGGCCTGTATATCGATTCGGGCTATACGCCGCTATTCGATCGTGCGATCGCGCCCGAAGTGCATGTGCATCTGCCGTTTGCCAAGGACCTCGTGAATCCGCGCGCTGTCGACACGCTCGAAGACCTGCGCCCGCGCGAGACGCTGGGCGCGCAGCACTGAACAAGCACTAAGCGCGCTTCACCGAGCGTTTCCTTATTTCCAGACCTGCCTGTATCGCCATCATGAAACTCAAATACACACTTGTTGCGCTTGCGGGCGCACTCACGCTGGGCGCAGCCAGCCTCGCACTGGCCGCGACGTCGTTCGACCTGAGCCCGGAACAGCATGGCCGTGTACGCGCCAGCGCCGATCCGGCCATTATCAAGACCGTGCCGGCGAACTTCAATTTCGTCGACAAGGACACGCTCACGATTGGCATCGTGCCCGCGCTGCCGCCGATCAGCACCTACGCCACGGATGCGAAAACGGTGGTGGGCTTCGACGTCGATCTGTCTCAGGTTGTGGCCGACAGCCTGGGCCGCAAGCTCAAGCTCGTGGTGCTCGCGTGGCCAGACTGGCCGCTCGCGCTGCAGTCGGGCAAGGTCGATGCCGTGGTCTCCAACGTGACCGTTACCGAAGAGCGCAAAGCGAAATTCGACTTTTCGACTTATCGCCGCGATGAAGTGGGTTTCTACGTGCGCAAGGACAGCCCGATCAAGTCGATCCGCGAGCCGAAGGACATCGCGGGCCTGCGCATCATCACCGATGCGGGCACCAATCAGGAGAAGGTGCTGCTCGAATGGGACAAGGAGAACGTGGCGCACGGTCTCAAACCGGTGAGCGTGCAGTACTACGACGACGATGCGGTGCGCACGCTCGCGCTGCAGTCGGGCCGCGCCGATGCGATCTTCAGCGTCAACGCCGTGCTCGCATGGCAGGCGGCGACGCAGGGCAAGACGCGGCTGGTCGGCACCGTGAGTGGCGGCTGGCCGCGTACCGCCGAAGTGGCGATCACCACGCGCAAGGGCAGCGGCCTGGCTGATCCGCTTACGCAGAGCCTCAATGAGCTGATTCGCGACGGCAAATACCGCCAGGTGCTGGATCGCTGGAATCTGGATTCGGAAGCGATCGAGCGCGCGGCCACCAATCCGCCGGGCCTGCCGAAGACCTGAGGCAGCATCCGCGTCGTACGGCTATCGATCGGCGCGGTTTACAAACAGTTTGCAGTCCATAGAAATAGAAGGAGCGCTTCATGTCGGACTCAGTGGTCGTCGCGGGGAAGTGGGCAGCGCGCCCGCGGCAATACGGGGCGCGCAAGCAGGGATCGGTGCGTCGCTACGCGGGTATCGCTATCGTGCTGCTGCTGCACGTGGTGTTTATCTGGGCCTTGCTCAACGGCCTTGCGAGCAAGGTAGTGCAGGTGATCCAGAAGCCCGTCGAAGTGCGGATTCTGGAAACCATCAAACCGCCGCCACCGCCGCCCATCCCTACGGTGAAGCTGCCGCCGCCCAAGCCCATCGCGCCGCCCAAACGTGTGGCGCCTTATGTGCCGAAGCCGGAGGTGCCGGTCGTCGCGCCGCCTGCGCCGACCATCACGCATCAATCGGAAACCCCGGCTCCGCCCGCGCCGCCTGCACCGGTTGCGCCGCCGGCTCCGCCCGCGCCCGCGAAACCCGTGAGTCACGAAGCCGGCGTGGTGTGCCCGAACTCGGACAAGGTACGCGCCGCGATGGTGTATCCGGAGGAAGCGCAGGACAACAACATCACCGGCGATGTGCTGATCTCGTTCGTGGTGGACGCGCAGGGCCATGTGACGGAAGAGAAGGTCGAAAAATCCGCCGACCCCTTGCTTGACCGCGCCGCCTTCAACACCGTCAAGAAGTTCAACTGCATCTCGCAGGGCCAGCCCGTGCGCGTGCAGGTGCCGTTTTCGTTCAACCTGAATTAAGCGTTTTTCTGGAGCAAACATGAAGAAGCAAACCCCTGCCGTGCGTTCCGCCGGCCTCGTTTCCGCTGTGGCTGGCGTGGTGACGCTCCTCGCATCGCCGCTCGTGTGGGCACAAAGCGCTCCGGGCGCCGCTGACGCCAATCCCTATGGCCTGGGCGCGCTGTGGGCCAACGGCGACTTCGTCGCGCGTTTCGTGCTGGTCGTGCTGGTGGTGATGTCGATGGGCAGCTGGTACATCATGATCACCAAGTTCGTCGAGCAGGCGCGCGCCGCCCGCCGCGCTAAATCGGCCGATGCGCAACTCTGGAACGCACCGTCGCTGGCCGTGGGCGTGGCCGACCTTGACGACAACTCGCCGTTCCGTTTCATCGCGGAGACGGGCATCGAAGCCGCCGAACATCACGACGAAGCGCTGCTCGAAGAAGTCGACCGCAACACGTGGATCCAGGTGTCGATCGACCGGGCCAGCTCCAGTGTGTCGAACCGTCTGCAGGACGGCCTCGCGTTTCTTGCCACGGTTGGCTCGACCGCGCCGTTCGTCGGGCTGTTCGGCACGGTCTGGGGCATCTATCACGCGCTCACGGCCATCGGTATCGCGGGCCAGGCGTCGATCGACAAGGTAGCCGGCCCGGTGGGCGAAGCGCTCATCATGACCGCCGTGGGTCTGGCCGTGGCCGTGCCCGCTGTGCTGGGCTACAACTTCCTCGTGCGCCGCAACAAGTCGCTGATGGAGCGCGTGCGCGGCTTTGGCGCGCAACTGCATACGGTGCTGCTCGCCGGGGGCCGCAAGCGCCCGGTGCGCGCGGTCGTCAACGCCCACTGAGCACCTGCGCCATGGCCATGAACGTAGCGCAGGACGGCGGCGAAGACGAAGTCATCGCCTCCATCAACACGACCCCGCTCGTGGACGTGATGCTGGTCTTGCTGATCATCTTCCTCATCACGATCCCGGTGGTCACGCATACCGTGCCGGTGCAATTGCCGAAGGAGACCGTCAATCCGCTGCAAACGAAGCCGGACAGCATCGAAATTGCCGTGGATAAGGACGGTGACCTGTTCTGGAACGAGAAGCGCGTGGATGTGGGAACGTTGCTCACGCAACTGAAAAGCATTTCTCAGCGCGACCCGCAACCCGAAGTGCATGTGCGCGGCGATCAGGCCACGCGCTACGAATACATCGCGCGCGTGGTGAGCACCTGTGAGCGGGCCGGGATCGCCAAGGTTTCGTTCATTACACAGCCGCCCGCGCGCGGCGGCTAAGCGGCTGTATCGGTCTAAAAAGCAGGCCAAAACCTGCTCAAACAAGGAGTCAAGACGATGGCGATGAACGTCCCATCGGGCAACGACGAGCCGGACGTGATGGTGGATATCAACACCACTCCGCTCATCGACGTGATGCTGGTGCTGCTGATCATGCTCATCATCACGATCCCGATCCAGATGCACGCGGTCAAGATGAATCTGCCGGTGGACAGCCCGCCGCCGCCCGCCACGCCGCCGCCGGTGGTGCAGATCGATATCGGCCCGAGCGGCGCGCTGCAGTGGAACGGCGCACCGCTCGCAGCAGGTGCGGATCTGGAGCACCACATGGCCGAAGTTGCGGCCCAGGCGGATCAGCCGGAGATTCATCTTTCGCCGGATAAGGCCGCGCCTTATAGCGCGGTGGCACAGGTGATGGCGGCCGCACAGCGCGAAGGCGCAACGAAGATAGGGCTGGTGGGCAACGAACCTTGAGTGCGCATCCGGGAACGGGCGCCGACGTTCCCGGATTTCGCTAGAAGTCGCGAGTAGCGGGGATGTTGGCGCGTAAGAAAAAAGTAGTCATCAAATTAATAAGTTGTTCGAATGAAAACGAAAAACAATATTCATGCTTCGGGTTTTGGGTCGGCGAGAACAGCACTAAGCGCGCGACATGCGCCACGCCTGCGTCGTACGACGCTTTCCGCTGCGGTGCTGGCGCTGGCCTGCAACGGCGCGGTCTGGGCTCAGGAAGCGGCGGCCCCGGCGGTCGGTGCAAGCAGCAGTGCCGCCAACAACACCGTGCAGCAAGACACCGTCGTGGTCACTGGCAGTCGGACGGAAACGAAGGCGAGCAAGAGCCTGACGCCTGTCGATGTCATCAGCGGTCAACAGTTGCGCTCGACTGGCCAAACCAATCTGCGCGACGCGCTCGTGCAACTTTCGCCTTCGATCGGTCACGAGACCTACGCGGGCGACGCGGCCATGCTCACCAACACGCTTTCGCTGCACGGCTTGAGCCCCGATCACGTGCTGGTGCTCGTGAACGGCAAGCGTCGCCACACCACGGCGAATATCTCGCTCGACGGCGGGTTGAACCAGGGCGCGACGGGTGTCGATGTGGACACGATTCCCATCGCGCTGATCGATCACATCGAAATCCTGCGTGACGGCGCCGCGGCGCAATATGGCTCCGACGCCATCGCAGGCGTCATCAACATCATTCTCAAGCGCGCCTCGCACGGCGGCGAAGTGACGTCGACGACGGGCCAGACTTACGCGGGCGATGGCCTGAAAAACGCGGAATCGGCGAATATCGGCTTCAATCTGGGCGATAAAGGCTTTCTCGATCTGAGCGCGGAATACGCACGCCAGAACCATACTGTGCGCACCGGCCCCGACGATTATTTCGGCAGCTTCCCGCAAGGGCAGGGCTATTACAACCGCATGCTCGGCGATCCGTCTGCCACGCGCGAATCGGTGGGTTTCAACGCGGGCTATTACCTGGGCGATAACGTCGAGTTGTATGGCTTCGGCACCTATGCGCACCGCAATGCGAGCGCGTACCAGAACTATCGTCCGCCTTCAGTGCTGCCGTCGATCTATCCGAACGGCTTCACGCCGCAGGAAACCGTCAACGAGAACGACTACTCGATCACGGCGGGCATCAAGGGCGACAATCTGTTCGGCTGGTCGTGGGACTTGAGCACGACCTACGGCGGCGACCATGACAACATGGGCATGGTCGATTCCGCCAACACCGGCCTGTACGCGGCGCAAGGCTTCACGCCCACGACGTTCCACCTGGCGACCGTGAGCAATACCCAGCTCACTAACAACCTGGACTTCTCGCGCGCCTTCAATCTGCCGCTGCTGGCCGGACCGCTGCACGTGTCGTTCGGCGTGGAGGAGCGACGCGAAACCTATACCGTTGGCGCGGGCGATCTGTATTCGTACCTCGATGGCGGCGCGCAGGCGCTCCCGGGCCTCGCGCCCGTGAGCGCGAGCGACAACTCGCGCAATGTCTTCGGCACCTATATCGATCTGGCGACGAAGATTACGCAGAAGTGGCAGATCGATCTTTCTGGCCGTTACGAACACTACAACGACGTGGGCGACACCACCAACGGCAAGATCTCGACGCGTTACGACTTCACGCCTCGCTTCGCCATTCGCGGCAGCGTAAGCACGGGTTTCCGCGCGCCGTCGCTCGCCGAGGAGTACTACACGAATGTGAACGTGTCGCCTGCTTCAGCGCAAGGTTTGCTGGCCGCGAATTCGGCGGCGGCGCGGCTGATTGGCGCGCAATCGCTCAAGCCGGAGGAGTCGACCAACTATAACGTTGGCTTCGTGCTGCAGCCGGCCGATAACCTGCACCTCACGCTCGATGCGTACCAGATCGATATCCGCAATCGCATCGTGATGGGCGGTACGGCAGCAGGCGCGGATGCGCTGGCTGCGATCGAGGCGGCGGGATTGTCGGTGCCCAGTTCGGTGCCGCTTTCGGCGGTGTCGGCCAGCTATTTCACCAACGGCGCAAGCACGCGCACGCGCGGCATCGATCTGACCGGCACGTATCACACGGGCTTCGGCAGCTTCGGGCAGGTGGACTGGGATCTGGGCGTGAACCTGAACACGACTTCCGTGCGCGATGTGGCGAAAAACGCCAATGGAACAGCGGCGCTCAATGCGCAACAGATCGGCTGGCTGACCACCTCGACGCCGAAGAACAAGATCATCATCGGCGGCACCTGGCACCGCGACAAGTGGGCGGTGAGCCTGCATGAAACGCGCTACGGCTCCACCTCCAGCGAACTGACCTATATCGTCGGGCCGAATGCATTTTCGACCACGCAGTTCCAGCACGTCGAAAACGCCGCGCGTTACGTCACCGATGTGGAAGTGCGCTACGACGTCACGAAGAAATTCCAGATCGCGGTGGGCGCGAACAATCTGTTCGACGTCTATCCGTCGAAGATTCCTTACGTGAATCAGCTCGAAGGCGTGCAGTACGACGGCTACGCTTCGAATATCGGGGTGAACGGCGGTTTTTATTATCTGCGCGCGCGTTATCAGTTTTAATTCGATTCAAAACCGGCTCTAAACATTCGTGCGCCCGCACAGATATGCATAGCAGAAATTGCTCGTACGCTCCGGCGCATTGCGTCGACATAATGTCTGGAGCGTATCGAGCGGTCTGCCAATACACCCACTCGTCACCGCTTAAAACCGTTCGACCTGTGCGCAATGAGCGCATGGGGAAGGAGTGATATGGTCTGGTCTCTTTCCATTCTCGACAAAAGCCCAATCGCCGAAGGCGCGAGCGCACATGATGCACTGCGCTTCACGATTCGCCTGGCGCAACGCGCGGAAGCCCTTGGTTACCAGCGTTTCTGGATCGCCGAGCATCATGGCGCGCCGGGTCTCGCGAGTTCCGCGCCTGAAATCGTGGTCTCGCATCTGCTTGCGCATACTTCGCGTATTCGCGTGGGTTCCGGCGGCGTAATGCTGCAGCATTACAGCCCGTTCAAGGTAGCCGAATCGTTCCGCGTGCTCGCATCGCTCGCGCCTGGCCGCGTGGATCTGGGCGTGGGCAAGGCGCCGGGCGGCCTGCCGCTCACCACGCGCGCACTGCAATGGTTCCATGACAAGGCGAAAAAGCCTGATTTTGCGGGGCAACTCGCAGAACTGGACGCCTTCCTCAAATGGGGAGTCCCCGAAGATCACGCGCTGGCCGGTGCCGTGGCGCTGCCAGTGCCGCCCGAAGCACCGCAGCGCGTGCTGCTGGGCGGCAGCCCGGATAGCGCGCGCCTTGCCGCAAAGCACGGCTGGGACTTCTGCTACGCCGGCCATTTCAACGGCGACGAAGCCAATATTGCGCGCTCGATTGACGCCTACCGCGAACTCACGGGCCGCGCACCGTTGCTTGCGCTATTCGCGTTCGCCGCCGCCACACGCGAAGCAGCACGCGCCCAGGTTGGGGCGCTGCGCATCTTCAAGCTGCAACTCGCCACGGGGCAGAGCGTCAATCTGCCCAGCCCCGAGGCCGCGGCGGAATTCGCGCGCCAGACCGGTGTTTCCGAATATCGGCTCGACGAATTGCATCCCCATGTGATCGCAGGGACGGCCGACGACGTACGTGCGGAACTCGACGCCTTGCACACGCGCTTTGGCGTGGAAGAGTTTGTGATCGATACGCCAGTTGCGGATTACGCGCTGCGCCTCGATTCGGTCGAGCGTCTCGCACCGCTCAAACAGGACGCCCGTGTCTGACCACCCGCATCCCCACTATTGAAGGAATCCGAAATGACTGACCAGGCAAAACGTAATCTCACCTTCGGCATCATGCTGCATGGCGCGGGCGGCCACATGAACGCGTGGAAGCATCCGGGCGGCCCGGCCGATGCGAGCGTCAATATCGATTTCGTCACCGGCATCGCGCAGAAGGCGGAAGCCAATGGCGTGGCCTTCGCGTTCGTCGCGGACGGTCTCTATATCAACGACAAGTCGATCCCGCACTTCCTCAACCGCTTCGAGCCGATTTCGGTGCTCTCGGCGCTGGCCACGGCGACGACCAAGATCGGCCTCGCCGGTACGCTGTCCACTTCGTACAGCCATCCTTTCACGGTGGCGCGCCAGTTCGCGTCGCTCGACCTGATTAGCGGCGGGCGCGCGGGCTGGAATGTGGTGACATCGCCGCTCGAAGGATCGGCGAAAAACTATGGCGGCGAGCATCCGGATCACGAATTGCGCTACGAAATCGCCGACGAATATCTGGACGTCGTGCAAGGCCTCTGGGATAGCTGGGACGACGACGCCTTCGTGCGCGACCGCGAGAGCGGCCGCTTTTTCGAGCGCGACAAACTGCATACGCTCGATCACAAGGGCCGCTTCTTCGAAGTGGCGGGGCCGCTCAATATCCAGCGCTCCCCGCAAGGTCAGCCGGTGATTTTCCAGGCAGGCTCGTCCGATTCGGGCATCGACCTGGCCGGCAAATACGCCGATGCCGTGTTCACGCATTCGCCCTCACTGGAAGAAACCCGCGAGTTCGCCGAGCGCGTGCGCGCGAGCGCCGTCGCGCATGGCCGCGCGGCTTCTGACGTGAAGATCTTCCCCGGCATTGGGCCAATCGTCGGCACCACGAAGGAAGAGGCCGAAGAAAAGTATCGCGCGATTCGCGACCTCATCAGCATCGAAGACGCGCTCGCCTATCTGGGCCGCTTCTTCGAACATCACGACTTCTCGCAATATCCGCTTGACGAGCCGTTCCCCGAACTGGGCGATCTTGGCACCAACAGCTTCCGCTCGACCACGGACCGTATCAAGAGCGAAGCACGCCGCAACGGCGCGACGCTGCGCGAAGTGGCGCTGGAAGTGACCACGCCGAAGACGCAGTTCCTTGGCACCGGCGAGCAGATCGCCGAAGAACTGATTCGCTGGATCGACGCGGGCGCTGCGGACGGCTTCATTCTGGGCTTCCCGGTGCAAGCCGAAGGCCTCGACGACTTCGTCAAGCACGTCATTCCGGTGCTCGAAGCACGGGGGCGCTACAGCCGTCGCCTGAGTGGCGACACGCTGCGCGACCACCTCGGACTGCCGCGACGCGAGAGCCGTTACGCGCTCGCCAAAGCCCAGTGACGCCATGAACGCCGAATCGAGCAGGAACATCGAACCATGAGCGACACGACCCACATCGCCGTCCCTTCGTCCGCGCGCGGCGGTAACGCCGCGCACGATGTCAACGATTACGCACATTTTCGCGTCGTGCCGGCGCGGCATCGCGCGCGCACTGCGGGCACCGTGCTCGCAATCGCGTTGATTGCGCTGGTGCTGCATTCCGTGCTAGGCAACCCGCGCTGGGAATGGAGCGTTTTTGCGCAATGGTTCTTCGCGGAACCGATCCTCGAAGGGCTGTCGCGCACCTTGCTGTTGACTCTTGTGGGCGCGGTGATCGGCTTTGCGCTGGCTGTGCCGATTGCGCTGGCGCGGCTTTCGCGTTCGCCGCTGCTGGCGGCGTGCGCGTGGGCGTTCGTCTGGCTGTTCCGCTCGATTCCGCCGATTGTGCTGTTGCTGCTGCTGAACAATCTGGGCTATCTCTACGAGACGGTATGGATTGGCGTGCCGTTCACGCATCTCACGTTCTATAACGGCCCGACCACGGATCTCATCAGCCCGTTCCTGGCGGCGGTGGTGGGGCTGTCGCTCAATCACGCGGCGTTTGCCGCAGAGGCGTTTCGCGGCGGCATTCTCTCGGTCGATCAAGGCCAGCGCGAAGCCGCTGCTGCGTTAGGCCTTCCGCATGCCCGTCAGGCCTGGCGCATCGTCTTGCCGCAAGCGATGCGCGCGGTGTTGCCGACGGCCTTCAACGATGTGATCGGGCTGGCGAAGGGCACGTCGGTGGTCTACATCCTCGCCATGCCGGACCTGTTTTATACCGTGCAGATCGTTTATCACCGCAATCTGGAAGTGATTCCGCTGCTGATGGTGGCGACCATCTGGTATCTGGTGATTCTCACGGTGCTTTCCGCGATTCAGGTGCATATCGAGCGCCACTATGCGCGCGGCGCAACGCGCTCGCAGCCGCAGCGCCCGGTGCTGGTGTCGTTGTTGCTCAAACCGTTCCAGCGCTCGAAGAACACATCGGCAGAGCAGGCCGCGCCGATCGGCGACGCGGGCTGGGCCCAGCGTCGCAACGGCGGTCGTGTAGGTATCCATAATGTTTCGAAGAGCTTCGGAACGCTCAAGGTGCTCGACAATGTTTCGCTCACGGTGCCGTCTGGCAGCGTGACGGTGATTCTCGGCCAATCCGGCTCGGGCAAATCGACCCTGCTGCGCTCGATCAATCACCTCGAAAGCGTCGACGACGGCTTTATCGATATCGATGGCGAACTCGTTGGCTATCGCCGCGAAGGCCGTACGCTGTATGAACTGAAGGAAAAAGACATTCTGCGTCATCGTGCCGAAGTGGGCATGGTGTTCCAGAACTTCAACCTGTTCCCGCATCTGAGCGTGCTCGACAATATCACCGAAGCGCCGATTGCCGCTGGTGTACCGCGTGCCCAGGCGCAGGCCGAAGCGCGTGCGCTGCTCGCCCGTGTGGGTCTCGCGGGCAAGGCCGATGCGTGGCCGCGCCAGCTTTCCGGTGGCCAGCAGCAGCGCGTGGCGATCGCGCGTGCGCTTGCGCTCAAGCCCAAGGTGCTGCTGTTCGACGAACCGACTTCGGCACTCGACCCGGAACTCGTCAATGAGGTGCTCGATGTGATTCGCCAGTTGGCGCGATCGGGCACGACGCTGGTGATCGTTACGCATGAAATCGGCTTCGCGCGTGAAGTGGCGGACACCATCGTCTTCATGGATGGCGGGCGCGTGGTTGAAGCGGGGCCGCCTGCCCAGGTGCTCGGCAACCCGTCCCACTCGCGCACGCGTGAATTCCTTTCCAAGGTGCTCTGATATGAAGCCAGACGAATTCGTTGCGAGCGCAAATATTCCGGAAAGACGCGATTTCCTGCTGAAACTCGCGGCCTTGGGCGCAGCACCGCTCGTGTTTCCCGTGCGGCGAGCGCAAGCCGCTTCGGTCGCCGATTTCGATTTCAGTCCGCAGCAACGTGGTCGCCCGCGTGCGCAGCACGACGCAGAAGCGCAACGCGCGGTCGCGGGTTACCGTTTCGTCACGCCTGGCACGCTGACCGTGGCGGTCGCGCCATTCGCCCCGCCGATTGCGACTTATGCCACGGACGCGCGCAGTATCGTCGGCGCGGATCCCGACTACGCACAACTGCTGGCCGACGCGCTAGGCCTGAGCATCAACTTCGTACCCGTTGCGTGGGCCGACTGGCCGTTGGGCCTCACGAGCGGTAAATACGACGCAGTGATTTCCAACGTCGGCGTGACCGAGGCGCGCAAGCGCAAGTTCGATTTCACGACCTACCGGTTGGGGCTGCACGCGTTTTACGTGGGCTCGAACAGCCGCATCCAGTCGATCCGTGAGCCGAAGGACATCGCTGGCCTGCGCGTCATTACGGGCTCGGGCACGATCCAGGAACGCATCCTGATCGAATGGAATCGCCGCAACGTAGCGCAGGGTTTGAAGGCTGCGCAATGGCTTTATTTCGACGATAGCGCGTCTTCCCGCCTTGCGCTGGTCTCGGGCCGTGCCGACGCCGAACTGAATCCCGACGCGCCGCTCGCCTACGAGGCCGCCACGCAGGGCGGCATCCGCAAGGTCGGCACCGTCAACGCGGGCTGGCCGTACAACGCGGACGTGGCCGTCGCCACGCGCAAGGACAGCGGCCTCGCGCCCGCGCTCACGCTGGCGACCAACAAGCTGATCCAGAGCGGCCAATATCGCGCGGCACTGGCGCGATGGGCCATCGAATCCGAAGCAGTCGACCGCGCCGAAACCAATCCGCCGGGTCTGCGCGACGCCTGACACCTTCCACTCTCTTTCAAACAACGAACGTATGTGCGCAGCTCATATCGATCACATCGCCTTTCTCACGCCGGCCAATTATCGCGATGATGCGCCGCGCGCGGGCATCGAAGCCGCGCTCGAACTGTTTCAGACCGGCGAGTCGCTGGGTTACGACAGCGCCTGGGTGCGTCAGCGCCATCTCGAACACGCGGTATCGTCGGCGGCGACTTTTCTTGCGGCGGCGAGCCAGCGCACCACGCGCATTGGCCTGGGCGCTGCGGTTATCCAGATGGGTTACGAAAATCCTTTCCGACTCGCCGAGGATCTTGCGAGCGTGGATGTGCTTTCGGGCGGCCGGCTCAACGTGGGTCTGAGCGCGGGCGCGCCAGGGCACGGTGGCTTGCTGGGCGAACGCCTGTTCGACACCGATCCCGCGCAGATCGACTTTACTCATGCGCGCGTCGAGCGCTTGCGCCGCAATCTGAGCGGCGAGTGGCTGGGCGATGAGGAGAGCTTCGTCGAATCGGCGGCTGGACGCGTGCGCCCGCGCATCACGCCGCATGCGCCGGGCCTTGCCGCGCGGCTCTGGTATGGCGGCGGCTCTCAGCGTTCGGTCGAATGGGCCGCGCGTAATGGCTTCAATCTGCTAATCGGCAATATCACGACGGGCGAGGGCACCGACGATTACCGCGAGGCCCAATTGCGTCAACTGGAGAGTTATCGCCAGCATTGGAGTGGCGCACAGCCGCCGCGCGTGGCGCTTGGCCGTGTGATCGTGCCGTTCGACAGCGCCGATGCCGACACGCGCGAGCGCTATCGCGCGTTCGCGGCGGGCCGCCACGAGCGCACGCTCGCGCCGCGCGGCGAGCGGCGCACGGTTTTCGTGCCGGATATCGTCGGTACGTCAGAGGAAATCATCGCGCAATTGCAGGCTGATCCGGTGCTTGCGCAGGTGCGCGAACTGCGGCTGGAGTTGCCCTACGATCTGCCGTTCGAGAACTATCGGCAGATTCTTGAGGACTTCGTCACGCGGATTGCGCCTGCATTGCAGTGGCATCCGTCGGTACAAACGAATCCGCCCGCGCAGATTGCGGCCTGATGAGTTAGCCAGAAATAAATCGTTATCCTGACAAAAAAAGGAGTTGCTCGACATGAGCCAGGACTTGTTGCTGTTGCTGGAACCCGCTTTCACCGATCCGAAGCACCCGGGCGAACAGTTCGTCTGCCCGCACGGACTTTCCATCGAAGGCTTGCTGGCGAGCGATCCCGCGCGTGCGGCGAGGCTCGAAGTGAAGCGTGTTGGATTCGCACGTCCGCGTCCCGATGTGATTGCGGCGCTGGATGAAGCGCATCAAGGTTTGCCCGCGCTCGTGCTGGGCGACGAACATCCGCTGCCCGACGACGCGCTGGCGCTGGGCGACAAACGCTTCGTTACCGACCCGAAGCGCATTCTCGCCTTGCTGGCTGAACGCCACGGCTTTCCGAAGGTGCATTGATGGCGCACGAGGCGTTTGTCTACGTCCCGGTGCGAGACCCGCGTGCGCAGCCCTTGTTCGCCGAGCTTGCCGAGGAGTATCGCAGCCGCTATGCGGATGTGATTGCCGCGGAAGATCTCGAACGCGAAATGACGCGCTATCCCGATGAGGATTTCCTGCCGCCGCGCGGGGCCTTCGTGCTGTTGCTGCGCGATGGCGTGGCGATAGCGGGCGGGGCGTTCATGCCGCATAAGGAGGCTGGCACGGCGGAATTCAAACGCATCTGGGCCAGCCGTCATGAGCGCCGCCAGGGGCTCGCGCGCCGCGTGCTGGTGGAACTGGAAGCGCAGGCGGCGCGCCAGGGTTATACGCGGGTGTTTCTGGGCACCGGGCCGCGCCAGCCCGAAGCGGTGGGCTTGTACACCACAAGCGGATACACGCTGCTTTCGGCGCACGACTTCGGCGATGTGCATCCGCCTGGCTATCACTTCGAAAAGCTGCTGCCTGTGCTGCAGGAAGCCCAGGCATAACGTTCGCCTCGCGCGTCGCGTTAGCCGACGCGCTTGCTGAACACCTCCTTGAATACCGGCATCGCCGAAAACGCCATCGGCCAGCCTGCGTAGAACGCGAGCTGCGTGAGCGCTTCGGCGGCTTCTTCCTGGGTCAAGCCGTTGTCCATCGCACGATTGAGGTGATACGGAATCTGTGCGCTCTGGCCATTGGCGACCAACGCACTCACCGTGACGAGGCTGCGATCGCGCGGCGCGAGATCCGGGCGCAGCCAGAGATCGCGGAACAGCGCTTCGGTGGTGTAGTGGAGCACGCCCGGCGCGGTCGCGCCGAAATTCTCCTCGACCAGTTTGACGCGCTGAGCTTCTGCCGCTTCGTTGAGCGGCAGCGCATCCACGTCGGCGTGCGGCAATTGATCCGCGCCAATGCCGCGTTCCTCGAATGCCTCGCCGACGATAGCCGTAGCCGCCGTCGCGGTGCCCCAGCCCGAGTAAAACGCCAGGTGCGTGACGATCTCCGAAAGCTCGGCGGGCGTCACGCCGTGATCGAGCGCGAGTCGCACCTGAAACGGCAGTTCGGCGGTGTGATGACGCGCGATGAGCGCCGAAACCGTCACGATGCTGCGGTCGCGCGGCGAAAGCGGCGCGCGCTTCCATACACCGTCGAGCACCGTGTCCGTTGTGTAGCGGGCGAGCGCGGGCGAGACGGCTTGCGTAGCGTTGAAAGTGGTCATCGGCATGATTCGGAATCCTGTGTTTGTGCGGAGCGTGCGGTAGACGTAATAGACGTTTGAGACGTAAAGCAAACGGGATGGCCATTGGCATGAAGCCGGCCATCCCGTCTTTGTACTTCAACGATTACGTCATTACCGCTTTCGACTCTAGCACCGCGCAGGCGCCCGATTAAGGTGCTGCGGCTGCATGCCCTTATCGATGTGATTCATGAATCGATGCCGCGCACGCCTTTAAACTTTGGCTTCGGTGGGCAGCGCTTCATATTCCGCGTGGCTTTCGCGCTCCGCCAGATACGGCGTGCGGTAGCCCGAGTTCACGCCCCAGAAGTAGAAGCCCAGCGAGAAGGCCGCCACCACCAGCATGTCCCAGCCGTAAGGGATCAGATCGTAGCCGCCAAACTGCTTGCTGCCGATCAGCGAGAGCACCGCCATCACCGGCAGGTAGGCGCACAGCCACCATGCGGCCTTCAGATCGCGGCCCCAGCCTGCCCAGCCTTCCTTGCCCTGAAAGTAGAAATAGACCGGCAGCGCAACAACCATCAGCAGAATGATTTCGCCCGTCAGCGGCCATTTGGCCCAGTACAGGATCATCGATGCGCAGACGAAGGCGAACGGTGCGATGACCTTCATGAACGGCACGGTCAGTGGGCGCTCGATGTCCGTTGCAGCGCGCTTCAGGGCCATCAGGCTGATCGGGCCCGTGAGGTACGAGATCACGGTTGCCACCGAAATCACCGCCGCCAGCGAACTCCAGCCGCGGAAGAAGAACATGAAGATGAACGACACCGCCAGGTTGAACCACATTGCCTGACGCGGCACGCCGTAGAACGGGTGCACGTTGCCAAACATCGCCGGCATCGTGTTGTTGCGCTCCATCGCGTAGATCATGCGCGAGGTCGTTGCCATGTAGGTCGTGCCAGTGCCGCTCGGGCTCACGAATGCATCGACATACAGCAGGATCGCCAGCCAGTTCAGGTTCAGCGCGATCGCGAGTTCCGCAAACGGCGACTTGAAGTTGAAGGTATTCCAGCCCTTCATGACATCCGAAGGCTCGACCGCGCCGATATACGCCACCTGCAGCAGCACATAAATCACGAGCGCACACAGGATCGAGCCGATCACCGCAAACGGCACGCTCTTCGACGGATTACGCGCTTCGCCTGCGAGGTTGATCGGGCTCTGGAAGCCGTTGAACGCAAACACGATGCCGCTGGTTGCGACCGCCGTGAACACTGCCGACCAGCCATACGGCGCAAACGTGCTGGCTTCGCCGAAGTTTTCGTGGTGGAAGCCCGTTGCCATCAGGCCGGCGATCGTCAGACCCGGGATGATGAACTTGAAGATCGTGATGGCGCTATTGGCGCGTGCGAACACTTTCACGCCCCAGTAGTTCAGCATGAAATAGACGATCACGAGCAGCGCGGAAAGGAACAGCCCGGAGTGTGTCAATGAGCCATCGACGAACAGTGCATGCGCCCACGGATAGGGCCAGGTGCTCATGTACTGGATAGAGGCTTCGGCTTCGATAGGAATCACCGAAACAATGGCGATCCAGTTCGCCCATGCGCTGATAAAACCGACCAGCGCACCATGCGAGTAACGGGCATAGCGGACCATGCCGCCCGATTCCGGGAACATCGCGCCGAGTTCGGCATAGGTGAGCGCAATCGCCAGAATCACCACGGCGCCGATGATCCAGGCACACACCGCGGCAGGACCGGCGATCTTGGCCGCCTTCCATGCGCCAAACAGCCAGCCGGAGCCGATGATCGACCCAAGGCCGGTAAACATCAGTGCGAACGGGCCAATATGTCGTTTTACAGAACTGCTCACGTCATCTCCTCATGTCCAGATCGCGGGAGTTCGCTGCGGGTTGCGCGGCGATTCCCGTCGTCGTTACAGGCATTCGCGCCGCCTCTTACGTGCGTGTATGCGCGATGCGTGGCCGCCTTTGGGTAGGGGCGACCGGCTGGCTTGAATGCCGAACGCGGATACTCGGGCGATGCATAGATCGCGTCCAATGCTGAATACACATAGCGTCATGCGTAATTTGCATGACATGAGAAAAAGTGCAGACAGGTCAGCAGATTCTCGCGCGTGATGCGCATTCACGTTCATCAATGTGATGCGCCATGTTTAGCGCAGCGAGAGGGCGTCCCGGGCTCCATTCGAGATTTTCAGGCAGGTAATACGGATTTTTCGGCATGGCCGATTCGGTTCCCTGCCACTAGACTCGGAAGGTCGTGCGCGAACGGGCGTGCTGCTTTTACTCGCCTTGTTTGCTGCATCCGCATTCACGTCACTCACGTACTCCAACAACACAGCGCCGGTCCGCGCGAGCGCGCAGGGCCCAGCCATTCCCCACAAGAAAGGTCCACGATCATGGTTGAGATAGTGATTAACGGTCAGCACCATCAATTCGATGGCGATCCCGAGATGCCGCTGCTCTGGTATCTGCGCGACGAACTCGGCCTCACGGGCACCAAGTTCGGCTGCGGTATGGCGCTGTGCGGCGCCTGCACCGTGCATCTGGACGGCCAGCCCGCGCGCGCCTGCGTGACGCCGGTTGGCGCGATCTCGGGGCGCAGCGTGACGACCATCGAAGCGATCCACGAGCAGAAAGTCGGCGCCGTGGTGCAGGCCGCGTGGATCGAGAAACAGGCGCCCCAGTGCGGCTACTGTCAGTCTGGGCAGGTGATGTCGGCGGTCGCGCTGCTTAAAACCAAACCCAATCCGACCGATGCCGATATCGACGACGCCATGAGCGGCAACATCTGCCGCTGTGCGACCTATCAGCGGATTCGCGCCGCGATCCACGAAGCTTCGGAGGCGCTCAAGCATGCGTGATCCGAAACTCACTGACGATGGCGCACGCGCGACGATCTCGCGCCGTCAATTTCTCGCTGGCATGTCGGCGCTTACGCTCGCGGTGGGTTTTCGCGGCGGCCTGGCGGTTGCGGCCACGCTCGATCCCGCGAAGAACGCCACGCAGTTCAGCTTCGAGCCGAATGCGTTTATCCGCGTGGACGCCAGTGGAGCGGTGACGGTTATCGCTGAGTATCTGGAGATGGGCCAGGGCACCTTCACGGGCCTCGCCACGCTGGCCGCCGACGAACTCGATGTGCCGCTCGACAAGGTCAGCGTCGAAGCCGCGCCCGCCGACGTGAAAAAGTACGCGAACCCCATGTTCGCCGCGTTCGGCTGGACGTTGCAGGCCACCGGCGGCAGCACGGCGATGGCCGGCGCGTGGAAGCAGATGCGCGAAGCCGCCGCTGCGGCGCGTGTGATGCTCGTCAGCGCCGCCGCGAAGCAATGGAAGGTGGACCCGGCCACGCTGCATGTGGAAGACGGCGTAATCGTTCACGCGGCTTCGGGCCGCCGCGCGGGCTACGGCCAGTTCGTGGCCGCCGCTGCGCGCGAGCCGGTGCCCGCCAACGTCGCGGTCAAGCAACCGGCCGATTTCAAGCTGATCGGCAAGCGCGATACGAAGCGCGTCGATATTCCGGCGAAGGTGAATGGCTCGGCCATCTACACGCAGGACATGAAACTGCCGGGCATGCTGGTGGCCGTGATCGCGCATCCGCCGCGTCTGGGCGGCAAGGTTCGTCATATCGATGCGAGCAAGGCGAAGGCGATTCGCGGTGTGGTCGCCGTCGTGCAGATTCCCGGCGACGATGAAGTGCAGGGCGGCGTGGCCGTGCTGGCGCAGAACACGTGGATCGCCCGCCAGGGCCGCGACGCACTGAACATTACGTGGGACGACAGCCACGCGTTCGCGCTCAGTTCAACGGATATCTTCAGCCAGTTCCGCACGCTCGCGGACCAGCCCGGCAATGTGGCCGAGCAGCGCGGCAAGGTGCTCACGGCAGCGCCCGAGGGCGGCAAATATATCGAGGCCGTCTACGAGCAGCCCTATCTCGCGCACGCGCCAATGGAGCCGATGAACTGTCTGATCCAGTTCCAGGGCGATCGCTGCGAGATCTGGAACGGCGAGCAATGGCACACCGCCGACCAGGCGATGGCGGCGAAGGAACTGGGCCTGAAGCCCGAGCAGGTGACGATTCATCAGCTTTATGCGGGCGGCAGTTTTGGGCGTCGCGCCAATCCGCATTCGGACTTCGTGCGGGAGGCCGCGCGTGTGGCGCGCGCGGCGCACGCTCAAGGCGTGACGGCGCCGGTGAAACTCGTGTGGATGCGCGAGGACGATATGCGCGCGGGCTATTACCGGCCTCTCACGGTGCACAAGGTGCGCGTGGCCGTGGACAAGGCCGGCGCGCTGGTGTCGTGGAATCACGATGTGGTGGGGCAAAGCTTCATGCAACTGCCGAAGCCCGATTCGATCGATCCGGTGCTGGTGGAAGGAGCCGCCGATATTCCCTATGCGATTCCCAATTTCCGCGTCGCGCAGCACAAGGCGAAACTGCCGGTCCAGACGCAGTGGATGCGCTCGGTCGGGCATACGCATTCGGCGTTTGTCGGCGAAACCATGATGGATGAAGCCGCGCGTGCAGCCGGTAAGGATCCCTATGCATTCCGACATGCGCTGCTCGGCAAGATGCCGCGCCATCGCGGCGTGCTCGAACTCGTTGCGCAGAAGTCAGGCTGGTCTACGCCGCTCAAGCCGGGGCCGCAAGGCACGCGGCGCGGGCGCGGGATTGCGCTGCAACTGGCTTTCGGCACTTATGTCGCGCAGGTGGCGGAAGTGACCGTGCAGCCCGACGGCGCGTTCACGGTGGACCGCGTGGTGTGTGCGGTCGATTGCGGCATGGTGGTGAATCCGGACATCGTCGCGACCCAGGTGGAGGGCGGAATCGGCTTCGGCCTGACGTTCCTGCGCACGGCGATCACGTTCGACAAGGGGCACGTCCGGCAGGGCAATTTCAACGACTACCCGGTGCTGCGCATGAGCGGCATGCCGGTGGTCGAGGTGCATATCGTGCCGTCGAAGGAAGCGCCAACCGGCATCGGCGAACCGGGCGTGCCGCCCGCTGCGCCCGCCGTGGCCAATGCGCTGGCCGCCGCCACGGGCGCGACGATCCGCTCGCTGCCGCTGGGCGATTCGCTGCGCCCGGCGTGAGCCTCCCGCTTGCTTCTAACCGATAACACCCAACGCACCCATACATCGTGAAAATTCGCAGAATCATCGGCTATACGGCGCTCGCGGCGGTCGTAGCCGCCGCCGTCCTGTGCGGCCGCGCCTGGCTCTCGCCCGCGGGCAGCGAGCCGCAACCGCCCATCGCGGGCACGCCCGCCGATCTGGCGGCCACCGTGGCGCACGGCGAATATCTCGCCAAAGCCGCCGATTGCGTCGCCTGTCATACGGCGCAAGGCGGCACGCCCTACGCGGGCGGGCGGCCGTTCAAGCTGCCCTTCGGCACCATTTACGCCACCAATCTCACGCCGGACAAGGACACCGGCATCGGCAACTGGAGCGACGACGCCTTCGTGCAGGCCGTACGCGCGGGCATCGGCTCGCATGGCAATCTGTACCCGGCGATGCCGTACACCTCGTACACACAGCTAAGCCGCGACGACGTGCTGGCGATCAAGCAATATCTGCTGAGCTTGCCGGCCGTGCATCAAGCGCCGCCCGCGAACACGCTGTCGTTCCCGTACAACCAGCGCGTGGGCATGGGCGTGTGGAACGTGCTGTTCTTCCATGAGCAGCGCTTTGCGACCGATCCGGCGAAGAGCGTCGAATGGAATCGCGGCGCGTATCTCGCGACGGCGCTCGGCCATTGCGGCGAGTGCCACACGCCGCGCAACGTGGGCTTCGCGATGAAGTCGCGCGACTATCTGTCGGGCGCGGAAATCGAGGGCTGGAAGGCGTACAACACCACCTCGGACCAAAGTTACGGGATTGGCGCGTGGAGCAATCAGCAGGTTGCGCAGTATCTGTCGCAAGGGCATGCGCCGGGGCGCAGTTCGGCGGCGGGACCGATGGCCGATGTCGTCGAACATAGCCTGCAGTATCTGACGCCCGGCGATATCACGGCGCTTGTCACGTATCTGCGCAGCGTCGCGCCCGCGACCGGCGCACAGACCAACGAAGCCGCGACGATCAACCTCGATCCTTCGGCGGCGCGCGCTTCGAATGCGGTGCTGCCGGGCGCGTCTGCTTCGGGCCCGGCGCTCGAACGCGGCCAGCGGCTGTTCGCGGGCGATTGCGTGGGCTGCCATCAATGGAACGGCGCGGGCCGCCAGAGCGACTATGCCTCGCTGGTGGGCAGCCACGCGGTCAACGATCCATCGGGCGCTGCGCTCGTGCAGGTCCTGCTCAACGGCACTTCGCTGACGGTCAACGGCCGCTTGCAGCAGATGCCGGGCTTCGCGGGCGCGTACACCGATTCGGATATCGCGGCGGTCGCCAATTTCGTGCTGAGCCATTTCGGCTCGAAGCAGGGCACGGTGACGGCGGAGCAGGTGGGCAAGCTGCGCGCGGCGCAGTGAAGGCATGCGGGCGCGGGGCGTGATGCGACGCCCCGCACGCATGCGCGAGGACTATCGCGACGTCAACGCATCGGCAGCGGCGACGATCGCGCCTTGCAGCGCCGCGTCATGACCGAAAGCGGCGATGCAGACTTCAGGCGGATACGGCAAGGCGCGGCGCACGAGCGCTTCGATGCGCGTCGCCACGGCGGGCACGCGCGCCATGCCGCCGCCAATCGCGATGCGTGCGGGGTCGAGCATGATGGCGACGTTGGCCACATGCAGGGCGAGCGCATCGAGTGCATCGTCGATCAGCGCGGCCACGTCCGGCTGCGTTGCCGCGAGCGCGAACGCTTCCCGCGCGCTCACCGCCCGCCCGAGCAACGCCGACGCCCGCGCCGAAATCCCCGCGCCCGAAACATGCTCTTCGAGCGGCGCAGCGCCATCGGCAAAATGGCGCTCACCGGGCACGCCGCGCAACAGATAGCCGATCTCGCCCGCCGCGCCGTGCGCGCCGCGCAGCACGCGGCCACCCACCACCGCGGCGGCCGCCAGACCCGTTCCCACGTTTACGTAGAGCCCGTAATCGACGCCTTTGAGCGCGCCGTCGCGCGCCTCGGCGAGTGCGGCGGCTTTCACGTCGGTTTCCACGCTCACGCTCGCCACATCGAAGTGATCGCGCAGCACGTCCTTGAGCGCAAGCCGCTCCCAGCCCGGATTGTTGGGCGCGAGGCGGATGCCGTCCGGCTCGACGATGCCGGGCGTGACGGCGGCGATGGCGCGCAACGTCTGGCCGGTTTGCGCGGTAGTTGCTTCGACCAGTTCGCGCGCCGCCGCGAAAGTGCGCTGCATGACGCGCTCCGCGCCTTCACTCGCGAGCGTGGGAATCTCGCGCGTGCCGAGGCGCAGTCCCGCGCCGCTTGCCGTCGCCATCGCGATCTTGGTGCCGCCGAAGTCGATGGCGAGCGCGAATGAAGAAGGCGAAGGCAGGTTGGAGGTTTCGATGTCTTTCATGATGCGATGAATGCGGTTTAGTGCTGGGCGGCGTCTTCGGCGCGCTGGCGTTCGAGGAACACTTCGCGCACGTTCTTCGGCCCGAACGGCCATTGTCGAGCGAAACGCGCCCAGATCAGAAACGCGACGAGCCCGAGCACGATCCAGCCCGTGGACATCAGTTGCGACTGGCGGTCGGTGGCATAGAACACATAGAGCCAGCCGATCAGCGCGAGCACGCTTGGCAGCGGATAGAGCCATTGACGATAAGGACGGCGAAGCGTCGGCTGGCGGCGGCGCAGCACGGTGAGCGCGGCGATCTGCGCAACCGACTGGAGCAGCACGGCCACGGCAACCAGCATATTGATGACGGTGGTGAGATCGAAAAACGTGCCCGCCGCCGTGACCACGCCCATCACCAGCAGAGCGACGTGCGGGAAATCGTGCTTCGCGTGCAGCTTGCCGAAGGCGGCGAGAAACACGCCGTCACGCGCGGCATGGAAGGGCACGCGCGAACCACCCAGCAAACCTGCGAACACCGATGCAAACGCCGCAATCAAGATCAGCACCGTGACGACGGCCGCCGCCGCGTGGCCCCAGTTGCGCTCGACCACGAGCGAAGCCACGGAAGTGGACTTCGCCACGTCTTGCCACGGCACCGTGCCGATCACGCCGATGTTCATCGCCAGATAGAACACCATCATCGCAAGGATCGACACGATGATCGACGCGGGCATGGTGCGGCCCGGGTTCTTGAGTTCGTCGCCCATATAGGCCGTGGTGTTATAGCCCGCGTAATCGTAGATGGCGATGATCAGCCCCGCGCCCAGCCCCGTGAAGAACTTGCCGATGTTGCCCGCGTCGGGCGGCAGGGCAAGCGCCATGTGCAGATGGAAATCCGAATATGCCGCCGCCGTGGTGAGGCCCACCGCGAGAATCATGATGATCCACAGGATCGTGCTGAGCGTGCGGATCGATTCGATGCGGCGATAGAGCGCCAGCACCACCAGCGCGACCACGACGATGCCGAGCACGTGCGACTGCCACGGCGTGAGATTCGGGAAGAAGAAGCCCAGGTATTGCACGAAGCCGATGATGCCCGTGCTCATGATGAGCGGGATCGACAGCATGGCCGTCCAGACGAACAGGAAGGGCATGAGCTTGCCGGTGCGGTACTGGAACGCCTCGCGCACGTAGAGATAGGTACCGCCCGCGCCTGGCATCGCTGCGCCCAGTTCGGCCCAGACGAGGCCGTCGGCCATCGCCAGCAGCGCGCCGCAGATCCAGCCGATCACGGCCAGCGGCCCGTTCATCACCGCCACGATGGCGGGAATGGTGAGGAACGGCCCGACGCCGCAGATCTGGATCATGTTGACCGCAATGGCCGGGAACAGGCCCACCGAGCGGCGGAAATGCGGGGTGTCGGAATCGGCGGCAGGGCTCGCGGTAGTCGGCGCGTGGGCCGCGCCGGTGTTGGCGTCGGCGTTGGTCTGCCAGGTGGAATCGCCCATTGCTGTGTCTCCATGCGGCGCGCGCCGCGTTCTCGTCGATGGGAAAGGGGACTTGCCAAACATCGTTGCCGCGTCTTTTTTTGCTTCGTCGGCTTGATGGGTGAATGATAGGAAAGGTTCTTTACGAATGCAATCGAGTCAAAATCGGGGAGAACCCGAATCCGCTGGCGAACTGGCGATCCTTGCCCAGCAAGCCATGGCGTTGATAGGATCGGGCACCCCATCGAGCACCCTCGCGCGTTGATATGGCGCGCCACGCAGCGGATCACGTATGAACCAGTCTCACCGCAAGCCTTCATCGTCCGCGCCGGTCACGCGCGGCCCGGCCTTCGTGCGCCAGGACAACGAGTGGGCGATCTATCAGCACCTGCTTTCGCTGGCCCCGGCTTCCAGCCCGCAACTGGCGGAAAGCACCGGCTTGTCAAAAGTGACCGTGAACGCCGCGCTGGCGAATCTGGAGCGGCTGGGACTCGTGGAGCAGAGCGGCGTGCGCGAGGGCAGCGCGGGTCGTGCGCCCCGGCTCTATATGCCGCGAGCGCGGGCTGGTTTCGTGCTGGCGATCGACGTGGGGGCGGCGTGGGTGCGTGGCGCGCTCGCCGACCTCACGGGGTTGGTGGTGGCGCGTGTGCAGTTGGCGACGCCTGGCGATCCTTCGCGGCTCGTCGGCGAGATCGTCGCGGTGCAGCGGGCGTTGCTGGCGGAGCAGAGCATTGCCGACGACGACGTGCTGGCGACCGTGTTCGGCTCGCCGGGCGTGTTCGACGCGAAGGACGGCCGACTGCATCTCGCGCCCAATCTGCCCGACTGGGAGCGCGCGGACCTCGTGCCCGCGTTGCGCGAAGCGCTGGGCGAGGAAACGGTCTTCGAGAACGACATCAACCTTGCCGCGCTCGGCGAGCAGGCGCATGGCATCGGGCGCGGCGTGGAGAACTTTGTGTTCATGTCGATCGGCACCGGCGTGGGTCTGGGGATCGTCGCGAACGGCAAGCTGCATCGTGGGGCGCATGGGTTCGCGGGAGAGATCGCGGTTTTGCGGCCTGCGCCTGTTTTGGCCGTGCAAGGCGAGCCTGTGGCTGAGCTGGTTGCGGGTGAATCGACTTTCGAATCCTTCGCTGCGGCCAAGGGTGTGGTGGCGAATGCGCGGCGTTTAGGGCTCGATGTATCGAATGCGGAGGCCGTATTCGTCGCCGCGCAACAAGGCGATGCGCGCGCGCTGGCGTGCGTGGCGGAAGAGGCGCGTCAGCTTGCGTGGGGGCTGGCGGCGATCATCCCGATTCTCGATCCGGCGCTGGTGGTGCTGGGCGGCGGTATCGGCCATAGCGGCACGCTTTTGCTGCCCGCAATTCGCGAGCATCTGGCCGCGTGGCTGCCGATTCCTGCGCCAGAGCTGGCGATATCGACTACGGGCACCGATGCGGTGTTGCTAGGCGCGATCGTGCAGGGCGTGGAACTCGCGCGCGTCAAGGCGTTCGAGCGGATTGGGCATGAGGTGCGGGAAGTGGTGGGGTGAAGCACGCAGCCGTGGCGCGTTTACAAGCCCTCAAACCATCCGCCTAAGCACACCATTACGCGCGATCCACTGATGCTTCACCACCGCAAGCACATGCAGCAGCACCAACCCCGCCAGCACGGCGCAACTCGCGCGATGAAACACAAATAGCCGTTCAGTCAGCGCGCCTTGCTCGAACGGCGTCGGAATTTCGACCACGCCGAAAAACTCATAGCCTTTCGGCACCATCAGATAGCCGCTCGCCAGCACGGCGAAAATCGTCAGATAGAGCAGCCGATGCACGCCATGCGCAATCAAGCGCTGCATCGGCGAAACGCCGGCGAGCGGGCGCGGCGACACACGCACCGACGCCCACCAGACCCGCAGCGGAAACAGCACGATCAGCACCGTCGCGATCGACATATTCAGACGCGAAAGACACTCGCGCAGCGGGCCATCGGGCAGTTGCGCGAGCGCATAGCCCGCGACCGTGGCGTAAAGAATTGCGGCCGCGAAAATCCAGTGCAGCACACGCGTAAGGGCGTCGTAACGTACGACCGCGCGATCAACCGCGCCCACGCTTTCGACCGCATCACCCAAGCCCGGCGCCAACGCGCTCTCGACCGTTTCCATCCGCCGTCCGCCGATCAAAAATTGCAAATGATAATCAACTGCATTGACAATTTGATTACGCCCCGAATTACACGGCACGCCGCGTGCTTGACTCCAGGGCATGCCAGCCCAACGAGACGGGAGGACGCAACGATGAGCACCCACATTGATCTACCCAGCGCAGTTCCGGCTGATCCAACGGACCCTGTCCAGCGCCCGCTGGCAGACGACGCCCCGCCGATCCTGCCATCGGAGCAAAACCGCCCGTTCGGCGATGCCGTGCCTGCGCCCACCGAACCCGGCCTCGATCAACCGCTGCCGCCCAAGTCGAAGCCCACCGATCCTGAGCCCGCCCCACAACCTCACCCGGACGAGGTGCCCGAATCGCCGCCCGAAGAAATCTCGGTTCCCATTGGCGATGCCGTTCCCGCGCCGACAGAGCCTGGCCTCGACCAGCCGCTGCCCGAGAAAAACGCCCCCAGGCCCGAAACACCCTGATCGGCTGCACGCCGTCCGCCGCCTGCCGCCCATGCGCGGCGATTTTTTCCGCTGGAGTACGCTGCTAGCGCGTCACTCACCCGCGGCGTCGCATGACCGATACCGACGAACGCACGCCGCGCTTCCCCATTCAAGGAGCAGACGATGCCAACGATGCAGGCAGTGCAGGTAGCGAACGCGGGCGGACCGCTCGAACTGGTCGAGCGGGACATTCCCGAACCGGCCGCAGGCCACGTGCTGATCAAGGTGCAGGCCTGCGGTATCTGCCATAGCGATTCGCTGACGAAGGAAGGCCACTGGCCCGGTCTGCAATTTCCGCGCGTGCCGGGTCACGAAATCGCTGGTGTGATTGAGCGCACGGGCGAGGGCGTCGAAGGCTGGAGCGTTGGCCAGCGCGTCGGCGTAGGTTGGCACGGCGGCCATTGCGGCCATTGCGAGCGCTGCCGGCACGGCGACTTCGTGCTTTGCCAGAACGCGCAGATCCCCGGCATCAGCTACGACGGCGGCTACGCGCAATATATGGTCGCGCCGCAGGAGGCGCTCGCGCGCATGCCCGACGATCTCTCGGATGTCGACGCCGCGCCGCTGCTTTGCGCAGGCATCACCACCTTCAACGCGCTGCGCCACAGCGGCGCGCGGGCGGGCGATGTGGCGGCGATTCTCGGTATCGGCGGGCTGGGGCATCTGGGCGTGCAGTTCGCGCGCAAGATGGGTTTCGTGACGGTGGCGATCGCGCGCGGCCAGGACAAGGCGCCGCTCGCCAGGCAGCTGGGCGCACATCATTACATCGACAGTTCGGCGCAGAACGTCGGCGAAAGCCTGCAGGCGCTCGGCGGCGCGCGCGTGATTCTGGCCACCGTCACCAACGGCGAGGCCATGAGCGCGGCGCTCGCGGGGCTAGGCGTGAACGGCAAGCTGATCATGGTGGGCGTGGCGCAGGAGCCCGTCGAAGTGCCGGTCACGCAGTTCATCATGGGGCGGCAATCGGTGCAGGGCTGGCCATCGGGCACGGCGGCGGATTCGCAGGAAACGCTGGCATTCAGCGCGATCTCGGACGTCAAGCCGATGATCGAGGAGTACCCGCTAGAGCGCGCCGCCGAAGCTTACGATCGCATGATGAGTGGCAAGGCGCGCTTTCGCGTGGTGCTAACGCCGGGTAAGCACTAGGGCCGATAGGCGACGACGGCGCTAAAGGTCGTCGCGCGCGTCGCCGTTATAAAGGCGTTGACCACGGCGGCGCGCTCACGCCAGCCGCCGTGGCGCGTTTCATCATCGCCTTTATCGCGTCCTCGGGCCGCCCAGAAACTGCATGAGCAAGCTGATCACCTCACGGCGTCCGACCCATCTGCATCGCTGGATCGCATTGGGACTGGCCTTGGGGATCGGCGTGCTGGTGGCGCTGATCCTGCCGTTCGCTTCCGACGCGTTGCCCGCCTGCGTTCCCTTCGTGCCGATCTTCTGCACGGCGGTCGTGATCACCGAAGCGATTACCTCGCTGCTCATGTGGGTGCGTTATCGCATGGGCAAGTCGACGATCGATGCGGCGCTGTCGGCGGCCTACGCTTTCAGCAGCCTGACGTGCGCAGTCCAATTGCTGATTTTTCCGGGCGTGTTTTCGCCCACCGGTTTGCTGGGCGCGAGCAAGCAGACCGCAGTCTGGATCTGGGTGCTCTGGCACGGCGGCTTTCCCACGCTGGTGCTGCTCGGCTTCACCGCACACTGGCTGGCGCAGTCGCGCTTTATTTTTCGCCTCAAGCACGCGCGTTGGCTGATTCTGCTGGCGCTCGCCGGCAGCGTGCTTGGCTGCATCGTCGCCGTGCGTTTCAGCGACGCGCTGCCGATGCTCATCAAGGACGGCTCCTATAGCCTGCTGCGCCATAGTCCGGTTGCGTTCTACGTCGTGATCGTCTCGGTGGCGGCGCTCGCGGCGCAGCTCGCCAGCGGGCGTTTGCGCACCGTGCTCGATCTCTGGCTCACTATCGCGCTGCTGGCTTTTCTCGCCGATGTGACGCTCACGCTCGCTGGATCGGCGCGTTTTACGCTCGGCTGGTATGGGGCGCGCGTGGCGTCGGTGATCGCGTCGTCGGCCTTGCTGGCGGCGCTGCTCGTCGAAATCTCGATGCTCTATTCGCGCCTTGCGCGCATCAACGAAGATCTGGAAGAGAAGGCCAACCGCGACGCGTTGACCGGTCTCTACAACCGCGGCTGGTTCGACATGGCCTACGCGCGCGAATGTCTCGTGGCGCGCCATCAGGAGCAGCCGCTATCGGTGCTGATGGTCGATGTCGATCACTTCAAGCTGTTCAACGACGCCTATGGGCATGCCGCGGGCGACGATTGTCTGCGGCTGGTCGCCAACGCGCTGCAAGGCTGTTTGAGGCGCCAGGGCGATGCCGTGAGCCGTTATGGCGGCGAGGAGTTCGTGGTGTTGCTGCCGGGTTGCGCGACGGCGTCGGCGCTATCGATTGCCGAGGCGATGCGCAGCGCCGTGCGCAAGCTCGACCTTCCCGCGAAAAGCCCGGCGGGACGCGTGACGATTTCGCTGGGCGTGTTCACCTGCGAGGCCGGGAAATCGCATGCCGACGACCCGCTGCAATGCGCCGATGCGAATCTGTATCGCGCGAAAGCTGCGGGGCGGGACAGGGTGGTGGCCGGGCGCTCCGCGAAGGGCCGAGGCCCCGGCGGCATCGGTCAAGGCGCGCTGGCGCAATGACCGATGCATCTTTGAAGCGCGTGGGATGATCCGCGCTTAATTGCGCTCCGGCAGGAACCAGTTCATCACGAGCGCGCAGATGCCGCCCGTCGCCACGCCCGATTCCAGCACGTTCTTCAGCGCATGCGGCAGGCTCGTGAGAATCTCCGGCACCTGCGACACACCCAGGCCCAGCGCCAGCGATACCGCGATAATCAGCAGCGCACGGCGGTCAAGCCGGATACCCGAGAGAATATTGATACCCGACGCCGCCACCGCGCCGAACATCACCATTGCCGCGCCGCCCAGCACGGGCTCCGGAACGGCCTGCAGCACGCCAGCGACAGGCGGGAACAGGCCCAGCACCACCAGCATGCCGGCAATCCACACGCCCACATGACGGCTGGCGATGCCGGTCAGCTGGATCACGCCGTTGTTCTGCGCGAACACGGAACTCGGGAACGTGTTGAACACGCCTGCCAGCAGCGAATTCGCGCCGTTGACCAGCACGCCGCCCTTGATTCGTTGCATCCACAACGGACCTTCCACGGGCTGGCGCGAGATCTTGCTGGTGGCCGTGACGTCGCCGATCGCTTCGAGCGAGGTGACGAGATAGATGATCAGCATCGGCACGAACAGCGACCACGAGAAGCCGATGCCAAAGTGCAGCGGCGTCGGGATCTGGAACAGCGCGGCTTCGCGCGCGCCCGTGAAGTCAAGGCGGCCGAGCGCGGCCGCCACCAGATAGCCCACCACCAGTGCGATCACCAGCGCCGTGCTGCGTACCCAGACGATCGGCACGCGGTTGAGCAGAATGATGGTGCCCAGCACCACGCCCGAGAGCGTGAGGTTTTCGGCGCTGGCGAAATTGCCCTTGGCGATGGCGCCGTAGCCGCCGCCCATGCTGATGAGGCCCACCTTGATGAGCGTGAGGCCGATCAGCAGCACCACGATGCCCGTGACGAGCGGCGTAATCAGGCGCTTGATGAAGGGCAGAATGCGCGAGACAGCCATTTCGACGAATGAACCCGCGATTACCACGCCGAAGATCGCCGCCATGACGGTTTCCACCGGCGTGCCCTGCTTGACCATCAGGCTGCCGCCAGCGATCAGCGGGCCGACGAAGTTGAAGCTGGTGCCCTGCACGATCAACAGCCCCGCGCCGAGCGGGCCGAAGCGGCGGCATTGCAGGAAGGTAGCGATGCCCGAAATCACCAGCGACATCGACACGATCAGCGTGGTGTCGCGGCTGGAGACGCCCAGCGACTGGCAGATCAGCAGGCCGGGCGTGACGATCGGCACGAGAATGGCCAGCAGATGCTGGAGCGCGGCCACGAAGGCGATGGTGGGGGCGGGCTTGTCGTCGGGGCCGTAGACCAGGTCGCGGCCGACGGGCGTGTCGTCGATGGGGTGAGGCGCGGATTGCGAGGGCGAAGCGGGTTGCATCGGGAAAGGCCGGTTGGAAGAAAACCCGGGATTTTAACGGGTAGCATTGGGGGAACAATCGAAAAAGCGTTCGACTGGGCGCAATTCGCGCTTTATTGAGCCTTTCTGGAGACACGTAGATGAACCTGAACACCGCTACGGCGCGGATGATTCTGGCCGAAATTCAGGCGGCCTGGAACGCTGCCGCCAGCACCTGGAACCCCGATGCATTCGCCGCTCTTTACACGGAAGACGCGCTGTTCTTCGGCGGACGCCCCGATCATTGCGTGGGCGGCGCGGCGATCCACGCGTATTTCGCGTCCTATCAGGACGTGCTCGAGTCGGCCACGCTTGATCTCGTCGATCAGCATTTTCTGTGGCTCGCCGACGACTGTTTTCTCGCGCAGGGTTTCGGCGATTTCGCGTTCGTGCTGGAAGGCGGCAAGCGGACGTCTCGCGCGCGCATGCGCACGACGCTGGTGATCGCGCAGCATGCGAGTGTGTGGAAGATCAGGCAACACCACTTTTCGGTGCCGCCGGAATCGCCGCCGATCTAACGATTGTTCGAAAATATCTGGGTGCGCGTATCAAACTTTATTAGTTCGAACTCCAAATCAATAGAGTGTCGCGCGATCCCCGTTAGAGCCATTCGTCCTACAAATGCAGTAAGAAATCGGTAAAAAAGATCGGGTACGGATTTCGCTAAACTTTGCCCGCTTCGGGCCGTTAAAAAGGCATCGCACTCAACTGAAGCTATCGTGTCCTTGCTCATCGGCTCCGATCGTCCCGCCTCGCGCCCGCAGATCTTCATGACCGGCTTCCAACCCACTCACGCGGAGCCGTCAGTCGTCGAGTGGCTTTTGCATGACGATCAGGTCATGCGCGAGTGCTTCGGCCACGCTACCGGCATCCTCAAGTTCGTGACGGGCGCGGCCTACACCACCGTGACGCTGCTCGACGCCGCGCATCAGCACTTCTGCGGCGATCTGGGCACGCTGGTGGCGAACACGCCGCGCGATAGCTCGCTGAGCGAGCATGCGTTGCGCAACGGTGGCGTCTTCGTGGTCGAGGACACGCATGAGCGCGCCGATGTGCAGGGCTGCGATCTCGTGCAATATCCGCCGCATGTGCGTTTCTTCGCGGCCGTGCCGATCCGTCTGCCGGATGGCGAGCCGATCGGCGCACTCTGCGCGATGGACCCCGCACCGCGCCGTATGGACGCCAACGCGCGCGGCGTGCTTCGCCACCTGGGCGAGATGATCGAGAACGATCTGCGTCTGCGCATGGCCTCGGCTGTCGATCCGCTCACGCAACTGTTCAACCGCCGCAGCACGCTCGAAAGCGTGCACCACCGCTGGCAGGACACGCCGGATGGCGAGGGCGTGGGTTCTGTGATGGTCGATATCGACTGGTTCAAGCAATACAACGATACCTATGGCCACCCGGCTGGCGACGGTTGCCTGCGTGCGGTCGCGGAGGTGCTGCGCGAAGCCGCCGACGAGCACAACATGATTGCGGGCCGCGTGGGCGGCGAGGAATTCGCGCTTCTGCTCACCGGCGTCGAGCGCGCGGAACTGGGCTACGCGCTGGAGCGCGTGCGCTCGGGCGTGGAGCGGCTGGGTATCGAGCATCGCGGCTCGCCGCTGGGCGTGGTCACGCTGAGCATGGGCGCGACGCATACCTGGCGTAACGCGCCCACGGATCATGGCTACCGCGAAGCTTTCGGCGTGGCCGACGACGCGCTCTACGAAGCCAAGAAAGACGGCCGCAATTGCGTGCGCTTCGCCTGATTTCTCGCAGCGCGCCGTGGCGTTGAATCGCACATCAATCGCTCATCAAACGCGCGCCGGTAGTTCCCCGGACGTCATTTCGAACTGCAGCGCCGCGAGCTGCGCATAGAGCGGCGAGGTGTGCAGCAGTTCGGCGTGACGTCCTTGCGCAACGATGCGCCCATGCTCCATGACGACGATGCGATCGGCCTGCTGCACGGTGGCCAGACGATGCGCGATCACCAGCGTGGTGCGGTTGAGCGCAGCGTTGTCCAGGGCGGTCTGCACGAGCCGCTCGCTGGCCGCATCGAGTGCGCTGGTGGCTTCATCGAGCAGCAGGATCGGCGGGTTCTTCAGGATCGCGCGTGCAATCGCCAGGCGTTGACGTTGACCGCCGGACAGGCGCACGCCACGTTCGCCAAGGAAGGTATCGTAGCCTTGCGGTAGCGCCTCGATAAAGTCCGCAGCGGCGGCCATGGCGGCGGCGCGCTTCACCTGTTCGAGGCTCGCATCCGGCATGCCGTAGCGGATATTGTCGAGCACACTCCCCGAAAATATCACCGACTCCTGCAACACCACGCCGATCGACTGGCGCAACGCATGCAGCGAGGCCTGCTGCGTGGGCACGCCGTTGATCAGAATCTGCCCGGATTGAGGATCGTAAAAGCGCAGCAACAGCTGGAACAGCGTGGTCTTGCCCGCACCTGAAGGCCCAACCAGCGCGACGTGTTCGCCGGGCCGCACGTCGAGCGTGAAGCCGTCGAGCGCGGCAATGCCTGGCCGTGACGGATACGAAAAGCTCACGTTGTCGAAGCGGATGCCTTCGCCTTGTGCGGGCAGCGGCACGGTGGTTGCGGCCTCAACCACCGGCGAGCGCGCGGCCAGCAATTGCAGCAGCCTTTCGGTCGCACCGGCGGCGCGTTGCAGATCGCCCCAGACTTCGGCGACCGCGCCCACCGCGCCCGCCGTGAAGACCGCATAGAGAATGAACTGGGACAGCTGGCCCGCCGTCATGCGCCCGGCCAGCACGGCCTGCGCGCCCAGCCACAGCACAAAAACGATGGCGGCGAACACGAACACGATCACCACGGCGGTCAGGCCCGCACGCGCGCGAATCCGCGTGAGCGCCGTGTCAAACGCCGTTTCCACCGCGCCGCCGAAGCGCTTCGTCTCAAAGCCTTCCTGGGTGTACGACTGCACGGTCGGCATGGCGTTGAGCACTTCGCCCGCAAGCGCGCTCGCGTTGGCGACCTTGTCCTGGCTCGCGCGCGAAAGCTTGCGCACACGGCGGCCGAAGATGACGATCGGCGCGACCACCACCACGAGCGTAGCGATGATGTAGCCGGACAGCACCGGGCTGGTGGTGACCAGCATGGTCACGCCGCCAATCGTCAGCAGCGCGTTGCGCAAGCCCAGTGACAGACTCGTGCCGACCACCGCCTGGATCAGCGTGGTATCGGTGGTGAGGCGCGAGAGTACTTCGCCGGTTTGCGTGGTCTCGAAGAACTCGGGGCTCATGCGCATGACGTGGTCGTAGACCGCGCGCCGCAAATCCGCGGTGACGCGTTCGCCCAGCCAGGAGACCCAGTAGAAGCGCAGTGCTGTCGCCGCCGCGAGGATCAGCGAGACGATGAAAAGCGCAATGAAATAGCGGTCGATATGCGTGCGATCGCCGCTGGCGAAACCCCGGTCAATCAGATATTTGAACGCGACGGGCAAGGCCAGCGTGGCGCCCGCCGACGTGAGAAGCGCAAGAAACGCGAGCGCCCAGCGCCCGGCATAGGGGCGCAGAAAGGGCAGGAGCGCAAAGAGCGGGGCGACGCGTTGCGAGCGGGGAGCTGCATCTGGCATGAAGTGTCCTTGCCGTGGCGAAGGGAGGATTGATTCGGGAAACGGGCCGAAAATCAGGCTGCATGAAACGCAGCAACGGCGGTGATTATCGTTCACTGACCGTGCAGACAGCTTTCAGTCAGCACATGTCAGTGATTTGACATGATCGACCCATGACACCCATAATTGCGCCGATTCTTTCGTGGGAGAGAGAGGCAGACAGGCCTCCGCCGAAGGCGCAAGCTCCCGGAATCGCTCAGGCAGACGTACCACGAAAGACATTCGCCGACTGGAGAGAGGCTGCGTTTCATGCGCTATTCGCGCGCTGCATCGCGGTCCACCGAAGGGGCAGGCCCGCATGCGGGCCCGAACTCTCAGGTAAAAGGACAGAGGGAGAGGCGTACAAGGCAGGCCCAAAATCCGCCTTGTTCTTTCTCAGGTTCTTATGCGCGCTTCTTTGTTTTTTCTGCCGTTTGTTCCTCCGCTGTTTGCGGGCTTCCCGCTGCATCTGCATTCGCATGTCCAAATCGTGACGTCGAGGTGCGCAGCATGCTGAATCTCATCTATCTCGTCGCCATTACCGCCGAAGCCATGACCGGCGCGCTCGCCGCGCGTCGCCGCAATCTGGATGTTTTTGGCGTGTTAGTGATTGCCTTTGTGACGGCGCTAGGCGGGGGCACCTTGCGCGATATTTTTCTGGGACACTTTCCGGTCGCGTGGACCCTGCATCCCGGCTATCTCTACCTCGTGCTGTCCGCAGGTTTGCTGACAACGCTGATCGCGCCTTTTCTGCGTCATCTGCGTGAAATCTTTCTCGTGCTGGATGCAATGGGGCTGATGGCGTTCACGCTGATCGGCTGCAACGTGGGATTGACGATGGGCTACCCGGTCCCAGTCGTCATGATCGCGGGCATGATGACGGGCGTATTCGGCGGCGTGCTGCGGGATGTGCTGTGCAACCGCGTGCCCGTGGTGTTTCAGCGCGAGTTGTATGCGAGCGTTTCGCTGCTTGCGGGCGGGCTTTTTCTGCTGCTGCGCGCGGCGGGCGTCGATCAGGACGTGAATACCGCCGTGAGTTTCGTGCTGGGCCTGACCTTGCGTCTGGTTGCAATCTGGCGCGGCTGGCGTTTGCCCGCATTCGAGGAGGACGAGGCGCGTGGAGTCAAACCGCAAGGTGCACAGCATGAATAAGCCACTTTTCAAGGGTCTGGCCGCGACACTCGCCTACCTGTGGCTTCTCTTTCACGTGGCGCCGGCCAGCGCCGTGCAATGGCATCTGCTGTCACACGACTCAGGCGCGACGATCTATTACGACGCCGCATCCATCGCGGCCGAGCGTGGCGTCGTGAAGGTCTGGACGCGCACGGATTTCGACCCGCCCAATCTGATCGGCGATAAGAAGGAAACCGACGACCGCGCGCTCTTCGCCTTTCGCTGCCATGCGCGCGAAGTCGGCCTCGCAAGTCTGCTGGCCTACGATGCCGACGGCAACGAGATTGCACGCGCGCTCGAATCCGATATCCGTTTCGAGCAGGTCGAGCCGGTTGGCCCCGCCAAAGTGCTGATGAAAATCGCGTGCACCGCGCGCGGTTGAAGAGTGCGATGCACGCGATCCGTTGACAGCGTCACTGCTTTCCGCACAGCAAAAGCAGACGCTCCTGATCCGTACAGGGCCGACCGTTGATGGTCTGCCCGGAGGTGGCCTGCTGCGGGGCGCTGGTCCCCGCCGAGGCCTGCATCGCCGCACGATGCGCGAAACAGGCTTTCAGCCGCCGCTCGACCGGCTGATAGTATTGCCAGCCTTTGCCGAGTCCGGGCAGTTCGAGCTTGACCTGTTTCCACTTCGGGTGGCCGTGCTCCTGGAGGTTATCGAAGTTCTCGCACAAGGAATCGGCGAAGCGCTTCAGGTTGCCGACGGTATCGCGCAGGTTGTAGTCGTATGTGACGAGAAAAGCCTTGACTGTCCATGTCGGCACGTCTTCCTTCAGCCAGTTGGGATAGCTCGACGTGTGGATCGTCGCGGGAAAGTAGGTCTGTTTGGCGCGCGCCGTCTCGGGCGCGGTCGGATCGACGCGCAGAAAGCGGATCTGCTGGAGCAGGCTGGGATTCATGTCGGTGAACAGCTTCGCGGGCTGTCCGGCCACGATGATCGCCACGTCGATCTTCTTGACGATCAGCGCGGCCAGCGCGTCTTCATTACTCAAATGCTGCGCATTCTGGTCGGGAATCGGCTGGCCGAACATCAGACGGTACAGCGTGGTCGCCGATTGCGCGGTGCCGCTGCCAATCAGGCCGACGCTGATCGTCTTGTCCTTGATCTCGTTGATATTCTTCATCGGCGAATCGTTACGTACGACGAAATAAATCTCCTCGTCGTAGAGCGGCATGATGAGGCGCAATGGACGGATCGTCGTGCCGGCATCCTGGTTGCCGGAATTGGCCATATCGACATAAGCCTGATAGACGTCGGACTGCACTAGCGCGAGCTTCACCCCAGGCTCGAAACGCATGCGCTGGACGTTTTCCGCCGAGCCTTTAGAGGGCAGCACTTCGAGATCGATGCCGGCCGGTTGCGCGACCCATTTCGAGAGATCCTGGCCGATCTGGATATAGGTGCCGCGCTCCGGCCCGGTGGTGATCTTGTAATGCGCGTCTGCAGAGGCGGCGACGGCGAACGTCGAGGAAAGCAGGGCGATCAGGCCCGCCAGTGCCGCTAGAGTCGTCTTCAGCATGTCTCTCTCCCGCTGGGGATGTGATGGAAGGCTGACTTCGAAAAAAGGGGAAACCGCTTCAATGGCCCGAGCCGGACGGTGTGGCTTGCTTCCAGCCGTTTTGCAGGATCGCGCGTTGGCGCGCGTCGACGGCGTTGTCGTTGCTGGCGGCGCCCGATGCCGCCGGAGCAGCCGGAGCCGCGGCAGTCGCCGAAGCCTGCGGCGCCCATGCGGTCGACAGGATCGCGCGCTCCATCAGCGATTGCGCCTGCTGGCTGCTCGAATCGATCGCGAGCGCCTGCGATGCCTGCTGCTGCACGCAGGCCCAATCATGCTGGTTCGCGCATCGATCGGCGTTTTGCAGGGCGCTGTCGCGTTGCTGTTCGCGCGTGGCGATATCGCGCTGGATGGCCTGCGCGTCGTTATTGCCGGCGTCGCGGGCCAAAGCGGCGCTGTCCGCGGCCTTTGCGTCAGACAAATTGTTCGCGGCCAGGCTGGCGTGCGCGGCGCGCAAACTGTCGGGAACGTCCTTGTATTGGGGCGCGGGAACGGGCTTCGGGGTATCGGCCTGCGGCGCGGGAGTGCTGGTGCTGGCGCTGTCGGAAGACTTCGCGAGCGGGTGCGGCAAGTAGGGCAAAATCGATCCAACCAGCGAATGGCTGCCTTGATCGTCGCTCGCGCCATCGGATTTACGATTGCCGCCCAGCATAAGGTACGCAGCGTAGACGAGCGCAAGAAATAGCAGCACGAGCAACATTACCTTGGGGAAACTGCGCGTCTTGACCTGTCCAGGCGCGGATTCGTGCTCGATTGTAGTGTGAGGCTGGAATTCAGGCTTGATCTGCGGATGATCCCTCACGGTCATATTGGCCGGCACGGAAGGCGCACCGGACGCGAGCGACGGGTTTCTGGAGCGCACGCGCAAGGCAGCCAGTTCCAGCGGACGCTTCGCGCCGCAGTAAGGGCAGCTATCGACGTACTCCTTGAGCATCGCGCCACAGTGCTTGCATGCCGCGGGCAAATGCTGGTCACGAATAGTCTGAGCAGACATGCTGTAGCCCCACCGTGGTGGCGATGCCATTTCGGCATGCTCAGGATCGTTGTTGAAGCGATCGGCGAACAATCGCGGAACACGATCAACATGCGCAGGAAAGCCGGAAAGCGACGCGACCGGATTCATTCCCGCCGCTTGAAGAAAATATGGGAGGTTTCCCACATTGCGTCAATCGCCGTTGTTACCTACCGCACATAAGTCGCTTGCAAATGGCGGATGACGACTTGAAGCGATGACTTATCCGCCACATACGAAAGCAACTTGCAGTGCGCTTTGTTCAGAAGAAAAAGCCTGCCCCGCCGATGCAACCCTAAAGTCAGACGGGCAAAAAAACGCAATGCGTCAGCGTGGATTCGCGGTGTCGTCCGCGCAATAAAAATGCAAACGTTTGCTCCCAATATATAAACAAATGAATCGGAAATTCATATTCACGCGATATTGTAAGCAGTCCCTCATATGCTAGGATTTTCCCGCTCGCGATTTCAGATGGAACACGCGATCGACCATCCGGTGATTGCCGCTGCACCAAAGGATTGACTGGCTGCCACATCAGACGATACGGCAGCCTTTTTTGTGCGTGCGCGCCGGACGCAGATAAAACATAAATCAGATTGACCTCATGCCCGCATACGTTCGCGGGTAGAGAAGGTCACAATAAAAAATGAAAACCACCGAATTCATGTTTCGTTTCCTGGGGTGTGGAAACGAAATGGCGCGCTATAGCGTCATCGTCGTGCACGGCGTCAGTGTGACCTTCATTCGGATCGGTGCTGCAGACAGGCCGTTTTCGCTGATGGTGCCCAGGGTGCACGACGAAACCTTTGCGCACGCACGTGCGGAAGATCTCGCGCGGCTGGCAATCGCCCAGGCGATTTACGCGGAACTCTTCGAAGCGCATCCTCAGGGCGCGGTCGATCTGGAGGTTCATGGGCCGCTCTGGGATGGCGATCTCGAAACCGGGCAATGGCGGCACGGTATGGCGCAAGCCGCGCCCGAGACACCGGTCCCAACGTGGCAGCCGAGAGAAACGCGGCTTGCCCCACGCGCGCCGATTGCGACTCAGCCGACCCTTGACGCGAACGCCGAAGGGAACGCCGTTCCTTCCATCGCCACGCCTTGACAGCTTTTCGTAATGGAAAACCCGAGGAAAAGCGGTGCACGCCAATTACTCGTCTGATGAATATGACAATCCGTTACGCCGCCGATACTTTCGACGTGCCCCCTTTAAGTCGCAAACGTTTTACGTGATTAATTTGTCGCGCAGGAGTGACAGATTGTGCGGTTCCCCACAAATTTAAAAATAAAAACCGGATGAATAAAAAGTATAATCCGGCGCGCGCTACGTTTGAGATCATTGCGCAAAACGTCGGTCACTGCCCGAATGGTGCTCAGGGCCGTTTTCCCAGTTCTGCAGTAGCAATGTGCGCCGCCCGGCAGGGCGCATCGATATGCCATGAATTCCACGCCTGCACCGCAATGGCAACCGTTCCTGTCTTTCTTCTCGCAGGAACTGACGCAAAACCTGACGCCCCGGCTTCTTACGCAGCTCATGCGCGGCGCGGGCGGCCAGTTCGCCCGCCAATACGCGCTCGCGGGCGCGGGCACGGTCGTCGAGATGCAGGACGCGATGAACCGCGTCTGGAGCGAACTGGGCTGGGGTGTGGTGGAGATTCGCGAAGCTCAGGACTGGCTGGTGTTGACGCATTACCATGCGCCGCTCAAGGCGGTGTTTGGCGCAGATAGTCTTGCGTGGGCCGGAGCATTTCTCGAAGGCGCCTACGAAACATGGATGCATCAGCTGGGCGCCGATTCGCAATTGCGAATGAGCACGGCAGGCCCGGCAGATGCTTCAGGGACGATGGTTTTTCTTTTCGGCAGATAAGCGGCAAGGAAAGGGAAAGTAAAAGATCGAATCAGGAACAGCAGCTTGTGCTCTTGCGCTTCACGCGTATTGGTGGATAGCACAACGAAATCGATGGGGTTAGCGCATGAGCGGTGCTTCGGATATTGCGAAACTTTTTGCCGTAGCAGGCGGAAGTGCAGCGCAGTACCAGGAAGTCGAGAGAACGGAGCAGTTGGAAGGTGCGCGTGGGCGTTGGTCCGCGCACGCCGATACCGATACCGATCCGGATCTCGCCGCACAGGACGAGGCCGCCCCTGATGCCGCACAGCCGCTGATCTCGTGGTCGATTGCCGCCGTGACGGAAGAGCCGCCGCCAGTCGTGCCCGCCGCGCAGGAAGCGCCCGCGATTCAGGCTGCTGATGAAGCGCCGGTTGAGGTCGAGACCGAGCCCGCGCTTCAATCCTCGCTTGAGCCCGAACTGAAGCTCGAACTCAAATCCGAACTCAAGCCCGCGCTTGAACCCATCGTCGAACCCGCCGCTCAAGCCACGCCCGCGCCCAGCGCTGGCGTGCCGCAATCGGCCGCGCTCAGCAATGTGTTTGCGCGCCTGATGGAGCGCAACGAGCCTCGCGCCGATGTGCGTACCGATGCGCGCACCCACACCGCGCCGCGCGGGAAGCCATGATCGTCGTCGCTGTCGTTTCTGCCAAAGGCGGCGTGGGTAAAAGCACGATCGCCGCCAATCTCGCCGTGGCGTTGAACCGTCACGGTCGCACGGTGCTCGCCGTCGATCTCGATCCGCAGAACGCCTTGCATCTGCACCTGGGCGGCAAGCCGCAGGACATCGGCGGTCTGTCGCGGGCGAGCGTGGCCGGCGCGGCGTGGGGCGACACCTGCATGCAAGCCGTGTCGGGCGTGCGCGTGCTGCCGTTTGGTCAGATCAATGAGGCCGATCTGCCCGCCCTGGAGCGCCGCATCGCCGACGACCCCCACTGGCTCTCGACGCAACTGCGCGGTCTCGCGCTGCCCGACGACGCCGTCGTGATCCTCGACACGCCGCCGGGCGTCTCCAATACGTTGCGCCAGGTGCTGGGCGCGGCCGATCTGGTGATCTCCGTCGTACTGGCCGATGCGGCTTCGTACGCCACCTTGCCGCAAATCGAAAATCTGATCCGCCGCCACTACAGCGCACGGCCCGGCGCCGTGGAATCCGTCTACATCGTCAATCAGGTCGACGGATCGAGCCGTCTGTCGCGCGAAGCGCTGCAACGGATCGAGGGCGTACTCGGCCAGCGTGTGCTGGGCCGGGTGCGCGCCGACCGCTCGGTGAGCGAAGCGCTGGCGCATGGACAAACCGTTGTCGAATCTGCGCAGGACAGCGTGGGCCGCGTGGACCTCACGCAATGCGCCGATCACGTGTTGCAGCTTCTGCCTTCGCGTCGCCATGAGGCTGCTGCCGACTCCCTGACGCAGGCCGCCGAAGCGCAGGCCGCAACGACAATCGTGCTGGACGACGAAGACCGCCGCCCGCACGAACAAGCTGGGCAAGCCGCGAAGAAGTCGCGCAAAGTTAGCGTGTATCGGTTGATGGCCGTGCTGCTGTGTGCGGTGCTGGTGCTGCTGATCGTGCTCTGGATCAGGACGCGCTGAGGAAAACCGCTATGGCATTCATGAAACGCAAGCCGACATCGTCGCAGCAGAACCCGGCGCAACCCGCGCAAAAGCTGCCCGCAGGCACGGGACAGACCGACGACGCGGGCGACTGGGACGACACGCTGTTGAACACCGGCACCGCGCTGCTGGCGTCGGGCTGGGTGCGTCTGGCCGTGACGCTGGCGGCGGTGGCCCTGTTCGTCTCCACGCTGACCGTCCACCTGGCGTTGTCGCAGCAGTGGGTGTTCGCGATCCTCTGCATGGCGGTCGCGCTGTTGCTCAGCCGCATTCAGGGGCGCGTGCTCACGGTTTCGCTGGTGGCGCTGTCGGTGTTCATGTCGATGCGCTATCTCTACTGGCGCGTGACGCAGACGCTGGACTTCACCACGCCGCTCGACCAGGTGTTCGGCTATCTGCTGCTGGCCGCCGAAGGCTACGCTGTGCTGATGCTCTTGTGCAGCTACTTCCAGACGCTCTGGCCGCTGCATCGCCGGCCCGTGCCGCTGCCCGCCGATACCTCGGCATGGCCGACGGTCGACGTGTTCATTCCCACCTATAACGAGCCGCTCGAAGTGGTGCGCCAGTCGGTGCTGGCCGCGACGCTGCTCGACTGGCCCGCCGACAAGCTGCGCGTCTACATGCTCGACGATGGCCGTCGCCCCGAGTTCCGCCAGTTCTGCGAGCAGGCGGGCGTGGAGTATCTGACGCGCCCCGACAACAAGCACGCCAAGGCGGGCAATCTCAACGCGGCGCTCGCCAAAACGAACGGCGAATTCGTCGCCGTGTTCGACTGCGATCACGTCACCACGCGCTCGTTCCTGCAGATCTGCATGGGCTGGTTCCTGAAAGATCCGAAGATGGCGATGGTGCAGACGCCGCACGTGTTCTATTCGCCGGACCCGTTCGAGCGCAATCTCGAAACCTTCCGCAAGGTGCCCAACGAAGGCGACCTGTTCTACGGCGTCCTGCAGAACGGCAACGACCTCTGGAATGCGGCGTTTTTCTGCGGCTCCTGCGCGGTGCTGCGCCGTTCGGCGCTTGAAGAAGTGGGCGGCGTGGCGACGGAAAGCGTCACCGAAGACGCGCTGACCGCGCTCAAGATGAGCATGAAGGGCTACAACACGGCGTATCTGGCGATCCCGCAGGCCGCGGGCCTCGCCACGGAGAGTCTGGGCCGCCACGTCGGCCAGCGGATTCGCTGGGCGCGCGGCATGGCCGAGATCTTCCGCCAGTTCAATCCGCTCTTGATCAAGGGGCTGTCGGTGCCGCAGCGCCTCTGCTATCTGAGCGCGATGATGCACTTCTTCTTCGGCTTGCCGCGTCTCGTGTTCCTGATCACGCCGATGGCGTATCTGTTCTTCGGCGCGCATGTGTTCCATGCGTCGGCGTTGATGGTGCTCGCCTATGCGGTGCCTCACCTCGTGATTTCGAGCATCGGCGCGTCGCGCATCCAGGGGCGTTTCCGCCATTCGTTCTGGAGCGAAGTCTACGAAACCGTGCTGGCCTGGTACGTGGTCGTGCCCGCGCTGCAGGCGGTGTTTTTCCCCGGCAGCAAGGGCTTCAACGTGACGTCCAAGGGTGGCGTGATCCGCAAGTCCTTCCTCGACTGGGCGATGGCGCGGCCTTATATCGGCCTGCTGGTCATCAACCTGACCGGTTTCGTGGTGGGTATCGTCGGCCTGATCCGCAGCCCTGGCTGGCCTGAGGCGATGAGTATCGTGTTCAACCTGGTCTGGGTGATCTACAACGTGATGAACCTGAGCGCGGCGGCGGGCGTGGCGACCGAATCGCGCCAGCTGCGCCTCACGCCGCGCGTGCAGATCCAGCTGCCGGCCGCCGTGCGTCTCGCCGATGGCCGCCATGTCGCCTGCCAGACCAGCGACTATTCGCAAGGCGGCCTGGGCCTGGTGTTGCCTGAAGACGCGCCGATGCCGCAACGTGGCGAGCGCATCCTGGTTTCCGTATTCCGCGACGACTACGAAGGCAAATTCCCCGCCGAAGTCCAGGTCGTGCGTGGCCACAACGTCGGCGTGAGCTTCCCGGCGCTGACGATCGACCAGGAACGCGATCTCATGCGCGTGACGTTCTCGCGCGCCGATAGCTGGATCGCCTCGTGGGGCCGTTATCGTCCGGACCGGCCGCTGCGCAGTCTGTTCGAGGTGCTGGGCGTGGGCATGCGCGGCCTCAAGGATCTGTTCCGCTTTGTCCTGCTGGGCGGGCGCGAGCGTTTGAGCCGCGTCGCGGAAACGGCAGCCAGCAAGATGGGATCGAAGCAATCGTGAATCCCGTCACTCTGTCGTCTTTGTGCGCCTCGACGCGCGCGCGTCTGGCTGCGTCGCTCGGTTCGGTGCTGACCGTGCTGGCGCTTGGGGCCAACGTGGCGTTCGCCCAGGCCGCGCCTGGCGCGCCCGCCATACCCGCCGCCGCTGTTGCCGCCTCGCCGTCAAGTGCTTCGCAGGCTGTGACGGCTGACGCGACCGCGCAAGCCGCCGCAACCGATACCTACACCTATCGCATCCCGCTATCGCGGGAAAACGCCGCGCAAGGACTGACCCTGCTCGGCGAGGACGCCTATGGCGGCATGGACTTCGGCCTGCGCCAGGACGAGCACGTGGTCAGCGCGCGGCTGGTGCTGGACTATCGCTATTCGCCGAAACTGCTGCCGGGGCTCTCGCATTTGAACGTGCTGCTCAATAGCGTGGTGGGCGCAACGATTCCGTTGCCCGAACCCGCCCCGGCCACGTCGATGACAACGACAGTCGATCTGCCGGTTTCCGTGCTCACCGCGTTCAATCATCTGAACCTGGAATTGATCGCTCACAGCAAGGCGAGCGACGAGGGCAACGATCCGCAGAGTCCCGATCTGTGGCTCAAGGCCGGGCCGAACAGCGCGCTCGAATTGACCGTCGCGCCAACCACCCAGGTGAGCGACCTGTCGCGTCTGCCCGCGCCGTTCTTCGACGCGCGCGATGTGCGTCGCGTGGAGCTGCCCGTGGTGCTGTCGCGCGCGCCGGATTCCGGACGCCTGGAATCGGCGGGCATCGTGACTTCGTGGCTGGGCGCGCAGGCGGGCTATCGCGGTTCGCATTTCAGCGCAAGCCTGGGCGCGCTGCCCGCGCATGGACACGGCGTCGTGCTGGCGCTGCGCGATGAACTGCCGTCCCTCGGTCTGACGGACACCCCGGTAGACGGCCCGACCATCGCCATCGTCGCCAACCCCAACGACGCCAACGGCAAACTGCTGCTGGTGACGGGCCGCGACGAAGCGCAGATGCGCGTGGCCGCGAAGGCGCTGGTGCTTGGCGCGAAGACGCTGTCGGGCGCGCAGGTGCGTATCGACGGCCCCGTCAACGTTGCGCCGCGCAAGCCTTTCGATGCGCCGAACTGGCTGCCCAGCGACCGTCCGGTGGAACTGGGCGAACTGTTGCCCGCCGACCGCTTCACGGTGCAGGGTTTCCGCCCGGGCGCAATCGACGTGGATCTGCGCCTGCCGCCGGGCCTGTTCGGTTTCGATAGCAGCGGCGCGGTGCTCGATCTGCATTACCGCTACACGGGGCGTCCGGATTCGACGCAATCGGTGTTGCGCGTGCTGGCGGGCAACACGCCGGTCGCCACGCTCGCGCTGCGCGGCGACGCATCCGACGGTCGCGCCGTAATGCACATTCCGCCGTATCTGCTGCCGCCGCTGACCACACTGCAATTCGACTACCAGTACGAAGCGGTGAAGACGAAAGACGGCTGGCAAGACCTGCCAGGCGGGCCGCTCATGAGCGCGATCGATCCGACTTCGACGATCGATATCTCGCATCTGCCGCGCTACGCCGCGATGCCCGATCTGCGCGCCTTCAGCGATGCGGGCTTCCCGTTCACGCGCATGGCCGATCTGTCCGACAGCGCGGTGATCCTGCCCGCGCAACCGGTCGCCGACGATTACTCCGCTTACCTCACGCTGATGGCGAGCATGGGCCAGGCGACCGGTTATCCGGCGCTGGGCGTGACGGTGGCCAGTCCCGATCAGGTCGGCGCGCTGCGTCAAAAGGATCTGCTCGTGCTGGCCTCGGGCGACAACCAGCCTTTGCTCAAGCAGTGGCGCGATGCGATGCCGCGCGGCTTCTTCGGCCCCGATACCCATGCGGGCCACGGCTTCGCCGCATGGTGGGCCCGACTCACCGGCGGCCAGGCGCAGGCGCGCCACGAGGCGGAGATTGCCGCGCTCTATCGCAGCGACGACCACGACGGCATGGTGGCCGGTCTGCAGTCGCCGCTCGCGCGCGGGCGCAGCGTCGTGGTGGTGTCGGGCAATACGCCGGGCGGTCTCGACGCGGTCGTGAGCGTGCTGCAATCGCGCCGCTACCGCGTGGGCGACACCATCAACGGCAGTCTCGTGATCGCGCACGGCGGCATCCTGACCACGCTCAATACCGAGCAGAGCTATTTCATCGGCTCGCTGCCGCTGCGGCTGGCGGTGCAGTGGTTCTTCGCGAGCCACATCGTGCTGCTGCTCGTGGCGACGCTTGGCAGCGTCGTGCTTATCGGACTGCTTGGCGGCGTGCTGCTGCATCGGCGCGCGCTGAACCGACTGGACCTGGACATTCCCCAGACATCGCAACGTGAAGAAGGACGACGAGGTTCTCATGTTTAAAAGACGGCCTGACATTTCCCGGGCACGCCTCGCGCGTCGCATGACCGCGCAGCCCGTATGGCCGGCGCTGCTGCTGGGCGGTGTCCTGGTTTCGACGCCTGTGGTCCAGGCCGCGCAAACAACGGCTGGCGCAAAGCCTGCCGCCAGCGCGGCAACGATTCCGGCGAATGCCGCCGCGCCCGCGAGCGCACAGCAACCCGCGGCGGAAGCGAACGCGCCCGCATCGTCGGGACCGGTTACGACGGTGACCTACACGCTGCAACAACTGGGCGCGCAGTACGCGCTCAATCTGCGCGGCGTCGATGGCAGCAATACGCTGCCCGTAGGCGTGCGCGACGATCAGGTGGTGACCGGCGCACGGCTGAATCTGCGCTATGCGTATTCGCCCGCGCTGCTCGCCGATCTCTCGCACATCAACGTGCTGGTCAACGACCAGGTGGCGGCCTCGATCGCCGTGCCGAAGGAAACCGGCGGCCAGAGCCTGCAGCGCACCATCGCGCTGCCGCCGTATCTGTTCACGTCGAACAGCAAGTTGCGTCTGCAACTGATCGGCCACTACACGACGCAGTGCGAAGACCCGCTGCATTCGAGCCTGTGGGCCAATATCAGCAACGAAAGCACGCTGAGCATCGACACCCAGCCGCTGCCGCAGGGCAACGATCTCGCGCGCCTGCCGCAGCCGTTCTTCGACACGCACGACATCCGCCGCCTGAACCTGCCGTTCGTGTTCGCGGGCAATCCCGATGCGGCCGCGCTGGAAGCGGCGGGCACGGTGTCGTCGTGGTTCGGGTCGCTGGCCAATTATCGCGGCGCGGATTTCCCGGTGTCGCTCTCGACGGTGCCCGCGCAGGGCAACGCGATCGTGATGGTCGAAGGCGCGGACCAGGCGACGCTTGCGGGCGCGCCGCTGCAAGGCCCGACGCTCGCCATCGTCGCCAACCCGAACGACCCCAACGGCAAGCTGCTGCTCGTCATGGGCCGCGACGGCAAGGAACTCAAGCAGGCCGCCGACGCGCTGGTGTCGGGCAGCCAGACGCTGTCCGGCCCGAGCGCGCGCATCACGCATTTCGCCGATCTCGCGCCGCGCAAGCCTTACGACGCGCCGCGCTGGCTGCGCACGGATCGCCCGGTCTCGTTCGGCGAAATGGTGGACGCCAAGCAACTGGGCGTGTCGGGCTATAGCCCCGACCTCATCCGCATCAACACGCGCGTGCCGCCCGATCTGTTCGGCTGGCATGCGCCGACCGTGCCGATCGACCTGCATTACCGCTACACGCCGCAGCCGTACATGGTGAATTCGTCGCTGCTCTTCAGCGTGAGCGACCAGTTCATGAAGTCGATTCCGCTGCCGTCGCTCGAACGTCTCGAAGGCAGCGAAAAGCTGCGCGCCGACGTGCTGCCCGACAGCAGCCTGCCGCGCCAGGCGAAGCTGGAAGTGCCGCTGGAAACGCTGCTGCAGCCGAACACGCAGCTGCAGTTCCGCTACATGTACGACTACATCAAGCAGGGCGAGTGCCGCGACATCATCATCGACAACGTGCGCGGCGCGATCGATCCGGAGTCGACCATCGACCTGTCGGCGTATCCGCACTACATGGCGATGCCGAACCTGGCCGCGTTCGCGCAGGCCGGTTTCCCGTTCACGCGCATGGCCGATCTGTCTGATACGGACGTGGTGCTGGGCGCGAATGCGGGCACGCAGGAATACAGCACCTATCTGGCCGTGATGGGCCGCATGGGCGACTCCACCGGCTATGCGGCGAGCGGCGTGACCGTGCTGCGCGGCCAGCGCATCGACGCCATGCCTTCGGGCAAGGATCTGCTGGTGATCGCCTCGGGCGCGGATCAATCGTGGCTCAAGGACTGGGCGCAGTACATGCCCGCCGCCTACGACCATAGCGCCCAGTTCTCGCTCTCGGATCTGCCGGGTCGCGTGCGCGGCTGGTTCCATTCGAACCCACGTCTGGATGCCGAACCCAGCCGCATGTCGCTGGCATGGACGGGCCCGGGTGTGAGCGCCGTGCTGGCGGGTTTCGAGTCGCCCACGGAGAAGGGACGCAGCGTCGTCATGCTGGTCAGCAATCAGCCTGAAGGGCTCAAGGACGCGGTCTCGGCGCTGCTGGGCGTGCCCAACTACGACAAGCAGCCGATCCAGGGCAGTCTTGTTTCGATCCGCGGTCAGGAAGTGGATTCGCTGGTCGGCGAGCACACCTATTACGTCGGGCATCTGGGTCTGTGGCGCGGTCTGGACTGGTGGCTGGCCTCGTTCGGTCTGTCGCTGGCGTGGCTGCTCAAGGTGCTGGGCGTGATCGCGCTGGTGGCGATCGTGGCGGGCGGCTTCGGCTTCATGCGCCGCCGTCAGGCGCGCCGCGATGTGCAGGCCGAAGCGCGCCTGCGTGCCGCAGCGCAGGCCCAGCGCGAGAAAGCGCAGCAAGACGCTGAACAAAGCGCAAAGCACGACACGCAGCACGAAGAACACTAATCAGGGATCAGGGAAAGTTCATGTCAGTCAGCCGCAGCCAGGCCTGCATTCTGGGATTGTTACTCACCACGGCGAGCCACCCCGTGTGGGCGCAGGACGCCACTTCCAGAATGCTGCTGGAACAGGGCCGCTATTGGCAGGCGCATGACAAGCCCGATCTCGCGGCGCAGTCGTGGCAGAAGCTGTTGCTGACCGATCCGAAGCAGCCCGAAGGGCTCTACGGAATGGCGGCGGTGGCGATCGGCAAGAAGCAGTTTTCGGTCGCCAACGACTATCTGGCGCGGCTGCGCGCCGCCGCGCCGGACAGCCGCTTCGTGCCGCTGCTCGAACAGGATCTGCGCCTTGCAGTCGAACCCGGTAAATCCACGCTCGCCAAGGCGCGGCAGATGGCGCAGGACGCCGTCAACCAGAACGACACCAAGGCGCTGGGTGCGGCCATCGCGCAGTACAACAAGGCGCTGGGTGGCAAACCGCCGCAAGGCGCGGTGGCGCGCGAGTATTACACCTACCTGGGCTATACCGAAGGCGGCACGGATCAGGGTATTCAGGGGCTGGAGCGCCTGAACACCGAAACGCCCAACGACCCGTACACCATGCTGGCGCTGGCCCAGCATCAGGTGCGCGACGAACGCGATCGCGCGGCCGGCGTCGCGCTGCTGGAAAAGCTGGCGACGCGCCCGGACATCGGCGGCGCGGCCACGGAAGCGTGGCGCTCGGTGCTCACGTGGGTCGCGCCCACGGGAAAGAACCGCTCGTGGTTCGAGGACTACCTCAAGCTGCATCCCGATGACGACGAAATCCGCCATCAGATGCTCTCGCCGCGTCCGGCCACGGCGAACGGCAATGCGCCGCCGGTGCCGGTGATGGACCCGCGTCTGACGCGCGGCTTCGCGGCCTTCAAGGCGGGCGACGTCACCACGGCCGAACAGCAGTTCAGCGCGGTGCTGCGCGACAAACCCAACGACACGGATGCGCTGGGCGGCCTGGGTCTCGTGCGCATGCAACAGGGCGATCTCGCGCAGGCGCAGACGCTGCTGTCGCGCGCGGCCTCGCGTCCGGGCGCGGGGGCCAACTGGAGTCGCGCACTGGCATCGGCCCGTTACTGGCTGCTGGTGAACCAGGCCGAAGGCGCGCAGAGCGTGGGCGATTACAGCACCGCGCGGCGCGATCTCGATCAGGCGCTGCGCATGGATCCGGCCGAGGCGGGCGGGCGCAACGCATCGGCGCGTCTGTATGCGGTGCAGGGCGATCTGAAGCGTGCCGAAGCGGTGTATCGCGGCGTGCTCGCAGACCATCCGAACAATCGCGAAGCCGTGAGCGGCCTGGTCGATATCCTCGCCGAAACGGGCCGCGCCGACGAAGCGCAGAAGTGGGTGGACAGTATGACGCCCGAGCAGCAGGCCGGTATCGGCGGGCTCGATCGTCTGCGCGCAGCCGTCGCCGCGGGCCGTGCGGATGCTGCCGAACAGCGCGGCGATCTGGACGGCGCGAAGCGCATTCTGGAAGACGCGCAGCGCGCCGACCCCGACAATCCGTGGCTGCGTCTGGAACTGGCGCGCTACGAACTCAAGCAAGGTCACGCCGATCAGGCGCGCGAACTCGTCGACGGTCTGCTGGAATCGACGCCCGACAATCCCGACGCGCTCTACGCCAGCGCGCTGCTGGCGATGCAGATGGGCGACTGGGCGCGCGCGCAGGACACCATGGCGCGCATCCCCACGGCGGCGCGCACGCCGAATATGGTCGCGACGTCGCAACTGATCGACTTCCAGGCGGCCACGGCGCAGGCTTCGCAACTCGCGCACGACGGCAACCTGGACGATGCGCGCAATATGCTGGCGCGGCTCGAAGCGTCGGCGGGCAAGGACCCGGCGCGCGTGAGCGCGCTGGCCTCGGCCTATGTCGATGCGGGCAATCTGCCGCGCGCGATGAGCCTGATGCGCGGCCTCATGCCGAACGGCGTGAAGAGCGCGGGCCCGGATGTGCAACTGGCCTACGCGGGCCTGCTGCTCAAGACCGGCCAGAACGTGCAGGCGCAGGACGTCATGCGCGAATTGCAGAGGCAAACGCTGACCGCCGATCAACGCCGTCAGCTCGACGATCTGAGTTACCTCTACGCCGTGCGTCTGGCCGAACAGCAGCGACAGCAAGGCGATCTCGCGCAGGCCTACGACACGCTCGCGCCGGTGCTGGCCAGTCGGCCGAACGACAGCCTCGCCAACGCCGCGCTCGCGCGCATGTATGCCGCCGATGGCCAGTACGCCAAGGCGCTGGCGCTCTATCAGAAGGCGCTCTCGAACGACCCTGACAACCCGGGCCTGCAACTGGGCGTGGCGATGGCGGCGGTCCAGGCGGGCAATGGCGCGGTGGCCGACGCCGCGCTGAAACAGGCCATCGCGAAAGCGCCGAACGACCCGGACGTGCTGGCCGGCGCCGCGCGCATCTACGTGATGCAGGGCAAGACGCGCGAGGCGCAAGCGCTGCTGGAAACGGCGATTGCCGCGAAAGAAAAGCGCATGGGCGTGCAGGCGCAGGGCGTGCACGTGGCGGGCAATCCGTTTGTCCACGAGGACGAGGAACGCCGTCGGCGCTTGCAGGCAACGCGCCTGGCGGCGGCTTCGGCGAGCGATACGGCGACGACGGCAGGCGAAGGCATCGCGAACACGACGTCGAACAACGCATCCGGCGATGTGGGTATGACCTCGCTGGCGGTCGCTCCGTCCACCTCCGCTTCGACGCGCGCTTCAATGCCCGCTTCGGCGCGCTCGACTTCGCTGCCCTCGGTGGCGGGCACGCCCATCGGCTCGCAAGGTCTGCAGGAGGACTTCGCGGCCAATGCGCCTGAAGATGGCAGCACCACGCTCGACGAAATGCGCCAGCAACTCGACGATATTCGTGCCGAACGCTCGCCCGAAGTGCGCAGCGGCCTGTTCGTCTCGAGCAACAACAGCGCGGGCGGCACCTCGCAGCTCACCAACGTGCAGATGCCGACGGAAGTCATTCTGCCGGCCGGCAACGGCAAGCTGTCCGTGCGCGTGACGCCGGTGGAACTCGAAAGCGGCACGCTGGGCGTCGATTCGTACAGCAGCAGCCAGTTCGGCGGCGGCCCGGCAGCGGCGCTGGCGCAGAAGGACAACGCCGTGAGCGCGCCGGCTTCGCAGACCGCGCGCGGCGTCGGCCTGGGCTTGGGCTACGAAACGCGCAACTGGGCCGCCGATATCGGCACCACGCCGTTGGGCTTCCAGTACACCAATATCGTTGGCGGCGTGTCGTTCAAGAGCGCCATCGACGCCAAGCAGGGCAGCTGGTTCAACGCCGGGGTGTCGCGTCGCGCGGTGACGGACAGCATCACCTCATTCGCGGGTACGAGCGACGCGCGCTCGGGCCTGAGCTGGGGCGGCGTGACGGCCACCGGCCTGCACGGAGCGATTGGCGTGGACAACCAGCAATACGGCTTCTACGGCTATGGCTCGGTGAAGTATCTGGACGGCCACAACGTGCAGTCCAACGAAGGCGCGGAAGTTGGCGGCGGCACGTACTGGTATCTGGTGCGCAACACCAACAGCATGCTCACCGCGGGCATGAACCTGAGCGGCGAGTTCTATCGTCACAACGAGAACAACTTCACCTACGGCAACGGCGGCTATTTCAGTCCGCAACGCTACTACGCGTTCACGATACCGATCACCTGGGCGCAGCGTTCGGACCGCTGGACCTACAAGCTGCAAGGGTCGGCGGGTCTGCAGTATTTCCATCAGTCGGCCGCGCCGTATTTCCCGACCGACAGCGCGCTGCAGTCGGCGGCGGTCACGGCGGCATCGTCGCTGGGTCTGGGCGACGGCGCGATTCATCCGGCGCAGTCTTCGACCGGCATCGGCTATAACCTGCTGGCGACGGCCGAGTATCGCTTCAGCAATCATCTGACCGGCGGCGCGTCGGTGGGCGCGAACAATTCGTCGAGCTACCGGCAGTGGGTCGCGGGCCTGTACCTGCGCTTCAGCTTTGCGCCGCAGACGAAGTCGCTCGATATGCCGGTCATGCCTTACCAGTCGCATTACAGCGATCAGTAACACGAATTCAGGAGTAAAAGAGTCATGCTTGCTTCCGTACTTGCGGGTCTCAGCATTCTTATCGTCGGCGATAGCCATCTGAGCGAACCGGGCTATCTGATCGACACCTTGCAGGACCAACTGGTCGCCGCCGGCGCCCAGGTGCACACCTATGGTGTGTGCGGCAGCACGCCCGGTGACTGGGTGAAGTCGGTGCCGGGCACCTGTGGCGGCGCAACGCGTAGCGGCAAGGCGCCGCTCGTGGTCGATCACAACGCGAAGACGCAGCCCATCGACCAACTGATTGCCGCGAACAAGGCCAATCTGGTGATCGTCGTCGAAGGCGACACGATAGGCGGCTACGGCAAGGACGACTTCCCGAAGACCTGGGCCTGGCAGCAGGTCACGGCGCTCACGCAGGATCTCGCCGCCAGCAAGACGGCGTGCGTGTGGGTGGGCCCGGTGTGGGGCACCGAAGGCGGCAAGTACCAGAAAACCTTTGCGCGCGTGAAGCAGCTTTCGTCGTTCCTCGCTACCAATGTCGCGCCGTGCTCGTATATCGACTCGACCACGTTTTCGAAGCCGGGCGAATGGGCGACGGTGGACGGCCAGCATTTGACGACGACCGGCTACAAATACTGGGGCGGCGACATCATGAAGGCGCTGGAGAAGCTGCCGGTGGTGCAGCAGCACAAGTAACGCCGCGTTATCGCCATTTAGTTCGAATTGCTAATTAACCGGCCGCGCCGGATCTGGAGTTTCGTGTGCCTGCAGCAGCATCGGTCTTGTTGGGCCTTTCCGTGCTGGTCATTGGCGAAAGCCATCTGACCTTGAACAATCATCTGCGCGAGCCGCTCGTGCAGAGCCTGCAGGCGCAGGGCGCCGCGCACGTGCATGTGATCGGTGCGTGCGGCGCCAGCCCGGCGCGTTGGCTCAAGAGCACGCCGGTGGACTGCGGCGCCGACCAGGTCGACAAGCGCCCGGCCACGGTGCTCGGCAAGGAAGCGCATACGACGCCCATCGCCGACCTGATCCGCGCCGATAAACCCGATGTTGTGGTGGTGATCGAAGGCGACACCATGGGCTCGTACGACAAGCCCGCGTTTCCCAAGGCCTGGGCCTGGCAGGAAGTCACGGGCCTGACCAAGGCCATCGCCGATACGCACACGGCCTGCGTCTGGGTGGGACCGGGCTGGGGCAATAACAGCGGCCAGTTCGCCAAGAGCGACGACCGCGTGCGCGAGCTGAACGCGTTCCTCGCCAACAACGTCGCGCCTTGCTCGTATATCGATTCCACGAGCTTCGCCAAGCCGGGCCAGTGGCAGACGCTCGACGGCGAGCACTACACGCAGATGGGCTATGTCGCCTGGAGCAAGGGCATCGTCAACGCCATGGCGAAAGCGCCGGCGGTTCAAGGGCTGAAGAAATGAAAAACCTGTTTAGCGTCGTGTTGAGCGGCCTTGCGCTTTGCGCTTCGGGTCTTGCATCGGCGGCCGATATCCCGTTGTATCCCACGGGTCCTGCGCAGGATTCGTCGTTCGTGCGTTTCGTCGATGGCGGCACCAAACCGGTGGACGTGACATCGGCGGGATCAAAAGGGCGTCTGTCGCTCGACGCCGCCAATCCGGCCAGCCACTTTTTCCCGATCGCCGCGGGCAAGCCGGTTTCCGGCACGCTCACGAGCGGCGGCGCGCATCAGGACGTGAGCGCCACGGTGCAGCCGGGCGAGTTCGTCAGCATCGTGGCGCTGGATGGCACGCATGCCGCGACGGTGCGCGAGAAGCCGGACGATTTCAACGCGCTGAAAGCGTCGGTGGCGCTCTATAACCTCGACGCGCGTTGCGCCGCGCCCACGCTGAAAGTGTCGGGCCGCGACATCGTCCTGCTCGATGGCGTGGCGGCGGGCCAGGCGAAGCGTCGCCAGGTGAATCCGGTGACGCTCGCGGTGCAACTGGTGTGCGGTGGCCAGCCGGTGGGACAGACGCTGAGCCTGGGCACGCTCGTGGCTGGCCAGCGCTACACGGTGTTCCTCGTGCCCGCTGGCGCGCAGTCGCGCATCTTCTTCGCCAACGATGCAGTGAGCCGCTGAGCGCAGACGCGCTTCGCCTTGCCTCGATCACGCGTCGCCGCGCCTGAGCGGGTGCGGCGCGCGGCTGCCCGGCACGCCCAGACCTTTCCATCCACCGAGCTTCAACCGAGCTTCGACTGAGAACGTTGCATGGTTTTCGCGTCCCTCGAATTCCTGACGCTGTTTTTACCGGCTTTTCTCGCGCTGTACGTCGCGTCTCCGGCACGCTGGCGTAACGGCGTGCTGCTGTTTTGCAGCTGGTTTTTCTACGGCTGGTGGAGCCCGGTTTTCCTGCTGCTGTTTATCGCGCTGACGTTCTGGGGCTGGCTGGGCGGCGTGGTGATCGACCGCGCCCCCAGCGCGCGCGCGCGTGGGCGATGGCTCGCCCTGTTTATCGCCGTCAATGTGGCGACGCTGTGCTGGTACAAGTACGCGAATATCGTGGTCGATAGCCTCGACAACGTGCTGGCGCTAGGCCATGCCGGACCGCTTCCCTGGAAGCACGTGGTGCTGCCGATCGGCCTGTCCTTTATCGTGCTGCAATCGATTTCCTATCTGATCGACGTCCAGCGCGGCACGGTGCCCGCCGACCGCAGCATGATCCGCTACGGTGCCTACCAGGGCATGTTCGTCCACCTGATCGCCGGGCCGATCATCCGTTACGCCTGGGTCAAACGCGAGCTGGTGTCGCGCACGGTGGACTGGGACGGCTTCACGGCGGGCGCGCGGCGGCTCATGATCGGCATGAGCATGAAGGTGCTGGTGGCCGATACGCTGTCTCCCATCGTCGACGCGGCCTTCGCGCTGCACGCGCCGACGCTGGCGGATGCGTGGCTGGGCTGCGGTTTCTACACGCTGCAACTGTTCTTCGATTTCGCGGGCTATAGCGCGATGGCGATTGGCCTTGGCCAGATGCTGGGCTTTCGCTTTCCCGAGAACTTCAATCATCCGTATCTGGCCAGCAGCATCCAGGACTTCTGGCGGCGCTGGCATCTGTCGCTCTCCAGCTGGATTCGCGATTATCTGTACATTCCCTTCGGCGGCAACCGGCATGGCGAATTCAACACCTGCCGCAACCTGCTGCTGACGATGGGCATCGCCGGCCTCTGGCATGGCGGTGATAGCTGGAACTTCCTGCTGTGGGGCCTCGCGCACGGCGTCGCACTGATCGTGGCGCGCCTGTGGCGGCGCTTCGGCATGCCGCGCGTGCCGCTGGCGTTATCGCATGGGCTCACGCTCGTGTTCGTCATGCTCGCGTGGACGCTGTTCCGCGCGCAGGGCTTCCATGCGGCGCTCGCCATGTATGGCGGCCAGTTGGGTCTGAACGGCATCGGCCTGAGCGACACCTTGAGCGTGCTGTTGCGCCCCGTGCATGCGCTGGCGGCGGCGCTGGGCATCGTCTGCGTGCTGCTGCCGATCTGGCAGGCGCGCTGGGACAGCCTGGCCGATAGCGCGCCGCGCAGGATCTGGGAGGCGGCATGGCCGCTCGCGGGCTTTCTGCTGTCGTTTGGTTTGATCGTCGCGCGCGGCGCGGTGCCTTTCCTCTACTTCCAGTTCTGACGCCATGGAAGACCCCAAGCCGCTGCCCCAACGTCCCGCCACGCGCCCCGGCAAGATTGCCGCGGTCGCGCTGATGGCCTTTCTGTTCGCGGGGCTGGCCTGCAACCTGCGCTTCGCCGCGACCGCCGAATCGCTGTTGCCGCATGCCGTGACGCGTGCGGGCCTGCTGGACGGCACCGTATCGAAGGAACTCGCCAGCCGCATGGCCGACACGCCCATCGCCGCCGACGCCGCACGCGTACAGCGGGCGCTCGGCTGGCTGACGCTCGGCGATCTGGGGCCGCGTGTACGCCAGGGTTGCCCCGGCTGGCTATTCCTGCGCGACGAACTGAACGTCTACGCCGATGGCGAACGCCATCTCGCCACGCGCGCCGACACGGTCGCAAACGTGCAGCGCGAACTGGCGAAGCACGGCATCGCGCTGCTGGTCGCCGTGGTGCCGGACAAATCGCGCATCGAACCGCAGCATCTGTGCAGCCTCAATCGGCCCGCATCGCTTGACCCGCGTCTGGGCGACTGGACTGCGCGTCTGGCTGCGGCGCAGGTGCCGGTGCTGGATCTCAGCGCTGCGCTGCGCAGCGTGCCTGGCGATGCGTTCTTCCGCACCGACACGCACTGGACCCAGGACGGCGCGGGCGCGGCGGCGCAGGCCGTGGCGCAGCGTATTCGGGCAATGAACGTGCCGTTGGGATCGAGCCAGCCGGGTTATCGCGTCGTAAACCAGGCTGCTGCGCGTCGGCCCGGCGATCTGGTGCGGCTGGCGGGGCTGGAAGAATTGCCGCCGTCGTGGCAGCCCAAACCGGAGATCGTGACGAGCCGCGTGTATCAGCACGAAGCGCAAACCGCCGCGTCCGCCGACGATCTGTTTGGTAACACCGATCTGCCGGATATCGCCGTGATCGGCACGTCGTATTCGACGACCTCCGATTTCGTGCCGCAACTGGCGCTGGCGCTGGGAACGGGCGTAGGCAATTTTGCGCACGAGGGGGCGAAGTTTGGTGGATCAGCGCGGACGTATTTCGCAAGCCCGGCATTTGCGCAGACGCCGCCAAAACTCGTTGTCTGGGAACTGGACGAACGGGATCTGCAGTCGCCGATCGAAGCGGAGGATACGGTGGCGGTGCCCACGGCCGCGCGTTAAGGACATCGTCGCGACGCAGCCGATGCCATTCCCATCGGCTATGACTTTATGCCCGATGAGGCGTTGACGCTGCGGCCCGCGTCTTCCAATCTCCGACAATTCAACAAGATCGGAGACTCCATCGTCATGAATCGCTTTACCTCCCGCGCGCTGATCCCGGCACTGTGTGCCGCCGCGTGCGTCTTTTCGTACAGCGCGCGTGCGGACGACAGCGCCGCCACCGCCACCACCGTCGCCAAACCCGAAACCACGCTGCGCTGGAAGCTGCGCAATACGCGCATGCTGATCCCCACCGCCAACGTCGGGCGCGCTCGCGAACCGCTCGCGTTGCCCGCAGGCCGCGCGCTCGATCCGGCGTCGATCACCTTCACGATCGATGGCGCGACACTCACACTCGACGACTATCTGCGCCGCACGCAAACCGATGGCTTCATCGTCGTGCACGATGGGCGTGTGGTGCTGGAGCGCTATTTCGATGGCTTCGGGCCGCATCAGACGCACATGTGGGCGTCGATGACGAAATCGGTGACGGGGCTGCTTGCCGCGCAGTTGATCGTCGCCGGCAAGCTTGCGCCCGATGCGCCGCTCTCGACCTATGTGCCGGAACTTGCGGGCACACCGTTCGGCAACGCTACGGTCCAGCAGAATCTCGATATGGAAGTGCCGGTGCGCTATCCCTCGGCTATTCCGCCCGATCTGGGCCTGTTCGCGGCAGTGGGTTTCGTGCCGCGCCCGAATGGCGCGCCGGACAGCATCCATGGTTTTCTCAAGGTCGCGTTGCCGTCGCCCGATGCGAACCTGAAGCCTTACTGGTACTACCAGAACGGCTCTCCGGAAGCGCTTGCGTGGGCCATCCGGCGTGTGAGCGGCGAGTCGTGGAGCGAACTGGCGGCGCGAGAGATCTGGCGCAAGATCGCCGAAGACGATGCCGATATCGCCGTCGACCGCACGGGTACGGAAATGGCCAGCGGCGGTCTCAACACCACGTTGCGCGACGCTGCGCGATTCGGCGAACTGGCGCGCACGAGCGCGGCGGGAGACAGCGCGCGCTTTCCCTCGAACGCCACGCGCCTTGCGCTGCAACCGGCGACCAACGTTGCGGCCTTTGCCGCGGGCAATCTCGCGCCGGGACGGCCGGGTTATGGCTATCGCGACTACTGGTATCAGTTGAACGACGGCGACGGTTCGTTTGCGGCGGGCGGGCGCTTCGGTCAGGCCATCGTCATCGATCCGCGCGCACGGCTCACGGTCGTGAAGTTTTCATCGTCGCCGGATCAGGCCGCGCGCCCGACCAGCGCAACAGGCGGCGCAATTGGACACGCGCCGCTCGATACGGCGGATGCCTTGCATCAGGCGGTCGTGGCGATTGCGAAGGCGGTGGATTAAAGGCGCGCTTTACCAGTTGGCGGCCCATTCGCCGCCAACTGGATTGCGGCGTCCGGGTGGCGATCAGGTATTGGAGCCCGTCACATTCAGGCCGCCGGCGCCGCTGAAGGTGAGGGTGTCGTTGGTGTTCAGGACGTTGTCCCAGGGGCTGCCGCGCGACGTCACGACTTGCGAGCCATTGGAAAAAGCCCCATCCGATCCCGAGGAAACGACCAGGCCGTTCAGATACGGATTCTGCGGATTACCGTACTCGACCGTCTGCCGTCCCCCCGGCGGCAAGGTAACAGCTACGATCGGTCCGGACTGGTTCGGCTCGGAACCGACACGGGAAACCAGTTCGACTGAAAGCGCAAGACCACTCTGATTGACGAGCTTCTTGAAAGCCATGATTCGCTATCCTTATTAAAGATAATGCGCGTTGGACTGCCGAAGGTCTGCACATGCCCCTCCACGAGCGCGCGGCAGTTCGCGCTCACGGCGGGAAGAAAGCGGGTGCTGCGATAGTCTTGCGGGGAAAAAAGGGCGCAGCAAATCGCTACGCGGTGCGGAAGTCCCCGGTCGGCCTGCTAGTCCTGCGAATCTCGCGTGAAGCGCCACGCGTTTTCTTGTGAAGAAAATATAGGCGAAACTGCGCGCCCTTCAGCCTGATAAAACGCCTGCCTACCCAGGTTGATAGGGGCTGCGCCACGCAGCAACGGCGATAAGCATCATTCGTTGCCAGAGGGAGAAGCGATAGCCGCTTCTTCGCCAGGCATTGCGTCGATATTCAATCCCTGGATCGGACATCAATCCACGGCGCGCTCGTACAGCGACCAGAGGTAGCCGTCCTGTTTGACGCCGACGCGAACAAAGCCCAGCGCTTCGTAGTAAGCGCATAAGCGCGTATTTTGCACGGCGCAGTCGAGCCGCACGAAACGCCGGTTCACACCTCGCACGGTATCCGCGCACCAGTCCAGCATGAAACTGCCCAGTCCTGCGCCGTTAAAACCCTTGCGCACGCATAGCCCATGCACGTAACCGGCGACGGGTTCCTGAAGCCCCCAGTGTGCGTCGTCGTCGAAATCGAGGGAGAACGCTCCCGCAAGGATGCGATGGCATTCGACGACGTACACCGGTCTCTTCGCAACATGGTTGTGGACCCAACCTTCGGAAAATCCGTCGCCTTCCTTGCCCCAGGCATGGTCGCCGTATGTCACTTTTTTCGCGTGAGCGTCGTTGCGAATCTGCGTGATCGCCGGGACGTCGTCCAGCGTGGCTCTACGGATGCTTTTTGTCGTCATGGTGGACTCGCGCGACAGCCTTCGGGCGTAGGGGCTTACGATTGTCAATGCGCCATCAGATTCGCACCCTTGCAGGTGGGGTCGGCCTTGTCGCTTAGCGAAAGCATCGTAAAGCCATTGCTTTCCTGATGGATCAGGCCATAGCGCGCGTCTGCGTGCTTCGACTTTTGCGCCTGAAGATCGATTTCCACCTGATAGCGATCTTTGCCGCTGCCGCTGGCGCATGCGCGTACCGGTCCGTATTTGAGCAACAAACCGTTTTCGCCCTTCAAACTCGCCACCAGCGTCTGGCGTGCCTTTAGCAAGTCGTCTGCCGCGTTCGGGTCGCTCCAGTTGCGTGCGTGCGCATCGTTCGACGTCAGCCATTCGTCGACGAAATCGCGGCCGTTCAAGGCGATCGGCTGAATGCGCTCGACGGTGTCGCCACTCACACGATAGCGGTAGACGACCTTGCGCTCGATGAGATCGGCATCAAGCGGTGCAATTGTCGTGCGCAGTTCGACGCCGTCGGGACGCGTCTTGAGCGTCAGGCCTTCGTCGTCCTGGTCGAAGTCAGCGGCGAAACCGTGGCCAAGATGGAGCAACTTGCGCTGCGGCTGACCATCGCCTGCGGGGGCGAACACATCAAGGCCGAAACTGCGCCAGCGCGACCAGCACCACGAACTGCTGTGCGCCACCGCGATCTGGCCGGCTGGCAGAACGCGGTACTGGAACGTACCGCCAAAGGCGCCGGAAATCTGGGCGTAGTCGTCGCTTTGCCAGCGCAGCACGCGTCGCCAGGCAGCGCCGTCCCATGCGTACGCCACGAGCAGGTTGTCGTCGCCGCATGGAATACCGTAGCCCACGCGCACGAAAACGAGGGGTTTGGGATCGGTGTTGCGTGTGACGTCGACATCGAGCCAATGTCCGAAGCCTGGATTGTCGTCGGGCTCAGGTCGCGTTTTCGGCGCGCCGAGCGACGCTTGCAGCGCGCGCTGCAAGGCGGCGGGATCGGCGTGGGCGTCGCTGCATGCGAAGCGCGCGTCGATGGCGCTCACGAGCGCATCCTTGAAGTCGCGTGTCGCCGTGCGCTGCTGCGGCGACAGGTTCTCGTCGGCGTCCGGGCCCGTGCTGGCGGGCGCGTGCTGAAGCCGATGCTGCGCCTCGATCGCCGAATGCCCCGCGATTTCCGCATCGACGCAACTGCTGGCGGCCCATGCGAACGTGGGCGCGGCGAGCAGCGCGCCCCACAGCGAAAGTTTGCCGATCCCCGAAACTGCCCGATGCAATGCTGGATTCATGTCGATGCGAAGCGAGTGGGCGGGCATGATGCGGCCCGGTTTTAATGGGTTCAAAAAGGGGCGCCATTTTATGACAACGCGCCGCAGGAGGCTTCCTGCGTGCCGTCTGAGGCATTGAGCCGATCTGCCCGCCTGAATTCCGGGTTTTCCCTGATGCCTTTATAATTGGCCCGCGCTTCGGGGAGCGCCGCCTGTTTAACTCCCGTTTGTGTCCCGTTTTTCTGTCGTTTGTCTGTCGTTTCTCCTTCGTTTCCCGTATTGGCCGTGGGCTTTTGTAAACGTGCCCGCGCGCGCCCCTTTTGATCTGAAGATCTGAATTCCATGAAGAAAAAACGCTGGATTGCGCTGCTGCTCCTGGTACTTTCGGCAGCCGCCGTGGCTCACTTTTTACGCCCTCGCTTTACGCCTGCCGAGCGCGATCAATACACCGCGCTGCTGTGCCACGTCGTTGCCAATGGCAGCCATGACCCGCGCAAGGACATGCAGGACTTGATCGAGAATGGCAATGCGGACTATGCCCTGCAACATCTGGAGTACAACGCCGCCGCAGCGAATGACGCGCTCAAGCGGTTCGCGAAGCTCGATAGCGCCCAGCAGCATTCCGCCGCTCAAAATGCCGACGATTGCCAGCGTCTGCTCGGATTGAACGTGCAGCAATAAAAGAAGGAGGCGCTAAAAAGCGCCTCCTGGACCCGCGATTCGAACGGATCAAACGGGCTCAGCGCATGCGTTGAACCGTCTGGTCGATCACGCCAAAAGGCGTTTCGGCCTCATCCGTTCGCGCCACCATGCGCACGCGGTCGCCGAATTGCATGAACGACGTCACCGGCGAACCGTGCTCGAGTATTTCGATGACCCGTCGCTCGGCAATACACGCCGATCCCACCGCGCGATCCGCGTTCGAAACCGTCCCCGAACCCAGGATCGTGCCAGGCGTCAGGCGGCGCGTTTTCGCGGCGTGGGCAATCAGCGTGCCGAAATCGAAATTCATTTCGCTGCCGCTGGGATGCCCGAAAGGCTCGCCGTTCCATTCCACGTCGAGCCGGAGATTCACGCGGCCATCGCGCCAGTCATGGCCCAATTCGTCGGGCGTGAGCGCAACCGGCGCGAAACTGGTCGACGGCTTGGCCTGCAAGAAGCCAAAGCCCGTTTTCATTTCGCGCGGCCCCAGCGCACGCAGACTCCAGTCGTTCAATTGCACGATCAGGCGTACATGCCTGATCGCTTCGCGCGCATCGACGCCCATCGGCACCGCGCCCGTGATCACGCCGAATTCGCCTTCGAAGTCGATGCCGTGCGCTTCGTCCGGCAGCAGCACATCGTCAGTTGCGCCGAGAAAATCGTCACTCGCGCCTTGATACATGACGGGAATCGTGTCGAAGTCCGGGATCGGCTCGGTGTTGAAGGCGCGCTCCATCAACCGTCCGTGATTGAGGAACGCCGAAGCGTCGAGCCATTGCGGGCTGCGCGGCAACGGCGCGGCGCAGTCGCACGGATCGAAATCGAACGCGCGATCGGCAAGACCGGCGTTCAGGGCTTCGTAGCGCGCAGCGAGTTGCGGCGCGATGGCGTCCCAACGTTCGAGCGCATCGAGCAGCGTGGGCGCGATATCGTGTGCGGACACTGCGCGCGTCAGATCGCGCGCCACGATCAGGAGTTCGCCGTCACGGCCGGTGCTGCGGCGAGTGGCGAATTTCATGCGGCGACCTCATCGACGATAGCGACCGCACGCGTCCAGCCCGCCGACGCCTTGCGAATCTTGTGCGGAAAGCAGCTGATCGTGAAGCCGTGCGGCGGCAGCGCTTCGAGGTTGTGCAGCTTCTCCAGATGGCAATAGCCGATCTCGCGGCCCGCCTTGTGGCCTTCCCAGATCAGCGAGGTATCGCCGGTTTGCGCGACGTGCTTCGCCGTGTGGGAGAAAGGCGCGTCCCAGCTCCAGGCGTCGGTGCCGGTGAGACGCACGCCGCGTTCGAGCAGATAGAGCGTCGCCTCGCGGCCCATACCGCAGCCCGCGCCCACATAGTCGTTATGCCCGTAGCGCGAGCCTGCGCGCGTGTTCACGACCACGATATCGAGCGGTTCCAGCGTGTGGCCGATACGCGCGAGTTCCGCTTCCACATCGGCGGCGGTGGCGACATAACCATCGGGAAAATGGCGGAAATCGAGCTTCACGCCGGACTGGAAGCACCATTCGAGCGGCACTTCGTCGATGGTGATCGACGGCCGCGGCTCGCCGAAGCGCGCATCCATCGTCGAATGGAAATGCCAGGGCGCGTCCAGATGCGTGCCGCTGTGCGTGGTGAGCGTGACCCACTCGGCGGCGGCGGCTTCGCCGTCGGGATAGTCCTCGGCGCGCGTGCCCGGCAGCATTGCCATGAATTCCGGCAGCGTGTCGGCGTGCGTTTGATAGGTGATCTTCGGCGCGAGCGGCGGCGGATCGGAGAGCACGTCGTTCTCCAGATAGATCGAAAGGTCGATAAAGCGGCGCACGGGTTTCATGAGGCGTGTCCAGTAGTGTCGATTGAACGGGGAAGGCGTGCGAAGCAGCCGCAGGCGAGCGCGCCCACGACGAGCGCCGCGCAGCCCAGGCTGCCATAGCCGAAGTGTTTGACGAGCACGCCGCCGAGCAGCGGTCCGGCGGCGGCGCCCGCCATCACCATCGCGGGCGTGGCGGCGGCTGCGCGGCCGCTGGCGTCCAGGCGGGCAAGCAGGCCGAACGCGTAGGTGTGGCAGAAAATCATCACGGCGGGGAATACGGCGGTTGCGGCGGCATAGGGCGTGAAGCCGCTGCCCAAAGTGATGGTGAGCGCCAGCGCGGCCTGCGCGAGCGGTCCGACGAGCACGACGGCGCGCGCATTCAGGCGACGCTGCGTGAGGACGGCGAGCGGTGCGGGCAGTAGATTGACGAGGCCAAGCGCGATCAGCACCGACGTCACCGCCGTCAGGCCGAAGCCGCGCTCCACGCCGATGCGCGCGACAAAGCTCGCGAGCATCGCCTGCGTGAGCGCCATACAGATCACGCCCGCAATCGCACACCACACGGGAGCGGCGAGCGGCGGCCTGGCACGGGTAGAAGTCTGAACCGCGCCCCTCGACGCCACCAAGGGAAAAGCGAGCGCACTGCTCAAGGCGGCGACAGCCATCACAGCCGCGACAATCGTGAAGAAGGCGCGCGCGCCGTAGGCGGCCACGGCATGCGGCGTCGCGCCGAGAAACGCAATCGAAAACGCGCCGAGCGCGAGGCCCGCGAACGCAAACAACCGATGCGGATTCGCGCTGCGCCCGATCGTGCCATGCGTGATGCTCAGGCTGCAGCCTACGGCCAGACCCGCGAGCAGATGCAGCACCGCCATCGCCGCATAGCTGTCGGACGCGCCCGCCGCGTAGAACGCAATCGCCGCCAGCGCGAAGCCCGCCGTCACGAAAGCCCGGGCGGGGATGCGCGCCGACAGCCGCAACAGCAACGGTGAGCACACTGCGCTGCTCGCCACCACGCCCGCGAGGAACAAGGTGGGCAGCGCGCCCGCATGCTGGGGATCGAGATGCAGGCCGCCGATCAGCGTGGCGACCCAGACCGGCAGCGCCACGAGATCGACCATGCCCGCGCAATGCGCGATCATCAGCGCGGCGAACGCGGCGCGCCGGTAAGTGGCTGGCGTGTTTGTCGATGCGATCCAGGCAGACGCGGCGGAGTTGTCCATGGGCGGCCTCCGCTCAGATCGCGCGCGCGAGATAGTGATGCGTCTCGTGCATGATGCGCGCGTGTTCAGCGCGGTCGCCGTTGGCGATCTCGATCTCGCCCAGCCGCCCGGAATTTTCGACCACGATACGGCAGCGCTCGAAACGACGCGCCTCGAAGGCCGCGAGTGCATCGGCGGGCGTGGCGTGGCGCGCGAGTTCTTCCGCGAGCACGATGCCATCCTCGATGCCGATGCCCGCACCCGAGGCCATATGCGGCGTGGTGGCGTGCACGGCGTCGCCGACCAGCACGACGCGTCCGCGCGACCAGGGGCGCTGCATCAGCAGGCTTTCGAGCGGCCGGTAGATCACGCTCGACTGCCCGCCGATCTGCTCGCGCACGCTTTGCAGAACCGGCGCGCCGAAGCCCGCCAGCAGATCGCGCAGCATGCCGGGTGCGGCGGCGTTATCCACGAAGGCGCGCGTGGGACGGTCTTCGGTGAGGAACAGATACATCTCGTCGCGGGAAACCGGGTTGAGGCCCGCCTTGACCTTGTGGCCGAGCCACATCGACGCGCAGACGATCTCCTGCGGGCGCGGCAGCACCGCGCGCCACACGCCCTGGCCGGTATAGCGCGGCGCGGGCGCATCCGCGAAGAGGGCGGCGCGCACTTTCGAGTAGAGGCCGTCCGCGCCCACCACAAGGTCGTAGCGCGCTGCGCTGCCATCGGTGAGCGTGACGTTCACATGATCGTCCTGCGCATCGAGCCGCTCGAAACTGCAGCCCAGCTTGACGTTCACGCCCGCCGCACGGGTGGCCTGCGCGAGGATGTCGGCGAGCACGGGGCGCATGATCGCGCCGCCGCCGGGCACGTCGTCGCCCGCAACGCGCGGCGTTGGCAAGGTGCCGAGCGGCGTGCCATCCGGCGCGAAGAGATTGACGCCGTCGCCCGCAAAGCCGCGTTCGAGGAAGGCGTCGAGTACGCCCACGGTGCGCAGGGCGCGCAAGGTCGGCCCGCCGATGCTGATGCCCGCGCCATACGAGCGCCAGCCCGCATCGATTTCGACGAGATCGACGTCGAAGCCGCGTTTGGCGCATTCGATGGCCGTGGCCATGCCGGAAAATCCACCGCCCACGATAAGCACGCGGCGCACTGGCTGGTTCATGTTGATGTCTCCTGGTCTTGCTGTTGTGGGGTGGGGTCGTGCACGAACACGCGGCCGTCTTTGTCGATATGCAGCGGGACCGGCGTGAGACGCTGGCCCAGGCACGGGCCCTTGATGCACACGCCGCTCTCGATATCGAACAACGCGCCGTGCGCATGACAGACTATGTGCCTGCCGCCCGCATCGAGCCAGGCGTCCTTGCGCCAGGCCATCGGCGTATCGCCGTAATGCGGGCAGGCGTCGCGCCAGGCGCGCACGCCGCTCGCGTGATGCACGACGAAGAGCGTCGCCTGGCCCGCGCCGTGCGGATCGAAGCCGCGTGAGCAGGGCTGCGGCAGCGCGTCGAGGTCGGTCAGATAGATCACGGGCCTGGCGACTGGATTACCGGGCCGCAGGCGGCGGGCCGCCCGGCGCCCACTTTTCGCGATGCTGCAGCAGGAAAAGCTGCGATGCGTCGGCGCCCATCGGCGCAGCGCGGGCGGTCCATTCGTCGTCGTGCAGGTCCATATCGGCGTCGTATTCGACGTGGCAGCCCAGCGGGCTGTTGAAGTACCAGAACCAGTTCGAGCCAAAGCGATGGCGCCCCGGGCCCCAGAACGACTGGTAGCCCTTTTCGACGAAGCGCGTACCGGCCTGCACGACTTCGCTCGGGCCGCCCATATGGAAGGTGAAATGCTCGCAGCCCTTCATGAACGGCGGCGTTTCGATCATGAACAGCGTGTGGTGATCGAGGGTGCCGGCGGGGCGCAGGAACGGCCCGACGCCCGTGAAGCGGTCCGTGCAGCGAAAGCCCAGACGCTCGACGTAGAAGGCTTCGGCGCGCGCGGCGTCGGGTACGAAGTAGACGACATGCGAAAGCGTGCGCGGCGTGAGCGCGGCGGCATCGTTCGCGGCGACCACATTGGGCGCGCGCTGGGCGGGCGCGCCGGGCGCGTTGATGGTTTCGGCGGGCAGCGAAAGCGGGCGGCGCACACTCACCTGGAAACCGAGTGTGAAGCCCATGTCGTCGGTGCTTTCCAGCGAGCCGTCGGCGAGGGTGCGGACTTCGCGGTCCTTGCGCAGTTCGGCGGCGATCTGGTCGAGCGTCGCTGTATCCGCTACGCCGTAAATCGTTTTACGCAGCAGGCTGGCGGTGCCGAGCGAGGGCGGCAGGCGCGCGTCGTCGGCGCGGCGGATCTCGATGGCGGTGCCGTCGAGCGCCTCGAAACGGCCGCCCGCGCTTGCGCCGTCCGCGTCGGGGACGGCGGGCGCGACCGGCAGCAGGCCGTAATCGACGAGGTACTGGCTGCACGCGGCGACGTCGTCCACGCCGAACACGAGACAGTCGGGGCCGATGATGTTCATGCCTTGGATTTCCTTGAAACTTGTGATTTAAAAAATGGGCTTAAAGGCGGGTATTGCCGCCAAGCGTTTCAGCAACCCAGTCGGCGATGTAATGACCGGCGTTGATCGAGTTGTCGAAGCTCGCGTGCTGCGCGCCGCCTTCGCGATCCGTGAAAATCTTCAGTTCGCGTTTCGGGCTGTTGATGAGTTGGTCGTAAGTGCGATGCGCCCAGGCGAGCGGAATCTGCGTGTCCTTTTCGCCGTGCGTAACGAGGAAGGGCACGCGGATGCGATCGAGCACGCCGTCCAGATGAACGTTTTCGGCGATCCGCATGAAGTCGTCGATATCCTTCGCACCCCAGACCCAGCACACGTGTTTCCAGTAATGCGGCACCGGGAAATCGCCTTCGCGTTGCAGGCGTTTTTTCTGCACGTCGCGCCAGTCGTGATTCGCGCCCCATACCACGCCGCAGGCAAAACGCGGCTCGAAGGCCACGGCGCGCGGGCAGTAATAGCCGCCCAGCGACACGCCTTCCATGCCGATGCGCTTCGCGTCCACGTCGTCGCGCGTTTCGAGCCAGTCGACGATGCGGCTCGCCCAGCGCTCGCTATCGTGGATCGCGGTGAGACCGTGCAGGCGCAGCGCTTCGCCCGTGCCCGGCTGATCGACGATCAGCGAAGACACGCCGCGCTCGGCCAGCCACGCGGGCAGGCCGACGAAGTACTTCATCTCCTTGGTGGAGTCGAGTCCGTTGACCTGTACGAGCAGCGGCGCACGCGCGGGCGCGTTTTTGGCGCGTACATAGAGGCCCGAGAGATGCGTGTCGCCGTAGGGAATCTCGACGCGCTCGCAGTTGTCTCCAGCCAGCGCGATGCCTTTGGCGAACAGGTCAAGCTCGCGCCGGTAGAGTTCCTTGCGACCCGGCGAATCGTGCGCGAGCATGCGTTCGCTCGTCAGCAGATAGATGCTGGCGCGCTTGTATTTCTCGCCAGCGGACAGCAGGCGGCCGCGTGCTTCGTCTTCCTCGGCCAGTTCGCAGAGCTGGTCGGCCATCTTGACCCACGCTTCGCGAAAGGCGCGTGTGCCTTCAGCGTCGGGCTGCTTCGCGGCCTCCTGGAGCGGCGCGCACATCGCCTCGATTTCGCCCATGCGCGCGCCCATTTCGATCGCGAGGTCGATCGAGAGATTCCAGACGTAATTGGTTGGGAAATAACGGAACATGTTTTCGACTTTCCTTGCTGACGATTTAAAGCCTTTTTAAAACAGCGGGATTGCGACGTTGAGCCAGACGTTATTGCTCTTCGACGTATTGGCTGCGTAGAGGCCTTGCTGGTAATTCAGATTGACCTTGACCGGCCCCGCGTCGTAGACGATCGAGGGACCGAAGCCAAAGCTGCGCGCGCGATAGCCCGAGGCCACGGTCGCGCCGTTCTGCGTGTCGTTGCTGTACTGATTGAGGTAAGAGCCCACCACGCCGAGCTTCCAGTGGCCCAGGTGCCAGCCCGCTTCGAATTCGCCGAGATACGCATCGCCCGAGCTGTAATTCGTGGTCGAGTTGCGCTGGTTCAGCAGCAAGCGGTTCGAGATGCCGATATCGATGCCGCCGGGCTGGTCGTAGCGCGCCGCGAACACCGGTTGCAGCGACGTATAGCCCACGGCCACGCTGGCCTTGGTGGCGCTGTACGAGCCGGTTTCGAGCGCGAGGTCCAGGCCGGTTGCGAAGGACAGTTCACGCGTGGGCCGCCAGTCGATGATGAGCGGCGAGACCGTGATATTCGACAGGCCGTTTTGCGACGAATGCTGTCCTGCCACCGTCGTATGCAGCGACACCACCGGAATCACGAGCTGCGAATAAAAGCGCGCGCCGTAGAACTCGAACGGATACGAGGCAAGCAGACGCGTTACTTCCGTAGCCACCGACGAATGGAACGGCACCGGCAGCTTCGAGCCGTCATTGCCGTAAAGCCCATTCGAAAAGCTGTAGTTGAACTGCTGCAACACGAACAGCCCCGGAAACGGCGGCATTGACGCGATGTTGTCGCCGGTGGCGCTCGCGGGATAAGGCGAGACGCCACCTTCGAATGCCTGTGCGTGCTGCGAAATCGTGATGAGTGAAACAAGCGTTGCCATTGCGCACGCGTTGCCGAAGCGCCTTAAATTACCCTGCATGGTGTCTCCTGAACGATTCTTCGAACCGTCTCTTGTGATGTTTTTGTTGTGGGTGCGGCTAGGTTAAGATGCAGCGAACTATGTGAAAAATGGATTCGATCCATTCGGTAAATCGATTTGCTGAATACCAAGGGTGAACCCTGGGCGAATCGAAACGGCGAATCCACAAAAGAAAGCATCGGAGACGGAACGCATGCGTTTCAACAAGCTGGATCTCAACCTGCTCGTGGCGTTGGACGCGCTGCTCAGCGAGCGCAGCATCAGCCGCGCGGCGGAGCGCGTGCATCTGAGCCAGTCGGCCATGAGCAATGCGCTCGCGCGTCTGCGCGAATATTTCGACGATGAATTGCTGGTGCAGGTGGGTCGCAAGATGGAGCCAACGCCGCGCGCGGAATCGCTCACCGATGCAGTGCGCGACGTGCTGGTGCGTGTGGAGGCGACCATCTCGACGCAACCGGCCTTCGTGCCAGCCGAATCGACGCGCGAATTCCGGCTGCTGGTCTCCGACTACACGATGACGACCCTGATGCCGCACGTGCTCGCGCGCGTCTACGCGGCGGCGCCGAATATCCGCATTCATTTGCGTCCGCAGGTGGCGCACCCCGAGCGTGCGCTCGAACGCGCCGATGCCGATCTGTTGATCATTCCGCACGAGTACTGCTCGACCGAACATCCGGCGGAAACCTTGCTCGAAGAACAGTTTTGCTGCGTGCTATGGAAGGACTCTGCGCTGGCGGACGTGCCGCTCACGCGCGAAGCGTATCTGGGCGCGGGCCATGTCGTGGTGCTGCCGGGGATGGGGCAACCGGCGCTGGAGGACTGGTTCGTGCAGCGCCTGGGCGTGTCGCGCCGCGTGGAGGTGACGACGTATAGTTTTGCGGCTTCGACGCAACTGGTGGTGGGCACGCAGCGCATTGCGACGGTGCATCGGCGCCTGGCCACGCAGGCGCTGCGTCATGAACCGATCGTGATGCGCGACGTGCCGCTGCATATGCCCGTCATGCATCAAACGATACAGTGGCACAAGCATCGCACGACCGATGCCGGTCTTGCGTGGTTGCGCGAGCAACTACTTGAAGCGGTTGCGGAGATGGATCAGATTTGATCGATCAGAAGCCGAATCCGCCGCCGTCCACGTTCATCACCTGTCCGGTGTAAAAGCGTGCATCGTCGGAAACAAGGAAGGCCAGTGCGCCGGTGAGATCGCCGGGTTCTTCGGTGCGCGGAATGAACTGGCGCGTGCGTACCGCGTCGAACGCCTCGGGCGGCAAATTGGCCGCGCTGCCGGGATGACGCGTCAAACCCGGCGAAATGGCGTTGACGGTGACGCCATGCGCGCCCAGTTCGGACGCGAGCGCGCGCGTAAGCCCAATCACCGCCATCTTGCTGCTCGCATAGGCGCTCATGCCGGGAGGCGGTCCCCACACGGTGCTGGACGCCAGATTGACGATGCGGCCCCAGCCGCGCTCGATCATGCCCACGGAGAAGGCCTGCGCCAGCAGAAAGGGCGCATCCACGTTGACGGTCATGATCTGCCGCCACAGTTGCGCGGTGATTGCGGCAAGCGGCGCCATCGGCATGAAGGCGGCGTTGTTGACCAGCACGTCGACGCGTCCGGTTTCCTCGATCACGCGCGCGGCGAACCGCGCGACATCTTCAGGCTCGCCCAGATCACAGGGCAGGGCGATGGCGCGCCCGCCTTCGGCGTTGATTCGTGCGCTCAGCGCATCGCAGGGCGCGCGGTCGGTGAGCACGAGGGTGTGTCCGGCGGCGGCCAGACGCCAGGCAAACGCTTCGCCCAGGCCGCCCGCTGCGCCGGTGACGACCGCCACGCGGCCGTTATTCGCGGAGAAATCGCTCATGGTGAATTCCTTTAAAGCTTGCTTTCAGATCGGATCGCGCAAAGCTTGCAGCGCCGTGAACATGACGCGCGTGTGCTCGTCGCGTGAACCGCCCGTTTGTTCGATCTCGCCCAGCCGCCCCGACGAAGACACGACCAGCCGCGCACGATCGTAGTGACGGCCCGCATACGCCAGCAGCGCGCCTTCCAGCGAATGACGGCGCGCCAGTTCGGCGGCCAGCACAATCGCGCCTTCCACCGCGATGCCCGCGCCCGACGCCAGATGCGGCGTGGTGGCGTGCACCGCATCGCCCAGCAGCACGACGCGCCCGCGATGCCACGGACCGTCGATGATATGCCCCATGAGCGGCCGGTACAAAACGCGGTGATCTTCGAGTGTGCCGTCCCGCAGTCCTTCGCGCAGCGCGGCGAGCGGGCCGTCGAATTCTTCCAGCAGTTCGGCAAGCAGTTGCGGCCACTTGTCGGGCGTGATGAAGTCCATGCCCTCGCGCTTGTCGAGCACGAACAGATAGCACTGGGTCGCGCTGATCGGGTTCATGCCCGCCTTGGTGGTCTTGCCCATGTAGATCGTCGAGTTCTCGCGCTCGCGCGGCACCACGGCGCGCCACGATCCCTGGCCCGTGAAGCGCGGCCCCGCGAAATCAGGCTTCACATGGCGACGCACCGCAGAGTTGACGCCGTCCGCGCCGATCACCAGATCGTAGCGCGCGCAACCACCGTCGGTGAAGACGACGTCCACGCCATCCGTGTCCTGGGTGAGCGTTTCGAAGCTCGCGCCCAGACGCACGTTGGCGCCCGCGTCGCGCGTGGCCTGCGCAAGAATCGACGCCAACGCGCTACGCATGATGCCAGCCGCGCCCGGCAGATCATCCGCGCCGTGGGCGGGCGCTATCGGCACGGTGGCCGTGAGCTGACCGCCCGCGTCGCAGATATCGACAGCGCGCCACGATCCGCCCACGCGCAGCACCTCGTCGACCACGCCGACTTCGCGCAGCGCACGCAGCGTGGGGCCGCTGATAGTAATGCCCGCGCCATCGGGCGCCCACTGGGGATTGAGTTCGACGAGATCGACGGCTATGCCTTGCCGGCGCAGCATGATCGCCGCGCACATGCCGCCGATGCCGCCACCGACGATCAGGACCTTGTTGACGAGTGCCATGGTGTCTCTCTGTTGTAATCGTTGCGTTCTGACTTGTTGTATGCGAGCGCCGCGCGTCAGGCGAGCGTGCCGCCGAGCTGTTGTGCGAGCCAGTCCGCGATGCGGTTGCCGGCGTTGAGCGGGTTGTCCAGCGAGCTATGCTCCACGCCGCCTTCGCGCGCCGTGAAAATGAACAGGTCTTTCTTCGGACTATTGATCAGTTGTTCAAAGGTTTCGTGTGCGTACTTGAGCGGAATCTGGCGGTCGTTTTCGCCGTGTGTGACCAGAAACGGCACGCGAATGCGGTCGAGCGCGCCGTTCAGGTGCATAAGCTCAGCCTTGGCGAAGAAGTCGTCCTGATCCTTCGCGCCGAACACCCATTGCACGTGCTTCCAGTAATGCGGAACCGGGTTTTCGCCTTCGCGCTTGAGGCGCGCCTGTTGCACCGCACGCCAGTCGTGATTTGCGCCCCACACAGCGCCACAAGCGAAGCGCGGTTCGAACGCCACCGCTCGCGGGCAGTAGTAGCCGCCCAGCGACACACCCAGCGCACCAATACGCTTTGCATCCACTTCCTCATGGCGTTCGAGCCAATCGACGATGGGCGCAGCCCAGGCCTCGGTGTTGTGCACCGCATGGAGTTCCTGCAGACGCAGCGCCTCGCCGGTGCCGGGCTGGTCCACGAACAGCGCCGAAAGCCCACGCCGCGCGAACATCGTGCCCATCACGCTCTTTTGCAACATTTCCTTGGTCGAATCGAGGCCGTTCATGACGACCACGATGGGCGCGCGCCGGCCCGGTTGCAGTCCTTCGGCGCGAACATAAAGCGCGGCGAGGTGCGTCTCGCCATACGGGATTTCGACTCGCACGCAATTCTCTCGGCCCAGTTTGCGGCCAAGTTCGAATTGCTCCAGCGAGCGCCGGTAAATGGCGAGCCGCGCTTCGAAGCCATGCGCCTGCATGCGTTCGGCGATGCCGTAATAGAGGCCCGCGCGCGCGTACTTTTCGCCAGCGGAGAGTGTGTGGCCTTGCGCGACATCTTCGTCGGCGAGTGCGCTGAGTTGATCCGCGCCCGCTTTCCACGCTTCATAGAACGCGACCGTGCCGGGATCGTCGCCAGCCCGCGCCGCATCGCGCAGCGGCGCGCACATGGCATCGACCTCGCCGATATTGCCGCCGTGCGTCAGCGCGATCATCGTCGAGAGGCTCCACACGTAATTGGTGGGGAAGTACTGGAACATGGTGCTAGTCCTTTAAATGTCGAAGACCGAGGGCAGATCGGCGGGAATCCACACTTCGCCGTTCACGACCCGCGCGGGTACTTTTACAAGCGATTGGCCGGTGCACGGGCCTGCGAAACACAGCCCCGTGCGGATGTCGAAATGCGCCGAATGCGCGTAGCAGACGATGTGCTTGCCGTCGCCGGACAGAAAGCGGTCCTGGCGATACTCCATGGGCCGATGCTCGTGCGGACAGTCGTTGAGCCAGATAAAAACTTCATCGCCCTGGCGCACGACGCACAGACGGTCGTCCAGCCCTTCGCGCAGCAGACCGCGCGCGCCGCCTTCGGGAACATCATCAAGTCGGCACAACAGGCGCTCGTCCGCTGGCGCTTTCATTCGCCGGGCGCCCATTTGTTGCGGGCGTCGAACAGGAAGATCTGCGAGTTGTCGGAGCCGGGATCGACGGCGCGCGGTGTCCAGGTGTCGTCGTGAATGTCCATATCGGCGTCGAATTCGATGGTCGCGCCGAACGGGCTGTTGAAATACCAGAAGAAATTGCTGCCCAGAATATGGCGGCCCGGACCCCAGAAACTCTTGTAGCCCTTCTTCACGAAGTTCCAGCCGTGCTGCAGCACTTCGGCGGGCGAGCCGAGGTGGAAGGTGAAGTGATTGCAGCCGATCATGTGATCGTTCTGGCTCTCGATCATGAAGAGCGTGTGATGGTCGCTGGTGCCCGCCGGACGCATGAACGGCCCTAGATGATTGAAGCGGTCCGTCACGATGAAACCCAACCGCGCATAGAAGGCTTCGGCTTTCTTTACGTCGTCGACGAAGTACACAACGTGCGAGAGTGTGCGCGGTTTGATGATTTCGTCCGGGTCTGCGGCGCAGTCATTGGGCGCGCGGCCTGGCGTCTGGCCGGGCACGTTGAAGCCCAGATAGCGCGCTTCGTAGGGGCGGCGCTTCGTGACGACGAACGCTACGCCGAAGCCCGCATCATCGATGCAATGCACGGTGCCGTCTGCGTCTACGCTGACTTCACGCTCCGCTTCCAGATGCGCGCGGATCGTGGCGAGGGTATCCGCATTGTCCACGCCGTAGACCGTTTCGCGCAGGCTTGGCGTGGCCGCTTTGGGCGGCAGCGGCGGCAGGCCAGGATGGTCGGCGGGGCGCATGACCAGCGCCGTGCCGTCGAGCGCCGTGAAAACGCCGCCGTGCACGGGATCGTATTCGGCTTCGTCCAGGCCGTAGTCGAGGAGGTACTGGCGCGCACCTTCCATGTCGTCGATACCGAAGACGAGATATTCGAGTCCAACGATCTGCATAATAAGGAATCCTTTTTGTTTGCAACGTACCGCTAGCAGCGCGGTACGTTGCAGAGTGTCTATTGCGCCATCGCGCGCACGATCAGCTGCTCGACGCTACCGTCATGGCGCAGGCCGAGTTGTTCGGCTTCAGGCGTGAGCAAGGGCGGATAGGTGGCGAACAGGCGCTCGACGAACGGATCGGGCGCGTAGGTCACCAGCGTCTTGCGCTCCTGCCCGAAGCGCTCGGCGAGTGCATCGACCACTTCGGCAACGGACAGGCGCAGCACCGGCATCTGATAGCTGCGCCGCGCATTGAAGCGCTCTGCGTCGACGCTGGCCGCGTGCAGCAGGTTGTCGATGCAGGCGCCCACCGAAATCCACCACGCCACGCCCTCGGGCGAGACCGGCACCGTGAGCGGTTCGTTGGTGGCGAGCTTCCAGAACAACTGGCTCATGAACGCCGACATCAAACCCGCGCCGTCGCCCGGCCGCGCCACGACGCCCGGCAGGCGCAGCGAGCAGCCCTGCACCCAGCCCAGGCGCGTGGCGTCAGCGACCAGCGCTTCGCCCATCAGCTTGTGCGCGCCATAGCTCAACGCGGGCGCGGGCAGCGTGCGCTCGTCGACGACATCGGGCAGTTTTTCGCCGTAGACGGCCACCGTGCTGGCGAACACGAAGCGCGGCGCGCGCCCGTCCTGATTCACGCCGCGCAGGTCTTCCAGCAGGCCCAACGTGGCGTCCAGGTTGATCGCTCGGCCCAGCGCATAGTCGCGTTCCGCCGCGCCGCCCGGAATGCTGGCGAGATGGAACACGGCGTCCACGGGCGAGGCATAGGCTTGCGCGCGCACGTTCGTATCGGCGATGCTGCCTGCGATCTGCACCACGCGCGGGTCGGCATGCGCGGCGTCGAATGCGATATCGAGCAGCGTGAGCTTCGAGACCTCGCGACCGTTTAGACCTTCGGCGAGCAGGCGTTTGACGAGCGCGCGGCCCACGAAGCCTTGCGCGCCCGTGACGACGATATGGCTCATTGCGCGCCTCCCTTGCGGAACGGCAGCGTGGCGAGGAACGCCAGACGCGAAGCGCCGAGCATCTTCAGGCCCGCGCGCGCCGATGAAGCATCCAGCCGCGCCTCCATCGGCATGGTGCCGAAGCTCTTGCCCTTGATAACGAGTTCGTCGCCCACGCGCTCCAGCGACTCCACGTGCATCAGTTCTTCATCAGCGGGACCGCGCAGGACCATGCCCGCTTTCTTCGCTGCGTGTCCGTTAGCCGTAGCCGGCACGCCGCTGTCCTGGCGCGCGCCCTTGGCCACGCTGCTGAAATCCATGCCCAGTTGCTCGAACATCTTGATCGCGGTGGCGCGGCCCGCGCCGTACACGCCGCCGCCCGGATGCTGAAACGGCCCCGCCAGATACAGACGATCGACGCCAGGCACAGTGAATTGCCCCAGGTCCGGCGTGGGGCGATGGCCCGCGCTCTGGTAGAAGTAGGGCGCCACGCCATGCAGGTCGCCGCGCATCATGCTGTTCGGGCTCGAGCGTTCGAGATCGACCGGGCTTACGATGCTGCGCGCGACGATGTTATCGCTCGTGAGGTTCGAGACGAACTTGCGGTAATGCGCCAGCGACAGATCGCCGATCTCTTCCTTGAACTCGTCCCAGTGACGATCCGACCAGCGCTTGTCCTTCACGCTATACGGCGCGAACGTGATGCCATGGAACATGCCCTTGCCCGCAGGCACGCGCGTCCTGTCGCCGATGCTTTCATCGCCGCCCGCGCACAGGCGGCGCTCGGTGATGAGGCCGCGCTTGAGGTCGTCGAAATCGGCAAGCATCTCGTCCAGGCTATCCATCGCCATGAATTCGAGCATGGTGGCGTAGCCCACTTCCTCGCCCGCGTAATAGCGCGCGTTTTCCTTGAGGTCGTAGTGGCTCACCATGATCGAGAAGGGCGCGAGCGTGGCGCGTTCGGCGCGCTTGAGCACCGGCTCGGGCACGCCTTCCACAAAGCGGCGGATCACATGCGGATGCAGCGCGCCAATCACGGCGTCCTTCGCCATGATTGTTTCGCCGCTCGACAACTGCACGCCGCTCGCGCGCCCGGCGCTGGTGAGGATCTTCGCGACTTCGGCATTGCAGCGCACTTCGCCGCCGTACGATTCGATGCAGCGCACCAGCGATTCCGTGAGCTTGCCGCTGCCGCCAATAGGCTGCGAAACGCCATACGTATGGATGATGCCGGGCATCAGCAGCACGCCCATGCCGGTGCCGAGTTCGTTGGGCGCCTGCAGGTTTTCGCTTACGAGACGCAGCAGGTGAATCTTGATCTTGTCGCTCTCGTACAGTTGATTGACGAGGTCGAGGCAGTCACGATTCATATAGTCGAGCATCAACCGGCCTTCGTCGCTGCGGTCGAGCATCGCAACGAGCTCGCCCAGCGGAGGCGGCGGCGAATACAGGCCCGGCATGAACATCTGCAGGACCTGCTGGCTCATTTTCACGAACGCGCGGTAGGTGTCGGCGTCTTTCTGCGAGACCTTCGCGAAGCATTCGCAGGTCTTGTCGAGATCCTTGTAGGTGAAGAGGACCGACTGATCCGGGAAGATCGTCGCGTGAGGCACGGGCGAGTAGTGATACTTCAGGCCGTGGTCCGAGAGCAGTCCTAGCTCGTCCTGGCGCAGCATCGGATTGCCCTGAATCATGATGTGCACGCTCGAATGCTCGTCGTGCCAATAGCCCGGCGTATTCAGTTCGCGCGTGCTCACGCCGCCGCCGGGATAGCTCTTGCGCTCCAGCACCAGCACTTTCTTGCCCGCCTTCGCGAGATAGGCGGCGGCCACGAGACCATTGTGTCCCGCGCCCATCGCGACGATGTCGTATTGCGCGCTCATGCGTTGACTCCCGATTCCGCGTGTTGTTGCTCTTGATTCGCTTGCACGTACTCCGCCTGCACGAAGCGATGATCGATCGCACCGAAAACCGATTGCCCGTCACGGCCCTTCATTTCAAAGCGCAAACGCTCGCCAAAGCGCAGCCAGGGTGTGCGTGATTCGCCATGCTCCAGCTTTTCAATTGCGCGCTGTTCCGCAAGGCAGGCGGAACCGGTCGCCCGATAATCGACATTCGAGAACGTGCCGGAACCCAGCAACATGCCCGCACGCAGATTGCGGTTGTAGGTGATGTAAGCGATCAGATCGTGAAAGCCAAAGCTCATTTCGCGGCCATTCGGTGCGCCGAAGCGCTCGCCGTTGCGCGAGACTTCCATATCGAGTTGCACGCGGCCATCCTGCCAGGCGTCGCCGAGTTCGTCGGGCGTGACAGCCACGGGTGCGAAGGCCGTGGCGGGTTTGGCGAGCACGAAGCCAAAGCCCATGCCGAGCTCGCGGAACAGGTGCTTGCGCATGCTGACGTCGTTGAACAGCACGATCAGGCGCACATGCGAAAGGGCGTCGGCGGCGTGCGTGCCCATCGGCACATCGCCCAGGATCACGCCTACTTCGCCTTCGAAGTCGCAGTTGTCGGCTTCGTCAGGGAAGGGGTAATCGGCGTGCGGGCCGACAAAGTCGTCGGCCTGACGCTGGATCAGCACGGGGATCGACGGGTCCGATTGCTTCTCGGGGTGATAGGCCTGCGTCATGATGCGGCCGTGATTGAGAAACGCCGATGCGTCGATGAACTGATGCGTGCGCGGCAGCGGCGCGGTGCAGGCATGAGCATCGAAATCGAATGCGTCAGCCGCATTGCCAGCGTTGAGCGCGACATAGCGCGCCTGCAAGGCGGGTTCTGCTTGGGCCCAATCGTCGAGCGCGGCGCGCAGCGTCGGCGCGATATCCGTGGCGCGCACCGCGCGGCGCAGATCACGCGAGACGACGATCAATGCGCCATCGGGATGACCGGTGTTGAGCGAGGCGAGTTTCATGGTGCTTGTCTCCTTCGATATCCTGTCTAATTTGATCGATCAGCGCTTAGCGCAAGGGTCGGCCGCCATCGACCGGCAGCACGCAGCCCGTGCTGAAGCGCAGATCGCGCGCGGCGACCAGTACGGCCTGTGCGATCTCCTGCGGGTCGGCCAGGCGCTCCAGCGGCGTGCGTGCTGCCTGTTCGTCGCGCCATGCGGTGTCCATCGACTTGACGAATTCGGTGTCGACGAGTCCCGGCGACACCGACAGCACGCGAATCTTCGGCGCGAGCGCACGCGCCAGCGACTTGGTGAGATTGTCGAGTGCGGCCTTCGACGCGCAATAGATCACGTTGCTGCCCATCGCCGTTTGCGCGGCAATCGATGAGATGTTGATCACGACCGCGCCGCCCGCGAGCGTGCTGTTGTCCAGCAGCGGACGCAGCGCGCGCACCATCGCGAACGGGCCGCGCACGTTGGTGGCCAGCACATCGTCGATGAGCGCATCGCTCATGCCGTCAAGGTCATCGTGGGCGACGAAGCGCGTCGTACCTGCACAATTCACGAGGATGTCGCAACGGCCGTAGTGCGTCGCCACGTCGTCGGCGAGGTGCGCCAGCGCGGCGCTGTCCGTGACGGGCGCGGCGAAGGCGCGATGGCCCGCGCCATCCAGTTGCGCAACGAGCGACTGCGCGGCATCGGCCGAACTGCGGTAACCGGCGACAACCGCACAACCGGCCTGCGCGAGCGTGCGGCAGATCTGCTCGCCGAGGCCCCCGGTCGCGCCGGTGACGAGGGCGACGGGACGCTCGCCCGTGTTGGTGGTGAACTTCGTCATGTCTATCTCTGAGGCGATTGAATTACGCGGCGTGGGTTGCCGAGCGATGCCAGTGCGCGAGCGGCAGGCCCGGCACCGGCGAGCGGAAGCTCGCAAGCGTGGTGCCGCCCAGGCTCCCCAGATACACCGTGCGCAGATCGGGGCCGCCGAATGTGAGGCTCGCCATCATCGGCGCGAGCGTGCCGCGGCATGCGCCCATCAGTTCAGGCGTGGTCGTGCCGTTGCGGTAATGCTCTTCGTAATGCGCGAAGGCTTCAGGATTGCCGTCGTCGAGCAGCGTGAGGATTTCGCCCTCGGGCGTGAGCGCGATGAGCTTTTCGTTGAGGATCAGCGTGATCCAGAGATTGCCGTGCGCGTCGAATGCGAAGCCGTCAGGAAAGCCGCCCAGATCGTGCGGGCCGTAAATCTGGCGATCGGTGAGCGAACCGTCGTCCTGCACACGCAGGCGCGAGATGCGGCGCGCGTTGGTTTCCACCACGTAGAGCCATTCCTCGTTGGCGTCGAGGCGAATCTCGTTGGTGCCGACAAACCCATCGGCCACGATGCGGATGCCGTTCTCGTCGATCAGGCCCACGTAGCCATCGGCGGTCTTTTCGTTGATGGAGCGCGTCCACGGCACCTGGCGCGTGGTGACGGTGAACCAGATGCGTCCGCGCGTATCCGTCAGCACGAAATTGGTCTTGCCGAGCGGCGCGTCGTCGATGCGGTCGTAGAGTGTGCGCGATGCGCCGTCACGCGTCATCAGTTCGATGGCATCGGTGCCAAAGTTGGCGATCACGATATTGCCGTCGCGGTCAAACGCTAGACCGTTCGGCAGCGTGCCGCCCATCACCAGTTGTTGCGCATCGCTCGACGCGGGCGTGTTCGCTTCTGGAGTTTGTTGCGCGATCAACGTTTGCGTGCCATCGGCGGCGATACGCATGACGCCGCCGCGCGCGTCAGCGGTCCAGAGCGTGCCGTCGGCTTCGGCGAGAATGCATTCGGGGCGCAGCAGATCGTGACCGACCATGCGGATTTCGTTACGGTCGACCTGCCAGCCATGCAGCGGATTATTCGATGTCGTCATGGTGTCTATGAAAGAAAGATCGGGTAAGGCATTCAGCGATCAGCGGCAAACGGCTCGAGCAATTCGATCAGATTGCCGCTCACGTCGCGAATAAAGGCGGTGGGATTGCCCTCGACCTTCAATTCGAAGGCGATATCCGCGCCTGCTTCGCGCAATGCGGCCACCGCTTCGCCCACGCTGGGCACTTCGAAACACATATGTTTGTTGCCGTGCGTGCGCAGATCGAGATTCGGCACGCGTCGATCGTCGGGCAGGGCGGCTGCGCCCGGCACTTCGAAAATCTCGATGCGGTACTGATCGCGCCGTACGAAGGCGATGCGCGCGGGAATCTTGTCGATATGCAACTGCTCCTCCAGCGCGAAGCCGAGCATGCGGCCATACCAGGCCACGGCGGCGTCGAGATCCGGCACGCTGATGCCGAAATGATGGGGTCGCAATGAAGGAAGCAGCGGCGGCTTGATAGACGGCGCGGTCTGCATGAGGCTTGTCTCCGGCTTGTTTGTGACGCCCGGCGGCCGTTATCGGCGGCACGATGCATCGTTCGTATGGCCCTACTGTAGAGGCAATCATTTTTCGAAACCATCAATTCCTAGTGGAAACACGCATTGATGGCATCGGATGGTCACGGGATAGTGAGGCCTCATGAGACTGGGTCACTTCGACATGAATCTGCTGGTGGCGCTCGACGCGCTGCTCGACACGCGCAGCGTCACGCGCGCCAGCGAGCGGCTGCATATCGGCGCATCGGCAACGAGCAGCGCGCTGGGCCGTTTGCGCGAATATTTCAACGATCCGCTGCTGATGCAGGTGGGGCGGCGCATGGAGCTGACGCCGCTGGGGCGCAGTCTGGCGCAGCCGGTACGCGAGATCCTGCTGCGCGTGCAGTCCACCGTGGTGGCGCGGCTGGAGTTCGATCCCGCGCAGGCGCGGCGCAACTTCGTGATCCGTGCTTCCGACTATCTGACCACGGTGCTGCTGATCGACGTGGTGCAGCGTCTGCAGCGCGAGGCGCCGGGCATCACGCTGCACATCGCCAACATGGCCGACGACGTGCCCGACCGGCTCGATCGCGGCGAAGTCGACCTGGTGATTTACCCGAGTGTGTCGGTGAATCCCAACCATCCTTCGCAGGCGCTGTTCGAGGAAACGTATAGCTGCGTGGTGTGGGAGGGCAACCCGCTGGTGGGCGAAACGCTCACGCTGGAGCAGTACGGCGAACTGGGGCATGTGGCCGCGACCTTTGGCGATAGCCGCAGCGCGAGTGTCGAAGGTTTCATCATGGCGAGCCGCGGCATCTCGCGCAATATCGAAGTCACCACCACAAATTTCAGCACCTTGCCGCAACTCGTGATCGGCACCACGCGGATTGCGACCGTGCTGACACGGCTCGCAACGATTTACGCGCATTTTCTGCCGCTACGCGTATTGCCCGTGCCAATCGACCTGCCGCCGCTAGTCGAAGTGATGCAGTGGCACGCGATCAACGATGGCGATCCCGCGCATATGTGGATTCGCCGCGTCTTGCTGGAGCAGGCGCAGGCCAGCGGGGCGTCGCCTGGCGCGGCGCTCATTCAACGCGCTTGAAGCCGCTTGAACCCTCACTAACGCGCCGGGCGACGACGCGATCGACGGCGAAGATGCGTTGATTTGACGAGATCAAATCGACCTGTCAACGCAATCTGATTGTGTCGTAACGTCGCCGCCGGAATCATTCGTCTCACACAAACAGGACGCTCGCGAATCAGTTCGATCTGGCGGGCGTCCATTCAAACAGAACGGAGACGACCCCATGCATGTGCAAAGCCACAGCCGCGAAGCTGCGCCCAAACGCGCACCCCAGCGCCGCGAGGCCAACTTCTTTCACGCCCTGATCCTGCTGAGCACCGTGATTTGCGGCACGCTCGCGCCGACCGTGATCGGCCCGGTGCTGCCCGCCATGCAGCAGCATTTCGCCAATGTGCCCGGCATCGAAACGCTGGTGCCGGTCGTGGTGACCATGCCGATGTTCGTGCTGGGCGCGCTGGCGATGGTGATCGGCGCGGTCAGCGACAGGATCGGTCGCAAGCGCGTGCTGGTGGGCGCGCTGGTGCTCTACGCGCTGGCCGGCACCGCGCCGCTTTATCTCGACTCGATTCAGGCGATTCTCGCCAGCCGCGCGCTGGTGGGGCTCGCCGAAGCCGCCGCGATGACCGTGAGCACGTCGTTCATCGGCGATCTTTTTACTGGCGCGCGGCGCGACCGTTATGCTGCACTGCAGGTGACGGTGGCGTCCACATCGGCGTTCATCTTCAACCTGATGGGCGGCATGCTGGGCGCTTATGGCTGGCGCGCGCCGTTCGTCGCGTATGCGCTGCCATTGCTGCTCGCACCGCTCGTGCAGATTTTCATCTGGGACAGCAAGGATTCGGGCGCAGCGCTGCGCGAAGCTCAGGCGCATACCGCCGACGAAACCGTATTCCGCCCCTGGCTGCTGGCGATGATCTGTCTCGCGGCTTTCGGTGTGGGTCTCGTATTCATGGTGGTGCCGGTGCATCTGTCGTTCATGCTCGTGCAACTGGGTGTGCATTCGACCAGCGAAATCGGTTTTGCGTATGCGATGAATAGCGTCGGCATCATTGCGGGTACGCTGGGCTTTGGCTGGTTTATCGCGAGCCGCAGCACGGTGCTGCAACAGTTTGTGCTGGGCACGCTCGTATGCGGCGCGGGTTTCGTGTGCATGGGCGGCGCGCACGACCAGACCATGCTCACGATTGGCGGCGCGATCAACGGCGTGGGTTGCGGTGTCGTGCTGCCTGCGCTGGTGAGTTGGGGATTGCGCTCGCTGCCGTTCTCGCGGCGCGGCTTCGGCACGGGCGCGTTCACGGCGGCGCAGTTCGTCGGCTACTTCTGCAGCCCGATCATCGTCATGGGCATGGTGATGCATGAAGGTTCGCGTTTCGCGGTGGTGCAGAACTGGGGGCTTGCGCTGTTCGTGCTGGCTGCTGTCTGCGTGGGCGGCTCGTTGCTGCGCGTGCGTCGTCTGAAGCTCGGCTAAGTCGATCGGGAGACGCCAGATGAAATCCGCTTTCAAGCCCGCGCTGCCCGTCGCTCGCGGCGAGCGCCTGCGCGGCAAGACCGCGCTCGTGACAGGCATTGGCAATGGCATCGGCAAGGGTTGCGCGATGCTGTTCGCGGCGCAGGGCGCGCGCGTCGTGGGCTGCGATATCGATGCCGAGGCCGCAGGGCGCACCGTCGAAGAAGCACGCGAGCGCGGCTGGCAGATCGACAGTCTGCATCCTTGCGACCTGACCGCGCGAGGTGAGGCGTCGCGCTTCGTCGAATTCGCCGTCGAGCGGCATGGTGGTATCGACGTGCTCGTCAACGCGGCGGCATTCGGCGCGTTCGCATGGATCGACGAGATGGACTACGAGACCCAATGGCGTAGAACGCTCACGGGCGAACTCGACATCGTGTTTCTGCTGTGTCAGGCCGCGTGGCCTGCGCTGCAGGTGCGTGGCGGCTCGATCATCAACTTCGCATCGGCCAATGCGACGCATGCGCTCGAAGGCTCACCGGCGCTTGCTCATTGCGCGGGCAAGGGCGGCGTGCTCGCCATGACGCGCCAGCTGGCGATGGAGGGCGGCCCGCACGGCATCCGCGCGAATACGATTTCGCCGGGACTTGTCGAAACCGAAGCCACGCGTCGTCATCTGAACGTGCAGCCTGAATTGATGGAGCGCGTGCTGTCCAAAATGATGACGCGGCGCGTAGGCCAGCCCGAGGATATCGCGTGGTGCGCGCTCTTCCTCGCCTCGGACGAAGCCGCCTGGATCACCGGCGCGGACTTCCCCATCGACGGCGGCTCGACGGCCTGGTAGCACAGCCGGCGCGCTTCGCCGGCACACTCTTTTACCCCACGTATTTCGCAACGCGCCCGTAGAGAGGCGCGGTGGGGATCGCTTTGCCTTAAAAATACTGGAGACGACAATAATGACGATTTATCGGTTTGGAATCCTTAATACTCAGAAAAAAATGAATCTGCGAATTTCGTCGATTGCATTGGCGACGATGATCGCAAGCGGCGCGGTCTATGCGCAGAGTGCGCCTGTGGGCGCTTCGGACGCAGTCGCAAACTCAGCGAAAAAGGCCGATAAAACGGTCGAAAAACGCGCTGCTACGCTGACGCTCGCAGCCAACGACGGCACCATCAAGCAGGCTTCCACTGATCGCCCTGCCGTGCAGCAGGGCATTCCGTCGACCGATCAACTGGGCGTTTCGCACATCGGCAATGCCACGCCGGAACCGCCCGAAAGCCCGCGCCAGGGCCCGCTCTCCGGCATCGGTGAAAAGCTCAATAACTGGGGCTTTACGCCGACGTTCAATCTCGTGCAGATGTATCTCGCCAACCCGAGCGTCGGCCAGCAGACCGGCAATCACGAAGCGCTCACCTTCATCGCCGTCGGCGGCGATTTCGATCTGCAAAAGATCGCGGGCTTCCCGGGCGCGACGATCCACTTCCAGCAACTGTTCGTGCCGTTCACGCATAACCTGGGGTGGGGCACGCAGGTGGGCGACGTGCTGGGCGGGCAGCCCGGCCCCTACGTGCCGAAGGTTTCGCACCTCGCGATGTTCACGTGGGAGCAAAAGGCGTTTCACGACAAGCTTGACGTCGAAGTCGGCAAGAGCAATCCGGGGCTGTATTTTGGGGCTCCCGTGTGCAACCAGGGCTTTGGTTGCCAGAGCGCGATCCTGCAGGACAACGCGGGCATGAATCCGCCGATCTACGTGAACTGGGGCGGCCGCGTGCGCTATAACTTCACGCCCGAATGGTCGGTGCAGGGCGGCATGTGGCGCTCGAATCCGGCGTTTCCGTTCACAAACGGCTGGGAATGGACCGACAGCGTGCCGGACAGCAATGTCTATCTGGCCAACGTGACGTACCGCACGACGTATCAGACCGATCCGTTCCCGAAGAGCTACGAACTGATGCTCTACTACAACACGCGCACGCAGACCGACCCGTTCACGCTGGGCACGCACAAGGGCACGTCGGGGATGTATTTTGGCGGGCGTCAGGTAATTTATCGTCCCGATGGCGGCAATTCCAGCGCGCCGGACCCGACCGCCGTTTCGCTATTCGCAACCGCGACGGCCAGCTTCGATTCGCACGCGACGACGGGCCTCGCCATGACCGGCAGCACCGGTGTGATCCTGGAAGCGCCGCTGCGCAGCCGCCCGCACGACAGCATTTCGCTCTCGTTCAACTGGGCGACGCTGACGCCGCACGAGCAGGAATATCTGAAGCAGGAGAATCTGGCGGCGGGCGGCACCGGCTATACGGTGGGTCGCACGCAATACGGGCTCAAACTCGACGCGAATATCGCGCTCACGCGCAGCATTATTCTGAGCCCGTATGTGATGCGGACGTGGAATACGAACACGTGGGGCAACGCTGCTTATGCGGGCACGCCGAGGAATGGCTTTGTCGCAGGCATTCTGGCCAGCGTGTTTTTCGACAAGATGCTGGGGCTGACGGATCACTGATCGGGCGGGTGGGGATGGGCGCGGGGTAGTTCTCGCGTCCACCTGTAAGGGGCCAAATCGATTCCGCAGCCCGGGACCATTGCATGCTAGGGAGAGTTCGCTCAACCCTGTTCGCAACGCGAGGCCCGTGCATGGCGACGATTGCCCTGATCGTGCTGACTGTAGTCGTCACGCTGATCACCGTACTGGTGATCGCCAACCTGACGAGCGGTGAAAAGAAGATCGAACACAAGATCGACCGGCTCTACGCCAGCGACGACCCGCAATTCACGCGCTCGATGGGCCTGCTGCTTGGGCCGCCGGTGGTCGACGGCAATCGCTTCGAGGTGCTAGTCAACGGTGACCGGATCTTTCCCGCCATGCTCGACGCGATTCGTGCGGCGCGGCACACCATAACCTTCGAAACGTTTATTTACTGGTCGGGCGGAATCGGCGAACGGTTTGCGCAGGCGCTCTCCGAGCAGGCACGCGCGGGCATTGCCGTCCACGTTCTGCTGGACTGGATCGGCTCCTCAAAAATGGATCCGCGCTATCTGCACCTGCTGCGCGAGGCGGGCGCGGAGGTGATCCAGTACCACAAGCCGCACTGGACCGGCCTTGGCAGGATGAACGACCGCACGCACCGCAAGCTGCTCGTGATCGACGGGCGCATCGGCTTTACGGGCGGCGTGGGCATTGCCGACGAATGGACCGGCGACGCGCAGGACGAGCAACATTGGCGCGATACCCATTTTCGCCTCGAAGGCCCGGCGGTCGGGCACATGCAGGCCGTGTTCATGGACAACTGGGTCAAGGCGACCGGCAACGTGCTGCACGGCCCACGGTATTTTCCGCAGCTCGCCGCCGCGGGCGACGGCTTCGCGCACATGTTCAGCAGCTCGCCGTCGGGCGGCAGCGACGACATGCAGCTGATGTACCTCATGGCCATCACCGCTGCGACGCATTCGATCCAGCTATCGAGCGCGTATTTCGTGCCGGACAAGCTGACCATCAACGCCATCGTCGAAGCCGCGAAGCGCGGCGTGGCCGTGCGCATCATCACGCCCGGCAAGCGTATCGATACCCATACGGTGCGCGAGGCCTCACGCGCGTGCTGGGGCGCGCTGCTCGAAGCCGGCGTGCAAATGTACGAATATCAGCCGACGATGTTCCACTGCAAGCTGATGGTGGTCGACGAATATATGGTGTCGGTGGGCTCGACCAATTTCGACAGCCGGTCGTTCAAGCTCAACGACGAAGCCAACCTGAATATCTACGACCGCGGCTTCGCACGGCAACAGACGGCGATTTTCGATGACGATATCCGCAATGCCAGACGTATCACGCTTGAGGCATGGCGTAACCGTCCGCTTCCTGAAAAGCTGCTAGAACGCACAGTCGCGTTGCTCGATTCGCAGCTTTAAAGGCGGGCGGCGCGGGCAGGGCGCGATTGCCCGGCGACAGAGTCCAGGAGCATCGGCCAAAGCGATGCTAGTATGTGCGCCGAATTTGCAACCTTGACGGACTCATGAGCCACGATTGCGCAGACCGCACCATCGCTGTGACCCCTGCATCGAACACACCTCGTTTTCTGTTGTTTCTGATCTGCCTGTTCGCCTCGGCCGGTCAGTTCGCCATTGACGTCTATGTTCCCGCGCTGCCTGCGATGGCGCATTACTTCTCCACCTCGTCGCAGGCGATCCAGTCGAGCGTTTCCGGCTATATGGCGGCCTACGCGCTAGGGCAACTGATCTTCGGGCCAATCGCCGACGCTTACGGGCGCAAGCGCGTGCTGGCAGGCGGCCTCGTCATCTACACGATTGGCTGCGTGCTGTCGCTGGCCGCGCCCAATATCGGCCTGTTCCTCGCGGCTCGCTGTCTGCAGGGTTTCGGTATTGCCACCACCAATCTGCTCGCCAAGGCCATCATCACGGATTCTTTCTCCGGTCAGGCGCTGATGCACGCGTTCACCTATATGTCGATCGCGTGGGGCCTTGCACCGATCGTCGCGCCGGTGATTGGCGCGCATCTGCAAACGTGGTTTGGCTGGCAGGCGTGCCTCGTGTTTCTGCTGGTCTGTTCGCTCGTGATGTGGACGGTGCTGTGGCGCTATCGCGAAACGCTGCGGCAGCCCGTTCATCTGGAACCGCGTACGCTCATGCGCAATGCGGGCAAAGTGCTGTCCAGCCCGGTGTTTCAAAGCTGCTTTCTGGCCCAGGGGCTGTGCTACAGCATCCTGCTGGTATTCAATATCGTCGGGCCGTTCATGGTGCAGAGCACCTTGCACAAGCCACCCACGTTTTTCGGCTATCTCGCGCTCGGCATCGGCATGATGTACTTCCTGGGCGGGCTGTCTAACCGTCTGCACGGCCCGCGCCTGCCGACGCCGGAGCAGCGCCTGCGGATTGGCACGCGCGTGATGGCAGCGTCGTCGATCACGATGCTGGTGCTCGCGCTGACGGTGGGTCTGCAGGTCTGGACGCTCGCGACGCCGGTGCTGGTGATGGGCTTCTGCGCCGGTGCGATGTATCCGACGCTGATGGCCAAGGGCAATTCGCTGTTTCCGCACATTGCCGGGCTGACCAGCGCCATTCTTGGCTGTGCGCTGTTGCTGGTGTCGTCGGCGATGATGGCGCTTGCCGGCTTCGTGTCCATCCAGTCGCTCACGCCGCTCGCGATATTTTTCGTGGTGCTCTCGCTGATCGTGGCGGCGATGGTGACCAAGCTGCTGCGCCATCTGGCGCTGATGGAAGCCGCCCGGCAGGCGGTTTGATCGAGGGGAGGTCGGCGGCACGCGAGTTGCGGGGGCTTTCGCAAAGCAGAGATGGCAATAGTCGGAGGAAACCGTGGCGAAAATGCAAAAGTGCCCCGAAGCGTGCGTTGACGAGTGCGCCGAAGTCGTCAGCGCGGTAGAAGACGCCCTGAATCCTTCGCTAGACAATCTTCCCGCTGGACTGCGCTACGTCGATGATTCGCGCGCGGGCTATACCCGCAAGCGGAGCCGGGGCGCTTTTGCGTACTTCGATACGCAAGGCAAGCGCATCAGCAGCGAACGGGACATTCACCGCATTAATTCACTGGCCATTCCACCGGCCTACACCGAGGTCTGGATCTGTCCCGATCCGCGCGGGCATCTCCAGGCGACCGGCCGCGATGCGCGCGGCCGCAAGCAATATCGCTATCACCCTGAGTGGCGCGCGACGCGTGACGCCGACAAGTACGAGCGGCTGCTGTCCTTCGGCGCGGTGTTGCCGAAGCTGCGCGCACGCGTCAAACGCGATCTTGCGCTCGACGGCATACCGCGCGACAAGGTGCTCGCCACCGTGGTGCGGCTGCTCGATACGACGCTGATACGGGTTGGCAGCGAGGAATATGCGCGCGAAAACCACTCGTATGGCCTGACGACGCTGCGCAAGCGACACGTGAAAGTGTCGGCTGGCACGCTGCGCTTTAAGTTTCGCGGCAAGAGCGGCATCGAGCATGATGTCGCCGTGAACGATGCGCGTATCGCGCGCATCATGAAGCGCTGCATGGATCTGCCGGGTCAGGATCTGTTTCAGTATCTCGATGCCGATGGCGCGCGCCATGTCGTTGGGTCGGCCGACGTCAACGCGTATTTGCGCGAGGCAACCGGCGCGGATTTCACGGCCAAGGACTATCGCACGTGGGCTGGGAGTGTGTTTGCGCTCGCGGCCTTGCGCAAGCTCGAATGGGCGACAGTGACCGAAGCGCGCAAACAGATCGTGGGGACCATCAAGGAAGTTTCGCAGCTGCTGCGAAATACGCCGGCGGTTTGCCGCAAGTGTTACGTGCATCCGGCGATCATCGACGCATTCGAGGCCGGTGAACTGGCGAATGCGATTTTCGGGGTGCGCCGACACGGTCTCAAGAATGGCGAGGCTTCGCTCGTGGTGTTTCTTGAGAAAGACGCCAAACGGCGTGCACGCGAAGCGCGTCGTGATCGCAAGGGCCTGCAATCTGGCGAGACGGAACTGACGAGGCTGTTGGTTCGCTCGGTTCGGACGGTTCGCTCACGCCGTAAGGCGGCTGATGCGCCTAATCGTCGTGTTGAGGCGATGGCGATTTGAGCGCAGCCGGGCTGTTCAGATCAAGCTGAAAGCGGACATTTGAACGTGGTCAAAAGCGGACGTTTTAACTTAGCCACTACAAACAAATGTCATGGCCAGATAGAGATGTCCGGTCTCCGCCTCAATAGAAATGTCCGGTTTTAACGAGATCTGCTTCTATCTTTCACCTGTTCGATCGTCACTCCGTGTTGAAGGATAGCGTTTGACGCAGCAGGGTGCCTGTGCCCATTCAGCGGGCCTTTGCAGACCGTCGGCCCGGTTTTGCGTCCGGCTTTGAACCTGTCTTTGCGGCCTGCGCCAGTTTCACAATCACCGCGTCCATGTCCGCCTGCGTGAACTCGCGCGTCGTCTTCGTGCCCGCTCGCCGCTTCGCGGCCCGCACGGGCTGGCCCTGGTTCGTGCGCGAGGGCGACCCCGACGCCCGCCTGTCATCGCGCTGCGCCTGCAGGGCCTGCGCGACCGCGAGTGCGTGCGCCAGGCGCTTGTGCTCGATTACCGCGCCCTGGTCCACCTCGGTGAGCCGGTCATACTCGCGGTACGGCAGGACCTGGCCATCGGCGCGGATCTCGATGCGCCCGTCCGGATACTCCCAGACCTCGATGTAGCGATGCACGCGTTTGCGGTTCTCCGGCGTGTCGTCGAGCAGGTACATCACGCGGTCGTACTGCACCGTCAGCGCCTTCGTGACGCGCCGCGTTTCGCGCCAGGTGAGCAGGGCGTCCAGATCCTCGTCCGGGCGCAGTGGCCGGTGCGCATCGAACGTGCTGCGCGGCGGCTTCGCAAACCGTGCGTTGTAGCGCTGCATAAAGGTGGGCGCATACGCATTCGCGTGCGCCAGGGTGCTGATGCCGCGCAGGCGGAGTTCCTTCACAAGCCGGTCCTGCAGCGTCAGGTGCGCGCGTTCCACCCGGCCCTTGGCCGGGCTGCTGTTGGCGCAGAACGTGTCGATGTTCAGCTCGTACATGGCGCGTCCGAAGTGCGTCACGCTGCGGCCCGTTTCGTGGGCCTTGACGCTGCGGAACACGCTTGCCTTGTCGCTATACAGCGCCACCGGCTTGCCGTGACGTTCCAGGTACGCCCGCGTGGCCTCGAAGTAGCTGAAGGTCGATTCGGTGGCCGTGAAGTGCAGGTGCATCAGGCGGCTCGTCGCGTCATCGACGTAGCCCAGCAGCGTGCAGGCCGGTGCGCGGTCCTCGAACCAGCGATGGTCGCTGCCGTCGATCTGGACCAGCTCGCCGAGGCACGCCCGGCGCGCCCGGGGCTGGTAGACCTTCGGCGGGCGCTGCGCGCGTGGAATCCACAGACCCGCATCGCGCATCCATCGACGTACGGTCTCCCGGGCCAGCTCAATCCCGTGGCACTCAGCGAGCTTCTCGCAGGCCAGCGTCGGCCCGAAATCGGCGTAACGCTCACGCACCAGCGCCATGGCCCGGGCCCGCAGATCGACGGGCAATTCCCGGTTACTCGGCTGTCCACGCCTGGTCGAGACCAGGCCGGCTGGCCCGCAAGCCTCATAGCGCCGACACAGCCGGCTGATCTGCCGTTCGCTGAGTTGCAGCCGCTCAGCCGCTTGAAAACAGCGCAGACGGCCGTCAACAACCGCCTCGATTACCTTGACCCGCTCAAGTTCGCGCATGCTTGCCGTGATCAGCTCACGTCCGTTCATGGTTCGCCCCTGGTCGACGCATCGCGCAAGCGTGCGCGTCAATCAGGGCAGGAATCGGACATTTCTAATGAGCCAGAACCGGACATTTCTAAAAAGCCGCAACACAAAAAACTTCGATAATTTATCTTATGTTAAATAATTACCGGAGTGCAAACCAGCGCCACCCACCACCAGCCTCACTCAAACGCCCACGCACTTTTCCCCGCCCGCGCGGCAGCGCGAGCGCGTTTGACGCGATACATCTGCTGATCCGCCTGATCCAGCGCCTGAGCCACCGTGAGAAACCGGACCGCCACGCCACCCGCCGGCGCGCCTGAGTAATTCAAGCTCACGCTCGGCAACACATAATCGCCCGCAGTCGCGCGAGACAAACGCTCTGCGATCGCTTCGGCCTGAACCGAAGCCTGCGCAAATTCATCCGATACCGATCCAGCAAACGCAAACCTGCCTCCGCCGATATACGCAAGCTGCCCGCTATCCGAAGCCGCCGCCAACAGCCGATCCGCACAAGCCTGCAAAAACTGATCGCCCACAGCGTGCCCGCGTTGATCGTTGAGCGCCTTGAAACCCTCCAGATCGACGATGCAAACCGCGACATACGATTGGTCGCTCGAAGAATTCGCCAGCATGCGGCCAAGCTCCTCGTGCATGGCGCGGCGGTTCGGCAAGCCGGTCATGTCGTCGATCAGCGCGCGGCGTGCGAGATGCTCGTTGGCCAGCGTCAATTGCTCGATCAGACGTTCGCGTTCGATATGCTCTGAAATCAGCTTGGCGAATACATTGAGCGCACTGCGCGCCCTTGAGCTGATTTCCAGACTTTCGCGGCTGATGCCGCAGATCGTGCCGATCACCGCGCCGTTTTCGGCGCAGACCGGCGCGCTCGCGTAGGTGCGAATCTCCAGATCGGCCGCGGCGCGCGAATCGCCCCATATTTCCTTGACGTTGCTGACGACGCGCCGCCCGCTCTCCAGACTGCGCTTGCACAAGGTGTCGAACCATTGCACCTGCAGGCCTTCGAGCACCTGCGCCCGTCCCTCGTTGCGCGAGTAAAGAACGGTCTGGACTTCGCGGCTGAAATCGATCGACGTCAGATAGGTCGATTCGAGTCCGGTGAGTATCCCGAGCATTTCGAGCAATGGGCGCACAAGGCCTTCCAGGTTCTGTGCGGCCACAACTTTCTGGGAAAGGCGCTCAAGCAATTCGTCCATATCGGAGACTCGAAGATGCAAGCGGCATAGATTGCCGGGATAGTGTGCGTCGCACAGTATCAGCTTTTTTCCCGGTAATCCACGCCCCTTTGCACGACCCGTGCGCCGCTCTTCAAGACGTTCCCAATCGATCCTCAAGCGCCCTGCTTTCTGAGCCTGCCCGGATCCTGAATCCGTGGACGCTTAACGGGCGTCGCTGGAGACAGGCGCGGTGCGCATCGTCGTCTCGCCGGGCGTGGTGGAAGCAGCCGTTTCGCTTCCGCCATCGACCTGCGAGAGATCGCGGCCACGCGTTTCAGGCAGCAGCATCGCCGCCGTCACGACGAGCAGATATGACGCACAGGCGCACAATCCCATCGCCGCGCCAAGCTCGACGCGTGCGCCGAGCACGCCCACCAGCGTCGGCATGATTGCGCCGACGGCCCGTCCCGCGTTGCCGCACAAGCCCTGTGCCGAGGCGCGGATACGCGTCGGGAACAGCTCCGCCAGGTAGGCTCCGGTGCCAGCCGCCGTACCGGATTGCAGCGTGCCCAGCACGAAACCGAGCAACAGCGTGACCGGCAACGTGATCGGCGTGAGTGTGTAGACGGCCACCGCCACGGCCTGCAGGCAGGCGATGACGATGAAAGTGCGGCGACGTCCGAAGCGGTCGGCCATCCAGCCATTGAGAAATGCACCCGCGAATGAGCCCAGAATGTTGATCGCCAGATAGCCGCCGACGTTGGTGATCGACAGGTGCAGCACGAGCTTCAGATAAGCCGGCAGCCACGTGATCATCACGTAGTTGCCGCCGTAGATGCCGAATGTGAGCAGGATCGCCTTGAACGTGGTGGCGCGCAGCGGGCGCTCGAACACGGCCCAGATGCTCGGGCGATCGGCGGCGGTTGCGGCGCGCGTTTGCGCGAATACCGGCGCTTCTTCGATGTAACGCCGGATCCACAGCACCAGCAGCGTCGGCAGCAGACCGATTGCGAACAGCACGCGCCACGCCAGCGCCGGTTCGAGCGTATTGAAAATGAGGGTGGAAAGCAGCACGGCCACGCCGTACCCAACGGCCCAGCCCGCCTGCAGCGAGCCGACCGCGCGGCCCCGTACCTGCGGGCGGATGGTCTCGCTGATGAGCACCGCGCCCACGGCCCACTCGCCGCCAAAGCCCAGGCCTTGCAGCCCGCGCGTGACCATCAGTTGCCAGAACGAATCCGTGAAGGCGGACAGCAGCGTGAACGCCGAAAACCACAGGATCGTGATTTGAAGAATGCGCACGCGTCCGTAGCGATCGGCCAGAATGCCCGCGATCCATCCGCCGATCGAGGCCATGATCAGCACCGTCGTGCCCAACAAGCCAGCTTCGCCGCGCGTCATGCCCCACAGGGCGATCAGCGTGGGAATCGCGAGCGCGTACATCTGCGTGTCCATCGCGTCGAGGCCCCAGCCGCTAAAACACGCCCAGTACGTCCGCTTTTCCGGCTTCGTCAGCTCGGTGTACCACTTGAACATGCGTTGTCTCCGTGAACCATGCCCTGTGCATAGGATTCAACGATACAAAAAACGCAGGTCGTGGCGACATCGAGGGTAAACGCGCGGCTTACGCCGAAGCCACCTTCGATACACAGCCGCATACGCGGGATTTCAGCCGTTTGGATGGGCCGAAGTCCCGCTGCGTATGGCTTCCAACGCCCTGCTCGATCTGTCGCGATAAACCGGACAGATCGCTTTCGCCATCCCACTCGATAAATAAAGTAGATGGCGAATGAACAAACTCGCAAGGCGCTGAGTTAGCGAGAGCGGCCCGTTGCAGCGGGGCCGCTCATCGGCATCAGAAGTCCGTCGTCACCGAGAACCACGCCGTGCGCGGTTCGGCTTGCGTCAGATAGCCGCCAAGCGCCGACGACCAGTACGAGCGGTTCGCCAGATTCGTGACCATCACATTGAAGCTGGTGTCGTGCTTCGCGATCTGCGTCTTGTAGCGCGCGCCGATGTCGAAACGCGTCCACGACGGCACTTTCTGCGTGTTCGCCGTGTTCAGGTATTGCGAGCTGGTCCAGATCGCGCGGCCCATCAGCGTGAGGCCGTTGACCTGCGGCACGTCGTATTCGAGGTTCGCGTTGAAGGTCCATGCCGGCACGCCAATCGGACGATTGCCCTCTTCCGTGCTGTCGCCGGTATCGACGAGTTTCGCGTTGATGTACGACACGCCGCCGATCAGGCGCAGGCCCTTGACCGGCTCGCCGTACATCGAGAATTCGACGCCACGGTGCTGCTGGATGCCATCGGTTTCGTAGATATTGGTGACGCTGTTGGTGTACGCCACCTGCTGCTTGATCTGATAGACCGCGAGCGCCGCGCCGTAGTGATTCGCGTCGTACTTCACGCCCGCTTCGTACTGCTTGGCGCGGAACGGTGACATCACCTGGCCGACGTTGGCCGTGCCGCTGGGCGCGATGCCGCCTTCGACCAGGCTTTCCGCGCGGTTTGCGTAGATCGACAGGTTCGGCTGCAGTTTGTAGACGACGCCGAAAATCGGCGTCGTCGCCGAGTCGTTGTAGTTCGAGCTCTGCACTTCCGTGCCGTAGCCGTAGCCGTTTTCGAGGATGTCCTGATGACGGGCGCCAATCGTAAACAGCAGCCGGTTCTGGAAGAAGCCGAGCGTATCGGACACCACAAAGCTGCGCATCAGGATCGAGGTCGTCAGGCCAGGATCCGAGAAGTTGCCGCCGCTATAGCTCGCCGACGGGAACGCAATCGCCGACGCGTTGTACAGGCTCGTCGGGAAATAGCCGGTCATGTCATAGGCGGCGTATTCGGCGATGCGGTTGATCTGCCAGCCCGCGTTGACCTGGTTCGAGACCGGGCCGAGGTCGAATTTGCCGCGCACGCCCACATTCGCCGAGATCGCGTTTTCCTTGAGCGTGTCGCCCATGCGATAGCCTTCCGACGAGCCGTTGTCGTAGTAGATCGACTCGTACTGGCCAAGCTCGGTCGTGTGGCGCGAGCCGATGCCTGCGTAAGCGGTCCAGTTCGGCGCAATGTCGTATTCGCCGCGCAGCATGCCGACCGTGTCTTCCTGCTTCGAGTACGTCCACGGCTGTGCAGCGTTGTAGCTTGCCGACGGCGTCGCCGGCATCTCGTCGCCCGTCACGAACACGCCCGAGCGGCCGCCCGTGATGTTGTTCTTCTGATAGAGGAAGTCGGCGTAGAGGCGCAGTTTGTCGCCGCGATAGTCGAGCGAAATTGCGGTCTGCTGCGAATGGCTGTCCTGGTTCTGCACGGCCGTGCTGCCGCCCACCACGGTCTGGTTCACGCGGATGCCGAACTGGTCGTTGTCGCCAAAGCGGCGGCCCACGTCCACGTGCGTGCCGAGTTCGCCCGAAGCGCTGCCTTCCACCGTCACGCGCGTAAGGGGCTTGTCGTCGGCCACTTTGGTCTGCACGTTGATCGTGCCGCCCACGCCCGAACCGCCCGGCGACGCGCCGTTCACGAAGGCGCTGGCGCCCTTGAAGATATCGACGCGCTCGATCGCGCCGGTGTCGACCATCTGGCGCGGCGTGAGGCCGTAGAAACCGTCGAGGCCCACGTCGTCGGAATAGACCTGGAAGCCGCGGATGATGAACGTCTGCGAGAAGTTGCCGTAGCCCAGCGCCGTGCGCACGGCCGGGTCATTGGCGACCACGTCGGCGATGGTCTGCGCCTGCTGGTCCTGAATCAGCTTCGAGGTGTAACTCGTCACCGAAAACGGCACGTCGATCATCTTCTGCTTGCCGAGCACGCCGATCTGCGCCCCACTCGCCACCTGACCGCCCGCGTAGGCCGGCGCGAGATCGCCCGGCAGCGTGTCGCGCGCCGCCTTGACGTTCACAGCAGGCAGCACCGACGACGATTTGGCGCTATCCGTGGTGCTGGCAGCGCCGGTATCGCTCGATGCGTCGGCGGCATACGCCTGCACGGACAGGCTCGCAAGCGCCAGCGCCGCGGCAGCGAGCGGCGCCAGGCGGAAGGCCTGCGCGGGTGAAGAGGTGGTTCGGTTCATTTATCGGTTTCCGCAGCGTAATGGCGGGTCTCGCGACCCAATATGCATCAAAGGCCGCGATCATATCGATAAATGCGAATGATTCCGATTGCAATTTACAGTTCAAAGGGGACCCTGCTAATCGTTGGTAAGGAATAGCAGCGAACCGGGCGCAGGACGTGAACAGCCGAACTTGGCGCTCAGCCTTGCGGGGTATGGCGCGGCGTCAATTTTTCGTTAAGGCGGAGCTGTAAGACCGCGTAAAAATTGACCTGTTGCACCGTTTTCACATCGCGTTTGCGCCCCGTTTTCGAAAGACGGCGCTCAGCTGGCGTGTGCCGCAATTTCCGCGTCGATGGCCTTACAGAGGGCCTTCACCGCGTCTTCCCATACGTTGCGGCGAGTCTGCCGGAACAGGCGCGCCTTCGCGTACCACGGGCTGTCTTCGCGATGCATTTGCCAGCGCCAGTCGGGCGTGAACGGCAACGCGATCCACACCGGTTTGCCGAGCGCGCCGGCCAGATGCGCAACCGCGGTATCGACGGCAATCACCAGATCGAGCTGCGCGATCAGCGCCGCCGTAGCCGAAAACGTCGTCAGGCGCGGCCCGGCGTCGATCAAGCGCCCGCGTTGCACGAGATCGTCGAAACTTGCGCGGTCGCGCTCGCGTAGATCTTTTTGCAGCGAAATGAAGCGCGCGTCGGCGCCGAACAGCGGCAAGAGTTCCGTGAGCGGCATCGAGCGATTGCGATCGTTCAAATGCGTGGTATTGCCCGACCAGACCACGCCCACGCGCAAGCGCCGCTTACCACCTGCTTCAACACCCTCCTCTACGCCGATCACATCGGACCACGTGGCGCGCGTGGCATCGTCGACGTGCAGATACGCCCCTGATGGTGCGAAATCCTCTTTGCGCAACGCGAGCGCGTGCGGCAGGCTCAACATCGGCAGGTGATAGTCGAACGCGGGGACTGGCGACGCTTTGCCGATCACGCTTGCTGCACCGGCCACGCCTTGCAGCAACTCCACCAGTTCGTCCTGCACCTGCACGATCACGTTCGCGCCTTGTCCATGCAGGCGTTCGACAAAACGCACGAACTGCACGGTGTCGCCGAACCCCTGCTCGGCGTGCACGAAGACGGTCTTGCCCGCGAGCGGCTGGCCCTTCCATTGCGTCGCGTCCGGCAAGCCATGCGACATGGTGCCGTCGCGCCAGCGCCATTCATATTCGCGCCAGCCATGCTCGAATTCGCCGAGCAGCAGATTGGTTTGTGCGCGATTCGTACGCGCGCCCGCGTCGTTGTTATCGATCGACAGGGCTTTTTTGAAGTGGCGCAACGCGTCGTCGAAGCGATGCAGGTCGCGTAAGGCAACGCCCAGATTCGTCCAGGCCGCGACGAAATCCGGCTTGAGTTCGATCGCACGCCGGTAAGCGTCGAGTTCTTCGTCGTAGCGACCCAACTGGCCGAGCAGCGTGCCGCGGTTGTAGTGCACCTCCGGCGCTTTCGGATTGCGGCGCGTGAGGCGCGCGAAATACTCGAGCGCGGCCTCGCCCTGCTCAAGTTGCACGAGCGACATGGCCGCGCCGTGCAGCGATGCGGCGTGATCGGGCACGAGCACGAGCAGCCGGTCATAGAGCGCGACGGCGTCAGCGTGACGTTGCGCGAGCTGGCAGATGCGCGCGGCATGCTGCAACTGGTCCGCAGTCGTGGCGGCAGGAAGCGCCGCGCGCCACGCAAATTCCGCCGCGCGCACGTAATCCGAGCGCGCCGACCAGACGAAGGACATCGCTTCCAGAGCGCCCGCGTGATCGGGCGTCGTTTGCAGGATCGATTGCAGAACCTGCCCGGCCGCGTCGAAACGGCCTGCGGTGAAGTGCTGTTGCGCTTGCGCGATCAGTGCGTCGTTAGCGTCGGTCATGTGAGCCAGGGCGTTCGCGCCCCAAACAAGGGTTGTGTTGTAGTGAGCAAGGATAGCGGCCCGGCTCGCAGATGAAAAATTCATCGGAACGGTCCGTATCGCCGAATAGAGGCAATTTTATCGCGTTATTAAGAAACCGCAATAAAAGGTAATTTTCAATTTCGAATATTTCTCTCAATTACCCGGCCCGCACACGAAATCGAGCGATTTATCCATCGCGACGGCCATCGTAACACCCCTTGTTTTACGGGATATTTCCACCACAAGAAGCGGATTCGTAATAAACAAGATTCAGAAAGGCAATTCGCATTGAGAATCGTCGTTCGAGAACCACATTCGCTAAAACACATTGCAATTATCGCGTTATGCTCCGCGCTCGCTCCCCAGGAGCGAATAACAAATCAATGGAGTAACGATGAAAAAACACACCCTTTCCGCCCTCGCCGTTGCAGCGGCCTCTTTCGCTGGCGCCGCACACGCACAGAGCACGGTCACGCTCTACGGCCTGATCGACGCAGGCGTCATGTACACCAGCAACCAGAGCGGCAGCTCGAACGTGCAGCAGACGAGCGGCGCGCTCAACGGCAGCCGTTGGGGCCTGCGCGGCAGCGAAGATCTGGGCGGCGGCCTCAAGACGATTTTCGTGCTCGAAAACGGCTTCAGCATTTCGAACGGCGCGGCCAAGCAAGGCAGCCGCATGTTCGGCCGTCAGGCGTTCGTCGGTCTGTCGAGCGACCAGGCGGGTACGGTCACTCTCGGTCGTCAGTACGACAGCGTGGTCGACAACCTGGGCGGTCTGGCGCTCAACGGCACGCAATACGGCGGCACGATCGCCTCGCACCCGTATGACAACGACAACCTCAACAACTCGTTCCGCGTAAGCAACTCGCTCAAGTATCAGAGCGTGAACTACGGCGGCCTCAAGTTCAACGCGCTGTATGGCTTCTCGAACGCGGCAGGCGGCTTCTCGAATAACCGCGCATACAGCGTGGGCGCAACCTACACGTTTGGCGGCCTGAAGGCCGGCGCAGGTTACCTGCAGCTGAACAACTCGGGTTCGACCATCAACAGCAGCGGCGCAGTCAGCGACGACTCCACCTTCACGGCTTCGCGTCAGCGCACGTATGGCGCGGGCCTGAACTACGCGTTCGGGGCAGCTAACGTCGGCTTCGTGTTCACGCAAACGCAGTTGAGCAACCTCACGGCGATCAACTCGTCGAACGCAGGCGCAACGACCTCGCTCACGGGCAACAGCGCGCGCTTCAGCAACTACGAAATCAATGCGCGTTACGCGTTCACGCCGGCGTTTACGCTGTCGGGCGCGTACACGTACACGGATGCGAGCCTCGAAGGCGTGAGCCCGAAGTACCACCAGTTCACGCTGCAAGCTGACTACGCGCTGTCCAAGCGCACCGACGTCTATGCCGAAGGCGCGTATCAGCGCGTCGTGGATGGCGAAGGCAAGATCCACGCGGACATCATGGGCGTGTCGGCATCGAATTCGAATTCGCAAGCCGTGGCGACCGTGGGTATCCGTCATCGCTTCTAAAGCGAATTTGCGGGATTCGCCTCCTATAGCGTGTTAATAGCGAGGCGAATTGACATAAAAAGGGCTGGTAGAGGCTTCGGCGTCTGCCAGCCTTTTTACTTTTTGACACGGTGATTGCGCGGCGATTGTTCAGCCTCCCCATCAACTCTTTTCGGAATTCGGGTCTTTTTGTTGGACAAATCCCTGCCTAGAATTCGATGCCTCGATCCACGTTCACTCCACGATTAAGGCCTTCATGCAAATCGATACCCCTACGGCTCCAGTGTCTCTAGACGGAACGCACACGTCCGCGAGTCAATGGCTCTCGGTCGTTGCGGTTGCGATCAGTGCATTCGCATTCGTGACCGCCGAGTTTCTGCCCGTCGGCCTGTTGCCGCAAATCGCGCACGATCTGGGCATCTCCACCGGCGTGGCGGGCCTGATGGTCACCACGCCCGGCGTCATGGCCGCGATTTCCGCGCCGATGCTCATCGTCAGCGCAGGCCGCATGGACCGGCGCTACGTGTTCCTGCTGCTCACCGCCGTCCTGCTGATCGCCAATATTCTGTGCGCCGTCGCGCCCAATCTGGCGCTCATGCTGACCGGCCGCGCCTTGCTGGGTGCGGCGCTCGGCGGCTTCTGGACGCTCGCTACGGCGGCCGCGCCGCGCCTCGTGCAGGGCAAGGACGCCGCGAAAGCCACCGCGACGATCCTCACCGGCGTGACCTTCGCCACGGTGATCGGCGTGCCGCTGGGAACCTTTATCGCGTCGTTTTCGTCGTGGCGGCTGGCTTTTGGCGCCACGGCGGGACTCGTCGCGCTGGCGCTGGTGGCGCAGGCTTTCCTCGTGCCGTCGCTGCCGTCCGCATCGGCCTTGCGCATGGCGGATTTCCGCAAGCTGCTGGGCCGTTCGCACACCCGCCTGAGCATGCTGATGGTCGCGCTGGTGTTCGGCGCGCATTTTTCGACCTATACCTACATCGCACCGCTGCTCGAACATGACTTCTCGTTGAACGCCATGACGCTGCTGCTGCTCGGCTTTGGCCTCATCGGCTTCTTTTCGAACGCGATCACCTCGACGGTGATTTCCGGGCACATCAAGAAGTCCGTCGCCACGATGGTCTTGCTGCTGCTGGCGGCCATGTCCTCGATGCTCCTGCTCGAACATTCGCCGATTGGCGAGACAGCCGGGATGCTGCTGTGGGGGATCGCGTTCGGCGCGCTGCCGCTGTGCTTCAGCGTCTGGATCCAGCGCGATACGGCGGATTTGCCCGAAGCCGGATCGGCCATGTTCGTCAGCGTGATTCAGGTGGCGATCGCCGTGGGCTCGGCGGTGGGCGGCACGATTGTCGATCGCGCAGGCGTACATGCCGATTTTCTTCTGGGGCTGGGGCTGGCCTTGCTGGGCCTTGTCACCCTGCAACGCCTGGCCGCCTCAACGCGGCCGGCCAAGGCGTCGAATCTCGATTGCGCCTGCGACCCATCGCTGGACTGACTGGACTGACGCCAATCGTTAGACCGGCGCGGCGAGCGAATTTCATTCCCGATGCGCCCTTCAATCTGACCAAAAACTCCTCCCTCTTCTCCCGAATTGCCTATCTTTGACTGAAGGACGTCATCAGGTATCGGGAGCATGCATATGTCGCAGGAATTGATCGTCGCAACGTTCGGGACGCTGGACGAAGCACAACGCGCCGCACGCGACTTCAAGAACTTCGAGACCGACGGCCAGGGCCTGAAGATCGAAAGCGGTGTCATGGTGCAGAAAGACGCATCGGGCACGCTGAAGGTGCTCGACGAATACAGCCGGCCGCATTGGGGCACGGTGATCGGCGCGGCCACGGGCGCGCTTATCGGCCTGCTGGGCGGGCCGGTCGGCGTGCTTGCGGGGCTGACCATCGGCGGCGGTATCGGGCTGGGCGCGCGCGAGATCGAAGCGCATCTGGACAGCAAGCTCACACGCACCATCGAAGGCGAGCTGAAGCCGGGCAGCTGGGCGCTCGTGCTCGAAACGCACGATCCGGCGCCCGCGCAGATCGACGAAATCGTTCACGGATACGGCGGCCAGGTATTTCGTCAGGCGCTGGCCTGGTGAGCCGGGCGGCACGCGGTACCCAATAAAATTCCAGGGGAGGAACGATCATGGCGCAACGAGCACAAGGATCGCAACAAGCGCATCCGGCGAACCCGGCGGGCCCTCAACGCCGGGGCTTTCTGCACAACCTCAAATGGATGTTCATTCTCTGGTGCGTGGGATTTGGCGCGACGGTGCTACTCACGCTCCCGTTTCACTTCCTGGTCGAGGCGATGATGCACAAGTAGGCCCGCCGCCGAGCGCCGCGTGCTTCGCCGCCGCGGCTTCAATTACGCGCTGCGCGTGCGGGTAGGTCTCGCCGGTTGTCGCCTGGTATTGCTTGAGCGCGTCCACCGCCTGTGCAAATGCGCTGCCGCCGATGCAGGCCTTCAACTCGCCCGCCTGTTCGAGCGCCGGATAGCGCGCCTGCGCCTCGCCGAGAAAACCCTCCATCGCCGCATGCAGATCGTCGTAATTCTGGGCCTGCTGGATGCCGTCGATACGCTGGTCCGTGTTCACGATTGCGCTCCTTGCCGGTTAGCCTGAATTCATTGAAGCACAGGAAAAGCGGCGCGGCGCTCAATCGGCGTTCAATCGACGCCTAATCGGCGTGAAATTGCGGCAGCACCTCGGCGGCCAGTTCGTCGAGGACTTCGCGCGCGGGCCGCTCGCCGCCCAGATTGAAGGTTACGTGATGCATGCCCGCTGCGCGCATCGCCTCCAGCACGCCGACGAGCGCGCGACGTCCCGTGCGATAGCCGAGCGGCACGGGCGTTGCCACTTCGTTCGCATCGTCGCTCAACTGCAGGCGCATGGCCGTGCCGAAGGCGCGGAATCCATCGGGCGCCGTGCGCGCCACTGCGGCGCGCCAGAGCGCATAACGTGCGCGTTGCGCCTCGGGTTCGCGGTGATAGGTCATCCAGCCGATCGCATGGCGCGCGATCCAGTCCACACTCTGGCCACCCGATCCAACCGCGAGCATCGGCACCGGCGCGGTCGGGCGCGGCAGCAGGAAGAATTCAGGCGCATCGTCCGACGCGACGTCCGGCACGATGCGCGAATCCGGCGCGAGCGCGGCAGCCAGCGTGTCCCAATGACGCCGATACAGCTCGCGGCGCGCTTCGCCATCCTGGCCAAACGCCGCGTATTCGGCGGGACGATCGCCGGACCCGACTCCGAGAATAAAGCGGCCCTGCGCCAGATGGCTCGCCGACACCGCGCCCTTGGCGATATGCAGCGGATGGCGCAGCGTCAGCACGATCGCGCCGCTGATGAGCGCGGCGCGCTGCGTGTGCATGGCGAGTGCGCCGAGCAGCACCCACGGATCGAGATGACCGACCGGATCGGGATAATCGGCGCTATTGAGCGGCACATCGCGCACCCAGAGCGCACGAAAGCCCAGCGCGTCGGCGTGGTGCGCGAGCGCGACCTGGTCGCGGAAATCGGCAATGTGGGTGTCGGCGCGCAGTACCGGCAGCGACAAGCCGATCGACAGTTGCGACGGCGCGAAGACGCGCGCGGCGATGGGGTTCGGGTGCTCGGTAGCGGCCATGAACGCGGTTCGGGAACAAACAGGCAGAGCGTGACGATAGCGCGTTTTGCGCAGCTTCGTGGTCAGCGCGCTTTGCCCTCACCGCGCGCACGGGCTTCGCGGCGCACCGATGGCATATCGAACGCAAGGCCGCTGCGCACGGCCTGGATGCGCGAATTGACGTTGAGCTTTTCGAAGATATTCTTGAGATGCCATTTGATGGTCTCGGGCGCGACGCGCAGCGCGCGGGCGATCTCCTTGTTCGACAGCCCGCGCGCCACGTAGTCCAGAATCTCCACTTCGCGCGCACTGAGATTGCTGGCGGCGAGGCTCGCGCCAGGCCGTAGCGACGCTTTTTGCCCGTCGTTGGGCGCGCCCGCAACATCGCTGGCGAACGCCGCCTTGAGTTCGTCGATGTACCACAGGCCCACGCCAGGAAATCGCGCCGGCGTTCGTGCTATCGCCGACAACAGCGTGGCAACGCGCTCTCCTTCGTCGATGAAGCTGCGCACGAGTCCGTGGCGTTGTCCGTAGGCAAGCGCATCCGCAAGCAAGGCGAGCGCCGCTTCGTCATCGCCTGCGGCATGCCACGCCAGCGCGCCGGGAACGGCCGCCTGCGCCGCGAACCAGGGCATGCCGCGCGCGGCCAGTTCGTGGTGGATCGTGCTGAAAGCGGCGGCGGCCTCCCTGGCGTGGCCATCGCTCAGTAGCAGACGTGCGCGTGCGGTTTCGGCAAACGACCACGTTCGATACCGCTACCCGCAGCGGGCGGCGGCTGTCTCTCGAAGTCCACGAGCGTACGCAGCGCCTCGCCGTGACGATGCGCCTGCGTGAGATGGCCCTCCATGAGCCCGATGCGCACTTGCGCCCCGACACAGGCGACCTGCAAACGCAGCCATTGCCGCCCCGCCGCGACGCGCTCCACGTCGCGCAACAGCGCATGAGCGCCGCTGAAATCGCCCGCGCGCACCCTCTCCATGGCCGCCGTCAAGGCAAAGCGCAGCATCGGCCCGAGCGAGCATGCCTGCAAGGCGCCGGGCAGACGCTCTCGTTGCAACTCACGCACGCGGCCAGAATCGCCCCACTCGTACCAGATCGCGCCGAGATATCCGGCCGGGAGCGCCGCCGCCGCACACAGGCGGCCCGCACGTTCCTCGGCGATGTGCAGCGCACCTTCGAAGGTGCTGGAAGCATCGTGCAGCCGTCCCGCGATGAATTCCCCGAGCCCGCTCATGCTGCGCCGGTAGACGTTCGAATAGAGCGGTTCGTGTCCGGCAGCCTGGTCGCGTGCGCGCAGCCGCAGCACTTCTTCGAGGCCGTTCGCGTAGCTGAGCCCAAAGATCAGCGTGGTCTGCCCGATCTGCTCGACCCACGAACCCACGGATGGCTGCGCGTCGAGCACCTGGCGGCCAAGCCTTAGCGATTCGGCGCTCTCGTCGGCCAGTCCCGCGACCAGCGAGCGCACCGCGAGCACTTCGATCTCCGCTCCAGCGTCGATAGTGAGCGTGCCGTTGCCGATATCCGCTTCCATGCGTTCGAGCGCGCGGCGCGCCGCGACGATCTGCAGCGACAAGGCCAGGGCCCACGCGTGAGCCAGGCGCAAGCGCACGCGGCCTTCGAACGCGGCATCCGGCAGTCGCGCGATCCAGTTGAGTACGGTGCGCACGTCGCTCGCGGCGATCAATTCCATTGCGCAGGACTCGACCCAGTCGGCCGCTTGCGCGACCTCACCCGCCGCGAGCGCGTGACGCACGGCTTCCGGCCACAGGCCCGCCGCGCCCAGCCAGCGCGCCGCCGCACGATGCAGTTCAGGCACGCTTTCGGGTTTGCGCACCAGCAACTCGTCACGCAGATAGTGCGAGAACAGCGCGTGATAGCGGAACCACGGCGACTCACCGTCGAGCGTCTTGACGAAGAGATTGTGCGCGCTCAGCCACTCCAGCATGGCATGGGCGTCGTCGCGGCCCGTGAGCGCGTTACAGAGCGCGGGTGTCATGCGTTCGAGCACCGCCGTCGCGAGCAGGAACTCGCGCACCGGTTGCGGCAGCGCGTGCATGACGTTCTCATTCAGATAGGCGGCGATGCCGCCGCGCGCCTGGGCAACGCGGCGCACCACCTGGCTGGCGTCCACGTCGTCGCGCAACGCCAGCGCCGCCAGTTGCAGGCCCGAAACCCAGCCTTCAGTGGCGCCGACCAGTGCTTCGAGGTCTGCGGCCGCCAGTTCCTTGCCGGCCACGCGCCGCACGAATTCAGCAGCTTCGGGCCGCGTGAAGCGTAGCGAATCGGCGTCTAGCCAGACCAGTTGATCGCGCGAGGCAAAGTAACTGAGCGGCAGCGCGGGCGTCGAACGACAGCCCAGTACCAGATGCAGATGGTCGGGCGCGTAGCGCAGCAGACTGAAGAGCGCCTCGTGAATCGCCGGCGCTTCGAGGCGGTCCACATCGTCGAGAAACAGAAACAGCGGCGTGCCGCTGGCAGCCAGTTCGTTGAGCAGTTCCGCGAAGGCAAGGTGGATCGGCAGCACCGCGCGCTCGCGCAACTGCTGCTGGGCGCGTGCGCCCACGCCGCCGCTGGCTTCCATCACGGCGGCGATCACATAGGCGGCGAAGATGGAGGGCTCGTCGTCCTCGTCGTCGAAACTGACCCACGCGGCCTGTGCGCCTTGCGCAAGCAAGGCCTCGCGCCATTCGGCCAGCAAGGTGGATTTGCCGTAGCCTGCCGGCGCGCAGACCACCGTGAGCTTGCGGTCGCGGCCCGCGCGCAGGCGTTCGAGCGGCGCGGCGCGAGCGACGTGCTCGCGCGCATGCGCGGGCGCCAGCTTGGTGTGGATCAGCGCAGCGGCAGCACCGGCAGCCGTTTCTGCGGGCGCGTCGCGTCGGCGTCTGTCGGGACGGGGATTCATCGGCGCGGTTGGCTCCTCAGCGGCAGCACGTTCACACTCGGTTTGGCGCGAACGAGTTGCGCGATCTCCTGCTCCTCGTTGCATAGCGCGGGCCCGAGTGTCGCGCGCAAATGCTCGACGAAAGTGCGAATGCGCGCATCGACATAGACACGCGACACATACACCGCATAGACATTGAGCGCCTGCAGCCGGTAGTCGGGCAACACGCGCACCAGCGTGCCCGCACGCAGATCGTCGATCACCGAGTATATGGCGAGCGACCCGATGCCGCTGCCCGCACGCAAGGCGACGGCCAGCGCCTCGGGTTCGTTGAGCTGTAGCGCGGGTTCGCCCAGCGCATGCACCGATTCCCCGTCCGGCCCTTGCAGCCGCCATTCGTGCGCGGGCACAGCGGGCGTGTCGAGTCCCACGCAGGCGTGTTGCGCCAGGTCGGCGGGCGTGCGCGGCACGCCATGGCGCGCGAGCCAGGCCGGCGAGGCCACCAGCACGCTGTAACTCATGCCGATAGGCTGCGCGATATACCCCGAGTCGGGCAAGGACGCGGCGCTCAACACGGAGACGTCATAGCCCTCTTCGACCAGATTGGGCAGGCGCTGGGAAAGCGTCAACTCGATCCCGACATCGGCGTAACGCTCCCGGTACGCGACGACCGAAGCCGTCACGTGGCGCTGCCCCAGACCGGGCATCGCATGGACGTGCAGACGGCCATAGGGTCGAACGAGCGCGTTGCGCGCCTCGGCGTTGGCTTCGTCGACATCGCCGAGGATCGGCCGCACGCGTTCGAAGTAACGCCGACCGCTTTCAGTCAGCGCGAGATGGCGCGTCGTGCGCTGCAGCAGCCGCGTTTCCAGATAGCTTTCGAGCTGGGAGATCGCGCGGGACACCATGCCCGTGGAAGTATCCATGCGCCTCGCGGCGGCGGTGAAACTGCCGGCCTCCACGACGCGCACGAATGTACGCATGTTTTCGAGCATGTCCATCATGATCTGCGGGTTGTGCGAGGCGGCGTGCCACCATCGGAGACCCGATTATCGGCGCGGAGCACGCGCCCGATCAGCCCCCCGCGTGGGGGGCTTTCGCTTCGCCGCGCTCTGCTGATAGCGTTCGCGCAACGCGCGCTTGTTGATCTTGCCAACGCTGGTGCGCTCAAGACTCTCCACGATCAGCAGCCGTTCCGGCACCGCGAAGCGCGAGATCAGGCCGCGCTCGGCCACCCGCTTGACGTGCGCCTGCAACTGCTCGGGCGTCACGCCTTCGTGCCCCGGCGCGAGCACCACCAGCGCAAGCGGGCGCTCGCCCCAGCGCGCATCCTGCACGCCGATCACTGCCGCTTCGCGCACGCCTGGGTGAGTCGAAAGGAGGTTTTCCAGTTCCAGCGACGAAATCCATTCGCCGCCCGTCTTGATGACGTCCTTGATGCGGTCGGTGATCTGCAGTTGTCCCTCGGCGTCGATCACACCAATGTCGTTCGTATGCAGATAGCCGCCCGCCCAGAGCGCGGCGCTCGCCTGCGCGTCGCCCAGATAGCCCTGCGTGGCCCACGGCGCGCGTATCACCACCTCGCCTGCAGACTTGCCGTCGCGCGGCACGTCGCGCATGTGTTCGTCGACGATGCGCAGGTCCACGAGCGGCAACGGCGTGCCCGCGCGCGTGCGCACGCCGATATCGCTGGCAGCGCCCGGCTCTGCGGCTGCGCCGCGCGCCTGGGCGAGCGTGAGGAGCGGGCAGGTTTCGGACATGCCGTAGCCCGTGTACACGTCGATCCCGCGGGCAAGCGCGGCGCGCGTGAGCCCCTCCGGGAGCGGCGAACCGCCCACGATCACCTTCCAGCGCGACAGATCAACCGCTGCGGCAGCCGGGCTGGAGAGAATCATATCGAGCAGTGTCGGCACGCAATGCGAGAAGGTGACCGCTTCGCGCTCGATCAGACGCAGCAGGCTTTCGGGCGCGTAGCGGCCGGGGTAGACCTGCTTGAGCCCCATCGCCGTGGCGAAATAAGGCATGCCCCAGGCGTGCACATGGAACATCGGCGTGATCGGCATATAGACATCTTCACGATGCACGCGGCCCTGTTCTCGCGCGCTGCCGAGTGCGGCCATGCCCGCGAGGGTATGCAGCACGAGCTGCCGATGACTGAACGACACGCCTTTGGGCAAGCCCGTGGTGCCCGTGGTGTAGAACGTGGTCGCGCGCGTGTGTTCGTCGAAATCGGCAAAGGCGAAGTCTGGGCAACTGGCGTTGATCAGCGCCTCGTACTCGCCATGAAAGCCCGCCGAATGCCGCGAATCCTCGACATCGTCGCCAATCAGAATAAAGGTGCGCACCGTCGTGAGACGCGCACGCAGACTCTCCAGCACCGGCAGGAAGTCCCGATGCACGAGCAGCACGCTAGCCTGCGCGTGATTGAGCGTGTAGAGGAGCTGCTCGGGCGAGAGCCGCACATTCGCGGTCATCAGCACCGCGCCCATCATCGGCACGGCGAAATAGCATTCGAGGTAGCGATGGCTGTCCCAGTCCATCACGGCCACGGTGTCGCCCGCGTTCACTCCTGCGCCGGCGAGCGCGCTCGCCAGCTGGCCAAGTCGATGCCGGAAACCCCAGTACGTATAGCGGACCTCGTCGCCATAGACGATCTGCTGCTCGGGACAGGTCGCGAGCGTCGTGTGCAGCAATTGCTTGATGAGCAGCGGATAGGCATACGCTGCGTCGGCTTGATCGGTGGTATCTCCTGGTGCATTGCCTGATTTTTCTTTAGTCATGCCAATCTCTTCGATAGACGTTCGCGAATCGGATTCGACAGCCTAGCGAAGCGTAGGCGTGCTTTCAGCCCCCTGGTTGGGGGGGGCGGTTGCAACGCGATGGCACGCACATTCGCACGCCGCGAGCAACGATGATTTCCCTTTCACGTCGTATTCGGCGCAACTCGCCGCCCTACAATCGGCCTGCCTCGACGCATGGCGGGTTGCACATCTACCGCAATGCCTGCGGCTTCCCGCGCCTTGCGTCGCAACCTGTTTTGAGGATGTTCCGATGTCGCAATCACCGACCGTCAATCGACGTGTAGTCCTTCATTCGCGTCCGCTGGGCGCACCCACACACGATAATTTTCGTCTGCATGAAAGCGCGGTTCCGGCACCCGCCGATGGCGAAGTGCTGTTGCGCACGCTCTGGCTCTCGCTCGATCCCTACATGCGCACCCGCATGAACCATACGGCCTCCTACGCACCGTCCGTTGCACTCGGCGATCCGATGGTGGGCGCAACGGTGAGCCGGGTAGTCGATTCGAAACATGCGCAGTTCAAGCCGGGCAATCTGGTGCTCGCGCACGCGGGCTGGCAGGATTACGCGCTGGCGCCGGGCGCAACGCTCACTGCGCTCGATGGCATCGCCGAGCCGTCGCACGCGTTGAGCGTACTGGGCATGACCGGCTTCACGGCGTATTGGGGCCTGCTGAAAATCGGCGACCCGCAGCCCGGCGAAACGGTGGTGGTCGCCTCCGCGAGTGGCGCCGTGGGCGCGGTCGTGGGACAGATCGCGAAGCTCAAGGGCGCGCGCGTGGTGGGCATTGCCGGCGACGCCGACAAATGCCGCTACGTCACGCAGCAACTGGGCTTCGATGTGTGCCTGGACCGCCGCGCCCCCGACTTCGCCGCGCAACTGGCGCAAGCCTGCCCGGCCGGCATCGACGTCTACTTCGAAAACGTGGGCGGCGCCGTGTTCGAAGCGGTGCAGCCATTGCTCAATGTGGGCGCGCGCATTCCGCTGTGTGGACTGATTTCGCAATACAACGCCGACGGCGCGCCGCCGACACCCGACATGCTGCCCGGCTTCCTGCAAATGCTGCTGTTCAAGCGTATCCGTATGCAAGGCTTCATCATCGGCGACCATTACGCGAGCGGCTTCGACGAATTCCAGCGCGACATGCGCAGCTGGATCGCCCAGGGCCTGGTCAAGCTGCAGGAAGATATCGTCGATGGCCTGGAGCGCGCGCCCGAAGCGTTTCTTGGCCTGCTGGCGGGCCGCAACTTCGGCAAGGTGGTCGTGCGCGTCGCGCACGATTAAACCGCCTCAACGCGCACGACATGTCGCCCCCCGTTCGGGGGGCTTTGTACGCGGCCTGCGATTTCCTACCATGTTCTCTGTGGATCGCGCCGCGCCCATCACCGGCGCGCACCGCCACACCGTCGCTGCGAATTTCCCCTGCATGCCGCCCGGGTTCGACCCATTGCCTTCGACTTCCCGAACAAGGAGATTTCATGACTGCCGCCCAACAGGCGTCCGATCGCGCGCCCTCGCCCGATCACGCCGAGCACAATGCATTTTTCCCCTCGCCGTATTCGCTCTCGCAATACACCGCGTCGAAAACCGATTTCGACGGCACGACCTCGCCGAACCCCTATACAGAGGGCAAATGGAAGGTCCTGATGATCGCCACCGATGAGCGCTACATTCTCACGACGAATGGCAAGTTCTTCTCGACGGGCAATCATCCGGTTGAAATGCTGCTGCCAATTCATCACATGGATCAGGCCGGTTTCGAAGTCGATATCGCCACGCTCTCGGGCAATCCGGCCAAGCTTGAACTCTGGGCGATGCCGAACGAAGACGAAGCCGTGCTGGGCACGTATCGCAAGTATCTGCCGAAGCTCAAGCAGCCGCTCAAACTCTCCGATGTGCTGGAAAAAAGCCTGGGCAAGGACTCGCCGTACATCGCGGTATTCGTGCCGGGCGGCCATGGCGTGCTCGCGGGGATTCCGCACAGCAAGGAGGTCAAGCAGGTGCTCAAATGGGCGATGGATCACGACAAGTACATCGTGACGCTCTGCCACGGGCCGGCCTGCCTGCTCGCGGCCGCCGTGGATGAAGACCCCGCAGACTTTCCGTTCAAAGGTTACGAAATCTGCGTCTTTCCCGATTCGCTCGATACGGGCGCAAATCAGGAGATCGGCTACATGCCGGGACTGCTGCCCTGGCTGGTTGGCGAAAGCCTCGAAAAACTCGGCGTGAAAGTACTGAACCGGGGCATCGACGGCCGCTGCCATACCGATCGCAAGCTCATCACCGGCGATAGTCCGCTTGCCTCGCACAATCTGGGCAAGCTCGCGGCGGCGGCGCTCTTGAAGGAAGTGGGTCTGTAAGCGCGGCATCTTGCAGCGATCGCGCCCGCCACCGTCCTGCTGGCGGGCGCGATCGCTTTGCGCTTACTGTTGCGAGGACTGCTGCGCGGCGCGCGTCGTCAGCACGATCTTGCCGATGTGCGTGCCCGAATCCATCAACGTGTGCGCATCGCGTGCATGCTCCAGCGCGAACTCGCGATAGATCATTGGCTTCACGCTGCCACTGCGAATATGCGGCCAGATGTGCGTTTCGAGTTCGTGAATGATCTCCGCCTTCTCCTCATGCGTGCGCGAGCGCAACGTCGAGCCGATATGCGTGAGCCGCTTCGTGAGCATCGGGAACAGATCGACCTGCGTGGCCGGCCCCTTGATAACGCCGATCTGCACGATGCGCCCGTTGATCGCCGCCGCCGCGAAATTGCGGGCAACGTAATCGCCCGCGATGATATCGACGATCACATCGGCGCCCTTGCCTTCAGTGAAGGCCAGCGTTTCCGCAACGAAATCCGCGTGACGATAGTCGATCGCCAGGTCGGCGCCCAATGCGAGGCTCGCCTCGCGCTGCTCGTCCGAACCGACCGTCGTGATGATGCGGCCAGCGCCCAATGCCTTCGCGAACATCGTGGCGGCCGTACCGATGCCTGACGCGCCGCCGTGGATCAGCACGGTTTCGCCTTTGAGGAGCTTGCCGCGCTGGAACACATTGAGCCAGACCGTCATGAAGGTCTCCGGCATCGCGGCGGCTTCCACAAGGCTCAGCCCTTCGGGAATGAAGAGCGTATTCGACTCATGCGCCGTGGCGTACTCGGCGTAGCCGCCGCCCGGAATCAGCGCGCAGACGCGGTCGCCCACGACGAAACGCGTGACGCCTGTACCCAGCGCGACGACTTCACCCGCTATTTCAAGGCCCGGAAGATCGGACGCGCCCGGCGGCGGATCGTACAGCCCCTTGCGCTGAAACACATCGGGACCGTTGACGCCCGCGGCATGAATGCGGATCAGAACCTCGCCGGTACCCGGCGCCGGCACCGCGCGTACCGTGGGCACCAGCACTTCCGGACCGCCCGGCTGCGTAATCTCGACCGCCGACATGGCCGGCGGAATGGTGTGTGCTGCATTCGACATCGATTCATCCTCGTAAGCTCGATCGAGGGGCGTGGGGAACCGGAAGGTTTCGTTGGACTGCACGCCTCGGATCTGCAGACGAGTATAGTTTTCAGGGTCTTGCGAGCCACGCAGCAAATTGCCTGCGCGCTGATGCAAAATTGCATCAGCATTGGAAGGAGTATTCATGAACTGGGACGACGCCCGCATCTTCCTCGCGATCCACCGCGAAGGCACGCTGCGCGCAGCCGCACGCGTGCTCAATTTCGATCAGGCAACAGTGGGACGGCGGCTCGCGACGCTCGAGCAGAATTTGTCCGCGGCGTTGTTCGTGCGCACCTCGCAGGGCTACGTGCTGGCGCCCGCAGGCCAGCTTGCCTTGCAACCCGCCGAAGCGATGGAGCGCGCCGCTCACGATCTGGCGCGGCAAACGCAGGGGCTCGACAAGCGGCTCGCCGGTGAGGTCAAGGTAACGACGACCGACGCGCTGGCGCTCGAATTCGTGATTCCCGCCATGGAAAGGCTGCATAAGAAGCACCCGGATGTCAGCGTGCGCTTGAGCACCTCGACGCAGTTGCGCAACCTCGCCAAACGCGAAGCGGATATCGCGGTCAGAACGGTGCGTCCGCGCAATCCCGGACTCGTCGCGCGCCAGCTTGCGAGTTGGGAAATGGGGCTGTTTGCGTCGCAGGCGTACCTCGATCGTATGGGGTTGCCCGAACAGGGCAATGCCTTATCGGGACACGATCTCGTGGTTTATCAGCCTTATATTGAAGCGGCCCGCGTGCCGGCGCTCGCCGGCGAGCCGCTGCACGGCGGGCGCATTGTCGCCCGCTTCGATTCGAATCTGAGCGTACGCGCGGCCATCAAGGCCGGCATCGGGCTGGGCGAAATACCTGCGAACATGGGCGAACGGGACGGCCTGATACGCGTCTGGCCGTCATGCAAACGCGCAACGCCCTATGAAATCTGGCTCGTCACGCACGAGGATTTGCGCCGCACCGCGCGCATTCGCGCGACCATCGACGAGATCGTGAAAGCCTTTCAGGGGCGGCCCTGATCGCACGTGGTGAAGGTGCGAGTTTTAAACGCTGCCGGCTTTCTCGACCACGAGAATACGCGCCTCACCGAGCGGATGCGCAACGTGTTCGGTGCCGACCGAGGCATAAAACACATCGCCCGTTTCGAGCACGGTGGAGTGTTCCAGGCCAGCCTCGCGATAACGCATCTCCACGCGCCCGTCGAGCACCGCGAAAACTTCTTCGCCGTCGTTCACGTGCCATTTATACGGCTGGTCGGTCCAGTGCAGGCGCGTGGTGATGCCGCCCATATCGGCGATGTCGAGTGCGCCCCAGGCGCGCTCGGCGGTAAACGTCTTGCTGCGGATGATTTTCATGGCGAACGGTGGCAAATCGGGATCGGGCGGAATGGGCGCCTATGGCTTAGCGCAAGCCGCTATTGTCGATCCACGATCTGCCGCACGTCCAGCCCGCGACTATGCCCTTGCGTCAATCAAGGCCTTTCCAGCATCGCCATCGCCCGCACGATTACCAGCAGCACCGAAAGGCTCACGCCGCTCGTCGCCCGCAGCTCCGTGAGTAGATGCGCGTAGCGCTCCAGCGCCGCTTCGTGCTGGCCGCACCACTCGTCCACCAGCGTTTGCGGGTCCGCGCTCGCGGGGGCGTCGGCCAGCACGCTCATCGTCAGCGCGCGTTTCAGGCGGCCGATTTCCGCAAGCGCTGCGGCGCGCGCCATGGTGTCCCAATGCGTCGGCGTGGGTAGCGCGGCGGCGCGCTCGCTGATCCAGCCGTAGTTCAGGCGCGTGCCCAGCGCGAAATAGACCGCGGCCACCCATTCGAGCGGGCGCTCGCAGGCCGCCGCCACATCGGCGATATCGAGCAACGCGACCGACAATTCGCCGCTCGCCACCCGCACCGCCAATGCGCTCTCCACGCCCGCGTTCACGAGTGCCGCCTGACGCGCGGCCAGCGCTTCGAGATCGCTGGCCGGCAGCAGCGTCGGCAACTGCGGCGCGAGCCGTTGCGCCGCGTCGCGGCAGCGTGCGATGAGCGCATTGACGCCCACAGCGTCTACCGCGCCCGTTTGCAAATGACGCAGGAACCAGAGCGCCGCGCGTTCGAGCAGCCGCGCTACGTCGACGAACATGCTCGCCTGCACGTCGTCGGGCACGCGGTTGTCGAGCGCGTCGATGTCGCGCCAGATTGCGTCGAGGTCGAACACATCGCGCGCCATGATGCATGCGCGCACGATCTCGCCAGGACGCGCGTCGGTCTCTTCCATCAGCCGGTGCACGAAAGCGCAGCCCACGCGATTCACCAGTGCATTGGTTAGATGCGTGGCAAGAATCTCTCGACGCAGCGGATGGCGCTGCATCGGCGCGCTGAATCGCTCCTGCAGCGGCACCGGAAAATAGTCGATCAACAGTGCAGCGACCAGCGGATCTTCAGGCACGTCAGAATCGAGCAGCGCGTCGTAGAGCCACATCTTGCTATAGGCAAGCAACACGGCACGCTCGGGCGAAGTCAGGCCGAGCTTCGCGGCCTGACGTTCGGCCACCTGTTCGTCGGTGGGGAGGAATTCGATCACGCGATTCAGGCGGCCCACGCGTTCGAGCCAGCGCATCAGGCGCGTTTCGGCATCGAGCAATTCGGCGCTATAACGGCCAGCGATCGAGAGCGCCTGGGTCTGATAGTAGTTGTCGCGCAGCACCAGCAGGCCGACTTCGTCGGTCATTTCCGCAAGCAGCGTGTTGCGCTGTTTGGTGGTCATCTCGCCATCGGCCACGACGAGTCCTAGCAGGATCTTGATATTAACTTCATGATCCGAACAATCTACACCGGCTGAATTATCGATGGCATCCGTATTGATGCGTCCGCCGTTTTGCGCGAATTCGATACGGCCATATTGCGTGACGCCCAGGTTGCCGCCCTCGCCCACCACCTTGCAGCGCAGGTCCGCGCCGTTCACACGCACGGCGTCATTGGCGCGGTCGCCCACTTGCGCATTGGTTTCGTGCGCCGCTTTCACATAGGTGCCGATGCCGCCGTTATAGAGCAGATCGACAGGCGCCTGGAGAATAGCGCGAATCAATTCGCTGGGCGTGAGCGCCGCCGCCTCGATGCCGAGTACGGTCTGCACAGCGGGCGAAAGCGGAATTGTTTTGACCGTGCGCGCGAATATGCCGCCGCCCGACGAAATCGCAGCGGGATCGTAATCGGCCCAGCTCGAACGGTCGAGCCCGAACAGGCGGCTGCGTTCCGCGAAGCTCACGGCCGTATCGGGATTCGGATCGAGGAAGATATGCCGATGATCGAACGCGGCCACCAGTTTGATATGCGGCGAGAGCAACATGCCGTTGCCGAACACATCGCCCGACATATCGCCCACGCCCGCCACGGTGAAGTCGCTCGCCTGGGTGTCCACGCCCATTTCGCGGAAGTGGCGCTTGACCGATTCCCACGCGCCGCGCGCCGTGATGGCCATTTTCTTGTGGTCGTAGCCCACCGAGCCGCCCGATGCGAATGCATCGTCGAGCCAGAACCCGTACTCCTGCGAAATGGCGTTCGCGTAATCGGAGAAGGTGGCCGTGCCTTTGTCTGCCGCGACCACGAGATAGGGGTCGTCGGGATCGTGTCGCACGACGTCGGGCGGCGGCACGATCACATTGCCTTCGAGATTGTCCGTGAGGTCGAGCAGCCCGCGTAGAAAGGTCTGATAGCACGCGATGCCTTCGCGCATCCACGCCTCGCGATCCGTGATCGGCGGCGGATTCTTCACGACAAAACCGCCCTTCGATCCCACCGGGACGATGACGACGTTTTTCACCATCTGCGCTTTCATGAGGCCGAGCACTTCGGTGCGGAAGTCTTCGCGCCGGTCGGACCAGCGCAAGCCGCCACGCGCGACACGTCCGCCGCGCAGATGCACGCCTTCCACACGCGGCGAATACACCCAGATCTCGAACATCGGCTTGGGTTCGGGGAGGCCAGGGACTTTCGAGGGATCGAACTTGAACGACAGCGCGGGCAGCGGCGCGCCTTCGGCATCGCGGCGGAAATAGTTGGTGCGCTGGGTGGCATTGATGACGCCGAGAAACTGCCGCAGGATGCGGTCTTCGTCCAGATTGGGCACCTGGTCGAGCGCCGCCTCGATGGCCTTGAGTGCGAGTTCCATGCGCGCCGTACGCGAGGCCGTCACCACGGTGCCGTCGCCCGCGCGCGGATCGAAGCGGATCAGGAAGAGTTCGACCAGTTGCCGGGCGATGGCCGGATTGCCGGTGAGCGCGCGTTCAATATAGGCGTCGCTGAAGGTCGACCCCACCTGGCGCAGATACTTCGCATAGGCGCGCAGGATCGTGACTTCGCGTGCGCCCAGATAGGCGCGCAGCACGAGGCGGTTGAAATCGTCGTTTTCGATGCGCGCGGTCCAGACCGCTTCGAATGCGTCTTCGAACAGGTCTTTCACGCGCTCGATATCGAATTCGGCGTCATCGGCCAGTTCCAGGCCGAAATCATGCACCCACGCGGGTTCGCAGCCGGGTACCTGAATCACATACGGCCGCTCTTCGTCCACGCGCACGCCCAGATGCTCCAGCATCGGCAGGCTGCGTGAAAGCGCGATGGCGTCGCCCGCGCAATAGACCTTGAAGCGGAACGCGCGCGGGCCCGCTTCGATAGGCCGATACAGATTCATGGCGATACGCCTCGTGCCCTGCACGCGCTCGATCAACTCGATATCGCGCACTGCCGTGCGTGCGGGATAGTCGTCGCGATAGCCAGCGGGGAATGAGTCGGCGTAACGGTGCAACAGGCGTGTGCCCTGCTCTTCGCCAAATGCGTCGAGCAGCGCGTCGGCGAGATCGTCCTGCCAGCGACGCGTGACCTGCACGAGCCGCGCTTCCAGTTCGCGCGTATCGACTTCGGGCATCTCACCCGACTTGATATGCACGACGAAATGAATGCGTGCGAGCGTGGATTCGGAAAGCAGCGGCGTGAATTCAACCGATTCGCCGTTAAAAGCCTCACTCAGCAACTGGGCGATCTTGCGGCGCAAATCCGTGTTGTACTTGTCGCGCGCCACATAGACGAGGCAGGAAACGAAGCGGCCAAAGCGGTCGCGCCGCACGAACAGGCGCGTGCGCTGATGCTCCTGCAAACGCAGTACGCCAAGCGCGATATCGTAAAGCTCGTCTTCGCTCGCCTGGAACAGTTCGTCGCGCGGCCAGGTTTCCAGCACGGTCACGAGGGATTTACCCAGATGGCCCTTCGGCAGAAAGCCCGCACGGCGCACGATATTCGCGCATTTACGGCGCACGATGGGGATCTCGGTGATCGAGTCCATATAGACGGTCGAGGTGTAGAGCCCCACGAAACGGCGCTCGCCGACCACGCTCCCGTCTGGCCCGACGAGTTTGATGCCCACATAGTCGAGATAACCCGGGCGATGCACGGTTGCGCGCGAATTCGCCTTGGTCAGAAAGATGGGCCATGCGCCCAGGATGATTTCATTGGCGGCGGCCGGCAGCGGCGTGACGTCGGGAATGCCGGGCGTGCGCAGGGATTCCCGCAGGATGCCGAGTCCCGATCCTTCCACGCCGCGCAGGCCAAAGCCGCCTTCGTGGTCGACCAGCGCATAGTCGCGCTGGCCGAGGAAGGTGAAATGATCGGAAACCATCCATTCGAGGAAGGCGCGCGATTCGATATCTTCCGCACTTCGCTCGCGCGCCTTCATGGCCTTGATGGTCTCGCGCGCCACTTCGACGATCTTCTGCCAGTCCTCCACCGAGGCGCGCACGTCGCCCAGCACCCTGGCGATATCGTGGCGCAGCTCTTCGAGCTTTGCTGCGTCGCCACATCGATCGATTTCGAAATGGATGAACGAGGCCAGTTGCGATTGCCCGTCGTCGGCGCCTGCGCCGCCTACGTCAACGCGCGTTATCGCGCCGTCCTGACCGCGCCAGATGCGAAAGACCGGGTGCATCGCCGAATGCAGCGCGAGCCCGAGCTTGTTGACCGCCATCGACACGGAATCGACCAGAAACGGCATGTCGTCGTTGACGATCTCGATGACGGTGTGGTCCGAATGCCAGCCGTGCTGTTCGAGGATCGGGTTATAGACCCGCATGCGTTCGGTGCCGGGCACGAAGCGCTGGGCGGTCTGCCAGTGCGCCATCGCCGCGCCGTAGAGGTCGGCGATGGCGCGGCTGCGCAGGTCTTCGGCATCGACGAAATCGTAATAGTGACGCAGGAATGGTTCGACGATCTGGAAGGTCGATTCGGGCAATCGCGCGCGCGCGAATTCCACGAGATCGGAGAGCAGATGGGCGACGAATTCCTCGTTCCTCGCTTGCATGGCGGGCTCCTGGGCGGATGGCCATCGACTGCGATCGGCAGGGAGTTCATTATGCACCGCCACAGTGATCGAACGATGACTGCGTGCGCAGGGGTTTTCGCCAGACGGTATTAACCCGCATGCGGCATCCGTACAACGTCGGCCTGGCCGCATGGCTAACGGCGATGAGAGGCCGCCAGGCCTTCTGCTAGAATCGATCGCACTGTAACGATAGCGTTACCAGATATCGCCTTGGTCGCGCTGCACACTCTTTCATCAAAGTTCGTCGCATGACCAAGCAAAATCCCACCCTGGCGGATGTTGCCGAGCGCGCCCGCGTTTCGCAGATGACGGCTTCGCGCGCGCTCAACGGACGTTCCGGTGTCTCGCGCGAAACCCGTGACGAAGTGCTGCGTATCGCCGCCGATATCGGCTATGTCGTCAATCGCACGGCGCAGAAGCTCTCGGGCGGTCGTAACGGTATCGTCGGCATCATGACGCCCACGCTCGATACGCAGTTCTCCAGCGAGCTGATTCTGGGCGCGAGCCGCGCCGCGCGTGCGGCCGGTTGCGAAGTGCTGGTCTACACCGTCTCGGACGACAGCCACTCGCACGAAGAACTCATCAAGCTGGTGCGTCAGTTCTCTGACGGCCTGCTGGTGATCCTGCCGCGCGAGACCATGAATCTCGACGCGCTCGCGGCCGCGCGTGTGCCCGTGGTGGTGATCGATCAACGCGGGACGCTCAACCGCTTTCCCTCGGTTTCGGTCGATAACTATGGCGGCGCCTGCATGGCCGTCGAACATCTGATCGCGCTCGGTCATACACGCATTGCGTTCCTTGGCAGCGACGAAGCGATCGAGGGCGTGCGCGACCGTCAACGCGGCTACCACGACACCCTGGCGCGCCACGGTCTGCCGCGCGATTCCGCGCTGGTGGCAAGCAGCGATGCCGCGCAGACGACGGTGTTCGAACTGGCCTCTGGTCTGCTGAAATTGCCCGAGCCGCCCACGGCGATTTTCGCGGCCAACGACCATAGCGCCTTCGGTGCGATCGCGGCGGTGCGCGAAGCGGGCCTGCGCGTGCCCGACGATATCTCCGTCGTCGGCTTCGACGATATCCCGATGGCCGGGCAGTTCCATCCCGCGCTAACGACCGTGCGTCAGCCGTTTCAGCAGATGTCGAGTTCCGCTGTGAATACGTTGCTCGCGCAGATCGCCGGCAACGACGCGCTCTCGCAACGCACCACCTTCCCCGCCGAACTGGTTGTTCGTCAGAGCACGACACACGCGCCGCAACCGGCTCTGCGCGCCGACGAATCCGGCACTCGCAAGGCCAGTCGCACGCGCGCGAAGGTTTAGACAGGATAGCGAATCAAATTGGCATGACGCCTACCAGATGGTGTCGATATGCGTGAGCGTGCGCACGCGCGAATCGGGCGTCACGAGCGGTACGCCTAACGTACGCGCGGTCGAGGCAACGATGCGCTGCTGCTGCGGCAATTGCGGTGACAGTGTGGTGGCGCGCACCGCAATGGCCGTATCCACAGGCACCATGCGCACACCTTCCAGCGACGCCAGCGTGGCGAGCCAGCGCCGCGTGTCCATCGACAGCGCGAGCCGGCCATTCTCAACGAACTGGGCGACCTCCAGCACGCTGATGGTCGAGATCAGGACTTCGGATTCTTCCAGCGCGGATTCGATCACGTTGCGCGCGGGCTCGCTCAGCGCTTGATCGCCGCGCAGCCAGTAGACCAGCGCGCAGGTGTCGAGGGCGACCATCGTCAGGCGTTATTCCGTCGCGTTGCAGCGGTCCGTGGCGGCGCGATGCTCTTCTGCGCCTTCGATATCGCAATGCACGATGGAGGCGCGCAGCGAATCCAGCGGGCTCTTGCGTTTCGCGCGATACGGCCGGACTTCGATAGTCGGTTGCCCGCGATCGGTCACCACCACACTTTCGCCAAGAAGTTCGACCTGGCGGAATAGTTCGCAGGCCTTGGCCTTGAACACCGCCTTGGATACACGCTTTTCCATTGAAGGCTCTCCACCTTGCTGGCGCGCTTAATTATGGTTGCCTCGGCACGATACGTCGCACGCCATAAACGTTATCGCTAACGTACGCAAGATAGCATGCTCTCGCGGCGCCATTCAAGCTCGGCCCAACCGGGGTATTCCCGATGCGCGCAAACATCAGCAGGTGCGGGAAAAAGGGACGCCGGCGCGTCAGGGTTGGAGGAGAACGACCACGCCGGCGCGGCGCGGGCCAATGCTGGCCGCGCCTGTCCATGGGGACTTTCCGCTGCATCCGTGCTGCCCGAATCAGAACAGATGCATCACGCCCGCAAACACGCCGAACTGGCCCTGACCGTAGTTGGGATTGCCGTTCGCCGACGATCCGGTCGCGGGATCGTAGTCGTTGTTGCCATACGAGCCGTTGCCAAGATTGATGTTCGAAGTCGAGCTGTTATGCACGTAGCCCGCTTCCGTGTAAAGGAAGGTGCGCTTGGACAGGTTGTAGGTGCCGCCTAGCGTGTAGAGCGTGGCGTTACCGTTACCGTGATTGGCGTTGGCGTGGAAAACCGCTGCCGTAATGGCGGCGGCAGCGTTGATCTGCCACGCCGCGCCGACCCACTCGTGATCCACCGCCGTGGGCGCGGAAACGCCATCCGGTTGCGAGGCATCGGTAACGCCCACGCTCGCGTTGGTGGCGTTCGGCGCGCCCAGATGCTGGTATCCCGCGTAGAACTTGACCGGGCCGAACACGAGCGTGCCGCCCGCGAGGATCGAGCGCGAATGCTGGTAGACATCGTTAAAGGTGCCGTCCGCACCGCGCACTTCGTCGTAGATCACGCGGAAGTCACCCAGGCCGTACGAGTAGACTGCCTCGATGCCGTCCGTACGTCCCTGGCCCGTGGGTGTGGCCGCCGCATTCCATCGGGTGTTGTTGGTCAACGCGTATTGGCCGCGCATCTGGAAGCCGTTCCAGCTGGGTGTCTGGTATTCGAAGCCGTTCGCGGCGCTCGCCCAGTTGCGTCCGCGTACCAGCGTCGCGATGGCGTAGCGCTGCATCAGTTGCGGATCGGCGCCCCAACTGTCCTGCGAGATCTCGCCCGCGCCCAGATTGCCCATCTTGAAGGTACCGTAGCGGTCATTGTCGAATCCCACGATGGCATGACGGCCGAACAGGCCGCCCGCGGACTGGCCATTCTGAGTGTTCAACTGCCCTTCCAGCTTGAAGATAGCCTTGGTGCCCGCGCCGAGATCTTCCGCGCCTTCAAGTCCAAACCACGAGCAGCCCCAGTCGCCGCTTTCCGCGCTGACCGCATGCTTGTTGCCCGGCAAACCGGTTTCGTACTGGATGCCGTTGTCGATACGTCCGTAGAGCGTCACCTGGCTCTGCGCCTGGGCAGCGGATGAGGCTGTCGCCAGCACTGCAAGACCAATAAGCGTCCTTTTCATCAGGTATCCTATATTTTTTCGTCTGTCTCCAAACCACGTCCCGGCTTTGTGGGGCTTGCCGGTGCAGCGACCTGAAATGCCAGCGGCACTTCGGGAGCCGATTATAGAAACGCCTTTGCGGGTTTTGGCGCGTGCACCGGCCAGGGAAAATGCGCCCTGTCTCTAACGTTGTTTCCACCCGAAAGTTGCGGTAGCGCTAACGTTGTGACTACCTGAGATGGTCAAATCTGCGTGACACCCAGGTGCTTGTGTATGGTGTGAGGCAAATCCAGGCGTCAGCGATCGTATTCCGCCCATGTCTGGCAACCCGACCGTCCAGGCGGTCGGTCAATCGAGCCGACTGGCGGTTAGCACGTGTGTCGCGTGTACGCGACGCGTCAAGCGAAGCTGACGCGGGCCTGAAACCCGCCCTGAAATCTGCTTCTCAGGCACGCAATCTGCGCGAGGCATGCTATGACTTTTAATACGCCCATCGAAAACATCAGGCGAAACGGACCAAACCGACGAAAAGGAAACTCCGGGATGGAAGAGGATCTCCAGTTGCCCCAACCCGGCCGCACCGCGATCTGGCTCGGGCTGGCCGGTGTGCCGCTGATCTGGCTGCTACACCTTGCGCTGTGCGTGACGCTCATCTCCAATGCCTGCGACGATTTCCAGCGCAGCGGGACGCTGACCTGGCCCCAGGTGGAAAGAATCGTGGATGGCGCTTCGTTGGTTGCGTTGGTGGCATCGACGGTTATCGCTGTGGCGGCGGGCCGCGCGTGGCGGATCATCGCGACGCAGGTGCCGGGCAAACGCGATCCCGCCCGCTTTATCGCCTGGTGCGGTGCGACGGCGGCGGTCGCCTTTACCGTTGGCCTCGCCTTCTCTTCCTGTGTGCTGATCGTCGTGCCGATCGACCGGCTTTGCGCCACTTTCCACTGACTTCGCAAGCACATTGTCTTCGGCCCCCGCGATGAAGGGGTCGAATCTTGTTTACACGAAGATTTCGATTTGCCATGCGAAGTGACTGCATCTCGCCCAATTGACTTGTTTGCTTGCCACGTAAAGTCATAGGCGTCAGGAGGCCCATAGCGAGCGCTTCCTGGTTTCAGGGAGAGAGCAGTGAAATCAATTAGTTATCCGATCTATCTGGCGCTGGGCGCCTTGCTGGCGAGCGTAACCATTGGGCACGCCCAGGCGCAGGAAGTGTATGTCACGAGCGGCACGCTGGGCGCGGGCCTGGGCGGCGCGCTCAATCTGAGCCCGCATTTCGGCGTGCATGCCGATGCTGAAGGTTTCGGCCTGAGTCACACCGTCACCGTGGACGACAACCGTTATGACGGGCGTCTCACGCTCGCGCAAGGCGGCACGTATCTGGACGTGTTTCCCTTCGCATCGAGCGCGTTCCGCCTCACGGCCGGTGCGCTGTTCAACGGCGATTCGCTGAGTGCGAAACTCCAGCCCAACGCGCAAGGCAACTACACCATCGGTGGCACGACCGTGCCAGCGCTTGGCCCCTCGCCGTCCGCGAAGGTGACGCTGCCGCATGTGATGCCGTATATCGGCATCGGCTATGGTCACAAGAAACCTGCGCTGGGTCTGGGCGTGTCGTTCGATCTGGGCGTGGCGTATGGCCGTCCGCGCGTGGACTACAGCGTGCCGTCGGTGTACGACCCGTTCGTCACGGATCAGAATATCCTCGACGAAGAGCAGAAGTTCAGCGACAAGGTGACCCGCTACCACTGGTATCCGGTGGCGCAGGTCGCCCTGACTTATCGCTTTTAAGCGGCGAAACAGTGGGTTCAGCGCTTTCTGAACACGTCGATTGACGAGAGCGCGCGGCCCTGGAAGTCAAACAGGGTGTTGTTGTCCCACTGGTCGCCCGCGCCCACCTTCCAGCCGACATTGGGGGTGGGGATCCACTCAGGCTCCCACCAGAACACGCCCTTGCCGCGACCGTTGGGGATGCCTTTCACCACGTTCGTGAGCGCGGCGAAGAATTGTGCCTGCCCTTCGGGCGTGGGCGGAAAATTGAGCGTGCCGGTGTTGGTCATGGAGTTGGGTTCGGAGTCGCCGTCGCTCGTGGTCCACGGGTAGGCAGTCTCCACCACGATGATGTCCTTGCCGTAACGCGCGGACAGATCGTTGGCATTGTTCTGCAGATCGTCGAGCGAGCCCTGCCACTGCGGGTAATACGAAAGCCCGATCAGGTCGAACTCCACCCCGCGCTGCACGGCGCTATCGAACCACCAGCGGCTCTTGGCGTTGTCGCCGCCGCTGTCGATATGCAGCATGTGCCTGATGTGCGGATCGACGGTTTTCACCGCGTCGTGCGCGGTCTTGAGCAGCGTCGCAAGGTTGTCCCACTGATCGTATTTGCCGAGCGGCCAGAGCATCCCGCCCGTGATTTCGTTGCCGGTTTGCACCCATTCCGGACGCACGCCCTCTTCGCGCAGCATACGCAATACGCCTGTCGTGTAGTCGTGCAGCAGTTCGCTGGTTTGCGCGAGATCCTTGCCTGCCCACGCATGGGGCGGATATTGTTTGCCGGGATCGGCCCACCAGTCGCTGTAGTGAAAGTCGATCAGCACGCGCAGCCCGAGTTCGGCGGCACGGCGCGCAAGCACGCGTACATGCTTCGCATTGTTGTAGCCCGCCGCGACGCTTTGATTGGCCGGAAAATAATCAGGATTGCCAGGGTCATTCCAGACCTTGATACGGATGGCATCCAGTCCGTGCCGCTTGAAGATGCGCAGGCAGTCTTCGGCCCTGCCGTGGTCATAGAACTTCGCGCCGTTCGCTTCCAGTTCCAGCAGCGTCGATAGATCCGCGCCCAGCGTCAGGCGCTCGCCGCTGCCGCGTGCATCGCTTGTCAATGTCGAAGCCGCAAACCCCGGAGCCGCACCCGATGCGAGCGCGGTGCAGGCCAGCCAGGACAGCATCTCTCTTCTTTTCATCTGTGCTCCTCCATCTTATCCGGCGAGCCGCATGAGCGCGGCCCGCAACGCTTGTAGTCGGTCTTATCGTGGATCTATTGCGGATCGCGCCAGGCGCACACGTCGCCGGTGCCCAGCGAAGCCTCGCCCAGCACGAACTGTGCATTGGCGGGCGCGGGCGCTATTGCCCGCGCGTCGCCAAAGTTGAAGGCGAACGTCAGGCCGCCGCGTCGCGCGAGGCGCAGGCCTTCAGGCAAGGTCTGCAAAGCAAGGCCCGCTGCGCGCGCGGCATCGGCCAGCACGGTGCGATGCAGATCGTGCGTGAGCCATGCAGCCACGTAACGCACGCGGCCATTCGAGAGCAATGCGGGCCAGCCGTCGGCGAATTCGGCTTCTACGCGGGTGTGCTGGTTAGCGCGAACATGCTCGCGCCAATGCAGAGCCGTACCGTGCACGTCGCCGACGCGCAATGGCGGGGCAAGCGTGGGCCGCAGCGATTCGACTTCGAGCACCTGGACCGGCAACACGCGCTGCAACGGACCCGGCGGCAGCGTGCCGGGAATCGCGAAATCGCTCGTCTTGGAGCCGCTGCGCGGGCCGAAGACCCATTGCGCGTCGCTGCGCTCGATCTGGTCGACGAATGCATCGTCGATCACAGCCAGCGACGGCACGAGCACGAGCCGATACCCAGCGAGATCCGCGTGCCGCGAGACGATATCGACGTCCAGCCCTTGCTCGCGCAAGGCCCGGTAATATTCGAACGCCAGCGCCTGATAGTCGAAGCCCGCACCGTGACGCTGGATCTCGAACATCCATTGCGTCTCGTAATCGAATACCAACGCTGCTTGCGCACGCACAGGCGCAGCCAGCGTTCGCAGCACCTCGCTCTGCGCGATTTCCTGCGCCGCGCGCGCCACTTCCTTGCCACCCGGTGATAGCTCGTTGTTCGGCAGATTCAGTCCCGAATGCATCTGTTCCTGCGCATAGGGACACTGTCGCCAGCGGAAGTACGAGACCAGTTCCGCGCCATGCGCAAAGGCCTCATACGCCCACAGTCGCACCATGCCCGGAGCGGGAACCGGATTCCACGGCGCCCAGTTCACCGGCCCCGCCTGCTGTTCCATCACCCAGAAGCGTCCCGCGCCGATGGCGCGATAGCGGTCGTGATCGAAGGCCGACACATCGGGATGCGCTGTGCGCGCATAGCGCGCCTTGTCCGCTTCGGGCAAGCCGATGACTTCGGTGCGGGCAATCGGATAGCTGTCCCACGTGGCGACATCGATGGCCTTATCGGCCGCGAAACGGTAGTGATCGAAAGTCGTGAAAAAACCCATGAAGTTGTGCAGCACATCGACGCCCGGCGCGTGACGGCGCAGCACGTCGGCCTGCTCGCGATGGAAGCTCGCCACTTCGTCCGACATGTAGCGGCGAAAATCCAGCAGATGCGAGGGATTGGCATCGGTGGGCGTGAGCATTGGCAGGCCGATCGATTCGAACGCCGGATACTCCATGCTCCAGAACACGTTGCCCCATGCGGTGTTGAGCGATTCAATGCTGCCGTAGCGCTGTTGCAGCCATGCCTGGAAGCGCCGTTGCGCCGCGGGCGAATAACTGGGCACGGTATCGTGACAACCGAGTTCGTTATCGGTCTGCCACGCAACCACAGCCGGATGTCGCCCATAGCGCTGCGCCATCGCCTCGGTAATCCGTACGCATTCCTGACGATAGGTTTCGCTGGCGATATCGTAATGGCGGCGCGAACCATAATTCCAGCGCGTGCCGTCCGCGCGCACCGGCAGCATGTCGGGATCGCGCTCAACCAGCCATTTCGGCGGCGAAGCCGTCGGCGTGCCGAGAACGAGTTTCAGCCCTTGCGCGGCGAGCGTTTCGATGGCGTCGTCGAGCCATGTCCAGTCGTATTCACCCGCCCGCGGCTCCATACGGCTCCAGGCGAATTCGGCGATGCGGACGTGCGAGATGCCTAGCTCGGCCATGCGGCGCGCGTCGTCGGCCCACATCGTGCGCGGCCATTGTTCGGGGTAGTAGCAGACACCGATTTGCATGAGTGAAAACCCGGTTCGAATAGTGTGATCAGGCGGTAGACAAGAAAAGGGACCTTCGGCATTTGCAATGCCGGACAGGAGGTCAGCCCTTGCTGGCGCCGAAGGTCAGTCCCGCGACAAAGTGTTTCTGCATGGCGAAGAACATCAGCACGGAAGGCAGCGCCGCGAGCACCGACCCCGCCGCCACCAGATTCCATGCGGTGGTCCACTGGCCCTTGAGGGCGGCGACGCCCACGGTGATGGGCGCAGCGTCGTCGCCTTGCGTGAGGCACAAGGCCCAGAAGTAGTCGTTCCAGACGAAGGTGAAGACCAGAATGCCGAGCGCCGCGAGCGCTGGCCGCACCAGCGGCATGACAATGCGCCAGTAGATAGTCCATTCGCTTGCGCCTTCCACGCGCGCCGCTTCGATCAGTTCGAACGGCAACTGCTTGATGAAATTGCGCAGGAACAGCGTGCAAAAGCCAGTCTGGAACGAGACGTGGAAAATGATGAGTGCCCATACCGTGTTGTAGAGTCCAACGCGCAAGGCCATATCGCGCACCGGAATCATGAGAATCTGGATCGGTACGAAATTGCCCGCGACAAAGGCGAATAGCACGGCGGTATTGCCGCGAAAGCGATAGGTCGAGAGCGCGAAGCCCGCCATTGACGCCAGCACGATCGCACCGATCACTGACGGCACCGTAATCAGCACGCTATTGGCGAAGTAATGGAGCATGGGCGTCTGCGTGAGCGCTGCGCCGTAGTTCTCCAGCAGCGCAAAATGCTTCGGCCAGCCCCAGTAATCGCCCTGCTGCAATTCGTCTGTCGAGCGGATCGAAGTAATGAGCACGGCAAGCATTGGCAGCAACCAGATAACGAGCGCAATGGGCAGCGAGATCTTGTAGAGCGTGCGATTCGCCGGTTTCCAGCGTTCGACGGGAAGCGGATACATGTGCGAAAACTCCCTTGTTTCAGCGTTCTTCGCGCAGCATGCGGCGCAGATGGAACACGATGTAGACGAGCATGATGGCGAACAGCACGACGGCAATCGAGGCTGAATAGCCTTCGCGGTAATACTTGATCGCCTGGTCGTACATGTAGTATGCGAGGACGGTGGAGCTATCGAACGGGCCGCCGCCGCTCATCACCGCAATCAGATCGAAGCTGCGTAGCGCGCCAATCACGGTCAGCACGATCGCCATGAAGGTGACGGGCCGCAGCTGCGGCAGGATCACGTGCCAGAAAAGCTTGATGCCCTTCGCGCCTTCCATACGCGCGGCTTCGACAATTTCGGAGTTGATCGACGTGAGACCCGTGAGATAAAGCACCATGCAGAACGGCGTCTGCGGCCACAGTGCGGCGAAGATGATGCCAAGCGTGACGAGTTTCGGGTCGCCCAGCACTGGCACGCCATGCCCCAGAATCAGGCGCAGCAGGCCAAAGGTGGGATCGTAGAACCACGAGAACACCAACCCGACCACCACGCCCGAAAGCACGAACGGCGCAAAAAACAGCGATTTGACGATGCGGATGCCGCCCACGCGCTGATTCAGATACAGCGCGAACATCAGGCCAACTGGCGGTGCAAGCAGGAACAGCACGAGCCACAACAGGTTGTTCTTGAGCGCGGTATAGAAGGTGTCGGTCTGGAACAACTCGACATAGTTCGCGAAGCCGACAAAGGTCTTCGGCGTCATGCCGTCCCAGTTGTAGAAGCTCAGCGCGATGCTGTTGACGATCGGATAGAGCACGCAGAGCGTAAACAGCGCGCAGCCGGGCAGCAGGAACCAGAGCGCCGCGCGGTTCTGCTTGCTGCGCACCGTCGATTTGCGCTGCGGGCGCGCCGCACCAAGCGGGCGCGCGACAGTATCGGACATGATGAAGTCTCGCCTGATCGTTTAATTCGTTCAATTAATTCGGATTGCGAATTACATAAAGCACTTGTGCTGCGTTGAGCGTCGGCAGATTGCACTGCCGGCGCTCAAATCAAACGGACTTACTTGTGGTAGATGCGCTGACGCGTCGTTTCAAGGCGCGCGAGCAGCGCGTCGATCTGCGACGGATCGCTATAGAACTGCTGCATCGCTTTCATGCCTTCGTCGGCCATTTCCTTCTGCATGTCGCGGTCGTAGAACTGCGCAATGCCGCCGCGGGTGTTCGCCAGCGTCTGGAAGCCGACCTTAGAGATCGCGTCCTCCGGTTCGGCGGCCTTGTTGTTCGACGGCAACTGTCCCCAGCCGCGCGCGAGATCGGCATTGATCTGCGGCGTTTCCATAAAGGCCAGCAGGCGGCGCGCATCGGTTTTGTTCTTCGCCTTCGCGGGAATCAGCAGCACGTTGACGGGGCCGTCTTCGGCGGTCGGCACGTTGGCGTCGATCACCGGGAAGCGGAAGAAACCCACGTCCTGCCTCATCGTCGCCGGGAAGCTGGCCGAGAAGAACGTGCCCATCAGCATCATCGCGGCCTTGCCATTCACCAGCACCGGTGCGATCGAATCGACGTCATAGGACAGCGCGTTGTCCATGAAGTAGTGGTTGTCGATCAGCGTCTTCCAGGCGGTGAACACCTTCTTCACGCGCGGATCGGTATAAGGGATTTCGCCCGCCATCAATTGCTGGTGGAAGGCATTGCCATTGATGCGCAGGTCGAGATAATCGAACCACGCGGCCAGCGTCCAGCTGTCGCGCGCCGCCACGGCGATCGGTTGCACGCCGCTAGCCTTGAGCTTCTTGCAGGCGTCAAGGAATTCGTCCCAGGTTTTCGGCTCGGCTTTTACGCCTGCTTTCTGAAACAGATCCTTGCGATAGAAAAAGCCGTAGGCGTCGTAGCCCAGCGGGGCGGCGTACTGTTTGCCCTTGTACGTAGACGCTTCTTTCACCGAGGCATATTGCTCGTTCCAGCCGTTCTTCGCCCAGTCGCCCGACAGGTCTTCCAGCAGGCCACGCTGCGCGTAGTACGCCATGCGTTCGCCGTCGTGCCATGAGACCACATCGGGCGGATCGGTCGCGAGCCAGCCGCTCATCTGCACCTTGTAGGCTTCTTCGGTCACATAGGAGACCTTGAGATCGACATCCGGATTGGCCTTCTTGAACTTGTCGAAGGCGTCCTGCCACGTCGCGCGCTGGTTGCCGCGCGCCGAAACGTTGACCGTTAGCGTGCCGGCATCGGCCGCGCCGCTGGCGAGCGTGGCGGCTACGAGCGCCACGGCGGCGGTGGCGCGCGCCAATGTGCCGAAACGGGGAAAGCGATAAGCGAACATCAGGTGTCTCCTTGGTTTGCCTTGCCTTGGTGAATGACCCGCTCTGGCGGCGGGGTAATACAGATTCACAGTCTGGTTGCTTCAGACCAGCGCCACGGCAGCGAGAGCCGGTGACGCCAGACGCCGCCGCGCAACGCCTGCCTCATCGAATAGATGGCACGCATCGGCAGGCACGCGCACACGCAGACGCTCGCCCACGCCCACGGGCGTGTCGCCGGGCGCTTTCGCGACCAGCGTGCCCGCCGCGTGATCGGCGTGCAGATAGCTGTGCTCGCCCAGACGTTCTGCGAGCACGGTCACGCAGGCAATCGACTGATCGTCGCCGTCCAGACGCAGATGCTCCGGCCGCACGCCCAGCGTTACGTGCTGGCCGCGTTGGAGGCCGCGGCCGTCGACGCTGGCGAGTAGCGTTTCTCCGCCGTTGAGCGTCACGCGAACGCCGCCCTCCTCGACCCCGTCCACCTGGGCATCGAAAAAGTTCATGCGCGGCGAGCCGATAAAACCCGCCACGAAGCGCGATTTTGGATGGTGATACAGCTCCAGCGGCGCCCCGCTCTGCGCAACGCTGCCGTGCTTTTCCATTTCCGCGCCCGCGTGCAGGAGCACGATGCGATCGGCCAGCGTCATCGCTTCGACCTGATCGTGTGTGACGTAGACCACGCTGGCGTTCTCGAAGCGCTGATGCAGACGCGCAATCTCCACCCGCGTGTGGCTGCGCAGCGCGGCATCGAGATTGGAAAGGGGTTCGTCGAACAGAAACACGCCAGGCTCGCGCACGATCGCGCGGCCAATGGCGACGCGCTGGCGCTGGCCGCCCGACAGCGCCTTCGGATGACGGTCGAGCAGCGCTTCGAGTTGCAGGCTGCGCGCGGCGTCGCGCACGCGGCGCTCGACTTCGGCCTTCGGCACCTTGGCGATCTTCAGGCCAAACGCCATGTTCTCGAACACGGTCATGTGCGGGAACAGCGCGTAGCTCTGAAACACCATTGCCACGCCGCGCTCGGCGGCAGGCACGTCGTTGACCACGCGATTGCCGATGCGCAGTTCGCCGCCGCTCAGTTCTTCCAGACCGGCGATCATGCGCAGCAGCGTGGATTTTCCGCAGCCCGACGGGCCCAGGAACACGCAGAATTCGTGATGGCCGATGTCGAGATCGACGCGCCGGATCACCGGCGGGTGGTCGCCGTACTGCTTGCCGACGTTCGACAACTGGATCGTTGCCATGGATTTGTCTCCTCCGTTTTCGCCGCGCCTTGACTGATTCCTCAGATTTAAGCGCTTAAATTCTACGCGATAAATTTAGCCGGGGGGCTTGTGCGACGGCCATTTAACCGCTTAAATTTCTGGGCGGCACAACCGCGTGCAAATCGCGTCCCGGCTTGGTGTGGGTGAAAATTATCAAATCCTCGCCAAGCTTTGCAACATTTGAATCGCGTTCCCTGAATGTGGGAAATGCCACGAAATACCCGCTAAACCCCCGGGTAAACGCTAGAAACAGCGTCAACAAAAAGGCAGGACATGGTCACCTTGTCAGAAGTCGCGCGGCATGCGCGCGTTACCGCCGCCACCGTTTCCAACGTGCTGCGCAACCGCGAGAAAGTCCGCCCGGAGACGGCGGAACGCGTGCTTCAGGCCATCGCCGAACTGGGCTATCGGCCCAACCTGAATGCGCGCGCGCTGGCGCAAGGCAGATCGTCGACGCTCGCGCTGATGCTCTCGAATATCGCCAACCCGTTCTATCCCGAGTTCGTGCTGGCCGCCGAGCGCGCGGCGCGCAAGTCCGGCCATTTCCTGATGGTCTGCAACACCGACGACGACGCGCAGATTGGCCGCGCCTATCTCAACCAGATCGCGGGCACCTTCGCGGACGGCGTGCTGGTGATGAACACCGACATCGCCATGAACGAGCTTTGTATCTCGGCGATGCATAACGGGCCGATCCTGCTGGCGATGTGGGAGCACCCTGAAAAGCCGCCCGCGCTGCCTTGCGTGGCAGTGGATTTCGCGCGCGCGGGCGCGCTGGCAGCGCAGCATCTGCTCGAACTGGGGCATCGCAAGATCGGCATGCTGATCGGCGATGGTTGTGGTGGATTGCAGGACGCGCGTTCGGACGGTTTTCGCGCAGCGCTGGCGGCGGGCGGCGTGGCGCGCGCTGCGGCCGAAATGCAGGTGCGCGATTCGATCGATGCAGGCCATGAGGCATGTGTGGCGCTGATGAAAAAACACCCTGAATTAACCGCGATTTTCGCGTCGAACGACCTGCTGGCCATCGGCGCGATTCAGGCTTTGATCGGCATGGGACGCGCGGTGCCGGGCGAAGTGTCGGTGATTGGCATCACCGATATTGCGCTCGCGCACCAGGTGCGCCCCGCCCTCACCACCGTGGCGATCCAGACCGCCGCCGTAGCGGAGTTGTCGATCAGCCGCCTGATTCAATTGATCGAGGCGCCCGTGCAAGAGCCTTCCATGGCGATCGGGCCGCCGCCGGAGTTGGTGGTGCGAGATTCCACCGGGCCATGCAAGACGCGCGCCTCTCGTTGAGCGCGCAACGATCTAGGTCACGCGCCAGCGTATGAGCAGCGCAAACACAGCCACAATCGCACAGAAAATCGCCAGCCAGGAAAGCAGATTGGCGCTTGCCACAAGGGTCGCCTGCGTTTCCACCATCGTTGCCATGCGCATCATCTCGGGCATTGGCGGCATGCCGCCCAGGTCGAACATCGTGATGCGGTCAACGAGACGGGAGCGCGCAATGGCCTCCCCATATTGCAGCCAGAGGCTCGCCGCGCCTGTACCGGCGGCGGTCGCGATCTGGCGCACGATGTTCTTGAATGCGTAGGCATGCTGAAAATCGTCTTCCGTGAAGTCGACGAAGGTCATGCCCGCCACTTGCGCCATCACGAACGGTACCGTCAAACCCTGCAAAAACAACGCGGGCAGAATCACGTCCATGGAAACATCGGTGAGTGTGCGCAGCGACAACATCAACAGCGCGGCCGCAAACATCACGTAGCCCAGCGCGATATAGCGGCGTCGGCCAAATACTTTCGGCGCGACGACGGAAAAGCACATCATCGCCAGCAGGCTCAGCAGGGAGGCCCATGTGAGCACTTCTCCCGTCACCTGAAAACCGAAGCCAAAGCCACTCTGCAATAGCGTGGGAATCAGGTAATTCCACAGACCGTTGAGAAAGTAATAAATGGCGTAAAACAGCAGCCCGACGAGATAACTGCGCCCAAGCAGCGCTTGCGGATCGAGCCAGAGATGGCGGTCGCGATGCCGCCGCGCGAAGGCCGCGCCGATCAGCAGAAAACCGGCTATTGGCGTGAGCGCCACCGAGGGCGAACTGGTGAGTTCGTAGAAGCGCAGGTCGCCCAGGCCGTGCATGAGCACCATTGCGCCCAGCCCGAACAGGATCACCACCCACCAGTCCATCGGATCGATGTCCATTTCCCAGAGATCGCCCGGCGGCGTCACGCGGCTCGGATAAGTGAGCACGACCAGCACCAGCACGGCCAGCGCCAGCACGACCTGGATCACGAACACCATCTGCCACGCGGCGCTTTCCACCAATACGGCCGCAAGCCAGGGCGTAGCTGCGGACAGCCCGAACGAGCCGATATTGAAGCCGATAAAGAGCGGCGCACGTTCGTCGCGCGCCGATACCAGTTGAATCAGGATGCGCGCGGCAGCGAACAGGCCGCCCGCGCCAAAGCCTTGCACCGCGCGCGCAAACGTCAGTTCGAGCGGCGTATCGCAGAGCGCGCACAGCAGCGAGCCGATGGCCGCGACGATCAATCCAACGATGGTGTAAGAGCGATAGCTCGTGTGCCGCGCGATGCGGCCGAGCATGAGGTTGGCGACCGTCGCCATGGCGGCGTACGAGGTCATGCTCCAGAGGAAGTCTTCGGGCGAGGCATGCACGCCGCCGCGAATATGCGTGCCCGCGATCCCCATCATCGACGAAGCGACGAAGTCCACGCCGGTCGCGCCGCCCAGCGCGACGGTAAAGAAGAACACGCGCAATGGCGAAAAATGCGGCAGCGCGCGCAGCCTCATCGTGACGCTCCGCGCGTGGTCTGCACGTAAGGCTTCGGTAGGGCGGCGTTGCTGGGCATCACGCGTTCTCCCCTTTGCCGTCGTGGCGGCGTGCAAATCAGTGTAGCAAAGCGCGTGTGACGCTTCGCCTTACTTCTGCCCTGCTCGCGCGGTGTTCAAACTGCGTTTCAGAACCGCGCTTTAAGACCGCGCTTCAGAACCGCGCTTCAAAACCGATCAATCATGCCGAACTGCACACCGCGCACCGACGCGCCCGGCCACGACGGCGTCAGCCCCGTCACGTTCACGCCCTTGAGCGTGAATTCGCCCTGGCCGCGATTGCGCAGCCAGCCCGCGCTTGCGTACAGCAAGACCCGCTTGCTCAGGTCGTATTCGCAGGCGGCGCTGAACTGGTCGGCGTTATCGTCGCCGCCCGAGCGGTCGCGCAGATACGTATAGCCCAGCGACGCGCGAAAGCGCGTATTCACCGCATATCGCGCCGATACCGAGACGCCGTCGTTGTGATAGCGCGGCGTGCCGCCATCGCCGTTGAAGAACGACAGGAAACCCGTGACCGGACCGTACACATAGGAGACGCCGCCCAGGTTGGCGCGCAGCGCGCCGTCGCCGTGCGTCTGCTGATGCGCGTAGGAGATGCGGAACGGGCCATTGCGATACGCGAAGGTTTCGATATTGCCGGCGATGCCGTTGCCGTCGCCATCGGTCGAATCGCGCAGCGAGGCCATCAATGTGGTCGAAAAGCCGTGAAATTCCGGCGAGAGATACGTAATCGCATTGCTCTCGTAAGGCGTGATCTTCGAGAGATTGTCCAGACCGGAGGCGATGGTGCCCGCGCCGAACGCATCCAGGCCGCCCTTGAACGGAATGTAGATGGGCGAATACTGGCGGCCCATACGCAGCGTGCCGTACGGCGTGCCCAGACCGACCCACGCCTGGCGGTTGAAGATGGTGTTGCTCACGGCCATCGTGCCGTTGCCGGAGCTGAAGCCATTCTCCAGATCGAACAGGATCTTCAGGCCGTTGCCAATGTCTTCAGCGCCGCGCAGGCCGATGCGCGAGCCGCGATACGCGCCCGAGTCCATGCGCGCGACGTAGCCCGCGCCGGGATTGGTGATTTCGATGCTGGTATCGATCGCGCCATAGAGCGTGACCGAACTCTGCGCGTGCGCGCCGATGGCATGGGCGGCCAGCGCGGTCAGCGCCACGCGCGAGGCAGCGCGGCCG
>NZ_VWWJ01000017.1 GCF_011753055.1 Burkholderia sp. Ax-1719 | reverse complement strand
CTCGGCTGGCTCGCGGCGGGCGGCAACTTCGATGCGGTGCTCGCCAAAGCGCCCGTCACCGCCGAATACACGCCCGACGCCGCGCGCCACGCGGCGCTGCGCGAGCGGCTGGAGTCGTATCGCGCGCTGTATCGGCATGTGCGGCCGCTGTTCGACCCGGCGCGCGAAAGGCTCGCGTAAGCGCGGCCGGTTTCGCGTAAACTCCGCACGCCATCCAGCAACGCTCCAACCACGCCCGCGCCGCTTCCAGCCGCTTTTAATCGATCTCACCGTGCCCAAGTCCACCGAAAAACTCGATCTCGCCACCCGCGCCGCGTGGCTCTACTACGTGGCCGGCAACACCCAGAACGAGATCGCCGAAAAGCTCCAGGTCTCGCGCCCGGTCGCACAGCGCCTTGTCGCCTTCGCGGTCGAGAAGAACCTGATCCGCGTGCGCGTCGATCATCAACTGGCCGACTGTCTCGCGCTCGCGGACCGGCTCTCGAAGCGCTACGGCCTGGCGATGTGCGAGGTGGTGCCCGTCGACGGCGACACGCAGGACGCGATCGACCGCAAGCTCGCCGTGGCGGGCGCGCAGGTGATGGAGCGCTATCTGAACGAAGAACGTCCGATGGTCGTGGCGGTGAGCAGCGGGCGCACGCTCAAGGCCGCCGTCGACCAGATCGCGCAGATCGAGCGGCCGCAGCATCGGCTGGTGTCGATGGTGGGCGCGATTGCGCAGGATGGCTCATCGAACCGCTACGACGTGGCGCTGCATATCTCCGAAAAAACCGGCGGCAAGCACTTCCTGCTGCCCGCGCCGTTGATCGCCGATAACGAAGCCGAGCGCGCGCAATGGTGCAATCACCGTCTCTATCGCATCGTCGAATCGCTGTCGGGTGAGGCCGATGTGGCGTTCGTCGGCATCGGCAATATCGGCGAGCACTGTCCGCTGCACGAGGACGGCTTTCTGACCACGGATGAAGTGCACGAACTCATGCGCCTGGGCGCGATCGCCGAAATGCTCGGCCTGCCGATCGACGCCAATGGCAAGCGCGTCGATTCTCCGACGGGTCGCCGCGTGACGAGTCTGCATCTGGATTCGCCGCCGAAGCGCCCAACCATCGGCTTCGCGGGTGGCGCGCGCAAGCGCGAAGCGCTGATCGCGGCGCTCAAGGGCGGCTGGCTCTCGGGCCTTGTCACCGATGAAGCATGTGCCCGCGCGGCGCTCGGCGAAGCGGCCTGAGGCGCGCTATTTCACCGGATACGTGATCGCCAGCGCCTTGCGGATCCCATCGGCGTTCGGATAGCGCGCGTGCTCCGTGTGGCCGTCGCGGAAGCCGCACTGACACTGGTCCTGGAAAGGCGCACTCGCGTCGTTCTGCAAGCCCACGAACACCGCGCCCTGCGCTGCCGAACCCGTCAGCCTGTACACATAACCATCGTAGAAGTCGCCGCCGAAATCGACGTGCTGCTGCGGCGTCTGCACGAGCACGACCAGGCTCTTGCTGCGCGCCGTCTGATCCGCGTGCGCGAAGAACACCGAGGCGATTTTCGGAATGCCGCCGTTTTCCTGATAGCGGTCGAATAGCTGGTCGTGCCAGACATGATCGGCGTCCTCGTAAATCAGATGCGCGTCCAGCGTGTAGGGTCGATTGCCGTCGGGCAGACCTGGGCGCTTCGTGAGGTTATCGGTGAAATAGACCCACGAACCCGGCATGACCGGACTCGCGTCGATGATCGGCGGCTGCAATTCATGCTCATTGTCCAGCCGCGACTCCACCTGCTGCACGACGCTTGCGGGAACATCGGCGGCGTGGGCGACCAAGGCGGATAGCGCGGTGGCCAGCGCGCTCGCGATCGACGCGATCTTGCGAATCATGATGTCGTGCTGTGGAACGTGGACGCAGGATCATAGCGCCCGATTCCGTTTCGACGTCGCCCGCTGTGCAAATCGGCGCGCAAAAAAAAGCCCGCTCGAAAGCGGGCGTCCCTCGTTGGGGCAAGGCAACCTCAGACAACGACTAACGACAACTCCAAAATTTCACGCCGCCCTCATGCCGCCATCTCCTGCGCGAAGCGCCGCTCGAACGCCAGCCCTTGCGCGTCGAACAGATGGCAATGATCGGGCGTCGCGCCGACCTTCAGGGGCTCGCCGCGTTCGTGCTTTTCCAGCGGCGGGATGCGCGCGATCAGGCCATCGGGCGCGACCGCCGATTCGGCGTACAGATAGGCGGCATCGCCAAGCGACTCGACCGTCATGGCCTTCGCGCTCACGCCGTATTCGCCCGCATTGACGTTCAGATGCTCGGGTCGGATGCCCACCGTCACCTTGTCGCCTTCGCGCGCGCCGCGCGGTTCCACCGAGACCTTCTGCGTTTCGCCGGTCGCATAGCGCACGACAATGCCGTCGCTATCGACCTGCTGGATCTGGCCGTCGAGGAAGTTCATCTTCGGCGAGCCGATAAAGCCCGCGACAAAGCGGTTTGCCGGCGCGTGATAAAGACGGTTCGGACTCCCGACCTGCTCGACATTGCCCGCCGACAACACGACGATCTTGTCCGCCAGCGTCATCGCTTCGACCTGATCGTGCGTCACGTAAATCATGGTGGTCTTGAGTTCGTCGTGCAGGCGCGCGAATTCCAGACGCATCTTCACGCGCAGCGCGGCGTCCAGGTTCGAAAGCGGCTCGTCGAACAGGAATACCTTGGGCTTGCGCGTGATCGCGCGCCCGATTGCCACGCGCTGGCGCTGGCCTCCCGACAACTGCTTGGGCTTGCGGTCGAGCAGATGGTCGATATGCAGGATCTTCGCGGCATTCTTCACGGCCGCGTCGATCTCGGGCTTCTTCGCGCCCGCGAGCTTCAGGCCAAACGCCATGTTGTCGTACAGCGTCATGTGCGGATACAGCGCGTACGACTGGAACACCATCGCGATGCCGCGCTTGGCGGGCGGCACGTCGTTCATGCGCGTGCCATCGATCATCAGATCGCCGCCGCTGATGTCTTCCAGACCCGCGATCATCCGCATCAGCGTGGTCTTGCCGCAGCCGCTGGGGCCGACGAACACGACGAACTCGCCATCGCCGATATCGAGGTTCACGTCGCGCAGGACTTCGGTTTCGTCGTAGCGCTTGTGCACGTTTCTCAGGATCACGCTTGCCATGATGTGTCTCCCATTCCTTGTATTGCGTTTGCGGCGCGACGTGGTCGCCTGCACCGCGTTTTCAGCAAGTTTTGTCGAGCGATGCGCGGCGCGTCACAGCGCGCGCGCCTCGGCCTTCTGCATCCAGTCCGCCACCAGTCCCGGCAACATGCGCATATCGTCGAAGATGGCCTGCGCGCCGACTTCGCGCAGTTCGAGCGCATGCGCGTCGCCGCCCACGTGCGCGCCGCCGATAAAACCCAGCACCGTCATGCCCGCGGCGCGCGCCGCGCTCACGCCGGTCACGCTGTCTTCCACCACGATGCACGCCTGCGGGGCGACACCCAGCCCTTGCGCGGCGGCCAGATACACATCGGGCGCGGGCTTGGGTTTCGCGACGATATCGGCGCAATAAATGCGGTCGCCGAAGAAGCGCGCGAGGCCCGTGCGCGCCAGCACGCGGCGCACCACCGCCGTATAGCTGTTGCTTGCGCAGGCCTTGGGCAGCGCGATCGCGTCGAGCGCGTCCGTCACGCCTGGAAACAGCGGCGCTTCGGCGGCTTCGCGTTCGGCCACGGCGCGGATCGCATCGACATCGGCGGCGGTGAGACTGCGCCCGAGCGCATCACCCGTGCCGCCCAGCACGCGCTCGATGCGCTGTCCCAGCAGCGGCATCAGCACGGGCGCCACCGCCGCGCCAGGCCAGCGCGCTTCGAGTTCGCGCACCAGCACGCTGGCCGCCACCGCTTCGCTGTCGATCAGCACGCCATCGCAGTCGCAGATCAGTGCCTGAATAGCGACATTCGACATTACTTGACCGCTCCGAAAGTAAGACCGCGCACCAGTTGCTTCTGCGAGAGCCAGCCGACGATCAGCACCGGCGCCACCGCCAGCAGCGAAGCGGCAGACAGCTTGGCCCAGAACAGCCCTTCAGGACTCGAATACGAAGCGATGAACACCGTCAGCGGCGCGGCGTTCGAACTCGACAGATTGATGCTCCAGAATGCTTCGTTCCACGACAGGATGATCAGCAGCAGCGCGGTAGACGCGAGACCCGGCACCGCCATCGGCATGAGCAAATAGACGATTTCCTGCCAGGTGGCCGCGCCGTCCATGCGCCCGGCTTCCAGAATGTCGCGGGGAATCTCGTTGAAGTAGGTGTAGGCCATCCACACCGCAATCGGCAGGTTGATGAGCGTGTAGACGATGATCAGCCCGCTCACCGTATCCAGCAGGCCGGTGTTCTTCCACAGCAGGTAGATCGGCACCAGCACGCCCACCGAAGGCATCATCTTGGTCGACAGCATCCACAGCAGAATTTTCTGCGTGCGATGGTTCGGGAAAAACGCCATCGCATAGGCGGCGGGCACAGCCAGGATCAGGCACACGATCGTCACGCCCGCCGAGATCAGCACCGAATTCCACGCGAACGCAAAGTAATTGCTGCGTGCGAACACCTCGCGGAAGCTGTCGAGCGTCGGCATGAAGAAAATCGACGGGATGTAGGCCTGCTGCTCAGTCTTGAACGCCGTGATCGTCATCCAGAAGATCGGGAAGAACAAGGCGATGGCGATCACCCACGCCAGCAGCCCCGGCACCACGCGGCCGATGAACTGCAGCGGCGACGAGCGGTTGACCGCGTGCGGCGACTGCGGCACCGGTGTAGCGGTAACTTGACTCATTTTTCGTACTCCCCTTTGAGGTTGCGCGCGAGCATGCGCACGAGGAAGAACGACACGATGTTCGCCAGCACGACAGCCAGAATGCCGCCCGCCGATGCGATGCCCACGTCGAACTGTTGCAGGCCCATCGAGTAGATCAGGTAAGTGAGGTTGGTCGTGGCGTTGCCAGGACCGCCGCCGGTGGTCGTATAGATTTCGGCGAAGATCGACAGCAGGAAGATCGACTCCATCATCACAACGACCGCAATCGCGCGGCGCAGGTGCGGCAGCGTGATGTAGAAGAACAGCGAGATCGCGCCCGCGCCGTCGATCTTCGCGGCTTCCTTCTGCTCCTGGTCGAGCGATTGAATCGCCGTGAATAGAATCAGGAACGCGAACGGCAGCCATTGCCACGCCACGATCAGGATGACGGCGAACAGCGGATATTCCGCGAACCAGTCGATCGGCGTCATGCCCAGCGAGCGCATCGCGATCGCAACGAGGCCGTACACCGGATGCAGGATCATGTTCTTCCAGATCAGCGCGCTCACGGTAGGCATCACGAAGAACGGCGCAATCGCAAAGAGACGCGCCACGCCCATGCCGACGAACTTGCGGTCGAACAGCACCGCCATCAGCACGCCGCCGATCACGGTGATCGCCAGCACCGACACGATCAGCACGATGGTGTGCACGATCGACGGGATGAACGAGGGATCGGTGGCGAGGAACTTGTAGTTGTCGAGGCCCGCGAAACCCTTGAGATCGGGATTCAGCAGGTTATAGCGCGTGAACGAATACCAGATCGTCATCGCCAGCGGAATCGTCATCCACAGCAGCAGGACGGCCACCGACGGCGAGACGAGCCAGCGCGACGCCGAGCGGCGCGTTTCCACTTGCTGCGTGTTGGGCTTGGGCGCTCGGGCTTTATTGAATAGAGGCATGGGGAGATGGAGATGACGCATGAGGACCACCCTTCTCTGTTGCGCGCCGCGCGGGGGCACGGCGCCGCGTCTTGCTTCGCTGGGGGCGCACGCGGCCCGAGGACTCGCGTGCGCGTTCAGCGTTGAGGCTGCTTATTTCTCGCTTACTTCTGATACCCGGCTTGAGCGACTGCGCGATCGGCAGCGGCGTTACCCGCCGTCAGCGCCTGATCGACGCTCATCTGGCCCGCCACCGCACCGGCAATGCTCTGACCCACCACCGTGCCGAACGACTGGAACTCAGGAATCCCGACGAACTGCACACCCGTGTACGGCACCGGCTTGGCGGTCGGATGGTTCGGATCGGCGGTCTGGATCGCCTTCAGCACGAAGTCCGAGAACGGCGCGGCCTGCTTGTACTCCGGACGCTGATAGGTCGACACGCGCGTGCCCGACGGCACCGAGGCCCAGCCTTCATCCTTCGCGACCATTTCGATGTACTGCTTCGAGGTGGCCCATTCGATGAACTTCTTCGCCGCGTCCTGCGACTTCGACGACTTCGGCACCGCCAGCGCCCACGACCACAGCCAGTGCGCGCCGTTCGGCGTCACGGCGGTCGGCGCGGCGGCGAAGCCGATCTTGTCCGCCACCTGCGACTGCGACTTGTTGTAGAGAATGCCGGCCGCCACCGTGGCGTCGATCCACATCGCGCACTTGCCCGAGGACATCAGCGTGAGGTTTTCGTTGAAGCCGTTCGAGCTGGCTCCCGGAGGGCCGTCCTTCTTGAGCATGTCGACATAGAAGTTCACCGCCTTCTTCCATTCCGGCGTGGTCAGTTGCGCGTGCCACTTCTCGTCGAACCAGCGGCCGCCGAAGGTGTTCACCACCGTCGTCACGTAGGCCATGTTCTCGCCCCAGCCCGCCTTGCCGCGCAGACAGATGCCATAGGTGCCCGCCGATTTGTCGGTGAGCTTGTCGGCGAAATCGCGGATCTGGTCGTAGGTCGGCTGGTCGGGCATCTTCAGGCCCTTGGCCGCAAACAGGTCCTTGCGGTAATACGTCATCGAGCTTTCGACGTAGAACGGCAGCGCATAGAGCGTGCCGTTGTACGAGAGACCATCGCGCGCCGTCTTCACGACGTCGTTGAGATCGTAGTCGGCGGGCAGGCCCGTCATCGGCGCGAGCCAGCCGCGCTTCCCCCATTGCGGCGCTTCATAAGTACCGATCATCATCACGTCGAACTGGCCGCTATTGGTCGTGATGTCGGTGGTGGCGCGCTGGCGCAGCACGTTTTCTTCGAGAATCACCCAGTTCAGCTTGATGCCCGGATTCGCTTTCTCGAAGGCCGGCGAGAGCTTCTTCAGCTCGATCATGTCCGGGTTGTTCAACATCGCGACGGTGACGGTCTGCGCGTGCGCGGCACCGGCCGCGGCGATCAGCGCGCCCGCGCTAATGGTGCGCAGCACGGTCTGGAAAGCGGGTTTCATGGCGTTGTCTCCTTTGTTCGTTACGTTATGTCGTGCTGCCACCGAGGTTACTGCTCTATGTACTGCCCGCGTTGCAAGCGCGGATTCAACTCATCCAGTTGCCGCCGTCCACGTTGAGCGTCTGCGCGGTGATGTAATCGGCGTCGTTCGAGGCGAGAAAGAGCGCGGCGCCCGTGAGGTCTTCGGGCAGGCCCATACGTCCGAGCGGCACCTCCTCGCCGACGAGCCGCTTCTTCTCGCCCAGCGGCCGATGCTCGTAGCGCGCGAACAGCGCGTCCACCTGCTCCCACATCGGCGTGTCCACCACGCCCGGCGCGATGCCGTTCACGTTGATCTTGTGCGGCGCGAGCGCCAGCGCCGCCGACTGCGTATAGCTGAGCACCGCCGCCTTGGTTGCACAGTAGTGCGAAACAAGCGCCTCGCCGCGCCGTCCCGCCTGCGAGGACATATTGATGATCTTGCCGCCGTGGCCCTGCTCCACCATGCGGCGCGCCACGGCCTGCATCAGGAAGAACATGCCCTTCACGTTGACCGAGAAGAGCCGGTCGTAGATTTCCCAGGATTCGTCGAGCAGCGGACGCATATCGAACAGCGCCGCGTTGTTGAAGAGTATGTCGATGCGGCCGAAATGGCCAACGGTGTCGCTGACGATGCGATCGATGTCCTCGCGGCGCGTGACATCGGCGCTGAGCGCGAGCACACGGTCGGGGAAAGCCGCTTTGAGCGCGGGCGCGATGGCGTCGGCCGGCTTCACGTCGACGAGCACGCAGCGCGCGCCCTCGTCCAGATAGCGACGCGCGACCGCCTCGCCGATGCCGCTTGCCGCGCCGGTCAGCACGGCCACCTTGTCCTGCAAACGTCCTGCCGCCGGGTACGCGGGATGTGCCACAGGTTTGTCTCCAATGTCTTTCATGCCGGTGAGCCGCGTGGTCTTGAACCACGTCGACGTCAGGCTCCCGGCCTGAACACTCGCTCACTGCATGAGCATTTGCTCTCTTGGTGGTCGAATGATCGGATACGCACGCACACATGTCAAGGCGGACAAACGCCATCGCAGGGGATTTCGATGGTGCGGCGCGCAAGCCGCCCGCTCAACGCTTCTTCGCGCGCATTTCCTGCGCCCGCTCGCGCACGATGTCAGCGCGATTTCAATATGGCGTAACCGTGCGACTGCTGGCGTCGCTCGCCTTGCTTCGCGTTACGTTATATCATCGCGTCTTCACGGATTTTTGCCTTCTCCGTACGATCCGGCCCTTAGCTGACACTGACCGGTCGTCGTCCGGAACCCGTTCGCTGACCTCGCTCTCGTCAAGGATAGAACCATGTTCGCATTCACCCGCGCGACGTTGCGCACGCGCGCCCGCCTCGCCGGCGGCGTTTCGCTCACGTCCGTCGTCCGTTCGGCCATGACTGCGGCGCTCGCCGCGAGCGCGCTGTTCGGTCCGGCAGCGGCGCACGCCGCGGATACGGCGATCACCGTGGTGGCAGCCGAGAACTTTTACGGCGATGTGGTGAAGCAGATCGGCGGCGCCAATGTGAATGTGACGAGCATCCTGAGCAATCCCGACCAGGACCCGCACCTCTTCGAAGCCAGCCCGAAGACCGCACGCGCGCTCCAGCACGCCCGCGTGGTGGTGTACAACGGCGCGGACTACGACCCGTGGATGACCAAACTGCTGGGCGCGACCGCCGCGCAAAGCAGCCAGCGCGCCGTGATCGTGGCGGCGGACCTCGTCGGCAAGAAGCCGGGCGACAATCCGCACCTCTGGTACGACCCGCAGACCATGCCCGCCGTGGCGCGCGCGGTGGGCGCGGCGCTCGACGCCGCAGACCCCGCGCACAAGAGCGTGTACGATGCCAACCTTGCGACGTTTCTCGCATCGCTCAAGCCGATCGACGCGAAGGTCGCGGCGCTGCGCGCGCAGTACAAAGGCCAGCCGGTGACGGCGACGGAACCGGTGTTTGGCTATATGTCGGATGCGATCGGCCTGGATATGCGCAACCTGCGCTTCCAGTTGGCGGCGATGAACGACACCGAGGCCAGCGCATCGGATATCGCCGCCTTCGAGCGCGATCTGCGCGAGCACCGCGTGCGCGTGCTGATCTATAACAGCCAGGCGACCGAAGCGCTCACGCGCCGCATGCTCGGCCTCGCGCAGAAGTCGAAGCTGCCGACGGTCAGCGTGACCGAGACGCAGCCCGCGGGCGTGAACTTCCAGCAATGGATGCTGGCGCAGCTCGATTCGCTGGGCAAGGCGCTCGCGACGAGATAAACGCCGCATCAACACAGATAAACGCAGTCAGCAGGGAACAGAAGCAATGACCGAAGCCGCGCCCGCTTCACAGCACGCGTCTCAACAGGCGTCTCAGCAGAACAACCACCGCGCGCCGCAGCCGGTGCTCACGGTCGCGGGCGTGACGCTCACGCTCGGCGAGCGCACCATCCTGCGCGAGGCGAACTTCGCCGTGAACCAGGGCGAGTTCATCGGCGTGCTCGGGCCCAACGGCGCGGGCAAGACCACGCTGATGCGCTCGATCCTCGGCCTCGTGCCCGCCTCGCACGGCGCGATCCGCGTGCTCGGCGAGCCGGTGGCGCGCGGTAATCCGAAGATCGGCTATATGCCGCAGACGCGCACGGCGCTGGCGAGCCGCCGCATTCGCGGGCGCGACTTCGTGGCGATGGCCGCCGACGGTCACCGCTGGGGCCTGCCGCGCGCCGACGCCGCCACGCGCGCCGATGTCTCGCGCGTGCTCGATCTGGTGGGCGCAACCGCGCTTGCGGATCGCCCGCTGTCGGAGCTGTCGGGCGGCGAGCGCCAGCGTCTGCTGCTCGCGCAATGCCTGCTCGGCGATCCGAAGCTGCTGCTGCTCGACGAACCGCTCATCAGCCTCGATCCGCATCATCAGCGCGGCGTGGTCGAACTGGTGCGACGCGTGCAGCGGGAGCTGGGCATCGCCGTGCTGTTCTCGGCGCACGAACTCAATCCCCTGCTCAACGCGCTCGACCGCGTGCTGTATCTGGGCAATGGCGTGGCGGCGCTCGGCAGCGTCGACGAGGTCATCACCGCGCCGGTGCTCTCGCGCCTCTATGGCTCGCCCATCGAGGTGATGCGCATGAAGGGCCGCATTTTCGTGATGTCGGGCGATGTCGAGGTCGAAAAGCACGACCACGAACACGAGCATGACCACGATCACGGTCATACCCACAGCCACGCGCACTCACACTCACACGACCATAACGACAACGCCCACGGCCATTCGCACGATGCTTGATTACGATTTCATGGTGAACGCCTTCGCGGCGTCGGGCATCGTGGCGGTGCTCGCGGGCATCGTCGGCTATTTCCTCGTGATGCGCGGGCAGACCTTCGCGGGTCACGCGCTCTCGCACGTCGGCTTTACCGGCGCAACGGGCGCGGTCTTGCTCGGCATTTCGCCGATGTGGGGCATGGTGGGCTTCACGCTGGTCGCGGGCGTGTCGATGGGCGCGCTCGGCGAAAAGCTCGCGGGCCGCGATGTGGCCATCGGCGTGATTCTTTCGCTGGCGCTGGGCTTCGGCCTGCTGTTTCTGCACTTCTTCACGGCGTACGCCACCCAGGTCACGTCGCTGCTGTTCGGCAATGTGCTGGGCGTGAACCGCGATACGCTCGGCGCGCTCGCGGCGCTGGCCGTGGCCAGCCTCGCGGCGCTCGCGGCAATCATGCGCCCGCTGCTGTTCGCCTCGCTGCAGCCTGAACTGGCCGAGGCCAAGGGCGTGTCGCTGCGTCTGGTGTCGGTGCTGTTTCTCGCCATCGCGGCGCTGGCTGTCGCGGCCTGCACGCAGATCGTCGGCGTGCTGCTGGTGTTCACGCTGATGGTCGGCCCCGCCGCCGCCGCGCAGAACCTCACCACGCGTTTGTCGGCCGGGATCGTGCTTGCGGCGCTGTTCGCGCTGGCGCAGGCGTGGATCGGCGTGACGCTCGCCTATTACACCGACTGGCCGACCAGCTTCTGGATCACCGCCCTCGCCGCTGTCGTGTACGGCGCGAGCTTGATCCGGCGGCGCTGAGCGCATCCGTTCGGCCATGAAAAACGGCGTTGCCCTTTGCGGGTCAACGCCGTTTTTTATTGCCCGAAGAGACCTCAGCCGTCGCCCATGATGAGACGCAGCCTGCGCGATTCATCGGCGCTCGCGAGCAGGTCTTCGAAGCGCTGATCCGCCAGCCGCGTGAGCGCCGCCGTGGCGTCGGGCGTAGCGATGTCGAGACCGCGCAGCACCTCCTGATCGGCGCCTGCGTCGCTGTTCAGATGCAGATAGCGCTCGCGTAGTTCGCGCTCGCAGGTGGCCTGCGCCATGCGCTCCTGCGCCTCCATGCTCAGCGCGAGCGCCGGCTGCGCCCAGGCGAGACCGCGCAGCGGCAGGCGGCTCGGCACGCTGCGATGGCGCACGCCCGTGGTGCCGACGCTCAGCATGCGCACCGGCACGCCGCGCCGCTGGGCCTGGTTCAACGCGTGCGCATCGGGGCAATTCGCGGCGAGACCGCCATCGACATGCCAGTCGTCGTCGAGCAGCATCGCCGGAAAATGCGCGGGCGCGGCCGAGGTGGCGCGAGTGGCTTCGAGCAGCGTGCAGGTATCCGCGTCATCGCCCGCCAGGCCCTTGCTGCGCAGCAGACGCAACTCGCCGAGCGACCAGCTCACGGTCGTGAGCATGAGCGGCGTGTCGATCTCGGCCAGACGCTTGCCCGCCCAGCCGTCCAGACACGCGACGATGGCACGTTCGAGCGGCTCCGCCGCATAGACCTTTTCGCTGAAGAGCTTGCGCAAGGTGCGCAGCGAGAGCTTCGGGAAGATCGTCGGCCCCCACTGCGCGAGCATCGCGTAGAGATCGCGCGCGCTCACGCCCGCGGCCAGACCCGCCGCCAGAATGCCGCCGACCGACGTGCCCGCGATCAGATCGAAACGCGTGCCGATCGGCGTACCGCCTTTGTCCAACCCATCGCCAAAGCGCTCGCTCTCTTCGATGCGCGCCAGCAGCCGCGCCGTATAAAGCCCGCGATAGCCGCCGCCCGACAGGCTCAGCACGCGCGTGCAGGCGGGCGCCGGGGTGAGCCGGCCGTCGGGCACCCGGAACTGGTCGTCCAAGGGCTTAGACCTCTAGCAGGGACACGACTTCCACCTGAAGCTTGCGCAGCTCGCGGTGGTACGTCTCTTCGGGTTCGACCAGCGTGCAGCCGTTGGCAACGGCGGTGGCGATCACCATGCGCGTATCCTGGCCGACCGCATGACGCTGGCCGCTTTTCTCAATTTCGAGCGGATGATGGCCGCGCCACTGTTCCCACTCGGCGGCCTCGTTTTCCGCGAACGGCAGCATCACGGAGCCATCGTCGAGCAGCGCGGCCAGACGCGCTTCGAGCGCCTTCTTGAACGCCGCGCGACGCGGCTCGCTGGTCTTGTGCTGGGCGATCACCTGACGGGCGGCCGCCACGCTGATGACGCTCAGATTGATGTCGCGCGCCTTCACCCCGCCTTCGATCCATTTGCGCGAGGCGGTGTCTTCGATACACATGTCGATGAGCGTATTGGTGCCCAACAGGAATCTCGGCATGAACGGCCTGCGTTGTTTGCGTTATTGGTCTTCGTTTTACGGGTGCCGCGCCGTCAGGTGTTCTAGCGCGGCACGCGGTAGTGATCTTCGGCGTCGATGGACACGTCGCGCGGCAGCTTGCCGGTGGCGGGCACCGAGGGCAGTCCGGCGAACACTTCCGCCACGGTGCGGTCGCTCACCGTGTTGGACATGAGCGCGACGGCCTGATCGAGGCCGAGGATGATGAACGGCTCCGGGCCTTGATTGACGATCTCGACCGAACCCGACTTCACGCGCTTGAGCACGCTCGAATAATTGGTCTTGAACGCCGAAATAGGCGTGCCGGCCGTGTCCACGTTGGTCGCGCCCACGCGCGCGGCGATCGCCTTCACGGCTGCCTGGAAATCGACCTTGCGTCGCTCGGCGGTTTCCTTGCTGGCTTTCGGATCGAGAAGGGATGCGGGCATGGCCGGTACTCCAGAAAAAGATCAACCTGACCAGATGATAGTACCAAGTTGACCAGATATCAAAGTTTCACACGGGGTCGGAAGCCATGCCCGCAGCGCCCTTCCGCGCTTACTTCAGCAGCACCCGCGCGTGGTGCGCCAGATGGTCTTCGATAAAGCTCTGGATGAAGAAATAGCCGTGATCGTAGCCCTCGTGACGGCGCAGCGTGAGCGGCTGGCCAGCGGCCTCGCAGGCGGCTTCGAACACGTCCGGGTTCAGCTGGTTCGGCAGGAAAGCGTCCGCGAGACCTTGATCGACGAGGATGCCCTCCTCGAACTTGCGCGCGGCCTGGCCAACGAGTTCGCTGGCGTCGTATTGCTTCCACGCTTCGCGGTCGTCGCCCAGATAGCCCGAGAACGCCTTCTCGCCCCACGGGCAGCGCGTGGGCGCGGCGATCGGCGCAAATGCCGACACCGAGCGATAAATGTCCGGATTCTTCAGCGCCAGCGTGAGTGCGCCGTGACCGCCCATCGAATGGCCGAAGATGCCCAGGCGCGCGCCGTCGATGGGCAGGTTCGTGGTGACCGCTTCGCGCAGTTCATCGCGCACGTAGCTGCCCATGCGCCAGTGTTTGGCCCACGGCTCGCGCGTGGCGTCGAGATAGAAACCCGCGCCGACGCCGAAGTCCCACGCATCGGCTTCGCCCGGCACGTTCGCGCCGCGCGGGCTGGTGTCCGGCGCGATCAGCGCGATGCCGTGCTGGGCCGCGAAGCGCTGCGCACCCGCCTTGATCGGGAAGGTTTCTTCGGTGCAGGTCAGGCCCGCAAGATAGAACAGCCCCGGCACTTTCTGCGTGCGCGCCTGCGGCGGCAGATAGACCGAGAACCGCATCGGCAGGCCGATGGTTTCGGAATCGTGTTTGTAGATGCGCTGCACGCCGTCGTAGCAGGCGTGTTCTTCAATCAGGATCAGCATGGTGGCTCCGATGTTCGCGTTGTTTTGAATCCGATGGTGTTCAGGCCGGTTTTCAGGGCGTGGGAAACCACGTCCGCACGCGGCCATAGAGATCGATAAAGCGTGCATAGCGTTGTGCGAGCGCGGCGTCCTCGCGCGGCTCGGCCACGCGCGTGGCGGCGGGCGCGAGCGCCGCGAGTTCGCCGATACGCCAATGTCCGGCTGCCACGCCGCCCAGCAAGGCCGCACCGCGCGTGGCCGCGTTCGGACAGTCGATGGCATCGAGCCGCGCGCCAAGCGTATCCGCCAGCAGTTGCCGCCAGCGCGGATCGACCGAACCGCCGCCCGCAAGCTTCAGCGTTGCAATCGGCGCTTCGCTGCCTTCGGCGCGATTCGCTTCCCGCAAGGCGTCGAGACCGGCACGCAGCGCAAAGGCCACGCCTTCGAAGGCGGCGCGCATCAGCACGCCGCGCGTATCGCCGATGCCCGCGCCCAGCCAACCGCCGCGCGCCGCCGGATCGAGCCACGGCGAACGCTCGCCGCTCAGATACGGCAGGAAGGTCAGCGTGGGCGAAGGCAGCGCGGCGAACGCGTCTTCATACGCCTGCGCCCAATCGTAGGCGAGCCAGCCGCGCGCCGCTTCGAGCGCGACGCCCACGTTCTGCATCGCGGCCATCGCATACCAGCCGCCGCTCGCCGATCGATAACGATGCAGACCGCGACGCGCGGGCGGCGCCGTGCGCGCGGTGACGAGAATCTGGCCGCCCGTGCCGGTGGTGAGCAAGGCGTCGCCGTCTTCATGCAGGCCGCTGCCGAGCGCCGCGCACGGCGTATCGCCCGCGCCCGTTGCGAGCACGACGCCCTCAGGCACACCGAGCGCACGCGCGGCGTCGGCGTGCAGCGTGCCGCTCACCGCACCCGAAGCCGCGAGCGGCGCGAACCAGCGCGCGGGCAACCCCAGCCGCTCGATCAAGGCGAGATCCCATGCGCCGTCGGGCGCGGCGAGCGCGGTCGCGCAGGCATCGGACGGATCGGCGACGAAGGCGTCCTGTGCCGCGCCCGCCAGATGCACACGCAGCCAGTCCTTCGGCTGCAGCGCCCACTGCGCGGCATCGGCGATCGCGCGTTCGTGCTGCAACACCCAGCGCAGCAGCGGGCCGGCCATACCCGGCGCGACGGGATTCGACGCCGCGCCTTCGCTGTTCTGCGCATCGTCTTGCCACGCATCGAGCAACGCGTGCGCGCGCGTATCCGGCCACAGCATCGCAGGACGCAGCGCGCGGCCCGTCGCATCGGTGAGCACGACGCCGTGCATCTGTCCGGAAAAGCCGATGCCGCGCACCGCCGCGCGTTCGTCTTCGGGCAGGCGCGCGCAGGCATCGACCAGCGCACGCCACCAGCGCTCGACATCGATTTCCGCCCAGCCGGGCTGCGGCGTCTCCAGCGTATAGGCGACGCTCGCGACGGCGCGCTCGACGCCCGCCTCATCGACGAGCGCTACTTTGAGCGAACCGGTGCCAAGATCGATGCCGAGAAAGCGCGTGAGCGATGCGTTCATGCGAGATTAATGAAGAGAGGAAGAGGAGCGCCGCGATGCAATCGAGGGCTGGATCGCCGCGGCGAAAAGAGCCATGATAGCGGTACCATTTGTCAGTCGCGAGCGATGCGAACACCGCGATCCGCCGACGGATGGATCAGCGCCAGTTCGACCCATTTCGCACGCGTTCGCGGCCTGTTCGCGGGTTAACCCGGTGGCTTGTCGCGCGATGCAAAATGGCTCACATGCGCCAGGCGAAATAGAGATCATAACGGCGAGACCATAGGTAGTCCGCCCCGCCGCGCCTTTTTCCCTGCATGACCCATCCGCCAATCTCGCGCGGCCATCACGTCTTGCGCCCTCGCCCGAATCCATCGGAATCCTTTACAGCGCTTGAAAAGCAGCCCCAACGCCGTCTTTCGGCGTCTCGCGCGCCCCATTGCAACGCGCCGCAACATCGTCGCGCGCCCATCTCGACGCGTAATCTCCCCCCAATAACGCGCCTCTGGCGAGCCGCGCGCATATCGCCCCCGGAAAGCACGGAATAGTCCCCAGCGGTCTTGTTGCTTATTTTCGTCCCGCATACCTTGGAGGCCATATTCCCAAACGAAGATGGAGAGAGACGACATGCATCCCCAGGGTATCGAAAGGGAGCAGGCCCAGTCCCGACAGAGTGGCCGCGACCAGGTTCACCCGTGCGACGAGCGCCTGCCGTTCGGCCAGCTTCTCACGCTCGGCATCCAGCACGTGCTCGTGATGTATGCGGGCGCGGTTGCGGTGCCGCTCATCATCGGCGGCGCCATTGGTCTGCCGAAAGATCAGGTGGCTTTCCTCATCAGCGCCGACCTGTTCGCCTGCGGCATCGCCACGCTGATCCAGACGCTCGGCCTGTGGATCTTCGGCATTCGCCTGCCCGTCATCATGGGCTGCACGTTCGCCTCCGTCGGCCCGATGATCGCCATCGGCACCAATCCGTCGCTGGGCATTCTCGACATCTTCGGCTCGACCATTGCGGCGGGCGCGATCGGCATCGTGATTGCGCCGCTGATCGGCAAGCTGCTGCGCTTTTTCCCGCCCGTCGTGGTGGGCACGGTGATCGCCGTGATCGGCCTCTCGCTGATGGAAGTGGGCATCAACTGGGCCGCGGGCGGCGTGGGCAACCCGCATTACGGCGACCCGATTTACCTCGGCCTCTCGCTGCTCGTGCTGATGCTGATCCTGCTCATCAACAAGTTTGGTCGCGGCTTCGTCGCCAATATTTCGGTGCTGCTCGGCATCGTCGCGGGCTTCGCGATTGCGCTGGCGCTCGGCCGCGTGAGCCTCGACGGCGTCACGCACGCACCGTGGGTCGGCTTCGTCATGCCGTTCCACTTCGGCCTGCCGAAGTTCCATGTCCTGCCGATCGCGACCATGGTGATCGTGATGTTCGTGACCTTCATCGAATCGACCGGCATGTTCCTCGCTGTGGGCGACATGGTGGATCGTCCGGTCGATCAGGCGACGCTCGTGCGCGGCCTGCGCGTCGACGGTCTGGGCACGATGATCGGCGGCATCTTCAACTCGTTCCCGCACACCTCGTTCTCGCAGAACGTCGGCCTGATCGGCGTGACGGGCGTGAAGAGCCGTTACGTCTGCGCGATGGGCGGCGTGATCCTCGTGCTGCTCGGCCTGTTCCCGAAGATGGCGCAGATGGTCGCGTCGGTGCCGCCGTTCGTACTGGGCGGCGCGGGCCTGGTGATGTTCGGCATGGTGGCCGCGAACGGCATCAAGGTGCTCTCGAAGGTCGATTTCGTGAAGAACCAGCACAACCTGTTCATCGTCGCGGTGAGCGTGGGCTTTGGCCTCGTGCCGGTGGTGTCGCCGCACTTCTTCGCGCAACTGCCGCCGGCTCTTTCGCCGATCCTGCATAGCGGCATTCTGCTGGCTTCGGTGTCGGCAGTGATCCTGAACATCATCTTCAACGGCGTGAAAAGCGAACGCGCCGCCGAGCGTGACATCCGCCGCGCCGGTCACGATCTCGAAGGCAGCCACGCACAAGGCGGCCCGGAAGCCGGTCACGAAATGCAGCGCACGGCAGCGCACTGAGCCATGCGCCCAGTCATGCACGCAATGACGTACTGAGTCGACGCGAGAGGTGCCCCGATCGCGCATAGGGCGCGAGCCGGGGCCTTTTGCTGGTTTGGCGTCACGGGAAACCGTGACGCCTTTTTTATTTGCGCCTCGCGCAGCGTCTGGCCGCCTGCCGCCTGCCGCGTCGAGCGCGAAAAGCGCGCGTTCCTGCTCCCGCATCAAAGAATCGAACCTATTCGATGGCGACGACCTGATCGCCTGCCTAAGATGCGACCTCATCAAAGTCATCGCGACGCGTCGGCTCCTTGCGGATCAATGCAGGTGGGCGCACCGCCCGCGCATCATCGAACAGAGGCGCGCATGTTCAGGAAAACCGTCGATTCTTGGGATCTCTTCGATACGCTGGTGGGACGCTTTCACATCCTGCCCGACAGCATCTTCGAACTGATGGCGCCCAAAACCGGCCTGCAAGGCTTCAAGAATGCGCGCCTTCAGGCACAGCGCGATCTGGACGCCATCGGCAAGCCTTACGATCTGCGCGAAATCTACCGGCAGTTCTGCCGCACCACAGGAGCCGATGCGCGCACGACCGCGCCGGCGCTCTTTGCGCTCGAAGTCGCAACCGAACTCGATCAGCTCATTCCCGTGCAGGCGCAAATCTCGCAGGTCGCACGCGGCGACCTGATCGTTTCGGACATGTACATGCCCGAAGACATCATCACCGACATCCTCCAGCGCATCTGCGGGCTTCGGCACAACCGCTTTCCGCCAGTGGTGGGCAACTGGGGCAAGAGCACCGGCACGGTCTGGCCGCTCATCCTGCAGCACTACATCGTGCGCCGCCATCACGGCGACAACCGGCACGCCGACATTGCCCTGCCCCAGCGCTTTCACATCCATACACAGCATGTGACGGATACCGGCGTGACGCCGTGGGAAAACACCTTGCTGCAGGCCAATTTGAAGGACGTCGCACTGGCGCTGCGCGAGGTGCGCCTGCGTTGCACGCCTGCGCGCGCGGTCGCGTTCGAACATGCCGTGACCGGCGAATTGCTTGGGCTGCTCCTGCTCTATGCGCTCTTTCTGCGTCTGCACGCGCAGGAACACGATATCCGCCACTATCTGTTCGCAGCAAGAGAAGGCGTTCATCTGTCCGCCGTGTTCCGGGCGCTGATGCCGGGCTTCGATAGCGAGACCATCGACTTCAATCGCCGTCTGCTGACGTCCGGTCAGGCTGATAGCGGATTCCGCTCGCGCATCACGCCGCACAGCGCCGTCGTCGATGTGGTCAGCACGGGACGCAGCGTCGGACAATTCTGCGCGCGGGCGGACATCGCCGTGCCGCTCGTCACCCTGTTCACCACGCATAAAACGCTCTTGAGCGCGCAGGAGATCGAGGCGCGCGAGCGCTATGGCTTTCACGCGATCATGGAAGCCTCAACCACGGCGCAGCGATTCGATGCGATCGAAGCCCTCATGGACCCGGGTTATCCGTCGGTGCACGGGATTGCCATCGATGCGGGATCGCGCGCCGTCGTGCGCGTGATGACGCCCGACGACCAGACCGCGCAAGAGCGTGAATGCGCGCGCTTCGTGGGCGACACCGTGGCCGAACTCGTGGAGGTGATCCATCGGCGCTCGCTGCGCTTTGACGGCATCAGCAAGGAGCAGATCAAACCGTTGTTGCAGCAGGCCGCGGACACACTGCTGCACCTTCAGCATCACATCCACTCGCCGAGCTATCTCGCGAAAAACAGCTTCCCGCAACGCGCCTACGATGCGGGGCAGAAAACCACCGCCTGATTCGTCGTGCATGCTTCATTCAGTCATCACGCATAAAGTTACGTCAAATCCCCTCAAACGCCACCTGTTTGCAGACATCGTCGAGCTGCGATTTCACGCCCTGCGCTATATTCGGCCTCTCCGTGGCTTACGACTACTTGACTGCAACGGCCACTCAAAAAACAGGGGGATTCCGATGACCGACAGCACAATTCAACAACCTTCTTTCGCCTTTATCGCCGCTTCGTGGGCCGCCCTGTTCGCGGGCTTTATCGCCTATCTGGTCGGCCTGTTCAACGCGACCATGCAGCTCAACGAAAAGGGCTATTACTTCACCGTGCTCGTGTTTGGCCTTTACGCGGCAATCTCGCTGCAAAAGAGCGTGCGCGATCGCGCCGAAGGTCTGCCCGTCACCGGCATCTACTACTTCCTGAGCTGGGTTGCGCTGGTGCTGTCGATCCTGCTGCTCGCCGTCGGCCTCTTCAACGCCACGCTCGCGCTCAGCGAAAAGGGCTTTTACGCGATGTCGTTCGTGCTCGCGCTGTTCGGCTCGGTCACGGTGCAGAAGAACACGCGCGATATCCAGGCAGCGCGTCCGTTGAATAGCGCGCCGAATCCCGATGTGACGGCCTTCCCGCCGCGCGATGCCGAGGGTTCCAATTGAGCGACGGACGCAACACCAAACCCGGCCTGCCATCCATGTTCAAACTCCCTTCGAACCCGAAGACCGTGGCGATCGGCGGCGCAATCGCGGCCGTCCTCCTCCTGCTGTTCATGAGCCTGCATGTGGTGCCGGCGGGGCATCGCGGCGTCGTCAAGATTTTCGGCGACGTGCAGGACAAGCCGCTCGCCGAAGGCCTGCATATCCTCAACCCGCTCGCGCAGGTCGTGGATTTCAACGTGCGCTTCCAGAGCGCCACCGCGACCAAGGCCGAAGGCGGCACCGCCGACCTCCAGGAAGTGTTCGAAGACATCACGCTCAACTACGAATACGACCCGGATCACGCGCCTTACGTCTACAACAACTTCGGCAACGATTCGGATATCGAAGCGAAATTCATCGTGCCGGCGCTGTACGAATCGTTCAAGGCCGTGACCTCGCAATACACCGCCGAGCAACTGGTCACGCGGCGCGCGGAGGTCTCGCAGGACATCGTCAAGGTGTTGCAGGCGAAGCTCGCGAAGTACCGCATCATCGTGAGCGACATCAACGTGCAGAACTTCCACTTCGACGAGCAGTTCGCCAATGCGGTGCGCCAAAAGGTGGTGGCGGGACAGAACCGTTTGACCGCCGAGCAGCAGCTCGAAACCGCGAAGGTCACCGCGCAGCAGAAGATCGTGGAAGCCGAAGGCCAGGCGAAGGCCATCGCCATCCAGGCGCAGGCGATCCAGCAGCAAGGTGGTTCGGAGTACGTGGCGCTTGAGGCGGTGAAGAAGTGGGACGGGCATCTGCCGCAGCAATGGTCAGGCGCGGCGATTCCGTTCGTGAACTTCGCTTCGCCGCAGCAGGCGGCGCGTTGATGCGCTGGTAGCGCGAGCGCATAAAAAAAACGCCACGGAGAAAACTCCGTGGCGTTTTTGTTTCGAGACTTGCTGAAGAACCGCTCAGCCTGCCTTCGCAACCGGCGCTGAAGCCGCCGCCGGTGCGCTGGCCGCGCCGTAGTCGACCGGCGCATCGGCCGGACGCGGGGTCTCGCCGGCGTGCTCGATCCAGCCGCCGCCGAGCGCGCGATACAGATCGACGAGGTTGGTCAGACGCGCCAGACGCGCCGTGATGAGCGCCTGCTGCGCCGTGTACAGGCTGGTCTGTGCGGTGAGCACCGGCAGATAGCTGTCCACGCCGTTCTTGTAGCGCAGTTCCGACAGATCGAGACCTCGCTGGTTCGCGAAGGTGCTGCGCTCCAGCGCCCCGATCTGCTGATCGTAGGTGCCGCGCGCGGCGAGGCCATCGGCCACTTCGCGGAACGCCGACTGGATCGCCTTCTCGTAGTTGGCGATCTCGATGCGCTTCTGCACGTTCGCCACTTCCAGGTTGGCGATGTTCTTGCCGCCCTCGAAGATCGGCAGCGTCACCTGCGGCACGAAACTCCACGCCGCCGTGCCCGCCTTGAAGAGCCCGCCAAGCGACAGGCTTTCAGTGCCGAAGGCCGCCGTCAGCGAGATCTTCGGGAAGAACGCCGCCCGCGCCGCGCCGATGTTGGCATTCGCCGCCAGCAGCGTTTCCTCGGCTTCCATGATGTCCGGACGCCGCGTGAGCAGGTCGGACGGCAGACCGGCCGGGATATCGGCGAGCAGGCTCTGGCCGTCGAGCGGCAGGCCTTGCGGCAGATCCGCTGGCAGCGGCTCGCCTATCAGCAGCACGAGCGCGTTTTCGGCCTGCGCGCGGGCGCGCAGTTGCGCCTGCAGGTTGGCCTGCGCGTTCTCGACCACGGTCTGCGCCTGACGCAGATCGAGTTCGGTGCCGGTGCCGGTGTCGAACTGCGCCTTCGTGATGTTGAAGGAGTCCTGCGCCGTCTTCAGCGTCTCCTGCGTGACCTTCAGCAGGTCGTCGTCGGAGAGCATCGTCAGGTACTGGTCCGCGACCTGCGAGACGAGCGAGATTTCCGCCGCCTTGCGCGCCTGCGCCGTGGACAGGTACTGAGCCAGCGCCTGGTCCTTCAGGCTGCGGATACGCCCCCAGAAGTCGATTTCCCAGGACGCCTGCAGACCGACGTTGTAGATGCTGTACGGATTGGTCGGATAGCTCGACGCCAGTGCCTGCGGCGCGCGTGTGCGCGTGTCCGTGCCCACGCCATTGATGGCGGGGAACAGATCGGCGCGCGTGATCTGATACTGCGCGCGCGCCGCTTCGACGTTGAGCACCGAAACCCGCAGGTCGCGATTGTTCTTCAGCGCGATCGTGACCAGCTCCTGCAGACGCTGATCGACGAAGAAGTCGCGCCAGCCGATCTCGGTGGCGTTCGCGCCGTTGGCGCTGTGGCCGTTCTCCGCGGCCGGCTGCGTCGCGTAGACGCCGCCTTGCGGGAAGCTCTGCGAAACCGGCGCGTCCGGACGGTGATACCACGGCGCCATCGTGCAGCCCGCGAGCAGCGCGGCCGCCCCTGCAATTACGGATAGTTTATGCATCTCAGTGTCCTTCCTTGCCCGGGCCGTCGTTGCCGCCATTCGAGCCACCGCCGTTGCCGCCTTGACCACCCTGAGCGCCGTTGTTGTCGGCGTCATGGTCGTGCGCGTGGTGCTCTTCGTAGTGCTGGAGCGCCACATCCGGGTCTTCCTTCTCGCCGGCGAACTTCGCGCGGATCACCACGAAGAACATCGGGATCATGAAGATCGCGAGGAACGTCGCGGTCAGCATCCCGCCGATCACGCCAGTACCGATCGCGTGCTGCGAAGCCGAACCCGCACCGTTACTGATGGCCAGCGGCAGCACGCCCAGAATGAACGCAAGCGAGGTCATCAGAATCGGGCGCAGACGCAGTCGGGCGGCTTCGAGCGCCGCTTCGACCGGGCCCATGGTGCCTTCCGCCTGCAGGTCGCGGGCGAACTCCACGATCAGAATCGCGTTTTTCGCCGACAGACCCACGGTGGTCAACAGACCCACCTGGAAGAACACGTCGTTTTCCAGCCCGCGCAGCGTCACCGCGAGCAGCGCGCCGAGCACGCCGAGCGGCACCACCATGATGACCGCGAACGGAATCGACCAGCTTTCATACAGCGCCGCGAGACACAGGAACACCACGAGGATCGAGATGCCGTAGAGGATCGGCGCCTGCGAGCCCGACTGGCGTTCCTGGAACGACAGACCGGTCCACTCGTAGCCGATACCCGCGGGCAGCTTCGCCGCGATCTGCTCCATCGCCGTCATGGCCTGGCCGGTCGACTTGCCCGCACCCGCCTGACCCTGGATTTCCACCGCCGAAATACCGTTGTAACGCTCAAGCTTCGGCGAACCGTAGGTCCACTGGCCGGTCGCGAACGAGCTGAACGGCACCATCCCGCCCGACGTGTTGCGCACGTACCAGGTGTTCAGGTCGTTCGGCGTCATGCGGAACGGCGCGTCGGACATCACGTAGACCTTCTTGATCCGGCCATCGACGTCGAGGAAGTTGTTCACGTACGACGACGCCCAGCCGATCGAGAACGTCTGGTCGACCGATGCCGCCGTCACACCGAGCGCTTCTGCCTTCTGGCGGTCGATGTTGATCTGGTACTGCGGCGTGTCGTTCAGGCCGTTCGGACGCACCAGCGCCAGCGTCGGATCCTTCGCGGACATGCCGAGCAGCATGTTGCGCGCTTCCATCAGCTTTTCGTGGCCGACGCCGCCGCGATCCTGGAGTTCGAAGTCGAAGCCCGAGGCCGTGCCGAGTTCAGGAATCGAAGGCGGATTCACCGGAATCACCATCGCGTCCTTGTAGCCCGCGTAGTGCTGGAACACCCGGCCCACCAGCGCCTGGACCTTCTGGTCAGCGTGCTGACGTTCCTTGTAGTCGCGCATACGCACGAACACGAGACCCGAGTTCTGGCCGCGACCCGCGAAGCTGAAGCCGTTCACCGTGAACGTCGACTCGACGATCGACTTCTCGTCGTTGAGCAGATAGTTCTGGATGTTGGCCAGCGTGCGCGCCGTGGTTTCCTGCGTCGAGCCCGAAGGCGTCTGGACGATCACGAACATCGTGCCCTGGTCTTCATCGGGCAGGAACGACTTGGGCAGGCGCACGAACAGGAAGCCCACCGCGACGATCACGGCCAGATAGATGATGAGCCAGCGGCCCGAACGCTTGATGACGTGGTGCACGCCGCTGTGATACTTGTCGCGGCTCTTGTCGAACGTACGGTTGAACCAGCCGAAGAAGCCCTTCTTCTCTTCGTGATGGCCCTGCGGGATCGGCTTGAGGATGGTCGCGCACAGCGCCGGCGTCAGAATCAGCGCGACGAGCACGGACAGCACCATCGCCGCCACGATCGTCAGCGAGAACTGACGATAGATGGCGCCGACCGAACCGCCCGAGAACGCCACCGGCACGAACACCGCCGACAGCACCAGCGCCACGCCCACCAGTGCGCCGGTGATCTGGCCCATGGCCTTGCGGGTGGCTTCCTTCGGGCCTAAGCCCTCCTCCACCATCACCCGCTCGACGTTTTCCACCACCACGATCGCATCGTCCACCAGCAGACCGATGGCCAGCACGAGACCGAACATCGACAGCGTGTTGATGGAGAAGCCCACCGCCGCCATGATCGCGAACGTACCCAGCAGCACCACCGGCACGGCGATCGTCGGGATCAGCGTGGCGCGCAGGTTCTGCAGGAACAGGTACATCACGAGGAACACCAGCACGATGCCTTCCAGCAGCGTCTTGATCACTTCCTCGATCGACAGGCGCACGAACGGCGTCGTGTCATACGGGTACTTCACGACCAGACCGTGCGGGAAGTACTTCGACAGATCGTCGATCTTCTGGCGCACCAGCTTGGCGGTCTGCAGCGCGTTCGCGCCCGTTGCCAGCTGAATACCGAGACCGGCCGTCGGCGCACCGTTGTACTTGGTGTCGAAGTTGTAGTTTTCGCCACCCAGACCGATACGCGCCACGTCCTTCAGGCGCACCTGCGAGCCGTCCTGATTCACCTTCAGCAGGATGTTGCCGAACTCTTCAGGCGTATGCAGCAGCGTCGATTCGGTGATGGTCGCCTGGAACGACTGACCCGCCACCGACGGCGTGCCGCCCAGCTGCCCGCCCGCAATCTGCACGTTCTGTGCGGTGATCGCGGCCGTCACGTCGCTTGGCGTGAGGCTGAAGTTGTTCAGCTTGTTCGGATCGAGCCAGACGCGCATCGCGTACTGCGAACCGAACAGCGTGACCGTACCCACACCGTCGATACGGCTGACCGGATCTTCGATGTTCGACGCCACGTAGTTCGCGAGGTCGTACTTGGTCATGCTGCCGTCTTCGGAGACGAACGCCATCACCAGCAGGAAGCTGCTGCTCGACTTCGTCACCTTGATGCCGAGCTGCTGCACCACCTGCGGCAGAATCGGCGTGGCGAGCTGCAGCTTGTTCTGCACCTGCACCTGCGCGATGTCCGGGTTGGTGCCCGCCGCGAACGTCAGCGTGATAGTGGCCGTGCCCGAGTCATCGGACGTGGACGACAGATACAGCAGGTGATCGAGACCGCTCATCTGCTGCTCGATCACCTGGGTGACCGTGTCTTCCACCGTCTTCGCCGACGCGCCCGGGTAGGTCGCGCTGATCTGGATCGACGGCGGCGCAATGGTCGGATACTGCGCGACCGGCAGCGTGAACACCGACGCCACACCCGCCAGCATCAGAATGATGGCGATCACCCACGCAAAAATCGGGCGATCGATAAAGAACTTTGCCATGAAGCAGGCTCCCTGTTATTGCGCAGCGGAAGCGGCGGGTGCGGATGCAGCAGCGGCGCCCGAAGCGCCGGCAGCGCCCGAAGCGCCCGATGCCGCGCCTGCGTTCGCGTAGCCCGAAGCCGTCGCCTGGTCTGCCGAAGGCGCGCCCGGCGGGGGCGGCGGCGGCAGATGGGCGTCCACGGCCTTGACCTCGGCGCCCGGCTTGACCTTTTCCGTGCCTTGCACGATCACGCGGTCGCCCGCATTCAGGCCGCTGTCCACGACCCAGTCCTGGCCGATCGACGCGGACGTAACGACCGGATGCAGTTCGACCTTGTTCTGCGCGTTGACGACCATCACCGTTGCCTGACCCTTCTGGTCGTGCTGGACGCCCACTTGCGGCACGAGGATCGCGTGGTCGTTGGTGCCTTCGTCGATGCGCGCGCGCACGAACATGCCCGGCAGCAACACATTGTCCGGATTCGGGAACAGTGCGCGGATCGTCACCGAGCCGGTGGTCTGGTCGACCGTGACGTCAGTGAACTGGAGCTTGCCCTGCTGCGAGTACGTGCGGCCGTCTTCGAGCACCAGCGAGACCTTGGCGGCGTCGGGGCCGTTGGTCTTCAGACGCCCTTCTTCGACTTCGCGGCGCAGACGCAGGCCGTCGAGGCTCGACTGCGTGAGGTCGACGTACATCGGCGTCATCTGCTGCACGGTCGAGAGCAGCGTGGCGGCGCTCGCCTGCACGTAGGCGCCCGGCGTGACCTGCGAAATGCCGACCTTGCCGGTGATCGGCGAGAGCACGTCGGTGTAGCCCAGGTTGATCTGGGCAGTGTCGACCGCGGCCTTGCCGGCATCGACATCGGCTTGCGCCTGGCCTTGTGCGGCCACGGCGTTGTCGTAGTCCTGCTTGCTGACCGCGTTGGCCGAGACGAGCACCTTGTAGCGCGAAACCAGCGCGTTCTGCGTGACGAGATTCGCCTTTGCCTTGGCGAGCGTCGCCTTGGCGTTATTGAGCGTGGCGATGTACGGCGCCGGATCGATCTTGTACAGGCGCTGACCGGCCTTCACGACCGAGCCTTCGGTGAACTCGCGGCGCAGCACGATGCCGTCGACCCGCGCGCGAACCTGCGCGACGAGGAAGGCGTTGGTACGGCCGGGGAGTTCGGTGACGACCGGCACGGTGCTGGTCTGGACGGTGACAACACCCACTTCGGGGGTTTGCGGCGGCGGCGCCGACTGCTTTTGCCCGCACGCTGCGAGCACTACTGCAGCCGTCGCGAAGCTGATTAGGCGGAATGGAACCCGTTCGACGCGCATGGAGCGACCTCTGTCTATAACTGACAATTAAAAGCGTGCGGCGTCCTCATGGAGGAGGACGACGACGCACGCCAGCATCTGGCAATACCTGACGGATAACCCGGTACTTCAGGAAAGGCGCGATACCGGTCAGCAACATCCATCCGGGCTTTCTTCGCGCGCCACCGCGGGGGGCGTCGCGCATTGGGGTTTCTACGACCGCTTGGCCAGTGACGGATATTAACCGGACATCACTTCTCAAGGTATCCAGGTGGTGGGGTGGTATTATAGATACATTCGCGAATGAATGTTTAAGAACGCTTCAACCCCCTGAAGCCGGCTTGAAGAAGATTCCGCGCATGACATCCATATTACAAATCAATACTTTGCTCGTCGGACCCCCAGATGCCTGGCCACCCCATTAATTCGCCCTCAGGGCGCTAATCCATCATGGTCCGACGTACGAAAGAGGAAGCGCTGGAGACGCGCAACCGCATTCTCGACGCCGCCGAACACGTCTTCTTCGAGAAGGGCGTCTCGCGCAGTTCGCTCGCCGATATCGCCCAGGCCGCAGGCGTCACGCGCGGCGCGATCTACTGGCATTTCGAGAACAAGGGCGATCTGTTCACGGCGATGTTCGACCGTGTGATCCTGCCGCTCGACGAACTCAAGGCGGCCTCCGTCGATCCCAGCGAACCCGATCCGCTCGGCCGTATCAAGGATCTCTGCACGCTCTGTCTGCAGGACACCGCCACCGACGCGCGCCGCCGCCGGGTGTTCGAAATCCTGTTCCTGAAGTGCGAATTCGTCGAAGAGATGGGGCCCGTGATGGCGCGCCATCAGGACAATATGCGCGAGGGGCTGATGCGCATCGAAGAAGGCCTGCGCAACGCGATGTCGAAAGGTCAGTTGCCCACCGATCTCGACGCCGCGCGCGCGGCGCGCGTGCTGCACTCCTTCATCACCGGCGCGCTGCACGATATGGCGATCCTGCCGGATATGTTCGATGTGGCGAAGTATGCGCAGCGGCACGTCGAGGCCATGCTCGACGCACTGCGCCATAGCCCGGCGCTGCGTGTGGATAGCTGAGCGGCAATCCACGCGCCGCCGTCAACTCTCGGCGAAACGACGCGCCACGTAGAACAGGATCGCCACGAAGACAATCATCGCGGCCCAGGCCCAGACCGGCATCGCGTGCGGCGTGGGTTCGTGGCGCAGGGTGCTCGCCGCGCGGCCGGACAGCGTGCCGCCCTCCTCGCGTTGCCCGTGCTGTCCGTGCTGCGGCAGCAGATGCGCACGGCGCGCGACCGCCGCCAGATTGATCGGCCGCAGGAACACATGCTGGCGACGCGGCTCCTTCCCGCGCACGCGATTGGGCGCGCGGCCGTGCTTGGCCGCCACCACCGCGCAAAACTCGGTGAAAAACTCATCGGCCAGCTCGTGCAGCGCGTTTTCGATCTGGCGCGGCGGCAGTTCGCCCAGCGGCCCGGTCAGCGTGGCCCACACCGAATAATCGATGCGCGTGCTCAGGCTGCGCTCTCGCTCGGATGAAACCGGCGTAGAAGGCAAACCCGGCAAACCCGCCGACACCGCCCGCTCCTCTTCTCTCAATGCCACGTCGATCTGCCCACGCAGCGAGCCGATGCCGTCGGCGCGCGCGCGAAAGCTCAGCACGCGGCGCGGCTTGAGCGGCACCTCGGCGACGTCATTGGCGATGTGAGCACGCACTTCGTAACGCGCACGCAGCGGCCCGAGCGGCACGGTCAGCGTGATCGCATATTCGCCGGGACCGAGCCTGCGGAACGACTCGCAGTGCTCCAGGCTCGCTCGCACGAGCGCGGCATCCTGCAGCGCCTGCCAGACGGCAGACGGCTCGAGCGGAATCCTCAACGCGTCGTTCAGTTCCATGGCGGCTCCCCGGTAGCGGTGCGAGAAGGTCGAATAGTTGTTTAAGGATGCCAGGCGTCGCTCAGAAAATTCAGGACGTCTGGTCGATGCGGTCCACGCGTTCGGCGTCGAAAGCCAGATAGCCGCCGATATCGCGCACGGTCTCGTGCGGCGACTCGTAGCTCCAGGCGGCATCTTCGATTCGACCGTCTTCGGTGCGCAGATGGAAATACGCCGCCTGGCCCTTGTGCGGGCACGGCGCGGTGCGCTGCGAGCGTTCCAGGCGCGCCATGTTCACGTCGGCGCGCGGGAAATAGAAGACGTCGGGGTAACCGGTTTCGCAGACGGTGAGGGCCGCGAGCGTGTCGGCGATCGTGATGCCGCCGTGGATCACGCGCACGCGATGACGGTTCACGATGATGTCGATGCGATGGCCGGCATCCGGTTCGACCGCCATGGTCCGCTCCTGATCGATGTGCGCCGCCGCTGGCTGGCGCATCGCCGCTGGTGTGCCCGAATGCCGGCGCGGCCGGTTCAGGCTGATCTTTGCTGCTCCCTGGCGGGCGCGCAGCCGGGCATTGTCGTCTGGGTGCGTGACACCGTCGTAAAACCGGCGCGCATGCGTTCAAACCAACGACATAAAAAAGCCACGGCGGACCCGTGGCTTCATTATCGGCCAAACTTTGCCGGCTTGCGCGACTTCGATGCGGGCCGGCCACAGGTGCGCAACAAGCTGCCTTTTTATGTGCGCTATCAGACAGTTAAAGGCGGCAGCGCGTCGTCTGCCGCCCTGCCCTGACCGCGATGCGCCGCTTCGTCGGTATCACCAGACGAATGACGCGCGGGCGCTGCCGTTCGAGCCCACCGTCACGGCGCTGGTTTTGTCGACGCCCGCATGGCTCACGTGCACGGTATAGCGACCCGGGCGCACGCGCACGAGCATGTACGGCCCGCGCGAGGTGGCGTCGAGAACGCTCGCGCCATGCGCATCGGTGATCTGCACGTGGACGTCGGCGAGAAATTCGGCCTTGCGACCCGTGAAGCGCAGCGCGAGCGGCCACGAGTGCTGCGCCGCCTGCAGCGCCTTCGACTCGTCCTGACCGACGCCGCCCGAGACATACGAGACGTCGCCTTGCTGCTGCACTTGAGGCATGCCGCCGCCATTGGTGTTGCCGGCGCTGGAATCGTCGCTGCTCGAACCGCCGACCGTGGCGTTGCCCGTCGTGCCGTTCATGTTGTCGGTGCCGGCGTTGCCGCCAGGCGGCATGGCCTGCTGCGCGAATGCAACGCTGGCACTGCCCGCGAAGCCGACTGCACCGATCGCCAGGGTGGTCGCCAGTGCGGCGGCCGAAAGGACGGGACGTGTGTTATCAAACATCTTCATCGTGGCTGCTCCTCATACAGGTTGCCGGTTCGATGCTTGCAGCAAGGCTCATGCCCATATCCTATGCCGCCATTCTGACGCCCAAAAGAAAACTGCCGTCGGGGCACGAGGCCCGGACGGCAGTGAAAAGCGGTCTGTCAGAAATCGGTCAATGAAGCGCAGCAGACCGCTGGAGCGAACTGTTGAAGCCGATAGAACCGTTAGCGTAGCCCGCCAAAATCAGCCCAGATCGACCGGCACGAAGATCTGCGCGTCGTCGCGCTGGATCAGGAGGGCGATGCTGTTGCCGGCCTGCGCGATCATCTGCTTGAGCTGATCGGCGCTGGTCACCGGACGGCCGTTCACAGCGAGAATCACGTCGCCCTGCTGGATGCCGGCGCTCTCCGCCGCGCCGCCCGTCTGCTCGACCAGCAGACCGTGATCGAGCGAGCTATTGCTCTTCTCTTCCGGCGTGAGCGGGCGCACCGCCACACCCAGACGACCCTGCATCTGCGACTGCTGCGTGTCGTTCGACGCAACCTTGCTGTCCGACAGCGAACCGATGGTGGCCGTCAGATCCTTGGTGCCCTTGTCGCGCCAGATCTGGATGTCGGCCTTGGTGCCCGGCTTCATGCCCGCGATCAACGAGGGCAGATCGGACGAATCGCCCACCTGCTCGCCGTTCACGGCCACGATCACGTCGCCGGGCTTCAGACCCGCCTTGGCGGCCGGGCCGCTGGCGTCCACCGAGCTGATCAGCGCGCCATGCGGCTTGTCCATGCCGAACGAATTCGCCAGCGTCTGGTTCATCGACTGCACCGCGACGCCCAGGCGTCCGCGGCTCACGTGGCCGGTCTTGACGAGATCGTCCTTGACCTTCATGGCCTCGGTGATCGGGATCGCGAACGACAGACCCTGGAAGCCGCCCGTCTGCGAGTAGATCATCGAGTTGATGCCGATCACTTCGCCCTGCAGATTGAACAGCGGGCCGCCCGAATTGCCCGGGTTCACCGGCACGTCGGTCTGGATGAACGGCGTGTAGTTCTCATCGGGCAGCGAGCGCGATTTCGCGCTGATGATGCCCGAGGTCACGGTGTTGTCGAAACCGTACGGCGAGCCGATCGCCACCACCCACTGGCCGACCTTGCTCTGGCGCGGGTCGCCGATCTTCACGGTCGGCAGATCTTTGGCGTCGATCTTGAGCACGGCGACGTCCGACTGCTTGTCCGCGCCGACCACCTTGGCCTTGAATTCGCGCTTGTCGGTGAGCTTCACCGTCACGACGTTCGCGCCGTCGACAACGTGCGCGTTGGTGAGGATGTAGCCGTCCGGGCTGATGATGAAGCCCGAACCCAGGCTCGCGCTCGGCGTATCCGGCTGGGCGCCACCGCTGCCGTCGCCGCCCATGCCAGGCATGCCGCCGTAGAAGTGCTTGAAGAATTGATAGAACGGATCGCTCGGGTCGATCGGCAGTTGCTGCGAACCGCCGCCACCGCCACCGTTACCGCCGCGCAGCGCCGTCTGCTTCACGACGTGCTTCGCGCTGATGTTGACGACCGCCGGACCGTAGGTTTCCACAAGGCCCGAGAAGTCAGGAATGCCGGTCTTGGCCGCGGCTTCGGCGGGCATCATCGCGGCCTGCGCCGGCGTGATGACCTGCGGCGGCGGCACATCGCGGCGCCCGGCCACGTAACCCGCCGACAAGGCGACGGCAACGGCGATGGCCACGGCACTGCGGGTAATGACTTTGGTATTCATGTTGGACTCCTTGCGCGGATGCGATCACGACGTAACGAAGGTTAAGCCGCGTCACTTAAAGGAGTCTTAATTCAGGAACTAATCCGCGAAGGCCCGTGTGGCGGGCCTTCGCGGTGATGCGCCTTGAATCAGGGATCGATGCGTGCGCATCGATATGGGGGCGTCAGGCTGTCGAATAAAAGCGAAAGCACAACGAAAGAATTAAAACCTCACGTCCACCTGCAAGCCGCCCGCGGGCGAATCGTCGAGGGTGATCGTTGCGTCGTGCTGATCCGCAATACGGCGCACGATCGCGAGACCGAGGCCGGTGCCGGCCACATCGGTACGCGCGCGGTTCGCACCCGCGCCCACGCGATAGAAGCGATCGAACACGCGCGCGCGCTCTTCCATCGGAATGCCGGGCCCGCTATCGGCGATGCGCACCAGCGGGTGGCCGTCCTGCACCAGCAGGCTCACGTCCACGCGCCCGCCCGCAGGCGTGTACTTGGTGGCGTTGTCGAGCAGATTGTTGAACATCACGCGCAAGGCATGCGCGTCGCCGTCCACCTGCGCCGCCACACTTTCTTCGATGCCAAGATCCACGCCGCGCTGCTGCGCGAGCGGCGCATAGTTGAGCACGCAATCATCGAGCAGCGCATGCAGATCGACGCTTTGCGCACGGGCGTGACCATCGGGTTCGGAACGCGCGAGTGCCAGCAGCTGTTCGGCGAGGCGCGTCGCGCGCGTGACGCCTGCCTGCAGATCGCCGAGCGCTTCGCGGCGCGTCTCGTCATCCCTTGCGCGCGCAACCAGTTGCGCCTGGATCTGCACGGCCGCGAGCGGCGTGCGCAGTTCATGCGCGGCATCGGCGACAAAGGCCTTTTGCGTGTCGAGCGCCTGCGCGAGACGTTCGAGCAGCGCGTTCAGCGCATGCACGAGCGGCATCACTTCGCGCGGCAAACGCTCTTCGGGCAGCGGATCGAGCGCCTCGGGATGACGCGTATCGAGCGCGCGCGCCACACGCGAGAGCGGCTTGAGCCCGCGCCCCACCACCATCCACACCGCGAGGCCGAGAAACGGCAGCAGCACGATCAGCGGCCAGAGCGTGCGCAAGGCAACGTTCGCCGCGAGACGGTTGCGCACCGACACCGGCTGCGCCAGCTGCACGACGTTATCGCCGACGATCGCACCGTACACGCGCCAGTCGCCGCGATCGGTTTTCTCGGTCGAAAAGCCCAGTTCCGCACGCGGCGCGAGCGGCGCACGCGGATGCGAGTAATACATCAGGACACCGTTGCGATTCCAGATCTGCAGCACGATGCCCTCGTCGCCGGTGTCGCGCGAACTGAGGATCTCGTTGAACGGCTCGGAGGGCAAGGCCTCGGCGATTTCCTGCAACTGGTAGTCGAACAGCTCGTTGGCTTCCGCGAGCGCCTGGCGGTAGATCAGCCAGCCCGCGAGGCACACGCCCGCGACCACGATCGCGAGCAGCCAGAACAGCAATTGTCTTCGTATTGAACTCATGCGTTGCGCGGCGTCCTCAGGCTTCCTTCGCGATCATGTAACCAAGGCCGCGCACATTGCGGATCAGATCGGCGCCCAGCTTCTTGCGCAGCGCGTGGATATAGACCTCGACGGTATTGCTGCCGATCTCCTCGCCCCAGCCGTACATTTTTTCTTCGAGCTGGGTCTTGGAAAGCACTGCGCCCGGCCGCGCGAGCAGCGCTTCGAGCAGCGCGAATTCGCGTGCCGACAGCGCGACGGGCGTGCCGTCCTGAGTCACCTGATGCGAGGCCGGATCGAGCGTGATCGAGCCGTGACGGATGGTGGAATCGCTGCGGCCCGACTGACGGCGGATCAGCGCACGCATGCGCGCGCCGAGTTCGTCGAGATCGAACGGCTTGATGAGGTAATCGTCGGCGCCCGCGTCGAGCCCCTTCACGCGATCCGCAATGGCGTCGCGCGCGGTGAGGATCAGCACGGGCAGCGCGTTGCCGCGCGCGCGCAACGTGCGCAGCACGTCGAGCCCGTCGCGCTTGGGCAGCCCGAGATCGAGCAGCATCAGATCGTAGCTTTCGCCACTGGCGGCCGACAGCGCGGCTTCGCCGTCCTCGACCCAATCGACCGCAAAGCCTTCGCCGCGCAGCGCCTTGCGCACGCCTTCGGCGATCATGCGGTCATCTTCGACTAGCAGTATGCGCATCTTGATGAATGGACAGCGCGGCGCTTGAGGCCCGCGCTTCGTTGATAGCGATGCTGCATTCTAGCGCCTCGCCACGGCCTTCCCTTTCAAAGCGCAGTCAGTCCGGACGCGCGAACCTTGCGACAACCCTGCGCTCGCGTAACGTTTGTCCACCTTTTTGCGGAACTCGCGCCGAACTTGCGCGGATTTCATGTCCGCGACGCACGCACGCCGCGCGAGGTCTTTACAATGGGCGCTTTTGCGGCGCACCACGCTGCGATGCTGATTGCGCCCTTTCAAGCCGCTCCTGGATCTGTCGGCGGCGCGCACATCGCCACCACAGCGCGACCGCGAATTTTGCTGTCTCTGCTGTATTCGCCGCTAATTTCCGCGTCCGTGCGCACCGCGCGCGGTCCCTGCACTGCCCGCCCAATTCCAACGTTGCCAACGTTTTTCATGCCGCCCGTTTTGCTGTCCCGACTACGCACTTTCCTCCGTCCGATGCGCGCGCCCCGTCCGCGCGCTCTTGCGCTCGCGCTCACGTGCGCCGCGTTCGCCACGGCCTTCGCCGGCGTACCTGCGGCCCACGCGCAGCCTGAAGGCGCACCGCGCCTGCCGGCCGTCAACGTCAGCACCGACCTGCCGCCGAGCGTGATGGCGGGCCTCGCCAAAGCGCACGTGCCGCTGTCGTCAGTGAGCGTGGTGATCGAGAAGGTCGGCGACCGCCAGCCCAGCCTCGCCGTCAACGCGGGCCAGCCGATGATGCCCGCCTCGACGATGAAGCTCGTCACCACCTGGAGCGGCCTGGCGATGCTCGGCGCCGACTATCGCTGGAAGACCAGTGCCTACACCGATGGCGAAGTCGACGCGAGCGGCACGCTGCACGGCAATCTCTACATCAAGGGCACGGGCGATCCGAAGCTGGTCCCCGAAGAACTCGTCGATCTGGTGCAGAAGATCCGTCAGAGCGGCGTGACGCGCATCGAAGGTTCGCTGGTGCTCGACAAGAGCGAGTTCGATCCGTCCACGCGCGACCTGCCCTCGTTCGACGGCGACGAAAGCGCGCCCTACAACGTCGGCCCCGATCCGCTGATGTACGCCTTCAAGGCGCTGTCGTTCACGTTCTCGCCGTCGCGCGAAGGCGTGTCGATCGACATCGTGCCGCCCGTCGCGCAATGGCAGATCGACAACCAGATTCACGAGCGCGGCGGCGCGTGCGGCGGCCTGCTGCCGAGCCCCCAGGTCACGCCGGGCGCGAACGGTCTCGTGACCGCCAGCTTTGCGGGCAATTACGCGATGCGCTGCGGCGAACGCACGCTCAATATGGCCGCGCCCGTCGATCACTCCACGTTCTTCGCGGACGGTTTCCTCGCGCTCTGGCAACAGGCCGGCGGCACCTTCGCGGGCACCACGCGCGAAGGCGTCGTGCCGCCGCGCGCGCGTCTGCTGGGCGTGCATCAGAGCCCGCCGCTCGGCGATGTCGTGCACGACATCAACAAGTTCAGCAATAACGTGATGGCGCGCAATCTGTTCCTCACGCTCGGCGCGGTCGAGAACAAGCCGCCCGCGACCACGCAGAAGGCGGCCGCAGCGGTCACCACCTTCCTGCGCCGCAGCGGCCTGAACATGCCGGAACTCGTGCTCGACAACGGCTGCGGCCTGTCGCGCGAAGAGCACATCAGCGCGCTGTCGCTGGCGAATCTGCTGCAGACGGCCAACGCCAGCCCGGTGGCGCAGGTGTTCATCGACTCGCTGCCGATCGTCGGCGTGGACGGCACCATGCGCAACCGTCTCACCAACGCGGGCGTGGGCGGCAACGCGCACATCAAGACCGGCACGCTGCGCGACGTGCGCGCCATCGCCGGCTACGTGGCCGCCGAGAACGGCACGACGTGGATCGTCGTGAGTCTCATCAACGATCCGCGCGCCGAAGCCGCACGCGCCGCGCACGATTCGCTGCTCGAATGGGTCTACAAGGGCATGCCCGAAGAAGCGCCGGTCTATGTCGATCCGCATCCGAAGCGCTCGACCAAAGCCTCGCGCGCCGGTCATGCTTCGAAGCCGGTGGGCCATGTCGAGCGTGTCGATTACAAGGCAAAGCCGGCTGAAAAGGCGAGCGCAAAGGCGACGCCCAAAAAGAAGAAGCACGCCGCGCATTGATCCCCTGAAGCACCTGGCGGGCGCGTGCCCGCCGCGCATTTCCTGCTGCCGCCCTCGACACCCGGAATCCTCATCCGGGGCGCTCGAGGGGCGCGCAAAACCGCCGCGACGGATCGAATCGCGGCGTCTCCCTTCGAAGTTTTCCTCTAGCAAAGCCCCGAGCGTCGCGTGCGCGAGGCGTGTACTCTGACGGGCACAGTCTGAGTAGCGCGACATACAACACCTACGCGCACCGGACGTCCGCATCAGACGGACCATAAGACACAAGACAACAGAGACAACACCGCCGCGCTGGCAGACCAGCGCCGCCCACGGGACAAGGAGGACGACGTTCGTGCAGTTCGACGCTGAATGGCTGCTGCTCGCGCTCGCGCCCGTGTTCCTCGCCTGCATCGGCTGGGAGGCCTGGCATCTCGCCCGCACGCGCCCCGGCGCCGCCCTCTACAGCTGGCCCGATACGCTCTGCAACGCCGCCCTCGCGCTCATGCATCAAGGCGCCGACAAGCTCGCCTGGCTCGTCGCCATTCCCGTTTATGCGTGGGTCTATCACCACTGGCGCATCTTCAACTGGCAGCCGGGTTTCCTCGCCTGGTTCGCGCTGTTCGTCGCGCAGGACCTGCTCTACTACGTGTTCCACCGCGCGAGCCATCGCGTGCGCTGGCTGTGGGCCGCACACGTCGTCCATCATTCGTCGGGACGCCTGAATCTTTCGACGGCATTTCGCCAGAGCCTCATGTATCCCATCGCGGGCATGTGGGTGTTCTGGATTCCGCTCGCCGTGCTCGGCTTCCCGCCGATGCAGATCGTCGGCATCGTGCTCGTCAATCTCGCCTTCCAGTTCTTCGTGCACACGCAGGCCATCAGCAAATTGGGCTGGCTCGAATACGTCATCAACACGCCGTCGATGCATCGCGTCCATCACGCGCGCAACGACCGCTATATCGACCGCAACTACGCGGGCGTGCTGGCGATCTGGGACCGCCTGTTCGGCAGCTATGTCGAGGAAGACGCGCACGAGCCGCCGGTGTACGGCATCGTCAAGCCGCTCGACAGCTACAACCCGCTCAAGGCGAGTTTTCACGAATGGATAGCGATGGCGCGCGACTGCGCCCGCATGCCCGACTGGCGCACGCGGCTTGCTGCGCTGTTCGCGCCGCCCGACTGGTGCGCGCGCTGGGACGCGACGAACGACGCACAGCGCATGCAGCCAGGAACCCCATCTGCGGTGACGGAAAACAACACCGAGGGTGACCTCGGGTCGCGCAAGACCTGAGAGATTGCGTAGGCTGTTGGCCACAGCCCGGGGAACGACGCAAAACACAAAAAGCGCGGCGAGGCCGGCCGCGCGATGCAGTTGGCGTGGATCACGATTTACCCGTACCGGATAGACGCTGGAAGCGGCACCAAGGCAGTGGCAACACCAGCCACACACAGAGGAGATGAAGTGAATATGAAGCAACAAGCACCGAGACACCGTACGATGCTGCGCACCACCCAGATCGCCCTCGCGAGCGCGGCGTTCGCGCTCCTCGCCGCCTGTGGCGGCGGCAGCAGCGGCGACAACAATTCGAGCGCCACGCCGCCTTCGGGCACCAAGCTGCAGGTCGTGGCCTTCGGCACCAGCCTCTCCGACGCAGGCACCTATTCCGAACAGATCACGCCGGGCTTCGGCGGCGGCCGCTTCACGACCAACCCGGGCGAAGTCTGGACGCAGAAGGTCTCCGAATACTTCGGCAATACGCTGAGCCCGGCCTTCGAAGGCGGCTTCGGCCTGCCGCTCACGGCCACGGGCGGTCTCGACTACGCCCAGGGCGGCGCACTCGTCTTCACCGGCGGCGTGAGCAACACCAGCGCGGCGATTCCGGCCGCCAGCGAGCAGCCGGTCACGTGGCAGCTTCAGCAATATCTGGCGCAGCACGGCAGCTTCAACGCGAGCCAGCTCGTGCTGGTCGAAGGCGGCGCGAACGAAATCCTCGGTCTGGTCGACAACAGCGCAGCGGGCCTGACGGCGTTCGGCACGGCGCTCGCCGCCAGTTCCTATGCGACGCTCGTGAGCAACACCACGGTCCAGCAGCAAGTGGCCGCCTCGCTCGTGCAGCAAGGCTTCAGCACCGCACAGGCAACGGCGCTCGTGCCGGCGGCCGTGCTGCTGCAGGTGATCAAGGCCGATACGAACGCCGCCACCGACTTCGCCTCGATCATGCCGATCCTCGAAGCCGCCACGGAACTGTCCAACCTCGTCAACACGCAGATCGCCGGTACGCCGAAGGTCGCGGTCGTGACGGTGCCGGACATCGGCAAGACGCCGGCCGCGCTCGCCGTCGACGCCGCAGCGAAGGTCACGCCGGGCTCGACGGGCGCGCCCGATCAGGCGCTTTCGCTCATTACGGCGGCCTACAACCTGACGCTGATCCAGGGTCTGTCGACCTCGATCGCCGCGAAGAAGGTCGTGCTGGTCGATACGTTCTCGTGGCTCGATTCGTCGATCGCGAACGCGTCGAGCCTGGGCTTCAGCGTGACGAACACCGGCACGGCGTGCAACCTGTCGGCGATGCAGCAGAACGCGACCAACTACGCGCTGGCGCATCCTTCCGTGCTGGGTCTGCCGTCGGGCACGTCGCAGACGGTCATCAACGCCGCTGCGGCCGTGTATGGCGCGCAATTCGCGTCGTCGCTGTTCTGCTCGCCGCAGACGCTCACGACGGCGGACGCGCCCACGACCTACATGTTCGCGGATCTGGTGCACCCGACCACGGCCCTGCACGCGCAGTTCGCCACCTACGTCGAGACGCAACTGGCGGCGGCTGGCATCGGCAAGGCGCCGTAATCAGGTAATCCGCCTGCTTCCGACGCTGCAAAACAAAACACCCCACGCGCCTCGCGGCCGTGGGGTGTTTTTTCATGCTTGAAGCCTAAGCGTCGAGCGGTTTAGTCCTGCTGCTGCTCGAACGCCGCCGCCGCACGACCAAGCCGGTCGTTCACGGCGATCCACTCGATGGTTTCCGGCAGCTTCTCGATGAGAATGCGCGACACGTTCGCGCGATCGAGCGCGCGCAGCAGGCTGTAAAGCTCGCGTGCGTAGATCTGCGGCTCTTCGGGCGCGGCGACGAAATGCACGTTCGGCGCACTCGCCCACGCCTGCGCACGCGACACGCGCGCCACCAGCGCGACGGTCTCGCCCGCATCGCGCGCGGCGGTGAGCATCGGCTCCAGCGCGTCGAACGGCAGCAGCGCCAGCGGCGTGCGCGGCGCGTAGTGCGCCTTAAGCGTGCCCGAAGCGCGCGGCGCGGTGGCGTCCGAGCCGTCCGGCAGACGCGGCGCTTCGCCCAGCACGCGTGCGATGTCCTGCGGACTCACGTGGCCGGGGCGCAGCAGCGCCGGGAAGCCGCGCGAGAGATCGAGAATCGTCGATTCGATGCCGACGTCGCATGCACCGCCATCGAGCACATGAACCTGCGCGCCGAACTCGTCGCGCACGTGCTGCGCGGTGGTCGGGCTCACATGACCGAAGCGGTTGGCGGAAGGCGCAGCCACGCCGCCATGTCCGCCACGACGCTGCGAGAACGCCGCCAGCAGACGCTGCGCAACCGGATGCGACGGGCAGCGCAGGCCCACCGAATCCTGACCGCCGCTCACCGCAGCGTCAATGCGCGCATGGCGCTTGACGATCAGCGTGAGCGGGCCGGGCCAGAAGGCATCGACGAGTTTCTGCGCCGCCTCCGGCCACTCGGCGGCCCAGTACGTGGGGTCGCCGCCCGGCGGCAGATGCACGATCACCGGATGGTTGGCGGGCCGGCCCTTGGCCGCGTAGATGCGCGCGACGGCGTCGGGCGAAGCCGCGTCGCCGCCCAGGCCGTAGACGGTTTCGGTCGGAAACGCGACCAGTTCGCCTGCGTCGAGGAGCGCGGCGGCCTGGTCGATTTCAGCGTCGGTCAGATGTGACGCGGGCTGCGACGCGTTCTGCTGGTCAGACATGGTGCGGTCCAACTCAGCTCGTGACGATGTGCAGCAGGCGCGCGCATTCGCGTGCGGCCGTGCGCGCTTCGTCGAGCGTCGGTGCGGTGAAGTTCACGTGGCCCATCTTGCGGCCCTCGCGTGCCTCTTCCTTGCCGTACAGATGCAGGCGTGCAGCCGGCATCGCCGCAACCTGATCCCACGGCGGCGTGACAGGCGCGGCGCCCTTCTGCGCCTTCGCTTCACCGGCGCCCGACGGGAACCACACATCGCCGAGGATGTTGAGCATCACGGCCGGCGAATGCTGGCGCGGATCGCCCAGCGGCATGCCGGTCATCGCGCGTACCTGCTGTTCGAACTGGCTGGTGGCGCACGCATCGGTCGTGTAGTGACCCGAGTTGTGCGGACGCGGCGCCATTTCGTTGGCGACCATCGTCCCGTCTTCGAGGATGAAGAACTCCACGCACAGCACGCCCACGTAGCCCAGCTTCGCGGCGATCTGCAGCGCGGACTGCTGGGCCTGCTGGACGAGCGCTTCGCTGGCATCGGGCGCGGGCACGATGGTGTGCGAGAGCACGCCATTGCGGTGCGTGTTCTGCGCGAGCGGATAGACCACCGCCGCACCGTTCGCGCCGCGTGCGATCAGCGCGCTCACTTCGAACTTGAGCGGCAGGCGCTTTTCCAGCACGCACGGCACACCGCCCAGCGACGCATGCGCTTCGCGCACTTCTTCAGCGTTGGTGACGCGGATCTGGCCTTTGCCGTCGTAGCCCATGCGCGCGGTCTTGAGAATGCCCGGCAGGACATCCGCGAGCGTCTTATCGTCGATGGCGGCCAGCGCCTGCGACGATTCGATCACCACGTGCGGCGCAACCGGCACGCCCGACGACGCGATAAAGCGCTTTTCGGCGATGCGGTCCTGCGCGATGGCCACGCAGCGGCCGGCGGGACTCACGAAGGTCGATCTGGCGAGCGCGTCGAGGCTCGCGGCAGGCACGTTCTCGAATTCGGTCGAGATGGCTGCGCACAGACGCGCGAGTTCGGTCAGGCCGGCCTCGTCGTCGTAGGCGGCGCAGATGTGGCGGTCGGCCACGGCGCCCGCGGGGCTGGTCGCGTCGGGATCGAGCACGGCGACGCGGTAGCCCATCGCCTGGGCGGCAAAACAGAACATGCGGCCGAGCTGGCCGCCACCCACCATGCCCAGCCAGGCGCCGGGCAGGATCGGTGAAACCGGAGAATTGTCAGGAGTCATCTTCGTGGTCGGTCACGGCTGGCCGCGGCGCGTGGGGGTGCGTCGCACGGACCAGACCGGGGTTTAACGTCGGCGGGACGCGCACAGTGCGAGCGCCCGCGCCGACGGGGGCGCTTACAGCGCCGGCAACACCATCGCGTGCGCCGCTTCGTTCTGGCGCACGCGGAAAGCCGCGAGCTTGTTCGCGTATTCGGGATCCGTACCGCTCAGCATCGAAACAGCGAAGAGCGCTGCATTGGCCGCGCCCGCCTCGCCAATGGCGAAGGTCGCGACCGGCACGCCCTTGGGCATCTGCACGATCGAGTGGAGCGAATCCACACCCTTGAGGTACTTGCTGACCGCCGGCACGCCGAGCACCGGCACCGTGGTCTTGGCCGCCAGCATGCCCGGCAGGTGCGCCGCGCCGCCCGCGCCCGCGATGATCGCGCGCAGGCCGCGCTCGCGCGCCTTCTCTGCGTACTCGAACATCTCGTCGGGCATGCGGTGCGCCGAAACCACCTTGGCCTCGTACGCAACGCCGAACTCCTGCAGGATCGCGACTGCATGCTTCATCACATCCCAGTCGGAGCTGGAACCCATCAACACGCCCACCAGGGGCGCAGCGTGCTGGTGAGCCGTCTGAACTTCGCTCATTGTGCTTCCTTCTTCCCTCTAAATGCTTGACGCGTGCCCGCTTAGGCGAGCTTTTGACCCGTGAGGCGCTCGAGCGCTTCCTGATACTTCGCCGAGGTCTTTTCGATCACTTCATCCGGCAGCTTCGGCGCCGGCGGCTCTTTCGCCCAGTCCTGGGTTTCGAGCCAGTCGCGCACGAACTGCTTGTCGAACGACGGCGGGTTCGAGCCCACCTGGTACTGGTCAGCCGGCCAGAAACGCGACGAGTCGGCCGTCAGCGCCTCGTCCATCAGGAACAGCTGGCCATGGTTGTCCAGACCGAATTCGAACTTGGTGTCGGCGATGATGATGCCGCGCGTGGCGGCGTAATCGGCGGCTTCCTTGTACAGCTTGATCGAGATGTCCTTGATCGTGCGCGAGAGTTCGGTGCCGATGCGGCGCTCCATCTCTTCGTACGTGATGTTCTCGTCGTGGTGGCCCATTTCGGCCTTGGCGGCCGGCGTGAAGATCGGCTCGGGCAGCTTTTGGGCGTTCTGAAGGCCTTCGGGCAGTTCGACGCCGCACACCGCGCCGGTGGCCTGATAGTCCTTCCAGCCGCTGCCGGCCAGATAGCCGCGCACCACGGCTTCGACGAGGATCGGCTCAAGGCGCTTCACCACCACGGCGCGGCCCTTGACCTGTTCGACTTCGTCGGCGGATACGACGGTTTCCGGCGCGACGCCCGTGAGGTGGTTCGGCACGACGTGCTTGAGCTTTTCGAACCAGAAGTCAGCCATCTGGTTGAGCACCTCGCCCTTGCGCGGAATCGGCTCGCCCATGATCACGTCGAAAGCCGACAGGCGGTCGGTCGTGACGATCAGCAGCTGGTCGGTGCCCACGGCATAGTTGTCGCGGACCTTGCCGCGACCGAGAAGCGGCAGCGAGCGGAGCGTGGATTCGTAGAGGGTAGACATCGTCGTGATTCGCTAAAAGAACAATCGAAACGGAAGCGGGACCGGCGCGGACGGCCGGAATCCGGAAAGTACTGCGAAGGTAAACCGCGAGGGTAAACCAAAAACCGCTAAAAAGCTCATCGCCGTTCCCCCGAAACTGGCGGAAACGGCGACGTTTTCATCCTGCTGCGGGCTTGGCGCCTGAACCGCACCCGCCCGCAGATGAAGTCAGTTCAGCCGGACTTAGCGCACGATCTGCGCGAGTTCGCCCGACTTGTACTTCTCGGCGATCTTGTCGAGCGAGATCGGCTTGATCTTGCCAGCCTGACCTTCGCAGCCGAACGCGAGGAAGCGGTCCACGCAGACCTTCTTCGCGGCTTCGCGAGCCGGCTTCAGGTAGTCGCGCGGGTCGAACTTCGACGGGTTTTCGTACATATAGCGACGGATCGCGCCCGTGATGGCCAGACGCAGGTCGGTGTCGATATTGATCTTGCGCACGCCGTGACGAATGCCTTCCTGGATCTCCTCCACCGGCACGCCGTACGTTTCCTTCATATCGCCGCCGAATTCGCGGATTTCAGCCAGCAGTTCCTGCGGCACCGACGACGAACCGTGCATGACCAGGTGCGTATTCGGGATGCGTGCGTGGATTTCCTTGATGCGCTGGATCGACAGGATGTCGCCCGTGGGCTTCTTGGAGAACTTGTACGCGCCATGCGAGGTGCCGATGGCGATGGCCAGCGCGTCGCATTGCGTGAGCTTGACGAAGTCGGCGGCTTGTTCCGGATCGGTCAGGAGTTGCTCGCGCGTCATGGTGCCTTCCGCGCCATGACCGTCTTCCTTGTCGCCCATCAGGGTTTCCAGCGAACCGAGCACGCCCAGTTCCGCTTCGACCGTGACGCCGATCGAGTGCGCCATTTCCACGACCTTGCGCGATACATCGACGTTGTATTCGTACGATGCCACCGTCTTGCCGTCGGCTTCGAGCGAGCCGTCCATCATCACGCTGGTGAAGCCGCTGCGGATCGCGGCCATGCAGACTGCCGGCGATTGACCGTGATCCTGGTGCATCACGACCGGAATATGCGGATACGACTCGACCGCCGCTTCGATCAGGTGGCGCAGGAACGGCTCGCCCGCGTACTTACGCGCGCCGGCCGATGCCTGCATGATCACGGGCGAACCGACCTGGCTGGCCGCTTCCATGATCGCCTGAACCTGTTCGAGGTTGTTCACGTTGAACGCGGGCAGACCGTAGCTGTTTTCGGCCGCGTGGTCGAGCAATTGACGCATTGAAACGAGAGGCATTGTTGCTACTCCTTTGATTTGAAACGAATTGCTTCGTGCCGCCGGCCGTCTTGCGCAGCCGGTCGAGGGCGGCCTGGCGGCCGCCTCCCGCGTGCTCGTCGCGGGCTCAATAGCGTGATTTTATCGCGAAGCGACTGCAATTCCCGCGCCGAAACGCGCAACTGGCATGAAATTGGCGTATCGAAACGTCAATTCCGCGAGAAGATGCAAAAAGGATTGACAGCCCACGCGGTGCCTTACCTGTGCGCAAGCCGGAATTGCGGGGATTTACGGCGATTTCACTGCGATCTTGCAGACATTGAGCGCCGATCTGATACCAATGTGATACCAGTCGGCGCTAATGGTGTTAACTCGCTACGATGGCGTCAAGCCGCGTTACAGAACGTCGCCAACGCGCACGATCTTCAGCGTGTTGGTGCCGCCCGGCTGGCCCATCGGCTCGCCGACCGTCAGCACGACCATGTCGCCGCGCGACGCATAGCCCTTGCTCACCACCACTTCGATCGCCTGCTGCAGCGCCGTGTCGCGGTCGCTGCTGGTGTCCAGATGCAGCGGCGTGACATTGCGGTACAGCGACATCGCGCGCTCGCTGCCTTCGCGCGGCGTGAGCGCGAAGATCGGCACGTGGGTCCAGTGACGCGACATCCACAGCGCGGTCGAGCCCGATTCCGTCAGTGCGACAATCGCCTTCGCGCCCAGGTGATAGGCCGTGAACAGCGCGCCCATGGCGATCGACTGGTCGATGCGCGTGAAAGTGCGGTCGAGGAAATCCTTGTCCAGCTCGGATTGTTCCGACTTTTCCGCTTCCAGGCAGATCGCGGCCATCGCTTCGATGGTTTGAACCGGATACTTGCCCGCCGCCGATTCCGCCGAAAGCATCACCGCGTCCGTGCCGTCGAGCACCGCATTGGCGACGTCCGAGACTTCGGCGCGCGTCGGCACCGGCGCGTGGATCATCGACTCCATCATCTGCGTGGCCGTGATGACGAGCTTGTTCGACTCGCGCGCCATGCGGATCATGCGCTTTTGCAGCGCCGGCACCGCCGCGTTGCCCACTTCCACGGCCAGATCGCCACGCGCGACCATGATGCCGTCCGACGAATCGAGGATTTCCTGGAGTGCCGGAATCGCTTCGGCGCGCTCGATTTTGGCGATCATCTTCGGCTTGATGCCGAACGGAGCACCCGCGATGTTGGCGAGCTGGCGCGCCATTTCCATGTCGGTGGCGTTCTTGGGGAACGACACGGCCACGAAGTCCACGCCGATCGACATCGCGGTGCGGATGTCTTCCATGTCCTTCGCGGTCAGCGCCGGCGCCGTGAGGCCGCCGCCCTGACGGTTGATGCCCTTGTTATTGGACAGTTCGCCGCCGACCTTCACGGTCGTGTGAATTTCGCTGCCGATCACGCGCGAGACGTCGAGCACGATCAGGCCGTCGTTGAGCAACAGCACGTCGCCCGGCTTCAGGTCGCGCGGCAGGTCCTTGTAGTCGAGACCGACGCGCTCGTCATTGCCGAGTTCGCATTCGGCGTCGAGGATGAAGGGCTGGCCCACTTCGAGCAGCGTCTTGCCGTTCTCGAATTTGCCGACGCGGATCTTCGGGCCTTGCAGATCGGCCATGATCGCGACTTCACGGCCGGCCTGACGGGCGCACGCCCGCACGTTCTCGGCACGCTGACGGTGATCGTCGGCGGTGCCGTGCGAGAAGTTGAGGCGCACCACGTCCAACCCTGCGTGGATCATTTTCAGCAGGACGTCCGGCGTGCTGGAAGCCGGACCGATGGTGGCAACAATCTTGGTGGCGCGATGCATGAGTCTCCTCGTCTGGATAGGATCGCTGGGAAAACCGTTACTGCGAGAAGTGCTGGCCGGCGGCGCTGCGGGTGCAGTGCTGCCGTGACGCGCACCGGTGATACCCGGCGTCGCTTTCTTTGAGGGCGCTTCCTTGGCCGATACGATGGGTTCGGCCGCGGTGGCGTTACTGGTATGCGTTTGCGCCTGCGAAGCATCGGCTTGCGGCGGCACCGTTGTCGCGAGCGATTCAGCGGTCGCTGCGCCAGACGGGTTCAATTCGTTTTCAGGCACCGCGTCGAGAACGGCAACGTCGGTCGCGTCCGCCCGTGCCTTTTCTGTCGCGGCTTGCAGGGGCGCGAGCCCCTGCTGTGCGGCGGGTTGCGCAGCCCCGGCTGCGGCGCGCTTTTGCGCGCTCGCACGAGGAAACTTGTTCGTGGCCTTCCCGGCCGGGGCGCGCGGCGCCACTTAGGAAGCCGCCCGGGTTTCGAGCACTTCCACTGCCGGCAGCTTCTTGCCTTCCAGGAATTCCAGGAACGCACCGCCACCAGTCGAGATGTAGCTGACCTTGTCCGCGATGTTGTACTTCGCGATGGCCGCGAGCGTGTCGCCGCCGCCGGCGATCGAGAACGCGCCCGAATTCGCGATGGCGTCCGCCAGCGTCTTCGTGCCGTTGCCGAACTGGTCGAATTCGAACACGCCAACCGGGCCGTTCCACACGATCGTGCCGGCCTGCGCGAGCTGCGCGGCCAGTGCATTGGCCGTGACCGGGCCGATGTCGAGGATCATGTCGTCGTCGGCAACGTCAGCGACGTTCTTGGTTTCGGCCTTGGCCGTCGGCGCGAATTCCTTGGCCGTGACCACGTCCGTCGGGATCGGCACCGAAGCGCCGCGAGCGCGCGCGGCGTCGATGATCGCCTTGGCGTCGTCGATCAGATCGACTTCAGCCAGCGACTTGCCGATCTTCAGGCCCGCGGCCAGCATGAACGTGTTGGCGATGCCGCCGCCGACGATCAACTGATCGACCTTTTCGGCCAGCGACTTGAGGATGGTGAGCTTGGTCGAGACCTTCGAACCGGCGACGATCGCCACCAGCGGACGCTTCGGTGCGCCCAGCGCCTTGCCGAGCGCGTCCAGTTCGGCCGCCAGCAGCGGACCGGCACAGGCGATCGGCGCGTACTTCGCGATGCCGTGCGTGGTGGCTTCGGCGCGGTGCGCGGTGCCGAAAGCGTCATTCACGTAGACATCGCACAGCTTGGCCATCTTCTGCGCGAGTTCGTCGGAATTCTTCTTTTCGCCCTTGTTGACGCGGCAGTTTTCGAGCAGCACGACGTTGCCCGGCTCCACGTTCACGCCGTTTTCGACCCAGTTGGCGACCAGCGGCACGTCGCGGCCGAGCAGTTCGGCCAGACGCTTCGCAACCGGCGCGAGCGAGTCTTCGGGTTTGAATTCACCTTCGGTCGGGCGGCCCAGGTGGGACGTGACCATGACAGCCGCGCCCGCATCCAGCGCGGCCTTGATGGCCGGCACGGAAGCGCGCACGCGGGTGTCTTCGGTGATGTTGCCGTGGTCGTCCTGCGGCACGTTCAGGTCGGCGCGGATGAACACCCGCTTGCCCTTGAGCTTGCCTTCGGAGATCAGATCGGAAAGACGCAGAACCTTGTTCATGGACATGTCATCTTGATGGTGGGAAGGCGGTGACAAGACGATGCAGGTCCGCGGGCCGCGAGGACGCGTGTGCGTGTCCTCAGGCAGCCAGGGCGGCGAAATGCGCGACGGGCGCGGCGCGGGATCCACGCGGCTGCCGTCTCCAGGCGCCAGCGCGGGTCGCTTGCTCGGCGCTCGGCACGAGCCGGCATCGAATTGCGAGATCGGTATTTTAGCCGATAGCCAGGATGATCTGAGGCGTGCTTCGGCGAATGTCCCGTATTTGGGAGAACGCTGAGTGCGAAGCTTACGATTGTGCAACGCAGCATGACATTCAACGCGCGGCGTGCCGAAGCCTGCCGATGAAATCGCTGGGCAACGCGCTCTAATTCGGCGCGAAGCGCCCTGGCAGCCCGCCTGAAACCGCCCAAACGCCCGCCGCGCGCGCCCGCGAGCGCGCTAACGGTGCATAAATGACGTTAGAATGGTTCTCTTTGCCAAACTATTTGCCAAACGCTCGCGCAGCGTGCCTGAACATCGGCGCGACATGCAGGACGAATCGCTGTTCGTTGCGATTTTTCGTCCGTGATGCGCAGCGCATAGCGTGCCGTTTTTCAGCGTTTTTGCTCCGTTTTTGCTCGCTGAAGCACCGTTAATCACCGTTTTCACTGCACTCGCCTGGAGAATCGTATGTCAATGGCCGACCGCGACGGCAAGATCTGGATGGACGGCAAGCTGGTGGACTGGCGCGACGCCAACATCCACGTGCTGACCCACACGCTGCATTACGGCATGGGCGTCTTCGAAGGCGTACGCGCCTACAAGACCACCAACGGGACCGCCATCTTCCGCCTCGCGGAGCATACGAAACGTCTGCTCAATTCGGCCAAGATCTTCCAGATGGACGTGCCGTTCGACGCGAAAACGCTGGCTGACGCGCAGCTTGAAGTGGTGCGCGAGAACAAGCTGGAGTCGTGCTATATCCGCCCGATCATCTGGGTCGGCTCGGAAAAGCTCGGTGTTTCGGCCAAGGGCAACACCATTCACGTGGCGATCGCCGCGTGGCCGTGGGGCGCCTATCTGGGCGAAGACGGCCTGGCCAAGGGCATCCGCGTGAAGACCTCGTCGTTCACGCGCCATCATGTGAATGTTTCGATGGTGCGCGCCAAGGCCTCCGGCTGGTATGTGAACTCGATCCTCGCCAACCAGGAAGCGACCGCCGACGGCTACGACGAAGCGCTGCTGCTCGACGTCGACGGCTACGTCTCGGAAGGCTCAGGCGAGAACTTCTTCCTCGTCAACAACGGCAAGCTCTACACGCCGGATCTCGCGTCCTGCCTCGACGGCATCACGCGCGACACCGTCATCACGCTCGCGCGCGACATGAACATCCCCGTGATCGAGAAGCGCATCACGCGCGACGAGGTCTACACCTGCGACGAAGCGTTCTTCACCGGCACCGCCGCCGAAGTCACGCCGATCCGCGAACTGGACAACCGCACCATCGGTTCCGGTTCGCGCGGCCCGATCACGGAGAAGCTGCAATCGGCCTTCTTCGACGTCGTGTCCGGCAAAAACGAGAAATACGCGCACTGGCTCGCCAAGGTCTGACGACCCGGCGTCCCACGAAATTTGCGCCCCACTGCTACACAGAGAATTATCCCCATGAGCGAAATCAAGGAAATGCCGCTGGTCGAACTGAAGGCCAAGGATCTGCCGGCGTATTGCCCCAACCCGTCGATGCCGCGCTGGAGCAACCATCCGCGCGTCTTTATCGACGTGACGCATGGCGAAGCCAAGTGCCCGTACTGCAGCACGCGCTACAAGCTGAAGGAAGGCGAGGTCGTACACGGCCACTGATGGCCGGCGCGAAGCGGTGGGCGTGTCCCTGCGTTATTGACGAAGTGGACGCGCCTGACCGCTTTGCGGCATCTGCGCGCTTTTCAAACCTGGCGCTTTAAAAACCTGGCATTCCCGACATTACCGCGTGCCTTTAACGGCCCTTTAACGCCCTTTAACGCGGTCATTGCGCGGCACGCCACGTGCTTTGCACAGATCCCGACGCGCTTTGGCGCGTCTTTTCCTAACCGCGTTTCGCGCGCGACGTCGCTGGCCCTTTAGCTTGGGGCCGCCCGCGCCCGAAACCTATGCCTTTTTCCGGACTTTGAATCCCGATGCGCCGCGCGCTGGTAATTGCACCGAACTGGATCGGTGACGCACTGATGGCGCAGCCGCTTCTTTCGCGGCTCGTAAAACTGCATCCGCGTATCGAAATCGACGCGATTGCGCCTACCTGGGTTGCGCCCGTCCTCGAGCGCATGCCCGAGATACGCGACGTCTACGCCACCGACCTCGCCCACGGCAAGCTGCAACTGCTGCGCCGCTGGCAACTGGCGAGCGATCTGCGCGCCGAACACTACGACGCGGCCTATGTGCTGCCGAATTCGCTCAAATCCGCGCTGATTCCGTGGCTCGCGAACATTCCGCTGCGGATCGGCTATACGGGCGAGAGCCGCTACGGCCTGCTCAACGTGCGCCACGCCAATCCGCCCAAGGACGAGCGTCCGCCGATGGTCAAGCACTACGCCGCGCTCGCCTGGGCGCCCGGCGCCAAGGTGCCCGACGATCTGCCGCTGCCGCGCCTCGAATCGGACCCGAACGAAGCCTCGCGGGTGTCCGCGCGCTTCAACCTGGACACGCGCGTGCCGCTGCTGGTGTTCTGCCCCGGCGCGGAGTACGGCCCGGCCAAGCGCTGGCCGCCCGAGCATTTCGCGGCGCTTGCGCGCATGGTCGGCCAGTCGTTCCCGTACACGCAGATCATCGCGCTGGGCTCGCCCAAGGACGCACCGCTCGCCCAGGCAATCGCCGACCAGGCGCCCAATGTCCGCAATCTGTGCGGCCAGACCGCGCTCGGCGAGGCCTGTGCGCTGATCTCGCGCGCAAGCGCCGTGGTCACCAACGATTCGGGCCTGATGCACGTGGCGGCCGCGCTGCGCCGCCCGCTGGTGGCGCTTTACGGATCGACGGATCCGCGCCACACGCCGCCCTTGTCGGAGCTTGCAAAGGTACAATGGCTGCATCTCGATTGCAGCCCCTGCTTTGCGCGCGAGTGTCCGCTCGGGCATCAGAAGTGCCTGCGCGATCTCAGCGCAGAACAGGTCTTCGACGATTTGCGCGGCATGCTGGTCGCCCAGCGCTGAATTACGTCTGCCCGCTACCTCCACGTTGCGCACGAGCCACGGTTTGACGTGTCCGGCAACGTGGATGTGCGGCACGCCACCGACGCCGCACCCGGCTCGCGCGCCCAATCAGGGAAAGCGCGGGGGAAAGTGAGAGGGACAGCGCGGGGGAATACGCGGGAAAGCCCGCCGGGCAAGACGTAGGGAGCGCGCAGGACGCAAGCCAGTCGCGGCATAGCAAACCGAAGCCAACGCCAACCCGCGCGCGAAGCGCATCAGATCAACGAGCCATGCCACGTTTTGCCCACATCTTCGAAGCCGCCGCGGACACTCTCAACGCGTACTACCAGGCCGTCGCGGAGGTCAACGTCGACGCATTGATGGGCCTGTGGATCGACGAGGAGTTCGTTAGCTGCATCACCGCCGAAGGCCCGCACCTGCACGGCCTGGCCGAGATCCGCGCGGGTCTGGCCTCGCAGCTGGAAGCGGCGCCGGTGTCGATCGAACCACTCGACATCCGCGTGTACGACAGCCTTGGCACCGTGGTCTATGCGATCGTCGAAGCGCACCGCCCGGTCGATCCGAACGCGATCCCGGCGATGGTCTTCACGACCTACGTGATGGTCCACGAACGCGGCGAATGGCGCATCGCGCACATTCACGCGAGCAGGATGCCCGACGATGCAGCCAGCCAGTTCTCGGCCAAGCTGCGCCACGGCCAGGGCGCCCTGCATTGAGGTAAAACGCGTGGGCCGCTCGAATGCGGCCCGGCGTGCAGGTGAATCGAGCCGCATAGCAGGAACAAGAAGTCACGCAGTTGCAAGAAGGGGACGGCCATGAGCACGACAGGCGACGAAGCATCCAGATTCGACGCGGCAGGACATGTCACACACGATGCCGCCGCGCCCTTCCCCACGCTGTCCGACACCACCTACCGCGCGCCGTTCTGGCTGCCCGGCGCACACATCCAGACGATCGTCCCCTCGCTGTTTTCGCGTCTGCCGATGCCGGTCTACCGGCGTGAGCGCTGGGACACGCCCGACGGCGATTTCATCGAACTCGACTGGGTCGACGCGAGCGCCTCGAACGCCGCCAACGCGCCCCTCTTCGTGCTGTTCCACGGCCTCGAAGGGAGTTCGGGCTCGCACTACGCACGGGCGCTGGCCGCCGCCGCGACCGCACGCGGCTGGCACGCCGTGATCCCGCACTTTCGCAGCTGCAGCGGGCCGATGAACCTGCTGCCGCGCTTCTACCATCTCGCTGACGCCGCCGAAGTCGACTGGGTGCTGCGCCGTCTCGCCGCGCAGCATGGCGGCCCGCTCATCGCGGCCGGCGTGTCGCTGGGGGGCAATGTGCTGCTGCACTGGCTCGCGCAGCAGCGCGAGGACGCGCGCATCGTCAGCGCCGCCGCGGCGATTTCCGCGCCGCTCGACGTGCATGCGGGCGGCAAGATGCTCGCGAGCGGCTTCGGCATGATCTATACGCGCAGCTTCCTCAAGACGCTCAAGGTCAAGGCGCTGCAAAAGCTCGACCAGTTTCCCGGTCTGTTCGACGCCAACGCCGTGCTGGCCACGCGCAACATGTACGAATTCGACGATGTGGTGACCGCGCCGCTGCACGGTTTCCAGAGCGCACACGACTACTACACCCAGGCGACAGTGCGACCGAAGCTCGGCGAGATTGCCGTGCCGACGCTGCTGCTCAACGCCCGCAACGACCCGTTCCTGCCCAGCGAAGTGCTGCCCGCGCGTCACGAAGTGAGCGCCGCCGTCGAGCTGGACCAGCCTGAAGACGGCGGCCACGTCGGCTTTATGACGGGGCCGTTCCCGGGCCGCAGCATGTGGCTCGCGCAGCGCGTGACCGACTATCTTTCGCCTCACCTACCTTCTCATGGATGACATCGTCAAGCAGGCGCTCGCGCGCTGGCCCAACGTTCCCCATTGCAGCGGCTGGCTGCGTCTCGATGCGCGCGGCCACTGGCGTCTGCGCGACGAAGCCGATCAGGCGCAAAGCGCGCCCGGCACGCCGGTGCGTCACGAAGCGCTGAACGCCTTCATCAGCCGCAATTACGAGCGCGGCGCGGATGGGCAGTGGTATTTCCAGAACGGGCCGCAGCGCGTCTATGTCGAGCTGGAATACACGCCGTGGGTCGTGCGGCTCGCCAAAACGCAGGACGGCGCGCTCAAGCTCACCGATCAAACCGGCAACGCGTTCGAACCCGCCGCTGTTTATCTCGATGAGCAAGGCAGCGTGCTGTTCGCGGCGGCTTCGTCGAATCAAACGCAAAGCGATGTGGCGCTGCTGCACGACCACGATCTCGACGCGTTTTCGGAACACGCCACGCTCGACGACGAGGGCGAGAGCGGCACGTTCCACTGGCGCGCCAACGCCGATCTGCCGCTTCAAGCCATCGCGCGCGCCGACGTGCCTGCACGCTTTGACTTCGTTCAGAGTCCCGAGAAGAAAGCAAAAGCAGAAAAGACCCAGGCCTGATCAACCGCGGTCTTTCTCGTCCGCGCGCTCCTGCTGGTAGCGCGCTTCGAACTCGTGCAGACGCGCGTCAATCGTCGATAGATCGTAAAAGCCCACCGATTTCATATCGCGCGCCTCCTTCAACTGCCGGATCGCCGATGGCCACGCGCCGTCGATCGCGAACTTCTCCGCCAGCGCGCGGCGCTGCGTGAGCTGATCGCCCAGACCCGCGCTCGACTGCGCGAGATACTGCCACCACGCGCCCTGCTGCGGCTCGGATTCGGTCTCGCGGCGCGCCAGCGTCTGCGCTTCCTTGAATCGGCGTGCGACGAGCAAGGCCTGCAACAGGCTGTCGGTGGCTGCGTGCGAAGCGGGCCACGCCGCATGCGCGGCCTGCGCCAGACGCACGGCGTCGTCGCTGCGTCCGGCGCTGCGGGCGATATCGGCGGCGAGCACGTCGAGGCTCGGCGAACTGCGCTGCTTGCTGCCGTCCCCCGCTTCGAACTGCGCGAAGGCCGCGCGCGCCGTCACCAGCGACGCCTGCGCCTCGTCGTAACGTTCGAGCTGCAACTGGGCGAAGGCGATGCCGTACCAGTTCGCGGCCACATTGAGCGCGATACGGTCGTCGATTTCCGCGCGCAGCCGCGCGATCTCATCGATATATTCGCCGCGCGTGCGGTCTTGCAAAACACGCACTCGCGCCCGCACGAAGCCGTATTCCGCCGCCTGGCGCGGCTGCCGGTAAGGCGCGCGGCGGGCGCGATCCTGCATGTCGGCGATGCGCTCGCCGGTGAGCGGGTGCGTGCGCGCATAGGCCGGCGCGCCGGCGTCGCCCATCGACGCGCGTTCGAGCCGCTCGAAGAACGCCACCATGCCCCAGGGATCGTAGCCCGCGCCCGCGAGCAGCTGGAAACCCACACGATCCGCCTCGTGCTCGGCGGCGCGCGAAAAACGCAGTTGGGTATCGACGACATACGCCTGACTGCCCATCGCGATCGCGCTGCCCAGATCGCCGCTGCGCGCCAGCACGCCCGCGAGAATGCCGAACAGGATGCCCGCCAGCGCCGTGTAACCGGTGCGCTCGCTTTGCGCGAGCATGCGCGCGATATGCCGTTGCAGCACATGGCCCATCTCGTGACCGAGCACGGAAGCCAGCTCCGATTCGGTCTGCGTCGTCACGATCAGCCCAGTATTCACGCCGATAAACCCGCCCGGCAGCGAGAACGCGTTGATCTGGCCATCGCGCATCGCGAAGAGATCGAAGTCAGGCCGATAACCGCCGATGAACTGCGCCGCCGCCGACGCCGACAGCCGTGCGGCCACCGCATTGAGATAGTCGAGCACGAGCCAGTCGCCGATGTAGTCGGGATCGCGGCGGATTTCGCGCATCACGCGCTCGCCGATGCGCCGTTCGGCCTGTGGCGTGAGCGCGCCGCCCGAGCCGTCGCCCAGGTCGGGCAGTTGCGGCACCCAGGCAGGCGTGCGCGCGCCAGGACTGCCGTGCGCCGCGCCCGCTCCGGTCTCGCTGGTCCACGACTGGGCGAAGCGGCTTTGCGCGCCGCCGTAGGTGCCGAACACGCCCTGCGCGATCGAAGCGGGGATCACGGGTTCGGCGGCATCGTCGAGCGCACCGCTGACGAGCGCGGGCGCGCTGGAATTGAGCGAGGCGGAACGCGAGCCGGTCGCGGATGCAGGCACGACAGGCCGGGCCGCGCCCAGCGTGAGCTTGCTGGACGCGGACTGAGTTGCATGCGCGAGCGTCCCCGCCCCGCCGCCCGACGCCTGCGCCCAGGCTTGCGGCGGAACGGCAAGCGCGACGCACAGCCAGGCAGCCAGCAGCCGTTTCGGAGGCATCGAAGTCGGATCGGGAAAGCGAACGTAAGATAAAGACGACGAACGGGCCGATTGTAGTAGCTGGACTTCGATCGCGCCCCGCGCTTGCACCTGGCTTGCGCCCTGCTTGCACCGTGCGATGCGCCCGCTCGCCGCGCTGTTAAGATAAGCGCCCCCATGAAGCAGCGGAGAATCCCCATGCCCGAACTCACACATTTCGACGCCGCAGGCGACGCGCACATGGTCGACGTCGGCGACAAGGCCGAGACCAAACGCATCGCCGTGGCGAGCGGCACGATCCGCATGCTGCCCGAGACCTTCGCGCTGATCCGCGACGGCAATGCGAAAAAAGGCGACGTGATCGGCGTCGCGCGCATCGCCGCGATCCAGGGCGCCAAGCGCACCTCGGATCTGATTCCGCTGTGCCATCCGCTCGCCATCACGCGCGTGAAAGTGGATTTCGTGCTCGACGAGGCGCTGCCGGGCGTGCATTGCTCGGCGCAGGTGGAAACGCTGGGCCGCACGGGTGTGGAGATGGAAGCGCTGACCGCCGTGCAGGTCGGCCTGCTGACGGTCTACGACATGTGCAAGGCAGTCGACCGCGGCATGACCATCACCGATGTGCGCGTGCTGGAGAAGCACGGCGGGAAGTCGGGAGATTGGGTGGCGCAAGCGTGAGTCACTGCGATTGACATCCATAAGTACATGCAACGTGAACCCGAAACAACTGAATAGAGCCATGTCGATACCGGACTACCAATCCCTGATGCTTCCGTTCTTAAGAGCGATCGCAAATGGTCAAGAGCATCGATTCAGAGAAGTTGTGGAATTGCTTGCGAATGAGCATCAACTATCTGACGAAAAGCGGAATACGCTTCTTCCTAGCGGCACTGCACCGGTATTCGATAATCGAGTGGGCTGGGCGCGAACGTACTTGAAGCAAGCAGGTATAGTTGAGTCCCAACGACGTGGCTACGTCAATATCACTGAGCGCGGAAAAACACTTCTCGCGCAAAATCCCTGCCGAATCGATAACAAATCTCTCGATGTATACCCAGAATTCATTGCGTTTCGACAGAGAAGATCTAGTGAAACACGATCGGCGGTCATGCCGATGCAGCAATCTGGCGATCACGCTCCGGAGAATGACGAGTCTACGCCTGAAGAAGCCTTCGCACTGGCGTATCAGCGATTAAGGGCCAATCTAGAAGTCGAGCTGCTCGATCAGGTCAAATCTTCAACACCTGCTTTTTTTGAGCGATTGGTGGTCGATCTGCTCGTGGCTATGGGTTACGGTGGCTCCCGGCAAGACGCAGGAAGTGTCTTGGGGCGTAGCGGCGACGGCGGCATCGACGGGACGATCAAAGAAGACAAATTGGGCCTTGATGTCATCCACATCCAAGCCAAGAAGTGGGAAGGTGCAGTCGGTCGACCAGAAATTCAAAAATTCGCCGGGGCATTGCAGGGTCAACGGGCGAACAAAGGCGTTTTCATAACCACATCGACTTTTACGCGGGAAGCGAAGGATTACGCCGGCTTTATCGCCTCAAAGATCATCCTCGTCGACGGCGATCAATTGGTAAAGCTTATGGTGGATCACAACGTTGGGGTTTCGACGGTAACCAGTTTCCATGTGAAAAAGGTCGACTCTGACTACTTTGAAGGCGACGCGTCGTGAACAACTGTTGGTACATCCACGACAAATCCGATTTATCGCACGACTTCGTAGTCCCAGTTAAAGTTACTGTAAAGGTATTGTCCAAGGCCCTCGCGATCTGTCAATTTCGCTAGAAGTCTGAATTTGGTTCCAACGGGATAGTCTCGTCGCAATCTTTTTGAACACTCTACGTGCAACGTTGTGGGGTATTTTCCTCCCGCTACCGGGCGCACATGTATCTTGCCGTGTCTCCCGGAAGTGGAACTGGGAATATAGGTCTCAACGACGATATATTCATACGCACTGTCTAACGCCATGCTCCCAATCTCCTAATCACGTATCAAGTTGACCGATACTAAACGCAAATATCAAGTACTTGCGATCTCATAATATTGATCTTTGATACGTGAGCAGGTCTAAACAGCTTCCTAGAAGATTCGACTTTCAATCATCCGAATCGTCATCATCATCGTCGCTGGCCGAGGCCGGCGGATTGCCGTACTGCTTCACCAGCTCGGCCTTGAACCCCGCGAGCGTCGGCTCGTTGTCGAGCAGGCCGTAAAGCGCCGCCAGTTGCGTCGGCCAGTCGTGCAGTTCCTGCGCGAAGATCTTCAGACGCGCCACCGTATCGGCCGCGCCATCGGTATTCCCCGCCAGCGCCTGCAACACCGCATAGCGACGCAGCACCGTTTCGCCCGGCAGCAGCGCGATTGCGCGCTCGTGCGCCGCCAGCTTGGTCGTGAGGCTTGCGGCGTTCATCGGCATGAGCGTGGCCATGCCGTAGTCGCCCCATGCGCGGAAGAGGAACGACGGCGCTTCGGCGTATTGCTGCGCCGGGTGCGAGCCGTAGTACAGGACTTCGGAGCGGTTGTAGTCGCGCAGCACCGGCCACAGCGACGCGATGCCGCCGAACACGATCAGCGTATAAGCCGCGAACGCCGCGCGCGACGGCACGAAACGCAGCGGCTTCGTTTCCAGCAGGCCGAACACGAACATCGCCGGCAGCAGGAAGAACATGTACTGCTGCGGATACTCGACGAGCGCGTGCATCACCAGCGCGCCAATCAGCGCGAAGCCGAAAATGCGCTCGGCCGTGTGGCGCGCACGCAGCTGGCGCACGAACCACGCAAGCAGGCCGATCAGCACGATGCCGCAGCCCACCACGCCGGTCTTGGCGAGCAGGTCCAGGAAGATGTCGTGCGAATTGTTGGCGATCTCGACGCCGCCCAGCGTGCGCGCGAGTTCGAACTGGTGGATCGGGAAATCGCCCCAGCCCACGCCCAGCAGCGGATGTTCCTTGAACATCGTCCAGCCGTAGCGCCACAGCGCGATACGCGGCGCGATCTGCCCGGCGTCCTTGAAGCGGTCCGCGGCCGACTGGTCGAGCTGCAACTGGTAATGCACGTTGGCCCAGCGCACGAAGGCGTTCACCGCCACGAAGATCGCGAACAGCACCAACGGCACCAGCCAGTCGCGCAGGCCGGCCTTCACCGCGAGGCCACTGTCGCCGCTTTCCGCCTCGCCGCGCACGCCGCGCGCCGCCGACAGCGCCATCCACAGGCCCGCCACCGTAATCACCGCCATCTGCAGCCACGGGCCGCGCGACACCGTCAGCGCCAGACCGCCCGAATAGACCGCCGACAGTACGACCCACAACAGCAGGTTCAGACGGCGCGTCTGCACCAGATAGAGCGCGGCTGCCGTTGCGAAGGCGATGTAGGTGGCCAGGTGATTGGCCTGCGCCATATTGCCGAACGGACGGCGGTCGAATTGCACGTTATAGGCCACCACGAGCGGCGTCACCTTCACTTCGAGGTGCAGCAACTGGATGACCTGGCAGAACACCGCGAACAACCCGCCGATCACCAGCGCCCAGGCGCCCCACACCATCGCCGTGCGCACGAGTTGGGCGCGCGCGATGCCGTAGCCCGCATGCACGGCCATGAAGGCCGCCAGCAGATACCCCGCGCCGAGCCAGTTCATCGAAGGCTGCGCAACCGGCAGCGCAATCGTCTGCACGACGAGCAGCAGCCCGAAAGCAAGCGGGACGAGCGCGACTACGGGCGAAGCAAACTCCACCACCGGGCGCGCGGAGCGCACCAGCAGCCAGACGCCCGCCCCCACCATCAGGTAGAGCGCGAGCGCCGTGAATTCGGCATAGAACGTCGGGATCGGATACGTGTGGTTGACGACCGCATACGGCAGGATCAGCGCAAGGGCCAGCAGGACGAACGTAAGGTAACGCGCAAATGGAGAAGGCATGGGAATGGGGGGCGTCGGCAACGGCGCACTATACAAAACTTTTCCCTCCCTGTGCGGCAGCGTGGGGACTAAATCAGGTCTAAAACCGGACTAAATCCGCGCGCACACCCCATGCCTTCACTTGGCGCTCAACCTTGGCGCCTGCCTTAGGCGCAATCCGTCAGCTCACGCTTACGCGCGGCATTCGGGCGGCGCGAGATTGGACGGCAGCGTCGCCGCCTCGGCCGGAGACGGTCCCGAGCCTGGCGCGCCCAGCGACGAAGCGGTCTTGCCGCCCGCGAAACACTCCCAGGTGAGCGTGCCGCCTTGCACCGAGCCCTGCGCGAGCGCGACGCGTGCGGTAGGCGCTTCCGCGTTATCGGGCACCGACGGCACGAGCACCAGCGTATTGCTGCCCTCCGGCGCGATGCGTGTGGTGAAAGCCACGGTGATCTGCCCGGTCGCGTCGTCGATCTGCACCGAGGAAACATTGCGGGTGCCCGGCGGCGCGGTGTAGCCCGCGCCGAAGGCATTGCCGCTCGCGGCGTTTTCCGCGACGGAGAGCCGTGCCGCCGATGCCAGCGACAAGCCCTCGCCCACCCGGCTGCGCGCCAGATAGTCCTGATACGCGGGAATGGCATAAGCGGCGATCACGCCGACGATCGCCAGCACGATCATCAGTTCAATGAGGGTGAATCCGGGTGAGGCCCAGCGCAGTATCGCGCGGCAAGAGCGCACGATCGACGCGGCGCGACTGGACAACGAGCGAACGGCGCGCGGGCTTGCGTCGTTTTGTGAAGCTGGGCTTGAAACAGTGAGGGATACGGTCATCATCTGGGCTCCTGAAACGAAAAACGCCTGCCCACCGGAGGGTGAACAGGCGTTTCGATCGTATCGGCGGCCCGGTTTGCGGGGCAGTCGGCCAGATGGCTTAGGCGTGGCGCTGTCAGAACGGCTCTGTCAACACGCCGTCAATGCGAACCCTGCGCGCGCGCCGCATGGCGACGCTTGAGCAGATGCCCGACCACCACCACGAAGAGCGCGCCCGCCACACACATGCCGTACTCGGCAATTGGCGTGTCGAGCAGCGGCCAGCGATCGCCCGCGGGATCGTTGACGATCAGCCCACCCGCGATCCAGCCGAGCAGCGCCGCGCCCAGCGTCACGATCACCGGATAACGGTCGAGCAGCCGCAGCACGAGCTGGCTGCCCCACACGATCAGCGGAATGCTCACCATCAGCCCGAAGATCACCAGCGCGATGCGGTGCTGCGGGTCGGCGGCTTCGGCCGCGCCCGCGATAGCCACAACGTTATCGAGGCTCATCACCGCGTCCGCGACGATGATCGTCTTGATCGCGCCCAGCAGTTTGTCGGAAGGCTTCACGTCGGCGTGTTCGGCATGCGCGGGCGCGAGCAGCCGAACGCCGATCCACAGCAGCAGCAGGCCACCCGCGAACTTGAGCAGCGGCACATTGAGCAGCACCACGGCAAAGGCGATCAGCACGACGCGCAGCACGATCGCGCCCACCGTGCCCCAAAGAATGCCGCGCAGACGCTGCTGCGCGGGCAGGTCGCGGCAGGCGAGCGCGATCACCACGGCGTTATCGCCGCCAAGCAGGATATCGATGACGATGATCTGGATGACTGCGCCCCAATGGAGCGTCGTGAAGAACTCGAGCATGAAGTCGGGAAGTTGAGCTGCGCGCATCCGTTAAAAAGCGCGCCAAATAAAAAAGCGAGGCAGCCATGACTGGCTCCCTCGCTTTTGTTCGGAAACCTCGTGAAAGGATTCCGCAAGCATATCAAAAAACGCTGGGCGCTCACGCATCCATGATGCGACGAGCGACCGACGGTCTTGAAATTACAGCACCGACTTCAGCAGACGGCCCATTTCCGACGGGTTGCGCGTGACCTTGATGCCGCACGCGTCCATGATTTCCAGCTTCGCTTCGGCCGTATCCGCACCGCCCGAGATCAGCGCGCCAGCGTGGCCCATGCGCTTGCCCGGAGGCGCCGTGACGCCAGCGATGAAGCCGACCACCGGCTTCTTCATGTTGCCCTTGATCCACTCGGCTGCCGTGGCTTCGTCCGGACCGCCGATTTCGCCGATCATGATGACGGCGTCCGTATCCGGATCGTCGTTGAACATCTTCATGACGTCGATGTGCTTCAGACCGTTGATCGGGTCGCCGCCGATACCGACTGCCGACGACTGGCCAAGGCCCAGCGCCGTCAGCTGCGCAACCGCTTCATACGTCAGCGTGCCCGAACGCGACACGACGCCGATGCGGCCCTTGCGGTGGATGTGACCCGGCATGATGCCGATCTTCAGCTCGTCCGGCGTGATCGTGCCGGGGCAGTTCGGGCCGAGGAGCAGCGTCTTGCGGCCTTCGCGGCGCATACGATCCTTGACTTCGATCATGTCGCGGACGGGAATGCCTTCCGTGATACAGATCGCCAGATCGAGGTCGGCCTCGACGGCTTCCCAGATCGCAGCAGCAGCGCCTGCCGGCGGCACGTAAATGACCGAAACGGTCGCGCCGGTGGCGTCCTTGGCTTCACGCACGTTGGCGTAAATGGGGATGCCTTCGAAGTCTTCGCCGGCCTTCTTCGGGTTCACGCCCGCGACAAACGCTTCGCGGCCGTTGGCGTATTCACGGCAGGCACGGGTGTGGAACTGACCGGTCTTGCCGGTAATGCCCTGCGTGATGACCTTGGTGTCTTTGTTAATCAGAATCGACATGTATTGACCTCTGTTCGCTTGACGACATACGTCGCGTCCCCCGCTTGCATGCGGAATTCGCGCCGATACGTCGTCATTCGTATCCGCTGAAAATTACTTGCCTTCGGCAGCCGCGACAACCTTCTGCGCAGCCTCTTCCATGCTGTCCGCCGAGATGATCGGCAGGCCCGAATCGGCCAGCATCTTCTTGCCGAGGTCCTCGTTCGTGCCCTTCATGCGCACGACGAGCGGCACCTTCAGGTCAACGGCCTTCGAAGCCGCGATCACGCCTTCCGCGATCACGTCGCAGCGCATGATGCCGCCGAAGATGTTGACGAGGATCGCCTTCAGCTCCGGATTCTTCAGCATCAGCTTGAACGCTTCCGTGACCTTCTCGGTCGTGGCGCCGCCGCCAACGTCCAGGAAGTTCGCCGGTTCGCCGCCGAACAGCTTGATGGTGTCCATCGTCGCCATCGCCAGGCCTGCACCGTTCACCAGACAGCCGATGTTGCCGTCGAGCGAGATGTACGCGAGGTCGAACTTCGAGGCTTCGATTTCAGCCGGATCTTCTTCGTCCAGATCGCGGTAAGCGACGATTTCCGGATGACGGAACAGCGCGTTCGCGTCGAAGTTGAACTTCGCGTCGAGGGCGATGACCTTGCCGTCGCCGGTGACGTTCAGCGGGTTGATTTCGGCCAGCGATGCGTCGGTTTCCCAGAAAGCCTTGTACAGACCTTGCAGGATCGTGCGCGCTTGCGGAATCGAAGCGGCCGGCACGCCGATTTTCGCGGCGAGGTCGTCAGCCTGCGAATCGAGCAGACCGGTGTTCGGATCGACGACGATGTGGTGGATCAGTTCCGGATGCTTTTCGGCGACTTCTTCGATGTCCATGCCGCCTTCGCTCGAACCCATCAGCACGATCTTCTGGGTCACGCGGTCAACGACCAGGCTGACATACAGTTCCTGCTTGATGTCGGCGCCTTCTTCGATCAGCAGACGGTTCACCTTCTGGCCTTCCGGACCGGTCTGGTGCGTGACGAGCTGCATGCCGAGGATCTGGTTCGCGTATTCGCGGACCTGTTCCAGCGTCTTCGCCACTTTCACGCCGCCGCCCTTGCCGCGGCCGCCCGCGTGAATCTGGGCCTTGACGACCCACACCGGACCGCCCAGCTCTTCAGCGGCCTTGACCGCGTCATCCACCGAAAACACCGGCTTGCCGCGCGGTACCGCGACGCCGAATTTCCGCAGGATTTCCTTACCCTGGTACTCGTGAATCTTCATGCGTGATTCCCTTCAGTCTGAGAGTTGGAGTGAACTTCGTTTCCGCTGTTGTTATTCATGCGCGACGGCGTCGGCCTTGCCATCCTGGCACGGTCCAGTGTCTTCGCGCACGCTGGCAGGCTGCTGGCCGCGCTCTTGCGAATGCGGCGCCTGGGCATACCAGCGCGGATAAAACTGCTTGACCGCTTCTCCGTCGAACCGCAGCGCGTGGCAGCGGCCGAGCTGGAAAGGCGGTGTGTCACCGGCGGCTTCGTCGCCGGCGGTCTTGCCGAGATCCGGTCCGGACGCGTCGCCCGGATTGCCATTCGATGACTCCCACACGGCTCCCACGAACGCCTGGATGGCGACCGTCGGCAACACGCCCAACATTTCTGTGAGATGCGTGCAGCCCTGCGTGCCGGCGAGGAGCCGGCCCGCTTCGCGGCGGAAATTCCGTAGGAGATTGAGGCCGATAAGGGCCCGATAGGCGGGATTGGCGTTCTGGCACTGACCGTCGTAAGGCACCCAGTCGGACGACGCTTCGGCGTCGACGACGTTGAGCTTTCGATCGATCGTGATACGAAGCCAGAGTTCATGGATCGGCAAACCATTGGGGCGGATACCGGAGGCCAGCGGCACATCGCGCGGCTTGTGATCCGTCAGGCATGCGTCGATGTCCCACAGGCCGTCTTCACGCTCATAGGCGACCGCCCGGATAGCGCGCTGATGACGCAACTGGCGAGGCGCAGGCGGAGAGAGCGGCATGCTAGGTCAGACCGGTTTGGAAAACTTCTCGATTTTAGCATACCGGTTATTTGAGACAGCCACGATTCCGCACCCCCTGTAGAGGCTTGTTTCCAGACGTTTTTTGATCCACGAGGATCAAAATTCCTAAAAATCACCCTCAAAACTGTCTTCGATGCCTTTGAGGATCTTGCCGATGATCGACATCGAAAAACCACGCGCGGCGAGAAATCGGGCCTGACGCGCGCGCTCGGCGGGGGTCTCCGGCAACGTGCCGTACTTCTTTTGCCAGACTGCGCGGGCGCGCGTGAGTTCCGTCTCGCGCAGTTGCGAATTCAGCTCTTCGATCAACGCTTCGCCTACGGCATGGCGCTTGAGTTCGCTGACGATGCGCCCCGCGCCCAGCCGCGAAGCGCGGCGATACACGACGCTTTCCGCGAAACGCGCGTCCGAGAGCCAGCCGTCGCGCTCAAGCGCGTCGAGCAGCGCTTCGAGTTGATCGGCGTCTTCGGTATAGGTCATCAGCTTGCGCGAGAGTTCCGCACGGCTGTATTCGCGACGTGAGAGATAACCGAGCGCGCGGCCCTTGAGCGAGCGTTCGGGGCGCTGTCGGCTGGTGGACGCGCTGGCCGCCTTGCGCGCGGCGCGGGTGGCGGACGAGCGCTCGTAGCGGTCGGCTTCGGGTGGCGCGTCTTCGCTAGCGTCTTTGCCGCCTTGCGCGGCAGTACGGGCGAGATCGTGCGCGTCGAACGATTCGTCATCGTCGAAATCGTGGTGATGCATGTTTCGGGCCGCAGAATGCAAAAAGCCGCGAGCGCCTGTAGCGGCGTCGCGGCTTGGGGTACTGTGTTCAGACGATGAAATCTGTGATGCAGGCGATGATGCAAACGACCGCTCCTCCTCGCCCGTAGACGAGGATGGAGCCGCTTGCGGCGGCACCGGAGCGGAACCGCGTTTATGCATCATGGCATCGTGAGGCCGGACTGACCGGCACGCTCGCAGACTTTATTCTTCGTCTGCGACTTCGATTTCGCCAGTGGCGTTGGCGCCAGCCGGCATGGCGCTCACGCCAAGCGATTCGCGAATACGGTTTTCGATTTCGCGGGCGATATCGGCGTTTTCACGCAGGAATTCGCGTGCGTTGTCCTTGCCCTGGCCAATGCGTTCGCCGTTATAGCTGTACCACGCACCTGCCTTGTCGACGATCTTGGCCTGCACGCCCAGGTCGATGACTTCGCCCTGACGCGAAATGCCTTCGCCGTAAAGAATGTCGAACACGGCTTCGCGGAACGGCGGCGAGACCTTGTTCTTGACGACCTTCACGCGCGTTTCGCTGCCGATGACTTCGTCGTTCTTCTTGATCGAGCCGATACGGCGGATGTCCAGACGCACCGAGGCGTAGAACTTCAGCGCGTTACCGCCCGTGGTGGTTTCCGGGTTGCCGAACATCACGCCGATCTTCATACGAATCTGGTTGATGAAAATCACCATGCAGTTCGTCTTCTTGATCGAGCCGGTGAGCTTGCGCAGCGCCTGCGACATCAGACGCGCCTGCAGACCCGGCAGCGAGTCGCCCATTTCGCCTTCGATTTCGGCCTTCGGCACCAGTGCCGCGACCGAGTCGACCACGATCATGTCGATCGAGCCCGAGCGCACCAGTGCGTCGACGATTTCGAGCGCCTGTTCGCCCGTGTCCGGCTGCGAAATGAGCAGTTCCGGCACGTTCACGCCAAGCTTGGAAGCGTATTGCACGTCGAGCGCGTGTTCCGCGTCGATGAACGCTGCCGTGCCGCCGATCTTTTGCAGTTCGGCGATCACCTGCAGCGTGAGCGTGGTCTTGCCCGACGATTCCGGACCGTAGATCTCGACCACACGGCCGCGCGGCAGACCGCCCACGCCGAGTGCGATGTCGAGGCCGAGCGAGCCGGTGGAGACCACCTGGATGTCCTCGACCGCTTCGCCGTCGCCGAGTCGCATGATCGACCCTTTGCCGAACTGCTTTTCGATCTGCGCGAGCGCGGCGGCCAGCGCCTTGCTCTTCTCAGCAGTCAGCCCAGCCGAGCCTTTCTTGCTATCTTCCATGAATCGTCCTTTGCTATGATGAACGGCGTCTGATGACGATGCACGCGGCCGCCGGCGGCACTTGAGTGGCGGATGGCGAGCGGTGCTAACGAACCCAGACACTGTATAAAAAAACAGTAGTTTTGGCAAGCACGTTTTCAACTAACGCGCGTGCCGAAACCGCGAATTTCGGAGACCGCCGTACGCCGCCCTGTCAGGCCCCAAGCCTGCGAACGCGGCGCCGGTGCTGCGAAGCGCGCCCAGCCAGCTCCCGGGACGCTTCGAAGGCAACGCTTGCGCACCATGCGAATCCTCATTGCCGAAGACGACAGCATACTCGCGGACGGTCTGGTCCGATCACTCCGCCAATCGGGCTATGCCGTTGATCACGTGCGTACCGGCGTGGATGCCGATACCGCCTTGTCGATGCAGACTTTCGACCTGCTGATCCTCGATCTGGGCCTGCCAAAAATGCCCGGTCTGGAAGTGCTGCGACGTTTGCGCGCGCGCAATTCCAACCTCCCCGTTCTGATCCTCACCGCCGCCGACAGCGTGGACGAGCGCGTCAAAGGGCTCGATCTGGGCGCCGACGACTACATGGCCAAGCCCTTCGCGCTCAACGAACTGGAAGCGCGCGTGCGCGCCCTCACCCGGCGCGGCGCGGGCGGCGGCCCGACGGTCGTGCGTCACGGCGCGCTGTCGTTCGATCAGGTGGGGCGCGTCGCGCGCATCCATGAGCAGGTGCTCGATCTGTCGGCGCGCGAACTCGGTGTGCTCGAAGTGCTGCTGCAGCGGCTCGGGCGACTGGTGTCGAAGGAACAACTGGTCGATCACCTGTGCGAATGGGGCGAAGAAGTCAGCAATAACGCGATCGAGGTCTATGTGCACCGCCTGCGCAAGAAGCTGGAGACGGGCGGCGTGCAGATCGTGACCGTGCGCGGTCTCGGTTATTGCCTGGAAAAAGAGAAGGAAGCCGCCTCGCCTGCCGCGGTCGCGCCCGCGAAACCGGCGCATGCGGAGCCTCAGACCGCCGCGCCCGTCATGCCGTCCAGCCACTACTTCAAATAAGCAGGCACGATGGCCGATCCGGCTCTCGACGACGAAGCGCGCGACGCCCGCTACGCCAATCCGTTCGCCCCGCCCGACGAAGCCGAAGCCACCGCCGCGGCGCGCCCGCGCTCCCTCTTCGGCGAAATCCTCGACTGGATGCTCGCGCCGCTGCTGCTGCTCTGGCCAATGAGCATCGCGGTCACGTATCTGGTTGCCAAATCGATCGCCAACGGCCCGTTCGACCGCGCGCTAGAAACCGACGCCTACGTGCTCGCGCGCCAGATCCACCCAGTCAACGGCGTGGCCGAACTGACGCTGCCCGACTCCACACGCGACTTCCTGCGCGCCGATAACGTCGACAGCGTCTATTACCAGGTGCTCGGCAGCCGCGGGGAACTGGTGGGCGGCGACCGCGACATGCCGCTGCCGCGCGACGACGATCGCCCCTCGCCCGGCCTCGTCGAATTCCGCGACGATACGCTGCACGGCATCGACATCCGCGTGGCCTATACGACGGTCGAGCCGCCGCACCTTGCCGGCTCGCAGGCCGTACTGGTGCAGGTTGCGGAAACGCTCGACAAGCGCCGCGCGCTCGCCAACGACATCATCAAAGGCGTGATCCTGCCGCAGTTCGTGATCTTGCCGCTCGCGATCCTGCTGGTGTGGTTCGGCCTCTCGCGCGGGCTCGCGCCGCTGCATGCGCTGCAATCGAACATGCGCATGCGCCGCCCCGACGATCTTTCGCCGCTGGAAGCGCGCCGCGCGCCGCCCGAAATCGAGCCGCTTGTGACCTCGTTCAACGATCTGCTTACGCGGCTCGAACAGAACATGGAACTGCAAAAGCGCTTTATCGCCGATGCCGCGCATCAGATGAAGACGCCGCTCGCGGGCCTGCGCACCCAGGCCGAACTTGCGCTGCGCCAGGACGCGTCGCCCGAGGTGCATCGCTCGCTCGAACAGATCGCGATGAGTTCCGAACACGCGGCGCGGCTGGTGACGCAACTGCTGGCGCTCGCACGCGCGGAGAACCGCATGTCGGGGCAGGTCTTCACGCCCGTCGATGTCACCGAAGTCGCGCGTCATGCGGTGCGCGACTGGGTGCAGCCCGCGCTCGCGCGGCAGATGGACCTGGGCTATGAAGGCCCGGACGAAACCCACCCGGATAATGCGGAAAACGCCGACGCCCCGTCAGCGGCCGTGTTCGTCGACGGCAATCCGGTGATGCTGCGCGAGCTGCTGTCGAACCTGATCGACAACGCGATCCGCTACACGCCGCCGGGCGGCCGCATCACCGTGCGCGTGCGGCCCGAGCCCCTTGCGCGCGCGGTGCATCTGGAAGTGGAAGACACGGGCATCGGCATTCCGGTGGCCGAGCGCGAGCGCGTGCAGGAGCGCTTCTACCGCATTCTGGGCCGCGATGGCGAAGGCAGCGGTCTGGGTCTGGCCATCGTGCGCGAGATCGCGACGATGCACGGCGGCACGCTCGCCATCGACGATCACGTCTATCAGGAAACGCCGCGCCTGGCAGGAACGCTGGTGCGCGTGACGTTGCGCCTGCGCCCTTCAAACTGACACGCATGGGCCAAACCTGACGCCAAGAGCGTCAGAAACCGGCATGGGACTTTCCCTTAGCGGCGCGCCGCCAATCGCCAGCGAACAAACTCGATCAAGACAATTAGACCAATATTGAGCAACATAGGCATCACGTTGCGCACACTTGGAAGCATCACGCACGTTGTTCGCCGTTACCCGAACGTGCCCTCAAACGTCAGAACCCCGTAAGTTTCCATTCCAATAATGCTGCGCAGGACCGCCTCGAACGCGGGCCCACACGCACATCAAAACTGGAGACACATATGGCAACCGTTGGCGGACAAGTCTCGCACGCGCCGATGACCCGCGACGAAAAACGCGTGATCTTCGCGTCGTCGCTCGGCACCGTGTTCGAGTGGTACGACTTCTATCTGGCCGGCTCGCTCGCGGCCTTCATCAGCAAGAGCTTCTTCTCCGGCGTCAATCCCACTGCGGGCTTCATCTTCACGCTGCTCGGCTTCGCGGCGGGCTTCGCGGTGCGCCCGTTCGGCGCAATCGTGTTTGGCCGCCTGGGCGATCTGGTGGGCCGCAAACATACGTTCCTCGTCACCATCGTCATCATGGGTCTGTCGACTTTCGTGGTCGGCTTCCTGCCGGGTTATGCGTCGATCGGCATTGCCGCGCCAGTGATCTTCATCCTGATGCGCCTGCTGCAAGGCCTCGCGCTCGGCGGTGAGTACGGCGGCGCGGCCACCTATGTCGCGGAACACGCACCGCCCGGACGCCGCGGCTTCTACACCGCGTGGATCCAGACGACCGCCACGCTCGGCCTGTTCCTGTCGCTGCTCGTGATTCTGGGCGTGCGCACGACGGTGGGCGAAGAAGCGTTCGGCGCATGGGCCTGGCGCGTGCCGTTCATCGCCTCGATCCTGCTGCTTGCGGTGTCCGTGTGGATTCGCCTGCAACTCCATGAATCCCCGGCTTTCGAGCGCATCAAGGCCGAAGGCAAGGTGTCGAAGGCGCCGCTCAAGGAAGCGTTCGGTCAGTGGATGAACCTCAAGATCGTGATTCTCGCGCTGATCGGCGTGACGGCAGGCCAGGCCGTGGTCTGGTACACGGGCCAGTTCTACGCGCTGTTCTTCCTGACGCAGACGCTCAAGGTGGACGGCGCCAGCGCCAACATCCTGATCGCGCTGGCGCTGTTGATCGGCACGCCGTTCTTCCTGTTCTTCGGCTCGCTGTCGGACAAGATCGGCCGCAAACCGATCATCATGGCCGGCTGCCTGATCGCGGCGCTCACCTACTTCCCGCTCTTCAAGGCGCTCACGCACTACGCGAACCCGGCGCTCGAAGCCGCGACCGCGCGTGCGCCGATCGTCGTGATCGCGAATCCCGACGAATGCTCGTTCCAGTTCAACCCGGTGGGCACCTCGAAGTTCACGTCGTCGTGCGATATCGCCAAGAGCGCGCTGTCGAAGGCCGGTCTGAACTACTCGAACGTGGCCGCCCCGGCGGGCACGCTCGCGCAGATCAAGGTGGGCGACACGACCATCGACACCTATAACGGCAAGGCGCCAGGCGCGAAGGAGGCGGGCGCGGCGTTCGACAAGACGCTCTCGGGCGCATTGAAGAGCGCGGGTTATCCGCTCAAGGCCGACCCCGCTCAACTCAACTGGCCGATGACGGTGGTGATCCTCACCATCCTCGTGATCTTCGTGACGATGGTGTACGGGCCGATCGCGGCGATGCTGGTCGAAATGTTCCCGACGCGGATCCGCTATACGTCGATGTCGCTGCCCTATCACATCGGCAATGGCTGGTTCGGCGGCTTCCTGCCCGCGACGGCGTTCGCGATCGTGGCGGCGCGCGGCGATATCTACTCGGGGCTCTGGTATCCGATCATCATCGCGCTGGCGACGTTTGTGATCGGCATGCTGTTCGTGAAGGAGACCAAGGACTCGGATATCTACGCGCAGGATTAGCGATCTGGCAACGCGCGGTTCCGGCGATGGTCCCGGCGTCCTGAAAAAGTTTTGCGAAAGCGCTTGACAGGGTGTCGGGGACCATACATAATCTTTCTTCTCAAGGCGAATTAGCTCAGCCGGTTAGAGCGACGGAATCATAATCCGCAGGTCCGGGGTTCGAATCCCTGATTCGCCACCAAATGCGAAAGCCGCTGTTTCGAAAGAAACAGCGGCTTTTTCTATTTCTCGTGCGCATCGCGTGAATCTCTTCGCGACACGCGGCGATGATAGTCTCAGTAGGCCGGAAAGAAAGCGGCAGGACTCACATGAAAGCGGCGAGATAACTCACCAATTTGGCGTGCGTTCAGCTCCCGCTTTCCACTCAGTATTTCTGACACGACTCCCTGGCTGCCAATCTCAGGCAAATCAGATTGCTTGACATCATTCGCCAGCATCAACTCCTTCAATACAACAGCCGGCGATGCATCGGGCAGTCGATAGTGCACATCATCGTACTCGCTGATGAAGTCGCCCAGCGTATCGACAAGGGAAGCCAACCGATGGCCTTCATCGGCTGCACCGGCGTCCAACAAAGCGTTGAGCGCACGAACCGCGAAATCATATTCAACGTCCGAATGGATCGGATGGAGCGGCACTTTCTCCGAGATAGCCTCGAAATGCACGGCCAGCTCCTCGATATCGTTCCGTGAAAAACTCAAGGCTTCCATTTGTCGTACTCCTTGTGCGTAAAAACATGGCGCACGTATAGCTTCTGGGCGTTGAAATGTACCGCAGCTACCAGTCTGAATTTGTTGCCACCGATATCGAACACGTAAAACGCGCCGACCTTATCAGTAGCATTGAAGGCGCGCTTCAATTCCGCGAAATTAGCGAATACTCCAGCCTCAATCGTCTTGCGCCAGATCTGCAACGGAACGCCCGCATCAGGCTGCTCAGCGGCAAAGTCGGTCAAGGCTTTATTGGAGATCACTCGCATATTCGAACATTATCTCAATTTGAGATTTTCACCCAAGCATTGTTACAAAACAATCACTTAGCTACGCCGAAGACATTCCCGCAAAGAAACCCACGAGCTTTTGCCTGATCAGAACTTTTTGAAGCGACGCGGCCTCCGCTTCGGTTAGCGACACCAGAATCTGACCGCCTCGAATCAGAAACAGCTGGCCACCATCGCCGAGCGCGCAGGTGACGCTCCCTGCACCCGCACCTGCGGCTACCTGCCCAGTCTCGCCGCTCACAACAGCCTCAACCGGACCGACGGAATTTGCTGCTCGCCTCGCAACAGGCTTGCGTCTCGCCTTTTTCGACGCCTTCTTGACCGGACCACCGAAAACGCTCGTTTGGGCGGTAACGCCCAAAGCAGGCGCAATCACTTCACTCGCATCAACGACACGTTGATTGACTCGCGTAACCGAATCGCCGTTTATTTGATCGGGTAGGTAATATGCGTTGACATGACGGGCTCCCTGCAACACGCGCTCGGTCAAGACGCGGCCGCTGCGGATAAGCGGCCACATATCGGCAGTGACTCTGCCCGGATCAGCCATCCCGAGGTGCTCCGCAATCTGGGCGGAGGTTGCTCCAGGTCGCTGCCGGATCAACTCAAGGATTTCAGCTCGACGACTAGGGCGACGCTTCGAGGCTCGTGCCATTTCCTGACTCCTCACTGAACGACTGGCGCTTGATTGCGCAGCACGTATCAGGATGGCAGCCACCGGAAAAATTAACCGTGAAATTCAAGCTTTGTTCGCTTCAGCGCAAACCCAGCTCGCTTTACCTCACGTCCCCCTCACCCCACCACCTTCCTCCCCCGCTTCGCCACATACATGGCCTTATCGGCGAGATCGATGAGTTCGGTCATGTCCACGCCATCCTCAGGCAGCACGGCAACCCCCACGCTCACACCCAGTTCGATCGTCTGTCCTTCGAACTCGAACGGCTCGCTCACCTTGTCGGTAATTCTTTGCGAATACGCCTGCGCGTCGAGCCGGTCTTCGATGCCCGGCAGAATCATCGCGAACTCATCGCCGCCCACCCGCGCCGCGGTATCCACGCGCCGGCTGCTGCTCGCGATGCGCTGCGCCGTTTCCTTGATCGCCGCGTCGCCGGCGCGATGGCCGTAGCGGTCGTTGATCGGCTTCAAGCCATCCATGTCGAGATTCAGCACACCCAGCCCGCCCGCCGAACGCACCGCCAGATCCACCGATTGACGCAGGCGGTCATAGAACAGCGCGCGGTTCGGCAAGCCGGTCAGCGCATCGTGCGTCGCGCGCATATAAAGCTCGCTGGTTTCATGTCGCGCAGCGTGGAACATCGCCGCCGCGATCAGCCCCGACATGAGCGACAGCGCCGCGATATCGTCGTCGCTGAAGGCGCTCACTTCGGGCGCGACCACTTTCAGCACGCCCACCGTCGTTTCCATGTGCTTGAGCGGCGTCACGATCATCGATCGCAGTCCCGCGCGGCGGCAGGCTTCACGATCCACACGCGGGTCGTCTTCGGAATCGTCGCAGCGCAGTATTTCTCCCGTGCTCACACACAGCCCCGAAAGACTCGAACCACGCGCGAGGCGCAGACCCAGCATGCTCGCCACGCTGCCCGAGGCCGCGCGATAAACCATGTCGTCGCCTTCGGCGAGTTCGACCACGGCGCCCTGCGCGCCCGTGAGCAATTCGGCGCGCTCCGCCACGAAAGACATCACGCCGCCCAGGTCGAGGCCAAGGCGCGCGATGTCCGATTGCGCGCGGATGATTTCGAGGAGCGTTGCGTTGTCGAGTTGCGGGCCGCCAGGTGCGTTCATGTTCGTGTCAAACGTTTGCGGAAAGGGATCAGCGGCGAAAAGCGCTGGATTCGTTGCCTACGGTGTCGTAAGGCGCGGCACGCGATGTGCGCGCAGAAGCATAGCAAACTCGCGCACCTCGCCGATAAGCGTGATCGGGAAGATTTGTCGGGGAGATTCCCTGGCTAGCTAGCCTTCGATGCGTTCGCGCGTCACGCGCAGCAGCGCGGCCATTGCGTCGCGCGCGGCGCTGGCGTCGCGGCGGGCAATCGCATCGGCGACGAGGGTGTGGTCGGGCAACGCGGCGTTGAAGACGTCGGCGCGTTTTGCGTTCACGCGCAACTGCCCTTCGAGCGTGCGCCCGATCAGCACGCCCAGCGGCACCAGCAATTCGTTGCGGCACGCGCCCAGCACGGCCAGATGAAAGCGCAGATCGGCGCGCACCCATTCGTCGACATTGCGCGCGGCGGCCATCGCGTTATGCGCTTCGTCGATGCGCGCAAGCGCAGCGGCGTCGTGCGCGCTCGCGGCCAGTCCCGCCGCGTACGGCTCGATCATCTCGCGCATTTCCTGGAGCTTGAGCGCGAACGCGAGCGGCGGCGCGACGCGCGCGTACCAGTCGAGCAGATCGGCGTCGAGCAGGTTCCACGCGGCGCGCTCGCGCACGCGCGTGCCCACCTTGGGCCGCGATTCGACGAGTCCTTTCGACGTCAGCGTGCGCAGCGCCTCGCGCAGCACCGTGCGGCTCACGTCGAAGCGCTCCATGAGTTCGGCTTCGCGCGGCAGGATTTCGCCGGGCGCATGGTCGCCGCGCAGGATCGCGCTGCCGAGTTCGAAGGCCACCGTGCCGTGCAGATCGCGCTGAATGGCTATTCTCCTGGATATTGGGAATCGATGCGAAATAATACTATTAATAGCACTTTAACGCGAGTTTTGCAGTAGCATGTGCGTCACTACCGATCACTACCGCCCAAGTAACTGGAGACACCGCATGAAAATCACCAAGCTCGAAACCTTCGTCGTGCCGCCGCGCTGGCTGTTTCTCAAGATCGAAACGGACGAAGGCATCGTCGGTTGGGGCGAGCCGATCGTCGAAGGCCGCGCCCACACGGTCGAGGCCGCCGTGCAGGAACTCGCCGATTACCTCATCGGCAAGGACCCGCTGCTGATCGAAGACCACTGGCAGGTGATGTATCGCGCGGGCTTCTATCGCGGCGGCCCGATCACGATGAGCGCGATTGCAGGCGTCGATCAGGCTTTGTGGGACATCAAGGGCAAGCATCACGGCGTGCCCGTGCACGCACTGCTCGGCGGTCAGGTGCGCGACAAGATCAAGGTCTATTCGTGGATTGGCGGCGACCGTCCGAGCGATGTCGCGAACAATGCGCGCGCCGTGGTCGATCGCGGCTTCAAGGCCGTCAAGATGAACGGTTCGGAAGAGCTGCAGATCATCGATACGTGGGACAAGGTGCAGGGCGTGATCGACAACGTCGCGGCCGTGCGCGAGGCGGTCGGGCCGAATGTGGGTATCGGCGTGGACTTCCATGGCCGTGTGCACAAGCCGATGGCCAAGGTGCTGGCGAAGGAACTCGATCCGTACAAGCTGATGTTCATCGAGGAGCCGGTGCTCTCGGAGAACGTCGAGGCGCTGCGCGACATCGTCAACCAGACCAGCACGCCGATCGCGCTGGGCGAGCGTCTGTACTCGCGCTGGGACTTCAAGCACATTCTGGCGAACGGTTTCGTCGACATCATCCAGCCGGACGCTTCGCACGCGGGCGGTATCACCGAATGCCGCAAGATCGCGTCGATGGCCGAAGCCTACGACGTGGCCGTGGCGCTGCACTGCCCGCTTGGGCCGATCGCGCTCGCCACCTGTCTGCAGATCGACGCGGTGAGCTACAACGCGTTCATCCAGGAGCAGAGCCTGGGCATCCACTACAACAAGGGCAACGATCTGCTCGACTACATCAAGAATCCGGAAGTGTTCAAGTATGAAGACGGCTTCGTGTCGATTCCGCAGGGTCCGGGTCTCGGTATCGAGGTGAACGAGGAGAAGGTGCGCGAGATGGCGAAGACCGGCCACCGCTGGCGCAATCCGGTCTGGCGCCACGAGGACGGCAGCGTCGCCGAGTGGTGACCGGATGGTGATCGAGTGGTGATGCGCGCAACAAAGTCCGCGCAATGTTACGGCGTTACGTGACGGCCCTCGCGGGCCACGTTTCAGCGTCGTAACGTTTCAGGCCGTTTTTTGGCTTGCAGGCCGCGTAGTGCCCCTGGGCGCTCGCGGCCTGTGTCGTTTCCGCACATAACGATTTCTCGCGCGAAGCCGCGTGGCATAAGGCTTTCGCGCTACATCGAAACCGCTGTACGCCTTGCCTGGCGCGGCACACGCGCCGCTGGCCTGCTCCTTGCTGAATCCCCTGTGAGACCAACACAAAAAGCTACAGGGGATAACAACATGGACACCATGCTCCCGGACTACCTGATCCGTGAACAGGCCGCCGTGCTCGCACTCGTCGTCTTTGGCCTGACGCGCATCATTGCCGCCGCCGTCGCCTGCACGCGCGGCTGGCGCATCGCGGTACTCGAACAAAGCTTTATCGGCGTGGCGATTCTCTGGTGCGCGCCGCAACTGATCGATCTGATCGCGCATCCGTCGTCGGTGGCGGCACTTGCGGAACTCGAAGGCAAGGCCATCGGCTGCGCGATGGCCCTGTTCTTCTCGCCGATTCTCAGCCACCGGCTGGGCTATGAGTGACGGCTGGGTTTAAGCAAGACGCGTGAGCGCGCAACGTTAGCTCAGCGCCACGCTTTCCAGGCGACGTTTCAGCCCTGCAACACGTAGCCCGGCACGCTGTGCGCGAGCGCGGCCGCCACCACCAGCACGGCCATCATCACGAGCGCTTCGAGATGCAGCACGTTGACGAAGCGCCGGGCCGCGCCGGTCGAGGCCGCACGGCGCAGTTCGGGCATCGCCACCATGCGGTTGAAGCCGCCTAGCAGCAGCGCCAGCGCCACGAGCGCAAGTTTGGCGAGCAGTACGTGACCCCACGTGCTGACCTCCAGCGCCTCGATCGAGCCACCGGTGCCGCGAATGCCGTTGAACACGCCCGTCGCCAGCACGAGGCCGACGGCGAACAGCGCCACGTTCGACACCTGCCCGGCCGTGCGGATCAGCACGCCGCGCGCCGTCGATGCGCCCAGCGCGGGCAGCACCGCCAGCCCGCCCGCCATCACGATGCCGCTCCAGGCGCTCGCGCTCAACACGTGCAGCGTGTGCAGACCCAGCGCCGCCGAGGCGAAGCCCGCGTCGGCCGCATGACCGAGACCCGCGCGCCCCGCCGCCACCACGATGATCGCCAGCCACATCACGCCGTCACGCAGCGGACTGTTCGATGCGAGCGCCGTTGCCAGCAGCACGAGCGCGCCGGCAAACGCGATGCTCCACGCATGGCCCACGTGCGTCTGCGTGAGCACGGTCGAGATCACGCCGAATGCGCCCGGCAGTGTTTCGCCGCTGATCGACGCGCTTTCGTACAGCAGCCACATGGCGAGCGCGACGACCAGCACGAGCGAGGCCGCACGCAGCGAGCGTTGCGCGCGCAGCCAGGCCAGGCGCGCGGGCGCGACGGCGCTGCGGGCGTCCTTCTCCAGCCAGGCGCCATATAGCGCGGAGCCCAGCGCGAAGGCATAGGCGAGATTCACGAGGGCGGCCATCGCGACCTGCCCGATCCAGAGCCAGTCAGCTTTCATCGCGCGGCGTCCTCCCGCGGCTGGAGGCATGGACGCGATCGAGCGGGCGAAACGCAGCACGCGCGCTCATCAAGGCGCGCTTGCGAGATCGAAACGGGAAGCGTGGAAAGTGCAATTGGAGTCATCGAGACAAGTGGCAAGGAAACAACAAGGATTCAGCAGCCAGGCAGGCCAGGCAGTCGTGGGCAAGGTTCAGGGCAAGCGGCGCGCCTTTTCGGGACGCGCCTGCTTCGATAGCCGAAGCACCGATCGGTTCAACGTCGGCATCATCGTTATCTCGAAAGTTGGGATGGCCGACGCGAAAAATCATCGCAAAAGGCAGGGACAATCCCGAGTCACGGATCGGCTAACAGGTGCAGAATCATAACCGGCGTCGTTGCGACCATCCGCCGCGTTCGAGTTCGGGCAAGCCCGCGTTGGCGGCCCCTCGGCAGTTGTGGCAAAAAGTCTCTATCGGGTCGCGATGATCAAGTTGGCTGCGTCGCCGCAGCGCGCACGGTCTCTTCGCTTTCATCGCGCGCAGCCTCAAGCCGGGCCGCACGAAGCCTGGTCAGGTCCACGATAAAGAATGGAGTCACGCGTGTCCCCAAGACGTATCCTCCGACCGCTCATTGCCCTCGTCGCGCCGCTGGGAGCCGCACTGCTATTCGGCACGACCGGAATCTTCAGCGCAGCGTCCGCACAGACCCCGCAACCGAAAGCCCCCGACACGATCGAATCGCGCGTGCAGGGCTGCACCGCCTGTCACGGCTCGCACGGCCAGGGAACGGACAACGACTACTTCCCGCGCCTGGCCGGCAAACCCGCCGAGTATCTCTACAACCAGTTGATGAATTTTCGTGACGGGCGCCGCAAGTACCCTCCGATGAATTACCTGGTCACCTATCTCTCCGACGAATATCTGCACGAGATCGCCACGTACTTCTCGCAGCAGCGGCCGCCCTATCCCCCGCCTGCGAAGCCGAACGTCGGCGACAGCGTGCTCGCGCGCGGCGAGGCCATCGTGATGCACGGCGATGCGGCGCGGCAGGTGCCCGCGTGCGTCGCCTGTCACGGCGGCAAGCTCACCGGCATGGAGCCGGCGATTCCGGGGCTGGTCGGGCTGCATGCGGACTACATGAGCGCGCAGATCGGCGCATGGCGTTCGGGTTCGCGTCATGCCAAGGCGCCCGACTGCATGCACGAGATCGCCACACGCCTCACCGACGACGATGTGAACGCGGTGGCGGCCTGGCTCTCGACGCAAAATGCGCCGCAAAATCCCGTGCCGGCAGCGGCTGGCTCGTTGAAGACGCCGCTTGCCTGCGGCAGCGAACCGCAATAACGCGCCGGGGGAGACAGCCATATGAACCGCAAGTCCCTGTTCGCCCTGTCCGCAGTCGTGTTCGCCGCCGCCGCGGCGCTCGTGCCCGTGCTGTGGACCGGCAACACCTATCTGCACAACAGCTCGGCGCAAGCGGCCACGCCCGCCGATCAGTCCGATCTCATCAAGAAGGGCGAGTATCTCGCCCGCGCCGGCGACTGTATCGCCTGCCACACGGTGCGCGGCGGCAAGATCTTCGCGGGCGGCCTGCCGATGGCGACGCCGTTCGGCACGCTCTACACGCCGAACATCACGCCCGACGACAAAGCCGGCATCGGCAAATGGAGCGCCGACGACTTCTACCGCGCCATGCACACGGGCCGCTCGAAGGACGGCAGCCTGCTCTATCCGGCCTTCCCGTTCACGAGCTACACGAAGGTCTCACGCGCGGATTCAGACGCGATCTACGCCTATCTGCGCTCGGTGCCGCCGGTGAACGTGCCGAGCCGTCCGCACGAGCTGAAATTCCCGTTCAACAACCGCAATCTGCTGATCGGCTGGCGCACGCTGTTCTTCCGTGAAGGCGAGTACAAGCCCGATCCCACCAAGTCGGTCGAGTGGAACCGCGGCGCGTATCTGGTCGAAGGGCTGGGCCACTGCGGCATGTGCCATACGTCGATCAACATGATGGGCGCGCCGGTGAATTCCTCGGCGTTCGCGGGCGGGCTGATTCCGCTGCAGAACTGGTACGCGCCCTCGCTCACGTCGAGCGAAGGCGGTCTGGGCGACTGGGACATGAAGGACATTGCGAGCCTGCTCAAGACTGGCGTGTCCGAGCGCGGCGCGGTATTCGGCCCGATGGCGGACGTGATCCACAACAGTCTGCAATACGTCTCCGACGACGACATCCAGGCGATGGCGACCTATCTCAAGACGATTCCGCAGAAGAAGGAAGCGCCCGAGAACATGCAGATGGAAACCTCGGATACGTTCGGCGGCGAACTCTTACAGCAAGGTCAGAAGATCTACCATGACCAGTGTGCAAAGTGTCACGCGGAGAACGGCCTCGGCATGCCGCCGAATTTCCCGCCGCTCGCGAACAACCAGTCGATCCAGATGCACTCGGCTGTGAATCCGATCCGCATGGTGCTCAATGGCGGCTATCCGCCCAGCACGCAGGGCAATCCGCGCCCGTATGGCATGCCGCCGTTCGCGCAAGCGCTGTCGAATCAGGAAGTGGCAGCGGTCGTGACCTTTATTCGCATGTCGTGGGGCAACAAGGGCACGCCGGTGTCTCCACAGCAGGTGGCCGATCTGCGCTCCGCGCCGCTCGACTAGGGTTCGCCCTGCTATAGTGATGCTTGCCTGATAAGGGCGCAGCCGGCAAAACGCCGTCGGCTGCGCCCTTCGCTATTTAGCGGTCCAGGTGTGTTTTCAGGCAGTTTTCGGGCGATTTTTAGCTATAAAACGCCCAGAACAGTTGAACGAACAGTTTTTTAAGCACGGCGCGACAGGCGCACGGAAGCCACGGCAAAGCGGGTTTGCTGCGTTTCCGGTGCCGGATCGGCATGACGACCGGGATCGACATGCCGACGCCACGGGGCAAGAAGAACAAGGAGTTGTCGTCATGCACGCTGGTGAGCGTCTGAACAGCATTACTCACCTCGTGGGCGCAATGTTGTCGATCGCGGGGCTGGTTTCGCTCGTGACGCTCGGCGCGCTCGATCACGACGCGTACAAGGTCGTGAGCTTCGCCGTCTATGGCGCGATGCTGTGCGCGCTGTACACGATTTCCACGCTGTATCACGGTGTGCGCGGTCCGCGCATCAAGGCCGTGCTGCAGAAGTGCGATCATGCCGCGATCTATCTGCTGATCGCGGGCAGCTATACTCCGTTCTCGCTCGTTACGCTGCGCGGGCCGTGGGGCTGGTCGCTCTTCGGCGTGAGCTGGGGGCTTGCCGCGCTCGGCATTGTGCAGGAGCTTACGCTCGGGCGCCGAACGCGAATGTTGTCGATGGTGCTGTACGTGGTGATGGGCTGGCTCGCGCTGGTCGCGGTCAAACCGCTCATCAGCACGCTGCCGCCCGCCGGCACCGCGTGGTTGCTGGCCGGCGGCATCATCTACAGCGTCGGCATTTATTTTTTCGTCAATGACGAACGCATCCGGCACGGACATGGAATCTGGCATCTGTTCGTGCTCGCCGGGAGCGTCTGTCAATTCGTGAGCGTCGCGGGCTACGTCGCCTGACGCGTCGCCTCGGGAAACGTCCCCCGGGAATCCACACGAAGCCCATCGCGCGGCGGCCGCAGTGTCCGCTGCCGTGCGATGCAACCCTATGCCAGCCGATGCTCCCCGGGAGCGTCGACAAGCGGCGCGCGCACTGGCGCGCCGTCCGAAAAAACGCGAGCGGATGCGCGCGCCGGGTTTGCGTAGACAGCAAGCCGCGCCGTGCAGCGCGCCGGATGACGGCTGCGCCCGCCGCCCGCGATACTGCAATACAACAGGTGTTTATGTCTTTTGATTCTCTCGGCTTGTCCGAACCGCTGGTCCGCGCTGTCAACGAACTGGGCTACACCACGCCCACGCCCATCCAGACGCAAGCTATTCCGGCCGTGCTCGGCGGCGGCGACCTGCTCGCCGGCGCGCAGACCGGCACCGGCAAGACCGCCGGCTTCACGCTGCCGATCCTGCAACGCCTGACCGACATGGCGCCCCACGCCAGCGGCAAGCGCGTCGTGCGCGCGCTGATCCTCACGCCCACGCGCGAGCTCGCCGCCCAGGTGGAAGAAAGCGTGCGCGCCTACGGCAAGTACCTGAAGATCAAGTCGACGGTGATGTTCGGCGGTGTTGGCATCAATCCGCAGATCGACGCGCTCAAGCGCGGCGTCGATATCGTGGTGGCCACGCCCGGCCGTCTGCTCGACCACATGCAGCAAAAGACGATCGACCTCTCGCAGCTCGAAATCCTCGTGCTCGACGAAGCCGACCGCATGCTCGACATGGGCTTCATCCACGACATCAAGCGCGTGCTCGCCAAGCTGCCGCCCAAGCGCCAGAACCTGCTGTTCTCGGCTACTTTCGCCGACGAAATCAAGGCGCTCGCCGACAGCCTGCTCGACTCGCCCGCGCTGATCGAAGTCGCGCGCCGCAACACCACGGCGGAAACCGTGGCGCAGAAGGTCTACCCGGTCGATCGCGATCGCAAGCGCGAACTGCTCACGCATCTGATCCGCCAGCACAACTGGTTCCAGGTGCTGGTGTTCACGCGCACCAAGCACGGCGCGAACCGTCTGGCCGAACAGCTGACGAAGGACGACATCAGCGCGCTGGCGATCCACGGCAACAAGAGCCAGTCGGCGCGTACGCGCGCCCTGAGCGAGTTCAAGGACGGCACGCTGCAGGTGCTGGTGGCAACCGACATCGCCGCGCGCGGCATCGACATCGATCAACTGCCGCACGTGGTCAACTTCGATCTGCCGAACGTGCCGGAAGACTACGTGCACCGCATCGGCCGCACGGGCCGCGCGGGTGCGACGGGCGAAGCGGTGTCGCTCGTTTGCGTCGACGAACACCAGCTGCTCAAGGATATCGAGCGCCTCATCAAGCGTCCGGTGCCGCAGGAAGTCATTCCGGGCTTCGAGCCGGATCCGAACGCCAAGCCGGAACCGATCCAGCGTCGTGGCCAGCCGCAAGGCCGTGGTCAGCAGCAAGGTCAGGGACGCGGCCAGCAGCAAGGCCAGGGGCGCGGTGCCTCGCAAGGTGGCAACGGTGGCGGCGCGAAGCCTGCGCAGGGTCGCGGCGAGTCGCGTGGCGGGAACCGTGAAGGCGGCCGCGAGGGTGGCCGTGACGGCAATCGCGCTTCGGCTGGTAGTGGTGGTAACGGTGGCAATGGCGGCAACGGTGGCCAGCGCGCCGCCAAGCCCGCGTCGAACGGCATCCGCACCGCCAAGCCGGTGAAGCAGCAAGGCGCAGCGAACCACGGCGCCAACCCCGGCGCAAACCAGGGCAACCGTGGCGAGCACACGCGCCGCGAAAGCCAGCGCGGCGTGTCGCACGAGAGCGCACTGGGCCGTCCGCAGCGCAAGCCGCAGTCGAACCCCGGCGCCCTGCTCGGCGGCCGTCCGGGCGGCTCGCGTCGCGACGGCAACGGTCAGCGCGATCGTTAAGCTGCACGACAGCACGTCAGCCAGATGAACAAAGGCCCGCTAGTTAGCGGGCCTTTTGTTTTGATCTCTTGATCGGCGCTGAAAAACCAGCGGAAAGATCAGCGGAAAAACACGTGCTGCGTGATCTTCGTGAGCGGGTAATGCACGCTCGGCTGGATGCGCGCGGGCAGGTCGAGCGGCTTGAGCAGCATCTTCACGCACATCTCCGCAGAGAGGTTGTGCCGCACCAGCTTGTTCACGCGCGCCGTCAGCTCGCGGTTATAGGCGACATCCTTCGCGCGATCGGGATAACGCACGGCGAACACGTGACGCAGCGCGATCTCCGAGTCCTCGTTCTTGATCTCCATCACGCGACGCATCAGCGCACCGAGCACGGCCAGACGACCCTGCCCTTCCACCTTGTTGTACTTCTTGAAATACTTGAAAAAGTGCTTGTAGTGGCGCACTTCGTCACTGCGGATGTTGTCGGTAATTTCCTTGAGCACCGGCTCGTCCGAGCATTCGCCGATCGCGCGATAGAGCGTGGCCGTACCCGTCTCCACCACGCAGCGCGCGACCATCTCCAGCGCACGCGTTTTCTCGAATTCTTCGAACGAACAGGTCTTCGAATATTCCTCGAAGAAGTTGTGGAACGCGGTGTCCCAGTCGAATTCCGGCCACACGTAGTTGATGTAGGTCTTCAGCGCGCGACCGTGCTGCATCTCCTCGTGTTCCCACTCGTTGTTGAGCCAGTCGGAGACTTCCGGATCGCCGTTGAAGAACACGCTCAGATTGCTCGTGTACAGATCCGAGCCGCTTTCGATAAACGATGAGGCGCACAACAGCACCATCAGGTCTTCGTTGGCGGCGGCACGCTTGCGGTCGATCCGCGTGAGGTCGATGTCTTCGATGCGCCAAGGCATCACATGACCTGGCTCGTTTTCATTGCGCATTGTGTCGTGCTCCCAAAGCGGTATCGGCCCATGCTGCACCGGTCCTCGCCACCCGGTCTTGCGCCCAGGCCGCGTAGCGAAAGGTACCAGCCCTTTTTACTTCATCTTAGCTGCTGTTTCGCAAAGCTGCAGTCTGAGAGCACAGACCGATCCCGATCCCCACAGTTCCGGGAAGGTTCGACCTGTAAGCCCCTCGTGAGCGGGTAGCCAGACTTATGCAATCTGCTTTGGACAGCGGATTTCGAGCGGCCTTTCAATCGCTTCGGGGTCACGTTTCGCGCTATGCCCGACGGCTGCAGGCGCGCATCAGTTTGCAATCCTGCGCAATCTGCGCGCCTGAAAGCTGGCGTTAAGCCGATGTCGCACCAAAACGCATAACTGAGGAATCCTTCCACATTTGCGCCTTGACGATGTGCACCCCGCGCTTTCGATGCTCGCGAAGCATGACGTACGCGTCGATGAACATCGGCAACGACGCATGGCGCATCGCATCGAACCTGCCCTCACGAGACGGCGCGAACCATTGCGCATTCTTGCGTCGCGGCACGAACTTCAAGTGAAATCAAGGATCTGCGCGCACGCCTCGACCGCCGCGGGAGGCAGCGATTGTCAAATGGAATATTTTTGGGGTGTGGTTTGTACAACGCAGCGCGTTTGCCTACACTGCAGTTCCCCGGCGCCGATCCAGGCTGGATGCCGTTTTGTTATTTCGGTTGATTCGTCGCTGCTTCGTCACTTCGCCTTGCCATGGTGATGATGCACGACAGCAAACGACAGGAAACAACCACTGCAAACGGTCCGCCCATCCGGCACGCGCATCGCGCCGTCGCAGGCTTTCACGCACGCCCACCGCATGACTGTCAGCACGCCGCCCCAGCCCGGCCGCGTTCGTTGACCTCTGATGCGGCAACACGGAGAGAAAGATGCTGAGTCCGCATGAATTCGCCACCCTGCTGCTAGTGAAGGACGCGCCCAACCAGATCGACATGGAACGCGAAGAACTGGACGCCCTCCTCGAACACCAGCTCGTCCAACTGGAACGCCTCGCCTCCGGCCTCCAGCAATGGCGACTGACCGAAATCGGCGACTCTGCGTTGCGCGCGATTAAACGGTGCTCCTGAATCGGGCGACCTGTCCGATTTGTCCGCTACTCATCGACGATTGCTGTTTGCTGAATTCTCTCGACCTGCACGGACGCCGGGATCGTCTGTCAGAACGCGGTGTCGAGCCCATCCCCGATGCAGGCGCACGGCTGTAGACGTTCGCGCCTGCAGTGCATGGTCACGCGGACCCGCGCGCTTCATGCCCGCGTGACCATTTTTTTCCCGCAGTGAGTGCGCTCTCGCGCTCGCTCAAAATTCGCTCATCGCTTGATCACCCGCCGCGCAGAGTCGGGTCTGCCGACGCGCGCCACGTCACAGCCTGCGCACGCTGCGCATTGAGATAGGTGATCCACGCATTACGCGCCTGCGCGTCGCCGCCCGGCGCGGAGTAGTGCTGTGCAAGACCCGCCTGGAAACCGCAGAACTGATCCTGCGTCAGCTTGCCGTGGCGGTTCGCGACATACGCGTCATAGACCGCCGAATAGACCGCGTGCGTGTCCGCGCCGTAATCGCGCTGCCCGGCGCCGCACATCTGCTGCAGATCGGCGAAGGCCGGCGCACGCCATCCACCGACCAGCCCCGACGTATTCGCGCATCCGGCCGTCATGCCCACCACGCCCGTCACGCCCGCCATCAGCACCGCCGCGCCGATCACCGCAAGTCCACGCATCGCAATCCCCGTTGTTCAATGGATGGCTCATTGTCGCATCGCCCGGCGCCCAGGTCAGGCCGAACCGCCAGGCTCCCAAGCCGCCGCCGCGCCCGCAAAAGCACGTATCATTAGGCCTTCAACGTCCCGCCTTGCCGGCCCACGCGGGCTCGCCGCCGGGTTCCGGCCGCGTGCTTCCCCGCTTTTTTCGTCTTGCGCATGATCGACCATCTCATCTGCGACTGTGACGGCGTGCTCGTCGACAGCGAAGTCATTGCCGACCACGTCATCTTCGAAACCCTCAGCCGCACCTTTCCCGGCGTCGATTTCCGCGCCGCCGTCGCCGGCGCGTTCGGCCAGCAGACCTCGCGCTTTCTCGCCGACGTCGCCTCGCGCTTCGATCTGACGATGCCCGAGAATTTTCTCGACACCATCGACCACAACTGCGAAGTCGCCATCGCCGAATCCGTGAGCCCGATCAACGGCGTGCGCGACGCGCTGCGCCGCGTGACGCTGCCCGCCGCCGTGGTGTCGAACAGCCGCCTGACGCGCGTGCACGCCTCGGTGCGGCGCGCCGGGCTCGACACGATCTTTGGCGAGCGCGTCTTTAGCGCCGAAATGGTCGCGCGTCCCAAGCCTTATCCGGATGTCTATCTGCATGCGGCGCAGACGCTTGGCGTCGAGCCGTCGCGTTGTCTGGTGGTTGAAGACAGCATTTCGGGGCTGAACGCCGCGCGCGCGGCGGGCATGAAGACCATCGCCTTCGTGGGCGCGAGCCACATCCCGTCGGGTTATGCCGACGTGCTGCGCGAAATGGGCATCACGCGGATCATGGAACACATGGACGAATTGCCCGCGCTGGTGGAGGCCGGCGTGCGCGGCGAGTTCGGCGACGTGCAGTCGTAATACGCAAGATCGCCTGAAAACTAAAACGGCGCGTGGGCCATACAGGCCGCACGCGCCGTTTTCGTCTGTCGATGCGCTGAGGGGTTACACCAGCTCGGCGTTACGCTCGCGGGCCAGCGCCAGCGATTCGCGGAATTCGACCAGCTCGGCGATCGTCAGCATCGGCAGGTTGTGCAGCTTCGCGAAGTCGTCGACCTGCTGGCCGCGCGCCATCGTGCCGTCCGGGTTCATCAGTTCGCAGAGCACGCCGGCCGGTTCCAGACCCGCCAGCGCGGCCAGATCGACCGTGCCTTCGGTGTGGCCGCGGCGCGTGAGCACGCCGCCCGGCTGCGCGCGCAGCGGGAACACGTGGCCGGGACGCACGATGTGCTCCGGCTTCGCGTCGGCGGCGATGGCGGCGCGGATCGTCGTCACGCGGTCGGCCGCCGACACGCCCGTGCTCACGCCGTCGCGCGCCTCGATCGACACCGTGAAGGCGGTGCGGTTGCGGCTTTCGTTGTGCGAGACCATCGGCGGCAGTTCGAGCGCGCGCACTTTCTCGTCCGACAGACACAGGCAGACGATGCCGCTGCATTCGCGGATGAACAGCGCCATCGTCTCGTTGGTCAGGTTTTGAGCGGCGCAGACGAGATCGGCTTCGTCTTCGCGATCGTGGTCGTCCTGCAGCACCACGGGGCGGCCTTCGCGCATGGCTTGCAGCGCGGCGGCGATGCGCGGCGGAACGGCTTCGGTTTCGAGCAGGGGAAGATCGTCGATGGCGTCGAACGGCGCATCGGCGGAAACAGCATTGCTGATAAAGGACATGTGAAACGCTCCTCGCGAGAGTTGGGCGAAAAACGTTTCAGGGCATTGCAAACAGACAGGAATCCCCGTCGCGCGTCGTCCGGCGCACGCCACGTATTTCGAAAATCGGCTCCACAACGCCAATCGACGACAACACGCGCGCAGGCCGGAAAGCCGCGGCGGATGGGCAAACATGACCATCTGCACATCTTCTTCCATCCGGACTATGACCGTCGGCTCTGGCATCGCACCAGATCTGCTGACCCCGCACACAACTTCACGCGGGCGCTCGCGGGCTTGCTGACCTTGCCTTTCGGCGCGGCCGGCTTACCGCCGGTGGGGAATTTCACCCCGCCCTGAAGACGCACTGATCACCGGATTGATATCTCAATTAACCGGCGGGCAAAGGATACAACAGGCCGCGCAATCGTGCAGCGCGGTAAAAAACCAGTAGACAAATCGCTTGTGCACTGCACCAAACCGTTTTGCACTGACGTCATGCCGGCTGCTGCGCGGCCAGCGCTTCGCTGCTGCCGGGCGTGCCCACGCCTTGCGCGCCTTGCGGCACATCCCAGCGCGGCGGCGTTTCGGCGTTCAGCGTGACGCGAAACACACGCGCTTCGGTGTCGCCGGGATTGCGCAGGCTATGCGGCTGATCGGCGTCGAACACGATGGCGTCGCCGGTCGCCAGCAACTGGCGGCGGTCGTGCACGCTCACTTCCAGCGTGCCTTCGCTCACCACCAGATTGACCGTGGTGCCCGGCGCGCGGCGGGTGCCGGGCTCGGTGTGCAGCGGCGCAATGCGCAGTTCGTGGAATTCGGCGGTAGCCGGGCCGTCTTCGGGATAGAGCGCACGCGCCGAGTAGCGGCCATCGGCGCTCACGCGGCGCGCGGCGCGATCGGCGGGCAGATGCTCGAAGCCGCTCACGGCATGGCGGCGCAGGAACGCCGATACCGAAACCTTGAGCGCCGCTGCCACCTTGCACAGCACCTTGATCGACGGCACGCTGCGCGCCGATTCGACCTGCGCAAGCATGGCACGCGAAACGCCCGAAGCGCGGGCCAGGGCGTCGAGCGAAAGCTGACGTTCGGCGCGCAGGCGGGCGAGATTCACGCCGACCAGATATTCGAGTGCGTCGAACGGGCCTTCGCCGCGCGCTGCGCCCGGCGTATCGACGCCCGGCGTGTCGACGCCCTGAGCGGACGTCTGCAAAGACACATCGTCAGCGAGATCCTGTTGCGAATGCTGCGAATCCGAACTCCGATGTGTAGTACTGCGATGCACAGTCGATCGATCGGTTTGCGCGTCCCTCACGAGCGCGAGCGGTGAATGCATGGCTGCCTCCCAGGCGCGCCGTTATTGGCGCTAGAGCTTGAATGGAGGCAAGACTAGCATCGCGCCCCGCCGCGCCCAACGAAGTTATCTTCACACTGATATCAGCATTGCAGAGCGCGATTTCGGGAATGCTTTCGCATCCTGACGATATGCGCGGGCGCTTCAGCAGGCGTCCTGCTGCACGGCCACGTTGACCGTATGGGTAGCGGGCGTACCACGCGCATCCAGCCGCGCCGCCAACCACGTCAGCACGAGCGCCGCAATCGCCACCCCGGCCGCCACCCACGGCAGCGCGTCGAGCGCCACGCCGCGCTCGATCGCCAGACCGCCCAGCCACGCGCCCAGCGCATTGCCCATGTTGAACGCGCCGATATTGAGCGTCGAGGCGAGATTGGGCGCGGCGGCGGCCTTCGCCACCACGCGCATCTGCAGCGGCGGCACGGTGGCGAACGCGGCGATGCCCCACACGAACAGCGTGATCGCAGCGGCCACGCTCGAATGGCTGGTCTTCGTGAAGATCGCCATGACCACGGCCAGCGCGACGAGTATGCCCATCAGCGAAGGCATCAGCGCGCGGTCCGCCAGCTTGCCGCCCAGCGTGTTGCCCAATGTCAGCCCCACGCCGAACAGCACCAGCATCAGCGTGACGCCGCGCGGCGAGAAGCCGCTCACCTGTTCGAGAATCGGCGCGATATAGGTGAACACCACGAATACGCCGCCAAAACCCAGCACCGTCATGCCAAGCGCCATCCACACCTGCGGATCGCGCAGCACGCGCACTTCGTGACCGAGGCTCACCGGGCCGCTGTCATGTTTGTTCGGCACCAGCACGGTTACGCCGATCAGCGAAATCACGCCGAGCGCGCTCACGATCCAGAACGCCACGCGCCAGCCGAACTGCTGGCCAATCGCCGTGCCGAACGGCACGCCCAGCACCGTGGCGAGCGTGAGGCCGGTGAACATCAGCGCAATCGCCGACGCGCGCTTTTCCTGCGGCACGAGCGAGGCCGCCACCACCGCGCCGATGCCGAAGAACGAGCCGTGCGCAAACGAGGCCACGACGCGTGCGACCATCAGCAGCGAGTAGTTATCGGCGACCGCGCACATCACGTTGCCGACGATGAACACGCCCATCAGCAGTTGCAGCGCGAGCTTGCGCGGCATGCGGCTGGTGAGCACGGCGAGCACCGGCGCGCCCACGGCCACGCCCAGCGCGTAGCCGCTCACCAGCAGACCGGCGGCGGGAATCGTCACGCCCAGATCGCGCGCGACGTCGGGCAACAGGCCCATGATGAGGAACTCGGTGGTGCCGATGGCAAAGGCGCTGATCGCCAGCGCAAGCAAGGGGATAGGCATCGACATTCTCCTGATGGCCTGAGGTGTTGAGATGAGGTGCGGGGTTTCAGGCCGCCGAGGTCACGAACTCGACGACGACGCCGGGCGCCAGCGCCACGAACAACTGGCGCTCGCCGCTCAGGGGCACGTCCGCGTTCTGGTACGGCACGTCGTGCGTTGCGAGGCGCGCGAGCAGCGCCTGCCACTCGTCGCCGGGCGCGACGCGAAACGCCACGTGATCGAAACGCGGCGTGACGCGAGCGGGCCGCGCGCCGGGCGCGGTCGATTCGACCAGATGGACCACCGGCCGCCCATCGGCGTAGAGCCAGTAGCCGCCGACCGAAAACGGCGGACGCGGGCCGTTTTCCAGCCCGGCGATCTCGCAGAAAAAGCGCCGCGCGCCTTCCAGATCGGGCGTGACGAGCGTGACGTGATCGAGTTGCATGGCGGCTCCAGCGGACCTTGAAATGAGCAAAAACATGAGCAAAATCCAGAAAACACGCGCATTGTCGGCGCTGCACGCCTTTTTGATAATTGGCGTAGCATTTGAAGCATTTTCAATCGTTATCGAATAATCATCGCGTATGGACAATCTCGGCGACGTGCGGCTTTTCGTGGAAGCGGCGCGGCTTGGCAGCCTCTCGGCGGCGGGGCGCAAGCTGGGCCTCACGCCCGCCGCGGCCAGCGCCCGCCTCGCGCGGCTCGAAGCCGAATTGCGTGCGCGCCTGTTCGACCGCACGACCCGCCAGCTGCGGCTCACCGACGAAGGCCGCAGCTATCTCACCTGCAGCGAGCACGCGCTGCGCTCGCTCGACGACGCCAAGGCCGCGCTGCAGGAGGGTCAGAACGCCGTGCGCGGCAAGGTGCGGATTTCGGCGACTTCCGACTTCGGCCGCAATCTGCTGATGAAGTGGCTCGATGAATTCCGCGCGCGCTATCCCGAGGTGCGGTTCGCGCTCACCCTCACCGATTCGATCTCGAATCTCCTGCAGGAAGATATCGATCTGGCGATCCGCTTCGGCACGCCGGCGGACAGTTCGCTGATCGCGCGGCGGCTCGCGCCGAACCCGCGCGTGCTGTGCGCCGCGCCCGGCTACCTCGCGCAGCACGGCGAGCCGCGCGAGCCCGCCGATCTGGCCCGCTTCGATTGCATCGTGATCGGCTCGCCGGCGGGGCCCGTGAACGAGTGGCGCTTCACGCGCGGCGGCGGGACGCACACCGCGACGCAAACCTACGTCGTGCCGCTTGAAAACGCGCTGGAAAGCTCGGATGGCGAGGTCGTGCGCCAGTGGACGCTGTGCGGCTATGGACTATCGGTGAAATCGATCTGGGACGTGGCCGACGATCTGCGCGCGGGACGGCTGCAGATCGTCATGCCGGAGTGGCGCTACGCCGAACAGCCCGTGCACGCGATCTATCACCGCAACCGCTATCTGGCGCCGCGCGTGCGGGCGCTGCTGGACTTTCTGACCGAGCGCTTCGCGCAGACGGCGGACGAACTCGATTCGCTGGTGCCCTGCTGCGAGCCGAAATCAGGCGCGGCGGACGATGCAAAGGCTGTGGCAGACCACGCCACACCCCGCGCGCGGCGTCGCAAAGCCGTGAACGCATAAGGCTATAATGTCGGATTCAGCTGAACGATGGTTCGTGTAGCAAACCCGCGGCAAAAAGAACGCAAAAGCGTCCTCAAACGCATCAGCAAAACGCCGCCAGCGAACCGCCCCACCGTGCGCCCCCAGCCTTCGCGGCGAGGCCACCTGCTTCAGCCCTCATTTTTCACCGTAGTCCCGACGTGCATTTCGTGCATCAACCGGACGACGCCCCCAGGTGAACCACTGCGAACGGCGAAACCCGATGACCAAGAAAGTTTATGTAAAGACCTATGGCTGCCAGATGAACGAGTACGACTCCGACAAGATGGTCGACGTACTCGGCGCGGCTGAAGGACTCGTGAAGACCGACACGCCCGAAGATGCGGACGTGATTCTGTTCAACACCTGCTCGGTGCGCGAAAAGGCCCAGGAAAAAGTCTTCTCCGAGCTCGGCCGCGTGCGCGAACTGAAGGAAGCAAACCCGAACCTACTGATCGGCGTGGGCGGCTGCGTGGCGAGCCAGGAAGGCGCGGCCATCGTGCAACGCGCACCGTACGTGGATCTGGTGTTCGGCCCGCAAACCCTGCACCGCCTGCCGCAGATGATCGACGCGCGCCGCGCCTCGGGCCGCGCGCAGGTCGACATCACCTTCCCCGAAATCGAAAAGTTCGACCATCTGCCGCCCGCGCGCGTGGAAGGCCCGAGCGCGTTCGTCTCGATCATGGAAGGCTGCTCGAAGTACTGCAGCTACTGCGTCGTGCCCTACACGCGCGGCGAAGAAGTCTCGCGTCCGCTGGATGACGTGCTGACGGAAGTCGCGGGTCTCGCCGACCAGGGCGTGCGTGAAGTCACGCTGCTCGGTCAGAACGTGAACGCCTATCTGGGCGCGCTGACGCAAGGCGCGACCGACGTGGCCGACTTCGCCACGCTGATCGAATACGTCGCGGAAATCCCTGGCATCGAGCGCATCCGCTACACCACTTCGCACCCGAAGGAATTCACGCAGCGCCTGATCGACGCCTACGCCAAGGTGCCCAAGCTCGTGAGCCACCTGCACCTGCCGGTGCAGCACGGTTCGGACCGCGTGCTGATGGCGATGAAGCGCGGCTACACGGTGCTCGAATACAAGTCGGTGATCCGCAAGCTGCGCGCGATCCGTCCGGACCTGTCGCTGTCGACGGACATCATCGTCGGCTTCCCCGGCGAGACGGAAGAAGACTTCGAAAAGACCATGAAGCTCGTCGAAGACATGAGCTACGACACCAGCTTCTCGTTCATCTACAGCCCGCGCCCGGGTACGCCCGCCGCGAATCTGGAAGACGACACGCCGCGCGAAGTGAAGCTCAAGCGCCTGCAGCATCTGCAGGCCACGATTGAAGAGAACGTGCAGCGCATCAGCGCGTCGATGGTCGGCAAGGTCGAGCGCATTCTGGTCGAAGGCCCGTCGCGCAAGGACCCGAGCGAACTGTCGGGCCGCACGGAAAACAACCGTGTGGTGAACTTCCCGGCGCCGCTCGCTTCGCACGCCCGCCTGATCGGCCAGATGATTGATGTGAAGATCAATCACGCGTACCCGCACTCGCTGCGCGGCGAATTGCTGATGGCGCACGAAGGCAACGCCGCCGTTTCGCACTAAGCAACGCATCAGGCAAACCCAAGATCCACGGAACACGGGAGTTCAGAGACACCTTGAAGCCGAATCAGCAGCATCTGGAATTCACCGCGCCGCGCGAAGACAACGCGCGCCTGGCCAACCTCTGCGGTCCGCTCGACGAGAATCTGCGGCAAATCGAGCAGGCGCTCGACGTCACGCTCGCGCGCCGCGGCCATCGCATCACGATCCGCGGCCGCGGCGCGAAGCTCGCGCTCGCCGCGCTCGAAAACTTCTACAACAAGGCGCGCGATCCGCTGTCCGTGGACGATATCCAGCTCGCGCTGGTGGAAGCGCGTCATCCGGCGGCGATGGGTAGCAACGGCGGCAACGGCAATGGCAACGGTGAAACGGAAATCGATCCGCGTTTTCGCGGCGATCCCGATCATCCGTTCGACGAGCCGGCTGGCCTCGATATCGACATCGAGGAACAAGGCCCGAAGCTTTACACGCGTCGCGCCGACCTGCGCGGCCGCACGCCCGCGCAGCGCGAGTACCTCAAGCAGATCATTTCGCATGATGTGACCTTCGGCATCGGGCCGGCGGGCACGGGCAAGACCTATCTCGCGGTGGCCTGCGCCGTCGACGCGCTGGAGCGCGATCAGGTCAAGCGCATCGTGCTCACGCGTCCGGCTGTTGAAGCGGGCGAGCGTCTGGGCTTCCTGCCCGGCGATCTGTCGCAGAAGGTCGATCCGTATCTGCGCCCGCTCTACGACGCGCTGTACGACCTGCTCGGTTTCGACAAGACGGCGAAGATGTTCGAGCGCCAGATGATCGAAATCGCGCCGCTCGCCTATATGCGCGGCCGCACGCTCAATCACGCGTTCATCATCCTGGACGAGGCGCAGAACACCACGCCCGAGCAGATGAAAATGTTCCTCACGCGTATTGGCTTTGGTTCGAAGGCGGTCGTGACGGGCGACACCACGCAGATCGACTTGCCGCGCGGCCACAAGAGCGGCCTGATCGAGGCGCAACACGTGCTCAATAACGTGCGCGGCATCGCCGTCACGCACTTCACGAGCGCGGACGTGGTGCGCCATCCGCTGGTTGCACGTATCGTCGAAGCCTACGACGCGCACGCGAAGAAGGACGGCAACGCGGCGGACGCGCGCTAACGCGCTCTTGAGCCGAAAGCACACCATGGCACGCGCACCGAAACTCAAACTGAACGTGCAGTTCCCCGCCGCGAAGGCGTTTCCTGAACACAAGGCCGCGCTGCCCCGCGCAACGCTGGCCGCGTGGATCAAGGCGGCGCTTTTCGCGGATGCGGAACTGACCGTGCGCTTCGTCGACGCCGAAGAAGGCCGCACGCTCAACCGCACCTATCGCGGCAAGGACTACGCCACCAACGTCCTCACCTTCGCCTACGCGCAGAGCGAGGACGATCCCGTCACCGGCGATCTGATCCTCTGCTGCCCGGTGGTGGCGAAGGAAGCCGCCGAGCAGGGCAAGCCGCTGTCGTCGCATTACGCGCATCTGCTGGTGCACGGCGCGCTGCACGCGCAAGGCTACGACCACGAGGACGACGCCGAAGCGGAAGAGATGGAAGGCATCGAAACCGAAGTCCTCGCCTCGCTCGGCTTTCCCGATCCGTACAAGTAAGGGCGCGATCGCACGATCCGCCCCGCTCTCCTGCCCAGCCCGAATATGAACGACAAGCGGAACGACAAGCGCGCGAACGTTTCTGGTGAAGTGAACTGCTCTGAAATTGAGGAGTTGGTGGAGAGCGCGGCGCCGGGTCCAGCGCCTTGTCCGGGCTATCCGCCGTTTCTCGGCGAATCGAAACTCCTCACCGAAGACGAACTGCGCGCCTCGCTCGACTGCACGCTCCAGCAATGGGACGGCAAGAGCGATATCTGGCTATTCGGCTATGGCTCGCTGATCTGGAATCCCGGTCTGCCGACCGTCGAGAACGTGCGCTCGCGCGTGCATGGCTACCATCGCGGGCTGTATCTCTGGTCGCGTGTGAACCGCGGCACGCCCGAACAACCGGGCCTCGTGCTGGCGCTTGATCGCGGCGGCTCATGCGCGGGCGTGGCATTTCGCCTCTCAGCCGTTGGAGTGATGCCGCATATGGAAGCGCTGTGGCGTCGCGAAATGCCGATGGGTTCGTATCGCCCGGCCTGGCTGCCCTGCGTGCTCGCGGACGGCCGGCGCGTTTCGGCGCTCGCTTTCGTTATGCGGCGGGACGCGGCCACCTACACCGGCAAGCTCGGCGAAGACACCGTGCGCACGGTGTTTGGCTGCGCGAGCGGGCGCTACGGCACTACGCTAGACTACGTGCGCCGCACCGTGGAAGCACTGCGCGAGAGCGGCATGCCGGACCGCGCGCTGGAGCGGCTGCTAGCGCGGTGTGGTGGGGAACACGGCTGAAATCTGCGCAGACGTAAAAAGGCCGCGGCACGCCGCGGCCTGTTGCGTTCTGATCGTTACGAGCCGCTTCAGTCGGTGCCGTATTTCGGCGAACGCGGACCATACAGCAAGCCATCCGGCTGTCCCGCCGACAACAGTTTGCGGCTCGTCAGTCCGGCCACCTTCTGGCTTTCGTCGCTCAACGAGTGCGCGACCTGTTTCACCGCCGCCTGCACCAGTGCGACGATCAAACTGCCGCCGACCGACGCGTTGCCGAGCTCCTTGCCGCTCGCGCTCGCCATGCCTTGCCAAAGCGTGTCGCCGTTTGCGAGATTGACGAGTTTCGCGGACGCCGACACATACGTGTTGGCATCCACCACCTGATAAACCGAGCCGTACTGCGTCACCTTCGTGTAAAGCACGGCATCCGCACCGAAGATCTGACGCAGCTTGGCCGGCGAGACATCCTGGATGTCGGCGGGCGTGGTCAGTCCGTTCTGGCGGAACGTCTCGGCGACTTCGGCAACCGGCAGCACGTAGTAACCGGCTTCCGCCAACGGCATCGTCATCTGCGAAAGCATGCCGTTCGTGGCGTTCACGTCAGTGGTTTCGTTCAGCGGCGGCAACACCACGATCGACTTCGGCCTGGCTGCGCGCAACGCGGTGTAGTCGGTATCGTGCTTCGGCGCGCCCGCGCACGCAGCCAGCACGGCGGACATCGCTACAACGAGCGCCGCGCGGAGTGTGGAATAGATCGACATACACGCTCCTATTTCTTGAGGTTCTTCAGCAAAAAGTCCATGTAAGTGGACGACTCGGGAAAGGTTTCCTTTTCGGCCAGCAAGGCCTGCTGGGCCTGCGCAGCCTTGCCCTGGCTCGCGTAGAGCGCGCCGAGATGCGCGTTGAAGCCGGGCGGTATGTGCTGACCCTGGCTGCGCATCTGCTGCTGGCTCTTTTCGAGCGCGTCGATCTGCGTTTCAGGAGTCGATTTGCCTTGCAGATAGTCGTAGACCTGCTGTTGATAGCCGTCCCAGCCGTACAGCGGCGGCGCGGATTGCGTGGCGCAGCCGCCCGTCAGCGCGCCCACCGCAACGGTGAGGCAGACGAGCGCCGCCGCGCGAATGCGGTTCGATCGGTGTTTCATGGATGGAGTCTCTTTGCGTGTCGTAACGTGACGTGCGGTGACGCTCATGGCTGCACAGGGACGGCGACGGCGCCAAGCGCGCCGCGATCAACGCGTTCGGCAAGACGGTTGACCGCTTCCTGAATCGCCATGTCGAGCACCTTGCCGTTGAGCGTCGAGTCGTAGCCCTGGGTACCACCAAAACCAATCACCTCGCGGCTCGACAGGCTGTATTCGCCAGCGCCCTGGGCGGACAGCACGACTTCGGAGGTGATCGTGTCCACCACGTTCACGCTGACCTTGGCGTACGCGACCTGGCTCTTGCCGCTGCCGAGAATGCCGAACAGCTGCTGGTCGCCGACTTCCTTGCGGCCAAATTCGGTGACGTCGCCGGTTAGCACGAAGCGCGCACCCTTGAGCGCCTGCGCCTGCTTCGTTAGGCCCGCTTCCTGGCGGATTTCATCGAGGTTGTCGCGATCGAGCACGTTAAAGCGGCCGCTCTGCTGCAGCGACGTGATGAGAATGGTCTTCGACTGACTGCCCAGACGATCAACGCCGTCGGTGAAAATGCCGCGCATGTAGCTTGACCGGTTGTCGAATTTACCGACCGCTACGGCCACCGGCTTGCCCGCGTAGGGTGTGGAAGCCACTGCCACCTGCGGAACGGGCAAGGTTCGCGACGCTTCCGTCGCACACCCGGCCAATACGGCGAGCAACGCCGGGACGCACCAGGCCACGTGCCTGAACGATGAATTGGACATTGGATCTCCTGTGTCTTAACTCCGCGGCCATTAAGCCGCATCGCGGAAAGCCCAACGCCAGCAAGCCACGTAGAGTTTGACGACCAACAAAAAATCCATCAAAAAGGGAGGGAACTGTCTTTTCGTCACCGCACCCATTGGCGTTTTTTTCCAGGGGGCGAGCGCGCGACATCTGCGATACGATGACCTGCGTGACGTGCCATACATGGCCGCGCCACACGCATGATGTATCCTTTCCCTTCCGCAACAGCGCGTCCGGCCTCGACAGGCCAAGGGCGCACCACCATGAACGACTCCTATCCCAGTCGACGATTGACCGACAAACCGCAGGAAAAGCGCTCACTTCTTGAGCGGCTGACCGACCTCATCTCGCCCGAGCCCGACTCGCGCAGCGAGCTTCTCGAAATCCTCCAGGACGCCCACGCGCGCAATCTGATCGACGCGGATTCGCTGTCGATGATCGAAGGCGTGTTCCAGGTCTCCGAGCTGTGCGCACGCGACATCATGGTGCCGCGCGCCCAGATGGACGCGATCAACATCGCCGAGAGCCCCGACGATTTCATCCCCTTCGTGCTGGAAAAGGCGCACTCGCGCTATCCGGTCTACGAGGGCAACCGCGACAACGTGATCGGCGTGTTGCTGGCGAAAGACCTGCTGCGCTACTACGCCGAAGAGGAATTCGACGTGCGCGGCATGCTGCGCCCGGCCGTCTTCATCCCCGAGTCGAAACGCCTGAACGTGCTGCTGCACGACTTCCGCCAGAACCGCAATCACATCGCCATCGTCGTGGACGAGTACGGCGGCGTGGCCGGTCTCATCACGATCGAAGACGTGCTGGAGCAGATCGTCGGCGATATCGAGGACGAGTACGACTTCGACGAGGAAAGCGGCAACATCATCGCCTCGCCGGACGGACGCTTCCGCGTGCGCGCGCTGACCGAGATCGAGCAGTTCAACGAGTCGTTCGGCACCCATTATTCGGACGAGGAAGTGGATACGATCGGCGGCTTCGTCACGAATCATTTCGGGCACGTGCCGCATCGCGGCGAGAAAGTGCGCATCGACGATCTGATCTTCGAAGTGCTGCGCGCCGACGCCCGTCAGGTGCACATGCTGCTGGTGCGCCGCGACCCGATGGCCGGTCAGCGCGAAGCCTTGCTGGCGCCGCCGGGCACCTGATTTCGCGCCCTGCACTGTAAAAAACGCCGGCCTTTGCGCCGGCGTTTTTGCTTCTGGCGATCGATCCCCAGGACGATTCATCCGATACCGCGCCGACACCGCAAATTCCTGTCGCGCGAAAATGCTATCGTTGCGCTCGCTGTGCGCCGTGCGTGCAGCGAGCCTTCGAAACGCAACACAACCGCGCCCCGAGCGCGCCTGCAGCCGCACCGCAGTCACAGCATACTCATGGCCGAACCAATCGATTCCCGCACGCGCGACGCCGCGCGCGCCGTCCTCCCCGCCAGCCGCAGCGTGCCCGCGTGGCATTACCTCGCCGCGCTCGCGCTGGGCGCGCTCAACACGCTTTCCTTCGCGCCGACGCCGCATGGCGGCTGGCTCGAAATCGCGATCTTCGCCGTTTTCTACTTCTGGCTCACGCGCACGACGGGCTGGAAAAGCGCACTGTTCACGGGCTGGGCGTTCGGCTTCGGCAATTTCGTCACCGGCGTCTGGTGGCTGTATGTGAGCATGCACTTCTACGGCGGCATGCCCGCTCCGCTCGCGGGCGCGGCGCTCGGGCTGTTCTCGCTTTACCTCGGCCTTTATCCGGCGCTGGCCGCGCTGCTCTGGTCTTTCTGCGCCGGACACGCGCGCAAGAACCGCGACGCCTGCATCGACGCCCAACCGTTTTCGCCGACGTGGCACGGCGCCTTCGCGTTCGCCAGCGCCTGGGCGCTCGGCGAATGGGCGCGCGGTTACATCTTCACGGGCTTTCCGTGGCTCTCCAGCGGCTACGCGCAGGTTGACGGGCCGCTGGCCGGTTTCGCGCCGATCGTCGGCGTGTATGGCGTGGGCTGGGTGCTGGCGCTGGTCGCGGCGCTGCTCGTACAGACACTCGTGAGCCTGCGCGCGACGCGCAAAAGTGCGCTGACGGCGCTCGGCATGGCGGTGGTTGTGATCGTCGCCGGGCTGCTGCTGCCGCGCGTGAACTGGACGCATCCGGAAAACGCCATGCTCGACGTGCGCCTGCTGCAAGGCAACGTCAAGCAGGACATGAAGTTCTCCGAGGCCGGCACGCAGGACGCACTCAACGAATTCCAGAAGCTCATCACCGAAAAGCCCGCCGATCTGGTCGTCACGCCCGAAACCGCCGTGCCGGTGCTGGTGCAGGAGATCCCGGAGAAGTTCGGCCGCGACATCCGCGCCTTCGCCGACGGCACGCACACGTCGATCCTCTTTGGCGCAGTGGGCGGCACGATCACGCCCGAAGGCCGCGTGGTCGATTACACCAACAGCCTGTTCGGCGTGACGCCGGGCCAGAACGGCCTGTACCGCTACGACAAACACCATCTCGTGCCGTTCGGCGAGTTCGTGCCGTGGGGCTTCCGCTGGTTCGTGAACCTGATGAACATTCCGCTGGGCGATTTCGCGCGCGGCGGCCCGGTGCAGCCGCCGTTCCTCGTGCATAACCAGCCGGTGGCCGTCGATATCTGCTACGAGGACATCTTCGGCGAGGAAATCGCCCGCACCGTGCGCGAGAACCCGGTTTCGCCTGGCATCCTCGTGAATTCGACCAATCTGGCGTGGTTCGGCGACACCATCGCGCTCGACCAGCATCTGCAGATCGCCCGCATGCGCTCGCTCGAAACCGGCCGGCCGATGCTGCGCGCGACCAACACCGGCGCGACCGCCGCCATCGACGCGCATGGCAATGTGATCGCGCGCCTGCCGACGTTCACGGTGGGCTCGCTCGACGTGCGCATCGCGGGCACGCAAGGTTTCACGCCCTACGTGACGAGCGGCAACAACACGGTGATCGCCATTTCGCTGCTGATGCTGGCGTTCGGCTTTGCGTTCGGTCCGGCGCGCGCTGGACGCAACGCCGGCCGGAAGAAGAACTGATCGGCTGCAAACAAGCTGCAAAACCGGCGCGCCAACCCCGCGCCGGTCTCAAGGCCGCGCCAATCCGGTAAAATTCAACGTTTCAGCACCTGGCCGCCACGCACCGGTCGCCGCGCGGGCTACGCCTGCCGCCGCAACCCGCGTCTCCCGCCCTAAAAGACACCGCAGACACTGCAGGCACACATGCTCACGTTTCAGCAAATCATCCTGACGCTCCAGTCCTACTGGGACAAGCAGGGCTGCGCGCTGCTCCAGCCGATCGACATGGAAGTCGGCGCGGGCACCTCGCACGTCCATACCTTCCTGCGCGCAATCGGCCCCGAGCCGTGGCGAGCCGCCTATGTTCAGCCGTCGCGCCGCCCGAAGGACGGCCGCTATGGCGAGAACCCCAACCGTCTGCAGCACTACTACCAGTACCAGGTGGTGCTCAAGCCCGCGCCGGAAAACATCCTCGACCTGTACCTCGGCTCGCTCGAAGCACTCGGCTTCGATCTGAAGCAGAACGACGTGCGCTTCGTGGAAGACGACTGGGAAAACCCCACGCTCGGCGCCTGGGGTCTGGGCTGGGAAGTGTGGCTCAACGGCATGGAAGTGACGCAGTTCACCTACTTCCAGCAAGTGGGCGGCATCGACTGCAAACCGGTGCTCGGCGAAATCACCTACGGTCTGGAACGTCTCGCGATGTATCTGCAGAAGGTCGAGAACGTCTACGACCTCGTATGGACCGAGTGGGAAGAGCAAGGCCCGAACGGCCCCGAGATTCGCCGCCTCACTTACGGCGACGTGTATCACCAGAACGAAGTCGAGCAATCGACCTACAACTTCGAGCACGCGAACGTCGACCTGCTGTTCACGTTCTTCAACGCGTACGAAAGCGAAGCGAAGCGCATGATGGAACAGCAGCTCGCGCTGCCCGCCTATGAGCTGGTGCTCAAGGCCGGTCACACCTTCAACCTGCTCGACGCACGCGGTGCCATCTCCGTGACGGAACGCGCGGCGTATATCGGCCGCATCCGCACGCTCTCGCGCAGCGTGGCGCAGTCGTACTACGAGTCGCGTGAAAAGCTCGGCTTCCCGATGCTCGGCAATCCCGTGCACGGCGTGCCGGGCCTGACCACCGACGAACAGGACGCTGCGATGCCCGCGTGGGCGCCGCCGCTGAAGGTCGAACGCAAGTTCGGCGAGGAATGACCGGATCTCCGACAACAATGACCCAAGCTCATCAAGCCACCCTCCTCGTCGAACTGCTGACCGAGGAACTGCCGCCCAAGGCCCTCGCGCGCCTGGGCGACGCATTCGCCGAAGGCATTGCGCAGCGCCTCGCCGCGCGCGACCTGATTGAAGGCGACCTGTCGTTCGAACGCTTCGCCACCCCGCGCCGCCTGGCCGTCACGATCAAGAACGTGCGCGCCGTCGCGCCTGAAAAGCAGGTGCGCGAAAAAGTGCTGCCGGTGTCGGTCGCGCTCGACGCCAACGGCCAGCCCACCGCACCGCTCGCGAAGAAACTCGCGGCGCTGGGCTTCCCCGACTTCCCGGTGGGCGATCTCGAACGCGCCAGCGACGGCAAGAACGAAGCGTTCTTCCTGCGCTACTCGGCGCCGGGCGCCACGCTCGCCGATGGCCTGCAAGCCGTGCTCGACGAAGCGCTCGCCAAGCTGCCGATTCCCAAGGTCATGAAGTACCAGCGCCCGGACGGCAGCGACGTGCAGTTCGTGCGCCCGGTGCATCGACTGATCGCGCTGCACGGCGAACAGATCGTGCCGGTGAGCGCGTTCGGCGTCGACGCCGGCGATACCACGCGCGGCCATCGCTTCCTCTCGGAAGGCCTGATCGCCATCACGCACGCCGACGACTACGCCCACACGCTCCAGCACAAGGGCCGCGTGATCGCGAGCTACGCTGAGCGCCGCGCGGCAATCCAGTCGCAACTCACCGAGCAGGCGGGCGCTGACCGCGTCGTCATGCCCGAATCGCTGCTCGACGAAGTGAATTCGCTGGTCGAATGGCCGGTGGTCTACGCCTGCAAGTTCGAGGACGAATTCCTGCAAGTGCCGCAGGAATGCCTGATCCTCACGATGCAGACGAACCAGAAGTATTTCGCGCTGACCGACGATCAAGGCCGCCTGCGTTCGCGCTTCCTGATCGTCTCGAACATCGAAACGGCCACGCCCGTCGAGATCGTCGAAGGCAACGAGCGCGTCGTGCGCCCGCGTCTGGCCGACGCCAAGTTCTTCTTCGAGCAGGACAAGAAGAAGACGCTGGCCGACCGCGTGCCCCTGCTCGCGAACGTGGTCTATCACAACAAGCTCGGCTCGACGCTGCAGCGCGTGGAACGCCTCGAAGCCATCGCCGGCGCGATCGCCGACATGTGCGGCGCGGATGTCGCGCTGGCAAAACGCGGCGCACGCCTCGCGAAGGCCGACTTGCTGACCGACATGGTCGGCGAGTTCCCGGAACTGCAAGGCACGATGGGCACCTACTACGCACGCCACGACGGCGAAGCGGAAGAAGTGGCCATCGCGTGCTCCGAGCACTACCAGCCGCGGTTCTCCGGGGATGAGTTGCCGGGCACGCCCACGGGCACCATCGTCGCGCTCGCGGACAAGCTGGAAACGCTGGTCGGCATCTGGGGTATCGGACTTGCGCCTACGGGCGAGAAAGACCCGTTCGCGCTGCGCCGCCACTCGCTGGGCGTGCTGCGTATCCTCGTCGAAAAGCAGTTGCCGCTCGACCTCGTCGAACTGCTGCGCACCACCTACGCGCAATTCGCGGGCAACACGGCAGTCGCTGAATCGACGCAGGCGATCTACGAGTTCTGCATGGACCGTCTGCGCGGCCAGCTGCGCGAGCGCGGCTATGCGGCGCAGGAAGTGGACGCCGTGCTGGCCCTGAACCCCACGCGCTTCGACGACGTGATCGCGCGTCTGGACGCCGTGCGCGAATTCGCCGCGCTCAACGAAGCAGCGGCGCTGGCCGCGGCCAACAAGCGTATTTCGAACATCCTCAAGAAGTCCGAGGGTGCCGAAGACGGCGGCGTGCAGATCGCCCTGCTGACGGAAAACGCCGAAAAAGCGCTCTACGCCCAGCTCGAACAGGTCGCGCCGCGTGTCGAGTCGCAACTGGCCGCACGCGATTACACGGGCGCGCTCACCGCACTCGCGGCGCTGCGCGAGACCGTGGACACGTTCTTCAACGACGTGATGGTCAATGCCGAAGATCCGGCGCTGCGGGCCAACCGCCTCGCGCTGCTCAAGGCACTGCATCGCCAGATGAACAGCGTGGCCGACATCTCGCGCCTCGCGGCGTAATGGCCGTCGTGACACGACAACACTGACACGACACCATGCCGACAAGCTCCAGCCGCAAGCTCGTGATCCTCGACCGCGACGGCGTGATCAACGTCGATTCCGACGCCTTCATCAAGTCGCCGGACGAATGGGTCGCACTGCCGGGCAGCCTCGAAGCGATCGCCCGCCTGAACCAGGCGGGTTATCGCGTCGCGGTCGCAACGAACCAGTCCGGCATCGGCCGGGGCCTGTTCGACACGACCGCGCTCAACGAAATGCACGCGAAGATGCACCGCCAGGCTGCGGCCGTGGGTGCACGCATCGACGCCGTGTTTTTCTGCCCGCACACCTCGCAGGATCACTGCGACTGCCGCAAGCCCAAGCCCGGCATGTTGAAGATGATCGCCGACCGGTTCGAGATCGATCCCGCTGAAACGCCCGTGGTGGGCGATTCGCTGCGCGACCTCGAAGCGGGCGCTGCGCTGGGCTGCCGCCCGCACCTGGTGCTGACCGGCAAAGGCCAGAAAACGCTCGCGGCGGGCGGCCTGCCCGAAGGCACGCAGATCCACAACGACCTGCGCGCCTTCGCGCTGGACTTTCTTTCCAACGCCCCGGCCTGACGTTACGTCGCGCCGATTCAGGCCGCCCCGCCGCCCCGCTTCCCCGAACGGTTCCCCCGATGCGCTTCATCCGCTCCCTGCTGCTGTTCATCTACCTGATCGTGTACACGATGCCGTACGCGACCGCGTGCTTCATCGCGTTTCCGTTCCTGAACCCCACGCGACGTTACTGGATGGCGGCGGGCTGGTGCCGCTCGACGCTGTTCGTGTCGCGCTGGCTGGTGGGCATCCGCTATCGCATCGAAGGCATGGAGAATCTGCCCAACGGCCCGGCCGTGCTGCTCTCCAAGCATCAATCGGCATGGGAAACGCTGGCGTTCCCCGCGCTGATGCCGCGCCCGCTGTGCTACGTGTTCAAGCGTGAACTGCTGTTCGTGCCGTTCTTCGGCTGGGCGCTGGGCATGCTGAAGATGGTTCACATCAACCGCAAGGAAGGCAAGAACGCGTTCACTTCCGTGATTCGCCAGGGCAAGCAGCGCATGGCCGAAGGCGCGTGGGTCATCATGTTCCCGGAAGGCACGCGCATTCCGGTGGGCAAGACCGGCAAGTACAAGACGGGCGGCCCGCGCTTCGCCATCGAAACGGGCGCGCCGGTGGTGCCGATCGCGCACAACGCCGGCCACGTCTGGCCCCGTAACTCGTTCATCAAATATGCGGGTATAGTCACGGTGTCGATCGGCAAGCCCATCGATACCAAGGGGCTGACGCCCGACGAAGTGAATACGCGCGTGGAAACCTGGATCGAAGCCGAAATGCGCCGCATCGATCCGGACGCGTACCGCGAAACGGATGGCACCTCGGCCAACACCGCGAAGATCTGACGGCCGGGGCCGGTGGCCCGCCGGATCGAGCCGGTTTATCCGGTTGATCCGGTTTATCCAGGCCGTCTGGTCGACCATCCGACGCGCGGGCCGCACACGCCCTCCCGCTCCAGGCCTGACGATGCAGAAGTCCCCCACGCCGCGCCATGCCGCGGCGCTTGACCATCAGCAACTTGATCTGCCGCTCTTTGCTGAGCCGGTAGCGGTGCCGGTGGCGACACCGTCCGCTGAATCCTCTCCTCCCTCTGGTTCAACGCCTGGTAAGGCGCGTAAGGCCCCGATTGCGCCGCTCGCGCCGGATGGCTCGCGCATGCGCACGCTCGAACTGGGTGCGCGGACGCTGCAGTATCGGTTGAAGCGTTCTTCGCGGAAGTCGATTGGGTTTGCTATCGATGCGAGCGGGCTCACGATTACCGCGCCGCGCTGGGTCACGATTGCGGATATTGAGAACGCGATTGCCGAGAAACAGCGGTGGATTTTTTCGAAGCTGATTGAATGGCAAACGCGGGTTGAGCAGCGTGCTTTGCCTAAGGTCGAGTGGCGGGATGGGGCTCAGCTGCCCTATCTCGGTAAGCCGATGCGGGTAAGGCTGGGGGCTGTGTCTTTGTCGTTTGATGCTGAGGCACGCGTGCTTTCTTTACCGCTGCCGCCTCACGCGGACGCGCAGCAGATCAAGGATCGCGTGACCGGGTGGCTTCAGGGTGAGGCTACGCGGATCTTTGGGGAAAGGCTTCAGGTTTATGCTGCGCGGCTGGGCGTGACGTTTCGGTCGTATGCGCTTTCTTCGGCTATGACTCGGTGGGGGAGTTGTTCGAGCGAAGGGCGGATTCGGTTGAACTGGCGGTTGATCCACTTTCCGCTTTCGGTCGTTGACTATGTGGTCGCGCATGAGCTCGCGCATCTGCGGGAGATGAACCATAGTCCGAGGTTCTGGCAGACTGTGGAGTCGATTTTTCCGGAGTATCGCGATGCGAGGAAGCGGTTGAAGGAGCAGCAGGTGGAGATGGTGCCGGGGATGTAATCGCAGCGGAGCAACGTCTCCCTTCCGCACCAAGTTTGCACCTGTCAGCCCATTGATGCGTTTCCGGCACGGTCCAGCTGTATTCCAACGTCATGCAGCCCCGACTCGCTCATCCTCGCCAGCACGATCACTTTTCAGGTCGTCGAGAAAGCGCCCGAATGCCTCGAGGTGATCTGCTGCGCCGCCGAATCGAGGCGCCTCGCATTGCCCCGTCAACATGCTGGTCACCGTGGTCACGCAGTCGGTTGCTGTGGGCGACGGCTCCCTCGGCCCCGGCAAACCGCGATCGTCCAAAAACTCGACGCACTTGCGCTGATAGCAAAAAAGCAGCGCCGGAACGTGATAGACGTAGCTTGTAATCGCCCCGTGTAGTTTCGACGTCACCACGCACGAAGCATTTGCGAGAAGGTCGATGACCTCTGTGATTGACCCGTCGTAGCGATAACGGCTAACACGCACTCGCTCCGGTTTGAAGAGCCTCGCAATGTCTCCGGTGGCTGCCACGCTTTCCCCATCGAGGGACACGAACATCACCTCGTCCACGAGGCCCGCGCGATCGACCGCTCCCAATATTTCCAGCACGGCGTCGGTATAGTCGTCCAGATGTATCGATACCAGCAACGTGCGCGTGCGTTCACGATTTAACGCAGGGGTGTAAATCGCCGGCAGAGAAAAAGCCAGATCACAGAGATTCGCAGGCCGCCGCCCGTCGAGTTCAAGCACGGCTTCTACCGACGATTTATCACGAACCGCAATGCAGGACAGCCGCTTGATGACGGCGGCGAATGCGGAACGCCGCTCATCCGAGCTAAATGGCCCGACGGAAACGCCCAGCGCCGCAACGGATCGCCCCAACGCGCCACTGACACGGGTGGCGAATCGAGCAAAGCCAATCGACGCGCCGGCGCCAAATAACGTTCCCCCGCCAAAGACCACGGCGTCAGCGCGAACAATTGCCACAGCATATGTCAGGCATCGAGCGAGCGCACCGCCAACGCCACTTGCTATCCAGAATCGATGGACGACAGGCAGGCGGAACGCGCCCTTCAGCTCCCGCTTGGCAGATGCACCCACAATTTGCGCGACGAGACCTCGCCGCGAAGCGCAAATCGCCTGAAGGATAAATCCGAATAGATCGTCGCCAAAATTGTTGCGGCCATAGAATCCAAGAAAGGAAATCCTGAATGTTCTATCCCCCCCCTTCTTGCGCATCGCCTGCTCACTGCTTTCCAGTACCGCGACATCGACGGATTGCATTTCACGCGCCCCTTCCTTCACTTCACCAGTACTCATTTCAATCTTCCACCTGGAACCAAGTTGCTAAACGCTGGCGCTTGCGTCTCCGGCACCCCAGCGCTGATCAGATTGCGATAAATTCTCACGTAGGAACGAAACAGGCGGTCGCTGCTGAATCGCTCGAGCGCTTTCTCCCGCGCAGCCGATCCCATACGCGCCCGCAACGGCGGATCATTGACCAATCGCTTGACGTACGCGGCCAGCTCGTCGTCGCTGTTGGCCAAAAAACCGGTCACACCGTGTTGAATGACATCCCGATTGCCAACGACGCGGCTTCCGATCGCAGGCAGCCCCAATGCCTGAGCTTCGATTAAGGCGATCGGCATGCCTTCCCACAGCGAGGGAATAACAAACAGGTCACACGCAGCAAGTCGATGATGCAATTCCTCCGTCTTGACCCATCCTGTCAATTCGACCACGCCCCTATCAACCCACGTATTCACCGAATCGGCGTCACCATCCCCAAACCAGATGAATTTCCGCTGCGCGTCAACACCACTCTCACGAGCAGCCGATTGGGCAAGCTTCGAAAAACGCCAAGGTGCTTTCTGATAGGTCACACGTCCTGATGTACATATCGTTGTTATCTGCTTGTTTGCAGCCACTTTCCGCGCCACGAGGCCTGCCGTATCGACTGCGTTCTCAACCATGCCGATTCGCCTGGTATGCCCCAATAGCCGGCTTGCGTATTGGCGCTCGCTTCGCGAACAGGTCACAATATTCCCGCCGATGGCATGCAGCAAACGCTCAACCAGCAGATAAAACTTTGCCGTTCTTCTGGGGATATCCTGCTTCAGGAAAGAGAATCCGTGCGGCGAATAGATCGTTCGGTCACACAGGCCCATTACGCGCGCAACCACTCTTCCGAGCGCCGCAGCTTTAGATGAATGCAGGTGGATGACGTCGGGCCTACCCTTCAGGATCTCCTGAAATAATCGAACTATCGACACTGCATCATGAAGTCCCACGCTGGTCTTCATATCGATTACACGTCGACGAATCCGCTTGTCGAAAATCCTGTCTAGTTCCGCTTCTGATGGCGTGTCTACCCGTATCGAGTGAACGATTGTCACGTCGTCCCCCGCGCTGACCTGTCGATTGGCCAGCAGTGCAATGCAATAAAGCACGCCGCCTCCGAGCGCCTCTGTCACGTGCAGAATGGTCTGTCGCATAATTCCCTTACTCCATTTCTTCCAATGCTGGGGAAAATCGGTACGGTAAAAACGGTGACTCCGTTCGTCCCGCCTCATCCAGCATGTTGTGCATACGCCCCGCCAACGCGACCATCCCGATCAAGAGCACCCACCCCATCATGCGTGCACTAACTCGTCCTGTTCGAGGTCGATACTGTCGCCACATAACCGCAACCAGAAGAACGACATCCAGTAACTGAAAACGAATTCCGGCGTAGGTGATCTGGGTCAACGCATAGAAGACCATGCAAAGAATTCCACAGATCCACCATCCCGCCTTCGGAATCTCGAAATCACGACGATTTAAAAACATCGCACACAGAATCATTCCCTGCAGAATCAGGAACATTAATCCGGACGATGCATTAGGCGCGGACATTTCACCGTAGAGACCCGCTTTGTCACCCAGATAGGCAGGAAGAAGAAGCGACGCGACAGCGGCAATAAACGAAAAACCAACAATGAGTAACGTTTTACCTCGTTGCGTCACAGCAACGAAAATCAGAAACAGCAGAATCGAAGAGAAATGCATACCGGTACCGATCATCGCGAATACCACGTAGCGCACCGGACGCTTTTCTGGTGCCACTCGCGTAGCAATGAGAAATATCGACGTTGCGAGTCCGAACCTCATGACATTCATCGTCAATTCGTAGAACATCGCCGGAACGAGCAATAGCCCACCGAACCATGCACCATATCGATCCGTGTATATAGTCCACAGAAGCAGCACGCATGTCGTGAGCGATATTCCATTTACGACAAACCTGGGGTTTGGATCAATTGCCCACAAAAGCGACGCGTAGCCATTGAAGAGTGGCTCGCCCCCATAGCCGCCGCCGTCACCAAGTGCTCTGAAAGCGTCGTAATAAGCCGCAGTATCTGTTCCGCTATGACCGCGCAATACTACGAGAGCCACCATAGGAATTGACGCGATCGCGATAACGATCGCGCTGGTCCCGCCATAGCTGATGCAGAGCGCGACGCCCAGGTAAAAACACAGAAGAGGGAAAATATAGTAAGCCATATAACCGCCCGCCTGATGCAGGCACGTCCAATGATTGCCGTTTCTGCTATGCGATCTTTCGCGCCACGGCACATCGTCGTAGATACTTTGCGGCGCTCAACAGCGAAAAGCACACCCACTCCGCCCAGTTGATTGCGCCGGATTTCCAGAAGCGACGATAGTTATCCTGCTCACCTTTCTGAATTTTCCAGAGCTGCGCACTCAGTCCCGTTTCTGCGCCGAACTGCGCCTTGAATACATAGGACAGCGGCGTCGAGAACAGATAGCCGATTCCCTCATCAACCAAGAACACTTCAAGCAGCATGAAATAGTCCTCAGCATGGCGCTTCGATTCATCAAAGCGCGCAACACAGTCTGATCGCATCACGATGCTCGACGGAGTGAAACGGTTAGAGAAGAGCACTCGCCAGCGAGACGTGGGCTTGGGCTCATCGACCTTCGGAAGAACTCGAGCGACGACTCCAGCCGCTTCATCAATTTGAGCGACAGGATGACCGGTGATAGCCACGTGTGGGTGGCGAATCATCCAGCCATACTGGATTTCCAGCTTTTCGAGATCCCACGCGTCATCCGAGTCCAGGAATGCGATGTAGGGCTGCGAAGCGTTTTCCCAACCGATGTTTCGTGCCCGTCCGGGGCCGCTATTTCGCTCCAGTTCAATGACACGAACCCAACCCGCCTCGTAGCATCCGGCCAGCTTTTTCAGTTGTTCAGGCGTGTCGTCGGTGCTGCAATCATCGACGAGAATCACCTCCTTCGGACGAAGCCGCTGATGCGCAAGTGACTCGAGCGCACGCTCGATCGTCGAACTGCAGTTGAAGCAAGGAATGATTACGCTCACCGAAGCCATAGCGTCAACCGCCGTTGCCACGAAGCCAGCGCATGCATCCACGGACGGCGCGATGACTGACTGGTCGAGAGTTTTGTCGATGCTACGTTGTCGCATCATTGCGTTCTTAATGATCATTCTCGGCAAGTAATAACGCGCGGTTGAGATAGACAAGATGGACCAAACGGCCTCACCGATGACGGCTGACCACGCCGCGCCCTTTACTCCGCAAAATGGAATGAGTGCAAACGCCGCTGCGATACTCGCGGCAATTGCCGCCAACGCGCATAGATTTCTGACCTTTAGCAAATTCGACGTGGTCATAATCGAAGACGTACTGGTGGTAAGGAAGCGAAACGGCACACATACAGCCATCAGGATAACTACAGGAACGGAGGAAAAATACTTTCCCCCGAATATCACCGGTACATAAAATGGCGCTGCCAAAGCTGTTATGACGGCAAGCAGAACGCCTAAAACGAGCATCCAGATATTTCCTCTGCGCCACGCAATCATCAGCTTTTCATCCCCAAGCGCCGCCCACCGGTGCAATCTCGGCATCAGCAACTTCTGAAACAGCACGTTCGGTCCAAGATAGAGGCCCGACAGTATTGTGACGGCCACGCTATACGACGCAACCTCGCGTGCGGTCCCCAGATGCGTAAGCACGATGATTCCACTCTGTCCATACGCAAAGAAAAGCAGACTGGCGACACCGAACGGCATGGCACCGCGCCACACTACGGACATCGACGGCTCGGCGCCTGTACAAGGTGCGGCGCTGGACGCAGGCCGAACCCCGTGACCAACGATATTCGCCTTTCCATTCAACAAAGGAACGAGCGAAAACCATGCGCCAGCTGTGGTAATCGCTGCAATTGCACCGAATCCCAGCGCAATGAACTCACTACGTACGAAGACGAAACTGCATACAATGAGTAAAGCAATCCGACTGCCATTCTGCAAAACCTGCCAGATCGCCACATACCCAAATCGTTCCTCGATCTGAAATCGCGCCGCTGCCATTTCAATGGCGGCTTGAGCCAGCACGACTGGCAACATCATGAAGATGTCGTTTCTCACTCCCGTGCTTTGTACGTATGCCCAGACGATCGCCGCAGCAATACACGACAGGGAGGTGCAAAGCACAAATCGCAGTGACGCAGTCATCCATCGGAACGCCGCCCACCCTTCTGTTCCGAACAATTTGAGCCAGTACGCAGGGAGGCCGAATCCGACAGCAGGCGCGATAAGCGCAAGAACAGCCATCGCGGACGTGAAGTTGCCGAACTCCATTGGCGTCAAGTTTCGGGCAAGCGCCGCCTGTACAGCAAATGCACATACGGCCGATGCAAGCGCGCTAGCTGTCAGCAGGGAGACACTCCATGCATCGCGAACTTTCCTGCTCATCGACTCTCACCTGCCGCTCGCTGCTCGGCGCGCCCATATCGATAGTTGCCGTATTTAACGCCGTAGCGGAATTGACCTGCTCGCGGATCGATACCGTTCAAGATCACGCCGTTCACGTCGACGCCCACCATTTCTAGCCTGCGCGCGCACTCTTCCAGCGCAGCGATTCTGGTCACACCGGCACGCGCCACCACAAACACGTTGCCCTTCGCCAAAGGGGCCAGAATCTCCGCGTCCGGAACGGCCAGCACAGGCGCCGTATCAAGAATCACGACGTCGAAGGTCGCCGACAGTTTCCTGAATAGGTCAGACAGGTTCGGGTGGGTCAGAAGATCACCAGCGTTCTCCTTCGGCATTCCCGAACCCAAGAATTCCAGATTCGTATGGCCTATCTTCGTCACGCATTGCTCGACACTCGCCACCCCTACAATCAGGTCGCTGAGCCCCTTTCCTTCGTGTACGCCGAAAGCGGCGCTTAGCGTTGAACGCCTCAAATCGCAATCAACCAGCAGGACGCGTTTTCCCGCGTTTGCCAGCAACGCCGCGACGTTCGACGAAACGAACGATTTTCCAAGCGCAGGCGATGAACCAATAAACATGACGATGTTGTTCGACGCGTCCGCCATCGAAAACTGAAGTGCAGTCCGAAAGCTTCTCAGGCTCTCGACTGCAGGATCGGTCGGATCTGCAAGCGCAAGGATCCGCGCATTTCGCGCCTTGATGATTCGGCGCAATACCCCTGAACGCGGCGCACGACTAAGCGGTACGATCGACGCCACCTTGAGATCGGTTTCCCGCTGAATCTCGTATGAATCAGAGATCCCGCCAAGCAATTTATCCCTGATCCATGCCGCGCATATCGCAAGCAACGCAGCGAAAGCGGTCGCGGCAAGAGCAAGGATCGCACGTCGGAAGCGCATCGGATGATCCGGCATCACGGCGACATCGAGTATGCGAACGTTCGCCATACGCCCGGCACGCAACAACTGTAGTTGCTCTATATTATTAAGCAAACCTACATAAAGTTCATTGTTAACCTTGACATCCCTGGCCGCCTGAACAATCTGTCGCTCAGTATCCGGTAACCGACTGATGCGTTGGGACAATACTGCAGACTCTACCCGAAGAACAGAGATCTCCCGATCCAGCGCAACGACGCTCGGGTGACTCGGAGTGTAAAGTTCGGCCGTTGCTGCCCGCTTTTGCTGCAGTTGCGCCAATGCGGCGTCAGTGTCAGCAGATCGTTGAAGCGCGCTTGCGGCTTCTGCATCGACATTGACCGAACCCAATGCACGTCGCGCCGTGGCGTAGTTGCGCTCCGATGTGTCCAGCTTTTCGCGCAGCACCAGAACCTGTCCGGAAAGAAACTTGAGCGAGCGCTCCGCGTCTTCTCTTTTGCGTGCTTCGTCTTGCTCGACGTATTGGCCAGCAATGTCATTCAGGATGGCTGTGATTCGCGCGGCATCGGTACCGCAAAGACGAACCCGGAGAATATTTGAGTCCTTTCCCTGCTGGCTGACTGAGATTTGGCGCTGAAGCTGGTTGATCGCGTCCAGCCTCGATTCGCGGCTGATCTTGAACCTGGCACCCACTTGTCCAGCCACCGCCCCAACGTTCAGGGTGATGGGGCCACTCTCGGTGAGAAACGTATCACTTCGTCCAACCTGACCAACGGCGTCCCTGTCGAGGCCGGAACCGGAGAGGCGATACTTGCCCTGTTCGAGAAGAGTCAGATTGAAAACCTCACCTTCATAATCGTCCGGCACATCGAAACGCGCGATATCGATTTTTTCCTGACCCCACGTGAAGCCTCCGAAACCGAACAGACCCGGTTTCGAGAGCCCTTTAGTGTTGCGCGCAATGGCATTCCCGATGACCGGCAGGCGTACCGGCTCGGCATCGATGAAAAGTCTAAGGCTATCGACCGCCGCGACAACAATCAGCCGTGACTGGAGGATCTGTGTTTCCGTATCGGTCGACGATTTCACATTGAACATCGCCGCAATATCCTGGCCGAGCAATGACGACGCCGTCGTGCTGGCGTCGCTCTCGTCCACTTGCGTGAGGATGTCTGCTTCGTAGACAGGGTTTGAAAGGAAGACGGCGCCAAGCCCCAACACCAAGACGACGCTGAACACCCAAAGCATCATGCGCCGATAGATGACAAAGACGTCTAGTAAAGCGGCTAAATTAAATTCCTGCTCGCCCGATTCGGGCGAGCGCAAATGATTTTCCACGTTCATTTCCCATTCCCAGTTTTAGAACTCGAGAAATGAATCGCTTCTTCCCCAAGATACATTGACCATCGCGCAATGGCACCTTCCAGCAGATCCCGGCACGCGCGAAATTTCTCGAAATCACAATCGACCGGATCCTCGATATCTGCGTCAAGGAAATGTCCAATCCGAAAGACCCGTCCATGCGAAAAAGGAAACATCCGATGCAGATCCTCTACCTGCTTGCGGCTCATCGTTAAGATCAGATCAGCGTCACGAACCAGATTGCGCGTGATCCGCGTTGCCTTGTGCCCACTGATATCAATACCCCATTCCTTGATCGCATCAACCGAAAACGGTGCTGCCAGTCTCCCCGTCTCAACCGCGAAGCCTGCCGAGGTGACTCGAATAGACGGGAAAATTTGTTTGAAGAGCGCTTCTGCCATGGGACTTCGACACACATTGGCGTGGCAAAGGATGATTACGTTAGAAAACATCGACGTCTCTTCTCGATTTTTTACTGATCTGGATGCCACGCATACCCACCATTCCTGAACGTCAAACGCCCCATACAGCCGCACTCGCAACCTCAAGCGCTGATCCGTCGGCCGTGAGTGCAAGTAAGATCTGGCAACGCGTTGCCCCTGATGGAACCGTTGCACGCACAACAGGAAATTTTCTGTCTCCGTTGGGAAAGGAGCGTGCATTCATGACGTTCCCAGCTTCATCCGTGAAACGGTATTGAATGCTGACCTCAGCGACGCCAGCGATCGTGCATTGAGCAACCAGTTGCTCCCCAGACCGAACCGAAAACGGAGTCTTGGTGCTCAATTCAATTGGGGCCTTTCCAGGAGGCACATCAAGCAACAGCAACTGCCGTCGTGCGCCGGCGTCGAGCGTCGAAAAGGACGGCGACGGACGCGCCAACTTGCCTTTGGCACCCGATATCGTCCAATGCGTCAGCACATCGGCAGCGGTCTGCAACGGATCACACTGAAAGTCGCTATCAGCATTGCGCACCGAGCCGCGCCACGGCAACGCTGCAATTCTCTGGAATGATTGCCCGCTCAGGTGCTCGACATGCACCTCGTCTCCGATCAGCGCGACGATCGGTGCAATGGAGAGAGCCTCAAAACGCCACTCGACTGCTGACGCAGCGAAACGCGTGTTACCCGCAACAAGCAGGCGAGGCGCGTTGCACAGTGTTTTTTTCTTCCAGTAGCGAGGCAACACGATTGAGTTTTCGATCACGACGCGCAGATGGTCGCCAGCATGGGTAGCATTAACCAGCAGGTTGTCGATACCTTCCACATGGCAGTGATGGAGCGAAACCGTCCCGGAGGAAGCGCCCCGATCGAGCTTGATCACGTCGCCGTTGAAATCGAATGAGCAACTGTCGAACACGAAATCCATGCTGTCGCTGTCGACACGCACTGCACAGTTCGAACCTGCAAACGCACAGTCGATGAACGTAAGGCGCTCTCCGCTGTTCACAGCCCGAAGCGCAGTCGAATGCGAGGCGTAAATGCCCTCTTCCCTGTTCTGTTCGAATCTCGAGGAGAACCAGCTGCTCAGATACATATTGATCGGATCGAGGCGCAATGCGCCACGCCAGCCGCTGATGACCACGTTTCGCCCACCCGCGTCGCGTACGGCGCCGGGAAAGCTCGTGCCCCGGTTACCCATCACGACACCCCAGCCTCCGGATCGATCGACGCCAGGTCCGAGTATTGAAATCGTTCCGCCTGTGCCGTCCAGAAAAGGCGAGCGATCACCGGGATATCTCAGCAGCGTGGCAGGCAACGAAGTTTCGTTGCGACAGACGAAGCCATCGTTATCCGGTGCCAGATGCGTAAAGTCGAACAACACCGACCCGACTGAACACAGCTTGATCCATGGCGCGGTCTCAATGGTGTGAGCCAAATCGTAACGCCCAGCGCGCAAGAACAATGCAGGCAAGTGTGAGGTATCGCTCGCTCGAATTGCGATGTCGCGAACGAAATCGATCGCTCGTTGCAGCATCGTGGCGTCATCGTCGCCGGTCTTTGCGAAGTCGTGGATCCAATAGAAATTGGGTCCACTACCACGCGCAACGACTGGCTCGGCAACTGAATGATGGCAACCCAGTACGCCCACACCCGCAAATGCGCCAACTGTCGATGCGAGCAGGCGACGACGCTTCATACCATCCCACCCTGTTCAGCGACGCAGCTGACTTCGGAAGTACTTGTGCTCATTTCGCAACCAACCCCGCAGTTAACCCTGCATTGATGGCTGGAATGAGCAGCGTCAGGACGCGATTGAAGCGAACAAGACCGTTGCCATCGACATAGACGATGTCCTTAGGCTGCAAGTCGAACTCCTTGGCGACGAGCATAGCCACAGGCGATCGCCCGTCAAGGTGGAAGACCTGCGGCGTCCCGCTAAGCGTGCCGCGAATGACGAACATTTGCGCAGCATCAGCGGTTGAAGAATTTACGCTGCCTGCCTGCGCAATGGCGTCGGCCAGGGTAATGCGTCCGCTACGGCGCGGACTGGCCGAAACGGGCTTGTTGACCTCACCCATCACGTACACGTCGTTCTCGTCGCGCGCGGTCACGCGCAGCACGTCGCCTGGACGAAGATAAAGGTGCGACGGGCTGACACCGCGCGCCAGCATTTGCGTCAAGTTTATGTGCGAAGTGACATTTTTGCGCACCAGCACGAGATCGCTCTGGTCGGCGGTTTCAGCGAAACCACCGGCACGCGCGATTGCCTCATATAGCGACATCGGCACATCGTTGACCGCCACGACACCCGGGTTGCGCACTTCACCATCGACATAAACCTCATGTGCACGGTACGAAGCCATTCGCACCGTCACTTGTGGTTTGACGAAATACTTCGCCAATGCGTTTGCAAACCGTACCTGCACTTCCTCTGTGCGTAGTCCGGCGACATGCATCGTTCCCGCGTAAGGGAAATTGAGATTGCCGGACTGATCCACCACGAAGCCCGAATACGGGTCGCCGGGTCGCGTCGATGCCTGCGACTGCGCTCCTCCTAGCGCCGCCGCAATCTCGGGATGATCCCATACGACAATCTGCAATACATCACCCACTCCAATGGTGTAGGCCTGTGGCGCGGTAGTCAGAAGCGTTAGCTGAGCTTGTTGCTCACTAGACCGTGCTTCCTGCATCCGCCGCACCATCTCGACGTCGAGTTCGGTAATCGGCACTTCGGGCGTGGATTTGCTCGCATCGACCACGCGCGTCGCGCCGGCCGTGCCAGCGACTTTTGCAGTATCAGACTCCGACCGGGCGGACGTTGACATGCGCATTCCCGGAGCGACCGAGCATGCTGCCAGCATTGCGCTCAGCGCGATAGCCACACCCGGAACGACGATCCGACGCGCGCCAAGGCTTACCGTGTTGCTTGCCGACTGAGTAAACAACCTTTTCATTTGCTTCACCAATTCCACATTTCAGCAATCAATAAGCATTGCGATGTATGAGCCCTTTGTAGATCGTCGCCGCAACAATTCGCATATCGAGCCAGAAAGACCAGTTGCTGAGGTAATAAAGATCGTGCGCGACACGCCCTTGCATCTTCTCGATGCGGTCAGTCTCGCCACGAAAACCGTTGACTTGCGCCCAGCCCGTAATGCCCGGCTTAATGCGATAGCGATGGATATATCCATCCACGATGTCCTGATACAGCTTGTCGTGCTCGATAGCGTGAGGACGAGGCCCGACCACCGACATTTCGCCCCGCAGCACATTCAGAAATTGAGGCAATTCATCCAGACTCGTGCGACGCAGGAACGCACCTACTCGCGTCACGCGCGGATCATTTCGCGTCGCCTGCCTGACCATGCCGGCGACCTCGGTATGCACGCGCATGCTCCGAAACTTGTAGATATTAAAAATCTTCCCATTCGCGCCCTTGCGACGCTGCTTGAAAAACACCGGCCCATGCGACGTCAGCTTCACCGCAAGAGCGATCACCAGCAGGATCGGCGAAAGCCCACACACTACGCACAGCGCGAACAGGCGGTCGAATACTTCCTTGCCCAATAGAGAATGTGCCGCGATAGGCGATGCCACCAAGTTGATCGCCGACGTACCATCGAGATCCGCCATTCCGGAGTCGAACGGAACCAGCGCGCTGACATCCGGAATGAAGCGGATGTTGATCAGGTCATTGCGGAACAACTCGATGAATTCGAGCATCGTTTGCTCTTCCGAAAGCGGAAGCGCCAGCCAGATCTCGGCGATCTGAAGTTTGCGGATGTACGAGGCAAACGCTTCGCGATCCCTGAATGTCGGCAAACCAGTCGCGAGCGCGTCTGTTGCCGGTTTCGTGTTGAAAACGGCGGAAACCCGGTAGACGGAGCCGGATGTCGTGTCCACCTTGCGTATAAGATTTCTGCAATACGCCGCGCTTCCCACCACAGCAACGCCCCTGGTTTCTACATCCAGACCGCCAAGGCGTAGACAGAACGCGTGCGCCGCGAGCCTGCAGCCGACCACGCCAGCGCTAGTGAGGATCGCCCATTCTCCAAGCCATCCCCAATTGAACCGATATGGCTTGTGAAGGACCACGACGCATGCGCATGCTGCGGCGAGCACAGACAGCCAAACCAAGACGGGCAGGCACACGCAGCGCCAGAAGAGATGACGACGGCCGATTTGATACAGACCGAGTGACGGACAGATCATGAGCGCCAGCAACATCGCGATTGCAACGAGCGCGCTGTCATATCCGTCGCCACCGTCAAAACTAGGTGTATGCGTCGCAATGAATGCGCCGCCCGCGATCGCCATCACATCCGACAGGCGCGCAAACATGCCGCCATTTCGGACGAAGACAGAAGCATTACCGGGAGTTGCCAGGTGCATACGATTTTTTTCTGAGAGATAAAGTCGCGGCATATCCGTAGAAATTGCGCTGGTCTGATTCAGGCGATCATGCGGGTCAAGCCAGGGCAGACATGAACGCTAGATGACGTATCCTGCTTCGCACGATTCGCAGAGATCTCACCAGCCAGATATGGCACGGACTGACCGTTCAACGTTGCGCCATTAATCTCCCGAAACACAAAATGATTCTTAAGCGCTGCGCAACACGATGGCTGGGAAAGTGATGACATCATTAAGTGCCCTTCTGCTCGCATACTGAAAGGGCAATTCTCGTCTTCCACCGATTTCACGTATATAGGACGACTCCGAATTACCTTCGGATTCAATCGAGATATCTCAAATATTGATTCGATGTGTAGCCATCGAGAATGGCGAACACGCGCACTATCTATAAATAAGGATGCCGAAAAGTTTTAGAAAAAGTCAGAGAAAGTCGTCATCAGCGGCCTGGGCTGCCTCGCGACAAGCTCAACACGCTCTGATATGGGTGTTGAATCTACAAATCCAGATTTTAACTTCTTAAATCAAATATTAAATTTCTTCAGATCAGGCCAATATTCTCATTCTATTTTCGGCCCATCCGGAATTTTTCGTCGACTTGGCAACGTTCATTGCGAGCGGCATCGGATCTCTCCCATCCCGCCCCTAAAAACCGCCTTACTTCTTCTGAATAAACTCGATCTTGTACCCATCCGGGTCGGTCACGAACGCGATCACCGTCGTGCCGTGCTTCATCGGGCCGGCTTCGCGCACTACCGTGCCGCCCTGCTCCTTGATCTTCGCGCAAGCCGCGTAAGCGTCTTCCACCTCGACAGCCAGATGGCCGAAGCCCGTACCGAGGTCATACGAAGGCGTATCCCAGTTGTGCGTAAGCTCGATCACCGCACCGTCACGCTCATCGGTGTAGCCGACGAAAGCCAGCGTGAACTTGCCATCGGGATAGTCTTCGCGGCGCAGCAGCTTCATGCCGAGCAATTCGGTGTAGAACTTGATCGAGCGGTCCAGGTCGCCGACCCGGATCATCGTGTGCAAAAGGCGCATGGGGGACTCCAGTTTTTTGCCATCGTCAAAAGCGGGACTCTACCAAAATCTTTCCTGCCCTGCCGACGCCGGGCCGCTGGCGCGCGCGAGCCGTCTCCGGCAAACCGGCCCGATTTGTTCTAGGATGATCGCCATCCCGAAATGGCCGTGCGCGCAGCCACGCAACAGGCAACGCCGTGCAGCCAGTTTTGCGAACGACGACAGAAAACATAGGAGTGGACATGCGGATTCTGGTAGTGGGTGCAGGCGCGACGGGCGGCTATTTCGGCGGGCGGCTTGCCGCCGTTGGGCGCGACGTCACGTTTCTGGTGCGCGAGGCGCGCGCGGCGCAATTGCGCGCCGATGGTCTCGTGATCCGCAGTCCGGCCGGCGGCGATCTGACGCTGCGCGATCCGCAGACGCTCACGCGCGAAGCGCTCGCCGCGCCCGGCGTGCAGCCCTTCGATCTCGTGCTGCTGAGCTGCAAGGCCTATGACCTCGACGACGCGATCGAATCCTTCGCCGCCGCCGTCGGTCCTGAAACGGTGATCCTGCCCCTGCTCAACGGCATGCGCCATCTGGATATCCTGCAGGCGCGCTTCGGCACCCAGGCGGTGCTCGGCGGCGTCTGTCTGATCGCCTCGACGCTCAATGAGAAGCGCGAGATCGTCCATCTGAATGACGCCCATGCGATCACCTTCGGCGAACTCGGCGGCGGCGTCTCAGCGCGTGTGGAAGCGATCAGCGCGGCGTTCAGCAACGCCGGCTTCAACCTGAAGGCGAGCGAGCGCATCCTGCAGGAGATGTGGGAAAAGTGGGTGTTTCTGGCATCGCTCGCGGGCAGCACGTGCCTCTTCCGCGCGCCGGTGGGCGTCATCGTCGCTACGCCAGACGGCGCGGCAACGGTCGAGCGTCTATTCGCGGAATGCCGCGCCGTGGCCGCCGAACACGGTCATGCGGTGCGAGACAGTTTTCTCGAACGTTCGCGCTCGATGCTGTTCGCAACGGGTTCGACGCTCACGGCGTCGATGCTGCGCGATGTCCAGAACGGTTCGCGCATCGAGGCGGATCACATCCTTGGCGATCTGATCCGCCGTGGCGGCGCGGCGCAACGCGCGTCGAGCGAGCTGTCGGTGCTGCGCATCGTCTACAGCCAGCTCAAGGCTTACGAGGCGCAGCGCGCCGCCTAAGCCTTGCCCCAAGGAAAGCGGCGCTCACTGCGGCGCCGCCTCTCCTGCCGCTGCGCCCAGCGCTTGCGCGACGCGCACGTATTCCTCGACCGGCACATCCTCCGCGCGACGCTGGAGATCGAAACCCAGCGCGTCGAAATCCACGCGCTCGCGGTAGTCGGCCAGCGTGTTGCGCAGCATCTTGCGGCGCTGCGAGAACGCCGCCGTCACCATCTCGCCGAGAATCTTCTCGTCCACCTTCGGCAACTCATGCGGCGCGAACGGAATCATCCGCACGATCGCCGAATCCACCTTCGGCGGCGGCTGGAACGACTCCGGCGGCACGTCCAGCACCTTGTCCATCACGTAGCGGTACTGGAGCATCACCGTCAGGCGGCTGAACGCCTTGGTGCCCGGCTCCGCGATCATGCGCTCGACCACTTCGTTCTGCAGCATGAAATGCTGGTCGATCACACGTTCCGCGAAAGTGGCGAGGTGAAACAGCAGCGGGCTGGAAATGTTGTACGGCAGGTTGCCGACGATGCGCAGCGACGGCTTGTCGCCCGGCGCCGCCAGCGAGCCGAAGTCGAACGCGAGCGCGTCGCCCGCATGCAGTTCGAGCAACGGCCCGAACTTCTTCGTCAGACGTCCGATCAGGTCGCGGTCGAGTTCCACCGCGTGCAGCGGCGCTTCAGGCGTGGACAGACGCCCGATCAGCGGCTCGGTGAGCGCGCCCAGACCCGGGCCGATCTCGACCATGCGTTCGCCGCGCTGCGGGCGAATGATGTCGACGATCGAGTCGATAATATGCGTATCGACGAGGAAGTTCTGGCCAAAGCGCTTGCGCGCGAAGTGGCCCTGATGTTTGCTGCTGGCTTTGCTGCTATTGGACATCTTGATCTTCTATTGAATGGCGCGACGGTGGCGCGCCATCGAAACGGCGGTGTCGATGGCGGCAATCAGGCTGCCCGCGTCCGCGCGGCCAGTGCCGGCGAGGTCGAGCGCGGTGCCATGATCGACCGAAGTGCGCACGATCGGCAGGCCCAAGGTCACGTTGATGCCTTCGCCGAACGTCGCGTATTTCAGGACCGGCAGGCCCTGATCGTGGAACATCGCCAGTACGCAGTCGGCCTCGTTGAGATAACGCGGCTGGAACAGCGTGTCGGCGGGATACGGGCCGCGTGCGTCGATGCCTTCGGCTGCGGCTTTGGCCAGCGCGGGCGAAATCGTGTCGATTTCCTCGCGGCCCAGATAGCCGTTTTCGCCCGCGTGCGGGTTTAGACCGGTGACAAGGATGCGCGGCGTCGGCACGCCGAAATGCTGACGCAGATCATGATTAATGATGCGCAGCGTTTCCAGCAAGCCGTCGATGGTGATTGCAGCGGATACGTCCTTGAGCGGCAGATGCGTGGTCGCCAGCGCGACGCGCAAGGGCCGCGCGCCCGTGCCCGCCAGCATCATCACCACGCGCGGCGTGTGAGTGCGCTCAGCGAGGTATTCGGTGTGGCCGGTGAAGGACACGCCCGCGTCGTTGATCGTGCTCTTTTGCAAGGGCGCAGTGACGATGGCGTCGAATTCCTGCGCCACGGCGCCGTCGATCGCGCGGTCGAGCAGCGCGAGCACATAGGGGCCGTTGGCGGCATCGAGCTTGCCAGCTTTCGCGGGCGCGGCGAGCGCCAGATGTTCGACGCTCACCTTCTGGGCTGCCTGCACAGCCGCCAGATCGACGCCCACTGCGCCTGCGCGCGCTTCGAGCAGCGCACGGTCGCCGAGTACGACGAATTCGGCATCCGGCCAGTGCGCCGAAGCGCCCGCCAGCGCCGCCAGCGTCAGCTCGGGGCCGACACCGGCGGGCTCGCCGGTCGTGATGGCAATACGGATCGGCCGCGGTCCCCGCGGCGCTGAAGACGAAGATGCGGGGACATTCACGGCGCGGTTCCTTTCAGGCGGATCAGTGTTGCTGCGGCGGCGTCATGCCGCTGATCTTGTAGTCGACATAGGCCGTGTCGCGCAACTGGCGCAGCCAGTCGGCGTAAGCCTGTTCGGCCTTGCGCTGACCGATGGCCTGGCGCGCGAGATCCATCTGCTGCGCCACCGAGCCTTCCGCTTCGCGGCGGCCAAGCACCTGGATCAGGTGGTAGCCGTATTCGGTGCGCACCGGCTCGCTCAACTGGCCGTCCTGCAGCGTGTTCATGGCACGCTCGAATTCAGGCACCGTCTCACCCGGGCTGATCCAGCCGAGGTCGCCGCCCTGCGAAGCCGAACCGTCCTGCGAGTAGGTACGCGCGAACTTGGCGAAGTCGCCGCCGGCCGCCACTTCACGGCGGATTTCTAGCAGCTTCTGGCGCGCCTGCGGTTCCGACATGCCGTCGCCCACGCGCAGCAGGATGTGGCGCACGTGCGTCTGCGTGAGCTGCGGCGCGGCTGCGCTCGTGCCCTGCCCTTGACGGCGCTCAACCAGACGGACGATTTCAAAGCCGTCGTTGGTGCGGATCACGGCCGGATTCACTTCGCCCGGACGCAGCGTGGAAGCGGCCGTCACCCATTCCGGCGGCAGCTTCGACGGCGACAGGAAGCCCATGTCGCCGCCCTTGCTGGCGTCGGCGGCCTGCGAATTCGACTTCGCGAGGCTTGAGAACTTGCTGCCCGACTGCGCTTGCTTGAGCAGCGCATCAGCCTTCTTCTGCGCGGCTTCGATGTCGGTTTCCGACGCGTTCAGCGGCGCCTTGATGAAGATGTGCTCGAAGTGCAGGTCGCTTTGCTGACCGGCGTTCGGGCCGCGCTGGCTGGCGATGTAGTTCGCGACTTCGGCGTCCGACACCGAAATCTTGCTGTCCACTTCCTTCTCGCGCAGCTTCGAGAGCGTCAGTTCCGTGCGTGCGTCCTTCGTGAAGGTCGACCACGGCACACCGGCGGCTTCGATACGCGTGCGGTAGGTATTCAGGTCCATGCCGTTGGATTGCGCGAGGCGCTCAAGCGTGCGGTTGACCGCCGCATCGTCGACGGTGATGCCGTCTTCCTTGGCTTTCTGGAGCTGGATGCGTTCGAGCACCATCTGGTTGAGCACCTGGGCGCGCAACTGGTCAGCCGGCGGAACGGGCGCGTTTTGCTGGCTCAGGCGGCGCGAGATGAGCGCGACGCGTTCGTCGAGCTCACGCTGTGTGATCACGCCGTCATTCACGACAGCGGCGATCAGATCGACCGTCTGGCCGCTGCCGCTCATCGAAAGCTGCTGCGCATAGGCCGGGGCTGCCGGCATCATGCCTGCGACGGCGAAGAGACTCGCAGCGTACGCTGCCAGGCGAAGCTTTTTCATGATTCCCACAGATACTCCAAAGTTGGCGGGCAGCTTCGCCCGTCTCTAAGCACCGACCCGCGCTGCACCGGAGCGCGGCGATTCGAACTGTCGAAAAGCCGCATCAGCCGGATCACGCGTTATTGATAATCCGTGAATCGCGACGGCGCCGGCGGCTGACCAGGCAGCTGCGTGTAGCCCGGCACGCCGGCACGGAAGGCTGCAACCAGACCGTTGTCCACGTTCGACAGGCCCTTGAGCGTGAGCTGCGCAAGGAAACGCGTTGCCGAGTTGTTGCCGCCCGTCGTGTTGATCCCGTTCGCATAGCGCTGGATGCCGATACCGAGCGCCCAGCAATCGGCGTCGTACTGCATGCCGAGCAGACCGTCGACGATTCTGTGACCGTTCAGATCGTAGTTGAAACGACCCACCGCGAACACCCGATGCGAGAACGGCCATTGAGCCGAAATCAGAATCTGGTTGATCGGCTGGTTGTCCAGCGTGCTGCTGTTCTCGCGCGTGTAGCGGTACGCGACATTCAGCACGCGGCTCGGGCCCGGGCTGTAGCCGAAACCGACGCTCGCTTTCTCCAGCTGGTTGTCGTCCGCATTATATTGGAACGCAGTTTCCGACGCGAAACCGCCCCCGATCTTCAGCGACATGCCCGCGATCAGGTCCGAATGCGCCGCGCCGGTGGTCGACGGATCGCCCGTCAGCGTGACACGCTGGTCGCGGAAGTAGTACTGCTGCGCAAGCACGAAGCGCGCGCGCTCGTCGCCCGACGCCGCGTCGATAAAGCGCGTCGTCAGGGCGGCGGTGATGCGGTTCGCGTCCGCGATGCGGTCGTCGCCGACGAAGGTGTTCGGCGTGAAGATTTCCGCGAGCCCGAAGTCGGCTTCTGCGGTATCGAACAACGGTGCGTCCGCCTGGTTGCGATACGGCGTGTACACGTAGTACAGGCGCGGCTCCAGGGTCTGGATGTAATCCGTGCCGAAGATGTGCACCGAGCGGTCGAACACCAGCCCCGTATCGAAGCTGAAGGTCGGGATCGATTCGGTGAAGCTCTTGGGCGTACCCGCGGGCGAACCGAAGGTCGTGCCCGGCGTGCCGATATTGCTCAGGTTGTACGACGCGAAGTGCCATTGCACCTTCGGCGTGACGAAGTAACCCGGCCCCGTAAGCGAGTACGACAGATACGGATTGAAGACGACGCGATCACCTTCGGTCGCGTCTTCCGTGGTGATGCGAAAGCGCGAGTAATCGGCTTCCGCGCCGTAGTCGAAACCGTCAACGTTGTACTTCGCGTACTTCACGTTCAGTTCGGGCTCGCGGCCATACGGCGCGACTGACGGCGCCAGCGTCTGCCAGTGCTGCCAGCGGCCGAGCACGGACCACGGACCGTTGTTGTATGTGACGCCCGCTTCCTGCTGATACAGCATCTGCGTGCCGTTCAGGAACTGGTTGGCGGGCGACGCAAGGTCTTCCGGATAGGTATTGTCCGAGACCTTGTTGTAGTAGATGTAACCGCCGAACCCGTTGCCGAAGTTCTGGTTGTGCTGGATGAACAGCGCGTAGCGGTTGGTCTTCGTGATCGCGTCGTCGGGCAGGAACGTGCCGGTGATCGAGCCCGAGTAATTGCTCGACAGATACCGGTAGGTGCCCTGCAGGAACACGCCGCGCTTCGAGATCAGTTCGGGCGTGAACGTGAAGTCGCGGTTCGGCGCGATGTTGAAGTAATACGGCAGCGAGATTTCGTAGCCGTTGGTCGAACTCACCGAGAACGTCGGCGGCAACAGGCCGCTGCGGCGGTCGCCCGAGAGCGGGAACGAAATCCACGGGCTCGCGAAGATCGGCATGCCCTGGAAGAACAGCACGCTGTTGTGCGCCACGCCTTCGTCGGCGCCGGTGTCGAAGTCGAACTCGGTGCCTTTGATGTACCACGCCGGATCGGTCGAACACTGGCAGGCCGTGTAGGTGCCGTTCGTGAGCACGGAGCGCTCGTTGTCGAGCATGTCCGCGCGCTCGGCGCTGCCCGAGCCGCCTGTGACCGTAAAGTGATACTTCGGCGTGGTCATGAAGCCTTCATTGGCTTCGACCTTCAGGTGCGCTTCGGGGCCGGCAAACGTCGCGCCGTTCTGCACCACCACCACCTGGCCGTAAGCATCGGCCATGTCGGTGTCTTCGTCGTAGTGGAGCGCATCGCCCTTGACGATGTTGGTGCCCTGGCGCAGTTCGGCTGAGCCCTTGACGGCGGCGTCGGTGCCCGACGTGCCGGTGGTCGAATCGCCGAGTACGAAGGTCGCCGGATGCTGGCCTGGCGCGTTGGGCGTGTCGCCGAGCTGGGGAGCCAGGCGCAGGCTCCACGCGTCGTCCAGCCGCTCGGCCTGCGCGGCTGCGCCCGAGAGCTGGGCGTGCGCGAACGCGGGCATGAAGCCCGGCACGGCCACGAGTGCCGCGATGAGCCGCCGCTTGCCCGGCACGCCGTCGTCACTGTTGGAGATCGTCTGGAAAAACTGTCTGGGCGGCATGTATGGTTTTGGCGTATCGGCCCGGCCGGATGCCCATGATGGCTGACTTGCCGGCGTTCAGCGCGCTCCGGGCGAGAAACCGGAACCACGTCGATCGAGGCAAGGTTGCGCGCATTTATTTACAATTCATCGGACGATGGACTGAAGATAAGTGCGGCAGGCGAACCGTCATGCAGGCTTTGGCGCGAGTCGCGTCAAAAAAGTCGTGGGGTATTATATGGCAAGACGTTGATCCACTGATTTTGCCTCTGGTTTACATGACCTTCTCCGAGCCGTCCTCCCCTGCCGACGCCCGCCGCGACCAGCTCGCCGCCTGGCTTGCCGGCCACGCCGCCACCTACGCCCTGGATCTTGCCACGCTCGCCCCGGCCTCCGCCGACGCGAGCTTCCGGCGCTACTTCCGCCTCGCAAGCGCGGGCCAGCACGGCGCAACGCTGATCGCCGTGGACGCCCCGCCGCCCGAAAAGTGCCGCGAATTCGTCGAAGTCGCCGGCCTGCTCGAAGCTGCGGGCGTGCATGTGCCGCGCGTGCTCGAAGTCGATCTGGACGCCGGTTTCATGCTGGTGACCGACCTGGGCACGGCGCCCTACCTCCAGGCGCTCGTCGAAGCCGGCCCCGGCCCGCGCTCGCGCGAGCTGATGCGCGACGCCATCGACTCGTTGATCCGCTTCCAGGCCAGCTCGCGCGAAGGCGTGCTGCCGGCCTTTGACGAAGCCTTCCTGCGCCGCGAAATGGAACTGATGCCCGAGTGGTATCTGGAACGGCACCTGGGCCGCAAGATCGACGACGCCACCCGCGCGATGCTCGACCGCACCTTTGCGCTTTTGATCGCGAGCGCCCGCTCGCAGCCGCAGGTGTTCATGCTGCGCGATTACATGCCGCGCAACCTGATGATCGCGACGCCCAATCCTGGCGTGCTCGACTTCCAGGACGCCGTGTACGGGCCGATCACCTACGACATCGCCTCGCTGATGCGCGACGCCTTCCTGAGCTGGGACGAAGAATTCGAACTGGATTGCTTCGTGAGCTACTGGGAACGCGCGAAAAAGGCCGGCCTGCCCGTCGATCCGGACTTCGGCGAGTTTTATCGCCAGCTCGAATGGATGGGACTGCAGCGCCACATCAAGGTACTGGGACTGTTTTGCCGCATCAACTATCGCGATAACAAGCCGCATTACATGGCCGACCTGCCGCGCTTCCTGGACTACGCGAGCAAGGTGGCGCACCGTTATAGGCCGCTCGCGCCGTTCGCGCGTTTCCTGGACGAGCTGCGGGGCACGCAGACTGAAACCGGCTATACCTTCTGAGCGCGTTCAATTCATGACGAGGATGAACCGATGACGCCCGCCCGCACGGCAATGATCTTCGCCGCCGGGCGCGGCGAGCGCATGCGACCGCTCACCGATACCTGCCCCAAGCCGATGCTCGAAGCGGGCGGCAAGCCCCTGATCGTCTGGCAGATCGAAAGGCTGGCTGCGGCGGGCTATACGCACATCGTCATTAATCATGCTTGGCTGGGGGAGAAGATCGAGGCGGCGCTCGGTGATGGTGCGCGATATGGCGTGCAATTGCTGTATTCGGCTGAGCGCGAGGCGCTGGAGACGGCTGGGGGTATTGCGCAGGCGTTGCCGTTACTTGAGCTGGACGGCGCGCCGTGCGTGTTTCTTGCTGTCGCCGGTGATGTGTTTAGTGACTTCGATTTCGCGCGGCTGGATGAGCCGGCTGCGGCACTCGCGGCGCGTGATGAGCCGGGGATGCATCTGGTGATGGTGCCGAATCCCGCTTTTCATCCTCGTGGGGACTTCGCGCTGGGGGCTGATGGGGTGCTTTCTGCTGAAGGTGATGAGCGGCTTACCTTTGGCAGTATTGGGCTTTATGACTCGCGGATGTTTCGGGATCTGGAACCTGGTACGAGGCGGGCGCTCACGCCCTACTACAAGGCCGCGATTGCCGCGCGGCGTGCGACCGGCGAGCTTTTTGAAGGGCGATGGGAGAATGTGGGGACTGTGGCGCAGTTGGCTGCGCTGGATGCTGAGCTTCGGGGTGGTTGATGCTGGGGTTGGCATTTCCTTGATTTGATTTCGGTCTGCCAGTGTTGCCCCTGTGCGGGGCGGCACTTACTTTCTTTGCCGCGGCAAAGAAAGGTAAGCAAAGAAAGCCGCTAACACCGCCAATGTGACGCCGTCCACCACTCGCCCACCAACAGAGTGGTGACTGGACATTGCGCGCACCACGCGCCCAATAACGAAGTGACAAGGCAGTCATTCATCCCGTTGCTCGCTCCGCTCGCAACGGTTCGGTATGCGAAGGAAAGCGCAAACCTTCGGTTTGCGTTATGCCCGACGGGGCGCGAAGCGCCCCCGGATGTGCGGGTGGCACCACTCTGTTATTAGGCCAGTGGTGCGGGCGCTGCCCGGGCGCCACTCCGTTTTGGGGCTGTAGGTGTACCGCGAAGCACTGGCGGTGGTAGCGGCTTTCTTTTGCCCACTTTTCTTTGCCGCTGCAAAGAAAAGTGGGTGCCGCCCCGCACAGGGGCAACGCGTGCATACCGAAATCAAATCAAGGAAATGCCAACACCGCCTTAGGACCGCTCAGGAGCATGCTCAACATCAGGCGCGACAGTAGCGCGCTGCTGCTGCAACTCCCACATCTGCGCATAAAGCCCCTGCACCAACAGCAACTCAGCATGGGTCCCACGCTCAACAATCCGCCCACGATCCATCACAATAATCTGCTGCGCATGCACGACAGTAGAAAGCCGATGCGCGATCACCAGCGTAGTCCGCTCCCGAGCAATGAGATCAAGCTCCTGCTGAATAGCCCGCTCCGACCTCGAATCCAGCGCCGAAGTAGCCTCATCAAACAGCAAGACAGGCGGATTCTTCAGCAGCGTCCGCGCAATCGCCACCCGCTGCTTCTCCCCACCCGATAGCTTCAACCCACGCTCCCCAACAGCCGTCTCATACCCCTTCGGCAAGCTCTCGATAAACGCATGAATATGGGCCGCCCGCGCCGCCGCAATCACTTCGTCGCGGCTCGCCGTAGGCCGCCCATAAGCAATGTTGTAGTAAATCGAATCGTTAAACAGCACCGTATCCTGCGGCACGATGCCGATCGAAGCGCGCAGCGAATCCTGCGTCACATCACGAATATCCTGTCCATCGATCGTAATCGCGCCACCCGATGCGCGATCGAGATCGTAAAAGCGGAACATCAGGCGCGCGAGCGTCGACTTCCCCGATCCGCTATGCCCGACCACAGCCGTCGTCGTCCCCGCCGCAATCGTGAAACTCACGTCATGCAGGATCTGCCGCGCCGGCTCATACGCGAAATTCACATGCGAAAACCGCACCTCGCCGCCACGCACGGCAAGCGCGCGCGCATCAGGCAAATCGGGCACTTCGCGCTCGACGGTGAGCAGCGTGAACATGCGATCCATATCGGTGAGGCTTTGCTTAAGTTCGCGGTACACCACGCCCAGAAAATTCAGCGGGATATACAGCTGCAACATGAACGTGTTGATCAGCACCAGATCGCCCAGCGTGAGCTTGCCCGCCATCACGCCTTGCGTCGCGCGCCAGAGAATAAACACCAGCCCCGTGCCGATAATCGCCTGCTGCCCAAAGTTCAGCGCCGACAGCGAATGCTGCGACTTGATCGCCGCAGCCCGATAGCGATGCAGATTCTCGTCGTATCGGCGCGTCTCCCACTCTTCGTTGCCGAAGTACTTCACCGTCTCGTAATTGAGCAGCGAGTCGATCGCACGTGAATTGGCGCGCGAATCCAGCTCGTTCATCGTGCGGCGGAAATGCGTGCGCCACTCGGTCACCTTCACCGTGAAGACAATGTACGCCACCAGCGCGCACAGCGTGACGAGCGCGTAGTACGCCTCGTATTTCACCGTGAAAAAGCCCAGCACGAGTCCGACTTCCACGAGCGTCGGCAAGATGCTGTAAAGCGAATACGAGATCAGCTGCGTGATGCCGCGCGTGCCGCGCTCGATGTCGCGCGACATGCCGCCCGTCTGCCGGTCCAGATGAAAGCGCAGCGACAGCGCATGCAGATGGCGGAACACCTTGAGCGCAAGCTGGCGCACCGCGCTTTCCGTCACCTTCGAAAAAAGGATTTCGCGCAGTTCGGTGAACAGCGAGGTCGATAGCCGCACCGCCGCATACGCGACCACCATCAGGCCGATGCCGCCCATCAGGACGATACCCGGTGCGTGCTCCGCGCGGCCGAGCGCGGTGAGATGCTGCACGGGCGCCAGACCGTCGACGATATGCTTCATCACGATCGGCACACCCAGATTGGCGACCTTCGCGCCGATCAGGCAGGTCAGCGCGAACGCGACACGCCATTTGTACGCAGTGATATACGGCAGCAGCGAGACGATGGTCTGCCAGTCGTTGCGCGGGCCGGTGGCGGCAGGCGCGGGTTCGTTGGAGGCTGAAAAGCGGCGCATGGGCATTGAACGCGCCACGCAGGCGAATGCGCGACACGGCGAGTATGGGGGATGCAAAAAACGGCTAATGACGGGTTAGGCGTGAATGTCTACTCCAGCGCGCAGGCCTGCTGGCCTACCCGCTGCGCATGGCGCTTTCCCGTACAATTCCTGATCGCTGTATTGTCGCAGAAGGCGGCATGCGCCGCTGGGCGCGCCCGAACCGCGGGCCTCGCGCTGCACTGCCGCCCCGCTTCTGCCCTTTTTCTGGATTCCCCATGACCGACTCTTATCCGCTTCCCCAGAAGTCGCCGGCGCTGCGCGTCGTGCCGCAGCCTTCGGACGCCAACGTCCACGGCGACGTGTTCGGCGGCTGGATCATGTCGCAGGTGGACATCGCCGGTTCGATCCCGGCCAGCCGCCGCGCCAACGGCCGCGTCGCGACCGTCGCGGTGAACTCGTTTCTGTTCAAGCAGCCGGTGTTCGTCGGCGATCTGCTGAGCTTTTACGCCGATATCGTCAAAACTGGCACGACGTCGGTGACCGTGCAGGTCGAGGTCTACGCGCAGCGCATGCGCCTGCAGGAGGAAGTCGTCAAGGTCACGGAAGCGACGCTCACCTACGTGGCGACCGGCAACGACCGCCGTCCGCGCCCGCTGCCCGCCGCGTAACACGTCCCAGCGACATCGGCGCGGCCCGACCTCAAGTGGTGGTCGCCCAGGCGAGTCCGGCGCCCTCTTCCCAGGCCGCGCTCGCCGACAACAGCGCGGCTACCTCCGGCCCCGGCAACGGCGGCGCGAAGAAGTAACCCTGCAACTCGTCGCACGCGCGTTCGCGCAAGAATGCGAACTGCTGCGACGTCTCCACGCCTTCCGCGATCACCTGCAGCCGCAACTCGTGCGCGAGCGCGATGATGGCCGCCGTAATGGTTTCGTCGTCGGTGCTGGTGCCGATATCGGCCACGAAGGAACGGTCGATCTTCAGCCGATCCACCGGCAGACGCTTCAGATAGCTCAGGCTCGAATAGCCGGTGCCGAAGTCGTCGATGGCAATGCCCACGCCCTGCTCATGCAGCGCGTTGAGCATCTGCACCGCTTCTTCCGTGTTGCGCATCAGCGTGCTTTCGGTGAGTTCGACTTCGAGCCAGCACGGGTCGAGCCCCGTCTCCTTCAGCACGTCGCTCACCTGCTGCGAGATGTCGCGCTGATGGAAAGTCTTGGCCGACAGATTCACCGACACACGCACGGGCGGCAATCCCGCATCCTGCCATTCGCGATTCTGTCGGCAGGCCTCGCGCAGCACCCAGTCGGACAGCGGCCCGATCAGCCCGCTTTCTTCGGCCACCGGAATGAACTGCGACGGCGACACCAGACCCGCTTCCGGATCGTGCCAGCGCACCAGCGCCTCCATGCCGACGATGCGTCCGCTCTCGATTTCCACCTGCGGCTGGTAGTGCAGCAGGAATTCGCTGTCGCGCAGCGCGCGACGCAGACGCCGCTCCAGATTCATGCGCGCGCCCGCCGCGGCGTTCATCTCCGGCTCATAGAACTGGAAGGTGTTGCGGCCCAGTTCCTTGGCGCGGTACATCGCCACGTCAGCCTTCTTGAGCAGCGCTTCGGCGTCGTTGCCGTCCTGCGGGAACACGCTCGCGCCCATGCTGCAACCCACGTACAGCTCGGTGCCGTCGATCATCACCGGCTCCGAAATCATCGCGCGCGCCCGCTCCATCCAGCCGATCAGCGATTTTTCGTCGATGGTGTCGGTGAGCACGATCACGAATTCGTCGCCGCCGTGGCGCGCCACCGTGTCGCTGGTGCGCGTGCAGCGCGTGAGGCGCTCGGCCACCACGCCCAGCAGCCGGTCGCCCACGCTGTGGCCCAGGCTGTCGTTGACGTTCTTGAAACCGTCGAGGTCGATGAACACCACCGCCACGCCGCGCTCGTGACGCTGCGCCGCCACCAGCGCCTGTTGCAGGCGGTCGCGCAGCAGATTGCGGTTGGGCAGCAGCGTGAGGCTGTCGTAATTCGCCTGATATTCGAGCTGCTCCTGATAGCGGATCAGCTCGGTCACATCGTTGATGATGCCGATGTGATGCGTGATGCGGCCGTCGAGATCGGGCACCGGCGCAATCAGCAGTTGATTCCAGAACAGCGCGCCGTCCTTGCGGTAATTGCGCAGCACGGCGCTCACTTCGCGGTTGCCGATCAGCGCCTGGCGGATCGCGACGAGCCCGTCCTGATCGCGGTCATCGCGTTGCAGCAGGCGGCAGTCGAGGCCAATCACCTCGGCGGGATCGTAGCCGGTGATGCGGCGGAACGCCGGATTCGCGTACTCGATCAGATTGCTGCCGCCGGGTCCTGGCCCGGTGATCAGAATCGCGTTCACGCAGGCGTCGAGCGCGCGGCTTTGCAGACGCAGCGCGAGGTCGGCACGCTTGCTCTCGGTGGTATCCGAATACGTGCCGAGCACGCCCATCACGCGGCCATCGCCGTCGAGCAGCGGCAGTTTGCTGGTGATCGTCGTGCGGTGCAGGCCGTCGATCGTCAGATCTTCTTCGTAATTCAGGCGCGGCAAGCCGGCGTCGATCACCTCGCGATCCTGCGCGCGCATGGTGTTTGCATAGGCGCGCCACGGCAGATCGTCGTCGGTACGGCCGACGATCTGTTCGGGATACGACAGCCCCGCGTCGCGCGCGAAGGTCATGTTGCAGCCCAGATAGCGCGATTCGGCGTCCTTCCAGTAGATGCGCTGCGGGATGTTGTCGATCACCGTTTCGAGCATCTGGTTCGAGCGCTGCGCTTCGACTTCGGCCTTGATCTGCTCGGTAACGTCGTCGGCGAGCACGAATACCGCCGCACGGCCCATGAAGGTGAGCACGTGGTGCGAAATATCCACGCTGACGAGCGTGCCGTCGCGGCGCGCGTGATGCCAGATGCCGGCCATCGTGCGCACGTTCGGCGTGATCATGTCCGAGCGCGCGAGATGCTGTTCGAGCCGCGAGACATCCTCGTTCGGGCGGATGTCGCGGATCGTCATATCGAGGAATTCTTCCTCGCTATAGCCGTACTGCTGGATCGCGGCCGCGTTGACGGCGAGAAAGCGCAGCGTTTCGCGGTCGAACACGTACATCGGCACCGGATGGGCGTCGAACAGGCCCTGGAAGCGCTCGTTGCGCGTGCGCATGCCGGCGAGCGCGCGCAGCTTTTCGCGCGCGGCGTTTTCGCGTGCGCCGAAGGTGTAGATGAGGAGCGTCGCGCCCGCGAGCATCGTCACGATCAGCAGGATCGAGGCGCGGCTGCCCGCCCGCGTCGATTCGGCCAGCGCGGCCGCCAGCGCGAGATCCTGCTCGCCTTGCAGCGCCGAGAGCTTGGCGTCGACACGATCGACACGGGTGTCGAGGCGGATGTATTCGTTGGCAATCCACGCGGCGGTGCCGAATGGAATGGCGATGGACGCCTGCGGCGTGTTTGCCGCGGCTGCGCTGGCCGTATCTGCGGAGGCGGCGAGCGAAGGTGCGTTCGCTTCATTCGGCGCTGCGCCCGATGCGGCGGCGTACGGTTCTGCCAGCGAACCCGACGCAGCGGCCAGCGGCGCGGCCGGACTGGCATACGGCGCGGCGAGATTCGCGTTGGCCACCGTCCCCGACGCATACGGATCAGCGAGATTTTTTGCGGCCTGCTGCCCGCCCGAACTCGCCGCATACGGCGAAGACAGATCGTGCGGATGCGCCTTGTGTGCGTGCGCTTTGCTCATGCCGATATGCGCCGCCACGCCCATGAACTTGCCGCGATGCAACGTGCGCGCGGGCGCGTTGCCCGTGTTGGCGTTCGGTGCGGGCGCGGCGGGCGCAGCCACACCCGAAGCCGCACTCGCAGGCACTGCCGCCGCTGCCGCAGCCGATGCCGCTGCCGCACTCGCCTGCACACGCGCATCGGCGACGCGCTGTTCGGCGCGCGCCAGCGTCTCGTCGATCTCGCGGGCAAGCAGGATGCCTTCGGTCGCGACCGCGTCGAAGCGGCGCGCGAGCGCCGGATCGCTCGCCAGTTCGGCGTGCAGCGCCTGCGCCGTATCGTCGAGTTCGGCGGCGCGGCCTTCGCGCGCGTCGGCGGATTCGGCGTCGCCATCGGAGCCGAATCGGCCTAACGCGGCAAGTCCCCCGCCCAGCAAGTCACGAAAATGGTCCAGATCATGGCGCACACGGGCGGCCTGCGAGGCGCGCTGGTCGATTTCGCGTTGCCCGCCAATCTGCGTCCATGCCACGAAAGCGTTTGCGCCGACGGCTGCCACCACCACCACGAGGTTGATGAGGTGCCGCTTCGAAAAATGAAGGTTCATGAATGCCGGAACGTCGTTCGTCGCCGTACGGCGGGCATGGGATGAATGCTAACGACCTGCGCGCTACAGGCTGGCGCGCGATGCGCCCTTCCGGATAACGGCACTTAAAGGCAAGGCTTGAGGGGAAATTGCCGAATTTCGTCTGCGCGGGGCGGATTTAGGGTGAACGCTCTAAACCGGCCGCCCCGACATCGATCAACGCGGCACAGCCAGGCCGAACTCCCGCATCGCCGGAACGAAATCGTGGTTGGCCTCGGGCTTGCGTGCGAGCTTGGCCAGCACGTAGCGCTGGAACGGCGCGAGCTGCGCCCAGTCCTCGATGCCGGGCGTCTGCAGGTTCGCGAGCGTCGCCTGATTGCCGATGCCGTTCGGCACGGCGTTGACGTCGCGCCACGCGGGCGCTTCCTCGGGCGAGAACCATTCCGGCTCGACATTGGCATGGGTACGCAGCATTTCGAACAGCGCGTGATCGAAGTTCGGCTCGATTTCGGTGTCTTCGTCGACGGGAAAACGCGCCAGCAGGCGGCGGTCCTCGTAAGGCAGCAACTGCCACTGCGCCAGCGAGATGCGCAGCCCGAAACGGTCCAGGTTGAAGCGCACGCACATGGGGATGAAAGTGAGATCCTCGGATGAGACGACCTCGAACTGGAACAGGAGCGGAGCTTCGGTCAATGCCATGGCGTTAATCCTCGCGAAGCGGGCCGGGGCGAAGGGTTTATGCGAAATATGCCCGCTTGAGGTATTTTAGAACCTTCCGCGCCGGGGGCCGGCCAGCCTGCAAAGGTTGCCACCGGCCCGCCGCCGCGCCACGCCTTGCCGCACAAGCTTCACTGGAGTTTCGCTTGAATTCCCCGCTCTCCCCCACCACGCCCCCGCATCACGCTCAAGACAACGAAGAGCAGTCCGGCGCACAAGCGCTGCGCGTGCATCGCCATCGCGGCGAAAGCGTCGAAACGCGCGACGACCACGTCGGCCAGGAATGGCCCGTCGCGCTGGTGTTCAACGGCATCTCGCATGCGGTGATGATGTGCACGCCGCGCGATCTGGAAGCCTTCGCGGTGGGTTTTGCGATTTCGGAAGGCATCGTCGGGCGCAATGCCGATATCCAGGATATCGAGGTGTATTGGCACGCCGAAGCGGAGATCCCGCACGCCGAAGTCCATCTGACGGTCGTGCAGCAGGCCTTCGTCGAACTGAAAGAGAAGCGCCGCGCGCTGGCCGGACGCAGCGGATGCGGCGTGTGCGGTATCGAGAGCATCGACCTGCTCGATCTCGAACCCGAAATCGTGCCCGATACCGGCTTTCTCGCGCGTCTCGCGCCCGATGCGATCGCCCGCGCCGCGCGCGAGTTGCCGCAGCATCAGGCGCTCACCAAACTCACCGGCGGGCTGCATGCCGCCGCCTGGTGCGATGCCGATGGCCAGATCCTGCGTGCCTTCGAGGACGTCGGGCGCCACAATGCGCTCGACAAGCTGATCGGCCAGCTGGTGCTCGATCGCGCCGATACGCAGCAGGGCTTCGTGTTCCTCTCCAGCCGCGCGAGCTACGAGCTGGTGCGCAAGGCCGCGCGCGTGGGCATGCCGATGGTGGCGACCATTTCCGCGCCCTCCTCGCTGGCGATCACGATCGCGAAGCGCGCCGGACTGCGGCTGGTGAGCTTTTGCCGCGAGTCCGGTTTCGTCGATTACGACACGGCGGCGAGTGCGACGACCAGCGCCGCCTGATCGCGCTAGCGCTTAATCGAACTGCCGGAAATCCGGCTTGCGCTTTTGCAGGAAAGCCGTGAACGCCTCGCGCGCTTCGGGCGCGAGCAGCATCTTGCCGAAGTGCACCGACTCTTCGCTCATCTGCGTCTTGATCTCGTGCTCGCCTGCGCGCTTCATCAGCGACTTGGTGACGCGCAGCGACGACGCCGGCAGCGACACCAGCTTCGCCAGTTGCGCGCTAACAAACGCTTCCAGTTCGGCTGCCGCCACGACGCGGTTCACGAAGCCCATGCGATGCGCTTCCGCCGCATCGAAGCTCTCGCCGAGCAGCAGCTTTTCCGCCGCGCCCTGATAGCCCGCAATGCGCGGCAGCAACAGCGACGAAGCCGCCTCCGGGCACAGGCCCAGCTGCGCGAACGGCATCGCAAAGCGCGCCGTATCGGCCGCATAGACCATATCGCAATGCAGCAGCAGCGTCGTGCCCACGCCGATGGCCGCGCCCGCGACCGCCGCGACCAGCGGCTTCTCGAACGCCGCGATGGTATGCAGGAACGTCATCACGGGCGAATCGCCGCCGGTCGGCGGGTTCTTCAGAAAATCCTCGATATCGTTGCCAGCGGTGAAGATTTCCGCGTGGCCGCGCAGCAGCACGGCGCGCACGCCGCCATCTTCTTGCGCCGATGCCAGCGCATCGGCCATCGCCTGATACATCGCGGGCGTGAGCGCGTTCTTGCGCTCCGGGCGGTTGATGGTGATCGTCAGCACGCCGTTTTCGCGTGCGATCAGGATTTCGTTGCTCATTGTCTTGTCTCCTTGCTTTGCCACTTCGCAGCCGGATACGAAAAACGGTTCGCAGACCGTCAAGCCTGCGAACCGTGTCGATTGCTTCAAGCGCCAGCGCCCGAACGCGTTACAGCCGCTCGATGATGCCTGCCGCGCCCATGCCGGTGCCGACGCACATCGTCACCATGCCGTACTTGTAGTTGCGGCGGCGCAGGCCGTGCACCACCGTCGACGCACGAATCGCGCCCGTTGCGCCCAGCGGGTGACCCAGTGCAATCGCGCCGCCCAGCGGATTGATCTTCGACGGATCGAGGCCCAGATCCTGGATCACCGCCAGCGATTGCGCGGCGAATGCCTCGTTCAGCTCGATCCAGTCCAGATCGTCCTGCTTCAGGCCCGCGGCCTTCAGCGCTGCCGGAATCGCTTCCTTCGGGCCGATGCCCATGATTTCCGGCGGCACGCCGCGCACCGCGAAGCTCACGAAGCGCGCGAGCGGCGTGAGGTTGAACTGCTTGAGCATCTTTTCCGAGACGACGATCAGTGCACCCGCGCCGTCCGAGGTCTGCGAGCTATTGCCCGCCGTCACCGAACCCCTGTTGGCGAACACGGCGCGCAGCTTCGCGAGGCCTTCGAGCGTGGTGTCCGCACGCGGGCCTTCGTCCAGCTCGATCAGGCGTTCCTTCACCTTCACTTCGCCGGTGGCGAGATCCGGGAAACGCTCGCTGAGCATGTACGGCGCGATTTCGTCCTTGAACTCGCCCGCCTGTTGCGCAGCCAGCGCGCGGCGGTGCGATTCCACCGAGAACGCGTCCTGCGCTTCGCGGCTGATCTTCCAGCGCTCAGCGACTTTTTCCGCCGTCAGACCCATGCCGTAAGCGATGCCCACGTCTTCGTTGCGATCGAAGATATGCGGCGAGAGCGACGGCTTGTTGCCCATCATCGGCACCATGCTCATCGATTCGCAGCCGGCGGCGATCATCGCGTCCGATTCGCCGACGCGAATGCGGTCCGCCGCCATCGCCAGCGCCGTCAGGCCCGAAGCGCAGAAGCGGTTGACGGTCACGCCGCCCACGCTCTGCGGCAGGCCCGCGAGCAGCGCGCCAATACGCGCCACGTTCAGGCCTTGCTCGGCTTCCGGAATCGCGCAGCCGACGATCGCGTCTTCGATCACGCTGGTGTCGAGGCCAGGCACCTGCGCCACGGCCGACTTGATCGCGTGCACCAGCAGCTCGTCCGGGCGCGTGTTCTTGAACACGCCGCGCGGCGCCTTGCCGATGGGCGTGCGACTCGCGGCGACGATGTATGCATCCTGCAACTGTTTGCTCATCTTTGACTCCAGTATCTCGTATGCGTCGTGCCGCTTAGTTGCGCACCGGCTTGCCGGTTTGCAGCATGCCCATGATGCGTTCCTGCGTCTTTTGCGTGCCGAGCAGATCGACAAAGGCGCGGCGCTCCAGCGTGAGTAGCCATTCTTCGTCGACCAGGCTACCCGCTTCGACATCGCCGCCGCACACCGCTTCGGCGATGCGGCCCGCGATCAGGTAATCGTGATCGCTGATGAAGCGGCCATCGCGCATGTTGACGAGCGACGCCTTGATGGTCGAAATCGCCGAGCGGCCCGCCACCGGAATCTGCTTCGCGCGCAGCGGCGCACGGTAGCCCGATGCGTTCAACGCACGCACTTCCTTCTTCGCCGTGTCGAGCAGTTCGAACACGTTGAAGACGATCGTGTCCGACGGCTTCAGATAACCCATCGTGCGCGCTTCGATCGCCGAACCGGAAACCTTGGCCATCGCCGCGTTTTCGAACGACTTCTGCAGGAAACGCAGCAGGTCGCTGGGCACGGCGCCGATCTGTGCGGCCGCTTCGGCTGCGCGCACGGCCGCTTCCTTCAGACCGCCGCCCGCCGGCACGAGGCCCACGCCCACTTCCACCAGACCCACATAGCTTTCGATGTGCGCCACGCGCTTGGCGCTGTGCAGCATGATTTCGCAACCGCCGCCGAGCGCGATGCCCGACACGGCCGCCACGACCGGCACGTTCGCGTACTTCACGCGCATCATCGTGTCCTGGAACTTCTTCACGAACGGCTCGATGCCCTTCGCGCCGCCCATCATGAAGGCCGGCATGGCTTCTTCGAGGTTCGCGCCCGCCGAGAACGGGCCGCCCGGCGCGCCCAGCTTGAGCGACGTCGGTTGCCAGATCACCACGCCCTTGTAGCCGTCTTCGGCGATATCGATCGCTTTGGACAGCGAATCGAGCACGCCCGGGCCCATCGTGTTCATCTTGCTCTTGTACGAGACGATCACGACATCGTCCTCGCCCGCGCGGTCATCGACCCACGCGCGCAGATGCTCGTTCTCGAACAGCGTCTTGCCGTAGGTCTTCGGATCGCGCGCACCCGATTCGCCGAACAGCGCGGCGCGGAACACCTGGCGCTCGTAGACCGGCAGCGTCGAGCGCGGCTCGAAGCGTGCAGCCGCAGGCGACCACGAACCTTCCGCACCGTGCACGCCGCCATTCGCGGCGACCGGGCCTTCGAACACCCAGGCCGGCAGCGGCGCGCTCGACAGCGTCTTGCCCGCGTCGATGTCTTCCTTCACCCACTCCGCGACCTGCTTCCAGCCTGCGGCCTGCCAGCCTTCGAACGGACCTTCGTTCCAGCCGAAGCCCCAGCGGATCGCCAGATCGACGTCGCGCGCGTTATCGGCGATCGATTCCAGATGCACGCCGATGTAATGGAACACGTCGCGGAAAATCGACCACAGGAACTGCGCCTGCGGGTGCTGCGATTCGCGCAGCAGCTTCAGACGTTCAGCGGGCGGACGCTTGAGGATGCGGCCCACCAGATCGTCGGCCTTCGCGCCGCCGTCCACGTACTCGCCGGTGTTGCCGTCGAGCACCTTGATGGCCTTGCCTTCCTTGCGATAGAAACCGCCGCCCGTCTTCTGGCCGAGCGCGCCCTTCGCCACCAGACCCGCCAGCACGGCCGGCGTTTCATAAACCGCGAAGAACGGATCGTCCTTCAGGTTGTCCTGCATCGTCTTGATGACGTGCGCCATCGTGTCGAGGCCCACGACGTCCGCCGTGCGGAACGTCGCCGACTTCGCGCGGCCCAGACGCGCGCCCGTCAGATCGTCGACTTCGTCGAAACGCAGTCCGAACTTCTTCGCTTCGGTGATGACCGCGAGGATCGAGAAAATGCCGACGCGGTTGGCGATGAAGTTCGGCGTATCCTTCGCGCGCACCACGCCCTTGCCCACCACGCTCGTGAGGAACGATTCGAGCTGGTCGAGGATTTCAGGCTGCGTGTGCACGGTCGGGATCAGCTCGACCAGGTGCATGTAGCGCGGCGGATTGAAGAAGTGCACGCCGCAGAAGCGCGCCTTGAGGTTGTCGTCGAAACCTTGCGACAGTTCCGTGATCGACAGGCCCGAGGTATTGCTGGCGAAAATCGCCTTCGGACCGAGGTGCGGCGCGACCTTCTTGTACAGGTCGTGCTTCCAGTCCATGCGCTCGGCGATCGCTTCGATCACCACGTCGCATTCCGCCAGCTTCGCGATATCGTCTTCGTAGTTCGCGGGCGTGATGTACTGCGCGTCGTCCTTCACGCCGAACGGCGCGGGCGACAGCTTCTTCAGCGTCTCGATGGCCTTGAGCGCGATGGCGTTCTTGGGACCTTCCTTCGCGGGCAGATCGAACAGCAGCACGGGCACGCGGGCGTTGATCAGGTGCGCGGCGATTTGCGCGCCCATCACGCCGGCGCCGAGCACGGCGACCTTGCGAATATTTAGATTGCTCACGTTGTTCCTCCAGCGGATATGCAATGTCGAGCGAAACGGGAAATAGCGGGATGTTTTTGCGGCGCGGACCGGTGTGTTGTTCTTCTAACCGGTGCGCCGCTTGAGAGATTCGGTGTTGAGTGGTGCGCTCGCCCGAAGGCGCAGCGCACCACCGAGGCGCTTAGAACAGCGCTTCGTCGACTTCCATCAGCGTCTTCGAACCCGCACGCGCCTGGCGGATCGCAGTCGCCGTTTCCGGCAGCAGCTTGGCGAAGTAGAAGCGCGCCGTGGCCAGCTTCGACTTGTAGAACGGATCCCCCGAGCTTTCCTTGTCCAGCGCGATGCGCGCCATGCGCGCCCAGAAGTACGCGAACACCAGATGACCCGCCGTGCGCAGGTACGGCACGGCCGCCGCGCCCACTTCGTCCGGGTTCTGCATCGCCTTCATGCCGATTTCCATCGTCAGCTTCTGCATCTTGTCGCCAATGTCAGCGAGCGGATTCACGAACTCCTGCATTTCCGTCTTGATGCCTTCGGCTTCGACGAAATCCGTCACCAGCTTGCCGAACTTCTTGAGCTTCGCGCCCATGTCGCCCAGCACCTTGCGGCCCAGCAGGTCGAGCGACTGGATCGTGTTGGTGCCTTCGTAGATCTGGTTGATACGCGCGTCGCGCACGTATTGCTCCATGCCCCACTCGGAGATGAAGCCGTGGCCGCCGTACACCTGCATGCCGAGGTTGGTGCTCTCGAACGCGTTGTCGGTCAGGAAGGCCTTGATGATCGGCGTGAGCAGCGCGACCAGATCCGCAGCTTCCTTGCGCTCGGTTTCGTCGCCGTGCGAGAGTTCCTTGTCGATCTGCAGCGCCGACCAGTACGTGAAGGCGCGCGCGCCTTCAGCCCAGGCCTTCTGCGTGAGCAGCATGCGACGCACGTCCGGATGCACGATGATCGGGTCGGCGGCCTTTTCGGGCGCCTTCGGGCCGGTCAGCGAACGCATCTGCAGACGCTCTTTCGCGTAGGTCAGCGAGTTCTGGTAAGCGATTTCGGTGAGACCCAGGCCTTGCATGCCGACGCCCAGACGCGCGGCGTTCATCATCACGAACATGGCGTTCAAGCCCTTGTTCGGCTCGCCGACGAGCCAGCCCGTCGCGCCGTCCAGGTTCATGACGCAGGTGGCGTTGCCGTGGATGCCCATCTTGTGCTCGATCGAGCCGCACTTGATGCCGTTGCGCGCGCCCGGCGCGCCCGATTCGTTGGGGATGAATTTCGGCACCACGAACAGCGAAATGCCCTTGGTGCCTTGCGGCGCGTCCGGCAGGCGGGCGAGCACGAGGTGGATGATGTTCTCCGCCATGTCGTGCTCACCGCTCGAAATGAAGATCTTCGTGCCGGTGATCGCGTAGGAGCCGTCGCTGTTCGGCTCGGCCTTGGTGCGCAGGATGCCCAGGTCCGTGCCGCAGTGCGGCTCGGTCAGACACATCGTGCCGGTCCACACGCCTTCGACCAGCTTCGGGAGATAGGTCTGCTGCAGCTCCGGCGTGCCGTGCGCGTGCAGACATTCGTAGGCGCCGTGCGAGAGACCCGGGTACATGGTCCACGCCTGGTTCGCCGAATTGAGCATTTCGTAGAGCGCGTTGTTCACGAACGCGGGCAGGCCCTGGCCGCCGTATTCGGGATCGCAGCCCAGTGCGGGCCAGCCGGCTTCAACGTACTGCTTGTACGCTTCCTTGAAGCCCGTGGGCGTGGTGACGACGCCATCGCCGGCGTACGTGCAACCTTCACGGTCGCCGGTCTGGTTCAGCGGAAACAGCACTTCCGAGCAGAACTTGCCCGCCTCTTCCAGCACCTGGTTGATGGTGTCGGCGTCGAGGTCAGCGTGCTTCGGCATCTGCTTGACTTCGCCTTCCACGTTCAGCAGCTCGTGCAGCACGAATTGCATGTCGCGCAGCGGCGCGGTGTACTGTCCCATGTTTTATCTCCCTTGATAGAGCATTAGAGTCCGGGCTTTCGCGTACCGCCGCGACGCTGTGCGCGGCGCTCGCTATTCGCTCACGCTCTGGTACGAAACAATCAGTTTTTCGAACGCGGCCCACGTATGCTCGACCGCGTCCGGCAGGTGCAGGAAGCGGCCGTCATGATGCAGGCCGAGTGTCACGCTATACAGTTCGAACAGCATCAGCGCGGGATCGGTATCGCGTCGCAGATGCCCTTCTTCAATCGCCTGCGCAATGGCCCTCAGCAGCGCGGCACGCCACATCGTCACGCTCGCCACCAGTTGCTCGCGCACCTGGCTGTCCGCGCGGTCGTCGTACTCGACCGCGCCGCTGATGTAAATGCAGCCGGTCGTGACTTCGTGGATGCGCTTTTCGAACCATCGCGACAGCATCGCACGCAGACGAGGCAAACCGCGTGGTTCGCGCAAGCTCGGAAAGAAGACTTCTTCCTCGAATCTGCGATGGTACTCACGCACCACCTCGACCTGCAGGTCTTCGCGCGAACCGAAGTGCGCGAAGACGCCGCTCTTGCTCATCTGCATGCGCTCGGCCAGCAATCCGATGGTCAGACCTTCCAGTCCGTCCCGGCTCGCGAGGTCGAGTGCTGCATCCAGAATGGCGGCTCGTGTCTGTTCGCCTTTACGCATAGCTTTATTTACCGTGACGATGTGGCCGCGATGTTGGCTTTATCTGCTGACATCTCGGCCTGAATTAAATCGAACGGCCGTACTATTGTTGAGGACAGCCGCCCGCGAAACAAGGACTTTATTAGAAACCGATTTCTAACCGGTACTCTAATTTTGGGGGTTCGCGCAAAGCACACAAGCGAACATTTCTCGATTGCACAGGGGGCGCTGGATATGGCAGACGCGCCGCTTGCCGGATCGCGCGGCTTCGCGTGCTGCGGCGCATCAGAAAGCTAGTCGTAACCGCCCACGGTGAGCAGTTTCATGACCACGCGATAGGAGTTCCAGGCGAGCCAGTTGACCGCGCGCACATGCCACGGACGCGCCTCATAGCGGGCGCGGTCGATCTTCGGAGATTCATCGAAGGCGCTCAGGATCGCTTCACGCAGTTGGCCGATCTGCGGATGCTGCACGAGCAGCACGTTGGCTTCGTTGTTGAGCACGAGACTGAGCGCATCCAGATTCGACGAGCCGACCGTGCCCCACACGTCGTCCACCACCGCCACCTTGCCGTGCAGCATGGTCTTTTCGTACTCGGCAATCTGCACGCCAGCGCTCAGCAGCTGGTGATAGAGAAACGGCGTGCCGTAGTCGAGCACCTTGAACTCTTTTCGTCCGATCAGAAGCTTGACCGTGACGTTGCGCGCCGCCGCCTCCACCAGCGCGCGGCGCAGACGCCGCCCCGGCATGAAGTAGGGATTGGCGAGCAGCACTTCCTTGCGCGCCTCGCCGATGGCGTCCAGATACGCTTTCTCGATGGCCCGACGATTCACCACGTTATCGCGCGCGACGAAGGCCACGCAGGGCACGTGCGCGGTGCGCGGATCGGGCACGCCCGCACGCAGACGCTCGCGCAGCCGCGCGATGATGCGTTGGGCGCGGCCCGTGCGGACCACCGGCGCGAGTTCGCGCAGCACCTCGTTGACGGCCTTGGCGGGCTGCATCACCGTGTGCCCCGTGGGATGCGGTGCGAGAAAGCCCGCGCTCGCCGGCACGCCCGGCGACAGCCCGGCCAGCGCGTCAGGCGCACCGGCGCCCGCGAGCGGCGGCCGATGGCCAAGACGGATGCGCCGCCATTGCATCTCGATCGCCTCGCGCACATCCACCACCACCGGCCCCGCCAGTTCCACCGCGAAATCCCAGCGCGCGAACGGCAGCGGCTTGCCATCGTTCTCCATGTCGTCGACGACGTTGATGCCGCCGCAATAGGCGAACTGGTCGTCGATCACGGCGAGCTTGCGGTGCGTGCGCGAAAAACCGAAGCGCCCGAAGATGTGCGGGTTATAGATGCGATGCTCGATGCCCGCGCCCGGCCACGCGTTGAACAGATCGAGACGCGCGGTGCCCACGCCGTCGGTGATGACGCGCACGCGCACGCCGCGACGCGCCGCGCGCATCAGCGCCTCGGAGAGCGCCTGGCCCGTGGCGTCCTTGCAGAAGATATAGGTTTCGAGCGCGACGTCGCGCCGGGCGGCGTCGATGCGCTCGATCATCGCGCCAAAAAGCCCCTCGCCGGAATGGAACAGGCGCACCTCGTTGCCGCTCGTGAAGCGGTAGCGCGAACGGTAGCGCCGCCCCAGCAGCGCCTCGCGCAGCCGCATGACGCGGCGCGGTTCGAGTTCTGCTTCGGGATCGGCGCGGGTATCGCTCACGGACGCTCTCCCGAATGATCGGCGGCCAGGCGCGCGGGCAATTGCAGGATCGCCTCTCGATTGGACGACGAGAAACACTTCGCCGCGGCCTCTTCGAACGGCAGCCACAGATACGCGGTGTGCTCGCGCGGCGCGAGCGTCACCGGCGTGCCCTTCGGCACTTCGAGGCTGAACCAGTGCTCGGTGTTGCGTGTGACGCCCTCAGCGTAACGGTGACGCCAGACCGGATAGATCTCGTAGTCGATTTCGTGATCCCAGTCGCGCAGCGCCTGCGCGGGCACTTCCGGCGTCCCGACAGCGATGCCCGTCTCCTCGGCCACCTCGCGCACGGCCGTCTCCAGAAACGGCTCGTCGACGCGATCCTTTGAACCCGTGACCGATTGCCAGAAACCGGCGCGGTCGGCGCGCTCGATGATCAGCACATCCATCTGCCCCGCCACAGGCGGCGTATGGATGACGACGAGTACGGATTCAGGGATCTTCGGCGGCTTCGGTGAAATCGGCATGGCGATAAAACAGGTGGGGGCCGCGATGTTTGCGACGGTCTTGTCAGAATTTAACGCAAAAGGGGCATGAGGCGCTTGGTGCGCCGATTTTGCGCTCATCCGGCACTCACTCCGCGCTCATTTCGCGGACGGTTCCAGATCGGCGTCGCTGCAAGTTGGCTCGAAATCGGCGTCAAAGTGCTGGGACAGATGCACCAGCGTTTTGCCATCGCCGATGCGCTTGCCGAGGTAATGCACGCCCTCGCCCGACGTGCAGGTCGCGAGGCGCACCATGAGGCCACCCTCCAGCGTGGCATCGGCGGTCTTGCCCACATGTGCGAAATGCGCCTCGCCGGTTACGCCGAAACCGGAAACGTCCTTATCGAGCGCGGGCGGCAGCTTGATCGCGTAAGCCGTCACGGCGCGGTCGCGCAGGTCGTCAAAGACATTGGGATTGGCGTGCGCACGGCCGCTGATGGTCGCGCAGCATTGCACGGCGGGATGGTCGACGTCTGGCACGATCTGCAGGGTCGTGCCGTTCGCCAGTTGCGGATTCACCGAATAGTAGACGCCGTTCGAGATAAAGCCGACTTGCTGTGCGTGCGCGAGCGCCGCAGTGGCGAGCGCGACAAGCAGAATCAAGGCACGAATCACGCGTGGCGGCATGGCAGGGTCTTTGCAGATCGATGGCCGCGCAGTCTAGCAAATCGGCGTGAATCGGACGCTCAACGGGATGACAACAGCAAACGCCAAGCGAAAAAAAAGAGGCGCTCGCGCGCCTCTTCTTCACACCGTTTAATCGGGCTAACTGCGCAGCCTTACTGCGCCGTCTTCTGCTCGGGCTGACGCAGACGGATGTGCAGTTCCTTCAGTTGACGCTCGTCAACTTCGCTCGGCGCCTGCGTGAGCAGACACTGTGCGCGTTGCGTCTTCGGGAACGCGATCACGTCGCGGATCGAGTCGGCGCCGGCCATCATCGTGACGATGCGGTCCAGACCGAATGCGATACCGCCGTGCGGCGGCGCGCCGTATTGCAGCGCGTCCAGCAGGAAGCCGAACTTCGCACGCGCTTCTTCCGGACCGATCTTCAGCGCGCGGAACACCTTGCTCTGCACCTCTTCCTGATAGATACGAACCGAACCGCCGCCGATTTCCCAGCCGTTCAGCACCATGTCGTAAGCCTTCGCGAGGCAGCGGCCCGGATCCGTTTCCAGATATTCCAGGTGCTCGTCCTTCGGGCTCGTGAACGGGTGGTGAGCAGCCACGTAGCGGTTTTCTTCCTCGTCGTATTCGAACATCGGGAAGTCGATCACCCACAGCGGCTTCCAGCCCTTCTCGACCAGACCGTTGGCCTTGCCGAATTCCGAATGGCCGACCTTCAGGCGCAGTGCGCCCAGGCTGTCGTTCACCACCTTGGCGCGATCTGCCGCGAAGAAGATGATGTCGCCGTCTTGTGCGCCGGTGCGCTCGAGGATGGCGGCGATCGACGCGTCGTGCAGGTTCTTGACGATCGGGCTTTGCAGACCGTCACGGCCCTTCGCGACTTCGTTGACCTTGATCCAGGCCAGGCCCTTCGCGCCGTAGATGCGCACGAATTCCGTGTAGCCGTCGATGTCGCCACGCGAGAGTTCGGCGCCCTTCGGCACGCGCAGTGCGGCCACGCGGCCGTCCTTGCTGTTGGCCGGCGTGCTGAACACCTTGAAGTCCACGTCCTTCATGGCGTCCGTGAGTTCCGTGAATTCGAGCTTCACGCGCAGGTCCGGCTTGTCCGAACCGAAACGGCTCATGGCTTCCGAGTACGGCATGACCGGGAACTTCGCGTCGAGTTCGACGCCGATCGTTTCCTTGAACACGTGACGCGCCATGTCTTCAAACAGGTCACGGATTTCCTGCTCGCCGAGGAACGACGTTTCGCAGTCGATCTGCGTGAATTCCGGCTGACGGTCGGCGCGCAGGTCTTCGTCGCGGAAGCACTTGACGATCTGGTAGTAGCGATCGAAGTTCGCCACCATCAGCAGCTGCTTGAAGAGCTGCGGCGACTGCGGCAGCGCGAAGAACTGGCCCGCGTTCGTGCGCGACGGCACGAGGTAGTCGCGTGCGCCTTCCGGCGTGCTCTTGGTGAGCATCGGCGTTTCGATGTCGATGAAGCCGAGCGAATCCAGATACTTGCGCGTTTCCATCGCCACGCGGTAACGCAGGCGCAGGTTGTGCTGCATCTGCGGGCGACGCAGATCCAGCACGCGGTGCGTGAGGCGCGTGGTTTCCGAGAGGTTGTCGTCGTCGAGCTGGAACGGCGGCGTAACCGACGCGTTCAGCACCACGAGTTCGTGGCACAGCACTTCGATCTTGCCGCTCTTCAGGTTGGCGTTGACCGTGCCTTCCGGACGATTGCGAACCACGCCCTTGACCTGCACGCAGAACTCGTTGCGCACGCCTTCGGCGACCTTGAACATCTCTGCGCGGTCCGGGTCGCACACGACCTGAACGAGGCCTTCGCGGTCGCGCAGGTCGATGAAGATAACGCCGCCATGGTCGCGGCGGCGCTGCACCCATCCGCACAGCGAAACGTTTTGGCCCAGCAGCTGTTCGGTCACCAGACCGCAGTATTCAGATCTCATCGACATGATGTTCGTCTTTCGTTATGCGTAAATTAAACAGGAAGGCCACGCGTGTTTGAGACCCGACGTGGCATCCGGTATTTAAAGCGGGGGATCGATGGGGCGTCGCGGGGTCGCGGCTGGCGCGACAACGCCCATCGAAACAATATACTTGAGCGCGGCATCGACCGTCATGTCGAGTTCGACGACTTCGCTCTTCGGCACCATCAGGAAAAAGCCCGAGGTGGGATTGGGCGTGGTCGGCACATACACGCTCACGTGATCTTCCTGCAGATGGTTCACCACGTCGCCGCCCGGAATGCCGGTGAGGAACGCGATGGTCCACGAGCCCTTGCGCGGGTACTCGATCAGGAGCGCCTTGCGAAAGGCATTGCCGTTGCTGGAAAGCAGTGTATCGGAAACCTGCTGGATGCTTCCATACAGCGGACCGATGATCGGGATGCGGCGCACCAGCGCATTCCACCATTCCACCAGCTTCTGGCCGATGAAATTATGCGTGAGCAGGCCCACCACGAAAATGAACGCCAGCGTGAGCACCGCGCCCAGGCCCGGCAGATGGAACGACGGCCGCCACGACTCCGGCAGCAACAGCAAGGTCTGATCCATCGTGCTGATGACGAGATTCAGGACCCACAGCGTGAGGGCCAGCGGCACCAGCACGAGCAGGCCGGTCAGGAATACCGATTTTAACGTCGCTTTCTTGATCGTCATGTACACGCCATCCAGGCCGCGCGGGTGGCGCGGCGCTTGTGCGGCCTGGCCCCGGAAAACCGGACCCAGGCCGCAGGGTTTCAGGTCGAGCCTGCCGTGCTCGTGCTGCTCGTCGTGCTTGCGCCGCTCGACGCCGACGCGGCTGCGGGAGCCGCTGCAGGCGCGCTGTCGGCGGCCGGCTTGCTGGCTTCGGAGGACGCGCCTTCGGCTTTTGCGCCAGACGCAGCGGCGCTCGCGCCGTTGTTGCCGCCGTTGCTATTGCTATTGCCGCCACGGAAGTCGGTGACGTACCAGCCCGAGCCCTTCAGCTGGAAGCCGGCAGCGGTAACCTGCTTGCGAAACGTATCCGCGCCGCAGCTGGGGCACTGCGTCAGGGGCGCATCGCTGATCTTCTGCAGACAGTCCTTGTCGAAGCCGCACGACTCGCAGCGGTAAGCGTAGATCGGCATGATCTCTTTCCTGATGAAACGAGTGAAAGTCAGGCACAAAAACCTGACAAATGCTTGCAAAGCCTTGAATTATAGCCGCAAACGCTCCCCTGGCCCGGGATTTGCCGGGACGGAGTCTAGGCAGGGGAACGCAGCGCACTCGCGCGTAGATGGGGACGGCTTGCGTCCGATCAAGGGCCTGCGCTGCTTTGCGGGCGAGCGGCGCGGCGTGCGCGCTCACGCGGTTACCGATCAGTTGCCGTTATTTACCGATCAGCTACCGTTGCGCCGCCACGTCAGCCAGCGTTCGCGGCCTTGAAAAACGGGCAACGAGCCTTCCACAGGCTGATCGTCGATCAGCGTGAAATACGGCTCCAGAAGCGCGTCGAGTTCGGCGCGCGCGATACCGAACGGCGGCCCCTTGGGCGTCTCGCCGAGGAAGTAATAGCCCGCCAGCAACGCGCCCGGCGCGAGCAGTTCGGCCATGCGGCGCGCGTAGTCCGCACGTTGCGACTTCGGCAGCGCACACAGGAAGGCGCGCTCGAAAATCCATCCCGGCGTAAAAGGCGGCGCGTAGGTGTAAAAGTCGGCTTCCTCCACCACGTCTGCGTGCTCGCCCAGCAGCGCGCGCGCACGCGCAACCGCCGACGGCGCGAAGTCGATAGCGCGCAGCTGGCGCCCGCGCCCGGCCAGCCAGCGCGCCTCCCAGGCGTTGCCGCAGCCGGGAATCAGCACGGCGGCGTCGGGGTGCGCCTGAGCAAACGCCTCGAAAGCGGGCAGCACGCCCGCCTGATCCCACGGCGTGAAGCCGCGCTCGAAACGCTCGTCCCAGAACGCGGGTGCGGCGGGGTCACGGGTATCGAATTCGGGCGCGTTGTTCTGGGGTGCGCTGCCTTCCGTTGGATCGCTCATCGTCTCACTCCTGATCTCTGACTACCTGACGACCGCGCTCAAGCGCTTCAGCCGCCGTATCCGTAAGCCAGCGCGAGCCACATGCGCGTCGCCACCATGCCCACGCCCACCGCCACGCCAAACACCACGAGGCCCTGAAGCAGACGATTGGTGCGGCGCTGTTCGGCGAGAATCTGTCGGATTGCCTCGTCGTTGGCGTGACCCGGCTCCTGCCGATGCAGCAGCGCCTGATGGACGAGACGCGGCAGTTGCGGCAGCGTCTTGCTCCACTGCGGCGCTTCGATCTTCAGACGCTCGAACCAGCCGCGCAAGCCGATCTGCTCGGTCATCCAGCGCTCCAGATACGGCTTGGCCGTTTTCCAGAGATCGAGTTCGGGATCTAGCGAGCGCCCCAACCCTTCCACGTTCAGCATGGTCTTTTGCAGCAGCACCAGCTGCGGCTGGATTTCCACGTTGAAGCGGCGCGAAGTCTGGAACAGGCGCAGCAGCACCTGGCCGAGCGAAATATCCTTGAGCGCGCGGTCGAAGTACGGCTCGCAGACCGCGCGGATCGCGCTTTCCAGCTCCTCCACGCGCGTCGTGGGCGGCACCCAGCCCGATTCGATATGCAGTGTCGCCACGCGGTGATAGTCGCGCTTGAAGAAGGCGAGGAAGTTCTGCGCGAGATAGTTTTTATCGAAGTCCGACAGCGCGCCGACGATCCCGAAATCCAGCGCGATATAACGCCCGAAATGCGCCGGATCGAGGCTCACCTGAATGTTGCCGGGGTGCATGTCGGCGTGGAAAAAACCGTCGCGGAACACCTGCGTGAAGAAGATTTCCACGCCTTCGCGCGCGAGCTTGGGAATATCCACGCCCGCCGCGCGCAGCCGGTCCACCTGGCTGATCGGCACGCCCACCATGCGCTCCATCACCAGCACGTTGGCGGTGCTGAACTCCCAGTACATCTCCGGCACCATCAGCAGATCGAGGCCCGCGAAGTTGCGGCGCAGCTGGCTGCCGTTGGCGGCCTCGCGCATCAGGTCGAGTTCGTCGTGCAGATATTTGTCGAATTCGGCGACCACTTCGCGCGGCTTCAGGCGCTTGCCGTCGGCCCACAAACGCTCGGCCCACACGGCGATATCGCGCAGCAGCAACAGATCGGAATCGATCACCGGACGCATATTCGGGCGCAGCACCTTCACGGCGACCGCCTTGCCCGCATGCTGGCCCGACTTCACCTTCGCGAAGTGCACCTGCGCGATCGACGCGCTCGCCACCGGCACCCGCTCGAAGTCGTCGAACAACGTGTCGACAGGCGCGCCCAGCGATTTTTCGATGATGTCGATCGCCACCTGCGATTCGAACGGCGGCACCTGATCCTGGAGCTTGGCGAGTTCGTTGGCGATATCGAGCGGCAGCAGATCGCGCCGCGTCGACAGCACCTGGCCGAACTTCACGAAAATGGGACCCAGGCTTTCGAGCGCGAGACGCAGACGCACGCCGGGCGGTTGATCGAACTTGCGGCCAATCGTGGTGATGCGGAGCAATACTCTGACGCGCCGGTCATTGATCCGGCTCAACATCATTTCGTCGAGACCGAAGCGGATGACCGTAAAGAAAATCTTCAGGAAACGCAGAAAACGCATGTCTTAATTGCCTTGTAGCGGGCTCGGGCCGCGCGAGGCCGGGTGCTGCACCCCGCCCGCGCCGCGCGCTTGTGTTTTTTGTTCAAGGCGCTCGATGCGCTTTTCGACGCGCGCCAGTGCATCGCGCGCGCGGGACAGCTCGGTGTTGAAGCTGTCCAGCTCGGCGTGCCGCACGAGTTGCGGCTGTTCGTCGAGCAGATACTCGGTGACGGAGCCCAGCACGTTGCGGCCCGTGCGCAGCGCCTGCGTGTGCAGGCTGCGCGCGAACGAGGCGATGCGCGAGGCCGGCGCGTCGCCGATCAGCTTCGCGAGGTCTTCTTCGGGCTCCCAGCGCAGGTGTTCGGCGAGCTTGCCGATGATCTGCGCGAATTCGGCGTCGCCCTCGATCTTGACGTGCTTCATGACGGCCGACTGACCGCCCTGCACGTATGAGGACAGCGCACCCGCAGGCAGCGAAAGCGCGACGTCCGCGTGACCCGCGTCCTGTTCCTCGACGGCTGCGAGATAGCCATCGGGCTGCACGAGCAAGGTGAGAACGACGGGCGGACAGGACAGACGCGCGGTCTTGCCTGCGTAGGGAGCGAGGCGCTCGCGAGCCCACGATTCGCGGGCGAGCAGGTGATTGACAGCGGCGGCGAAGGGCTTGGCGGCGAGAGTCATCGGCTTGGAAATAAAAAAACCCGCGCGGGCATCGAGCTCGCGCGGGTTCCTATTGTAGCGTTCGAGGCGCAAAGCCGCGCCGCCGCGGGGCGCGAGCTATTTTGCCGCGCCGTTGGCGCCGCAAGCTCCTTCAGTGCGACTCGACCTGCTGGATGCCCGCAAGCAACCAGCCCTCGCCCGTCGAGCGCGACTTCGACAGATTCCAGATTTCGACGAACGGCTCGGCCGCCGCGCCCGCTTCTTCGCGGATCAGGCCCGAGAAGCGCACGCTCGCGAGGTATTCGCTGCCGCGCTCCTCGACTGCCAGCAGATCGGCGTTGAGCTGCACGACGTCGGTCTGGTTGGCCTGCGTGCCACGGCTCGCGAGATCCACGCGCACTTCGGCGAACATCTCCGGCGTGGTGAATTCGCGGATGTCCTCGATATTGCCCACGTCCCATGCGGCCTGCAGACGCACGAAGTACACCTTGGCGTTGCGCAGGAAGGATTCCGTGTCGAAGCCTGCCGGGACGTCCGGCGCGGTGTTGATCTGCGGCGTGGTGAGCGGCTGCGCTTCGGGCGCGAGGTATTGGCCCGTGGGCGGCGCGGTGTAACGCGGCTCAGAAGGACGATAGCCGCCCTGATTCAGACTTGCCCCACCCGTTTGATACGCGGGCTCCGCGGCGCGGCGGCGGTTCATGAACTTGCGGATCAGCCAGATGGCGATGAACGCGATCAGCGCGATCACGATCATGTTCGCCATCATGCCGGCGAACGCTTCGCCCAGACCGAAGTGCGACAGCAGCGCCGCAATACCGAGACCGGCCGCGAGACCCGCGATCGGCCCGAGCCAGCGGTTACGCGCCGGTGCGGGTGCGGGCGTCGGCGCGGGCGTACCGGGCGCGCGCTGCGCGCCGGCCTGCTGCGTGGGGCTGGGTTGCGCCGGCGGCGGCGTGGTGCTGCGCTGCGTAGCGGTGGTCGACTGACGGCCAAAGCTGCGGCCGCCGCCCATGCGTTTTGCTTCAGCGTCGAGCGAAGCCAGGCTGCCGGCCACGATCGCGCCAATCACTGCGAAAGTGCCAATCCGCCTCGCCCAAGACATTGAAAGCTTTTTGGAAGCTGTGTTGCAGGTCTCAGGCATGGCGGAATTTCCTTTAAAGACAGTGATTTAGGAACATTAGTACTTTGTCCCGACGTGTAAGGCTACCACGCCAGCTGACAAATTGTAATATTTGACGGCGTCGAGGCCGATTTGTTCCATCATCGTCTTCAATGTTTCCTGGTCCGGATGCATACGGATCGATTCGGCCAGGTACTGGTAGCTGTCCGCGTCCTGGGCGAAGCGCTTGCCCAGCCACGGCAGCACCTTGAACGAATAGACGTCGTACGCTTTCTTGAGCGGTTCCCAGACTTTCGAGAATTCGAGCACCATCACGCGGCCACCCGGCTTGATCACGCGGCGCATTTCGGCCAGCGCGCGATCCTTGTGCGTCATGTTGCGCAGGCCGAAAGCGACCGTCACCAGGTCGAAGTAGTTATCCGGGAACGGGATCTTTTCGGCGTCGCACAGCAGCGCGGGCGTAATCACGCCCTTGTCGATCAGACGGTCGCGGCCCACGCGCAGCATCGATTCGTTGATGTCGGTGTGCCAGACTTCGCCGGTCGGGCCGGCTTTCTTCGCGAACGCCATCGACAGATCGCCCGTGCCGCCCGCGATGTCGAGCACCTTCGCGCCCGGACGGATATTGGCCTGCGCGATCGTGAACGCTTTCCAGGCGCGGTGCAACCCGCCCGACATCAGATCGTTCATCAGGTCGTAGTTCGAGGCGACCGAGTGGAACACACCGGCCACCTTCTTCGCCTTGTCCTGTTCGTCGACTGTCTGATAGCCGAAGTGGGTTTTGCTCATCGCGCTCGTCCTTTCGCGGGTCTTGAGCCGGATCGTGTCCGGCTCTTTTTGATGGAGTGCGCCGCGCCCCTCGCGCGGCGGCTGGATCGTAACAGGAAGCGTCAGTGGCAGTGGCCGTGCGCGGCAGGCGCGGCAACCATTGGCGCGTCGCGCTCGACGCCTGCGGCCTTGAGCTTCGCGAAATACTCGGCCCAGAGTGCGTCCTGACGCGTCGCCAGCTCGTAGAGCTGGTCCCAGGAGTAGATGCCGGTATTGTGGCCGTCGGAGAAAGTGGGCTGCAGCGCGTAATGCCCGACGCCTTCGAGCGCCGTGATCGTCACTTCGCGCTTGCCGGTCTGCAGCGTCTCCTGGCCGGGGCCGTGGCCGCGCACCTCGGCGGAGGGCGAATAGACGCGCATCAGTTCGAACGGAATGCGATAGCTCTCGCCGTTCGCGTACTGCAGTTCGAGCACGCGCGACAGCGCATGCACCACGACGCCGGTCGGAATCGGCGTATCGGATTTCAGTCCACTCATGTTTGTCCCTTTTTGAGCAATGCGCGAGCATTGCGAGCGTTTTGAGCGTCGTCGCTCATGGCCCGCGCGCTCAGGAACGCGCACGAACGGCTTCGCCGCTTCATGCGCGTGCGCTCAATCCTGCGACTGCCCCGCTGCGCCCGCTGACGTCATTTCCTGCCTCACCGCTTCGCGCAGCAGCGTGGCCTGCGCGCGACGCTGCCCGAGCATCGCTTCGGACACCGTACGCTGACGCGGCGACCACACCGACATCGGAAAATGCGCGTCGTTGGTGAAGCGCGGAATCACGTGCCAGTGCACATGCGGCACCTGATTGCCGAGACTCGCCAGGTTCACCTTCGACGGCTGCATGATGCGGCGCAGCGCCCGCTCGACCGCATACACGGCGCGCATAAGGTGTTCCCGATCCGCATCGGCGAGATCCGAGAACTCGGCGACATGCGTATTCCAGATCACGCGGCAAAAGCCGGGATATTCGGCTTCGGCGGTCGCAAGAACGACGCGCATACGCTCGTCTTCCCACAGCACTTCCCCGCCTTCCTCATTACAGAATACGCATCCCATCGTTGTCCTCGAACCCGTGTTACGGAAAATTTGGCGCTGCCATTAAACCAGCACGCGTTCGATTCCGCCATTGTTCGCGCGGTTCACGTAGTCGGCCATCCAGTTTTCGCCGAGCACGTGGCGCGCGATCTCCACCACGATGTAATCGGCTTCCACATTGGCATCCTCGTTGTAACGCGACAGACCTTGCAGGCAGGACGGGCACGACGTCAGGATCTTCACGTCCTGCACCTTGCCCTGGCCGCCGGCTTCCTGCTGCGTCGCCGGTTGCACGCCGTTCGCACCGTTGCCGATGATCGGAATGTCACGCAGCTTGGCCGCGCCCTTGCGGATTTCCTCTTCCTTGCGGAAGCGCACCTGGGTCGACACATCCGGACGCGTCACCGCGAGCGTGCCCGACTCGCCGCAGCAACGATCGTTCTTCTCGATCTTGTAGCCGTCCTTTTCCGAACCCATGAGTTCGTTGACGAGCTTGACCGGATCGATCGTCTTGATCGGCGTGTGGCACGGGTCGTGGTACATGTAGCGCGTCCCCGACACGCCATCGAGCTTGATGCCCTTTTCGAGCAGGAACTCGTGGATGTCGATGATGCGGCAGCCCGGGAAAATCTTGTCGAATTCATAACCAGCGAGCTGGTCGTAACACGTCCCGCACGACACCACGACCGTCTTGATGTCGAGGTAGTTGAGCGTGTTCGCCATGCGGTGGAACAGCACGCGGTTGTCCGTCACGATCTTCTCGGCCTTGTCGAACTGGCCCGAGCCGCGCTGCGGATAACCGCAGCACAGATAGCCCGGCGGCAGCACGGTCTGCACGCCCGCTTCCCAGAGCATCGCTTGCGTGGCCAGACCCACCTGCGAGAACAGACGCTCCGAGCCGCAACCCGGGAAGTAGAACACCGCTTCCGAATCCACATTGGTGGTCTTCGGATTGCGGATGATCGGCACGATCTTGTTGTCTTCGATGTCGAGCAGCGCGCGCGCCGTCTTCTTCGGCAGGTTGCCCGGCATCTTCTTGTTGACGAAGTGGATCACCTGCTCGACCACCGGCGCACGGCCCGTGGTTGCGGGCGGATGCGCCGTCTGCTTCTTGACGAACTTCTTCAGCACGTCGTTGCCCAGACGCTGCGCCTTGTAACCCACGCCCATCATCGCGGTACGCGCGAGGTTGATGGTCTGCGGATTGGTGGCGTTCAGGAAGAACATGCCCGCCGCGTTGCCCGCGTTGAACTTCTTCTTGCCCATCTTGCGCAGCAGATTGCGCATGTTCATCGTCACATCGCCGAAGTCGATCTTGACCGGGCACGGCGTCACGCACTTGTGGCAGACCGTGCAGTGGTCGGCGACATCGTTGAACTCGTCCCAGTGCTTGATCGACACGCCGCGGCGCGTCTGCTCTTCGTACAGGAAGGCTTCGACCAGCAGCGAGGTCGCGAGAATCTTGTTACGCGGGCTGTACAGCAGGTTCGCGCGCGGCACGTGCGTGGCGCACACCGGCTTGCACTTGCCGCAGCGCAGGCAGTCCTTGACCGATTCGGCGATGGCGCCAATATCGGACTGCTGCATGATCAGCGATTCGTAGCCCATCAGGCCGAACGACGGCGTGTAGGCGTTGCGCAGATCGGCGCCTTCGAGCAGCTTGCCCTTGTTGAAGCGCCCTTCCGGATCGACGCGCTGCTTGTAGGCGCGGAATTCGGCGATCTCGTCTTCCGTGAGGAATTCGAGCTTGGTAATGCCGATGCCGTGCTCGCCCGAAATCACGCCGTCGAGCGAACGCGCGAGCTTCATGATGCGCGCCACCGCAACGTGCGCGTCCTGCAGCATCTCGTAGTTGTCCGAGTTGACCGGCAGGTTGGTGTGCACGTTGCCGTCGCCGGCGTGCATGTGCAGCGCCACGAACACGCGGCCGCGCAGCACCTTCTTGTGGATCGCCTGGGCTTCGTCGAGGATCGGCTTGAACGCGCCGCCATTGAAAATCTGGCGCAGTTCGGCGCGGATTTCCTGCTTCCACGAGATGCGCACGGTGCGATCTTGTGTCACATGGAAGACGTTGACGTCGGGCTGCACATCGCAGCGGTCGGCGAATTTTTCCGCCAGCGCTTCGTAGCCCAGCTGCACGAGATAGTGCTGCGCTTCGCGCAACGGCATGTCGAGCTTGTCGCCCACGAAGGTCCAGCGCTCGCGCACGCGCTTGAGCAGATCGAGCGCCTGCTGCACACGGTCTTCGAGCAGTTCCGCCGACGGAATTTCATTCGCGTCGTCGGTCTTGCCGAGCGGCAGCTTGCCTTCCTTGAAGAACGCTTCCAGCGCGTCGATCAGTTGCAGCTTGTTCTTGATCGACAGTTCGATGTTGATGCGCTCGATGCCGTCGGTGTACTCGCCCATGCGGTTGAGCGGAATCACGACGTCTTCGTTGATCTTGAACGCGTTGGTGTGCTTGGCGATCGCGGCCGTGCGGCTGCGGTCGAGCCAGAAGCGCTTGCGCGCTTCGGCGGACACCGCCACGAAGCCTTCGCCGCTCTTGCCGTTGGCCATGCGGATGACTTCCGAGGTGGCGGTGGCCACCGCATCGGCATCGTCACCGACGATATCGCCGATCAGCACCATCTTCGGAAACGCGTTGCGCTTGCTCTTGGTCGCATAGCCGACCGCGCGCAGATAGCGCTCGTCCAGATGCTCCAGACCCGCGAGAATCGCGCCGCCCTGCTTCGAGGTTTCGAACAGGTAATCCTTGATTTCGACGATGCTCGGGATCGCTTCGCGCGCCTGACCGAAGAACTCCAGACAGACCGTGCGCGTGTGCGCGGGCATCTTGTGCAGCACCCAGCGCGCCGACGTGATGAGACCGTCGCAACCTTCCTTCTGGATGCCCGGCAGGCCCGCGAGGAACTTATCCGTCACGTCCTTGCCCAGACCTTCCTTGCGGAACACGCGGCCGGCGATATCGAGCGATTCGGTGCGCAGCAGCTTTTCGCCCGGCGCGTGCTCGCCGTCGAACCACTTCAGCTCGAAGCGCGCGACTTCGATGTCGTGGATCTTGCCCATGTTGTGGTCAAGACGCGTGACTTCGAGCCAGTTGCCCTGCGGGTCGACCATGCGCCACCAGGCGAGATTGTCGAGCGCCGTGCCCCACAGCACGGCCTTCTTGCCGCCCGCGTTCATGGCCACGTTGCCGCCGATGCACGAGGCATCGAGCGAGGTCGGATCGACGGCGAACACGAAGCCCGCGGCGTCCGCGGCTTCGGTCACGCGGCGCGTGACGACACCTGCGCCCGAGAAGATCGTCGCCACCTTGCGGTCGACGCCCGGCAGATCGGTCATTTCGACCGGGCCGAGCTGTTCAAGCTTTTCGGTGTTGATGACGGCCGAGAACGGCGTGAGCGGCACCGCGCCGCCCGTGTAGCCCGTGCCGCCTCCGCGCGGAATCACGGTCAAGCCCAGTTCGAAACACGCCTTGATGAGACCGGCGATTTCGGCCTCGGTGTCGGGCGTGAGGACCACGAACGGATATTCGACGCGCCAGTCGGTGGCGTCGGTCACGTGCGAGACGCGCGCGATGCCATCGAAGCGGATGTTGTCCTTCTGCGTGCACTTGCCGAGCACCTTGGTGGCGCGGCGGCGCAGATCGGCCATCTTCTCGAATTCGGCGGCGAAAGCATCGATCGCACGGCGCGCCGACGAGATCAGCGTCCCCACGCGCGCGGCGCGCTCCAGACCTTCCTGATCGCTATGCTCGACGAGGTCGGCTTTGCGGCGCTTCTCGATTTCAGCGATGCGGTGATTCAGCGCCTCGATCAGCAGCGCGCGGCGCTTGGGGTTGTCGAGCAGATCGTCCTGCAGATACGGATTGCGGCGCACGACCCAGATGTCGCCGAGCACTTCGTACAGCATGCGTGCCGAGCGGCCGGTGCGGCGTTCGGCGCGCAGTTCGGCCAGCGCGCTCCACGCCTCTTCGCCCAGCAGGCGAATGACGATTTCACGGTCCGAAAAGGACGTGTAGTTGTACGGAATCTCGCGCAGGCGCGGTTCGATGTCGGCGGCCACGGCGGCGGCTGCGCCGTGAGGATCGAAAACTTGAGGTGCGTTCATGTTGGACGACTCTTTGAGCCAGTCCCGCTCAGTGGGCTGCCTGGTGGGCAAGCGGCCTGCATGGCGGAAGCTGACGGGGCGCGTGGGGCGCTATTCTGAAATCGAGTCCGCCGGTGGCTCGCGGATGGCGTGCGGTGGCTGATAGCGGACGAAGGGGGTGGGGAAGCATGGCGGCAGCGCTCACGCCGATGGTTCCCCGGCGCTCGGACTTAGCGACACGATCGTGCGTGGCGGGCATGCCGCTGCGCCGCGGGGCGGGTCTCGCGCCGTGCGGGCATCAAATGGGCTGTCCGGGGTTGCCAGTGCATCTTCCGATCCTTGTTTCAAAACGCGATTTTAACGCATGATCCGCCCACGCGCTGACGGTCCTCGGGAACTGTACGGACATATAACTTTCATTTTTTGTCATTCGGAGACGAATTGATTCGCCGTCCAGAAGGTCGGTCAATGGCCAGGATCGGTTCATCATGAGCATTTGCGTGCGCCACGTATGTCCGCCATGCCGCCCTGCCCTTGCGGCCAGCGCGTGCGCCGTTGGCGCTATCATTGACGTTTTCGCGTCATTTGCCGCGTTTTTGGCTTTTCGCGCACGCTCCGCCTTTCCCGATCATACTGCCGCGCCCGGCGCGCCCTCCGCATGGCTTCCCACGACGATTACCTCAAGAAAGTCCTCACCGCCCGTGTCTACGACGCTGCCCGCGAGACCGAACTCGAGCGCGCGCCGAATCTTTCGACGCGTTTGCGCAACACGGTCCTGCTCAAGCGCGAGGACAACCAGCCGGTTTTCTCGTTCAAGCTGCGCGGCGCGTACAACAAGATGGCGCATCTGTCGGCTGAGCAGCTGCAGCGTGGCGTGATCACCGCTTCGGCGGGCAATCATGCGCAGGGCGTGGCGCTTTCGGCTGCGCGCCTGGGCGTGAAGGCAGTGATCTGCGTGCCGATTACGACGCCGCAAGTGAAAGTCGATGCCGTGCGCGCGCATGGCGGATCGATGGTCGAAGTCGTGCAGGCCGGCGAGTCCTATAGCGATGCCTACGCCCACGCCGTGCGCCTTCAGGAAGAACGCGGCCTGACCTTCGTGCATCCGTTCGACGATCCGTACGTGATCGCCGGTCAGGGCACGGTTGCGATGGAAATTCTCAGCAAGCATCAGGCCCCGATTCATGCGATCTTCGTGCCGATCGGCGGCGGTGGTCTGGCGGCCGGCGTTGCCGCTTACGTCAAGGCGATACGCCCGGAAATCCGTGTGATCGGCGTGCAGACCGACGATTCGTGCGCGATGGCGCAATCGCTCAAGGCGGGCAAGCGTGTGGAGTTGAGCGAGGTTGGTCTGTTTTCGGACGGCACGGCTGTGAAACTGGTGGGCGAAGAAACCTTCCGCCTCTGCCAGGAATATCTGGATGACGTGCTCACGGTGGACACCGACGCGCTCTGCGCCGCGATCAAGGACGTCTTCCAGGACACGCGCAGCGTGCTTGAACCCGCAGGCGCACTGGCCGTGGCGGGCGCAAAGCAGTACGCCGAACGCGAAGGCATCGACGGCAAGACGCTGATTGCGATCACCTCGGGCGCGAACATGAACTTCGACCGCATGCGCTTCGTGGCCGAACGCGCCGAAGTGGGTGAGGCGCGTGAAGCGGTCTTCGCGGTGACGATTCCCGAAGAGCGCGGCAGCTTCAAGCGCTTCTGCGAACTGGTCGGCACGCGCAGCGTCACCGAATTCAACTACCGCATCGACGACGCCGAGCGCGCGCATATTTTTGTGGGCGTGCAGATCCGCAACCGCGGCGAATCGCAGCAGATCGCCTCGACTTTTGTCGAGCACGGCTTCCCGAGCGTCGATCTGACCGGCGACGAACTCTCGAAGCAGCACATCCGTTATATGGTGGGCGGCCGCTCGCCGCTGGCGCATGACGAGCGCCTGTTCCGCTTCGAGTTCCCGGAACGTCCGGGTGCGCTGATGCGCTTCCTCTCGTCGATGGCGCCGAACTGGAACATCAGCTTGTTCCACTACCGCAACCAGGGCGCGGACTACAGCTCGATCCTGGTCGGCATTCAGGTGCCTGCAGTTGAAGACGCCGAGTTCCGCCGCTTCCTCGCGACGCTCGGTTATCCGCATTGGGAAGAAACGCAGAATCCGGCGTATCGCCTGTTCCTCTCCTAACCACTCGGGACTCGCACCGTGTCCGTATCGCTTTCCGACAAACTCGTCGTCGCGATCTCCTCGCGCGCGCTCTTCGATTTCGAGGAAGAGAACCGCGTCTACGAGACCGGCGACCTGCGCGCCTACGAGGCCTTGCAGCGCGAGCGTCTGACCGTGCCCGCGCGGCCCGGCGTGGCGTTCGCGCTGATCCGCAAGCTGCTCGCGCTCAACTCGCGTGAAAGCACCGGCGCGCATCACGTGGAAGTGGTGATCCTCTCGCGCAGCGATCCCATCAGCGGGCTGCGCGCGTTCAGTTCATGCCGCGAGCATCGGCTCGATATCCAGCGCGGCGTGTTCACGCGCGGCCGCGAGCCCTGGCATTACCTCAAGCCGCTCAACGCGTCGCTGTTTCTGTCGGCGAATCCCGAGGACGTGCGCGGCGCGCTGGACGCCGGTTTCCCCGCCGCACGCGTGTTTCCGGAATCGGCGACAATGGCGGAGCATACGGCGCACGAGATTCGCATCGCGTTCGACGGCGATGCGGTGCTGTTTTCCGACGAAGCCGAGCAGATCTTCCAGCGCGACGGCCTTTCCGCCTTCGTGAGCCATGAGCGCGACAACCGCGAACTGCCGCTCGCGCAAGGCCCGCTCAAGCCGCTGCTCGCCGCGCTGCACCGGCTGCAAAAACTCGCGGACGCCAACGCGCAGATGCGCATCCGCACGGCGCTCGTGACCGCCCGCTCCGCTCCGGCGCACGAGCGCGCGATCCGCACGCTGATGGCCTGGAACATCGAAATCGACGAAGCGATGTTCCTGGGCGGACTCGACAAAGGCCCGTTCCTGCGCGAGTTCGAACCCGATTTTTTCTTCGACGACCAGATTCGCCACTGCGAATCGGCCCGCTCGGTCACGGCGACCGGGCATGTGGCGAGCGGCGTGGCCAATCCGGTGGCGGAAGTGCGCGCAGCGCGCGCCAACGCCACGAACGACGCATCAAGCGACACAACTACCGACGCAACTACCGACGCAACCTCCGAAACCAGCGCATCATGACTCCCGAACAATCCCCGCTCGGCAAAGCGTCGAGCTACACCGAGCAATACGACGCAACGCTGCTGTTCCCGATCCCGCGCATCGGCGCGCGCGAACAGATCGGCATCGGCGCGCAACTGCCCTTCTTCGGCACCGATATCTGGAACGCCTACGAACTGTCGTGGCTCAATGCGCGCGGCAAGCCGCAGATCGCCATCGCCACGTTCTTCATTCCCGCCGATTCGCCCAACATCGTCGAATCCAAGTCGTTCAAGCTGTATCTCGGCTCGTTCGCGCAGACGAAGTTCGACTCCACCGATGAAGTGCGCGACGTGCTCAAGCGCGATGTGTCGGCGGCGTGCGGCGCGTCGGTATCGGTGAAACTGGATCAGCCGGGCGCATTCGGCAAGATCGCGTTCGAGGAATTCGAGGGTCTGTCGATCGACCGTCTCGATCTGGACGCCGAGGTCTATCACCCGGACCCGACGCTGCTGAAGGCGGCGCACGAAGAGTCGCCGGTGGAAGAAACGCTGGTGTCGAACCTGCTCAAATCGAACTGCCCGGTGACGGGCCAGCCCGACTGGGGCAGCGTGCAGATTCACTACGTGGGACCGCAGATCGACCAGGCGGGCCTGCTGCGCTACATCATTTCGTTCCGCAACCACACGGGCTTCCACGAGCAATGCGCCGAGCGCATCTTCATGGACATCCTGCGCGAGTGCAAACCCGACCGCCTCGCGGTCTACGCGCGCTACACGCGCCGCGGCGGGCTGGACATCAACCCGTTCCGCACCAACTTCAACATGCCGATGCCGGATAACGCGCGGCTGGCGCGTCAGTAAGCGCCAGGTAAATGGAAGTTGCATGAAAAAAGCGCCGGTCTTGCCGGCGCTTTTTACTGCGAAGATTGCGGCAACTCCGCCGCCCCCATGCGCCGTGCGATCACGCCCGAACGCTGCGACAGATAAGCCGAATTCCGGTGATCGTCGAAGAACTTGGGACGCGGCAGCATCACCGCCAGCCGCGCCGATTGCCACGCGGTCAGCTTCGTCGCATTCGTCTTGTAGTAATGCTGCGCGGCGGCCTGCGCGCCGTAGACGCCGTTGCCCCACTCCACCGAATTCAGATAGATCTCGAAGATGCGCTCCTTGTCGAGCAGCGTCTCCAGCATCCACGTGATAATCAGCTCCTGGCCTTTGCGGATATAGCTTTTCTCGCGCGATAGAAACAGATTGCGCGCGAGTTGCTGCGTGATCGTCGATCCGCCGCGCACGATGTGGCCGCGCTTCTTGTTGCGCTCCCACGCCTGCAGGATGGCGTCGGTTTCGTAGCCGTTGTTGTTGACGAAGTTCGCGTCCTCGGACGCGATGATCGCGCGCTTGAGATTGCGCGAAATCTGGTCGTACGGCACCCATTGATGCTGGATGTCGAGACCGGGATGATCCGCCTGCAGATAAGCGGCGTCCGAGCGCATGAACGCCGTGCTCTGCGGATCGACAACGTTCCATGTCGCAATCTGCGCGAAGTAGAACAGTTGCAGCGCGAGCCACGACACCACCGTCACCGAAGCCGCGTAGATCAGCCAGCGCAGCGCGCCGGGCCGCTTCACCGCCTGCTGGCCGCGCGCCGCACCGGCGCGCTGGGCGAAGCCGCGCACATACTCGCTTGCGGTCTGCGGTCCCGCCGCATCTCTGCGCATGGCTTCGCGTTCCCGCTCGCTCAGACCTGCGCCGCCAGCTGCGCGCGCAGACCGGCCAGCACCGGCGCACCGTCCGGACGCACGCCGCGCCAGACGAAGAACGACTCGGCGGCCTGCTCGACCAGCATGCCCAGGCCGTCCGATGCACGCGCGCCGAGCGATTCGGCGTGACGCATGAAGACCGTCGGTTCCGCGCCGTACATCATGTCGTAGGCGAGCGTGCCCGCGCCGAAAGCACGTGCGTCGCATTCGGGCAGCGCGGCGTCGAGACTGCCGGCTGTCGCGTTGACGATCACGTCGTAGGGCTTCGGGTCTACGGCTTCAGGACCGCCGCCGTTGATCGCGCAACCGAACTCGCGCGCCGCGCCTTCGAATTGCTCGATCAGCGCATGCGCCTTCTGCGCGGTGCGATTGACGATGGTGATTTCGAGCGGATGACGCTCCAGCATCGGCAACACCACGCCGCGCGCCGCACCGCCCGCGCCCAGCAGCAGCACGCGCTTGCCCTTGAGCGGCACGCCCAGATTCACTTCGATGTCGCGAACGAGGCCAAATCCGTCGGTGTTGTCGCCGAAAATGCCGTCTTCGTCGAAGCGCAGCGTGTTGACTGCGCCCGCCGCCGCCGCGCGCGGCGACAGTCGATGCGCGAGCGCATGCGCTTCGAGCTTGAACGGCACGGTCACGTTCAGGCCGCGTCCACCCGCGGCGCGAAACGCCTGCACGTGTTCGACGAAGCCATCGAGCGGCGCAAGCAGACGCTCGTACTCGACCGGCTCGCCGGTCTCGGCGGCGAATTGCGCGTGGATCGACGGCGACTTGCTGTGCGCAATCGGGTTGCCGATCACGGCGTATCGGTCACGATGCTTTGCTTGATCGGCGCTCATTCGCGCGGCTCCGTGGCGTGCTGTTCCGACTGCTGCACTTCTTCGCTGCCGCCTTCCTGCGCTGCGTTGCCTTCGGCGCTCGCCTCGGCGCCTGCGTCGGCTTCGGCTTGCGCTTCGGCTTCGCTTTCCGCCGATTCGTCGGCGGCGTCGATCAGTTCTTCGTCTTCGCCCGCCTCTTCTTCCGGCTGCTCGCCGCTCGTCACGACCGGCGCGTCCAGCACGCGCAGCATGCGCACCGACGCCTCGATGGTCAGTTCGTCGATCGACATCACTTCCATCATCAGGCGCGTGCCGCGCGCATGCACGCCGAGCGCCGGCACATGCATCAGCAGCGGCACTTCTTCGAAGCGCACCAGATCGTCCTTGACGACCGTAGCCGGGAATTCGCGGCGCGGTTCACCGCTGTCACCGCGCATTTCCTGCTGCAGCCAGCGCAGACACCAGAAGTACTCCATGCGCCGCTGGTGATCGGCATAGGCCGTGTAGGTTTCGTCGAAGCCCTGCACGACGGCGAACAGATCCGCGTCCTTGGGCTTGAACGGCGCGACCAGCTTGGCCGCCACGCCGTGTTCCACGCACGCAAGCAATTGCCACTGGTTCACGAGGTCGACGTAACGGCGCAGCGGCGAGGTGCTCCACGCGTACTGCGCGACGCCCAGGCCTTCGTGGGGCGCGGCGTTGGTCTGCATGCGCGTGCGCTTGGGGCCAGTGGGCGCACCGAACGCGCGCTGCGAGCGATAGATGCCCGGCACGCCGTGATCGTTGAGGAACGCGCCCCACGTGGAGTTCGCGAGAATCGCCAGTTCGGCGACGATCATGTCCAGCGGCGAACCGCGACGGCGCGGCGTGATGCTGACCTGCTCGCCTTCCACGTAGAAGTTGTAGTCGGTGTTGCGCTGCACTTCGCGGCGCAGGCCGTAGCCCGCGCGCGCCGCCTGGCGCTTTTCGAACAGCGCCTGCGCGAACGGCCACAGCACGGCGATGTCGTCCTTGTGCGGATAGTCGCCCGTGCCCGCGGCCAGCGTTTCTTCCGTGACGACCTCGTCGAGCGTGTTGTGGCGCAGATTGCTCTTCACGAACACGCGCTCGGCACGCGTTTCGCTGGCGACGATTTCCTGCGTCTCGCGGTTCACGATGCTGTACAGCGACAGCGCCGGGCGCAGGCCGCCTTCCTTGAGCGTGAAGGCATCGACGAAATCGTCGGGCAGCATGGTGATCTTGTCGCCCGGCATGTAGACCGTCGACAGGCGCGTACGCGCAATCGTGTCGGCCGTGTCGCCACGCGCGATGCCCAGCGCCGGCGCGGCGATGTGGATACCAATGCGCACGCGGCCATCGGCCAGATGCTCGATGGAGAACGCATCGTCGATTTCGGTCGTGGTGACGTCGTCGATCGAGAACGCCTGCACGTGATCGCCCGCATCGGGCAGGTCTTCGGGCAGCGCGCCCACTTCGACCGGCGGGAAGCCGGTGCCGTGCGGGAAGAATTCCGCCAGGAAGCGCGCTTCGTGCAGCGCGCGCGGCGACGAAATCCCGCCGCATTCGAGCATCAGGCGCGGCATCGAAATCCCGCGCGCCGCAGCGGCGGCTTCGAGCGCCTTGTATTCGATCGAGTTCTTGTCCGGCTTGGTGAGCAGGCCCAGCGCCTTGTCCTTGAGCGCTTCAGGCAGCTTGCCCGCCTTCATCTCTTCTTCGTAGCCCGCCTGCACCAGCGCCTGCTGACGCTTGCGCTCCAGCGACGCGAGCGCCATCTTGAGCTGCTCTTCGGGCGCGCGCTGATACTGGCCGCGGCCCTTGCGGCGGAAATACACGGGCGAACCGTGCAGGCGCAGCACGAGCGCAGCGCGCTCGACCGGGCCGTAAGTCGCGCCGAAGTATTCGGTGGCGAGCGCCGTGTAGGCGAATTCGTCGGCGGGCGCGCACTCCCACAGGAAATCGAGATCGATCTCCTGCGCGGCGGCGTCGGCCTGTTCCAGCAGTTCGCCGGCGGCGGGTTTGTCGAATTCGATCAGCACGTCCTTGGCGCGCACTTTCGCGCGCCGTCCGCCCGGCAACTCGACCTGAAACGCGTCGCCCTGCTTCGACAGCACGCTGCCGGCCTTGAAACTGCCCGATTCCTCAAAGAAAACGTTCACTCAACACTCTCGTTCAGTCTTGCTATCACCGACCACGCGCGCGGCGCGCGGGCGGTGCTGCTGTATACATATAGGCGCTCGCGCGCCAAGGCGCGAACGTGCGACGCGTGGGTTCTTCCCTAAGCTGCGTCGCAGAACCGGATCACTTCGTCGACGTAATCGGCGAATTCGCTGATGCCGTGGTCACTGCCTTCGATCAGGTGCGTCGCGACACCCGGATAGTGCGCCAGCATCTCGCGGTAATCGAGCACTTCGTCGCCGGTAGCGGCGAGCAGATAGTAGCGCTGCGGCTGCGTGATCTGCGCAACGGCCAGCGCACGCAATTCGTCGAGATGGCGCGGCTCGACGACGATGCTGCCGCCGCCATGCCAGAGCGGCTGCTCGCCCAGATACTTCGACAGATCGCGTTCCGGCACGACCGCCGGGTTCAGCAGCGCGGCGCGCCAGTCGTGCTTTTCAGCCAGATGCGTGGCGAAGTAGCCGCCCAGCGAACTGCCGATCAGCGTAATCCGCTCGCCTGGCTGGGCTTTCGCGGCGATGTCCTGCTCGATCAGCGCGACGGTCTCGAACGGCGAAACCGGCAGCGTCGGGCACAACCACTCGGCTGCGCGGCCGGTCTGGTCCAGACGTTCCGCCAGCAAACGCGCCTTGAACGACTGCGGCGACGAGCGGAAACCGTGCAGATAGATGATCACGCCGCGCTCCGCGCCGCGAGCGCATCGAGCAGCTTCTGATGCACGCCGCCGAAACCGCCGTTGCTCATCACCAGCACCTGATCGCCCGGACGCGCGGCGGCGGCGACCGCCTTCACCAGCGCGTCGAGATCGTGGAACGCGTGCGCTTTCTCGCCGAGCGGCGCGAGCGCGCCCGCCAGGTCCCAGCCCAGCGCGTCCTTGCCGCTGGGCGCGCCATAACCGAACACCAGATCGGCGTCGGCGAGACTTGCAGGCAGTTGCGCCTTCATCACGCCGAGCTTCATGGTGTTCGAGCGCGGCTCCAGCACGGCCAGGATGCGGGTGTTGTCCTTGCCCACGCGCGTGCGCAGACCCGCGATGGTCGTTTCGATCGCCGTGGGATGGTGCGCGAAATCGTCATAGACGGTCACGCCGTCCACGCTGCCGCGCACTTCCATGCGGCGCTTCACGTTGCGGAACCCTGCCAGCGATTGCGCGGCCTGCGCCGGCGGCACGCCCACGCTGCGCGCGGCGGCAATCGCCGCGAGTGCGTTCAGGCGGTTGTGCTCGCCCTGGATCTGCCAGTCGACCACGCCCACGCGCTCGCTGTTGTGATAGACCGCGAAACGCTCGTCCACGGTCACGCCATCTTCGGCCGGCAACGCCTGCCAGCCGCCATCTACGCCAAAACGCTCGACATCGCTCCACACGCCGCGCGTGAGCACGCGCTCCAGCGCGTCGCTGCGGCCGTTCGAGACCACGCGGCCCACGCCCGGCACCGTGCGGATCAGATGATGGAACTGCGTTTCGATGGCAGCGAGATCGGGGAAGATATCGGCGTGATCGAATTCGAGGTTGTTGAGCAGCGCCGTGCGCGGACGGTAATGGACGAACTTCGAACGCTTGTCGAAGAACGCTGTGTCGTATTCATCGGCTTCGATCACGAAGAAGCTCGAATCGGTCAGACGCGCCGAAATGCCGAAGTTCAGCGGCACGCCGCCAATCAGAAAGCCCGGGTTCATGCCCGCATCTTCCAGCAGCCACGCGAGCATGGAGCTGGTGGTGGTCTTGCCGTGCGTGCCCGCCACCGCGAGCACCCACTTGTCGCGCAGCACATGCTCGCCGAGCCACTGCGGGCCCGACGTGTACGGCAGGCCGCGATTGAGGATCTCTTCCATCAGCGGATTGCCGCGCGACACCACGTTGCCGATCACGTAGAGATCGGGATTCAACTCGGTCTGGCTCGCGTCGTAACCTTCGATCAGGCGGATACCCTGCGCTTCGAGCTGCGTGCTCATCGGCGGATACACGCCCGCGTCGCAGCCGGTGACCGTGTGGCCCGCACTGCGCGCGAGCACGGCGAGACCGCCCATGAACGTGCCGCAGATGCCGAGGATATGGATGTGCATAAGCCTGTCGCGCCGCGCGGGCGTCGTGAACGGGTTGATCGGTTTTTTGGGATGGGTGAAGCGGGACGGCGGCGCCTTCGTGTGGGACCGCCGGAGCAAAGAACGGTATTGTACCCGAGCCATTGGGCCTTTTTCGCCGCAGCGGGCCAGGGCTGGCCTCATGCGCGACGCATCGGCATTGCAGCGCGCCGCTGCGCCGGGGCGGCCGCCGGGAGCGCCTTGCGTTCTCTAGTATGATGGACGCATGATTCGCAGAGCTCATTTCGATCCCCAGCGCGTGCGCGAGGAAATCGCCATCGCGGCAGCAAGAATGATTGCCGAAGACGGCCTCGATTACGCCACCGCCAAGCGCAAGGCCGCGCGGCAGGTGGTGGGGGACACCCGTATCGAAGGCATCTGGTTGCCCGACAACGACCAGATCGAAGACGAAATCCGCGAATATCAGGCCCTTTTTCAGGGCGATAGCCAGCCGGCGGTGCTGCGGCGTCTGCGCGAGATCGCGCTCGACTGGATGCTCAAGCTCGCGGCCTTCAACCCGTTCCTCACGGGCGCGGTGCTCAACGGCACGGCGGGCGAGCATTCGGACATCCATCTGCAGATCTTTTGCGATAACACCAAGGATGTCGCCATCTGGCTGCTGAACGCGAACGTGCAGTACGACGTTTCGGAAACCCGCCACTTTGCCGCGCGCGGCGACGTGGAAACGCTCAGCTTCCTGTGGAAGCCCTCGCGTACCGAAGAGCCGGTCGGCATTCACGTCGCGCTCTACAATACCGACGACCTGCGCGGCGCGGTGCGTGCCGATGCGCGCGGGCGTCTGCCGCGCGCGAATGCGCAGGCACTCCAGGCGCTGATCGACGAGAGCGGCGCCACCTCCACCACCTGACTCATATAGATAGCGCAGCAATGAACACAAAGCGGATTCTGGCCGGCGTCGCAGTCGCGGCGGTGGCAGCCTGCGGCGGCATTCTTGCAGGACATTTTGCGAGCGGCGGACACGAAGGCAGCGCCGGCATCACGAACGCGGACGCCGCCACCGTCAACGGTAAGCAAAGCGCGGTGGACCAGCTCTGGACCGCCGCCGTCACCAACCCGGACGGCAAGCCGCAGTCGCTCGCCATCTATAAAGGTCACCCGATCGTGGTGAACTTCTGGGCCTCGTGGTGCGGCCCGTGCGTCGAGGAAATGCCTGAACTGTCCGCCCTGCATCGCGAGTATGCGAAGAAAGGCATCCAGTTTGTCGGTCTGGGCGTGGATTCGGCGGCCAACATCAAGACTTTCCTCGGCAAGGTCAAGGTCGATTACCCGATCTATATCGCCGGTTTCGGCGGCGCAGACGTGGCGCGCGCTTTCGGCAATACCGCCGGCGGCTTGCCTTACACGGTCGTAATCGACGCGAACGGCGCCGTTCGTGCGACAAAATTAGGCCAAATCAAACCGGACGAGCTGCGCCACACGCTTGACGCACTTTGACGCGGCTGAACAATTGACCGGGGCTTAACAGCCGTAGAGCACTTTTTGCCGCTCGATTTGACGAAATTGACTGAAGATCGACCTCACCGCGCCTTACTGCGCGATCTCGGGGTCATATCAGCCGTTTGGAAAACTAGACAAATTTCTCTAATCAGCGCTAAAGTTCGCGCAATTCCACGGAAAAAGAAGCGACCATGACGCGACTGCTGGTTTTGCACGGACCCAACCTCAATCTTCTCGGCACCCGGGAACCGGAGGTCTATGGGCGCGTGACGCTGCCGCAGATCGATCAGGCGCTCGCCGACCGTGCCGCCGACGCAGGCGTGGAGCTTGCAACGTTCCAGAGCAATCACGAAGGCGCGCTGGTCGACCGCATCCAGGCGGCCCGCACGGAACAGACGGATTTCATCCTGATCAACCCGGCGGCGTACACGCACACCAGCGTGGCGATCCGGGATGCGCTGGCAGGCGTGGGCATTCCGTTCGTGGAGATCCATCTCTCGAATGTGCATCGCCGCGAAGCCTTCCGGCATCACTCGTATTTTTCCGACCAGGCCGAAGGCGTTATCTGCGGCCTCGGCTGGAAGGGTTATCTCTACGCGCTCGAATACGCGCTTGACCGGCTCGCTGCCCGGTCGGCGTCGTAACTTCGGCGCCGGATGACCGACGCACTCTGAAAGACAACTCTTATCCCGTGCCGGGACGCTTGCGCCCCGGCACCTCACGTATTCAAGCAAAGGGGCTGCACCATGGATCTACGTAAGCTGAAGACTCTGATCGACCTCGTCTCCGAATCGGGCATCTCGGAACTCGAAGTCACCGAGGGCGAAGGCAAGGTGCGCATCGTCAAGAACGCGCCGCCGGTCTACGTACAACCGACCGCAGCACAATTCGCAGCGCCGATGGCCGGCGCACCGGTTGCCGCCGCACCGGCCGCCGCTGGCGAAGCCGCAGCGCCCGCCGCTGCCGCGCCGGCCGTGCCGCAAGGCCACGTCGTGACGTCGCCGATGGTCGGCACGTTCTACCGCGCACCGTCGCCGGGCGCTGACCCGTTCGTGCAGGTTGGCGACACGGTCAAGGAAGGCC
>NZ_VWWJ01000016.1 GCF_011753055.1 Burkholderia sp. Ax-1719 | reverse complement strand
GCTGCAACTGGGCGGCCTGCTGCGCGTGGCGGCGGATGCGGGGGCGGCGCGCAAGGCGCTGACTGCGGCGCGGCGGGTGTTGAGCGCGTCGGGGGCGCTTTTCCCACGCTGATTTTTGGGCTGTATGCGCCGGGAATATTGAAATCCTAGGGAAAACCCCTATCTCTGGTACTATCTCAGCGTTAACCCTAGGTCTGCTTCCGCAAGGTCTGGGGACGGATCAAGCATGGGAGGACCAGAGATGAATTTTCATACCCGCAAATGGGTCAAGCCTGAAGACCTGAACCCCAATGGCACTTTTCCAGACTGATAGACCAATTCGTCAAAACGAAGAGGTGGGTTTGGTCTGGTACATTTTTTAAAATGTAACAGACCCATGAGCGGCAAACGAAGTTACAAAATTATCAATTACCTTTCGTTTTCGCATGGGCCATTCGTCGGTATAGAGCAATGCGGCGAGTCCATTGTGAGAATCCGGCCCCGTTAAAGGCGGCGGTCCGTACGACGATCACACGCGTTTCGAAACAGGAGTCGCTGGGCGATTGCCCTTGGAATGCATCTGTATGGTGTGAAATTCGTAGAGGCTGCGGGCTGCCTCAAGCAGACGCTTCTTTGATGGGGGCGAGCTCTCGATTCCTCCACTGTCAAACGCAACCAACTGGTCGTCCATCCGCGTCAGCAGGCGACACGCGTTTGATGTCGTGCGCTAGACAGCGGCATGGCATCAAACGAACTCTCACCCCGCCACATCTACCTAGACCCTTACGAGCTTGCAGCGCGTTTGGGCCTTTCCGTTCACACTCTGCTTTTGCGAGCAAGACACCGACCATGGCTGCTGTCGCCACGCCCCGGGCTGTTTGACCATCAGCGTTTGCGAGGGTCTGCGATGTCACGTTGTTCCAACCCGGGCTTCCGCAATTGCCGCTCAACCCGGCGTGGTACCTGTGGGCTGGTTGCTACGCTTTTGTTCTCTGGGAACGGAACGCTTTCTTTGTTTCGTTGGAGAGCCGCCGTTCCTGAGCGGGTGCAGCGTTCCGTGCGGAGACATTGATGCGGGGGGCGCTTTGCCGCCAAATCCGAAGAGCCTCCGCATTGATTGCCAGCTCCTAACGCTAGGCTTGGAAGGTCACCGTTGGCGATAGGACACGAACCGACCTTGTCCCACGCGTCAGCGCAACATACCAATGATGTCGGTTCTGGCAGGCGTCAGGTGTGATGACCACATGGTCAAACTCGAGGCCCTTCATCAGCAACGTGCTACCAACGGTGCGATTGCGCAGAATACGGCCTCTTTCGCGATGTGCGTTCGCAACTTGGAATGCGGCGTCGTCGAGCTGCAAAGCGGGATTCTCTGCGCATAGTCGTAGTGCCGACTTGATGCAGTAGACCAGTTCGGGCCGCACGGTAGTTACACCAGTCTCCTTCTCAACGCATCGGAACGCGTCCAAAACATTCGCTAGCGAATCGTCGACGGCTACGGCTCTTAAGACGAGCTCCGCTGCAGTAGCGGGTCTTCTAATGCGCTCCGGATTTGCCAGCAGTGAAGCGACGCGCTTTCTCTTGCCGGAAACGTCTACCCCGACATATGCCGTTCCCATGAGGTCGAGCAGCCCGCCAACTCGGTCCGCACCGGTCCGAGTCCTCAGGCATTGGTAGCAATTCCGCTCGGTTTTCCGTCCGATAGGTTCAACGGTGGTAGGCCATATGGTCTCGGTGAGGTCCGCTCGTTGAACATCATCAGCACACTCGAATGGAAAACCGCGAACGTTTCCAAAGCATCGTGCTCCGATTGCGACAACTCATGTCCGATAGCGTCATGCCTTACAATCCTCTGAAGAAACACTCAAATAGACTCCGGGGGCAGCATGTGGCACGACGTCGAAGCAACGTCCGACCTACTGAATTTCAGCTTAATAGCAGAGACAGCGGCAGGGTTAATTCGCGACGCAGGTGGTCAGCCCGTATCTATTGGAATTTCTGGCAGTTGGGGAACTGGCAAATCGTCCTTGGTGAAGATGATTGGGACGTCGCTTGGAGAGGCGGATGGAGATGGCAAACGCTACCTCTTCGTTGAATTCAACGCGTGGCTTTATCAGGGCTTTGATGACGCAAAGCTTGCGTTACTGCAGTCGGTCTCGGACGTACTGAGCGAGGAGGCGAAGAAACAAAAAACCTTTCTCGAAAAGGCCGCCGATTTTGCCAAGCGAGTTCGCTGGTTTCGTGCGCTCAAGCTTGCCGCACCGGTTGCACAATCTGCGCTTCTTGGCGGAGCCGTGGGCGGTCCAGTCGGTGCAATCCTAGGTGGCGTGACAGGCTTGTTTTCTGGTTCGTTAAAGGAAGCGGACATCGAGAAAGCGAAGAAGGCCTATGACGACCTAGCTCCTGAAATCAAAGAATTGCTCAAGGAGAGGGAGGCCGAGTCTCCCCAAAAAGAGATTGAAGGCCTTCGAAAGGCCTTCGCGGAATTGCTTGAGTCGTTGCAAGTGACTCTGGTTGTATTGGTCGATGACCTCGACCGCTGCATGCCGGACACGGCAATTTCGACTCTCGAAGCAATCCGGTTGCTCCTCTTTCTCCCGCGTACAGCCTTTATCATCGCGGCCGACGAGAAAATGATTCGCAGCGCGGTTCGCGCCCATTTCGCTCAGGCGCACTTCGATGACGAGCTGGTAACTAGCTATTTCGACAAGCTCATTCAGATTCCTCTTCAAGTTCCTCGGTTAGGAGTGAACGAGGTCAAGGCTTACGTTCTGTTGCTCATGCTTGACCTAGCCGTCCGCAGGAAATCGGTGAATGCCGAGGCAGCAGAGAGGGCGAAGGCGAATGTTTTGGCTGCAGTAAAGGAAGGTTGGCTTGGGGGACTCACGCGGAGAAAGCTGGTGACTGCATTGGGCGAAGTGGCACTGACGCTCGAAAAAGAGATTGATATCGCAGACCAGCTCGCGGTCACGTTGGCGACCGTTGACCAGATTGCCGGGAATCCCAGACTGATAAAGCGATTTTTGAACAATCTCATTATTCGTGAATCAGTCGCGAAAGCACATGGCATGGCCATTTCGTTCGAACATCTGGTCAAGTTGCAGCTCTTCGAGCGGTGCGCATCGTCGGCCGCGTTCGACTTCCTCGCTAAATCTGTGACGTCCTCGGACGACGGTCGGCCTGAGTTCATCCAAAAGCTTGAGAGCGTGGCTAAGGACGGTGAGGCTTACGAGGCGCCAGACCCCAGTTGGAATAGCAAGTTCATTTCCGATTGGGTTTTACTCAGCCCGGCACTTGCTGACACTGACCTGCGTCCTTTGCTGCATCTCAGCAGGGACAGGGTTGTCGCATTGGCTGCACTCGACGAACTCTCAGCCGATGCTCGAGCTGTTTTCGAAAGCTTGCTCGAATCGAAGTCGATTCAACCGGCGCTCACGGAGCGAGTGAAAACGCTGGGAGAGACTGACGCGGAAGCTGTATTGGCGAGACTAAAGCGCCGTGCAAGAACCGAGCAATGGGACTTCGCGAGTCTGCGACGTTGCTTGCATCTCACCAAGGCGTTTCCGTCGCTCGGCCGCTCCTTCACATCTCTCTTGGACGAAATTCCCGCCAAAGACCGCCCGCCCGCACTCGTTCCGTTGATTTTGAACGACAACTGGGCTGATGACGTTCTGAAGCGTTGGGCGGCGGACGAGCACTCGCCGGAAAAAGTTAAAAACGCAATCAAGATAAAGCGGTGAGACCAGATGGGGACATCAACTTCCAGTTCAGGACCCGGCTCCAGTGTTCCGTTCGACCCGCCATGGCTTGAGCCGCTGCAGACGGGCTTGGGTGGGATAGGCGGTGCTGGCGGCGGGAGTGCAGAAGAAGGCGAACAGTCGACCGGGTCCGAATCGCAGACCGGATTCGAGCCACACCAGCCAGATGCGGCGATTGCGCCTCCACGCCGTTTCGCCCCGGCGCGTAGGGAGCTTGGCGGTTTCGCCCGAACTGGGGACGGCCGCGCGTTTAGACGCGCGGTTGGACACTACTCCAAAAGTGGGATGGGCGGCGCCCGGCGAGCAGCCGGCCGGATGCGCGCTGCTACAGTTGCCGCTGGTGGACTTGTCTCCTTCCTTCAGGCTGCGCGCACGGGAACGGACGGTGCCGTCCGGGATTGGATTCAGGCGCTTACCGCTGCTGAGCCGTCTGTTCGTGAGGTCATCGATGCAATCGTCCGCGAGGTCGTCGGCGCTGGAGGAAGCGTTGACGAAGACTCCATTCGGGATTCGATGTCGCAAGCATTTTCTGAGCTGCTCGAACTCCAGCCAGATATCAATCCACTCAACATGTCGGACGACAATATCTGGTCGCTGGTCGAAGAATATCTCGCCGTTGAAGCGTGCAATCGACTGCGGATTGATATCGGACAGCTCTTCGAAAGCGCAAGCCTGTCGCCTGTTGAGATAGTTCGTCGAACAGACGACATGCGTGAGTATATGAAGGCCGAGATTTCTGCACACCTCGGGACCCTTCGTGAGGACCATCCAAGCCCAAACCCGAATGAGTTCGAGAAAATTATGCAACAGGCGCTAGCGAATACATTCCTCGTGTTCGAGGGGGAATTGCAATGAGGGTCACCTGCTTGCCAGCTGCATCGATTCCGAACGAACTCGATGAAGATACAGAGTACTTTTCCCTGTATGCAAACACGGGTCGTCAGGATGTAGGCAGGATTTCGTCGGGTTGGGTCCGTGTGCTCTCTCGCTGCGGTTTCGCCCCTCCCAGCGCAGTTTGGGACTTTGTGACCATAGCGCTGGCGGTCGCGGCCGCCGATATCGCCTGCCACCGGCAAGGAAGCGCCGACGGCTGGACTCGAATGATTCAACTCGATGTTGCTCTTCACGAACCCGATTGCTGGATAGCACAAAGGTCGAGCCTTGAAAGGACGTTCCGATTTCTGACAGGCGACTTTTGGACGCTGAATTTTCTCGAGGGCGGCGTCGCGCCGCCGGCAAGTACCGCGCTGCGGGAAACCGAAGCTGACTGTGTGGCTCTACTGTCAGGTGGACTCGACAGCCTCGTTGGCGGAATTGACTTGAACGTAGCGGGACGGACGCCTCTCTTCGTCTCGCAGATGGCCAAGGGTGACTCCGAGACGCAGAAGCTGTTTGCGCGCACTTTGGACGGGGGCGAACGGCACTTCCAATGGAACCATCGAATCACGGTGCCCCATACAACTGAGCGGTCAACTCGCGGCCGTTCGATTGTATTTCTTGCGTTCGCACTTCTCGCCTCAACGACGCTACCCGCATGGCAGGCCGGGGATACGACTGAACTGGTGATTCCCGAGAATGGCTTCATCAGCCTCAACATCGCGCTAAATGCGGGCCGGTTCGGGAGCTATAGTACAAAAACAACACATCCAACCTTCCTGGACGGGATACAGCAGGCGTTCGATGCGGTCGGATTGCGCGTACGGCTCACACGGCCTTATCAGTTCGCGACCAAGGGTGAACTACTTCGCAACTGCTCTGACGGAACACAGCTGGTTGAATTAGCGAGACACTCGACAAGCTGCGGCCGTTTCGGGTACTACAATTACACTCATTGCGGTCGATGCGTGCCCTGTCTTGTGCGACGTGCATCCTTCCTGCAGGCAGGCATAGCGGACCCGACCTCGCGCTATATTTTTCCGGACCTTGCGACGGCTGGACGTGAACGAGGTCCCAATGACATTGGCTCGGTTGCCGCAGCGTACGTGAACTACAGTGAGAAAGGTGTCGACAGACTGATTGGCAGCGCGTTGTCGTTTGCTCAGCCTGGCGAGAGGACCGCGTATTCAGGGGTGTTCGCGCGCGGTATGGATGAGCTTGGCGAGCTACTACGGGTACACAACGTTTTGTGATTGATTTCCACTGCCATCTCGACCTCTACCCGGACGCGTTGCGACTCCTTCCTGAAGTCTCCCGCAGAAACCTGTTCACGCTAGTGGTGACAACAAGTCCACGTGCATGGCAAGCGACCTCCCGCATGTTTGCGGGCTACGACAACGTCCGCGTGGCGCTAGGTTTGCATCCAGAAATCTTCGAAAAAAAGCAATCGGAGTGCGACCTGCTTCTTGAAAACGTGCGAAACACGCAATTCATCGGTGAAGTCGGATTGGATGGTTCGCGCAGATTTGTCCGTACCCTGAAGCTACAGGAACGGTTGCTGGACGATATCTTGGGTGAATGTGTACTCCGCGGCGGAAGAATCATCAGCCTGCATTCGCGCGGCGCAGCATCGAGAGTCCTCGACCTAATCGAGTCTCACCCCGCTTGCGGAATTCCAGTCCTGCATTGGTTCTCTGGAACCTCGAAGGAGTTGAGACGTGCAATCGACTTAGGCTGCTGGTTTAGTGTGGGCCCGGCTATGGTTCAAGCTGAAAAGGGCCGCAGGCTACTCTCAGAAATGCCGCTGGAGCGGGTGTTGCCTGAAACGGATGGGCCATTTGCCGCAAGAAATGGCGTCCCTTGGATGCCATGGGAGGCGATAACAATTACCAGCACCGCTTCCGCACTCTTTGGCCGAGCGTCCGAAGGCATTACACGTACGTTTGAAGACAATTTGCGCAATCTCTTGAATCATGGTGAAAGCCCGACTGCCCTGCGGCAGATGCAGCAATCCGCTCAACGCAAGCTCCCGCTTTAACACTACATCACTCCAAGCATCAATCGCGTCAGCGGTATTCAGCATGCCTTGCCAGCAAGAATTCCGCGATTGAACCCATGCTCTCAATCGCGAGGCGTGCTTCGCTGTTTGAGACCGACGGATTCCATGGGCGACCGTGGCCAGTGCCCTCCTTGTTACGCAGTCTGTTGAGCGCAATCGCAAGTTCGAATACGGACCGCTCAACCTGGCGTTGTGCCGGCTCTCCCGCGGGAGGATGCTGACCCGGCATTGGCAACGCGAGCCCAAGGCGTTCAAATACCGAAGCGAGCAGACTTGGGAAATTGCTGCTCGCCGAGTAACCCTTCACCCGCTCCGTCAGAATGTGGCCCAAGACGGCTTCCAATAGGTCCTTTCCAGTTCCTGTCACCAAAGCTGCATCACTAGCCCCCGTCTTGGCGCGCCGGACATACGTCTGCAAAGCTTCGATCAATTGCGCTCCGGACATGCTATCAAGCAACACCGCCCGGAGAACTCCGTCTGGTGCCAGTTCATACCCCTCCGACCGAAAGGCGTCAGTGAGATTCCTGATTGCGTCGACACCGACGAAGTTTTCGGAATCAGGTCGGAATCCACCCTTTCCGCGCACCTGAGAGACGATGGCAGCAACCAGCCGTTCACCGGCCTCCCTGTCGAATTCGATTGCCCAGTAGAGGACAGTGCGAACCCGTTTGGCTTTGCCCGTGGAGCCCTGCTTTGCCGGGTCTGGTCCGTCAAGTCCGTGCGTTTGCAGCAGAAATGTAAGGTCCGAATGACTTGGTGCTCGTGGTCGTTCAGCCTGCGAATCTCCGACGAGTGATGCTAGTGCCGTGGCAATTGACTCGGTCAGCGGCGCGCTAGATTTTTTGTTATCAGACACCGTTTTGTGCTCCAGTCAAGGAAACTCCGGGGGCCGGTGGATAGTCGTCGACTCAAGAGTCGTCACTACCCGTCCGCTTAAGTCGGTAAGCTAAACACACGATGACATAGAATCACTTACCCCACAAATGGCGGTGGTCAAGCCGTCAATCACACCGTTGATTGCGCAGCGCCATGCTCACAATCCACATTCAATTTTGCCAGCGCTGCATCCATTTCCGCATCCCACCCAGTGTGCAAAACTAAGAGCCCTCAATCGACGGCGGGCTTGGCGACAATTTGGAATAGAGGTTGCTGACGAACATCGGGCGAAGTTCATCAACAATGTGCTTCTCGGAAAAATCCTTGCCAGCTTTGTCTGGGTCGTCCCCTTCGAACAGGAGTCCGAGCAGCGCGGAACTATGACTTAAAGCCATTGTGACGCTTCCGACGATGCCGCGCGTTCCAAACACTGCACTTAGGAGCTTAAGCAAATCATACTGATTCAGATAGATGAACGCATTGGCGAAAACTTCAGCCTGAGTTGTGGTCAGACCAAGCCTGCCTTCGCCAATTCCTTTGAAGACGTCCAGACCTTTAGCTGCTGCGCCCAAATCTGCGCTCTGCTTGGCGGTCGCGTCGTTAGCTTCAATTGTCGGGATACCATTGCTGGCGTACGCAATAAGAAAATAAAGAATGGCGCGCTGAAACTCCAAATCTGCCCTCGTCGATAACTTCCCGTAAAGACTAAGTAGCGTATTGCTCTTCATCAAGCATTGCAGATGCGGAAGGAGGCGCTCCTTGTCTAGCCTAATCAAAGGGGTCGCAATTGATATCAAATGCGAGGCGAGGCTTTCTCCGTCTGTCACTCCTTGCTCGGTACATCCAGAAATCATGCCCCTTGCCGCAGCGTCAAAATAACGTCCATCGCCAGTTTCGAGCCGGTATGCGACGAGGGCAATTTTTTCGGGCGTGGTACGTGAAAGACTAAGCTGGCTTTGCAGCCACGAAATTTCAGACGAATCGCCATCTAGTGAACTGCAGCACCTGAGAGCCCACTTTTGACTTCCTCTAGTGAGAATCAGACACATCTTTGACCACGCATCATTGTCAATGGGTAATGCGATTGGTCTGAAATCAGGCTGCGTAGCAAGCCTCCTGATTTCTGAAGTACCCAAGACCTCCGTCAATGAAGTGACCCATGCTTCAAAATTAGTTTCTATCTGTTTATTCAAAGGCCCATGTGACTGTTCCTTATCGGCTAGAGCGCGCAACATAGTGATAACAACGTTCGCCAGTTGCTCACCGTCATGCACTATCTCGAACAATGCGGTCAGACCTGCGGACAGATTTGGATTCAGCAGTCGCAAAGTCTGACCGGCGGACAATGTCGTAATCATCACCCGTTCAAGATGTTTCAGCGCTCCGGCTGGGAGTTTAATTCGCTCATCATTAGATTTCAGTACCGGCGCTAACGCTCTCGCTGCTTGCAGCAGGCGCTCTTGCTGAGACTCGAGATTGCTGAGGTCTTGCCGGATAAAGCGGTCGAGTACATGACCGAAAGCCGGGCTGTCGCTAAATAGCCTCGTCAGTCCTTCAGAGTCACCATTGTCCAAGACCTTTTCAAGTCGTGGACGCGCAGAGAGATATGACGCTTCAGTTCGATTCGCGGCGCGCAGATGCAACATTGCGAAGGTGTCGGCGAGTTCAGGTTCTCGCAAGATGCTGATTACGGAGTCCGGCGGATTGCAGCTAAGTTCCGAGAGTTGCTCCTTGGATAGAAGGTACGCTGCAAGACTTGATAGAGATGCTGCTGCACCCCACTCAAGCTTCATGACGACCAGTTCATTCACGAAAGAGACGATTCCCCGAGGCGTTAGCGGAGACTTCAATACAAGTTCTTCATAGAGTCTCAGGATTTCGTCATAGTCGCCTGTCAGGTCTTCGCCGAACGCACGAATGAGCTTAGCATTCAGATAATTCTTCCATGAGTGCAACATAGGGGGCGGAAGGGAAAATCTGAGCTGAAACACCTTCTCGAAGAATGAGGGTGGGGACTCAGATTCCTGTTTGTCGACTATATCTGCGACCGACGGGAGCAAAACTCGCTTTTCGTCTGCGACTGGGACGAGTACCCACACGCGACGAAACCATTTTTTGTTGGAAAAATTTGGGTTGTCGAGAAACGAGCGTAACAGGGTCCACACAGACTGCGTCTCAGAGCGGTCAATGCGGTCAAGATTGTCAATGACTATGAGGAGGCGCCGGTCGTCCACAGAAAGGGCGGCTTCCATCAGTTGACCGAATGCCTCTTGAAACTCCACGGAGGTGGGTTCCGGCTCTTCATTGGTTTCGACGGTTTCTTCGTCGGTATTTCTACGAATAATGAAGCCGATAATTTCTGACGTTAGCGACCTTACTAATGCAAAGGCGGCCAAGACGGCCACTCCCCCGTAAATAGCAAGCCGTGCTGTTGATTCGGAGCCGACAAGCTTCTTTTCAAGCTCTGCCAAGATGGGTGCAGCAAAGCCGACTGCAGCGAAGCCCGCGAGGACGTTCTTAGCCGTCGAGGAGAAGATAGGTTTGGTCTTCTTTGTCGTGACTTTCAGACGGCGACTCAAATTAGCGAGCTTACGTTTCCAGAAAGCATGGCTCGCGGAACCCTCGCCATCCTCGTTCAACCACCCTCGGTCTTCCAGCTTTGTGACTAGTGACGATAGAAAAGCACGGCGAAGCGGGTCACCTGAATGAACCCAAGCGTCATAAAGGAATACAGCGAAGTCTTTTTTAAGCGACGCCGCTCGCTCATTACCTTCAGACCCTGATGGCTCCAAGCGCTCAGTTAGCATGCGGACAACCGACGACTTTCCGGAGCCCCACGTGCCGTCCAATCGAATAGTCTGCCCTCCTGGCGACGTCTCAATCAAGGTAGCAATGGTTTTCGCTATTTTTTTATGGGCACCACCCAGATTGTCTTCTACTGACGGCTCGTCTAAAAGCAACGTCGGAGTCTTTTGCATCGACACTTTGATTGGTCTCTCGTATTTTTATAAAACTCTGCTCGCTCAACTTGGACCAATGCTGAAAGCAGTGGATGTAAAGCCGCTGTCAGATACTTGGCAAAAATTTAGAGGCGAACGAAAGCTTCTGCATTTCTCGTGATGACGTGATTCTTGCACTTCGCAAATTGAGTCGTTCGCAAAGAAGTTCATCCGCCTTTGCGTCACCGTGTACGCCGATGTGCCAACCCGAACTGGCTCGCGATTTTCCATGCTGGTAGAAGGCCACCCTTGACTACTGCCACCACGCGCTGTTCTATCCGAGCGCGAAGCGCCCTGTTGGCGGCAAGTCAGAGTAGACCAACCCTACAGAACTCAAGCTCCTCGGGGTTAGAGTAGGTCCGTCGGCTTGATGCCAAATGCCTCTGCGAGCTTCTCCAATGTTGTCAATTGCAGCGCGGCAGCCGGACTGGTCGACGCTTCGATGCGGGAAACATGGTTTCTGTCCATCCCCACGCGATTGCCAAACTCTTTCTGGCTTATCCGTTCCGTCGTACGGCGGATGTGCACATTTTGCCCGACCAGTTGGCTGGAAACGGGGGCGCCGGGAGGTTTGCGGGAAATGGGGCGGTCCTCTGGCGTGTCAAGGAGCACTCGAACGTCGATGTCTAAAGCGCGAGCCAGAGCATCAGCGCGCTCAATCGTCATTCGCGACGATGTGCGCTCGTACCGGCTTATGGACGTCCTGTCTGAGCCCAACCGATTGCCGAGCTCCTCCTGAGAACAGCCGAGCGACTCACGGTAGCGCTTCAAATTTTTGATAAATCGCTCTTGCAGCGACATCTGCATTGTCTAAAAAGAAAACTAAATTCTCCCGTAGACAACCTAGATGTCTACGGCTCTAGCGTTGTCTACGTTGGAGTTGTCGTCGTTTACATATACAACGCAAGCGTCTACACTGACAGTTATCTCAACGCTGCCGAGGCCAGTCTCTTTCTCGCCCGGCGTTCACACTGAGAAGTGATTGGAAAAGCTGACATGGACGCACTTGAGTTGCGATACGTTCCGGCAACAACGCGTGCGGTGATGGCGCTTGCAGGCACCCCAGCCACGATGCAAGTGGGTGGCCGGTTGTATGAGCTGCCGCCGGAAGAAATGCCAGGGGAAGTGGAATGGCGTCTTGCATTGCTCCGATGGCTTGGTCGCAAGGTATTCCACTACCTTGCATCGTTGGCGCCAGACGACCACATCAAGAACCTTCTCCGCGTAGAGCACGACCTAATACGTCGCACTTGGCTTCACGCTATCGAAGCTCACGCAGTAGCTGAAGGCGCACTTATGTCTATAAGTGACTTGACGGACCAAGAACTGACAGCCATCGGACGTGGAAGCGTCTACTTCGATGCTCTGACGACACGTGAAGGCCAACGATTGGTGAAGCGTCTTGAACGACTTGTCACGCGCCACTGCAAAGTTCGTGAGCCAGCTTCGCCGTCTGCCACGGCTTAAAGGCGCTTGGCGCGCGTTGCCCTACTCGATGGTCGTGGGCGCACCTCGTCGCTGTCCGACGTGACAATGCTCGAGCAAGCCGCGTTACTGATGGGACTACGGTTATGTTCCCGTTGCTCGGACGAGCGAACAGACGGTGGTGCCTCGGGCAATCACCGCAATCGGCAAAGGGGTTGGCATACCGCTTAACCCGAGTTGCAGACCTGTTTTTCTGCACGGTTAGGAGTCTTCGTTGATTGCATCATTCGCAGGACTGACAATTCTGCTTGCAATGTGCGCCGCCGCTGGATTCCTGTTTGGCCGACTTATTCGAGGGAGGAAGCCGGCTATCGAACGAGCGCGCCCTCGTGTCGCCATCAGCGGAAGCTACCTGTGCGATGCACACGACAAATCTCTTTCGCCGCACACGCGTATGCGATGTGCTTTTGAAGCCATATATTTTTGTCTCTGCGAAGTCGCTGAAACGCGTGGCCTTGAAGTCGGCGGGCGAGAGCATCCGAGTGATGAGCTCTTGTGCGCAGGGCTTGCCGCGTTCGGCACATCACCCGATGACCAAAGGAAGGTTGTCTTACTCGCTCGGTGGACGACCGAAGCAACCCCGGCTCTACCAGAGATGCGCATTCGGGAGGCATGCGAGCTTGCAGTGCGCGTTTATCGCAAGACTGTGGATTTGCTCTCCTCGTCGACGACTCAGTAGCATGCGACCAATCGTTTCGACAGCTTATTAGTTGTCGGTACTAAGGTCTTGGAGCCGAAAATGCCAATAATCTTAATTTACGACGGTGAGTTCTTTGCCGATGAGGCCCCGTTGCCGCTGCTTTGCGAAATTGAGGGCAGCGTGACCCCCTACGGTAGGGAGCCTTTCGGCATCCTTGAAGAGGCGGAAAAGGTACTCGAGCTGTGCGGCGAGCGATATACGGTGGGCCGCCCGACTGGCGACGGCATGACAGTAGTCGTCGCGCGTAAAGTTGGGAACGATGTGATGCCAGTCGTGAGACTTGGCATACATGCTCGCAATGGCATTGCGCGCGCGAGCATTCAGACTTACGATTTTCCTCGTTGGGATGGCGAGCCGGTTTACTACGCACCGGAGGACGATTCCATCGAGATTGTGCTCAAAATCCTCGCCGCGCTATGAAGCCATAAGGGCTAGAAAGCTTGAACGGCCGAGGCAGAGCACAAACACTCAGTAGACCGGCTCCGGCTCTGGCAGCAATACGCGGCGAAACCCTTGCCTGCGGGTTCGTCTGAGTTTGCTGCGAATCGTGCGTCGCGGAGCATTTGTGTCGTCGGAACGCTTTTGCCAAAGCAGTGGTATCAACGACCGGCGCTTCTATGCTGCGTGCAAGTTTGGAATCGCAGCGCTCGATGGCTTGGTATATTGGCCGATATCAGATTTCTTTGATGTGTAGCATGTCATTCGTAGATTGCAAACTCGTTCGGTAAGTGTCCGCCGATGCGTCGGCTCTCATGGTCGTTATCAGGATATCTCGACCATATCAGGGGCATACGCCTCAGTCGGCGTCTTCTTCTCTTCTTTCAGAAGTCTTGTCTATGGGGACGGTTAAACGGGGATAGCAAAGTCAATCACCCAGCTTTTTGAACGTCATGGACTGCCCCTTAAAAACAAGCGCTGGTCATGGGGAGCGCTTCGCGAAGGAGTCGTCTTGCTCAGAACTTGGGAGCATGAATACTCTGTAAAAAATACTAAGCGCGTCGCGCCGTCGTGCGTCAGCGACCCGATGCGTATCTTGGTCGGAACTCATATGGACTTGATGAGCGCATCCGCCATCTAAAGCAGCTCTGCTCAGGCACGTATGCGGGATACACCGTAATCGCGCGCGCCGAGGATGCAAACGCCCATCCGCGAAAGATTGCCGACTATCGTGAAGACGCAGTTTACGCAATTGACGGGCTTGAGACCACAGAGGACGGCGCGATTGTCGCGGTCCTCAGTAGTCTCGCCAACGGCGACCTCTTTCAACATTCGCAGCAGCACAAGGCAACTGCAGAAGGGGAGTTCCCTGATGCAGCCGCGCACGAGGTAGGAGTGTCTACTGGAAACTTCGCGATGAAGCTGTCGATGATTCGTGAATGGCTTATAGAAGTGGCGAAACGAAAGGGCATCGTCACCTACTGTGAGTTGATGGATACCTTCGGGCTGCATTTCTTCCTGCTCTACTCAACAATGTACAAGCTCGGGCATCAATGTGTTGACGCCGGCGAGCCTGTAATCACAACTCTGATACGCACGTGGTACAGAACGGCGCTATTGAAATAGCCGTCTAGCTGCATCGTTCACCACAGCTGCGAGTTCGAGCCCAGGCAAGATGCCGAATCCGACGCGATGACCCTCGCCCTCGTTCCAGTCCAACTTCGCCAGTTCGTCGCCGTCTTCGATGAAGTGGCGCACCTGACCCGTTCCAGTACCCAGCAGCTTCCGCTCATTCCATGCCAACTCATGCGTCGTAGCATTTTCTCGCGCGCGTGTAGTCACCGTTATCCCAAGGTCTCCTCGAGTGCCGTGTCCGCTAGGGCAATCGCCTGTTGACAGTACAAATTTTGGCTATCTAATATGTGTACATGGTTGCACACATTTAAGTGCGCAGCGATGTGTGGTGAGATAGCTACGGGATTACCCTTAATTTGGAGATGTCATCATGGTTCGGCTGTCCCGCATTACCCGTCATGCCTTTGCAGGTTTGTTTGCAGCGAGCTGCCTGTTCGTGAGTACAGCCCATGCGCAAGACACAGGCACCTGGCAGAGTGTCAAGAAAGCTGGTGTTTTGCGATGTGGTGCCGCCGTCGCGCCGCCGTACGTGATGCGCGACCCGAAGACTGGCGACTACAGTGGGTTTTTCTCCGACCTCTGCCGCAGCTTCGGTGAGAACGTGCTCAAGGTGAAAGTCGAATTCGTGGACACGTCGTGGGACAACATTGTCGCTGGCCTTCAGTCCGACAAATGGGATCTGTCGATGGCGCTCAACGATACGCCCGAGCGTGAGAAGGCCATCGCCTTTTCAGTGCCAGCGACGGACTACAACGTCTCACTGGTCTACAACAAGAACAATCCAAAAATCCCGAAGACCGTGAAAAGCATTGCGGATATCGACAAACCCGGGATGACCATTGCGGTGATGTCGGGCACTGTCGGCGATAAGGCGATTTCCAGCGTCGTCAAGCAGGCGCAAATCATGCGTCTCCCGGGCAACGATGAGACCCGTCTGGCGATGATGTCCAAGCGCGCAGACCTGCTGGCGGACGCGAACATTACGAACATGCTCCTGACCGAAGCACATCCCGACTGGGCCGTCGCAATTCATCCCAATCCGCCTCTCGCTCAGGAATCGGTCTCCTTCGGTGTCAGGAAAGACACGTCCCCAGCCGACCTCGCTGTACTCAACGATTTCCTCAATTCGCAGGTGAAGTCTGGCGCAGTCAATCGTCTTATCAAGACGTCGGTTCAGGCAATGCTTGTGACGAACAAGTAATGAGCCGTTCCGCCGCATCTCTCACGGAGCGGCGCGTAGTACTGCGCGGAGTGGCGACGGTGTCGATTCACTTCGCGCACTAAAAAATCCAATCAAAAATAACGGTTCATTGCAACCAAACAGGTTTGGACAACTAATGAAAAAATTGATTATCGGTGCCGCAGTAGCGAGCGTCGCCTTACCTGCCTTCGCGCAGAGTTCCGTCACCCTCTATGGCGTCATCGATGAGGGCTTCGACTACACCAACAACGTGAAAGGCGGGAAGGTGTATGAGCTCCAAAGCGGCTATACGCAGGGTAGCCGGTGGGGCGTAAAGGGCGCAGAGGACTTGGGTGGCGGACTACAGGCAGTCTTTCAGCTTGAGAACGGCTTCGACGTGAACAATGGCAAGCTCGGACAGGGTGGGCTTATGTTCGGTCGCCAGGCCTATGTGGGCCTTGCAAGTGACCGTTACGGTAGTGTCACGCTCGGTCGTCAATACGACTCCCTCGTGGACTATCTCGCTCAAACCACGGCGAATGGCAGTTGGGGCGGGTACCTCTTTTCCCATCCGTACGACAACGACAATACGGACAACACGTTCCGCGTCAACAACACCGTCAAGTACACAAGCCCGACCTTTTCCGGGCTGCAGTTCGGTGGCACCTATAGCTTCAGCAACGACACGAATTTCGCAAACAACCGGCAATACAGCGTCGGCATGCAATACGCGACCGGCGGCTTGCTGCTCGCAGCGGCCTACCTTCAGGCGAACAACCCATCCTCCTCTGCAATTGGTGCAATCAACAACGGCGGCGATGAGAACTTCCTGGCGGCACGACTGCGTGTCATCGGAGCGGGCTTGAACTACACGTTCGGCAGCGCAACGGTCGGTTTTGCCTACACGAACACGCTTGTGCAGCAGCCGTTGAGCTCCGGTTACGTGGGCGCAATCACGCCGTCCGGCGGCGCAACGCTGTCCTCGCTGCGTTTCAATAATTTTGAGGTTAACGCGAAATACCAGTTCACGCCGGTGTTCTTCGTCGGCGCTGCCTACACGTACACACGTACGAGCTTCAATGCCAGCAGCGGTCAGCTCCATCCACAGTTCCACACGGCCGGGCTGATGGCGGACTACAACCTATCCAAGCGGACCGATGTCTACGTGCAAGGTGGCTACCAACATGCCGCTGGCGACAAAACTGGTTCGGTTCTCGACGTAGCGTACGTTCCTGGTGCCGATGGCGTCTCGTCAACTGCTAACCAGTTGGTCCTGCGAGCGGGCATCCGACATAAGTTCTGATGAAAGTGTCTGTAGAGGCAGTAGCGCGCGAAGGCGCGCTGCTGCCTTTTTCATTGATGCCATGAGCATCTGACTGCTACGCGGGCCCAGTGTTTTCCCTGGAAATCCGGACTCTTCCGTTGACACACCAGTTTTTGACGGCCTAGTATGTGTACAACGATGCACACAACAAAGCGCACAATGATGTGTTCCAAAAAATGGGTGCCGGCGGTTGTAGCGGTGAACAGGCATATCAGCGCTCAACGCAAGCGCACTGTGGTCGGGAGACCTAACAGCTCCGGGCCCATCCACAAGCGTCAGATTTGATTCCCATCTCGCGCGCCCCCGCGCGCACCGCTGGAGAGAATTCATGTTGTCAATGCAAACCATGGCCGCTCACCCAAACGTTCCGCCCACCGCACTGGAGTTCTCAGCTTCGATGGGTGACTTTGTCCAGTTCCAGAACGTGTACAAGCGCTACGGCGAAAACCTTGTGGTCATGGACCGGATGAGCCTCGACATGCGCGCTGACGACAGGCTGGTCATCATCGGCCCGAGCGGTAGTGGCAAGAGCTCGCTGTTGCGCGTCATGATGGGCCTCGAGGGCATTCAGGGGGGGCAGATTGGCTTCCAGGGAAAGCCGTATATCTATGGAGAGGACTCGGGACGCTCAAAGCGCATCGACCCGAAGCTGCAAAAGCAGATTGGCATGGTGTTCCAGCACTACACGCTCTTTCCGCACCTTTCTGTGCTTGGAAACCTGATTCTGGCGCCGGTGAAGGTGGGCGGTCTTTCGAAGGCTGACGCTACCGAGCGCGCGCGCATGTATCTCGCGCGCCTCGGGCTGGAAAGCAAACTGCACTCATATCCCAGTCAGCTTTCCGGTGGCCAGAAGCAGCGGGTCGCCATTGCGCGCGCGCTCATGCTCGAGCCGAAGCTGATGCTGTTCGACGAAGTGACGTCTGCGCTGGACCCCGAGATGGTTGTCGAGGTGCAAAACGTGATGTTGCAGCTTGCCGAGCAGAAGATGGCCATGATTATCGTGACCCATGACATGCACTTCGCCCGCGATATCGCGACACGTGTTGTCTTCTGTGCAGGCGGGAAGATTATCGAGCAGGGCCCCCCGGCTCAGATGTTCAAGTGCCCCAAGGAAGCGCGTACGCGCGAATTCCTCGAGAAGGTCATCCATCTCGACTGAGGCCGCCATGAACTACACCTTTGATTTCCGCTTTCTGGAAGGAAGCCTTGGCTCACTGCTCGACGGGCTGCGCGTCACGGTCGAACTGGCGATTGCTTCCAACATCATGGGCCTCGTGCTCGGCTTTCTCCTTTGCCTGCTTGCGATGAGCCGCTGGCTGGTTGTGCGATGGCCGGCGCAACTCTTCATTGAGTTCTTTCGCTGCACGCCGGCGTTGCTGCAGATTGTCTGGTTTTTCTACTGCATCCCCATGATGGTCGATGTGTTTATCGACCCTATCTGGATGGGCGTCCTCGCCCTTGGCCTGAATCTGACGGCGTTCAATGCAGAAGCCTATCGCGCTGGCATGCAGGCTGTACCGAAGGAGCAACTCGATGCCTGCGTCGCACTTGGCCTCAAGCCCTGGCAGCGCACTTTTTATGTCGTTCTCCCGCAAGCATTGCGCAGCGCCATGCCGGTTCTTATGACAAACGGTATCGGCAGCCTGCAGCAGAGCGCGCTCGTCGCAATCGTGGCTGTCGCAGACCTGATGTACGTGGGCAAGAACCTCGCCACTCAGGCATATCGGCCGCTCGAAACGTACACGGTTGTTGCGCTCATCTACTTCGCGCTTTCACTTCCGATTGCGCGGCTCGTGACAGTGATTGAACGCCGTCAAGAGCTCGCCCATCAGCGCTAAGGAGAACAGCATGAATCTCGATTTTTCGTCGGTCCTGCCTTACTGGCTTGTCCTGCTTAAAGGGCTGGCGCTGACCCTGGCATTCACGAGCAGTTGTGCGGTAATCGGCAGCCTCGCGGGTTTTGTGTTGAGCCTGCTGCGCATGTCGCCGTCGCGCTGGACGAAGATAGCGACGACGCTTTACGTTGAGTTTTTCCGCGGTACGCCGCTTCTCATTCAGCTGTTCTGGGTCTTCTTCTGCTTCCCGGTGGTGTTCCGGATTCCGATTCCGCCGTACGTCTCGGTGGTCATCTCGCTGACCCTGTACATGGCGGCTATCACGAGCGAGACGTTTCGTGGTGCGCTGAAGTCGATTTCGTCAGAGCAGCACGACGCGTGCATTGCACTGAGCCTCTCGCCGCAAGCGAAGATTCTCTACGTCATTTTTCCGCAGGCCCTGTTGCGCGCGATTCCTCCGCTGCTTTCCAACGTCGTGAGCCTGTTCAAGGAAAGCGCGCTGATTTCGTCGGTAGGTGTTGCCGACCTGATGTTCGTCGGCCAGAACATCTCGAACAGCACCGCGCGTCCGGTCGAGTTTCTCACCACCGTCGCCATCATTTACTTCCTGGTCGCTTTCCCGCTGACGCGTCTTGTCGGCGTGGTCGAGACAAAACTGCTCAGGCGCTTCGCCTATTAAACCTCAACCCCTCTATTGAGAAGTGGAGAAACACATGCAGATGAAAGGTATCCTGCCGGCTCTCGTTACGCCGTTCAACGCATCGGGCGCAGTCGACCATGACACGCTTGCGAGCATTCTCGAGTTTCAGCTGAAGGCTGGTGTGAGCGGGTTCGTGCCGCTCGGTTCGACGGGTGAATACTATGCGTTGACGCACGATGAGCGTCGCGCAATCCTGAAGACGGTGCTTGAAGTCGTGGGCGAGCGCGGTACGCTCATCGGTGGCGCGAACGGTTCCTGCACGCGTGAAGTCATCGAACAGGTCCAGCTGGTCCGCGACGCAGGCTACAAGAATGTGCTCATCGCGCCGCCGTACTATGCCTTGCCGTCGCAGGAAGAACTCATTGGCCACTATGAGGCTATCCTGAAGGCAGTGCCGGACGTGAACGTCGTGCTCTACAACTACCCCGTGCGCACGAACGTGGAAGTTGGCTTCGGTGTGCTGGATGCATTCAAGGACAACCCGCGCGTCGTGGGCATCAAGGAAAGTAGCGGCAACCTGCTGCGTGCCATCGAAATCGGCGAGAAGTACAAGGGCAACTATCAGTTGTCGTGCGGCTCCGACGACCAGGCGCTCGACTTCTTCCTGTGGGGCGCGAGCAGCTGGATTTGCGGGCCGGCGAACTGCTTTGTGAAGCCTGTCATCGACTTCTATAACAAGTTCACAGCTGGCGACATCCGTGGCGCGCAAGACGTGATGCGTTCGCTGTTCCCGGTGATGGCGACTATGGAAGCCGGCAAGTTCGTGCAGAAGGTGAAGTACGGTTGTGAACTGGCCGGCTTCAAGGTAGGAGCGGCCCGCATGCCGCTGCAGCCGCTGACTGAAGAAGAAAAGGCGGAGTTCCGCGCCGTCTTCGAAGCAGCGCAGGCGTAACCTATGTTGCCGGCGCAGCATCCTGCGTCGGCGCCCCAACGATAAAGTCAATCGAATGAGCCGACTCATCAATCGCGCGGCGAACGCACAGCCAAACGCTCAGGGATTCTGTTTGCAGGAGTATCTGAAGTGAACGCCGTTCCTCACGAATTTTCCGCTCGCGACACGACCCCTGCCACGCAGGAATCAGCGGTCGTCATTGGCGGTGGCATTGTTGGCGTGTGCTGCGCGCTCTATCTGCAGCGCGCAGGGCTTCGCGTCACGCTGGTGGACCCTGAAGCGCCGGGCAATAGCACAGCGAAGTGGAGCTGCGGACAGATGGCGGTGAGCGAAATCATTCCGCTTTCCAAGCCGGGCATCATCATGAAAGTCCCGGGTTGGCTGATGGACCAGAAGGGACCGCTGGCTTTGCGGCCGAGCGCGCTGCCAGGAATTATTCCGTGGTTCTTCCGCTTCCTCATGTGCGCGCGACAGTCGAAGATTGTGGATATTGCGAACGCCATGGCGACGCTGACCCACGATGCGTACGCCGACTACGCGCCGCTCCTCGCCGCGTGCGAAGACAAAGCGCTCATGGGCGAACGACCAATTCTCGAAGTATTCGATGACCCGCGTGGGCTCGAGCATGAGCTGCCGCATCTTGAGCTGCGCGAGTCGCTGGGCTTCAAATCGCAGCGCCTGAACGCCGCGGAAATCGGTGACCTTGAGCCGGCATTGGCTGGCAAGTTTGCTCACGGTCTGATGTTTCCGGACTGGCGTGCGGTTAGCGACACGATGGGATTCATCGCTGCACTGACTGAGAGCTTCGTCGAGCAAGGCGGCGTTCGCGTGCGAACGGAGGCAACGCGCATCGATGAGTCGAACGGACGAGCAACAGGTGTGACGCTCGCAAATGGCGAGGGCGTTGCGGCACAGCATGTCGTCGTCGCGGCTGGCACAGGGGCGCGCCGTTTCTTCGGGGCCCTTGGTGTCAGCGTTCCTCTGGAAGGAATCGCCGGCTATCAAGCGGTGCTGAAAGACCCGGGTGTTGAAATCCGACACTCAACTATCTACGCCGACGGTGGTTTCTGCTTCTCGCCGATGACCCGTGGTCTGCAAATCGGCGGCACCATCGAGTTTGCAGGCCGAGGTGCCAAGCCGAACTTCAAGCGTGCCGACATCATCCTCGAGAAGGCGAAGCGCGTGCTGCCAGAACTCCGAACGTCGGCAGTCGAGTACGGGGTTGGGTACCGTCCGTTTCTGCCCGACACGAAGCCCATTATCGACAGGTCGCGACGCCTGAAAAATGTGCTGATGGCTTTTGGGCACGGGCAGCTTGGCCTTACGCTAGGCGCTACCACGGGGCGATTGATTGCGGACATGGTCGCCGCCCGTTCATCGAAACAGAATCTTGCGCCGTTTAGTGCGTACCGCTTTTCCTGACGAGACACATACATGAAATCGTACGAGCATCTCTTCATCGACGGTCGCTGGGTGGCGCCCGTGCACAAGGGCACATTCGAAACGATTGACCCGAGCACCGAGCAGGTCATCGCCAAAGTGGCTGCCGCGACTGCCGAGGACGTAGACCTCGCAGTTAAAGCGGCGCGCAAGGCATTTGATGAAGGTCCGTGGCCCCGCATGAGTGGTGCTGAACGCGCAGCTGTCCTGCGCCGCATCGGCAAGGGCATTCGCGACCGCATTGACGAGCTCGCGCAGCTAGAGGTGCGCGACAACGGTAAGCCGCTTCCCGAAGCCCTGTGGGACCTCGGCGATGCTGCAGGGTGCTTCGAGTTCTACGCGGGCCTCGCTGAAAAGCTCGACGAGAACGCAGAGACGCCGGTTACGCTGTCCGACGACCGTTTCAGTTCGGTCGCGCGCAAAGAACCCATCGGCGTCGCGGGCGCCATCATCCCCTGGAATTTCCCGCTGTTGATGGCGGCGTGGAAGGTCGCACCGGCGTTGGCTGCCGGTTGCACGATGGTCCTCAAGCCGTCAGAACTCACGCCGCTGACGGCGCTCGAACTCGGCGATATCGTGGCCGCAGCAGACCTGCCGCCCGGCGTGCTCAATATCGTCACGGGTTTTGGCAAGGACGCCGGCGCGCCTTTGAGCGAGCATCCGGGTATCGACAAGCTGGCGTTCACTGGCAGCGTCCCCACGGGCAGTCGCATCATGCAGGCGGCGGCACGCGACATCAAGAACGTGAGCCTTGAGCTGGGCGGCAAATCCCCGTTCATTGTGTTCGACGACAGCGACGTCGAGGCGGCTGTCGAATGGATTATGTTCGGCATTTTCTGGAATCAGGGCGAGGTGTGTTCAGCGACGTCTCGTGTGCTCGTTCAGCGAGGCATCTACGACAAGCTGCTCGAACGCCTGACGCGGGAAGCCGAGAAAATTACCATCGGAAGTGGACTGCAGGAAGGTGTGCTGCTCGGTCCCATCGTCAGCAAGGGGCAGTTCGAGAAGATTCGCGAAGCGATAGAGCGCGGTGTGGAAGAGGGCGCGCGCCTTGTCACCGGTGGGAACCGACCCGCGCATCTGGACAAGGGCTACTTCATGCAGCCTGTTGTCTTCGCCGACGTGCCGGAAACCAGCTGGGTCTGGAACGAGGAAATCTTTGGGCCGGTCGTCTGCATCCGGCCGTTCGATGACGAAGCGCAAGCCGTGCGGTCAGCGAACGATTCGCGCTTTGGTCTCGGAGCCGCTGTGATGTCGCGCGACGACGCGCGATGTGAGCGTGTGGCGCGCAATCTCCGGGCTGGCATCGTCTGGATTAACTGCTCGCAGCCGACGTTCACCGAAGCGCCGTGGGGTGGCTACAAACAGAGCGGCATTGGACGGGAACTTGGCGAATGGGGGCTCAACAACTACCTCGAAACCAAGCAGATTACCCGCTACAACAGCGACCAGCCCTGGGGCTGGTACATCAAGTAAGGTAGCTCAATCATGCGCTGGAAGAAGACGCTTCAGCTTGTCGACGTGCATTGCGAGGGCGAAATCGGCAAGGTCATCACGGGTGGCGTTCTCGGAATCCCGGGCGAGACGATGCTCGACAAGATGAACTACATCAACGAGGTCGACGACAGCCTTCGCAGACTTGTCGTCCTTGAGCCTCGTGGTTGCCTGCAGATGTCGGTGAACCTGCTGTTGCCGCCGACCAGACCTGAAGCCCATGCGGGTTTCATCGTGCTGCAGGCGGACAAGGCTCATCCGATGTCCGGGAGCAACGCCATCTGCGTGGTCACGGCGCTGCTGGAACTGGGCATGGTCGAGATGCAGGAGCCCGAGACGACCGTCGTGCTGGATACGCCAGCCGGTCTCGTCACGGCGCGCGCCACCTGTCAGGACGGGCGCTGCACGGGTGTTTCGCTCGATATGGTGCCTTCGTTTGTCGAGTACCTCGACCTCAGTATCGACACGGAACGGTTCGGCAAAATCCGCGTTGATATCGCGTTTGGTGGCGTGTACTACGCGCTCGTCGACGTTGGGCAGGTGGGACTCAACATTTCCCCCGCGAACGCGCGCGAACTCGCGGAACTTGGCGTCGCCCTGAAGGACATCATCAACCAGCAGATTGAGATTCAGCACCCGCTCTATCCGCAGATTAACGAAGTCGCCTATGTGATGTTCCGCAACCGCGTGAGCGATGAGTTGTACCAGACGTGTACGACGCTCCCACCTGGGCGCGTGGACCGTTCGCCCTGCGGAACCGGGAGCTCTGCCAATCTGGCTACCCTGGCTGCGCGTGGCAACGCGGACATCGGCACGCGTCTGACCTCGCGCTCAACAATCGGGGGCGAGTTCTCGATTGAGCTGCTAGGGAAAACGGAGGTTGCCGGCCGCGCGGCGGTCCTGCCACGCGTTTATGGTCGGGCGTGGGTGTATGGTTTCCAGCAGATAGGGGTTGACCCCGATGACCCGCTGTCGGCCGGATTTATGCTGAGCGACACATGGGGCGCGGGGTTTCCGAAGGTCTAAGGCACAGGGCGCGCGATGTTAAACTTTCATGCACGCCCGTCCTTCCGGGCCCACGATGACGGCGGTACGACGATGAGCAAAGACACGACTGAAACTGAGGTGAGCGGCCGCCGGCACGGCGGCCGCTACATCTATGAGGAACTGCGCAGGCGGATTCTCACGTTGCAGCTGAAGCCAGGCGCGCCGCTTGATGAGGTTTCGCTCGCGGAGCAGTTTGGTCTGTCACGCTCCCCCGTGCGTGATGCTCTTGCTCGGCTCATTAGCGAAGGGCTTGTCACGATTCTGCCGAACCGGACGACGCTCGTAACTCCGTTGGAAATCGAGGAGTTTCCCAAGTACGTTTCCGCACTGGACCTGATCCAGCGCGCGGTAACGCGTCTTGCGGCGCTGCATCGCACGGACGAAGACCTCGCGATTATCCAGAAGGCCGACGACGCTTACATGAGGGCAGTGGAGAGCGGTGACTCCGAGGCGCTCACCGAGACGAACAAGCAGTTGCACATCGCCATTGCACATGCTGCGAATAATCCGTACTTCGTCGGGTACTACGAACGTCTGCTGGGCGAAGGTCAGCGACTGACGCACCTGCATTTCGATTTCACCGTCACATCGCCGGCGGCAACGAAGCTCGGACGTGACCATGGCGAGCTCATCGATGCGATTCAACGAAAGGACGCAGACCTGGCGGAGAAGCTCGCGCACGAACATACGATGCTCTTCCAGAAGCGCTTCCTTGATTACATGCGGCAAAACATGACCGAATCTATTGCGGTCTCGTGAGTAGCTGTACCCCGTAATTCTCGCTTTAGACCTCGGGCCTGGTCGTATGGGGCTGGGCCCAAATTGGCCGAATCAGTCGACGCGCGCAACTATGCCGGAGCTACGAGCAAAGTGATGTAGGACTCTTGCACGTAATACGCCGTCCAGCGTCGCGAGCTGTTGATGTAGTTCGATTGCTTGCTGTTCAGTCTTGTTGCTCAAGACGATTCTCTGCTCAAATAACCCTTCGCAGCGCGTTACAGTCCATCGGTCGACGGTACCACGTTCCTCTAGGCCGGACCAACTAGCATTCTGGTCGCGATGGTATTTGACGGGAGGGAATTCAATCAATGGGCGTCAACGTATACGACCTTGTTTGTGGCCTACGCCGTCGCCATCCTAAGTGTTCACTGCGGCGTCACGATCTTCACCGCCTCGAGTCGACGCTGATCCTCCGCGATTGAGCCTTCAATGTCCTCTGGGGTGACATCGAATTCGGCCATCCTGCGCAGCAGCTAGGCGACGATGCTGTCACGCCTTCTTTGACCCATCCTGATTATCTCCATCCGCGACATGGCTGTCAGTTTGAGCCTGTGCAAGTCGTATGCCACCAGGATATCACAGAGGATGCGACTGCCTGCGCAGCTCAGACTTACTGCGCGGTCCGCTTACTCACGAGCATGTGAATTTGGTCTTGGCAAGGTCAAACATTTGTGCTGCTGCCTTTGCTACGGACGCCGCAGTGCAGCATAAACCGTGGAGCTACATCCAGGACCTCGTAGCTAGTGGATCTTCTTAAGCCATTTTCATAGGTGCACGGCATGATTGCCGCTTAAAGAGAACGTGATGCCGACGAGAGGAAAGTATGCAAGAGTGCGTTAGAGCATAGGGGCATGAAGTCGAAAATCGCACAGTGGGAGTTAGACGAGGTTCAGAAAATCGCGGTTGAGCTGGCCACCCGCAAACCCTAAGAGCGAGACAAGAGTCCAGCCGAGAGGTGGGTGAGTGATACACCGTCGCTCGCCTCGGCAGCGACTTCATGACGGTGCTTATAGGGAAGATGACCGTGTCCGCTGTCGAGCCGCTAGTGCGACTCGACACTCTCGCCCGCGACGGGATAGCACGCGTGAGCATACAAAGCAGGAGTTGGCCGCGCTGCGACGCTTAGCCGACTTCCTGCACGCCTGAGAATGATGCAGTCAAGATTCTGCGCAAGGTCATTGCCTCGCTATGACGTTCGGGCAGCAAAGGCAGCATACGAATCGATTCATCGTCGACAATGCGAGGCGCAGTTTAAGCAAACACAAAGTGTCTTGTCAGGGCTTCTCCAAGGCGGCTACAAGTTCCGCATTAGCTTCCGAGGACTGAAAAATATCCCGATGCATTTTTCCTTGAGGAAAATTTTTGTATTCGTCACCATCCCATGTAAATCCTATGCTCTCCTCAACATCCATTTCAATTCCAGTTTCTTTGTCTATCGACTGTGCCCACGCTTGAGTGAGTCCTAGCCTTGCAATGCGATGAGCGGTAGGTAGATAGATTTCGTACTTTGCCTGCAACGTGAACGTGGTTAGGGAATTTATTGCGGCTTCAACCCCATTTGGAGCGATGACGCGAAGTTCGTAGTCCGCCTTTTGACCACGCATAGCTACGAGTGTAGGGTCGCTGGAATCTTTGGGCATCAATTGAAAAACTATCTCATTACTGTCTTTCAGCGGGTTAAGTAGGGGCGTGATATACGGATTAGTGGTTCCCTTTGCACCGCTAAAATTGCAATCCTTGCAGGCAGGAACTAGGTTGCCCAAAGATAGTGAAAGGTACGGAAACTCGCCTCGAGGAAGAAAGTGATCGAGGTCACCCCGGAAGTCCATGGAGCCATTAGCCGCTTTAACAGGGGTGATATGACAGTAGGGGCAGACGAAGTAACGAGAACACGCGTACAAAGCATACGCATCCCAATTGTGCTTGCCATCTCGGAACTTTTCATAGTTGAAAACTCGGGATGCCAAAGCGTTAGCATCCTCACGTTTTCTGCTCCCATCTGGAAAGATTGAATCAAAGCAATCAATGACTGTAGAGAAATCTCTAGTTTTCGAATCGACAATGTTCTTTAACTGAGCATTGAGGAAGCAATCGAAGTCCATTAGCGCTCTTGAAGCGTATGCTTTTTTGCGCTCACGGGCCATCTCAATGCTTACGCGTTTGAGGACGTAAGCTTCATGTTGCTCCTCTGCCGTGGTCCAGACGTCGGGAATCTCAATTATCATAGTTTATAACGCCTCAATCTGATGCTTTACCCGACGGACTAGGAGGAATGTTGAAAGCCATTTTGGCTTGCCCCTTCAGCACCGCTCGCTGCAGCCCTGGATCGCCGATTTCTTTGATAAGTGCTCGGTCTTCGTCATCAAGCTCACCCCGTAGAAATCGCTCGCGTAGGATGCGTATTTTCTTCGCTGCAAATGAGCCGATGGATGAGGTCTCAAACGCATCAAAAACTAGCGAGTCAAGCGAATTTCCGAAGGTCTTGAATGGCTCAGATCGCTCGCTGTCTAGTCGTTGGACCATCGGGGAAGGAAAGTCTCCAGAGATAACCGGTGAATGAGTCGCTATCAGAACTTGTAACGAGTCCAAGTTGTGATGTCGCTTCAATTCTGATAGAAACGTGTTCAGGTTTTCGACATATTGACGCTGCCAATCGAGGTGTAAGAATGCGTCCGCTTCATCAATAAGCAGCAGCACGGACTTGATGGCGCTCTTGCGCAGGCGTGCGACCGCATAGTCAAGGCGTGTAAACTGCTGGATAAGTGAAAGCAATCCCGAACTCAGGTCGGACCAAGAAAACTCCACTGCGGAGTTTGGAGACCTAATGACAATATCAACTATAGCGGAATTGCTCTCGAATTCGATACCTTCGACGGTCCTATCATTGATTGTGTCGATGTGCTCAGAAGCCGCAAGAACGTTGAAGGTGCTCTCGTAGATTTTGTCAAAGTCGCTGGACGCACGCGCGAGGTCACTATGGTCCTCGAGTAGCCCAGGTTCCGATACGCTTGCCAAATCGAAGGCTTTAAGGAAATATGAAATGACAGCTGCACGTTGACCCACGCGCCTTATTTGGCGCTCAAGCGTAGCGAGCGCGATAAGCCGATGTTCGTGCCCATTCTTCGATAGCCTAGAATGCAAGAAATTTGAGACTGCGCGTACGAACTCAGGCGGGACGATTTGTGTTTGGGTTTCTCGGCGAGTCTCAAGCACTCTTACGCGTTCACGCTCTAAACTTCCGTCATTGAGCCGGCACTCATTATCTGTATCAAGAATGAATGGGACGATAGCTCGTTCCACAATGCTCTTTCGATAACAGATGCGGGCCTTCAGTGGGCGGTGCGTTTCGTCGAGTATTCCAGCAATCCAATCGTACCGTCGAAACATGTACGGTTGAAGTGTCTTGGCTGGAATACGAGATGCATCTACAAAGCGGGGGTGAACGTCCGTCGACCTGGTGTATGGGATGGGCGTGAAGTAGACGACTCCGAAGCCATCAGGAGGCCGCTTAGCATCAGAAGTGAAGCTATCGTCGTCGTCCGTTCGAGCTGCCCAGTGACCTTGGTCACCGAACTCAGTACCTCTCGTCAGGACTTCGGCTACGTTCAGCAACAATCGAGTTTTGCCGGCTCCGTTTTTGCCCAGCAAGAGCGCCATCGAGTCGATACCGAAATAGTCGGGAAATCGGCGGGAGGCGGAGCCTATCTCCGCGCGTACGTGGTCAATTAATACGTAATCGATAATCACAACATGAGTCCCTTTAAACTGCGCCCGATATAGTGAGTCGTGCCAATGGCATCATCGCAAGATACGCGACGGCATTGAGAATTCTGTCTCCAGCATTGCTTTTTCTTCGTGCGACTGCGGAAGAAAAATTTTGTCTGTGATTCAATCAGCCTTTCGCGCGTCTTTGCTTAAACTGTTCGAAGCGGTCGCGATAAGAGAACATGTAATCGAGAATCGCGTTAGTAAACTCCAGCGCGTCTTTTGCATCGGCTTGGCTGATTGCCGTGGCAACTCCGTGTGCGGCGGCATTGCCAAATGCGCGCAACGCGTCTGACCAGTCGAACAGTCGTTCGTCGATGAGCGAGCACTCCTTCATTTTCTTCAATGAAAGGCTTAAATTGCGCTCGCTGATTCCGTTTGCCTCGCAGACGCCCTCGAGTGTCTTCCGACACATGACCGCAGAAGCAGTATACGCTTGCGCTCGATAGCACCAGCATACCTCAGCAAACGCTCGGCGGATTTCGTGCGGGGCGTGCTGATTGACTTGAATGTCGCCCTCCGGATACACGATGGACGGCGTGTCCCACTTGTCTCCCTCGGCCATGTTCCCAATGTTCGTTTGTTCGACAACGATTGGAGATTGGCAGCCGGAGCAGCAAAGCAGGGAGTAACGCTTGGATGGTTTTTCACCATTGAAATACCGTAGATAGCCCCCGGCTTCGACGGCTTCCACGTACTGCCGGCAGCTGTGACACTCGATAATCATTGTTGTAAAAGCGGCGGTCGGTAGTTTCGAAGCCGAGTTGGGTCGCGATGCGTATTGCATGTCGATTACCACTCTCGTCGCAACGGTGCGCTCGCGTCAGCCGCATCGTCGAACGATAGTATGAAGGAAAAGCTTGGGCGTGAGATGCCGGTATCTCGGAGGTAGGGCTAACCGGCTAAAGTTGCGACTCAAATGTCGTTACCGCGATTGGCAGGCAACTACTCGGGGCACGAAAAAAGTAGAACTACAATATAACGCGGAAGTCGGACGTGAGAGGAGGACTTGGCGCGATACGGCAGTCGAATGAGGGTGTGATAGTCGGCCATTCGTTACGCGTGTTGCCACTCAATGAGACGTGCGCTATAGATCCTGCATCAGGCGCCTCCGTTGGCGCCCCAAGGACTTCGTCTGGTCTAGGAAGGTTACGTGGTCTATTTGTAAATGGCAAAACCCTTTGGGCGCAATCGCCTCGATTTCCGATATGGCGTAGCGGCCGAACCGCACTTCTGAGGGCTAGTGTTCGCACGAATTCCGGAGAGCGTCCACGCCGTAATCTCCGCAACTTGTCGTCGAGCGGGGTTGCAGAAGAGGGGCGTCCATAAAGGGTGCGGTCAGCGCGCAGGTTGCATAAGCGCCACCAAGGCAAATCTGGATCCGGAGGGTAGACGCACGATCCTACAGTGAGGTTGCGCTTGGTATTGTCCAGCCGATAACGCACATGCCTTGCGCGTAGCAGTCCTCACGCGCCTCAGCTGTGGTGCGCCAGCTTGCTTAGTGTTTCGCAGTCCGATATAAAAAGCTTGTCAGTTGGCGAGCGAAACGGGCAGCCCTCGATTGGTTGCTTCATCTGAAAGACTGATTAGTGTGTGGACGTCTTGAACCATCGGGAGGGTTGATAGTCGGTCCGCGAGGAATTTCTTGTACGCATCAAGGTCCACCGTCACGATGCGCAGCAGGAAGTCGACATCTCCAAGGACCGTGTGGATTTCAATCACTTCGGGATAGTGCGCGACCGCTGCCACGAAACGCTCTCCAGCCCGCTCACTGTGCTTGTTCAGCTTTATCTGAGTGAACATCTGCACGGTGAGCCCCAGCTTTGTACGGTCGAGAACTGCGACCCGCCTAAGAATCACCCCGTCACGCTCCATCTTCTCGACCCTACGCCACGCTTGGGATTGGGACAGGCCAACGCGCTCGCCGAGTGAACTCATGGAAATGCTCACGTCCTCCTGCAGGATTGTGAGAATCTTTCGGTCAAAGTGGTCGAGTGCCATATTTGTTTCGTGATGGGCTGCAACGATGCAAGGATTTTTCACCGTAACATGCAATTCCACGGAATGTTGAATTATGGTTGCGGCAGGAGGCGCCTAGCATAGAAGCTTCCTATAGAGAAGTCGAGTTAACCCAAAAATGAACAGCGTACGTACGTCCAATGGGTTTTCAGCCATCGTTCCGCCACGTCATCTCGTTCAAGCCACGACGCTGACCGCAGTTTTTCTTCTGCTTTCGCTTCTCATGCAGAAGACACACATGCCGTTCAACCCAGCGCTCACTGGCTTTGCCGTCTTATTTATCGCCTTGCTCCTCAGGTTCATTCCACTCTCTGCGGTTGAAGGCGGTGCCAAACTGCTGATTGCCCAGAGTGCACTCTTCCTGATTCCCGCCGTCGTCGCAGTCGCAAGACAAAAAGATGTGCTCAAAGCTGATTGGGCACCTCTGCTGCTCATTCTGGTCGGCGGAACGGTGCTCTCGGGAGCAGCTACCGCAGTTGCTGTCGAACTCGTCGCGCGGCGCTTCGGCCGGGAGTCGCAAGCATGAGCTTCATCGTGTGCTTTTGTATAACCGTCGCGATGTACGCCCTCAACATCAAAATCTACCGGCGTTGGCGTGGCGTACTCACGTCGCCGTTGGTGCTCACGCCCGCAGTTCTGATTGCAGGCCTGTATGCCGCTGGCGTCTCCTTTGATTCGTACGTCCATGCGACGCGTCCGCTGGTGTGGATGATTGGGCCACTTACCGTTGCCCTAGCCGTTCCCATCTATCAGCAGCGCCACTACATCAGGCAATGGTGGCCCGCACTGGTCGTAGGGACATTAGTCTCGAGTTGCGTGACGATGGTGACCGGAATACTTCTCGCGCGCTGGTTCGACCTCCCGTCGGTTGTCGCGCACAGCCTCGTCGGCCGGTCAGTCTCCATGCCATTCGCCTTTGTTGTGACAAATGAAGTTGCCGGCGCCCGTGACCTGACGACGATGTTCGTTGTGGCAAGCGGGACGGTCGGCATCATTGTCGGAGACCTTTTGTTGGTCTTGATGCGCATGCGCACGCCCCACGCTCACGGGGCAACACTGGGCGCAGTCGCTCAAGTAGCCGGGGTAATTCGAGCGCATGAGCGCGGCACGCCGAATGGCGTCATGGCCAGCTTGACGATGGTCTTCAGCGGCGCCTTCGCGGTGTTGGTCGCCCCGCTTCTTTCCCGACTCATTTAATCCGCCCTTCGGCGGCAGCATCAAAATGCTGCCGCTATCAATCCAGCACGCTCGTCCGTAGCGTCTGCGTCCCAAACGTCGGCTTTCCGACGGCTGCATGCCTTCTCAGAACGCTCCCGATTTTCCCTGGTTGCAGCAGACAACCTATCGTAGAGGCTTGGCATAGCGGGCCTTCGCGACACAACACGATGTTGATTAATTCAACATTTTGTTGACATCAAAAATTTGGAGTTGAATAGTTGCGCTACATCAACGGGGCGGCGCGGCGCTGCCCTCGATTTAGTTCAGGGAGGCCAAGCGTGGCTGAAAACAGTACAACCCTCGAAAAGGGTATGGGAATCGTGGACGTAGTCGCAATCGGCGTAGGGTCGGCGGTCGGCGTCTCGATTTTTTCTATCATGGCTCCGGCTGCCAAAGTTGCTGGTTCGGGGATGCTCATCGCGCTGCTGGTCGCTGCGATTCCCATGGTTGTGTTCGCCATCGTCTACGCGTACATGGGTTCGATTATTCCTCGCTCGGGCGCCTCATACGATTGGCCCGCGAAATTCGTCCACCCTTACGTTGGTTTCATGGTCGCGTGGCTGCGCGTGCTCGGTAACACGGGAGCAATCGTTGTTCTGGCGCTCGTCATGGTGAAGTACATCGGGAAGGCATTCGAACTGCCTGAAAAGCCGACGATGCTGGGCATCATCACCATCTTCTACCTGGCAAATCTGCTCGGCGTCCAACTGGCCGCGCGTGTAGAGCGAGTCTTGGTGCTGCTGAAGCTCCTTGCTTTCGGACTTTTTGTCGTCGCGGGCATCTCGGCCGTCCAATCAATTAACTTCCATCCGGTTCTTGGCTTCGGATGGGGCGCCGTGATTGCTTCGTTGCCGTTGCTCATCACGCTCTATATGGGCATCGAAAGCGCTACCGAAGTGGGCGAAGAAATCAAGAACGGTAAAGCCAACATTGCAAAGGGCATTACGTGGGCAGTGACACTTAGCGGCCTGGTCTATCTGGCTGTCGCAACGGTGGCTCTAGGTGTTCTCGGAGCACCGACCCTTGGTTCCAGCGACGCCCCTCTCATCGACGCGGGCAGCCACTTTCTTGGCGCATTCAACAAGCCGTTGATTATCTTTGCGGCAGTCGCTTCGATTTCGACGAGCATCAACGCAATCTTCATGACCTTCACGCGCTTCCTGTTCGCGATGGGCCGCGACGGCGTGCTGCCTTCATCGCTGGCGAAGCTTCATCCCAAGTGGAACACACCTCACGTCGCGACGACGGTCGTCTATGTCTGTGCGCTCGCAGGGCTGCTCCTCGGCACGAACCTCGTGTTTCTTTTCCTCGCAGTCAACATCCCCACTATGCTGAAGTATTTCAGCAATTGCTGGTCCGCGGTACGACTTGCACGCAACCATCCCGAACTCCATGCTCAAGCGAAGTTTGCGTTGAGCCATCGAGCAGTCAAGGTGTGGGGCTATCTCGGGATGCTGCTTGCAATTGGTGTCATCGCTGTGGGGCTCGACACGGATTGGCGTCCGTACGTCATTCTCGCGGCGTGGGGCGTGCTTGGAACCGCATACTGGCTCAGCGCACGCCGTCGTTCCGCCGCAGTTCTGGGAGCAAATTGATGACGCTCGATGTCCGTCGGATTCACGAAGCCTACCCGTACCTTGCCGAGCGCACGTATCTGAACACTGCCGCAGCAGGACTATCATGGGTCGGCGAAGGAGCCGCGGCCGCAAGTTTCTATAGCGGTGCAAAATCCAAGGGAATCAACGGACGCGATGAATGGCAGGGTGTGTTGCGACAAGCCATCCAGCGGGTGCGAAGTCTTCTGGGTGGCTTCGACGGCGAGATCAACTTCTTCGGGAACACGTCGGAGGTTGTGAACCTCGTCGCCCATAGCATCGAGTGGAACGCGGGCGACGAGATAGTGCTGGCTGCAGATGAATTTCCGTCGGTGGTCTTCGCCTGGCAACACAGCACCAAAGCGGGAGCGATTGTCCGGTACGCCGACGAAGGCGACGAAGCAAGCCGTACCGAACGAATTCTCGCGCAAATTTGCGAGCGCACCAAGGTCGTCGCTGTATCGCATGTCCATTGGGCAACGGGTACTGCAGTGGATATTGAGCGTATTGGGAAGGCTTGTCGCGAGCACGATGCCCTCCTGGTCGTCGATGGCGTGCAAGCGCTCGGCGCCATACCGGTCGAAATGCGCTATGTGGACGTCTATTGCAGCGCGGTCTTCAAGTGGCTGTGCTCCGGTTTCGGTCTGTCTATTGCGGCGATATCGGAGCGCGCCGCGTCGCGCTTTTGTCCGGCTTTCCTTGGATACGCAAATGCGGGACCGGCCGGCGGATTGCAGTATGCGCACATGAACTACCCCGGCATATATGCTCTGAACGCAACGCTCGGCCACATGGAGCAACTTGGTTGGAGCGATATCTATACACGCGTCAACGCCAACTGGTCGAGGCTCGCCATGGGGTTGAAGCGCCTCGGCTACACCGCGAGTGCTCCGGAAGACAGGCATGCCGGCATTGTCAGCATCGAAATCGAGAATTCGGAAAGTGTCCGCGACTCGCTCAAGGACAAAAGCATTGATGTGGAAGCCCGCTTTGGGCTGCTGCGAGTCTCGCCCCACTTCTACAACTCTGACGCGGACGTGGACCGACTGCTCGACGCGATAGCCACAATCTAACTAGAAGGTCTGAACCCATGAATGTATTGAAACGCCTTGCCGAACTCAATATCGAACTTCCTCCGCCACCGCGCCCGGCCGCTACCTATGTCACCGTGCGTCGCGAAGGCAATCTCGTGTACGTGTCCGGTCAGGGACCGATGGTCGGCGCCGAGCCTACCGTGACTGGCAAGGTCGGGGCAGAGGTCACTGAAGAGCAGGCTTACGATGCAGCAAGGTTGGCCGTCCTTAACGGCCTCGCCGCAATCCATCACGCAGTTGGACTCGACAAGATTCAGCGAATGGTTCGGCTTACCGGCTGGGTGAGCAGCGCAAACGACTTTCATCGTCAGCATGTGGTCGTTGACGGAGCATCGGACTTGCTCATCAAGATTTTTGGTGACAACGGACAGCACACGCGCTGCGCGCTGGGCGTCAACGTTCTCCCCTTCAACATTCCGGTCGAAATCGAGCTGACCGCGGTGGCAGCTGAGTAATCAAGGATAGACGAGTGCGCCATTGGGCGTGCTCGTAGAAAACATAGAGTTCTCGCCTACAATATAAATAGGAGTCCAGATGATTAAGAAGTTTGCTTTGGGCGCAATTTGCGCTATGGGAACAGCTTCGGCATTCGCGCAGTCGAGCGTGACGCTGTACGGTGCGATTGACACCAGCCTGCGCTACACGACGAACAACTCGGGGACGAACGGAGCCGCGAGCGAAATTGGCCTTACTGCGGGCGGCATCCAGGGCAGTCGTTGGGGCTTGAAGGGTTCCGAGGACCTCGGCAATGGCACCAAGGCACTTTTCGACCTCGAGAGCGGTTTTGTTCTGAACGACGGCACCGCAGACCAGCAGGGGCAACTCTTCGGCCGGCAGGCATGGGTCGGTTTGAGCAATCCGACGTTCGGTCGCCTTCTGGCAGGTCGAATCTACGGCATTCCATTTGGCTTGCTCAGTGACTTCGACCCGTTGGGTATCGGCAACTACCTCGAAAACGAGTACATCGCCCGCATCATCGGCGTACGCTTTGACAATACACTCGACTACTCCATCTCGCGGGGCCCCTTCAGTCTTGAACTGCAGCGCAGCTTCGGCGGCCAGGTCGGCAGTGTCTCCCAGGGTAGCACGACCGCAATTGGCTTGACCTATCAAGCACATGGACTCGAGGTCGGCGGCGTGGCGCATGAGTCGAAGGACTCGACCAACAAGCGCGCCATCATTCTCGGTGGAGGCGCGAACTACAGCATGGGTCCTGTGACCGGATATCTGATGTACGTCAACGCTCGCCGGGACGCTGGTTTCAGCATCGCCTCTACAACGGGCGGCGCCCTGGCGAACACAAGCCTGCTTGGCAATAGCACGACGATTTATGGTGCGAACACGCAGACGGCTCAGCGGGTCGACTCGTACATGTCGTTCGGCGTGTCATACAGGGTTACGCCAACGTTCCTCGTGACAGGCGCGTTCTATCAAGACAACGTCGCACACGTCGTCGACGACCAGAGCGGAAGAATTCGTACCGCCCTGTTGAACGTCGACTACTTCCTGTCGAAGCGCACGGATATCTATGCCGAAGTGGACCGTAACTGGCTGAGCGGCGCGTCGGTGACGGACCCGAACAACCCGCCGCTCTCATTCGGCGGCAAGAGCACTCGTACCGGCGTCGGGATTGGCCTCAGAACGCGCTTCTAAACACGTCCGTGGTTGCTGAAGAGTTCCTGCAACTAAGCAGTTGTGATCTTGACAGCAATTGGCCGGGCGCTAGTGCATGAGGTTGGGGGCTCCGCCCCCAACGCTGCCCTTCACTTCTTTTTTCTGGAAGTCGGCTTGGCCGAAGTGTCCGTGCTGCCATTCTTGCGCCGGCACTCGTCAAGGTAGTTGTAGATGGTGTAGCGCGTGACGCCAAGCGAGCGAGCGGCGCTCTCGACACTACCCTTCACGATGAAGAGACCCCGTTGAAGCATCACTTCGACGGCGTGGATTTTCTCCTCCTTGTTCATCATTGAAGGAGGCTTGCCGAACTTGTTGACAGCGTCTGAAATGATTTCGCTCATCAGCGCGTCCATGTCCGCGGGCTCGGCCTCTTGCTGTTCCTGGGTGAAGCTCGTCTGAAGCATTCGCTCAAGCCAACTATGAGCGAGCTTGACCACCGTCATGTCGGCGTTAAAGCACAGCGCCGCATACGGCTCGCCGTTGCTGTCGCGAAAGAGGGCGGTGGCTGAACGCAGAGGTTGGCCGGTCGGCGAGAACGTTGGATAGTCTCCGATTACAGAATGGGACGCAAGGCCACGAGACGCCAGCTCGACCTCGGCAGCCGCAAATGCCTTGTCGTTCTTCGGGCCGCTCAAAATCGATTGTCCAACATTTCGCCCTGAGACATGCCCGTTTGTGATGGCAACAATCGAGCTTTCTGGACGTGTCAGATCGTGAAGAACAACTTCGACATTCGGTCCTAACATCGACTTCAGTACGCTCACCACGGTTTCCATGGCAGCCATAACTGCTTTGCGCTCAGCAAGGATGCTCGCTGGGACTTCTGTTGCCTTCCCACGTGACTTACGCTTCACGACTGCAACTTCGGATGATGTGGTAGTCATTGTCAGATTGAAGATAAAACTGGCTTTGATGATAGCCTCCCGGAGGCTTTGCGCTTTGCGGCCCCAAGCCCCGTTCGGTCGCAACTGAGGTGAATGAATGCCCGAGGCGGAGCATGTCGATGCCTCAGTCGCCACTCCAAGGGTGTTCCTTAAGGGGCATGCTTTTACGCATTTCGAATCAGTCGCTTACAGCTAGAGCACCCCCAAAAGCTGAAGCATACGCGCAGCTTCCACTTCAACGCAATGTTGAAATTCGCACTACTTGGGCCGGCCTTCGCAGTGCTGTCAGGTTCATGATTCAGCTTGCGTGGTGCGCGACTTGAAGACGGGCCACAACCACTTGGTTATGGACAAACTTGACGGGTAAGTTGAGCGCCGCATCAAGCTTATAGATGACTTCGTCGCTGCTGCGGGCCGTGCGGAGCGCGAGATGGCTATGGGGCTTGGGTTGACGAACTTAACGAAGGTGATGCGAGCAACCTTAACCTTGAAAAGGAAATCAATAGTGGGGCCAACAGGAGGGCCTAACAACTCGCGACGTTTCTAGTGCTTCACGGATTCTTTAAGCAGGCCGAGCGAATCAACGGCTCAGTGTTCAGCTTTCTGTCAATCGACCGGTGCTGGCAGGTTTATTTTCAGAGCACATTCGCGAAAACTGGCACCCGGATTGTTGGGGCCATTTCGGATACTTTCGCCCCGTCGCAATCGCGCGGCGCATTTTGTACGGTCAGGGGCGGGAATTTATGAAGAGGGGAACTAAATCGTCGCGTTGGCGTTTCCGAGCGTACGGCGAGCTGTGGACCTCGAAAAAAAAGCACGACCCTACGGGGCGTGCCTTGGAAATCAGTTCGGGCGGGGCGGTCCTAGATGGCGGCCACAATCAGTGGATGTTATTTGCGCCAGCACTGCCAGCAGTTGCCCCTGTCGGCTTCCGTGTGAATGTTTTCCCCTGAACAAGTGCCTCGTATCGCTTCGTAACAAGCACATTGACGAGAACGCGCTCCAGCGGGATGCCTCGGATGTCGGTGCTGGCCTGCAGATGCACCAGGCCGCTGGCCGCGGCGCCTGCCAGGCTGTCCCACATTCCGGCAGGGGCATCAGCGGATATTTGATTGCGGAACTGACCGATGATCGGCGCTTTCGGGCCGATTTCAGCTTTGCCGAACGCTGCGAGACGTTCGCGGCTGCCGTTGTCCACCTCAAACACATAGGGCACGAACTGCTGCTTCTGCCATTGGTCCATTGCTGTCCAGACATCAGCGTCGGTCAGGTCAGCAAGCCAATAAATCTGTACGCCCCCGAGCTGAAGTCGAAAAGTTAGGAGGCGTGCGTCACCCATCTGCATGCTGCCATAACCGAAACAGCTGCCGACTCTTCGACTCTGGATGGCTGCCAAGTCTGCGGTTTCCAGCGGGCACGTGAGGATGGGGACGTCTCGCTTAACCTTGCCAGCAAGGCGCTTGTCCAGTTCGAGTTCGCGAGGCAGATGGAGACCGCCGAGTGTTACCAGGGTGTAGTCGAAATCCTGCATTTCAATGAGTTCCTTTGGGTCCGCTGCCAACCATCGGTTGGGGATAGGTCGTTCTATTGGGCATCCTGATGCCCTCACGTGGCGGTTCGGATGGAGCTTCAAATCCCGAACACCACTTCGCATATAGCGACCGCGCTGAAGTCACATTCGCATCTAAATTTTTAGCTCGCGACAACGGCTGCGCCGATGCGCTTACTCAGCCTCGCAACCGCATTTGCGGATTTTCAGGTGTCTCCAATTGCCCAGTTATCGGTCGAATTCGCAGGGCGATGCGGCCATTTCCCTGTCAGCGCTCGCTGACTCGTAGGTCTTCGTCGCCGGCGCATATTCGGATGCATCTAGGAGGCATAACCTGTCGCGCCTGCCCGTGAATGCTTTTGCTTGCTATCTAAATCTTCACGGGAGAAAAAAATATAAACACTTGTGCCTTGACTGCCCATCGTCCTTCCTTGGAGAACCACGGTGGCAGCAGGCAACACGTCGTACCAGATTCAAAACACGCTTCGCGTAGTTGAGCTTTTTGCCGGTGTCGGTGGATTCCGGCTCGGCCTTGAGCAAGTGCAGGGCAATCCTTTCGAAGTTGTACTTAGCAACCAGTGGGAACCCGCCCGCAAAACACAGCTTGCAAGTGAAATCTATCGTGCACGCTGGCAAAGGGACGTTCACTTAAATGAGGACATCGCTGAGGTATTGAAATCAGAAGCGGGACGCACCGCGATTCGCGAGGCGCGCCCCGACGTCGTAGTCGGAGGTTTCCCTTGCCAAGACTACTCTGTAGCCAAACCGCTCTCGCAGTCACAGGGCATTGAAGGCAAGAAGGGTGTGCTCTGGTGGTCGATTGCGGAACTGCTGAGGCAGCGAATCGCAGACGGAGAGCCAGTGAAGTACCTCATCCTGGAAAACGTTGACCGTCTAATCTCGTCTCCCGCTGTATGCCGTGGTCGTGATTTCGCGATGGTGTTGTCTACGCTCTACGGCATGGGCTATGCGGTCGAGTGGCGTGTGGTCAACGCTGCCGACTACGGCTTTCCGCAACGCCGCCGGCGCGTGTTCATCGTCGCATACCACGCGACCACTGGCGTCGCCGAGCGTGTTGCGAGTGACGTTAGTGAGGGTGGTGTGACATGGTTTAAGCAATCGATTCTGAGCCGCGCGTTCCCCGCAGCATTGGTGAATGAGCTTGATGCGTCGGCGCCAGCTTTGACCTTGCACAATGAGCCTTTCGACGAGCAGCTCGCATATCGGTCGCTCTCGAACGGCAAGAGCCGATTTGCAAACAGTGGAATTGTGGTTGCCGGCAAAGTATGGACAGGTGCTTCTAAGGGAACCGTCATCGACGACTTCAGTGCCTTTACAGGTTCTGTCGGTCTGCTAACGCTTGGAGACGTTGTGCGCAAGACGGGACCGGTGCCGACGGCGTTCTACGTGCGCAAGGCAGAGGAGGCGAGGTGGTTGGCTGCGAAAGCGGCGAAGCGGGTGCCGCGCGAGAAGGACGGCTTTGCGTATGAGTATGCGGAAGGTGCAATGGCGTTCCCTGACCCTCTGGATCGCCCGTCACGCACCATCATTACATCGGAAGGTGGCTCTACCGCGTCCAGAACGAAGCATGCTGTCAGGGAGGCTTCCGGCCTTGTTCGCCGACTGACTCCTGAGGAGTTGGAGGAGCTGAACGGGTTCCCGCGCGGCTTCACGGACCGTGCCGGAGCCTCTGACGTGACCCGGGCGATGCTGATGGGCAATGCCTTGGTGGTGGGTTTGGTGACAAGGATTGGCGAAGCGCTCTATCACGCGCACGTGAACTGCGACTAGAACCAATGGCGAGCGGGTCAAGTCCCTCAACCAAAATTGAACGCCAGATGCACTCGGGGTCGATGCTAGCCACTCGGCTGATTCGACTTCGGCCGCAGGTTATTCCCGGCTTCGCGGGGGTCCATTCGTTGGGGCCCGCGCCTTCCACATATCAGGTCACGTCCCGTAGGGGCGACTTGAAAACCCCCACCAGCTCGAGAAGACAACGGTTCGAGCTGCTAGTTGCTCAGCAGGTTTACGAATCACGCGACATGCCCCGCGCGGTCATCAAACAAAGACTGGGCCTCATTGATACGGTCGATGTTGTCGCAGGCCCATTTGCAGAGCGTGAGAACGGGCGCACTCAGCGACTGTCCTAGAGGGGTGAGTGCATACTGAACTTGCGGCGGCCTAAGCGGCAGGGTGGTTCGGCTCACAATTCCGTCCCTCTCCAACATGCGCAATGTTCTTGTCAGCATCTGCTGGGAAATGCCGTCGATACTTCGCTTGATGGCACTGAAATGCAGCGGGCCGCGCTGCAGGATATAGATCACCATCATGGTCCACTTGTCCCCGACGCGGGCGAGCACCTGGCCGATATTGCGCGTGTCCTTGAGCACGATGGGTTCCCCGGTAGTCATATCCATGTGACCAGTCCTATCCGTCTGCGTTCTTGCGGAACATCATGATAGTCGCATAATCCAGCGAGGTCATTACCTTGGACTGGAAAAGCGCAGATGTTGGCTATGAGACATTGGGACCGCCACGGTGACGGTGGATTGAGTTTTACCGAACTCGGATTCGGCGCTGCGGCGATCGGTAACCTGTTTCGATCCGTTTCGGAAGAAGAAGCAAGGACCGTTCTTGATCTTGCGTGGAATGGTGGCATCCGCCATTTCGATACCGCGCCGCTATATGGCCATGGTCTCTCCGAAACGCGCCTCAATCCATTCCTTCGGGGGAAACCCCGCGACAGCTATACCATTTCGACCAAAGTTGGCCATTTGCTCAAGGCGGTGCCACGGGGGCATGGCTCTGATGGGGGTATCTGGGTAGACATTCCCTCTCGACAAGAGGCTTACGATTACAGCTATGAAGGCGTGATGCGCAGCTTGGAAACATCGCTGGAGCGTCTTGGTCTCGATCGAATCGATGTCGTTTACGCCCATGACCTCGATCTGCCCAATCACGGTTCTCAAGAAGCTCTGCAGGCTCGATTCGACGAATTCATGTCCGGCGGTTACAAGGCGCTCCTCAAGCTTCGGGAAGAGGGTGCAATTCGGGCCTTCGGAGCCGGCATCAACGACTGGAAGGCCGCTCAATAGCTCCTGGACAACGGGGACTTCGACATATTCCTTCTGGCTGGCCGCTATACGTTGCTGGAGCAGGACAGCCTGCCGTTCATGAATTCCTGCACAGACCGTGGGGTCGGGGTTGTCATTGGTGGCCCGTATAATTCGGGCATTCTTGCAAGAGGCCCTTTTCCCGGCGCGAAATGGAATTACCAACCCGCACCTGACTGGATACTGGAAAAAGCCGGAAAGTTGAAAGCGGTAGTCGAAGCGCACGGAGTTCGCCTCGTCGACGCTGCATTGCAGTTCCCGTTGCTGCATCCGGCCGTTCTCAGCGTTATTCCGGGTGGCCAGACTGCTGAAGAGATGGAAGGGAATTTCTCCGCTGCGGCTACGCTTATCCCTCAGGTCTTGTGGGACGATCTGCGCCAACAGCGTCTGATCGATCCGGCTGTGCCTTTGAATCCGCCTCACAAGGCCTAGACCAGCGATTCATGAGCCCACGAGGAAGGAATCAAGCATGAAAATTGGCATTATCGGCGCGGGAAACATCGGCTTTACACTGGCGCGCAAATTTCGGCAGGCTGGGCACGTGGTCTTTCTCGCAAATTCGCGGGGGCCGGGCAGCATCAAGGAAAAGAGCGAAGGGATAGGCGTAACCGCCGTTACTGTCCAGGACGCACTGAACGGCGTTGATGTTGTTGTGGTGTCGATCCCTGAAGGTAGTATCCCTCAGCTTCCGAAAGACCTCTTTGCAAGGCTCCCGGCCCACGTGCCGGTCGTCGACACAGGTAACTATTTTCCGGGACTGCGTGACGAGCCAGTTGCGGCCATCGAAGCCGGAATGGCGGAAAGCGAGTGGGTCGCGACGCAGCTTGGACGCCCGGTAGTGAAGGCGTTCAACAGCATCATGGGTCCGAGTCTCGCGGAGAAAGGGCGCACAGAAGGAGAACCAGGTCGTATTGCTCTTCCAGTCGCTGGCGACAATGCCGACGCCAAGCGCAAGGTGAAGCAGCTTGTGAATGACGCTGGGTTTGACGGAGTTGATGCAGGCAGTCTCGCGGAATCATGGCGACAGCAGCCAGGCACCCCTGCATATTGTACTAATCTCACCGCCGATGCACTTCGGCATGCGTTGTCGACCGCGAGCAAGACTGACGCCCCTCGCAAGCGAGATATGGCTCTCCAGCAGCGACAGGAGGCCGGGCAGAAAATGAGCAGCGACGACGTGGTCCAGCTCTATCGCTCATTGTTTTAGTTGTCGGCTCACCGGCGGTCTGCTGCCTTTGACTACGGGCAAGTAGCGCGGCACGGCTTGTCTGGTCTCCCCGACCGTCGCTGTGCACGGGTTGCCTTTCGGTTCGGCCGCCTCGATCATGGCGCGGCCGCTGCCTACGTCGCGGCGGACTAGCTGGATACCAAATATGACGCGACTAGAGCAGGCGTGTCTTTCGCCAGAACTCCACGGGCCTCGACTGACTTCCCGGCAACGGAGAATCAGATCCTGCTTCGTATTGGCCTTTCGCGTCTCCCGCTCTAGAGTCTCTTCATCGGCATGCACATGCCATGTCCGCGCCACCACGGCACTTTGAGCAGGTCATCGCGGTTGTCGCGAAACACGAAGACGTGTCCGAAGAACGGATGTTCTTCAGGCTGCAACTGAATGAGCAGTGCGGCCGTGTTCTCGACCGTGCGTTTCTCTTGAGTCACTGCTACCGGCAACCCTGTCGGCCGCTCATATTGTCCGGATTCATTGGTTCAGTGCCCGCATTAATGCGCGAACGTTAGGTTTTTATTCGAACTAGAGAAGTCGATTCGTATCTCAGAAGGAGAGAGTAGTCGTTTTATTATAAATAACGCTCGTTTTTCTATATAACTCGTCATATTGTCGAAACGGGGCCTAACTATTCTTCCTCGACTCATTGGCAGCCGAGGCGGCAATTCAATCTTCCGTCTAGAGCAGGTCATAAAAAAATTAAACTGACAATACTGAGGAGTATCATGTTCCTTCGATTTTCAAGCAGAACGTGGTCGTTATTGATTTTCCTGATCGCGTCGATATGCGGCGCATTTATTGTCGCAGCGTGTGGCTCGAGCAATAACTCGACAACTGCGGGGACAATGCAGCAAATACGTCACGTTTTTATAATTACGCTCGAGAACGAAAACTACGCAACGACGTTTGGAACTGCTTCCAAGGCTCCGTATCTCTCACAGACACTCGCCGCTCAGGGTGCTTTGGTGCAGAACTACTACGGCACAGGCCATGTCAGCTTGGACAACTACATCTCGATGATCAGTGGGCAGGCGCCAACCCTCGAGACGGATAACGACTGCTTTACTTACGACGACTACAAACTGACGGGCATGACCCCAGACGGTCAAGCTATCGGCACGGGTTGCGTATTCCCTGCGAGCATCAAGACTTTGCCTGATCAACTGAAGGCGGCCGGGTTCACGTGGAAAGGATACGAGGAGGATATGGGCAACGACCCGTCACGTGAGGCGGCGACTTGTGGCCACCCGACGCTGAACACGACTGACCTCACGGACAAGCAAGAGGCCCCCAGTGCGGCCGTTCCTCTTGGCGACCAGTATGCGAGCCGCCACGACCCCTTCGTATATTTCCACTCGATCATTGACTCCCCTGATTGTCAGACGAACGTAGTCAACCTCGATAAACTGCAAAGCGATCTCCAGTCAGTTAGTACGACTGCAAATTTTAATTTCATAACACCGAACACCTGTGACGATGGACATGATGCGCCTTGTGTAAATGGTCAGCCTGGTGGCCTAACGAGCGCAAACGCTTTCCTGGAGAAATGGGTGCCGATAATTACCTCGTCTCCCGCGTTTCAGCAAGACGGTATGCTTATCATTAACTTCGACGAAAGCAGTTATGCGAGTGAGAGCTTCGATACGACCACGAACCCGCCTACAGTGATGCTGACATACGCCGGTGCTACCTGCTGCGGACAGCAACCCGGTCCTAACCTCGCCGCGTTCCCGCAGGTTGCTTCTCAGGGTACGTATCCGACAAGCTCTGTGATTAACAATTTTCCGCAATTCCCGCTGTCTTCGTATCAGACGGCCCAATTTGCCACGACTAAATCAAACTACGGTGGCGACCAGACGGGTGCTGTGATGATCTCGAAGTTCATCAAACCGGGTACCGTGTCGACCGTCCCGTATAACCACTACTCGATGCTCAGGAGCATCGAGGACATTTTCGGTCTAGATCACCTTGGATATGCAGGGCAAGCAGGCCTCGTACCGTTCGGCAAAGACATCTTCACAAGCTTGTAAGCCATGAATGTCCTTACCGCCACCACGACGGCGCACCGCGCCTTCAGGGTCGCGCTCACTGTCGCCGCTGCTGCGGTGGCGGTAATGTGCACGTCGGATTTCAACGCAGCGCAGGGCCAGCCGATCAACGGTCAAGACGGTGCCCCTAGCAACCTCGCCGCGAAGCCGAACTACAGTGACATCGCGGCCCTCGGCAAGCTGATATTTTACGATCCCAAGCTTTCCGCCTCAGGGCGTATGTCGTGTGCGACGTGCCACAACCCCGCACAAGCGTACGGTCCCCCTAATGGCCTAGCAGCGCAATTCGGTGGCCCTGATTTGCGCTCACAGGGCACGCGCGCGGTGCCCACCCTGCGCTATGTACTCGATCGCACTCCAATTTGGACTCATGTGAGGGCGGCTAGCATTGCGGAGCAAATCGAGGAGCAGGATGACTCGCCTTCAGGTGGATTTGGCTGGGATGGACGATTCAATCGTTTGCGTGACCAAGCCACGTTTCCACTTTTTAATCCTAATGAGATGGACAACCGAGACGCCGCCTCGGTGGTCGCAAAGCTCGCGCGTGCTCCGTACGCGGATCGCTTCAAGCAGGTCTTTGGCGAAACAGTGTTCGGTTCACCGGGCGTGGCTTTGCGCGAGGCTATGACGGCAATTGAGCGCTATGAACTTGAGGACTCAGACTTCCACCCGTACACGAGCAAGTTCGACTATTACCTCGACGGTAGGGTACAGCTGAGCGCGAGCGAGCTTCGTGGGAAGACGCTGTTCGACGATCCCAAAAGCGGCAATTGCGCCTCCTGCCATATTGATCAGCTAGGCGTGAACGGCGCACATCCCCTGTTCACGGATTTCCAGTTTGAGGCGCTTGGCGTGCCGCGCAATCTCGAACTGCGCGTCAATCGCGATCCGAGTTACTACGACGAAGGGCTGTGCGGTCCACTGCGAAAGGATTTAGCCGACGACAAGGCGATGTGCGGCCTATTCAAAACTCCGACGTTGCGTAACACGGCAACGCGCCACGTATTTTTCCACAACGGGCGCTTCCATACGCTTCGTGACGCGCTACGTTTCTACGTGCAGCGGGACACGAACCCAGAGAGGTGGTATCAGCGAGACCGCGCTGGGAACGTGATTAAGTACGACGATCTCCCGCCAGGTGTGCGCGTCAACGTGGACACTACTGATGCGCCACTAACCTACAAAAAGGGCGATAAACCAGTGTGGAGCGAGCACGATATTGACGATGTTATTGCATTCCTGAAAACTCTTAGCGATGGCTATAACGTGGCCGCGCAGTCCAACAAGACGCCATGACTTGAGTCGGAAAAGAACCCCCGCGGCGTTGCGAAGGGGGCGAATGGCAATTCAAGGATTGTCAATAAGAGCGGCAACAGTTGTGTGGGAAAGCTGCGGCGAAAACTTCATGGGACCGGCACCTTCCCGCACGCTTGGGCACGATATTCCAGCGCCACAACGAGGGTTTTTCCACGCCAGTCGGATCGTGCTTGGAGCAGCGTGGTACGCCTTTGTCGAAGCTTTCTCAAACTCGTCGCGCACGGCAATAGAAGAATATCGCGATAGTCGCACTTGCCCATGGACTCAGCGGATTCACGTCAAACATCTGCCGGCCGTCGTTGTCGCTCATCTTAGCCGGCGAAGCACCGATACCATGCCTGCGCCCCGTCGGTTCGCTTAAACGATGCGCGGTTGACGCAACGTAGCGCTCGCATAACTAGCTCTCTTACTAGTTTTCGCCTTCTGGGTCGCGCATGCGTCCTTGCATTCAGCGTTCGCCCTCCTCCAGGGCCAAAATGCTCCGGCGTTTGGCCCTGTGCCGTGGTGTCTTTCGCCCCGTAAGTCCTCGGATGTGTTGCGAGCGGTGACGGCGGATTAGGTGTTAACCCATAGAGACAAGGAGCCCTCACGCAACTAATCTTTGGATACAGAGTTCAGAACACAGACATCAGTATCCGAAGATGGTCAGAACCATGAATCGGTCCCTATCAATACTGGAGGCAAGTCATGAGCGTCAAGTCGGACAAGTTGGATGAGCAGAAGAGTGCTGGTGGCGCGGCGCCCGTCGCGAAGAAGCTGATTCCCTTTGGCGGGTATTACACGAACAAGGTGCCGGAGCACGACCCCGAGCTCACCGAAACTGGCCCAGGGACGCCGATGGGTGAATTCATGCGCCGGTTCTGGCATCCGGTCTGCATGTCGATCGAACTGACTGATACCCCTCGCTTCCTCAAGATCCTCAACGAGGAACTCGTTGCCTTCCGGGACAAGAGCGGTCGGGTCGGAGTGCTGCACGCGCACTGCGTGCACCGAGGCGCTTCCCTCGAATACGGCGCCATCCAAGAGCACGGCATCATGTGCTGCTATCACGGCATGGTGTTCGACGTCGATGGAAAGTGCCTCCACGTTCCGTTCCCCAAGGGGGAAGAGAAAGAGGCTGAAAAATTCGCCTGCTCGATTCGTCAGGGCGCATACAAGGCGGTCGAGCGTAACGGTCTCGTCTTCGCCTATATGGGGCCGCCGGAAGAGGAGCCGCCGTTCCCGGAATGGGAAGGCGACTTCACGGTGATGGAAGGCGATGAACTCGTTCCGTACAGCAACTTCCAGCACTGCAACTGGCTGCAGGTCCAGGACAACGCGGCCGACAACTACCATCCGACCGCGCTCCACGCCGGCAAGAACGTTGTTGGTGGCAACTTCCAGGGCACGACGTTCGACGAAGTCGGCGCTGCATCGATGGAGGTGGCCCCCGATATGAACTTCGTCCCGGTGCAGAGCGGGCGTAGCCTCGCATGCGCGGGTGCGCGCCGCGTCGATAAGGACAAACTGTTCGTGCGCGTGCAGCATCAGGTGCTTCCGAACCTCAGTCTGCATGCTTATACGTCGGAAGATGGCTCTAAGAAGAAGCTCTTCAGCCGCTTCCACATCATCCGCTGGACCGTGCCGGTGGACGACGAGAACAGCAAGATGATTGGCTGGCGCGTCATGGGCCCCGGCATCGACACGCGCGGCGTCGGCAACAAGGAGATGGTCGGTTACGAAACCATCGACTTCCTGGAAGGCCAGGTTGCGATGCGACGTCCGGAGCGCTTCGGCAAGTACAAGCTCGAAGACATGCCGCCGATTCCGCCGAACCATCGCGAACGCGCTAACTACAAGGAAGCGCAGTACGCGCCCGGTGACTACGAAGCCATCATCAGCCAGCGTCCCATCGCCGTTCATGCGCTCGAGCATCCAACGCGCTTCGACGCAGGGCTGTACCAGTTCCGCAAGATGCTGCGCGATGCAGTGCGCGGGACAAATCCGGCTTCTTCCGCCCAGGGCTTCTCCGACTGGTTCCGAGAGCTTGCCGGCGCGCCGAACAGCTTCTGCTCAGGCAACGTCTTCGAAATCGCGGAAGGCGAAACCGTTGAAGACGAGGTCGTTCGCCGTCGCAATGTACTCAAGTCGGTCGTCGAAATCCTGACCCAGAGCGACTCCATGAAGGGACAAAAGCGCGCCGAGTTCGTGCGGGGCAAGTTCGACGAACTCGAACAATCGCTGAAGCGCTAAGCCATCGTGGCGCGGACGCATCCGTGTCCGCGCCCGCCCGCTAGGGCTTTGGCGAACGCCTGTAGTTTGCCTCGCAAGGACAACAAATGGAAACCGTACTGGAAGCAGAAGAGGCCGTCGAGGATATCGATGCAGAAACCCTTGACGTCAGGGTCAAGCAGATTCGCTACGAAGGCAAAGGCATTAACTCCTACGAGTTGACGAGCCCGTGCGGTGAGCAACTGCCTCCATTCGACGCTGGAGCGCACATTGATATACATCTGAAGAACGGCATCGTCCGGCAGTATTCGCTGTGCAACTCCTCAGCCGAACGCCATCGCTATGTCATTGCCGTGCTTAAGGACGAGAACGGCAGGGGCGGTTCGCGCGCAGTGCATGAAGGGCTCGGAGCCGGTGATGTCGTCACTATCAGCAAACCGCGGAATCACTTTGCACTCACGCGTGACGCCAAAAAGGTCGTACTCATCGCTGGTGGTATCGGAGTGACGCCCCTGAAAGCGATGGCACACGAACTCGAAGAGCGTGGCGTCGACTTTGAGATGCACTACTGTGCCCGCAGTCCCGAAGCAGCAGCGTTCGGTCCGGAACTCGACGGCATGCGTCGGGCAGGAAAGCTGCACTACCACTTCGATAACGGCGCGGTTAGCAACCAACTCGACATCAAGCAGCTTCTTGCGCAGCCAAACCCGGGGACGCATGTGTATTACTGCGGACCCGGTGGATTCATGGTCGCGTGTGCGGACGCAGCGAACCATTGGCCCAAGGGCACCGTGCACTTCGAGCATTTCAAGGCGCCAGAGCAGCCGAAGCGTGCGCCGGGCGGCACCGAGCATGCCAGCGGATGCGAAGTGACGATTGCGAGCACCGGCCAGGTCATTCATCTCAAGGCGGAGCAAACTCTCTCCGACGCGCTTAATGATGCTGGTGTCGCAGTTGCGACGTCGTGCTGCGCCGGGCTGTGCGCCACCTGCAAAGTCAGGTATCTCGAAGGCGAGGTCGAGCATAACGACTTCATCCTCAGCGACGAAGAGCGCCAGCAGTACCTGACCACCTGTGTTTCAAGGCCTACCAGCAAAACGCTTGTTCTTGACCTCTGAGTCGCCTGCTGTGGGTTTTATTTGCGGCTGCCTCACACACTGTTGCAGCTGAATTATCGACGCGCCTCGCGCTACAGCACCACCGGTGCAACCAATTGGAATCAGTATGAAAGTCTTCTACGATAAAGATGCCGACCTCTCCCTTCTCAAGAGCCGCAGTGTCGCGATCATCGGCTACGGCTCGCAGGGGCACGCTCACGCGCTGAACCTGAAGGACAGCGGCATCAATGTCAGCGTGGGCCTGCGCAAAGGTCCGTCCTGGGAAAAGGCCGAAAAGGCCGGCCTGAAGGTCTTGAATATCGCTGACGCCGTCAAGGAAGCCGACATTATCATGATGCTCCTTCCAGACGAGCGTATCGCTGACGTGTACCGTAGCGAAGTCGAACCGAATGCGCGTAAGGGCGCGGTGCTCGGCTTCGCCCACGGGTTCAATATTCACTATGGCCAGGTCGTGCCGCGCGCTGACCTGGATGTGGTGATGGTCGCTCCGAAGGCTCCCGGGCATACGGTGCGTAGCACCTACGCAGCCGGAGGCGGTGTTCCGCACCTCATCGCGGTCGCGCAAAGCCCGTCCGGCAGCGCCCGCGAAATCGCGCTCGCCTATGCGGCTGCTAACGGAGGCGGCCGAGCGGGCATCATCGAAACGAGTTTCCTTGAGGAAACCGAGACAGACCTTTTTGGTGAGCAGGCCGTCCTGTGCGGAGGTCTGGTGGACCTGATCAAGGCTGGCTTCGAGACGCTGGTTGAAGCCGGCTACGCGCCAGAAATGGCGTACTTCGAATGTCTCCATGAGGTCAAGCTCATCGTGGATCTCATCTACGAGGGGGGCATTGCGAACATGAACTACGGCATTTCGAATAATGCTGAATTTGGTGAATACGTGACCGGACCGCGGATCGTCACGGATGCGACCAGGCAGGCCATGAAGCAGGTCCTGCGTGACATCCAGACTGGCGAATATGCCAAGAGCTTTATCCTCGAGAGCCGTGCTGGCGCGCCCACGCTTCAGTCGCGTCGTCGCCTGACCGCCGAGCATCCTATTGAGACCGTGGGAGCACGGCTGCGGGCGATGATGCCGTGGATCAGCAAAGATGCACTGGTAGACCGCTCGAGAAACTAAGGACGGGCAAGCCGCGTGGACTGAGGTGCATCGACGGTCTGCGCGGCCCCCCATCACGGCGGGGTGTATGCATCATGACATCGAAGTTGATTCAGACTCCATCGCGAACCGACTACGTCGAAGAGGTCTATAAAGTGCTCATCGACGCCATCTGTGAAGGCTCGCTGGCTCCCGGTACTCGCCTGACGCAGGAGGAGATAGCGGAGCAACTCTCGGTATCTCGCTCACCCGTGCTTCAGGCACTACGGCTACTCAAGAAGGATGGATTAGTTCATGACGCACCTCGCCGAGGCGTCGTCGTTGCCCCGTTGGACTTGCAGTGGCTCAGCAGTCTCTACGAAATTCGCGGAACACTTGACGCTCTGGCGGCAAAGCTTGCCGCCAACAGGCGAACCAGGCTGGACCCTGCACTTATTACTCGCGGGCGCCAGGCGTCTCTAAGTGCAAATATCAGAGCGATGATTGACGCAGATATGGAGTTCCACTTTGCCGTCTATGCGGCGTCTGGCAATCCGTTAATCGCTGAAACGGCGCGTGTCCATTGGGCCCATCTGAGAAGGGTCATGGGTGAAACGCTTCAAGCGTCGGGTCAGCGGGCGTCGATATGGAATGAACACGAGGCCATCGCCAAAGCCATCGAAGCTGGGAAAGCTGAGGCGGCGGTTGAATATTCAGATCTCCATACTCAACGAGCTCACGAGCATCTCGTTGCCGAACTCACAGCCGTACTGGGAGAAGACGGTAATGGAAGGGCGGTAGATGTGTCTCTCAAAGCTTTGCCCGTTTGAAGCAGCCTCGGAGAACGCTGGGCCTTCCTAGCGCGGCCCATAGCCTAGCCTGCGAGGGATGCCTTCTCAAGGCCGGCTGTCTTAAAGAGCCAGAGTCTGAAGCGTTTGACCTTATCGACGTCTCGCTCTTCTTCGCGATAGGAGAAAAAGTGCGTCTCGCGGCTGAGTTTTGCGAACTCGAGGTCCCCGACGATGACGAGGTCCCCACGGGAAAGTTCACGCTCGGCGAGCCGTGTGGTTTCGAGTGCTACACCCATACCGTCAACCGCGGCTGAGAGCACAAGAGCCGCGCGGTCGAATGAAGGACGGGCTGTATGCGGGAGTGGCATGTCGTTGAGCTTAAACCAGTGAGGCCACGTGATGCCGCTGAGCTGTGAATCGATAAGGGTGAGTTTTTGTATCAATTCACGTGGCTCGCTGTCGGAGCGCAGTAGTGACGGAGAGCACATGGGCACGATCCGTTCTTCGCCCATCGGGAGCGCGACAATGCCGGTCCTTTGGACGACGCGGCCATAGGAGATAGTCACATCAACTTCCCTGTCACTGGTGAGGTCAATGGGCATCGCGCCCGATGAAAGTCGGATTGTGATGTCAGGGTTTTCGCGCATAAATTCAGGCAAGCGCGGGCCTAGCCATTTGGCGGCAAAGCTGGGAGCGCTGTGTAGCGCGAGCACCTGGGCAGTGGGCGCAAGACTTACTTCGTTGCAGGCGGCTTCGATGACGTCAAATACGCGGCCGAGGCTTTGCTGGAGACGAAGTCCCTCTGGCGTCGCCTCTACCGTTCGGTTGCGTCGTGCCAATAGTCGGCGCCCGAAGTAGTCCTCCAGTTCACGAACCTGGTGGCTGATTGCTGACTGTGTGAGGTGCAGTTCCTCAGCAGCACGTGTGAAACTCTTCAGGCGCGCGGTTGCTTCAAATGCCCTAAGTAGTACGAAATTAGGAAGGCGCCTCATGTTCGTCTCCATGCATGAACCTCATTCATGGTTGTATGAACAGCTATTGTTTGTCAACTGTTCTTTCAAGGCCGACGATGTCGATATCGGTCTTTGTTTTCAGGCACCGAAGCATAAGTTGCGAAAGTGAAATCCATTCGCTTCAAGTTTCCATCACCAAATCTTGTAGAAGGAGAATGACCATGTCCACAGTCGCCGAACATCCTGCCGATTCGATTGTGAAAGCAGGAAAGGTTTCGATTTATCAACCGGAACAGGAGGGACTGGTTTTTCCTGAGCTTCCGACGTTCAAGACGGTGGAAGAGCATCGCCAGCACCTTAAGGAACGTCTCGTGGCCGCATGCCGAGCGTTTGCCATCCACGGCTTCGATTACGGATTTGCCGGTCACCTGACCGTGCGCGACCCGGCTAATCCCAGTCTCTACTGGACGAATCCGATGGCGGTGCACTTCTCGCAGGTCAAAGTCTCGAACCTTATCTGCGCGGACCACAAGGGCACAGTCGTCGAGGGCGAATACGCCATCAATCGCGCAGGCTTCGTTCTGCACGCGGCGGTGCACGAGCAGCATCCGGACATCGTCGCGATGTGCCACGCGCACACGGTGTACGGCACAGCGTTCGCCTCGCTTGGCAAGCCGCTCGCGCCCATCTCGCAGGATGCGGCCGCCTTCTACGAAGACCACGTAGTCATCGGCGACGAAGCGGGTAAGGTCGCGGTCGAGGTAAAGGGTGGCAACAAGGTCGCGAACGCTTTCGCTGGCGTCAAGGCTGCAATTCACCAGAACCATGGCTTGCTCACCGCAAGCCGGCACAGCATCGACTCGGCTGCCTTCTGGTTCATCGCCCTGGAACGCTGCTGCCAGCAACAACTGATGATTGAAGCAACGGGTGTCACCCCGAAGGAAGTCACCCCAGAGCGCGCTCGCTACAGCCGCGAGCACGTCGGAAGCGACTACATCGGCTGGCTCCACTTCCAGACCATCTGGAACGATCTCGTCGCCACGCAGCACGACATGTTCGACTAATCAGCGTTTAGCGAGCTCTCGACCTCCGGAGGAGCATCGAGTTGCTCCTTTGGGGGTTACCAACGTGGCGGAGACAAAGCACATAGAGCACCCGCCAATGAAGAAAGACCCCCTAGGAGACAACAATGAGTTCCCACAGCCCTGCCGCGTATGTGGAAGGAGGCGAGTCGTCTGCATTTGCAAAAGCAACGATGCGACTCGTGCCGTTCCTCTTTCTATGCTATCTAGCGGCATATCTGGACCGAATCAACGTTGCATTTGCCAAACTGCAGATGCTCAGCGACCTTGGCCTGGACGAGGCCATCTACGGGTTCGGAGCAAGTGTGTTCTTCATCGGCTACCTCTTGTTCGAGGTTCCGAGCAATCTGATGCTTCTGCGCGTCGGCCCGCGGCGGTGGATTGCGAGAATCATGGTGACGTGGGGCATTATTTCGGCGTGCATGATGTTCGTACGGACTCCCGTCGAGTTTTACGTCATGCGGTTCTTGCTGGGCGTGGCTGAAGCTGGATTTTTCCCGGCAATCGTTCTTTACCTGACGTACTGGTTTCCTTCGTCGAGGCGCTCCAAGGTCACGGCGCTGTTCATGACAGGCATTCCGATGTCAGGTGTCATTGGCGGCCCTCTATCGGGTTGGCTCATGACACAGCTGGGTGGCGTGCACGGGATGGCCGGGTGGCAGTGGCTTTTCCTACTGGAAGGTATCCCGACTGTCGTCTTTGGCGTCATCGCATTTTTCTACCTCGACGACAAGGTTCAAGACGCAACCTGGCTCAGCGAGAGTCAAAAGGCTGCTATCGAGCAGAAGCTGCGAGATGAGGCGCCGAAGGGGGCGCTACATTCCGCGCTGGACGGTTTGCTGAATCCGAAGATTCTTCTCGTCAGCGGCATCTACTTCTTCTACACGATGGGACTCTATGGCGTGAGCTTCTGGCTCCCGACGCTGATAAAGTCCAGCGGCGTCTCCGACCCGCTCAACGTCGGCTTGTTGACTGCTATCCCCTATGCAGCAGGCGCTATTGCGATGTTAGTGGTCAGCCAGAGCTCTGATCGCACCGGAGAAAGACGCTGGCATTTGATTGTGCCAGGCCTCGTTGGTGCGTTGGGCCTTGCAATGAGCGTTTCGTTCGCGCACTCAACCGTGCTGGCGATGATTGGACTGACGATTGGAACGATGGGCGTGATGACGACGATTTCCCAGTTCTGGGTGTTGCCTCCGGCGTTCCTGGGTGGAGCTGCCGCGGCGGCCGGGCTCGCGCTGGCGAATTCGGTCGGAAGCATCTCAGGCGTGGTCAGCCCGTCGCTAATTGGGGTAATCAAGAACGCAACGGGCTCGGCAGGTGCGGGCGTGTTGGTGCTCTCCGTCAGCCTGCTGGTAGGTGGTGCACTGGTACTTCTTGTTCCGCCAACTCTCGTCAACTCCAACCGGAAGTAATTGCCGGAGTGAACGAAGCGGCCGACGGCGAGCCTTTGGCCAGTGGCGTAGTGGTCGGTGTGCCCCTTAGCGCATGGATGTGCCTGGGGGCACGTTTTTCATTCAACCGGGCTGACCGCCTCGCTCATATGCTTGACTAGGTTTTCGCGAGCAAATTCCGCGTGCTGGAGGCTGAGCTTTGCCGCGAGTTCCTCGTCGCCCTTTGCGATGGCATCTGCGATTGCAGCATGTTCGTCCCAGACAGTCTTGCGTTGGCCGACAACCTGGTGGACCGCGCCCATCACACGCCGTAGGTGCATCCAATGCAGACGGGCATTCTCGACAATCAGCGGGTTGCCCGAAGCGGTGTAAATGGCGATGTGGAACGCCATATCGGCCTCTATCATCGCCTTGATGTCTGAACCCTTTGATAACTTCCTGCCGTTCGCAATCAACGACTTGTCCAATTTCACCTGCTTTCTGGCCGCGAGTCGGGCGGCAAGGCTGTCAAGCGCACCCCGGAGCTCGTAAAGATGACCAATCCGCTCAGGGTCGAGCGGTGTCACCTGAAGCCCGCGGCCAGGCGCGTCCTCTACCAGTCCATCTTTCTTCAGCAGCCGGAACGCCTGCAGGACTGGCGACCGGGAGACGGCCAGCTGCTCCGCGATCTCCTCCTGGACAATACGTGCCCCAGGGGCGATGGAGCCCTCGCTGATGGCATCCAGAAGAACACGATAGACCTCATCGACGTAATCTGTACGAGCCTGAATTTTCAGAAGTGCTGACATGGCGACGGTCACTATGAATACAGAATACCGTAAGCATACCAGTATGGGATGGGAGCACGAAGGCGCGTAGGCTTGCGCGATATCAATGGCGCGAACTCAGGTGGCGCACAGTCTCCTGGCTGGGCGAAGGGCGTGTTACAGCCTGCAGAAAACGGGGTCATATTGCGATTGCGGCTCGACTTTCGCAGCGGGACTGCTTAAGGAAAGTATGGCGCGGACGCCTGCGACTTAATCGTTATTCTTGGCGATCTGAAGGCTCGCAAACCAGATGCGCAAATCAGTGCTGAGGCTAGCGACGTGCACAAGTCAGTTCGTCAAAGGCAGCTAATACGAATTTGCGATTGCAACCATAGAAACGCCCCGCCGTGAACCAACATTGCCAATATCGCTACATCATCGACGAGTTCAGATTGTTATCAAAATTGATATAAGTCTATTATCAGCTGCTCCTCTGGGAATCAGGCACCATTAAGAAAACGGCTGCGAGCGCGCAGCAATGAAGGCAGGGTAAGCGTGGATACAGTCAATCAGATGCGTGTATTTGTCAGAATTGTCGAACGTGGTACCTTCACTGGCGCTGCAACCACGTTAGATACAAGCCCAGGCGCGATTTCGCGCGCGATATCGGAGCTGGAGGGACGACTGCGGACGCGGCTTTTCAATCGGTCGACGCGCAAGGTAGCTCTGACGCCGGCCGGGGAAATCTACTTGCAACGTTGCAAGCAAATTCTCGCCGACATTGAGCAGGCGGAGGAAGAAGCGGGTGATGCCCAGAAGCGGCCGACTGGAAAGCTGCGCGTACACAGTTTCACCGGGATTGGCCAGTACTATGTGTTGCCAGCAATCAGGGAGTACCGCTCTCAATACCCGGACGTCAAGGTGCAGCTTTCAATGTCGCAGCAAAATCCGGCCCTCTTTGAGGGAAGCACGGACGTCGCAGTGGTTGCAACGTCATCAGCACTTCCTGACTCAGACCTAATCTCACATCTGCTAGGAGCTTCGTTTAGTGTGCTCTGCGCGTCACCAGAATACCTTCGGAAGCGAAGTGCTCCGAGTGAGCCAGATGAGCTCATTTCTCACGAGTGCCTGATTCTCCATACGCCGGCGTTTCCGGCGTACGAGTGGCTTCTCGAGAGTGAAAAAGGAAGCGAATCGATGAAAGTAACGGGCTATGTGGAGCTGAACACGGCGGAATCCATCGCGCTCGCCGTGCGTGCAGGTATGGGAATTGGCGTTTTGCCTGTGTACTCGGCACTTGATGGCTTGGCGGACGGAAGTCTGGTGCGGGTGCTGCCGAACTACACATTGCAGAGGATGAACATTTACGCGCTCCATCCAACACGGCGATATATAGATGCGCGAATCAGGACATGGATTGATTTTTTGCGGCGGTTCATGCCGACCGTCATCGCTCGCGACGCGGTTATACTCAAGGACTACGGCGCGCCAGGAGAAGTGGTAGTTTGAACGCCACGCCACTGAAACTTCAGAGATGGTCGAACGCATTTTACGCGGTGCTGCCAATCGACCCATCCCTCTCTCTGAACAAAGAGGTAGCGATTCCCCAGAGTCGGTGCAGAATTTCGGAGATAACTGCTAAAGGGAAATCATTAGTTAATCTAACAGGTGTTGATCCCTAGGCGCATCCGTGACCTACGGAAGGTTCGCCAGCTCGGCAAGCATCTGGCCGGTCTGGTTCGGATCGTCGTCGATAGCCTCCTTTGTGACCTCATGGGCAACGAGGAGACAGTGTTGACATCTACGGCTACCTGCACGTAGTAGCCCATCATTCCGGAGCCACGGCCCCTCGTCGCCATGGAGCGGGCATCGAGATTAGTTAGCGAGATCAGTACATCAGGTAGACGAACCAGTCTTCAATGCCAGGACTTTGGCAGACCTTCCCTAGTCAACCTGGGTGGCACCGCGTGTGTTCCAGCATCAGCAATTTTAAACACCGCTACTGCTTTTTTCAGAATCTGAGCCTGTTCTTCGAGCGAATGCGTGGCTGCTGCCGACTGCTCAACGAGTGCCGCGTTCTGCTGCGTTACCTCGTCCATCTGGCCGACTGCCTGATTGACCTGCTCAATCCCGCGACTCTGCTCTTCGGATGCAGCGGTGATTTCACCGACGATGTCCGAAACCTGTTTGATGGCCTGCTTCACTTCCCCCATGGTCGCATTGACTTGAGTAGCCTGTTTAGCACCGTCCTCAATCATTGTCACCGATAAGCCGATCAGTTCCTTGATCTCTTTTGCTGCGGTTGCAGAGCGTTGCGCAAGGCTCCGCACCTCACTTGCAACGACGGCGAAACCACGCCCCTGTTCACCAGCACGTGCCGCCTCCACCGCTGCGTTCAAGGCCAGGATGTTGGTCTGGAATGCGATGCCTTCAATAACGCCCGTAATTTCGGAAATCTTGGTCGAGCTGCCATTAATTTTATCAATGGTACCGACCATACCTTGTACCGCATTGTTGCCAGCGTCTGCAACATTCGTCGCGCGGATCGCCAATGCGTTGGCCTGGCGTGCATTGTCGGCATTGTGCTTCACCGTCTCAGTCAGCTGAGTCATACTGGCCGCTGTTTCTTCGAGAGACGAAGCTTGCTCGGCGGTTCGCGATGAGAGATCAACGTTGCCCGCAGCGATTTCTGAGGCGGCTGTCGCGACGTTATCGGTGCTTGTGCGCACGCCACTTACTACGCTCGCCAGACTATCCAGCATAGTTTTCAACGACTTCAGCAGCTGACCGGTCTCGTCGTTCGACGCAGAGTCGATCTGAACGGTCAGGTCGCCAGTTGCGACCGATCGCGCAAATTCAGACGCCTGCCTGATAGGCAGCACGATACTTCTCGTGATGAACCATGCAACCCACACGCCCACTATGATAGCTAGTGCGCATAACACAAGCATGAGCATGCTGAATGACCCCGCAACAGAACGCGCGTTCACCGACAAATTCTGACTTATTTTCTCCTCAAGATCGATAAGCGCGTTGATGCTGTCAAGCCAGTCGTTGAAGGAAGGGCGTGCTTCGGTAAGCAAAATCCTGGTGGCCTCTGGCAAATTGCCAGAAGCTCGCAACTCAATGACCTTTGCTATTAACGGTAATGTATGAGCCTCGATGCTCTTAATCTTCGCAAGATCGGCGCGTTCCTCACCGGTGATCCCCGTGTCAGCGGAAAACATCTGATCAAGCGGCTGCGCTGATTGCGTGTAGTCGTCGGTCAACTTCTTGATTAAGGAAAGTTGTGTCTGCAGCCCCGCATCTGTTCCTTCGAAGACTACATCCCGAAGCGCGATGGCCCGATTATGGACACTGCCGCGAAAGTTGATAGCGTAGCGTTCCCTTACCCCATTGACGTCGCTTATTGTCGTAAGGCTGCTGTCAATCTTCCCAACCCGAATCACACCCACAGTGGTAAGCACGACGAGGAATGCCAGCACGACACCAAAACTCGCGGCAAGCCGGATACCGATCGTATGTCGAGAGATTGTTACCATGGAAGAATCCGTTCAAGGAAATAATGTCTAGGAAATCTGCCCGAGTCACCAGGCGGTCACTTGATGAGATGTTCCCTGAATGACTAGTTGAAGTCAGGCATCTTTAGGGGATCTTTGCATACATAGTGGTATACGGTCGTGCGCTATGCACCTTGAAGTCGGGATTTCCTGCTTTTTGTGTAGGCATGAGCCTCATTTCCCGGTCTAGTGCCTGAAAATTTCAATAGTCTCTTCGTCCTGGTTGTGGTGAAAAAATTTTGGATCAAAGGCGAACGAAGTGTGATCAACGCCTTCGCTTCATGCCGCGAGCAGTGCACGCCAGATTGCAGACGGAGTCTGGTCTTCGCGGCGAGCGTGTCGCCGTAATCTACAGCCTCGTTGGCAGCGCAAAACTTAACAGTATCGATCCTGAAGCATATCTGCGTTACGTGCTCGCACACATCGCTGACCATCCAATCAACCGCATCGACGAAATCACGCCGTGCGTCTTCGCCGGTCAGATCCGCATCGCAGTCTGAAGATCACGACCTCCAGTCAAGACGTTGCTGATGCCACAGTTACGCGCGGCAAGCGTACTGTCATCGAACTGCGCAAGGCCGCTTTGCCGCGAACTTAAGCGGAAATGGGTCCTCAAGCAATTTTGAGGGCGCGCGCCACGTTCTATCCAGAGCTGCTGAGAATCTAGCGACCACAATTCCGCTGGCTCGTAGCTTGGACCATCTTGCTAAAAAGATAGCGCGACCAGCAGCGCCAGCTAGGGCACCCCGATAACGCGTGTGATGTTTGGGCATCAACTCTCGAAGCTACCCTCCCGTTATTGATATGGATTCCGAATTTATATTCGGTAGCGATCTAATGTTTGTCCGGAATCACGCGTTAGTGGCGCAGCCTTGTTAGATGCAAGCACCTGATCGAACTTGCTAGGTGGCTGAATGTGTGAGCAAGGCTGCTCCGGAGGATGAGGCTGGATTGTCTGCGAGACTTTGGTCCCAATTTCCATCGAGAGATGCGTCGAAAGGGTCGCACTTCCGGCTGGAGGTCGCAGTTGATGACGAAGCCGTTGCATAGCTTGCTTGCGCTTAAAACCACGACGTTTGGCTCTCACACGTGGAAACCCTGGCTAGTCAAATAGCAGCGTCACTCTGCATCCAGATTACTACTACACCAGGTGCCAGAACACCGCATTTTTCGATCTTTTCCCCGGCTAATGCATGTTGTTGCACTGTGCGCCAATATGGCGTAGAGTGCCAAAAAACGCGCCGATAATCGGCCCAGTTGACAGTAGCCTTGCCCCAGAAGCAAGCGCCAAAGGAGGAGATACGATGCTTGACAATACTTTTGTCTTTGATGCGGTCATCCATGTTGTTGACTGGTCGATCGAGGCGATGAAATCTGACGCCAGTTTTCGGGACCCGGAAGTGCAGGCGGAGATGATGCGTCTTAGTAAGTTGCTGACCGGCGGGGTGTTCGAGGCGGACGTCAGCAAGATCAACGTCAACGATGCGCTCAAGGGAAGTCGAGAGGCAAACTACGACGTCATGTTCCGCAATGCTCCAACCGACATGGGAATTGTCGGCAGCCTTCCGTTCGGGCCGGGGACCGCATCAGACCTATATGCCGATCCCGAGCATTTCATCAAAGTGAACCATGGGTTTGCGGCTGCGTATCCACAGCGCTGCATTTTCTCCGGGGGAGTTGAACCCACCGCCGCCGGCGTGGATTACGCGAAGGAGTCAATCAAGCTGCAGGCCCATGAACTCGGCGCGAAGATGATGAAGTTCTATCCCTTCTACTGGAAGGCAGACGACCGGGAACTCGGCTACCCGCTCTATGAGCGTTGCCAAGAAGTGGGTATTAACATCCTGCAGTTTCACATGTGTCTACCCGGAGACGCATCGCATGATGTCGAAATCCAGCGCCCCAACTATCTTCAGCGCGTCGCTCGCGATTTTCCCGATATGCAGATTATTATCCATCACCCGATGCCGCTTTACTTTGATGAGGTAGTGAACATCGCGGCGCGCTTCAAGAATATTCATCTTCTGATCTCCCCGATGGTTCAACTTTCGCTGATCCGTCCGCGTTTGATCCAAAAGTTGTTGGGGGAACTCTTGCTTTCGGTTGGATCCGATAGGCTTATGTACGGGTCAGAGGGAGCCGTCAGCGGAAATCCGACGTCGTTTTTGCGCGCCTTTAAGAATATGCAAATTCCCGAAGATCTTCAGGAAGGTTACGGCTTTCCGGCCCTTACGGATAAAGATAAAGAGAAGATCTTGGGTTTGAACCTTGCCAAGCTAATGAACATCGACGTCGAAGCTAAGAAGCGCGAGTTGGCGGTACTCGACGCATCCGAAGGCAAAGGATATGACTGATCTGAAAGCAGTGGAAGGGAGGGCCAAGCTCGTGACCCGAATGTTGGGCTTACATGGAGGAGGCATCGAAGTCATTGGCTTTAATGAAGCATCAGGAGTGGTGAAGTTAAGCTTCACCGGACTTTGTACCGCCTGCTCAATGCGTCCCATGACGCTGGAGAGCATCGTCCGACCGGCCTTCCTAGATTTGGACGGGGTCAAGGATGTGGACATCGACGGCGTGAGGATCTCTCGATTCGCGTCCGCGCGTCTGAGAGATGCGAGTACGGTCCCACCTGCGGGTCACTATCCAAGAATTGATATCGTTCAGACTCAAAGGTAATGGACGATTGGGACTACCAACTGAAGAACTTGCAGTTGGGCAGAGAGTGTAGACATATAAGCAATGAGGTAAACCAAATGGGCGAAGGAATCGAAGTGAAGCAATACGAATCTGAATCTATTGGCGCGTCCAATGCTTCCCAGTCAAAGGACACGTCCGATCGGCAGCCATTCGAAGAGTGTGATTGCGAGGAGTTGATCGAAGAAGTGTCGATCGACGGCATGTGCGGTGTCTACTGAAAATTCTTCGGCACGGTGCGAAGTCGACGGTGGAATAGAATCCAGCCGCGATAATCGCTCGGCCGTTCAGCTCGACGAAAAATGGATGCTTTCACCGTTAGTCAGTATAAGGCGGGAGCCGTTCGGCGCACTCGTCTACCACTTCGGAAATCGAAAGCTAAATTTTTTGAAGCGGCCTGTACTCGTTCAAGTTATCGACTCGCTTTCCGAGTATCCCAATGTTCTGTCGGCGTTCGACGGGGCTGGCGTCCCTGAGGAACAGCGGGGAGTCTACCTTGCCGTCCTAAGCAATCTCGCTGGCGCAGACATCATCCAACGCTCAGTGAGTGGCGTAACCGGCGTCGAACCATAAGAGGAATAGCAAAGTGACGATACTAGCTGAACGTCCGGCCCGCTCGCGGCCAGCCGGTGACACGCTGCTCCACCAGTTCGAAGTGGGACTGGACGCTCCGATCTGTTTGACATGGGAGTTGACCTACGCCTGCAACCTTGCTTGTGTGCACTGCTTGTCATCCTCTGGACGGCGTGACCCAAGCGAGCTTACCACTGCGCAGTGCGAAGCGGTTATCGACGAACTGCAGAGAATGCAGGTCTTCTACGTCAATATCGGAGGTGGAGAGCCGACAATCCGGCCAGACTTCTGGCACTTAGTCGAGTACGCAGTTGCTCACCAAGTGGGTGTTAAGTTTTCGACGAATGGTCTGCGGATCACCCGTGAGAGAGCAGACTGGCTCGCTAACTCGCCGGCCTTGAAGGGCTACGTAGACGTGCAGATCTCTCTCGACGGCGCGTCGGCCGCCGTGAACGATCGCATCCGCGGCGAAGGGTCGTTCTCGATGGCCATCAATGCACTAGAAAATCTGAATGAGGCTGGCTTCAAAGACGCAAAGCTCAGTGTGGTCTGCACGCGCGAAAACGTCGCGCAGCTTGACGAATTCAAGGCAATCGCTGATCGCTATGGCGCAACACTCCGGCTAACACGTCTGCGTCCCTCTGGACGCGGTGCTGACGTGTGGGATGAATTGCACCTTCGCTCCGAGCAACAACGCACGCTCTTCGACTGGTTGGTCGCTAACGGAGAGAACGTACTAACGGGTGACTCGTTCTTTCATCTCAGTGCGCTCGGGCACAAACTGCCAGGTCTCAATCTATGTGGTGCTGGTCGCGTTGTGTGCTTAATTGACCCCGTGGGGGACGTCTATGCGTGTCCATTCTCCATCCATGAGGAGTTTCGCGCGGGGAACGTGCTTGCAGACGGGGGTTTTGGGGCAGTCTGGCAACGATCTGCGCTTTTTTCGGACTTGCGATCGCCGCAGGCAGACGGGCAATGCACAAAGTGTAAGTCGTACGATTCGTGTCGAGGCGGATGCATGGCTGCCAAGTTCTTTACCGGTCTGCCCGTGGACGGACCAGACCCAGAGTGCGTTAAAGGATACGGAGAGCAAGCACTTAATGCACTTGGCCCTGAGCGTGCGCGGCCGCAAGCAACGCAAGACCATAGCCGACGAGTTGTCTGGCGGATCCGACCAGATATTGAGAAAGGGCAGTTGGAAACCTCAGTGAACAGCCATGCGCATATAGGGGCTCCGAACCGCATGTGCGAAGAGGATCCGTTGGTTGGGTACACACACGAATCCGCTTAATGCAAGGCGAGGCACCCGAAGCGCCAATGAGCAAGCTGGCTTGGGCTGCTGTGGGAGCGGATTAAGTCAGATAGGAACGGCGGGATCGCCATCAACAAAGACGAAGGAAATGCGCAATGGCGTTTAATCCTTGGAAGGAAAATGCCTGGTTTGAGTCCGTAGCGGTCGCCAAGCAGCGAGCACGTAAGCGACTGCCTGAACCGGTATACATGGCGATAGTCGCTGGGTCCGAGCGGGGCAAATCGGTTAGCGAGAACGAGCAAGCATTTGAACAGCTGGGGGTTAGTCCTAAGATTGTGGGTCAGACTGACAAGCGCGATTTGTCAACTACTGTCTTGGGGACGCGTGTTGAACTTCCCGTGCTGATAAGTCCAACCGGGGTCCAGGCGGTTCATCCAGACGGTGAAATTGCTGTCGCTCGCGCGGCGGCCGCTCGTGGCACAGTCATGGGCTTGTCAAATTTCGCTTCAAAGCCCGTCGAACAAGTCTGCGCCGTTAACGACCGAACATTTTTTCAAATGTACTGGTCGGGTAGTCGAGACGTAATGATTCAACGCATGACTCGGGCCCATGAAGCAGGTGCAAAAGCTCTGATCGTCACGCTCGACTGGTCGTTTTCTATGGGGCGTGATTGGGGCAGTCCGGAGATCCCGGAGCGGGTCAACCTTCGTTCGGCTATCCGGTTCGCGCCTAAGGTATTGACCAAGCCAGGCTGGCTTTGGAGATTTATGCAGTCGGGAGGCTTTCCTGACTTAACCGTGCCAAATCTCGCATCCTCGGTAGGTGGCGATGCACCGACTTTTTTTGGTGCCTACTACGAATGGATGACCACGCCGCCGCCGACGTGGGATGACGTCGCGTGGATGTGCAGAAGCTGGAAGGAGATCTCTGGCAAGCCATTTGTTATCAAGGGTATCGGTCGTGTCGATGACGCAAGGCGAGCTGTTGATGCGGGGGTTGACGCAATTTCGGTTTCCAACCATGGCGGCAACAACTTGGACTGTACGCCCGCGCCGATTCGTTTGTTGAGGCCAATCGTCGATGCGGTTGGCGAACATATTGAGGTATATCTTGACGGTGGCGTAAGACGGGGCTCCGATGTAGCCAAGGCGCTTGCCTTGGGTGCTCGCGCGGTCCTCATAGGGAGGGCATATCTTTGGGGTCTAAGCGCTAATGGACAGGCTGGTGTTGAAAACGTCCTGGACGTTATGCGGTCAGGCCTCGATTCAACGTTGCGCGGTCTCGCAATTGCGTCGGTGGCAGACTTGCGACCCGAACATTTGTTAATTCCCGACGGGTTCGTACTTTCGATGGGTGAGTGAACCAAGGCTGCAATACTATGCGCTGTGACTACATATCCCTGTCGGACAAAACGTGGCCATCTCTCGAAAAGCACGGAACGGTGGTAGTGCCTGTTGGTGCCGTCGAACAACATGGTCCGCATTTGCCTTTGGACACCGACACGGTCATCGCTACTGCGCTTGCTAAGAGGGTCGCTAATGCCGTGACCGGCATCCTGGCGCCGCCCATATGTTACGGCGCTAGCGGCGAGCATCAGCAATTTATCGGGACGGTTTCGATAGGCACGAAGGCACTTATCATCCTGCTGATCGAAATGGCCCGATCCCTCACGACTTGGGCTTCAAGAGTAATTTTCGTCAATGGACACGGCGGAAATAGTGCTGCCCTTAAGCGGGCTACTGAACTGCTGACGGCAGAGGGGCGCAATGTTGAGTGGGTACCGTGTTACGTACCATCGTCCGATGCTCATGCTGGTCGAACCGAAACGTCTTTGATGCTTTTTTTGGATCCAGAGAGGGTCCGGCTTGAGCTCGCACAACCAGGCAATACTCAACCCCTGAGCCAGCTAATGCCCGCGCTATTGTCAAAGGGCGTTTCTTCTGTGTCCGAGAACGGAGTATTGGGTGACCCCACGGGAGCGCATGCGGGAGAGGGAGAAGCCTTATTTCGCCAGATGGTCTGGTGCGCCATGTCGCGTTTGGGCTGCACGACAAACGAGGAGGATGTATGTCGAGTACGACTCTAGTGCGCCGAGTTGCCTTGATCACCGGAGCAGCGCGCGGGATAGGAGCGGCAGCAGTTCGTCAGTTCGTGGATGACGGGTACAACGTGGTTGCCATAGATTGGTGTGCCGACACGCAACCTGACCTCGTATATAAGCAGGCAACGCGTGAAGATTTGGCAACACTTGTGCGGGATCTCCCTGACGGAAGGGTCATTCCATACGTTGCCGACGTTCGCAGCGCCGAAGAGCTGCAAGCGGCTGCCGCACTAGCACTTAGAACTTGGGGGAGAATTGATGCCGCCGTTGCGGCTGCGGCTGTCCTGCAAGGCGGAGGCAAGCCAGTCTGGCAAGACAATAACCTCCAATTAATGTGGGAAATTAACGTCCAAGGGGTCTGGAATACTATTGCGGCTACAGTTCCTGCAATGTTGGCCGGCCCCGATCCCGCGGGCTGCCGCTTCGTAGCTATAGCTTCTGCGGCGGGCGAACGAGGTCTCTACAACCTAGCAAATTATTCAGCAGTTAAACACGCCGTCGTTGGACTGGTGAGGGGCTTGGCGGCCGATCTCGTCGGCACTGGAGTCACCGCGGCAATCGTCTCCCCGGGGTCGACCGACACGGCACTGCTTTCCGCGACAGCAAAGACCTACGGGGTGACAACAGAAGAGTTGGCGGAACATCAACTTCTGCGGCGCTTGCTGGATGCCGATGAAGTAGCGCGGGTAGTTCGATTCGCATGCTCTCGTGATGGGGCGGTCCTCACTGGGTCGATTATCAATGCGGACGGAGGCTTCGGCGCCTAATGGAAACCTTACCCCGCGGATTCTCAATCCGCGTTCGCGATGATGTCAAATGGCGTGTGAACTCAACCATTGGCGAGAAAGTACTTATTGGTGGTTCGCCACGTTGTGTCATGCGACTGTCCGCTCGGGCCATGGAGTGCTTCGATGGGGCGAGGCTAACCGTTTGCGGTGAGAGAACGGCGGCTCTCGCTCGGCGTCTACTTGATCGGAATGTCGCTGACCCGGTTGATCTTGTCCCCCTGAACCGAAACGATCTTACCGTCGTAATTCCCGTACGTAACCGGCACGAACAGCTAGAGCGTTGTCTCGCGGCCCTTCGGGGACTCAGCATCATCGTCGTCGACGATGCTTCACACGACGCACATGGTATCGCATGCGTCGCGAAGCGCTACGGCGCACGAGTGGTCGCACTACCTACCAATCGTGGACCCGCAGCGGCACGTAACGCGGGACTTGCTGAGGTAGCTACAAAGTTTGTCGCCTTCGTTGACTCGGATGTTGTTGTCGAAGTGGACGCTCTTCTTGGAATGTCAGGACACTTCGTGGATCCCGCGGTCGCGTTAGTTGGACCGATGGTTCACGGTGCGACGCGCGGTCAGAGACCACGGTGGTACGAACGCTACGACGCCGCATGGTCCTCACTAACGCTGGGGCATCGTCCTTGCTCCGTGGCGGTTGGTGCAGCCGTCGGTTGGTTGCCTAGCGCATGCCTTGTCGGCAGAGTTTCAGCGCTCAGAGAACCAAACATCGCCGCTTTCGCGGAAGAAATGCGTGTAGGAGAGGATGTCGACCTCGTCTTGAGGTTGCTGAAAGCAGGTTGGGTAGTACGCTACGCACCAGAGTTTATTGCCTTGCATGATGCGAGGACTGCTTTCTTCGCGTGGCTCGAGCGAAAGGTAGTCTACGGCACTGGAGGTGCGCCACTAGCGCGGAAGCACGGCGTCGGAGTGGCAGCCGCGCGGATCCCGGTATTTATGGCAATCGTGGTCGCGGCGACAATCTACGGGGGCATTTGGGGAAAGTTAGCCTCTGTAGTCGGCGTTCTTTGGACGACGTTCATCGTGTTTGGAAAACTACCACCTTTCGAGTCTCGGCTACCGACGTCTTTGGGACTCGCAGTTGAGGGCTTTGTCGCGGCTGTCCTACAAGCAACGCAACTCATTTTGCGCCATTGGTGGCCTGCGGCGATCGCGATGGCCTTGTTCAGCACGGCAGGTCGAGAGGCGATACTCTTCGCGCTTCTTATCGATTCCTTGTTTATTGCGTTTACGAGACCCCCGGTGATGCCCAACGGCGAGAGTCCGCCGAACTTCTTGGTCAGGGTGATAGGGCGACGGCTTGATGACATGGCCTACGGCGCCGGTCTATGGCTTGGTGCCGTTAAGCATAGGACTACTGGCCCCCTCGCAATCGAGTTTATCAACCGACGCAAACAGAGAAACTGACATGATTGTCGATAGTCATTGCCATGTAGGCATTAACTGGTATGAGCCTGTTGAGACGTTACTGCACCACATGGATAGTAACGGCGTGGAACGCGCGGTGTTGGTTCAGAGTTTGGGCCAATTTGACAATACTTATCAGGCCGAGTGCGTCGCGCGCTATCCAGAGCGTCTGGCATCGATTGTTCATATCAACATCGAGGACGCAGATGCTCCGACAACACTCACGCGGGAGGTTGGCCGCGGAGCAGTCGGCATTCGACTTCGTCCACCGGTAGGCAGTTCGTGCAATCAGGTCCAGTTTTGGGAGTTGGCGGAGGAGTTGAATATAACGGTTAGCTGCGTCGGGACAGCAGAGGAGTTTGCATCTGCGGAATTTAGAGCGCTCCTCGAACGACTCCCGAATCTGTCCGTTGTCATTGAGCATTTGGGGAACCTGCAGTCTAACTGTGACATGACCATCACAAGTAGCGTGCTGTCACTAGGGAAGCTTCCAAACGCTTACATGAAGTTCCACGGCCTTTCGGAATATACCCGCAAAGCGCTTCCAAAGTCCGAGGACGGATTTCCATTCGAGACCCCCGTGCCGCCGCTGATGCTAAACGCACTGGATGCCTTTGGCGCTGAGAAGCTGATGTGGGGGAGCGATTGGCCGATTGTGAGCATGCGGGAGGGATACCGGAATGCGCTACGTTGGCCACGTGACATCCTAGAATCACGCGGTGAGAGCTTGGTTGATTCATCGTTCGGCGGAGTTGCGCATCGGATGTACTGGCGCTAAGAGACACCGCAAGGAATTTCGGTTTGAATTATCACAAGGTGCTCGTAAAGCATCTTGATTAGTAATCCGACATAAACAAAACGCCAGTATTTATAGTTATGGGTCGATTTCGATCGCTTTTTAACTGCTCTGCTGTGCGCAGTCAGCGCGAGAATATTCTGCGGTAAGACAGGAGCCGCGAGTGATTCGCGTCTTGCGAGGTCGATGGTAGCCATAGAGACGTGTCGAAAAATTGCCCTCTGAAAAGGCTAGTGGTGGTCAACTGTTTCGCGTTGGCATTAAATGGTGACATGGCATAGAGTGCCAAAAGATAATGAGTGCGAGTCTCGAGATTCGCTTTGGTGAATTTAACAAACCAGAAGAGAGGAAGGAGATATGGGAAAACTTGAAGGTAAAGTGGCGCTAATTACCGGTGCAGCGCAAGGTCAGGGGCGTAGTCACGCGGTCATAATGGCGCAGGAGGGGGCCGACATCATCGCCGTCGATATTTGCGAGCACATTGACTCTCATATATCCAAGATGGGCTCGGAGGAAGACCTGGCCGAAACAGTCCGGCTGGTCGAAGAAACCGGCCGCAGGGTTGTGTCAGCCAAAGTGGACGTTCGTGACGAATCCGCACTGCGCATCGTTGTCGACAGTGCCGTCGAGCAGCTGGGGCGCCTAGACATCGTTGTTTGTAATGCTGGGATCGGCCATTTCTCTGCCGCTTTGGACACCACCGAGAAAGAATGGGATGACACGGTGGACGTGAACCTTAAGGGGGTCTGGCAAACGGCGAGAGTTGGTGCGCGGCATCTGATTGCGGGTAATCGCGGGGGCTCCATCATTATGACCGGTAGCGCTGCTGGTCTACACGGGGGCCGTAATGCAATCGCATATGTGGCCGCAAAGCACGGGCTGGTCGGACTGATGCGAGGCCTTGCTATGGAGTGGGGGCAGTTCAAGATTCGCGTTAATGCGGTACACCCAACTCAATGCGACACCGATATGTGTATGAACAATTTTGTCTATGGATTGTTCTGCCCGGATAAACCAAACGCGACCAAGGAGGATTTTGCGCCAGTCAGTCAAACTATGCATACGCTGCCTGTTCCTTGGGTCGACCCAAAAGATATATCGCGCGCGATGGTATTTCTGGCATCGGATGATGCCCGCTTTATAACGGGGGTCAATCTGCCTGTCGATGCAGGGAATGACCTTTTGAACTGAACGTCGGTCGAGACCACTGCACGAATCGCGAGATGGGGGGCGGGGATACCTCTCCGCGTACGTCTCGCTGCGGCCGCTATCTCGAGTGACAAAGTGGTCGGCACCACTCGTTGGTGGGGCCGACCGTGTCTACCCTGGTGCCATAGGACGAGAAGGTACTCCGGCAACGCTTTTGGCAGATGCCCCCACTGCGGCAGCGTTTCAACAAACGTGATCGGCTTCAATCTACCCCCAGCGACATTGTCACAACGAAATCATATTGACTAGGTAGATTCGCGAAATTTGCCTGTTCAGATGTCTCGTTCAATCGCAATACTCGATAAAAGCGGGAAAGTCGTCTCCCCCGGTGGGGTGCAAGACTGGCCGTCGTCGTGTGTCGGGCTATGGAGAGGGATGCCTCTCGATGTTCGATCTTTCGATGGCGCTGCTGAAGTTGGATCAGTCGTTCATGATGTCCCTCATATTTTTCTGTTCGGGACCGGGAGCGGCGCATATACTTTGCGCTCCGGTAAGAAAATCTGGGAGGGGCGCGGTCGGCTTGGATGCGGTCAGATTGTGCCGGCTGGATTTGAGCTTGATAAAGGCACGTGGAGTGGTCAATGGAATCGGTGTTTAGGAATCCAGGTGTCGTCGGATTTCGTTACATCATTTCTCGAAGAAGATGTCAAAAAGCTCCGCATTGAGCCGGATCTCAATCTAGCTGATACTAGATTCGCCATAGTGAGATTGGCAATACTAGACGAACTCAGACGCAATTGCAGTTCCGGGACGCTTTATGCGCAGAGTATATCCCTTGCGCTGGCAGGACTCCTTCAACCCCAGCGGAGCTCGCTCCTGGAGGAGACTAAACCGGCACGTAAGCTGTCGACAGTGGTTAATGCGAGAATAAACGACTACGTAGATTCCAATCTGGGTTCGGAGATTAGTATTAAACACCTCGCTTCGTTGGCAAATCTCGGGCCTTCGCAATTTTCGCGGGCGTTCAAGGCGACAAATGGCGTAACCCCATATCAGTTCGTGCTTCAGAAGCGTGTACAACGCGCCGTAATACTGCTCCGCGGGACGCAGACGTTGGCACAAATCGCTCACGCAATTGGCCTAGAAAATCAATCACATTTCACTCAGACATTCAAAAAATCGTGTGGCGTGACGCCCGGTGCCTTTCGGGCGATGGCCCAATCTACTTGAGGCTATATTTTCTGCCGAAGACTACGCGAGTTGAACTGGTGGGGCTGCTAGCCATGGGCAGGTCACCTCGACCGGCGCCGCTCGAGATACGTCCGTATCCAGTTCGCATCGAGTTCAAGGCGGACATTTCTTTGAATTCCTCCGATCACGCCGGCAAGGTCGATGAAGGAGAAATGTTCTTGTTTGATTTGTGCAACTGCCACGTCGTCGTCCCACGCATCGGCGACAAGTTCGGCGATCAGCGGAGGAAGACTAAACTCCAGCTCAAACCACGCGCTATCACCCTGAGTCAAGTTTGCAGGAACAAACTTCCACTCATTTCGATCGTTGCCTCTGACCTCGCATCTAACGGTGTCGCTCGTGAACGCCGACGGAGGCAACGGTGCAGCCCGGAGTAAATGTAAGGGCCAGCGGCCTTGGAGCATTCCAAAATACGACCCCTGTATCCTCGTGCACGCCCGAACAATCGAGCCAGTAAGGAGCGTTATCCCCGAGGCGGTCAACGTACTTTCGATCTCGATATCGACGTTTTCACCATTAAGAATTGCTCTGAAAAAAGTTCGTACAGCTGACGCAGCCGCGTTATTTATCGCCTTCAGGCACGTTTCATCGAAGCTAAAAATAGCATCGACAAGAGGTTGAATCGCGGGAACATCCTCGTATTGAATCAAGAAGACCTGATGGGCTATTGCGTACTCGATCGCGCCACGTGTAAATCCAGACGTCGAGAAGATCGCAGCAGCATAATTGTAGCGTACCGCTTGAAAGATACTTCCGCGCCTAGTCCGTACGGTAAAAAAATTCTCGGATATATCTTTGAGAACCCCAACCGCGTTTCTCGGAACCTCTATCTGAACCGGTCGATGCGCGCTGTAGCACTTGGCTTCCACCATAAGTTGAAGCGGATACATGAAGGCAGGGGAATGTCTCCACAATGCAAACGCGTCCAACTGATGCCAAGTTCCTCGTCCTCGAACTTCAAGACCGGAGTGACCTGATCTCAATCCGTCGATAGGCCGAACTGCGAGCGTTCTAGGATCGAAAACTTCATATCCAATTTTTTGCAGAAGAAATAAAACCGCCTCCTCCAACAAAGCACCACGAATTTGAGAAATTGTCGCCATTCTCTTGTTATCCGTATTGATTTATGATTTCGTCGCCAGAGCATTAAATTCTCGCCTGGCTTCGCAGGCTCTCGATGGCCAACTTGATTGCATCTTCCTGCGGCTCTTGTGTTCCCCATTCCCTCCAAAAATCTCTTGTCGCGCTATCCGGCGTGATCTTTGGGATATCGAGCTTAATACGCGTCGGCAGCAGCACCGCGTCGCCTAAAAGCAGAGCTTCTCCTGTGTCGAGAAGCGGGAGCACACTGGTCAACCCTGCTAGTGAATCCGGCATAAGCCGTTTTATTACGCCTTGATCCGTCTCATTCGTCAATCGCAATGCCAGGAAATTATTACACTGGCTAAGAATCGTTCTGCTAACGTCGGCAGGGCGTTGACTGACCACCAATAGCGAAAAGCCGTACTTACGGCCTTCCTTAGCGACCCGTTCAAACGAGCCAAGTGCTTGCCGCTGCACTGCGTCAGCATCTTCCCGCACGGGGAGATAAAGATGAGCTTCGTCGCAGAGCAGCGTAACCGGTGTCCGCTTCCCTGAACGCATCCAGAATTGGACGTCATAGAGTAACCGCGCTAAAGTGCCAGTCACGACGGGGAGAACGTCGGCGGGCACCTCGGAAAAATCAACGACCTTGATCCCCGACCCGCCGCTTGATGTCAAAAGCTTGAGGACTTGGTTGGCCAACCAGTCATATGCCATCGCCGCTAGCGGCGGTGCAAACATGAATCCATACCGACGATCGTCGAGCTTCGCTTCCAGCCGCGACAGGAAGCGGGTAAGCTTGTCCTCCCACTCGCCCTTCACTGGCCCGGTTTTCCCCATGCCCTTGGTCGTATTGTCTGTCTCCAGCAGCGTTACGAGCTTTTTTATGTCATAGGGGATCGGCGAGTCTACGGTGAATGTCTTCTTAACCACATCCCGTTTCTCAGTATCGAGTGTCTCGCTCTTGAGGGTACGGACATGCAGTGTGAACCGTGAGGCCTGATTCGGCGCATTCTGGTCGCTTCTGTCGAGGATCATCGAGAGCATCTCGTCACGATTCAGAAGCCAATACGGCAAAAACAAAACATCATCGCCCGGCTTGTCTAAATCACCAGGTCCAGCGATCCGAAATCGTTGCGCAAAGCCGCCGATTGCTTCATCGGCAAGTGGCGCGTACTCCCCGTGCATATCAAAAACGATGATGTTAGGAAATTTCAGTTTCGCGGCTCGTTCCAAGATAAGTGCCACAGCCCAACTCTTGCCCGAACCGGTACTCCCTAAGATGGCCGCGTGCCGTTGAAAAAATTTGTCGCCACTTGCGATCGCATCGGCCGACCGGTCAGCGACAAATGTGCCGAGCTTCAGGCGCTCCTCTTCCTCGAAGCCTGCACCGAGGATACCCATGAAACGCTGAAGATTTCCGCCCTCGATGACATAACACTCTCGGTCAATCTGGGGGAAACTGTCCGCGCCGCGCTTGAAGGTGTTCACCTTCTCACCCTCGATCGTGCGGAAGGTGCCAATAAGAACGGCTTGGATCAAATCATCCGCAACCGCTTCTAGAAGTTGGCCATCCACTCCGGAATCGTCGGAATTTGGCAACTCATCACGCATGCTTCGTGTAACGCGCTCGGTCATGGCAATGAGGTACTCTCGTTCCGTCGTACCGCGAATGGCGATGAGCTGGCCGATTCCAATGCGGGTAAGAAGGATTGAGTTAGTTACATCCACTGCCACGCGACTTGTGTCGACCGATGCCACCCGACCAATCCTATCGTCGTCAGCAAACTGGAGAGCGGCTTCTATCACGGTTCAAGTACCTCCGAAATGAATGAGTTGAGATCCCAGAGAGCAAGCCCTGGCACGAAGTCCTCAATCCTGTTGACGAAGACCGACGAGCCGGACACCCCGTCGACAGCCCGGTGCTGGATCGCAATAACGTTGGTGTGGTCACGAGCGAGCTTCAGAGCGTTGCCTGAAAGCGAGTGTGTCATCAAAAGCGTAGGTACCCCACTTTTGATTCGCGGCGTCAGATGCGTTTCAAGGTGATCGTCGTTAAATCCGTAGCCCAACACGAGAAAGCGGCTCGCCTTGTCGATCGCCCCATTTGCGCGCTCGCGGTGTCGATCAAAGGGACTCTCGTAACCGCTCCGAAATTTATTCAAGCCCGGTGTGATAATTAAACGCTGCAAGTCGAGGTCGCCAGCATAACGCACAGGTTTGCCATCACGATGGTACCAGTCGAGGCTACCATGTGGCTTGAAGACATTCACCTTTTGCCGATAGCGATATTGAACGCTTTTTCCCTTTAGGGTGACCTCGCGACAGAAACTTAATTTACTTTCGTGTTCGTCTAACCGTCCAGCGAATTGACCTACAAACAGTGTGTCCGCACCGAGGCCAGCCTCCTCCGCTGCGATCTCCAGCAGTCGATCGTAGTTGGTGGTGACAACCGGCACTCCCGTAGTTGGCTTAAGAAGGTGTTTCAAAAGACGAGTGAAACGAAGGGTGCGCGCCTTAGTGAATACCTCAGCAACTACGTCACGTTCACGCTGCGCGATTAATTCGACTGTTTTTGCGACAATGGCGGTTTCAAGCGTAGGTGTCGGCGGTTTAGATAGTAGTGCAGCTTCGAGTCCGTTTGCCGTGATCAAGGGCGACAGTTGGGTCCAGTGATTCTTGTCGTCATTCGACAAATCGGCCTCGATGTTACCTTGGAGGTAATGTGCAAGTTCGCCCATGCCCGGAAGCCCCTCTGCGCATGACAAACCAGAACCGACGATGGTTACCAGTCCATCAGTAAAGTGCTGCTGGAGCAGCAATTTTAGTTGACTAAGCTCCAAGTTCGCCGCCCAAGTTGGTTTTCGGTAGGAATAGTCAGCGCATTGTTGCATCGAAATTCTAGCTCGAACATCTGAAATGCGCGATGACCCTTAGACCTGAGAAAGCCGCCACTCACTTGGTGCGGAATGCAACGGCAGAAATGGGTCGTAAGCTTTGTCGGCTGACCTTCGTGGACGGCCACGGAAGGTGCAGCCGTATCGCGAGCTGTTGTTTGAGATCGAGCGGTGTTTTCCCGCGTAACTGCTTTTGCGTGGATCGACCTAAGCAACAGGTGGCGCATACCCTGCCGCGATGCGAAATGACTCGCGTAATCCGAACTATGGCCAAGCGACGCTATTGTGGCCTTCCTCGTGGAACAACCTGACACACCAACTCCCCTTTTCCACATCGTGGCTCGATGTCGCCGGCGACGGATCTATTGCGATCTACGATTCAGTATTGCCGCATGCCAGACGCGGTGCCCCTGTGTTGCAGTCTGCCCGGGCCGGTTTCAACGGAACACTTTCGCGGGCTCGCGAAGAATCGCGTGGTTTTGGGAGCTCAGATCGGAGTCACCAGGGGAAGTTGTGTCCTTTCTCAGGACTCGAGAAGTCTTCCCTTCAACTTGTTTTGCAGATCGCTTCCCACGCCCAATCCTTCGGTAACGTAGCCAGTCACGGACCCGTAGCTTGTGTTTGCCTGATTAAGTGCTGCGCTCAACCATTCCTCTTGAGCGACAGAACCTGGATAAAAAATATCTGCCTCGGCTTGTCCGTAAGCCGCAATGTTAGCTTCGTATTGAGCCTGTATTAGGGCAGCGTCGTACGTGTTGGTGAGTAGGTAGTCGGACATGATGACGTCCGTCGGAAGATCTACAAGCGATTGCAGTACCGCAGAAACCCAGCCGGTGCGGTCTTTTCCCGCTGTACAGTGAAAGAGTTGTACGCTCGGACCATTCGCCATATTGGTTAGCAATTGCCCCAGATTGGCACGCTCTGTTGCGCTTGTAACAAACTGCTGATACGAAGTTACCCCGAAAGCCATCGTATCTGCCACTGAATTAAATGTACCGTTGGGGGGGGCTGTCGTACCGTAAATATTTACGTTCACATCCGTTGCGCCGCTCGGAATGCGATCGGGACTGGCGGCAACTTCGCTGGTCGTTCGAAGATCGTAAATGGTTCCGATTTGCAGTGAAGTCAGGGTCGCGAGGTCGGCGCCGGATGCACTGCTTAGCGCATTTGATCGATAGAAGACTCCCCGACGAAGTTTCTGTCCAGTCTGTGTCTTGTATACCGTTGCATCGCTTGAGCCCGCTATATCGCGAAAATTCGGAATGGAGGCCAATCGAGGTGTCGGTGCAAGGTCATATTGCACGCCGTTAGAGCCGCCTCCACATGCGGCGAGCCAGGGACTCATCGCTACGCCCAAAGTGATCGCCGACGATTTTCGAAGAAAAGCGCGTCTTGCGCGGAAACAACTGGACTGGTCTTGTAAGCTTCGAGACATTTCCCACCCTGCTGGAGTCAATTGAGTTCTTGAAAGATCCGGGGATTATCAGGCGTGGCGTTTTCCACTGTATATTGAGAAACGCCTAATTTTTGTCGGAAAACAGCTTTGTTGAGTTGACCGATTTTAGAAAAACATAATATTTTGTCGGTCTATGAGATTTATAAAAAATCATCATTAATTTAATAAAAATGACACAAAAGTAACCGCTTCTAGGTGGTCGGACGATTTGCACAATTGTTTTGACACAGGTTCGGGCTAGCTCGGCCATCTGCGTTGTGCCAGCGCACAGGCAGGTGAACAGCTGCCTCCCAGCCCCAAATTTCGCTTGCGAGTTTAGATACGAAACGCAGACGCAGATTGTCCAGTTGAGCGTCTGCGGTGGTTCCGCCTCTTAGTTCCGTGCTTGGGATAGGCCGCGGCAGACCAACGATGAACCTGCACGCCAGAATGTGCTCACCCAGCCGACCGGAGATCAATTGCTTAGTTACACGCGGAAGAATCTAATCCTCCAGACTGGGTGCGCGCCGCGCCGGTCGTCTGGGGCGTCCGCCATCAAATATGGCAATGGGTGTCGCGAGTGTAGGTCCCTAGCGCAGCCCAAGGTCTTCGGACATGCCCGGAATTTGTGAGGCACGGCGAGGGCGGGACGACAGTCGGAACGCAACAGTCGCCATCTTCAATGGCGTCATTTTTATCGACTAGTTCCTGCGGTGGACGTTAGAAGGTAAGGACGATCCTTCCGTGCAACCCCCCGGCGTCGAGCCGGTGATGTGCTTCGACAGCTTCTTCCGCAGTAAGACAGGCGCACACTCTAGGCTTTAGCGCTTGAGCTTCTACTGCCTTGCGAAGAAAATTTAGCAGTTTGGTATCTTGGCTGTGCTGACCACTCATGACCGGCAGAAATCGGACGTCTCGGTCAACGGTCGTTTCAAGGCCGCGTAGTGTTGCAACCGTTCCACCTTCACGAACGATGGCGGCAAGCTCGAGTCCGACGACGCCCGCGTCAACCACGCCGTCGATTCCGTTTAGCGAGAATGCCGCCACTTCGGTCGCGAAGCCGGCTCCGCGCGGCACAACTACGTCTGCCCCAAGTTCCCGGAGGAGTCTTTCGTCTTCAGGCTTCGCATCCGCGATTACGCGTAGCCCCGCGGATTTCGCGAGCTGAACAGCGAATCCGCCCACAGCGCCAACTGCGCCTGTAACGGCGACTGTATCGCTTTTGGACAGCCCGAGTGCGTCGAGAGCGAGTTTCGCCGTAAGAGCGTTCATCGGTATTGTCGCGGCTTCAGCGTCCGTAACCCCGCGAGGCGAGCGGACTACTGAGGCCGCGGGTAGCACAACGCTCTCGGCGTAGCCACCATGAGTACCGTGAGGAACGACGATTGCCATCACTCGATCGCCTACTTCAAGGTCGGTCATGGTACCTCTACCGATGCAACTCACGATTCCAGCAACCTCCATACCAGGCACATATATAGGATGATTCGGAGGAGGGGCGTAGAAGCCAGTGCGAACATTTCGATCGGCCGGATTTACCGTTGCTGCAAGTACCCGCACTTCGACTTCCTGGGACCCAGGCTCACGGTGAGGAAGGTCTAGTACTTCGAGTACTTCAGGTCCACCGAAGGTACGGAGTCCGACTGCTTTCATTATTTATCCGCCTTTTTGGGTTAGAAAACCTTGATGCAAGCATAAGTGCGCGTCTGAGGTCACCGAATCGCGTAAATGGCGAAGTGCGCGCTGGCCGTGTATGACACGACGTCATCCCTCGAATGGTTATCAGCAAGTGCGCGAACGTGTGAGCGCGCGATTCCGGTCGTTAGGGAAGAGATAGCGGTCACCCACACTCGCGCCCCTAATATAAGTGTCGCTCCGAGGTCTCGGGGCGGGTAAATGAGCAATCTCGAGCGCTTCGACCAACTCATGACTTGTGCTTCGCTTCGCCGAGGTCTGCCATGATATTTAGTTGGAACTCCTTTCGAATAACGGCCGCCTCCGCGACTGTTTGGTGAAAGATCGGCAGAATATCTCGATTAAGAAACACCTCTATGAAGTGCCCCAGCTCTGCCCTCGCGGCATGCCAAAATAATTCATTACCTCGACCAGTCTAGCCGTGAGCGAAGAGCGGATAGCTCTGTGCTTCTAGTCGCCTCCTGACGGATGCGGGGTTATCCGTCAGGAAACCGGCTTGGCTCATCGTATTCGGACGTGTGCTAGGCAGTTCTTGCAGCTCAGGAATCTCCTTTTTAAAAGTAAAGTTCTGCAACTCGGGCGCGAAGCGTCCAAACTTTCCGTTGGCCGAATTCACCGTGTAAGAGGCCATTTCTCCTCTAAAGTCGACCTCGAAATGATTTGAAAAATATCAAAACGGACCAACTCCATACCTCGATACCCATGTTTCCATTACTTTCGAAATGTCTTTGGCAGCGATTTTATGTGGTATATGCCGAGCTGTTTGAAATAGAATTATCGCTTCGGCATATTGTTCTCTCAGGCTCCAGACTATTCTGGCGCCAAAGCATGGCGCGTGCTCTCAATGACCGTAGAGCGATGTTGGACACGCGCCCGCTTAAACTCCCGCAGTGGCGCGTGCCACGTCCACGCGTCGGCCGTGTGGAACAACAAACATCACGAAAGGAACTGCAATAGCTGCGATTGCCGCAATCACCTCGAAGCTTAGTCTGTAACCGACTGCACCGAAGTAGTAACCGGTTGCGAGTTCAATCGTATGTTGTCCCAAGATCATAAAAATTAGTTGAGTAGGTATTCCGGCTCCAAGGACCATAACGGTTGCTTGAGTGGTAGCAGCGATTCCCTGTATTTCTTGCGGAACCGACTGCATCATCAGGTTAGGAAGACATCCGGTGGTTATCCCAACCCCGAGTCCGTACACGGCCATGATCGACATGATAGTTACAGGCGCATCGGGCAAAGTCCTCAGTGCCATTGTTGATGTTGCAACCGCAAGAAGGCCGATGATAAGGGGTACACGGATGCCCCAGAATCTAGACATCGCGCCGACAAGTATTCCGCCCGCAGTAAGTGTAATTGCCATCGGAACCATAAAGCGCGCAACACCATACTCGTTCAGGCCGAAGCCGAAGCCTGCACCGATGCCTGGAGGCGTTTGCAGCATTCCTGGCAAAATACTATTGGTCGCATTTGTAGCTGAAAAAACGACGAAGGTGACAACTAGGGTGGTCCACATGCGGCGCGTTCGAAGTTGCTTAATCTCAATAAGAGGATGCGGATGCTTGCTATCACGCTTTATCCAGAGAGCGTAACAAAGCAGGCCGGTCATTACGCCGCCGACAAACTTTGTTGATGTCCAGCCCCATTCGGAACTTTCGCCGATGGTGTAGATGAGGATTGCGCTGCCAATCCCAACCAGGGCAGACGCGACCCAATTCAATTTCCCTTGAACGCGAATGGTTGATTCCGGAACCGTGATAACGATTCCCACCATACAGATCACCTGGTAAATTGAAAGAAACCAGAACACCGACAGTAATCCGAAGTTGTTGATCAACCATCCGGCAACGAAAGGCCCTGCGACGTACACGACACCAGCGCCGGTGAACACCATTGAAATTCCGAGGGCAACGAGATTCCGCGGGAAAACATCGCGGATTAGCGAGAATCCGATCGCAGGCACCAGATAGAGTGTGCCTTGTAGGGCTCGCCCAACAAGGAAGGTGGCGTAGTTCGGCGCATTCGCACTGATGATCGAGCCGATCGTCGCTGATGTGACTAGACAGAGAAGAACCATCCGTTTGCCCTTCATATCGGCGAGTTTTCCGACAAGTCCGATGATGAGCGCCGACGTGATTGAGAGAATCGTGAATGCCCACGCGATCTGGGTCGTTTGATATCGCGCGGCAATCTTTGGCAATGCGGTTGCAACCAGAACGTAGGACGCGCCTGACAATTCGCCTAGCATGATAATAAAAAATAATCCCAATGCAAGGCTAAAAAAGGACCGCTTTCGGTCGCTCAACGTGCTTTCTTCGGAAATGGAACTCATTTGTCTCCTCCTGGCGTTTGCGATGCTAAGCATGATGCGTGCGTCCGGAAGTCGTTTGGTGACTGAAGAGACGGCCAGGGAAAAATAGAACGACTGTCCGTTGCTTCATCCGTCTGACCTTGATCCTACGCGTTCGCTTCACTACGTAACCAATTTCAATACTCGTGACATCGGGAAGGCTTGACGGACGCAGGCAACTCTCATTCGTTGATAAGCTGCAGCCAGATATCATTTTGGCATCCCGTGCCATCATGGCAATAAGTGTTGACACGGGTAGGTTCAGTCCAACAGAATGTCTCTCTGCCAAAGAAGGGTCTCGACGAATATCTTGGGGCCTTTGTGATCCACGGAGCACGGGAAGCCCACTATGTTCAAACTCACAATTTTTTTTGAAAGATTCGAGCGGGAGAGCGTCTTTATCGACTACTACCGGCGTGTTCACATGCCCCTTGCGCGCGAGCTTCCAGGGCTCGTGAAAAGTGAAGTTACTCTCTTTAGCAAGGGCTCCAACGGCGACGAGCCGCGATTCTGTCTTATGACCGAACTCTATTTTGAAACCGAAGACGCTTGGCGTTTGGCCATGGAATCTGAACAAGGATTAGCTTTGGTCGCCGATGGAGAAAACTTCCCGGAAGGGACGCGGTTTGGCGGGGTGGTGGTTGGTTCTGTCATCGTCTGAGCGGACCAGCACGTTCGGACTCGATCACGGCTCACCGAGCGGGCGTATCCAGGCAACGACATGCGCGTCGGGTCTCGATCGCGATGGGGCTGGCCTTAACTAAAGACAAAACGGCGGAACAAACACTTTGTTTTTTAAATAGCTATTGAAGTCTGATGATGCAGTTGCTGACCGATGCCATACCTGCTCACAGCGGCTTCGTCATTTGACACGGAGAATCTCGGAGGGCTGGCGCAGAATTTTCACCCTACAAGGCGACGGGTCGCAAGACGGATGAAAGCACGACGTCGCATGGCCTTCCGATAAGTTAGTAGCGGCCACAATCTTCGGCGTCCAGTCATGTGAACGAGTTTAGCCTGCCCCGGACGACGCCCCTTTCGTGACTAAAATGTTCTGTAGTTTGACTGCGCGTTCAACGTTAGCCCTGTCACATTACCTAATTGGAGTGCCTGGCTTGAGCTAATCTTTTGCTCGACAACAGCAGAGGGTGCGCAGGTGAGATCGCGAGTGCGCAGACGGCTTGGGAATATGGATGGCCATCACTGACGTGGCTCGCAGGAGTAAGTAAACCAGAGATTAATTCACACGCTTGGCTTTAGGCTGGATTGTCTCCCTGGCGCCATTTACCGTAAGTGCGAGCGTCCAGTTGCTTGCCTGCGAGTCACACAGAACCAAAACAATCGGCCTCATCCGTCTGATCCTTAGTGATGGTGCGAGGGGTTCGGTAGCCGGAAATCTCCCGGGCTATGCAATCTACCTCAGCGGGGAATGTGTTCTCGATACTACGTTGACTTCTTCAAACTCCTCGAGCATCGGATAGGGTCTGCCTAGCGTAGCGCGGAAAGGCTGTCGAGCTCAGGTGGTGGCGCGGGTGCGCGCGTCGTCTCGTCGGCGGAAGACGCTATAATGTGCCATGGTGGCACAGACTGAAAGGTTCTGTGATTTTGAGAGGCGAGGCGGATTCTCTATCCGCGTTCAGGCCGACGACAGGTCATCTTCCTTGTGGTGTGCGTTGGGTCTGTGCTGGGTCCACGATATTTAAGAGGCGGTACTTGCCGTCAGGGATAGCCATGGCGACAGAGAATGGAACGGACATACACAAAGCTTTTACTTTGCGTGAGCGCCGGAGACTAGCTACCGCCGTTGAGATTACGGAAGCGGCGCTTCACTTGTTTGAAACGGTAGGCGTTGAGAAAACGACAGTCGCAGATATCGCCGAAGCTGCGGGAATCTCGCCCCGCACTTTCTTCCGTTATTTTGAAACCAAAGAGCTCTCGGCTTTTATTGTAAACTCGGAATACGTCAATATTGTCGAAGAGTGGAGTCAGGAGCGCGTCGAGCTCGACGACGTCTTCGGCACGATGCTCGACATGCTCAAGAGAGCGGTTGGTGCATTGGATCATCCTGAGTCTCGCGAGCACCTTCTTCGTGCGCGGCGACTCATCCGAACTGAGCCAAGTATCAGAATCGCGGCGATGAGTCGCGAGGCCTCCCACATCGATCGTCTTGAGTCAGCGTTGCGTAGCCGCAGCAATGGCGCGTACACGGATCTGGAGATTACAACGCTCAGTCGGGTGGCAAGCTCGATGCTAAATGCCGCAATATTGGAGTGGGAGCAGCTATTCGAGTCTGGCGATGAGCAACACTTATCAGTCATATTTGATGAAGTTCGCGACGCGGTAGGTAGTGCCATAGGTGGCCGCAAGGCTACCAGTGAGAAGAGAAAGCCGACTAAGCAGCGTCGGACTACGCGTTAGTCTCAGAGCGACCAGGTTTCGTTTGGGACAGGGGCGCGATTTTGGAGCTACTGCAGCTTTTGCGACTGCGGCCAGCCCACGTCGTGCTCAGTTTTAGATCTGGACCACATGACTTCATAGAGCTGAGCACTCGTCTGAGACTTCCACGACGTCTCGATTCTCGGAGGTCAATCCCGAGAGCGAATGCCGGGTCGCCCGGCATTCATCCGCAACAAAGCTTTGCTTATGGCGATGGCGAATCAAGTCGGGGACTGTCGAGTTCGATAACCTCGACGAATCCTTCGGCCGTAAGGACGTCATCCCACGAGTTCAGACTACCACTTGCGGTTTTGCACGCTGTAACAAATAGATGCCGCCCTTCTGGTCCTCCGAGCGCAGTGGCGGTAGGCATCCGGCCGTCCGTAGCATCAATCGTCTTTATGATCTTCCCACTAGTCGAAACCCGTGCAGTTTGACGCGAAAGTAATCCGGCTACCCAAATAGCTGATTCGGAATCGGAACAGATTCCGTCCGGAACGTGATCCTCGAGTTCAGAATACACAGTGCGATTAGATAGGGTTCCATCCGCGGCGATCGTCCACGCTGATAGCCGATGGAGTAGGGATTCAGCCAGAACTAGCTTCCTTGTACGGGGCAAAATGCACATTCCATTCGGTGCGGAACATCCTGTTTCGACGACGCGAGCTTCACCGTGCGTGACCTGCACGATAATGTCCGAGTAGTTCCAAGGAGACTGTCCTACCTGAGTCCGAGGCATTGAGCAGCCGATGTAAAGCTGACCGCTATCATCGACCACCATGTCCCCGAATTTTGCGAATTGAACGCCGTTGTTTTCTATACGGCCGAGATCGCAGAAAACTGAATTGCTCTTCGCATTGACGATCTGCTTTGTCTGGGCGAACGCTACGAGCGGTGAGCCGTCCGGTAGAAAGCCAATCGTAGCCGGCCGATGCTCAAAAGCCTCGACTAGCTCGTCACGTCCGTCCAAATCGACAGCTCGAAGCTCGTGCCGCGGTATGTCGATGTACCAGAGGCGTCCGTCATGCCAGCGCGGCGCTTCTGGGAAACCGAGCCCGCGGACAATTGTCTTTGAGTATGTCACGCTAATTCCTCGTGTGCGAACGTGGTCATTTATCGACCATCAGAAGTTTGCATAGACCGCGACAAGGCCGCTCAGTGCGCTATGGATGTTCCATGGCTGCAGTGAAGCTGGAGCAGAATCCGTCGGTCCGTTCACCAATAACGGGCTATAGACGAGGCTTGGATTATCGGTATATTGCAGACCGGCCGAAAACCACAGCCCCTTTCTAATGTGTGCCGTGTAAGAAAGAAGAAGCGAGTTAACCTGTCTATGCATACAGAGATCCTGTGACTTGCAGGATGATGAAGCATTAAACTGATCAACCATGTATGAACTTGGGAGCTGCAATTGCCAGCTGAGCGCAATTTGATCTTCCGGGCGATTGAACAGCCCGAACGAGTAAATGCGTGCCTCGACGGTTGAGGCGATTGAGGAAGCTCTCGGGTTGTTGTGCGTTAGAGTTCCGCCAATATAGATGCCCTTATATGCCGTCGCCGCCGAACTAGGCTCAGATTGCCAAATTTGTCGATCGGCATAGAGAGATACAGCGTAGTTGTTATTAACCGTACCACCTGATGTCGAAGACAAGTCCGCGTACGTCGTCGTATTGTAGTATCCCGTCAGTCGGACCCATGACGAAGGGTCGCCCGCACCCGCTTGATGTTGGTATCCGATTTCGTTGATGAACAAAGCACGCGGTGAGTGGTATCGAACGCCATCTACTACCGGAGAGGAGTTAAGCGGGTTAAAGCCTGATGGATTACTCAATATCTCAACGGCAATCATATTTCCGCTGGCACCCGCCGTCGATACAGTTCCCGGGAGTGAACGCTGAACGGCAAAGCGATCGTACCAGTTACGATCAATATTCCATTTAACATTAATGCTAGGAACACCTGCAGATGCGGACTGACCTACAAGTGCGCCGGATGCGCTTCCCAACCCAAGTGGGTTAGCAACGTTACCTCCGACAACGGTCCCCTGGAAACGCAGATTATTCTGTAAGTACCCGAACTCGTACTCAATTGTCTTGTTTAAAGCAGTACCATAGACTTTGAATTCAGTCATTTGCAGCTGCTTCGCCGTATAGTCTGGCGCCCAAGTGTTGGTTGCGCCGGTACCCACGAACCCGAGCTGCCCGTCGGGAAGTCCGAATCGACTCAAATCATACGTTAGCATTAAGGAGTTAATGAAATTTCCTGACGGCCGCTGTCCGAAGTACTGCTGTTGGCTGTGTGAAGGCTCGTAGTGCGATAGGAGATTGTATTCACCGTACGTGGTGATGTTATCAATCAGGCCAATACCGTACTTTGCCAGATTCGTGCGCCAGCAATCGTAGTCTCCAGTGAAGGAATCTGCGAAGCTGGGCGGAGACATAGCCCACCCCTTGTATCCATATTTCGAATTGATTTCTGCCGCTGACTCAGCGGAGCAACTCTGAATCGGCTGAGTCGGCGCCGCCGTAGGGAGGTTTGACGCCGGTGTTCGACCGCCGTCAAATTGTGCATCCACCTCATCGGCGATGGCAACAGTTCCGTTAAACGCCGTCCAACATGATAGGATTGCTAAGGAAATGAAAGAAAATTTTCCTAGCTTTGCGTATCGTGCTGGAGGCCGAACACGGCGGTTCACCATGATATTCTCGTTCACACTTGTCTCCGTAATTTTGTTTAGTTTTAGCGCCTTTTTTCAACTGTTCGAAGTTGGACGCATAAGCATGCTATCGCCACGCACTGTGTAGTCGGCGCAAGCCGGTAAGGTGGCTTGAGTGTAATTTATAGTGGGGCACCTCCGTATGTTCTGCAGGTGAGTGGTCACAGCGTGGTCGTAGTCGTTGTTCAGGAACCGTCACCTAGTAAGTGGGAAAACAAGATCACAGTACTCTTTAGGGATTGGAGACCTAACTTGTGATTCACAAGGGAGACTCAATCACACGGCGCTCAATTGGCGAAAGTGAATTGGTATTCAAGTTACATTTTGGAGTCAAAATGTAATGTGTTGGACGTGCGCGGTAGCTGAACAGGTTGGCCACCGCGAGCTCTGTTTAGCTATTGTTGAAAATGTGGTCGGCAATCTTTCCACGTGTCGCGACCCATATGTCCGATCGATCGACGCACGATGCAGCGATCTCTCGAAGTGCCCAAGCGGACGCAGGTCGGCCGTAGCAATGGGCGTGAACCATTACATCAACGACAACGACGTCGGCTTTGGCTGCCAATAGGTGTGGCAATGCTTGGTGGAACATATCGACAAATTGTTGCGGGGTTCTTCCGAATCGCATCGCGTGTGGCAAATCGTTGAATTCCACCGACAGAGGGATAGCGAGAAGATCGCCTTCAGGGAATCGTTGGATATAGGGGAGATCCGCATCTAGCGCGTCAAAGTGCCATCGATAGCCATGCTGGACCAGTCGCCGGCGCGTCTCGTCTCCAGAGGTCGCGCGAGGACTTATCCAACCTCTCGGTTGGCGGCCAATCGCGTTGGTAATTGCTCTAGTGGACTTTGCGATTGATTCCTCGTCATCGGCAGGGGAGAGCAGGGGAGGAATGAGGTCCTGCGCAAAGCCGTGACCTACGATTTCATGGCCCGCTGCGGCGAGCGTACTCACTTGCTCGGGATCCTTGGCAGCGAGGACTCCGGAGGTAAGTATATTGGCGGACACCCCCGTGTCTTCGAGAATGCGAGATAAGCGCTTGATCCCGGCATTGGCACCATACCTCCCATAGCTATCCGCGTTGTTGTCGAAGACGCCGCCGGGCAAAGGGTTACCCATAGGGCCCACGCCAGATGATTTCCCTTCAGACCACGCCTCATAAGCAACGCTGAAGGTGACGGCGACGTTCCGATCCCCCGGCCATTTCAGGTCAGCTGTAGGAATTATTCGTTCGATTTTATTTTCCGATTTCATCTCAGAACTCCGTCGGGGCGCTTAAGCGCTCGCAGCAGCTTGTTTGAGCTGTACTGCTGTGACTTCTTCAAAACTCCGGGCGCTATTGTCGTGTGGGCCCCCAGTTACGTTGTCGACCACTAGTAGTCGCCGTCTCAGTTTCCAGACGTTACCTACTCGAACTGCCTCGCAGTGATAGTGTCCCACGCACAGCAATGCCGAATTTCCGCTCTCCCCGCCTAGGTTGGTCTTGAAATCAAGAAGAAAAGCGCGCACTGTCGCGACACGGCCGTCGCCTTCGACGAGGACATTACTAATGATGTGGCGCAATTGCTCAGTACGCCGAGGCCCCCAGGAAGGGGTTCTGGAGCGATATTCAACGAACGCATCGAGGCCGCGCTTGCCAGAGAACGTTCCCGAGAATGGACTGATTAATACCGCGTCATCTGTGAAGATCGCATAGAAATCTTTGTCTGTTGCGTATCCGTCTATCCACCACGTGTATCGGACGAGCAGTTGCTCGATCTCCCGTTGATCGTCGAGTGTAAGAGTCATCGTGGTCTCTCTTTAGGGGGCACTAAGCCCCCGCATCATCAAATGAGGCGCTTAAAGTCCACCACCGCCGCTGACGCGGAAGATCTCTCCGCTGACATAACTACTGTCTTCGCTCGCGATGAATCTGATAACCGCAGCGATATCCTCGGGTTCGCCGTATCGGCGTACGGCAATGCGGCGAGCGCCCGCATCCAGGTCGTCTTGATACATTCGACGTGTGGCTAGCTTGCCGCGAGAGGTCATCATCAAACCGGGTGCAACTGCCATTACCGTGATGCCCTGCGGGCCGACGTCAGCGGCCAGTGCACGAGTGAAACCGGTTAGTGCAGATTTTGCGGCTGTGAACGCTGCAAAACCGGCATGTCCTTCATCGGCTGATACTGACGTGATGTTCACAATTCGCCCCCAAGCGCGTTGGCGCATGTACTTCACGGCGGCTCGGGACATCAGGAATGCCCCCCGGACGTTGACTGCGAAAATGCGCTCCCATTGCTCAAGGGTGAAATCTTCGATGTCGAGGAATGTTTGTGAGGCGGCTGCGTTGTTAACCAGGATATCCACACTGCCAAACTGCTCGTATGCGTCGGCTACCATGCGTTGAGCGTCGGCTTCGGAACTGACGTCGCCCGTCAAGGCAAGTGCCTCGCCACCAAAATCGGAAATTTCCTCGACAAGGCTATCTATCCCGCGCCAAGAACCATGCTCGGCTTTAAGTTGCGCGACGAGTTTTTCGTCAGTCGAGGGCACTACGCCGCTTCTCGTAAGGTCGGTTACCACCACCGCGATTCCCGCTCGAGCCAGAGTGCGGGCGGTTGCGGCTCCAATGCCGTCGCGAAGGCCGCAGCCGGTAATCAGTGCGACCCGCCGAGGTTTCGAACTACTATCGATAGTCATATTGTTTTCACTCTTTCGTTTTGGTGGGAATTTAATCTCTAAACCTAGTTCTCGAAGTGAAACTTAAAGGCTCCAGGTGGTTTCAACTCAGCGCGTTTGCCTCTAGCTACGCGCGACAGAAATTCTGACTTGCAGATTACTGTTTGGCTCTGTTTGCCATGATGGCAGTGAATGTCACAATGGCCTTGAGGCGCATCGTGGCAGGGGTGTCTAGCTTTGTCAATTGGGGGCTACTCATTCTTTCCGGGATCTGAGGGGCCTTTTTTCGGGCGAATTGTCATATCGTCTCGTCCGAACATTGATTGAACTCGTCACTAAAGCAGCGCATGTAAGCGATGTATGCGTGTCGTTGTGTATCGGAGACAGCGGTTCGGCTGACGGGAGTCTCCAGCGGGGCGCGACGCGTTGCATCACGGTTATCGCAGTCGATTGATGCCCACGTGTCGGGCTCCCGGTGGTTCGCCCACCTTATGCTGCATACGGCGTGATGTATTGGCGCACGAGGGGCCGGCTGGCTGAGTATGAGGCCCGCGTTACGGGCTTTATCGCCGACGAGCACTCAACATGGCGAATGCGAGCCAGAGAGAATGTATGTACAAGCGCGTGCGCTCGTCAGAACGAAGGGGGACACCACAGCGGGCGAAGCGGCGGCAAGGATCCGTAGAGCTTCAGAGATGAAACGACGTCGCTCTGGCTCAGTCAATCGATAAACGAATTCTGCGGTTTATTAAGACTGCGTGACGGCAGTGGATGTGTGGTACGTTTGTTTGAAACGTACGCAGTTCGATGTGCGTTGCAGAACTAATTTGCCGAGTCGACTTTAGTACACGTAGCTCCCGGCCATGAGCCATCGAGAACCAGTTGTCTCATAAGGCTTTTGAGCTCTTCGCGAACGATGGCCGCCGCGGGAGAAAGGCGTCGGGTCGCCGCATGAGCCAAGATGATTCTACGGGAGAGGTCTGGTGACACGATTGGCGTTCCTGACAATGTACCTATTTCTAAGTCTTCGGATATTGCTGAACTAGGAAGTATCGAATGGCCAAACCCGCGCGAAACGAGACTTTTCTGGACTTCCAAGGAATTGGTCTCGATTGCGACGATCGGAGCGATGCCCGCCACCGCACATGCATGCTCAACGACGCTTCGCAGTCCGTGCGGTGCATCGGGAAGGATTAGCGGCACGCCGCGCAATTTCTCGATCGTTTCAGGCTGATCCATTGCATAACAGCCCGCGGGGCCGACGAGGAGCAGCTTCTCGTCGAGCACAGTCTCGAAATGCATTCCCGGCATGGCTTCCTTGTCATAGAGAAGCGCGATTTCAACGTCACCACTTTCGAGCCAGGTTAGAAGATTGCCTGCATATCCGACATTGAGGCGCATCATGATCTGCGGATGGGTGCCTCGTACGCGAGCGGCTAACTCGGATGCCAGCATCACGCACGTACTAGGGAGGAGGCCGATGGTCGCCGTGCCAACAACGGTTCCGGCCGTTGGCCGAATCTCCGCTTTCGCGCGATCCAGTTCTTGCAATGCCCGTCTTCCGTATTCAACCATGGTGTGGCCGGCGTCGGTCAGGGCCATGCCATAACGCTGCCGGTCAAAGAGCTCGGCGCCAAGCTCCTCTTCGAGGAGGCGAATGTGTCGTGAGACGGCTGGCTGTACCACCCGAAGAATCTCGGCGGCTTTTGTCGCGCTTCCAGTCTCAGCAACCGCGAGCAGCGCACGTAGCTGTTTGATGTCCATGAATACTCACTCTCTTAGGCATCGAATTAGTTGATCTAGGTATCGCGTAATTCTATTTCAGCAACTGTCCTAACCAAAATTATGATAGCACCGTCGTCCTACCACCTTCTAAGGTTTCAACAATGAACTCTCCGAGCAACGAGCCTCTCCCGTGGCAAGAGGCCATTTTTCAAGCTTTCAAACAGAATGACGTGCGTCAGATCGTGTACGTTCCCGATGCCGGTCACTCGTTGACTATCCGTAAGGCCAAAGCTGATCCGGACATTCGGGACGTCGTTCTGACAACGGAAGAAGAAGGTGTCGGCGTAGTGAGCGGGGCTTGGTTGGGCGGTCAACGTGCCGTGCTGCTGATGCAAAGTAGCGGTGTAGGTAACTGTGTGAACATGTTTTCGCTCCTTGAAAGCTGCCAGTTCCCGTTTTTCACATTGGTTACGATGCGCGGTGAATACGCCGAATTCAACCCTTGGCAGAATGCCATGGGCTTGCGCACCGCGAAGGCATTGGAACTGATGGGTATCACCGTCTATCGCGTGGACGACCCGTCGCAGGCCGCCGAGATCGTCGACGCTGGCCTCGTTTCGGCTTTCGATGCAGGTAATCGTGTAGCAGTCCTTCTTTCCCAAAGCCTCATTGGTCGCAAAAAATGGATGCGTTGATCGTGAATACTTCTACTTCCAAAAGCCGCATTGATCGTCGCAAGTTCGTTGCGGAGTTGCTCAAGCAATTTCCGGATGCCCTCGTCGTGACTGGGCTCGGCTCACCGTCATATGATGTGTTTGCGGCGGGCGACCGTCCAAGCAACTTTTATCTGTGGGGTGCGATGGGCGCTTCGACGTCAGTTGCTCTGGGCCTTGCACTGGCGCAGCCGGAGAAGACGGTAATCGCAATCACGGGCGACGGCGAGCAACTAATGGGTATGGGGAGCCTTGCATCTGCTGCCGTCCAGAGGCCCAAGAATCTGAATGTCGTCATCCTCGACAACGGTCACTTTGGTGAAACCGGAATGCAGCAGAGTCACACGAGCCTCGGCACTAACCTCGCAGAGGTTGCGAAGGCAGTCGGTGTACCTGCAACGCAGGAAATTACCGAAATCGACGAACTAGAGTCATTGGTTGCCGCGATTCGTAAGCGCGAAGGTATGACGGTTGCCCAAGTCTACATCGCTACGGACGAGCCACAGCGCGCGCTTCCCCCGCGTGACGGCACGTATGTCAAGAACAGGTTTCGTTGGCATCTCGGCTTCGGAACGTTCTAGTTGGTAATATCAAGGCGAGTCAAATCATGACCTACTATCAGATGTTCATCGACGGGACATACGTAGACGCCCGCGATGGCCGGCGGTTTGATACCCAAAATCCTTTTACCGGTCAGGTGTGGGCGGAGGTCGCACGGGCGTCAGCCGAGGACGTTGATCTTGCTGTACAAGCTGCGGACCGAGCATTCAGGGTCGGCCCGTGGGCCGAGGCGACTGCGACCCAAAGAGGTGCCCTGCTGCGCAAGGTGGGCGATTTGATTACGCGCGATGCCGACCGGCTCGCCGCATTGGAAGTACGGGACAATGGCAAGCTTCTCGCGGAGATGAGCGCACAGGTCCGCTATATTCCGCAATGGTTCTATTATTTCGCAGGACTTGCGGACAAAATTGAAGGCTCGGTTATTCCGCTCGACAAAAAGGGTTACTTCAACTACACCCGCCGAGAACCGCTTGGCGTGGTTGCAGCCATTACCCCGTGGAACTCACCGCTTCTGCTGCTTGCATGGAAGATTGCTCCAGCGCTAGCAGCCGGCTGTACGGTTGTCATCAAGCCATCAGAATTCACATCTGCGTCTACAGTGGAACTGGCTGGGTTGTTTGCAGAAGCGGGCTTCCCGAAAGGGGTCGTGAATGTGGTCACAGGCTTTGGAGCCGAAGTAGGTGCGCCTCTTGTGAACCATTCACTGGTCAAAAAGGTAACGTTTACGGGATCAGATTCGACCGGTCGGGTGATCAACCAGCAATGCGCTGCGCAGTTCAAGCACGTAAGCCTTGAACTTGGTGGCAAGTCGCCGAACATTGTCTTTTCTGATGCCAATCTCGATGATGCGATTAATGGCGCGGTGTCGGGTATTTTTGCGGCAACCGGGCAGACGTGCATCGCGGGCTCGCGTCTGTTGCTGCAGGAAGACATTCACGACATTTTTGTCGAGAAACTTGTCGACCTAGCGAAAACTGCGGAGCTAGGGGATCCAATGTTTGGCGGCACGCAGGTGGGTCCGGTTACGACTCCAGTCCAGTATGACAAGGTCCTCTCGTACATCAAGATTGCTCAAGACGAGGGAGCGGAACTCAAGTTAGGGGGCAAGCCAGCAGTCGCAGCCGGCAGGTGGTTCGTCGAACCCACAATCTTTGCGGGTGTTACTCCGAAAATGCGTATCGCTCGGGAAGAGGTGTTTGGGCCTGTGCTATCTATCCTGAAGTTTAGGGACGAAGAAGAAGCTGTGGCTATCGCCAACGACAGCTGCTACGGCTTGGGAGCTGGGGTCTGGACTGGCGATATTGGTCGCGCATTTCGAATGTCAGAGCGAATTCAGGCGGGCACTGTCTGGGTCAATACCTATCGCGCTGTCAGCTTTATGTCTCCCTTCGGCGGATATAAGGATTCGGGATTTGGGAGGGAGAACGGCAAGGTGGCGATCGAATCTTATCTGCAGACAAAGAGTGTCTGGATAAACACGGGCGTGCCCACGGGTAATCCTTTCACGATCCGTTGATATACATCGAACATTGCATTGGCAGTAGCTCCGCTGGCACTTCAGCCCAGGCAGCGCGTGTTAGCGGGCCGCACGTTGATTGCACTCGAGGCCATGAAGACGGGACGCATCTCGCTGCTCACGGCGATCGCATGGTGGCTGCCTTGCACGTTTACGCGGGCAATCGGGTTGCGGCGAAGGATCTGTTAATCGAACAGCAATTGACAGGCAGCCGAGTAGTGGTAAATGTGCGTTAGCTGTGCACGCACTTGCCTGCGGACCCAATGCAACTAGTGTCAGAGACGTGGAGGGTCTTTGGGGGAGCGAGATCACTTTCGATGAACATAGCGCAGGCAGAGCGGCACTCCTTCCGCAGTTAAATGTGAGGACTGAATCTGCCGTTGCGCAAACGTCGAATCGGCATCAAAACGGCGCCTCCGTGCGAATACGAAGGGTTAGCCTTGGGCACGCGATTTGCCTTCCGGTCGCATTGACGCTGCCCGCGCCAAATGCGACTCAAGGCGCTTGGCCTCTGCGACAAGTTTCTTGGCGAGTTCTGGTTGACGGTCAGGTCCCATTCTCGATTCGACTGCCGCAATAGTCAAAGCACCTACTATATCGCCGGTGTGACCATGCACGGCGACGGCCACCCCCCAAGATCCGGTGACAACTAAGCCTTCATTCACTGAGTATCCGCGCTCGCGAGTATTTGCGACTTCACGTTTTAGCAAATCAACGGAGAAGTTAGGGTAGCTTTTCTTTAGCAAGTCGGCGTTTTCTGCGATGCAACGGTCTATTTCGCCGTCGTCCAACGCAGCTAGCATTGCGAGACTACCTGCTCCTACACCAAGCGGGTGGCGCGTTCCCGGCTGGAGAACGTGCGTTTTCAGCGGAAAATCACCATCTTCGCGAAGTACGCAGACTGCGAATACATCACTTCGGATAGAGAAAAAGGCAGAGTCGCCAGACGCGCGCGCGAGGCGTGCGACTGCGTCAGCCGCTTCGCGCCCTAGACCAAAGCGCTCATTTGCGATCCCGCCCAGAACGTAGCATTCCCGTCCGATGTAATAACGCACGGTCTGTGCGTCGTGCTCCACCATCCCTTCCGCTATCAAGGCTAACAGAAGTCGATGCGCTGTCGGCTTGTTCAACTGTGTTTCGCGTACGAGTTGGGCTAGGCTGATTCCAGTGGTACGGGACCTTGCGACGGTGCGCAATACTAGCAAGGCGCGAGAAACGGCCTGCGTCCCCGCAACAGCTTCCTTCATGGTGCGATCTCCAGTATTGGATGGTGGATGGTGGATGGTCCATATTATGACGCCATAGTTAACCCTGAATCAATGGTCAATGTCTTTGTGGCTTGGGGGCATTCGACTAACATTGGCCACAAGAGAGGTTTTCGAATATCAATCGAGGTCCATATTGTGGAGCTTTGAATCATTCTAGGGTCAATCGACGCGGGCCACAGCTAATTCTGAGCGATGTCGCGTTTGCTGACCGCGTGGGAAATCGAATGAAAACGTAAGGCGATTAAGTTAGGGCTTACTGCCGGTGTATCTGTCTTTGTGCCTTAGCTAGGGGAGTTGTTATAGATGCGTTGCGGACATTATAAAAAATCAGACTAATTCTCGGGATGTAAAGCGCGTCGGATTTCGCGACGGCAGACTTGAGAGCCGGAGCTAGGGAGTGTGTGAGAGTGTTGGCGTAATCGGACTTGGCGCGAAGGGCCAAGGTGTGTCCAAAAATCTCATTCAGGCTGGCATCCCTAAAGGTAGATACGTTTCACTGGGCGTACCAGCAAATCCTCATTGCTAGTTGCTGCAGCTGTTTTGCAGCTTTTGCTCCAGCTCATCTACGGCTGGACTAGGCATGGAAGGCTCAAAGCATATTCGGGTATTACTCTGCTATGGAGCCGAGAGTCAGGCAGTTGAACTACCGCGGGGATTAAGGTTTTCGGGTTATTTGAAAAATTAGTAATACAAAATAAATAGGATGGAATTAATTGTGCAACGATTAATAGGAGACGCAGCGATGAGAAATCTGACGGGAGATGAACGAGAGAGTCCGAAGCTGGGAGCAATCCACAGACGCATTGTCGGTAGGTTTGTCCCGATTGTCGGTAGTTTTTCACTTTGCGTCGGCATGGCCGCACTCGTCTCGGGTTGCCATGGCGACAGCAGCGGGCCGGCCGCACCAGTCAGCCAAGCAGGCTGGACGCAAGCTGCCCATTGCACGTCCACTGCGATCGCGGCTGCGTTCGCACAGGATCCCGAGACTAAGGTCGTCAATGTGGTTGCTTTCAATCCAGGGGACCCACTGACGTTGGTCGCGAGTAGTGCCTCAACGGCCCCGGTCGCAACGACGCAGGTCTGCGGGGTGCAGCTACTTATTGGTCCGGGTAACCCGGGGCCGGCGAGTGCCCCTTCAACGTCAACGGGGATCGGGGTCAGCATCTACCTGCCAACCCAAGCCAGCTGGAACAAGCGGCTACATTTTCTAGGCGGAGCGGGTTGGCAAGGTAGTCTGGAAGGGAATGGCGCAGTAACTCATCCTTTGACGACGCCGGAGCAAGTCGTGCAGCAAGAGGGTGCCGTCGCTGTTGGGACAGACTCTGGCAATCAGACGCCCGCGGACGGCGGCTCTTTCCTCATGAACCCAGATGGATCTATCAACGAGGGTAATTGGAAAAATTACTCGGAACTAGGTATCCATGAAGCGCTTGTCAAGGCAAAGGCTGTGACAGCGACATACTTTGGATCGGCGCCGCAATACTCGTATTACGAAGGCGGATCAACCGGAGGGCGAACTGGTGTCAAGTCTGCCCAAGCGTATCCGTCGGACTTTAATGGCATTATCGTCGGATATCCGTCGGTCAACTGGACAAGATTTTTGACCGCCGGTGTTTATCCTCAAATTGTTTTTCAGCAAGACCTCGGTGGCGTTCCATTGACCACTGCGCAGGAGGATCTGGTTTCGAACGCGGCGATCAGTTCTTGCGATGTGGTAGGGGGGGTGCATTTGGGCTACATATCCGATCCGCAGCAGTGTACCTACGATCCGACAAAGGACGCGACTGTCCTGTGTCCGTCGGATGGCGGGACAAATGCAACCAGTGCTTGCGTTACGAAATTGCAAGCCAACGCGATTAACAAAATCTGGTATGGCATGACTTCTGACGGTAGCGTTCCGGATCCTACTGTGGACAACGGGTGGTCCGTGCAGCCGACGGGTGTTCACCGCTGGTACGGCAATACGCGAGGTACCAGTTTGTGGGGGCAGTGGTGGGTCAATGTCTTTGGGCTCCCGGCTTCGTTCCCAGTCGCATATGCCTCGCCATACGGCGTATTTTCACCACCGCTCGCAATGTTGGCGCTTGAGCTTCAGAATCCCGCGATCGGGGACTCCACTTTTGTGAATGCAACGGGTAACGGCCAGAACGCTTGGAAAACCTTGGGGTACGCGGGGCTCAACAACGCCTTTGATCAGGGGATCGCGCTACAACCTCAATTCGACAACGTTAACAGTGACAATCCCGATCTTTCTGCATTCAAAGCGGCCGGTGGCAAGATGATCGCGGTACACGGATTGTCCGACGAACTGGTGTACCCGCAAGGATCGATCAACTACTACACGAACGTCGCAAATCAGATGGGCGGCATATCTGCGGTGCAGCAGTTCTTCAAATTGTATTTCGTTGCGGGGATGGGCCACTCCAGCACGAATGGGACGGCGAATGCTGGCGCTACAGTGCCGATCCCGACGGCGAATCAGCCGTACGACATGCTTACAGGCTGGGTTGAGCAAGGGGTCGAACCCGGGCGGGAGGTGCTCACGGATCCGACGGGAAATGTGAGTCGTCCAATGTGCCCTTACCCGCAGAAACCCCAGTACACATCTGGCAGCCCGCTGGCAGCTGCAAGTTACGTCTGTAGTTGAGGCAGGCAAGAGGCTTGTGTCTTTGCAATGCAGGTTGAGTTGAGAAGAAATTTGGGTTGCCGTTGATTCAAATGCAACGTTTGTCGGAGAATCTTCGGCAATCCAATACGCTCCGCCAGTCAGAAAATAAGGACCTAACATTGGCTTCAGAACGCACATTAGAGTTTCTGACGGACTGCGGACTAGAGCGCGGGGTAAATGCTGTTTTTCGTGAGTTGGAAATGCGAGGTAGAAGTGCTGAGTTGTAAGCGCGTCCTTGTCGCATCGGTGAATTTGACTACTCCGACGTACACAAAAAGTTCGTTGAACGCAATGGCATGCGACCGAACCAACAGACTTTCCCGACGCGACTGCCGTGGTGGATCTACGAGCGGCTGTGCCAGCGGGAACATTGCAGGCATGGAAGATCTGGCGGTATTCGTAGCCGTCACGCCCTATACCGGCTGCGTTACGGGTGGACAGTCTGCAACTCCCTTAAGGGCGGTTTCTACAGTGTGGTGATGGTGAAGTAGATGGAGAAGGGCAATGAAGAGTGCAGAACGATCGTTGAGGGTAATGGTCCACGATTGGCTGTCCCCCGACCCGAAGCGAGGCTTTAGAGTCAGCCACTACGGGCGATCCCGGATCGGGCGCTACGTTTGTGTTGTCGCAGACAATGGCACAGGATCGCGAGCGATGTTCTTTTATCGCCATCGAGATGGAAACTGGTGCGTTTTTCCACCGGAACCCGAAAGACCGACCATGCGAATTGCGGACTATTGCTAATTTGCAAGCGTGACTCAAAACAAGGCCTCAACTCGAGGCCTCAACGCGGCATCGTGATCCTCAGACTCGAGTGTGGAACCGAACGATGATGACCTACGTTGCGAATTGATCAATGTAGTTGGCCGTTCAATCTGCGATACGTGCGAGAGACCGGTAAAAGTCGCGGTATCGTGAACCCGGGCCTCCTTGTAATTGATATCACAGACCCGACGAAGCCAGCACGCGTCACTTCGCTGACGTCGCCCGCGATGCTCGACCCAAGGGAATCTTTGATGGTTAGAGAGAAGCGCGGACTGCCCGTTGCTGATAATGGGAGTAATGGGGGTGGGGGTGCTGAGGTCGGCATTTACGACATTGCGTCGGACTGTAGGTACCGTCGGTTGCTATCAAGTATCGACGTCGCTACAGTCACCGATGGCGGTGTTGTCGCTCCAAAGGCGCCGTCAGGGCATGAAGGTGGTCTGTCTGCCGATGGCCTCACCTATTACATTGTCTCGCTTGTATCTAACGCATATTACGCGATCGACATCTCTGTCCCGGAACATCCGAAAAACGTTGGCTCGATCGATGTTGCTACGCTCCCATTGGGCGGCGTCGCTCACGGACTTTCGTTTAGCAACGACGGCACTTGAGCCTACTTCGCTTCGATTGGCTGTGACGGAATCAGGCTGTCGAGCTTACCCGCGCCGCTGAATGACCAGAATGCGAAGGCGCAGAACGGCTTCTACGTAATGGACACCACGCGAGTGCAGGCTCGCACCCCGAACGCACAAATGACGTTGGTTACATCTGTACCGGTAACGGATAGTTCGACGTCTCAGCACACCATTCCAATCAAAATTGGCGGAAAACAATACCTCGTGTACGTCGATGAAGGTGGAGAGGGGGGGCCTTGCGGATGCTGCAACGAAGAATCCGGCAGCAGCGTGCGCGGCAGGATTGGCACCGTTTCCGATGGCCCATATTTTTGACACGGCTAACGAAGCGAGTCCGGTACAAATCGCCGAGACTCGGCTCGAAGCACATGTCATCTCCAATTGTTCAAAGGTACTGCCTGATGTGGTTGGCTTGAGCATATTCACGTATGGCAGCGACTATTGCTCGGTGGATACAGTACGCCTGCCTAGCTCCCCATGCGGAAGACGCACGTGCAGTGCAGGAGCTTCATTACCCGAGCCAACAACTTGTGCCGTCCGATGCGGCGGAGCGTGTGGTCACCCCGGGAGGGCGCTCGTCGTTTTCTCTAGCTGAGCGTCTACTTGCGGACGCGCGCGGTAAGTCTGTCTTCATGCTGCAGCTTTTTGGCAGGTCACTTCACCCACTCTCGCTCGCCCATCAGGGAGTTCCTGTTGGCCCTCCACCTCTTCCCGCGGGCATTCGCTGTGACGCACGCTTAACTATGAGCGCGGCACTAGATCGGCAGCATTGGATCTATCGCGATGCGGAGTTAATGCGTAACTGGCAACCCCAGGCAGGAAATCGCGCGTGGGCTCGGCATTGCTGCGAGCCCGCCAATCGGCGTTCAGTTCGGTATCAGATGTGCTCGCGGTCCGCAAACCTTTCGTCCCGTAAATATTGTGACCATCAGGGAATGGGATGCGGATATAGGGGCAAACTCGCGTCGATAGTAATCAGCTGTGGTCGCCATTGCGCCACTGCGAAGATCAAAGCCAGTCTGGGTTAGATTGAGAGGGGGCCGGAATCACTGTTCAGCGCGGCAACGTCACAAAATCGTTGGCCGCGTGCAAATGTGAGAGCATCTTCGCCCCGTGAGAGTCCATACCGAAGGGGCCAAGGTGGCTTGCGCGTGCGAATCCGGGGGGGGAACGTCGCGTTGGCCTGTCTTTGCTGAATATTCTGCCGCGGCTGCGGCCATAAAATGCAGGGCGCGTCACGCACCGAACCGCCAGTTGCAGTTCTGTAGAGCTGCCGACCGCTACGGCTTGCAGTTTTGCAGGACATCTTGGAAGAGCCGCGGAGGCAAGAACGATTTTGGAGAATCCTGTTTGCTCTTGGGGCGTGTGGCTGACATGAGGCGATTTTTGCGCTGCACTATAATAGCCCCTATTTGTCTTCGATTGTGGTGTCTGTAATTCTCGGAGAAGTGGGGTAGGCTTTGCCTAGCGCCGCGACGCCGCCGTTACGGCCGAAAGCCTTGGATATGGATATTGAGATCGCTCGCGAGACGGTGGACGACAGTCCGCTGTTCATCAACCAGGTGTTCGACAGATTGCTGACCGACATCGCCTTGTGCGAACTTGCGCCTGGTCAGCGTATCCGTCAGTCTGCCTTGGCGACGAGATTGCAGGTTTCGCGGCAGCCCATTAGTCATGCGCTTCAACTCCTCAAGCACGAAGGACTTCTGCAGGACGCTGGGCGACAGGGGCTGGAAGTTGCCCCAATCAACCCGGATTACATGCGGTTGTTATATCAAGCTCGACGCCCGCTCGAGGCGACGGCGGCGGGGCTGGCCGCGCAGCGCGTGGCCGACGGCCAGGCGTCTTCTGAGGAACGCGCGAGTGTCGAACAGGCGCTGGAAGAAGGTCTGCAGAAACTGCGCACCAACGCACCAATTGCAGAGGTGGCATGGGCCGATTATGAATTTCACACGTCCGTCTATCGGCTATCGGGCAACACGGTCATCGAGCAGATGATGAATGGACGATGGGCGCACATCATGCGCTCGCTCATCGTTTCCAATAGCTATGCGAATCTGCCGCACGTTTGGGAAGAACACACGGCGATTGCGCACAGTGTGCTTAAGGGCGCAGTTGTGGACGCCTCCGACCTTGCCGGTCGTCACGTCCAAACGGCGGGAGTCGACCTCTGCAAGCGGCTTCAAGCAATGTCCGGGCCGGCCAGCTGAGACACTGCACTGTCAGAGCGATCTGATGCATGAAGGTCAGAGCGATGTTGAAACCTGACGGGCCCGCATCAACACCCGCGCAGTCTCGGGCGAAGCATTCGCTACCAGATTCGCCCTAGTCCGCAATACATCTTCGAACATTGTCTTGCCTGCAGAGTGTTTTCCAGCATGACTGTCGACCAGTTCCAAGGTCCTGCAGACAAGCTGTTGAATACTGTCGTCGACAGGTAAGCCGTCCGGGCTAGCGGCCAACTCCATCAGCGACCCGATACTCATTTCTACTACCGTAACGCTGTCTACGGTTGCCATTGCAAGTCTCTCCTTTAAGACACGTGCTACCTATCGTTCAGAGCGGGCGGCCGGAAGTTGCATCCTTTTGCACGAATTCCCCCGCGTGTCGCGCCGAGACGCTCTTCAATCCATGTCCCCGCCATAGTGTGAATTCGGAATTCCATTTTTGCTGAAATTTAGGGGTTTTTATGGGGGGAGTCAACGTTGTAATCGAAGGGTTTACCCTTCAGGTTTTGACGAAAAGCCACCAAGAAGGGCACGACCTCTGATTTTTTGGTGAAGTATTCCTTTATAAATCAGTTAATTAGACGTGGATTTGCCTCAGTATGGGGGAAGTCCCTATGCAAGTGGCGTTGACTTTGGATGGTCAGAGGCCTAACGTTGCGTTTATGGAATTCGGAATTCAAACTTCTCTGGTGGCAGACAGTCCTCTGTTTATCAACCAGGTATTCGACAGGCTGCTTGCGTCCATCGCGTTGGGCGAGCTCAAGCCCGGACAACGCATTAGGCAGGCGGAACTTGCACGTCAACTGAACGTGTCCCGTCAGCCGATCAGTCACGCCCTGCAGTTACTCAAGCATGAGGGCCTGCTGCAGGATTCGGGTCGTCAGGGACTTGAGGTAACGCCTATTGACCCTGAATACATGAGGCAGATGTATCAGGCTCGTAAAGCGTTAGAGGTGACAGCGGTGGGATTGGCGGCACAACGTGTGGCAGACCGGATTGCGACACCAGAGGAAGTGGCCGCACTCAAGCAGGCAGTGAGTCATGGTCAAAAAACCTACGAAGAAGGAGACTCGCTGCCGATGCTGGTCCGGGCGGATCTTGAATTTCATAGGGCGATCTACCGACTTTCCGGCAACTGCGTGATTGAGCAGATGATGAATGCTCGATGGGCTCACCTGATGCGATCAATGCTCATTGTCCTTGACGAACCGAAAACCCCGGGTCGCGCGTGGGAGGAGCACCAAGAAATGACGGAGTATGTGCTGTCCGGTAATGTACTTGAGGGGTCAGACTTGGCGGCTCGGCACATGCAACGAGCAAGCAGCGATATGTATCGCAGGCTTACTGAATTCGTAGTCAGCGTCGACTGACGCAGGCACATCACGAGCGGTAACTAACGATCCCGAAGACTCGGGATGTGTGGGCTCGCTTTTTCTGAGAATTTTGGAGAACTTAATAATGAAACTCACCACTGAACAACTCGCCGAATTTGACGAACTCGGCTACATCTTCCTTCCCGACTGCTTCCCGGCTGAACAGGTAAACGCACTGCGCGCGGCTGCCGCTGATGTGTTCACCCAGCAGCGCCCAGAAGTCTGGCGCGAAAAGGATGGCACGCCGCGGATGGCTTTCGCCTGTCAGGAGTACAACGAGGTGTGCAAGCTCCTCGCAGCGGATGAACGTCTTGTCGACCCCGTGGAGCAACTGTTCGGCGAGAGCTGCTATCTGCATCAGTTCAAAATCAACGCAAAAGCCGCTTTCACTGGCGACGTCTGGCAGTGGCATCAGGACTTCCCGACTTGGCATAAGGATGACGGCATGCCGGAGCCGCGCGCGATGAACATTGCGGTGTTCTTGGACGATGTAATGCCGATCAACGGCCCGCTGATGATTGTTCCGCGTAGCCACAAATCGGGCGCGCTCGCGTCGTCGCATGACGTGAAGACGACGTCGTACCCGCTCTGGACGCTTGACAACAAGACGGTCTCGGAACTCGTTGAGCGAAACGGCATTGTCACTCCGACCGGCAAGAAGGGGGGGGTGCTGATGTTCCACGCGAACATCGTCCATGGCTCGGCGGGGAACATTACGCCATATTCGCGCAGGATTGTGTACCTCACGCTTTCAGCAGTTTCGAACGCCATCGTTAATCCGACGCGACCTGAATTTATAGCCCACCGGGATTTCACCCCGGTCGAGAAAACGTCGGCTCGCGCCTTTGAAGAGTATGTAGAAAAGGTTGTTGCAGCCTAAAAGCTCCATGCGCGCGCGGCCGCAATTAATCTACTAAATAAGTATTCCTGATTGAAATAATTTGATCGAATAGACACAGCGTCCGCTCGGGCGCTGTGTCGCAGGATCTGAAGGTAAAGGTATGGCAAACAGAATGAAGGATAAGGTCGTTATCGTCACTGGTGCTGGCTCGTCCGGACCAGGTTGGGGTAACGGGAAGGCGGCTGCGGCGTTGTATGCCCGCGAGGGTGCAAGCGTGCTGGCGGTCGACTATCGCATCGAGGCTGCATTGGAAACAGCGGAGACCATCACCGCTGAAGGTGGAAAATGCGTCGCCGCGCGCGCAAATGTCGCCGACTCGAAGGATGTGCAGGCCATGGCTGCCGAGTGCATCAAGCACTTCGGCAAGATCGATGTTCTGCACAACAACGTGGGCATCGTTGAAGTCGGCGGCCCGGTCGAGACGGAAGAGGACGCGTGGAATCGAGTCATTGCCGTAAACCAGTCGAGTGTGTTTCTCACTTGCAAGTATGTTATCCCACATATGCTGCAGAACGGGGCTGGCTCCATCGTCAACATCGCATCGATTGCTGCCATCCGCTGGTTGGGTTTCCCGTATCTTGCCTATAGCGCTGCCAAGGCCGCCATGCTCGGGATGACACAGAACATGGCTGTTCAATATGCGGGGCAGGGCATTCGTGCGAACTGCGTACTACCGGGATTTATGAACACGCCGCTTATTCGCGAGCCGCTCAAAGAAACATACGGTGGGAATGTCGACGAGATGATCGACCAGCGCGACGCCCAAGTACCGACTGGCAAGATGGGCGACGGATGGGACACAGCCTATGCTGCGCTATTTCTAGCTTCCGATGAAGCCAAATACATCACGGGCACGAGTTTGGTGGTGGATGGCGGGCTGACAGCTCGTTGTGCTTGATAACACCTTATAAATAGAAAGTTTGGAGACACGCATGGATACCACCCGTCGTACATTCATCAAGGCTGGTGCATCGCTAGGTTTGGCAAGCATTACCGGTGCGCCGCTTTTCGCCGATACGCCGTCGTACACGTATAAGTTAGGGACAAACGTACCGGTCACACACCCGATCTATCTGCGTCTGAAAGAGGCATCGGAGAAGATCAAGGCAGAGACTGGCGGCAAGGTGGAGATCCGCGTGTTCCCCAATGGGCAGCTCGGCGGTGATACGGAGATGCTCAGCCAAGTCCGCAGTGGTGGCATCGACCTGCTCACCCTGCCGGGCGTCATTCTCGCGAACCTTGTGCCGATGGCTTCACTGAACAGCGTCGGTTTTGCCTTCCCGGATTACCCGACGGTCTGGAGGGCCATGGACGGTTCTCTGGGCGGGTTCATCCGAGACAAGATCAGTGCGTCCGGTCTTGTCGTCATGGACAAGGTCTGGGACAACGGCTTTCGTGAGATTACGGCAAACAATGCCATCAAAACGCCGGCCGACCTCACCAACATGAAGATTCGTGTTCCTGTGAGCCCGCTGCTACTGTCGCTGTTCAAGTCGCTGGGAGCGGCGCCGACGCCGATCAACTTTAACGAGTTGTATTCGTCGTTGCAGACGAAAGTCATCGACGCACAGGAAAATCCGCTGCCTATTATTGCGACCGCAAAACTGTACGAGGTGCAAAAAACCTGCGCACAGACGTCGCATGTTTGGGACGGGTACTGGCTTCTTGCAAACGGGCGGTCATGGCAGGGTCTCCCCCAGCCGATGCGAGATATCGTTGCCAAGAATTTGAATGCAGCGGCGACGTTGCAGCGGGCAGACAGCGAAAAGCTCGCGGTTTCGCTTGCGCAGGACCTCTCGGCGAAGGGGCTCAAGTTTAACAAGCCCGACCCTGCACCGTTCCGAAAGACGCTCGCAAGCGCCGGCTTCTACGCTGACTGGAAGAGCAAGTTCGGTGCTGAAGCGTGGTCTCACCTTGAAGCCTACTCGGGCAAGCTCGGTTAGTCCTCCCCGCAACATAGGTACTGGAATGCCAGTCGCATAACGACGGCGTTCCTAACACATCCTCCGATACAACGGTCGATCGAATCGCTACATGGATTCAAGGGAGACGTTCATGCGAGTATCCCCGCAGCTATCCGCGCCTGCGCCCACCCAAGCTGCCCCTCCGAAAGGGGGCTTGGGCTCGGTTTTTTTCTTTCTCGACCGGGCTATAGGTACTCTGGTCGAAACAGCCGCTGCACTATTGGTCGTGACGGAAATCGTCCTACTGATGGCGGGCATCGTAGCGCGGTACGCGCTCCACGACCCACTTACATGGTCTGACGAACTCGCTTCGCTGCTCTTTCTCTGGCTTGCGATGTTTGGCGCAGTTGTTGCCCTACGGCGCGGCGAACATATGCGGATGTCGTCGCTGGTCAGTCGGATGAAACCGGACAACTCGGCATTGTTTGAGGCGATTGCCGTGGTCTGTTCGCTAATTTTCCTGTTGCTCATTCTGGTGCCGGCTTATGATTCGGCTGAGAACGACGCAATCATGACCTTGCCGGCAACGGGAATTTCTCAACTTTGGCGCACAGCGGCGCTGCCAGTTGGCGCAGTGCTTATGGCAATTACTGCGGTGGTCCGACTCTTCGCCACTGTCAAGCCGATGACGGCGCTTAAGGCCGTGTTGGTCTGTGCGGTTATCTCCGGCATACTGATTCTCACGAGATCGCAGTTGACCAATCTTGGCGCGCTCAATTTGCTCGTGTTCTTCGTCGTTCTGATGGGGGCGGCGGTGCTCGCGGGTGTGCCGATTGCATTCTCGTTCGGCCTTTCAACGTTGGCTTACCTAACGCTAACGACGTCGACGCCTAGCGACATCCTCGTCGGCCGGATGGCAGAAGGAATGTCTCATCTGATCCTTCTGTCGGTGCCGCTGTTTGTATTCCTTGGTCTGCTCATTGAAATGACCGGGATGGCGCAGAGGTTGGTCGCGTTCTTGGCATCACTGCTCGGACATACTCGGGGCGGCCTTTCGTATGTACTGATCGGAGCCATGTATCTTGTCTCTGGCATCTCCGGTTCCAAGGCGGCCGACATGGCGGCGATCGCCCCGGCGCTGTTCCCGGAAATGCGCAAACAGGGTTGCAAGCCCGGCGAACTTGTCGCGTTGCTCTCGGCCTCGGGGGCGCAGACGGAAACCATCCCGCCGAGTCTCGTGCTCATTACGATTGGGTCGGTCACAGGCGTATCGATTACAGCGCTCTTCACGGGCGGAATTTTGCCGGCAGTCGTCGTTGGCGTTTTCCTGTGCGCCATGGTGTGGTACCGGAACAAGAAGATGGAGATCGCGAAGCGCGAGAGGGCCAGCGGAAGGGCTATCTGGCGCACTTTCGTGATTGCGCTGCCGGCAATTTTCTTGCCTTTCCTGATTCGGTTCGCGGTCGTAGAGGGTATCGCGACGGCCACAGAGGTATCGACTATAGGGATTGCATACACTGCCATCACAGGTCTATTTCTCTACCGACAGTTTGAGTGGAAGCGCATCGTACCTATGCTCATAGACTCAGCTTCGCTTTCTGGCGCGATTCTGCTCATCATCGGCGCTGCGACTGGCATGGCATGGGCGCTGACGCAATCTGGATTCTCGGACGCTCTTGCCCAAGCAGCGCAAAACCTACCGGGTGGTCGTTTGGGCTTCCTCGCCGCATCGATTGTTGGCTTTATCATACTGGGCAGCGTCCTTGAGGGCATTCCTGCTGTGGTCCTCTTCGGTCCGCTACTGTTCCCTGTCGCGCAGATGGTCGGCATTCATGAAGTTCACTATGCAATGGTGGTTATCTTGTCGATGGGCATCGGCCTCTTCATGCCTCCCTTCGGTGTAGGCTACTACTCTGCATGTGCGGTCGGCAAAGTTAACCCCAACGAAGGTATCGGCCCGATGCTTCAGTATTCGTTGGCGCTGCTTGCTGGCGTACTCATCATTGCGGTTGTGCCGTGGTTTTCGATGGGTTTCCTAAAGTGACGGCAAAGCACGTGGTGACGGATAGTCGGGTGTGTGTAATTGCGACGCGGTCCGACTGATGATTGACGTTAAACGACTACGCTATTTCGTGGCGCTTGCCGAAGTTCGCCACTTCGGCAAAGCAGCCGCGTTGCTGGATATCACTCAACCACCATTGAGTCGTCAGCTCAACGCGCTGGAAGCAGCCCTTGGTGTACAACTGCTCGAACGGTCGTCACGTCGGGTTGAACTTACGCCAGCAGGGCGGCAGTTCTATCAGGATGCCAGGCTTATTTTGGAGAAGTTGCAGCAGGCTGAGCGCAATGCGAAAGCCGTGGCTGCGGGTGAAATAGCTAACGCCGCAAAGAAAAATAAGACTACAAATTTGGTGAAGGGTGTGCGTGGGAGCCTTGCGTGACCGGGGCGCCTATGGCTCGAGTGTCGAATGCTTGAACCTCGATTTGTGCACCACAATCAAAAAAATAGTGCACGGTTCGAGACCGGAAAGCAGGCTTTTGGTGTGGGTGGTCCCCCGTGTGCAACGCTGCGCTCGTGAGCCGCCAATACGGTGGCTCACGGAGTGCCTGTGCAATGTCGGTGCACGAGATACACAGATAGGCTTGATCGACCTGTGGCTCAAAAAAGTTAGTTCCTCTGCAATGAACACTGGGCGTCACCTTGCGAGCGCGGGTCGTGATTGGTTGATGCTCCGCGCCGTGCGAAATGACTGCCCGCGATATTCGCGAATCATCTGGCATTTGCCGCTGGCGAGATAGCATCGCGATTACGGCGTGCGCGTTCTAGGCATTGAAATCATCGCGAACGTCTTTTTCGTTCGAATTTAACAATGTGGTCCACATAGTGGTGCTGTAGTTAACCCTGAAATTGTGAAATTAGCCTTTATGAAAGCATAATGCTTATCTAGTATGGAGGCCGAAGATCTTGGTATGAATTACATGGGTCCATAATATGGATCTCCTCGGCGAACTGCAAATCGGGAACTGCTCCTGTCGGGTAACTGAGATCGCTTCCTGTGCGTTCCCATCGAGAGACAGTACATGTCGAGTATCAAGGATTTTGCTCACCCGAGCGTTGTCGATTTGACCGAAGAGGAGCGCGTCTATTCAAAGATCACCTGGCGCCTGATCCCGCTATTGTTCATGTGCTACGTGGTCGCGTATCTCGACCGGGTCAACGTCGGATTCGCAAAGTTACAGATGCTGAGGAATCTTGGCTTCAGCGAAACGGTGTACGGGCTGGGTGCCGGTATTTTCTTCGTCGGCTACTTTGTTTTTGAGGTGCCGAGTAACATCATCCTGCACAAGGTCGGCGCGAGGGTGTGGATCGCGCGCGTAATGATCTCTTGGGCTGTCATCTCGGCAGCGACAATGGTTGTTACCACGCCGACGATGTTCTATCTCGTGCGTTTCCTGTTGGGTGTGGCAGAAGCCGGCCTGTTTCCAGGCGTGATTCTCTATCTCACATACTGGTATCCGTCCGCGCGCCGCTCGAAAATGATTGCCCTGTTCATGACGGGAATTCCTGTGGCGGGAGTGATCGGTGGCCCGGTATCTGGGTGGATCATGCACACGATGGACGGTCGGAACGGATGGGCGGCCTGGCAGTGGCTGTTTCTGATCGAAGCGATTCCTTCGATCGTAATGGCGATTGCCGTGCTTGCCTGCCTGCAGGATCGCGTAAGCGATGCTAAGTGGCTTACCGACGATGAACGCAAGCGGATTGCTCGGGACATCGCGCATGACCAGGCACAAGCACAGTCGCACAAGCTGCGCGATGGCTTTACAAATCCACACATGTGGATGATGTGCGGCATTTATTTCTTTTTTGCCGTGGGCCTTTACGGCGTCGGTTTTTTCCTGCCAACGCTGATCAAAAATTCCGGTGCAATCGATCCGCTTGTAGTTGGCTTATTGAGCATGTTGCCTTACGCGGCCGCGACCATCGCGATGATCCTGGTTTCCCGTTCGTCGGATGCGCGCCGCGAACGCCGCTGGCATATCACGCTTCCAGCGTGGCTCGGCGCGCTATCTTGGGTGGTGGCAGTGGAGTTCAGCCATAACCTCATAGTCGCGATGATTGCGCTCACCGTCGTGACCTGCTGCGTGATTGTCACGATTTCGCAGTTTTGGTGTCTACCGACAGCGGTTCTGTCGGGCGCTGCGGCTGCGGCGGGTATCGCGGTGGTGAACTCCCTCGGTAATCTGTCTGGTTTTCTAGGGCCGTTTTTCATTGGCTGGATCAGCGATAAGACACATTCTACCGATATCGGCCTGTACTTGATGGCTGCGTCGATCTTCATCGGTGGTGTGTTGGTACTGTTTGTAAAAAAGCAATTGGTTAATCGGTGAATGAATGATGAAGAAAGTCGGTGTGATTGGCCTGGGCGCAATGGGGCAAGGTGTTGCGAAAAATCTGCTTGCCGCGGGCTTCGACGTGTACGGCTGCGATGTGCGGGAGGCTTCGCTGGCTTTATTCGTGGCGCAGGGAGGCAAGCGCTGCGAAACGCCTGCGCAGCTGGGCGCTGAATGCGACGTCGTAATCATCTTCGTGGTGAGCGCGGAGCAGACGGACGTCGTGCTTTTCGGGGAACATGGGGCGGCGGGTGCGATGCGCGTGGGCAGCGTTGTGGTCGCATCGGCGACCGTGCCACCAGCATATCCGATCGCTCTTGGCGAGCGGCTCGCTAGGAGCGGCATCAGCCTAATTGATTCGCCCGTTTCTGGCGGTGTTGTAGGCGCGGCGGATGGCACACTTTCGTTGCTGGCGTCGGGCCCGGATAGCGCATTCGAAGCATGTGAGGACGTGCTGCGGGCAATCTCGTCGAAGGTGTATCGATTGGGCAGTGCGCATGGCGTGGGCTCAAAGGTCAAGATTATCAACCAGTTGCTAGTGGGGGTGCAGATCGCCGCCGCAGCCGAGGCGATGGCGTTGGGTCTGGCTGAAGGCGTCGACCCGGCTCAACTCTATGAGGTCATCACACATAGCGCTGGCAATTCGTGGGCTTTCTCGGAGCGCGTGCCGCGCATCATTGGGGGAAACTATGCGCCAGCAGTCACAGCGCTCGATATTTTCGTGAAGGATTTGGGTCTTGTGCTCGAAACTGCAAAGGCAAACGAGTTTCCGCTGCCGCTGGCCTCAACCGCGTATCAAATGTTCACAACAGCTTCCGCCGCCGGTTACGGCAGCGAGGACGACACGGCAGTCATCAAGATCTTCCCTGGAATCAAGTTGCCAACGTCCGAGGACCAGAACTGACAGGCGCAGAACATCCATCATCGGCTAGAGTATTCGTCGCTCCGGAAGGCCATCGCACTTGAAAACGATGGCACGTTTAGATATTTCGCTATCGCCAAGAAGGTGAATGCTTGCATCGGTGCGAGCGCACTTTTTTCGACGCAGGGTGGATGCACTCAATGCCGAGCCACGGCAATCGGAACTCCCGTCAGCGTAAGTGCAACCTAATCTTGATGCGCCACGATAGCGTGCTTGCAAAGACGCCTGCACGCCCCCCTCAGCCGCAACGTTCATGCGACTCCGTCGGCTCGGGCCGTTCGAAATAGACTCTTGTTTTGGTCAGCCTCCAGAAGATGGTGAAATCGCCGATTGAAGAATTCCTCTGCTCGATGCGGGAGTCCCTGTAAGCGAAGGAGTAAGCCGGCGGGTGGGGTTATTCGTCATCACTTTCGGCTCGCCCGCGCGAGTGCCTTTCGACTGCAGCGGTCGGCAATTTCACACCTTTGCGGCGCAGCGCAAAGGAATATTGCGAGCACACGAGGAACTCTCGTGCGACGACGTGGTGAAATTATCGCGCTACTAAATATTGGGCAGTACTTTTCGCGGAACTCCCTTCGCTTTCGTTCCGTTAGAGCGTTAAGACTGCTTATGGGGGCTCGCAGCGCGCGGCTCTGTCGAGCAGTTGGATGCAGTAGCCGATGTTGATTGAGAAAATCCCATCGTGTTCCTTGCGCCTTGCGTACAGCGGGCTAGCGTTTAGATGTCTCTTCTCATCACCCAAGCTTTCATCGACGAGCCGTTAGCCGCCACTCTCTAGCTGAAATGCTCGCGGAGATGACGGCACGCATTGCAGGCGATACCCGCAATCGCCAGTGCTGCGCGATTCCGCGCTGTCTTACACCGCACGTGATTGATCGGCAGAACTGGGCCGGGTCGTTTGCGTTTCTTCATGGCGGCGTAAGCGAAGCCGTGGGTTCGTGCGATCGGTCTTCATGGTGCGTTGGACGCTATTTTCAGACGATCACCCCGATTTTGTCTGAGTTCTCTCATACGCGAAGTAGCGTCGTCGTGGTGATTTTTCTCGCGGAGTCCGTCTGACAGCGTGGATAGAGCTGACCGGCTCGTCGATAAGTCTTGTCAATGCGTGGCGACACTGCCGCTTGGTGGCGGCCGACGCCACTTATAGCGGGCGAGTCGAAGCAATCTGATCTTAAGGTCCACAATATGAAACATGGTTAACCCGAGCTTGTCTAGTTATCGGCTAAAAACCATATATTACGGGTTAATATACGTATCAAGAGCGCTATTTATGGTCCATATAATGGACCTATGTGGGGCGAATGGAAATGTCCCTAGGCCTTCTGGCGTAGTAATGGGACATGCTCGCGGGGGACCTGCGTTGCGCACCAATACAGTCCCTGCAATCAGCATTAAGGAGATGCTATGCAACCCTCAATCATCGGTTGGAGTCACCTTCCGTTTGGAAAGCTTGATGCTCTCGAGCCGGAAGAAATGATGGCGGATGTCGCGGCAAAAGCGCTGGCACATGCTGGCGTCGATGCTTCGATTATTGATTCGGTTCACGTCGGCACATTCAATGCGGGCTTCGTGTACCAAGATTTTCCGTCGACCTTGGTCTTCAATTCGATTCCCGAGTTGCGTTATGCCGCTACGGTTCGCTGCGAAAATGCCTGCGCCACCGGCTCGGCGGCCGTCTACTCGGCGCTTGATGCTATCAACGCTGGACGTTCACGATACGCGCTCGTCATTGGCGTCGAGAAAATGACCAGCCTTCCGACTAAGGAAGTGGGCGATGTGCTGCTCAAATGCTCTTATGCGCGCGAAGAGTTGGGCGTCCCAGGTGGTTTCGCCGGCCTTTTCGGAAAAATTGCTGAAGCCTACTTCGCGCGTTTTGGTGACAAGTCGGATGCGCTCGCCGCCATCGCTGCGAAGAACCACCATAATGGCTTGGTGAACCCTTACGCGCATATGCGTCGGGACTTTGACTTCGACTTCTGTCGTACGCCTTCGGAGAAAAACCCTTTCGTTGCAGGTCCGCTCAAGCGCACGGATTGTTCGTTGATTTCAGATGGAGCTGCTGCGCTCGTTATCGCCATCGATGAGGAAGCCCGGCATGCGCCGCGCGCTATCACGTTTCGCTCCACCACCCAGGTTAGCGACTATCTCCCACTTTCTAAGCGCGATGTAACCAAGTTTGAAGGTGCGGCAAAAACATGGAAGACGGGGTTGGATAAGGCAGGCTTGACGCTCAAAGACCTGTCCCTCGTAGAGACCCATGATTGTTTCACCATCGCTGAGCTTTTGGAATACGAAGCGATGGGGCTTGCAGAACACGGCCAGGGCGCGCGCGTGATTCTCGATGGCGTGACACGAAAGGATGGCTCATTGCCGGTCAATCCTTCCGGTGGTCTGAAGTCGAAGGGCCACCCCGTCGGCGCCACTGGCGTGTCGATGCATGTGATGGCGGCGATGCAGCTTGCGAACGACGCGGGCGACATGCAGATCCCCGGTGCCAGCATTGCGGGTGTTTTCAACATGGGCGGTGCCGCCGTTGCGAACTATCTGTCGATCCTTGAGCGTCGAGCTTGAGTAAGAAAAGGGTAATCAAAAATGCTGACCAAAGTAATGAACCTTGGCAATCTGCTCACTCAGGTTGCCCGTCGTCATCCGACCGAGCCCGGTTTGATCACTTCATCGCGCACTTACACGTGGGCCGAGATCAACCGCCGTGTCGACGCGGTCTGTGCGGCTCTGCGCGCCAAGGGCGTGAAGAAGGGTGACAAGCTGCTCATTCATTCCCGCAACAACCTGCCACTCTTCGAAAGTGCCTATGTGGCGTTCAAGCTCGGAGCAGTCTGGGTACCGACCAACTATCGCATCGCACCGCCGGAGGCAGCATATTTGGCCAAGTCGAGCGGCGCTCGTGTGATGGTCTACGACAGCGGATTCGACTCGCACGTCGACGCTGTGAGTGAGGCGTCTGAAGCACTCGAAATCGTCATCGCGCTCGGCAAGCCACGCGAAGGTGAGATTGGATATGACGAGCTGTTGAAGGCGGAATGCACGGGTGAATTCGAAGCCGCGGAAGTGGAGCGCGACGACCCCCTGTGGTTCTTCTATACGTCCGGCACTACCGGTTATCCGAAGGCGGGTACGTTGACCCATGGTCAGATGGCCTTTGTTGTAACAAACCACATCGCCGATCTGATGCCAGGAATCACATATAGGTCGCGTTCGCTCGTCGTCGCACCGCTATCCCATGGCGCAGGCATCCACGCCATTGTGAACACTGCGCGCGGCGCAGCAAGCGTTCTTCCTGAGTCGGAGCGTCTCGACCCGGCCGAAGCGTGGTCGCTAGTTCAGCAGCACAAGATTGACAACATGTTCACGGTGCCGACTATCGTCAAAATTCTCACGGAGGACGAGTCAGTCGATCAGTACGATCATAGTTCGCTGAAATTTGTCATCTACGCCGGAGCGCCGATGTATCGTGCCGACCAGCAGATGGCACTGAAGAAGCTTGGCCGCGTTCTTGTCCAGTACTACGGCCTCGGTGAAGTGACCGGGAACATCACCGTGCTACCGCCAGAGATGCACCGCGAGGAGGATGGCCCCGACGCGAAGATTGGTACCTGTGGTTATCCGCGTACCGGTATGGAAGTCGCGATCCTGGGCGAAGCGGGTAATCGCATGGAGCCGTTTGAAACGGGAGAGATCTGTGTGCGCGGCCCAGCGGTGTTCATCGGCTACGACAACAACCCCGAGGCGAACATCAAGGCATTCAAGGACGATTGGTTCCACACTGGTGATCTTGGTCACTTGGACCGCGACGGCTTTTTGTACGTGACCGGCCGCTCATCCGACATGTACATTTCTGGCGGCTCGAACGTCTACCCCCGTGAGGTTGAAGAAGCGCTGCTTATGCACCCGGCTGTGCAAGAGGTCGCTGTCCTTGGGATGCCCGACCCGAAGTGGGGTGAGATTGGGGTCGCCGTGCTCGTGCGTCGCCCGGGCTTTTCCGTTGGCGAAGAAGAGCTTCTTGAGCACCTTGACGGCCGCCTTGCCCGCTACAAATGGCCTCGTCAATTCGTCTATTGGGATGCGCTTCCGAAATCGGCATACGGAAAGGTCACCAAGAAGGATGTGCGTGCACGACTTACGGCGACGCACGAAGCCGCACAAGAAAAGGTGGCGTAGTGGCAGGGTACAGTTTCGGCGACTTGCGTCCAGTAGTTCATCCTGATGCGTACGTTTCCTCACATGCGATCGTGATTGGAGACGTTGAGATTCGCCAAGGTGCTTCAGTTTGGCCCGGCGCCATTATTCGTGGCGACAACGCAAAAATTGTCATTGGCGAAAACGCGAATGTTCAGGATGGCGCAATCATTCATGCTGACCCTGGATTCCCTGTATTTGTTGGAGAATCAGTGTCAGTTGGACATATGGCCATGCTTCACGGGTGCCGCATTGGTAGCGGCAGCCTCATCGGAATTCAGGCCGTCGTGCTCAATGGTGCACATGTCGGGCCACGATGTATGGTAGGCGCTGCCTCGCTGATCGCGCAGGGAAAAATTTTTGATGGTTCCCATTTGATTCTTGGCAGTCCTGCAAAAGCATTACGCGCATTGACTGATGGGGAAGCGGCTTTCATCGAGGCGAACGCCGCAGAATATCGCGAGCGGGCGGAACGCTATCGCACCGAACTGAATCGCGAGTGGTAATTGGTATCTGGAGATCTGCATGCTGGAGTTCAAAGACGACGACGTGTATTGGAACGGTGTGCGCGTTCACAGCCTCAAACTGAAGGAAATGAGTCCATTGGATCGATTCGAGTTTCTCTGCGCGATTTCGTGCCATGACCCGTTCGACGAACTCTGCATGCACAAGTCCATGAAAACTGGCCAGCGTACTGATTGCAGGAACTGATATGGAAGTCATCCAGGATAAGTCACAAGGTCGTGCTGCTCGCGACCTCCTGCAATCTCTACGCGTCATCGCGGGGGAGCGCAACGTACTTACTGGTGAGAGGGGGACTCGCCGTTACACCAATGGATTTCGGTTTGGGGGCGGCCTTGCACTCGCGGTTGTCCGCCCGGGCTCGCTTGTCGAAATGTGGCGTACCCTCGTCACCTGCGTGCAGCATAACGCCATTGTCATCACCCAAGCCTCGAATACCGGACTAACCGGTGGCTCTACTCCGCACGGTAATGACTACGGGCGCGATGTCGTGGTCATCAACACGACACGCATCCGTGGGCTCCATCTCCTTTCGGGCGGCGAGCAGGTTGTTTGCCTGGCGGGTACAACCCTTGATCAACTCGAGCGTGCGCTTAAACCGTTGGGGCGCGAACCTCATTCTGTGATCGGCTCTTCATGCATCGGCGCGTCCGTTATTGGAGGGGTTTGCAACAATTCCGGAGGCTCCCTCGTCCGGCGTGGGCCAGCATATACGGAGCTGGCGTTATACGCTCAGGTGGACGCTACGGGTCGCGTGCATCTTGTCAACCATCTTGGCATTGAGCTTGGCTCGTCTCCTGAGGAAACGCTCCGTCGCCTCGAAAGGGGGGCCTTCAGCGAACACGACTTAATTGGAGCCAATAGGGTGGCGTCAGACCACACCTATGCAGACCACGTCAGAGATGTTGACGCGGACACTCCGGCTCGATACAACGCCGACCCGCTCCGTCTTCGTGAGGCATCGGGATCGGCCGGAAAACTCATGGTGTTTGCCGTCCGTCTTGACACGTTCGTCGCGGAGAAGGCGACTAGTGTCTTTTATATCGGTACCAACGAAACTAGGTACCTGACAGATGTCCGTCGGCACATGCTCACCAACAGTTCAGAGCTTCCAATTGCAGGTGAGTATCTGCACCGCGATGCTTACGATATGGCTGCAAAGTACGGGAAGGATATGTTCGTAGCGATCGAGCGTCTCGGCACGCGGCGATTGCCATCGCTTTTCGCCGCGAAGAACTGGTTTGATTCGGCGCTTGGCCGGCTGGGATTCTCAAATGAGGGCGTGTCCGACCGGATTCTGCAGTGGATCAGCTACCTGTTGCCGAATCATTTGCCGGAGCGCATGCAGGATTTTCGTGAGCGTTACGAGCATCACCTCATGATAAAGGTCTCCGGCAGCGCGGCAGACGAGGTCCGGACCTATCTGGAGGCTACTCGCGGGTCAGCCGATGCGGACTACTTTGAATGCACTCGAATTGAGGCTAGCAAGGCGTTTCTCCACCGATTTGTTGCAGCTAGTGCGGCAGTCCGATATCGCGCAGTTCATCGTCGAAGGGTCGAGGACATCGTGGCGCTAGATATTGCGCTGCGGCGAAACGACAGGCAGTGGTTGGAGCACCTACCGCCGGAGCTCGACAAAAACTTTGTGCTGAAGCTGTACTACGGCCACTTCTTCTGCCATGTCTTCCATCAAGACTACATCGTGAAGAAGGGGGGGGACTGTCTGGAACTGGAACATGAACTTTTGGACATCTGCGATAAACGTGGTGCGAAGTACCCAGCCGAGCACAACGTAGGACATCTATATAAAGCCGAGGCGGGTCTTGCGGCTTTCTATCAGGAACTCGACCCTTGCAACTGCATGAACCCCGGTATCGGGCAGACGTCCAAGTTCGCAAACTATCGGGAGCCAAGCGAACGAGAGGCGGTCGTCGCGTGAGAGGTTGCCTCGCCGTTGGCTGCGCATTTCGTTGACTCATCGGCGGAGAATTCAGGTCCTGACATCCAGATAAAAAATGCTTTCGACTCTCGGCACATTGTTGCCTATCTTCGGATTGGTGCTTGCCGGCTTCATCTGCCGCAAGCGGAATTTCCTCGGCCCGACCGCTGCTTCAGAACTAAACCGTTTCGTTATCTGGCTAGGGCTGCCAGCACTGCTCTTCGATGCGGTAAGCCATTCTTCGACGTCGGAACTCGCGCAGCCAGGGTTTATTGCTGCATTCGCAATTGCAGGCGCGGTTATCTTTGCGGTCGTTCTTGTCGCACAGTTGCTACAGCGTAGGCATCTGGCCGATTCCAGTATTGACGCAATCTGTGCGTCCTATCCGAACACAGCCTATGTGGGTTTCCCATTGCTGATGTTGGTGTTCGGTCCGGCGAGTCTCGTGCCTACCACAATCGCGGCTGTTTTGACTGCTTGCGTGCTCTTCGGACTAGCCGTCATCCTGATGGAAATTGGCATGCTGGGTGAGACGAGACAGGGCAGCCCGCTGCTAGCAGTTGGCAAGTCCCTAGCGAAGAACCCCCTCATGATCGCGCCCGTTCTGGGTGCACTGTTTGCGGCCTCGGGCCTAAGGATGCCTTCAAGCATCGACTCGACTCTGCGCCTGCTCGGAGACGCAGCAAGTCCTTGCGCACTAGTTAGCCTTGGTGCGTTCTTCGTGGACAACCGGAAGGGCTTCGGTGCGCAGGGGAAGGCGGCAAGGCTTGCACTCGTAAAGGTCTTCGCACAGCCACTGCTTACTTGGGTAATCGCGGGACCGGTACTACACCTACCATCGCCGATTCGTGAGATGGCGGTACTACTGTCGGCGCTACCGACGGGTACCGGTCCGTACATGTTGGCTGAGTTTTACCGGCGCGAGGCCGCTGTTGCGTCGCAGACCATTCTGTACTCGACATTGGGTTCGCTGCTTTCGCTGACGGCGCTACTCACACTGCTGCACCCGGCGAGGATCTAGCGCCTAGAAGTAAGCGGAGTCTGATTACCGGAATCCAAAAGACGCCGGTTTCAGGCTTCAGTCATGGACCGTCGGTTGGGAAAACCCCGGCGGGTCATTAACTGCGGTCGTGCACTAGAAGGTGTGCACGTACGCCTGCGCCAAAAGCGCGCAATCCCAGGAGACCTACTAATGAAGGAGCGAGATCCGAACGCGAGACGATTGGAACTGCAAGCTGAGGGGCGTGGAGCCGGAGCGCACAGCACCTTTGTACACCCCGGACCGGCCACGGGCTTGCGTGTTCTCAAAGTTGAGAGCAACGCCCCAAGCCGTGACATCTGTATTACCGTCGGCGCAGAACAGAACATCGGCGCCGTAGTCAATGTGGCCCTTGACCGCATCGGCGAGCGCGGTGGCTGCGGTCGCATCACCTCTGGAGGCTTCAGTCGGGTCCAATATCACGTGATGACACGAGCAACCGAGGGGGTCAAACCGTACGTGTACGGAGCGCCAAGACTTGTAGACGGGGAATCTACGCTTGTTGTCTCATCGATAAATATTGGGCATCTGTCCGACGGTGCGCGCATCCTGCACTGTCATGGCGGATTCGTCGATTCGAGCGGCCATCAGCATGGCGGTCACATAATCCTCACGGAAAGCGTCGCAGGTGCAACCGGGCTGCAGATCCGACTGACGTTGTTCGCCGCAGTGGACTTCGTCGCAGGTCCAGATGATGAGACTACCTTCAACCTTCTAGCACCGGTACAACTATCATGAATACGACGACTTTCCAATCCGCAGAGCAAGTCACGGTTGAGACGGGCCGCTTTGGACGACTCGTTGTTGCGCGAGTGCGGCCTAATGAAGATTTGACCTGCGCTGTTGAAGCGCTTTGCAAAGAACTTGGCATCAAGCGCGCGGTAGTCCGCGGCGTCGTGGGTAGTCTCATTGACGCGAACTTGGCATTCGGAGCGCCAGACGACGAACATGTAGTGACGGTGAAGGGGCCTGGGGTTGAGATTCTCAACGTTTCCGGCGAAGTCGTATCTCGCGCGGGTGACGAAGTTAATGCTTTATTGTCTGCAACGGTCGCGGATCCGCAGGGGCAGATGTATGCCGGGCGCCTTCGTCGCGGGTCGAACCTCTCGTTCATTACGATCGAGGTGACTTTTCAGGAATGGGAAGTCCAATCGATCCATTGAATGCCAGTTTTCCTTCGAAGCTCCGCTTCGTTTGCCTAGAGCGCTGCATATTGTTCGCAAGGCGTCGCCCGCGGATTTGGAGACACAGACGTAAGAGACGTTGAGTCTTGACGACTCGCACGGTCGTTTGCTTAGCGATGCTACATTGACTTCGCTCCTGCGTTTGCGCATGCCATGGCGCTTGCTCCATTGTGGCGGCTTCCCAGACGTCTCGTTGGAGTGCGCATTTCTGATTACTAGCTTCTTCCTCTTCGGCGTTGTTGTAGTGGGCTCATCTCCGCCACAATCGTTGATGGGGTTCGATGCTCCCTGTTTTTGACCCTGTCCGATTCGACCTGTTCGACCCGAGCGCAAATATCATGAACCACAAACCCATCAAGTCATTGCTCATTGCCAACCGCTCAGAGATCGCGATTAGGGTGATGCGCGCTGCGGCGGAAATGGACATTCGAACGGTCGCAATCTACTCGAAGGAAGACCGTCTGGCTCTGCATCGCTTCAAGTCCGACGAAAGCTATTTGGTTGGCGAGGGCAAGAAGCCGCTTGCTGCTTATCTTGACATCGACGACGTCTTGCGGATCGCGAGACAAGCAAACGTCGATGCTGTCCATCCCGGTTACGGCTTCCTTTCCGAGAATCCGGATTTTGCACAGGCCGTGATCGATGCGGGCATGCGCTGGATCGGTCCGACGCCCGAAGTCATGCGCATGCTCGGCAACAAGGTTGCCGCGCGCAATGCCGCGATAGCTGCCGGCGTGTCGGTGATGCCGGCCACCGACCCGTTGCCCTTCGACATCGAAACATGCAAGCGATTGGCCGCGGAAGTGGGATATCCGCTGATGCTAAAGGCGAGTTGGGGCGGTGGCGGTCGCGGTATGCGTGTTCTGGAGAGCGAGTCGGACCTCGAAACGTCGTTGGTCGCAGCACGGCGCGAAGCGCTCGCGGCATTCGGCAACGACGAAGTCTACGTAGAAAAACTCGTGCGCAACGCGCGCCATGTCGAAGTACAGGTGCTTGGCGACACACACGGCAATATCGTGCACCTGTACGAGCGAGACTGCACGGTGCAACGACGCAACCAGAAAGTTGTCGAGCGCGCGCCAGCGCCGTACCTCGACCACGCGGGTCGGGCCGAGCTTTGCGAAGCGGCGCTACGTCTTATGCGAGCGGTCGGCTATACGCATGCGGGGACGGTTGAGTTTCTGATGGATGCGGACAGCGGTCGGTTCTATTTCATCGAGGTGAACCCGCGCATTCAGGTCGAACACACGGTTACGGAAATGATCACCGGAGTCGACATCGTCAAGGCACAAATCAGGATTACCGAGGGCGGTCGAATTGGCGTTGCTGAGGACGTTGTTCATGAGAGCGGCGACATCGTCGAACGCACGGCAGGCGTTCCCGCTCAGGCGTCCATTCCATTGAATGGCCATGCACTGCAATGCCGGATCACGACCGAGGATCCCGACAACGGGTTTCTCCCCGACTATGGGCGGCTCACGGCGTACCGCAGCGCATCGGGTTTCGGCGTGCGACTCGATGCCGGGACGGCCTATGGCGGCGCGGAAATCACGCCGTACTACGACTCGCTGTTGGTTAAGGTGACAACCTGGGCGCCTACCTCGGCTGAAACTATTCGCCGCATGGACAGGGCGTTGCGCGAATTTCGCATTCGGGGTGTCGCGTCGAACCTGCTGTTTCTCGAGAACGTCATTAACCATCCGGCTTTCGGCAAAGGCGAGGTGACGACGCGCTTCATCGATCTGACACCCGAGTTGCTGGCGGTTACCAAGCGACGCGACCGCGCGACCAAACTGCTGCGCTACCTGGGCGAGACGTGTGTGAATGGCCACCCGGAGATGACCGGTCGCACGCTTCCGGCGTTGCCGATGTCGAAGCCGCTGCTGGCGAACGTGGACACGTCAAGGCCGTTGCCCGCAGGCACGCGCGACCGTCTGCGCGAGCTGGGTGCTGACGGTTTCTCCCGATGGATGCTGGACCAGAAGCAGGCGCTCCTGACAGACACGACGATGCGCGACGCGCACCAATCGCTGTTCGCAACGCGCATGCGCACGGCTGACATGCTGCCAATTGCGCCGTTTTATGCGCGCGAACTTCCCCAGCTCTTTTCAATGGAGTGCTGGGGCGGAGCGACGTTCGACGTGGCGTTGCGTTTTCTCAAGGAAGACCCGTGGCAGCGTCTCGCGCAGTTGCGTGAGCAGGTGCCCAACATCCTTTTCCAGATGCTGTTGCGCGGTTCGAACGCGGTGGGCTACACGAACTACGCGGATAACGTCGTGCGCTTCTTCGTGCAGCAGGCGGCGAGTGCAGGCGTGGACGTGTTCCGCGTGTTCGACTCGCTGAACTGGGTGCGCAACATGCGCGTCGCTATCGACGCGGTGCGCGAAAGCGGCGCGCTGTGCGAGGGCGCGATTTGCTACACCGGCGATTTGTTCGACGCCACACGTTCAAAGTACGACCTCAAGTATTACGTGGGCATCGCTCGCGAACTCAAGCACGCGGGCGTGCATATCCTTGGCATTAAGGATATGGCGGGCATTTGCCGTCCGCAAGCGGCTTCGGCGCTCGTGAAGGCGCTCAAGGAGGAGACCGGGCTGCCGGTTCACTTCCATACCCACGACACGAGTGGCATTTCGGCGGCATCTGCACTTGCCGCAATCCAGGCGGGTTGCGATGCGGTTGATGGCGCACTCGATGCGATGAGTGGCCTGACCTCGCAGCCGAACCTCTCCAGCATTGCCGCCGCGCTCGTGGGCACGGAGCGCGATTCGGGACTCAGTCTCGATCGGCTGCATGAGGCTTCGATGTACTGGGAAGGGGTGCGTCGCTACTACGCGCCTTTCGAGTCGGAGATCCGCGCAGGGACGGCAGATGTCTACCGCCACGAAATGCCGGGCGGACAATATACGAATCTGCGCGAACAGGCGCGCTCGCTCGGCATCGAGCATCGCTGGACCGAGGTATCGCGCGCGTACGCGGACGTCAACCGGATGTTCGGCGATATCGTCAAGGTGACGCCCACCTCGAAAGTGGTGGGTGACATGGCGCTTATGATGGTGGCGAATGACCTGAGCGCGGCGGACGTTTGCGATCCGGCAAAGGAGGTCGCGTTTCCCGAGTCGGTCGTGTCGCTGCTCAAGGGCGAGTTGGGTTTTCCGCCTGACGGCTTTCCCGAGGAGTTGTCGCGCAAGGTATTGCGCGGCGAACCGCCGGCGCCGTACCGGCCGGGCGACGAGATCGCACCGGTCGATCTGGACGCCGCGCGCGTGCGCGGAGAGGCCACCTGCGAGCACCAGCTGGATGACCGGCAGCTCGCCTCCTATCTCATGTATCCGAAGCAGACCGCTGACTTCTACGCACACCTGCGCGCGTACAGCGACACGTCGGTATTGCCCACTACGGCGTTCTACTATGGTCTGCAACCGCAGGAAGAGATCGCCATCGATATTGACGCAGGCAAGACGCTGCTCGTTTCGTTGCAGGGGCAGCACGCCGATGTCAATGAAGGCATGGTGAAAGTCCAGTTCGAACTGAACGGTCAGTCGCGCACAGCCCTTGTCGAACAGCGCAGCGCAGTTCAGGTAGCGACTGCGCGTAAGGGGCGCACGGTTGCCGACCTGGAAAATTCGCTGCACGTCGCTGCACCGATGCCTGGCTCAATCGTGAGTGTTGCGGTTCAGCCCGGGCAGCGCGTAAGCGCTGGCAGCACGCTGTTCGCCATGGAGGCAATGAAGATGGAGACGCACATTGCCGCCGAGCGTGACTGCGTGATTGCTGCAGTGCATGTGCAGCCCGGTGATCGCGTGGCTGCAAAGGATCTCCTCATTGAACTCGAGGCGACAAACGGCTAAGGTGTGTCCCGTCCGGTCGGAAGCAAATTGGAAGGCCGCCCCGACCGGTTCTATCGCGATAGGTGCGGCAGCGTGATGTCAACGCCGTTAGGCAGGACGAACTCTCACGGCGTTGCCAAGGGCAGTCCGGGCGGCGCATTTCTGAGCAACGGCAAAGCACAGAACAATATGGTGGTCACCGGCTCATGTCACGTGCGGTAAGGTTTCCATTTCACTCTTCACCAACTCTGCACACTGACAGTTGGTCAAGTCTCTGCATGAAAAGCATGCTTTGTGTCCCGGCGGGGCCCATACGGCATCTTCTCGTCGCCGCCTGCGTGGCGAATGCGTACAACGGCGATGTGCGAATTTTGTGAACTGCGTGAATCTATCGCGATTTCCTTGATCCGCGCGATTCGAGAACAGGAACCCGAGTTAGCCGGATGAGGCTAAAAATCTATTCGCTTTCCAGGCACACTATGGCAGTTTGACATAGGCGGCCAGCGCCCCCATCTTGACGTGCTTGGTTACACTGAGAGTTGACGTCTCAAAATGACCGGAATCAGCATCAGTGCTGGGTTTCGGCTATGTTTTTGGCTATCAGTAACCATGTAGATTAGTAATTCTGTTTTGAAATATTGCGATTTTCTTCTTGAGTACTCATATGCAACGCGGTCTTGAAGAGATTCAGTCTGCAATGGGCAAGCCACAGGAATCTGAACAGTTGAGGCGAATCTCGACGACCCACCTGGAAGGAATCAACTTGCGCGGGGACGTTCAATTTCCCAGTGGCTCGGTACGCGCGGCGAATCCTTCCAAGTCTCAACAGTGATTCGCACGTTTCGACCGCCAGTCGGTGGGCCTGAGCTGAAGTCCCGGCCATTAAGTCGACAACGTAGCCGGTGTCAGCAATTTCGGTGCACATCACGGATTGAACCATCGGGGCTCCTACCGTCATGCTAGCCTGCAAAAGGTAATAAGCAAGCGCTTGATTCGAAGGGCAATTTATAGATGATCACGAGGCGGGCCCGCGCTACGCTTAGGTGCACCTAAGCGGAAATCTGCACAGAAATCCAGGGCACGCCTAGGGGGTGTCCAGTTCTGTTGCGCGCAAGCTTCGTAAGCGAGCGCCCATACCGCAAACTGATGTCAGTCGCCGCGAAACACCGCCTCGATATTGTTGCCGTCCGGATCGAGGACGAACGCAGCGTAGTAATGCGGCTGGCGTTGGCCAGGTGGCCCGTTGTCGGTTCCGCCCGCCTTGAGCGCCGCCGCGTAAAACGCGTCCACCTCCGTCCGGTTTTTTGCTACGAATGCAGTGTGTTGGCGGACAGAATGTGGGTGAAATAGATCGATCCAGAAGACCGGATACTCGATACCGTAGCCGATGCCGTCACTGCCGACATTTTCGGGCATCTGCATGACCCGGCGCAGTCCGAGCATGCCCAAAGTAGCATCATAGAACCGAGCAGAACGGGCGATGTCAGCAACACCAATTCCGGTGTGATCGATCATTGTAGGCCTCACTTCCGGTTGGGCCGAAGGCGTCTCTGGGACCCGCAGGATATCCTACCCATGCTATCACAGCGAAGCGCGCCAAGTATCCATTCGGTTCGGACGAAGCTTGGCCGACGGTAAGTCATTCCGACGAGATTGCCCATTACAGAGAAAACTGTTCCCCCATTTTGAGCGTGACTCGATAGGAGACGCCGCTCCAGAGATCGGCAGAACTTCTAGGAACAGTTATGTCTAGCGGTGGTCGGCTACTACCGATGTCTAGTTGGAAAATTGCTTTCGCGTAGATAGACTAGTGTTACGCCGCGCGCAAAATGAGGAGCAGTATCTCGCGCTATTCGAGGTGCGACGGTATGTGGCATAGTTCGAGCATTGTCAACACAATGGGGGGAACTATGGCTACTCTAGAAAGCATACAAGCGAAAATCGCAAAATTGCAGGCGCAGGCCGAAGAGGTGATTTCAAAGAAGTCGTCAGCTGTTCTCCAGAAGATTCGTGACCTGATGGAGAAGCACGGTATTACGACCGCTGACATTGAGGCGCATGTTGGAAGGCGCCGTGGTCGCATGCCGGGTGCCAAGACTGCAACGAAGGCCGCCGACGTCGTGGTGAAGTATCGTGACCCCAAGAGCGGCGCCACCTGGTCAGGGCGTGGTCGAGCCCCCTCATGGATTGCATCTGCAAAGGACCGCAATAGATTCCTCGTCGACGAATCCACAGCGATTTCGTCGCTTGATTCTGCCAAGCCTGCCAAGGCTGGAAAGTACGTCAGGGGCCATCAGCCCGCCCTCTACCGCGACCCGAAGACTGGCGCGACCTGGAGTGGCCGCGGTCGTGCACCTGCATGGCTCGCTGGTGCCAAAGACCGGTCTCGCTTTCTGATCGCAGAGGTCGAAGGTACTGCCGGCAAGCCTAAAGCGGCGGCCACCAAGAAGGCGGCGCCTGCTAAAAAGGCAGCTGCGAAGAAGGTAGCTCCGAAGAAGCCCACGTCAGCGGCGACGAAGTCGCAGGGCGCCTCCAAGAGGGCTCCGGCGAAGAAAGTTGCGGCCAAGAAGGTAACGGCAAACAGAGCGTCCACCAAGGAGACTGTGAACACTGTCGCTCCGTCTGAGGCGCCAGTTCCTGCCGCGCAGGCGGTTGTCACTTCAGCGCCTGTCTGAGCAATAGAGATTCGCCGGGCGCCGTCTGGTCAAAGACGGCGCCCGGATGATAGCACCTTCGATTTTGGCTCTTTTCCCGCAGAGCCCCAGTGCGATGCCAGGAGCCGCAAGTCTCGCTCCGGCGAAAGCACGTAGGACCCATTTGAGCCAGGCCGAATGCCTAAAGCGATGCCGCGAAAAGCGGCGTTCGCGGCCTACTGACCCGCATAGCGCCCTGCAAGTGTTCCCCGCATGCGGTCGAGCGCTTCATCGATTATTCGCTGCTCTCGCGACAGAACAGCATCGGGCTTTTCGCGCAAGTACGTTTCACTGAGTTTTCGACAAGTAGCGCCTCCTGTCATGTCTACGACGTTGCTGAGCAACGATGGCTTGATTCGGCTTCCATCTGGCAACACAGAAATCCACGCGGACCCGTTTTTATCCTGGCCCCAATCCTCATCCGATATGTGGAGCAATGACCGCCAGTGGTAGGGAGTGTCGACGAGTGCCCTCAAGTCGCTGAAATGCTGAAAGCGGTACCGAGCCAATGCGCAGCGTCCTTCAAACACATACAGGACCGGGATGCTGCGGCGGAAGCTTGGCAAATGCGTCAGCAGTTTTTCATAGTCGCACCAAAACGCCCGGCTTATCGCCAGTGCAAAATATTCGTTACCTCGGTCCGTCCGCCAGAAAAAGGAATCAAGGCCTGGCTGTGACGCTAGTTCGTCCGGTGCTGCCGACCAAGGCTCGGGCAAACGAACGACCAAAACCCGGGTCTCGTCTGTGCACTCGCGAAAGCTGGCGGGCAACATCTCGATATCGGCGAAGTAACAGGTGTCGATTGCGTTGGCGCATTCCCGCACGAAGTCCAGAAAAGCGTTCGACTCGATTGAGCGAATTGGGTCGCTGCCACGTTCACTGTTGCACGAGCTGCGTCGCTGCATCATGCGCCATACTCGCTTTGACCACGCAATAACTTCGTTCTCGTCGACAGAGGAGCCATCCGCTCTGACGACTTCAGCGATGAGTGCGACCCCACAGGCCTCGTCGTTCTCCGTAAGGAGCAGCTCACGGATAGGGGATCCGAGACCACTCCAAAATCGCTCTACCTTTTGCATCTGGCTGACATACACCCAGGCGGAGCTGAAATATTCGGCTGTCAAACCTTTCTCTAAAATTTCCGCGGCAACCTCAGGCATGTCAGTCTGCAACCAGTCACCCAGGACCGACGTGTAGACCTTGCGCCAGAAGCTTGGGTCGTCACCGGTATCGCAAGCGAGTAGCTCCCGACGCGCGTGAGTGATAGCCATGTCCAGTGGCGGCTGGAGGGCAGAGTCCAATTCGTCAGCAGCGTAGGCCTCGTCCACCGATTTCGTTTTCGCATCGGAAGCGGTCTGGGAGCGAGTGAGGTCGAAATGCCAAGCGGGAGACGAAGCCGGCAGGGTGTCTTCCTCATGCCCTACTACAAAACGCAGAGCTCGAGTGATGGCACCGTACGCTACTCGCTCGGAGCATTTCCACTCGCCGCTCCGAACGGCGAAAAGCATGTCCATAGGGGTGAGGCACCCGTTGTCGTCATAGTCCACACCCGCTTCCATACACCCTCGCAAATGTTCGCTGATGCGCAAGCACTCGGCGATGGGCCGCAGCTTGGCGTAGTGACGAAGCAGGTCGGCAAAATTCGTCAACTGCCCGACGTCGGCCAACGCCTGGATGACTGCCGGCTCGGACTTCTCTAGAGCCCAAGTAACAATTTCCGGGACGAAGATTAGGCTACCCAGGCGGGCGGACCGGTCCATGCTTGCGGTTAGGCGGATGGCTGCTATCAGCGCCAGTTCAACTTTGTTGAGTTGGTACTCGGAGTGGAGTGGTTGTTTCATTTCAGCATTTCTAGATGGGTGGGGATACTGCTCAGCCAATCTAGGTAGCCAAATTTATCCGTATGCAATCCGAATTCATGGCTTTTCAAGGCGATGATGAGCGGAGAGTGTTGGAGCATCTGCAATTTGCGATGCGACTATAAACACGGTCGCCCGCTGCCTCTACGTCGTGCCATTGGGCGGTATCGGTAGTCCGTGCAGCGGCGACGTCCGCAACGCGCGAACGGCCTTTTCGGCGGTCACGTGCACATGACTATTAGTCTCATCTTGTTCCGGAAGTGGGGGATTCGACAAAAGCTGGTCGACGAATACGAAATGTCGACACCGAAATTGATCCAATATGCATAAATTCAACGGATGAAGCGTCTGCGCAACGCGATATTGCTCCTGCGGTTATAAAATGGCTTCATGCGGACATCCAGCTACTGCATTACCGCTTAAAAAATTCAGAGGTGAATGATGGGTTGGTGTAACGCACTGCTGCAAGCGAAGAAAATTTAGAATTGAACAAGCAATAAGGCAGTAAAGAATAAAGACGGGGATTTATATGGCCTTGCCAAAACCAATCGGAAAACAACGTGAAGTTGTTTGTCTTCCTGCAACCGGGCAACATGTCGTTCTCGGCACGGCTGGCAGTGGGAAGACGACCATGGCTATCGCGCGAGCAAAATATCTAACAAACAGTTTGTTGCCCGACGCTGGCCGGACTCTAGTTGTGACATATAACAAAGCGTTGATGCGGTACATCAATAGCTTTTCAAGTGAGATACCTCGAGAAGTCGACGTTCGAAATTATCACCTGTTTGCAAGGGGCTATCTCGCGTCGCAGGGCAAGATGTCGGATACGTCAATAGCGTCGCCGCAGCAGCGCATCAACCTAATTACGCAAGCCCTCTCAGACGTGAAGGACGAATATGTGGAAGATGCATTTTTTCGTCGGAATCTGAAATTTTTCCTTGATGAGATTCAATGGCTTAACGGTCGGAACATTTTGTCTGTCGATCAGTACAATGATGTTGTCCGAACTGGTCGTGCATCCGCCCAAATGAATAGGGTGCTGCGGCCGATAATGTGGGAGATTCTGGAGCGTTACAGAACTCTTCGTCGAGAGCAGGGGAAATTGTACGATCTTGACGATATCGCTGCAGCTGTGTCGACCGCATTTGATGAGGACCGCTCCGCGAGAATGTACAAGCATGTCATCATCGACGAAGGCCAGGATTTGTCGCTGGAAATGATTCGATCTTTGACAAAGGCTGTGCCTCCAACTGGCTCTGTTACATTCTTCGGCGATGTTGCTCAGCGAATTTACGGCCATGGAAGAGGAATGAGCTGGCGCGAAGCGGGGCTGCAAACAAGGCAAGTCTGGAAGTTCGAACAAAACTATAGGAATACTCGTAACGTTGCCAACCTGGCCGTTGCGGTATCGAAGATGCCGTATTTCGCTGCAAATCCGGATATCATCGCGCCAATCGTCTCTGCCGCCGATGGTCCGAAACCGGCGCTCGTCCAATTTTCTGATTTTGAGGCTGAACGGCAGCTAGTTAGCTCACTCGTCGAAAATCGCTTTCGTTCACAAAGCGTTGCTGTTCTGCTGCGAACCCACGAAAAGATTCGAGAGATCAGACCTTATCTTCCGCGCGAAGCGATACAGCTGAAAGACGAAGGGGCAAACTGGACTGCTGGTCATGGAGCCTACTACGGCACATACCACGGGGCAAAGGGTCTGGAATTTGACCTAGTCATCATGCCATTCCTGTCGAAAGACAATATTCCGGATCTATCAGACATCGAAGCAGACGAGATCGCCGAGGTGTTTGCGGACGACGGCAGACTTCTTTATGTCGGCATTACCCGTGCAAAGGCCGGATTGGTGTTGACATACACCGGAGAGCCCACTGAGCTTCTGCCTACTGATGACGACCTTTACGCGCGGAGCGTACGATGAAGCTGGGTGAGGACATTCAGGCTGATTCGGTTCGGAGGGGGATTACGCGACTTTGTCACTTCACATCGTCGCGGAACCTGATTCATGTGTTGGCGACGGGCTATCTGAAAGACCGCGCAACGCTGGATGCAGAGACCGTGCAGGACGTCAATCCCACTGACGACTATCGTCTAGATGGGCATAGGGACAAAATCTGCTGCTCGGTCGAGTATCCGAACAGTTTCTACCTCGACATCGTAGCGAGGAAGGACCCCGTCTTTCTGGACTGGGTAATATTGTTCATCAATCCCGTTGTGTTGTGGAACCCGGGAACTCTATTTTGCCCACGCAATGCTGCTGCGGAGAGTGGCGGCCTCATCTCCGACGGGTGGCCTGGGTACCAGTCGATGTTCGCACAGCAGATAGCTGGCGCTGGAGGCAAGGTCTTCTCGCGAAAAAACGCCCATCTGACCTGCTCCCCTACGGATATGCAAGCTGAGGTCCTCGTACCCGGCCCAATCCCGGTCAATGCCCTGTTGGGCATGGCGATGTCAAGCGAAAAACAGGTCCACACGGAAAGAGCACGGTGGGACACCTTGGGATTGGCGGCGCCTCAGATACCGACTGTGGCCGGGCCTGACCTCTTCGATAAAATATCGCTAAGAAACCACATCTGGACCGGTCGGCGACCGGCCGAAACCGTCGTATGAGCGATAAGGCGTTGAACCATCTCATGGGGCAAAAAATTATCACTAGCCCTGACCGGGCTGTAGCAGCTTTTCTCGGCGCGGCCGTTGGGGATGCCTTGGGCTGGCCATTCGAAGGTCGAGCCGCAGCCAAACCTGTAGCACACGACTGGAGTGGCGAATTTCTGTCTTGGATGAAGCGTGGCGGGAGCCGGTTTGCTCCGACCTGGGAGGAAGTCAAGGCAGGCGAATACAGTGACGATACGCAACTAATTCTCGCGGTGGCACGGGCGCGTGCAACGGGTGAGGAGTGGTGGAGGTACTTTGCGACGGTCGAACTCCCGTTTTGGACGTGCTACGAGCGCGGCGGCGGCGGGGCAACGAAGCGGGCCGCAAGCTCATGGCTCGGTGGCGTAGCACCCTGGGATGCTGTCGGTAAAGATATCGCTAGTCGATACTTCGCCGCTGGAGGGAATGGCGCGGCAATGCGTGTCCTGCCGCACTGCGTTGCGCACGCTGGTAGCGATGATTTTTTGGCGCTCGCCGTAGATGTCCTGTCGGACGCTGTTACCACGCATGGCCATCCACGTGCGTTGCTTGGCGCATTGGCGTTTGCATACACCGTCTGGAACGCCCTCCGACGAGTCGGGGTGCTGGACTACGGTGATTTGGTCGAGCGCTGTATTGAAGACGTTCACGTGTGGGGAGCGCTTCCAGATATATCTCATCGATGGCCATCGTGGCTTTCGGCTGCGGAGGCACACGATCCCGACTATCAGGAGTATTGGGATTCGACTTCCGAAGAGATGATTCGGCAGATGCGCGTCGCTTCGGATGGGCTAACTGCCGGTGTGCTATCTGACGACCTGAGGATCCTTGGCGACATCGGAGGCCTCAATCAGAAGACCAATGGTGCGGGAACGACTACCGCCGTCGGGGCGATTTACCTCGCGTCAAGATACGCGGCATCGCCCGCAGAGGGTATGCGGCGCGCCGCGTCTGCATCAGGTGCCGATACCGATACGTTGGCTTCCATGACTGCCTGTCTGTTGGGCGTCGTGAATGGGACTGCGTGGCTCGATGCATATGTGAGGCACATTCAGGACGAGGAATACATTCGTAGAGTGGCGGAGGAACTCTTCTTCAAACGGGAGAATGAGCCACGCCATAGAGTGTTGGACAAACGCGAAATCAGCACGTTTGTGGCACACGTTGAGGAGTGGAGTCGCGAGTCAGATATCCGGCTCCCTGTCGGCGGACGGGTAATTTCCGTCGCAGAATCTGGTGAGCGCGAAGAGAATGGGCTACGCATCAAGCGGCGGTTGCTTGTGTCCACGGATATCGGGCTTACTCTATTTCTGCGCACCAATGGGACATCAAGAAAGGACGTCAAAAGGAGCATTGCTCGCGAACCCGTCGACGAAGCATCAGATTTTGAGCCCACCGTTGGTGTGGCACTGATGGTCCGCGATCTGGACGCCTCCCGACAGTTCTATGAACGATGTCTAGGTCTGAGAGTGTCGGGTGCGTCGAGCAGATCAATCCGGTATTCTTCAAATCTCGCGTTGCGTGAGACCGAGCGTGAAGTGGCTCCATCTTGTGATGGGCTCAAACTCTTCATAAACGTCGCCGATCTCGATGCTTGCCTTCAGCGAATGTACAAGGCGGCAGTAGTCGTTTCAGACACGGTTGTACGCGGCGACACTCGGTCATTCGAGTGCCGGGACCCAGATGGCTATACCGTCGAGGTATTCGAGCGAACCTCAAAAATGCGCGCCTAAAACTGGCGATTAGCCGCTCAATCTCGCTCCTCGTCGCGTTTGCACGCAGCGGCGATTGCGAGCGCAATGCAAGTTAATGCGTATGAATCGGCTTGCTGCGTATGCGTATCTCAAGGATGTGCTGTTCCGGCTGCCGATGCAATGGCGAGTGGATCGGGAAACTGCGGCCGTATCGCGGATTTCGGGGCTGACCTGGGAACAGTGGGCTCGTCGTGTGCCGACGTTTGACCTAGGTTTCAAATAACCAGTGATTGCACCGCCACCCAGTTACGCGCTTGGTAGGTAACTCTTGAAGGCTTCGCATCGGTCGTTAAGCGTGACCATGTGTTGGCCGCAACGGATATAGATCGGAAATGACGGACAAGCAGAGTAGTGCCGCGATACCAAAGGCGGCCAAGGCGGCCAAGGCGGCCAAGAATCCCAAGATTACTAGCGATAAAAAGACAGGCGGCGGTACGGCGGTAGGCGGCGGGGTCAATTTTCAGGCCGCCACAACGGCCATCGTCGGGATTCATATTCTGCGTGGCACGGCTTTGGGCTGGCTTGACGGCGTGTGCATCGACAAGCCTACCGCAGTTTGGGCAGAGAGCGAGGGGCCCGGCGATGATCTGCGCGTCGAGCTTGCGGACGGTTCAGCTATTGAGGTTCAAGCGAAGAAAGGTCTAGCTCGCGGCGCTAGCCTCTGGACTGCTTTGCAGTCTATTGCAGTCGCAATCGACAAAGGCCAGTTGTCACATGGGGTGTTGGCGGTTGCTGCTGATTCGAGCAATACAGTTCGCGAGGAGCTTGCAAAGGACATCCGACGTCTTGGGCAGGGCAGGACGGACCAACTAAGCGACATCGGTGCTGAGTGGTCTCAGCGATTGAGTCAGGCCAGCATAGCAGCTCAGACGGTATGTCGTTGCATGCGTATCAAGGTGATCCACGCCCTTAGCGAGGAGGACACTGGTATCCGTGCCGCCAAGGAGATATTACGTCACGTGTGCGCGCGGGACGAAGATGCCGATGCAGCATGGAATTGTCTTTACCTTCATGCCGTGCATCTAATCGCAGATCGTGGGCGGTGGACATTGCCCGACTTGGTGCGCCTGCTTAGCAGCTCAAACATCGCCATACGTGCAAACGACTTTCCCGCATCTGTGTTCGATCGCTATTCCAGGTGGATGATTGAGACGAACAGCCATTTCTCCGTTACTGGGATAAAACGCAAGATTCCGCTTGTGCACCTGCTTCCAATGCGTCTGGGGCCAAGACGTTTCGAAGACCCAGCTTTGGGCGACGCCGCGTTAGCGCTGGATCGTTATCACAAAGGCACGGAACGCAAGGCGATTGGGGAGGAGTTCGATTCTGTTTGGACCGCACGCTTCAAGATGCTCGCAGTGGTCGTAGCAGGTCCCGGCTTGGGCAAGTCCACGATGATCAAGGAGCTAGCTCATCAGTACGCTCGGGATGGTTATCTTGTATTGAGTGTTGCACTCAAGCCGATTGCCGCAGCCATGCAGCAAGGCGCAGCGTTCTCAGAGGTGCTCGTGAAGCACGCGCTCGGAGGTTCCTCGCTGACACCTGACCAGATTCGAAGTGTGCCTCGTCAGAATTGGGTCGTACTTGCAGACGGGCTGGACGAATGCGGCAGTGCCCACCACGACGTCGCGGAACAGATCAATAAGTTTGCTTTAGGCCATCCCGGTGTGCGAGTGGTTGTTACAACCAGGCCAATAGGTTATGAGACTGCCGAGTTGTCGAGTTGGACCCATTACAACCTTCTGCCTCCGAGAAAAGAGGAAGGGGCGAAGAATCTCGAGGCACTAGTGCGCGCAGTGCTGATAGTTGACTCTCCAGATTCGAATTCCGTTGATTTGTCGCCATTTCAAATCGGCAAAATATCGCCTAGCGAAGCGATTTCGGTCAGCCCACAACTTCTCGGGATGTCTGCGTCGCTGATTCGTCAGCGTAGTACGTTGCCTGGTACACGGCTAGGGCTTTACACGCAACTCATCAGCCTGTTTGAAAAGCGACCGATCGATAAATCTGCGGAGAAGGCTGACCTCTACAAAGTCGTGCTCGACATTATTGGTTGGATTCTCGTCTGCGATCCGCTGATTGTGTTCGATACACTAATTGATCGCGCGGCCGAGATGCTCGCCCCTCTAATGAAGGCTGCACCGTTGGCTCTAAAAGAAGACATTCGACGTGCGGTAACTCACTGGGAGAGGGTAGGTCTGATCGAAAAGGTGTATCACGACGGTACGGGCTTACTTACCTTTATTCACAAAACATTTTGCGAATTTGTCGCTTCGCGCTTCCTGGTGCGGGAATCAAGCAGTCTGCTTAACGATGTGGTCGACCATCCCGACAGGCAAGAGGTCTTAGGCTTTGCCGTTGGGCAAGGCTTGGCTGATGACTTGATCGAGCTGTACTTGGTTCGACATACCGCCGGGCTTCCACAACAATTGCGGCGAGCCCTTGGGTTGCTCGGCAATAGTGAAATTGTTGTGTCTGAACTGATGGCGCAGGAACTGGTACGACAGTCATTCAAGGCTGTCGAGGACGGTGCGAGCGATAAATTCAGCATAGGCGTTGCTCTCTCGGACATCGGTGCAAAGGCAAATTCCCTCGTCGAGCCCTTAGCTGCGGCAAGGCTTGACGCAACCAATCCGGCGACGAAGCTCGTAGCATGGGCCACCGCTATCCGCTGTGGTGCAATTCACTATGATGCTACGACCCTGTCTGCAGTTTTGGCCGAATTGCTTACAATTATCGAGCCGTTCAATGTACGCAATATCTTCGATAAAAAAGATCGCAGCGACCGCGACCTATTGGAGATTGTTGCCTTGGCGGCACTCAAAGCGCAGCCGGATGACCTGATTAGGTCCTTTGCGGAAAACGAACTCATGGACAAGAAGCTCCGAACTTTAGGGTTTAGCTTTCAAGTCAATGAGATTCTGAAATCTCGTGGAATTGAAGAATTACAGTCGCTCCTGCCAGATGACAAAGAAGTCGTATCGCCTGTCACCCTGGTGCCTGTTGGGCCTAGTATGGAAGATGCTTGGCTTTGCGCCTATCAATCAATTGCCAATGCTTTCGCAAACGGCTATTCAGAAACGACCATAGAGAAAAATCCTCGTCATGCCTTCGTTCAGTTTGCAGGGTTGATACATGCGTCTGGGTTCATGCAGAAGCCCGTTAGCGATATCTACTCTTGGTCGACTATTCACGACGAGCCCGCATTGCAGGCGACAATCAAGGCAGTCGCGCAGTTGCTCCCGCTCGACTTGCACTCTCTGGCGCAGGAAGCCAAAGAATTGGTACATAGAATCGATGCAAAATCATTCAAATCGGTATTTACTTTCCTCCCTGCTGTAGATATAGATCCGCCTGCCTGGGAGAAAGCCGCAAATGTACCGTTGAGCCGTAAAGACGTCATACGCGGACTTCTTCATCCGTCTGTGTGGATCAACGATCTCGCGGCGAATATATTCGAGGGGATTCAGATGACGCGGGAAGAGCTTGAGGCGCTCTTACGTGTCGCGAACGGCGATTCGTTACGCTATGTCATCTTTCTGGTTGAACGTCACCATATTGACGGAATGCCCCAGATGCTATTGCGGCGGCTGAGTGATGATGCCTCAGGTGATGTAAGCGGCATTTTCGATGCGCTTCGCAGGCTAGAGATCCCACCTTCGGCAGAGCTCACGAGTACGACACATACATGTCTATGTTCTGCCGATTCAAATACCGCTGAGTCAGCGACTAAACTTTTAAGCCACTGGCTCGATCAGGGCGTTGCAATAGATCAGGAATCTGTCGGCAAAGCCATCGAACACTGGGGCGGGCGTGATAGCTGGAAGCACAACCCCTTTTTGAAGACCCCGATTCATTTATTGAATGAGCTTTTCAATAGAATCAGAGCCGCTCAATGAGCCTTGTTGCCCTTGGTCGACACTTGCCTTGAATGTCACTGTATGACCGGGGGCGCGGCGAGCGGTCGCCGAACGCTCTCACGCACTGCGAATCTGCGAGCTGCGCTGCTTCACATTCGCATTAGATGAAGTCGTATCGGAAACTGCAGATGAACATCAACTAGATCGGCTTGGACGGACAGACAGTTAAATAGCTGCATCTACTGCATTGTCTGCCCGGCGTAGCGACAACCTGCCCGGAACACATCTTCCCGGCTGCTTTGTAGGCCGTGGTACTTTCAGGTCGTTGACTAATCGGTGCGTCGACCCTCTGTTCCACGACCAGAGTGTGGATGACCATCGGCATGGGGCGCCGTCCTGGGATGCCTCGCAGCAGCGGGCGCAAATATGACGCGGTTGCAGAGGCTCCGAGAGGGGAGAAGCGAACGAGATGTAGTCGTGCCGCGGAGCCTTTTCCTGTTTCTATGACCCAAGGTAACTCAACATCAGCGTCTCTGAGCGTGGCAACGAGCCCTTCACTGAACGTACCGTCGAGTTCCTTGATGACGGCTAACCCGCGCCGACATACAGTCTTTGCATCCCGGATGAGTTGCGGGTCGTCTTCCTCGGAAGGAAGTTGGTAACGAGCCCACGCATCATAGAACACCTGCTTCGGATGGGTTTTGTTTCGAGCATATTCTTCGAGCGTGTCCATGACAGCCCAGCGTGCCCGCAATGCCGCATCGACCTCTTGCTCATTGGGCAAACCCAAGTGGTAGCGGTAGTGATGTTGTAACGGGCAGCGGATATAGGCCTCAAATTCCTCGAACTTGACCGAGAGCGAAGTAGAAGTATTCGCTTCGGGCGCCGCGGCCGAATCGGCCGACGAGATCTCTCCGAGACTTTTGCTCAGGTATTTGGTCGAGTCAGTCGTGAGCTGCTTCAGGCGCGCCCTCGTGGCAAATTCGACGTTCTCGTAGAGTTGCAGCCGATTTTTCGCGCGTGATAGCGCAACATAGAAGAGGTTATTCCGCTCGACGGCTGTTTCAAACTGATGCTCGACGTCATTGCTACCCAATACTGCTGGCGGAACGAGCACCTGTGTAGAGTCGCCGAAGTTCCACGAGGGTTCGTCCGCCCCATAGGAGTCAGCGTCGATGTATCCGATGTGCACGGCTTCAAATTCGAGACCTTTACTCCCGTGAACCGTCATGACACGTACGGCGTCCATGGCGGTCGCTTCAGGAGGCAGCTCCCTGTCACCATGTGTGTCGCCAATGCGCTGCCTTAGCTGTTGCCGCAGCAAATATCTGGACAGGGTCGCTTGGCGCATGTCGCCGTCGCCATTGCGCACGGAATACGCAAACTGCCACAACGCCAGCCGAGCCGTCTGCGCATCAAGTGATGCATCATCCTCTGGTGGTAGACCAAACCGCCGGTCGAGTAGCATGTCGCAAACGAACTCCCAAGGACTCGTGTGGCGCGAAAATCCCGCAAGAAGGGACTTGAGCCGAAAGCTTGTGGATGCGCCTGCTGACGACAAATCCTCCGGTGCTTCGCCAAGCCATCGGCCGCGCTGCCAGGCAATCTGGCCTACCGATTGACTGAGCAAGATCGCAATGTCGCTCATGGGCATAGAAATCCCAGCGGTATTGCTCAGTCCAACTAGCGCTCGAGGAGCACGTTCACACAGGAGTTGCATCAGGCACAGCAGTCGCTTTATCTCCGGTCGATGAGCTAGCTCCCCTATGTACAGAATCGGTACGCCAGCCGCACGCATCTGGGTCGCGAGGTATTCGACATCGGCGGTCTTGCGACAAAGCAGTGCCTGTTCCCGGTAGCTGATGCCGGAATGCTGATGCTTTTTGACTTCATTCACTACGGCCTGGGAGACGGCCGTTCGCGACTCGCATGAAAGAAGTTCTGGCAGCGAGCCGGATTTGCCGTTGACGGCATGCATTTCGTCCAGCGGCAAACGCGATTCGAGCACGTGAACGCGACCGGCTTGGCCGAAGAGCTCAAGGATTTCCCAAGAGCTTCGGCGGTTTGCGTCGAGCGAGTACTTCTTGACCGTCGACGAGTCGCCGGCCGTCTTGAAGGCATGTTCGAATCTCAGGAGACTCTTGACTGATGCGCCGCGCCAATGGTGGATTGCTTGTCGCACGTCCCCAACGACCCAGAGCGATTTGGCGTTCGCGGCGAGCTGGCGCACCATCGTCACCATTGCTTCAGTGACGTCTTGATACTCGTCCACGAGGATGTGTTCAAAGTGGTCCGCAAGTTCGGTGACAGTCTCTCTCGCATCCCGCACTTTCATGGCTGGCTTTGCTACCAGATCCACAAAATCAACCATGTGCGCATCGCGCAGGATGTTTTCATGCAACTCGTACAGCGTTCCAACGTCCTCGCGCTCGTCCTGTATGACCTCTTCGGAGGCGCCCAGGCTCTGGAGCCGTGAACGATATTCCTCCGGGCTGACGAGTTCTTCCTTTAGGCGCTGTATGCAGGAGATGACCGTTTTCAGCCACTCATATGGATCCTCTACGCGCAGGTAGTGCTTCAACTCGACACGAGGAAGATTCTTTACGAGTAGCGATAGCTGCTGGAGTCTGTCTGCGACTAGTACGTCGGCGTTAAGGTCGAAATGCTGGTGATACTTCCGAAGGAACTCCAGGCCGAAGGCATGGAATGTGCCCGCCCATATATCGGCCGCGCGGGATATGCCTGCATTGCGCAACCGCTCAACCAGTTCAAAGGCCGCCTTGTTCGTGAAGGTGAGTACGAGTATCCGACTGGGGTCGACGCTAAGGTCTTCAATGAGGTACTTGACGCGATGAACCAGTGTGGTTGTCTTGCCAGTCCCAGGGCCAGCGACAACGTTTACAAAGCGCTCTTTCGCCTCCGCTGCCTTGCGTTGATCTTCGCTCGGCGCCGGCAATGGTTTTGCCGGCGGCGGCGTATAAGGGGGAAGCAAGACGCCGTCCAGCAACTGTACGCGAACTATCTCCAGCGGGAGAACGTACGTCTTGGCTATCTGGTGGGCGCTTTTGCCTGCCTTCCAAATCGAGTTGGCAGTGTCTCGCGGAAGCAGCAACTCACGAGCGAACACATTTGCCTGCAACTCCTGCCGTTCCCGAGCCCCGTAGGCTTCGACCTTTGCTACAGCTGGCGTCTCTGGTCCTGCAACCATTGCCTTGAGGTGAGCGACGCTGGTTTGTGGCTTGTCTACGTCCAACACCCAATGGCCCAGTTCATGAGCGACAAGATATGCGAACTCGGCTTCGCTGACGTCGTCACGGACATAGATGGAGCGCTCTGGACGGTCGAGAACGGCCGCGCCACCGCCAAGGGCCGGGTAGTCCGCAGGCACTTTCTCGACCGCTAAATCAAGCTCGTCCTCGACGACTGACAGAAGCTCGCGACTAGTTGGTGTGGAAGTGTCGCAGCATTCCAGAAGTCGTTGTCGCAATACCTGCGCTTCCGCGCGAGCTCGGTCAAATGGGTTCATTGATAGCTTAGTCTGCGAACTCGAGAAGTGCAGCGGTGTCTTCGTCTGTCAATTTCAGCGACTTAACCGCATCTTCCCAAGATTGCTTCTCGAGTCTGACTTCAGGCTTTTCGCCTTGAGCCTTGAATGCCGGGATGGGGGTATTCAGGAACGATTCGTTGAAGACTTGCTTGAGGAGCGGAATTGACACCTTAAGCTTCAAAGATAGCGCTCGAAGTACCGCCCGTGGAGCATCTGTCTTGCCCGAGAGGACGCCGCTCAGAAGAGGGCCGCGTTTGCCTAGCCCAATATCATCCGCAAGCCTGCGAACTGCCGGCCCCTTGAATTGCTCAACGATGGCCTTTGCCGACTCAAGCTCCGTTGGAACGACTGCACCTGGCACAATTGCGGTCTGTTTGACCAACGCGTCAGTTATACAAATGGCAGCCATGTACGACGCCGATTTCCCGAACTCTTTTGCGGAGAGCTTGATCCGTGTTGCCAGCCTTCGGTCCACGCGAACCATCCACTGCATGTTCTCGCCTTCGCAGTATGTCGCGAGCTTGGACTCGAAGCTGGCCAGCAACCGACTTTGGCTCTCCGTAAAGGACCGCGTTTCGAAGTCCTCGAATCCCCTCGCGACCATGTCTCGTGCTACCGCTGAAAGCGACTCGCCACGCGCCTGTGCTAGTACACCGATCGCGGTATGTAACGAGGCCTTCGTGCTAACGCCAATCGTTACCTGACGCTCCTTCGTTCGGGATGCGGTGGTTTCGCATTCGTCGAGTTGCATTTTGCCCTCCGGGTCTTGAGTGCAGCTTTGCTCGAGAACGAGCTGGTAGCGGGAACTCCAGTGATCATCTACTCGCGCGCAAAGGACGTCAGTTGTCAGCGCAAGCAGCAAACAACGTGCGGCCTCGTCAGCGCTCCGGGCTTGGCGACAGAGCCGTGTCTCATCTGGCAGCGCCACGGAGCACGTGACCCCATCATTGTCAGGGTTTGCAGTAAACTCGACGGTCCTAGATATTGACTCGACTAGCGCAGCAAATTCACGAACCATGCGGGCAGAACCTTCTGCTTCCAGTAGGGGAAGTGTTACGGATGGCATGGTTTGTCTCGCTTGAGCCGAGGATATCTCAACAGTATAGTCATGTATCAACTATATATCAACTTGATATCAACTCCCCGGGGGCTATCTGATTTCCGCTGAATACGCAGCCGCCGTTCGGGCAGTCGTGGACGCCTGGTGGAAGAACCAAACTCCCGAGCAGGTGAACGATGCGTTGCGCATGCCTGCAAAGCTGGTTGCTGAATTGTCCGATGCGGTCAGGGAAGCCTATGAAAAGGGCGCCGGGCAAGGCTTTGATGCGCTGATTGAGAGTATCCTCGGCGAGCCGTTCGCGTTGCTGCCGAAGGTATTCGTTCAGGGAGAATTGCCACCCACGCCACAGGGCTTCATCTCGGTCCCGGCCGCTGCGGGTACTTTGATTGCTCGCGTTTCAGCGATCATCGCTTTGGGTGCGCTCGGCATGGAAACGGTGTCCTACGGTTGCGAGAATGATGGCGAGTTGTTTGTGAACCTCGTTGTTCTTCCCGGCGAAGGGCGGAATGTCGAAAAGTCGAAGGGTGGCATGCGTGGGCACACCGACGCAGTAACCTTTCCGTTTCGAGGGCACTTCGACCCGGACAATCCAGACATCGCTCCCTCGCCGGACTTCGTCTGCCTTACAGGCCTGCGCAATCCCGATAGCGTTCGCACGACTGTGATGCCAATGACTGGTGTGCTGGCGGACCTCTCCGACGAACAGATTGAAGAACTGAAGAAGCAGCAGTTCGGTATTCGTTCGCAAAGCACTTTTATTTCAGGAATGAAGCTCATTCTTGGAGAGGAACATGGCGTCGACGACGCGGAGATTCTGCTGGACGTTGGCAACGAAACTTGGGTTCGTTATAGCCACAGCAGCATCTCTGTCGACACTGACGAACAGCCAGCGGCTGCTGCCGCCAACGACGCGTTTGCCGCTGCATGTCATCAGCACTGTAAGTCGGTTGTTGTCGAACCGGGCGACATCTTGCTCGTCAATAATCGCCTGGCTTTGCATGGGCGCAGCGACGTAGGCGGAGAACCGGGCGGCGAGTCTCGCTGGATACTTCGCAGCTACGGGCTCGACACGACTGGGTTGACAAAGGGGCAGCGTTATACGAAGCCTCCTTATATGCTCTTTCCCTGAGGGCAGTAGTCTTACGATCGCGCGCGGTCTTGAATCGCCAGCGCACAGAAGCGCCGATGCCGCTTCCGGAAACGCTAGATGCCTCTGATTCCAGAGGTATCCTCCACCCATACCGTGAGGCACCTCGTGCGTGCACAAATACCGTAGGGCCTCCCGTTGGATGATTCCGTCGATCGTGACATCGATCGCGGAATCATCGAGCCGCTGTATGCTCAAACAGCGCTCCCGGATTGGCCTTCACTCGTTGAGACAAATCTAACAATTCACGCATCTCCTTCTCCGATTCTCGAATCAAGTGAAATGAGTCTTGGAGAGCTGCCGCTTGCTCTTTTGCCGGGGCACGCTCGACCTTTTTCACGCGGAAGGTGAGGTCATTTACGAGTGTGAGCAACATCGCACTGAGCTTGGTAGCGGCGTCGACAGGGTCGAATGCACCCAGTTCGTCCCAGGCAAGATGGATATAGTCGCGCAGACTTTCTGGGTTTAAGTGCCCTGTGATTGATGCTACCTTGGCGAGTATTGTGGAGTAGTCCGCATCGTTTAGTGCCTGCATAGCGATGTCCAATCGAGGGGAGCAGAACTCCTTTAGATGAATTGCTACGAGACTTGTGATCGCGCGATGTCGGAACATGCTTAAACAAGCCCGTTCGTTTATATCAGCGTATCGGCAAAGTCTCTCGAATTGCCTAGTAAGTGTCTCTTTGGTTAGCGGATTACCAAGGGTATTCAAAAAAAGGAAATCGCTCGGATTGGGGTTCTTCCCGGCAGTGCGTAGTTGATCGAGCATCTCTGAGCGATATTTTCGTTCGTATACCGCGAGCTTGATGACGATGTTCATAGTGACGGGGACTTCACGTTCGGCCCCCTTCTTTTGCTTCATAGTTGCAAGAACGAGTTTCTTATCCGAACCCATTTTCTCGAGATTCTTGGTTCGACTCATCGTAGATACCTCGGCTGGCCTGCATCCGAAGGCCAAACATACAGTCAGCACTCCATCCCAGGTGGCTCGTTGAAATTCGAGATACTTTCTTAACGCATCTTCGTTCTGGAATCTACGCCTTAGCCGAGGATGGCAGTTCTCAATGTCATACTTCTTTGTGATCGCGTCAAAAAGCTTATCGATGCTCTCTTTAGGCATCGGAGTTTTCAATTGTCGAGTAGAGGATGGCGGATTTCCGAAGAAATGGTAGGAGGTGTACGTCCGACCCGTGCGCTGATCCTTCGTTTTTTTGAGTTTTAATAGAATCTGATGAGGTTTGCCTTTTACGTCTACGATGGTGCGATGGGGAAGGAGTGACTCTTGTAACCAAGTCAAGAAGCGAATGCAGGAGTCTGAGATCTCAAGTACTTGGTTGAGTTCACGCGCTTTTCTTCCATCTGGCTTGATTTCGTCCTTTAATTCATCGATAAAGCGTTGAAAATGATCAGACCAAATATCCCAAAAATTTAAGCCGTTCTTATAGCAAAACCTTACGAGGGGAGAGAGCTTAACGGCTTCTTGTCGAACGGAGCCGCCGTTTCTGTCCAGTCTGGCGCCATTCTCTGCGAGTGACAATAGATAGAGTTCTATCTCGAGACAGGGTTGCCCATTTGGCCATCGCATAAAGACCAGCGCGTCCGCGCGTCTAGTCGTCGAAGTGTCATAGATTCCGCTGTCATTGTCAAAAGATGGATACTCTATAAGATGTACGTCTCGAACAACGGTGAACAGTTGACGACTGGTTGATTCGCCGTCCCGGGTTCCATGTTCTTCACTTCTTCTCATCGGTTCCTCCCGCTTCGGAAAGCAGTTTGATGTCAAACATAGCCTCGTGGCGCTTTAGGCGGTCAGAGAGATTGGGACTTAGTGTTCGATAGGTCTTGAGCAAGTCAACAATATCGGAGTAAGCCTGAAGTAGGGTGGCCCTGCTACGTAAGAGATGCTGGTATCGATCGTTCAAGATCGCGATTTCGTCCTTCTTTGTGCGCAGCTGAAATCCCAGGCCGCGTCGGCTTCTTCGCTCTGGATAGTTGTGTGCGATGGCGCGAAGAAACAGTCGCATCCGCAAATCATTCATTGCATGCCATCCGCCGTTTTCTACAGCTAGCTCTGCGGCAGACTTCAATGTATTCAAGGCGAGCGGCCGTATCTCCTTTTCTTCAGACTCGAACGCTGCCAGTGATTCTTGCGTAGCGCAAGCGTTTAAGAGCGCACGAGGAGGGTTGATTGAGTCTGTTGCTGCGGTGAGTTGGACCCATAAATTTCGCGCACTGTTTATGGCTCTCGCTGATGGTCGATGGGATTTCATGGCCTATCCTTTGACATCTTGAAGCACTGAGATATTTACTTGGAAATCCGAAACCGAAGAGCAATTTTCTGCTTTCCGGTTCTTGTGATGAGGTTTATTACGTCGATGTGAATTTTTCCTTCGAAAAGAGAGTATTCGAGGTAGTCGTTTAATTCTTTCTGGTTCACTTCGCTAATCTCGCGAACGTGAAAGTGAGCTTTGACTCTACGATAGAGGGCGCTGATGTTTCTGACTTCAGGTTTTCTACTGGGTGAAATGCCGAAATCCCAGAGCATCTCGGCTAGGAAATCTGCCTCAAGCTCTGATATTTCTTCGCCCGGGATGTTTGCTTTGATGTAGGCAAGGATGTGATTGGGGTCGGTATGTCCAGCTAGCCATCTGGCTGCATCCAAAGACGAACTTTTGAAATACCAGACAAATGATAGAAGGAATGCCTTTCGGTTTTCATGGATGCGCACATACCACCGTCGACCAAGCTCGTCAGGCGGGAGCCCGATATGATCACAAAAGATATCTAAAGCATATTGGATTGATTTGTCGTCACGTCTTTTGATGGCTTGTGTTTCAAGGGAGTGAAATATAGGTAAATAGAACAGGAATTTTTGGTTGAGCTCTTTATATCCGGATACGAACTCCCTCGATTTCACACCTATACGGATAAGCAGACCTATTGCCGTTGCAACCACTTGTGGAACAGGGACATCCATGGAATGATGCTGATCATTCTCGACAGCCTTTCCGCGTCGCTTGCGCAACCAAAACCCATCGCCATCGGTAAAGCTAATACAGGTTTTCTCCAGTGACACGATCTCATCAATTCTTGCCGGAAGAACGCCGGAGATAATGTAGATGCAAGCGCCGAGAAAAATAGTCATCGCCTTTGTTATCGGGAAAGGCGCGGTGCCATGAATTCTGGTTTTTCGGAAACTGGACCATCCTGTTATGCCAGCAGATTTAAGCTTTTCCGGCATGTTTTCCTGCGTCCATAGTTCACGGGCTTCTATTCGCTCCATGGGTGAACCAGATATCAATAAGCTGCTTTCTTTAAAATATTTTGATGCTTTGAGATAAAAATCTACAAGAGGCTCCCCGTACTCGAGGATCCAGCGTAGTGATTCGTTGAGGTACACGAAGGACGTCTCGAGTGGAATCCAAGGTGTGTGGTCGCCGGGATCAGAATCTCTCAGATAGCGATTCAGTGGTGATTTCAAGCTTGATGCCGCAAGCGGTCTCAAGCTAAGTGGTAACGTCTCCGAAAGTGCCTCTAGACATCGAATTGTAGTAATGGTATGGGCGATTTGTTTTGTCGGTTTGTTGGAGTTTACCTGATCAATGGTATAGGTCCTGTGGGAAAGAAACTTATGATTTATCTGTGCGACGCGCACCATTAGTCGACCGAATTTTTTAATGTACTCGGGTTCAAACTGACGGAAGAATACACTTGCGCCCGGAATTTTCATGACGGAGACGTCCGCTTGCATCAATTCAGCGACTTTAGTCCGATCAACATATTTCAATCCAGAATTAGGTCCAATCCCCTCGGTAACGCTGTAGAATCCAAGGTAGTCGAGTTTTTTGCAGATCGAATCGACAATATCTTTTGGAAGAACTCTAATGGATGGTTTTGGGCGCAACGCGTTCCATTTTGAATACAATTCTTTGTCAATGGACTTCAAGAATTTAGCGCCATAATCGCCGACCTCGAATAATCCACCGGCAATGTATTTTTTCATGAAATCGTGAATTCCCGATGCGTCAACCTTCGAAAAACCGTGTTCAGCCGGGGAGAAGCGATTTGATTGCGAAAAAATCCAATGTGTAAGCGCCTTCAGGATAGAAATGTGAATGGCGTGGGTGCTGCTTGCTCGTATGTCCAGAATCTCTTCCCTTAGCAAAAATGCGGATCGTTGGAGAAACTCAAGGTATCGCTGATTACATTCGTCTGTGAGCTTGGATCCATCGGGAAGCTTGTCGTCCCAGTCAATGGTGATCACGGCACGCCATTCGCCATCTATCAGAACGCTATCATCCGTCCTCAGACGCCAAACCGGGTCATGTATCGGCGAGAGCAACCATGGCGCAGTCCAAGTGCGCACCTCTATGGTCTTTAGAGCATGTGCCTCTTCGAGCAACTCTGCCAAGATAGTTGCCTCACTTCTTAGTGCAGATTGCGGACGACGGCGCATGGCTCGTTCTCCGTTACCCAAATGTGGCGCGAACGCCTTCGCGCATGCTTTCGATGATTTTTGGCGTCAAAAACTCGGCTTCCCGATGTGCCGCGCGAAAGCTCGGATCGTGATGATCACGGATGCGTGTGTCTAGCAGGTCGGCGAGGTCGATAATGGCCTCAGGCAAGATGTCGCCGGGCTTTGGTTTTCCTGTTGTCATGCACGCGATGCCTTTTTCGTAGGCTAGATCCCGATAGGCATAGAGAGCCGCAAGAGTTGCCGGAGTGATGCCAATGACAAGGGAGCTTTCGTCGGTCGCCTTCGGTTTGTCAGAACGCGGATCGACGCTTTCGGGATGCCGGAAACGTTCGTGCATTAGCCGGGCGAGCTTACTGCTAGAAGGGGCATGCTGACTAAGCATGTCGTCGATGAACTTCTTGAGTTCCGCCGGCTTGGAAAAATCGGTAGCCCGGAGGAGATAGGGCTCGTTGGCGGCGGCCGTCGCCAAGAAGATATTTTGGAAGCGTCTAATTAGGCGGACATTCCAAGCTCTGAGAAGTGCTTCAGGAATGTAGTGTTTAATGATAACCTTGGTTGTATTGCCAATTTTTCGAGCCGCAGCAAGAATCGATCCGGTCTTGAACCATTCAAGGACTGCATTAGTTCGGCGAAGCCTTTTAGGTACGATGTGTTTTGGTGGTATCTTCAGGGCAGCCGTCTTGGGCAGGAAATACTTTACCGAGCGGCCGTCGCTATCTTCAGAAAATGAATAAAGTGATTGGTACTTCAACCCGTGTGCACCCGTATAACCAATTGCGAAGAACAGCAGATTTTTTAAAGGATTGCCGGCGGTCATTCGATCGCGCGCGCGTTTAGTCATCTTAAGAAGTGTTTCTATGGCAAGGATGCTCTCAGAGTCTAGAGTGCTTGCCTTCCGTGACTTAGCCCGGCGCTTGTCTACCGAATAAGATATCCCGTCGACAACTACCGTAAAGTATGAGTGACCATGTTTGTCGTTCAGATTCGCATAGAAAAGTGGTGACGCATTAAATTTAGGATTTCTAATTGAAAGTAAGAAATGGGTGATCGAAAGATCAGCTGCGTCTAATAGGCCCAGCATCCACCGGAAGCGTCGCGTGTCACTTCTAAGTGCTGAGTGGGGAGGGGGTGGCGCGTTCAGCGGGAAGTTGAGCATCTGCCAGCTTGGGAGCCAAGGCGTGTTCGCAAAGATCATCTTGAGCTTTGCATTGGGTTCTGCGCGTAAAAAGAGGCGGAGGACCCGTGCCAGCGAGATTTCGGTTGCGCCAACGGAATTGCCTGGCTCGAGGTCCTTTCGCATCTCACGGTAAGTGAGGTAGGAGGCCTGAAGTAGATCAGCTTCCTCTTCTGAGCACATCCCTAAGATACGTTGCCCGTAGTCAAAATGCGCGGCCATCGACGTCACGTAAGCGACGCAATCGTCATCCAAAGCAGCGCGCGCCTCAATTAACCTGTCCCGAAAATTCTCAAGATATTCGGCGTCGGTCCGGCTGAGGTCCAGATTCAACAATAAGGCCGAGCTCTCGTTTATTTCTTCGGACGAACTCCGTTGTTTGGTTTCACCACCGCAAATGGTGCCCGTCCTGAAGTTCGGTCGCCGCACGCTTCGATATCGTCTTTTGGGCGGTATTTTTACGCTTTTGGGTATTACATTTTCAATATCGCGCAGGTATTCAAGCATTGGTTGTGTGCTTCCCTGCCATTTCGCCATGCGGGTATCTAAAGTAGATTTGCCCGATTGTCCGCTGATTTGATGCTCATAAATTTTGATTACCGCCGTCTGCCAGCCGCTTGCCGAGGTCGGCATTGAGTGTATGCCCTTTTCATGGGCAGATCTTACAAAATCCCTCAGCGCTTGCGCTTCGAGATTACGTGTGTAGAAACTGTCGCTTCGGTAGATGAAAGACTTAAGCGCAGTTAAGACGCGCCACGCTTGTTGCCCGTTGTCAAAAAGAGGACCGAGTATGTGAGGATGCGGGAGTCCGGCCTCATCTACGACAGTCACTTTAAAGCCTCCATCTATATATTCGAATCCATCCATTGCCGGCTCCCCAAAGCGGTCCCTTGCGACGATATACGCCGATAATCCATCTGCTCTCATTCAAATCAGTTCGGCCGTAGTTCTTTTAGGGAGTACGGCGTAAAGTCGGATGATGTCAGGATCTGACGCGAGGGAAGGGCTACCGCTGTGAAACGCGCTGATGGGGGGCTCCTCCCGAATGTGCCGGAATGCTTTCCCCAATCGCACGTCTACGCGCCAAGGGATCAGTTCCTCAACGGCGCGCAAGAACTCAAGGATCGGCCGAATGCCTCCTTGCCATGCTCTCAAGCGGGCTCCCAGCGCGTTACCTGACATCGAACTAAGGTGAAGTTCGTAGTTCTCGTAGATGACCGTCGGCCACTCAAGTGCCGAGATAGGTATGACAAATGGACTTGTGGTCTGAAAATAGTGCGCGAGTTTGCTCCAAGAAAGGGCTCTGAGGCAGCGAGACTGGAGGCTCTTGTGCTTTCTGTAGACGAATAGCCTAGCTGCCTTTGAGAACCGCACAGCGTCTCGCACATTGTCGGAATGTGAATAGAGGCTATACCTGCGATAGCTTCCGGCGTCATCTGTGACCAAGGCTGCTCTGAATCCGCCATCCGTTAGCACTAATCCTTCCATTGCCGGCTCCTTAGAGTCTCGGTCCCGCGAAACCATCGATCGCGGCGGCTGCCTCGGTATTAAAAATATTTATTTATCGAATCTGCATTTCGTTGCATGAAAACTATTGGTGCGCGAAAGTTATCCACATGCATCGGCGCGCGAACTGCCGATTGATGAACTTTGATCGTAGGCGGAGCGCGACCGTTGGCCGCCGACTGCCTCCAGCGACGCAGTAAGACTTGCAACGATTAGTCGTCAAAGGCCATCGTCAACAAAGTCTCCTAATTACTCGACATAAAAGGGAGTCTAGGACGTTTTGACGAAAATTGTAGTCTGGAAAACAATGTCTTGTTCGGCGGCAGCCTGCTGCGCTGGATCGACGAAGAGGCGGCCATCTACGCGATTTGCCAGCTGGACAACCAGCGCGTCGTGACCAAGCTCATCTCCGAAGTGAACTTCGTGAGTTCGGCGCGTCAGGGCGACATCATTGAACTCGGCATCACGGCGACCGACTTTGGCCGCACGTCGATCACCCTGCGCTGCGAAGTGCGCAACAAGGTCACGCGCAAGAGCATCCTGACGATCGAAAAGATGGTGTTCGTGAACATGGGCGCCGATGGCAAGCCTGCGCCGCATGGCCGCGACCGCATTCGCTACGCGGAAGAAGCGTACGAGCTGTATCGCCAGACGGTGCATACGGCGATGGATGCGACGGCCGTTGCGGTGGCAAACGAGGCCGCGCGCGAAGAACGCCAGGAAGACGAAGCGGTGCATTGAGCTGAGTTGTTTTCCGCTTAAGGCAGAAAAAACCCCGGCAAGGTCGATGACCTTGCCGGGGTTTTTCACATCTGGATTCGCCCGCTCGCGCAGGCGAATCCATCACATCGCGTTCGAGCTCAAGGCGCCGAGGCCGGTTGCGCCGGCGCAGCAGTTGCCGGAGCCGAAGCCGCTTTCGCTGGCACAGCGCCAGAAGCCGCCTTGGGAGCGGAAGCGGCAACCGGCGCGGACGCCGCCGTACCTGCCGCAACACCCGCCGTACCCGCAGCGGCAGCCGCCCCTGCGCCCGCACCCGTCGCACCGGCGGCAGGCGTCGCTGCACTGCCCTCGCCCGGATCCTCGTAATTCGGCAGTCCGTTATTCGACTTGCCCGCGCCAGCACCGCCGCCGTTGTCGTCGGTGGCGCCTGGGTCGCCGTAGTCCGGCAGCGGCGCGTTGCTGTTCTGCGAGCCGTTGATCATCGACTGGCGCTGCTGGCGATACGCGTCGCGCACGAACGAATACTTGTCGAGCGCGGCCTGTTGCAGCAGGTCGGTTGCGCCCAGCAGATCGGCGCGCGTGCTGACGAACTGCGCGATATACATCGGGTTGCGCACGGCGGGCTCGATGTAGTTGAGCAGGTTGAACTTCACGTCCACGCCCATGCCGATACCGTCGCGAATCGAGCTGGGCCCGAACACCGGCAGCACGAGATACGGACCCGCCGGCACGCCGTAATGGCCCATCGTCAGACCGAAGTCCTGATGGTGCTTCGGCAGGCCCGCGGGCGTAGCGAAGTCGATCAGGCCGCCCAGACCGAAGGTCGTGTTCATTGCCAGACGCATCAGGTCTTCGGTCGCGTCGGTGATTTTCAACTGCAGCAGATCATTGGCGAAATTGCTGATGTCGCCGAGATTCGAGAAGAAGTTGGAAATCGCCTGGCGCATCGGCTGAGGCGTGACTTTCTGGTAACCCTTCGCGATCGGCTGCGCGATATGGGTGTCGAGCGCGTCGTTAAACGTAAAGATCGCCCGGTTCGCGGGTTCGAACGGGTCACCCGGCTTGCGCTCAGGACCGGTTGCGCAGCCCGACGTCACGAGGAGCGTCAGGCTCGCTGCCGCCATGGTGAGCGCGGCTTTTTTCTTCATCATTGATCGATCCCCTGCATTTGCGATCGTGTGCGCTTTGCGCGCGGCTTGCCCATCAGCACCGGCTGGAACACCACGGCGCCGATCAGCGTACATAACAAGGACAGCGCGAGCAGTTTGCCCATGCTCGACGTGCCCGGATGGTGCGAAAGCCACAGGCTGCCGAACGCCGTGGCGGTGGTTGCGGCCGAGAACAGCACCGCGTGTGTGAGGCTCGAATGCAGGAGGCCGGTTTGCCCCGCGCGCCATGCCATCACGAAATAGATTTTGAACGCGACGCCCACGCCCAGCATCAGGGGAAGCGCGATGATGTTGGCGAAATTGAGTTGGATACCGAACACAACACACAACTCTAGTGTCACGAGCGCCGATACCAGCAGAGGAATCAGCGTGCGCAGCACGTCGCCGAAATGGCGCAACGTGATCCACAGCAGCGCGGTGATGAGCAGCACCGACCAGCACGCCGCCTGCAGGAACGCCAGAATGATCACGTTGGCCGAGTGCAGGATCGAGATCGGGCCGCCGATCGCGCCCGGCTCCGCCTTCTTCACGGCGTGCGAGAAGCGCGCGAGCATGACGTCGTCGTTCGGATCGACGCCTGCGGGCACGCGCGGCGCGACGTCGACAATCGCCTGCCCCGTGACGGACGACACCCAGTCGCCGACCATCGCGGGCGGCAGATTTTCACGCGTGATTTCCGACGGCTGCAGCAGGCGCTCCAGCTGCGCGAAGGCGAGCCTGAGCGGCTGGCTGAAGGCGGTTTCGGCCTTGTCGCGCAGGGCCGGGCTGGCGGCCGCCAGCTTCATCAGCCCATCCGACAGATGTTTGGCTTCGGCTGCGCCCGGACCCGGATGATCGCCCGCCGCCAGCGCGAGCTGGTTGGCCGCGCGCTTGAGCGTATCGACGCGCACGGCGTCGGTGACTGGCGACGAGGGCTGCTGCGTGAGCGCGGGCATCAGTTGCTGCGAGGCGCTCGAAATCAGCATGAGCTTTTGCTGCTGGTCCGTGGGGATCAGCGAGCTGAGCGTGGTCGCGCGGCCCACTTCCGGCAGCTTTTCGAGCTTCGCGGCGATGGTGTCGGCAGCCGCCAGCGTGGGCGCGAGCACGCTCACGTCGTTGATCGAAATGACCGGCGAATTTTTCAGCGCGATCAGCGTCGCCATCGATTCCGTATGCGGATCCTTCAGATGCAGCGGATTGAAGTCGAAGCGCAGGAAATACAGCAGCGGCGATGCGCCCACCACGACGATCAGCGTGCCGATCAGCACCGGCTTGCGATGCTCCGCCAGCCATTTATCGACGGGCGCGAGAAACGCAAAGCCCGGCGAAGCGCGCTCGCCCTTCGGCTTGAACACGCTGATGAGCGCGGGCAGCAGCGTCATGTTGGCGATATACGCGACGAACATGCCCACGCCCGCGATCTGGCCGAGTTCGGACAGACCCTTGTACGCGGTCGGCAGGAACGAAAAGAAACTTTCGGCCACGGCGATGGCGGCGAGCGTGAGCGGCACGCCGATCAGGCGCGCGGTCTTGAGCAGCGCGACGTCGAGCCGGTCGTCCTGGAAGCGCTCCTCGCGATACTTCACGCCGAACTGCACGCCGAAGTCCACGCCCAGCCCCACGAACAGCACCATGAAGGCGACCGACAGCATATTGAGCGAGCCGATCATCGCCAGACCCAGCGCCGCCGTGACGATCAGGCCGACCACCAGCGTGATGAGCACGGCGCCGATCAGGCGGCCCGAGCGCAGCGCGAGCCACAGGATCACAAGCACGACGATGGCGGTGATCGCGCCGTTGAGCGCCGCGCCGTCCTGCACCGAGGCGAATTCGTCATCGGCGAGCGGTTGTTCGCCGGTCAGGCGCACGCGCGCGCCGTATTCGGTGTCGAGATGCAGCGATGCGGCCGTATCGCGGATCGCCTGCGAGGCGCTTGCGCCGGCCTTGAGCGCGGCGAAATTCAGCACCGGTTGAACGGTAACGAAGGAGAACGCGGGTTTGGTCGCGGCGTCCTTGTCCACCAGCGCGCGCCACGAGAACGCGGCGGGCCGGCCGGCGAGCACATCGTCGACGGTATTGGCGGCGCTGCCGAGCAGGCTTGCCATTTGCGGCAACTTCACCTGACCGATCGTGAGCGGCAGTTGCAGTGTGGTGGTGAGCGTGCCGGCGAGGCCAGCGAGGCTTGGATCCTTCGCGAGCTGGTTGATCAGCGGGCGCGCCTGCACGAGCTGGCCGGTGGTCGACAGCACCGTTGGCGTCGACGGGAACAGCAGGCCGTTGTGTTCGAAGAACGGGCCGCCCGCGGGTTGCGAGACGGCGCTGAATTCGTTCGTGTGCTGCTTGAGGGCGTCGGCGAGTTTGTCGGCGGCGGCGTCCGCGAGTTCGGGCACCTGGGCTTCGACCACCACCAGCAGTGAGCCGCTTCGATTGGGGAACGCCTTGTCCTTGGCGTCGCCGAGCGCGGCCCATTCGGCGTTGTTCTCGACTAGGCCGCTGATGTCCGTGTTGATCTTGAAATGCTTCGCAACGTACACGCTACCGAAGACGGCCAGCGCGAGCGCGAGTGTGATGACCCACGCCGCGCGGCGCACAGACCAGGCGACGAGGTGGATGATGAATGGCTTCAGCATAAAGGCGAGGGGGCCTTGTCGTTTAACTAGTTCTTGATGTGAAGCGCTCAAGTATACCGGCCTCGCCCAGCAAGGCGCGCCTCGCGCACACGAGCGCAACCGGCAAAGCCGTTATACTGGGTCAGCCGGGGCGGGATCGCAGCGTCGCTTGCGCCGCAACCTTGCCCCATCCCACCGGCACCTGAAATTCACTGCTCCAAAAACGCGTATGAAACGTTATCTCACCGCATTTATCGCCGCCGCCTTCCTGTCGGGCGTGTCGGGCGCCGCTTTTGCCCAGTCGTCTCCGGACGCCGTCGTCAAAGCCGCCGTGGAAGGCACCGTGAAGGCGATGCAGGCCGATCCGCAAGCCCGCGGCGGCGACATGGCCCAGATCACCAAGGTGGTCGAGACCCATTTCGTGCCCGCCACGGATTTCCAGCGCACCACGCGTATCGCCATCGGCAAGGCCTGGACGACGGCTACCCCCGACCAACAGCAGAAGTTGTATGAGCAATTTCAACTCCTGCTCGTGAAGACCTATGCATCGTCGCTCGCGCAACTTCGCGACACCCAGGTGAACTTCAAGTTCGCGCCGTCGAATACGGGCGCGGCTGCGAAGGACACCGTCGTGCAGTCGCACGTGTTGAGCAACGGCGGCGACGACGCCATCGACTACCGCCTCGAACGTTCCGGCAACGGCTGGAAGATCTACGACATCAACATGATGGGCGCGTGGCTGATCCAGGTCTATCAGACCCAGTTCGCCGACCAGATCGCCAAGGGCGGCATCGACGGCCTCATCAAGTTCCTCGTCGATCACAACGCGCGCAGCTAAAGCTTCATTCAGCTTAGTCGTTCGCGCAGGAATCAGACGGCACGGCGCGCACTCTTTCGCGAGAGTGCGCGCCGTGTGCGTTTGGGCGTTGCGTTTTGAGCGCTTACTTTCTGCGGTTCTCCACCGCGAACTTGATCAGTTCCGCTTGACCGTCGATATCGAGCTTGCGCTTCAGATTGAGCCGATGCGTCTCAACAGTACGCACCGACAAACCCGCGCGCTGCGCGATCTGCTTGCTCGATAAACCTTCGGCGAGCGCATCCAGAATGTCGCGCTCGCGCGGCGTGAGACGCTCGATGGGCGTTTCCTTGAGCGACGCCTGGATCATGCGCGCGCCCAGCCCCGCGCTGAAAAACGTCTGCCCCGCCAGCACGGCTTCGATGGCGCGCACAATCTCCGCGCCCGGCGAATCCTTCAGCACATAGCCGCTTGCGCCCGCACGCAGCGCCTGCGTCACGTATTCGACGTTGTCGTGCATGGACAGCATCAGCACGCGGATCGCCGGAAAGCGCTCGTGAAAAATGCCCGCCAGCGCGATGCCGTTGATGCCGGCCATGCCGACGTCCATCAGCGCGAGATCGGGTTCGAGCGCGGCGGCCAGGGCGATGGCCTCATCGGCGTTGCCCGCCTCGCCCGCGACTTCGAGGCCCGGCACGGCTTCGAGTCGCGCGCGCAGTCCGTCGCGCACCAGCGGATGGTCGTCGACGAGCACGAGGCGCGCGATCTTCGCCACCTCCTTTGATGGTTCCACTGCTTCGTTCATGGTGTCTCTGTGTGCTTCTTTATGTGCGGGCGCCGCCCGGGCGGATCGGCACCCACGCGGTTAGCACCGTATGTCCCGGCTTCGAGCTGATGGAAAGCTGGCCGCCCAGCGGCTCCAGTCGCTCACGCATGTTGCGCAGCCCCATACCCGCGCGCGGATCGGCCTGCGCGAGCGCCACGTCGAAGCCGCGCCCGTTGTCGGCGATGGCGAGCGTCACGCCATCCTGCCCGATGTCGAGCGTGAGCGCCGCGCGCCGCGCATGAGCATGCTTCACGATGTTGGTGAGCGCTTCCTGCGCGATGCGGAACAAGACCGTGTTGACGGCGTCGGGCAAGGGCGCGGCCCGCGCGCTCGCGCGCATGGGTGCGTCGCCCTCGCCTTCCAGCGTGAAGCCGATCTCCATCGACGATTCGTCGGCGAGCTCGCGCGTGAGTTGTTCGAGCGCGGCGGCCAGCCCGAGATCGTCGAGCATGGCCGGGCGCAGCGCGTGCGAGATGCGGCGCACCTCGCGCAGCGTGTCTGACAGACGCGTGAGTCCGGTGGACAGCGATGCCTCGGCGGCGGCCACGCGGGTTTCGCCGCGCTCGAAGCGCGCGAGCGCCGATTCGAGCAGCAGTTTCGCCGACACCAGCATCTGGCTGATGCCGTCGTGCAACTCGCGCGACAGCCGTGCGCGCTCCTGCTCCTGCGATTCCACGACCTGCTGCGCGAGACGTTTGAGCTTGGCGTCGGTGCTGCGGTACTCGCTCACGTTGAGCACCAGCGCGCCGAGCGCGAACACGCCTACGCCCGCCAGCGCGATCACGCCGAGCCATTGCAGCGTGCGCTCGATATTGGCCGAGGCGCGTTCGTCGATATGGGCGAGCGTGGAATCGACATCGTCCAGATAAATGCCTGTGCCGACCATCCAGCCCCAGCGCGGCAGCGCCACCACGTAGCCGAGCTTGGGCGCGAGCTTGCCCGTCGAAGGCCGGTGCCACATGTAGCGCACGTAACCGCCGCCGTGCTGCGCCGCCGTCACGAGTTGCTGGATCGTGAGCGCGCCCTGCGGATCGCGCAGGTTCCACAGATCCTGGCCGACGAGGCTGGGCTCGCGCGGATGCATCAGCGAACGGCCATGCATGTCGTAGACGAAGAAATAGCCGTCGGGGCCGAAGTCCATCTTTTGCAGCACGGCGAGCGCCGCGCGCTGGCGGGCGGTTTCATCGGCGGGCGGGGTGGTCGCGCCGGCGGCGTTGGGATCGTAAAGCGGCTCGATGGCGCTGGTGGCCAGTTCGACGTAATGGCGCAGCTCGATCTCTTTGCTCGACAGATACGCCGCCTGCATGGTGGCGTGTTGCGTGCGCGCGAGCGCGGTCGCCTGCTGCCGCACGCCAATGCCGATGCTTGCGATCGCGGCGAGAAACGGCACGACCGCGAGCAGAAAGATTTTTGTCTTCAGCCGGTCGTTGAAGAAAAATGGGGCGGGCATGGCGGCCGGGGCTGGCAGTATTGGGAAGCAGAGTGTGCAAGCATAACCGGGCGCGTCTGTCAGGGCGGGCAATTTCCGCGCGGGCCTGCCTGTGTTGCACGTATCGCGCGATAGATGCACGCGCAACGATTTCACGCATCCCCGATTTTCTACGAGCCGATCATGATCCGAACGATGACTTTGCGTGTTGCGATGGGCGTTTCGATCGCTTCGATACTGGCCGCATGCGCGAGCGAACCCGCATCGACGGCGAGCGCGTACAGGCACACCGTGCCGCTCGTGATCGCGCATCGCGGCGGCACGGGCGACGCGCCCGAGAACACGCTGATTGCGATCCGCACGGCGCTCGCGAATCACGCCGATGCCATCTGGCTCACCGTGCAATTGAGCCGCGACGGCGTGCCGGTGCTCTATCGCCCTGCCGATCTCGCGGCGCTGACCGATGCACACGGTCCGGTCGCTTCGAAGACCGCCCCGGAACTCGCGCGCGTGAACGCGGCCGCGCACGTCAAGCCGCAGACGTTCGCAGGCATTCCAACGCTTGTCGAAGCGCTGGCGGCCATTCCCGCCGATATCCCCGTCATCCTCGATATGAAAGCGCTGCCCGCCGCGCCGCAGGCCGCCGCCGTGGCGCGGGTGCTCGACGAAACCGGGGCGTGGGGCCGCGTGCTGCTCTACTCCACCGAAGCCGCGTATCAGCAGGCTTTTGCTGCGTGGCCGCGCGCTCGCGTGTTCGAGTCGCGCGATGCAACGCGCGGACGGCTTGCGGACGTGGCGCTGGCGCATCGGTGTGACGCGCCGCCGCGAGCGGGCACGTGGGCGGCCTTCGAATGGCGGCGTCCGCTCGATCTGACGGAGCGCTTCACGCTGGGCGAAGCGCATTCCACCGTCGCCGATGTACAGCTCTGGTCGCCGCAAGCGGTGCAGTGTTTTCGCACCAATGCGGACGTGCATATCGTTGCGATTGCCGTGAATAACGCGGCGGATTACCAGGCGGCGGCGTGCGCAGGTGTGGATGCGGTTCTCGCCGATTCGCCGCGCCAGATGACGCCGGTGCGCGACGCGATGCGACAGGGTTATCGCTGTCCGTAAATGCGTAATCGCCTGTTTGGCTACGTAGTACTACGTAGCCGCCTTACGTAGTTGTCCGGTTGTGGGAGGCGCGTTGAAAGCGAATACTGTGCGCCACGCTCCGCTCATTCTTTGTCTAGTATGAAGAACGCGGGCAAAAGACCACCCAATAGAAAACATAAAATGGAGACGCCATGAGTCGGACATCCAGTTTTGTCGTCTGGACGTTAGTCGCGCTGCTCGGCGCGTTCGCGTTCGGCACTATCGCGCTCGCACACGGCGAGCGCATTTCCGCGTTGTGGATCGTGATTTGCGCGGTCTGCGTTTATCTGATCGCTTACCGCTTCTACTCGCGCTTCATTGCGTCGACGGTGCTGCAACTCGACGGCCTGCGCATGACGCCGGCCGTGCGCCACAACGACGGGCTCGATTACGTGCCCACCAACAAATACGTGCTGTTCGGCCACCACTTCGCGGCGATTGCGGGCGCGGGTCCGCTGGTCGGTCCGGTGCTGGCCGCGCAGATGGGCTACATGCCCGGCATGCTGTGGATTCTCGCGGGCGTGGTGTTCGCGGGCGCGGTGCAGGACTTCGTGGTCCTGTTCCTCTCCACGCGCCGCGACGGCCGCTCGCTCGGCGACCTCGTGAAGATGGAACTCGGCCCGATCCCGGGCGTGATCGCCCTCTTCGGCACCTTCCTCATCATGATCATCATTCTCGCGGTGCTCGCGCTGATCGTGGTGAAGGCGCTGACGAACTCGCCGTGGGGCACGTTCACCGTGGCCGCGACGATTCCCATCGCGATCTTCATGGGCCTGTACGTGCGCTACATCCGTCCGGGCAGGATCGGCGAGATTTCGGTGATCGGCTTCATTCTGCTGATGGCGTCGATCGCCTTCGGTCAGCACGTGCATGATTCGCCCACGCTCGCCGCCTGGTTCACGTTCACGGGCACGCAGCTCACGTGGATTCTGATTGGCTACGGTTTCGTGGCGTCGGTGCTGCCGGTGTGGCTGCTGCTCGCGCCGCGCGACTACCTCTCCACGTTCCTGAAGATCGGCACGATCCTCGCGCTTGCGATCGGCATCCTGATTGTCGCGCCGGAACTGAAGATGCCGGCGTTCACTAAGTTCATCGACGGCAGCGGTCCGGTGTGGTCGGGCAACCTGTTCCCGTTCCTCTTCATCACGATTGCGTGCGGTTCGGTGTCGGGCTTCCACGCGCTGATCTCGTCGGGCACCACGCCCAAGCTGCTGGATAACGAAACCAACGCGCGCTTCATCGGTTACGGCGCGATGCTGATGGAATCGTTCGTCGCGATCATGGCGCTGGTGGCCGCTTCGGTCATCGAGCCGGGCGTGTACTTCGCGATGAATGCGCCGCTCGCGGTGCTGGGCACCACGCCGGATGCGGTCGCGCAGACGGTGGGCCACTGGGGCTTCATGCTCACGCCGGACATGCTCACGCAAACGGCGCATGCGGTGGGCGAAACCACCATCGTCGCGCGCGCTGGCGGCGCGCCGACGCTGGCCGTTGGCATGGCGCAGATCCTGCACCAGGTGATCGGCGGCGAAGCGATGATGGCGTTCTGGTATCACTTCGCGATCCTGTTCGAAGCGCTGTTCATCCTGACGGCGGTTGACGCAGGAACGCGTGCGGGCCGCTTCATGCTGCAAGATCTGCTGGGCACGTTCCATCCGGCTTTGAAGCGTACGGAATCGCTGCCTGCGAACCTGATCGCCACCGCCTTGTGCGTGGCCGCCTGGGGCTACTTCCTGTATCAAGGCGTGGTCGATCCGCTCGGCGGCATCAACACGCTGTGGCCGCTGTTCGGCATCTCGAACCAGATGCTCGCCGGTATCGCGCTGATGCTCGCTACTGTGGTGCTGTTCAAGATGAAGCGCGAGAAGTTCGCATGGGTCACCGCACTGCCGACGCTCTGGCTGCTGATCTGCACGCTTACGGCGGGTCTGCAGAAGATTTTCGACAGCAACCCGAAGGTGAGCTTCGTTGCGCACGCGCAGAAGCTGCAGGCGGCGCTGGATGCGGGCAAGATCCTCGCGCCCGCAAAATCGGCGGAACAGATGCAGCGCATGATTTTCAACGACTACGTGGATGCGGCGCTCTCGGGCCTGTTCATCTTCGTGGTGGTGAGCATCGTGGTGTACGGCCTGATCGCGATTGCGCGCGCGCGCCGCGCGGATCGTCCGACCGTGCATGAGACGCCGTATGAAGCACTGCCTGCGGGCGCGACCATCGCCGCGCGTCATAGCGCGCACTAAGACCATCGCATCACGGAGCGCACCATGTTCTCGGAACTTCGCGACAACGTGCAGACGGCCGGGCGCTATCTCGGCCAGGCCATGCGCCTGATGGTCGGTCTGCCGGACTACGATGGCTACGTCGCGCACATGCGCGCGACGCATCCGGATCGTCCGGTGATGACCTACGAGGAGTTTTTCCGCGAGCGGCAGAACGCGCGCTATGGGTCGGGCGCGGGAAAATGCTGCTGATCTGAAGCCACAGGCAAAAAAGCGCGATGACGAAAATCATCGCGCTTTTTTTCAGACCGCACAAAACACAAAGGGCGCAACGGCTTTCACCGTTGCGCCCTTTCCTGTTTCAGCGCCGTAACAGCGCCGAAGAAAAACTTAGCTAGCCGCGACCGTCACCGGTTTCTTCGTCTTGGCCGAGTTCTTGATCTCGTCGAGCTTGATTTCGACGTGACGCGAGAACACGTATTCAGCCGGACGTTGCGTATCCAGCGGGATGTCCTTGACGAATGCGCCTTCGGTCTTCGGGCCGCTGATCGCGACCTTCAGCGCCTTCAGCGGATGCGCGACCGTGTCCATCACGGCGGTCGCCTCGAAGCCGCAGTGGACCATGCAGTCCGCGCACTTCTCGTACTTGCCCGTACCGTACTTGTCCCACTCGGTCGTTTCCATCAGTTCCTTGAAGGTCTTCACATAACCTTCGCCGACCAGATAGCACGGCTTTTGCCAGCCGAACACCGTGCGCGCCGGGTTGCCCCACGGCGTGCATTCGTAGGTCTGGTTGCCGGCCAGGAAGTCGAGGAACAGGCTCGACTGGCTGAACGACCACTTCTTGCCGTTGTTGCCGCGCTTGAAGATCTCGCGGAACAGGTTCTTGGTCTTGTCGCGGTTCAGGAAGTGCTGCTGGTCCGGCGCGCGCTCATACGCATAGCCCGGCGACACCGTGATGCCGTCCACGCCGATAGCGTGCGCCGTGTCGAAGAACTTCGCCACGCGATCGGGCACGGCGTCGTTGAACAGCGTGCAGTTGATGTTCACGCGGAAGCCGCGGCGCTTGGCTTCCTTGATGGCCGAGACGCACTTGTCGTACACGCCTTCCTGCGACACCGAGTGATCGTGCGCTTCGCGGTCGCCGTCGAGGTGGACCGACCAGACGAAGTACGGGCTCGGCTCGTAGTCGTCCATCTTCTTTTCCATGAGCAGCGCATTCGTGCACAGGTACACGAACTTCTTGCGCGCCATGATGCCCTTGACGATCTGGGGCATTTCCTTGTGCAGCAGCGGTTCGCCGCCGGCGATCGAGACCACCGGCGCACCGCATTCGTCCACCGCGCCGAGGCATTCCTCGAGCGACAGACGCTGGTTCAGGATGGGATCCGGATAGTCGATCTTGCCGCAACCGTTACAGGCCAGGTTGCAGCGGAAAAGCGGCTCAAGCATGAGCGCGAGCGGATAACGCTTATTGCCGCCGAAATGCTGGCGGAAGATATAGGCGCCAACGCGGACTTTTTGGAGCAGCGGAATAGACAAGAGGTGTCCTCCTTAAACTTCGCGTGCGACGAGCGGTTGCAACAGCTTCGACGGCAGCTTGAATTCGACTTTTTCTTCACGGCCCGCCATCGTCGACACCTCGACAGGCCCCAACGCGCGCAGCGCGTCGATCACGTTTTCCACCATTTCTTCGGGCGCCGACGCACCAGCCGTCAGGCCGACCGTCGTGACACCGGCAAACCACTCCGGCTTGACTTCCGAACCGTCCGCCACGAGGTAGCTCGGCAGACCCGATTCGCTGCCGATTTCGCGCAGGCGGTTCGAGTTCGAGCTGTTCGTTGCGCCCACTACCAGCAGCACGTCCACTTGCGACGACAGATCGCGCACGGCGGCCTGACGGTTTTGCGTGGCGTAGCAGATGTCGCGCGTGTCCGGACCGACGATGTCGGTGAACCGCTTGACCAGCGCGTCGATGATGCCGCGTGTGTCGTCCACCGACAGCGTGGTTTGCGTCACGTACGCGAGCGGCGCATCGAGCGGCAGGTCCAGCTTTTGCACATCGGCTTCGCTTTGCACCAGCAGCACGGTGCCGGGAATCTGGCCGATCGTGCCTTCGACTTCGGGGTGACCGGCATGGCCGATCAGGATCAGCGTGCGGCCCGCCGCGACGTACTGGCGGCCCTGCACGTGAACCTTGGTAACGAGCGGGCAGGTTGCGTCCAGCACGTCGAGTTCGCGTTCTTCAGCGGCGCGCTCGACGGTCTTGGCCACACCGTGCGCGCTGAAAATCGCGACGGCGCCTTCGGGCACTTCGTCGAGTTCTTCCACGAAACGCGCGCCCTTGTTACGCAGGTTCTCGACCACGTGACGGTTGTGGACGATTTCATGGCGCACGTAGACCGGCGCGCCGTGCTTCTGCAATGCGCGATCGACAATCTCGATAGCGCGGACAACCCCCGCACAAAAGCCGCGGGGTTGGGCAAGGATCACTCGCATAGGGTGGCGAACTCCGACTGCCGCGCATCACGAAAAAGCCCTTTCGGACTCGCTCGCCGCGGCGATCATATTAATAAGGTGCTAATGAATGCATGCATCCGCCAGGGGGAGGGCGGAAAAACCAGACGCGCATTTTAACCCCATCGCCGCAGCTTTGCTGTGTGGCGCACGAGAAGGTGCGGCGCGCACGCGACGATAATCGGCATGAATCGCGGTTCGACCCTTTCAAAACCCTGTTATTGCCCCGGATTTTCTGCTGTCTTGACCCCGCCCGCAGGCCCGCGCGGCGGCATGGCAGCGCGATGACAAGCCCACGGCAGGCGGGTGACCGACCCATGACACGGTCGTGGCGCGCGCACGCCGGCGACTGATTTGAAAGATTAATGAAAGTAATCCGTGTGCAATTTTCCGAAACAAGGGCCAAAAAGATCGGAGCGAGGGATGGCGCGGTGCAACATGCCGCGGGAACCCTTAAACTAACGTCCCCGCTGCCTAAGCGCACGGCGCGATGCGGGCCCGACCCCAATCAGGACGCCTGGATGGAACCCGACCACTACGACGATTTTCCGGTAGCGAGCCTGTTGCTGCCGAAGGCGCTGCGAGCGCCTGTCGGCGTGATCTACCACGTCGCGCGCACGCTCGACGATATCGCCGACGAAGGTGACTGGAGCCGCGAAGAGCGCCACCAGCGGCTGGCCGATTTCCGCGACGGACTCGACGCCGTGGCCCAGGGGCGCGCCGCGCCGGTGCATCCGATGCTGTTCGCCAGGCTCGCGGACGTGGTGCGCCGCTGCCGTCTGCCGCTGCAGCCGTTCTACGATCTGGTGTCGGCGTTCGACCAGGACATCGACACCACGCGCTACGCCGACCGTCTGGCACTGCTGGACTTCTGCCGACGCTCGGCGAACCCGGTCGGGCATCTGATGCTGCATCTGATCGACGAGGCCACGCCCGAGAACCTCGCCGATTCCGACGCCATCTGCACCGCCTTGCAACTCATCACCTTTTTGCAGGACGTGCCGGCCGACTGGCGGCGCGGGCGCGTCTATCTGCCGCACGCCGACCGCGAACGTCTGAACGTGACCGAGGCGCAGATAGCCGCGGGCGTGGTGGACGACGCCTGGCGCGCACTGATGCGGCACGAAATTGCCCAGGTGCGTGCGCTGATGCTCAGCGGCGCGCCGCTGGCGCTGCGCGTGCCGGGGCGCTTCAGCCTCGAACTGTGCAGCGTGGTTCACGGTGGCCTGCGCATGCTCGACGTGATCGAGCGTGCCGACTACGACGTATTTCGCGCGCGGCCCGCGCTGCGCGCTTCCGACTGGGCCGCTGTGCTGATACGCACCGCGGCCATGTGGCTGTCGCGCCGCGTTGGCGTGCGCGCGCCTTCGATCAAGAGTAATAACGCATGATGACCACGATTCTGTTCGCCGTTTCCTGTCTTTCGCTAGTGATCTGGCTGGTGCTGCTGCTCGGCCGCGGCGGCTTCTGGCGCTCGCGCCCCGCCGATCCGCTGCCTGTGATCGAGCCCGCGTCCGGCTGGCCGTCGGCCTGCGCCGTGGTGCCCGCGCGCAATGAAGCCGATGCGATCGGCGAAGCGGTGACTTCGCTGCTGCGTCAGGAATACGGCGGCGACTTCCACGTCATCGTGATCGACGACCACAGCACCGACGGCACCGCCGAAGCCGCACGCGCCGCCGCACTCGCGCTGCAGTGCCCGGAAAAGCTCACCGTCGTGACGGCGAAGCCGCTGCCGGCGGGCTGGTCGGGCAAGGTGTGGGCGCAGTCGCAGGGCATCGAGGCCGTGCGCACGCTGGGCCTGGACGCCGATTACCTGCTGCTCACCGACGCCGACATCGGCCATCCGGAAGACGCGCTCGCGCAGCTCGTGGTGCGCGCACAGGCCGAAAAGCGCGATCTGGTTTCGCTGATGGTGCGTCTGCGTTGCGACTCGTTCTGGGAAAAGGCGCTGATCCCGGCCTTCGTGTTTTTCTTCGCCAAGCTTTATCCGTTCTCGTGGGTCAACAATCCGCGCAACAAGACGGCGGCGGCGGCGGGCGGCACCATGCTCGTGCGTCGCAAGGCGCTGGAAGAGGCGGGCGGCATCGAATCGATCCGCGCCGAACTCATCGACGATTGCAGCCTTGCCGCGCGCATCAAGCATCGCGGCGAGGGGCATCATCCGATCCGTCTGGACGTGGCCGCGAAGAGCGTGTCGCTGCGCCCCTACGATTCGTGGAAAGACATCTGGAACATGATCGCGCGCACCGCGTTCACGCAGCTGCACTACTCGGCGTGGCAACTGGCGGGCACGCTGCTTGGCATGGCGGTGATCTATCTGGCGCCGCCGGTCGTGGCGCTCGTGCTGGGCGCGAAGGGCTGGCCCGCGTGGCTGGCCTGGGCGCTGATGTGCATTGCCTACTCGCCGATGCTGGCTTACTACCGCCGCTCGCCGCTGTGGGCGCCGTTCCTGCCGTTGGTCGCGCTGTTCTACGTGGGCGCGACGTTTGCCTCGGCGTGGCGTTTCTGGCGCGGCAAGGGCGGCCAGTGGAAGGCGCGCGTGCAGGCGCCGGCGCAGGGACGCTGATCGATTGTTTGCGGCGTGCGAACCTTCGCACGCCGCAGATGCAAAAAAGCCGTCGCGTGCTGCACGCGACGGCTTTTTTTATTGCGGCCAGACCAGCGCTTAGCGCTGCGTCAGCATCATGTACATCTGCACGACCATGTCGGGCGAGAACGTGAACGGCACCCAGCCGTGGCCAGTGTGGCGCATCACCAGCAGACGGTCGCCGTTCGACTGCTTCTGCACGGCCATCATCGGATTCTTCGTCGAAGCGAAGCGCCAGCCCGGCGGAATGGCGGCCGGCGGCTCGGGCTGCATCGAAGCGCGCACGTTCGCGAGTTCCTCGATCAGCTGGCTCACCTGCATCGGATGCAACGACACGGTCTGGCCGTTGATCGTCATCGTGATCTCGTTCTGGGCAGGACGGCCGACTTCCAGCGTGCCGCGGGCATCGGCGGCCGGTGCTTCAGCGGACGCTGCCACTTCGCTTGCGGCTTCCGGTGCGTCGGGCTGCGCCTGTGCCGCAGCGGCTTCGGCTTCGGTCTCGGCACACGCCTGCGGTTCGGTATGCGCGGCGGTCTCCGGCGCGTCTGCTGCTGCGTCGCTGGTTGCGTCGGGCGTTGCGGTCGAAGCCGTCGATTGCGGGGCCGTTGCGTCGGTCGCGCCGGGCGCGTGCGCGGCGCTGGCGGCCTGAATGAGTTGATCGACGCCCACGTCGATCGCGCCGATCTGGTCTTGAAGATTCATGCGAGCTTCTCTGGTAAGACCCGGGATTTTACCCACAGAGCGCGGGAACAGGTCGGCGGTCGTTGTAAGGAGGTCGCAACAAAAGTTGTAACAATTGATGGTGCGACCTGCTTTTGACTGGCCAGAAGCGCTCGTTCGCGCCTTATTTCCTGCCCAGATAACCCGCTTCGCCGAACCACGCGAGCGCATCTTTCAGGCCCTCGCGGTAGGGCCGCGCACGATAACCCAGCTCGCGTTCCGCCTTCGCCGACGTGAAGTACATCTTGTTCTTCGACATCTTCAGCGCGTCGACGGTCACGAACGGCTCGCGCTTCGTGATGCGCGCGACGGCTTCCGCGCCCATCGCGAGCGGGTAGAGCGGCCAGCGCGGCAGCGCGATGGTCGGCGGCTTGCGCCCGACCATGCCGGCTATATCGGCGAGCATCTGCTGCAGCGGCAGGTTCTCGCCGCCCAGGATATAGCGCTCGCCAATGCGCCCATGCTCCAGCGCGAGAAAGTGGCCGTTCGCGACGTCGTCGACGTGCACGAGGTTCAGGCCTGTATCGACGAAGGCAGGCATCTTGCCGGTCGCCGCTTCGACGATGATGCGGCCGGTGGGCGTGGGCTTCACGTCGCGCGGGCCAATCGGCGTGGACGGATTGACGATCACGGCGGGCAGACCGTCCTGCGCGATCATGCGTTCGACGGCGCGCTCGGCGATCACCTTGCTGCGCTTGTACACGCCGATCGCCTGATCGGCCTTGAGCGGCGAGGTTTCGTCGGCGGAATTGCCGGAGCTGGTCACCTTGAGCGTGGCCACGCTGCTGGTATAGACGATGCGTTCCACGCCGGCGGCGAGTGCGGCGCGCATGGTGGCTTCGGCGCCTTCGAGATTGGCGCGCTCGATTTCGAGCGGATCGGGCGCCCACAGGCGGTAGTCGGCGGCCACGTGGAAGAGGTAGCGCACGCCGTCGAGCGCTTTGCGCATCGAGGCTTCGTCGCGCATGTCGCCGGTGACGGTCTGTGCGCCAAGGGCTTCGAGCGCTTCGAGATTCTTGCGCGGGCTGGTCGCACGCGCGAGCAGGCGCACGGCAAAGCCTTTTTCCAGCGCGATACGGGCGACGGCCGAGCCGACGAAGCCGGACGCGCCGGTGATCAGCACGAGGTCCTGGTTAGCGCGGGAGGTGTCGGTCATTCTGGTTTCGCATTCGGGTTCGATGATGGGCGCCGGGTCAATACAACGACACGCGGGACGCCGCAGTGGCACGGATTGTACGTGGCGCGCGTGCGGCGCGGGTCTCACACGCGCCGGCGCAGCGGCGCGAAAATCGCGTCTACAATGCCGACCGTATGCCGTACGCAGTGAAACAGGAGATCGAAATATGAGCGAACCGGATCTGGATGCGCGCGTTGAAACGTATTACGTGCGCGTGCGCGGAACGGTGCAGGGCGTGGGTTTTCGGCACGCGACGGTGCGTCAGGCGCACGCGCTGCGTATTCGCGGTTACGTCGCCAATCTGGAGGACGGCTCGGTCGAAGCCGTGATTCAGGGCCCGGCGAATCAGGTGGATCGCATGCTCTCGTGGCTGCGCCACGGGCCGCCCGCCGCGCGCGTGAAGTCGGTGGAGAGCGAAGAGCGCTACACCGAAAAGCGTTACGAGCGCTTCGAGCAGCACTGAAATACCCCGCAAAAAAAGCGGTGCGCCCTGAAGAGCGCACCGCTTTTTTGTTTCTGTCAGCGTGAAATCACGCGACTGCCAGCAGGCTCTCTGCAAATCCCCAATCCTTCTCGACCCATTGCCGTGCGCAGGTGAAGCCCGCATCGGCGGCGATCGCCGGGATTTCGTCGGCGTGGTATTTGTGGCTGCTCTCGGTCCAGATGGTCTCGCCGGCTTCCATGTCGATATCGATGTGCGCTGCGCCCACATGCGCGTGGACGTGACGCTTCGCACGCAGATGCATTTCGACACTGCGCGCGTCGGGATTGAAGCGCGCGACGTGCTCGAAATCATGCAGGTCGAAATCGGCATCCAGCTCGCGGTTGATGCGCGAAAGCAGATTCAGGTTGAACGCGGCGGTCGCGCCAATCGAATCGTCGTAGGCGGCGATCAGCGTATCGACGGGCTTCACGAGATCGGTGCCCAGCAGCAGCGTGTCGCCGGGGCGCAGCATCGCGCGGATCTCGCGCAGGAAACGCGTGGCCGCGAGGCGCGCGAAGTTGCCGATCGTGCTGCCGAGAAACAGCACCAGCAGCCGTTCGCCGTTTTTGCGCTGGCGGCTCACTTCGGCGAGACCGGCCAGGTAATCGCGCTCGTAACCGACGATGGAAATGCGCTCGATATCGGCCAGTTCGCGGCGGCACAGTTGCAAGGCGGTGCGCGAAATCTCGATCGGACAATACGAAGTGGGGCGCTTGCGGCACAGCGCTTCGAGAATGCGGCGCGTCTTGCGCCCGCTGCCGCTGCCGAGTTCGGCGACAGTGACATCGGCGGGCAGCGCCTCGACGATCTCGTTGGCGTAGCGCGTGAGCAGGCGCTCTTCCGAGCGTGTGACGCCGTATTCGGGCAGCACCGTGATGACTTCGAACAGCGCCGAGCCGACCTCGTCATAAAGATACATCGACGGCAATTCCTTCTGCGGCGCGTGCATGAGGCCGTTGCGGACATCGGCGGCGAAGCTGGCGTGGGCGGGATTGAGCGGTTCGGGGCGGGAGGCGGGCAGGGTCATGCGGGCTCCTGATGCATGGGACGGCAGGCGGCCGGGGCGTGTTCTCGGTGGAGTGCGTCTGTCAATGTTCCGATGAATTCACGCGCCGGACGAAGGGCGGTTCTCCAGCAAAGACTTCCGTTCTAGTCCATCGCGCGGGGCAATACACGGACTAAATCGCGAGTTTCGCTGCTGCAGCAGCGGGCGCATCGGCCGTGCCCGCCGCACCGGCGGGGCTTGCGTCGCATTAGAATGCCGGCTGGCGCGCGAGCCCCGACAGCACGCCTAATTCAATAGCCGATTCACATGACAACGCTTTTTCTCGTGCCGCCTGTTTTGACAAAGGCCGCGCGCGGGGACGTTTCGTCCCGATTTTTCTCCCGTTCGCAAACGGCACGCGCCGTGATCCGCCGATGAACACCTACGATCCCAGGCGCGGCATCACGCTCTCCGTCGGCGCTTCCGCGCTGTTCGCGTGTCTGTCCGCGTATACCTTGTTGCTCGCGCCGCTGGGCGGCCTCGACATCTTCGCGTGGCGCGTAATCTGGACCGCGCCAGGCGCGCTCGCACTACTGGTGCTGCGCAGGCGCCTGCCCCAATTGCTGGAGCTGGTCACGCGGGCGATTCGCCAGCCGCGCGTTGGCTTGATGCTGGTGGCGAGCGCCGCGCTGCTGGGCGTGCAATTGTGGGTGTTTCTGTGGGCGCCATTGCACGGACGCATGCTCGAAGTGTCGCTCGGCTACTTCATGCTGCCGCTGGTGATGGTGCTGGTCGGGCGCTATTACTATCACGAGCGTCTGGAGCCGCTGCAATGGGCGGCCGTGGCCTGCGCGGCGGTGGGCGTGGCGCACGAGCTGTGGGCCACGCATGCGTTTTCGTGGCCGACGCTGCTGACCGCGCTCGGCTATCCGCCTTACTTCGTGCTGCGCCGCAAGATCCACGCGGATTCGCTCGTCACTTTCGCCGTCGAGATGGTGCTGCTGGTGCCGGTGGCGTTCCTGGAAGTGCATGCGGGCGGCTCGCTGGCGCTGCTCAGCCAGCATGCATTTCTCGCGTGGGTGCTGCTGCCGGGCCTGGGCGTTATCAGCACGATTGCGCTCGCGACCTATCTGAAATCCAGCCGCCTGTTGCCCATGGCGCTGTTCGGCATCCTCGGCTACGTGGAGCCGGTGCTGCTCGTGATCGTCTCCGTCACGCTGCTCGGCGAGCATCTGGGGCTGCGCCAGCTCGCCACTTATGTACCGATCTGGATTGCCGTCGCGCTCACGGCGCTGCATGGCGCGCGGCTGGTGCGCCACTCGCGCTGACTTCCCGGCCGTTATCGCGCCGCGTGCCCGCGCGGCGGATTGATATGCGTGGGACCCGCCTTGGCCTCGATGGCGGCGAGCAAGGCGGGACGCCAGCCCAGACTGAACAGCGCTTCGGCGAGCACGAAAATCGGCCCGATGACGAGGCCGACCAGATCGTCCACGAAAGCCGGTTTGCGATGCTCGTAAGCCACGTGGCCGATGAACTGGAACACCCAGCCCACCACGAACAGGCCGATGCCGCCCGCCAGCCACACGGCCGTGCCCTGCTGCGCGAGCCATGCGCCGAACGCCAGACACAGCGCCGCGACGACGGCCATCATGAGCCCCAGCGGCACGTCGAGCACGAGGTAATAGAGCGTCGACGCGCCGAACAGCAGCCACGCAGGCGACAGCGGCACGGCGGCGAGCGGCCAGCCCGCACCTGACAGCACTGGCCGCGAAAGTAGCACCGCAATCGCCAGCACGATCATCGGAATGCCGACGAAATGCGTGGCGATGTTGCGCGTGTCGCGATGATATTCGGCGTACTGGGCGAGCTGATCGGTCAGGTTTCTCATGGATGTCCCCTTGTCTCTAAAGTCATTATGATCGTCGGGCGCACCGCTCCAGACCTTCGGCTAGCCGACAATCTCGAATTGACGATGTATCGATGACTTCGCGCCCAGATTCCACCGCCTCCCGGCTGACGCTCGATTCCGCTTCGCCGGGCCACGCTGCGCTAGCCGCCGCGCTGGAACGCAGCAGCTGGTTCGCCGGGCTGCCCGCGCCGTTGCGCGACAGCCTGCGCGCAACGGGCCGCGTGCGCGCGCTGCGTGCGGGCGAGCGCCTGTTTCTGCGCGGCGATCCAGCCGACGGCGTCTATTGCGTGCTGGAAGGCGCGGTGCGCGTGGGCGCGGCGAGTCTGTGCGGACGCGAGGCCCTCCTTGCGCTGATGGGTCCGGCGAGCTGGTTCGGCGAAATTGCGCTGTTCGATTCAGGCGTGCGCACCCACGATGCCTACGCCGAGCGCGACACCACGCTCTTTCACGTGCCGCGTGCGGCGCTGGGCGCGCTGCTCGACGAAACGCCCGCGTACTGGCATGAATTCGGCCTGCTGCTGGCGCAAAAGCTGCGCCTCGCCTTCGACGCCATCGAGGAGAGCGCGCTGCTGCCCGCCGCACCGCGCGTCGCGCGGCGGCTGTTGCTGCTGGCGGCCGGCTACGGCGAAGCGGGCCGCGATTCAGCCAGCGACGTGGCCAAGAGCGCGGCCGCCAGCGTGAGCGAAAACGCGCACACCACGCGGCCCATCGTGCACGTGCCACAGGAAGACCTCGCGCTGATGCTGGCGCTCTCGCGTCAGACCGTGAACCAGATCCTGCGCCAGTTCGAGCGCGACGGCCTGCTGGCGTTGCGTTACGGCGAGATCGAAATCGTCGATGCGGCGCGTCTGGAGCAGCAGGCGCGCTGATTCCGCGTGAGCGCGCGAAATGCGTATTCGGCTTGCGCCGTTGCAGCCGCGCTCCATTTGCCCCGACAATGACGCGGGCTTACAGCGGGCTTGCCGCGTCTGCTTCACTTCCTTTTCGATCAACTTGCCGCCTGAGCGTGGCGCTTTCCGATACTGCTTCATGACCGACCGCGTCATTGCCGCCTTCGATTTCGACGGCACCATCACCACGTCCGACAGCTTCCGCGCCTTCATGCTCGACGCCGCCGGCAGTACGCGCTTCGCGCTCGCCGCGCTGCGCTGCCTGCCCTGGCTCATCGGCATTGCGCCGGGCTGGTCGCAACGCGGGCCGACCAAGGCGCGCTTTCTTCTCGCCGCGCTGGGGCCGGTGCGCCGCGACAAGCTCGAAGCCGCCGCGCAGCGTTTTGCCGATACGCGCCTGCGCGATCTGCTGCGCCCGGAGATGCTGGCGCGCATTCGCGAACATCAGGCGCTTGGGCATGAGGTCGTGCTGGTGAGCGCGTCGCCTTCGGTGTATCTGCGCAAATGGGCGCCGACGGTGGGTATCGAAACGGTGCTGGCGAGCGAGCTGGAATGGCGCGATGGCGTCTACACTGGCCAGCTTGCGGGCCGCAACTGCTGGGGCCCGGAAAAGGTCGCGCGGCTGCGCGCCTGGTGGGGCGACAAGGCGCCCGCCACGCTCTACGCCTACGGCGACAGCCGCGGCGACCGCGAAATGGCGCAACTCGCCAACCACGCCTGGATACGCGGCGAAGCGCCGTTGCCACCGCTTCTGCCGACGGGCGGATTCGGCGCAACGGCTTAAAAAAACACACGCACGGCCCGACCCCACGAACACAAGGAGACGACCCCATGAACGGACAATGGACCACGGTAAAGTCGCGCGACGGCGGCGAATTCCGCGCCTACACGGCACTGCCGCCCGAGGGCAGCGGCCCAGGTCTCGTGCTGCTGCAGGAGATCTTCGGCGTGAATGCGAGCATGCGCGCGACCGCCGAGCGTTACGCGGAAGAAGGTTACGTCGTCATGGTGCCTGACCTGTTCTGGCGTCTGGAGCCGGGCGTCGATCTGGGCTACGACGGCGCGGACATGACGAAGGCGCTCGCACTGTATGAGCGTTTCGACGTCGATCTCGCGCTCGACGACATCGCGCAGACGCTCGCGGCGCTGCGTGCGCATCCGTCACAGCGCGGCAAGGTGGGCGCGCTGGGCTTCTGCCTGGGCGGCAAGCTCGCTTACCTCGCGGGCGCGCGCACCGATGTCGACTGTGCGATTGGCTATTACGCGGTTGGGCTCGAACACTATCTGGACGAAGCGCGCACGATCCGCTGCCCGCTGATGCTGCACTTCGGCGCAGAGGACAAATCGTGCGATGCCGCCACGCGTGAGCGTATCGAGGCCACGCTGGCGGGCAAACCGGGCGTCGAGCTGTACACCTACGCGGGCTGCGATCACGCTTTCGCCTCGCCCGCGCGAGCGCAATTCGACAAGGCCGCCGCGATGATGGCGTACTCGCGCTCGCTCGCGATGCTGCGCCGCGTGATGGGCCCAATCTACGATTTCAACGCGCTTTGGGAAGAGCATTGCTACCACGAGTTCGTCGCGCGTAATCCCGATGATGTGATGCCGACCATGGTCGCGCAGCCCTACGTCAATCACATCCCGACCATGACGGGCGGGGTCGGCCACGATGAACTCAAGCGCTTCTACACGCATCACTTCGTGCATTCGAACCCGGAAGACACACGCCTGATTCCGATCTCGCGCACCATTGGCTCGGATCGCGTGGTCGACGAATTCATCTTCTGCTGCACCCACGACCGCGAGATCGACTGGCTGCTACCGGGCCTCGCGCCCACGGGCAAATACTTCGAAGTGCCGATGCTTGCCGTGATCTGCTTTCGCGGCGCGAAGCTCTACAACGAGCACATTTATTGGGATCAGGCTTCGGTGCTTGCGCAGATCGGCGCGATTGACCCGACTGGCCTGCCGATTGCGGGGATCGAAAGCGCAAAGAAACTGCTCGACGAGACCCTGCCGTCCAACACGCTCATGGCGGCGTGGAAAAGCAGCGAAGGCAAGCCGTTCTGAGCTTGCCTTCGTGAGGTGAGTCCGTCCAGGTCTTACTGGAACGGATTGTCGATGACGCCGGGCTTTGCGTCCGGCTCGTCCTTCACCTGCGCGGGCAGATGCGGATCGGCCTGCAATTTCGCCACTACATTGTCTAGCGCCGCCTTCAGCGCGAGCGCGGCGGCGAGCCCGCGTTTGTCGCGCGTGAATTCGAGCGTACCGGCCAGCGTCACACGCGTGGTGCCGTTGGTGAGCGTGAGCGCGTCGCCCTGCACGTTCAGGACATCGTCGTCGTTTGCGTATGCGTCGAACACCTTCCATTCCTCCTTGAGTGCGATGCACGTTGGGCTCGCATTATAAGAAGCGCTGCGTGCTGCCATCAAACGTGAAGCGAATGTGAAACGAACGTGGCCCCACGGCCATGCCTTCGAGGCCGCGTGGCGTCAACGCTGACGCAGATCAAGACCGAATCGCGAATCCGCTGCACTTCGCGGCAAACCGATGATGATGACGCACCTGAGTTTGAACGAGGAGTGCGTCATGGGAATTCTAGACAAGGCTGCCGCTATCGCCGGCGCGGCTGCACAAATGTCGTGGCTGGTTTGAATATGCGCCTTTCGCATGGGATCTCGCGTTTTGCGCGATTTGCGCGTTTTCGTGCGCCTGCGCGAGCGGGATGGCTCGCCATGACGGCGGTGCTGGCCGCGGGCGTGACGCTGCTGGCGGCCTGTACTTTTACGCCGTGGCATACGCTCGGCCGTCCCGGCGACGAGGGCGGCGCGGACGCAGCGGCGAGCGACGCTGAGGCGGCATCCTCCGGTGCGAGCGCATCCGCCGCGCCTTCTGCCATGCCCGTTGTCGCGCCTGCCTCCAGGGTCGTGGCCGAAGTGCCCGCGGCGGGTGCGGCCAGCGATCTGTATCGCGTGAAGGCGGGCGACACGCTCTATCGCATCGCGGCCGCGCACGGCCAGCGTGCCGCCGATATCGCCGCATGGAACAAGCTGCCCGCATCGGGGCAAGTGAAGGTGGGGCAGATGCTGCGCGTCAAGCCGCCCGCGAAGGCAGCGACGGCTTCGGTGCCTGTTGCCGCTGTGCCAGTTGTGCCAGTTGTGCCGGCAGCGTCAGCTGCCGCTGTTGCGTCGGCGGCTTCGGAACCCGCCGCCCGGCCGCCTGCCGCCAAGGCGCCCGCCGCAAAGCCACGCGCGGCCGCCGCCCGGCTCGCCTGGCCGATGAACGGCAGCGTCGTCACCCGCTTCGCGCCCGGCAAGTCGCGCGGCATCGTCATCGCGGGCGCGCCCGGACAGCCAGTCAAAGCCGCCGCAGCCGGACGCGTGGTGTACGCGGGCAGCGGCATTCAGGGCTACGGCAAGCTCATCATCGTCAAGCACGACACGCATCTGCTGACCGCCTACGGGCGCAACGGCCGCCTGCTCGTCAAGCAAGGCGACGCGGTAAAGCCCGGCCAGACGATTGCCACCAGCGGCGCGGATTCAGCCGGCGTCGGCATGCTCCTCTTCGAAGTCCGCGAAAACGGCAAGCCTGTCGATCCGCAGGATTGGTTGCCGCGCCCGCAATCGTAGTTGTCGTTCTGGAGTGCAAACAAAAATGGAAAAGATGAATCGAAGACAATTTCTCGCTACCGGCGCTGCTGGCGCCGCCACGTTCGCGGGCCTCGTCGCCTGCACCATGACGCCGGCGACCGCCAGATCGTCCGAGGACAATCTGCACGCGCGCCGCGAGATCGATGCCAGCGTCGATGGCGCGCTCTCGCGTCTCTATGGCACGGTGAAGGGCTCGCGCGAACTGCTTTTGAAGGCGCGCGCCGTGCTGGTGTTCCCCGAGGTCATCGGCGCGGGCTTTGGGATTGGCGGCCAGTATGGCAAGGGCGCGTTGCGCGCGGGCGGCCGTTCGGTGGGCTATTTCAGCACCACCGCCGGTTCGCTGGGATTCCAGGTGGGCGCACAGTCGCGCGCAGTTTTCTACGCCTTCATGACGCAAGGCTCGTATGAGCGCTTCCGGCGCAGCAGCGGCTGGGCAGCGGGTGCCGACGGCACCGTCGCACTCGTGAAAATGGGCGCGAACGGCACGATCGACACGACGACGGCCGTCAATCCCATCGAAGCCATCGTGCTGACCAACGCCGGGCTGATGGCGGGCGTCTCGCTGGAAGGCTCGAAGGTTTCGCGACTCGACCTCTGATCCCGTCGCACATCAACGAAAGGCGCGGCGCACCGTTCGGACGCCGCGCCCTTTTTATTGCGCCGCGCTTACCAGCCCCATTTGCGCACGGCAAACGCGTGGCCGTTGAACGCCACGTTGGTCTTCGCGGCGACTTGCGCCGGAATGCCCGGAAACGCGATGCCAGCCTGCGAGCTCAATTCGGCGACCGGACGAATGTCGTAGCGGTCGACGGTGGTGTTGTCCGCGACGATGGCGAACGCGAGCTGCTGCGACGGCACGTACACGACCTTGAAAATCTGCGTGGGCACGAGCACGCGCGTCGCGCCGATGGTCTGCAACTGTGCGCCCGTGAAGAGCGGGCCGGTCACGACGTAGGCGTCGCCGTATTTATCGGCGAGCTTGCGCACGGCCGTTTCGATGTGCGCCCACAGACGCTGGTTGTTCTCGCGATTCTGGGGAACGATATTGGCCAGCGAAAACGACTCGGCCATTGCCTGCGGATTCCAGCGATTGCCCGCCGGGCTCATGTGACCGCGATCGAAACCGCTGCGCTTGTAGTCGGCGAGCGTCGCGCCTTCGCCTGCGGGTAGACGGTCGTCTTCGAAGAAGCGATTGGTGCGCGTCATGTCCTTCGCGGCTTCGAGGTGATCGCGCGTGAGATGTTCCGCCGACCAGAGCGGACCGTGCGTGATGCCCGAGTGCAGCACGACGAAATCCGAGTAGCAGAGCATGCGCGTTTTCGGCGCCATGCGCGCGTTGGTGATGGCGGGGAACTGGCCGTCGGGGACGAATGCGGAACAGGCGGGTGCGGCGAACGCATGACCTGCGAAGGCCATGGCGAGACAGGCAAACAGCTTCTTCATTGGCGAATCGGAAATGCGAGAGGTGCGCGGGCGCTGCGCTCGATCTGCTCGATGCACGACGCCGCGTTCGTAAAGGGCCTGAAAGTATAGCGGGCAGGCACGCGCGCGGCCACATCACGTCATGCGCGATCTGGCGTCAGGGCGAGCGTCGGCGTGCGCATCGCGACAACGATGCACAGCGAACGTCACTGCGCCGCGCGAGGCGGCGCAGTGAGCGGAAACATCGAGAGGGAACGGCCAGGTGCTGCGCGCCAGAACAGCGCGCTGCGGTCAACCAAAGTCAACCTGCGAACAATGCGTTTTCTGCGTGGACGGCCTGCCGATCGACTGCCTGCAGGCGCCACTGGCCTTCCATCGGCGTGTGCGAGACTTCGCATGACCACGTGGCGTCGCCGTGGGCGGAACTGATTTCCTGGCGGCGGTTGACGTGCAGGCCGCGCAGCGTGCAAAGCGGTTGATCGGCGAGTGGCGCGCAAAGCGCCGTGACGCCGCCGTTATCGTGCATCTCGCCCCATTCGGGGAGATCGATGCCGGCGTGTGACTCACGCGACCAGCGTTGCTGGTCGGTATCAAGCCAGAGCACTGCATAGTCATGATTCACGGTCGGATCGGGACCGTTGATCAAAATCGTCAGTCGCATGTGAACTCCGAAAATGGCGCGAGGGGCGGTCGCGCGACCAGGCTGGACGAACTCTCAGTCTAGAACGTATGCATCCATGTGCAAGTCGGTTTTTCACATATTGGGACGCCTACGACTTCAGGTTAGACCATAGAACCGACACACCGTCTGTGACACGCCGTCGCGCAAGGCCTGGCCGCGATTTGTCCGCGCACTATCGGCGGGATTGAAATTCGCAATTGGGAACGCAAACCGCATTTCCTAGATTGATAGAGCGGCGTAGTCCGCATGATGTCTTGCTGCACCGCACGAAGATGCGTAGCGCCGCGTCCCCACAAAACAGGATGGATGGAGGCACAGATGACACAGCTCAAAGGCTCGAAGACCGAGCAAAATCTCAAGGACGCCTTCGCAGGCGAGTCGCAGGCAAACCGCCGTTATCTCTACTTCGCAGCCAAGGCCGACGTCGAAGGCCAGAACGATGTCGCCGCGCTATTCCGCTCGACGGCGGAAGGCGAAACCGGCCACGCGCACGGTCACCTCGAATATCTGGAAACCGTTGGCGACCCCGCCACGGGCCTGCCCTTCGGCACCTCCCGTCTCAATCTGGAAGCCGCCATCGCCGGTGAGACGCACGAATACACCGACATGTATCCCGGCATGGCCAAGGCGGCGCGCGACGAAGGTTTCGACGAGATCGCCAACTGGTTCGAAACGCTAGCCAAGGCCGAGCGCAGTCACGCGAACCGTTATTCGAAAGCGCTGGAAGCGCTGGTCGAATAGGCGCGCGGGTTTCAGGCCTCGTTTGAGCCTTCAGGCTCGTGCACGGCGCGGCACGCAGCGACTGACGCACACAACGCTCAGGCGGCGTGCGCGGTCGGCGCACGCGTGCCTGCGCGCACCGCGCAAAAAATCAATTAGAAAAAGGAGACGTCATGCCCCACAAGGAAGGCAGTCTCGAAGCGCCCACGCGGCATCCGCTGGACTGGCAGTCCGAGGCGTTCTACGACCAGGCAAAGCTGGACGATGAGCTGGCGCGCGTGTTCGATATCTGCGCGGGCTGCCGGCGTTGCGTCTCGCTGTGCGGCGCGTTTCCGGCGCTATTCGATCTCGTCGACGAAACCGACACCGGCGAGGCGCACGATGTCGATAAGGCATCCTATGGAAAAGTGGTCGATCAGTGTTATCTCTGCGACCTCTGCTATATGACGAAATGCCCGTATGTGCCGCCGCATCCGTGGAATGTCGATTTTCCGCATCTGATGCTGCGCGCGAAGGCGATTCACTATCGCAACGGTGAAGTCGAACTGCGCGACCGCGTGTTGTCGAATACCGATGCGCTGGGTCATCTCGCGGGCATTCCGGTCGTCACGCAAACCATCAACGCGGTGAATGGCACGAAAGCGATGCGCGGTCTTATGGAAGATGCGCTAGGTGTGGATCGGCAGGCGTGGCTGCCTTCGTTTGCCACACGCAAGTTTCGCAGTGCGGCGCGCAAGGCCGCGTCGAGCGAAGTGCGCGACGGCGAGCGCACGCCTGGCAAGGTCGCCATCTACGCCACCTGCTATGTGAACTTCAACGAACCCGGCATCGGCCACGATCTGCTGGCGCTGCTCGATCACAACGCGATTCCCTACGTGCTGGTCAAAAGCGAGGCGTGCTGTGGCATGCCGTTGCTCGAACAGGGCAACCTCGAAGGCGTAGCGAAGAAGCAGGCCGCGAATATGCCCGTGCTCGCGCAGTACGCGCGTGAAGGCTACGCGCTGCTGGGCGCTGTGCCGAGTTGCGTGCTGATGTACAAGCACGAACTACCGCTGATGTTCCCCGACGACGCCGACACGCGCGCCGTAAGCGAAGCGTTCTGGGATCCGTTCGAATACTTCGTGGCGCGCAATCGCGACGGCCTGCTCAAGACCGATTTCAGCACGCCGCTGGGCAACGTCTCGTATCACGTGCCCTGTCACGCACGCGTGCAGAACATCGGGCGCAAGACGTCGGACCTGCTGTCGCTCGTGCCCGAAACGAAAGTCACTGTGGTCGAGCGTTGCTCGGGCCATGCGGGCACCTTCGGCGTGAAGAAGGAGTTTCATGCGATGTCGATGAAGATTGGCACGCCGGTATTCAAGCAGATGGCGCAGGGCGGGCCCGATTTCATTTCGTCCGATTGCCAGCTTGCGGGGCACCATATCGCGCAAGGCATCGAGGAGAACAAGCTTGGCGCCGCCGATGGCGGGCCGCCGCTTGCGCACCCGCTTACCTTGTTGCGCCGCGCCTACGGAATTTAATACGGACTACGATGATTTAGCGGCGTGAGCCAACCACGCAAAAGGATAAACCGATGACGATCGCAAGAGATTCGCTGCTCTCGCTGGAAGCCTATTCGAAGCAACGCACCGCGATGCGCGGCAAGATTATCGAACACAAGAAGCGCCGCGCCGTGGCGCTGGGCAACCACCTGACGTTTCTCTTCGAGGACGAAGCGACGATCCGCTATCAGATCCAGGAGATGCTGCACATCGAGAAGATTTTCGACGAGGAGGGCATACAAAGCGAACTCGATGCTTATCTGCCGCTCGTGCCGGACGGCCGCAACCTGAAGGCGACCCTGCAGATCGAGTACGAGAACGCCATCGAGCGCCAGGCGGCGCTCGCGCGATTGATTGGTATCGAGGATCGCGTGTTCATGCAGGTGGAGGGCGAGCCGCCCATCCACGCCATCGCCGACGAAGACCTTGACCGCGACAACGACGAAAAGACCTCGGCGGTGCATTTCGTGCGCTTCGAATTCACGCCGGCGATGATCGACAAGCTACGCGCGGGCGCGGCGCTGTCGATGGGTTGCGATCATCCACACTATCGCCTGCCCGCGCAGATCATCGAAGGCGAGGTGCGGACATCGCTACTCGACGACTTCGCGTAGCGGCTTGCCCGCGTTAAACGTCCTTGCGATACATAACGAAGCCGGGCTTGACGGCGACATCGTCATAGAGGCGCATTGCCGTGTGATTCGTCTCGTGGGTGTGCCAGTAGACGCGCTTCGAATTGGAGGCCTGTGCGTGCGCATAAACCGCTTCGATCAGCGCGCGCCCCACGCCCTTGCCGCGCAGATCTTCGACGGTGAACAGATCCTGCAGATAGCAGATCGGGCCGTCGAGCGTGGTATTGCGGTGATAGATGAAATGCACCAGACCCACCACGCGTTCGCCATGCAGCGCGATGAGGGCATGCATGGGTTCGTAGCCGTCGAAGAAACGCGTCCACGTGGTTGCGGTGATCGATTCGGGCAGCGCAGTCGTATCGAAGCGGCCATAGAAACGGTTGTAGCCGTCCCAGAGCGGACGCCACGCGTCATAGTCGGCCGGCGTGACTGCGCGCACCTGGATCGTCTGGCTCATCGTCGTTCTCCTTGTCTTGTCTTCAATCGATAACAGACGCCAGCGTAAGCGTTTTGTGGCACCATTGTTAGTCCCACCCCAGCGACAAAACATGGAGCCACGAGATTGGACTACGCGCTGATGATGTCGGCTTACGAGCGCAAGGCGCGTGCGAACGCATCGCGCCGCCTGACGCAGCAGGATCTGCTCTACGAGAGCCTGCGCCGCGCGATTCTCGACGGCGATATTGGTCGCGGTACGCGTCTCGCATCCAGTCGAACGCTGGCTGAGGAGCTCAATATTGCGCGCAATTCGGTGCTCTATGCGTACGAGCGGCTGATCGACGAAGGCTTTGTGACGGCCACGCGCCATGGCTCGGTCGTCAACGACGTGAAAGCCACGGCCGCGCAACCCTCGGTGGAAATCGAGCCGGGCGAGACCGCGCCGCGCATGCTCTCGCGCCGTGTGCGTCAGTTGCCGCCGCGCCGTGCGCCCAGCAGCGACGCCATCGCCTTTCGGCCCGGCGTGCCCGCGCTCGACGCCTTTCCGCTCGTGCAGTGGCGCACTGCGCTCGAACGGGCGATGCGCGAGGTGGACGCGAGCGAACTCGGCTACGGCGACAGTGTGGGCCAGCCCGCCTTGCGGCAGGCCATCGCGCAATATGTGCGCGTTTCGCGCGGCGTGCGCTGCCAGCCCGATCAAGTATTCATCACCGACGGCACGCAAACGAGCCTCGATATCTGTGCGCGTTTTTTCGCCGACGAAGGCGAGCGCGTGTGGATCGAGAATCCGGGCTACCTGGGCGCACGCGTGGCGATGCTTGCGGCGGGACTTTCACTCGTGCCGATACCCGTGGATGCGGCGGGCATGGCCGCGCGCGAGGAAGACTGGCGTGTCAGGCCGCCGCGTCTGGTGTATCTCACGCCCTCGCATCAATATCCGCTCGGTTGCGTGCTGAGTCTTGAGCGGCGGCTTGCGTTGATCGAGCATGCGCGCGCGTGCGGCGCGTGGATTATCGAGGACGACTACGACAGCGAGTTGCGTCACGATGGGCCGCCGCTGCCATCGATCCAGGGACTCGCCGATGACACGCCAGTGATTTACCTCGGCACCTTCAGCAAGACCTTGTTTCCGGCGCTGCGTATCGGCTTCATGATCGTGCCGCGCCAGGTGGTGGCGCAGATGGAGACGGCACATCGCACGCTCCAGCGACAAGGGCGTGTGGCCGAGCAACTGGCGTTGGCGGACTTTATCGAAAGCGGACGCTATGCGCGGCATCTGCGGCGCATGCGCAAGCTGTATCTGGCGCGTCGCGATGGCCTCGTCGCGGCGATCGAAAAGCATCTTGTGGGGCTGATGACGGTGTCGGCGGATGCGGGCGGTATGCACCTGAGCGTGCGGCTGGATGCGCCGCTCGACGATGTCGCGGTGAGCGAGGCGGCGCGTGCGTATGGACTCGCGCTCTCGCCATTGAGTGCGTATTGCCTGGCTGATGGCGCGCCAGCGGGTCGCGCACCCTATAACGGCTTCTTGCTGGGATATGCGGAAGCGACGCCCGAGGCGTCGGATACGATGATGGAAGCGCTGGGGAGCGTGGTGAGAGGGATGCTGATGGAGGCTAAAGGCGCAACATCCCGCTTGCAGTGAGGTGAACTGGTTGTCTGTCGCAAACGACCTCAAAGCTGTCATTTCCGCCTCTATGGCGCGAGCCGGGGCAGCGCCTAGAATCTGTACACACCTAACCCGCATGTACGAGAGACGCGATGAACAATCACGATGAAAGCCTGCTCGACAATCCCTCGTGGTTTGCCTTGACCACGAAGCAGGCGAATCTCGCCTTGGGAACGGGCGCGGCGCGGCGTTACGACCCGGCGGTCGCGCCCTTCTCGGCTGTTCAAACGCCGACGCGAGAAGCTTTTCAGGCGCTGGGGGCGTTGATCGGCAAGGACGCATCGGCCGTATTGCAATCGGCGTCGGAACTTCCCGCAGTCGAAGGTTTAAAGGCCGAGCGCCTGTTTGCCGTCTTGCAGATGATCGACGAAAAGCCCATGAAACCCGTCGACGATGCCGAAGTAACCCGCCTGAGCGCAGCCGACGCCAGCGATATGCTAGAGCTCGCAACCCGCACCCAACCCGGACCATTCGGAATCCGTACGATTGAAACGGGAAACTATATCGGCATTCGGGATGGCGGCGCGCTCATTGCGATGGCTGGCGAGCGGATGAGACTGAATGGGTATGTGGAAATCAGCGCCGTGTGCGTTGATGACCGCTATCGCGGCCGGGGCATTGCCGCGCGCCTGATGAACATCCTTCGCGGCGAGATCCAGGCGCGTGGCGACACCCCATTTCTGCATGTGCGCGACGACAATACGTCGGCGATAGCGCTTTACGAGCGCCTTGGATTCAAGGCGCGCAAGATATTTTCGCTCTATCGCGTCACACCCGCGCTTTAGAACATCTCCAGCACGCGGTGATACATCATGCCGATTTCCAGCGCGGGCCTGCGCCACGCCGGGCCGCCTGGGAAGCGCGCATGACGCACCTGCGAAAACAGATCGTAGGAAGCGCGCTCGCCCGCGATGGCCTGCGCCACCACGCGCCCGGCGATGCCCGTGAGCGCAACGCCGTGCCCGGAAAACCCCTGCACATAAAAATAGTTCGGGTCTACCGCGCCAAAATCCGGCGCGCGATTGCGCGTGACGTCGACAAAGCCGCCCCACGCATATTCCGCCTGCACGCCTTCGAGTTGCGGAAACACGCCGGTCATGCGCGTCTTCATCGCTTCGGCAAGCTGGGCGGGTGCGGCGCCTGTCGAGTCGGCGCGGCCGCCGAACAGCAGGCGATCGTCCGCCGATAGCCGGAAATAGTCGAGAAAGAAGTTGTTGTCGCAAATCGCCGCGCGGCTGGGAATCAGCGCGTTGGCGCGTTCACGGCCCAGCGGTTCGGTGGCGATGATGTATGAGGCGATCGGCGCAATGCGCGCTTCGATGGAGGCCGGCAGCACGCCACCAGGCGCAGCATTGCAGCACGACACCACGAAGCGGCAACGCACCTCGCCGCGTGCGGTCTTCACCACCGGTTTCGCGCCGCGCACCACATCGACAGCACGCGAGTGCGCGAACAGTTGCGCGCCTTCCTTGCGCGCGGCAGCCGCAAGCCCCAGGCAATACTTGAGCGGATGCAGATGGCCGGAAACGGGATCGTAGACGCCCGCCAGATAGGCCTGCGAATTCACGCGCGCGCGCGTCGCATCGGTGTCCTGCCATTCGAGCTTGTCGTAGCCCCAACGCTTCTGCGCCGCATCCATCCACGCGCGCAGATCGGGCACGCGCTTGGGCCTGGTCGCCACGGTCATATAGCCCGACGTGAAATCGCAGTCGATGCCGTAGCGCGCGATACGCTCTTTCACCAGCGCCACGCCTTCGATCGAAAGCGCCCACGCCGCACGAATCCCTTGCGCGCCGAGTTGCTTCTCCAGTACTTCATCCTTCGCGAATCCGACGAGCGTTTGCCCGCCATTGCGCCCCGACGCGCCCCAGCCAGGCCGATGCGCGTCGAGCACCACGACCGACAGCCCGCGCGCGCGGCATTCGAGCGCCACCGACAGCCCCGCGAAGCCCGCGCCGATCACGCAGACATCCGCTTCGACGGCGCCTTCGAGTACCGGGTCGTCGTCGGCGGGGCGCGTGGCGGTGGCTTCGTAATACGAGTGGCGGGCGAGCACGTCCGCCTGGGCGTCGAGGTCCAGTTTCATCGGTGGTGTTCCATCAAAAGCGTTGCATCAAAGCAGGTCCTTCATTCGATACCATGCCATCGCGAGCACGAGGGCAGGGGTGCGTAGTGCTGCGCCGCCAGGAAAGTCGCGGTGGCGGATCTTGCCGAACAGGTCGAAGCGCGCGGCCTGGCCGTGGATGGCTTCGGCGATCAGCGTGCCCGCGAGTCCCGTGGTGTTCACGCCGTGGCCCGAAAAGCCCTGTGCGAAATATACCGTGGGCGAAAGGCGGCCAAAATGCGGCGCGCGATTCATCGTGATATCGACGAAGCCGCCCCACGCATAGTCAACCTTGACATCGGCGAGTTGCGGAAAGGTCTTGAGCATATCGCTGCGCATGGCCTCGCCCAGATTGCGCGGCTCGAAGGTCGAATAACTGACCTTGCCGCCCCAGAGCAGGCGCGTATCCGGCGCCGGGCGGAAGTAGTCGAGCACGAAGCGGCTATCGCAGACAGCCGCCTGTGCGGGCATGAGGGCGGCCATACGCTCTTTGCCCAGCGGCTCCGTGGCGATCACGTAGGTGCCTACCGGCATGATCTTGCGCGCGAGGTCTGGCGCGAGCGTGCCCAGGTGCGTATTGCATGCGAGCACAACGAATTTCGCACGCACCTTGCCTTGCGCGGTTTCGACGGTGTGTCCACCCTGTTCGTCGCGCAGGTTCGTGACGGCGCTGTCTTCGAAAATCTGCACCCCCGCTTCGCGCGCCGCGCGCGCAAGCCCGAGCGTGTAGTTGAGCGGATGCAGATGACCGCTATCGGGATCGTACAGGCCGCCAGGATAGCGTTCCGACTGGACGTACTGGCGCACGCCGTCGCCATCCACGTAGCGGAAGCGGTCGTAGCCAAAGCGTTGAGCGGCTTCGTCGCGCCATTGCTTGAGGTCGTCGACGTCGCGCGCCTTGTTTGCAGCGGTGAAATAGCCTTCGGTCAGGGCGCAGTCGATCTGATGCTTCGCCACGCGCGACTTGACGATGTCCAGCGTTTCGAGCCCCATCGCCCAGATCTGCTTGACTTCGCCTTCGTTCATGAACTGCCCGAACGTGTCGATGCCGCATGCGAAGCCGCCGATCAGTTGTCCGCCGTTGCGTCCGCTTGCGGCCCATCCGACTTTCGACGCTTCGAGCAGCGCGACGCGATAGCCGCGTTCCGCGAGATTGAGGGCCGTCGAAACGCCCGTGAGACCAGCGCCGATCACGCAGACATCGGCGTCGATCGTGCCTTGCAACACGGGATGGCGCGTGGCGTCGTTGGCGGTGGCTGCATACCACGACGGCACGTGAGACTGATTGGCGAATTTGAGCATAGAAGAGACGTACGGGTTAAAGCGCGTACGAAAAAAGCGGGCGGCGGCGCGGAGCAATCCGCAGGCGCGCCACCCGAAGACGCACTCCTTAGAACGAGTAGATGAACTGCGCGCCCAGCAAGTCATTGCTCTTGCTGTACGAGCCGTCGTTACGCAGGAACACCTTCTGTGACGCCCAGTCGTGGCGATATTCCACCTTCACCGTGATCTGCTGAGTCGGGTAGAACAGCAGGTCCAGCGCTACGTCCTGACGCACTGCGCCCTTGCACTGGAAGCCCAGTCCGCCATTGGCTTCCGAATTCGCCAGGCAGTCCGCACCAATACCAAAACCGTTGTACGGGTCCATGCCGTTGCCGTTGAGTGCCACGCCGCCACCGCCGCCGCCGTTCTTGCTGTCGGCGAGCACGTCATAACGGGCGGTCACGCCCATGCGGCCCACCACCGGCGCGTTGAACTTGTGGTGCGCGAGCAGCGAGAAGCCGTACCACTGCGCGTTGCCGCCGTTGTACGCGGCGCGCTGCTGCTGGCCGTAATCGACTTCGGCGTTGTACTGGGTATCCGCTGCCGTGTAGCTCGCGTCCACTTCGCCAAAGAAGAAGTAGCCGCCCGAGCTGGTCGCCTGACCGCCTGCGCCGTAGACCGCCTGGCCCGTGGTGGAATCGATCGCGCTCGACAGCGTCTGGCGGCCGATATTGAACGATCCGCCGATATCCAGCGCGCTCGACCACGTGTAATCCGCGCGGGCGGTGAAGGTCGGGATCTTGTTGCTGGTGGTGATCGGATCGCCCAGCGCGTTCGTGCCCGTCTGCGTGACCGAGCCGTAGGTGCGGTACTGCTCGTTACCCAGCATGAACTTGAAGGCCCACTGGCTGC
>NZ_VWWJ01000015.1 GCF_011753055.1 Burkholderia sp. Ax-1719 | reverse complement strand
CCGCGTCGGCGGCGGGCGCGGAGGCCGTGGCGGCAGGCGCCGAAGCCGATGCGTCAGGTGCGGATGCAGTTGCGGCGGACGCCGCGGCGGGTGCGGACGCATCGTCCGCCAGCGCGGCGCCGATGCCACCGGCCAGCAGCGAGCCGGCCATCAGCAAGGACATCAAAAGTTTGCGCATCTTGGTTTCCTCTTGTCTCTCTATGTCGGCCAGGACTGGCGCTTGACTAGCGCCTTACGCTGGCCCCGTGACCGTGGTCTGTTACAGGGCGTCAGCGCCGGTCTCGCCGGTGCGGATGCGGATAACCTGTTCGATGGGGGTGACGAAAATCTTGCCGTCGCCGATCTTGCCGGTGCGGGCGGCGCGCTCCAGCGATTCGATGGCCTGCTCGACGATGTCGTCGGACACGGCCGCTTCGATCTTCACCTTCGGCAGGAAGTCGACGACGTATTCCGCACCGCGATACAGCTCGGTATGGCCCTTCTGACGGCCGAAGCCCTTCACTTCCGTGACTGTGATCCCCGAGACGCCGATGGCCGAAAGAGCCTCGCGCGCTTCATCGAGCTTGAACGGCTTGATGATTGCTGTAATCAGTTTCATGTAGTCCTCGCTGTGGTTGCTTTCATCCCGTATTCACTTCTGCAACGGGCGCCTGCGGTGCGGGTCTCGCCCCGCCGACGCACCGCGAGCCAGCCGTTGTTCGGTGCGCGGGGGGTTATTAGCAACACCCGTGCCAATTTGATCGACGGGCGTTTTTGCGGGACTTGCGACGAAGTTCGATGCACGAAGTGCGCATCCCGTGGACAATGCCGGTCCGCACGCCGAAGTCCGCGCCGCGCGGGCCGCGCAAGGCCCTGGCCGAACGGCCAGCGCAGGCCGCGGGCGGTGGCAACGCCAGGCGAGAGTTGCTAGAGTGTTCTCAAGGATCAGGGCGCGGCAGGATCGCCTCAGATGCGCGCGAATAGGCGTGAGAACGCAGCGCGGCGGCCTGCGAAGCGCACGGCCGGCAAGCGGCACGACTCGCTGGAAGCGGTTCGCGCCGGATGCGCACCAGATGCGCACACGGGCATCGCAGACTTCGCGGGTCTCGCACCAAGATCGGTCACGATCCGGATCGAGGCACAGTCCAAACGAAATCTGCACATTTTTTGTGCAGCGAAGGGGAAACCGAATGAAACAACCGAACGACGTATTCAACGACCTGCAGTCGAAGGTCAGCGAACTGCTGCAGAACTCGCCCGCACGCGATGTGGAGCGCAACGTGCGCGCCATGCTTTCGCAAGGCTTTTCGAAGCTCGAACTTGTCACGCGCGAGGAATTCGACGCGCAAACTCAGGTGCTGGTGCGTACGCGTCAACGTCTGGAAGAACTTGAGCGCCGCGTGGCCGAACTCGAACAGAAGCTGCCGGTTGCGTCGCCCTCGACTGGGCAGTCGTCCTGATTAATTTCACCTTTCTCAAGGCAAGCGAGCCGTAACGGTTTAGCAATGGAACCGTAAAGGGGCACGCGCTTCACCAGCCTGGCGCATGCGGGCAACGTCCGCTCGACGCTTACGCATGCACCGCCTTTCGGAGATTTCCATGTCGCTTGCCGTGGTGATAAGCCGCGCGCCGGCTGCTGGCCGCGCACCCGAGGTGACCGTCGAAGTTCACCTCGCCAATGGGCTGCCGTCGTTTTCCATCGTCGGCTTGCCCGACCTCGAAGTCCGCGAAAGCCGCGAGCGCGTGCGCGCCGCGCTGTCGAATTGCGGCTTCGACTTTCCCGTCCGGCGCATCACGGTCAACCTCGCTCCCGCGGACCTCCCCAAGGAGTCCGGACGATTCGACTTGCCCATTGCACTGGGCATCCTCGCAGCGAGCGGACAGATTCCCGCCACCGCCCTCACGTCTACCCGTGAATTCGCAGGCGAGCTATCGCTCACGGGCGCGGTGCGGCCCATGCGCGGCGCGTTCGCAATGGCCTGCGGCACGGCGCGCGCGCATGCCGCCGCGCCTTCGAGCGATCACGCAACGCCCTCACCCGAGCTCTACCTGCCCGCCGACAACGCCGCCGAAGCCGCACTCGTCCCCGGCGTGGACGTCTACGCCGTCACCGATCTGCGCGCGCTCTGCGGCCATCTCGCCCAGGCCGAAGACGCGCGCCTGAGTCCCGTGCGCGCACCGGCGCTCGATGTTGCGCGCACCGCGCCCTCGCCCGATATGGCCGATGTGATCGGCCAGCGCGGCGCGCGCCGGGCGCTCGAGGTCGCGGCGGCGGGCGGCCATCATCTGCTGATGGTGGGGCCGCCTGGCGCGGGCAAGTCGATGTTGGCCGCGCGCCTGCCCGGCCTGCTGCCGCCAATGAGCGACGCAGAGGCGCTCGCCAGCGCCGCGCTACTGTCGGCCAGCGCGATCGGTTTTTCGCCGCAACAGTGGCGGCGTCGGCCCTTTCGCGCGCCGCATCATTCATCGAGCGCCGCCGCGCTGATCGGCGGGCGCAATCCGCCACAGCCCGGCGAGATCACGCTCGCCCATCTCGGCGTCCTGTTTCTCGACGAGTTGCCGGAATTCGACCGGCACGTCCTGGAGACGCTGCGCGAGCCGCTGGAAAACGGTTCGATCACAATATCGCGCGCGGCTTGGCAGACCGACTTCCCCGCGGCCTGTCAGCTCGTCGCGGCCATGAATCCTTGCCCGTGCGGCTGGCGCGGCGATCCGTCGGGGCGCTGCCGCTGCACGCCCGAAGGCGCGGCGCGCTATCGGCGCAAGCTGTCGGGGCCGCTGCTCGACCGCATCGACATCCAGATCGAGCTGCCCGCGCTGCCGCCCGCCGAACTCGCCTCGCGCAAGGCCGCGCCGGGCGAGCCAAGCATTGGCATTGCCGCGCGCGTGGCAGCAGCACGCGAGCGCCAGCTCGCCCGTCAGGGCAAGACCAACCGCGAACTGAGCGGGCGCGAAACCGATGAAGTCTGCCGCCCGGACAGCGCAGGCGAGGCGTTGCTGCGCGAAGCAGGCGAGCGCTTTGGCTGGTCCGCACGGGCTTACTATCGTGCGCTCAAGGTCGCGCGCACCATCGCCGATCTCGCTGGCGCCGGGATGCCCGATGCGGCCCACGTGGCGGAAGCGGTGCAGTATCGGCGAGCCTTTAGCGATCAGTAGTGCGGATTAATCGGGCGATCGGGTGGGGCGCGCTGAGCCCGATCAAGCGGGAAATCCCCTTCCGCCACGGCCCGTCCAATCCATCAGAAGGATCAAAAAATCGAAGTCAAGTCTTGACTTATACACACTTGGTTGTATGGGCAGCATTTTAAGATACGATTCGCATTTCGCGACGATCCAAAACGCAAGTCATTGATTTTTATACATTTCAAAAAACGACAAGACGCTGCCAAAACTAACAAAAAGCCCACAGCACGGCCTTTTGCGGGCGACGAAGCCGTTTTACCCACAAAGTTATCCACAACACCTGTGGGTAACCCGTAAACCCTCAATCAAATCCAGCAGATAGCTCGTAAACCCAGGAGAGCACTTTCAGTTCGGCGCGCAAACGCCTGAGCGAGCGGCTGTGCAAATACACGGTCGCTCGGCTCTCCTCAATAGAGCTTGAACGATTGGAAGAACTGATCGACCTGCTCGACGGCGGGCTGCTCGCGCCCCACGATCGCAAGCTGGTAAGCGTGCGCGCCCTTCGCGACCAGACGCGCGTGTATCGTGCGCGTTTCGTCCTTCGCACCGGCCTTGCCCGACAGTTGCATATCGAAACCCGGCACGCTGCCGCCAGCCACGAGCGGCACGGCAACCGTGCGGGCGTCGGGCGGCACGCCCACGTTGCGCGCGAGGCCATCGCGCAGGAAGCCCAGCGCCTTTTGCTGCGTGGCCGCTTGCGCGTCGGGCAGATCGAGCGTGCCGATCACGAATACTGCGCCGCCGACTTCGGCGGTCTGCATATGCATTTGCATCGGCGTGCCGTCAACGTCGACGCTGCGCGCGTCCGAGCCGGGCTTGGCCGGCAGGTCGACGCTATAGCCGTTTGTGTTGTTCGAAATCGTGCGCCAGTCGTAAGTGGGCGAACAGGCAATCAGAGCAATGGAAAACACCGCAAGCAGTGCGCTCGCGGCCAGCGAGCGAAGGGCGTTGGTGAGCATCGTGGTTTGTAATTGGGGCGCAATAGTGCGCGTTCATGATGGCGTCGGCCATTATCCTGCGAGCGCGCCTGTGCGTGCCGCCGCAACCGCTATGCCGGGAAATTCGGCGCTACAATGTTCGCCCGAGCCATTGCGAGATAGACTGGCTCCGCCAGATCAGCAACGTTGCGCGCCCGTCGGCGCCTGAGGCTTCACCCATGTCAGCATCCACGAATTCACCGAATAGCCCGAAAGCGCGCTCCAGCGCGATCCGCAACATCGCTGCGGCGATCGTGGTGGTCGCCATTGCCGTGGCCGGTTATTTCGCCTTCTTCGGTAGCCAGCAGCGCGTGCCGGACGCTACCTTCACGCTGCTGTCGGGCCAGAAGGTCTCGACCGCGGATCTCAAGGGCAAGGTCTATCTGATCAACTTCTGGGCGACCAGCTGCGCCACCTGCATGCAGGAAATGCCGCAGATGGTCCAGACCTATAACCGCTTCAAGGGCGATGGCCTCGAATTCGTCGCCGTGGCGATGAACTACGACGCGCCGATGTACGTCGCCAACTACGCGCAGACGCGCCAGCTGCCCTTCAAGGTGGCGATGGACGACGGCTCGGCCGCGAAGCAGTTCGGCAACGTGCAGCTCACGCCGACCACCTTCGTGGTCGACCGCAACGGCAAGATCCTCAAGCGCTACGTGGGCGAGCCGCAGTTCGCGGAACTCGACCAGTTGCTGAAGAAAGCGCTGTCGACCTGATCGGCGCGCTTGACCCCAACGCGGTCATCGGCACATAAAAAACGGCAGCGAATTCGCTGCCGTTCTGCTTTTTCGAGCGCCGCTTTTAGCGCTTATCCACGCGCGTCGTTTTCCTGCCGCGCGACCAGCCCATAGCGCCGGATCTTTTCGTACAGCGTGGCCTTCGCCATCTGCAGCCGCTCGGCGGCTTGCACGACCGCGCCATTCGTCTGCTGCAAGGCATCGGCGATCAGTGCGCGCTCGTACTGCTCCACGCGCTCCTTGAGCGGCAAGGCATCGTCCGCGCCGGCTTGAGATGGCGGCGCGAGATCATCGGGAATCCCAAGCACGTAGCGATCGGCCGCATTGCGCAGCTCGCGCACATTGCCGGGCCAGTCGCGCTGCGCGAGGCGCATGCGGTCGCGTTCGGTGAGCAGCGGCGCGGGCCGCTGGTAACGCACCGCCGCGTCCAGCAGGAAGTGTTCGAACAGCGGCACGATGTCCTCGCGGCGCTCGCCCAGCGGCGGCAAGGCAATCGTCACGACGTTCAGGCGATACAGCAGGTCGCGCCGGAACGTGCCCGCCGCCACGTGTTCGTTCATATCGCCCTTGGCCGCCGCCACCACACGCAGATCGACGCGCACCGGCTGGTTCGAACCCAGCCGCTCCAGCACGCCGTCCTGCAGTACGCGCAGCAGCTTGACCTGAAGGTTGAGCGGCATGCTCTCAATTTCGTCGAGAAACAGCGTGCCGCCCGCCGCGTGCTCCAGCTTGCCGATCCGCCGCTTCGCCGCGCCCGTGAAAGCGCCCTGCTCGTAGCCGAACATCTCCGATTCGAACATCGGCTCGGGCAGCGCGCCGCAGTTCACCGCCACGAAAGGCTTGTCGCGACGCGGCGACAACTCATGCAGACTGCGCGCGATCAGCTCCTTGCCCGCGCCCGTATCGCCATTGATGAGCACGGACGCATCGGTGGGCGCGACGTTGGCGATCAGCCGGCGCACCTGCTCGATGGCCGGGCTCTTGCCGATGATGCGCGGCGCGAGCGTGTTCTGCCCCGCCAGCTCGCGGCGCAGCGCGAGGTTTTCGAGCATCAGCGTGCGGCGCTCCAGCGCGCGGCGCACGGTCTCGATCAAACGCTCCGACGCGAAGGGCTTTTCGATGAAATCGTACGCGCCGTCGCGCATCGCCTGCACGGCCATCGAGATATCGCCGTGACCGGTGACGAGGATCACGGGCACGTCGGGCGCGCGCTCGTGGCACTGCGCGAGCAGGTCCAGCCCGCTCATGCCGGGCAAGCGGATATCGCTCACCACAATGCCCGGAAAGCCCGCATCGACGAGCGGCAGCGCGGCTTCGGCGTTCGCGTAGCCCGTGGCCTCGAAGCCCGCGAGTTGCAGGCTCTGCACACCGGCGCGGCGCACCAGTTCGTCGTCCTCGATATAGAGCACCCGGCCGGGCGTTGAACTGACCATATTGGTTCGTCTTCCTTGTTTCTGATTCCGATGCAACGTCAATGCCGCACGCGCGGCGCGTCGATCTCGCCCGCCGCGTCGCCCGCAGCCGCGTTCATGCGCGAGCGCTTGAGCGTCAGCACGAACACTGCGCCGCCGCCTTCGGCATTGTGCGCCGTGAGCGCGCCGCCGCAATCGCGCGCGATCGACGAGGAAATCGCGAGGCCGAGCCCCAGGCCCTGCCCCATCTCCTTCGTCGTGAAAAACGGTTCGAAGAGGCGCGGCATCACCTCGGACGGAATGCCCGGCCCATTGTCGCGCACCGAGATTTCCAGCGTCGCAGGCAGTGCGCGCACATCGATGACGATGCGCGGGCCCGGCAAGCCCGCCACCGCGTCGAGTGCATTGCCGATCAGGTTGATGAGCACCTGTTCGAGCCGCAGGTCGTCGCATTGCGCGACCAGTTCGGGGTATTCGCCATGCGCGTCGAGCGGCGTGCTGGTCACGTCCGCGGCGTCGCCATCGGTGAGCGTAAGTTCGACGCGCACACCATCGAGCCGCTTGCCGAGCAGCGCGAGCGCATTGCGCACCGCACGCGCCACCGGCGAGCGCTGGCCACGCGGCTTCGCACGCCCGACGAACAGCTTGAGCTGATTGACGATCTTGCCCATGCGCTCAGTGAGCGAGCCGATCGCCTCCAGATTTTCGTGCGCCGCGTCGTACTGGCCGCGTTCGAGAAACACGCGCGTATTGTCCGAAAAACTGCGCAGCGCCGCGAGCGGCTGATTCAGTTCGTGCGTGATGCCGGCCGCCATCTGGCCAAGCGCGGCCAGCTTGCTCGCCTGGATCAATTCGTCCTGGGTGGCGCGCAGCTCCTGTTCGGTTCGGGTGCGTTCGGCGACTTCGCGTTGCAGGCTTTCGTTGGCCTGCGAGAGATCGGCGGTGCGTTCGGCCACGCGGTCGTTGAGCATCGCGTAGGCCTTTTGCAGCATCGCGCGGCTCTTCACCACTTCGCGCACGCGCGCGCGGCGCATGCGCCAGTAGAACGCCAGCAGGCACAGCGAGACATAGCCGAAGCCGGTCATGATGGTGGCGTTGCGCGCGGCGTCGAGCACCGGCGCGACCGGCGACATCGTCACCAGATGCCAGTCCGGTTCGCCCAGCGCCCGGCGCGTTTCCAGATAGCGCGGCGCGCGCAGGCCGCTGCCGATGCGCACGATATCGGCGTCGCCTTCCAGCACGCGCTCCACGCTCGCGGGCAGCGGCGGGATGTCCTGGCGCGCGTACTGGCGCGTACGGTCGATCGACGCCACGATGTCCGTCGGCAAAGGCCGCACCGTGCGGTATTTCCACGCGGGCACCGAAGACAGAAAGATCACGCCGTGATCGTCGGTGACGAGCAGCGGCTCGGAGGCATCCGAGCCCGGAAACCATTCGAGATTGAGCTTCACCACCGCCACGCCGACGATCTGGCCATTGCGGCGCACCGGCTGCGAAATGTAATAGCCCGGATCGCGCGAGATCGTGCCGATACCGAAGAAACGCCCCACGTCGCCTTTCGCGGCTTCGATGAAATACGGCCGGAAGCGGTACTCGACGCCCACAAAGCTGTCCGTGCCGCGCCAGTTGCTGGCCGCGATGCAGATGCCGTCGGCGCGGATGATGTAGGTCGTGGTGGCGCGCGCGTGGCGGTTCACGTCTTCCAGATAGCGATTGGCCGCGGCGACGCGCTCGGGATTGGGATCGGCCAGCGCGTCCTGCACGAGCGGATGCGCGCCCACCAGATAGGGCAGCGATTCGTAGCGCTCCAGCGTGCTCTTGAGCGCGGCGGTGGTGCGGTCGCCGCGCACGGCGGCGTTCAGGCGCAGCGCGTCGATGCCGGTCTGCCAGGCGAGCGTCCACGCGAGCGCGCACACGAGTGCGAGCCCGATGGCAAGCGCAAACAGCAGAGCAAGACGGCGCGTCACGGACAGAGCTTCCGGATGATCGAGCGGGGATGGGTGGGATTGTGGCACACGCATACCGCGCGAGGCGGCCGATCGTGGAAGGCGGGAGAGATAGCGGGCGGCACATCGCAGGGGAACGACGCACCGCCCAACGGCTTAACGCCGCTTACTGCCGGTACAGCGGGTACAACCGGTACAACGACAGCTTGATAAGACCGGGCAACGCTCAACGCGCCGCCCGATCAAACACACGCGAGCGAACTTACACGCCCGCGCTTTCCTTCACTTCCGAGGACTCGCCTGCCAGCACCGCACGCAGCTTGTTGCGGTCCAGCTCCTTTTCCCAAGCCGACACCACCACCGTCGCCACGCCGTTGCCGACGATGTTGGTCAGCGCGCGGCATTCGCTCATGAAGCGGTCGATACCGAGGATCAGCACCATGCCCGAGAGCGGAATGGTCGGCACCACGGCGAGCGTCGCGGCCAGCGTGATGAAGCCCGCGCCGGTCACGCCGCTCGCGCCCTTCGAGGTCAGCATCGTCACGGCGAGCAGCGTGAGCTGCTGCGTCCACGTGAGGTCGGTGTTGGTCGCCTGGGCGATGAAGAGCACCGCCATCGTCATGTAGATGTTGGTGCCGTCGAGGTTGAACGAGTAACCGGTCGGCACCACGAGGCCCACCACCGAGCGCGAGCAGCCCAGGCGTTCGAGCTTCTGCATCAGTTGCGGCAGCGCCGATTCCGACGAGCTCGTGCCCAGCACGATCAGCAGTTCTTCCTTGATGTACGAGACGAAGCGGATGATCGAGAAGCCGGTGAAGCGCGCGATCGCGCCCAGCACGACCAGCACGAACACGACCGACGTCAGATAGAACGTGCCGATCAGCTTGAGCATCGGCAGCAGCGAGCCGACGCCGTACTTGCCGATGGTGAACGCCATCGCGCCGAACGCGCCGATCGGCGCCAGCTTCGTGACGATCTTGACGACGCCGAACAGCACGCCCGAGATGCCGTCGATGAAGTCCGTCACCACGCGGCCGCGCTCGCCCAGTTGCGTGAGCACCGCGCCGAACAGCAGCGCGATCAGCAGGATCTGGAGAATTTCACCTTGCGCGAACGCCGAGAAGATCGTGTCCGGAATGATGTGCATCAGGAAGTCGACGCTGCTCTGACCGTGCGCCTTTTCGGCGAAGCTCGCGACCGACTTGGCGTCGAGCGTGCTCACGTCCACATTGAAGCCCGCGCCCGGCTTGAGCACGTGCGTCGCGATCAGGCCGAGCACCAGCGCGAAGGTCGAGACGATCTCGAAGTAGAGCAGCGCCTTGCCGCCCACGCGACCGACCTTCTTCATGTCCTCCATGCCGGCGATGCCGGTCACGACGGTACAGAAGATGATCGGCCCGATCACCATCTTGATGAGCTTGATGAAGGCGTCGCCGAGCGGCTTCATGTCGATGCCCAGCGCCGGCCAGAAGTGGCCAAGAATCACGCCGATGACGATCGCCACGATCACCTGGAAATAGAGGACTTTGTGGAGAGGTTTCTTCACTTGGGGTGCCTGCAATAAGTTAAGCCGATGGCCGCGCCTTTCGAGCGCCATGCCGCGACAGGTCGAAACGGGGGGAATCAGCGAAACCAGATGAGGTAATCGGACATCGGCTGTCTCCTTGCTGTTTTTTTTTGTCGCGGCCGGGAGGTTGGCCGCGCGTATCTATTTGCAAGGTTGATGCCAGCGACGCAATGCCGCGCCAGCCTTGATTTACAAGGCTTTTGGCGGCGTTCTGAAAACGGCGAATCCGGATTTCCAGAAATGCGGATTGAATGCGTCCGGGAATCCGGAACATTGCGGGCCATTCCGGAACGTCAGACGCAAAAAAAGCCCGCGCGAGGCGGGCTTTTTCAAGGCGAAGCGAGCGAGCGGTTTAGACCACGCCCGCGCCGTGCGCCTGCAGATCGGCGTGATAGCTCGAACGCACCATCGCGCCCACGGCGGCGTGCGTGAAGCCCATCTTGTACGCCTCTTCCTCGTACATCTTGAAGGTGTCCGGGTGCACGTACGAACGCACCGGCAGGTGGTGCTCCGAAGGCTGCAGATACTGGCCGATCGTGAGCATGTCCACGTCGTGCGCGCGCATATCGCGCATCACCTGAAGAATTTCTTCTTCGGTTTCGCCCAGCCCCACCATCAGGCCCGACTTGGTCGCCACTTCCGGATGCAGCGCCTTGAAGTCCTTGAGCAGCTTGAGCGAGTGCGCGTAGTCCGAACCCGGACGCGCTTCCTTGTAGAGACGCGGCACCGTTTCGAGGTTGTGGTTCATCACGTCGGGCGGCGAGGCGTTGAGGATTTCCAGCGCGCGGTCCAGACGGCCACGGAAGTCGGGCGTAAGGATTTCGATGCGGGTTTCCGGCGAATGCTCGCGCACCTGGCGGATACATTCGACGAAGTGGCCCGCGCCGCCGTCACGCAGATCGTCGCGGTCGACGCTGGTGATGACGACGTACTTGAGCTTGAGCGCGCCGATGGTGCGCGCGAGGTTGCCCGGTTCTTCCGGATCGAGCGGATCGGGACGGCCGTGGCCCACGTCGCAGAACGGGCAGCGACGCGTGCACTTGTCGCCCATGATCATGAACGTGGCCGTGCCCTTGCCGAAGCATTCGCCGATGTTCGGACAGCTCGCTTCCTCGCACACCGTATGCAGGTTGTGCTCGCGCAGGATGTTCTTGATCTCGTAGAAACGCGAGTTGCCCGTGGCCGCCTTCACGCGGATCCAGTCGGGCTTCTTGAGCTTCTCGATCGGAATGATCTTGATGGGGATGCGCGCGGTCTTGGCTTGCGCTTTCTGCTTCGCGGTGGCGTCGTAGGGAACGGCGTCGGCGGCAGGATTGACTGCGGGGGTGGCAGCAGTATTGGCGGTTACGTCACTCATGCTTTCGATCCAGTCAGGCCGCCGGGGAACGCCAGCCTGCGGTTGTGGCGGTTGCCCGCCTTCAGACCGCGCGAGCGGCCGGGTCCACGGCGGCCGCTTCGGCCGCGAGGTCTGCGGCAGCCGCTTCGGCTGCCGGAAGAGTTTCTGCTTGCGTCGCTGCAACGCGCTGCGCGTGTTGCGCGAAATTCGCTTCGAGCCGCGCCGCCAGCGTTTGCGCCGCTTCGCGCCACGTCACGCGTGCGCCGAGCGTCGCCATATCGACGGTTTCAAGGCCCGCGTAGCCGCAAGGGTTGATCGCGAGGAACGGGCTCAGATCCATCGACACATTCAGGCTCACGCCGTGGTAGCTGCAGCCATTGCGGATCTTCAGGCCCAGTGCGGCAACCTTGGCGCCGCGGTGGGCCGCGCTCTCGCCCTGGGCGTCATCTGGCACGTAAATACCGGGCGCGCCGTCCTTGCGCTCACCGGCGAGATTATACGCCGCGAGTGTTTCGATCACGGCCTGCTCGATGAGCGTCACCAGCTCGCGCACCATCAGTTTCCGTCGCCGTAAATCGAGCAGCAGATAGGCCACCACCTGCCCCGGCCCGTGATACGTGATCTGGCCGCCGCGGTCGATCTGCACCAGCGGAATGCCGCTGTTGGCGATCAGCAGATGTTCGGGCTTGCCGGCCTGACCGAGCGTGAAGACGGGCGGATGTTCGACCAGCCAGATTTCGTCGGGCGTGTTCGCGTCGCGTTGCGCGGTGAACTCGCGCATGGCGTCGAAACTGGTCTGATAGGGCTCGGTGCCGCGCCAGCGCAGAGCGATCGGTTCGAAGATCGGCACGGACACGGGGTCAGAGTGAATAGACGGGGATGAAACCGGGGTGGCGCACATGATGTCCGGAGTTTACCCAATTCGGGCCGAGCGCGCCGAGGGGTCTGCGGTCTTTGCACGGATATCCGCCATAACGCGCAAGTGACACGCCGTCGCAAGCCGGTTGCGCGAGCGTCAAAGGCGACATCGCGGACGCCCCATCCGATGGGCGTCCGCGACCGTGAAACGCACCGTGCGTGTCAAACGGTACGCCAGCCGTCGCCGGCATGCAGTCCGAGGCGCGCCGCCTGCCGCGCGGCCCAGTCGAGCGTGCGTTCGCCCATGCGCGAAGGCGTGGCAAACGCCACCCACGCGGCCGCGCCCTGCTCCGCGCCGATCCACAGCCGTTCGCCGCGTCGCAGACGCAGCGTGTGGCCAGGCTCCAGCCAGTAATCGGCCGTGTCGTCGCTGCGTGTTACCCACACGGCGCCGCAGTGCACCGTCAGCCGGGTGCTGCGCGAAACACGCACCGATGCGACTTGATTCGCCTCGACTTCGAACGTGATATCTGAAGAAATTTCTCTCATTTCAGCCTCCGAATGTCCTGCTCCGATGGCTACAATCCTAGACAGCACAAGGGATCGGGTAAAACGATCATTTTTCACGGCTATGTGAGAAAAAGTACGATGGACCTGCGCACACTTCCGGCGCTGAACGCCCTCAAGGCCTTTGAAGCCGCCGCGCGACACGAAAGCTTTTCGCGCGCCGCCGACGAACTCTTCGTCACCCACGGCGCGGTGAGCCACCAGATTCGCGCGCTCGAAGCGGAACTGGGCGTGTCGCTCTTCACGCGCGACGGCAAGCGCGTGCGCATCACCGACACGGGCCGCCGCTACGCCGGCCAGGTGCGCGACGCGCTCAACCAGCTTGCGCACGCCACCCAGGAAATCCGCGCGGGCGATCGCGACCGGCGTCTGGTGGTGTCGATGCTCTCGTCGTTCGCGGCGCGCTGGGTCACGCCGCGCATCGGCCGGTTTATCGAAGCCAATCCGCAGTGGGACGTCGAGCTGCAATCCACCAATTCGCTCACCGATTTCGCGCGCGACGATGTGGACGTGGCGATCCGCTTCGGCTACGGCCACTATCCGGGCCTGCACGCCGAACTGCTGCTCGACGAGATCTTCTTCCCGGCCTGCTCGCCCGATTTCCGCGACGGCAAGCTACCCGACAACCCGCGCGACATGACGCAGCTGCCGCTGCTGCGCTCGGACGACGAACTCTGGCGGCCGTGGTTCGACGCCGCCGGCATGCAGGACATGCCCGAGCCCAAGCGTGGCGTGCTCTATCAGGATTCGTCGAACCTGCTGCAAGCGGCGATGGACGGCCAGGGCATCGCGCTGGTGCGCCGCTCGCTGGCGATGCACGAGATCACGCGCGGCCGGCTCGTGCGCCTGTTCAAGGACATCGACGGGCCCAGCCCGTGGCGCTACTACTTCATCAGCACGCCGCAGCGCCTGCAAACCGAGCGCGTGCAGGCTTTTCGCGCGTGGGTCTTCGACGAAGTGGCGCGGTTCAGACGCCTGTACGAAGACGCCTGCGAAGCCGGACCGCTGATGACCGCCGCCGCAGCCGCCTTGCGCGCCAGCGAAGGCGATACGGTTTGAGCACGGTCTACATCGCCCGCGCAAATGAAAAAAGGCTGCCCGAAGGCAGCCTTTTTCACGAAACGACGCCGAACGCGTCAGTCTTCGTTACAGCACGATCTTGACCATCGGATGACCGGTGAGCGCGCGGTAGATATCGTCCAGATGCGCCTGGCTCGTGGCGCGCACCGTCACCGTGAGACCGGTGTAGTTGCCGCCGCTCGACGGGCGCTTTTCGATGATGGTTTCGTCGAAACCGCCGTCGAATTCGCGCAGCACCGCGATCATGGTCGATTCGAATTCCGGATGCGTCTTGCCCATCACCTTGATCGGGAAATCGCAGGGGAATTCGATCAGCGATTCCTTGGCTTCGGCGCCCGCGCCAATCACCGCGGGATTGTTCTGTGATGCAGTCATTTTTCCACTTCCTGTAGCGTGTTCTGCGCGGCGAGCGCTGCATGCACCGCACGCGCCTCGCGTGCCTTGGCACGCTGATAAGCCTCGTAGAGCGCGGCATAAACCGGCCCCGGTTTGCCGTTTCCGAGCGTCGCGCCGTCGAGCGCAACAACCGGCAAAATTTCTTTGGTCGCCGAGGATACTAGCAGTTCGTCGGCGCTGCGCAGCGCCGTTTCGTCGATCTCGCGCGCCTCGAAGCGCAGGCCGCACTCCAGCGCCAGCTCCTCGATCAGCCCGTAACGGATGCCTTCGAGAATCTTGTTGCTGCGCGGCGGCGCGTACAGCACGCCGTCCTTCACGATCCACACATTCGACGACGAAGCTTCCGTGACGAACCCGTCGCGTAGCTGGATGGTTTCGAACACGCCATGCTCGACGGCGTTCTGCGCCATCAGCACATTGCCGAGCAGCGATGTAGCCTTGATATCGCAATTCAGCCAGCGGCGATCTTCGGCCGTCACGCAGGCCACGCCCGCCGCACGTTGCGCGGCGCCCGGCATCACGAGCGGATTCACCATCACGAACACCGTGGGCGTCACGCCCGCCGGAAACGCGTGGCCGCGCTTCGCAACGCCCCGCGTTACCTGCACGTAGACGTTGGCGTGCGCGTCGCGCGCCAGGGCGCCCGCCGCTTCGTTCGCTTCGATCACGCGCGCAATGAGCGCACGCCAGCCCGCCTCGTCGAACGGATTGGCGATGCCCACCTTGTCGAGCGAGCGCGACAGCCGCGCCAGATGCTGGGCGATGCGAAACGGCACACGCACTGCTTGTGACGCGCCCGATGCGTCCCCGGATTCGAGCACATAGACCGGCACGACTTCGTAGATGCCGTCGCCGAAAATGAAGCCGCGGTCGAGCACCGGCACGCGCGCTTCGGAAAGCGGCGTGAGTTCGCCGTTGAGCCAGACCAGCGGTTCAAACTGACCAGCGGCTTCATTCGTCGAAATCGGGGACATGACGCGCGCCCTGCGGATTTACTTCTTCTTGTTGAACATGAGCATCAGCGAATCCCACACGCGGCCGACGATGCCGGCTTGCGGCACGGCCTGCAGGGCCACCAGCGGGAACTGCGCGAGCACCTTGCCGTCCGCGCCGACGAACTTCGCGGTGCCGACCTGCTGGCCGTCCGCGAGCGGCGCGATCAGCGGGCTGGTGATCTCGATCTGCGGCTTGGCCTTGTCGGCCGCGCCCTTCGGCAGCGTCACGAACTGGTCCTTCTTCACGCCGACCTTCACGCTGTCCTCTGCGCCCTTGTAGACGCGCGGCGTGGCGACCGCCTGGTTCGCGCCGTAGATGCGCGTGGTGTCGTAGGCGCTATAGCCGTAGTTGAGCATCTTCAGGCTGTCCTGCACCCGGTCGTGCTCCTTCTGCTCGCCCATCATCACCGACACCAGACGGCGATCGCCGCCGCCCGCCATCGGACGCTTGGCCGAGGCGATCAGGCAGTAACCGGCAGCTTGCGTGTGGCCGGTCTTCAGACCGTCGACCGTCGGGTCGATCCACAGCAGGCGGTTGCGGTTCGGCTGCTTGATGTTGTTGTACTTGAATTCCTTGACCGAGAAGATGCTGTAGTACTCGGGATAGTCGCGGATCAGGCGCGCCGACAGCGTAGCCAGGTCGCCCGCCGTGGTGTAGTGATTCGGGTCGGGCATGCCGTTCACATCGGCGAAATGCGTGTGCGCCATGCCGAGCTTCTGCGCTTCGGCGTTCATCATGTTGACGAAGTTCGACTCGCTGCCGCCGACCAGTTCGGCCAGCGCGATCGCCGCGTCGTTACCCGACTGGATGATCATGCCGTAGACCAGATCGTGCACCGACACCGGCTTGTTCGCTTCGATGAACATGCGCGATTCGTCGGTCTTCACGCGGCGAACGGCTTCGCTCGGCGTGACGATCTGTTCCATCGAAATCTTCTTGGTCTGCAGCGCCTCGAACGTGAGGTACGCGGTCATCAGCTTGGTGAGCGATGCCGGTTCGACGCGCTCATCGGCGTTGCCCGAGGCGAGCACCTGATTCGCGGTGGCGTCGACGAGCACCCACGAGCGCGCGTTCACTGCGGGCGGCGGCACCTGCGCGAAGGCCGATGCACTCGCGAGCAGCGTAGCGCCGAGCGTGAGGGTGCGAACGAGGGAAGGGGAAACGAAGGAGGACTGCTGGCCGTTGGAGAGAAAACGCATAGGTTCAGATCGGACGGGATTGGGGTCAGGACGAACGTTGCGCGCCATGCGGCGCACAGTCGGGTGAGCCGGATTGCGGGGCCTCGCTCACGCGCCTGAACGCAGTGTCCAGACGGGCGCGGCTGCCGCAAAAAGAGCGCTCATTATACGCGCCACGTAGGGGCGTTTTTCGTTGAAGCCACACGTTTGCGCGTACCTGTCGTGCATTTTTCACGCGTCGCGTATTTCGCGCTCGTATTTTTCGGCGTGCTTCTCAACTTTTTCTCAAGTATTTCTGACGATCGGCTTCGCACGGCAAACGCGCGCCTTGCGAGCGGCGCGCGCTGCCTCGCCAGACAAAAAATTCACCGCCAGGCATCGACGATGATGCGTTTGAGAATGTGCAGCTTGCGGTGCAGGAAATGTTCCGCCCCCGGAATCACGACCACGGGCAGCTCCTGCTCGCGCGCCCATTCGTAGACCGAGAGAATCGGCACGGTATCGTCGAGTTCGCCGTGAATCACGAGCGTGTCGTCACGCACCGGCGCGACTTCCCAGCGGCTCGCCGCCGTGCCGACGAACACCATGCGCTCGATGGCGCCGCCCGCTTCCAGATAGCGCTTCGCCACGTGCGACAGCACGAAGGTGCCGAACGAGAAGCCCGCCAGCACGAGCGGCACGTCGCCCTGCCCCGGCTGCGCACGCATGTACTCGATCAGTTCGAGCAGATCGTCCTGCTCGCCGATGCCGTTGTCGTGCGTGCCGGCCGTCGTGCCCACGCCGCGAAAATTCGAGCGGTAGACCACGTAGCCCAGTTGCACCAGCGTGCGCGCGAGCGTCTGCGCGACCTTGTTGTCCATCGTGCCGCCAAACAGCGGATGCGGATGCGCGACCAGCGCGATGCCGCGCACGGGCGTACCGGCGTCCGGGCGGTCGAGCGCGCATTCGATCGTGCCGACCGGGCCGTCGATATGAAACTTCTCGGTTTGTGCGTTCATCGTTCTGCGGTTTTTTACGTTTTATGGGCGCGGCGAGTTTCAGACGTCCTTGCGGTCGATCATCAGGCGCTCGACCGGCTGGCCGTTCTGCAGATGCGAAACGACGATCTCGTCGATGTCGCTTTCATCGATGTAGGTGTACCAGGTGCCTTCCGGATACACCACCAGCACCGGGCCTTCCTCGCAGCGGTCGAGACAGCCGGCCTTGTTGATACGCACCTGGCCCGGACCTGCCAGGCCCAGCTGCTTGACACGCTTTTTCGCGTATTCCTGCATCGACTGGGCATTGCAGCTTGCGCAGCTCGGACGTTCCGCGCCGGGGTCGCGCTGGTTCAGGCAGAAAAAGACGTGGTGCTTGTAGAAGGAATCGGTCATGGCAGGCGTACCAGTGGGGAGATGAGCCGATGATGCTCGCGCGGCGCGTCCCGCGCGATGCTCCGGCTGCAGCAATGGATGGGATGCGGTCGATTATAGCGAGCGCGGCGTGAACCTTCCCGGCTCGGCGCGGGTGGTGCGGGCGCTGCCTTGAGCGTTGGGCTACTTCGCACGCGCGCGCCTTGCGAGCCACGCGCGCTCCAGCGAAAACGCCGTCCAGCCGAGCGCCAGCCAGGGCCAGATCCAGGCGAGCCAGCGCGCCAGCCCGTTGAAATGCAGATAGCGGCCCTGACGCCAATCCGCCAGCACGACATCGAAATACGGATTCACCGGCAGCAGATTGACCAGCACGAGCGCGACGGCCAGCGCCACGGTCGCCGCCGCAGCACGCGCCGTGCGCGGCAGGCGCAGCGCCAGAAACGCCGCGAGCGTGCCCCAGACGAGGCCCGCGAGCGCGCCGGGCGTCGCCCAGTCGAACAGCAGACCGCTTTGCGATTGCAGGAAGGTCGCGCCCGCTTTCACCACCACCGTGACCGCGAGCAGCACCACGATCAGCCGCGCGCGCGGGGCGCGCTCGCGCATCGGCAGGGAGGCGAAAGCCGCCGCACCGAACAGGTTGAGCGTGGTGACGAGCGCCTCCCAGTCGCTCTCCGGCAGGCGTGCAGCCAGAGCGTCGGGCAGCGTGCGCAGATGCCAGACGGCGGGCGTCCACGCAAGCACGGCGTCCTGCATCGAGGCGTCGAAGCGCTGCCACAGCGCGCGCGGCCAGTCGCCCATGCCAAAGAGGCGCGGCGCGGGAAACATCGTCGCGAAGGGCCAGAGCGCGGCCAGCACCATCAGCGCGCCGGCGTCGCGCTCGAACCAGCGAAAGCGCAGCCGCCGCAGAAAGCCGCGCTCCAGCACCGCGCCGGTGAGCGGGGCCGCGAGCGCCGCGCCCAGCAGCGCGCCGAGCGCGTTGGTGGCGAGATCGAGATTCGAAGCGACGCGCGTGGGCAGATACGTCTGCACCGCTTCCATCACGCCCGACAGCAGCGTGCCGCCCAGCGTGGCGACCACGACCGCCAGCCAGCCCCGGCAACGCGGCCACACGGCGAGCACCGCCAGCGCGCCGAACGGCATATAGCCGAGCACGTTGGTGATGACGTCGAAGGCGGTCCAGTACTTCGGAAACGGATCGCCGAGATAAGCAAGCGGACTCAGGCCGAGCGAGCGCCAGCCCGAGAAGGGATACCAGGAACCGTAGACGATCAGCGCGGTATAAAGCGCGAACGACTGGCGCGAGAGCGTGGAGGCGTGACGCGGCAAGACGTCGGGCGCGCGGGGGTCGCGGGCTTCGCTGCTATCGCTGCCCGGCGAGATTGGGGGTGGAGGATTCGAAGCGCTGTCGCCGCTCATTTCACTGCTCTTGCCGCTTGTGCAGCATGTGCCGCATGTGCCGCTTAAGGCGTGAGCCGCGCGGCACGCGCTGCATCCTTCAAGGCGTGCCGGCGAAGGCCTGCACGCTCAGCCACGCGCCGATCTGGCCCGCGAAATCGTCGCTTGCCGCGCGCAGGGCAGCCGCGCCGCCCGCCGCATCCTGCGAGCTGGCCGGCGCGCGCGCGATGAACGAGCGCTGCGCGATCACCTTGCCGCCCTGCATGAGCGTCGCGCGCGCGGCCAGCACGCCGGAACTCGATTCCGAATTGTCGAACACCTGCTCGAACTGGGTCAGTTCGACCTTGAGCATCGGCGCGGGCACGGCGTCGCCGCCCGACAGCACGGTGGCGTGCGAGGACAAGGACGTGCGCAGTCGCAGCGTCAGCAGGCGCGCAGGCGACATGCTCCAGCGGCTGTTGGCGTAACGGCTTTCGCGCTGCGCATCGCCGATGCGATAGAGGATGCCGTCGTTATCCAGCGTGGCCGGCGCACTCACCTCCAGCACCTTGAGCGGCGGCAGCGACGGCGGCGCGGGCTGCGCTTCGATCGGCCCAAGGTCGTAGCGGATGTCCGAGAGCGCGGCCTGGTTGCCGGCGCACGCCGCGACCAGCGTGCCGACGGCAAGCGCGGCCAGCAAGGCGCGGCCAAGGCCGAAGAGCGGACGTAACGATGTGGCTTGGCGTGACATGGCGGTTCCTTCTGTGTGCTGCTGGCGTGTTGCCAGGTTGTTGCGTGCGCTTCGCTTGATGCGACCGGCCGATGCGGCGATCCGTGCGGCAAGGCAAACGTCGAAGGTACTCCGACTATGTTGCAGCGCCACAGTTCGCGCGAATCCTCACAAAATTCGCCAGACCGCGCCGATCGGGAATGCGTGAGGACGTCCGGGGCCGCGCCCTATTTTCCAGCCGAACCGGCCGGCCACGAGAAACCCGGTTCTCCGGGTCCCGGCGCGGGCAGCGGCGCGCCGCCAAACAGCAGGCTGCGCGGGCTGGTCGTGAACGTCCCGGCCGCGCGGTCCACCGAGCGCATCGCGGAACGCACGTCATCGGTCAGCGAATCGACCCGCGGCAGCGTGTCGTAACCCACGCGCGCGGACAGTTCCTGAATCGACTCGTTCATCGACGCCAGCGCCTGACCGGCTTGCTGCGCCGCCGTGCCGGCCTTGTTCAGGTTGACCTGGAACGGGCCGTCCGGACGGTTCAGCATCGTGACGAGCTGATTGGTCGATTCCAGCGTCTTCTGCAGATCGGCCACCGCGCCGGGCAGACGCTGGGTGGTGGGCTGCAGTTGTTGCGCCAGCACGTTCACGCTGCTCGCGGCCTGCTGCAGCGTCGCCACCGTCTGCATCACCTGCTTGCGGTTGTCTTCGCTGAGCATCGCGTCCACGTCGCTGGCGATGTTGTCGAGCTTGCGCAGCAGCGCATCGCCGCGCCGCTGGAGCTGGTCGAGCAGGCCGGGACGCAGCGGGATTTCCGCCACCTGCTTTTCCGACGACGGCAGCGGCGACAGATCGAGATTGTTGTCGTCGAGTTGCACGAAGGCGATGCCCGTCACGCCCTGGAGCGCGAGCGTGCCGAAGGTCGAGCGCGTCATCGGCGCTTTCTGGTCGATCAGCACGCGGATGCGGATCGCGCCCGGTTGATGCGGGTCGAACTGGATCGACTGCACCTTGCCCACGTCGATGCCGCGATAGCGCACGGCGGCGTCCGGATACAGCCCGGTTACGCTGCTGTGCGAAATCAGGTCATAAGGCACGCGCACCCGATGATCGGCGCTGAAGAAGAAGACCGCCAGCGCGATCGCAGCCAGCAGACCGATCGTGAAGAGGCCGGCCCAGAACGCATGCGGTTTGTTTTCCATCGTCAGATTTCCTTGTCGACGGCCGGCGCGCGCTCACGCGGCAGGACCGGCATCTTCTTCAACATGCTCAAAGGTTCAGCAGCAGGTTCAGCAGCGGATTCAGCACGGCTTGGCGCCCACCGATGCCGACGCCAGCGCCGCCGCGGGCAGCTTCGCGCGGCGCTCGGGCGGCAGCGCCTGCAGCGCGCGGCGTCCACGCATGCCCAGAAAGTATTCGCGGATGAACGGATCGTCCACGCAGGCCGCTTCCTCCACAGGCGCGGCCAACAGCACCTTGCGCTCGGCCAGCACGGCCACGCGCGTGGACAGCGCCACCATCGCGTCCAGATCGTGGGTGATGAGCACCACGGTCAGGCCCAGCGCCCGGTGCAGCGTGCTGATCAGCTCCACCACTTCGTCCGACGAGCGCGGGTCGAGCCCTGCCGTCGGTTCGTCGAGAAACAGCAGTTCCGGCTCCAGCACGATCGCGCGCGCGAGACCCACGCGCTTGACCATGCCGCCGGAGAGCGCAGCCGGCATCTTGGAGGCGTGCTTGCACGGCAGGCCCACCATCTCCAGCTTGAGCATGACGATGTCGCGCAGCAGGTCAGGCGGCACCTTGCCCAGCTCGCGCACCGGCTGCGCAATGTTGTCGAACACCGACAGCGACGAAAACAGCGCGCCGTGCTGGAACAGCATGCCCGTGCGCGTGCGCATGAGGCGCGCGCGTTCCGGCTCGATCTGCGAAATGTCCTCGCCGAACATCTTGATGGTGCCGGACGTGGGCCGCTCCAGCCCCAGAATCTGCCGCACCAGCGTGGTCTTGCCGGAGCCCGAGCCGCCCACGATGGTGACGATCTCGCCGCGCCGGATTTCCAGATTCAGATGCTGATGGACGATGTTGCGCCCATAGCGTTTGCTGAGATTGCGCACCTCGATGATCGGCTCGCCGATGGCGGGCAGCGGCAGATCGGCGACGGCTTCGCGCAGCGGCGTGCTCAGCGTGCCCGTCGTGTTGGTCGCGAGTGTGCTCAAACTCGTACTCATGACAGCCCCACGTTCTGGAACAGGATCGCGAACACGGCGTCGGCGAGGATCACGATGGTGATCGAGGTCACGACCGAAGTGGTCGTGCCTTCGCCGAGACTCTGCGAATTCGCCTTGATCCGAAAGCCGAAGTGGCAGCCGACGATGCCCACCAGCATGCCGAACGCCACGCCCTTGCCGAGACCGATCCAGAGATTGGCGATCGGCACCACGCTCGGCAGCGAACGGATAAACCACGACATATCGATGCCCAGCACCGCCTTGGCCGCCAGCGCCCCACCCAGCAGCGCGATGATGTCGGTCCAGATCACCAGCAGCGGCATGGCCACGCCCAGCGCGATCACGCGCGGCAGGATCAGCCGCAGCCCGTGCGAAATCCCCATCACGCGCATGGCGTCGAGTTCTTCGGTCACGCGCATCACACCGATCTGCGCGGTGATGGCGGAGCCGGAGCGCCCGGCCACGAGGATCGCCGCCAGCACCGGCCCGAGTTCGCGGATCACCGCGAGGCCCAGGATATTGACGATGAACTGGTTCGCGCCAAAGAGGCGCAACTGCTGCGCCGACAGATACGACAGCACGATGCCGATCAGGAACGCCACCATCGCCGTGATCGGCAAGGCGCGCGCCCCTGCGTTATAGACGTTCGCCGAGATCTCCACCCACGGCGTGGCCCTGGGCTTGCGCAAGATAAAGAGCAGATCGAGCACCACGCGCCCGAGCATCGCCAGGCCGCCGTACAGATGATCCCAGAACGAGAAGATGCCCAGACCCAGCTGCGTGATGGGATCGACGCGCACCACGCGTTCGGCCGGCTCGCGCACGGAATCGAGCAGCGCGATGCGCTCGAAGATATCGCGCTGGGTGTCGGAAAGCGCCACCAGATCGGCGGGCAGCTTGTGGCCCCAGAAGCGCCAGAGCGCCTGGCCGCCGACGTGATCCATGCGCTCGACTTTCGACAGATCCCACTGGCCGATGCGCTCGCCAGCGAGTGCGCGCAGTCTGCGCACGGCGCCGCCCTGTTCACGGTCGCGCGCGAGCGCAAGCGCCGTCCACTGGCCGGACAGGCGCACGATTTTTCCCTGATTGCCGGCCGCGATGTCGAGGCCGGGCGGCGTCTCTTGAGTCAAGGCGGGGCGCTCGGGTGTGGAGATTTGAGATCAGTCATTGTAGCGAACGCGCCCTGTTTCGGCGGTGCGGACGCACACCGTCGCGCCCACGCCCGGACGGCTGTGGATAATTCTGTGGATGACCAGTTGGCAGCCTGTGGGCATGATGGGAAATTCTCACGAATCGATCAGACAGTTAGCGTCTTTTTAGACGGTCGAGTGACTTATCGCCAGGCCGAGCCTGTGGATAGTTCTGTGGATTTCCTGTTTGCGGCCTGTGGATCGGCTGTGAATTGCACAAAAAATCAGCAAATTTCTCCCCCGAGCGCTGCCCGGACTTCGTCGCCGGATTGCGCCTGATTGCCTCCGTCAGAGCGCGGGCGAGCCACTACAATACGCACCATGAACGCTACTCCCCCGTCCCCCGAGACTCCGCGCGCCGACGACTGGCGCATCGACCGCGACCGTGCGGTCACGCTGTTCGGCCCCGCCGCGAACGACTGGCCGATCGAGATCGTCGAGGAAACCGGCTCGACCAACGCCGACCTGATGGCGCGCCTCAAGGCACTGCCGCATCGCGCCGACGCACTCGCGCGCCCCATCGTGCGCGTGGCCTATCTGCAGACCGCTGGCCGCGGCCGTCGCGGGCGCAGCTGGGTGGCGCAGCCCGGCGACGCGCTGCTGTTCTCGCTCGCCTGCGTGCTGCCGCGCCCGCTCGAAGGACTGGCGGGGCTGAGTCTTGCGATCGGTTCGGCGCTGGTGGACGGTCTGCGCACGCTGCCCGTGGCCGCGCCCGGCCAGATCGCGCTGAAATGGCCGAACGACGTCCTGCTCGAAGGCGACAAGCTGGTGGGGATCCTCGTGGAAAGCGCGTGGAGCACGCCGGATGCGTCGGCGGTGGTGATCGGCATCGGCACCAATGTGCGCGGCGCGGACGCGCTGACAAAGAAAGTCGAAGCGCTCAACGCTGACGCCGCTGCGCAGCAAGCCGCGCCGGTGCCCGGCACGACGCCTACCGCGCTCTCGCGCGTCTGGCCCGCCGCGAATCTCACCGATGTGCTGGCCGCCGAACTCAACGCGCTCGAAGGCGCGCTCGAACGCTTTGGCGCGCACGGCTTCGCGGCCTTCCAGGCGCGCTGGAACGCTTGCCACGCCTACGCGGGCCGCGAGATCGCGCTCTATGAACAGGGCGCGGAACTGATGCGCGGCGTGGCGGTGGGCGTGGACGAAAGCGGCCAGTTACTGGTCGACACCGCGCACGGCCGCGAATCGGTCACGACCGGCGATGTCTCGCTGCGCCTGGCGGGCGGCGGCGCATGAGCGGCGCGCAACACGCCGGGACGCCACCGTTTCTGTTGATCGATGCCGGCAATAGCCGGATCAAGTGGGCGCTGGTTGCCGCCGACGGCGCGCGGCTGGATTCCGGCGCGGCCAGTCATGACAGCGATTTCGCGGATTGGTCGGCGGTGGCGACGCCCGCCAGCGCGTGGATCTCGAACGTGGCGGGCGCAACCGTCGCGCGGCATATCGATGCCGCGCTCGACGCGCGCTGGCCAGGTCTGGCGCGCACGGTGATCCGCTCGACGCAGCAGCAATGTGGCGTGACCAACAGCTACACGACGCCCGATTCGCTCGGCAGCGACCGCTGGGCCGGGATGATCGGCGCACGCGCGGCGTTTCCCGGCGAACCGCTGCTGATCGCCACTTTCGGCACGGCCACCACGCTCGAAGCGCTGCGCGCCGACGGCACCTTCGTCGGCGGCCTGATCGCGCCGGGCTGGTCGCTGATGATGCGCTCGCTGGGCGAACATACCGCGCAACTGCCCGTACTCGATGCGCAGAATGCACCGGGCGGCGCAGCGACGCAGAGCGACGCTTCTTCGCTCTTCGCCACCGACACGAAACGTTCGATCGCTTCCGGCTGCGCGCTCGCGCAGGCGAGCCTCGTCGAGCGCGCGTGGGCAGACCTGCAGGATGCGTGGAAAATGCCGGTGCGGCTGGTGGTGAGCGGCGGCGCGGCCGCGCAGGCGTCAGCGGCGCTCAAGGTGCCGCATACTCGCCACGACGCGCTGGTTCTCGCCGGTCTTGCGCTGATCGCAGCACAATCCGCAGTGCAACGCTGAGCGTGCCTTGCACACGCTCTCAATAACGATATCGACGGAGTCTCATACGATGCTGCGCGGCCTGATCGCCCTCCTGATTCTCGGCAACCTGCTCGCCCTTGGGGCGATTCGCGGATTCTTCGGTCCGCCGCCCGCCTCGGGCACGCTCGATCGCAAACAACTGAGCCGGCAGATCCATCCGGAAGGCCTGAGCGTGCGGGCTATCAGGCCGTCCGAATCGGTGGACGTGCCCATCGTGGGCGGCCCGGTCGCGGACCCGTCCATCCAGGCGACGACGCTGACTCAATAAGCCAGCTATCCAATCAGCATCAAACTCTGAGGGGCACCGCTCGCGCAATCAGTCCTGTTGCGCGCGCACCTTCTGCAGCAGCTTGGTAGTCGAGCGATCGTGCTCGAACGCGATCGCCAGCGCCTTGCCGCCCCAGCTGCGCACCAGCGCCGATTCCGGCAGCGCATCCATGTCGTAGTCGCCGCCCTTCACGAGGATGTCCGGACGCACGGCCTCGATCAGCTCGATCGGCGTGCGCTCCGTGAACTGCACCACGTAGTCCACGCTTTCCAGCGCCGCCAGCAGCGCCATGCGATCGTTTTCGTTGTTGATGGGACGATCGTCGCCCTTGCCGAGCATCTTCACCGAAGCATCGCTATTCACGCCGACGATGAGCGTCGCGCCCAGCGCCTTCGCATCGGCGAGATAGGTGACGTGGCCGCGATGCAGAATGTCGAAAACGCCGTTGGTGAACACCACGGGACCTGCCAGCGAGGCGCGCAGTTGCGCGAGCGCGTCGCGGGTTGTGATCTTGCGTTCGAAGGAAGCGGGCATCGGATGTGACTCGAATTGAAGTTGACTTGATGTGAACCGGTCTGGCGATTCGACAAAACGGCCCGGACGCTTGCGCGTGCCGGGCCGTTTCGTTCAGTGCTTTCTGGCTGTTCTGCTGCTATCAGGCCGGCTGCTGCGCGCCCTGTTCGGCCTGCAGACGCTGCACCACTTCCTTGCGGTAGCGGTTCAGTTCCTGCGCCGTGCTGAAGGTGCGTTCGAACAGGATCGACAGGTTGTGCAGGATGCGCTCAACCACCTTCTTTTCCCAGCCGTCGTCGAAACGGATCTGCTCGTCGAGCCAGCGTTCGAGCCATTCCGGATCCGGCAGGCGCGACTGGATGGTGTCGCGCGGAAACAGCGACTGGTTCACGTGCAGGTTGGTCGGGTGCAGCGGCTTTTCGGTGCGGCGCGCCGAAGCCATCAGGACACCGATCTTCGCGAAAGCCGCACGCGCGACGTCGCCGGCGTTGTTCAGCGCCTTCTTCATGTAGCGCAGGTAAGCGCCGCCGTGGCGGGCTTCATCGCGCGAAATGGTTTCGTAGATGGCCTTGATGACCGGTTCCGTGTGCCATTCGGCCGCGCGGCGATACCAGTGGTTCAGGCGGATCTCGCCGCAGAAGTGCAGCATCAGCGTTTCGAGCGGCGGCGCCGGATCGAACGTGAAACGCACGGCGTGCAGTTCTTCTTCCGTGGGCACCATTTCCGGCTTGAAGCGGCGCAGGTATTCCATCAGCACGAGCGAGTGCTTCTGCTCCTCGAAGAACCAGACGCTCATGAAAGCGGAAAAGTCGCTGTCATGATGGTTGTCGCGCAGGAACATTTCCGTGGCCGGCAGCGCCGACCATTCGGTGATCGCGTTCATCTTGATGGTCGCGGCCTGCTCATCGGTCAAAAGCGAGCCGTCGAACTTGTCCCAGGGAATGTCCTTTTCCATGTCCCAACGGACCGATTCGAGCGATTTGTAAAGTTCCGGATAAAGCATCGTGTTCATAGTCCCGCCCCTGTTCTGCGCATGACGACTTCGTAGCGTGCTGCCCGCGGCGCGTATCTTCACGCGGCCGGCAGGCGAAAAGCATTTAATTTTACGCGGTAACCGGCCTTCCAGACGCAATTGCACTCCCGCTAAACAGATTACTTCCTGTCGAGCGGCAATCCGCCGTGCCGATGTGGATGGCGCCGTGATGAGTTCTGGGTAGCTGAACCATGCCTGGAACCCGGCTGCCTGAAATCCGCGGGGAGCCGCCCGCGCCGTCTGCCCGCCCCGCCCGCGTGGCGCGCGGCGGACTGACGGACCGTCCAGCAAGGGTCGCCCGCACGCGCTGCGACAGATTGTCGCGGCACGGCACCCTCACCGTCCCCGCCTGTTTCGACTGCTGCCGGCTGCCGCGGCGTAAGCGCACACGCTGGCTCTCTTTGACCGGAAGCAAACGGGGGACGCCTCGGGTGTCGGTCGGCATGCGCAAATACAACCTGACGCCCACGAGACGGTCGGAAATACCTTACACGATGATAGCACGGCGATCTTTCACTTCTGGCGCACCAGCGGAAGGCCCAGCGCCACGTCCGCGCCCCTCTCTGACGTCCATTTGCGATACATCAAGCGAACGCCATTCATCGCTTGCATGTCGCAAATGCCGCGCCCGATCCGGACGCGGCCCGCGCCTTACTCCGAACGCGCGGGCGCCTTCTTCGCCCCGCGCGCGGTCGTCTTCCCAGCCGCTGCACCGGCGCTCGCGCCGCCACTGCTGCTGCGCTTCGCCGCCGGTTTTGCCCGTGCCGCCTCTCCAGCGCCGGCACTCGCAGCGTCCGCCGCAGCTTGAGCGGCTTGCGCCGCCGCGGCCGGTTGCGCCATCGCGAACTGCGCGAGCTGGTTGAACTGCGATTGCAGCAGGTTCCACCATGCCGATGCGTCGAAGCCTGCTGGCGCATCGGCCGATGCTTCGGCGTCCCCCGTTGACGATGCAGTTTCGCGCGCGGGCGCAGCCGCCTCGCGCGCAGGTGCTTCATGCGCCGGCGGCGGGCTCATCTGCGACTGCGCGAACGCGCCGAACGCACGCAGCGTCGAGAGCGTCGCGCGCTGCACTTCGAGCGCCTGGATCGCCGACTGCAGCATGTTCAGGTTGAGCTTGAGCCACTGCTCGACCGCGCGCAGATCGGTGACGCGCTTGTCGAGTTCTTCGATGTTGGTGAGCGGCGTCATCATGTCGGACATCATCGACAGCGACGGCCCGAGTCCTTGTCCGAAACCTTGCGCCGCGCCCGGCTCGCTGCCGGGAAAGGCGCTGCCGAACGGCGTGAGGCGCATCATCCCCCACATGCGGTCGAGCATTTCGGCGGGCGGAAAGCCAGGAAAGCCCGGGAACGGCGGTACGGTGCCTGCTGAATCGGTCATGCGAATCTCCCTCGCGAATCTCTCTTACATTGCAGTCGGAATAGTCTGTCGTGCGCCGCGCGCATAGCGCCGATGATACCGCGCGCCTCGGTGCTTCAGAACGGATCGCCGCCCGGAAACTCAGGCGCGCGCCGCTCGCGCAGCGACTGCACGCCTTCGCGCACGTCCGGCCCGGAAAAGCCCATGAATTCCAGCGCCAGCGACGTATCGAAGTTCGGTCCCGCCTGGCGCAGCCAGTTGTTGAGCGCGTACTTGGTCCAGCGCACCGCCGTCTGCGAACCGTTCGCCAGGCGCTTCGCCACCTCGAACGCCTTCGGCAGCAGATCGGTTTCGTCGACGGCCAGCGACACCAGGCCGATGCGCTCCGCCTCTTCGCCGCTCACCGGCTCGCACAGCAGCAGGTAGTACTTCGCCTTCGCCATGCCGCACAGGAGCGGCCAGACAATCGCCGCATGATCGCCCGCGGCGACGCCCAGCCGCGTGTGTCCGTCGATGATGCGCGCAGTCTTCGCGGCGATCGAAATATCGGCCAGCAAACCGGCGACCAGACCCGCGCCCACCGCCGGGCCGTGCATCGCCGAAACAATCGGCTTGCTGCAGTTGATGACGTTGTAGACCAGGTCGCGCGCTTCGCGCCACACGCGTGCGCGCACGTCGAAGTGCAGCGCCATGTCCTCAACGAGCGCAAGATCGCCACCCGCCGAAAAGCCCTTGCCCTCGCCGCGAATCACGGCCACGCGCGCGTCAGGATCGCGATCAACATCGCGCCAGATTTCGGCGAGTTCGCGGTGCATATTCGCGTCGGCGGTGGCGAGGCCGCTCTTGTTGGCGCCCTCGCCGCTCATCACGATTTCGACGATGCCGTGCTCGTGGCGCCGCACGTGCAGCGCGTGATAGCGGGCGTAAAAAGGATCGTTGTTCATGGCACTGTCTCCTGTCTGTTCTGTTGTGTGTTTCGCGGTGCCGCGTCAGCGCTTGATCGTCGCTTACTGCGCGTCCGACAGCGCCGTCACCGCCTGATCGATCGCACCGAAAATCGACTGGCCGGCCGGATCGAGCATTTCGATCTTCACACTGTCGCCGAACTTCATGAATTCCGTACGCGCTTCGCCGTGCTCGATGGTTTCGAGGCAGCGCTTTTCGGCGATACAGCAGTAGCCGCGCTTCGCATCCTTGTTCGACACCGTGCCCGAACCCACGATCGCGCCCGCACGCAGATTGCGCGTCTTCGCCGCGTGCGCGATCAGCTGGCCGAAGTGGAACACCATGTCGGTGCCCGCGTCGGGCTGGCCCACCTTCTTGTTGTTCCAGTAGACCAGCATCGGCAGATGCACGCGGCCTTCGCGCCAGTGCTCGCCCAGTTCATCCGGCGTGACGACCACCGGCGAAAACGAGGTGGCCGGCTTGCTCTGGAAGAAGCCGAAGCCCTTGGCCAGTTCGGCGGGAATCAGGTTGCGCAGCGAAACGTCGTTGGCCAGCGCGATCAGGCGCACGTGCTTGAGCGCTTCGTCGGCGCTCGCGCCCATCGGCACGTCGCCGGTGATGACGGCCACTTCCGCTTCGAAATCGATGCCGAAGGCTTCCGATCCGCACACGATGTCGTCAGTCGGGCCGATGAAGTCGTCGCTGCCGCCCTGGTACATGAGCGGATCGGTCCAGAACTCGGGCGGCATTTCCGCCCCGCGCGCGCGGCGCACGAGTTCGACGTGGTTCACATAGGCCGAGCCGTCGGCCCACTGGTAGGCGCGCGGCAGGGGCGCCATGCAGTCGCGCGCATCGAAGCTGAAGGCGTTGCGCGCGCGGCCCTGGTTGAGCGCTTCGTACAGATCGAGCAGTTGCGGCGCGTAAAAGCGCCAGTCGTCGAGCACGCGTTGCAGCGTGGGCGCGATCGCATCGGCAATGGCGGCGCTGCGCAGGTCGCGGGAAACGACGATCAGCTGGCCGTCGCGGGTGCCGTCCTTCAGCGTGGCGAGTTTCATGGATTGAGGCGTGAGTGACGATAGAGGAAATGTATTCTACGATGGTGAATCGGCGCGACCCAAGGGCGTGCGCCATTCCTGCCATCGCGACCTTCGCGCACTTTAACGCCATCGCTTCGTATGCCGACCCGCTCCGCTTCATCGTCCCGCTCCGCCGACGCCTCCGTGGAGGACAGCGTCGATCCCGACGATCTCAACGCGTCGACTGACAGCGCAAACGACGCCACGAACGACGCCGGCGACGGCGGCGAAGAAAAGCTGCGCTCGGGCATCCAGTCGATCGAAGTGGGCTTTCGCCTGCTCGACGTGCTCACCAGCGAGCCGCGCGCGATGATGCTGCGCGACCTGGCGCAGCGCGCGGGCATGAGCCCTGCGAAAGCTCACCGCTATCTAGTGAGTTTTCTGCGCCTGGGCGTGGTGGCGCAGGACCCGGTGTCGGGCCGCTACGAACTGGGCGGCTTCGCGCTGCAACTGGGGTTGGCGCGTCTTGCGCGCGTCGACGGCGTGAAGCTCGCGCGCATCGCGCTGGCCGAACTGCGCGACGCACTCGACATCACCGTGGGCATCGCCGTCTGGGGCAACCAGGGGCCGACCGTGGTGCACTGGATGGAATCGAGCCATCCGGCCAAGGCGTCGCTCAAACTCGGCGACGTGATGCCAATGCTCAGTTCCGCGACGGGCCTGCTGTTCGCGGCCTACCTGCCGCGCAGCAAGACCGCGCCGATGATCGAGCGCGAGCTTGGCAGCGCGCAGCACTACTCGTGGGGCTCGACGCCGCGCAGCGCCGAGGCGCTCGAAGCCACGCTCGCCGAAGTGCGCGAGCACGGCGCAGCGCGTGTGGAAGGCATGCTGCTGCCGACTATCCACGCGTTCTGCACGCCGGTGTTCGACGCGAGCGGCGAACTCGCGCTCGGGCTGATCGCACTGGGACACGAAGGCGCGTTCGAGAGCGAATGGAACGGCGCCGTCGATACGGCCTTGCGCGACTGCGCACGCAAGCTCTCGTATGAATTGGGGTACAGCCCTGCGGAGCGTTGAGCGCCGCTTCTGCGTGGGTCGTGCTTGCCGTGTCACAGTAACGCTAATCCGCGATCAGGCCCGAAGATTCAATGACCCGTTCCACCGCCGACCGAAACGCGTCTAACTCGCTCACTTCATCCACCTCGCCCCAGCGCTCGAACGCGTGGCGCTGGGTGGCGGCGTTCGTGCTGGTGACGCTGCTGCACTGGCTCGCGGCGCAATGGTTCGAACGTCATCACACCGCCCAGCCGGTTGCGCCCGCGCATGTGCCGGTGCAGGTGCGCCTGCTCAAAACCGAACGCATCGAGCAACAGGCCAAACCCGCTGCGCCCGCCGCGAAGCCTGCCGCGCCCTCGCGGCCCGCGCCGCCCAAACGCGCGCCCAGTCCGCCGCACACACTGCAGGCGCTCACGCCGCCCGAAGCGCATCCAAAAACGCCCGCTGCACCCGCCGCGCCCGCAGAAGCGGCATCGAATCCCGCCGCATCCGACGCCGCCGCTTCGCCTTCGGGCAGCGCTAGCGGCACGGCGCAAGCCGCCGCGCCGGACAACGGCAACACGCCGAATGCACCGGCGACGCAGGCCTCGCACGGCGTCAAGTTCCAGGTCCCACCATCGGGCGAACTCGAATACGACACCTTCTTCAACGGCGCCCGCAACGCGCCGGGCACGATCCACTGGAAGAGCGACGGCCAGCACTACGAAATGGTCGTATCGATTCCGTTGCCTTTCGTCGGCACATTTAGCTGGACGAGCCACGGCCACGTCGACGCATTCGGTCTCGCGCCTGACCAGTACATCGAAAAACGCGGACGCAGGCCCGCGGACTTTACGGTGTTCAATCGCAAAGAGAAGCAGATCGTCTTCACGCGCACGCCGAATTCGCTCGCCTTGCCCGATGGCGCGCAGGACCGCTTCAGCATGGTGATGCAGCTTGCGAGCCTCGTGCGCGGCGATCCCGACACCTACAAGCCCGGCGTCACGCGAGAGTTCTACGTGGCCGATAACGACAGCGGCGAAATCTGGCCGATCACCACCATCGGCGACGAATCCGTCAGCACGGATCATGGCTACGTCACGGCGCGCCACTTCATGCGTCTGCCGCGCCACGATGGCGACAAACGCCGCATCGACGTGTGGCTCGCGCCGGCGCTCGGCTGGCTGCCGGTGCGTCTCGTGCAGACCGAACCCAACGGCACCGAAGTCGAATTGCTGTGGCATGGCGCGCTGAGCGTGCCGAAAGCATCGGATGATTCGAGCGCTGCGAACGCTGCGAACGCGACGGATACGTCTGCAGCGAGCGCTCCGGCGGCATCGCAGGCATCGCAAACGCCCACGCCGCCCGCACCCGCATCGAACGACGCAAGCAGCACCGCGACGCCCGCAGCGGCCCTCGCGCCGCCTGCCGATCAAGCCCCGCAAACGCTTCCCGAACCGGCCGCCGACGCGCCAATGCACCCTTAAGCGTCCTCCCGCACACAGGCGCACAACAACTGCGTCGGCGAGCCGCAAAACCGGCCTTTCTGACCGCACGTTCGCGCGAAATAGCGCATACTGGAAATCATCGAAGCGCCCTGCATCCGAACCGCATCGAATGCGCGCGCGGCCCGAGACGAGCACAAGAAAGAACAGAGGAAAGCGTTCGAAGGGAGGCTCGAGCCACGCATCGCACCGGCGCACCCGGCTGCGCGAATCACCCGTTTGCGCCTTTCAGGCGCGCGGCTTGCGATGCACTTTGCAATACCGTTTGCAAAACACGCACGACGTCCACGCAGTACCTCGCAACCAGCCTGACTCCCGACCGCACCGGCCAAGGAGGAACGCATGCAAGCGACTGTCAATGGCATCGATACGCGCTACGTCTTCGAAGACCGCAGCGGCGGCCCCGCGCTGACGTTCATTCATCAGCTCGGCGGCGATCTCTCCGTGTGGGACACACTTGCGGGTCATTTCCGGCATCGCTTTCGCGTCTTGCGTTATGACGTGCGCGGCCATGGCGCGAGTGCCATATCTCGCAGCCCATTCGGCTTCAAGGAACTGGCCGCCGATCTCACCGCTTTGCTCGATGCGAAAGACATCGAAAAAACGCATCTGGTCGGCATGTCGATGGGCGGCATGATCGCGCAGCAGTTCGCGCTCGATCACGCCGGATCAGCGCGCTCGCGCGTGCTCTCGCTCACGCTGTGCGATACCGCGAGCCGCACCGCGCCCGAAGCACGCGCGACGTGGAACGAACGCGCTGCGCTGGTGCGCAGCGAAGGCCTGGGCGCGATTGCCGACGTGACGATGGCGCGCTGGTTCACAGCCGATTTCCGTCGCACGAATCGCGATACGGTTGCCCGCATCTGCGACGTTTTATTACGCACGCCTGCGCAGGGCTACGCAAGCGCCTGCGAGGCCCTGCGCGACTTCGACGTTCACGAACGACTCGCGCAGTTGCGCGTGCCGACGCTCACGGTGGCGGGACGCCACGATACCGGCACGCCGCCCGCGCTCACCGAAGCGCTCGCGCAGGCCATTTCCGGCGCACGTTTCGAAACACTCGACGCCGCACATCTGGCCCCGGTTGAGGATTCCCATAGCTTCGCGGCCCTGCTGGAAACGTTTTTACGTCAACAGGCCCAGCAATTGCACCCTGCATCCGCAGCGCCGCGAAATCCGTAGTTGGTCAAGGCTCATCGAAGTTCAAAAAGGGCACGCAGAACTGTCGTACCGAAGCAGGCATCAAAGACGGGGAAGTAGAGGGAGAGCAGTCCGAAAAAGAGGTGATGCGGGACCCACCCCTTGAATTCCAGATCGAACGCTCCATGTATCGACAGAAGCAGTGAGGGAGCACAGGAAAAAGGAGTGTCGCCATGCAGATGATCTACAACAGTCCGAACTATTGCGTTGTCGAGTTTCCCCCGCAGGACGGTCACGTCGCCATGCGCTCTGGCGGCTATGAAATTGTCGACAAGAACGCGCGCCGCGAGTTGTTCATCGATGGTGTGATGGCGGCACGTTTTCGCGAAGACGTGCAGAAGCTGATGGACGAGGATCAGTCGCTCGACGAGGTGGACGAATTCCTCGGACAGTTCGACAGCCTCATGCAGCAACCCGTGGTGCTGCACTGACACGTGGCGGCCCTCAGCATGACGGCTCCCACGCTCATGCAGTAAAACACCCGCGCCCACGCTTCATGGCGGCGCGCCCGTCAGAAAGCCCCGCCCGGCCGCGCGCCGCGCGGGGCTTTCTTTTCGCCGAAGACATTGGGGGCCGATCGCCACGCCCGCGACAGCGGGGCGTCCCGGCTACGGATACAATATTGGGTTTCCCAGCTCGACCGGCGCTTTCGCGCGCCCGCCACCCATGAACCAGCCCGCCGAACACGCTACGCCTCCTCGTGCCACGCCGTACACGCGCGCAGCCTCGCTGCCCGCGCTGCTGGCCTCCCGCATCGTGATCCTCGACGGTGCGATGGGGACGATGATCCAGCGCTACAAGCTCGACGAAGCCGCCTATCGTGGTCAAGGCGGCGTCGAGCGCTTCAAGGACTATCCGCGCGACATCAAGGGCAACAACGAACTGCTCTCGCTCACGCAGCCGCAGATCATCAGCGAGATTCACGAGCAGTATCTGGCCGCGGGCGCCGACATCATCGAGACCAACACGTTCGGCGCAACCACGGTGGCGCAGGACGACTACGGCATGGGCGAACTCGCCATCGAGATGAACCTCGAATCGGCGAAACTCGCGCGCGCCGCGTGCGACAAGTACTCCACTCCGGACAAGCCGCGCTTTGCCGCCGGCGCGATCGGCCCGACGCCGAAGACCGCCAGCATCTCGCCGGACGTGAACGACCCGGGCGCACGCAACGTAACTTTCGAGGAACTGCGCAAGGCCTACTACGAGCAGGCCAAGGCGCTGATGGACGGCGGCTGTGACCTGTTCCTCGTCGAGACCATCTTCGACACGCTCAACGCCAAGGCCGCCCTGTTCGCGCTCGACCAGCTGTTCGAAGACACTGGCGAGAACCTGCCGATCATGATCTCGGGCACGGTCACGGACGCCTCGGGCCGCATTCTCTCGGGCCAGACCGTCGAGGCCTTCTGGAATTCGCTGCGTCACGCCAGGCCGCTCACTTTCGGCCTGAACTGCGCGCTGGGCGCAGCGCTGATGCGTCCGTACATCGCCGAACTGGCCAAGCTGTGCGACACGTATGTCTCGTGCTACCCGAACGCCGGTCTGCCTAACCCGATGAGCGACACGGGCTTCGACGAAACGCCGGCCGATACCTCGGCGCTGCTCAAGGAATTCGCCACGGCGGGGCTCGTGAATGTGGCAGGCGGCTGCTGCGGCACCACGCCCGAGCACATCGCGGCGATTGCCAAAGCGCTCGAAACGATCAAGCCGCGCCGCTGGCCGGGGCAGTATCGGGACGCGGCGTAACTCGCCTGCATCCCCGCCCGCGACCGAAGCCAAGCCGAAGCCACGCCGACTCAACACGACATCCGACGATCCAGTCCCACGCCATGACTGACCATACCCTGCGCCTCTCCGGCCTCGAACCCTTCAACGTCAACGAAGGCACGCTCTTCATCAACGTCGGCGAGCGCACCAACGTGACCGGCTCGAAGGCGTTCGCGCGCATGATTCTCAACGGCCAGTTCGACGAGGCGCTCGCGGTTGCGCGCCAGCAGGTCGAGAACGGCGCGCAGATCATCGACGTCAACATGGACGAGGCGATGCTCGATTCGAAGGCGGCGATGGTGCGCTTCATGAATCTGATCGCTTCGGAACCCGACATCGCGCGCGTGCCGATCATGATCGACTCGTCGAAGTGGGATGTGATCGAGGCGGGTCTGCAGTGCGTGCAAGGCAAGGCCATCGTCAACTCGATCTCGCTCAAGGAAGGCCGCGAGCCGTTCATCCATCACGCGAAACTGATTCGCCGCTACGGCGCCGCGGCCGTCGTGATGGCCTTCGACGAAACCGGTCAGGCCGACACCTACCAGCGCAAGATCGAGATCTGCAAGCGCTCGTACGACGTGCTGGTGAACGAAGTGGGCTTCCTGCCCGAAGACATCATCTTCGATCCGAACATCTTCGCGGTCGCCACCGGCATCGAAGAGCACAACAACTACGCGGTGGACTTCATCGAAGCCACGCGCTGGATCAAGCAGAATCTGCCGCACGCGAAGATCAGCGGCGGCGTGTCGAACGTGTCGTTCTCGTTCCGCGGCAACGACCCGGTGCGCGAGGCGATCCACACCGTGTTCCTCTACCACGCCATTCAGGCGGGCATGGACATGGGCATCGTCAACGCGGGCCAGCTCGGCGTGTATGCCGATCTCGATCCCGAACTGCGCGAGCGCGTGGAAGACGTGGTGCTCAACCGCCGCGAAGACGCCACCGACCGTCTGCTGGAAATCGCCGACAAGTTCAAGACCGGCGCGGCCAAGAAGGAAGAGAACCTGGAGTGGCGCAATCAGGAGGTCGAAAAGCGTCTCGCGCATGCGCTCGTGCACGGCATCACCAACTTCATCGTCGAAGATACGGAAGAAGCGCGCGCGAAGATCATGGGCGGCGGCGGACGTCCGATCAACGTGATCGAAGGCCCGCTGATGGACGGCATGAACATCGTCGGCGACCTGTTCGGTCAGGGCAAGATGTTCCTGCCGCAGGTGGTGAAGTCGGCGCGCGTGATGAAGCAGGCGGTCGCCCACCTGATCCCGTTCATCGAGGAAGAAAAGCGTCTGCTGGCCGAATCGGGCGCGGACGTGCGCGCGAAGGGCAAGATCGTCATCGCGACGGTTAAGGGCGATGTGCACGACATCGGCAAGAACATCGTGTCGGTGGTGCTCCAGTGCAATAACTTCGAAGTGGTCAACATGGGCGTGATGGTCCCGTGCAACGAGATTCTCGCCAAGGCGAAGGTCGAGGGCGCGGACATCATCGGTCTGTCGGGCCTGATTACGCCGTCGCTCGAAGAAATGGCTTACGTCGCCTCCGAAATGCAGCGCGACGACTATTTCCGCGTGAAGAAGATTCCGCTGCTGATCGGCGGCGCGACCACCTCGCGCGTGCACACGGCCGTGAAAATCGCGCCGAACTACGAAGGCCCGGTCGTGTACGTGCCGGACGCGTCGCGTTCGGTGTCGGTGGCATCGAGCCTGCTGTCCGACGAAGGCGCGGCGAAGTACATCGACGATCTCAAAACCGATTACGACCGCGTTCGCGAGCAGCACGCCAACAAGAAGGCGCAGCCGATGGTGACGCTCGAAGAGGCGCGCGCCAACAAGACGAAGATCGACTGGACGAATTTCGAACCCGTGAAGCCGAAGTTCATCGGCCGCCGCGTGTTCAAGAACTACGATCTGAACGACCTCGCGCAGTACATCGACTGGGGTCCGTTCTTCCAGACCTGGGATCTGGCCGGGCCGTATCCGCAGATTCTCAACGACGAGATCGTGGGCGAATCGGCGCGCAAGGTGTTCTCCGATGCGAAGTCGATGCTGTCGCGCCTGATTCAAGGCCGCTGGCTGCAGGCGAATGGCGTGCTCTCGCTCTTGCCCGCCAACACGGTGAATGACGACGACATCGAGATCTACACCGACGAATCGCGCACGGAAGTCGCGCTCACGTGGCGCAATCTGCGTCAGCAGTCGGTGCGTCCGGTGGTCGATGGCGTGATGCGTCCGAACCGCTGTCTGGCTGACTTCATCGCGCCGAAGTCGTCGGGCAAGGCCGATTACATCGGCATGTTCGCGGTCACGGCGGGCATCGGCGTGGACGTGAAGGAAGCGCAGTTCGAGAAGGATCACGACGACTACAGCGCGATCATGCTCAAGGCGCTCGCCGACCGCTTCGCGGAAGCCTTCGCCGAAGCGCTGCACGCGCGCGTGCGCCGCGATCTGTGGGGCTATGCGGCCAGCGAAACGCTCGACAACGACGCGCTGATCGCCGAGAAGTACGCGGGCATCCGTCCGGCGCCGGGCTATCCGGCGTGCCCGGATCACCTCGTCAAGCGCGATATGTTCGAGGTGCTGCAGGCGAATGAGATCGGCATGAGCGTGACGGAGTCGCTGGCGATGCTGCCGGCGGCCAGCGTGTCGGGCTTCTACCTTGCGCATCCGGACAGCACGTATTTCTCCGTCGGCAAGATCGCCCAGGATCAGCTCACCGATTTCGGCATGCGCATGGCGCTCTCCGCCGAAGACGCGCGCCGCGCGCTCGCGCCGCTGCTCTAAGGCGCTCGCAGGCCGTCTTGCGCAGTCGGGCCGCACATCGTTGTGGCGGCCCGACAGTCGGAACATACGCAAACCGATAGCCTGAATATTTCGCGCACGGAATTTTTCGGCTTTGTAAGATGGCCGCGCATCACCCTTGGCTCAAGGTGGCCCAAGCGCGGCCAGGCATTGCGGCAAAAAAACGCCTCGTTGCGCGCCGGCTCGCTCATCAGCAAGTCCTTAAAAACAGATCGAAGCAACCTCGACGGAGAACAATCGTATGAAGAAGCTGATGTTGATGTTGACCGCCTTTGGCGTCGCCGCGCTCGCCCAGCCGTCGTTCGCGCAACCGGCCTCCGCGCCGCACGAGTCGAGCGCCGTGTCGTCGTATTCGGCGCCCACTGAAAAACACGTGAAGAAGCCGAAGAAAAAGAAGATGAAGAAGGGTGCGGCATCGGCTGCGGAAACGGCTGAGCCGACGGCCGCCAGCCAGTAAGGCCGGTCAGGCCGATCAGGCAAACCACGCCGCAAAACAAAAGAGCCCGCTCGATGCGGGCTCTTTGCATTTGGGATGGAGTCTGCGCGACGCGCTTCAGACGCCCCAGACGATATCGTTGTCTTCCTTCTTCGCCGCGCGCAGCATGTCGAGGAAGGGAAACGCGCGCTGGGCGAGACCCGGCGGCAGTTCGTGCGGCTCGCGACCGTCCTCGCCTTCGTGGAAGTGGCCGTCGTGCTCGGCGCGATCCTTTTTGTCGACGGCAATCGCTGATTCGAGCTTGCTGATGGCGCTGTCGAGTTCTTCGCGGGTGATGACACCGCGCTCGCCCAGCCGCTTGCCAATAATGCCGAGGAGATATTGCGCGAGGCTGTCGAGCATCAGCACGTCGGGCGACGCGTGGCATTTGAACGTAATCAGCATGACTGTTCCCTTTTGATTTTCTAGGTTAAGCGCGTTGTGACCGGAACCCGCGCTTGCCGGGCTTCTCATTTCACATATTAGCACCTGCTAAAATCCGTCTGAACGGAATTACCCGCAGGGCGCGGCACGCCCGTCCGGCACGCTGAAGCGCCAGTTCGGCGCACGCTGCGAAAGGACGATACGGCCGGACGGCACGACAAGCCCGCTCTCACCGAATTCGACGGCACGCGCCGCCTTAGCGACTACGCGGGCGGCCCCGCACCCAAACTACCCGCACAGGACCTGCAACAAGCATGCTGCCCGCACAGAAACACACCCTGGAGACTCTGCTCGCCGACGCCGTCGCCCAGGTGGCGAAGGCCACCGAAGGCGCCACCGAGGCCGCATTCGTCGTGCCCGCCATCGCGCTCGAGCGTCCGAAGGTCGCCGCGCACGGCGACGTCGCCTGCAACGTGGCGATGCAGCTGGCCAAGCCGCTGCGCGCCAACCCGCGCGCGCTGGCCCAGCAGATCGTCGACGCCGTGAAGGCGCTGCCCGCCGCCGCAGGCCTCGTCGCCGACGCCGAAGTCGCCGGCCCCGGCTTCATCAACCTGCGCCTGAGCGCCGAAGCCAAGCGCTCGGTCCTGAACGCCGTGTTCGCCGAAGGCGCCGCGTTCGGCCAGTCGCAGCGCGACGCCGGCAAGCATGTGCTGGTCGAGTTCGTCTCGGCCAACCCCACCGGTCCGCTGCACGTCGGCCACGGCCGTCAGGCGGCCCTGGGCGACGCGATCTCGAACGTGCTGGCCTCGCAAGGCTGGGGCGTGCATCGCGAGTTCTACTACAACGACGCGGGCGTGCAGATCGGCAACCTCGCTGTTTCGACCCAGGCGCGCGCACGCGGCTTCAAGCCCGGCGACGCCGAGTGGCCGGAAGCCGCCTACAACGGTGAATACATCGCCGATATCGCGCGCGACTATCTCGCGGGCGAGACCGTCGCGGCCAAGGACGGCGAGCCCGTCACGGGCGAGAAGGATCCCGAGAATCTCGAAGCGATCCGCCGCTTCGCCGTGGCCTACCTGCGCCACGAGCAGGATCTGGATCTGCAGGCCTTCGGCGTGAAGTTCGACCGCTACTACCTGGAGTCGTCGCTGTACACGGAAGGCCGCGTCGAGAAGACCGTCGAGGCGCTGATCGCTTCGGGCCAGACCTACGAGCAGGACGGCGCGCTGTGGCTCAAGACCACCGACTACGGCGACGACAAGGACCGCGTGATGCGCAAGTCCGACGGCACCTACACGTACTTCCTGCCCGATGTCGCTTACCACGTCACCAAGTGGGAACGCGGCTTCACCAAGGTCATCAACATTCAGGGCTCCGACCACCACGGCACCATCGCGCGCGTGCGCGCCGGTCTCCAGGCCATGGGCGTGGGCATTCCGAAGGGCTACCCCGACTACGTGCTGCACAAGATGGTCACGGTGATGCGCGACGGCGCGGAGGTGAAAATCTCCAAGCGCGCGGGCAGCTACGTGACGGTGCGCGACCTGATCGAATGGTCGGGCGGCGCGAACCCGGGCAGCGAAGTGTCGCCGGATCTGCTCGACGAAGCGACCATCCGCCGCGGCCGCGACGCCGTGCGCTTCTTCCTCATCTCGCGCAAGGCCGACACCGAATTCGTGTTCGACATCGACCTCGCGCTGAAGGAAAACGACGAAAACCCGGTGTACTACGTGCAGTACGCGCACGCGCGTATCTCGTCGATTCTCGGCGACTGGCAAGGCAAGCACGGCGGCAACCTCGCCGCGCTGCCGTCGGTCGATCTCTCGCCGCTGTCGAGCGAACGCGCGCTCGCGCTCATCGCGAAACTCGCCGAATTCCCCGACATGCTCACGCATGCCGCCGCGGAACTCGCACCGCACGCCGTGGCGTTCTATCTGCGTGAACTCGCGGCTGAATTCCACTCGTTCTACAATGCCGAACGCGTTCTCGTGGACGACGCAGCCGTGCGCGATGCGCGCGTCGCGCTGCTCGCGGCCACGCGCCAGGTGCTGGCGAACGGCCTCGCCGTAATCGGCGTCTCGGCTCCCGAGCGCATGTAAAGCGGCCCTGGCCCACCCGCGCGGCAGCCGTCGCGCGGGCGCTCCGTCCAAAACGCATGACGACATGTTTGGGGCGTGCCCGCCTGGGCGCGCCGTTCCGGAATACTCTTGTTTGCAGGTGATTCAGACGATGGCACAACCGATTGCTAAAGCGCGCCGCACTATAAAACCGCAGTCGAAACAGTCCGGGGGCACCTTCGTTGGCGTTGTGCTGGGCCTGATTGTCGGCCTTGCGATCGCCGTGGTCGTCGCGCTCTACATCACGCGCTCGCCTACGCCGTTCGTCTCGAAAGTCGCGCCGCCGGCCGCCTCGGACGCGAGCCAGAGCGAGCAGTACGATCCGAATCGCCCGCTGCAGGGCAAGTCGCCGGGCCAGCCGGTGACGCCGCAAGCCGCGCAGAGCACGCCGCCCAACACGGCGCCGGGCCAGACCACGAACCAGTCGCAGTCGTCGGGCATGCTCGACGAGCCGCAGATCGTCGAAGTGCCGCCTTCGGGTAATGCGGGCAATGCCGCCAATACCGGCAACGCAGGCAACGCCGATAACGGCAATGCCGCCGCCAACAACGGCGTCGCAGTCGCACCGAAGCCGTCCACCGGCGACAACGGCACGACCATCGCGAAGAAACCGCAGCCGCAACAACAAGCGCAACAACCGTCGAGCCAGGCGAATCAGGCGCTGCAGCAGTTCGCCAATAACCAGCCGTTGAAGAACACGCCGAACGCCGCCACGCCGCCGGCCGCCAAGCCTGCCCAGCCGGGTTCGGCCGCACCGACGGCCGGCGACGCCAACACCGGCTACTTCCTGCAGGTGGGCGCGTACAAGACCTCGGGCGACGCCGAGCAACAACGCGCGCGCCTCGCGTTCCAGGGCTTCGAATCGAAGGTCACGCAGCGCGACGCGGGCGGTGTCACGTACTTCCGCGTGCGTATCGGACCGTTCTCGAAATTCGACGATATGAACTCGACCCGTCAGCGTCTGTCAGATGCCGGGATCGACACCGCCGTCATCCGCTTCACGAAGCAGTAACCGCGAAGACCGGACGCCGTGCGCGTCCGACACAAACTTCAACACTCGCACGCCGCGCGCTTCCTGCACCGGCGTGCTGCCTGGCCGGACGCCGCCGGCCCTGTTCACTGGAACAACACGCTATGAAACGCATTCTCGGAACGCTTCTGCTCTCGCTCTCGATGGTCGCCGGCGCGGCGCACGCATCGCCGACGGCCCCGGTCGCCGGCAAGGAATACACGGTCCTGAAGCAGGCCCAGCCGGTCACCGTGCCCGCGGGCAAGATCGAAGTGGTCGAATTCTTCTGGTACGGCTGCCCGCACTGCAACGCGCTCGACCCGTTCCTCGAAAGCTGGATCGCCAAGCAAGGCCCGGACATCGTGTTCAAGCGCGTGCCGGTGGCGTTCCGCGACGACTTCATCCCGCATTCGAAGATGTACTACGCGCTTGACGCGCTGGGCCTCGCGCAGAAGCTCACGCCGGCCGTGTTCCATGAGATCCACGTCAACAAGAACTACCTGCTGACGCCGGAAGACCAGGCCAAGTTCCTCGCCACGCAAGGCGTCGACACCAAGAAGTACATGGACGCCTACAACTCGTTCTCGACGCAAAGCGCGCTGCAGCGCGACAAGGGTCTGCTCGACACGTACAAGATCGACGGCGTGCCGACCATCGCGATCCAGGGCAAGTATGAAACCGGCCCGGCGCTGATGCAGGTTTCCGAAGACAAGGCCGATCCGGCCACGCTGCAGGTGATGGACTACATCATTTCGCAGATCCGCGCGAAGAAGATGTGAGCGCGCGCGCCGGTATGACACAACCGCTGAAGGTCTTCATCACCGGCGCGTCGAGCGGCATCGGCGCCGCCCTCGCCGCCGAATACGTGCGGCGCGGCGCCATCCTCGGGCTGGTCGCACGCCGCACCGACGCCCTGGAAGCGTTCCGCCAGTCCCATCCGCAACACCCCATCTCGCTCTATGGCGCCGACGTGCGCGACGCCGATGCGCTCGCCGCCGCAGCGCACGCCTTCGTCGCGGAGCACGGCATGCCCGACGTGGTGATCGCCAACGCGGGCGTGAGCCGCGGCGCGCTCACCGGTCACGGTGATCTCGCCACCTTCCGCGACGTGATGGACACCAACTACTTCGGCATGGTCGCCACCTTCGAGCCGTTCGCCCAGGCGATGGCCGAGGCGAAGCGCGGCACGCTGGTGGGCATCGCCAGCGTGGCGGGCGTGCGCGGGCTGCCGGGCTCGGGCGCGTACAGCGCGTCGAAAGCGGCGGCGTTCGCGTATCTGGAAGCGCTGCGCGTCGAGATGCGGCCGTTCAACGTGCCGGTCGTCACCATCGCGCCGGGCTATATCCGCACGCCGATGACGGCGAAGAACCCGTACCGCATGCCGTTCCTGATGGACGCCGACCGCTTCGCCGCCGCCAGCGCCGATGCGATCGCACGCGGCACCACCTTCGCGGTGTTCCCGTGGCCGATGCGCGTGGTCGCCACGCTGCTGGGCGCGCTGCCGCGCTGGCTCTACGACCGCGCCTTCGAGCGCGCGCCGCGCAAGCCTCGCACGGCGCAGCATTAAGCCACTCTGACTTACCCCTCGCGGCGCATTTTCATGCGCCGCGCGTCATTTCTCTCCTCGATTCGCCCCAGGCCGATCGCACCCCGGATCGCACCCCATATGGGTATGCGGATTAATTTGTTGTCTGGGCAATTTCCCTTCGATAAGCTTTCCCCGATCGGGCCCCGTGCGTGGCCCGCCTTCCATCAGCATCCTCGGCTAAACGGAGATCCCATGCGCTTCACCACGCCCGCTCCCGTGCTCGCCGCCGCGTTCTGCGCGGCGCTCGCCTGCGCGGCCACGCCCGCGCTCGCGAAACCGCTCACGGTCTGCACGGAATCGAGCCCAGACGGCTTCGACGTCGTGCAGTTCAACTCGCTCGTGACGACCAATGCGTCCGCCGACGTGATCTTCAACGCCCTCGTTGCCTACGACGAAGCCCAGAAGAAGGTGATGCCCGCACTCGCGCAGTCGTGGGACGTGAGCGCCGACGGCCTCACCTACACCTTCCATCTGCGCCCGAACGTGCAGTTCCAGACCACCGAATGGTTCAAGCCCACGCGCACGCTCAACGCCGACGACGTGGTCTTCACCTTCGGCCGCATGCTCGACGACAACAATCCGTGGCACAAGGTGGCGGGCGCGAGCGGCTTCCCGCACGCGCAGTCGATGGGTCTCGCGAAACTGGTCAAAGCGGTGACGAAGGTTGATGCGAACACGGTCAAGTTCGAACTCAACGAGCCGAACGCCACCTTCCTGCCGATCCTCTCGATGGGCTTCGCCTCGATCTATTCCGCCGAGTACGCCGACCAGCTGCTTAAGGCCGGCAAGCAGGTCGACCTGAACGCCAAGCCTGTGGGCACCGGCCCCTTCGCGCTCAAGAGCTACACGAAGGACGCCGTGATCCGCTACGACGCGAACCCGTCCTACTGGGGCCCCAAGCCCAAGGTCGACCGCCTGATCTACGCGATCACGCCCGACGCCGCCGTGCGCGCGCAGAAGGTCAAGGCCGGCGAATGCCAGATCGCGCTCTCGCCCAAGCCGCAGGATGTCGCCGATGCGAAATCGGACAAGGCGCTCAAGGTCGTGCAGACGCCGGCCTTCATGACGGCCTTCGTCGCGCTCAACACGCAGAAGAAGCCGCTCGACAACCCGAAGGTGCGCCAGGCGCTGAACCTCGCGTTCGACCGCACGACGTATCTGAAGACGGTGTTCGACAACACCGCCACGCCCGCGACCAACCCGTGGCCGCCCACCACCTGGGGCTACGACAAGTCGATCCAGCCGTATCCGTATGACATTGCGAAGGCGAAGCAACTGCTTGCTGAAGCGGGCGTGCCGAACGGCTTCTCGACCACCATCTGGGTGCGTCCGAACGGCAGCGTGCTCAATCCCAATCCGCGCGCGGGGGCGGAACTGCTGCAGGCCGATTTCGCGAAGATCGGCGTGAAGGCGGAGATCAAGGTGATCGAATGGGGCGAGCTGATCAAGCAGGCCAAGCAGGGCCAGCACGACACGCTGTTCATGGGCTGGGCGGGCGACAACGGCGATCCGGACAACTACCTTTCGCCGCTCTTTAGCTGCAACGCGGTGCAGTCGGGCATCAACTTCGCGCGCTTTTGCGATCCGCAACTCGACAAGCTGATCACCGAAGGCAAGACCACCGCCGATCAGGCCAAACGCGTGAAGCTCTACGACGCCGCGCAGAAGATCATTCACGATCAGGCGCTGTGGATTCCGCTGGGCTATCCGACCGCTTCGGCCATCACGCGCAGCAACGTGAGCGGCTATCAGGTGAGCCCGTTCGGCCGCCAGAACTTCGACGCGGTCGCGGTGCAATAACCACGTTCTGCCGCAATGAAAAAGCCGGGGCATGCCCCGGCTTTTTTACATCCGCGCTGGCGCGCCTTTGACCACGCGCCTGATTTCGTCGTATGCCTGCCGCCACCACGGCGTGCCCACGCGCCGCCGCGTGTCCCAGGCATGATCCTGCAGCGCCACCGCGCGCCACTGCTCCGCATGCGAGCGAAAGCGCGGCACGCCGAAGCTCTCGGGCGCTTCGAACAGATCGAAATACGCGCGCCGGTAGTGCTCAACGAGCACCGCGTCATCGTAGTGCGTCTCCATCCAGCGGCGCGACGCCTGGCCGATTTCATCGCGCAGCCGCTTATCGCCGAGCAGCGCGCGCAGGACGGGCTCGGCCTCTTCCAGCCTTGCGTCCACCCAGGGCAGCTCCACCGCGCCCGTGAGCGCGCGCAATTGGGCCTGCACGCGCGCATCCAGATGGCCGACTACCGGCTTGCCCTGAGCCAGCGATTCGAGGCCGCTCAGGTGATAGTTGCCGGTCACGCATTCGTCGACGGCCAGCGCGGCACACTGCTTCAGACGCAGACATTCGTCGTGCGGCGTATTCATGATCGTGCGCACGCGGCATAGCCCCTTGCGTTCAAGACGGCGCAGCAGCGCGAGCGTCTGCGGCGCGCCCTTGGTTTCCCAGCGCGTCTTCCAGGCGCTGGCGCGGCCGCTTGGCGCATAGACGACCAGAGGCGGCCCGTCGTCGGCTTCGGGCGCTTGCTGATAGCGCTCATCGCGAATCGGCACGAGATTGGGCACCACGCGCGCGAACGGATAGTAGCGCTCAGGGCCCTGCGCGATCACGAGCTGCGGCACCGGGTCCGTGACGATGCGCGTGAGCAGATCGCGATCGTGCTTCGCCCACAGCGCGGGCGCGGAGTGATATTGCCGGATCAGCTTGCGCGCGCGCACGCGGCGCGCCACCTCCGCACCAAAGGTCTCGTCGATGGAAAAGTGCTGATGAAGATGGATGACGTCGGCGGCGTTGATGACGGCCAGTGCTTCGTCGCGCTGCGTGCGCCAGTCGATATCGACAGCGAACGTGCGCGTGCCGTAGGCCTGCGCGTTGAACACGACATGACGCGCTTCGATATCCGTGTGCGTGTTGAGTGCAGCGACGATATTGCCGGGACTGCCCGCTACCGGCGTATTCGAAAGATGGACGACCCGCATGGCGCTCACGCTAGCGCCAAGGCCGGCTCGCGCGCGCCCGCATTCGCACGCTGGCGCTCAGCGCCGTGTACGAGGGACTGCCAGCGCAGCTTCGGGAAAATATCGTCGCCCAGCGCGCTCTCCAGCGAGAGATTGCACACGTCGATCCCGCGTCGTGCAAGCAGCGCAGCCGCGTGACGAAACGACGGCTCGATAAAGTCCGCGAAATTCTCGTCGAGATAACTGGGTTGCATGTCGCCTGCCGATTCGTAGAAACGCGGCGTGCGTTTCGTGGCGGCCAGATCGACGCCATGCAGATAGAGCCGCTTGAAACCGAGTGCCGCCAGCACCTGCAAGCCCGCATAAGCAACAGTACGGCCGTCGAACACACCGCGCCGCAAATCCAGACTGAAGCCAAGCGGCTGCGGCGCGTCGAAAAGCTGAAGTGCGCGCGCGCCATAAATCGCCTGCAATTCACACGACTTCGGCGCGCGACGTCCGGCGGGAAACAGCATATCGTCGAGAATGAACACGCGGCAACGAAGACGCTCGATGCCAAAACGCTCGGCGATATGCCAGAGCACGAGCGGCGTGGCAAACAACGTGAGCGGTTCGGCAATCACGCGCTCGACCAGATCGGGCCGATTGCGCACGAAACCCGTATCGACGATGCAGTAATAGTCGAAGCGCACGCCGTGTTTCGCGGCGAGCGCAATCGCACCATTTACGCCGAGCACGTGCGACATCGGCAGTGCGCGGTAATCGATGCTATTGACCGACGGGCCAGTTGCGATCAGATGGCATTCGCGCGTTTCATCGCTTAATTCAGGCTGGATTGCAATCTGGGCATTCACGCACGCGAGCGAGCGCGAACGAATGCGCATGCCCGCAAGCCGTCCCGCTGCGTCGCGTTCGAGCGTCACGCCATGCGCAAGACGTTCGTTATGGCGCCACGCGCGCGTATGCGTATAGCGATAAAGCAGCTTGAAAAATGTGTTGCCAGCACGCCTGACCGGCGAAATAGTTGCATTCGCAACATGTTTCGTTTCGCCGCGAGCGTGCGACGAACGGATGGCGTTGCCTTCGATGATCATTGCTCTGCCTTGCAACGGCGCGAGGCTGGTTGCCTTTCGCCACAGTAAGACGCGAGTCTAGGGTTTTAGACCGTTACATAGGTTACGTGAGAGAGGCAGCTTATTACGGTTATTTACGGGTTGTTGCGAATTCTGCATGAAAGCCCTACGTAACGCGTTTCCGCAATGCGCAAAAATTTGCATCAGCGCTGGCCACTTTCACGCGATCCGAAAATCCCGCGCCATCCACTATGAGCGCTTGTTTTCAAGGCATTTTATGGGTCGCTACCGCGTCATCCATCCCTTACTGAATTGCTTCAAGTCGAGATCATTGTTGCAGATTCGTAATTTAGAAGACCGCGGCGCACGCTAGATTGGAGTCGTCCATTCATCGAACGCCAGGAGGCCCGAATGAACAAGAAACTCATCGCCGCATTGGGTGCGGGTGCAACGATTCTCGCTATTTCGCAAACGGCAATGGCGGGTGTGTCAGTGGGCGTCGCGATCGGTGCGCCTGCGCCTGTCTACGCTGCGCCCGCGCCGGCTTACGTGGGCTGGCACGACGATCGACGCTGGGAAGAACGCCGCTGGCATGAACATCAATGGCAGGAACGCCATTGGGACGATCATCGTTGGGGTGGCGACCGCCGCTGGGGCGATCGCCATGACGACTACGGCTATCGCCGCTGGTAATCACGTGAATTACGCCATGATGTGCGCGCCGCCGTCGACGTAGACCGTATTGCCGGTCAGACGGCGGGCGTAGCGTGTCGCCAGATAAGCGGTCGCATAGCCGACGTCCATGATGTCGACGAGTTCGCCCAACGGCGCGCGCTCGACCGCATCGGCCAGCATGCGGTCGAAATCGGGCAAGCCAGAGGCCGCCCGCGTCTTCAGCGGCCCCGGCGATACGGCATGCACACGAATACCGCGCGGCCCAAGTTCATACGCCAGATAACGGCATGACGCTTCCAGCGCGGCCTTTACCGGCCCCATCAGGTTGTAATTCGGCACGACGCGATTCGCGCCGTCGTAACTCATCGCGAACAGCGTGCCGCCATTGTTCATCAGCGGCACGGATCGCTTAGCCATCCGAATGAATGAATGGCACGACACATCCATCGCATAGGCAAAGCCTTGCGCCGAGGAATCGAGCAGGCCGCCTTGCAGATCGGCTTTCGGCGCGTAGGCGATGGAGTGCAGCATGATGTCGAGCGTGCCCCATTGTTCGCGCAATGCATCGAACACCGCGTCGAGCTGCGCATCGTCCTCGACATTCAGCGGCAACAGCATCGTCGCGCCGAGTTCTTTGGCGAGCGGCTCGACGTAGGGTTTGGCCTTGTCGTTGAGATAGGTGAGCGCGAGTTCCGCGCCAAGTTCCGCGAAAGCGCGCGCGCAGCCGTAGGCGATCGATTCGGCGTTCGCCACGCCGGTCACCAGCGCACGCATGCCGGCGAGCGGGCGGTCGGAAGAAGTCTGCATGGCTGACCTCGTTGACGGTTAAGGTTGCATTCACAACGAAATGAAAAAGCGCGAGGCGGCTAGCTTGAGCCAGCCGCCCCGCGCTTGCTTGTCGCTTACTCGCCCGCGCGCGATGCCCGGCGACGCGCCGCGGCAGGACTTGCGGCGCGCGTCGCCGACGGCGCATTGGTCGTGCGAGAACCACGCGCGGCGGAAGCCTTGGCGGCCGGCGCTTTCGGCTCGGGCGCGGCAACGGCTTGCGCCGCCGCGGCAGCCGCCGCCTTCACCTTCGAGGCCGGACGCGCGGCGCGCTTCGGCTTCTCCGCCACCACGGGCGCGGCTTTTTCGACAACGGCGGGCTTGACGACCTTCCTGGCCACGGCGCGTGTCCGCGCCGGTGCGACAGGCTTCGCAGCCTTCACGTCGACATGCGCAGCAGGAGCCACAGGCGCAGACGCCGCTGCGGCGCCTTGTGAGCCCGTGGGAGCGGTTTGCGTGTCGGCGCCTGGCTTGCCCCCTTCAGCGCCCCCCGTGCCGCCTGCCCCACCGCTTCCCGGCGGCGGCGGCAGGGCGTCCTTCTCACTGCCCGGCTCCAGGCCCAGCACGCGCTGCACTTCGGCAAAGCGCTGGGCGCGCTCGCCTTCGAGCGGCTCATAGGCGGTCGCCACCTGATACACCACCGCCATCAGCGTGCGGCGCGTGCGCGTATCGGGCACGAGATCGGGCAACGCATTGATGGCGGCTTGCGCATCGAGCTGCACGATCGCGCCCTGGCGGCGCGCCGCATCCTTGAGTTCGGCGATGCTCGGCTGCCGGTCGCCCAGATACTCGCGGCCCAGTTCGCGCATGCGCTGGAACGGGCGGTACTGCACCACATGCATTTCGTCGGCGAGATAGGCCAGTACGCGCATGAACGCATCGAGCAGCGATCCGTTGTGCAGATGCGCACGCGCCGCACGCAGGCGCGTCTGCGCGAGTTCCTTGCGTAGCGCCGAAAGCGGCGGCGCGATCGGATCGAGCGGCGTATTCGGCGCGACGCCCACCCAGGCCTGCACCCACGGCGCCGTGTAGAGGCTGTAGAAGGTGCGCTCGACCCACGCGTCGCGCGCATCGCGATACGCGTCCCACGCGCCTTCAATGCTCGCCGATACCTGCTTTTCAATCAGCGTGAAGGGATTGTCCGGCGCGGCCGGTTTGCGATGCGCGCGCACCGCTTCGGCGATGGCGGGCAGCACGCCCAGCGCCGGGTTCGCGTCGCTGAACATGCTGCGCTCCACCCGCGACGGATGCGTTTCGCGCAGCAGATGCGCCGTCAGCGCATTGCTCGACCCGCGCACGACCGGCGAAACGAACAGGTCATAGATGCGCTGATTGTTCTCGGCGAACCGGCGCACGACTTCGAACGGCTGTTCGTCGTCGCGGCCATCGTCGAGCGCGAGCACATCCTCGATCGACCGGCGCTCGAAGCGGATCTCGTAACGCCCTTCGATCGCATCGAGACGGCCCGCTTCCGGCGTCGTATCGGTGATCTTCGCCTCGTACAGTCCCGGCGGCAGCACGTCGATCAGATCAAGCGCCGAAAACAGTTCGGTGTGCTCTTTATTCGCCACGCTTGCGGAAACGAAAATCCCCAGGTGGCCCACCTTGTCGTGCAGGCAATAGACGATCACCTGCTCGTTAGCGACGATTTCATCGACGCTGGCATAAAGATCGGGAATCCAGTTGAGCGCCTGTTGCGGCGGCGTGATGTTGTCGCCCCACGAGGCCAGCACGATGATCGGCGTGCGGATATTGCGCAGATCCACCGGCGAGCGCGCGTTCTTCGCGTACACCTCGTTACGCGTGAGGTGATTGCCGACGAACAGGTTCTGCACGATCCAGTCGATTTCCGCGCGATTGAGCTGGAAATGGCCGCCCCACCAGCGCTCGAATTCGAGGAAGCGCTCGCGCTCGGTATCTACTCGCGCGTAGAGGTTGTAGAGCTTGCCCCAGAACGTATTGGCGGGATTCAGGTTCTCGAAGTTCTGTACCAGATACGCGCCGTCGAAGTGGCCATCGCCCAGATCGGCGGCCAGCGACGAGGCCCACGAGCCGCCCAGCATGCCGCCCGAATAGCGCATCGGATTTTTGCCGATCACACCGGCCCAATAAGAAAGCGGCGAACCTGCCAGCATCAGCGGGCCGACCAGCGAAGGCGCGGAGGCCGCGAGCAGCGCGGCGGCCCAGCCGCCCTGGCAGTTGCCGATCACGAAGGGCAGGCCGTCGGCGTCGGCGTGCAGTTCGCGCACCTTGCGCAGGAACACGGCTTCGGCCTTGCCAACCGATTCGATCGTCTGCGTTTCGGTCGGCACCGGGAAGAAGGTCACGAAATAGCAGGGATGGCCCTTGCGCAGCGCGATGCCCACTTCGCTATCCATCTTGAAGCCGGCGATGCCAGGGCCATGCCCCGCGCGCGGATCGATCACCACGAACGGTCGCATGCGCGGATCGGTCTGCACGCCCTCCTCCGGCTTGATGCGCAGGAGTGCGTAATTGCAGGGATCGTCGAGTTCGCGGCCATCGACGATCACGTCGTAGTCGAACGCGAGCACCGGCGGCATGCCGGCCTTCTCATGGAGATAGGTCTGGTTGCCGCGCTCGCGCAGCACGTCGAGGAACAGCACGCTGCGCTGCCAGGCGTCGAACAGGTAGTCGAACAGCGGCTGGATCGCAGCGGGCGCGGCCTCCGGCAATCTGGGCGCGGCGGGCAGGCTGGCCGCCGCCGATGGCTCGCGCGTCAAGGCGAAGCCGCCGAACGGCGCGGTGGCCTGCGAGATCGCGCTCTGCCACGCGTTGCCGAGCACGTTGCCGAACGCGGATTGCGCGGCTCCGGCCGATTCGGCAAAAGCATCGGCGATGGGCTGGAATGGCGGCAGGGTCTGAAACGCGGAGAAGGACGAAAGTGACGGGAGCGGCCAGAGGGGCCAGAACGGCGCGGCGGGTGTGGAAGACGCCGAGGTGGAAGGCGTAGATGCAGACGAGGAAGCGGACGAGAGGGCGGAAACTGCCACGACACGAATCTCCTTTAACGGGGCGCGCGTCGCGCAACAGCCAGGCACAGGCGAGCGCACGCGGCAGTCATGCTGCACTGCAAAAGTCCAATCTAGGCAGCGCCTCGCGGAAAGTCAAGGCGGGCCGGATCGCACTGCCGGGTTACGAACGGACCATGATCGCGCCGTGGCATGAATGCGGCGTGACAACAAACATGTCGATGCGCGCGGCGCTTTGCTGCATGGCCCGCGCCGGGCCAACGCGAGATCATGCGGGATGCATGTGAAGTCCCTTGCGCCGGCCACGGTCGGCCATGTTGAGCGCTCGTCAAAGCGCGCTGGACTACACTATTTGCGCTTTGCGCGGCGCAGCATGACCGTGCGAAATTGGGGACCCGCATTGCTGCACGCGCGGCCCTTGCCGGTTGTCCACAACGGCTGCCCTCGCCGTCGTCACATTCGCGTTCGAACATGCCTTGCGTGGAGCCTGAAATGACTACAACGCCCGACAAGTACTCGATCCTGCTGTCGCGTTGCGCGGGTCTTGCGCCCGTGCCCACTGCGGTTGCCCATCCCTGCGACGTGTCGTCGCTCACGGGTGCGCTCGACGCCGCCAATCTGGGCCTGATCGCGCCGATTCTCGTCGGTCCCGAGGCGAAGATCCGTTCGGTCGCGCAGGAGGCCAATCTCTCGCTCGATAACGTGACGATCGTCGATGTGCCGCACAGCCACGCCGCCGCCGCGCGCGCCGTGCTCGCGGTGCGATCGGGCGAGGCCGAGCTGCTGATGAAAGGCAGCCTGCACACCGACGAACTGCTACACGAAGTGGCGTCCGGCAGCAACGGACTGCGCACGGAGCGGCGTCTTTCGCATGTGTTCGCGATGGATGTGCCCACGTACCACAAGCCGCTCTTCATCACCGACGCCGCCGTCAACATCTTCCCCAAGCTCGCCGACAAGGCCGACATCGTGCGCAACGCCATCGATCTGGTGCAGGCGCTGGGCATCCCCACGCCGAAGGTGGCGATCCTCGCCGCGGTCGAAACGGTCTCCGACAAGATGCCTTCGACCATCGACGCCGCCGCGCTGTGCAAGATGGCCGATCGCGGTCAGATCGAAGGCGGCCTGCTCGACGGACCGCTTGCCTTCGACAACGCCATCAGCACCGAAGCCGCGCGCATCAAGGGCATCCATTCGCCGGTTGCGGGCGACCCCGACATCCTGCTGGTGCCGGACCTGGAAGCCGGCAACATGCTCGCCAAGCAGCTGACCTTCCTCGCGGGCGCAGGCGCGGCGGGTATCGTGCTGGGCGCGCGCGTGCCCATCATCCTCACGAGCCGCGCGGACACGGTGCGCTCGCGCATCGGCAGTTGCGCCATCGCGGTGCTGCTCGCCCATGCGCGGCGCGCGCGACAGAACGCAGAGGTGCTGTAAATGAGCGTCGACAACTCCCACGCCCACGAGCACGGCGAAGGCCAGATCGTGCTGGTCGTCAACGCCGGTTCGTCGAGCATCAAGTGCTCGGTGTATCGCGTGATCGACGATCCGAACGTGCAAGCCGGCGCGCGCGCGATCCTTGGCGCGGGTGGGCAGATCGAGGGCATCGGCGTGGCGCCGCGTCTGGAAGCGCATATGGCCGACGGCCGCCTGATCGTCGACCAGAAGTTTCCCGTCGCGCAGGTCGCCGATCACGACGCCGCGTTCCGCTTGCTGCGCCTCGTGCTCGCGGTGGGTTTGCGCGACACGCCGCCCGCTGCGATCGGCCATCGCGTCGTGCATGGCGGCGCGCATTTCAAGGACGCGACGCTCATCGACGATCAGGTGATCACCGAACTCGACTCGCTCACGCCGCTCGCGCCGCTGCATCAGCCGCACAATCTCGCGGCGATCCGCGCGGTGCGTATTGCCGCGCCCGAACTGCCGCAAGTGGCCTGCTTCGATACGGCGTTTCACGCGGGCAACGACATCATGGCGCAGCTTTTCGCGCTGCCCTATCACTACTACGAGGAAGGCGTGCGCCGCTACGGCTTCCATGGCCTCTCCTACGAGTACATCGCTCATCATCTGCACGCCGTCGCGCCCGATATCGCGCGCGGTCGCGTGGTGGTCGCGCATCTGGGCAACGGCGCGAGCCTGTGTGCGATGCACGACGGCAAGAGCGTGGAAACCACCATGGGCCTCACCGCGCTCGACGGCCTGCCGATGGGCACGCGCTGCGGCGCGCTCGACGCGGGCGCAGTGCTGTGGATGATGGAACGCGGCATGGGCCATGACGAGATCCAGAAGCTGCTGTATCACGACTCGGGCCTCAAAGGCCTCTCGGGCGTGAGCAGCGACATGCGCGAACTGCTGGCGAGCGACAGCGCGCAGGCGAAGCTCGCCATCGACTTCTACACGTACCGGATCGCGCAGGAAGTGGGCAAGCTTGCTGTGGTGATGGGCGGGCTGGATGCGCTGGTGTTTACGGCCGGGATCGGCCAGCACGCGCCGCAGATTCGCGCGCAGGTGTGCGAGCGGCTTGCGCCGCTATTCGGCATTGCGCTGGACAGCGCTGCCAACGAAGCGGGCAAAGAGCGCGTCGCCGCGCGCGATAGCCGCGTGCCGGTGTTTGCCGTGCGTACCGATGAAGAAGGGATGATTGCGCTGCATACCGCGCGCCTGTTGCGTGAGGCGCGCGCGCATTGAGCCGGACGTTGCGCCTGGGATTCAGGCGTATTTAAGGCGCGCTTCGATGTCGTAGGCGACGCTTTCCTCGTCACCCTCTTCGTCGCGAAGTCTGCGCGGCGCTTCGCAATGCACCAGCGTATCGACGAAATACTTGGCGCGTGGCCAGGGCCCGAAGCCCGCCGCCGTGTTGATATGCCCCGCATCGCCAAGATTCACGAATGCGCTGCCCAGTTGCCGCGCAAGGCGCTGCGCGCCGTCGAGCGACATCCACGGGTCGGTTTCGCTGCCGATCAGAATCGACGGCACTTTCAGACGCCGCGCCTCGAACGGCCCGGCAAAGCGGAACTTTTCCGGGCTCGCGGGCGCGACGAACAACACGCCCGCCACATCGGCGGACAATAAGTCTTGTTGCAGCGCGTAAGCGGTCACGAGGCAGCCGAAGCTGTGCGCCGCGAGCAGAAATGGCCCGCGTTCGCGTGCCAGCAATTGCGCGAGCGCGCGGCTCCACACCGCCAGGTCCGGCGCGTCCCAGTCGTCCTGTTCGACGCGCAGCGAGCGCGGGAACTGGCGCTCCAGCCAGCTTTGCCAATGCGCCCCGTCGCTGCCATGCAGGCCCGGCACGGTGACGAGTCTCGGCGGCCAACGTGATTGTGCGCACGAAAGCATGATTTTTTCCTCGCTTCGACGGATCGTGGAGCGATTGTGATCTGCACCCGGCGCGCGCCGAACCAATTTTTTTTGCTTAGCTTTTTCGCGGCCCCGCGATGGTGCGGCGCGGCGTGCTGCGTTTCGGGCGCTGCGGGAGAAAGCGCGACGGCTTCCGGCACGAAAAAGTAGAATGTGGCCACCGACTTTGCCACGCGATTTCGAGGGATACGTATCACGATGAAGATTCTGTTCTGGCTCCCGCAATCCGATGCTTCCGGCTGGCTCTCCGCCCTCGCGCGCGCCCTGCCGAACGCCGAACTGCGCGAATGGCAGCCCGGCGACACCGCCCCCGCCGATTTCGCCGTGGTCTGGCACCCGCCGCGCGAGATGTTCGCCGCGTCGCGCGGCCTGCGCGCCGTGTTCAACCTGGGCGCGGGCGTCGACGCCATCCTCGCGCTCGAACGTGCGCATCCCGGCACGCTGCCGCAGGATGCGCTGCTCGTGCGTCTTGAAGATTCGGGCATGGCGCCGCAAATGGCCGAATACGTGCAGCATGCGGTGCTGCGCTATCTGCGCCGCTTCGACGACTACGCGCAGCAACAGGCGCGCCGCGAATGGCACGTGCTCGCGCCGCATCCCGTCGAAACCTTCACCGTGGGCGTGCTCGGTCTGGGCGTGCTGGGCTCGCAGGTCGCGCGCGCGGTGGCGTCGCTGGGCGTGCCGGTGCGCGGCTTTGCGCGCAGCGCGAAAGCGATCGACGGAATCGAAACGTTTTCGGGCGAATTGCGCAGCCCGCAGTTCGACGCCTTTCTCGACGATGTCAAAGTGCTCGTCAATCTGCTGCCCGCCACGCCCGATACCCACGACATTCTCAACGCCGACACCTTCGGCAAGCTCGCGCGCGGTGCGTATGTGGTGAATGTCGCGCGCGGCACGCATCTGGTCGAACAGGACCTGCTCGATGCGCTGGCGAACGGCACGCTCGCGGGCGCCACGCTCGACGTGTTCCGCACCGAACCGCTGCCGCCAGAGCATCCGTTCTGGCTGGAGCCGCGCATCACGATTACGCCGCATAGCTCGGCGCTCACGCTGCGCGAGGAAGCGGTTTCGCAGATCGCGGACAAGATCGAAGCGCTCGCGCGCGGCGAAACCGTGAGCGGCGTCGTGCATATCAAGCGCGGGTATTGAGTCGCTGAATGAGTCGCTGAATGAGTCGCTGAATGAGCCGCTGAAACGCGGCAGAAAAGACAAGGACAGGAGACAGACATGGCAGCAACCACCCTCCCCAACGCAGTCAAGATCGTTGAAGTCGGTCCGCGCGACGGCCTGCAAAACGAGAAGGAATTCGTGCCCACGCAGGTCAAGATCGAACTGATCGATCGCCTCACGCAGGCGGGCTTCGCGAATATCGAAGCCGCCTCGTTCGTCTCGCCGAAATGGGTCCCGCAGATGGCCGACGGCGCGCAGGTGATGGACGGCATCGCACGCCGCGCAGGCACGATCTATTCGGCGCTTACGCCGAATCTGCGCGGCTTCGAAGGCGCACTCGCCGCGCGCGCCGATGAAATCGTGATCTTCGGCGCAGCGAGCGAAGCGTTCTCGCAGAAGAACATCAATTGCTCGATCGCCGAAAGCATCGAACGTTTCGCACCCGTGGCCGAAGCGGCAAAGGCCGCTGGCGTGCGCATTCGCGGCAGCGTGTCGTGCTCGCTCGGCTGCCCGTACCAGGGCGACGTGTCGGTGGCGTCGGTGGTGGATGTGGTGCAGCGTTTCGCGGCGCTGGGCTGCGACGAAATCGATATCGCCGACACCATCGGCGTAGGCACCGCGAAGCGCGTGCACGAAGTGTTCGAGGCCGTCACGAAGGTGTTCCCGCGCGAGCGTCTTTCGGGCCACTTCCACGACACTTATGGTCAGGCGCTGGCAAATATCTATGCCGCGCTGGAAGAAGGCATTGCGATCTTCCACGCCTCCGTGGCAGGGCTGGGCGGCTGTCCGTATGCGAAGGGCGCAACGGGTAACGTGGCAACCGAAGACGTGCTGTATCTGATGAACGGCCTGGGCATTCATACGGGCGTCGATCTCGATCAGGTCGTGGCCGCGGGCGATTTTATTTCGCGCGCAATTGGCCGCAACAACGTCTCGCGCGCAGGCAAGGCGCTGCTCGCCAAACAGCAGAGCGCCGCCGCGTGCGCATAATCTGAATTCGAATCGCAGTACGAAGGAATCTTCAATATGATCGACACGCTTATCAACTCCGGGAAGGACGGCATCGAAGCACTGCCCGAATCCGCGCGCCGCGTTGCGCTGCTGCTGCGCGATCATGGCCACGTCAAACCGGTCGTACTGCTGCCCGAGACGGGCAAGACCTCGGCGGAAGCGGCTGCGGGACTCGGCTGTGAAGTCGCGCAGATCGCCAAGTCGATCCTGTTCCGTCGTCGCAAGGACGATGCGCCCGTGCTTGTGATCGCAAGCGGCGCGAATCGCGTGGACGAAAAGAAGGTCGAGGCGCATGTCGGCGAAATCGGCCGCGCCGATGCGAAGTTCGTGCGCGAGATGACCGGCTACGCAATTGGCGGCGTGTGCCCGATTGGCCACGCCACGCGCCCCATCACGCTGATCGACGCCGATCTGTTTTCGCTCGACAGCCTGTGGGCGGCGGCCGGCCATCCGCATGCGGTGTTCAATCTGTCGCCGCAGGAACTCGCGGCGATGACCGGCGCGCCAGTGGTGGATGTCGCGCTGCGCGAAGCGTAACGGCATGACTACGCCCTCGCCCTGCATCAACGTGTGCCGCATGCACGAGGCCAGCGGCCTGTGCGAAGGCTGTTTGCGCACGATCGACGAGATTGCGTCGTGGTCCACGCTCGACGACGACGCGAAACGCGCGGTGTGGGACGCCATCGAAGTTCGTCACGCGCAATGGCTGACGAAGCGCAACGCCTCGAACGTTGCGCACGCAACCGATAAAGCGAAGCCGGGAGACGCACGATGACCGCGCCCGCCCGCGTCGTGACGATCGGCGAGACCTTTGGCGCAACGCTTGCGCTCTCGCCCGATTCAGTGAAGACGTTCGCCACGCTCGTGAACGACCTCAACCCGCTGCATCATGACGATGCCTATGCCGCACAAAGCCGCTTCGGCGGGTTGATCGCATCGGGCACGCAGCCCACCGCGCATTTCATGGCGCTGCTGGCAACGCATTTTTCGCAGTACGCACAGCCGCTGGGCCTCGACTTCGACATGAAACTCAAGCGCGCCGCGCACGCCAGCGATGTGCTGACGTTCGAATGGCGCGTGGTGGATGCGTACTGGAAATCGAGCCTCAATGGCGATCTCGTCAAGCTCGAAGGCACGACGAAGAACCAGAACGGCGACACGCTCGTCGTGGGCCGCTCGACGATACCGGTGATGCCGAAACCGTCGAACGCCGAGGGCGTTGCGCCATGAGCGAAGTCGTTCTGCCCGCATCGATGCGCGTTTTCGAGCGCGGCTGGCTATCGTCGAACAACATCCTGCTCGTTGATGAAACGCGTACCGCGCTGGTCGATACCGGCTACGCCACGCATGCCGGGCAAACGGTCGCGCTCGTGCAGCATGCGCTCGCAGGCCGCGCGCTCGACACCATCGTCAACACGCACCTGCACTCGGATCATTGCGGCGGCAACGCGCCATTGCAGGCGCAGTGGGCCAGCGCAAAGGTCGAAACGCTCATCCCGGCCGCCAGCGAACGCGCCGTGCGTGAATGGGACGAGGCGAAGCTCACCTTTCGCGCGACGGGGCAGACCTGCGAGCGCTTCACGTTCACCGGCACGCTTGCGCCGGGCGCACGCCTGAAAATGGGTGGCATCGACTGGGACGTGATTGGCGCGCCGGGACACGATCCCGATTCGCTGATGCTGTACGCGCCCGAGCCGCGCGTGCTCATCAGCGCCGATGCGCTCTGGGAGCAGGGCTTCGGCGTGATCTTTCCGGAACTGGAAGGCGCAAGCGGTTTCGCGGAGCAGCAAGCGGTGCTGGACGCCATCGCGCAACTGGACGTGGCGACGGTGATTCCGGGTCATGGCGCACCGTTCTCGGGCGTCGGCGCGGCGCTCGAACGGGCCTATTCGCGCCTTGCATGGCTGCGCGCCGATCCCGCGCGCAACGCCAAAAACGCGCTCAAGGTGCTGATCGTGTTCAAGCTGCTGGAAGTACGCACGCTGAGCTTCGCCGCGCTGGAAGCCATGCTCGCCGATGCCGCCGTCCTGCACGCGGCGGCGCAGCAACTCGCGCCCGAAAGCGCATGGCCCGCGCTGCTGCGCGAGCTAAGCGCTGAACTGGCGAAGAGCGGCGCGCTGATACTGCGCGAAGACGGGATCGAAGCGCCGGCCGCCGTGTCCTGAACAGTGTCCTGAGCCGTCGCCTGAACATCGGCGGCTATGCACCAAAAAAAACGCTCGTCCTTTTGCGAGGACGAGCGAGAGTAGCTTGCTCTGACGTGATCAAACGTTCGAGCCGATCATACTCGCGCGCGATTGCGCGTCGCATCGGTGATTTCCCTACAAACTCCCAACCCAGCGCGGACCTGAAAACACCCGTAAAAACAGGCACATATTGCTTCGCGCTCCGAAGCTATGCCTGAGTTTATGCGTCAGGTTTATGCTCAATACGTTCACGAACCTGTCACACGCTCATTCATGAGCCGAGTTGCAGGCGCAACCATTCGAACAGGTGCGAGCAGAGATAAAGGCCCAGCCCGATCGTGCCGCCAATCACCGTGCCGTTGACGCGAATTTCCTGCAAATCCTTGCCGATCTTCAGTTCGATGAGCCGGGCAGTTTCGCGCGTGTCCCAGTTGCGCACCGTATCGCGGATGTGATGCGTCAGGTAGCGCGAGAACTCCGGCGCCATCGCGCGCGCGGCGTCTTCCAGATGGCTGTTGATCGAGGCGCGCAGATCGGCGTCCGCGGCCAGCGCCTGGCCGAGCCACTGGCCCGTCGCGGCCACTTTTGCGTGCAGCGTCGAGCCGGGTTTGTCGAGATCGTCGCGCAGCCACGCGCGCAGGCTGCCCCATAGCTCGCGCGTGTAATCGTTGAGCGCGCTGCCTTCGCGCAGGCTCGCCTTCAGCTCTTCGCCCTTGCGCAGAAACGCCGGATCGCTTTTCAGCTGCACGATCAGCTTTTGCATCACCTCGTCGAACTTCTGGCGCAGATGATGTTCGCGATCCTCGCTCACCTGGAGCAGCAGGCGGTTCACGGCGCTTTCCAGCACGCGCGCGCCTTTATCGCCGAGCCATTCCGAGGGCAGATATTTTTCGGTCTTCGGAAACTCACCCTTGAGCCCGTCGACGATGCGCGAGGCCACGAACGTGCGCGTGCTCTCCTCGGCCAGCAGCAGGCCAAGCTGATCGAGCATGCGATCGAGCAGTTCCTGGTGGCGGCCGTCTTTCGTCAGCGTATCGAGGATCGCGCCCGCCGACTTCGACAGATCGACCTTGTCCAAAGCCGCGTGCAGGGCATCGCGGATAAACGCCTGGATGCGCGCGTCGTCGGTCAGGCCGAGCAGGCCCGACATCAGCCGCACGGCGTAATCGCCCAGGCGTTGCGCATTCTGCGGCGCGGTCAGCCATCCCGATAGCCGCTCGACCGGATCGTGCCGCCGGATCAGCCCGACCAGCGAATTCACGTCGAGAAACTTCTCCTGCACGAACACGGCGAGTTCGTCGGCGATGCGATCCTTGTTGCGCGGAATCACGCCCGTGCGGGCGGCGATGAAGGGAATCGGCACGCGCCGGAACAGCGCGACCACCGCGAACCAGTCGGCCAGCGCGCCGACCATCGCGGCTTCGCTCACGGCCTTGATGCCGTCGACGACCACGCCCGGCGGCGACAGCGCCGTGACGACGAACACCACGGCGGCCGCGATCAGAAAAAGGAGCGCGCGGCGTTTGGCGCGGATGAGTTCGGCTTCGTCGCGGCTGATTTCAGTGGTGGGCATGCGGGCGGATCAGAAGGGAAATCGATCCGCGCCATTATGGAGGGAGTCTGCGAACGATGCGCCTGGGCGCACCGCCGCGTGCCGCCGTGTGCCGCGTCCCATTCACACGATCAAACCGTGCGCGCTTTCTCCCGCTGCGGCACGATCCGCCAGCCCAGGTTCACGCCCGCCGCCGCGAGCAGGATCAGCGCCGCGCCCGCCACCTGAATCCACGCGAGCCGCTGGCCGAAGGCAAACCAGTCGACGAAGATCGCCATCACCGGATAGATGAACGAGAGCGCGCCCGTCATCGCCGTGGGCAGCTTCTGGATCGCGCCATACAGCAGCACGTACATCACGCCCGTGTGCACGATGCCGAGCGTGACGATCTGCGCCCAGTGCACGGGTGTGTCGGGCAGCGTGCCGTAGTGGATGAACGGCGCGAGCGCCAGCGCGCCGAAGCCCAGCTGCACGAGCGCCAGCAGATGCGGCGGCGTGCCCTTCAGATGCCGCGTGATGATCGCCGAGATCGCATAAAGAAAGGCCGCGCCCGCCGCGCAGGCCACGCCCGCGAGGTATTCGCCGGGCACCGCCAGCACGGCGGGCGGCACCTCCACCACGCCCACGAGGCCGACGAAGGCCAGCGCAAGCCAGACCACGGTGGACGCGCTCACGCGCTCGCGCAGCAGCAGCGCGCCCAGGCCCACGAGCATGAAGGGCTGCGTGTTGTAGACGGCCGTGGCCATCGAAATGGAAGCACGCGAATAGGCCGCGAACAGCAGCACCCAGTTCGCGACGATGGCCGCGCCGCCCAGCACCGCGAGCCCGAGCGTGCGCCACGGCAGCAGCGCGCGCCTGTAAAGGCCGAGCGCCGCGCACACCAGCGCGAGCGTCGCGCCGCCCAGCACGCAGCGCATGAACACCACGTTGAGCGCCGGTTGCTTCGAAGCGACCACGAGCCAGCCGATGGTGCCAGACATCAGCATCGCAATGGTCATTTCGGCGGCGCCGCGGCGTACTTCGGGAGAAGCCATGAGTGTTGTCCTCGCAAGAATCTGCGAATCAGTTTACTGGTTACGCGCGGCGCAATACATGGCGAAAATAAGGCGAAAGATCGGATACGCCTTAGAATCGAAGGCAATATGCCCTTTGGATGAGCAAAGTCATGAACAAGCGTGCGAATGGACCGGCAGGGTCGTCTTCACCCGCGCCAGCGCCCCTCGATGAGATCGACCGAGCGTTGCTTGCGGCGCTCGCGGAAGATGCGCGCGCCAGCGTGAGCGAACTGGCGCGGCAGATCGGCTTATCCGCGCCCAGCACGACGGAGCGCATGCGCAGGCTCGAAGCGCAGGGCGTGATCGGCGGCTATACGGTGCAGATCGATCCGCGCGCGCTCGGTTATACGCTGCAGGCGATCGTGCGCGTGAAGCCGCTGCCGGGCCAGTTGCATCTGGTGGAGGAGATGCTGCGCCGCATCCCCGAATTCATCGAATGCGACAAGGTGACTGGCGACGACTGCTTCATCGCCCGCCTCTATCTGCATTCGATCGAACAACTCGACGAGATTCTCACCAAGGTCACCGAGCGCGCCGAGACCAGCACCGCCATCGTCAAAACGACGCCGGTGCCGCGCCGCCTGCCGCCGCTCGTCTGAGGCTCAAACCTGACGTCAGGCCTAGCGCTCGGTCGCTTCGAAGAACGCCAGCATTTCTTCGACCAGCGCTTCGTTGGCTTCCTCGGGAATGTAGTGGCCGCACGGCAGTGCGCGGCCGCTCACGTCGCGCGCGACCTTGCGCCATTCGGCGAGCGGATCGAAGCAGCGCTGGATCACGCCATGCTCGCCCCACAGCACGCGCAGCGGACACCCCACCTTGTGGCCGCGTTCGATATCGGCGCGGTCGTGTTCAAGGTCGATGGTCGCGGATGCCCGGTAGTCCTCGCACATCGCGTGTACCGCGCCCGGCTGGCGCAGCGCCGCGCGATACGCGCCCATCGCCTTGGGCGCGAACGGCGCGAGACCGGCGTGACGGCCGCCCATCACGCGCTCGATATAGGCATCGGGATTCGCGCCGATCAGCGCTTCGGGCAGCGGCTCGGGCTGGATCAGCAGGAACCAGTGGAAGTAGAGCGTGGCGAACTCGCGGTCGGTCTGCTCGTACATGGCGAGCGTGGGCGCGATGTCCAGCAGCATGAGCCGCTCGACGGCATCGGCATGATCGAGCGCCATGCGATGCGCCACGCGCGCGCCGCGATCGTGCGCGCACACGAGAAAACGCTCGAAGCCGAAGTGCTTCATGACCTCGACCTGGTCGGCAGCCATGGCGCGTTTCGAATAGGCGGCGTGGGTGGCGTCGCTGGTCGGCTTCGACGAATCGCCATAGCCGCGCAGATCGGTGGCGATCACGGTGAAGTGCTTCGCCAGATCCGGCGCGCAGCGATGCCAGATCATGTGCGTCTGCGGATGGCCGTGCAGGAGCAGAAGCGGCGGGCCTTCGCCGCCGCGCATCCCGTTGATTTCGACGCCGCCCGCGGTGCGGACGGTGAAAGGCGTGTATCCCTCAAACGGCATGATTTGTCTCTCCCCTGTCCCTGTTAGTGTGCTGCCATTGTATGAGGCGAGTGCGGCCCCATACCGTGCTTTGGGGCCCATAGCGCTAGAAACCGAGCACTCCTTCGAATAGCGCACGAAGCATGCGCCGACCACCCGCCGCCTATAATCGAACGACCGTTTTTAAGTCCGTGTTTTGAGTCGATTTCGTCAGCGCCTGCGCTGCGCCCAGGAGACACCGTTATGGCCTTGCCTGCCGTCCTGCAGAATCTGAGCTTGCCCGTCGTCGCCTCGCCGATGTTCATCGTCAGTTATCCCGATCTGGTGCTCGCGCAGTGCAAGGCGGGCATCGTCGGCTCGTTCCCGGCGCTCAATGCGCGTCCCGCCGAACTGCTCGACGAGTGGCTCACGCAGATCCAGGAAAAACTGGCCGAGCACAAGGCCGCGAACCCTGACGCCCAGATCGGGCCGATCGCCGTCAACCAGATCGTCCATCAGTCGAATGCGCGTCTGGAACACGACATCCGCGTGTGCGTGAATCATCGTGTGCCGATCTTCATCACCAGCCTGCGCGCGCCGCCGAAGGAACTGCTCGACGCAGTGCACAGCTACGGCGGCATCGTGCTGCACGACGTCATCAATCTGCGTCACGCCGGCAAGGCGCTCGAAGCGGGCGTGGATGGGCTGATTCTGGTGGCGGCGGGTGCGGGCGGCCATGCGGGCACGACTTCGCCGTTCGCGCTGGTGGGCGAAGTGCGGCGCATCTTCGACGGACCGATCGTGCTTTCCGGCGCAATCGCGAACGGCGGCTCGATTCTCGCCGCGCAGGCGATGGGCGCCGATCTCGCCTACATGGGCACGCGCTTTATCGCCACCCAGGAGGCGCACGCGGTGGAGGGCTACAAGCACGCGATCCTGAACGCCAAATCGGCGGACATCATCTACACCAACCTCTTCACGGGCGTGCACGGCAACTACATCCGCGAGAGCATCGTCAATGCGGGACTCGACCCGGATGCGCTGCCGGAATCGGATAAATCGGCGATGAACTTCGGCGGCGACAAGGCCAAGGCGTGGAAGGACATCTGGGGCGCGGGTCAGGGCGTCGGCCTGATGGACGACGTGCCCTCGGTGGCGGAACTGGTCGCGCGCCTGAAAAGCGAATACGACGAGGCGAAGGCGAAGCTCGGCATCGCCCGATAAAGCGGGCTTAAACCTTGACGCGCTGCGCGGCCCGCGCCGCCAGCGCGCGAATTTCGTCGGCGTTGGGCCAGAGCGCGCGCTCGCCAAAGCGCGCGGCAAGAAAGTCCACGAACGAGCGCACCTTCGCCGACAAATGGCGGCGGCTCGCATACACCGCGTAGATGGGCAACTCGCGCGGCGGCAGCGCATCGACGAGCAGCGGCACGAGACGGCCTTCGGCGATATCGTCGCCGATCACTTCCGTGCCCAGCATCGACAGCCCGCCGCCCTGCAACACCACCACGCGCAACGCTTCCAGGTGATTGACGATCAGGTTGCCGCCGGGCTTCGGGCGCGCGCCCGCTTCCGAGAACGGCGCGAGTTCCGCCGCCGACGCGCCCGCATAGTGCACGAACTTGTGGTTAGCGAGATCGGCGACCGACTTCGGCACGCCGTGGCGGCGCAGATACTCGGGCGACGCGCACAGCACGATATGGGCGGTAGCGAGCGGCCGCGCAATCAGCGACGACGATTTCAGCCCCGAAGGCGAAGCGCGGATCGCCACGTCGAAGCCCTCGTCGATCAGCTCGACCACGCGGTCCGACAGCGTGATATCGACGGTCACCTGCGGGAAATCCGCCGCGTAATCCGCCACCGCGCCCATCACGTGACGCAGCCCGAAAGCCGTGAGCGACGACACGCGCAGCCGCCCCTGCGGCACCACGCTCGCCGCACCGACGGCCTGCCCGGCTTCGTCGAGTTCCGTCAGCGCCTGGGCGACGCGTTCGTAGTACTCGCGCCCGGCTTCAGTAGGCGCGACGCGCCGCGTGGTGCGGTTCAGCAACCGCGCACCGAGCTGCTGCTCCAGGTGCATCACGTGTTTGCTGGCCATGGCCGCGGACATTTCCATGCGCTCGGCGGCTGCGACGAAGCTCCCCGCTTCCACCACCTGCCGGAAAACTTTCATGCTGACGAGGGTATCCATCGCGCTGCTCTTGCTCGTTCGGTCTATCGGAATCAGGAAACAATCGCCGATATTGTGCGCGCTTTATCAATTCCTGGTAGCCAAACGCGCAAGTCGTGAGCTTGCGTTTCCTTTCCAGCGCTCAAAAGAAAAAACCCCCGCGCTGCGAACAGCACGGGGGTTTCCCGGCGATGCGATGAAGCTCGAAAGGCTTAGAACTTGGCGCGCACGCCCACGCCGTAGGTCATGCCCGTCGACATATTGTCGTAGTGGTCGTACATGTAGGCCGCGTAGAGATCCGTGCGCTTCGAGAGCGGGTAGTCGTAGCCCACCGCCGCCGTGTTGTGCGTCTGGTTCAGGCCGCCCGTGTCGCGCGAGTACGCGTACGACGCCATCACCGTGCCCGGACCCACCGGCACCGACACGCCGCCCTGCGCCGTGTTGACGTGCCAGCTGTTGATGTCGCTGTTGTTGTTCGTGTACATGTACTGGCCGAAGAACTTCACGTACTTCAGGTCGTACGACAGGCCGACTTGCGCCACGCCCTGGCTGCGCAGACCGACGACGGTGGTGTCGCCGCTCACGATGCTGCCGATATCGCCCGGCGAGTTGTTGAAGTTGACGTACTGATAGACCGCCGTGGCGGCAAACGGGCCGTTGAAGTACAGCGCCTGGGCGCTCCACTTCTTCTTGCCGTTTTCGCCGGCCGTGTTGCCCAGCGCGTACATCACCGAACCCGACAGGCCGTTGAAGTTCGGCGTCGAATACTGGATCGCGTTGTTCCAGCCCGAATCGCCCACCACGCCCTGGTCGGTCGTGTAGGTCGGGAAGGTCGAAAGGCCCAGGTAAACGTGGTACACCATCGGCGAGAAGGTGTACGAATCGATGAACGGGTTGAACAGAATCGTCGAAACGAACAGTTGCGTCGTGAGACGACCCGCCGTCACCGTACCGTAGGGCGATTCGATACCCACGTACGAGTTACGGGCGAAGAAGGTGTCGCCCGAGAAGCGTCCGTACTGGCCGTTCTGCGCGCGGAAGAAGCTTTCCAGCGTGAAGATGGCCTTGTAGCCGCCGCCCAGGTCTTCCGAACCCTTCAAGCCCCAGTAGGACGTGGACATACCGCCGCCGCCGACATTCCATGCGGTCTGGCTGCCCGGAAAGCGCGTGGCGCCGACCCACTCGTCGACCTGACCGTAAAGCTGCACGCTCGACTGCGCGAAGGCCGACGACGATGCGGCGGCGAGCACGGCGGCGATGGCGCCGGCCTTGAGAGACGTACGCAGCGGTGAGCGCAGCGCGCGGCTGACGGCTGTATTCATGGGTTCTCCTGTCTTTGTCAAAAAAGGTGTGACTGGCGGCTGTGGCGCTCGCGCAAACCGTTTGTTTTTCGTCGTTCGCAGGCGTGGCCGTTCTGGGCGGAACCATCTTCGCGAACCATTTTTATGGACAAAAATATCGGCTGTTATCGCCGGTATATCGGCCCGATTAGTTTGTTGTCCACAAAATCTGTCGTGAGCGATTTCGCAGCTCTTTTTGCTGCATTGCAACACGATCGACGTGGGGCTCGCCGCCCGCATGGACGGGGCTTTTGCCCGGCTTTCGCGTAATCTGGCGAAGCCGTTGACGCAGCGCCACAGCGAAGTCAGGATTTGATGACGAAAGGCTTCTGTATGACGAGTGATTTCCAAAAAAGTGTGGTATCCACGCGTCAGTTTCAGCGCGAAAAATCGCCTCGCCCGCAAAACGGGCAAATCACGCAGGTTTTAAGCGGCAGAGTGACGCAGGGATGCGTCGATGCTGAAGAGGGGTAAGGCGGGGAAAGATCGCCGGCTGATCGCGAAGTCAATTGCGATAACGGATGCGCGCGAAATTGCGCTGCGGTGCAGCATCGCTATTCGATACGCATCGTCGTCATCAGTCTCGACGGCAATGCACTGCAATCAATTGCGATAAGGCGAAGGCATCGGCGGACGCGGCACGTCGCCGCCACCGCGCTGGAAGGGACGGAAGGTGCCGCGCTCTTCGTTGTAGCGCGCCACGTCTTCACGGATCGAACCCGTGCGTACGGGCGAATCGGCTGGAGGATGCGGAACCTGGCGCGTTTCCGCGCTCACGGGCTGGATCGGGCCGCGCGCGTTGCCATAGCCGCTACCGAAGCCGTTGCCGTAGGGATTGGCGCTAAAGCCGGGCGTTTCGCCACGCCGCTCCGCCTGACGACCGCCACCACCACCGGGTGCGCCGCGTTCGCGCCAGTTGCCCTGGTCGGCGACGCGCATCGGTGCGGGGCCGTTGCGGCGTTCACCCGCGCCGGGCTGCATGCCGCCGCCGAAGTGACCGCCGCCCCAATGCATGGACGACGAATCGCGCATCATGGGCGCGTGGCCGAAACCGCCGCCACCGCCATGAAAACCGCCGCCGCCATGGGGCGCGAATGAGGGCTGAGCATGGGCGAGCGCCACCAGGGAAGCCAAAACGGCCCCTAGCATCCACTGTCCCATCCGTAACAACCCTGCGCGCATTATGTCGATCACCTGCCCGACGATCCGCATGACCACCCGCCATTCGGGCCATGGCGGGCCAGTTCCCGGAACAGGTGAGCCGTGATGCGTAACGATTGCCACCACAACGGTCTACCCACGTTCCTTGACGGTAATTTATGGGCGCCCGCCCAGGGTGTCGAGCCAAAAAGTGTTATGCCCTCGGAAGGGTTGTAACACCATGTTACTGCACGATTTTTCGGGTTTTGGAGGGTTGCCGGGCGGGCCTGTTTCGTGCTCTCGCGAGCCCTGCTGGCCTGCGCTGGCGCGGCTTCGCGGCTTATCGCGATGCGCATGTTTCGTCGTACTTGAGAAGCGGTCTTTTGCATGACGAATGAGCGAACAATCGGTAATCGACGGGGCGAAAAAGTCGCCTCTTTTTCACTCGCTGGTAGCACACGAAACTGCCGTGAAAGCCGCCCCGTCATGCGCACTACTCATTAATCGATGTCTCGAATGAATTTGCTTTTTCAATGAGCTTGCGCCGACAATAGGGTTCCCGATAAGGGCTTCCCGATATTCCGATGACCCGCAGTGCCGCGTTCGCTGACGCGCACCGCCAGGCGCCGACATGCGCACTTGAGATTGTCCGATGGCACGTCCGAAATTCCTGCCCGATAACTTCACGCTCTGCCTCGTCGGCACCGTGATCCTTGCGAGCCTGCTGCCGGTGCACGGCCAGGCCGCCACCGCGTTCAACTGGCTCACCAATATCGCCGTCGGGCTGCTGTTCTTCCTGCACGGCGCCAAGCTTTCGCGCGAAGCAATCGTGGCGGGCGCGACGCACTGGCGTCTGCATCTGGTCGTGCTGGCCAGCACCTTCATCCTGTTCCCGCTGCTGGGTCTCGCGCTCAAGCCGGTGCTCTCGCCGCTCGTCACGCCCGCGCTCTACATGGGCGTGCTGTTCCTGTGCACGCTGCCCTCGACGGTGCAATCGTCGATTGCCTTTACCTCGATCGCGCGCGGCAACGTGCCTGCGGCCGTGTGCAGCGCGTCGGCGTCCAGCCTGATCGGCATCTTCGTCACGCCCGCGCTCGTCAGCCTCGTGGTGACGAACCAGACCGCCGGCGGCAGTTCCGCCTGGCATACGGTGTGGAACATCGTGCTGCAACTGCTCGTGCCGTTCGTGGCGGGTCAATTGCTTCGCCCCGTGATTGGCGGCTGGATCGAGCGCAATCGCGGCGTGCTCAAGTTCGTCGATCAGGGCTCGATCCTGTTCGTGGTGTACGGCGCATTTTCCGAAGCGATCAACGAAGGCCTGTGGCATCACACCCCGCTCGCCGCGCTGGGCGGGTTGCTGATCGTCAACGGCGTGCTGCTCGCGCTCGCATTGGGCATCACGATCTTCACGAGCAAACGGCTCGGCTTCTCGCGCGCCGATCAGATCACGATCATTTTCTGCGGCTCGAAGAAGAGTCTCGCGGCCGGTGTGCCGATGGCGAAGGTGATCTTCGCGTCGAACGCCGTGGGCGCGGTCGTGCTGCCGCTGATGCTGTTTCACCAGATCCAGCTGATGGTGTGCGCCGCGCTCGCGCAACGTTGGGGCGCACGCGACATGAGCGCGGAGCGCTCCGCGCAGGCCGGTGACGAATCGCGCGGCGGCGCGGCGGCGGCAGGCCGTCGATAACCGAAGCCGCATCGCTCACAGGGGACCGTGCCTTCCTCACGGTTCCCCACTCTCGCTCCCTCCCGCCATACCCATCGAGCGGCCTCACCGCCCGCTCCGATCCTCCCCCGCCTCCCGCCTCTTTCGCGCCTGTTTGCGTTTGCAGAACGTAAACAAACAACAGCAAACAACACGAAACCGGCGCGCAAACGTTGGCCTACCCATCTCGCACCTTTTTTCTTCGAACTGTCATTAAAAGTTCATTTAATTGTCCGACGCTGCTGCCGATATTCCCGTCGTTAAAGCCATCCTGGCTCTATCCATGTCTGCACGCGCGTCCACGCCGTCCGCCCCAACGCATCACGAGGGCGCCCCGCCCTCGACCGGCATCGAGGCCTTGATCGCCCAGCGCCAGCTGCGCGCCGTCTTCCAGCCCATCGTCGATTTCGACGATGGCGCGATCCTCGGTTACGAGGGGCTGATTCGCGGCCCGGCTGGCTCGCCGCTTGAGTCGCCCGCCGCGCTGTTCGCGCAGGCCACCGAAGCGGGCTGCACCACGGCGCTCGAACGCGCCGCCGCCATTGCCTGCATCGACGCATTCAACGCGCTCGGCTGCCACGGCAAGCTGTTCCTGAACTTCAGCGCGACCGCGCTGTGCCAGCTGGCGAGCATGGGTGTGGACACGCTGTTTTCGCGCATCGACGCCCATCGCGTCGTGATCGAGCTGACCGAGCAAAGCGCCATCGACGATCTGCGCGATTTCGCGCCGGTGGTCGCGGCCCTGCGCGCGGCGGGCGCGCAGTTCGCACTCGACGATTACGGCAGCGCCAATGCGAGCATGAACGTCTGGGTGCAGCTACAGCCCGACGTCGTGAAGATCGACCGCTACTTCATTCAGGACATCGCCAATACCGCGCTCAAGTTCGAGGCCGTGCGCGCCATGCAGCATTTCGCGCAGGCAAGCGGTGCGCGGCTCGTGGCCGAAGGCATCGAAAACGAAGCCGATCTGCTGGTGTTGCGCGACATGGGCATCGAAAGCGGCCAGGGCTTTTTCCTCGGCCGCCCGGATGCGCAGCCGCGTGCGAAGCTCGACGAGCGTGTGCGCGCCGCGATCAGCGCGCAGCACATCGCCGTGTTTCCCGAGGTCACGCGCAACAGCGGCGCGAGCGCAAGCGGCGGCGCGCCCGCGCAGAAGATGCTGGTGCACGCACCCGCGATGCCGCGCCGCGCAACCAATAACGACGTCCTCGAACTCTTCACGCGCATGCCCGATCTGCACGCGGTGGCCGTGGTCGAAGGCGAAACGCCCGTCGCGCTGATCAATCGGCGCGCCTTCATGGACCGCTACGCGCTGCCCTATCATCGCGAGCTGTTCGGCAAGAAGGCCTGTCTGCAGTTCGCCAACGCGCAGCCGGTGCTGATCGAACAATCGATGAGCGTCGAGCAGATGGCGGCGCTGCTCGCAAGCGACGATCAGCGTTATCTCGCCGATGGTTTCGTCATCACCGACAACGGCCGTTACGCGGGACTCGGCACCGGTGAAAGCCTCGTGCGCGCGGTCACCGAGGTGCGCATCCAGGCGGCGCGTTACGCGAATCCGCTCACCTTTCTGCCCGGCAATATCCCGATCAGTTCGCACATCGAGCGTCTGCTGTCGCACGACGCGGGCTTTCACGCCTGCTATGTCGATCTGAACCAGTTCAAGCCCTTCAACGATCAATACGGCTACTGGCAGGGCGACGAAGTGCTCAAGTTCGCGGCCCAGGTGCTCGCCGATGCGTGCGACCCCACGCGCGATTTTCTCGGCCACGTGGGCGGCGATGATTTCCTGATCCTGTTTCAGAGCGAGACGTGGCACGAACGCGCAAGCCGCGCAATCGAAACCTTCAACGCCGGGGCACTGCGCTTTTACGCGCCCGCCGACCGGCTCGCGGGCGGCATCCACGGCGAGGACCGCCAGGGTCACCCGACTTTCTTCGGCTTCGTGACGATGGCGATCGGCTGCGTGCATATCGCGCCGGGCGATGGCGCGCAGCACGGCAGCGAAGCGATCGCCTCGTTGGCCGCGATTGCCAAGCGCCGCGCCAAGCAGGAGGCAACGGGGCTGGTGGTGATCGAAGGTGGTGAGAGCGCTGAGTTGCTGCCGGCGCTGGCGCACGGGTAGAGGCGGGTTTCGACCTGCGGCCGGTTGGGTCGAGACCAACGGATAAATCCTGCGACGCGCGCCGAATCCCCCAAAAAGTCGCCGGCTTCATGCATTCAGCATCAAATGCCCCAGACATGGATTTACCGCAAAGTGCAGTGTGCGGCCGCGTGCCAGATTTACTGGCTTCAGACCGATGCGGAGGAGACATGTCGTTACCTGAATGGGGGCGCTCGTACAATGCGCTAGCCGTGCCGCTTACGAGCGACTGGCAATGCTCACTCGTGCCTGCCCGTGATGTCGGCGAGCCCACTGCGTGGTGGAACTTGACCTACGATCAGCGCCAGAAAAATCGAAAGGACCGCGAAGAGCAGATCGACCACGACCGGCGAGATTTCAACCGCTTGTTCCGGGTTTCAACCAGCCGTCGCGCAGCGCGCGCCTGCAGCGATTTCAGCGCCTATGCCGCGTTTATCCGCGAGCATTTACCTGTCTCGGGATTGTCCGCGCCGGTCGATGGGGAGGGCGTCACGTGCCTCCTCCTCAACGCGGTACGCGATGGTTGGCTTATTCCCGCAATTGACCGTGCATGGCGCGGTAGCCGGCGCGTTGCCCGGTTCTACGCCCCGCAGAGCTGGCCCAAACGAGCTCCCGACCCGAAGCCGATCATCTACAGCGTGCGCAACGGGCAGTTCGTCCCGCTCAACCCCGATGGAACATTTGTCGACTACACGCCTTACGTGCCAGTCAAGCCCGGTGGCGGTGCGACATCGGGTAACGTTGGCGCGCTCGACGATGTCTTCGCGAGTGGCGCGGACGATGATTCAACGCTACTCGCTGATGCGCAGGCGTTCGACTTTCAGCCTGATACCCCCGACGGCGATTCGTTCGATATTGCCAAGACTCCGAACGACGGCGAGCCGGGGACGTGGTACACGAATCCCGGTAGCGGGCAGATGCGCATGTATGGCGACGATGGCCAGCCCGTCGTGGATTTCGATTTTGACCACGATCACGGACAAGGGAATCCGCACGCCCACAACTGGGATGATGGCGTGCGCGGGCCCGGCGTTTCCTTTTCTCCGCTATGAGGTCTACGGGAGCAGATATGGCCACCGGTTCGTACACCGATATACGCGATCTACAAGAATTCCCGGGTTTTCACGACGCAGAGCTAACCGGAATTGAACACGATCCCGAATCGCGCACGCTTGAGCTTCGTTTTCGGCGGGTTGGCGGCAAAGTCGAGGTACTCAGGTTTTCTGGCCTGATCCGTCAGCGCCTGATTGATTTTGCTGGGCAGAACGTCGCGTCGAGGCTCCTGATTTCGCCACGATACGCATTTTCACTCGCCGAAGTTCGCAACTGGCTTCAGTGGATGAATAGCCGGGACGACGCCAAAGGTGCGGCGATCAGCGAGCAGAACGGGGAGGATTGTGTCCGCGATCTGGTAGCAGGCCATCGCGTGTTGTTTGTTCTGGAGCCATCGTGTGGCGCAGAAATGGCAGTGCTGTGCGAATCGCTTTCGCTGAAGGGATGAACGCGGGGCGAAAAAGCGCACAGGGGCGACGCCCCGAACAAAAAAGGCCGACGCAGATCCCATCCGCGTCGGCCTTTTCGCTTTCTATCTTTCTACGGTTGCGCCGCGCGAGGCGGCGAGCGCTAGATCGTCCCCATCAACACGAGCACGACCACCACGATGACGACGACCCCGAGCGTGCCGGAAGGCGCGTAGCCCCACGAGCGGCTATGAGGCCACGCGGGAAAAGCGCCGATCAGCAGCAGGATCAGAATGACCAGAAGCAAGGTGCCGAGCATGATGCCCCCGTACGGTTCGATTGATGACCCGATCCCTAGCGCAACTGGCGTTCCCGGCCCGGCTGTTTAGCTAGTTTTACTAAACACGTAAATTTACGTTTATCTCTGTAATTACGGGTATTTACGGGGGTAATTACGCCGAACACAACGTTATTCACCCCTGTTTTTACTATACAATCGCCGCAAAGCTGATCGGGCAAAAACAGGAACCATGGGGACAACCATTCGCGACGTCGCGCAGGCCGCCAACGTGTCGATCGGCACAGTGTCCCGCGCGCTCAAAAACCAGCCCGGCCTGTCCGAGGCCACGCGCTCGCGCATCGTCGAAGTCGCGCGTTCGCTCGGTTATGACAGTGCGCAACTGCGTCCGCGCATTCGCCGTCTCACCTTCCTGCTGCATCGTCAGCACAACAATTTTTCCGCCAGCCCGTTTTTCTCGCACGTCCTGCACGGCGTCGAGGAAGCCTGCCGCGAACACGGCATCGTGCCCGCGCTGCTCACCGCCGGTCCCGCCGATGACACCGTCCAGCAATTACGCCTGCACGCGCCCGACGCGATCGCCGTGGCCGGTTTCGTCGAGCCCGAAACGCTGCACGCGCTGGTCGCGCTGCAACGCCCGCTCGTGCTGATCGACCTGTGGGCGCCGGGCCTGCGCTCGGTGAATATCGACAACGCCGCGGGAGCCGCGCTCGCCATGCATCATCTGTTCGGCATGGGGCGGCGGCGCGTGGCCTTTATCGGCGGATCGCTGGCGCACTACAGCATCGCGCAGCGCGCGCTCGGCTACCGGCGCGCGTTCTTCGAAGCCGGGCTGCTGTTCGATCCATCGCTGGAAATCACCATCGACGGCGGACTCGATCCCGACACCGGCGCGACGCTCGCCATGCAACGCCTGCTCGACGCGGCGCGTGCGCGCGGCGAAACACCGCCCGACGCCGTGTTCGCCTACAACGACGCCGCCGCGCTTGCGGCCATGCGCGTGTGCCTGGCCAGCGGCCTGCGCGTGCCCGAAGACGTCGCGATCATCGGTTTCGACGATATTGCGGGCGCTTCGCATGCCGCGCCCGCGCTCTCGACCATCGCCGTCGACAAGGAAGCGCTCGGACGGCGCGGTGTGGAACTGCTGCTCGAAGAAACGCCCGCGACGCCGGAAATCGTTCTGCCCGTGCGGCTGATCGAACGCGCCAGCACCGCCGCGCTGCCGCACAACACGAACAACACGCTCGAAGCGAATGCGCCGCACGCGCTCGCCACACACGCCCAGTCAACCTGAGAACGCCATGACGAAGCCCACCGACACCCTTCACGCCCACGACAGCGCCGCCCCGGCCCCCGCCGTCGCGAGCTTCCGCGACCGTGCGTTCCTGCTCGGCCATGTCGAGGACACGCTGCGCTTTTACGCGCCCAACGTGTACGACGCCTCGGGCGGCTTCTTCCACTACTTCCGCGACGACGGCTCGGTCTACAACGCGCACTCGCGCCATCTGGTGAGCAGCTGCCGCTTCGTCTTCAACTACGCGATGGCGTATCGCGAATCGGGCGACGCGCAGCATCTCGACTACGCGCGCCACGGTCTGCAGTTCCTGCGCGAGGCGCATTGGGACCCGCAGCATCAGGGCTACGACTGGGAGATCGACTGGCGCGACGGCAAGAAGCGCGTGCTCGACGCGACGCGCCACTGCTACGGCCTCGCTTTCGTGCTGCTGGCCTACGCGCACGCGGCAATGGCCGGCATCGAAGAAGCGAAGCCGATGATCGCCGCCACCTTCGAGCTGATGGAACACCGCTTCTGGGACGGCGCAGCGGGCCTCTACGCCGACGAAGCCAGCGCGGACTGGGTGGTGTCGGGCTATCGCGGCCAGAACGCCAATATGCACACCACGGAAGCGCTGCTCGCCGCCTATGAGGCGACCGGCCACCTCGTCTATCTCGACCGCGCCGAGCGCGTGGCGTCGAACATCACGCTGCGTCAGGCCAAACTCTCGCAAGGCCTCGTGTGGGAGCACTTTCACGCCGACTGGTCGGTGGACTGGCACTACAACGAAGAGGACAGCTCGAACATCTTCCGTCCGTGGGGATTCCAGCCGGGCCACCAGACCGAATGGGCGAAGCTGCTGCTGATCCTGGAGCGTCACCGTCCGCTGCCGTGGCTGCTGCCGCGCGCGATCGAACTGTTCGACGCGGCCATGGCGCGCGCCTGGGACAACGATCACGGCGGCCTCTACTACGGCTTCGGCCCGGACGGCACGATCTGCGACCACGACAAATATTTCTGGGTGCAGGCCGAAACCTTCGCCACCGCCGCGCTGCTCGGCAAGCGCACCGGCAACGAGCGCTTCTGGGACTGGTACGACGAGATCTGGCGCTATAGCTGGGCGCATTTCGTCGATCATCGCTTTGGCGCGTGGTATCGCATCCTCACCTGCGACAACCGCAAGTACAGCGACGAGAAAAGCCCCGCGGGCAAGACCGACTATCACACCATGGGCGCGTGCTACGAAGCGCTCAACGGGTTGCCGGGACGCGGCATGGCGCCGGTAATCGGGCGCGAGGCAGTGGACGATGCCGCCAACGCCGCCGCCGATGAACCGGCGCGCGCGAACGGCACGGACGGCAGCGTCTGATCTGACGGCGCAACCCAAGTACACAGCGAAGGATCAAGCGATGAGCACCTGCAGCACTGGCCCCGACTTCTCGTCCGGCTTCCCCGCGTTTATCTCGGCGGGCGACATCCTCACCGATCTCGTGCGCGGCGCCGCGCCGGACGGCGCAAACGCACCCGCCGGCGCGCCTGGCGTGGACTCGCACTGGCGCGCTCACCCCGGCGGCGCAGGCTGGAACGTCGCGCGCGCGGTTGCGCGCCTCGGCCTGCCCACGGCTTGCGCGGGCGCGCTCGGCACCGACAACTTCTCGGACGAGCTCTGGAACGCCAGCGTCGCCGCCGGCCTCGACATGCGCTTCATGCAGCGCGTCGAGCGCGCGCCGCTGCTGGCCATCGTGCACCAGACGCATCCGCCCGCGTACTACTTCATCGGCGATAACAGCGCCGATCTCGCCTTCGATCCCGCGAAGCTGCCCGAAGGCTGGCGTGCGCACGCGAAGTGGGCGCACTTCGGCTGCATCAGCCTCGTGCGCCAGCCGCTGGGCGAAACGCTGGCGACGCTCGCCGCCGAACTGCGCGCGCAAGGCGTGAAGATCAGCTTCGATCCGAATTACCGCAACCTCATGGCGCACGGCTACGCGCCGATCCTGCACCGCATGGCGGCGCTCGCCGACCTCATCAAGGTTTCCGACGAAGACCTGCGCATGCTGTTCGCCGACAAGAGCGAGCCGGAAGCGATCGCCGCGATGCGCGCGCTGAACCCGGCCGCGACGCTGCTGGTCACGCGCGGCGCGCAGGCAGCGACGCTCTATGTCGGCGACGAGGTGTTCGAAGCCGCGCCGCCGCGCGTGGAAGTGGCGGATACGGTGGGCGCGGGCGACGCGTCGATCGGCGGCCTGATGTTCAGCCTGATGAGCGCGCCGCAGCGCAGCTGGCCGCAGCATCTGGCGTTCTCGCTCGCAGCGGGCGCAGCCGCGTGCCGCCGCGCCGGTGCGTACTCGCCGACGCTCGACGAAGTGGTCGCACTGATCGCCGATTGAGTGCTCACGGCGCGTCCGCGGAGCGCTTCGGGCGCGCGTCATGCGCGCCCGAAGCTGATCCCATGGCGTGACACGAAAGCGCCGCGCCAGCGTCACGAGCATGCCCCGCAGCCGCACGATCAACGTGCTAGCATGAGTTTTCCTTGCGCGAGGAGCAGGCTATGGAAGACGTCAGCTACACGAAGGGGATCTACACGGCGGTCGCCTCGGTGCGGCCGATGAACGCCGGGCAGTATCAGGGCATGGTCTCGCTGGCGCGCGACGACGGCGAGGAGCTCGAAAACGCCCTCTACGAAGTGGATGCGGCCTCGGGCACGCCCGAAGAAGCGCTGGAGGAAGCCAAGGCGCTGGCGCATCGCCTTCTCGGCGAACTGGAGCTGTAAGGCGCGAGGCGTCGTGCCTCCGCGTTCCCCTTTAGCGCGCGCGGGGCGGCGATCCCGTCCCACGCGCCGGTCCTGGGCCGCATGAATACCCTTTGGCGTGCGGCCGTTCTGGCAACCACGGTCAGGAGGCGATCATGACCGAGCAACTCTTCCTCTACGGCGTCTACGCCATTCACGTGCATCCGCTCGAACTGCAGGGTTCGCGCTGGGACGCCGAATATCAGATCACTCATCGCGACAAGCCCGTCCAGCCGTGGATCACGATAGGCGGCAGCAGCGGCTTTCCGCAGAGCGCCGAAGCCATCGACGCCGCGCGCCGCCAGGCCATCGCCGATATCGATCACGGCGCGGGCATTCCGAGGCCGCGCGCCTTTCCGTGATCGGCGGCAACACGCATCGGCGCTGTTGATGCCGTAAGCACTTTGGCGATTGGATGCCACGCGGCAAGTCCGCGTGCGAGGGCGCTTGTCCGGCAGCACCGGCGTTGCTACGCTTGCGGGCAATTCGCCCCCCAGCAGGGATTGCCATGACGCCCGAATCGCCTTCCGATCAGCCGCACGCCGCCACCGACAGCCTGCCGAAATCCGCTGCATCCGCCGCCGCGCCATCGAAGCCGCGCGCACGCGGCGCGCGCACCGTACGCGTGGGCTCGCGCGACGTGGTCGTCTACGGCATGCCGGTGCAGACGTGGACCGACTTCTACCACTACGCGCTGACGATGCGCTGGCCCACCTTCTTCGCCTCGCTCGCCGGCCTGTTCATGGTGCTCAACACCGCGTTCGCGTGCCTCTACGAGCTGGGCACCGCCCCCATCGCCAACCAGTTTCCGCACGGCTTCATGGGCGCGTTCTTCTTCAGCGTCGAAACGCTCGCCACGGTGGGTTACGGCGACATGCACCCGCAAACGGTCTACGCGCATCTTGTCGCTACGTTCGAGATTTTCGTCGGCATGTCGGGCGTGGCGTTGGCGACGGGGCTGGTGTTTGCGCGTTTCTCACGCCCGCGCGCGATGATCTGGTTCGCGCGCCAGGCGGTCATCCATCCGCTCGAAGGCCGCATGACGCTGATGGTGCGCGCCGCCAACGCGCGCCAGAACGTGATCGCCGAAGCCTTTGCGAAGCTGCGTCTGATCCGTATCGAAACGTCGCCGGAAGGCTTCACGGCGCGGCGCATCTACGATCTCAAGCTGGTGCGCGCGGAGCATCCGCTGTTCACGCTCGGCTGGAACCTGATGCATGTGATCGACGAATCCAGCCCGCTCTACGGCGCGGATGCCGAAACGCTCGCACGCCAGAACGCGTCGCTGCATGTGGTGATCGAAGGCTCGGACGAATCCACCGCGCAGACCATGCAGGCGCGCCACATCTGGGTGGATGCCGACATCCGCTGGCAATACCGTTACGTCGACCTGATGACCGATACCGATGGCGCCAGCGTGATGGACTACACGCACTTTCACGATGTGGTGGCGTTCGAGGACACGCGCCCCTACGGCCCCAAGGTGATTTGAGACAAACGGACCGTCTTGCGCCCGTCGGAGAAAAATCTCTCTCAAAATTACCCAACTGCGGGCAGGCTCTCGCGCGAAAGCAGGTTGCCCCCAATTAGTTAGCAAAAAATTTCCGTCATTGGCGCGAAAAAATAGAGTCTTCAACGCATCCCGGCATCCCGCGATGCGTGACAGAAAAAACGGAGACTCCCCCCAATGACCGCGCGCCCCGCTTTCGGCGACTCGCCTGCTTCGCCCCCGCTTGCCGACTACAAGCTCACCGACAACCTCACCGCCACGCGCGGCCGCATCTTCCTCACCGGCACCCAGGCGCTGATCCGTCTGCCGCTCATGCAGCGCGCACTCGACCGGGCGCACGGCCTGAACACCGCGGGCTTTATCAGCGGCTATCGCGGCTCGCCGCTCGGCATGGTCGATCAGCAGGCGTGGAAGGCGAAGAAACTGCTCGAAGCCGCCGACGTGCGCTTCCTGCCCGCCATCAACGAGGAACTGGGCGGCACCGCCGTGCTGGGCACCCAGCGCGTGGAAGCCGACCCGGAACGCACCGTCGAAGGCGTGTTCGCGATGTGGTACGGCAAGGGTCCGGGCGTCGACCGCGCGGGCGACGCGCTCAAGCACGGCAACGCTTACGGTTCGTCGCCGCATGGCGGCGTGCTGGTGGTGGCGGGCGACGATCACGGCTGCGTGTCGTCGTCGATGCCGCATCAGAGCGACTTCGCCTTGATGGCGTGGCATATGCCCGTGGTGAACCCGTCGAATATCGCCGACATGCTCGAATTCGGCCTGTACGGCTGGGCGCTGTCGCGTTACTCAGGCGCGTGGGTGGGCTATAAGGCGATCTCGGAAACGGTGGAGTCCGGTTCGACCGTCGATCTCGATGCGCTCAAAACCGACTGGCAAGCGCCCGAAGGTTTCGAGCCGCCCGCAGGCGGCCTGCACAACCGCTGGCCCGACCTGCCGAGCCTCGCCATCGAGCAGCGCCTCGCCGCCAAGCTCGACGCCGTACGCCATTTCGCGCGCGTCAACAGCATCGACAAGTGGATCGCGCCCAGCCCGCATGCGAACGTGGGCATCGTCACCTGCGGCAAGGCGCATCTGGATCTGATGGAAGCGCTGCGCCGCCTCGACCTGACCGTCGACGATCTGGAACAGGCGGGCGTGCGTATCTACAAGGTGGGGCTTTCGTTTCCGCTGGAAATGTCGCGCATCGACGCCTTTGTGGCGGGACTCGACAACGTGCTCATCATCGAAGAAAAGGGCCCGGTGATCGAGCAGCAGATCAAGGATCATCTGTACAACCGCACGAGCGGCGCGCGCCCCGCCATCGTCGGCAAACATGCGGAAGACGGCACGCTGCTGCTCTCCGATCTGGGCGAACTGCGCCCGTCGCGCATCCTACCCGTGTTCGCCGCGTGGCTCGCGAAGCACAAGCCCGCGCTCGACCGCCGCGAGCGCGTGGTCGATCTGGTCGCGCCGCAAATCCTCTCCAATGTGGCCGATGCCGTGCGCCGCACGCCCTACTTCTGCTCGGGCTGCCCGCATAACACCTCGACGAAGGTGCCGGAAGGCTCGGTGGCGCAGGCGGGCATCGGCTGTCACTTCATGGCGTCGTGGATGGAGCGCGACACCATGGGCCTGATCCAGATGGGCGGCGAAGGCGTCGATTGGGCCTCGCATTCGATGTTCACGAAAACACGCCACGTGTTCCAGAATCTCGGCGACGGCACCTATTTTCATTCAGGCATCCTTGCGATTCGCCAGGCCGTGGCCGCGAAGGCCAATATCACCTACAAGATTCTCTACAACGACGCCGTGGCGATGACGGGCGGCCAGCCTGTGGACGGCAGCATTTCCGTGCCGCAGATCGCGCGTCAGGTGGAAGCCGAAGGCGTGTCGCGCTTCGTGGTCGTGAGCGACGAACCCGAGAAATACGACGGCCATCACGGTCTCTTTCCGAAGGGCACGACGTTCCACCATCGCAGCGAGCTCGACACGGTGCAGCGCGAACTACGCGAAACGCCGGGCGTAACCGTGCTGATCTACGACCAGACCTGCGCCGCAGAGAAGCGCCGTCGCCGCAAAAAAGGCGAATTCCCCGATCCGGACAAGCGTCTCTTTATCAACGAAGCCGTGTGCGAAGGCTGCGGCGATTGCGGCGTGCAATCGAATTGCCTGTCGGTCGAACCGGTGGAAACGGAACTGGGCCGCAAGCGCCGTATCGATCAATCGTCGTGCAACAAGGATTATTCGTGCGTGAACGGCTTCTGCCCGAGCTTCGTGACGATCGAAGGCGGCAAGCTGAAGAAGGCTGCGGGCGCAGCGTTCGATCCGCAGGCGCTGGCCGCACGCGTGAATGCGCTGCCGCTTCCCGCCACGCATCTGGACAACGCGCCCTATGACATTCTCGTCACCGGCGTGGGCGGCACGGGCGTGGTGACGGTGGGCGCGCTCATCAGCATGGCGGCGCATCTGGAAGGCAAGAGCGCTTCGGTACTGGATTTCATGGGCTTTGCGCAGAAAGGTGGATCAGTGCTGTCGTTCGTGCGCTTCGCGGCCACCGACGCGCTGCTCAACCAGGTGCGCATCGACACCCAGCAGGCCGACCTGCTGCTCGCCTGCGATATGGTGGTGGGCGCGAGCGCCGACGCGCTGCAAACGGTGCGCCACGACCGTACGCGCATCGTCGTGAACACGCATGAGATTCCGAACGCCTCGTTCGTGCAGAACCCGGAAGCCAACCTGCACGCCGATGCGCTGCTCGCGAAGATGCGTCATGCGGCAACGGGCGGCGCGCCTGGTGCGCAAGATCCGCTTTCCGCATGCGATGCGCAGGCGCTGGCGCAGCGTTATCTGGGCGATACGATCGGCGCGAATATCGTGATGCTGGGCTTTGCGTGGCAACTGGGTCTGGTGCCGGTGTCGCTCGCGGCGCTTTCGCGTGCCATCGAATTGAACAACGTGGCCGTGCAGGCGAATCTCTTCGCGTTCTCGATCGGCCGTATGGCGGCTGCCGATCCGGCCGCGCTGGAAGCGCTCGACGCGCAGCGCGCCGCCGCTGCCAAAGCCACCTCGCGCAAGCTCACGCAAACGCTCGACGAACTGATCGCCGACCGCGAAACGCGTCTGCTGGCGTATGGCGGCGCGGGCTACGTGAAGCGCTATCGCACGCTGGTCGATACGGCGCGGAGCGCGGATCGCTCGACGGAACAGGCGCTCGCGCGCGCCGTCGCTACGACGTTCTACAAACTGCTCGCGGTGAAGGATGAATACGAGGTCGCGCGTCTGCACGCTGATCCCGCTTTCCGCGCCGCGCTCGAAGCGCAGTTCGAAGGCCAGGCTGGCAGCGATTTCACGGTGAAGTTCAATCTCGCGCCGCCGCTGATCGCACGCGAGAAGAATGGCCAGCCGCCGCGCAAAATGCAGTTCGGTCAATGGATGTGGAGCGCATTCGGCCTCCTGAAGAAAGGCCGCAGCGTGCGCGGCACCTGGCTCGATCCGTTCGGCAAGACGCTGGAGCGCCGCATGGAACGCGCCCTCGCCGATGACTACGAAGCGACGCTGCGCGGCGCCATCGCGAAGCTCACGGCCGATAACGCCGAAGAGATCGCGAAGCTCGCGAATCTGCACCAGCGTGTGCGCGGCTACGGTCACGTGAAGCTGGCGAATCTCGCGGCGGTGAAACGCAGCGAACGCGAGCTGGGCGCGCGTCTGAAGCTCGACGTGAAAACCAGCGCAGTCGTGCAGGAATCGATCGACTCGTTCAAGGGCGCGGGCGCGCTGCGCGGCATTCCGGTGGTCGTAGCGAAATAAGCCTTGTTTCAAGGCATGAAATGAACGGCGCGGGCGCTTGAGCCTGCGCCGTTTTTTTATGCGAGCAGTTCCGCCAGCCAGTCCACATCGCCGCATAGCACGCACAGGCGGTCGCCCACCTGCACGGCCATCGACAGCGTCACGCACGGCAGCGCCTCGTTGATCGACAGATACGGCGACGTCACATGCACGCGCCCAGGCGCGACCAGCGCCGCGCGGAAATAAGGCCGACGCAGCCAGTTCGCGCCCTGCGCGTCGTCGAGCGGCAGAAAACGCGCGTCCTGTTCCGCGCGATCCACGCGCAGCACGACATTGCGCCCCGCTTGACGCCCGTTCGCATCGAGCAAGAAGCAACGCGCCGAATGATCGAGCGCCAGAAAATTCCAGCACACCTCTTCGAGCGGCTCGCCCGCGCCCAGACGCTCCGCCGCGCGTTCGAACGCGCGCAGATACGGCGCCAGGCGGCTGGCCGTGCCGCGCTCGCGCGCCTCGGTTTGCTGACGGAAGCGATCGGTGGCCTCGGCGATGACGATCTGCGCGTGCGAGGAATCGGTGAGGCCGGGCGCAGGCCGCGCGAAGAAAAAGCCCTGCACGAAATCGGCATTGCACGACAGCGCGAGTTGCGCTTCCTGCTCCGTCTCCACGCCCTCGATCAGCACGAGCTTGCCCGCCTCGTGCAGCAGCGAAACCAGTGCGGGCAGCGTCGCGGCCATGTCGGCGCGATGCGCGGCGTGCATCAGCATGATGCGGTCGAGCTTGACGATGTCGGGATTCAGTTGCCAGACGCGGCCGATATCCACGTGACCCGCACCGAAGTCGTCGAGCGCGATCAGAAAGCCCCGCGCGCGGAAGGCGTCGACGGCATGCGCCAGCGCGTCGAGATCGGTGGCATCGGCTTCCAGCACTTCGAGCACGATACGGCGCGGCGGCAAGCCCAGCCGGTTCAGGTTCGCGAGCAGCGCCGCCGCGTGATACGGCTCGGTGAGCGTGCCGGGATGCACGTTGAGAAAGAGCCATTCGCGCTCGGCCCCAAGCAGCGAGAAGTTCTCCAGATGCAGCCCTTGCGCGAGCCGGTCGACCTGCAGCACTTCGCCCACACGCGCGGCTTCGCCGAACACATCGATGGGCGATACGGGACGGTCAAGCGCGTCGTGCGCGCGCAAGAGCCCTTCGTAACCGATCGCGCGCATGTGCGAAAGGCTGAAGACCGGCTGGAACACGCTGGTGAGCGTGAGTTCGCCATGTTGCGCGCTATAGCGCTGCAGCCCCGAGGTGACGCTCAGATCGAACCCATGCGGCGCGAGCGCCGTCTTTTCCTGTTGCTCTGTGATCATGCCTTCCTCTTCGCGCAAGTTGATCGCCGCGGCCTGTTGCCGCAGCTAATGCGTTGCGCCACGCGAGGCGATAAAGCAAGGTCCGTGCACACAGGCATCTGAACCCGCCGCGCATTGAACCCTGCACCGCAGCCCGCGCCTGTGCGCGGCCAGCGGGCATGCCACGCCCCATTTGCACCAAATCAGTGCTTTCGCTGGGGGACGACACGCTCGGCCTACTGCGCGCTTCACGACGGCCTACACCACCATCGGGCTAAACTAGTTGTAAGCCAACCGCCTGCTTCGTGGACACTCGTGGACCGAATGTGGGCTGACCGCTCCTCCGTTCGCAACGCTTCCGCATAAAGGGACACACTGAAGCCGCTTCACGCGCGCTTTGGCGCCCCGTCTTTGCCGCACCCTTTGCTTGATCGATGGAAACACTCTTCACCGTTCTTATTCTGCTCCTTGCCGTCGCGCTTTCGGGCGTCATCGTGCGTCTTCTGCCCATCAAGTTGCCCTTGCCGCTGCTGCAGATCGGCATTGGCGCCTTGCTGACGTTTCCGCGCGTGAATCCGCACGTCACCTTCGACCCGGATATCTTCATGGCGCTGTTCATCCCGCCGCTGCTGTTCGCGGACGGCTGGCGCATCCCCAAGCGCGAATTCTTCATGCAGCGGCGCGCGATCCTGATGCTCGCGCTCGGCCTGGTGCTGCTGACCGTGGTGGCGGTCGGCTATTTCGTGCACTGGCTGGTGCCGCAGATCTCGCTGCCGGTGGCGTTCGCGCTCGCGGCCGTGCTCTCGCCCACCGACGCGGTGGCGCTCTCGGCGATTGCGGGCAAGGACCGCATCCCCGCGCAGCTCATGCACATCCTCGAAGGCGAAGCGCTGATGAACGACGCCTCGGGCCTCGTGGCGCTCAAGTTCGCGGTGGCGGCAGCGCTCACCGGCTATTTCTCGCTGCGCGAAGCGACGCTGAGCTTCTTCCTGATTGCGGCGGGCGGGCTCGCCGTGGGGGCGATCATCGGCTGGGTGTTCAGCTTTGTTTCAGAGCGCTTCCTGAACTTCACCGATGACGGCGATCCCGCGCCCGGCGTCGTGATGACCTTGCTGATTCCATTCGCGGCGTACCTGTTCGCCGAGCACCTGGAAGTGTCGGGCGTGCTCGCGGCGGTGTCTGCCGGGATGATGATGAACTACACCAGCAGCGCGCACATCGGACCGGTATCGACACGCGTGCGTGCGGCGAGCACCTGGTCGATGATCGAATTCGTCTTCAACGGCATGGTGTTCACGCTGCTCGGCCTGCAGTTCCCGGGCATTCTGGGCAAGGCGTTGCTGGAAGCGCATCACACCAGCAATCTGCAGATGCTGCGCCTCATCATGTATGTCGCCGCCGTGCTGGTCGCGCTCTACGCAATGCGCTTCGGCTGGGTCTGGCTGCTGCGCTGGGTCGCGAGCCGCGGCGCGGCGCGTCATGGCGTCTCCAACGCCGTGCCGGGCCTGCGCACCGTGGCGATTACGACGGTGGCCGGCGTGCGCGGCGCGGTGACGCTCGCGGGCGTGCTGTCGCTGCCGGTTGCGCTCGATAACGGCCTCCCGCTGCCGGGGCGTGACAGCGCGATCTTCATCGCCACGGGCGTGATCCTCGCGTCGCTGCTGGTGGCGATCGTCGGCTTGCCGATCCTGCTGCGCGGCGTGCGGCGCAGCGGCGAATCGAAACATGCCGCCGAAGAACGCCTCGCTCGCATCCAGGCCGCACAGGCCGCGATCCGCGCCATCGACGCACATATGGAAACGGCCACGAAGGACATGGACGAATCCGAATTCGCCCATGCCGCCGATACCACCGCGCGTGTGATGGACACCTATCGCCGACGCCTGGCGACGCTCGACGCCGATCACGACCGCAGCAAGAACGCGCGTCAGGCCGAACAGCTCGAAGTGCAGATGCGCCTCGCCGCGATGCGGGCCGAACGCGCGGCGCTGCTCGAATTGCGCAACCAGCAGACCATCAATGACGAGACGCTCGGCAAGCTGATGCGCGAAGTCGATCTCACCGAAACGGCGATGATGAATCGCGGGCGCAATCGGGGCTGAGTGCCCGTAACGTACCGACGAAAAAAAACGCGACGACCTTCCGTAGAAGGCGTCGCGTTTTTCATGGTGCGCTTTGAACCAGAGCGCGCGGTGATTTAAACCGCCGCTTGCTGCGCCGGCTTTCTGCGCAGCAGCGCGTACAGGATGATCGCGCCGAAGGTGGCGGTGCCGATGCCGCCCAGCCCGAAATTGCCGACCTTGAGCGAGAAGTCGCCCGCGCCCAGCACGAGCGTCACGGCGGCGACGATCAGGTTGCGGTTATCCGAAAAGTCGACCTTGTTGACGACCCAGATGCGCGCGCCCGTCACTGCGATCAGACCGAACACGACGATCGACACGCCGCCCAGCACCGGGCCCGGAATCGTCTGGATCACCGCGCCGAACTTCGGCGAGAAGCCCAGCACCAGCGCGATCAGCGCGGCGATGGCGAACACCAGCGTCGAGTAGATCTTGGTGACGGCCATCACGCCAATGTTTTCCGCGTAGGTCGTCACGCCCGTGCCGCCCGCGAAACCCGAAACAATGGTCGCCAGACCGTCGCCGATGAACGCGCGGCCCACGTAGCGATCAAGGTTGTGACCCGTCATCGCCGACACAGCCTTGATGTGGCCGAGGTTTTCCGCGACGAGGATCACGGCGATGGGCACCAGCAGCGTCATCGCATGCGGATCGAACACCGGCGCGCTGAACTTCGGCATGCCGAACCAGGCGGCGTTGGCGACGATCGAAAAGTCGATCGGCTTGCCCAGACCCATGCCGTTGGTGACGACCGCGTAGATCGCGTACGCAATCATCAGGCCGACCAGAATCAGCAGGCGTTGCAGCATGCCACGCGTGAACACGGCCACGCCGCCCACGCACAGCACGGTGACGAGCGCCATCCACGAATCGAACTGCGTCGCGCTCACACCCTTCACGGCGATGGGCGCGAGATTCAAGCCGATCACGCAGACGATCGCGCCGGTGACGACGGGCGGCATCAGCGTCTCAATCCACTTCGTGCCGATGACCGACACCAGCACGCCGATCAGCGCATAGACCACACCGCACGCGATGATGCCGCCCAGCGCGACCGGAATATTCGTATTCGGACCGTGCCCGCCGTAGCCCGTGACAGCAATCACGAGACCGATGAAGGCGAAGCTGGAGCCGAGATAGCTGGGCACGCGACCGCCCACCACGACGAAGAACAGCAACGTGCCGATCCCCGACATGAAAATGCAGAGGTTCGGATCGAAGCCCATCAGCAGCGGCGCGAGCACCGTCGAGCCGAACATCGCGACGACGTGCTGCACGCCCATCGCGAACATCTGCGGCCAGGCGAGGCGCTCATCGGGCGCGACGACGCTTTTCGCGGCGCCCGATTGCGCGCGCCAGCGGGGAAACCAGGAATCGGACATGAGGGTTCCTTTTTGTGTGCTTTTTTGCTTGTGGCGTGGTGACCTGTCACCGCGACTGGCTGTGGCCGCGTGTCATCCGCGGCGCCCCCGGGATGACGCGGGCTGCCAGTGTGGTCAGGTGCTATTTATTTGGAACGGAACGCGGCCCACGTGCGTTGTGCGCAAGCCGCGGTCTTAGCCGTCAGAGAAATCACGCGCGAGTGTACGGAGCCGCAATCCGCGTGGCAAGGCAAAGTCTCGCTGCGTGTGGGCAGGAGGAAACACCGGGAAAGGGCGCGCCCGGATGGAGATTCGGACAAGTCTTATATCGACGCAGGGATGCCGTCCGTAGACTGCATCTACTGCGTGACCCCATGACTGTTCATGCAGAGGTTGTAAGTTGTAAACTCTCCGACTTCCCGCTCATGCCTTCCGGCCTGAGCGGCTTTTTTTTGCCTGCGCGTTGTATTTGCCTGCGCGTTTTAGATTGCGTGCTTTGTTTGCCTCCACGCGCTCACGCAAACGCGCCCTGCGCCAGCTCCCGTACATAGTCGCGCACGCCTTCGGGCCAATCCACGCTCCACGCTTCGAAACGCGCGCGCTCGCCCGCATAAAGCGCGCGCAGCGCCTCTTCATAGCCCGGCAGATTGCCCGCCAGCGCCGTCATGAAGCGATGCACGGCTTCGCGCGAGGTGCGCACGCGGTCCTTCGCCTCGCTGGCGTGGCGCGCACTTTCCACCAGCTTGCGCAACACCACCGACGCGCCGCCCGGTTGCGCCGCCAGCCAGTCCCAGTGACGCGGCAACAGCGTGACTTCGCGCGCGACGACGCCGAGCTTCGGGCGACCACGTCCGCGCGGAGCGTCTTCGCTGATTGCTTCGCTCGTGGCGTCTTGTCCGGTTTCGCCCGCTGTGGCGGTTTGGGCCTGCCAGGCGGCATCGGCGGCCAGACGCGCGGCGACATCGGCGGGACGGCCGCGCAGATCGAATTCCACCTGCATGGCGTCGCGGTCGTCGAAAACCAGCACGGACGCCGATTCGCCCTGCTCCAACGCCGCCTTCACCGCAAGCGCCACGTCGAGCGCCGCGCCGCGCGCGATCAGCCGCGTGCCCGCGAATGCGGTGACGCCCGCGCCATGCGGACCCTGAGTGGATGTTGCTGCCATCGTGATTGTCCTCGCGTCTAACGATGCAGCGAATATTACCCGGGTAAATTAATCGATGCAATATCATCCGGGTAAAAATATTCAAAGTTCTGGCCCGGCGCCGTGATGCTCGCGGGCAAAGCTCGGCTGCCAGACCGCCACGCGGTTACGGCCCGCGCGCTTGGCGATGTAGAGCGCGGCGTCGGCGGCTTCGACCAGCGCGCGCCAGCTTTCGAAATCGCTCGCCGATGTGCTCGCCACGCCTACGCTGGCCGTGAGCACGTTGTTGGGACTGTCGGCGTGCGGGATGTCGAGCGTCTCGATGGCCGAGCGCAGTTTCTCAGCATGGGCGAGCGCCTGGGCCGCGTTGGTTTCGGGCAGCAGCAACACGAATTCCTCGCCGCCGTAACGCGCAGCGCAGTCGCCCGGCCGCCGCGCATGGCTGCCGATCGCACGCGCGACGGCCGCCAGCGCGGCGTCGCCCGCCGCGTGGCCGTAGCGGTCGTTGTAGGGCTTGAAACGGTCGACGTCGAGCATCATCACCGCGAGCGGTTGAGCCGAACGCCGAGCGCGCAGCCATTCGTGATCGGCGCGTGCCTCGAAGGCGCGGCGGTTGGCGAGCGCCGTGAGCGCGTCGGTGCCCGCCAAAGCGCGCAACTCGTCTTCGAGCAGTTCGCGACGCCGCAACTGGCGCGAGAGCAGCGCCGCGAACGCGATCAGCGAAGCGTCGAGCAGCACCGTCAGCGTGCCGATGATCCACGCGCGCGCACGCCATTCGGTGTAGATATCGCCCGCCGCCACCGCCACGCTGAAGATCAGCGGATAGCCATCCACACGACGAAACGCGAACCACCGGCGCACGCCATCCACCGGCCCGACGCCGAAGAAACCGCCCTGCTGCGCCTGCTCGAAGCGCTGAAACAACGCCGAATCGGCGAGATTTCTGCCGATCATCTCGGGCGCGTAAGGACGGCGCATGAGCAGCGTGCCGTCGGCGAGCGTGAGCGTGACCGCGCCATGCGCGCCAATTTCGATGCCGCTCATCAGACGGCGGAAGTAGTCGAGCCGCATCGTGCCCACCACCACGCCCGCAAAAGACCCGTCGGGCTTTTCCAGACGGCGGCTCAGGCCGATGGTGGCGTTGTCCGGGCCGTCGCGCGCAATCATCGGATGACTGACGTAGAGACCCGTATGCGGCGAGTCGCGCTGCGCGATGAAGTAGTCGCGATCGGCCACATTCAGCTCGCGCGGCGGCGCGGCGCGCGAATCGAACACGACGTCGCCGCTGGCGTTGGCGACCAGAATCGCGCCGAGATTCTTTGCCGTCGCCGAACGGTCGAACAGCACGCTCTGGCGCAGATCGTCGGGGAGTTCGGCCAGACGCGGATCGTCGATGGCGTCGATCACGCCTTGCAGCGAGAGCGCGTAGACATCGAAATTGCGCTGCGTATCGCGCTCGAACAGCAAGGCCATGTTGTAGGCCGCGGCGCGGGCGCTCGCGAGCGCGTCCTCGCGCATCTGCGCCATGACCCAGCCGGCCACCGCCGTGAGGGCGGCAGCCAGCACGATGCTGATGACGATCACGGCGTTCGGTCGGCGGGTCATCATGGCGGTGGACTCGCGTGCGCGCGGTCGAAGAACGGGACGCGCGCGTCGATGCGCGGCGCGCGCGGCGTGCCGGTTTGCAATCGAGTGTACAACCAGAAAACGTGCCGCGCGTGGGGATTATGTGGCGCGGATCACATCGGCATCTGCAATGAAATCACCTGAATAATGCGGATGTTTCATTGCTTCATTTTTTCTTCGGAATCCTGTCTTTTTGATTCGACATTTTTATCTTTATGTTCGCTAACCGCTAGTTACTTATCGAGTAATCCGGTAATCGCGTTGGTCTCTATCCACGTGCGCCATTGCGTAGCGAAGTCGAAATTCTCGTCGATGGAGAACGCGCGTTCGAGCGCGGCGTCGAGCGTTTCGCCGCGTTGCAGTGCGAAAAAGGCCGCGTGTGCGGCCTGCGTGTGCGCAAGCGCGGCGGATCGCCATTGCGGGCGCACGATAAGGGTCCAGTTTGGTCTGTTGATGTCGATGGGTTCGGCTACTCCGTTCTGGCGATGCGCGCGCCAGATTTCGAATGCCGCATAGCGCGATTCCAGCGCCGTGCATGCCGGATGCAGCTTGAGGCGCGCGGACATGAGCTTTTCAACGCCGATCGACTGCCACTGCGCCGTTGAAAGCGGCGTGATATTCGCGGCGAAACTCGCGACATGCAGCGCCCATTCGAGTCGCGCGACATCGCCGAAATACGCGTAACGTGCGTCGGTTTCATAACGTTCGATGAAGTCGGGCAGCGCGGCGCCGAAGCGGTTCAAGTCCGCATCGCGCAAGGGATGAGCGCGTGCGTAGGCGAACGAGAGCGCTTCGAAGTAAGCATCGCCGGTAAGTTGCGCGATCACGGGATAAGCGCTCGCCAGCGCCGCGCGACGAGCCGCGCGCACGTTGCCGCGATAGAGGCCGAGGCGCTCGTGCGCGAGGGTTTCGTCGGCTATTTGCAGATGTTTGAAGAGTGCGGCATCGGCGGCGGGATCGTCGATGGCATCGGCGAATGCGGACTGCAATGCTTCCAGCGGCGTGCTCATATGCGCGCGCTCACGCGTTCTTGCGCCTGGCGCGCTTCGTCCAGCAGGACGTCGAGCGGCGGCACGGCGGTGTCCCATTCGATCAGCGTCGGCACCGCGCCGAAGCGATGCAGCGCGGCGTCGTAAAGCGACCAGACCTCGGGCGCGACGCGCGAGCCGTGATCGTCGATTACCGCGGCAGGCGTGATGCGATGGCCCGCAAGATGCAGTTCGCCGACGATCTCGCGCGGCAAGGCGTGCATCGCCGCGAGCGCGTCCTCGCCGTGATTGCGCTGGTTCACGTAGAGATTGTTCACGTCGAGCAGCACGCCACAGCCGGTGCGGCGCGCGAGTTCGGCGAGGAACGCGGCTTCGGTGTAATCGTCGTCGCGAAAACGCACATAGGTAGAGACGTTTTCGATCAGCACGCGGCGGCGCAGCGTGTCCTGCATGTGCGCCACGCGCGCGCCGATGTGTTCGAGCGAGGCGTGCGTAAGCGGCATCGGCAAGAGATCGTGCAGCGCGGCATGCGGCGTCGCGCCCCAGCACAGATGCTCGGAAACGAGCGCCGGTTCGATGCGATCGACGAGCAGTGCGAGGCGCGCGAGATGAGCCTCGTCGAGCGGCACAGCGGAGCCGAGACCCAGACCGACGCCATGCAGACTCACCGGCAGGTCGCAACGCACGGTTTCGAGCACATGTAGATCGTATCCACCGTCGCCGAAGTAGTTTTCGCTATGTACCTCGACCCAGCCGATGGGCGGCGGCGCTTGCATGAAGGCGTCGTAATGCGCATGACGCAAGCCGATGCCGACGCCCTGGACGTCCTGCTGCTTTCGTGACGGCTTCTCTGACATCGACATCGGCATCGTCATCGGCATTACGCGCGCGAGTTACTTTTCCGGCGAGCCGCCGAGTTTTTCGCAGGTGCCCTTCGGCATCGTCTTGAAGTCGCCCTTGTCGTGGTCGACCTTGGCCTGGCCCGCGCAATCGTGCACGCCGGTCTTGCTCGAACAATCGTTCTGGCCAGCCTTGGCGACGCCGTAGCAGTTCACTTGATCGTCGGCGTGCGCGACGCCGGTCGCGGCGGTTGCAAGCCCCGCCAGCGCGGCGGCAATCACGGCCTGACGGCCGAGCGCGTTTTTCATGGGAAATCTCCTGGAAGTTGCGGATGACACGCGGCGTTGCGCACGCGGCCTTGTGCGCACTATTTTGCCTCAGCGCTGTGGAGGACGAATTACCGGGATCGGCATTTCCTGATTCGCGTTCAGGCACCGAATTGATCTACGAATTATCACGATTTGCGCAATGATGTTTGCCGTATCCCGATATTTATCTTTGATGTGCACCGCAATAAAGTCACATCAACGGATCGAGCAAGAAGATTGTTACGGTTCGAATGATAATTTTCGGAGGTTGTAGATCATGAAGTCCCTTATCGCCGCAGCAATCGCTGCTACCGTGCTTGCCGCCCCGGCCGTGTCGTTCGCCCAGTCGAACAACCAGCAGCCGCTGACCCGCGCTCAAGTGCGCGCCGAACTCGTGCAGCTCGAAAAGGCCGGCTATCGTCCGGGCCTGTCGAGCCCGTACTACCCGGAAGACCTGCAAGCCGCGCAAGCGCGCGTCGCGCAACAGAACGCGACGGCTGAAGCTACTGCCTACGGTGCATCGACGAATGGTTCGACGCAGGCTGGCACGCGTTCGACGGAGAACATCAAGCCGGTTTATTTCGGCCAGTAATTCGCTTTGGTCAGGCGTTGCGCGTTTTTCTGAGACGCGCTGTTTGACCTACGCCAGTTGGGCTCGCTCTGACGCGAGCCCTTCAGTCTTTGTGTCGATACGTTTGCTATCGTCGCTTTATGCGGATTTCTCCGCGTAAGGCGCGCCCACAGGAAACCTCCGCCGTCGGTTATCCGGCGGCTTGCCCGGGCACTTTGTGTCCGGGCCTTTTTCTCTTTTCCTCGGGTGCTGCACGCTTTGTTCTGTCGGTTCGCGCTTCGTTGGCGTCGGTGCGCGGACTTGTCTTTTCGTTTTCCTCTCTATTCTGGTGTCGCAGTTTCCGGGCTTAGGTTGGCGCGGGTGACTGGCTGTGTGCGCTTCAAGCGCGCGAGACGGGCGCTGGCTGTCTGGACGAGCATCGCGATGATGGATGCTTCGATGAATACCAGCGGTGCCGGCTGATGGTTCAGTCCCATGGCGAGCGTCAGGCAGAAGGCTGCGAAGCCGAAGCGGCCCAGCACCATTCCGCGTAGTAACGCGATCACGAACGGCGCGCCGTGCGCCCGGTGCGACGAGACGGCCAGCACGCTGCCTAATAGCGGGAATACAGCGAGTAGCCCGCTCCACGCGGGGCCGAGGCGCGCTGATAGCGCGGTGACAATGAGTGTTAGCGCTGCGCCTGCTGCCATGCGGGAGGCGAGGTCTTTGCTTGTTAGTTTTGCGCCTGATGCGGATGCGGTGCTGCGCGGGAGGAAGGTTTGGCCGAAGCAGGTTGCGGTTAGCGCGACGGCGAGTGCCCAAGGCCAGGATACGGGCAGGCGTGAGAGCACGCATGCTGCTGCAAACCATGCGCTTAACCCTGCTGCGAGTGCCAGCCACCACGGACGTGTGCGGCATGTCCACGCGTAGGCAAAGTTGAACGATTCGGATGCGAGGATCGCGTAAAGCGATAGCGTGGCGGCGCGGGCGCCGAAGGCTGTGCCGTGGTCCATTACGAGCAGGAAAAGAATCGGGCCTGCTACGACTGGCAATCCGGCGAGCCAGCCCGCCACCCGCGGGCCCCACAACTTGCCGGATATAGATACGAACAACAGGAAAAGCGGGACGAGCGTGAGCTTGAGGGAGAGCATCGGGCTTTGTTGTGTTTTGTCGCGGTGGGTTAAGCGCTGATTGTGGCAGTAGGTGGGGTTTGGCTGGCTGTTAGTTGCGGTTTTAGAAGCCTTGGGTGACTAGCGATAACACCGACAGGTCGGGATGCGTGCCATCGATGATGCTTCGGCCTACGTGCGAGGCTTCTTCGATGGCTTCCTGCTCGGTGCGGAAGGTTTCTTCGCCGTCGGCGTGGTAAGGGACGGTGTGGCCCGGTTTGGCTGGGTTGGCACCGGGGTGGCAGATGTAGGCTGTGTAGGTGTATTTCGCTGAGCTTTCTTCTATGGGCGCAGCGGTGATGTGGATTTCGAAGCCTTCGTGGTCGACCTGATGCGTCGCTTGCGGTTGAGCGCTCATTCTCGCCTCCGGGTGCCGCGGGTAAACAAACGGCTGCGTTCAGTACTGGAAGTTTAGGCGATGCGGATCGCGTAGGCCTACTATTGCAGGGCGATTCACTACTGTGGGAGTTTCGATATGGAATCGAACACCGTCCGCCTGCACCGCGTGCTGCGCGCGCCGCCCGAGCGTTACTGAGTGCTCCAGTTGTACAACGTTGGGCGGCGTCGCTCTCTCTACAGCCTGTCGCGCCACATCGCGACAGCGTACCGGCTGCGTCGGGCATTGAGATCGAACTGAACGGAGCCAGTGTGCGCGTCACGGGTAGATTGTTAACTTTTCGATTCATCGCCCAGATGTCGCGCTGTCCCAAAGTAGTGCTCTGATAGTGACTGCCTTAGCGGCAGAACCTTGGGCACAGGAACATCCAGTGAGATGCCGTCGTCTCCGTCGGCAACGTTGTTATCGGAAATATTGTCCCCGGTCACAGCGTCGCTTTGCCGCTTCCGTTCCATCACTACGTCAATCTGACGACGTTCGAGCGTGTCTCGCAGATGCGGGTAGAGCATCTCTAACGTGGGCATCGGCTCAATCGATGTTTTGAGCCGTCTTTCGATCTTGCTGAAATAACGGTCGACACGCCCCACGCGTTGCTCGAGGTCGCCCGGTGTCCAAGCGAGCCCGTAATGCATCACGCGGTCGCAATACAGGTGAAGGTTGACACCCTCGCGAATCGCGTCCGTACCCACCATGACCCACGGCATGCCCGGCGTATTGAATTGCTGGATTGGTCGTTTGTGCCCGCGGCTGCCACCTGTGATCCCAACAACAGGATCCAGCGAACCGAGAAACTCAAAGCTTTCCTGGCTGGCGCGCGCCTCCAATGTTTCATCTTGAGTCTCACCGATCGCGGACGAGAAAATCAGCGTATATTGCCGGACCCAGTCGTGCCAGATGCCGCGTAATCGGACAGCGTCGATGTCATTGCTGCACAGCCAATCCACGAACTTATCGAGCATGCTCGTGGTTTCCGAAGCGTGATGGTCCGCGCAGTACAAATCGAGCAACGTGTCCGTCAGACGCAGATAGCGACCCAGCACATTGCTCAGCACCTGACGCCATAGCAGCGCTTCGCGCGTGGCCTGATTTCGCTCAGTCCCGCGCTTCCGGGCTGGCAATGCCAGGTTTTCCGCCCAGCGGCACGACTCCGCTCTCGCCCATAATGACTCGAACAACATCAGTTCGCGGTCTTCGCGACCATCGAGTGCGTCGGGCTGCACTTGCGCATAGACATCTTCCGGGTAGACATACCGGAGTACACCGCGCCAGAAATCAGCTTGTTCCTCGTCGAGCCCGAACACGTCGCGCGCATGCCGGTCCAGGCAGTGCCATACCAGGTAACGGAATTGCCGCCGGCGCTGACGGCGCGCGCCACGTACCGCATAGGCATACGACTCTGCCCAAAGTGCGCCGGGTATCCGATCGCGTGCGGCTTCAGGTACTACCCCTGCTTCCTCGCACAGACGCACAAACCAGTTTTGCTCGAAGATCAGCGCGTGCCGGTAGCCGTCGTCGAAGGTCTTGCGAAAACGATGCAACCATTCGCCCGGACGAAGCGCCATGCGAAAGTGATTGGTGTCATCTGCCTCGTTATCGTTGTCGTTCTCGATGTTGTCAGACTCGTCGTCAAGCGAGCCAGCCGCAGACATGTCGTCATCTTTCCTGTCGCCACGCGTTGGCAGGCCGGCTTTCCAGTTGAGCCTGAGTCGCCACACCTCGCGGCAACGTTCTTCGATCGACGCGAAATAGCGCTGCATCAAGCGTTGGCGCAAGGTGGTCACGCTGCTGATGCGACGGCAAAATACAAGCGTTTTCGACCCACCGACGCGGCCGCCCTTGCGGTCGCCTTTGCGCTCACCAAAGGCCAGCAGGGCGAGAGCGCTTTCCACTTCATCCAGTTTCGGATGCGGCAGGCTGAAGCCGAATCGGCTCTCGAAATCGCGACTCAGCGCACTGACATAGCCTGTATCCGGCGCGTGCGCTTCCAGTGTGCGTACGTTCGCCTCAATGTAGAAGTCAGCGCGCTCGGATTCCTCTTCTGCGGGCGTCGGGTGGCTCGCCTGTTTTTTCGCGTTATTCGAGGCCTTTTTCTTCCTCAAGGAATCGTCGAGGCTTTCGAACGATGCCATATAGCCCGTTCTGAAGCGGTTACCCTGCTTCTCCAGCACGTCTACCAGGTGCTTCTGCACGAGAGAGATGGAAAGCGTGTCGAGCGCCGACTGGCACGTCAGCGATAGGGATTCCTGATCGTCGCGCCGATAGTCTTGTTTACGAAGCGTCGTTTCGCCAACAATATAGGTGCGCGGGCGCCGGATCATATACTGACGCAATGCGGACTTGAGCTGGCGAAAATCGTCCGTTGGTTCGATCGAATCCGGGTCAATGAGGTTGCCTCGTCCGGGATACGTGTTGAACAGCGTCGCGATGTTCTCTACGCCGGAGTGTGCGGGCGTGGCGCTCATGAAGAGCCAGTGATCGACACACGAATGCAACAGCGTTCGAAGCACGGTGTTCGTCTGGTTTGACGCATTGCGCAAACATTGCGCCTCGTCCACGACGACCAGATCGAACCGGATTCCCTCGCGAATGAACCACGCGTTCACTGTCTTCGCGAAAGCTACGTTGTACGCAAAGCTTCGCTCCGCGTTGCCGGACGCGGGCACAGCGCGAAGCAGCGTATCGATCGCCGGCAGATCGACTTTGCCGATCGCGTCGTGCCAGCTGATCTCTTCACTGCCGCCGATGAACAACGGCCGCATGAAACTCGGATGTCGCAGTAAATGCACGTCGTTGCTGTGTTGCACGTCTTCGAGACAGTCGCGCAGTCGGGCATATTCTCGTAGCGATGCGATGCTCTTCCCGACATATCGATGAAAGCGTTCGAATTCTCTCTTCCAGCCGCTCTGGACGTTTTCGCGCGGTGTGATGATCAAAATGCGCGCATTAGGGTTAATGTGCCGATACCATCCGACAACACCGAGTGCCTGCATGGTTTTTCCCAGTCCCACTTCATCGGCCAGATACGCGACCTTCCGCCTGCGCAGAATCTTGCATAGCGCGGTCACGCCTTCAACCTGCATTTGGACCATCGACTCGCTAGCCCCGAATTTACCGTCGCAGTCGAAGCGAAAGAGGTCCGCAATGGTATTTGTCGACAGGCGCATCTCACACTCCCGTTGCGCTTGATTGATTGAATTCGACATGGCACGGCCGGGTCAGCCTTCTGACGTACCACTCGAGCATTTGCTTCGCATCATCGTGCCGAACCCCTCTGCGGCGCAATTCCGTGGCAATCTCGAGACGGACTTCGTGGTGCAGTCGTGCCATTTCACTACGGAGCTTTCTGCGCGTCACACCAGCCTCCCTCAATTCGGGCAGCGAGCGCAACAAGGCGTCGCATTCGATGCACATCACTAACCTGGCCGCGGCCTGATACTCGCTGACGCTGATCGCATTGACAAATGCGTGCACGCTGTCGCTGCGGCTCACCATCCATTCAATGAGCCGCTTGCGATCATCAACGGATTCGAGGATCTTGCCTTGCAGGACCTTGAGCGCCTGATAAAAGCGGAACGAGTCAAACATGGGTTTGACGGCTTCGGCACTTCCCGCGGGCACCATGATGTCCGACGTATCGACGGGGTCGTTGTCATCATCGCCATCCCCGCATGGCGACGGCTCGGTCGACCCGCCGCCATGCCACGAATCGATGATGTCGTCCGCGCTGACGGGAGTGCCATATTGTTGCGTCGAATCGCCCAGATTGAGTTCGGTGACGACGCCTTCCCATTGCTCGCCGTTCGACTTGAGCCGGAACAGGTGTGATTTCAGCGCGCCCTTGCGCCGACCGCTGGGACGTGCGTCATTCACGACGACGGGCGGCTGACCCATTAGCAGCAATTCGATGTCGGCGTCGCTTTGCCCCTGCAGCGTCCACTCGAACCGCTCCTGTCGCCAGTCGTATTGCACGAACACATAAAACGGCCACGGTTGCGGCGGGTCGTCGCTGCAACTTGTCTCGGGCAGTTCTTCAGCAGGCAAAGGCCGTGTAGCCGGCCACGCCAGACGCGTGACGTCGAACAGCATCGACTCGACGTTGCCGTGCAGACCGTCTTCACTCTCGGCCCAGAAGAGACCGCGTCGCGTGAAGTTGCACGAGCCGACGCCCGCCACCTTGCCGTCGCGCGTCTCGATGTCGTATAGCTTCGCGTGATAGAAGCGGCCTTCGTCCTTGACCCACGTGCTGACTTTCGGCCGGCAATTTGCGTCTGCCAGAGACTGGGTCAAATCCTGCCCCAGTGCAACCTTCGCGTAGAGAGGCGGTACGCGCGCTGCCGTCAGTTCGATGGGCACACCCTGCAGCGCTTGCGCTGTCGCATGAACATCGCCCCAGTAAGGCGACGCCGCACGCACTCTGCTGATCGCGCCGTAACGACGAGCGACGTAGTCCCACATCGACGTATGCTGCGGTGAGAAATATAGTCCGACGTTGCGCTTGTCGTCATAGTGGCCGCCCTGCGGATCGCATTTTTTTCTCTGCGCTTGCAGTTGCTGGCTCAGCACGCGCGCTTGCTGCAACGCGTCGCCTTCCGTGTCGCTGCCCACTCGCGTATGCAGCCAGTCGAGAAAGTCCGAGACAGACTTGCCGACCTCTTCGCTGCGCGCGTGCACCCAGGTATCGGCGAATCCTTCGCAATTTTGCCCCCACGCCTTCAGCGACAGATTTGCGGACATCGCCGCGACATACATCCACCGCGTTCCGTGATGGTCGACACCGATCAGGATGATGTTCTTGGGATGAAACAGCCGCCCTTCGACAAACACGGGATAGACGGTATAGCGAAAGGGCTTGCGACCCATCTTTATCTGGGAAGGATCGCAAAAAACGCCAACGGGCGTATGCATCAAACCCTTGTGCACTGCGGACTCGCGCATTGCGCGCGTGCTGTCCGGCTCGGCGCCGAAAAGCGCGGGCATTACATTCTGCTCGAAGAAATCGGCGTTGAAATTAAAGGTGCTGAATAGCGCGACTTCGATCGTGTGTAACTTGCCCGCCACGTCGGAGAGCCGCTCTCGGAGCGTCATATTCATCGTGCTACCCGGGTTCCCACCTGATGGGCCAAATTGTGCAATGTTTGCAGGTAATACCCGTTACGCCATGCGGTAACGGGCGACAGGCCATCGACGTCCGACCGGTTGGCGGCAAGACTGCAGTCAAGGCGGCCGCTGTCGTCCAGAACAATCCACGGCGAACTGTTGCGCGACTCGCTGATCGCCGCATGGTGGTCGATAAGCGATCGGACGAGTGCGCGAGCACTCGAGAGATCGAGTCTTAGTAAGGCATCGGCTCGTTCGCGGGACAGTCCGTCAAAAGTGCCGGCGCGCGCAAAGCGTTCACGTGCAGCGCGCAGTACTGCCAGATCGATCTTTAACCGCTTTACGACGCGATCCACATCACGCTCTTCGGTGCTGCAAATTTCCTCGAAGATCGCATCGAGCGGCGCAATGAATTGCTCGCAGCCGATCACGTTTTCGAGCGTAGGGGCGTGCTGGGGAAGACTTTCTATCGCGCCCGCCATGAACATTCTAAGGCCGTTGCTCAGACTATCTTTCGCCCCCAGCAACTTTGCCAGATCGACAGTAATTGGCGAACTCACCGGCACCACGAACGTTTCCCGGATTTCGCGCCTGAACGGTAGCGTGTCAAGAATTTCGGTGAGGCCTGTGACGATCCTGTTCGAACGGTTGCTGGCCAATTTGCACGGTGGTGCCTTGATTCCCGCCGTGAGCAATTCGGCGATGGGCTGCAACAGGCTGCGCACAATCGGCGTACGCTCGCGGATACGCGCTGCGAGTTCCGCGCTGCAAATGCGATTCTGCTCATCGATCAGGCCCGCATTGTGAGCAGGGCCGCGATAGAGTCCCCACACACCGTTGGTCAGTTGGTTGTCCAGCAAATGCGCGCTCTTTTCAAGACTGATCCACACCCCCGTATCGCCATCATTCAGGCGCCGGCTTCCAGGCAATCGCCAGTCCTTATCTGCACACCGGCAGGCCCGCGCAAAGGCCTGCTCGATGAGAAGGAAGAATTCTTGGAGCTTTGGTCTGACCGAATCCTTTCGCGTTGCCATCACCGGCCACCATGCGAGCACGACAAGGAGGATATGAAAACCTTCCGATAGTCCGCTCGCAGCGGTGAGGTTTGGCACGATGTCGCGAGCGCGGCGTTGCCACACTGCCTGCGTGCCAAGTGGATCGCGACCGCTTAGTGGCAGGCAAAGGCTGGTGTCTCTATCTGTCAGTGCGAACATTGCCGTTCTCCGTATAGATCATTTTGGCGTACGGCGTCGACCAGTGAACAGAAACTCAAATTCTCGGCGTGGCGAATATCAATGACGCAGCGTTTCATCTCGGGTCGCCAAACGAAAAAATGATGGTCGACAGTTTGTTAGGCCATGGCCATTTCACTAGCCGAACCTCTTCCGGAAACGTAACTGACTCACTTAGCCGGCTGGCTCCATCCGCTCGTCCGATTCTCGCAGTCTTCCGTGAAAAAGAGCTAGGTGCACTAAGCCCCACGATCTCAGTCAAACAGCGGCCGGCCGGACGAACTTTGCGCATCTTCTCAGGTAGCGTAGTTATACGTAGCACGCCGCCCAGAGTGCGGGCGGCGTGACCAACGTTAGACCGTGGAATTTACGCGAGCCCTGATCAAGCGGCATCCATCATCCGGAACTCTGCATCGATCGCTTCGCCTTGATCGCGCCAGCGATGGAACTGCTCGCGCTTCTCGCGTCCCGCAACGACGCTTTGCTCGACCGCCGTTACATTGGCGCGCAAATCGACGAGTTCCGGGAAGAACTGATCCTCGAATTGCGGCCCACCGATCAAACCTAGCAATTCCGAGCGCTGCTTCTCGAAGTTCTCGACCATCTTGTCGATCATCTTGCGAAATGCCTGCTCGCGCCGCACCTGCTCCACCGAGTCCCAGATTTCGAGCGCGAGTCCCAGCGCCGACAGCAGGCCGTTGAGCCCCTTCGCCAGATTGACAGCGCCCCACGGCTTAAACTTCAGCATCTTGCCGAGATCGAGACCAACTACCTTCGCGACATTGACAATGCCGTCGCGCGCCGCCAGCACCGACGTGTTGCTTATCAAGCCGCCCTTGACCACGTAATCGATGCCCTGCTTGCCGAACGCACGTACGCTCGCATTGAAGTGATTAACCTCCGCGTCGAAACCGACTGCCATCTTGCTAACCTCGAATTTCACCGAGCGCATCTGTTGATCAAACGCGTTTTGCAGATTCGCGTTCAAAACCGCGCCATCCGAACCGACATTACGCTCGAAGAACTCCGCGAAAGTGTCCAACGACTGTCCGCGCGCCTGCAGGATCAGATCGGTGAAAAAGTCTGTCACGAAACTACGCAAACCGATGCGCACATCGTTGATACGTGCATCGGACGTAACCAGTTGCTTTCGTAACTGGTTACTCATCGTTTCAAGACGGTTCACCTCCTGCGCAATGCGGTCGTCGTTATGGACGGCGATCGGCAACCGCTTGCCGAGCACGTCGCGCACGATGCTGCGCCGCGTTTCGTCGACAACTGCGGCTATTCCGCCGGCCGCCGAGACCTTTTCAGACGTCGCGTGCTGGAGCAGCCCGATGCGGGAGAGCGTGCGAAAACGCTCCAGGTTCGAGAGCCAGTATTCGGTGCCCATCTCGAACGGATCAGCGGCAACGGCCACCACGGCGAGTTCTGCGGCCTCCGCGTCGGTCAGCGAGATCAGATCGCGCAAGCGGCCCGCCACATTGTCCGCCTTGATCGCGAGGAGCTTTACGTACTCGTGCTCGTCTTCGACGTCCGCGACCGCGTCGAAGCGGCTCAGCACAAACACCGTGCGCGGCAGCAAGTTCAGCGAGCGGAAGAGCCACGTTAGATCGTCGCGATGGCTCTCCTTGATCGGGTTCGTCGGGTCCATCACGTAGACCACGAGATGCGCTTCGCTCACATACTTGCGCGTGAGTTCCTTGTACTTTTCGAGTGTGTTGGTTTGTGCGTCGAACTGCTCCTTGAAGCCGAACAGACCCGGCGTGTCGATCAGCAGGCAATCGGGGCCCGCCTCGTAGATCGTCACCGCATTCGAGGATTCCTCGTGGCTAATCTTCATCGTCGACTTGTCGAGCCGTTCGAGCCACGCGGCCGCGATCGCCGTCTTGCCTTCGGAGAAACCGCCGATCAGCACGACGCGCAGCTTTTCCTCTTCCATGCTGCGGATCGCGCTGTCGAGTTTCGCCTTGACGTTCGGATCGGCATCGATACCGAATGCTTCGCCTCGCGCCAGGAACGCCTGAAGGTCGTTGAGCACTCTCAACGTTTCCGCTTGGCGTTGCTTGAAAGAGTTGAGTGTCTGTTCCATTACACTGCCTCTGCTTCGGACATCGTTGTAGAAAAATGCGTTAGATTCGCGCTGACACGGATTAGAGCGGAATTTATTTGCGCAACCTGATCGACCGATTGCTCGACTTCGGCCGCGATCTCTTCGATGCGCGCCTTGACGTTCTCCATCACCTTGTCGCAACTGCTCTTCATCGCGTCTTCCATGCGGCCAACGACGCGCCCAATGTTCTCGTTCGCGGCCTTGCGTTGCTGTGACTTTTTGTAATCACTGTCGAAGAAACCCCAGACTGCTTTCGCGATGCTCACGACAAGCGTCACTCCACCGATCGCAAGCGTCACCCATCCGACGGGATTCCAGATCATCATAAGCCCCCCTGCGAGCGCCGCAATGAGTGGCATGTACTTGACGCCGCTGTCGAAAGTCATGTTCAGCTCCAAGCCGCCGAGCGTCGGCGTACCGATCGATCGATACGCATCCTGCAGTTCAGCGATGCGTCGCTGAAAGCGCTCAAGCGTGTCGCTCACGTCCTGCTGAAATCGCGTGAGTTCCCTCTCCATTAGCGTCGGGAGGGCCAATTCAAGCTTTGACTGCTCGCGCTTCATCGCCGCGCCCAGTACGTTTTTCACGTCGTCGTTATCGATGCCGTCGTTGATTCGCTCGTAGATCTGCTCGCGCACGCGCGTTTCGAACGTGCGGATCGCGGCGTCCGCATGCGTTTGCAACGCGGGGCCAAGCGCACTCACCGCGAGTTCCAGCTGCGGACTGACATGGGCCCAGTCGCGCTGCACGTCCGCCGCAAGTGGCGCGACCTTGTCGCGCTGAATCAGCGCAATCGTGCCAGCCGCCGTCTGCACGGCGCTGCGCACCTTGTTGACGTTCGCGGCGCGAATGCGCGCATCGCTATCGGTTACCATGCTGCCGCTGAGCCAGTCGATAAACGGCTGGAAACCCGACCTCGCGAGCACTTCGGTGGAACTCGCCTTCGCCAGGAACTTATCGCGGCTTCGCGCGCCATCTGAGGCAGGCACAAGACAATCGGCTGCCGCAAGAAACGCGGGGTGCGCACTCAGAGCGATGTAGCGCTGGTAGTTGTTGCCCAGATGCTCACGCATTGTTTCGTCGAGCACCTCGAGGCTCGCGCGTTCGCCTTGGTTCAGCAAATCGCCCTTTTCGAGCTGGATCGGATTCGTGATGCGCTTATTAAAGATCGACCATACTTCCGTTTGATCGCCGAGATGTTCGCGAATTTTTTCGAGCGTGCCTTGCCCGTCCTTGTCGCCGGTCTGCGGCGCTGAGGGCTTGCCAGTCACATAGAACACCGCGTGTGCGGCCTTCACCGCGCCGAGAATGCTGTCGATCACGCGCGCTTCTTTCCCCTCGATACCGGGCACGTCGAGCAATTCGAAGCGCTGACCGTTCGCATGAAATTCGTAGCCATGCGTGTCGAGCGTGTAGTCGGAGCGGCCCGTGCCGATGATCTGGCCGTCCGCGAACGGCGCGAGGCTGTCGAGCATCGCATGCGCCTTTGCCTGCTGGGTTTCGAGTGACTGAAGCGCAGTTTGCGCGCTGTCGAGCTCCGTATCGAGCATCGCGCGCTCTGCCGCCTGCGCCACCGCAAGTTCCTGCTGTTGCTGCGCAGTACGCGCGAATTCGAGTTGCTCCGGTGGCTTGCTGAACAGCCACACGAGCTTTTGCCAGAACGACGCGGCCCGTTTCTTCGCCTCGAGCGCAAGACGCAGTTGACTCAGCGACTGCTGGAGCCCATCGCGCTCGGCATCGAGTTGTGCGTTACGCTCGGATGTTTGTGCGCGCTGCGCATCGAACGTCGCGCGGCTCGCCTCGATCGATTGCGCAAGCGCAGCCAGAACTGCTTCGCTGATGCCGAACTCGGCCTCCTTCGCACGGAACGCAGCGCGCGCCTCGACCTTGGTTCGCTCTTGCAGCAGGATACGCAGCGTTTCTATGATCGTCGACTTGCCCGCGTTCGTTTCACCATAGAACGCGATCGTGAATTTGTCCCACCGCGCGTACCGTTGCAAAGTCTCAATTCGCTTCGCAAGGTCCTCATGAATCGGAGCGACGAGATCGACGACTTGCTTCATCGTGCTCGCAACGCGCGGATCCGTCGCATCGAGCTTGAGCTGCGTGAGTAAATCGTCGATTTCGCTCAATACGGCTTGGTGAAGGCCATTCGATGACGTAGCGTCGGTTCGTTGCATGCTGCATCTATACTGCATATATTGTTGGAGAAACAAAGCGAGACAACTTGTGAAGGTGCGCCACCGTGTTGCAGTCGTGACTCGTGGAACGTGCCAATAAAGCGTCCACCTCTATTTCGACGTTATTTTTCTTTCTTGTAGACTACGCTCAGATGCCCCTTGATCTGGTTCTTCCCCAGCTCATAGTCTGGGTCCCACGTCGCGAGATTGTGGGCTGCAATCGCGGCGGCCGATGCCATGCCGGCAATTGCAGTAATTCCACCGAGCACAGAGCCAGGCACGGCCGCCAAACGGTACTCCGTGTACACGCGGCAGCTAAAGCCAGCCTGTTCGATGCGTCCTTCGACTTTTTCAACCACCGAACTCATGTGCCGGATGTTGACGATCTGAAACGATGTTTTGGCATCTATCAGACTGTCCAGCTTGATGTCTGTCAATTCGTCCGGCGTATATCGCACCAACTCAATCGACATAGAAAGGCTGCCCTACGATTGTTAAAAATTGATCGAACATACGCAGTGGCGCTAACAGGACTGGTCACGCCTCAAATCGCCCACGACAAACTATCTCCGTGAGCACTGTACTTCAATCACCTACTCTACCGAATCTGCCCAAGTCGGCCGAAAAATCGCTCAATAAAATTCGGTCGCGAACGAATCAACGGCCGTGCACCGCACCGGGGGCAACGCGAACGGGTATCTATGTCCGGCACCTGGACATCACTACGCGGGGCAAATGTATGCCTCCAACCACATTTATTACACTTCAATGTAAATGGTGCTGGGCGTACGGGCATATCACTTCTGGTAGTTTGTTTGTAGTACCTGACGCGCTATCTCAAGCTCTCCACCGAACCGAAACGTGTCATTCATCCGCGTTGCGCATCGCTCGTTACAGAATCTACATATGCGCCTACTGCCACAGTTCCCATCACGGCTGCGATAAAAACAATCGCGAACGCAGCCAGATGTTGCAGGGGGGAAGAATTGCAATTGGTGAGCATGCTTTCTCCTATTCAAGGGTTCGATAGAACAGCACCGACGTGCTGCACTCTCAAGATAACCGCGCCATCAGACAAATCATGTCCCAGTGTCACGATACCAGCTAGCCCTGGTAAAGCGCGGTCAAAGCCTTAGCCTCCGCCGCCAGCTCTGCCCGCAGGCTCGGCGGCCGCATCACCTCGACGTTCGGTCCGAACGCTCTCAGCCACCATCTCAGTCGCTGAGTCAATAGTACCGTGCCGCGTACTTCAAGCGCGTCGCCATCTTGGGCGACCTGCTGGTCCTCGGACAGCGGCGCTTCGAGCAGATGGTTCCCTGCTCCGTTTCTGAAACGCAGCCTCAGGTCGATTTCGCCCTCTACCATGAAGTCGAACTGGCGTTGCTCCCGCACGTACACCGAAAGCCTGAACCCACGCGGGTAGACAAACGATTCGGGCAACATGGCCGCGCGTGCGAGACGGTCGAGCCGGTACATCGCCGGATTGGGATGGCGCGGCATGGCTGCCACGAGATAGACCAACCCGCCGACCTCCACCAACTCGAGCGGGTAGACAATCTTCGCTTCGGCATTATCGATCTTCGAGCGCGGCTGGTAGACGATCTCCAGTTTCTGCTCGTTAAAGAGAGCTTGCGAGACCGTTGCGAAGATATCGGGATCAACCTCGGGGTATCGCAGCGCGAAGCTGCCGGTTTCGACCTCGATCTTGTCGATCCATTCACGGTATCGACGCTCGTAATCGTTGTTGACCGTCGCCACCTCGCCATTCCGAATGGTCGAAGAAAAGCTCACAAAACAACCGCCTTGCATCAATCGATATGCACAAATCACCCAGATTTGTACGCTTGCTGTTGCTGTCGTCGATCACCGACAGACACCCCGTTATCTTTTGCATTTCAAACATCCAAAGAAACGGCTAAATACATCGAGCAGCTGTGCCGGAAGGCTGCGCGGTATTGACTTGGGCCCACCGAAACCCGGCCTTATTTTTTCGAAATCACGGCGTAACAAAAGTCGCAGAGACGATGGCTGACCACACGCCAGCTGCGATTCCGAAAGTTCGGTGGGTGGCCTAGGCGATACCGGAGCCCGGCCTTGGGGGAATGCTGTCACGGCATCAAAACAAGCCGCAGCCGGGATAGCACACTTCACTATGCCAATTGCGGTGCCGAAGGCTCGGCGTGTGACCTGAGCGCGTACGGCCGCTCGGCTCTATGGGAGTAAGGCACGGCATGAAAACCCGACGATCGCTCAGCGCTAAACCGAACTCGTGTGGGTCCCGAGCGCTCGGGGTTGACCAAGGCGACGCCGAAGCCCGGCCTTTAAGCCGCGTACATTCACGACGTCAGGGTACTACACCCGTTCTATCAGGGCTTCATGAGTCGATCCGCACATTTGTGCGATGTCACGCACTGCGAGACAGCTGAAAACTTAGCCTGCTGGGTCAACAGCCAACTCGCCACAAATCTGCCACACGCAATGTGCAAAAACCTGCGCCAGAATGCAAAACAACGCATTACATCGCAAGACGTAGTGCGTTGTTTTTATTCAAAATCTTGGTGGAGCGGAGGAGGATCGAACTCCCGACCTTCGCATTGCGAACGCGACGCTCTCCCAGCTGAGCTACCGCCCCACTGCGAGACGAGTGTAGCACACCTATTTTTCAGCGCACCACCGCAGAAATCACGGTCGCCGCAACCGAAACTACTTAGAAGCAACAGGCGCCCCAGCCAGCACCCACGCCACAACATCGTGAATATCCCCAGCGCTCATCCCAGGATGAGAGGGCATCGGAATAGCGCCCCAAACGCCTGATCCACCATCGCGAACCTTCTTCTCAAGCTTCCCCTGCGCCCCAGCATCACCCTTGTACTTCGCAGCGATGTCTTTAAACGAAGGCCCAACCAGCCTCCGATCCACCGCATGACATCCCATACAAGCATTAGCCCGAGCCACAGCAGCCCCATCCCCAGCAAACGCCGAAGCCGCAGCACCAATCAAAACCAGCCCAACCACCAAACGCCCCACCATCACATCGACGCCCCAGTTGACCCAGCATGCGCCGGCGACGACTCCATCACTGGCGCCGGAGCCTGCTGCTCAATCGGCCGCGAGCTCACACCCGAATCCGGAATCGCCCCCACCGTCGGCGCATCGGCCGCAGGTTGCGCGGGCGCACTCGAAACCGGCGCATTACCCGACGACGAAGCCAGCGCCTGATCCGGCGCGATGTACTGATAGCACTTCACCACCTGCGCCACACCAGAAACCGTGCTACTAGCATTAGCCGCAACGTTACCCTCACGCTGCGTCACCAGCCCCATCAGATAAATATTCCCGCGCTCAGCCACAACCTTAAAGTTGTTCGCCGAAATCTCCTTGTACAGCACCAGCTCGCTCTTAACCCGCCCTTCCAGATACGAGTCATTAGCACGCGACGAGAACGAACTAGCCGGCTGCACCGCCAGCTCATTCACGATCGAGCCGACATTCGGAATCCCGCGCACGATGCTCTCGGCTTTCTGCTTCGAAGCCTCGTCGGGCACTTCACCCGTCAGCAGCACGCGCTGATTGAACACCGCCACGTTCACGTGCGCGGCATCGGTCAACCCGCTCGTCACATTCGACAGCGCCTTCACCTGGATCTCACGGTCTTCGGTCTGCGAGCCCACCGTGCGACGGTCGGTCGCCACCAGCGCCGTACCGCCCGCCGCGCCCGCGAGCGCGAGGAAGCAGCCCTGCAGGCTCGCGCACAGCGAGGCCGCGAAGCCGATCGTCAGCGTGGTCCGTGCCAGCGCGCGCGTCATGCTGTTTCTGCTCATCAACTCCCTCTCCTTGGTCCTTCGATGTCGGTTCGAGTCAATCCGCCGTCACTCTTCACCCATCAGCATCGCGTCGATGCCGTCGCACAGGCAATGGATGGTCAGCAGGTGCACTTCCTGGACGCGCGCGGTCCGGTCGGACGGCACGCTCAGGTGGATGTCGGTATCCGCGAGCGTTTCGTTGACCATGCCGCCGCCCTTGCCGGTCAGCGCGATCACGATCATTTCGCGTTCGTGCGCTTCGGTGATGGCGGCCAGCACGTTCGCGGAATTGCCCGAGGTCGTGATGGCCAGCAGCACGTCGCCGGGCTGGCCGAGCGCGCGCACCTGGCGCGCGAATACCTGGTCGTAGGCGTAGTCGTTCGACACCGCCGTGAGCACCGATGCATCGGTCGTCAGCGCCAGCGCGGGCAGGCCCGGGCGGTCGCGTTCGAAGCGGCCGATCAGTTCGGCGGCGAAGTGCTGGGCGTCGGCGGCCGAGCCACCGTTGCCACAGGCCAGTATCTTGTTACCGTTCGCCAGCGCGGCGAACATCGTATCGACCGCGGCGGCAATCGGCACCGCCAGGGTTTCCATCGCGGCGAGCTGCGTGGCTGCGCTATCGCGAAAATGCTGTTGAATACGTTCGACGGACATCGACTCTCTAATCTGTACTGCGGGAAAGCGCGAATTCCTTCGCGAAAGTCCCTTGGTTGCGGCGTGCCGCAAGTTTAGCGCACTCGCAAGGGTTCTCTTCCGGCGTTCTTTTCCATCGCGCGTATTCTGCGCGCTTATTTACTGCTTGTTCACGCTAATTCCGTATCAATAAGTAACCGCGCAGTAACCGCGCCGATTCAGCTCTCGTCCTCACGAAACGCATCGCGCAGCCAGGCGAGCCGGCCGCCTTCGAAGGTCACCACGTCGAAGCGGCAGGCAGGCGGCAACGCGCCATGCTCTTTCGCATACGTGAGCAAGTACTCACGCGCGGCGCGCAGCAGCCGTTGGCGCTTGTGCCATCCCACGCTCGCCGCCGCGCCGCCGTAGGCTGCCCGCGTTCGCGCGCGCACTTCGACGAATACCAGCGTGCCGTCGCGCTCGCGCATCACGAGGTCGATCTCGCCGCCCCGGCAATGCACGTTGCGCGCGATGAACACCAGCCGCTGGCGTTGCAGCCACGTCAGCGCATGCGCTTCGAATCGCTCACCCACGGCGCGGCGCGAAGCCGTGCGACCTTGCGCGTTCGACTGGCCGCGCGCAGAAAAGTTGTCGTCGACGTTTCGCGCGCCGTTGTCCCGATGCGCCGTCGCGCTCTCCCCCCCATGGCACAATGACGGCCTCTTTTCTTGCGTTCGCGCGTTCCGTGTCATGACGTCGTCTCCTTTCGAACTCGCCCAGGCCCAGCAGTATCCGGCCGCCACGCTGTATGTCGTGGCGACGCCCATCGGCAATACCGCCGATATCACTGTGCGTGCGCTGCACGTGCTCGGTCTGGTCGATCGCATCGCCGCCGAGGACACGCGCAACACCGGCCAGTTGCTCACGCGCTACGGCATCTCGAAGCCGCTGATCGCCGTGCACGAGCACAACGAGCGCGAAGCCGCGCTGCGCGTGATCGAGCATCTGCGCGCGGGCGAGCGCGTGGCCTGCGTCTCGGATGCCGGCACGCCGGGCATTTCCGACCCGGGCGCGAAGCTCGTCGATGCGGTGCGCGCCGCCGGTTTCCAGGTCGTGCCCGTGCCGGGCGCGAGCGCGCTCGCCACCGCGCTTTCCGCGGCGGGCGACTGGGTATCGACGTTCACGTTCCTCGGCTTTCTGCCGCCCAAGGCGAAGCAGCGCGCGTCCGCCTTGCAGCCGCTCGTCTCGCATGCGCACGCGATGGTGTTTTACGAAGCGCCGCATCGCATCGTCGAAACCGTGCAGGCGCTCGCCGATGCGTTCGGTCCCACGCGGCGTCTGCTGATCGCCCGCGAGTTGACCAAGTTACATGAGGCGCTGTGGTGCGGCACCCTGGCCGAAGGGCCAACGTGGCTCGCCGAAGATGCGAATCGTCAGCGTGGTGAATTCGTGCTGGTGGTGGAAGGCGCGAGCGCGCCCGAATCCGGCGAGGCGGATCACGATGCGCTGTTGCGCATGCTGCTGCAGGAAGTGCCGGTGAAGGGCGCGGCGAAAATCGCGGCGGCGCTCACGGGCGCGTCGCGCAATACGCTCTACGCGCGTGCGCTGGAACTGAAGGAAGAGGACGGCGACGAGGACTAAGCCCGCGTTTGCTGCGCCAGAAAAACCGAAGGGCTGCCCAATCCGGGCAGCCCTTCGTACTTTTTGCGAGTCGGGTATCGACGAGTAGAGGGGGTTTCGTTCCTCATCCGGTGCGCGCAACGCGCCAACACGGACGACACACGCTAATCAACCTCTCTCCCACCGAACGCCAACCCAAAAGCGATTACTGGTTCGAGTTCGCCGCCAGCATTTCGGCCTGAGCGGCCTTGGCTTCCTGGCGCGAGAGACCTTCGATGTTCACCTTTGCCGTGCCTGCGTGTTGCAAACCCAGCACCCGCGCCGCAGCGAGGGACAGATCAATCACGCGACCACGCGCATACGGGCCACGGTCGTTGATCTTCACGACGACCCACTTCGCGGTCCCCGGAATGCTGACGCGCACGTAGGAGCCGAGCGGCAGCGTGCGGTGCGCGGCGGTCAGCGCTTCCATGTTGTAGCGCTCGCCGCTTGCGGTCTTGCGGCCGTGGAAGGCGCGGCCATACCACGACGCGCGACCGACCTGATGGAACGAGCCAGCGTCTACAGCGTCGCCGTCGATCGCCTGTGCATCAGCGAGCGAGTTGTCCTTGCCTGCGCCCGATGCGGGCAGTGCGGCCAGCGCCGAGCCGTAGCTCTGCGGGGTCGCGAACGCGGTGTGTGCGTCCTTGGTGCTCAGCGCGTTGCCTTGCGCCTGGTCCTGCGGGCCGGGCGGCATGGCACAACCTGCCAGCACGGACACGGCTGCGAGACTCCCGAGTCGTCGTCGAGATAATCCAAAGTTCATAAGTTAGCCTTCTGTTCGAGGCCATCCTGCACCTTGGTGGTGCATCGCTGGATAACCCCGGCGGTCGCAGGCAAAAGGACGCCGCGCTCGCCTTGTCGTATGAACAAAAGGCGTGCGAGTGCCAATACCCGGATGCGGCCCCATATGCCGCTAACCGCTGGTTTTCTTTCACGTCTGGCGCAACCTGTCCCCGGCAGCCTGACCAGACCCCACATGCCGCCATCGAACGGATGACCACATTCAGGCACGCCGGATAAAACACGGCGCACAGGAACGGCGGCGTAGGCCCCACCCAGCGTCACGACAGCAAGTTCGTGGCAGGCGCGTGGCGCCTGGCTGGGCAAGACGTGCGGTGCCGAACGGATCGGCACCTGATTTGCCATCTTGTAAGGCAGCCTGTTTAGCTAGCCTCTGAGACGGCACTGCTTGACGGCGATGCATCGAGACCCATTATTTACTGCAGGTCACATCGCCACTTGAATGCACGCACAAACGTGCTTGATGGGTCGCATTATACCTAAAAGTTATTCTTGTCATGCTCGCCACCCGCAAATCTCCATGATTTCTAACTATTGATGCAATAAAGCCGTTTGGCGACACCCGCCGATCCCTTGTCTGACAAGGGCTGCGCCGATCAACCCACCAACCCCGGACGACGCCCGGCGGCCCCGTGCTCACCCCGGTACAATCGAGTCCTTGGGTCGGTTTGCCGCACTTGCGAGCAAGCACGGCCCCCACGACAAAACCTCCCCCACTCTCTCTCCTGAGCCCGACCGCGCGCATGAAAGTCACGCTGATCCCCGTCACGCCGTTCCAGCAAAACAGTTCGCTGCTCGTCTGCGAAGCGACGCAACGCGCTGCCGTTGTCGATCCGGGCGGCGATCTCGATCGCATCGAAGCGGAGATCGCGAATCAGGGCGTGCAGCTCGAAAAAGTGCTGCTGACGCACGGGCACCTCGATCATTGCGCGGGCGCGAAAGCGCTAGCCGACAAATTCGGCGTGCCGATCGAAGGGCCGCAGGAAGACGAGCGCTTCTGGATCGAGCAGTTGCCGCAGCAGAGCGTGCGTTTTGGCTTCGGCCATGCGCAGGCGTTCGAGCCGGATCGCTGGCTCGTGAACGGCGACACGGTGCGCTTTGGCAACGAGGTGATGGAGGTCTACCACTGCCCCGGCCACACGCCGGGTCACGTCGTCTTTTTCAGCCGCGAGCATCGGCTCGCGTTGGTCGGCGATGTGCTGTTCGCCGGGTCGATCGGCCGCACGGACTTTCCGCGCGGCAATCACGCGGATCTGGTGCGTTCGATCCGCGAAAAACTCTGGCCGCTGGGCGACGATGTCACCTTTGTGCCGGGCCACGGGCCGGTTTCGACCTTCGGCGAGGAACGCCGCTCCAATCCCTATGTCGCAGACAGCGTGCCCGGCAACGAGCCCTCGCAGGCGCAATGGGGTTGAACTCAGGCTGAATACGGGCTGAACCCCGCAACAGACAACCCGCGCATCGCCAGGCGGTGCGCGCCAGACACAGGAAGCGATGAATCAAGCCGCCATCGAAGAGATTTACGTAAGCACCGACGTCGAGGCCGACGGTCCGATTCCCGGCCCGCACTCGATGCTCAGTTTCGCCTCGGCGGCCTACACCGCCGACAAGCGCCTGATCGCCACCTTCTCGGCGAATCTGGCGACGCTCGACGGTGCGGCGCCGCATCCGGTGCAGGCGGCATGGTGGGAAACGCAGCCCGAAGCGTGGGCGGCGTGCCGCAAGGATCTGCAAGACCCGGCGGCGGCGCTGGTCGCCTATGTCGAATGGGTGGAGGCGCTGCCGGGCAAGCCCGTGTTCGTGGCCATGCCCGCGGGTTTCGATTTCACCTACATGTTCTGGTACATGATGCGCTTCGCCGGGCGCTGTCCGTTTTCGTGGTCGGCGCTCGACATCAAGACGCTTGCCTTCGCGATCACCGGCTTGCCCTATCGCAAGAACATCAAGCCGCGCTTTCCGAAGCACTGGTTCGACGACCATCCGCACACGCATGTGGCGCTCGACGACGCCATCGAACAAGGCGCGCTGTTCTGCAACATGCTCGCCGATCTGCGTGCGCAGCAGGCCGCCCTGAAGGCGCTTCCGGGCGCCGATGAAGGGGACGCCTCAGGGCAAAATGCCGCCAGCTGAGCGCGATATTAGGTAATCTCCCTCGTCAGACGCGGTTTGCATTGCGTTTCGTTTTCCCGACCTCTAACATTCGGGAATACGGCGACGCACATGGAGGCGCATTTGACACTCGATACGTTCTCTCAGAAGATCCTGCGCCTGCTGCAGCTGGACGCGCGCCGCTCGGTGCAGGAAATCTCCGATCAGGTCGGGCTCTCCAGTACGCCTTGCTGGCGTCGAATCAAGGATATGGAGCAGTCCGGCGTGATCCAGCGCTACACGGCGCTGCTCGATCGCGAAAAGCTTGGCCTGCACGTCTGCGCACTCGCGCACATCCATCTCACGCGGCACACGGAAGGCGGCGTCGAAGCCTTCGAGCGCGAGATCGCCACCTGTCCGGAAGTGACCGAGTGCTACAGCACCACGGGCGAATCGGACTACATCCTCAAGATCGTCGCGCCCGACATCAAGGCCTACGACGCCTTCCTGCACGAACGCATCTTCCGCATTCCGGCGGTTGCGCAAGTGCGCACGAGCGTCGTGCTGCGCGAGATCAAGTTCGATACGCAATTGCCGCTCTGAGGCTGCACTCCAGTCTGCCATCTGCCGATGACAAAACGCCGCGCGCCATGAATGGCAGCGCGGCGTTTGCACACTGATGCGTCGACTTCGACGCTCGATCAGTCCATGCGCGGCGATGTGGTTAGCCGCGCATCCGCCGTCATCTGCAGCGCCTCCAGCCGGCTCGCGCCCAGTTTGCGACGCAGCGCCTCCAGATCGACATCGGCGAGACGCCGCGCGTCGTCGCGCGCCGCCAGCGCGAACTGGATCTCCAGCCCCGTGCTCAAGTAGTGCAGCGTCACCGCTTCCACATGGACGTCGTGCGCGGCAAGCGCCTCGCGCAGCGCTTTGGCGACTTCGCCACGCGCCGGCAGGTTCGACACCGAGCGCACGTGCATGTCGTCTTCGGGGTCGACGTGAATCAGTGCGTCGAGCACGCGCGAATCGGTGAGCAGGCGCGCGCGCGCCATTTCGGCGATGAAGTGTCCTTCGGACACCGAGATAAACGGATCGACCAGGATATGCGCGTCCACCAGCGCGAGGTCGCCGGTCTTGCGCGTGCGCATCTCGTGCACGTCGAGCACGCCGGGCGTCTCCAGCAACAACGCTCGCAGATCGGCAGCGGCCGATTCGTCGAGCGCGCGATCCGACAGATCCTGCAGCGCGTCCCAGCCGAACACCCAGCCCATGCGCGCGACCATGAAGCCGACGATCGCGGCCGCAATGGGATCGAGCAGCCGCACGCCCGCCAGGCTGCCGATGATGCCGATCGCCACCACCAGCGACGACGCCGCATCCGAGCGCGCATGCCACGCGTTGGCAATCAGCATGGCGGAGCGCACGCGCTGCGCCTCGCGCAGCATGTAGCGAAACAGCGCCTCCTTCGACACCAGCACCAGCACGGCCACCGCGAGCGCGCTTGCATGCACGGGCGGAATATCGCCGAGTTTGGCGAGTCGCGTGCCGGCGCGCGCGAGCATGCCCACGCCCACCGCAATCAGTAATGCGCCGAGAAATAATGAAGCAACTGTTTCATAACGGCTGTGGCCGTAATTGTGATCGGCATCCGGCTTTGCACCACTATGCCGATTGGCGATCAGGACAACGAAATCGGAGACAAGATCGGAAAGCGAATGGACGCCGTCGGCGACCAAAGCCTGTGAATGCGCCATCGTGCCCACCGCGATTTGCAGCACGACAAGCACCGAATTCAAGCCAACGCTAACAAACGTTGTCTTGCGTGCGACCTGCTGTTTATCTGATAACGCGGCGGTTGAGGAGGACATGCTGATCCAGAAGCGAACGAAGGTATTTCCGCGATTGTAATCGCGACGCCGTCCCCAATTGGAGATAACCCTGGAATCTTCTTTTAAATCAGGCGACTACGAGAACCCTTCGTATTCGCGTTCAGCAATCCTGCGCGAGTGCGCGCGCGTCGCGCCTGGCCGTCGATGGTAAGAAAGAGAAAGTCACGGTAAGCAAAATAACAAAAAGCCGCGCGTCCCCGTGACAGCGCGGCTTTTTTACCGATGGACCGTGAAGCCCATCTATTACGGCTTATTACTTCGAGATCAGATATTTATCGCGATCCTGGCCAGCGATCCAGCGCGGCGGCTTGCCGCGGCCCGACCACGTGCTGCCGCTATCCGGGTCGCGATACTTCGGCGCAACGCTTGCGCGCGAGCGGCTGGCTGCCTTTGCAGCCTTGCCTGCAGCGCGGCTGCCGCCGAGTTCTGCGATGGTAATGCCGTAGTCGGCCATTTTCTGCTTGATTTCGTCGAGGACCTCGGCGTACTCGCGCTCCTTCGCCTCTTCAATCTGCTTTTCCAGCTTTTCTCGCTGAGCGAGGAGTTCCTTGTATGACGACATGAGTATGGTGCCCTGGTGATTGTTGATAATGGCTACCGATCTGATGCCAGTATGCCGATTGACAGTTGAATTGCCTCGGAAATTGGAGGCGAGATTAACACAGAAACGAATGCCGCGAAAAGCGCGCTGCAATAAAAATAATCGAAATATTTTACGAAACGTTTGCCGATGATTGGCACCACTTACTTCAGCGTTTGCTGGAATGTAGAAATGGTAAGAATCTTTCATTTCGTGCAAATCGGTATTTTTACTAAATGCTCCAATTCGCCGATAAATTCGTTTCTCATAATTAGCAGGGCATGAACATTATCTGACGGGAAAACGATAAACATTTCATGGCATGATAACTTCCTACGAATCGCAGCCAATAGCCCGCCATGACGCATTGCATCATGGGTTGCGACCGGCGGTTTGAAGACCGCTTGAAGCCCGCTTGAAGCCCGCTTGAAGCCTTTTATCGCCGGGTTTTAGAGAAAATACTCAGTTTGAATAGGCGGCAAGGGAATCGGCTAGCGCGCCATGCAAGGATGCGCCGTCGAGTTGTGGCAGCTCAAATGGATGGCGAATGCGCTGACCATCGATACGCAAATCCGCACCATGGCGATCGACGCCCAGCAGCGCGAAACCCTCGCGTCGCGCCGGGTGGGTATCGGCGAAATGGATCAGCGCGTCTTCCTCTTCGGCAGGCACGGGAACGAGCGTGTCGAGTTCCGCGCCGTCGAGCCAGCCCATCGCGCCAAAACCGCCGATATAGCGCAGCCGCTCCACGTGCAGCGTCCAGAAGGTGAAATCGCCGAGTGCGAGATAACGTGCGGCGTCGGGGTGATAGCGCAGATAACGACGCGCCAGCGTGGAATCCGCTCCAGCGTCGCTGGGTTCGAAGCGGCCGATCAGCGTCATACGCGGCGCGCTGAGCACGTCTTCGCCGCTCGTTTGCGCCACCAGAAAACCCGCACGCGGATCGTCCTGAAGATTGCGCGTGTGCTCGGCGAGGCGGCTCACGAGGATCACGGGACGATGCCGCGCATCGGTCGCGAAAGGCAGCAGCGTCGGGTACGGGAAACCTTGCGGCTCACGCGCGTGGGTGGCGAGCGTGCCGACGGGCGCCTGATGCAGCAGATGAAGCGGAGCGTGAGCGGGAATCTTCAAGGAATCGTCCTCAATCGATGGAAAGGCGGATGCAATGCATGTGCAACGCTCATTAGAGCAGAGCGCGCGCAGGCATCAGCAGTAGTTGCGCGCCTTCGCTAGAATCATCGCTTGCCTTTCAGACGGCTTGTGCCTGCGCGCCGCCGTCCCTTCCAGTATGAGCGCCGTGCCCGAGACCGTGGCGCGTGCGCTGCCTCTCTTCGACGGGATTATCCGTGTCCGACCGCATCACCGATCCGGCGCGCTCAGCGTCCGCTTCAGCATCTGCCACCACGCCTGCCGCTGCGCATCGCGCGCTGCCCGACGCCACGCGCCGCCGCGCGCGCTACGCGACCATGGCGCTGTTCTTCATCGCCGGCATGATGTACGCCTCCTGGGGCGTGCACGTGCCCACCGTGCGCGACAAATTCCACCTGAGCGCAGCGATGCTCTCCTATGCGCTGTTCGCGGTGGCGGGCGGCTCGATTGCCGCGATGACCACGATCGGCGGCTGGATCGCGCGCGTCGGCTCGCGGCGCGCGTGCCTCGCGGGCGGCCTTACCATGTCGATCTGCGGCGCACTGATCCTCGTCGTGCCGTATTACTGGATGCTGCTGGTCGTGCTGGCCGCGTTCGGCATCGGCATGGCCACGCTCGACGTGTCGATGAATGCCGAAGCCAGCGCCGTCGAGGAAGCCGTCGGCAAACCGATCATGTCGGCGCTGCACGGCATGTTCAGTCTGGGCGGGATGGCGGGCGCGGCGATTGGCGGCGCGCTGCTGTCGCGCGGCATGGCGCCCGCACTGCATCTGTTCCTCGCGTCTGCCTTGGCGGCGCTGGTGCTGTGGGTATCGTGTCCGTTCGTGCTGCCGCATGTGCCGCACGCCACGCACGGCGAGCACGCCAAAACCGGCAACCGCTGGCGCACGCCCGCGCTGTGGGCGCTGGGCGGCATCGCCCTGATCGCGCTGATCGCCGAAGGCGCGATGTACGACTGGGCCACCGTCTATATGCGCGACGTGGTGATCGCCACGCCCGCGCTCGCGAGCGCCGCCTATGCGGCGTTTTCGGGCGGCATGGCCGTGGCGCGCTTCGCGGGCGACGCAGTGCGCGCACGCTTCGGCGCGCCGCAACTGGTGCTCGCCAGCGCCTCGCTGGCCTGCGCGGGCATGATCGGCGCGCTGCTGCTGCCGTATTCGATCACGGCACTCACCGGTTTCACGCTGATGGGCCTGGGCCTCGCCAATATGATGCCGGTGCTGTTCGCCGCCGCCGCGCGCGTGAAGGGCATCCACGCGGCCGAAGGCCTCGCGCACGTCGCGGGCATCGCGTATTTCGGCTTGCTGTTCGGGCCGGTGGTGATCGGCGCGATCACCCAGGTGACCAATCTCACCGTTGGGCTCGCCGTGGTCGCGCTGTGCGCGGCGCTGGTGGCGTTCGCGGGACCCAAGGTGCTGCGCCGCCTGGGCATCTGAACGCACACGGCCACATAACTGAAAAAAACAAAAGCCCACGGATCGAAACCCGTGGGCTTTTTCACATCGATACCAACCGGCCAAAGCCGGTCAGCGTCGCATGCGGATTTACATCTTCACCACGTCGAGCAGCGACTTCTTGCCCGACTTGTAGTTGTACAGCGAGATCACGCCGTGCTTGAGGTCGCCCTTCGAGTCGAAGGTCGTCTCGCCGATGACACCCTTGTAGTCCGTCGTCGGCATCGCTGCCAGAATCTTCGCCGGATCCGTCGAGTTAGCGCGCTTCATCGCGTCGACGATGATGTAGACCGCGTCATACGTGAACGGTGCGTAGATCTGGATCGGCTGGCCGAAGCGCTTCTCGTACTTGGCTTCGAAGGCCTTGCCGCCCGCCATCTTTTCCAGCGCCATGCCGGCTTCCGAGCACACGATGTTGTCGGTTGCGTCGCCGGCCAGGTCCGACAGCTTGTCGGTACACACGCCGTCGCCTGCCAGCACCTTGGCGCGCAGGCCGAGCTGCTTGGCTTGCTTGGCGAACGGGCCGCCGGTGGCGTCCATGCCGCCGTACATGATCGCGTCGGGGTTTTCGCCCTTGATCTTCGTCAGAATTGCGCGGAAGTCGACGGCCTTGTCGTTGGTCGCGTCATGCGACAGCACGTTCATGCCGAGCGACTTGGCGGTCTTCTCGAATTCGTTGGCGAGACCCTGGCCGTACGCCGTCGAGTCGTCGACGATCGCCACGCTCTTGACCTTCAGGTTCTTCGACGCGTAGTTCGCGAGCGCCGGGCCTTGCTGGGCATCCGTCGCCACGACGCGGTACGTCGTCTTGAAGCCTTGTTGCGTGTAGGCCGGGTTCGTGGCCGACGGCGAGATCTGCACGATGCCTGCATCGCTATAGATCTTCGAAGCCGGAATCGACGTGCCCGAGTTCAGGTGGCCGACAACCGCGACAACCTTGTCGTCGACGAGCTTCTGCGCGACCTGCGTGGCCGTACGCGGGTCAGCCGCGTCGTCCTGCGCGTCGAGCGCGAGCGTGACCTTCTGGCCGTTGATCGTCAGACCTTTCGCGTTGATCTCTTCGACTGCGAGACGCGCGCCGTTTTCGTTGTCCTTGCCAAGGTGTGCGATTCCGCCCGTGAGCGGTGCGACGTGGCCAATCTTGACCGTTTCGTCGGCGCTCGACACCGTTGCGAACGACGCGCACAGCATGGCTGCAGCGCTGATCGGCAACAGCTTGTGAAGCTTGATATTCATGTAAGTCTCCAGTTTCGAACCCAAAAGCAACGTAATCGCCCTGTGCCCCCGCGCCCCGAACGTGTCGCTCCCCGTGCGGACGACCACGCAGGATGCATCCTTGATGCACCTGGCCAGCATGGTTTCGAATGCCGTTTGTGACAGCGTTCGCGCACCATACTTGCGCGCAAGTGTAGGTGATCAAATTAATTTGGGGGACTTTTTTCAGATATCGGGGCGAGTACCAATAGGCTTTCACCCGAGTACTTCGAAAACCTGATCAATTTCCGCGAAACCCTTACCCAGCAAGGCCCGGAAAAGAGGTTTGCAATCCTTTCGAAAGCTTCGTCCGATTGTGCGTACGAATATTTTTCAGGATTTTTGGCGAGTTATGCGAAGCATTCCGGAAGGCCCGGAATACGCCCGGCAACGTTTGCTTTTTTGAATGCGCAACGAATTGGAGAGGCGGTAAATGGTTCGGCTTTAAAGTCAGCTTTCGATTAATTTTTCTTCTTCTCCTGACGCAAGCGGTGCCCGCGCCAGGAGAGCGGCAGATTTGACCGGTTTTTATCGAGAGTCAGCCGTTTGATGCACGCAACATCGCACGCAACGTCGCGCGCCATTCCGCGTCCAGCGCATCGACGAGCTGCGCCGCGCCGATGCCTTCTTCGCGCACGCGCGACAGCGGCGCGCCCTGCCCGGACCACAGCGACAGCCAGTCGCCGTCATTGGCGCGCGCCGCACGCTGGCGCAATTCCTGGGTCAACGCGTTTTGCACCGGATACGGCGCAACGCTGTCCGCGTGCGCCTCCAGTTGCGCCATCAGCGGATTGCGGATGCCGCGCGCGTGGCGGCCCGTGATGGCGCGCGTCACTGCGGTGGACGTATCGGCGCTGGCACGCAGGCGTGCTTTCCAGTCGGCGGGAATCGCGCTTTCGGCGCAGCCGAGAAACGCCGTGCCCATCTGCACGGCCTGCGCGCCCAGCGCGAGCGCGGCGGCGATGCCGCGTCCGTCCATCACGCCGCCCGCCGCCAGCGCGGGCAGGCCGGTGGCGTCGGCGATCTGCGGCGTGAGCGCGAACGTGCCGATCAGCGCGTGCGCCACTTCGCCGATGAAGGTGCCGCGATGGCCGCCCGCTTCCGCGCCCTGCGCGACGATGGCGTCCGCGCCCGCGTCGCGCCACGCGAGCGCTTCGGCAACATGGGTGGCGGTGCCGATCACATAGCTGCCCGCCGCGTGCAGCCGCGCGACATCCTCTTTGGGCAGCAGGCCGAAGGTGAAGCTCACCACCGGCACACGCAGATCGACGAGCGTATCGAGTTGTGCACGGAAATCGGGCGCGTAGGCCGCGAGCGGCGCGCCAGGCGGCAGATCAAATTGCGCGCGCAACGGATCGATCGCGGCGAGCGCGCGGCGCACGGTGGCGTCATCGGGATGCGCGCGCTCAAGCACGAATAGATTCACGCCGAACGGCTTCGCGGTGAGCGCGCGGATCGCGGCCACTTCGCTGGCGATCTTTTCGGGCGCGAGCGCCGCGCCCGCGAGAAAGCCCAGACCCCCCGCGTTCGAGACGGCGGACACGAGCGCGGGCGTAGTGGGACCGCCCGCCATCGGCCCTTGCACGAGCGGCAGGCGCAGATCGAAGCGACGGCTAAACGCAGTAGAAAACGCGGTAGAGGGGGAAGTGGAACTCATGACGCAATCCTTTTCATGAAGAGCGGAACAGGCCTGACTGTCCGACTCTAGCGAAGCCCCTCACGCCCGAAAAATGAATAATCGAGATCATTACGATCCGCTTGCGAGAACGAAGCCACGCTGCAAGGCGACACAGGCCTATGGCAAACTGGCTCCCCGTTTTGACGGCATCACCCCATTCGCGAAGAAGGAGAGCAACGTGAGCGTAACGACCAAGTGGATCGACATTCCGGCCGGCAAGGACAGCTTCGGCGGCTATCTCGCCCTGCCCAAGGGCGGCAAGGGCCCGGGCATCGTCATCCTGCAGGAAATCTTCGGCGTGAACGGCCATATCCGCGACGTCGTCGAGCAGTACGCGCTGGACGGCTATGTGGCGATCGCGCCGGACATCTTCTGGCGCAGCGCGCCGCGCGTCGAGCTGGAATACGTGGGCGCGGACCGCGACCGCGGCATCGAACTGATGAAACAGCTCGACTTCAATAACGTCGCCGCCGATATCGCCGCAACCGCCGACACGCTGCGCAAGCTGCCCGAGTGCACGGGCAAGGTCGCGGCCATCGGCTATTGCCTGGGCGGTCGCCTCGCGTATCTGGCTGCCGCAAGCGGGTCGGTCGACGCAGCGGTGTCGTACTACGGCGGTGGCATTCACACGCAACTCGATCTCGCCGACAAGATCACGCAGCCGATCCTGTTCCACTACGGCGAACTCGATCACGGCATTCCGCTCGACGCGGTCGGCCAGGTGAAGGAGCGTTTCGCGGGCCGCGACAACGCCGACGTCTATATCTACCCGGGCGCCGATCACGGCTTCAACTGCTCGGTGCGCGCGTCGTACAACCAGAACGCTTCGGCGCTGGCGCACGGCCGCACGCTCGCGTTCCTCGCCGAGCATCTGTAAAGCGCCACACGTGGGCTTCTGCAAAACGGCCATTGCGGCAGAATCGCTGCAATGGCCGTTTTCTTTTGCCTGCCGGAAACACCCTGTACGAACACCCAATACGAACACCCTATAAGGAGTGCGCGACGTGCGGTCCGACTATCTGGAATACGATGCCATCGGCCTTGCCGAACTCGTGCAGCGCCGCGACGTGAGCGCGCGCGAACTGCTCGATGACGCCATCGCGCGCGCCGAGGCCACCAATCCCGCCATCAACGCGGTCGTGCTCAAGGATTACGACGCCGCGCGCAAGCGCGCGCTGCGCATCGAGGCGGGCGGCGACGGTTTCGACGCGCTCGCGCAAGGGCCGCTCGCGGGCGTGCCGTTTCTCGTCAAGGATCTGGGCGCGGCGGTCGCGGGGCTGCGCATGACCTTCGGCAGCCGTCACTATCGCCATTACGTGCCGACGGTGGACGCACCGGTGATCGCGCGCATTCGCGCCGCGGGCCTCAATATCTTCGGCAAGACCAGCGCGCCGGAACTCGGGCAGATGCCGTACACGGAGCCGGAACTGTTCGGCGCGTGCCGCAATCCGTGGAGCCTCGATCACACGCCGGGCGGTTCCAGCGGCGGCGCGGCGGCGGCAGTCGCGGCGGGCATCGTGCCGCTCGCGCATGCCTCAGACGGCGGCGGCTCGATCCGCATTCCGGCGTCGTGCTGCGGCCTGTTCGGCCTGAAGCCGACGCGCGGCAAGCAACCGCCCTCGAACGTGCCGCCCGCGCCGGGCGAGCTGGGCGTCGATCTGGCCATCTCACGCAGCGTGCGCGACAGCGCGCTGATGCTCGATCTGTTCGCGGGCGATCCCGCGCTGCCCGCAGGCGCGCCCGGCACTTATCTGGCGGCGGCGCGCGAACCGCTCGACGGCAGCAAGCCGCTCGCGATCGCGTATATCGACGATCCGCTCTTCGCCGATACGCTTTCGCCCGACGTGCGCAGCGCGCTCGACGACGCCGCCGCGCTGCTCGTTTCGCTCGGCCACAAGGTCGAGCCGGTGAAACTCGGCATCGACTTCTCGGCGGCGCGCGAGGCGTTTCTGATGTTGTGGTCGGTGGTCGCCGAGCAATATGTGCTCAACGCCGACACCATCACGGGCAACAAGCCGCGCCGCCAGGACTTCGAAATCGCGACGTGGGCGATGGCGCATATCGGCCGCAAACTGGGCGAACGCGAACTGCCGGCCGCGCTCGACGTGCAGCAGCGCATCACGAAGCAGCTCGCCGATCTGATGACGCGTTTCGATGTGATTCTGTGCGCGACGCTCGCGGGGCCGCCGGTAAAAATCGGCGAACTCAAGCCGACGCAATCCGAGCGCATGCAGATGCGCGCCGTCACCGCGATGCCGGTGGAAGCGTTGATGCGCAAGATGCTGATGGAAGCCGCGAACAAGGCGTTCGCGTGGGCGGGCTGTACCGAGCTGTTCAACCTGACGGGACAACCGGCGATGACGGTGCCGCTGGCGTGGAATGCGCGCGGTCTGCCGATTGGCGTGCAGTTCGCGGCACGCGAGGGCAACGATGCATTGCTGCTGCGCCTCGCCGCGCAACTGGAAGCGGCGCGCCCGTGGTTCGACAAGCGCCCGCCGCTGCTGATGGCGCGCGTGTGACGCAGCGCCCTCGCAGCGTGTAAGGGCTTACGCCTTCTTGTTATACGCGCTGCACCAGCCCTTGCCCGCGACCTGCTTGCCGCCGAACATCGGGCACGGTGCGAAGGCGTCGGTGGCCTTGCCTTGATAGAAGGTGCAGTTGCTGCAATCCTGGCCGGCGGCGTACTTCGCGAATTTGGCCTTGTCGACCTTGGTGGCGTCGAGCTTGTAGCCGAGTGCCTGCGAGGTGGGATCGGCTTCAGTGGCCTTCGGCGCGTCGGCGAAAGCCTGGCGCGACAGCGCAACGGTCGTGGCGACGCCAAGGCTCGTGATCAGAAAGCTGCGGCGGGACGATTTCATGGGACGTACTCCAGTATTGTGGGCACACCGTTCTGACGACGGCGTGGCGTGAAGGATAGCAACGCAGCCACGGCGCGTGCGCCCGAAATTCCGGAGATAAGGGAAGCGCATCTTGCGGACGATGCGCTTTGAGCGGGGAAAAATGGGGTCCGCACGCGAAGAGCGCGGCGGATTGACGCAAGGCCTGTGCGTACAGGCTGACGCGCTAGGCGTTGCCGGAAACCTCGCACACGCGCTGTGCGATGGCCAGCGATGCGGTGAGCCCCGGCGATTCGATCCCGAACAGATTCACAAGCCCGCGCACGCCGTGCGCGGCGCTGCCCTGAATCACGAAATCGGCGGCGGGCTCGCCCGGGCCCGAGAGCTTGGGACGGATGCCCGCGTAAGCCGGCTGCAGCGCGCCGTCGGCGAGACCGGGCCAGTAGCTGCGGATCTGCGCGTAGAACGATTCGGCGCGATGCGGATCGACGTCGTAATCGATCGACTTGATCCATTCGACGTCGGGACCGAAACGCGCCTGGCCGCCCAGATCGAGCGTCAGATGCACGCCCAGTCCGGCTTCGTTGGGCATCGGATAAATCAGGCGCGAAAACGGCACGCGGCCCGACACGCTGAAGTAATTGCCGCGCGCCAGATAGAGCGGCGGAATATGACGCGGATCGAGCCCGCGGATGCGTTTGGCGAGCGCCGTCGCGTGCAGGCCCGCGCTGTTGATGAGACAGGCCGCGCGGATTTCGGTGGGCGCATCGCCGCCCGTGCGGATCACGAAACCATTGGCGGTAGCGTCGATCGATTCGACCGGCGATTTGAGCGCGACCATGGCGCCGTCGCGTTCAGCATCGCCTTGCAGGGCCAGCATCAGTTGATGACTGTCGACGATGCCCGTCTGCGGCGAGTACACCGCCGCCACGCATTCGAGCGCCGGTTCGAGCGAAAGCGCTTCGCTGGCGCTGATGCGCGTGAGGTCGAACACGCCGTTTTCCTTGCCACGCGCGAGGATCGAATCGAGTTGCGCGATCTGCGCAGGCGCGGTCGCCACCAGCAGCTTGCCGCAGCGCGAATGCGCGACGTTGCGCGAGGCGCAGTAGTCGTAGAGCATTTCGCGGCCGCGCACGCACAGCGTGGCTTTGAGCGAGCCGCGCGGGTAGTACAGCCCCGCATGGATCACTTCGCTATTGCGCGAGCTGGTGCTGGTGCCGATCGCGTCGGCGGCCTCCAGCACGATCACTTCGCGTCCGCGCGCGGCCATCGCGCGCGCTACGGCCAGGCCAACCACGCCCGCGCCGATCACCACACATTCGATCTGATCCATATTGCTGCGCCCGCCTCCGGCGAATGCGGCAGCGCGGCCTCTGCTCTCGCGCGCCACCTGCGTCTATGCGTTGGGCGCTCTGTCAGCGCCGCCTCACGAAAATTGTACGCCGTGAGCGGCGTCGCTTCCGAAGGCGCAACGCGCGCGAAGGCGCGCTGGCGAACACGGCTTGACGTGTAGCGATGCGGATCGATTCAAACGGTGAGCGCAGCTTAGCGCGAGCGCGGCGTCGCGACCTGCACGCGCGGCGCGGTGTAGCCGCCTGTGGCGAACTGCTGCGGGTAATCCGGCGAATTCGGGTTTTGCATTTCGCCGTTGGCGCGCGCCTGAGCGAGCTCGGCCTTCACTTCGGCGCGGGTTTTCGCCACATTGGCGGACGCAAAAGCAGGCGCAGCGGCAAAAGCAGTCGCGGCAGCGAGGACGAGGGCAGCGAGCGAGACGGTCTTGTTCATGACGAATCCTTTCAACGACGGGGTAATCGGCGGTAATCGGCGCGAGCAAATCTGGCTGTTTCTACCGGCACTTACCGGCATTCGCGCTGAGGGGGTGAATCGCAATGAGTTCAGTGTAAACACGTACTATCGATAAACCATCCTAATAAACAGCAAGTCACCGTTGCAATGTCGATAACAATACGATTAATGAGGCGAATAAAAATGCACCATCGTTGCGCACGCATAGCAAATGCCGATATGCGCGATGGTTGAAGCGTGGACGCGTCGTCCCCATCTGCAATGGACTGTTGCGGTCCGGCGTTTGCGAACCCGGTATAGGATCGATGGTCATAAACCGACACCCTTGCCTGATCCGGCACGCGTGAATGGAGCGCCTGGAGATGACGTTGTTGAACCCGCTGAAGCCTTACCTCGCCGCTGCGTTGTGCGCTGCTGCCGCCCTCATGGCTGCCAGCGCCCACGCCCAGAGCGCGCCTGCCTCGCCGGCGTCAGCGCCGAACGGATTCACCGACGCCGCCGCCAGCGCGGCGCTCGCGAAGACGGCCTCGCAGACGGCGGCGCAACCGGCATCGGCGAGCGTGGCCGTGACGCCTGGCGGCTCGCCCGCCGCCGTCCAGTGGACGCTGCAGGTGATGCGCGACGGCCAGCAGATCGATTCGTTCGACGGCACCACCACGGTGGGCCAGGCGCGCACCGATACGCACCACAAGGTCGTTACACACAACGTCGGTTGCAAGGATCAGCCCGCGGGCAGCATCGACCTGCAACGCACCATCACTGTCTCGCCGTTGCAGGCCAATGCCAGCGCGGCGCTGCTTCAGATCGAAGCCCAGGAAACGCTGGAAAACCCCAGCGCGCCCAAGACCACCGACGGCTGCAAGCTGCCGCCGCAGCCGCGCCAGATCGGCGCGAGCCACCCGGGCCTGAACGTGCCGGCGGGCCAGTGGGTGAACTGGACCATCGTGGACAAGGACCCGACGATTGTTTATCGCGTGCGCGCCAGCCTTGCGCCGCCGTCGGCGCAGCCCTGAGCGGCGCGTGAAGTGCACTCCGAAGTCCGCGCCGATGTCCGCTCGAAACCGTCGTAAGAACCCGTCGTAACCAGCATGCGAAATTTCGAACAACCTCTGATCGACATGGACCCGGCCCATCCCGGGGACTTCGTCGCGGTGAGCTGGAACCTGCACAAGGGCCGTTCGCCGCTCGGCTTTCAGGCCTGGGAAGCGATGCGCCGCTGGGTGCAATCCACTCACGCCGATGCCTGGTTTCTCCAGGAAGCGATGGCGCGGCGTCTGCCGCAGCCCTTGCTGTCCTCCACCTTTGGCGCGCCGCTGGGCGATCCGCTCGAAGATGTCTGGCAGTGCCAGGCAAGCGAAATCGCCCATGCGCTGGATCTGCAGATCGCTCTGGGGCCGAACGTGTTCAAGCCTTCGTGGCGGCACGGCAATGCGATTCTTTCGCCGCATCCGCTCGATCTGGGCGGACGCTGGGATATCTCGGCGCACCGTTTCGAGCGGCGCGGCCTGCTGGTTGCGCGTGCAAGCGTTGCGGGCCGCTCGGTCACGCTGCTGTGCGCGCACCTCGCGCTCACGCGCAGCGCGCGCATGCGGCAAATGACGTGGATCGCGCACTGGATCGCCAAGGAAGCGCCCGACGGCCCGCTCGTGCTCGCGGGCGACTTCAACGACTGGCGCAACGATTCGGTGCCGCTGTTCGCGGAGCACGGCATGCAGGAAGTGGCGACGCTGCTCGGCGAGCCCGCGCGCACCTTCCCGGCGTTTTCGCCGGCGCTGGCGCTCGACAAGATGTTCGTGCGCGGCATCAAGCCCATCGAGCTGCTCCAGCCCGCGCAGGAAACGGCCTGGCTGTCCGATCATTTGCCGTATATGGCGCGACTGAGGATCGAATAACTGCGCGAATAACTGCGCGAATGACGCGCGCGTGCAACGGCGCGCCAAAAACATCGGCAGGACACCGATACAAGCGCGTTACCATGACGCGTCGCGCGCCTTGAACGGCGCGCTTTTCTTTGCTGCCTGTCGCCGCCATGCACCCGCTCGCCACCCTGCTCCAGATCGCCATCGTCTATCTGTTTGCGCTCATCAGTCCTGGGCCGAACTTCTTCATGGTGACGCAGCTTTCGCTCGCGGGACGGCGCGGTCTGGGCATCGCCTCGGCGTTCGGCGTGGGGGCGGGGTCGACGCTGTGGGCGGCGCTCGCCATGCTCGGCTTTGCCGCCGTGCTGCAGAAAATCGACTGGCTTTATCAGGGCGTGCGCATCGGCGGCGCACTCTATCTGCTGTGGTTCGGCTTCAAGCTGCTGCGCTCGGGCGTGCGCAAGGAGCCGGCGCAAGCGGTGCCCGAAGCGCCGGTCGCACCGCTGCCGCCGCCCGATCGCCGCACGTGGTTTCGCACCTGGCGCGCGGGCTTCCTCACCTGCCTGACCAATCCGAAGTCGTGCGTGTTCTGGACCAGTGTGTTCGCCGCCGTGTTTCCCGCCGATCCGCCGACTTGGTTTTACGGCGCGGCGCTCGCGCTGGTGGCGTCGATGTCGTTCGGCTGGCACGCGAGCCTCGCGCTGCTGTTCGCCGATCACCGCACCCAGCGCGGCTACAAGCGTCTGCGCCGCCCGATCGACGCCTTTTGCGGTACGGCGCTGATCGGTCTCGCCGCCAAACTCGCCGCCGATCGCTGAAACACGGAAATCAGCGGTAAAACGTCGCAAAGAGGCTGCAAAACGGCCCGAAGGCACGCCGAAACTGCCACGCCAGCAGGGTCTATGCTGCGGTCTGACAGACCTTCCGGTATCATTTGGGACGAACAATCGTAGTAAATCGCCGGTGTGCGTCGATATTCAGGTGCGGAACCCGTACCAAACGCACGCCGCTTGCGGCAAGCGCGCCCGTCACGGCGCCGCCTCCCAGCCGATGCCAGCGATCCCCGTCACGCTCCGCGTGCGGGTGCCAGCAAGTGATTGCCAGCGAACCGCCAGCAAGCGCCCTGCCGTTAGGCCGGGGCTCCTTCCCCTTCGAAACGGCGCCGCCCACGAAGCGCGCTCGCGGTAAAATGGCGGATTGCGCCTTGTTCGCCACAGCGCGGCGGGCCGGCGATGCAGCGCGCGCAGGACTGGCGAGGCAAGCGTCGCGTCCGCAGGCCAGGCACACAGCGGCGCATTTCGCGGCTCACCGCGCGCGCCGCGCATCGTCAAGACCGCGCCCGTCATGCCTCGCGTGATCGGCCGGAAGGAACGCCCACTGGGCGGACCTTGTTTCGCACCTTCAGGAACCATGAGCAAATTCACCGAAGAAACCGTTCTGAGCGTCCACCACTGGACCGACACGCTTTTCAGCTTCACGTGCACGCGCGACCAGGCCCTGCGTTTTGACAACGGCCAGTTCACCATGGTCGGCCTCGAAGTGGACGGCAAGCCGCTGATGCGCGCGTACTCGCTCGCGAGCGCGAACTACGAAGAGCATCTCGAATTCCTCAGCATCAAGGTGCCGGATGGTCCGCTCACGTCGCGCCTGCAGCACTTGAAGGTGGGCGACAAGGTGCTGATCGGCAAGAAGCCGGTCGGTACGCTGGTCGCGGACAACCTGCTGCCCGGCAAGGTCCTGTGGATGCTGTCGACCGGCACGGGCCTCGCCCCGTTCATGTCGATCATCAAGGACCCGGACATTTACGACCGTTTCGACAAGATCGTCCTGACGCACACGTGCCGTTTCGTCGATGAACTCGCGTACAAGGAGTTCATCACCGAAGAACTGCGCGAGCACGAATACCTCGGCGAGATCGTGCGCGAGAAGCTGGTCTACTACCCGACCGTCACGCGCGAAGTGTTCGACAACCGCGGCCGTATCACCGAACTGATCGACACCGGCAAGCTGTTCGCCGACCTCGATCTGCCGGCATTCACGCCCGAGCGCGACCGCATCATGCTGTGCGGCAGCACGCACATGCTGCGCGACACGGTCGAACTGCTCGAGAGGGCCGGCCTCAAGGAAGGCAGCAACAACGAGCCGGGTCATTACGTGATCGAAAAGGCCTTCGTGGGCTAAATCTGGCTTAACGTCAGACCACAGTCTTACGACTGGTTTTCGGTCAACGCCGACCCCAAAACCGGAGCCATGCGCTCCGGTTTTTTTTCGCGGCTTGCGCGCCACACTCCGCCATGAAATGATGCCCAGCGGTTACATTTTTCGCGGAATTCACGTAAGTTCCGTGTCAGAGTTTTTCCTACAAAAATGCGAAGAGCCGACTTCATGCAGGCTCTCAGCGTTGTGCCGTTAAGCCTTGTCCTGACTGAAGGTTTTCCTTTTTTGGGATATTATCGCGGCGCAGCATAGGCCAAACCGGTTTGTCTGGTGGTATCAGTGCCAGGTTGTTACCGTATGTAAATTTCGTTACGCTGCGCCGTGCCGTGGGAGCCACGCCGGCTCTGGCTGCGCCGGCATGGGCAACGTCAGAACATCAGCAGGGAATCGGTTCCTTAATGGAATTCACGGGGGATTGATGGATACGTCGACTTACGCCGCGTTCGACGCGCGCCCGCCTCGCGCGGACGCGTCCGGCACGCGCTCCGCGCACGCGGATGGTGGACTTTCCTTCCTCGCCGACGCCGAAGGGGCGCGTGCGGCGCTCGATGCCATCGCGCGGGTGCAGCGGCAGATCGTCGCGGCAGGCGCGGCGCGGGTCCACGCCGACGAAGCCGCGCGCCGCCGTCTCGCGCGCGAACTGCACGACAGCGTGGGCGCCGAACTGGCCGCCACGCGCTTCGCGCTGGCAAACGTTCAAACGTGGCTGCCCGCCGACGCCTCGCCGCAATGCGCCCAGGCGCTTGAACTGGTGGTGCGCTCGCTCGACGCCGCCGCCGAGGCCGTGCGCCACGTACTCGACGGCCTGCATGCTCCCGAACTCGACGAAGGCCTCGCGACGGCGCTGGCGAACTGGACGCGCGGCTTTGGCGCGCGCACGGGTCTCGCCGCCACCTTCACGGCCCGCCCTTCCATCGAACACAACCGCAAAGGCTTCACCGCCGAAGACGCAGAACGGCTCGCGCATCTGCCCGCCGAAGCGGCGCTTGCGATCTTCCGCGTGGCGCAGGAAGCGCTCACTAACGTCGCGCGCCACGCCCAGGCGTCGCGCGTCGAAGTACGCCTTGCCTGCACGCCGTACGCGCTGGTGCTCAGCGTGATAGACGACGGCATCGGCCTGTCGCGCGAAGCGGCGCGGCGCGCCAAGAAGCACAGCGGCCAGCGCGAAGACGTCGCGCCTTCGGCAGAAGACGGCATCAACCGGCGCGGCGCCTACGGCATCGCCGGCATGCGCGAACGCTGCGCCGCTTTTGGCGGCGCGCTGCGCGCCACGGCCAACCCGCTCGCCGCCGATGCCGCGCCCGAAGCGCGCGAGCGCCCCGGCACCACCGTCGAGGCGCGCTTCTTCTGGGACACGCTGCTCTCGCGCACGGCCGCCGATCTCGCTCCGAATCCCGTTCAAGGCATCCACTCATGACCCTGCGCATCCTGCTCGTCGACGATCACGCCGTGGTGCGCCAGGGCGTGCGCCAACTGCTGCTCGACCGCGGCATTGCCAGCGAAGTGATCGAGGCGCAGACCGGCGCGGAAGCGCTCACCGCCATCGCCAAACACGCCTGCGACGTGGTGCTGCTCGACATCTCGCTGCCCGACATGAGCGGCATCGAAGTGCTCAAGCGCGCGAAGAAGAAAGCGCCGCGCCTGCCGGTGCTGATGTTCTCGATGTATCGCGAGGATCAATACGCCGTGCGCGCGCTCAAGGCCGGCGCATCGGGCTATCTCTCGAAGACGGTGGACGCCACGCAGATGACCGCGGCGATCCAGCAGGTCGCGAGCGGCCGCAAATACGTGAGCCCAGCGATGGCCGAAGCACTCGCCGATTACGTGCTGATCGACGGCGAACAGCTGCCGCACGAAAAGCTCTCCGACCGCGAATACCAGACGCTGTGCATGCTGGCCTCGGGCAAACGTCTGACCGATATCGCGCATACGCTGTCGCTGTCGGTGAAAACGGTGAGCGTGTACCGCACGCGCCTGCTCGAAAAGATGAAGCTCGCCAATAACGCCGAGCTGACGTTCTACGTCATGAGCAACCAGCTCATCGACCTCTCCCCCGCGCCGACGGTCTGAGCCGGCCCCGGACGCCCCCGCGAAGGCCACTAAGGCGGCCTTCTCGCCATAAGCCCTTGATGCGGAAATGAATTCCGCCGCTTGCGGCGTGCGCGGGCAGGATTGCGCGCGCCGAAGTCGCTTTGCGGCGAAATCGACTGCGCGCACTCGCCAGTTATCGACGCATGTTGGCCCGGAATCGCCTCAAAACGGCCCAAAACAGCCCGAATCAATCGGTCTGAAAGCTGCGATCGGCTAAAATTATGGGTTTCCCCGACATACGGCACGCGAGGCGCGATTTTTCTTTTCGAGCGCCTGCGCCGCGTTTCACCCGTTACACCTGGAGTTCCCCGCCAAATGTCCCTCTTTCGAAAGAAGAACGTCGAGCTGATGATGCAGGCGAGCGCCAAGGGCGCTGGTCTGAAGAAAGCCCTCGGCGCACTGGACCTGACTTTTCTCGGCATCGGCGCGATTATCGGCACCGGCATTTTCGTGCTGACCGGCACCGGCGCGGTCCAGGCCGGCCCGGCGCTGATGGTCTCGTTCCTGGTCGCCGCCGTGGCCTGCTGCTTCGCCGCGCTCTCGTACGCCGAATTCGCCTCGACCATTCCCGTGGCCGGTTCGATCTACACCTACTCGTACGCGACGCTCGGCGAGCTGATCGCGTGGATCATCGGCTGGGATCTGATGCTCGAATACGGGCTGGCCAGTTCGGCGGTATCGGTGGGCTGGTCGGGCTATCTGCAGTCGCTGCTCTCGGGCTTCGGCGTGTCGCTGCCGACCGCGCTCACGGCCGCGCCCGGCGCGCTGCCGGGCGTGCACACGCTCTTTAACCTGCCCGCCTTCCTCGTGATGATGGGGATCACCGCGCTGCTGTCGATCGGCGTGCGCGAATCCACCCGCATCAACAACATCATGGTCGCGATCAAGGTCACGGTCGTGTTGCTGGTGATCGCCGTGGGCGCATTCCACGTCACGCCCGCCAACTGGCATCCGTTCATGCCGCACGGCTGGAATGGCGTGTTCGGCGCGGCGGCGGTGATGTTCTTCGCCTTCATCGGCTTCGATGCGGTGTCCTCCGCCGCCGAAGAAGTGAAGAACCCGAAGCGCGATCTGCCGGTCGGCATCATCGCTTCGCTGGCCGTGTGCGCGGTGCTGTATGTGTCGGTTGCGGCGGTCGTCACGGGCATCGTGCCGTGGCAGCAGTTCGCCAATATCGGCCACCCGGTTTCGTACGCGCTGCAGGTGGCGGGCGAGAAGTGGGTGGCGGGCTTCATCGATCTGGGCGCGGTGCTGGGCATGCTGACCGTGATTCTGGTGATGAGCTACGGCCAGACCCGCATCATCTTCGCGATGTCGCGTGACGGCCTGCTGCCGGCGAAGCTGTCCAAGGTGCATCCGCGCTATGCCACGCCGTTCTTCACGACCTGGCTGGTGGGCATTTTCTTCGGCCTGATCGGCGCGCTGGTGCCGCTGAACGTGCTCGCCGAGCTGATCAACATCGGCACGCTCGCGGCGTTCTCGATGGTGTCGATCGCCGTGCTGGTGCTGCGCAAGACGCACCCGGACCTGCCGCGCGCGTTCCGCTGCCCCGGCGTGCCGGTGGTGCCGGTTCTGGCGGTGGCCTCGTGCCTGTTCCTGATGCTCAACCTCGCGTGGCTCACGTGGGTGGCGTTCATCGTCTGGCTGGTGATTGGCCTCGCGATTTACTTCCTTTACTCGCGCCGCCATGCGCGCCTGGCGCATCATCCGCACGAGTAAAAAGCGCTGATTTTCGCTGCACTGCAACGGCCCGCCCGGTTCTCCGCGCGGGCCGTTTTTCTTTTGCGCGCACACCGGCAGAAACCAGCCGAACGTTCGCAGACGGGAAAAGCCCGCGCAGCGCCAGAGGGCGATTTGTGCTTTACTGAGCGAACGTAAGCGCAAGATTTCTCGTAGTACGGTTAAAAGCTCCAGGCAGTCTCAGGCAATCGTAGGCATTACTGAACAGCAACGCACCCGCCGGGGCGATTGCATGCCCCAGGCAGGTCTCCCCTCCCAATATTTGTGCTGGACCGGTAGAACGCGCAGCGCTGATTCGGGCCGCGCCGCCTTTGGCGGCATGGGGCCGGAGTAGGCGCTGAAGCGCCAACTCCGGCCGACACAGGAGACGTTCAATGACGATCAGTCTCAGCCTGACGGTCAACGGCCAGCCCGTGACCGCGCAGATCGAACCCCACACGCTTCTGGTCCAGTTCCTGCGCGAGCAGCGACGCCTGACCGGCACGCACGTCGGCTGCGACACCGCCCAGTGCGGGGCCTGCACCGTCCATCTGAACGGGCGCGCGGTCAAATCGTGCAACACGCTCGCCGTGCAGTGCGAAGGGATGAGCGTGACCACCATCGAGGGTCTTTCCGCCGCCAATGGCCACGAAGTCGGCAACGGCGCGATCTACGGCACGCTCCACCCGATGCAGGCGGCGTTCCGCGAGTGTCACGGCTTGCAGTGCGGCTTCTGCACGCCCGGCATGGTGATGAGCGCCGTGGCGCTGGCCAACGATAAGCCCGGCCTCACCGAAGCCGATGTGCGCGCGAACCTCGACGGCAATCTGTGTCGCTGTACGGGCTATCACAACATCGTGAAGGCCGTGCTCGCGGGCGCAGAAGGCATGGCCTCACAACCCGCCGCCGCGGCATAAAGGGAGACGGCCATGAACGCACCCGACTCCCCGACGCCGCACATGATCGGCGCATCGATCAAGCGCAAGGAAGACTATCGCTTCCTCACCGGCGCAGGCCAGTACACCGACGACGTCGTGCTGCCCGCGCAGACTTACGCCGTATTCGTGCGCTCGCCGCACGCCCACGCGCGCATCCGTAGCATCGATACGAACGCCGCGCAGGCCGCGCCCGGCGTGGTGGCCGTCTTCACCGGCCGCGATCTCGCCGCCGAAAACGTGGGCGGCCTGCCGTGCGGCTGGCTGATCCACAGCATCGACGGCACGCCCATGCACGAGCCGCCGCATCCCGTGATCGCGCACGACAAGGCGCTGCACGTAGGCGATCAGGTTGCGCTGGTGATCGCCGAATCGCTCAAGGAAGCGAAGGACGCCGCCGAACTCGTCGAAGTCGATTACGAGGAACTGCCCGCCGCCATCGACACGGCGCATGCCGCCGACGCGGGCCAGCCGCTCGTGCACGACGCCGTGCCGGACAACACCTGCTACACGTGGGGCCACGGCGACAAGGCCGCCACCGACGCCGCCTTCGCGCAGGCCGCGCACGTCACCACGCTGCACATCGTCAACAACCGGCTGGTGCCGAACGCCATCGAGCCGCGCGCCGTCAACGCCAGCTACACACAGCACGACGACAGTTACACGGTCTACGTGGCGAACCAGAACCCGCACGTCGAGCGCCTGCTGATGGCCGCGTTCGTGCTGGCGCTGCCGGAAACGAAACTGCGCATCGTCGCGCCCGATGTGGGCGGCGGCTTCGGCTCGAAGATTTTCCTTTACGCCGAAGACGTCGCGCTCACGTGGGCATCGAAGAAATTGCGCCGCCCGATCAAGTGGACCGCGGAACGTTCGGAATCCTTTATTTCGGATGCACATGGCCGCGATCATGTAACCCAGGCCGAACTCGCCCTCGACAAGGACGGCAAATTCCTCGCGATGCGGGTGCACACCACGGCAAACATGGGCGCGTATCTTTCGACCTTCGCGTCGAGCGTGCCGACCATTCTTTACGCGACGCTGCTCGCGGGCCAGTACACCACGCCCGCGATCTACGCCGAAGTGAAGGCCGTGTTCACGAACACCGTGCCAGTGGATGCGTATCGCGGCGCGGGGCGTCCTGAAGCGACCTATGTGGTCGAACGCCTGGTGGAAACCGCCGCGCGCGAACTCAATATCGACCCTGTCGAACTGCGCCGCCGCAATTTCATCAAGACCTTTCCGTACGCGACGCCCGTGGGCCTCACCTACGACATCGGCGATTACGAAGCGTGTCTGTCGCGTTCGCTCGAACTCGCGGATGTCAAAAACTTTCCCGCACGACGCGACGAATCGAAGGCGCGCGGCATGCTGCGCGGCCTCGGCTATTCGTGCTACATCGAAGCGTGCGGTCTCGCGCCATCGAATATCGCGGGCGCGCTGGGCGCACGCGCGGGCCTGTTCGAAGCGGGCGAAATCCGCGTGAATCCTACCGGGTCGGTGACCGTGTTCACCGGTTCCCACAGCCACGGTCAAGGACACGAAACTACCTTTGCACAAGTGGTTTCCGAGCGCCTGGGCGTGCCGATCGAGCAGATCGAAATCGTGCACGGCGACACCGCGCGCATTCCGTTCGGCATGGGCACGTATGGCTCGCGCTCGATTGCCGTGGGCGGATCGGCGATCATGAAAGCGCTCGACAAGATCGAGGCGAAAGCGAAGAAGATCGCCGCGCATATGCTGGAAGCGGGCGTCGAAGATATCGAGTTTGCCAACGGCGTGTTCCGCGTCGCGGGCACCGACCGCACCAAAACGTTCGCGGAAATTTCGCTCGCGGCCTACGTGCCGCACAACTATCCGCTGGAAACGCTGGAACCGGGTCTCGACGAAAGCGCCTTTTACGATCCGACCAATTTCACCTATCCGTCCGGCGCGTATATCTGCGAAGTCGAAATCGATCCCGATACCGGCGAGACGCGCATCGAACGCTTCACGGCTGTCGACGACTTCGGCAACGTCATCAATCCGATGATCGTCGAAGGCCAGGTGCATGGCGGACTGGGACAAGGCATCGGCCAGGCGATGCTGGAGCGCTGCGTGTACGACAACGAAAGCGGACAGTTGCTCTCCGGCTCGTATATGGACTACGCGATGCCGCATGCTTCGGATGTACCTTCATTTACGGTGGAAACCGCGAAAGGCACGCCCTGTACGCACAATCCGCTCGGCGTGAAGGGCTGCGGCGAGGCGGGCGCAATCGGCTCGCCGCCTGCCGTCATCAACGCGATTCTGGATGCGCTCGCGCCCCTCGGCGTGAAGGACATACAGATGCCAGCCACGCCCCATCGCGTATGGCAGGCCATTCGCGAAGCGCAGTCTTCAACCCAACCTTGAGCGGAGGCGCACCATGTATGCATTCGACTACCAGCGCGCCAGCGACGCGCAAGGCGCAGTGAAAGCCCTTGCCGCCGACACCGAAGCGAAATATCTCGCAGGCGGACAAAGCCTGCTCGCGGCGATGAAACTGCGGCTCGCGCAGCCTTCCACGCTCATCGACGTCACGCGCATTCCCGAACTGAAGTCGATCGACGTCGACGGCAAGGTCGTGAAGATCGGCGCGGCGGTTTGTCATGCCGATGTGGCCGCGAACGCGCAGATTCAGGCCACCTTGCCGGGTCTCGCGCAGCTTGCAGCGCATATCGGCGATAGACAGGTGCGCGCGCTCGGCACGCTGGGCGGGTCGCTCGCCAACGACGACCCCGCCGCCGACTATCCCGCCGCCGTGCTGGGCCTGAACGCGACGGTCGTGACGGACCGCCGCCGCATCGCCGCCGACGACTTTTTCCTCGGCATGTACGAAACGGCGCTCGAACCCGACGAGCTGATCGTGGCCGTCGAATTTCCTGTGCCGCAGCGCTCGGCCTACGAGAAGTTTCGCAATCCCGCTTCGCACTTCGCGTTGACCGGCGTGTTCGTCGCGCAGTTTGCGGATGGAAACGTGCGCGTGGCGGTGACGGGCGCGGCGTCTTCCGTGTTTCGCGCAACTGCGCTGGAAGATGCGCTGAAGGCGAACTTCACCGCTGCCGCCGCGCGCGCCGTGACCATCGCCCCCAACGATCTCAACACCGATCTGCACGCGAGCGCCGACTATCGCGCGCATCTGATCCCGGTGTTGACGGCGCGGGCGGTGACGAAGGCGCTCGGCTAGCCACACTCGCGCACTCTGCCCGCGCGCGCCAACGATCAGGCGCGGCGCGGGCAGCGGTGTTTTCATATCGATATCAGGCCCGCCATGCTCCCCGCCACGATCGACGACACGCTCGCGCAGCTCGAAGCGCAGCGTTATTTCGCGAGCCGCGAACTGGCTACCGCGCTTTTTCTCGCGCTCAAGATGGAGCGGCCGCTTTTCCTCGAAGGGGAACCCGGCGTCGGCAAGACCGAGCTTGCAAAGGCGGCCGCCGCGCTCAGCGGCACGACGCTGCTGCGCCTGCAGTGCTACGAAGGATTGGATACTGCCAGCGCGCTCTACGAATGGGACTACCCGCGCCAGATCATGGCGCTGCGTCTGGCCGAATCGGCGGGCGAAACGCCTCGCGCCGACACGCTCTATCGCGATGAATTCCTGCTCAAACGCCCGCTTCTACAGGCGCTCGAACCCGACCCCAAGCAAGCCGACGCGCGCCGCGTTCTGTTGATCGACGAAATCGATCGCGCCGACGAACCGTTCGAAGCCTTCCTGCTGGAGCTTCTTTCGGACTTCCAGGTATCGATTCCGGAATACGGCACGGTGCGCGCGAAAGTGCCGCCGCTCGTGATCGTCACGTCCAATCGCACGCGCGAAGTGCATGACGCGCTCAAGCGCCGCTGCCTGTATCAATGGCTCGGTTATCCGGAGCGCGAGCGGGAACTGGCGATCGTCGCGGCGCGCGCGCCGCAGACCAGCCTTGAATTGCAGCGGCGTGCGGTGGCGTTCGTACATCAGTTGCGTACGATGGATCTGTTCAAGGCGCCAGGCATCGCCGAAACGATCGACTGGTGCCGCGCGCTATCGGCGCTCGCGGTGACGGAACTCGATCCACAATCGGTGCAGGACACGCTGGGCGTGCTGCTCAAGTATCAGGACGATCTCGCGCAGCTCGACGCGCAACGGATCGCCGAAACGCTCGCGCTTGCGGAGTAGCGCCGATGCCCGCAGACAGCGCCCCGCCCATGCTTGCGCGCAACATCGTGCATTTCGTGCGCGTGCTGCGCGGCGCGGGTCTGCCAATGGCGAGCGCACGCGCTGTCGACGCGCTCGAAGCGCTCAGCCATATCGATCTCGCCCGTCGCGACGACGTGCGCTCGGCGCTGGCCGCCGTGCTCACTGCCGCACCCGACGAACGCGAGCTGTTCGACACGGCCTTTGCGCTGTTCTGGCGCGATCCCGACTGGGAAAACAAGCTGCGCGCGCTGCTGCTGCCGAAGGTCCAGGGCGGCCTGCCGCCGCCACGGCGCAACAACCGTCTCGCCGATGCGCTCGCCGCGCGGCCTGCTGCACGCACGGGCGCGAAACCGCCCGCCAGCGTCGAGGAGCACGAATTACGCGCGCACGCGACCTTCAGCGCCGAAGAACGACTGCGCCAGCGCGACTTCGACACCCTTTGCGCCGATGAATGGCGCACGCTGCGCCATCTGATCCGCGCGCGCCGCCTGCCGCTTGCGACCGCGCCCACGCGCCGTCTGAAAGCCGCCTCGCACGGCACACATGCGGATCTGCGTGCGAGCGCGCGCCAGGCCGTGCGAGCGGGCGGCGACTGGACTGTGTGGAAATACCGCGCGCGCGTCGAACGCAAATTGCCGCTGGTGCTGCTGCTCGACATCTCCGGATCGATGAGCAGTTATTCGCGCGCCGTGCTGTACTTCTGCCACGCACTGCTGCAATCGCGCGAACGCCTGCAGGTGTTCCTGTTCGGCACGCGCCTCACGCACGCCACGCGCGCACTGCGCGAACGCGACCCCGACGTGGCGCTCGCGCAGCTTTGCGCGCAGGTGGCGGACTGGTCGGGCGGCACACGCATCGGCGAAACGCTGGCGCAGTTCAACCGGCGCTGGGCGCGCCGCGTACTGGGCGGTCGCGCCACGGTGCTGCTGGTCACCGACGGCCTCGACCACGATCCCGGCGGCGGGCTCGCCGACGAAATGGCGCGGCTGCATCGCTTCGCGCATCGCGTGGTGTGGCTCAATCCGCTGCTGCGCTTTGGCGGCTTCACGCCGAAGGCGCGCGGCGTGCAGGCGATGCTGCCGCATGTCGACGCCCACTATCCCGTGCACAACCTGGAAAGCCTCGAAGCGTTCGGGCGCAGCCTGCGCGAAGCGCCGCCGGACCGCCGGGCGCCGGATCGCCGGCCGCCAGAGCGCGCACCATTGCATGGAACGCAACAGGACATTAAGCCTGCGACAACGCAAGGAGCGATACGATGGAGCTGACCGAAAGCCACACGCTGCCGGTGCCGCAGCAGCGCGCCTGGGAAGCGCTCAACGATACGGCGATACTTAAGGTGTGTATTCCAGGATGCGAGAGCATCGAAGCCGACGGCGAAAACACTTATGCTGTCGCGCTGACTGCCGCCGTAGGCCCCGTCAAGGCGCGTTTCAAGGGCCGCATGCAGCTCGCCGATATCGACGCGCCGCGCAGCTACACGATCCAGTTCGAAGGCCAGGGCGGCGCGGCGGGATTCGGCAAGGGTGACGCGCGCGTAACGCTCGAAGCCGCCGGTGACAACGCGACCACGCTCAACTACACCGCCAGCGCGCAGGTGGGTGGCAAGCTCGCGCAGATCGGCTCGCGTCTGGTGGATGGCGCCGCGCGCAAGATCGCCGCCGAATTTTTCAAGCGCTTCGGCGAGCAGCTGGGCGCGGGCGAACCATGCCCACCGGACGCCGAAGCCGAAGCGCCGCAAAACGAAACTGATTCAAATACCGCCGAAGGCAGCGACGCCGACGGCGGCGAAGAACCGCAAAAAAGGAAACGATCATGGACAGCGTGGATCTCGAAGTCCTGAAATCCAGCGTACGCTGGCTCGAGGAAGGTCACCGCGCCCTGCTGGTGACGGTGGTGAAGACGTGGGGCTCGTCGCCGCGTCCGGAAGGCGCGATGCTCGTCGTACGCGACGATGGCCTCGTGGTCGGCTCGGTGTCGGGCGGCTGTATCGAGGACGATCTGATCGATCGCGTGCGCCGCGAAGGCATCCACATCGTCAAGCCGGAAGCCGTGAAGTACGGCATCACGGCGGAAGAGGCGCATCGCTTCGGGCTGCCCTGCGGCGGCACCATCCAGCTCGTGCTGGAGCCGCTCAATGAAGGCTCCGGCATCCGCGCGCTGCTGGAGACGGTCGAGCGCGGCCAGCTGGTGGCGCGCACGCTCGATGTCGCCTCGGGCCGCGCCACGCTCGGGCCCGCCAGCGCCACCGACGGCGTGGACTTCGACGGCGAACGACTGCTGACGATCCACGGCCCGCGCTATCGCATGCTGGTGATCGGCGCGGGGCAGTTGTCGCGCTATCTCTGCCAGATTGCCGTGGGGCTCGACTATCAGGTGACCGTGTGCGACCCGCGCGAGGAATACACCGACACCTGGAGCATCCCCGGCACCACGCTCGTGCGCACCATGCCCGACGACACCGTGCTCGACATGAATCTCGACGAGCGCTGCGCCGTGATCGCGCTCACGCACGACCCCAAGCTCGATGATCTCGCGCTGATGGAGGCGCTCAAGACGCGCGCGTTCTATGTGGGCGCGCTCGGTTCGCGGCGCAACAATGCGGCGCGGCGTGAACGGCTCAAGGAATTCGATCTGAGCGACGCCGAACTCGCGCGCCTGCATGGGCCGGTGGGCATTTATATCGGCAGCAGAACGCCGCCGGAAATCGCCGTGTCGATTCTCGCGGAAGTCACGGCGGCGAAGAATGGCGTATCGCTGCCCACCATCCTCAAGGTCGAAGGCGCGAAGGCCGCGCGCGAGCAGGCCGCGAGCGTCGGGTCGAGTTGCGACGTTTGAGGCCGGGCGAAGCGGCGCAGCCGCGCAAGTGGAAAAACCATGCAAAACGGGCCGCAGCTTGACGCTTGCGGCCCGTTTTTTATGCCTTCACGCCTGAACCGGCGATATCGGCAAGATCAGCGCATCAGCCAAACAGCTTCATGGCCTGCGCGAGCGTGTTGGTCACGCCCCACACGAGCGGCACCACCACGTAGAGCCAGAATACCGCCATCAGCAGCTTGTTCGACTGCTTCGGCGCTGCGGTTGCGTTGCTTGCATTCGTCATGATCGTGCGCTCCTTATTTGCCCGCGGCCGCGAGTTGCGCGTCGCTCATGTGATGCTTCTCGTCGACTCGGCGCACCAGCAGATTGCAGATGAAACCCACCACCAGCAGCGACGCCATGATGTGAACGGTCATCGTGTAGGCATCGGCCTTGGCCACGCCGTGCGCCACCTGATAGGCACGCACGTAGTTCACCAGCACCGGACCCGCCACGCCCGCTGCCGCCCATGCGGTCAAGAGACGCCCGTGAATGCCGCCGACGAAAGCCGTGCCGAACATGTCCGCAAGATACGCGGGCACGGTCGAGAAGCCGCCGCCGTACATCGAGAGAATCAGGCAGTAGGCCAGCACGAAGAACACGATGTTGCCGCTCTGCGCGAACTGCGGGACCGCGTAGTACAGCACCGCGCCGAACACGAAGAAGATGAAGTACGTGTTCTTGCGGCCGACCCAGTCAGACGCCGACGCCCACACGAAACGCCCGCCCATGTTGAAGAGCGAAAGCAGTCCGACGAAACCGGCTGCTGCGCCCGCGGTGACGGTGTCCTTGAAGCTTTCCTGAATCATCACCGAAGCCTGGCCGAGAATGCCGATGCCCGCCGTGACGTTGAGGAACAGCACCAGCCAGATCAGGTAGAACTGCGGCGTCTTGAGCGCCTGATCGATATGCACGTGCGAGCGCGAAACCAGCTTGCCGCTCGTCGCGGGCGGCGTCCAGCCTGCCGGCTTCCAGTCCTTGGCGGGCACGCGAATGGCGATCGAGCCGATCGTCATCGAGATGAAGTAGGCCACGCCCAGCACCACGAAGGTCTGCGCCACGCCCACGCTGGTGCTGCTGGAGAAGTGCTTCATCAGCATCACGGACAGCGGTGCCGCGATCATCGCGCCGCCGCCGAAGCCCATGATGGCAAGGCCCGTCGCCATGCCGCGGCGGTCCGGGAACCAGCGGATCAGCGTCGACACCGGCGAAACATAGCCCAGGCCCAGCCCGATGCCGCCGATCACGCCATAGCCGAGATACAGCAGCGCGATCTGGTGCAGATAGACGCCGAGCGCCGAGACGAGGAAGCCGCCGCCAAAGCAGCAGGCCGCCGTGAACATCGTGCGGCGCGGGCCGACGCGTTCGAGCCACTTGCCGCCGAACGCAGCCGAAAGACCCAGAAACACGATCGCCAGCGAGAAAATCCAGCCAAGCGAGGTGAGCGTCCAGTCGTCAGGCGACGACTGCGTAATACCGATCACTTTCGTGAGCGGCGAGTTGAACACCGAGAAGGCGTAGGCCTGGCCGATGCACAGATGCACCGCGAGCGCGGCGGGCGGCACCATCCAGCGCGAAAAGCCGGGCGGTGCAATGGTGGCCTCCTTGGAAAAGAAGGGCGCGGCTGCGGTGCCGCGCGTCGAATCCGCAACGCTGCTCATTGGTCGGTCTCCCTGGGAAGCGTATGTTCGTCATCACTGTGCAGGCGCGCGATTTGTTATGGAGACCGGCCGGAAAGGCATTTTCAGGCGGTTTCGAAATCAGGGACGCGCGCGGCTGCACGAAGCACTTACGTGCCGGAAATCCGGCACGCCCGAACGTTAGTGCGACAACCGGGCACTTGGCAATATGAGATAGCGGTGCATATGGGGCGGATGCGACGGAATTGGCGTGTCGTTGTGCGACTTTTGAGCGACTTTGGGGCGATTTTGATTGCGCGCGCAACGGCCTCGCTGCACCGCCTGATCGGCTCAGGCAGGAGAGCGAAGAAAAACCGCCGTCGAGGAAAGAAAACGCTTTAGAGCAGACCGATCGCGAACGCCGCCGCCACCGAACCCACCACGAGCACCACGCCCACAGTCTTTCTGCGGTTGAGTTCGGTCCACAGCAGCACGCCGGTGAGCGACAGCAGAATGAGGCTGCCCGCGATGGTGTCCATCAGCAACACCCAGCCGATGCCCATGCCCACGCCGCGATGGAGATTGTTGAGCGTGGCGAAAAACGCGCTCTGCGTGCGCCGCACCGACACCGTGCTGTTGCCCACCCAATATTCCACGGCGATGCTCTCGTGCGGCCCCATCAGCGCAAACTGCCAGGATTCGGGCTGCACGACGCTGCGGTCGCCCCACGCGACCGGATGCGACTTCTCTCGGCGGATCTTGCCAGGTTTGCCGTCGAAGTCGAGCGTCTGTTGCAGCCAGTTGGCGAGCGCTTCGGGCGTTTTAGGCGTTTTGAGCGGATCGGCGGGCAGCGCGACCTGCATTTCTTTGACCTGCGCCGTGCCCGAGGAAATATGCAGCGGTCCGGCGCGATGGTTGAGCAGGAAACCGGTCACGCCAAACAGCAGGCCCAGCACCGCGCCCCACAGCCCCACCCAGCCATGCACCTTGCGCAACCACTTGATGAAGGTGGCGCGGCGCGAACGCTTGCGGCGCTCCGCGAGATCGGCGGCATCGAGCGGCCGGCCCGCGCGTTGTGCGATATCGGCGGGCAGGCCAACGCTCGGGGTTTCGATCAGGGGCTCGTCAAGGCGGGCGTTCAAGGCACGACTCCAGAAACGGCGGGCGCTACCTCTCCACGCCAACCACGCGGAACAGGCACCCAGCTTACAATTGAGAATGGTTATTATTACATAACAGAAAGGCGGCTGTCAGACTGCCTTGCGCGCGCCCGGATGAGACGGTCGAAATGACCGAAACGGCCGCACAAAGCTTGCAAACGAGGCTTTCCGCACGCCCGTGCCGGAGTCGCGCTTGACAAGCGAATAACGTGACTTTTAAGTAGGAGGGTTACGCCAGACCCCAGCTAAAAACCTGATTCGACGTCCCCCATAACCGCCGCGCCGCCAACGGAACGCCGCCATGCGCCACGTCCTCGTTCTTTGCACTGCCCTCTTCGGCACGGCTATCGGTTTCGGCGCGCATGCGAGCGGCGAACCGGTTTCCTCTTCCGCGCAAGGGGCCTCTTTTGTCTCGTCAGCGGCTGCCAGCCAGGCGCCTTATACGAACGAAGCGGAAACGCAGACCTTCACCGTCAACGCCGACGGCTCCTACACCAAGCTCGACACGCTCACGCTGCGCGTGAACACGGAAGCCGGCATCGCGCGCGCGGGCCAGTACTACGTGTGGTTCAACCGCGAGATGGCGCATGTCGAGATCCTCGACGCCTGGACCGAGGACGCCCAGGGCATGCGCCACGACGTGCGGCCCGACCAGATCCGCGACGTCCAGGAAGTGCGTTCGTTCGACGCGCCGATGTTCCAGGACGTGCAGGACAAGGTGATCGTGTTTCCCGCCGTCGAACCGGGCGCGCGCGTGCATCTGACGTGGAAGAAAACCCAGCGCGTGCCGCTCGTACCGGGCTGGTTCAGCGACTTCACGCCGCCCGACATGGCGCCCACGCACAACTTCCGCGTGATCTACGATCTGCCCGCAAGCGTGCCGCTGCATGCCGATGCGCGCGGCTTCACCGCGCTCAAACCCGTCACGGCGAATGACCGCACGCGCTACGAATATCGCTACGACAAGGCGAATTTCGATCGCCTCGAATATGGTTCGGTTTCCTACGTAAGCTATGGGGACCGGCTGATGGTCTCCACATTCCCCGACTACGCGGCGTTCGCGAAGGTCTATCGCGAAGCTTCCGCCGATCCGGGCGCGCACGACGCCGCCGTGGTGCAGCTCGCGCAATCGCTCACCGCCCACGACGCCACGCCGCGCGCGAAAGCGCAGACGCTCTACGACTGGGTGCGCCGCAATATCCGCTATGTGGCGATCAACGTCGGGCGCGGCGAGATCGTGCCGCATCGCGTCACCGATGTTCTGGCGAACCGCTACGGCGACTGCAAGGACCACGTCGCGCTCTATGGCGCGCTGCTCGACGCCGTGGGCGTGCGCAACGTGCCCGCGCTGGTGAACAGCGGCACGGTCTACACGCTACCTGCCGTGCCGGGCTTCGGCGTGATCAATCACGTCATCACCTGGCTGCCCGATCTGCAGATGTTCGCGGATTCCACTGCGAATAACGTCGAGTTCGGCTTTCTGCCGTCGACCGACATGAACCGCGAAACCGTGCTCGCCGGCGACGGCACCTTGATGCGCACGCCCGCGACGGCCAACACCACGCGCGACAGCGATCTCGACATCACCGTTGCACCCGATGGATCGGCGCGCTTCGTCTATCGGCTCGAATCGGCGGGCTGGGCCGCCGAGCAGACGCGCAGCGTGCTACGCCTGCAAACACCGGCGCAACGCGAGGAATCGATGCAATGGGAGTTGCGCAATGCGAATCTGCGCGGCTTTGCGACGCTCGCGTCGAGCCCGCTCGACGCCACCACCGGGCCGCTCATCGTGACGCTCACGGGCACGCTGGACGGCTTCGTCGATCCGCAGATGACCACGCCCGTGCCGACGCTCACGAGCCTCGTAGGCGGGCTCGACGCGAGCCTGCGCTACTGGCTGGGCGAGCCGCGCCGCACCCAGCCCTTCGTGTGCCGCAATATGGAAGTGACCGAGCGCGCGCGCATTGCGCTGCCGCCGGGCTTGCGCGTGCTCGATATGCCCGCGCCCCAGCATGCGGGCAATGCGTTTATCGATTTCGAGTCGGATTACGCGCTGGATGCGAGCACCAACGTGCTGCGCGTGACGCGCAAGGGACGCACGCATTTCCCCAGCGACGTGTGCAGCGCGGCGGATTTCGCGCAGATGCGGCCCGCCTTCGAGACGATGGCGCGTGACCTGCGCGCGCAACTGATCGTGAAGCCCGACGCGAAGACCGCAGCGGGCGCGACCGCGCAGGGCAGCACGCGCGATCAATGATGGCGCAGCGGCGCCTGCGCAATCAAACCGGCCAGAGCGGCCCTTCCTGCATCGCGCCGATCTGCTCGCGCAGTTCGAGAATGCGCTCTTCCCAGTAGCGTTGCGTGTTGAACCACGGGAAGGCGGCGGGGAACGCCGGATCGTGCCAGCGCCGCGCGAGCCACGCCGAGTAGTGGATCAGCCGCAGCGTGCGCAGCGCTTCGACGAGATGCAGCTCGCGCTGATCGAACTCGCAGAAGTCCTCGTAACCGGCCAGCAGATCGGCGAGCGAGCGCGAGGCATCGGCGCGATCGCCGGGCAGCAGCAGCCACAGATCCTGAATCGCGGGGCCCATGCGGCTGTCGTCGAAGTCGACGAAATGCGGGCCTGCGTCGGTCCACAACACGTTGCTCGGATGGCAATCGCCGTGCAGACGCAGTTGTCGCACATCGCCCGCGCGCTCGAACGCCGCTTCCACGCCTTCCAGCGCGAGGCCCACCGCCGTCTGCCACGCGTCGCGCACGTTGTCCGGCACGAAACCGTGTTCGAGCAGATATGCACGCGGCTCATAGCCATAGCTTTGAATATCGATCGCGGGACGCGCGCGATACGGTTGCGCCGCGCCTACGGCATGAATGCGACCGATGAAGCGGCCGATCCATTCGAGCGTTTCGCTGCGGTCGAGATCGGGCGCGCGGCCGCCGCGCCGTTCGAACAGCGCGAAACGATAGCCTTCATGCTCGTGCAGCGAACGGCCTTCCAGCACCAGTGCGGGCACGGCGGGAATCTCGCGCGCGGCGAGATCGGCCACGAAGGCGTGCTCTTCGAGAATGGCTTCGTCGCTCCAGCGCCCCGGCCGATAAAACTTGGCGACGAGCGGCGCTTCGTCCTCCACGCCGACCTGATAGACGCGGTTTTCGTAGCTGTTGAGCGCGAGCATGCGTCCGTCGGTGCGACGGCCCGTGGGCATCAGCACGCCGTCGACGGCGTCGAGCACGCACTCGGGCGTCAAACGCGCGTAGGGTGCGGACGAGTCGCCGGATTCGTCAGACGTACCGGAAGAAGAGGAGGTGAGATCGTTCATCCCCGCATTGTGCATCTTGCGGACGGCGGCGGCGAGTTGCGCGCGCTGCGCCTTGCTGGCTGCGGCATCGGCGGCGTGCGGATCGCACACGCCGCGCCGATGCGCTGCGGGGTTGAAGCGGCGCGCGGGGTGTGCGCCGGGGTCGGAGCGGCGTGGGTTGCCGCCCGGGAACGATGATGCCTGAGCGAGGCTAGCTGAGTGAGGCTACCTGAGTGACGCTACCCGAGTGCTTAGTGGACTTTCGCGCCGGCGGGCATCACCTGCTCGCCCGTATCGATCAGATCTTCCAGAAAAAAGGGCTCGGTATTGAGCTGTCGCGACGCGCCAGGCTCGCCGATGTACCAGGTAACCATGGCCATGTCGCCGAGAATACGCATCACGATGCCGCGCGCGCCATGAGGCACGGCGATATGAACTGTGCGGACAATAGAACCGATTTGCATGATGTTTCCCCGTTCCCAATGCCGGCTTCTTCGCTAGATAGACCGGTCAGTGTGCTGACAAAAACCCGTGCGCACACGAGGTTGCGCACGCATTCACCTGCTCCCGGCAGCGCGTTCGCGCACTCATTGCATCGGCTTCTGCAGGGTTGCCCCGATCACGCCGATACCCGCTTAAGCGCACACACGTGCTAAACCGGTTTACGCATTGTTGCCTTTTTGGCCGTAGCCGCAAAGCAAAAAAATAGGGGGGACGATCCGTGCGCAACAGTGCGCAATGCGTTCGCGCAGGCATTGCGCTGGGCTCGCATGACGCATTCGAGCGCGCTCATCCCCGCCACCACTCTCGCACGAAGCCAGCGCGCGTGCAGCCATGGCCACACGCCGCGCCGGTTTGGCGCTGGTTTTGCAAAAGGCTGACTGTACCAGATGGTGAACCGGCGACCTGAAGTTCGCCGCAAGGTTCAGCATGCTGACGAGTCGCCGCGAGAGGGCAGACCATAACGCACTACGACGACATTTCTGTGACCGTCGTCAGGCACTGGATCCGTCAGACAAGGGCTTTTGTGCGTCCGAGGGCAATCTTTTCCGTTGCGCACACAACCATTAGCAAACGCTGATCAACCTCGCGCGTACACAACACCCGTGAAAAACAGGCCTTGAAATTGCATGTCGGGACGGCAAGGATCGTGCAACAGGCGTATCGTTGCGCCTTTGCAATTTCCGTAAGGAGTACCTGTCGTGAGTGCATCACCGGGCGCGGGCAGCAAGGCCGCCCCATCGGCCATTCCCTATATCGAGCGCGGCACGCGACCGTTCTGGCGCGCCAGCCTCGCGCTGCTGTTCGCGGGCTATGCCACGTTTTCGCTGCTGTATTGCGTGCAGCCGCTGCTGCCCGCGTTCTCGCAGACCTTCGGCGTGAGTCCCGCACAGAGCAGCCTTTCGCTGTCGTTCAGCACGGCGGCGCTGGCCTGCGCGATCTTCGTAGCGGGCTTTGTCTCCGAAGGCTGGAGCCGACGCACGATGATGACGGCCTCGCTCACGGCGTCGTCGCTACTGACGCTCGCGGTGGCGTTCGTGCCCCACTGGCACACGCTGCTGGTGCTGCGCACGCTCGAAGGCATTGCGCTTGGCGGAGTGCCCGCGGTGGCAATGGCCTGGCTTGCCGAAGAGATGCATCCCGACGGACTCGGTCTTTCGATGGGCCTCTATGTAGGTGGCACCGCCATCGGCGGCATGGCCGGGCGCGTCATCACCGGCATCTGCACCGACCTGTTCGGCTGGCGCGTGGCCGTTGCGGTGATTGGCGTGCTGGGACTCGCGTCGATGTTCGCGTTCCGCTCGCTGCTGCCGCCTTCGCGCCATTTCGTGCCCAAGAGCGGCCTGCGCTTCGCGCATCATCGCGCGGCGCTGCTGCGTCATCTCGCGCGGCCGGGCCTGCCGGTGCTGTTCTCGCTGGGCTTCGTGCTGATGGGCAGCTTCGTCACGCTCTACAACTACATCGGCTACCGGCTGATCGCGCCGCCGTACAACATGAGCCAGGCCGCCATCGGCGCGATCTTTCTGGTTTATCTGACCGGCGTGGTCGCGTCGCCATGGTCGGGCCGCATGGCCGACACCTTCGGACGCGGCCGCGTGCTGCTCGCGAGCCTCGCGCTGATGCTGGTGGGCGTTGTGCTGACGATGTTTGCGCCGCTCGGCGCGATTGCGGCGGGCATCGCGTGCCTCACCATCGGCTTCTTCGCCGGGCACTCGGTGGCGAGCGGCTGGGTTGGGCGTCTCGCACGCGAAGCCAAAGGCCAGGCCGCGGCACTCTATTTGCTGAGCTATTACCTGGGTTCGAGCATCATGGGTTCGGTTGGCGGCCACTTCTGGGCCGCCTGGGGCTGGGGCGGCGTGGCCGGTCTGGTGACGGTGCTGCTCGTGCTGGGTCTGCTGGGCGCGCGCATGCTGCGCTCGCGCGAACAGGCCGGCGCGGCATGATTTCCGATCGGCCGGTTATCGTCTGACGAAAGGTGTTCGTAACCCTGGCGATGAGGTGACAGGGCGTCAAAGCGCGCTGGACGCCTTGCCGCAAAGCCCCGTGTAGCGGGGTCGCACGGCGAGGCGTGGATCACACGTTCGGCGACATATGCGCCGACGTGATCGAAAGCCTCACCTATACTCGATTCAGGGCCGAAGCCGCAGCGCCGCGCGTGACGCCAAAGCGGCAGGAAGGATTCTCGTCGGCCCCTAAATACAAGGAGACGAGCATGTCAGGTTATTTCACGATCGGCGACTTCGTGATGATCATCCCGATGGCCCTCGCTGGCGCACTCTTTCTTGGCGCGGTGCCCTGCGCGACCGAATTCCGGCATAACTCGCTGCGCATCGTGGGGGCCATCATTGGCGCGCTCGCGGCCGTTGCGCTCGTCGAAACATTGCCGGCGCTGATGTAACGGACAGCGGTTTTCGTCTTTCCGCCAGCTTTGCTAAAGCGCGCCCGCAAGGGCGCGCGAAGTTTTGTTGTGCTCAACGCACGCCAACACCCGGCTGCAATCCCCGAAACTGTCTCAGCACCGCTCGCCAGTAAGGTTCGCGCTTAGGTGCGGGTGTCTCTTCAAGCTGCGCGGGCAGCGCCACCCACGGCAGCGTCGGATGCAGATGATGCTGTCGATGCAGATGGTGATTCATCAGCAGCAGTCCCACACCGCGCGGCACACGGAAGTCGCGCGAGCGCCCCGGTTCGTCCATCGCGACGCCGTAATGCGGCAGGTTATCCGCCACCGACAGCCACAAGCCGCGCAAATACATCGCCAGCACCAGCACCGGCCAGGCCTTGCCGTAGAGCGCAAACGCGCCCGCATACAGCGCCAGCGAACACAGCCAGTCGCGGCGCGCACGGCTGCGTTTGGCCGGGTCCTGAACGTGGTTGGAGAAAAGCCGCTGCACCTGCTGCCCTTCCTCGCCCTGCGCGTCGACGCCGCGCTCGATCACCGCGCGCGCCATGCGCACCGGAATAAAGGCGAGCAGCGGCGCGAACACTTCCGCCACATAAAGCCCGCCCAGCAAACGCACGTACCAGGAGAGACGGCGCAGCCAGCGCGGGCCGCGCGCATCGTCGACATCGGGGCGATCGAACGCCTCGCGCGTGAAACGGTGATGCATCAGGTGTCCGAAACGAACCGCGTCGAACGGCATCGCCATGCCAATCGCGAGCAGGCGCGCAACGGTTTCATTGGCGCGCCGCGCGCGCAGCAACTGGCCGTGGATGCCTTCGTGGATCAAGCCCCAGTGGATCGGCGTGGTGAGCACGATGGGCAGGAGCGTCGCGAGCAGCGCGAACGACACCTCGCCGGTCGCGCGCAGCAGCAGCGGCAAACCGATCAGTTCATAGGCAAGCGCCAGCGCCACCACACCGGTGAGCGCGAGATTCGCGCGCACGTCGATATCGCGGCGCGCAACGCCTTTCGCAGACGACCTCGAAATCGCCCCATCGGACCCGGGACGAACGGCGCTCGTGGACTCCATCGGCAACCCTCGCGGTAAAGATTGCCGCGAAAATAGCAGCGCTGCGTGACAGCGAGAAGGCGCGCATCTTGCCGCGCATTACGGATTGCGCCGCCCACGACGAAGCTCAAATCGTCGCGACGAAAAAAACCGCCTCGCGCGAAGCGAGGCGGTTTTCAGGTCATGCGCCGTGCGTCGGGACCGGCAATCAGATCGCCTGATCGGTCGACGGCTTTTCCCACAGATTGATGCCGCCTTCGGTGGCGAAACGATCGATCTCAGCAAGTTCTTCCGCCGAGAATTCGAGGTTCTTCAGCGCCGCGACGTTCTCGCGCACCTGCTCCGCGCGGCTCGCGCCGATCAGCGCTGAGGTCACGCGGCCGCCGCGCAGCGTCCAGGCGATCGCCATCTGTGCGAGGCTCTGGCCGCGTCGCTGCGCGAGTTCGTTGAGCTTGCGCACATGCTCGATGTTTTCCGGGCTCAGATGTTCGCTCTTGAGCGAGCCGCCGCCCGGACGGTTCACGCGCGCATCTTCCGGCACACCGTTCAGATACTTGTTGGTGAGCAGGCCTTGCGCGAGCGGCGTGAACGCGATGCTGCCCGTGCCGATGTCTTCCAGCGTGTCGAGCAGCTCATGCTCGACCCAGCGGTTGAGCAGGTTGTACGAAGGCTGATGGATCAGCAGCGGCACCTTGTACTCGGCCAGCAGCTTCGCCATTTCGCGCGTCTTCTGCGCCGAATACGACGAAATGCCCACATACAGCGCCTTGCCCTGCTGCACGGCCGTGGCGAGCGCGCCGGCGGTTTCTTCCAGCGGCGTTTCGGAATCGAAGCGGTGCGAATAGAAGATGTCGACGTAATCGAGGCCCATGCGCTGCAGGCTCTGGTCGAGGCTCGCAAGCACGTATTTGCGCGAGCCGCCGCCCTGGCCGTACGGACCCGGCCACATATCCCAGCCCGCCTTCGACGAGATCAGCAGTTCGTCGCGATACGGGCGGAAATCGTCCTTGAAAATGCGGCCGAAATTGGTTTCGGCGCTGCCGTACGGCGGGCCGTAGTTGTTCGCGAGGTCGAAGTGCGTGATGCCGAGGTCGAAAGCCGTGCGCAGGATTTCGCGCTGCGTCGAAATCGGCGTGGTGTCGCCGAAGTTGTGCCACAGGCCGAGCGAGAGCGCCGGCAGCTTGAGTCCCGACTTGCCGCAAAAGCGGTATTGCATTTCCGAATAGCGTTCAGCAGCTGCTTCGTAGGCCATCTTTGAATCCTCGAACGGGAACTGGTTTCAGAAAGTCCGGCGGCGGCGCGCAGATTCTGCGCATATCGCGCAAAAAACGCAGCAATAGCGCCATAAAACCGTCAAATGCTGCGATGTGGCGCGCGGCGCGGTCTGCCATGCTAGCCGATCCGCGCGCTGCGTGCAGATGCCCATCATGTGGGACAGGACAATGGACGATGCCGCCGTGCTCGCCTACACTGCGGCGTCCGTCTTCTGCATGAGGTCTTTATGGTCAAAGCGCTTTCGTTCGCGCTGATCGCCTGCGGCGTCGCGCTGCTTTACTTCGGCGGTCAGTCGTTTCACTCGTTCTCGAATGACGTTTCGCGCATCGTCACCGGCGCGCCCACCGATCGCACCATGATCCTGATCGTGGCCGGCGCTGCCGCGACCGTGGCTGGACTGACCGGCCTGGTGGTATCGGGACGCCGCCGCTAGGCCAACGTCCCTTTCACTGCGCGTCAGACCAGCTTCACTTCCGGCAGCGAAGCCGAGCGCGTGCCCGGCAGCGGCACGTTGCTCGCGCCGTGGTAGGTGTAGACCAGCGAGAACTTCACGTCGTCGCTCTGGTTCTGTCCTGCCGAATGCAGCGTATTGCAGTGGAAAAACACCACATCGCCCTTTTGCAGCGTGGGTGACGTGGCCTTGTCGATCCATGCCTGGTTTTCCGGCACATCGGAGCGGAAGAATTTGGCGTTGTCGAAACTGCCCGATGTGAACGGCGCGCTATGCGAGCCCGGCACGAACCACAGGCCGCCGTTCTCGATGGTTTCCGGCCCGAGCGCCAGCCACACCGACACCAGATCGTCGCGCTCGAACGACCAGTAACGCACGTCGCGGTGCCAGCCCGTGAGGCTGCCGTAAGTGGGATGCTTGGTCATCATGCAGTTGTGATGCACGCGCGAGAGCACCGGCTCTTCGCCGAAATACAGCTCCATCCAGCCCGCGACCTCGGGCGACGTCGCCCATTGGCGATACGCAGGATGACGCGAATAGGCGTCGAGCAGACGCCGCACCGTATGGCCGCCGGGCGCGTCCTTCGAATCGGGCGCGCCGGGGTAGCGCAGATCGGCTTCGAATTCGAGCGGCGCCGCAGCCGCCTCCAACTGTTCCTGCGCCGCGCGGCGGATCTCGTCGCACCGTTCGGGCGAGACGAGCCCCGGCACCACCACGAAACCGCGCTCGCGCAGCGCCTGCACCTGTTCCTTCTTTGACTGGACTGACATGGGACTTCCGTTATTCGAGGCCTGCGTGGGCCACGGTCATGCGGACCGCGGCAGCGGCGCCGCGCTTTATGTGCCGCTCTATGCGTTTCGGCGCGCCGTGCGTTCGATTGTAAGAGCGCGCGCACGCTGCTGGAAGCGGCGGCCGCACGCATCGATGCTCACATCGACGCACTTCGATGAAGCAGCCCCGCACCGCCGTGGCGACAAAGGGCGCGAACGCATGGTCAGAATTGGACAGGGCCGGGTATTAACCGACTTTCAGGCGTCATGATTCGCGTGTAGTCTGCCGCCATGCTGTTTTTTGCCCAAAAAAATCTATCGCGCGGATTGAACGCCGCTCAGCCCTTGTCCAGCAAGGCTGCGGCACTGAGAGGTTCATCCCGGCGCGCCCTTCCAGTCCTTGCGCATGCCACCCGGCGTGCCTCGCGTGTCCCTTCGCGTTTCCTTTTATCGTGTTCACGCTGAGAACAGGCACGCTTGCTGCATCGAGCCAAAGCGCTCGAACCTGAAACTGCTCACACCATGCCTACCCTTTCCGACACCCGTCGCATTACCCATGCTGCCCTGAAGGCCGCCCGCCCCGCCCGCCGCCATGTCGTGCGCGCGCTGCGCCATCATGCCGCGCGCACGCGCGCGATCGCCCAGCAGGTGCGTACCGCCCATCCGGTCGACAGCATGCGCTCGTGGTTCCACACGTTCTTCTCGGTGCTGCGCCTGCGCGCGGGCACGCGTCACTTTTCGCTGCGCACGCTGCTGTATCGCCCGAACGCGACGCTGCGCACGCTCGCCGCGCCCTCCACGGTGCATACCGCACGCAACGCACGCCGTCCGCGCCGCAACACGTCGAGCAGCGCAGGCTGGTTCGGCTTCGCGATGCGCTGATTTGGCCTGACCAAGCTGATCGCGCGAGTAGCGTTTTCGCGCGCCGCATAACGAAAAACCCCGCCAGGGCTTGCGCCCGGCGGGGTTTTTCTCTGCGTGCTTCGCTATTCAGGCGAGCGCGCCAACCGGCTCCGTGCCAGCCGCTTCGGCCAGTGCGATGGCCTTGTCGGTGGCTTCCCACGTGAATTCCGGCTCTTCGCGGCCGAAGTGGCCGTAAGCAGCGGTCTTCTCGTAGATCGGGCGCAGCAGGTCGAGCATCTGGATGATGCCCTTCGGACGCAGGTCGAAGTGTTCGCGCACGAGCTTCGTGATCGTCGCGTCCGAAACCTTACCCGTGCCGAACGTGTTGACCATCACCGAAGTCGGCTCGGCCACGCCGATGGCGTACGACACCTGGATCAGGCAGCGCGATGCCAGACCGGCGGCGACGATGTTCTTCGCCACGTAACGGCCAGCGTAAGCCGCCGAACGGTCGACCTTCGACGGATCCTTGCCCGAGAACGCACCGCCGCCGTGCGGGGCTGCGCCGCCGTACGTATCGACGATGATCTTGCGGCCAGTCAGACCGCAATCGCCTTGCGGGCCGCCGATCACGAAGCGACCGGTCGGGTTGACGAGGAACTTGATGTCGCCCTTGATGAGGTCGGCCGGGAGCACCGGCTTGATGACTTCTTCGATGACGGCTTCGCGCAGCGTGGCCAGATCGATGTCCGGTGAGTGCTGCGTGGAGAGCACGACCGTGTCGATGGCGTGCGGCTTGCCGTCGACATAACGCACGGTGACCTGCGACTTCGCGTCCGGACGCAGCCAGGGCAGACGGCCGTCACGGCGCAGGTTCGACTGGCGCTCGACCAGACGGTGCGAAAGGTGGATCGGCAGCGGCATCAGTTCGGGCGTTTCGTCGCACGCATAACCGAACATCAGGCCCTGGTCGCCAGCACCTTGATCGAGGTTGTTGTCGTGCGCGCGGTCGACGCCTTGCGCGATGTCCGGCGATTGCTTGTCGTAAGCGACGAGCACCGCGCAGCCGCGGTAGTCGATGCCGTAGTCGGTGTTGTCGTAGCCGATGCGCTTGATCGTGTCGCGCGCGACCTGAATGTAGTCGACGTTAGCCGTCGTGGTGATTTCACCGGCCAGCACGACCAGACCCGTGTTGCACAGCGTTTCCGCTGCGACGCGCGAGTACTTGTCCTGCGTGAGGATGGCGTCGAGGATCGCGTCCGAGATCTGGTCCGCGACTTTGTCCGGGTGACCTTCCGAGACGGATTCGGAAGTGAAGAAATAGTCGTTTGCCACGTGTAAGGCTCCTTGTAGCTGGTGACGGTTGAATTTCACGTAGCCAGCTTCGGGAGCTTTGAAGCGGCGACGCTTTAGCGGATTACCTGGTCCGGGCTGCCTGTGACCGCACACTTAGCTCCGTGGCGCGATACATGGCAAACCGGCTTCGCCCCGCAAGTTGTCAGTTAACTCGGCGAAGCCCTTATTATAGCGACTTCCCTAATTTGTCGCAGAGTCACGCTGAGTGTTGTCAATCGTTTTCTCCACCGCTGCTTTGTCCACGTTCCGGCACGTCACGGGAGTCGCCGCATGCTAGGCAAACTCGGCTCACGTTTCGCCATTGGTCTGCTGAAACTTTTTGCGATCCTACCCTATGGTTTCGTCGCTCGTCTGGGAGACGGGCTGGGCTGGCTGCTCTACCAGATCCCGAGCCGCCGCAAGCGCGTCGTCCATACCAACCTGCGTCTGTGCTTCCCCGAGTGGAGCGAAGAAAAGCGCGAGGAAGTGGCGGGTCAGCATTTCCGCCAGGCGATCCGCAGCTACATGGAGCGCAGCGTGCAGTGGTTCGGCTCGGCGAAGAAGCTCGAAAAGCTCGTCCAGCTCGACAGCGAAATCGATCTGACCGATCCCAACCTGCCGCCCACGCTGTTCCTCGGCCTGCACTTCGTTGGCATCGAAGCCGGTTCGATGTTTCTGAACTACTCGCTGCACCGTCCGTGCGGCTCGCTGTATCAGCCGTTTTCGAACCCCGAATTCGAGGCCGCCGCAAAAGCGGGCCGCAGCCGCTTCGGCGCCGAAATGGTCAGCCGCGCGGACAGCGCGCGCGCCGTACTGCGCTGGCTGCGCGACAAAAAACCCGTGATGCTCGGCGCCGATATGGACTACGGCATGCGCAACTCCACCTTCGTGCCGTTCTTCGGCGTGCCGGCGTGCACGCTGACTGCCGTCGGGCGGCTGGCGAAAGTGGGGCACGCGCAGGTCGTGCCGTTCATCGGCGAGGTGCTGCCCAATTACAAGGGTTATCGGCTGAAAGTATTCAAACCTTGGGAAAATTATCCGACCGGCGACGACGAGCAGGACGCGCGCCGCATGAACGCGTTTCTGGAAGAGCAGATTCCGCGCATTCCCGAGCAGTATTACTGGGTCCACAAGCGCTTCAAGACGCGACCGGAAGGTCAGCCGGGCCTGTATTGAACGGGCTGAAGCGACCGGGCGAGAAGTCGAGTCCAAAGCCGCCTGCGGGCGGCTTTTTGCTGCCCGGCCGGTTTGTCGGCGGGCGACTGCCGCCTGGCCACCGTGTATCATTCGCTATTCGCCACGAATCCTCTCGCAGCAAGGAACAGAAGCCCATCGTGAAGCTGAAATTCACCAAGATGCACGGCGCGGGCAACGACTTTGTCGTGCTCGACGGCTATACCCAGTCGCTTTCGCTCACGCCCGAACGCGTGCGCGCGCTCGCCGACCGCCACTTCGGCGTTGGCGCGGATCAACTGCTGCTGGTCGAAAAGCCGACCGTCGATGGCGTCGATTTCCGCTATCGCATCTTCAATTGCGACGGCGGCGAGGTCGAGCACTGCGGCAATGGCGCGCGCTGCTTCGTCAAATTCGTGCGCGACCAGCATCTCACCGACGCGCGCAGCGTGCGCGTGCAGGTCCAGAAAGGCGTGCTCACGCTCGTCATGCAGGACAACGGCGAAGTCGTCGTCGATATGGGCAGCCCGGTGTTCGAGCCGGCGCTGGTGCCGTTCAACGCAGACGGCCTCGACGGTCGCCGCGAGGGCAACGACACGCTCTGGCCGCTCGAAGTGAATGGCCAGACGCGCTGGATTTCGGCGGTGTCGATGGGCAATCCGCACGCGGTTCAGATCGTCGACGATACCGAAGCGTTTGCGGTGCTCCAGGACGGCCCCGTGATCGAAGCGCATGCGCGCTTCCCGAACAAGGTGAACGCAGGCTTCATGCAGATTGTTTCGCGCAACGAAGTGAAGCTGCGCGTGTTCGAACGCGGCGCGGGCGAAACGCTCGCGTGCGGCACGGGCGCGTGCGCGGCGGTGGCGGCGGGTATTCGCCGCGGCCTGCTTGACTCGCCGGTCAAGGTGCATACGCACGGCGGCCAGCTCACGATCGCCTGGGACGGCGCGCGCAACGAAGACGCCGCGCTGACCATGGCAGGCCCGGCCACCACGGTGTTCGAAGGCGAGATCGAAATCGCCGATTAAGGCGCACACGTCGATCACGCCGATCAAGTTGATCGAGCAGCAAACGCAAGACAGACTAAAACGCAGGACCGCAAGACCGTCGTGCCGCGAAACCATGCGCGGCGTGACCACGATACATCGCCTCATCCGGCGCGCAGCCGCGCGCCGCTTCCTGACCGAACGCGCCTTTTACGTTGCTTTTTACGTGCTAACGACATGACCGATCGCGAAGTCGCCGATTATCTGCTTGCCAACCCCAACTTCTTCGTCGAGCACGCCGAGCTACTGGTCTCGCTCAAACTGGGCAATCCGCACGGCAAGGCTGCCGTGTCGCTCCAGGAGCGCCAGATGGAAATGCTGCGCGAGAAGAACAAACACCTGGAACTGCGTCTGTCCGAGCTGCTGCGCTACGGCCACGAGAACGACAGCATCGCCGCGAAGATGGTCCACTGGACCTCGCTGGTGCTCGCCGAGCGCGATCCGCACGCGTTGCCGCGCATGATCGCCGAGCGTCTGCGCGAGGAGTTCGATGTGCCGCAATCGGCGCTGCGTCTGTGGGATGTCGCCGAAACCTACTCGCAGGCCAGTTTCGCGAAGCACACCGGCGAGGAAGTGCGCCTGTTCGCGGGCAGCCTGGAAACGCCGTATTGCGGCGCGAATACCGGCTTCGAAGCCGCGCAATGGCTCGATGCCGAGCAAGGCGAGCCGCAGTCGGTGGCGATCATCACGCTGCGCAAGCGCGTAAGCGATGAGGAACGCGACCCAAGCGGCGCACCGTTCGGCCTGCTGGTGATGGGTTCGCCCGATCCGCGCCGCTTCCACGACGGCATGGGCACCGATTTCCTGCGCCAGATCGGCACGCTGGCGAGCGGCGCGCTTGCGCGTCTGTTGCCTCACTAAGTTGCCGCACTGATCTTGACCGAAGCGAAGCCGTCACCGTGAACCCGACCGATCCGATCGCCGACTATCTCGACACGCTCGAGCATGTGCGCCGGCTCTCGGCGCACACGCTGCGCGGCTACGCCCACGAACTCGACGAGCTGAAGAAGCTCGCCAACGGCCGTCCGCTCGAAAAGGTCACGCCCGCGGATGTGCGCGGTGCGGTGGCGCGCGCACACGCGGGTGGATTGTCGGCGCGCTCGATCGCGCACCGGCTGTCGGCGTGGCGCGCGTTTTATCGCTGGCTCGCGGGCCGCATCGAACTCGACGCCAATCCGGTCGCCGCCGTGCGTGCGCCCAAGCGCGCGAAGACGCTGCCCAAGGCGCTGTCCGTCGATGACGCCACGCGCCTCATGGAAGCACCGGCGGCTGCGAGCGAAGCCGCCTCGGGCAGTCTGGAAACGCTGCGCGATCAGGCGATGCTGGAGCTGTTCTATTCGTCGGGGCTGCGTCTGGCGGAACTCGTCGGGCTGGACGTGCGTTACGTGCGGCGCGACGGCTACGAATCGGCGAGCTGGCTCAAACGCGACGCCGCCGAAGTCGAAGTGCACGGCAAAGGCGACCGGCATCGCATCGTGCCCGTCGGGCGCAAAGCGCTGGATGCGCTCGATGCCTGGCTCGCGGTACGCGACGCGTGGATCAAGCACGACGACGCCCCGCTCTTTCTCTCCGTGCGCGGCAACCGCATGGCGCCTGGCGTGGTGCGCGAGCGCGTGAAGCGCGCCGCGCTGGTCGCCGGGATTCCGGCGAATGTGCATCCGCACGTGTTGCGGCACTCGTTCGCCACACATCTGCTGCAATCGAGCGGCGATCTGCGCGCCGTGCAGGAATTGCTGGGGCACGCGAGCATTTCGGCCACGCAGGTGTACACATCGCTCGATTTCCAGCATCTGGCGAAGGTGTACGACAACGCGCATCCGCGCGCGAAGAAGCGCGAAGAGTAAGGCGCTTGCGCCTTCTCGTCGCTTGAGGCCACTCGCGCGCCCTCACCGTTTTTTGCGCGTCCGTTGCGCTCACGAAGGCTCATCGGACGCCGCCGCATCATTGGCATCACATCCATCATGAATATCGTCACACTCAAGCCGTCGAAAGAAAAATCCCTGCTGCGTCGCCATCCGTGGGTCTACGCCAACGCGATCGATCGCGTCGACGGCAAGCCCGCGCCCGGCGCCACGGTGATCGTGCGCGCCGCCGACGGCCGTTTCCTCGGGCGCGCCGCCTACAGCCCGCATTCGCAGATCCGCGCGCGCATCTGGAGCTTCGACGAAAACGAGCCGATCGACCACGCGTTCTTCAAGCGCCGCGTGCAGCGCGCGCTCGCGCATCGCCAGGCGATGGTGCATAACACCGGCGCGGTGCGCCTGATCTTCGGCGAGGCGGACGGCCTGCCCGGCCTGATCGTCGACTGGTACACGGAAGACGTCGCGCAGAACGCACGCGGCCAGCTCGTCTGCCAGTTTATGGCGGCGGGCGTGGAAGCGTGGAAGGAAGCCATCGTCAACGCGCTGACGCAGGTGACGGGCTGCCCGAACGTCTACGAGCGCTCGGATGTCTCGATCCGCCAGAAGGAAGGCCTGGAGCAGATCACCGGCGTGCTGGCCGGCGACGAGCCGCCCGAAACGCTCATCGCCAGTGAAAACGGCGTGCGCTATCACGTCGACGTGCGCAACGGCCACAAGACCGGCTTCTATGTCGATCAGCGCGACAACCGCGCGCTGGTGCAGACCTACGCCGAAGGCCGCGACGTGCTCAACTGCTTCTGCTACACGGGCGGTTTCTCGCTCGCGGCGATGAAGGGTGGCGCCAAACGCGTGGTGTCGATCGACTCGTCGGGCGAGGCGCTGAATACGGCGCAGAAGAACGTCGAAGCGAACGGCTTCGACGCCGAACGCGCCACCTGGCTGGACGCCGACGCCTTCAAGACGCTGCGCCGCCTGCACGAAGAAGGCGAGCGTTTCGATCTGGTGGTGCTCGATCCGCCCAAGTTCGCGGCCTCGAAAGAACACGTGGATCGCGCCTCGCGCGCCTACAAGGACATCAATCTGACCGGCTTCAAGCTGCTGCGTCCGGGCGGTCTGCTGTTCACGTATTCGTGCTCGGGCGCGATCGATCCGGAACTGTTCCAGAAGATCGTCGCGGGCGCGGCCGCCGATGCGAAGGTGGACGCACGCATCCTCAAGCGTCTGGGCGCGGGCGTCGATCATCCGCTGCTCACGGCGTTCCCGGAAGGCGAATACCTCAAGGGCCTGCTGTTGCAAATCGCCTGAAACGGCCTCATTTGCGCGTGAATCGCGTGCATTGAGCACGCGTGATTCGACCCCGCATCACGTGCGCCCCTGCGTGCGCGGCGCAGATATGATTCAATAGATAGTTATGTTGTAACACTGGCGACAGGACGCGCGGGCCGCGCGCCGCGCCCATCCCGACACTCAGCGAGCAAAAGCATGGCAAACAGCATGATTCCCGTCACGATCCTGACCGGCTTCCTCGGCAGCGGCAAGACCACGCTGCTCAAGCGCATCCTCAACGAGAACCACGGCATGAAGATCGCCGTGATCGAAAACGAGTTCGGCGAAGAGAACATCGACAACGAAATTCTCGTGCAGGACAGCAACGAGCAGATCATCCAGATGAGCAACGGCTGCATCTGCTGCACGATCCGCGGCGACCTCGCGCGCGTGCTCGGCGATCTGGCGCAGCAAAAGCGCGACGGCAAGCTCGACTTCGAGCGCGTCGTGATCGAAACGACGGGTCTGGCCAATCCGGGCCCGGTCGCGCAGACGTTCTTCATGGACAACGAGATCGCCGACACCTTCCTGCTCGACGCGATCATCACGCTGGTGGACGCCAAGCACGGCAACAAGCAGCTCGACGAACACGAAGTGGTGCAGCGTCAGGTCGGTTTCGCCGACCGCATCTTCATCACCAAGGCCGATCTGGTCGATGCGAAGGAAGTGGCCGATCTGCGTCACCGTGTGCTGCACATGAACCCGAAGGCGCAGGTGCGCGAAGTGAACTTCGGCGAAACCGACATCAAGGAAGTGTTCGATCTGCGCGGCTTCAACCTGAACGCCAAGCTGGAAATCGATCCGGACTTCCTCGCCGAAGACGATCACGAGCACGCGCATGACCACGCGCACGCGCACGACGATCATGGCCACGCTCACGGCGATCACGATCATGGCGATCACGCCGATTGCGATCATGACCACGGCAAGTGCACGCACGAAGGCCACGACCACGGCCATCACCACCATCACGCGCACCACGACGACAAGATCAAGTCGTTCGTGTACCGCAGCGACCGCCCGTTCGACCCGAACCGCCTGGAAGACTTCCTCGGCGGCATCCTGCAGATCTACGGCGAGCACCTGCTGCGCTACAAGGGCGTGCTCTATATGAAGGGCGTCGATCGCAAGGTGGTGTTCCAGGGCGTGCACCAGATGATGGGCAGCGACCTGGCCGCCAAGTGGCTGCCGATCGAGAAGAAGAACAGCAAGATGGTGTTCATCGGCATCGACCTGCCGAAGGATCTGATCACCGACGGCCTCGACGCCTGCCTCGTCTGATGCGCTGAATCCGCGTTCAAATCGCTTTTTATGCTTCAACGCCTGGCTTTACGCCGGGCGTTGTCGTTTTTAGCGGTCTTGCAGGCTGAGCAATTGCGTCTTTCCGTGCGCTGTGCATCAAATAACGTACCCGACCATCGCTTTTTCACGATTGGCGCGTTATATTTTCTGGATATCGATCGTAAGACGAAGCCGTGGATGCAGGGATTTCCCGCTTGCGGCGTGAGTTTGCGGTTCGGTTACAATACGGCCCCACTGGAAGAGAGGCATTCTCCCCACCACCGGTTTCCGGCAATCTCCGGCAGCATCCGGTGAGAATCGCCTCCCGGCAGCGCATCGCGTCGCAGCGCGCAGCCGGTACGAAATATGCCTCAGAAGCTTCTGAACCACGGTTTCCAGAGGAGTTCGGCCCCGCAGCGGCGCTCAGGCGTCACGACAAATCACCGTCCGTGCCCGTCGGTGCGCACCCTGGCGTGAAAAAGCGCGCGATAAAACGCGGTTTTGCGTAGTAATCAGGTGGTGAAGGCCACTGCGGGCAACACAAAAGTGCAGGCAAACTGTGCCAGTTTTGCCTCACTCATTGAAGAAGCAAGCCAGATGACGACGAAACGACTCTTGACCGAAGCCGAAATCCTGAAGATGAGCGACAAGGATTACATGAACGAGGATCAGCTCGCCTTCTTCAAGAACCGGCTCGAACAGCTGCAGGCGGAAATCCTCCGCAATGCGGGCCAGACCACCGAGAATCTGCGCGAAACCGTGATCGTTCCCGATCCGGCCGACCGTGCGACGATCGAAGAAGAGCACGCGCTCGAACTGCGTACGCGCGACCGCGAACGCAAGCTGCTGAAGAAGGTGCAGCAATCGATCGCGCGCATCGAATCGGGCGATTACGGTTGGTGCGAAGAAACCGGTGAGCCGATCGGCATCCCGCGTCTGCTCGCCCGCCCGACCGCCACGCTCTCGCTCGAAGCGCAGGAGCGCCGCGAACTGCGTCAGAAGCTGTTCGGCGACTGACCGGCTGACGGCTACCGGCTGTCCCGCGCCTTGCGTGGGCGCGCGCCGGATCGACTGCCTTCCTCGAAGAAGCGCACGGAGTCCCGTGCGCTTTTTTTATTTGCGCCATCCGCATAGACAAGCGCCACGTCCGCCTGCGTTCCCGCCCGATCCCCTGCTTTATCTCGCTTTCTGCGCTGCGAGCCCTTGAACTGCCCGCTGCCGCCCTAAACTTCTACCGACACGCCCGCTCGCGCACCCTGGCGCGGCCGCTTCCGGTCAGCGTTTCAGGCACGCGCGGCGCGTACCGAATCCCGATGGCGCGGCACATGAGTGACTGGCCGCGCCAATCTCTACCTGGCATCAACGGTAAAAGGAACGCACATGGAGCAATTTCACGGCACGACGATCGTATCCGTGCGGCGCGGCGATAAGGTCGCCCTCGGCGGCGACGGCCAGGTCACCCTCGGCAACATCGTCATGAAGGGCGGCGCGAAGAAAGTGCGACGCATCTACGGCGGCAAGGTCATGGTCGGCTTCGCCGGCGGCACCGCCGACGCGTTCTCGCTGCTCGACCGCTTCGAAGCCAAGCTCGAAAAGCATCAGGGCAATCTCACCCGCGCAGCCGTCGAACTCGCCAAGGACTGGCGCACCGACCGCATGCTGCGCCGTCTGGAAGCGATGCTGATCGCCGCCGACGCCACCACCACCCTCGTCATCACCGGCAACGGCGACGTGCTCGATCCCGAAGGCGGCATCTGCGCGATCGGCTCGGGCGGCTCGTATGCACAGGCGGCGGCCAAGGCCCTCGTCGACAACACCGACCTCTCGCCACGCGAGATCGTCGAAAAGTCGCTCGAAATCGCGGGCGACATGTGTATCTACACGAATCACAACCGCGTGATCGAAACCATCGAGTAATCACCAGGACGACAAGGAATCACGATGAGCACCATGACTCCCGCCGAGATCGTCTCGGAACTCGACAAGCACATCATCGGCCAGGCCAAGGCCAAAAAGGCCGTGGCGGTCGCGCTGCGCAACCGCTGGCGCCGCCAGCAGGTGGCCGAACCGCTGCGCCAGGAAATCACGCCGAAGAACATCCTCATGATCGGGCCGACGGGCGTCGGCAAGACCGAAATCGCGCGCCGTCTGGCCAAGCTCGCCGACGCGCCGTTCATCAAGATCGAAGCCACCAAGTTCACCGAAGTGGGCTACGTGGGCCGCGATGTGGACAGCATCGTGCGCGATCTGATCGAAATTTCGGTGAAGCAGACTCGCGAAACGGAAATGCGCAAGGTGCGCAGCAAGGCCACCGATCAGGCCGAAGACCGCATTCTGGACATCCTGTTGCCGAGCGCGCGCCCGGTCGGCTTCAACGCCGCCTCGGAAAGCGCCCCAGCCGAAGGCGACAACGCCACGCGCCAGACCTTCCGCAAGCGCCTGCGCGAAGGCCAGCTCGACGACAAGGAAATCGAGCTTGACGTGGAAATGCCGCAATCGGGCATGGACATCATGGGGCCGCCGGGCATGGAAGACATGACCGAGCAGATCCGCTCGATGTTCGCCAATCTGGGCGGCGGCAAGAAGACGCGCCGCAAGGTGAAGGTCAAGGAAGCGCTCAAGCTCCTCACGGACGAAGAAGCATCGAAGATGCTCAACGACGAAGAGGTCAAGCAGAAGGCCGTGCAGAACGTCGAGCAGAACGGCATCGTGTTCCTCGACGAAATCGACAAGATCGCCTCGCGCAACAACGAAGGCGCGGGCGGCGGCGAAGTGTCGCGTCAGGGCGTGCAGCGCGATCTGCTGCCGCTCGTGGAAGGCACCACCATCAACACGAAGTACGGGATGATCAAGACCGATCACATCCTGTTCATCGCAAGCGGTGCGTTCCATCTCGCCAAGCCGAGCGATCTGATCCCCGAACTGCAGGGCCGTTTCCCGATCCGCGTGGAACTGGAATCGCTCTCCGTGAAGGACTTCGAAGCGATTCTGGTCGCCACCGACGCGAGCCTCGTGAAGCAGTATCAGGCGCTGCTCGCTACCGAAGACGTGCAGCTCGATTTCGCCGAAGACGGTATTCGCCGTCTCGCGGAAATCGCTTTCTCCGTCAACGAGAAGACCGAGAATATCGGTGCGCGCCGTCTCTACACGGTGATCGAAAAGCTGCTGGAAGACGTGTCGTTCGCCGCCGGCAATCACGCGGGCCAGAGCGTGACCGTCGATGCCGCCTACGTGGACAAGGCGCTCGGCGAAGTCTCGCAGGACGAAGACCTGTCGCGCTACGTGCTGTAAGCGCTTTCTCGTAGTTCAAAGCAAAAAGCCCTGCAAATGCAGGGCTTTTTTCATTGCGGCACTGAAGTCGTCGCGCGAAGGCCACGCTCACTGCTTGACTGGGCGCTTGGCGAGCTTGCGCTGCAGCGTGCGGCGGTGCATGTTGAGCGCGCGCGCGGTGGCCGAAATATTGCCACCGTGCTCGGACAGCACGCGCTGGATATGCTCCCATTCGAGACGCGCAACCGACAGCGGCGCGGGATGCTCGATGGCGGCTTCCGCCTGCAGCGAACTGGCGTCGCCTTGCAGCGACGTGAGGATCATTTCCACATTGGCGGGCTTGGCCAGATAGTTGTCCGCGCCGTCCTTGACCGCCTGCACCGCCGTGGCGATGCTCGCGTAGCCGGTCAGCACGAGCATGCGTGCGTCGGGCTGAAGATCGCGCAGCGGCGCGATCAGCGTGAGGCCCGAGTCGTTGCCCAGATGCAGGTCGACCGTGATCTGCCCGAACTTTTGCTGGTTAGCGAAGCGGATCGCTTCCTCGGCATTGTGCGCCTGCTGCACCTGGTAGCCGCGCCGCGTGAGACCGCGCGCGAGGATGTCGGAGAAGACTTCGTCGTCGTCGATCACCAGAAAATTCATATCGCTCATGCCACTTTCTCCGTGTTGCACCGATGTTCCGTTTTGATCAGGTCGAGCCGCGTGGTGGATCGCTTCATTGCCCACCGGATCGCGCCATACCTGATCCCCTGTCTTAAAGTGCCGCTGCCGCGCCGTTGCGCGAACCAGCGGCCGGGCTCGCTTCGCCCACTTGCCCTTCTGTCACCGGCACGCGCAGCACCGCACGCGTGCCGCGCGCCTTGCGCGGACGGCCCGCGCCGCCTTCGAGGCTTGCTGCGCCCTTGCTGCCTTGTGCGGGAGCGTCGGTGAGATCGATCGATCCGCCCAGACGCGCCGCCGACGAAAACGCCAGATAGAGCCCCACGCCATGACCGCCCTGGGTGCTGTCCACGGGCGCGGCGCCCAGCGACGTGCGCAAAGACGGCGGGATGCCGGGGCCCGCATCGCACACTTCGAAATCGATATACCCTGGCAGCGGCGTCGCGCGCAGCGTCACAAAGTCGCGGCTCGCGCGCGCGGCGTTGTCGAGCAGGATGGTGAGGATCTGTCCGACCGCCACAGTGTCGTCGAGGAACAGGCCTTCGGGCGCATTGCCAGGCAGTTCGAAATTCACATGCGGATGACGCAGACGCCATTGCTCGACGAACGGCCCGAGCCATTCGCTCACCGCCTGACGGCTGCCCGTGGACGACGCGCGGCTCCTCAGCCGCGCCAGCGCCGAGGTGCACAGCGTGATCTGCTTGTCGAGCAATTCGAGGTCGGCGGAATACGGTTCGAGGCCCTTATCGCTGCGGGCGATGTCGCGCAGCTCTTCGGTCAGCATGGCGATGCTGGAGAGCGGCGTGCCGATTTCATGGGCGACGGTGGCCGCCTGCACGCCCAGCGCCACTGCGCGTTCGTCGCGCAACAGGCGCTGCTGTGCGTCGGCGAGCGCGTTTTCGCGCTGGCGCAGCGCGCGCGACATGCGCGCCACGAACCACACGATCAGCGCCACGCTCACCATGAAGTTCACCCACATGCCCGCACGGTAGTAATCGAACAGGTTGGCGGGATTGTCGAGATTGAGCGGAACGTTGTCGAAGCCGAGCAGCACGTAGCAGATCACGGCGAAGCACGCGAGCCATGCCGTGAGATACCAGGGCAGCACGGCGGCCGCGATGGCCAGCGACGGCAGATAGAGCGAAACGAAGGGATTGGTCGTGCCGCCCGATAGAAATAGCAGCGCGGAGAGCGCGCCCAGATCGACCCATAGTTGACCGAACAGTTCGAGATCGGACTCGGGACGGTCCTGCGTGACACGCAGCCAGGTGACGCCGTTGAACGCCACTTCGAGGGCGATCACGAACAGCATGGCGGGCAGCGGCAATTGCACGCCGAAGAAGAATTGCACGAACGCAATCGTGCACAGCTGGCCGATGATGGCGAGGCTGCGCAGCCAGAACACATGGCTGAGATTGACGCGGGCACTGACAGTTATGCGATGCATGGCGTCAGTTTACCTGTTCGGACTTGTCTTATTCATTGTCTTGAAATGCTCTGTTCCAATATCTGACATCCGTCGCCTACAAACGCGACGACTCATTCTGATAAGGCAGGCAGCAGATGACTTCCGTTACGCTCGATCCCGTGCAGAAGGCGCGAGATCTCTTTCTCGATTTTGTCGATGCCGCCTGCGGCGATATGTCATCGGCAGACACCCTGCTGGACGCCACGCGAACCGCACTGCGCGCAATCAGCGACGACGCACTCATGTTGACCGCCGCGCGCGCCCAGCAACCCGCGTTCGCGAAGGAAGCCATCCGGCTTTGCGCCGCCATCGCGCAACTCGAACCGCAACGTACCGCAGCCTGGTTCGCGGCGGGCCTCGCACTGCAATTCGCGAACCGCCACGCCGACGCCGTAGCACCTTACCGCCGTGCACTCGCCATCGATCGAACGTTTCCAAATCTGCGCAACAATCTTGCGACGGCCTTGATGCAGATCAATTCGAATGGCGATGAAGTCGCGGTTCTGCTCCGTGAATGCGTCGAGGCGAAACCCGATGACGCCAACGCGTGGATCAATCTCGCGCGCCTGCGCGCCGACGAAGCCGACGTCGAACGTCCGCTGGAAGCAAGCCGCCGAGCCCTTGCGCTCGCGCCGCAAAGCCCGCTCGCCCTCAACAACTATTCGATGGCCTGCAAGGAAGCGCAGCTCTGGGACGAAGCCGAGCGCGCGGCCCGCGCCGCCTGCCAGTATGCCCCCAACGACGCCACGACACGCGTGAACCTGTCGATGACCCGGCTGCTGCGCGGCAACTTCGCCGATGGCTGGGCCGATCACGAGTTGCGCTGGCAAGGATCGAGCGAACTCGCGTCGGGCCGCCCCGTGTTTCCCAGGCCCGAATGGCATGGCGAGCCGCTCGCGGGCCGCACGCTGCTGGTGTGGGGCGAACAGGGCATGGGCGATCTGCTGCAGTTCAGCCGCTATATCCCGATGCTTGCCGAACGCGTTCGCCGCGAAGGCGGCCGGCTCGTCTGGAATTCGTTCCCGCAGATGGGCGCGCTGCTCGCGCGCAGCCTGCATGGCCACTACGACCTGTACACGGCGGGCGGCCCGGTCGAGGCGCTGCCGCCGTTCGACTACGAGATTTCGCTCGTCAGCCTGCCCGCGTTCTTCGGCACACGCGAAAACACGATTCCCGGCCCCACGCGCTACCTGGCCTCCGAACCGTCGGCGGCCGACCGCTGGCGCGCGCGCCTCGCGGGCGAAACACGCCTGAAGGTGGGACTGACCTGGACGGGCAGCCTCACGCACAAACGCAATCCGTTCCGGCGCGTCGGGCTGGAGCGCTACGCGCGGCATTTCGGCGGTATCGACAACGTGGTGTTCTACTCGCTGCAACCGGGCGCTACCGCCGATATCGAAGCCGCGCGCAAAGCGGGCTTCGACGTGGTCGACTTCAGCGAGGAGTGGCAGAGCTTCGACGACACCGCCGCCTTTATCGACGCGCTCGATCTGGTGATTTCGGTGTGTACGTCGGCGGCGCATCTGGCGGGCGCGCTCGGTCAGCGTACGTGGGTGTTGCTGGATGTGAACCCGCACTGGGTCTGGCTGCTGGATCGCCGTGACAGCCCGTGGTATCCGAACACCACGCTCTATCGCCAGCCGCAGTTCCGGCAATGGGAGCCGGTGCTCGACACCATGAGCGCCGATCTGGCGAAGCTCGCCGCCGCGCATCGCGCGAAACAGGCCTGAGCGGCGTCTGCAGTTGTGTCTCAGGGCGCCTGGTCAGTGGCCCGGCCCACCCTTCGGTTGGCCACCCGCGGCCACGGCGGCGGCCAGGCATTCGGGGCACATGCAGCGCCCGCGCGGGTCGAGCTGGTTAGCGGGAACGGCCGGCAGCGCCTTGCACCAGCAGTCGAAAGGCTCGGTATTGCGCCCGCAGTCGAAGGCGTTGCCGCAGCGCGGGCAGCGCGCATGTCGGACGGTATGGGCGGGTGTTGCGGAGGCGGTCATGGTGGCGCGCTCCCAGGAAACCAGCGTCGGCGATGGAGAAATGATGCCACAGCGCACGGCGTGCCTCGACGCCCCGTGCAAACGCGACTGTCGCAGAAATTTCATGAATTTCGACGCAAAATCGCCGAAGAAGCCCGCCAAAGACAGTGCAAATGCCTGATCTGTCGCATCGTTGCATCGCCTGGCGTCCCACCTGGCGAAAACCCTGTTGCAGCGCGCCAGTCCTGTACAATTCGCCCTGTTTCGTCCGCGCTTTTGCTAGCGCGCCCTTTCAGGCGTTTTTCGCCCCGTTTTCCAGCACAGCCCGCCGCCATGTCCGAGCCCATCGACCTCTCGCAGATCGCGCCCACCCTGAAAGCCGAAATCCTGGCCGAAGCACTGCCGTACATTCGCCAGTACCACGGTAAGACCGTCGTCATCAAATACGGCGGCAACGCCATGACCGAAGAGCGCCTGAAGCAGGGCTTCGCGCGCGACGTGATCCTGCTCAAGCTCGTGGGCATCAACCCTGTCATCGTGCACGGCGGCGGCCCGCAGATCGACACGGCGCTCAAGAAGATCGGCAAGCAGGGCACCTTCATCCAGGGCATGCGCGTCACGGACGAAGAAACCATGGAAGTCGTCGAGTGGGTGCTCGGCGGCGAAGTGCAGCAGGACATCGTCACGCTGATCAACCATTTTGGCGGCCACGCGGTCGGCCTGACCGGCAAGGACGGCGGCCTGATCCACGCACGCAAGCTGATGATGCCGGACCGCGACAACCCGGGTCAGTACATCGACATCGGCCAGGTGGGTGAAGTCGAGGCGATCAACCCGGCGGTCGTGAAGGCGCTGCAGGACGACGCGTTCATTCCGGTGATCTCGCCGATCGGCTTCGGCGAAGACGGTCTGTCGTACAACATCAACGCCGACCTCGTGGCGGGCAAGCTCGCGGTCGTGCTGAACGCCGAAAAGCTCGTCATGATGACGAACATCCCCGGCGTGATGGACAAGGAAGGCAACCTGCTGACGGACCTTTCGGCGCGCGAAATCGACGCCCTGTTCGAAGACGGCACGATCTCGGGCGGCATGCTGCCGAAGATCTCGTCGGCGCTGGACGCGGCCAAGAGCGGCGTGCGTTCGGTGCACATCATCGACGGTCGCATCGAGCACTCGGTGCTGCTGGAAATCCTGACCGAGCAGCCGTTCGGCACGATGATCCGCTCGCATTAAACTGCGCAGCACGCCGGCGGCGGCCTCGCGCTGCTGCCGGCCGTTATCCGCCAGTCGCCAGCTTCGGGCTGGCGCATATTCGTGGCCCATGCCCACGCGCGACGTCAGCGCTTGCAGTCGATAACCGCATTTCGATGAACGCAGCACGATGAACCGCAGCTTGCCCAGCAGCATGTCCAACACCGCCCGTCCGCTTCGCCGTCGTCCGCACGCCGCACGCGGCTCGCATGGCGGCTGCGCAGCCCACCGGCACACGCCGGTCTGGCTGTTCGATCTCGACAACACGCTGCACTGCGCCACTCGCTCGATCTTCCCCGCGATCAACCGGGGCATGACGCAGTACATCATCGACGCGCTCGGCGTGAGCCGCGATGTCGCCAACCATCTGCGCACCAGTTACACGCAGCGCTACGGCGCGGCGCTTCTGGGCCTCACGCGTCATCATCAGATCGATCCGCACGACTTTCTCAAGGTCGTCCACACCTTCCCCGATCTGCCCAATATGGTTCACGCCGAGCGCGGCCTTGCCCGCACGCTCGCGGCGCTGCCGGGCCGCAAGATCGTGCTGACCAACGCGCCTGAGGCTTACGCGCGCGCCATGCTTGCGGAGCTGGGCATCGAGCAGCTGTTCGAGCGCGTGGTGGCGATCGAGCACATGCAGACGCGCGGCCGCTGGCGCGCCAAGCCCGACCACGGCATGCTGCGCGCCGTGCTGCGCGAGGCACGCGCGTCGCTCGCGGATGCGATTCTCGTCGAAGATACGCACGGGCATCTGAAGCGCTACCGGCGTCTGGGCATCCGCACGGTCTGGATCACCGGCCACCTGCCCGCGCATCTGGCGCGCTGCAGCCGGCCGCACTATGTCGATCACCGCATTCGTTCGCTAAAATCGCTGCAACGCGGCCTGCAGCACACGCCGTTGCGGGGCCGGCCGCGCGCCTGAACCGCGGCGCAAGGCTCACGACGCACCGCGCCCGACGGACCACGGGCGCACCACACAGCACGATACAGCACGACACGACATTCGCCGGATGCGCCATACGCATCCCGAGCGACGATAAACGGCAAGACCCAGCGGCACGGCGCGCGGATAACCCCGCAGCCCGCGAGCCGCACTCAGGGCCACTCAGGGGCGACATTCATGCAGCCGAGCCATTCGTTGGAAACGCGTGACGCAGTCGTAGCAGCAGAATCATCCGCGACACCTGAAGACGCGCCGCGCCGCAGCCGCCCGAAGCCGGGCGAGCGCCGCGTGCACATCCTGCAGACGCTCGCCTCGATGCTGGAAACGCCGCGCGGCGAAAAGATCACCACTGCGGCGCTCGCGGCGAAGATCGGCGTATCCGAGGCGGCGCTGTATCGCCATTTCGCCAGCAAGGCGCAGATGTACGAAGGCTTGATCGACTTCATCGAGCAGACGCTGTTCGCGCTCATCAACCAGATCGTCGCGAAGGAGCCGGGCGGCTTGCGCCAGGCGCGCGCGATCGCGCTCATGCTGATCCAGTTTTCCGCGAAGAACGCCGGCATGACGCGCGTGCTGACCTGCGAAGCGCTGGTGGGCGAACACGAACGCCTCGCCGAGCGCGTGAACCAGATGCTCGACCGCATCGAGGCGTCGCTGCGCCAATGCCTGCGCCTGAGTCTCGCCGAAGGCCGCGAGAGCGGCGCGGATGCGCCGCCGCCAGGCGCTTACGATCCGGCCGTGCGCGCCAATCTGGTGGTGCGCTATGTGATCGGCTGCTGGCATCGCTACGCGCAAAGCGGCTTCACGCGCTCGCCCGCCGAGCACGCCGAAGAGCAGATCCGCGTGATCCTCGCCTGATCGGCGAACACGGCGCGAAGCGGGCCCAAACCGCCCCAAACCGGCCCACGCGGCCGCTTTGCACTTTTTCCGATATACTCAGCGTTCCTTTTGGAATACCCACGCGCCGATTTGCTGACTCGATTGCGGGCGCGTGAACTTCGTGGGATGGGTCCTGCGGAGTTCGATATAAATGCGGCTAAAGAGGTCGTCAGCTGCGCCAACTCTTTCGCACTCCGCGCTCGCCGACACCGTTTAGCCGCCCGAATCAACACAGGCGGAACGAATGGAATCGATCGGCATCGTCGCTCCTCAAACACTGCATTTCGACGAGCCTCTGCAACTGCAGAACGGCACGGCGCTGGCCGGTTACGACCTCGTGGTCGAGACCTACGGCACGCTCAATGCCGCACGCAGCAACGCGGTGCTCGTCTGTCACGCGCTCAACGCGTCGCACCACGTCGCGGGCGTCTACGCGGACAACCCCAAAGACGTCGGCTGGTGGGACAACATGGTCGGTCCGGGCAAGCCGCTCGACACCAACCGCTTCTTCGTGATCGGCGTGAACAATCTGGGTTCGTGCTTCGGCTCGACCGGCCCGATGAGCATCGATCCCGCCACCGGCAAGCCGTGGGGCGCGAAATTCCCGGTCGTGACAGTGGAAGACTGGGTGGACGCGCAGGCGCGCGTGGCCGACCGCTTCGGCATCGAAAAATTCGCGGCGGTGATGGGCGGCAGCCTCGGCGGCATGCAGGCGCTGGCGTGGAGCCTGCGCTATCCCGATCGTCTGGGCCATTGCATCGTGGTGGCTTCGACGCCCAAACTGTCGGCGCAAAACATTGCGTTCAACGAAGTGGCGCGCTCGTCGATCCTGTCCGATCCGGACTTCCACGGCGGCGACTACTACGCGCACAACGTGAAGCCCAAACGCGGGCTGCGCGTGGCGCGCATGATCGGTCACATCACCTATTTGTCCGACGACGACATGGCCGAAAAATTCGGCCGGGCGCTGCGCCGCGCGGAAGGCGCCGAAGACGCCTACAACTTCAACTTCGACGTGGAATTCGAGGTGGAGTCGTATCTGCGCTATCAGGGCGACAAGTTCGCCGATTACTTCGACGCCAATACCTATCTGCTGATTACGCGCGCGCTCGACTACTTCGATCCCGCCAAGGATTTCGACGGCGATCTCACGCGCGCGCTCGCGCACACCAAGGCGAAGTATCTGGTGGCGAGCTTCGCGACCGACTGGCGTTTCGCGCCCGCGCGCTCGCGCGAGCTGGTGAAGGCGCTGCTCGATCACAAGCGTCAGGTGACTTACGCCGAGATCGACGCGCCGCACGGCCACGACGCTTTCCTGCTCGACGACGCGCGCTATCACAACGTGGTGCGCGCCTATTACGAACGCATTGCCGCAGAGGTGGGCGCATGAACCAGAGCGCATTCGACAGTCTTTCCGCCCGTCCCGACTTCCGCACCATCGCGCGCTGGATCGAGCCGCGCTCCAAGGTGCTCGACCTCGGTTGCGGCGATGGCTCGCTGCTTTCCCTGCTCACCGAAGAACTCGAATGCTCGGGCTACGGCATCGAGATTAACGACGCGGGCGTGCTCGCCTCGGTGAAAAGCGGCATCAACGTGATTCAGCAGAATCTGGAAGACGGCCTGCGCCTCTTTGAAGACGGCAGCTTCGACTTCGCGATCCTCTCGCAGACGCTTCAGACCATCCACCAGACCGCCGCGATCCTGCGCGAGACGGCGCGCGTGGGCAAGGAATGCATCGTCTCGTTCCCGAACTTCGGCTACTGGCCACATCGGCTTTCGGTGCTCAAGGGCCGCATGCCGGTGTCGAAATCGCTGCCTTACCAGTGGCACAACACGCCGAACGTGCGTGTGCTCACGGTGAAGGATTTCGAGGCGCTCGCGCCCGAAGTCGGCATCGAAATTCTCGACCGCGCCGTGCTGCATGGGGGCCAGACCGTTCGATGGGGTGTGAACTGGCGTGGTAGTCTTGCGGTCTATCGCGTGAAGAAACGCTGACGCCGGGACCGGCGACGCGCGTTTTGCACCACTCCATATAGTTACACCGCGCCGCCGCTACCCGACGACATGCCGATACCGCCCCAAGAGGCCCCCGCCCGCGACGCCCCGAGCGTCCACGACGTCCACGACACGCACGACGTCAATGCACACGAAGAGCACCCCGGCTGGCGCGCGTACCTGAACACGCACATGCTGATCTGCGTGTTCCTCGGCTTTACGTCGGGGCTGCCGCTCTTCACGCTGGTCTATCTGGTGCAGGCCTGGCTGCGCTCCGAAGGCGTCAATCTCAAGGAAATCGGCCTGTTCGCGCTGATCCAGTTTCCCTATACGTGGAAATTCGTCTGGGCGCCGCTGATGGACCGCTACGTGCCGCGCCTGCCGGGCTGGAAGCCGGGCCGCCGGCGCGGCTGGATGCTGGTCACGCAGATTCTGGTGGCCGGCGCGATTGCGGCGCTCGGCTTCGTCTCGCCCAAAGAGTCGATCTGGACCGTGGCCGCGCTCACGGCGCTGGTGGCCTTCTTCGGCGCGAGCCAGGATATTTCGATCGACGCTTACCGCCGCGAACTCCTCAAGGACACCGAACAGGGTCTGGGCAACGCGGTTCACGTGAACGCTTACAAGATCGCGGCGCTGGTGCCGGGTTCGCTCGCGCTGATTCTGTCCGATCATCTGCCCTGGAGCACGGTGTTCGTCGTCACGGCGGCGTTCATGATTCCCGGCATGCTGATGTCGCTGGTGGTGAGCGAGCCTGAGGTCCACGGCGCGCCGCCCAAAAATCTGCGCGAAGCCATCGTGCAGCCGTTCGCCGAATTCGTGAATCGTGACGGTCTCGCCGCCGCGCTGTTCGTGCTGGCCTTCATTTTTCTCTACAAGCTCGGCGATACGATGGCGACCACGCTGTCGACGTCGTTCTTCCTCGATATCGGCTATTCGCGCACTGAAATTGGCGTGATCGCCAAGATGACCGCGTTTGGCGCGAGCCTCGCGGGCGGCATTCTGGGCGGCATTGCGCTGGTGAAGATCGGCATCGGGCGCGGGCTTTGGATTTTCGGCCTGCTGCAAATGGTGTCGACGCTCGGTTTCGCGTGGCTGGCGCAGCTCGGCCCCGATTCGCCGACGCTTGCGCTCATCTACGACGCCGTCGTGACGGTGAGCCACGGCGCCTCGCAGATCGCGAGCGTCTTTGGCGCCAGCGCCCAGCTCACACTCGATCCGCGCGCGGTGGCGCTGGCAATCGTCTACGGCTTCGAGACCTTCGCGACCGGCCTCACGCTGGCCGCTTTCACGGCCTATATTGCCAGCACGACCGACCCGCGCTACACGGCCACCCAGTTCGCGCTCTTCACCAGCCTGGCCTCGGTGCCGCGCACGCTGGCGTCCGCCGCCAGCGGTTACGTGGTCGCGAAAATCGGCTGGTTCGATTACTTCATTGCCTGCACGCTGCTCGCTTTGCCGGGTATGCTCCTGCTCATTCGAATCGCCCCGTGGAGAATCCGGAAGTGACCCCGCCTCAGCATGCCGCCTGTGTTTCCCTGTCGACGCGCCGCCGTCCGGGAGGGATAAACGCACAGGCAACGGGGCCACAACGCGATCTCGCGCGCCCGGGCCTGCGCAGCGCGCTGTGCCTGCTCGCGCTGACGCTGGGCGCAGGTGTCGCGCAAGCGACGGAAAACCCCGCTGCCAATTCAACCAATGCAGCCAGTTCCGCTTCGACGCCCACGCTCGCGATGCCCGCCACGCCGGCCGCACTGTCCAGCGCGGCGGAAACGGCGGGCGCGGCTTCCGCGAACGCATCGAGTCTGCCGCCCGTCGGCAACGGCGCGACGCTCAATGCGAACCCCGCCGCGGCTAACACCAACGCGCCATCCGCCATGCAGAACGGCGGCCCGAATACGGGCCGCGTGGTGCGCTTCGGCAATATCGGCGTGTTTCGTAATCTGATTCCGTCGCCCGCGCTCGAAGCCCAGGCCGCCGCCGAATACAACGAGATCGTGCGCGGCGCGGCGCACTCGAAGCTGCTCTATCCGGATAACGATCCGCACGTGGTGCGCGTGCGCCAGTTCGTCGACCGGCTCGCGCCGTATGCACTCAAGTGGAGCGATCGCGTCAAGAACTGGAAGTGGGAAGTGGCGGTGATCCGCTCGCCCGATATCCGCATGTACTGTCTGCCAGGCGGCAAGATCGTGGTGTATGGCGGCCTGCTCGACCGCGTGAAGCTCAACGACAACGAACTCGGCATGCTGCTCGGCCATGAGATCGCGCATGCGGTGCGCGAGCATGTGCGCGAACGTCTGGGCGAGCAACAGGCCGCGCAGATCGAATCGGGCGTGGTGCCGCAGCTATTCGGTCTGGCCGATCTGGGCGTGTTTCCGCTCGGGATCGGCTCGCGTCTGGTGGAAATGCACTATGGCCGCGCCGATGAAACCGAAGCCGACGTGATCGGCAGCGACATCGCCGCGCGTGCGGGTTTCGATCCGCGTGCGGCGCTCACGCTGTGGGACAAGCTCGCGGTGGCCACGAAGTCGGACCGCGATCAGGGCTTTATCTATGTGCATCCGTACACGCCGGCGCGGCGCGCGGATATCGCCAAGCGTCTCGCGGACATGATGCCGCTCTACGCCAAGGCCATTGGCAAGCCGCTCAACGAGTTGCCCGATTACCAGGGCATCGCCGCGGTGCAACGGCGCAAGCTGGTGGCGGCGCCCTGAACGTTCAGGGCGCGGTCCTCACACTTACTTCTTCTTGACCTTCCAGTCGTAATCGACCGTCAGCGGCGCATGGTCGCTGAACTTGATGTCGCGGAACACGTCCGTGCGCTTCGCCGTCGCGGCGACGCCGGGCGTGGCGATCTGGTAGTCGATACGCCACCCCACGTTCTTCGCGTACGCCTGGCCGCGATTGCTCCACCACGTGTACTGCTCGGGACGTTGATCAAGCGTGCGGAACACATCGACGTAACCCACTTCGTCGAACAGCTGCGTGAGCCACGCGCGCTCTTCGGGCAGGCAGCCGGAGTTCTTCTGGTTGCCCTTCCAGTTCTTGATGTCGATTTCCTTGTGGACGATGTTCACGTCGCCGCACACGATCACTTCGCGCTTCTGCTTGAGTTCGGCCAGATGCGGCATGAACACGTCCATGAAGCGGTATTTGGCCTGCTGGCGCTCGTCGCCGCTCGAACCCGAGGGCACATACACCGAGATCACCGACAGATCGCCAAAGCGCAGTTCCACATAGCGGCCTTCGGCGTCGAACTCCTCGCTGCCAAAGCCGATGATGACTTCGTCAGGCTCGCGGCGCGCGTACACGCCCGCACCGCTATAGCCCTTCTTCACGGCATGCTGGAAGTAGCCCTTGAAGTCGTGCGGCGCGAGGAATTCCGGCGTCATGTCGTCCTGCGAGCACTTGATTTCCTGCACGCAGAGCACGTCGGCGTTCTGTTCGCCGAACCATTCGAAGAAGCCCTTCTTCGCCGCGGAGCGGATGCCATTCAGGTTCGCGGTGATCACACGCAGCATTTTTTCAGTCCTTTTTTGAGTGTTCGTTGAGAGCGGGAAGATCGGCGTTTTACTCGATCTTCATGCCCTCGAGTTCGGGCTTGGCGGGCGGAAATTCGAGCTTCAGACCTTCCATCAGGCGCAGCAGCAGTTCGGCCACCATGACGTTGCGATGCGTCTTCGAATCGGCGGGAATTACGTACCAGGGCGCGTGTTCGGTGGAGGTAGCCGCGAGCGCGTCGCGATACGCCGCCTGATAGGCGTCCCAGTGCTTGCGCGCTTCGAGATCGGAGAGATCGAATTTCCAGTGTTTCGAAGGATCGTCGATGCGCGCCTGGATGCGGCGGCGCTGCTCGTCCTTCGAAATGTGCAGCCAGCACTTGATGATGGTCGTGCCGTTTTCCACCAGCATGCGTTCGAAGTCGCGGATCTGCGCGTAGCGGCGCTCGCATTCGGCGGCGTCGATCTGGTCCATCACGCGCGGCACCAGCACGTCTTCGTAGTGACTGCGGTTGAAGATCGCCAGTTCGCCGGCGGCCGGCACGTGCATATGCACGCGCCAGAGGAAATCGTGCGACGCCTCGATGGGCGTGGGCGCGCGAAACGGCACGATGCGCAGGCCGAGCGGATCGACTTCGTGGAACACACCGCGAATGGTGCCGTCCTTGCCGCTCGTGTCCATGCCCTGCAGCACCAGCAGCACGCGCTGATGACGCTGCGCGTGCAGGCGCTCCTGCAGCACGTCAAGCTTGTCGCCAATCGCGGCCAGCCGCTCGCGGTCGCTGTCCTTGCTGCCGGTGGAAAAGGGCTTGGCCGATGGGTCGATGGCCTCGGGGGTGAACGGATCGCCCTTTTTGTCGCCGTAAAACGGCACGCGGAAATCGTCAAGGTTCGGGGAATTCTGGGACTTCGCCATCGCTACAGTTCTCCTGAGTAAATCCGCCTCTTCAAGCGGCGAGGCGGCGCCGCACATCCTTGCGCGACGCCGCCTCGCCAGCTTGCCGACCCACAGTCTGACAGACTATCAGCCCAGCTTCTTTTTCAGCAGTTCGTTGACCTGCTGCGGGTTTGCCTTGCCCTTGGTGGCCTTCATGGCCTGGCCGATCAGCGCGTTGAAGGCCTTTTCCTTGCCCGCGCGGAATTCCTCGACCGACTTCGGGTTCGCGGCCAGCACCTCGTCGATGATCGCTTCGAGCGCGCCGGTGTCCGAAATCTGCTTGAGACCCTTGGCGTCGATGATGCGATCGACCGCGCCTTCGTCCGTCGCCTTCTCGTCCCACATCGCCTGGAAGATTTCCTTGGCGATCTTGTTCGAGATCGTGCCGTCGGCGATACGCGCGAGCAGCAGCGCGAACTGCGCAGCCGAAACCGGCGACGCGCCGATATCCAGACCTTCGCGGTTCAGCTGCGACGAGACTTCACCCATCAGCCAGTTCGCGGCGGCCTTGGCCTGCGCAGCGCCAGCCTTGGCGACCACGGCTTCGAAGTACGCAGCCATCGCCTTGCTCGACGTCAGCACGTTCGCGTCGTACGGCGTCACGCCGTATTGCTCGACGAAACGCGTCTGCATCGTAGCGGGCAGCTCGGGCATTTCGCCCTTCACGCGCTCGACCCACGCCGCGTCGATCACGAGCGGCATGAGGTCGGGATCGGGGAAATAGCGGTAATCGTGCGCGTCTTCCTTGCTGCGCATCGAACGCGTTTCGCGCTTGTCCGGATCGTAGAGGCGCGTTTCCTGCACCACCGTGCCGCCGTCTTCGATCAGTTCGATCTGACGGCGCACTTCGTACTGGATGGCTTCTTCGAGGAAGCGGAACGAGTTCAGGTTCTTGATTTCCGCGCGCGTGCCGAATTCCTTCTGGCCGACCGGACGCACCGAGACGTTCGCGTCGCAGCGGAACGAGCCTTCCTGCATGTTGCCGTCGCAGATGCCAAGCCACACGACAAGCGTATGCAGCGACTTCGCGTAGGCCACAGCTTCCGCCGCGCTGCGCATTTCAGGTTCCGTGACGATTTCGAGCAGCGGCGTGCCCGCGCGGTTCAGGTCGATGCCCGTCATGCCCGCGAAGTCTTCGTGCAGCGACTTGCCCGCATCTTCTTCCAGGTGCGCGCGCGTCAGGTTGACGGTCTTTTCGTAGGCTTCCTTGCCGGTCTTCTCGTTGGCCGGCACCTGAATCGTGATCTGGCCGCCCTGCACCACCGGAATCTCGTACTGGCTGATCTGATAGCCCTTCGGCAGATCCGGGTAGAAGTAGTTCTTGCGCGCGAAAATGCTGCGCGGCGCGATGGTCGATCCGATCGCCAGACCGAACTGGATCGCGCGTTCGACCGCACCGCGGTTCATCACCGGCAGCACGCCCGGCAATGCGAGATCGACGGGGCAGGCCTGCGTGTTGGGGGCGGCGCCGAACTGCGTCGATGCGCCGGAGAAGATCTTGGAGACCGTCGACAGCTGCGCGTGCGTCTCAAGACCGATAACGACTTCCCATTGCGTGCTCATGCTTTACACCCCTGCCGGCGCCTTGCGATGCCAGTCGGTCGCGCGCTGGAAAGCGTCGGCGACCTGCAGCATGCGGGCCTCGTTGAAATAGTTGCCGACGATCTGCAGACCGACCGGACGTTGCGCGTTCGCACCCGCGCCGAAGCCGCACGGCACGCTCATGCCGGGCAGGCCCGCGAGGCTGGTCGACAGCGTGTAAATATCTGCGAGGTACATCTGCAGGGGATCGTCGCCCTTCGCGCCGATGTCCCACGCCACGCTCGGCGCGACCGGACCCATGATGACGTCGCACTGCTTGAACGCTTCCTGGAAGTCCTGCGCGATGATGCGTCGGATCTTCTGCGCCTGCAGGTAGTACGCGTCGTAGTAGCCGTGCGAAAGCACGTAGGTGCCCACCAGAATACGGCGCTTCACTTCGGGGCCAAAGCCTTCCGCGCGCGACTTCTTGTACATGTCGAGCAGATCGCCGTACTGCGCCGCGCGATGGCCGAAGCGCACGCCGTCGAAACGCGAGAGGTTCGACGAGGCTTCCGCCGGCGCGATCACGTAATAGACGGGGATCGACAGTTCGGTCTTGGGCAGCGTGACTTCCACGAGCGTCGCGCCCAGCGATTCGTACGTCTTGAGCGCGGCGTCGATGCTCGCGCGCACGTCGTCGGCCAGACCCGCGCCGAAGTATTCCTTCGGCAGGCCGATGCGCAGGCCCTTGAGCGGCTTGTCGGCGGTGGCGTCCGGCGTCCAGTGCTGGCCGAGGTGGCGCGTGTAGTCTTCGTGCTCGCGCGTGAGGCTGGTGGAGTCGCGCTCGTCGAAACCGGCCATGGCGTTGAGCAGCAGCGCGCAGTCTTCGGCGCTTTGGGCCATCGGGCCGCCCTGGTCGAGCGACGAGGCGAACGCGATCATGCCGTAGCGCGACACCCGGCCATACGTGGGCTTGATGCCCGTGATGCCCGAGAACGACGCCGGCTGACGGATCGAGCCGCCCGTATCCGTACCCGTCGCGGCGGGCGCGAGGCGCGCAGCCACGGCGGCGGCCGAACCGCCCGACGAACCGCCCGGCACCGCCTGGGTGTCCCACGGGTTCTTCACCGCGCCGAAGTGCGAGTTCTCGTTGGACGAGCCCATCGCGAATTCGTCCATATTGGTCTTGCCGAGCGTCACCATGCCGGCGCGCGCGAGGCGCTCGACCACCGTGGCGTCGAACGGGCTCTCATAGTTTGCAAGCATCTTCGAGCCTGCCGTCGAGCGCCAGCCGCGCGTGACGAACACATCCTTGTGCGCGAGCGGGATGCCCGCCAGCGGGCCGCCGTGGCCCGAGTGCAGCAGCGCGTCGGCGGCCTTCGCCTGGGCGAGCGTCAATTCGGGATTGACGTCGACAAAGGCGTTCAAGTCTTGATGTGCCTCAATCCGGCCGAGGAAATGCTGGGCCAGTTCGACTGCGGAGCACGCCTTCGCGGCCAGTGCGGCGCGCAGTTCGGTCAAACTTTTGTCATGCATTGCGTGATTCCTGGAAGATCGTAACGGGGCGACCACAACGATCGCACCGCCCGGGAGCGCCTCGCGCACGCGCGGGCTGCGCCCCGCCAATTCGGGGGTGGCAACGTTTTCAGAAGTTAAGCTCAGATGACTCGAACTTCTTCGAAAACGCCGCCAAAATGAGCGTTTGTTTACTCAATCACACGCGGGACAAGGTAAAGTCCGTCCTGTACCGCGGGCGCGGGGCGCTGGTAGGCGTCGCGATCCACGGTTTCGGTTACCGCGTCCTCGCGCAGTCGCAGCGCGACGTCTTCGATCTGTTCGATCGGATGCGCAAGCGGCGCAATGCCCGTGGTGTCCACGGCCTGCATCTGCTCGACGAGCCCGAAGAAATTATTCAGGCGCTCGAGCGTATTGCCGGCCTCGGCGTCGGCCAGTTCGAGGCGCGCAAGGTGCGCGATACGCTTCACATCGGTCAGGGTCAGGGCCATGCGGTCACCGGAAAAAATTGAGGCTGGAGCGGCGCGCAAAAAACGGTGCTGCAACAGCGATTTATCGCGCCGGATCCGAGGGTGGAAGAAAGCTTCGACGAGGTCAAAAACTGGCTTTCGGATCCTGCAAAACAGGCAAAATTATAAGGTATCATTACGCGTTCGACTCAAACCCGGACCGCCTTGCGTCTGCCTTTCACCCCTGAACGCAGCAATTTGCGCTCAGTTGGCGCGCAGCGGGGCCGCCTCCGGTAACCATTCCCGCAGTTTCAGGCTCCTCGCGGCGGCGCTTTCCGCCCGTCCTGAGGCTGTTATTTTTTCCGCTGCCGCCCGTGACCCGCTCGTCTCGTAGGTCGGCCACAAGCGAGACAGGATTTTTGAATGTTCGGTTTTCTGCGTAGCTACTTCTCCAACGATCTCGCGATCGACCTCGGTACCGCCAACACGCTGATCTACATGCGCGGCAAGGGCATCGTCCTTGACGAGCCGTCGGTCGTGTCCATCCGCCAGGAAGGCGGCCCGAACGGCAAGAAAACGATCCAGGCAGTCGGCAAGGAAGCCAAGCAGATGCTTGGCAAGGTGCCGGGCAACATCGAAGCCATCCGCCCGATGAAGGACGGCGTGATCGCCGACTTCACCGTCACGGAACAGATGATCAAGCAGTTCATCAAGACTGCACACGAATCGCGCATGTTCTCGCCGTCGCCGCGCATCATCATCTGCGTGCCCTGCGGTTCGACCCAGGTCGAGCGCCGCGCGATCAAGGAAGCCGCACACGGCGCAGGCGCTTCGCAGGTCTACCTGATCGAAGAACCCATGGCAGCCGCTATCGGCGCGGGCCTGCCGGTTTCGGAAGCCACCGGCTCGATGGTGGTCGACATCGGCGGCGGCACGACCGAAGTGGGCGTGATCTCGCTCGGCGGCATCGTGTACAAGGGCTCGGTGCGCGTGGGCGGCGACAAGTTCGACGAAGCCATCGTCAACTACATCCGCCGCAATTACGGCATGCTGATCGGCGAGCAAACCGCCGAAGCCATCAAGAAGGAAATCGGTTCGGCCTTCCCGGGTTCCGAAGTCAAGGAAATGGAAGTCAAGGGCCGCAACCTGTCGGAAGGCATTCCGCGCAGCTTCACGATTTCGAGCAACGAAATCCTCGAAGCGCTGACCGATCCGCTGAACCAGATCGTTTCGTCGGTGAAGATCGCGCTGGAACAAACGCCGCCGGAACTGGGCGCCGACATTGCCGAACGCGGCATGATGCTCACGGGCGGCGGCGCGCTGCTGCGCGATCTGGACCGTCTGCTGGCTGAAGAAACCGGTCTGCCGGTGCTGGTCGCCGAAGATCCGCTCACCTGCGTCGTGCGCGGTTCGGGCATGGCGCTCGAGCGCATGGACAAGCTGGGCAGCATCTTCTCGTACGAGTAAGCGCCTGGCGGCGGGTGCGGGCGGCGCCAGTCGATGCTGATGCAATCGACGGCGCAAGGTCACCGGCAAATCCGCTACCATCGACGCGCAACGAACGTGAGAGGCGGCCTATGCGCCGCCGCACAGCGGGGTGTCCCGGCGGTTTCTCCAAACCGCCGCGGGCCGCACCGCTGATGCGCCTCACGTTTCACCGTTAGTTTCACCGAACCGCATACGCCCCCGGCGCAGACCATGGAATACAGTCCGCCGCCTCTGTTCAAGCAAGGCCCCTCGGCACTCGCACGGCTGCTCTTCTTCGTCGTGCTGTCGATCGCGCTGCTGATCTCCGACGCGCGCTTCAAGACACTGGAAGTCGTGCGCGGCGTGCTCGGCGCCGGCCTCTATCCGCTGCAACGCGCAGCGCTCGTGCCGCGCGACCTCTTCATGGGCGCCGCCGATCTGGCCGTCACCAGCGCCTCGCTGCGCCAGGACAACGCGACGCTTCACGCGCGCAACCTCCAGCTTTCGCAGCAGGCCAACCAGGCCGCATCACTGGCCGCCGAGAACATCCATCTGCGCGCGCTGCTGCAACTGTCGCAGCGCATCGGCGCGCCCACGACGCCTGCCGAAATCCAGTACGACACGCGCGACCCGTTCACGCAAAAGGTCGTGATCGGCGGCGGTTCGCAGCAAGGCGTGCAGAATGGCGCGCCCGTGCTCAGCGAAGACGGCGTGATCGGTCAGGTCACGCGCGTATTTCCGATGCAGTCCGAAGTGACGCTCGTGACCGACAAGGACCAGGCCGTGCCGGTCGAAGTCGTGCGCACGGGTCTACGCAGCGTGATCTACGGCACCGCCAAGGGCGATCTGCTCGATCTGCGTTTCGTGCCGATCAGCGCCGACCTGCAAAACGGCGACGAACTCGTGACGAGCGGCCTGGACGGCGTTTATCCGCAAGGCTTGCCGGTCGCGAAGGTGATCCGCGTCGACAAACAGGCCGATACCGCCTTCGCGCGCGTGGTGTGCGCGCCGCTGGCCGCCGTGCGCGGCGCGCGTCAGGTGCTGGTGCTGCACTTCGTGCGCCAGGTGCCGCCGAATCCGGTCGAAGCCGCCGACGCCGCCGCAGCGGCCGCCGCTGCCGAAGCCAAGGACGCAAGGAAAAAGGCCGCCAAGGGCGCTGACAAAAAAGCCGACGACAAATCGAAGGCCGCCGCGCCGGCCGCCAGCGCGTCGCAGCCAGCCGCGCCCGCCAAAGCACCGGCGAATGCACCGGCGAAAGCGCCCGCAGCACAAGGGGGCCATTGATGGCGCGTCCGCAATACATCCTCCAGCCGGTCAACCCGTACTTCATCGCCTTCAGTCTCGCGGCGGCGTTCCTGCTGAACCTGCTGCCCTGGGGCAAGCTGCCCGGCGTGCCTGACTTTGTCGCCGTGGTGCTGCTGTTCTGGAACATCCATCAGCCGCGCAAGGTGGGCATGGGCATCGCTTTCTGCCTCGGCCTGCTGATGGACGTGCATAACGCAAATCTGCTTGGCGAGCACGCGCTCGCCTATACCCTGCTCTCCTTCGGCGCCATCACCATTCACCGCCGCGTGCTGTGGATGTCGCTGGGCGTGCAGATGTTTGCCGTCACGCCGATGCTGGTGGGCGCGCAGGTCGTGCCCTTCGTGATCCGCCTCGTGATGGGCGCATCCTTCCCCGGTTGGGGTTATCTGATCAGCGGCTTCGTCGAAGCCGTGCTGTGGCCGCTCACCAGCCTGGTGCTGCTGCTGCCGCAGCGCCGCCCCGTCGATCCCGACGATACGCGGCCCATCTGAGCGGCCTCGCGCCGCTCACCGTTGAAAGTCGCAACCGATGACCACCTCTTCCTACCGGCCCGCCGCAGCGCACGCGCGAGGCGCGGGCTCTGGCGTGTGAGCGCATGACCGAATTCAAGGACACCCAGCAGCAGCTCACGAAATACCGCCTGCGCGTTGCCGCGGCGGGACTGTTCGTGTTCGTCTGCTTCGGGCTGATCGCGTTCCGCTTCCTCTACCTGCAGGTCTGGAACCACAGCAAGTATTCACTGCAAGCCGACGAAAACCGCATTTCCGTCGCGCCCATCGTGCCGAACCGCGGCATCATCACCGACCGCAACGGCGTCGTGCTGGCGAAGAACTACTCCGCGTACACGCTGGAAATCACGCCCTCGAAGCTCACCGACACGCTCGATAACACGATCGACCAGCTCTCGACCGTGATCCCGATCGATGCGCGCGACCGCCGCCGCTTCAAGAAACTGCTCGAAGATTCGAAGAACTTCGAGAGCCTGCCGATCCGCACCCGCCTGACCGACGACGAAGTCGCCCGCTTCACGGCGCAGCGCTTCCGCTTCCCCGGCGTGGAAGTGCGCGCGCGCCTGTTCCGCCAGTACCCGCTTGGGGCCACGGCGGCGCACGTGATCGGCTATATCGGCCGGATTTCGCAGCGCGACCAGGAGCGCATCGACGATCTCTCGGACAAGAACGACAGCGATCCGGAACACTACGATCCGCGTCTGGACGCCAACAACTACAACGGCACCGACTACATCGGCAAGATCGGCGTCGAGCAGAGCTACGAAACCGAGCTGCACGGCCTGACGGGCTTCGAGGAAGTTGAAGTCACGGCGGGCGGCCGCCCGGTGCGCACGCTCTCGCGCACCCAGGCCACGCCCGGCAACAACCTCGTGCTGTCGATCGATATCGGTCTGCAGCAGGTCGCGGAACAGGCGTTCGCGGGCAAGCGCGGCGCACTGGTGGCCATCGAGCCGTCGACGGGCGACATTCTCGCCTTCGTCTCCGCGCCGAGCTTCGACCCGAATTCATTCGTCGACGGCATCGACCAGCAGACCTGGGACGAGCTCAACAACTCGCCCGATCACCCGCTGCTCAACCGCCCGCTGCACGGCACGTATCCGCCGGGCTCGACCTACAAGCCGTTCATGGCGCTGGCCGCGCTCACGCTGCACAAGCGCACGCCGGGCTGGGGTTTCTCGGACCCCGGCTACTACATGTTCGGTGGCCACCGCTTCAACAACGACGTGCGTTCGGGCCAGGGCTGGGTCGACATGAACCGCGCGATCATGGTGTCGAACGACACCTACTTCTTCATGCTCGCGCACGACCTGGGCGTGGACGCCATCGCCGGTTTCATGAAGCCGCTGGGCTTCGGCCAGTTGACCGGCATCGACATCGCGGGCGAGGCGCGCGGCATCCTGCCCTCGACCGAATGGAAGAAGAAGGCGTACAAGAAGCCCGAGCAGCAGAAGTGGTACGAAGGCGAAACGATCAGTCTGGGCATCGGCCAGGGCTATAACTCGTTCACCATCCTGCAGCTCGCACACGCCACGGCCACGCTCGCAGACAACGGCGTGCTCATGAAGCCTCACCTCGTGAAGGAAATCGAGAATCCGATCACGAAGGAAGAGCATCTGACCGTGCCGAGCGAAAGCGGCCGCCTCGACGTCAAGCAGTCCGATATCGACGTGGTGAAGCGCGGCATGGAAAACGTGACGATGAACCCGTCGGGCACGGCATACAAGCTGTTCCAGACCGCGCAATACACCTCGGCGGGCAAGACCGGTACGGCACAGGTGTACTCGCTGCAAGGCGCGAAGTACCAGGCGCACGCGGTCGCCGAGCATCTGCGCGACCACGCGCTGTTCACCGCATTCGCGCCGGTCGACAAGCCGCAGATCGCGCTCGCGCTGATCGTCGAAAACGGCGGTTGGGGTGCGCAGTCCGCCGGCCCGATTGCGCGCCGCGTGCTCGACTACTGGCTCGTCGATCGTCTGAAGCCGGGCGCCGAGCAGGCCGCCGTGGCGGCTGCGGCGTCGGCGACGCAGGATGCGTCCGCGCCGGTCATCGGTCAGCCGCCGCTGGGGGCGTCGGGTGCTTCGGCGGCGTCGCCGGCCTCCGCGGCGTCGGGCGCAGCAGCGCCGGTCGTGCCGCTGGTCAAGATCGCGGCTGG
>NZ_VWWJ01000014.1 GCF_011753055.1 Burkholderia sp. Ax-1719 | reverse complement strand
TGACTAGATCGGTCGTCTAGCCTGCTCGCTGCATGTGTGATAGTTAGGTCATGGTTAGTGCTTAGCTGATGTAGTCATAGGTGCTACAATGGTTGAGACCATTCATTAGCATTAAAAGGTGGTGAATAAAGGAATGTGTCATATATAGAGGATAACAATGATCATGAGATCAACTGTATTGGCACGTCAGAGTTCGAGTCCAACCTGTTTTTTTTTTTTTTTTTTTTTTTTTTAATGCT
>NZ_VWWJ01000013.1 GCF_011753055.1 Burkholderia sp. Ax-1719 | reverse complement strand
TGTCGTCCGAGGGCACATCGGTTTCAAGCCACAGCGTGAGGTCGTCGCCGGCCTTCACCTGGCCGAGGATGCGGCCCAGGTTGCCCAGTTCTTCGGCGAGCAGTTCCTGGTCCTTCGCGCCCACGCGGCGCAGCGTGATGCGCAGATGCGGGCCTTCGGCCGCGCCAGCGGCGCCGGCTTCCGTGCCCGGTGCGGGTGCGGCGGCCAGCGCTTCGTCGACAACATGTTCGGGCACATGCGCGGCCGCAGCCGGTGCGCTGGTCACGAACGAGGTCACGCGATGCGCTTCGAAGGCGGCTTCGAGATCCTCTTCCGAGTCCATCGCCGGTGCGGACGACGCCATCACGGGCGCGGGAATCGGCACGATCGGCGCCGGTGCGGGCGCCATTTCCGGCGCGGCCGCAACGGCAGCCGCCGGCACGCCCGAGCTTTCCGCGTTCAGGCGTTCGAGTTTCGCGCGCATGGCGGCGGCCGTCGCTGCGTCCGGTTCCGCGCTGGCGCGGTAGGCCGCGAGCTGGTCGGACAGCACGTCCTTGGTTTCGAGGAACACGTCGACCATGTCCGTGCGCAACACGATTTCGTTGTTGCGCGCGCGGTCGAGCAGCGATTCGAGCACGTGGGTCGTTTCGGTGAGCGCCGTGAAGCCGAACGTCGCCGCGCCACCCTTGATCGAGTGTGCCGCACGGAAGATCGCCGCCAGATCCTCAGGATCGGGCTGGCCGACGTTCAGGTTCAGGAGAAGCTGCTCCATCTGCGCGAGCAGCTCGTCCGCCTCGTCGAAAAACGTCTGGTAGAACTGAGTGATGTCGAGAGTCATTGCTCTTTCACCGCGATTAATGCGTGGGGGGCGCGCCACTGGTTCCGCTTCCGGGTCCTGGTCCATGCACTGACGTCAGTGCAGGGGCAGGATCTGCGTGCGGTCTACCGCAGGGCGCCTGATGTCATGGTTGCGTTTCGCCGAGCGCGCTCGCCAGATCGACGAGCAGTTCGGGATCCACCGGTTTTTCGATCCAGCCAGTCGCGCCCGCTTCGCGCACGGCTGCCTTGAAGCCTTCGTCCGATTCCGTGGTCAGCACGAGGATGGGCGTTTCCTGGTACGACGGGTTGGCGCGCAGGCGCTTGATCAGGTCGAGCCCGCTCATGCGCGGCATGTACAGATCGGTCAGCACCAGATCGAAGCGCTGCGCGAGCGCATGCTCAAGCCCGTCTTCGCCGTCGTTGGCCGTCGTCACTTCGTAACCCGCCGAGCCGAGCGCCGCACACAGGATCTCCCGCATGGACGCCGAATCGTCGATCGCCAGAATATTTCTGATCATCCGTTCCTCGTTCGCGCTTTTCGTTACTTCGCTCGCCGCTCTGCCCTTCGCCTCTCGCCTTACGGCGCGGTGGGCTTACCGGGAATGGTGAGCGCCACGCCCGCCCCCACCGGCGCGAGCTTCACGCCCGCAGGCGCAACCGGCGCCACGCCCGGCGGCGCCTGCGTCACGTTCGATGCAGCCGCACCCGGCGCTGCCGACGTGGCAGGCGCGCCGCCGCCCGAGATCGCGGGCAACAGCGACTTGCCCGAACCCGCGGCATCGTCCGAGAGCGTGGTGGCCGTGGAGTCGTCGTGCTCCAGAGCGTCTTCCGACTTCTTGTTGAGCACGATGATGCTGATCCGGCGGTTTTCCGGATCGAGCGGATCGGCCTTGTTCAGGTTCTGCGTGGAGGCGAGGCCCAGCACGCGCAGCACCTTCGATTCGTCCATGCCGCCTGCGATCAGCTCGCGACGCGAGGCGTTCGCGCGGTCGGCGGAGAGTTCCCAGTTGCTGTAGCCGCTCTCGCCGCCTGCGTACGGCACGGCGTCGGTGTGACCCTGCACGACGATGCGGTTGGGCACGTCGTTGAGCGTCTTGCCGATCGCCTGCAGGATGTCGCGCATATACGGCTCGACCACATCGCGCGCCGTCGCGAACATCGGGCGCTTCTGCGAGTCGACGATTTCGATGCGCAAGCCTTGCAGCGTCGAGTCGACGCGGATCTGCTGCTTGAACTGGCGCAGCACCGGGTTCGCTTCGATCGCGGCCATCAGCTTGACCTGCAGGTCGTGCAGGCGCACTTCCTCCTTGCGTTCGAGCGAGCCTTGCGTCTGCTTGGTCGCTTCGTCGTCGTTGTGCTTGATGCTGCTGCGGTCCGTGCGCTCGGTCATGCCGTCGCTGCGACGCGTAATGCCGTCTTCCTGCGAGGAGATGTCGCGCCCGCCGCCCTTCACGATCGACGAATCTTCCGCGCTGCGGTCGCCGCCCCAGAGCGTGACCTTCAGCGGCTGGTTGAAGTAATCGGCGATGCCCTTCAACTGCACCGTGGAGGCCGAGCTCAGCAGCCACATCAGCAGGAAGAACGCCATCATCGCGGTCATGAAGTCCGCGTAGGCGAGCTTCCATGCGCCGCCGTGGTGACCGCCCTTTTTGGGGGCGGCGCGCTTGACGACGATGGCGCGGTCCTTGTTGTTGCTCATGGCGCGGCCCTTACTTCGCCTTCACGCGGCGCACGTGCTCTTCGAGTTCCGAGAACGACGGACGCTCGGTCGAGAACAGCACCTTGCGGCCGAATTCGACGGCAATGGCCGGCGCGTAGCCGTTCAGGCTCGCGAGAATCGTCACCTTGATGCACTGGAACATCTTGGTGGACTCGGTCACGCGCTGCTCGGCGAGCGAGGCGAGCGGGCCGATCAGACCGTACGAAAGCAGAATGCCGAGGAAGGTGCCGACCAGCGCCTGGGCGATCATCTCGCCGAGCACCGCAGGCGGCTTGTCCGCCGACGCCATCGTGTGCACCACGCCCATCACCGCGGCAACGATACCGAACGCCGGCATCGCGTCGCCCACTTTCGAGAGCGCATGCGCGGGCGCTTCGCCTTCGGCGTGATGGGTTTCGATTTCCTCGTCCATGAGGCTTTCGATTTCGAACGCATTCATGTTGCCGCCCACCATCAGACGCAGGTAGTCGGTGAGGAATTCGACGATGTGATGGTCAGCCAGGATCTTCGGGTACTGCGTGAAGATCGGGCTTTTCTGCGGGTCGTCGATATCGGCTTCCAGCGTCAGGGTGCCTTCCTTGCGCGCTTTCGCGAGCAGGACATAGAGCAGCGCGAGCAGCTCCATGTAGACCTCCTTGCTGTACTTCGAGCCCTTGAACAGAGCCGGAAGGACGCGCAGCGTTGCCTTGATCGTCTTCATGCCATTGCCGAGGATGAACGCGCCGAGTCCGGCCCCGGCGATCATCAGCACTTCGACCGGCTGCATAAGAGCGCCAAGGTGGCCGCCCTCCATGGCATAACCGCCGAAGACGCAAACGAGCGTCACGAGAGTTCCAACGATAATCAGCACAGACGGGTCCTCACTGGAGAAGATTGCGCTGCGAGCCGCCACGGCCCGCGCCCTTAGATGGGTTTACGGCACAGACGCGAAAAACTTTGGGATTCGATGGGGGGACGGCCCGAGCGCTTGATCTAAAGCAGGGCCGGGTCGCAAACGCTTGCCGCGCGGTCGCGGCGCATGGCAAGCGACGGGCATTTCATCTGCGGAATGCCACACAGATTGCACGTCAATCTGTCGCCATTTACTGCGTGAACGGCGGCGCGGCGAGCGGTGCCGCGCAGGGCTCGGCGGCGCTGCGGCGCGTGCGTCCGGCGCGCGAGGGCGGCTGGCACAAACCGCACACGTAATAGCGCTGCGGCTCGTGGGCGTGCGCGACGAAGCGCCCGCCGCAACGCGTGCAGCGCGTCATCTGCAACAGCCCCGAGGCGAAATAACGCACCAGCGTCCAGGCGCGCGTGAGGCTCAGCGCGGGCTCGTCCTCCTGGATGCGCACGTGTTCGAGATAGAGCCGGTAGCTCTTCACGATCGCGCGGATCGGGTCGCAGCGGCCCTGCCCGCTCATGAACAGATACGTGTTGTAGAACAGCGAGGAGTGCACGTTGGGCTGCCACGTCATGAACCAGTCGGTCGAGAACGGCAGCATGCCCTTGGGCGGCGATTCGCCCTTCACTTCCTTGTATAGCCGGATGAGGCGGTCGCGCGAGAGCGAGAGTTCCGCCTCGAGCAGTTGCAGCCGCGCACCCAGTTCGATCAGCTCGATCGCGAGCGCGATCTCCTTGACCTCAAGCACCACACTTTTTGTCGCCATCAGGCTCCCGCATCGACCCGCTAGTCGGTCCGCATGCGGACGTTGGTGAAGGCGCGCACGCCCGAAGGCGTCAGCCGACCTGCTCGACGCTTTGGCCGGCCATCAGGATGGCGGAATGGGTCTGCGCGGATTTGCCCTTGTCGGCGAGCGCGCCCAGGATGGCGTGGTCGTCGAAGCGGAAGCGGCAAAGCAGCTGGTTGGATGCGGCAAGACGCGCGGTCTGCGCGAACGTGAGATTGGCCAGCACGTCCGCCAGCTGGGCGGAAATGCCCATGCGGAACATGCCGGTCGGACGGTCCTCGCGCAGCAGTCGTTGTGCGAGCAACAGGTACGACAGATTGACTTCCTTGATCTCGCTGAGCATGTCGCTTGGCGTCGTCGCGCTCATGGATTCCCCCGAATTCGAAACGTAGCGGCTGGTCAGGCCTGATACGGAAACGTTTGCCCGTCAATTGGAGTGCGAAATGGCGCACGGCGAAGCAAACGGCCCGTTTAGTGGTCGTGCCTGCATTGTGGCGAGCGCACTCGCAAAAGAAAATCGGAAGGAAGCCGCGACGCGATGCAAGAAAAACTTCCCTTTTCGTGTAGGAATTTTTCTGACAATCGGTAGAAAAGGATGGAGGGAGGCTGAGGGATTAATGCCGAAGGCATATCGGACTAATCTTCAGCAGATTATAAAAGGCTTTTCACGCGGGCGTAACAAACTGCAAAGCGTTCAAAACAAAACATTTGCAGGGGTCGAATCCATTAACAGAAGTGGGCACATGAATTGCGTAGCGTTTGCGCCCAGGCGCGTCACGTCTTGCAACGCCCGCTTACAGCCGGTGTATCCCGCTGTAACAACATTAAGCGTTTGCAAAACAGCTCGTCACACAGATTCAGACGTCCATAATCGAAGTCAGGGATAACCCGATACCGCAGTGCCTACGTCTTCCAATGGATTGTCGTTGTCGTCACACGCGGTTTTTGCCAAGGAGATCAAGCCCATGCGAATCGCACAAATTGCGCCACTTTACGAAGCCGTCCCGCCGAAACTCTACGGCGGCACCGAGCGCGTCGTGTCCTATCTGACCGAAGCGCTGGTTGATCAAGGCCACGAGGTGACGCTGTTCGCCAGCGGCGATTCGGTCACCTCGGCAAATCTGGAGGCCGCCTGGCCGCGCGCCTTGCGCCTCGACCCGACGATCCGCGACGCACTGGCGCCGCACATCGTCCTGCTGGAGCGCGTGCGCCGCATGGCGCATGAGTTCGACGTGCTGCACTTTCACCTGGACTATCTGCCGTTCCCGCTGTTTTCGACGCTCGACACGCCGTTCGTGACGACGCTGCACGGCCGTCTGGATCTGCCGGAACTGCAGCCGGTGTTCGACTCGTTCCCGCAGGCGCCGGTGATTTCGATTTCGGATTCGCAGCGCCAGCCGCTGGCGCAGGCCAACTGGCTCAACACGATCTATCACGGCCTGCCGAAGGATCTGCTCACGCCGCGCACGGACAAGAAGCCCGAATACCTCGCGTTCCTTGGCCGTATCTGCCCGGAAAAGCGCGTGGACACGGCGATCAAGATCGCCGCGCTGTCGGGTCTGCCGCTGAAGATCGCCGCCAAGGTGGACAAGGTCGACCAGGACTACTTCAAGAACGAGATCGAGCCGCTGCTGTCGATGGCGCACGTGGAGTTTATCGGCGAGATCAACGAGGCGCAAAAACCCGAGTTCCTTTCGGGCGCGAAGGCGCTGCTGTTCCCGATCGACTGGTCCGAGCCGTTCGGCCTCGTGATGATCGAGGCGATGGCCTGTGGCACGCCGGTGGTCGCGTTCAATCGGGGATCGGTGCCCGAAGTGATCGATCCGGGCGTGACTGGCTTCATCTGCGAAGACGTTCAGGGCGCCGTGGCAGCGCTGCAGAATATCGATTCGCTTTCGCGTGAAGCGATTCGCGCGCAATTCGAGCATCGTTTCACTTCGCACATCATGGCCAGTAATTATGTCGAAAGCTATTCGGCGTTGATCGAGGCGGCCCAGCGCCCTGTGCTGCGCCGGGTTGCGGCGGGTGCCTGAGATCGCTGAATGAAAGTCAGGTGCGTATGCCGGATGCAATAATCCGGCATTCCTGAGATAAAAGCACCACAAATGGGCAATGTGAATCGTTTGCGCACGCAGTAATCGCGCAATTACGCTTTGTTTATGAAAAGAGCCGCATAAGTCATGCGGCTCTTTTTTTATCTGGATTCGTCAGGCGATCAGATAGCGTTCGCGATTTTTGCCCGCTATCCATTTGGGCGGCTTGCCGCGACCGCTCCAGGTCGCGCCGCTTTTGGGATCCTGATAGCGCGGCGGCAGCGGCGCCTTCTTGGGCGGGCGTCCGCGCCGGGCGGCGACCGCCACGGCGAAGCCCAGGTCCTGGGCCGACAATCCATATTCGGCGATTTTCTCGCGGATCATGGCGATGACATCCGCGATTTCAGTGCGCCGGGCTTCATCGGCCTGGGCCTGAAGTCGAGCGATCTGTGCCTTGAGTTCTGAATATTGTGACATTTTTTCCTCCCCCCTTCATTGTCGATCTAACTGACTGACTCGATCGCAGATTAGACGTAAATAAGAGAATAAGCAATCGCTGCTAATACGGTTTTATACCGATATTTCTCTAATTAAGGACGCAATGCCGATTCCGGAATTCGGAACGCATCCCGCGCAATAATGAGAACAATTACATCGGAATTGACAATCCTTGACACCCGTGCTTTTCGCGACTCCCTAGAATCTGGCATTTCCCGGTGCCGGTGCTTTATTCGGCGCCCGTCAAATGACTTTTCGAGGCGTCTAACCATGCACTTGTCCAAACGACTTATGGCCGAAATGTTCGGCACTTTCTGGCTGGTACTCGGCGGCTGCGGCAGCGCGGTGCTCGCCGCCAACTTCGCGGGGCCCGTTCACGGCCTCGGCATCGGTTTCGTGGGCGTGGCGTTCGCCTTCGGCCTGACCGTGCTCACCATGGCCTTCGCCATCGGCCATATCTCGGGCTGCCACCTGAATCCGGCGGTCAGCGTCGGCCTCACCGTGGCGGGCCGCTTCCCGGCGCGCGACCTGCTGCCGTACATCGTCGCGCAGGTGATTGGCGCGGTGATCGGCGCGGCCGTGCTCGCGTGCATCGCCTCCGGCAAGCCTGGCTTCGATCTGGTCGCCAGCGGCTTCGCCACCAACGGCTACGGCGACCACTCGCCTGGCCACTACACGCTCGCCGCGGCGTTCGTCTGCGAAGTCGTGATGACGGCGTTCTTCCTCTTCGTGATTCTGGGCGCAACCGACGTGCGCGCACCGGCCGGCTTCGCGCCGATCGCCATCGGCCTGTGCCTGACGCTCATCCACCTGATCTCGATTCCGGTCACCAATACTTCGGTGAACCCGGCGCGCTCGACCGGCCCGGCGCTCTTCGTCGGCGGCGAGGCGATCTCGCAGCTGTGGCTGTTCTGGGTCGCGCCGATCATCGGCGCCGTGATCGCGGGCGTGGTGTATCCGCTGATCGCCGGTCGCCGCGAAGCGGTGGCGGAACTGGCGGCGCGCGTGAAAGCGTAAAGCCGCGCAGCGCTCGCGCTGGATGGAAGATTGAAGAGACGGGCGCTTCGGCGCCCGTTTTCATTGGCGCCGGCGCAGATGCGAGGCTCGCGCTGCATGGCCCGACGCCACTGCTAGAATCGGCGCAACCTCAAACTCCACGGCAAGGCGCACGGCATGAAGCATTCACGATACGCGTTGGGCCGCTTCACTGTGACGCTCGCGGCGCAACTTTTCACGGCGACGGGCGTGTTTTTCGCAGCCGCGGGCGCGGTTCAGGCCGCCAGCGCCCCAGACAACGCGAATGTCACGACGCTGATTTTCGTGCGCCACGGCGAAAAGCCCGCCGAAGGTCTCGGCCAGCTCGACTGCAAGGGCTTGAACCGCGCGCTGGCCTTGCCCGCCGTAATCGCCGCGAAGTACGGCAAACCCGACGCGGTCTACGCGCCGGACCCGGGCGAGCAGAAAGACGATCGCGGCCACGCCTACTATTACGTGCGCCCGCTTGCGACGGTCGAACCCACGGCAATCCAGTTCGGCCTGCCGATCCAGACGCCGTATGGCCACTCGCACACCGACGCACTGGAAAAGACGCTGCTCGACGCGTCACAGCGCAATCGCACGGTGTTGATCGGCTGGGAGCACCGCGAGATCGAGACGATGGTGCGCAAGATCGTCGCGGAACATGGCGGGTCGGCGTCCGACGTGCCCAAGTGGAAGAGCGCCGACTTCGACAGCATCTACGTCGTGCGCGTCGACTGGAGCAGCGGTGCGCCGCGCGTGCGCTTCAGCCACGATCGCGAGGACCTGGACGGCGTAAGCGACGAATGCCCGTGCGCAGGCCTGCCTGCGCCGAAATCACCCGCGCCGCCCGCGCAGTAATCGCGCTGTGCGCGATCAGCCGGCGATTTCGTCGTCGATCGCGAACAGCTTGCGCAGGTGATGCGCGACACCCGCCTCGAAGTTATTGCCGATGCGCGGCACCTTCGGCAGGCGCTCCATCAGCAGCGGATTCGCGTTGTTCATCATGAACGGATGGCCGGCCGTTTCGAGCAGATCGATATCGTTCATGTTGTCGCCGAACGCGACGCAATTCGCTGCATCCACATCGAGCCGATCGAGCACGACACGCAGCGCGCGGCCCTTCGACACGCCCGCCACCATCACTTCCAGGCAGTCGGGCAGCGAGTAGGTGATGTAGAGCGCGTCGCCGAACTCGCGCGTGAGACTCGCTTCGACGTGCGCGAGATCGGCCGGTTCGCCGATATAGAGCGCCTTGGCGATACCCGCGCTGCCAAGCGCGCCCAGATCTTCAGTCACGCGATACGTAAAGCCCGAATCCTGATGGAACGCGAGCAGTTCGGGCGCGTCGCGGTCGATAAACCATTCCGTGTCCGTATAGAGGCTCACGATTACGCGGCCATGCTCGCCCACCGTATCCGGCGCGACCAGACGGCGCACCATCGGCTCGGGCAGATTGCTCGCGTGGATCAGCGCGTCGTCGGGGCCGTGCACGCGCGCGCCATTCGACGTGATGAGATACGCGGGAATGCCGATCAGGTCGCGAATGCCAGCCACGTCGCTGTAATGGCGGCCAGTGGCGATGATGAACTTCAGCCCCTGCGCATCGAGCTTGCCGAGCGTGGCAACCGTGAAGGGGTCCAGCTGATGGTCGGCGTTGAGCAACGTTCCGTCGAGATCGGTGGCGATGACCTTGTACATGGCAATTCGGGCGGCTAGCGGGAAACCGTCAATGCTAGCATCCGACGACTTCAGCCGTATTTTTGGGATCACTACTGCTGTTCCGGATCGTCACGCAGGCGCACGTCTTCGTTCACCTTCGCGCCACGCGAGCCGCAAGGCGCCGCTGGCCGAATCAGCGAGCGGGGCACGCAAGCGCTCGCGCAGGGCTTGTGGCACCCATTCGCGCAACGGTTGCCCCAGGCCGCCCGCGAGGGCCACCGGCAAAGCGGCAGCGGGATCGAGCGCCGAGATCATGCGCGCGACGGCTTCGCCAGCTTCCGCGAGCAGCTTCGCCACAAACGGATGGTCCCGATGCGCGAGGACCACGGGCGCGAGGCTCGCGTAAGCGGTCTGGTTGGCTTCGCACAGCCACACGATCAGGCTGTCGCGATCCGTTGCGCCCGTGTGCGCGAGCAGCGCTTGCGAGAGCGCATCAGGGGCGACACGACCATCGAGCGACTGCTGCGCCCAGACGATCGCGCGCAGGCCGAACCACGCGCCGCTCGCCTCGTCGCCGGAAGGAAAGCCGAAGCCGCCCGCGATATGACACGCGCCTGCTGCATCGAGCGCCGCCGCGATGCTGCCCGTGCCGAGCGCTACGACCACGCCCGGCTCGCCGCCGTGCGCGCCAAGCAGCGTCGTGTAGGCGTCGCTTTCGACAGCGAGCCCGGCCACCGGCGGCGCAGCGGCGCGAAACGCCCCGAGCCAGTCTGGATTATTCACGCCGGCAAGGCCGCAGCCGAGCACGCATTGCGACCAGTCGAACGCGATGCCCGCCTGTGCGAAAGCCGCGCGTGCGCCTTCCTCGATGGATTGCCAGGCGCGCTCAATACCCAGTCCCAGCCCCGACGGGCCCGCCGAGGCGCGCGCGAGTTCCTTGCCTTGCGCATCGCCCAGCGCGACGCGCGTGCCCGTGCCGCCGCCGTCGACGCCGATCAACCAGGAAAATGTCTGCATGATGTGAGGGACTATAAGAATCGTTGAATATCGAACCGTGCCGTAGAGACTAACGGCTCGATGTGATTCGCACAATTAGCCGGATGGCCAGGTGGCGGCGCACGTTCGATCCGCTATTCTTGCGAGGCGCGAATGCATGCGCCGCGCACCGCCAGGCCGCCAGGGAGAACTGACTGTGACACAACGCTGTAGCTGGGCGACAAGCGAAGCCCTTGCGCAATACCACGACGAAGAATGGGGCGTGCCGTCGCGCGACGACCGGCACCTGTTCGAATTGCTCGTGCTCGAAGGCGCGCAGGCCGGGCTGTCGTGGTCAACGATCCTCAACAAGCGCGAGGGTTATCGGCGCGCGTTCGCGCAATTCGATATCGACAAAGTCGCGCGATTCACGCCGAAACACGTCGAAAAGCTGGTGGAGGACGCGTCCATCGTGCGTCACCGCGGAAAGATCGAAGCCGCGATTCTCAACGCGCGCGCCGTGCAGCAGATCCAGGCGGAACACGGCTCGCTTGCGGCGTTCGTCTGGTCCTTCGTCAACGATACGCCGCTGCAGAGCGATCTGGACTCCTATCGCAACGCCCCCGCATCCACCGAGGTCTCGGACGCGCTCAGCAAGGCGCTTAAAAAGTATGGCTGCAAGTTCGTCGGCACCACGATCTGCTATGCGTTCATGCAGGCCATCGGCATGGTCAACGATCATCAGCGCGACTGCCCGTGCCGCAAAACCTGCGCGACGCTCGGCGGCGTGAAAACGAAAGGCAGAAGCAAGCCAGCGAAGCCGCGCGCGCCCCAGAACACCTGATGTTGAGCCAGCCTCGGGAAAGTCCCAGGCATGGCGGCAAGCACACCGGCAAGCCTTGCGTACCAAGGCGCAGCGCTGATGCCACCCTGGGCCACGCGCGTGCGATCACACGGATTTCGCGTCGGCTGGGTGCGCAGCCCAACGGTTTTCCCGTGGCGCGCCGTTATAACTGACAACGGATGCGTCCGGGGCCAATCGTCATGACGAGCCGCGACAGGACGCAGGACGGGGAGCGCGCCGGAGGGCGTGCGACGACGCGTCCGGGGAGACCTAAGCACTGAGCGACGCGCAGGGGGTCAACATGAAAAACGTACACTTCCTGAGCCATCAGGAAATCTTCGACCGCGCCGTGGCGCATCTTTTTGGACAGGGCAGCGCGGCGTTGCTGCCGTGCGGCGGCGGCGCGTATCGCGGCGGATATAGCGGCGGCGGCCTGCACAACTACGGCGGCTGCCCGGTCGGCAGCTTCATCCGTCCGCGCGACTACATGAGCGCGATGGAAGGCATTCCCGTTCGCTATATCGCGCGCGATGCAGGCGAAGTGCCCGCGTATATGGATGTGGGCGTCGCCGCGCTCAGAAAGGCGCTCCTGCGTGCCCACGTCAACGTCTACGACCCCAACACCGTCAATCTGCTGAGCTGCCTGCAGAACGTTCACGATGTCTTCGGCGTCTGGGAATGGCGCGAGCGTCTGCTTTCCATCGCCGCCCAGTTCAGGCTCTCGCCGCAACGGCTTCTGGACGCCGCCTGAGGCGCGCTCTCCCTTCAAAATCCGACGCACAAATGCAAACGGCGGCGCAGCTTCTTTCGAAGCATGCGCCGCCGTCTGGCGGAAGCTGAAGCGGCTCTTAGTGGAGCTTCTTCGGCAGCATCTGGCTACGCAGACGCTTGTGCAGACGCTTGACTGCAGCTGCCTTCTTACGCTTACGAACAGCCGTCGGCTTTTCGTACGATTGGCGCTCACGCAGTTCTGCGATCAGGCCGTTCTTTTCGATTGCGCGGCGGAAGCGGCGGATTGCCACTTCGAACGGCTCGTTTTCCTTCAGAAGAATCGTCGTCATGTATGTCCTAACTCAATCACTTGATACGGTACAAAGGCGTAAACGCAAAAAACGTCTACGCACCGGCCCTCCGGTCGTTCACCAACTTAGGGGGTGTAACGAGAGGCAAGGCGGCCACGGAGGCCGGAAAAGAGAAGTAGGGGGTTCACAGCGGAACGCGGCCAGGCAGACCTTGCAGCAACACGCCTGACCGCCGGTTTGCGGCCGCCAACAGTAACGAACACGGCAACAAAACAGGCAAAGATCTCAATTCACTCTCAATGATATCAGGAAACAATCCTGCCGACCAGGGGTTTCTCGCCTGGTTTTTTCAGTCTCTTCAGGCACTTGCGTGGCGGCCGCAGCTGGGCGGCGCGCCACGCACTTTCAGGAGTCCTGGGTTAGCGTCGGATTAGCCTTACCTGGCCCGCCCCGAGCACCCCGGATAGATCTGCCCCTCTTCACGCACTTGCGTCGTTGAGCGCCTGAATATCGGACGGATCCAGCTGCAGGCGCACCGCCGCAGCGAGACTCTCAAGCTGCTCCAGCGACGTCGCGCTGGCGATCGGCGCCGTGATGCTCGGCCGCGCGATCAGCCATGCCAGCGCCACTGCCGCGAGCGTGCTGCCATGGCGCTGCGCCACGAAATCGAGCGCCGCGAGAATACGGATGCCGCGATGATCCAGATACTTCTCGACGCGCGAGCCGCGCGCGCTCTTGGCCAGATCTTCACGCGAACGATATTTGCCCGAAAGAAAGCCGCTTGCGAGACTGTAATAGGGTACGACCGCAATTTTCTGCGCGAGCGCTACGGGCTCGATATCGGCCTCGTAGGCGGCGCGGTCGTACAGGTTGTACTCGGGCTGCACGATCTGATATGCAGGCAGACCCGTCTTGTGCGCGAGCGCCAACGCTTCTTCAATGCGCGCGCCTGTGTAATTCGACGCGCCCACCACGCGCACCTTGCCCGCCTCGATCAGCTTCTGGTAGGCGCCGAGCGTCTCTTCCAGCGGCACCTTTTGATCGTCCTCATGCGAGAAGTACACGTCGATGTAATCGGTCTGCAGACGGCGCAGCGAATCTTCCACCGCCGCAGCGATATTGGCCGCCGACAGCCCCGGTCGATGCGCACTCTTGGCGACCTTGGTGGCGATCACAAGCTTGTCGCGCTTGCCGGTCTTCGCGAGCCACTTGCCGATGAGGGTTTCCGATTCGCCGCCCTGATTGCCTGGCACCCACGCCGAATAGACATCGGCGGTATCGATGAAATTCAGGCCGGCGTCGACGAACGCGTCGAGGATCGAAAACGAGGTGGCTTCATCGGCGGTCCAGCCGAACACATTGCCGCCAAACATCAGCGGTGCGACCTGCAAGGAGGAAGTGCCGATCCTGCGTAGTTCCATGATGTCTCCAAAGTAGGGCGAGAGCAGAACCATCGAGGATACGCCGCCTTGGGTGCGGCTGCAGCGACACGAGAAAGGTAAGAGGAAATTGCACTAAATCGTTTGCAAGTGCTGCCGTAAACAACTTTGCACGCGGGAGAAAGCGCATGGCGACCGGGTAATACGCAGGAAGCCGGCGACGAGCAAAGGTTTTATGCGTGCTGCAAATGAGGTCTCGAATGTTTGCGCTTCTCCCTCAAGTTTTCTGCACCCACGCCGTCAACCTTTACTGAGGCGGCCAGCAATGAACCCAGGCTTCCGCCGAAGTCATTGTGGCTTGTAACGGGCTAATCGCCCGACTAGGAGAATTTCCATGCTCGGAATTAACAGCAACATCAACTCGCTGGTTGCACAACAAAACCTGACCAGCTCGGGCAGCGCACTGTCGCAAGCTATTACCCGTCTGTCGTCGGGTAAGCGCATCAACAGCGCAGCTGACGATGCAGCAGGTCTCGCAATCTCGAACATCATGCAGACCCAGATCAACGGTCTGAATCAAGGTGTGTCGAACGCGAACGACGGCGTGTCGATGGTGCAAACCGCATCGAGCGGCCTGTCGTCGCTGACCAGCAGCCTGCAACGTATCCGCCAGCTGGCCACGCAAGCGACCAACGGCTCGATGACCGATGACGACCGCGCAGCACTGCAACAGGAAGTGACGCAGCAGGTTTCGGAAATCAACCGTATCGCATCGCAAACGACGTACAACGGCATGAACGTGCTGAACGGCACGCTGGGTTCGGTGTCGTTCCAGGTTGGCGCGAACGTCGGTCAGACGATCACGCTGAACCTGTCGCAAAACATGTCGGCAGCATCGGTTGGCAGCGGCGTGCCGCAAGCTGGCCAGACCCTTGGCACGTTCACGGGCCTGAGCCTGAACTCGTCGGGTGGCGCAGTGTCGAGCGGTACGGCTGCAATCACGTCGATCAACGTGGTTTCGGACGGCAGCGGCGGCTTCTCGTTCACCGACCAGAACAACAGCGCACTGTCGTCGTCGGCAGTTTCGGCTCTGTTCACGGGCGGCACGGTGAGCGGCAACAGCATCGTCGGTTCGGGCACGGCGCTGACGCTGGGTGACTCGGCTCTGAGCGGCCTGGGCACCGCAGGCGGTTCGGCTACCGACGCAGCAGTGGTGTCGCAAGTCAACGCGTACAACACGCCGTCCACGGTCGCTAACGTTGACATCAGCACGCAAAGCGGCGCTTCGATGGCAATGGAATCGGTCGACAACGCACTGAACGTCCTGAACAACCTGCAGGCAACGCTCGGCGCAGCACAGAACCGTTTCACGGCAATCGGCACGACGCAGCAAGCTCAGTCGACCGACCTCTCGACGGCACAATCGTCGATCCAGGACGCTGACTTCGCACAAGAAACGGCTAACCTGTCGAAGGCTCAGGTTCTGCAGCAAGCTGGTATCTCGGTTCTGGCGCAAGCGAACTCGCAACCGCAACAGATCCTGAAGCTCCTCCAGTAAGAGCTTCTCGCAGCAAACGCCACACGCTCTCCCGCATTAACCGGTGCGTGTGGCGCAAACCAGTCGGGAGGCTCGCCTCCCGATTGGCATTTTCCCGATCTGAACCGATTCACCCGACATCGCCCAAGCAGGGAGTCTGTCCATGTCCACCGTCAATACGGCCGCCAGCACGATCGCGAGCACCGTCGCCGCCACTACTGCGTCATCGAATGCCGCGCTGCAGGAAGCCGCCCAGTCGATCATCAGCGGCTCGACCGGCAACTCGACCATGGACGTGAGCTCGCTCGTCTCGGCGCTCGTCAACGCAAAGATCGCCGGCCAGGCCGCGACCATCGCGACCTCGCAGTCGACCGACAACACCCAGATTTCCGCCTACGGCACGCTCTCGGCAGCGCTCTCAGCGCTTCAGGCAAGCCTCGGCACGCTTTCCGACGGCACCACCGTCAACGCTTTCTCCGCGACCACCAGCGGCACCGGCATCACGGCGACGGCCGCGAGCGGCGCGGTGGCCGGCACGTATTCGCTCGATGTGGCGCAGATCGCGAAGGCCCAGGTGCTCACCTCCAAGGGCTACGGCGCGACGACCGCACTCGCAAGCGGATCGGCGACGATGACGCTCTCCGTCAACGGCCAGAGCACGACGATTTCGCTGAACAGCTCGAACAGCACCATTTCCGGCATCGCATCGGCGATCAACAGCGCGAGCAACAATCCGGGCGTCACGGCTTCGGTCGTGAACGGCGCGGACGGCGCCCACCTGGTGCTGCACTCGACCACGACCGGCTCGACCAATGGCATCAGCGTCGCGATCAGCGACTCGGCTTCCGGCGACGCCCTGAACAACCTGGCCGTGAACACGACCTCGGGTACGTCGCTGACGGGTAACGCCAGCGCGACCTCGGCAAACCTCACGGCGAACCAGTCGACCATCGACAACACGACGTACTGGACCCAGTCGACGGCGGCGCAAGACGCGTATTTCACGATCGACGGCACGGGCGTCACCAGCTCAACCAACACTGTCACCTCCGCGCTGTCGGGCGTGACGCTGAGCCTCTCGGCTGCATCGGTCGACACGACCGGCTCGTCGCCGCAGACGCTCACGATCGCTCAGAACACCAGCGCACAGTCGAGCGCAATCAACAACTTCGTCACGCTGTACAACACGCTCGTGACGGCGATGGGCACGCTGACCTCCTTCAGCTCGACGGCGACCTCGCAAGGCGTGCTGCTCGGTGACTCGACGCTGAACATGATCCAGAACCAGCTCGCGACGATCGTGGCAACCGGTGTGAAGAACGGCAACACGACCACCAGCCTGGCGTCGATCGGCGTCACGCTGGGCGCGGACGGCACGCTCTCGATCGACAGTGACACGCTTAACAGCGCGCTGCAGAACAACCAGTCGACGATCGCCACGCTGTTCAATTCGACCAACGGCGTTGCCGAGCAGTTGAACACGAACATCGCAAACTATCTGTCGAGCACGGGTGTCATTGCGACGCGCACCAATGCGCTCAACACCGATCTGACGAATCTGACGACGCAGCAGACGAATCTCACGGACTATCAGACGCAGCTGACCAGCATGTACACTGCGCAGTTCACGGCGCTGAACACGCTGATGGCAACGATGAACAGCAACCAGCAGTACCTGACGCAGTTGTTCGGCGGCACCAACAGCGCGGGTGCGCTGGCTACCAACAAGAGCTAACGCGAGCAAACGGATCAAGGGGCGCAAGTCATGGACGCACAGACCGGCATCGAACGCATCTGGCAATTCACCAAGGCCATCGAGCAGGCGGCAGCCGTGGGCGAATGGGAACAGGCGGCACTGCTTACGGATGCGCGTTCGCCGCTTTTGATGTCGCTGGGCGCGCAGCAATCGCCCGCGGTGCTCGCGCAACTGCGTGAGATTCACGCGATCAACGGGCGTGTTGCCGAAGCGGCGCAAGTCGCGCAACGCACGCTCGGCGCGGAGTATCAGGCGAGCATGCGCGCGACGCGTAACGTCAGCCAGTATCAGCGCATCGCGCAATTCTGACCCCCGATTCGACTCGCTCTTAAGCGCCTTCGCGGCGCAGGCGCATCAAAAAGCCCGCTTCGTGCGGGCTTTTTCTTTTGGCGCTTTTTTTGATTGCGCAGACGGGCGAGGCACGCGGTTGACTCGTCAAATTGGCGGTCATTTTGACTCCATCTCGGCGCATCGCCGCACAGTCCCCCGCCTCATAATTCTTCCAACTTCCGCTCCAGGACGCGTTCGCGCGCCTTCGTCATGACCGCCTTCCCCACCTTGAACGACACGACCACGCTCACCCCCGACGCGCAGCGGGAACAGGATATTGATCTCGTGATGCAGGCTGCGATCGAACATCATCGCAAGCAGGAATACGCCGATGCCGCCGCGCTCTACGCCGCGGTGCTCGATGCCGACAGCGATCACGTCGACGCGAACTATCACATGGGCGTGCTGCGCATGCAGACGGGACTGCCCGCCGAAGCGATACCCCATTTCGAGCTGGTGCTCGGCCATACGCCGAATTTCGCGCAACTCTGGGTCTACTATTTCAACGCGCTCGTCGGCAGCGGGCAGCACGAAGCAGCGCGCGCCTCGCTTGAACTCGCACTGCAATGCGGCGTGCCAGCCGACGCGATCGCCGTATTGCGTGAGCGGCTTGCGGTGGAAGGCAATCAAGCCGCCCCGTCGGCGCCTGCAACCGCACAAGCGTGCACCGAGGCGCCGCCCCCCGCCAGCGACGCCGATCCACGCCGCGCAACCGCCGCGCAAATGCAGGAATACGCGGATCTCTTCAACGCCGGCAAGATTGACGCAGCGCTAGAGGTCGCACGCCGCCTGACCGACGCCAACCCGGGACACGGCGAATGCTGGCTCGCGCTCACGCATGCACTGCAGCGCAACGGCCGCTTCGCGGAGTCCGTGAGTGCCGCCGAGCCGGCCGCGCGCCTGCTGCCCAATCAGGTCATCGCACAAACGATGCTGGCCGATGCGCTCTACATCACGCGTCAGTTCCAGCGCGCGCAGGAGCACTGCCGCAAGGCAATCGAGCGGCATCCGGAATGCGCCGCCCTGTATCGCACGCTGGGCGCAACGCTCCAGGTGATCGGCCGAAGCGCAGAGGGCATCGCCAACATTCGCCGCGCCGTCGAACTTGCCCCGCATGATGCGCTCGAACTCGACGCGCTCGGCAATGCGCTGTCGCAGCACGGCGAGTATGACGAAGCCGAAGTCGCGTTCCGCCGCGCTCTCGAAATGGCACCCACGCAGGCGCCGACCAACAGCAACCTGCTGTTCAGCCTGATGCACAAGCACGATCTCGACGCGCCGCGTGCCTTCGCCGAATTCCGTGCGTTCGCCGAGCGTTTCGAGACGCCGCTGCGCGCGAAGTGGCCCAAGCACACCAACGAGCGTGATCCGGCGAAGCCCTTGAAGATCGGCTTCGTTTCCGGCGATCTGTTCGATCACCCGGTTGCATACTTCCTGCTGTCGGTGGTCGAACACCTGGCACTGGATCCGAATCTGTCGCTGCACTTCTATTCGAACTATGCGGCGAGCGACTACTTCACTCACAAGATCCGCGCGCACGCGGCGAGCTGGCGCGAAGTCTTCGGCATGAGCGACGAAGTGGTCGCACAGACGATCCGCAACGACGGCATCGACATCCTGATCGACCTTTCGGGCCATACTGGCCGTAACCGGCTTGTCGCATTCGCGCACAAGCCTGCACCGGTGCAGGTCGGCTGGATCGGCAATCCCGCGACGACGGGACTGACCGCAATCGACTATTACCTGTCGGATCGCTTCGTCACGCCGCTCGAACAATTTGCGAGCCAGTTCTCGGAAAAGCTCGTCTTCCTGCCGGCGCTTGCGCCATTCAAGCCGCACCCTGAAGCGCCGGACGTCAATGAACTGCCTGCGCTGAAGAACGGTTATCTGACCTTCGGCAGCTTCAGCCGAATCGTAAAGATCGGGCCGGAGGTCGTCGCACTGTGGGCGCGTGTGCTGCGCGAATTGCCCACCTCGCGCATGCTGGTTGGCGCAATTGCATCGACCGAGCAAATGAGCAAAATCGCCGGCATGTTCGAAAAGGAAAACATCGACGCGAACCGGATCAGTTTCTTGCAGCGCAAGAGCGTGACGAACTACCTGCAGCAGCATCACCTGGTGGACGTCTGTCTCGACGCGTTCCCGTTCGCGGGCTCGACCACGACCATGCACGCGCTCTGGATGGGCGTGCCGACCATGACGCTGCCGGGCTATTCGATGGCGAGCCGCGGCAGCACGGGTTGGCTCTCGCATCTCGGCCTCGAAGACGCATTCGTCGCGACCGATAAGGACGATTTCGTGCGCAAGTGCGCCGCACTCGCCGCCGATCCGGAAGCGCTTGCCGCGGTTCGCCGCGAACTGCGCCCGCACTGCATGCAGTCGCCGATCGTCAGTGCCAGCACCATCGCCAATGCCGCTTCGCGTGCGCTGCGCACGATGTGGCAACGCTGGTGCGACGGACTCGCGCCCGAGCACTTCGAGGTCGAAGCACTGCCGCAGGACACATCAGCAGCACGAAACGAGGCGCCTGCGCGCGCCACTGCGCCCATCACGTCGATCGGCATGACGACCGTGGTGCCGGCCAACCGCAAGCCGATCCGTCTCGTATGCGGCACCCGCAGCAGCCGCGAGCGCTTCTCGACCGACACGGCGCTGGGCCGCTCGCTCAAACTCTACGCACACCTGCCCGACCTCGAACTTCAGCTGTTCGACAGCAACTCGCGTGGCTTGTCGACCATCTACAACGAAGCAATCGAAGACGCGAAGCAGAACCCGGCGCACCTCGTCTTCATTCACGACGATGTCTGGCTTCAGGATTTTTTCTGGGCCGAACGTATCCGCGAATCGCTTGCGCGCTTTGACGTAGTGGGTCTCGCCGGCAATCTGCGCCGCGCTGCCCGCCAGCCGTCCTGGGCCTTCACGCCGGAACTCAAGTGGGACGATCGCAAATATCTGAGCGGCACCGTCGGACACGGCAAGGGCTTTCCCTGCGATATCGCCTCGTATTTCGGTCCGTCCGGCCAGGAGTGCAAACTGCTCGACGGCCTGCTGCTGGCCGCGGATAGCGAAACCCTGTCGCGCAGCGGTCTGCGCTTCGACGAACAGTTCGCTTTCCACTTTTACGATCTGGACTTCTGCCGCCAGGCGGAGCTGAAGCGCCTGCGCATGGGCACCTGGCCGATCGCCGTCGTGCACGAGAGCGGCGGCGCGTTCAACTCGCCGGGATGGCGCGCGGGGTACGACCAATACCTGCGTAAATACGGCGATTAAACTGAGCCTTCAACATTACGCAGCAAAGCAAAAGCCGGGTTTCGTGGAAAGACGAAACCCGGCTTTTTTTCGAAAGGGCACAAAATAAAAAGCGCGCCGAAGCGCGCCTTTCATTCACTATCGGCAGCTAGAAGCCGTTCCTCATGAAAACGTCCCGACTCGCTCACAGCCCGGCAAGCGACGTTCCAGCTTCGGCGATCCTCAGCCATTGGATTTCCTTATGTGCGGCAACCGCCTCTACCACAGCGGGATATTCTTTGGCGGTCGTCTTCAGATAACGCAAACGTGGGGTCCACTCAGGAACCGCGGCATCCTGTGTAGTCAGTACGACCACCAGAAGGTCTTTCACGCGATCGGCGTCGATACTTTGCAAAGATTGCTCAATTTGCTGACCGTCGCCGGCGGGATCGAGCAGCAGAATGCCGGGCGTGAGCGACGCGGTTGCAGGCGCCTGTCCGATACTTGCAGGCCGGTTGCTCGCCGTTTCCGGCTGCGTTTCTGCCTTCTGGCCGCTGCCATGCGACACCACGGTCGCCTGATTGCGCGATAACACCTTGCGAGACGCCGCCTGCGTGCTTTCGACGAACCAAGGGAGCTGCGCTGCAAATACGCCCATCTGACTCGTCACGATCGGATGTACGACGCCCACCGTCGCAGCGGCACGGAGCAGTCCATTGCGCTCATTCGCCATAGCGGAACCATTGGTGCCGAACATGAAACTATCCGGCGTTTCCCGCAGACCACCCTCGTTCATGAAGATGACCGGACAGCCGCACATCATCGCCTCGACGCACACGGCGGACAGCTCATAGCTGTAGAGAACCTTGCCCGTTTGAAGTTTCGCCGCCAGTTCGGCCAAAGAAACGGGGTTTGCCATCGACAGGAGTTCGGTGCCAGGAGGAAAGCGGGAAAAGTCGATTTTCTCCAGCGGATATCGGTATTGAAAGACAAACGTCTTGTCTTTCGACTTCGCCGGATCTGGCTTGAACAGATTCGTATCGAGAACAGGCAGGTACAGATACTCGACCTCGTCTTTCTTCTTGTCCCCAATGAAATTCTGGGAGTAGTAGAAGATCAGGTCGTCCTCGCCTTCGTTCAAAGGTTGTCCCGTCAGACGACCGATGGTGTTCAGAATGTACCGGACACACACCTGCGCCCCTAACGGATTGCCGGACACGACCTCCGGGTACACGACGATCGGAACGACTCCGCGCTGGCGATGACTCTCTGCGTGTTGCGCCGACAGAACGGGCGTCTGCAGCGCCGGATTGACCACAGCAGTGCCAACGATATACGCCTCATGGCCGCGGCTGTTCAGTTCATGACAAAGCGTATGCAGAACAACAATGCCAGCGGACGTTTCGCGATACGCAGGCGCGTAAATATAGTAAGGATGCTGTGCTGGATGAGGCGAAGCGCTAGTCGACATAATTCGCGGAAGTACGGTTTAGTGGCTGCATACCGGGGGGCAGAGGCGAATCGGCGAAGCAGCGGCGCCAGTCGGTCATTCACGGGCGCGATAGGGCTGCTTCCGCAGTTAACGGAATCCAGCGCACCGTTCTGAAGTACTCAGTGGTCCGCCGATCGCGCGATCGGCACGCCGCGCCCGGAACAATAGCGAGGTTCGCTCGAAAGCGCTGCGGTCAATCCGCGAAAATGACAGGCATTTGGGCTCTAGCTCGGCCCTTGGTGCGGCACACGGCAACGCGATAATCAACCATATTGCCCTGGCTTGCTTGCGTTGCCCCTCCGGACCAAGCAGCGGTTGCCAGCAAGCCCATGCGACAAGACTGCGAGACCCAGACCGCGAACCATGAATGCCAGCCTCCCCGCCGAGTCCCTACCCGATCTCGCGCTTGAACGCATCTATGTCACCCAGCCGCATCTTCCGCCGCTGAGCGAATTCGTCCCGTATCTGGAGAAAATCTGGGAGAGCCGGGTGCTCACCAATGGCGGCCCGTTCCATCAGCAGTTCGAACAGGCACTGAGTGAATATCTCGGCGTCGAACACCTCGCGCTCTTCTCCAATGGCACGTTGGGTCTCGTGACAGCGCTGCAGGCGCTTCGCATTACCGGCGAAGTCATTACGACACCGTATTCCTTCGTCGCGACGGCACATTCGCTGCTGTGGAACGGCGTCAAGCCGGTATTCGTCGACGTCGATCCGAGAACGCTGAACATGGATCCCGCGAAGATCGAAGCGGCCATCACGCCGCAGACCACCGCGATCATGCCCGTGCATTGCTACGGCTATCCATGCGATATCGACGCGATCCAGCGCATTGCGGACAACTACAATCTCAAGGTCATCTACGACGCCGCGCATGCGTTCGGCGTGCGCAACGAAACGGGCAGCATCCTGCGCGCAGGCGATCTCTCGGTGCTGAGCTTCCACGCAACGAAGGTGTTCAACACCTTCGAGGGCGGCGCGATCATCTGCCCGGATGCGAAAACGAAACAACGTATCGACCACCTGAAGAACTTCGGCTTCGTCGATGAAACCACGGTCGTGGCGCCAGGCATCAACGGCAAGATGAGTGAGATCAACGCCGCGTTCGGCCTGCTGCAGCTTGAGCATATCGACGAAGCGCTGGCGCGCCGCGCCGAGATTGCCCGCCGCTACTGCGAGCAGCTCGCCAACGTGCCGGGCATTCGTTGCCTGCCGGCATGCGAGCGCGGCATCGCGAATCACGCATACTTCCCGATTCTCGTGGAAGACAACTATCCGCTCGATCGCGACGCGCTTTACGATGCGTTCCGCCGCCGGGATGTGATCGTGCGCCGATACTTCTATCCGCTGATTTCCGACTTCCCGATGTACCGCGGCCTGCCCTCTGCGCAGCGCGCGAATTTGCCGGTCGCCGCCGAAGCTGCACGCAAGGTGCTGTGCCTGCCGATTTTTCCCGCACTGACGCTTGAACAGCAGGACCGCATCGTCGATCTCATCGCGACGCACGCGCAATAGTTGACGCCCGCAGACGCATCCGCTTTCACCCGCTTGCGGGCATAAAAAAGCCCGCTTTCGACGAAGCGGGCTTTTTCTTTTCGGACGCGAGTTCTCAGTCGCTTTCCGCCATCGCCGCACGAATGCGTCCGGCGATCTTTTCCGCCACGAGACCGTGCTTCTCCAGCAGATAGCGGTATTCGCCCGCCTTGTCGAAACGGTCGGGCAGGCCGATCAACACCTGCGGGGGCGCGTTGCGCTTCGTCGCCTTATATTCGGCAACCGCACTGCCCAGACCGCCAATGACCGAATGTTCCTCCACCGTCGCAAGCAGCTTCGAGTGCGCCATGGCGGCATCGATGGCAGCCGTGTCGATCGGCTTGAGCGTGTGCATGTTGACGACGCCCACGGAGAGCCCTTCGGCCTCCAGCAGCTTTGCGGCGCCGAGCGATTCGTAGACCATCGTGCCATTCGCGACGATGGTCACATCCGAGCCTTCGCGCAGCGTATGTGCGCGGCCGATCTGGAAATCGTAGTCTTCGGTATAGACGGGCGGATTATTGACCGCGCCGGTGAGGCGGATGTACATCGGCCCTTCGAATGTCGCAGCCGCCTCGACCACCTTGAAGATCTCGGCGCAATCCGCCGGGCACACCACAGTCATATTGGGAATGGCGCGCATGACCGCCGCGTCTTCAATGCCGTAGTGCGAGTTGCCGAGAAACGCCATCGACACGCCGCTGCCAATCGCCACGGCCTTCACGTTCATCTCCATATAGCCGAGATTCATGCGGATCTGCTCAGCCGCTCGCATGGAGATGAACGGAGCGAACGAGGTCGCGAACACGTTGTAGCCTTCCTTCGCGAGACCCGCAGCCACTCCGATCATGTTCTGTTCAGCAATGCCGACGTTCAGGAAGCGCTCCGGAAAGGCCTTCTTGAAACGGTCGAGCCCCGACGAATTGCCGAGATCAGCCGACATCACCATCAGGTCCGGATGCTGTTCGGCGATCGACAGCACAGCCTGACCGAACACGCCGCGCGAACCGAGCCGCGACCATTGGCGCGCATTGCTCGCGTTGATTTCCACCATCTTCAGATCTCCCTTACTCCACCAGCGCGCCGAGTTCGGCAAGCGCGAGCTCGTAGTTCGCGCGCGTGAGCCGGTTGTGATGCCATTCGTTGTTGTTTTCCATGAAGGAAACGCCCTTGCCCTTGACCGTATGCGCGACGACCGCGAGCGGCATGCCCGTCGCCGGAGCAGTCTCGAAGGCAGGCACGATCTGGTCGACATTGTGACCGTCCACTTCGCGCACGTCCCACCCGAAGGCGCGCAGGCGCGCAGCGAGATCGCCGAAATCGATGATCTGCGTCGAGTCGCCATCGCTTTGCAGCTTGTTGTAGTCGATGACGACGGCAAGGTTGTCGAGCCGCAGTTGCGCCGCTGCCATGAATGCCTCCCACACCGAGCCTTCGTTGCATTCGCCGTCGCCCAGCAGCACGAATGCGCGGAACGACTCGCGCTTCTTCTTCGCTGCAAGCGCAATGCCGACCGCCATCGAAAGGCCCTGGCCTAGACTGCCGTTCGACGACTCGATGCCGAGGTCGAGGTTCATCACCGGATGGGCGATCAGGTCGCTCTCGTTAGTCTTGAACGTGTTGAAGGTCGCCTCGTCAATGAGGCCGGCCGCCAGCAGCGCCGGGAAATAGCCGAGCACGCCGTGGCCTTTGCTCAGAATGAAACGGTCGCGCTGGGCCCAGTGCGGGTCGTTACGGTCGTAGCGCAGCACGCGCGCGTAGAGCGTCGCCATGATTTCGACCATCGACAGACCGCCGCCCAAATGGGCGCTCTGGTTGCAATGATGGGCGATGTCGAGAATCTTGTGGCGCATGACGAGCGCCATGCGGTCGATATCGGGGTAGGCACTCATGAGAAGTCCTTGGATCAAACGATGCCGCCGTCCACGCGCAGAATCTGCCCGGTGACGAACGATGAGAGGTCGGACGCAAGGAACAGCGCCACGTTTGCCACGTCCTGCGGTTCGGCCGCGCGCTTGAGCGCGGAAGCCGCGACGAGTTGTTCGCGCGCGGCCTCGGCCATCTGCTCGAACATTTCCGTGCGCGTGGGACCCGGCGCGATGGCATTCACGCGGATACCGCTTGCGCCCAACTCGGTCGCCATACTCTGCGTGGCGCGCGCAAACGCCGCCTTGCTGGCGCCATAGGCGAGCGTACCGGGGTCGGCGATCATTGCAGCCGTGGAAGCAAGGTTGATGATCGAGCCTGACCTGTTGCGCGCCATCAGCCGAGCAAGCCCCTGGCTCAGCAGGATCTGGCTGAAGACGTTGATCTCGAAGAGACGGCGCAGCTCGGTCATTGACGTCATCTGCATGATCGCGCCGCTCGCCACGCCCGCGTTGTTGACGAGCACATCGATGCGTGGCGACACGGCCATGATCGATTTGATCGCAGCCTTGATCGAGGCCTCGTCGGCTAGATCGAGCGCGATGGTCTGCACGCGAGCGAAGTGCTCGGCCTCAAGCGTCGCGAGCCATTGCATCACCGCCGGTGCGGCGGGGTCGCGCACGCACGCGAGCACGCGCGCGCCATTGGCGAGAAAGGTTCGCGTGATCGCTTCGCCGATTCCGCGATTTGCGCCGGTAACGACGGCCACTTTGTTATTGAGCAACATCGGAGTGTCCTGAGGGTTCATGGGGGCACCCACGCCTAAGCCGGGCCGGCCGGACGCCAGATTGGACCACGCTCGTACACTGGCTCAAGAATCGTCCAGTCGTCGGCGGGAAGCTCAGCGCCCGTGGGAAACGGTGGCACCGGGCCCGCTGAAATGGCGTGCAGCACATTGCGGTCCGTGTAATACGCGCGCATGGCGTGCGTAACGAACGCGGAGAACACCCGTACGTCAGCGAGCTTGCAGGCGTTGATCGCGGCCAGACGCCCCGTGGCGTCGAGCGCTTCGAACGGTTGCTGGTAGCGCTCAAGCGCCACACGCGCAAGCATGTCGAGAAAGGCGTCAACCTGCTGCGTCAGGCAATGACGCAGCTGATAACCCTCGAAATCGATGGCCGATGCGCCAGGCACACCGAGCACAGGGTCGCCGGGCAGCATCGCGTCCAGTACCAGTTCGATCATCGTCCGCTCTCCATCAGCGTGTGCAGGTTGCGCTGCAGGTGGTCGCATGCCATCAGCGTCAGTGCCTGCGCCGTCGCGACGGGATTCACCGCGCCAGCCGTCACGAAGATACTGCTGTCCACAACGAAAAGGTTTTTCACCGCATGCGCCTGGCCATAGCGATTCACGACGGAAGTCGCGGGATCATCGCCCATGCGCGCAGTGCCCATCAAATGCCAGCCGGTGTGGCGCACCGGCGCAAACGACGACACAACTTTTGCGCCTGCCGCAGCGAACACAGCCTTGCTCGCGTCGATACCATGTTTGAGCATGCGCTTCGTGTTCTCGCCGAGGCGATACGTGATTTTCACGCCCGGCATGCCGCTCGAATCGCAATGCGCGTAGTCGAGTTCGACGCGATTTTCCAGCTCCGGCAGATCTTCGCTGATCACCGCGATGCCGACCGTGCGGTTGTAAAGCTGCGCGAAGCGTTTGTGATGATCGGGGCCGAGCGGTACCTGCCGCATGAAGTACCCAGACACCGCCGTTTCCGCAGGCGGCGCGCCACGCAGCACCTGCATGGTGTAGCCACGCACGAAGTCACGTTCGGGCGAGGTTTCGTAGAACTGCTGGCTGAGCATGCACGCGCCATGCGGCCCGAAGCTCGATTGCAGATCGTCTTCGAACACGCCCTCCGTATAGGCGAGTGGATGCAGCATGAGATTGCGGCCCACGAGACCATTGTCGTTGAGCAGGCCGTCCGGAAACGCGCTCGACTTCGAGTTGAGCAGGAGACGCGGCGTGCCGACGCCGCTGCATGCCACCACCACCACGCGCGCGTCGAGCCGCTGCTCGGCGCCCGTCTCATCGGTGTAGAGCACGCCATTGGCGAGCCCGCGCGCATCGAGCGTGATCTCGCGCACGCGGCATTGCGTGCGCACCTCCACGCCCTGGCGCTGCGCCTCGGGCCAGTACGTGACATCCACACTCGCTTTCGCACCTTGCGCGCAGCCGGTGTTGCACGGCCCCAGATTAATGCAGGCGCCGCGATTGCCGTGTCGATGTGTGTTAATCGCCGCATACGAAGGCCACCAGTGCCAGCCAAGCGCGTTGAACGCACCTGCCATCGCACGACCTGCCGACCCAAGCGGCACAGGCGGGAGCAACGATTCGTAGTCCGGATTGGCTGGATCGCCGACCAGCCCCGCCACGCCCATCATGCGTTCGTTTTCGGCGAAGAAAGGCTGGAGTGCTTCGTAGTCGAGGGGCCAGTCGTCGCCGACGCCGTCGAGGCTGCGCGTGCGGAAGTCCGACGGATGAAAACGCGGGAAATGCGCGGAATAGAGGATCGTGCTGCCGCCGAAGCCGTTGAAGTTCGCAATCGAAATCGGCGAGGCTGTGTCGTCGATCGGATAGTCGGCTGAGTTCTGGCGCACGGCCGGATTCGAGCTGTACGCACCGGCGCGCGCGAGCTCCCAGTCGATTTTCGTCGACGGATACTCAGACGGCTGCGTGCGCGCGCCCTGCTCAAGGCAAACGATGCGCAGGCCGCGCGAGCGCGAAAGCGCCCAGGCGGCGGCGGCGCCGCTCGCGCCCGAACCGACGATCACGATGTCCGCGACATCGCTCATGCCGATGCGGCCTTCGCTGGAAGGAACTGCTCGAGGATCTCGGGAATCGTGATCAGCATGTCGGCTTCGCAGGCGATCTCGCCGTCCACGCGCGCGATGCCGCGCCCCTTGCAGATGCCGCGCCGCCACGACAGCACTTCGGTCTCGATCTCGAACTTCTTGCCCGGCAGCACCTCCTTGCGATAGCGCACCGTGTGCTGGAGCGCGTGCGTGACCTTGCCCTTGAGGCCCGGCAGCGTCGTGATCGCGACGGTCAGCATCTGCGCGAGCGCTTCAAGCTGCAACGCGCCCGGCATATTGGGGCCGCCCGGAAAGTGCACCGGGAAGTACCACTCGTTCATCGTCAGGTTCTTGTAGCCGCGCGCGTACTTGCCCGGCAGGACCTCGTCAACGTGGTCGATCATCAGGAAGGGATAGCGATTCGGCTGGTAGGCCTGAAGTTCGATGCAATTGAGGCTGAAGCTTTCCATCTGTATCTCCGGTGCAGCGCGGGTCATTGAATGTCGACCACGCGCGAGAGACTGGCGACGATGTCGTAGCCGTCCCACACGATATTCATGTCTAGTGCCCGACCCACCGGAACTACACGGTCAACACCGCGCAGACGCCGCGCGATGATGAAGTCTCGCAGCGCAGTGGGCTCAAGGCCAAAGTAAGTCAGGGTCTGGTAGCGCTCGTTGATGACCGGCGCAAGCTCATCGAGCGACGCGAGCGTCACCTCGTGGATCGTGCCGAAATAGCCGCGATAGCTGTCCTGCTCTTGCACGAGTTCCGAAAGTCCGATCCGGTAAAGCACGTTGCCGTGCTGCTCGACTGCAAGCGCCCGCTCGTTACCCATCGCATGGCGGCATGCATCGACGTACTTGTCCATCATCTGCACCGCGCTCGCCGCGTAGCGAGAGCGCGCGTATTGCGCGAACATCGGCCACAGGCGCGCCTGTGCAGTAGCGACATCTTGCGCGGCACCGATCCACGCGACGAGCTGTGGCGACGAGCACGCCGCCTGGTCCATCAGATACAGGTCGTTGTAGAGACGCCCGCACAGCGCAAGCATATCCGCATGATCTAACGCGAGCACCGCGCGCGGATCCATTGCGCAAAACGAGTAGCGATCGGGGAAGGCCACTTCCCGCGAGCGCGCCCGGCAAGGCAGGCTACGCATATGCTCGACGGTGGCGTCGCCACCCCACACCACGCGAGCATCAGCAGCGGCGAGCCAGAAGCGGTTCACATCGTCGTCGTGCTCGAAACGCGTAACGAGCAGCCCTTGAGCCAGCTCCCGATACTTTTGTTCACCGAGCAATTGCGTGAGCGCGCCTACGATTCGCCCGGTCGTTTCCGCGGGCTTCGACGACAGCCGCAGTACGCAGGTGTTGCCCGATAGCAGCCCGAACGCGAGTGAGAACGCGAAGTTCACCGGCACGTTCGACGGACAGATGTGAAACGAGAGACCGAGACCGAGCCGCACCGTATTCGGCAATTCGCCCGCGGCATACTTGTTTGCGAGTTGCGCGAGATTCGCGCGGCGGCACCAGTAGGCAAATGTGACGACGTCTGGCAGCGCGCGCGCCTGCGGATGCGCGAGCAGCACGCGCGAAAGGTCTGCGAGAAAGTCGAGCCGCAGCGGATCGAACACCGGCGCGGGCGCGCAGGACACCTGCTGCGGATCGCCGACAACGATGTCGAGCTTCGCGCGAATATCAGCGGGAATACGTATCACTGCAGCCCCTCGTTTCGGCGTTCTGGATGCGGCCATGCACCTTGAAATACGTGCCTTTACGTCCGCACGGGCAGTCGTCTACGCCTACGATCTCGCCCTCGTCCTCGCTCAGCAGCGAATGGCCCGGATAGCTGTGCGGAATAACGGAAAGCAACTGGATCAGCCCGCGTTGGCCGGCCGGCAGCACGCCAAAATCGACGGGATCGCGCACGATCACGTCCGACCACGATGAAGCATGTTGATGACCATGCTCGCATTCGACGAATATCGAGCCGGTCTGCTCGACCATGCCATAGTAGTTGTGCACACGCGTGAGTCCGGCGACTGCGCCGATGCGCTGGCGAAACGCCTCGGCACTGACCGCCTGCGACTGCAACTGCTTCCAGCCACCACCGTGGATCAGGATGCCCTGCTGGAGCGGTAGGGTTTCGCCACTGGCTTCGAGCGCCAGCACGAGATGCAACCACACCACGAAGGTGAAACCGAACATCAGGATCGGCTGGTCGGGGTATTTCGCGAGGAAGGCGCGCACGCGTTCGATGTTGAGCGACATGTCGTCGTCGAGCGCAAATTCGACATCGCGGCCGAACATCGAAAAACCCTGGATGCCCGCCGTGCGCGCGGAAAAACGATAACGGTTTGCTACCGTCGCACGGCAGTCGATCACGAGCATCGGCAGGCGTTTCGGGCCAATCAGGTCGCCAACGATGCGCGCCAGCACTTTCACCTGCAGCGCGGCGGTCTGCCTGTCGAGAAAAATCTGAGAGACGCTTTGGCCGCTTGTGCCCGACGAGGTCATGGTCTTGACGACCTCGGTTTGCGGCACGCTCAGCAGCGTTTCATGCTTGAAGAGCCGCACCGGCAGGAACGGCAGCGCAGCAAGCGATGTTGCGGCACGCGCGTGACCGAACTTGTCGAGGATCGCGCGATACCCCGCACATCCTTCGTAGTGCAGACCGGTCAGGCGGTGCAGTTCGCGCAGCAGGCTTTCATCCTTTTCCGACTTCGCCACGCCATACACTGGCCACTGCAGGACGTCGTTCAGGACAACTGGCTCAGACATGGGTAGTCCACCTTTCCTGTTGGCAGGCGCGGTAGTTCGGTCAACGTGTTCACGGCAATCGCCGACGGATGCACGCCGATGCGCTGCGCGAGATCGGCGCGCAAGGTCGGCGCGCTCCATTGCGGAGCCTGCTCGGCATGAATCACGAGCTTGTCGTCCGCACCGTGCGCCGCACACACCACGCCCATGTCAGCGACGATCCGCTCCACTGCGTCGAGCGAGACGCGCACGCCGAAAATTTTCAGAAAGCGCCGACGTCGGCCTTCGATGTAGAAGCAGTTGTCTTCGTCGGCGCGCGCGAGGTCGCCCGTGCGCAGCACTCCATGATTGACATCGCCGAGCGCGAGGTCATCGGCGCAACCGGCGTAGCCCATCGAGACATTCGGGCCCGCGTAGATCAGCTCGCCGACCTCTCCTCTTGCGTCGAGCACGCGACCTTCATCGTTTTCCAGCCACAGGCGGCCGCCGGGGATCGCGCGGCCGATACTTCCTGGCTTGCGTTCAATGTCCTCGGGCGCGAGATACGCGATGCGCGCAGTCGCCTCGGTCTGCCCGTACATCGGAAAGAAACGGATATTCCTGGCGCGGCAGATTTCGGCAACCTGAGCGAGCTTCGCCGCGTCGAGGCGCCCGCCCGCCTGCGTAAGCATGCGCACGGACGGCATCTCGATGCGCGCGAGCCGCAGTTTAAGCAGGATGTCATAGCTGAACGGCACGCCCGCGAAGCTCGTCACGCGCTGCTCGTTGACCTGACGCCAGAACGCGCCGTCCATCAGCGAGCGTCTCGACAGCACGATGGACGCACCCACACGCAGGTGACTGTTGATGACGGAGAGGCCGTATGAATAGTTCATCGGCAACGAAGTGATCGCGCGTTCATCGCAGGTAATACCGAGGTACTGCGCGATCGAGTCCGCGTTCGCCGCGAGATTGGCCATCGTCAGTCGCACGAGCCTGGGCGAGCCCGTCGAGCCGGAGGTCGCAAGCAGCAATGCGAGATCGGCATGGAGTTCAGGGCTGGGTGCAACCGTGCCCGGCAAGCGATAGAGCCCATAATCGCCTTCCTCGCGCACAAGCGCGGCGCCGTCCGGCAAGGTCGCGCTCACCGGCATGAAAACGAGCGACGGCCGATAGACGCCCATCAGCCGCGCGAGCTGCGCTTCGTGAATATTGCGAGCGAGCAGGAGCGCAACCGCTCCGCCGCACTGCGCGCCGAGATAGCAGAGCATCGTCGGCAGGTCGTTATCGCCCACGACAAACACCAACTCGCCGGCGGCCAGATCTGCCGCCCAATCTTCGATGGCCTCGTGCAGCCCGGCATAGCTCAGCGCGCGCCCGTCCTCTTCGATGAAGGCGGGGCGCTGCAGATGCTCGCGGCTGATGAGGCTCACTCTCATACTTCGACGCCGTACTTCTTGAGTTTGTCGATGCCGATGGTGTATGAGCCGAATTCAATGATGTCCTCGGTCTCCATCATGATGCCGAAAGCGTCTTCGAGCGCCGCAATCATGCCCATGTGGCCGACCGAATCCCACGCTGGCACGCACTGATAGACGAATTGATCGTTCAGTGCGTCCTGCGGGACCGCGAAGCAGTCCATAAACACCTTGTCGTACGTTGCCTTGTTAGTCATGTTGGTTACCAATTTCACTTGAAGACCTTGCGGTCGGTGTTGGGACGTGCCACGCGCGCGGGATTACCGAGCGCGATCACGTCGTCTGGAATGTCGCCGTACACGACCGAGCCCATGCCAATAATCGTATTCGAGCCGATGCGCACGCCTTCCTTGATGAGCGCGCCCATACCGATGTAACTGCCACTGCCGATCACGCTCGCGCCACCCAGATTTACCATCGACGAGATCACGGTGTATTCGCCGACCTGCACATCGTGGCCGACGATCGCCATCGTGTTCACACAGGTATGGTCACCGAGCACGGCATCGCTGGAAATCGAGCAAAACGGCGTGACGATCACGCCCTCACCGATTTGCGCGCTGTCGGCGACAATCGAGCTGGTGTCAATGACACGCCCAAGACGGGCACCATGCTCGCGCAGTTTGGCGGCCAGCTTTTCGCGCCCGGCAGGTTCGCCAACCGCGATCACGAAGTCACACTGATCCAGTTGTTCAGCGACCTCGTCAAAGCGCAGCACACTCGCGCCGTGACGCACGCGCTCCGCGCAAATATCATCGACGAAGCAGATGTCCGTCCAAGCCTTCGTGGCGGTGTTCTGTCGCCGGGCGACGTCCATGACTTCCTTGCCGAAGCCGCCAGCACCGTATATGAAAAGTTTGCGTGTCACGTTAGAAACCCGGGGAAAGGACGAGACACGCGTAACGTGTCTGGCGCCGTTAAGGCTGCGGCAAGGTGGCCGTAGGCCCAGATGGCGCAAGAATTCCGTGGGAGGATTATGCAGGCAGGCGCTTTGGATCGAATCGCAGAGATGGCGCGAAAACACCCTCCAATTTGCTGCTTGCGGCCATGCTGCCCGGGCGCAACTGCACGTCGGGCGGACGTTTGGCGGAGTACGGGGGCTTGAGCTTGCGGATACTTAGACGGCGGAAAGAAGCGCTTTCTGTCTTCTATCCCGGCAGGGGGCCATGCTCAGTCTAAAGATTGACGCAGCAATGCTGGAGCCGCATGAGCGCGCGTGGACTTTTGAGTCCGCGTCGAAAATCACTGGGGAAAAGTTGATGCAGATCTTGGCGCGCCCGGCTGGGATCGAACCAGCAACCCCTGCCTTCGGAGGGCAGTACTCTATCCATTGAGCTACGGGCGCGTTGCCATTTGAGCGCTGCGACCAAACCGAAGAATACGGGCGGACAGCAGCGTCGAAGAGACCGAGAGAATACCCGGTTTCAGTTAAACCGTCCACCGCACGGGGCCTGGCGGGAAACGCGCCGCACAAACGGGGCCGGACTGCGCATATAACCCGCTGGCTCCGGGTAAACGCCCGCTGAACACCCCACCCTCACCACAACCGGCCGCGAAACCTTGCGTCTATAATCGTCCCTGTTTGCTCAATCGCAAGGCTAATGCCGTCCTGCTGTACCGCTCACCAAAAAACCAACGGGAGACGAGACAAGCATGAGCGAAGCACCCCACGGAGCCCCGATCAAAACCCCCGGCCAGCTGATCGCCGCTGTCGTTGCCGGGTTTGCCGTCCCCATCGTCATCATCATTCTGCTCGCCTACTACGTCGACAACACGACGCGGACCGGTGCGGGCACGGACGAGCTTTCCACCCAGCAGATCACCGAACGCATCGCGCCAATCGCGCAGGTGTCGATTCGCGACGCCAACGCGCCGCGCGTCTACAAGACCGGCGAGCAGGTCTACCAGGCGGTCTGCTCGGCGTGTCACGCGAGCGGCGCGGCTGGCGCGCCGAAGTTCGGCAATGCGGGCGACTGGGCGCCGCGCATCGCCCAGGGCTACGACACGCTCTGGCACACGGCCCTGTCCGGCAAGGGCGCGATGCCCGCGCGCGGTGGCACGAGTCCCGACGATTACTCCGACTACGAAATCGGCCTCGCCGTCGCCTATATGGCGAACCACGGCGGCGCGAACTTCCAGGATCCGCCCAAGCCTGCGCCGGGCGCGGCCAATGCCGCCTCAGGTGCGGCGGCCGCAGCACCCGCCTCAGGCGCTTCGGGTGCCGATGCCAACGCAGCCCAGGCAACCGCCGCAGCAGCAGCCATCGCCGCGATCCCGCAAGCCGGCTCGGCTCCGGCTGGCGGCGCCGATCAAAGCGCGGACGCCTCGCAGGCCGGCAAGGCGCTCTACACGCAGGTCTGCCAGGCGTGCCACGCGGCGGGTGTGCTGGGCGCGCCGAAGTTCGGCAACAAGGCCGACTGGGCGCCGCGCCTGAAGGATCCGATGGACACGATCTACAACTACGCGCTCCACGGCAAGGGCCAGATGCCCGCGAAGGGCGGCTCCAATGCCTCCGACGCCGACGTCAAAGCCGCCGTCGACTACATGGTGAGCGCAGCGAAGTAGCCCGCCAGCCGTCCTGCCAAAACAAAGGGCCGCATCGATCAACCGATGCGGCCCTTCTCATTTCATACGCGAACATAGCAAGCGCACGCAGTCGAGCGTAACCCTCAACCCTTCTGCAACAGCGCCTTCAAGCTCGCGAGCCGATCTTTCGGCGACATCGGCGCTTCTTCAGGCGTGGGCGGCGGCGCTTCGTCCAACTCCATCTCAGGAATGAAGCGCGACGCCTCGCACACCACCGTCTCGCGCGCCCGCTTGCGCTTCTTGCACCAGTTCAGATGCAGGCTGCGTTGCGCGCGCGTGATCGCCACGTACATCAGGCGGCGCTCTTCCTCGATGCGCGAGTCGTCGATGACATCGTCTTCCGAGCCGCCGCGGTGCGGCATGATGCCTTCCTCGACGCCCACCAGGAACACGTGCGGATACTCCAGCCCCTTCGACGCGTGCACCGTTGAAAGCCGCACCGCATCCGGATCCTCTTCCTTGCCTTCGAGCATCGACATCAGCGCGACCGTCTGGATCAAGCCCATCAGGTTCTTGCCGGTATCGGCGAGACCGTCGGTGTTGTCGTAACCCGTGGCCTCGCTGTCTTCGCCGATTTCCTGTTCCGGCTTGGTGCCCTTGCGCTTGAGCCACTCCAGGAATTCCAGCACGTTCTGCCATTTCGACTGCGCCTGGCGCTCGTCGAAGGCGTCGTACAGATATGCCTCGTAGTGGATCGCGTCCATCAGGTCGTCGAGCACCACCGTCGCCGGTTCCTTGAGCGCGCGCTCGGCCAGACGCTGCATGAAGTCGCAGAACACGCGCATCGGCTCGACCTGGCGCGCCGAGAGCCGCGCCTCGATGCCGCCCATATACACCGCCTCGAACAGCGACACCTTGGCCTGGCCCGCGAACGAACCCAGCGCTTCGAGCGTCGTGTTACCCACGCCACGGCGCGGCGTGGTGATCGCGCGGATGAACGCGGGATCGTCGTCGTGGTTGGCGATCAGGCGCAGATACGCACAGATATCCTTAATTTCGGCTTTATCGAAGAACGACTGGCCGCCCGACAGCACATAGGGAATGCGCTCGCGGCGCAGCACCTGTTCGAAGATGCGCGCCTGGAAGTTGCCGCGATACAGAATTGCGTAGTCGCGAAACTGCGCGCGGCGCTCGAACTTGTGCGCCGACAGGCGAAACACCACCGATTCGGCTTCGTGCTCTTCGTCGTTGCAGGGCGTGACGGTGATGGTGTCGCCCATGCCGTGCTCGGACCAGAGCTTCTTCTCGAACAGCTTCGGGTTATTGGCGATCACATTGTTCGCCGCCGTCAGAATGCGCACTGTCGAGCGGTAGTTCTGCTCCAGCTTGATGACGTGCAGCTTCGGGTAGTCCTTGCCGAGCTGCGCCAGGTTCTCGATGGTCGCGCCGCGCCAGCCGTAGATCGCCTGGTCGTCGTCGCCCACCGCCGTGAACGCCGCGCGCGGGCCCGCCAGCAGCTTGAGCAGCTCGTACTGGCAGGTGTTGGTGTCCTGGTATTCGTCCACCAGCAGGTAGCGCAGCTTGTTCTGCCAGCGCTCGCGCACCTGTTCGTTCTTCGCGAACAGCTCGGCGGGCAGGCGGATCAGATCGTCGAAATCCACCGCCTGGTAGGCGTGCAGCGTCGCCATGTAGTTGCGGTAGACGATGGCGGCCTGGTGCTCGTCCTCGTTCGAGGCCGTGGCCAGCGCCTCTTCCGGCATCACCAGGCCGTTCTTCCACAGCGAAATAATCGACTGGATCTTGCGGATAAAGCCCTTGTCCGTCGATCCCACCTGCTCCTGGATCATGGAGAAGCAGTCGTCCGAATCCATAATCGAGAACTGGGGCTTGAGTCCCAGATGCTCGGCTTCCTGACGCAGGATCTGCACGCCCAGCGAGTGGAACGTACAGACCGTGAGCTGGTGCGCGGGCACCTTGCGGCCTTCCTTGCCAGGCGTTGTAAGCGTCTTGCCTTCGAGCAGCTTGCCCACGCGCTCGCGCATTTCGGCGGCGGCCTTGTTGGTGAAGGTGACGGCCGCGATATGGCGCGGCTCGAAGCCTTTCGCTTCGATCAGGTGGGCGATCTTCTGCGTGATAACGCGCGTCTTGCCGCTGCCCGCGCCTGCGAGCACGAGACAGGGACCGTCGAGATAGCGCACCGCTTCGTTTTGGGCGGGATTCAGACCTGCGGACATCGTTGCCTGGATGTGGAAAAACGGGTGATACGGCTGGGAGGCGCGAGCTTGCGTGACACGCGCTCCGAGCCGCTGGACGGCGAAGCGCGGCGAGCCGCGCGGGCGAGAGTCAGGCGCTGCCTGTAGAACATAGATGGCGCGCACGCGCCTCTCGCGCGAGAGGTGCGATGTTAACACGCTGCGCCGTCTTGCCGATGTCGCCCCGCTAACGGTCAACTCCCCACCGCGCTCACCTCGCATCTGTCCCTCGCGCCCTGCCACGCGGGGCGTCGTGCGTGCCAAAATAGCCAGTTCCCTCCCCTGCGGCGTCGCTACCCGCGCCGTCGCCGGACATGCTGCATAACCTGCTGGAAAGAGGACGCGCTTCATGACTGCACCGCTGCAAATCGGCCTGATGGGCTACGGCTTCGCCGGCCAGACCTTCCACGCACCCGTGATCGCCCACAGCGGCGCAGCCACGCTTGCCGCCATCGCCACGAGCCAGGCCGAACGCGCGCAGGCCGATTACCCCGACGCCGCGATCGTCCCCGATATCGACGCCCTGCTCGCGCTCGACGCCATCGAATGCGTCGTGATCGCCACGCCCAACGACACGCACTACGAACTCGCGCGCCGCACGCTGGAGCGCGGCAAGCACGTACTGGTCGACAAGCCGGTCACGCTCACCGCCGAGGAGGCGCGCACGCTCGCGGCCATCGCGAAGCAGCGCGGCCTGGTGTTCGCGCCCTTCCACAACCGCCGCTGGGATGGCGACTTCCTCACCGTCAAGCAACTGATCGCCGATGGTGCGCTCGGACGCGTGACGCACTACGAATCGCATTTCGACCGCTTCCGTCCGCTGGTGCGCCAGCGCTGGCGCGAGGACGCCACGCGCGGCGGCGGCCTGCTCTACGATCTCGGGCCGCATCTGATCGACCAGACGCTCGCGCTGTTCGGCGCGCCGCAATCGGTGACGGCGTTCGTGCACACGCGCCGCGACAATGCCAGCGCGCCCGATTACGCGCATATCGTGCTGCGCTACGAGGGTCTCGACGCGGTGCTGCACGCGAGCGCACTGGCCGCCTACGCGCCGCGCTTTGCGATTCACGGCACGCGCGGCAGCTATCTGAAGAACGGTCTGGATACGCAGGAAGACCAGTTGAAGGCGGGCCTGCGCCCCGGCCAGCCCGGTTTCGGCGATGGCAACGAGGCCGGTCGCCTGCACGCAGTGCTCGAAAACGGCCAGGAAGCCGAGCGCGAAGTCCTCAACGCCGCCGGCAATTACGCCGATCTCTATCGCGCGCTGGCGGCGGCGATCCGCGAGGGCCAGTCGTTCCCGGTCAGCCCGCAGGACGCCATCGACGTGATGACGATCGTCGAACTGGCGATGCAAAGCGCCGAAGAAGGCCGCACGATTCCTTTCTCGCGCGCGGCCTGATCGCCTTTAAAAGCGCGACACGTTCCTTGCATTCGCCCGACGCGGCTGAAAGGTGCATACAAACGGTTACATCTGCGAGGCGATGCGCGGTCATCGCCTCGCGAGCGCGGGACGTTTGCCGACATACAACGTCAAAAAGAGCAACAACGACCATAAAGAGGATCGCCGCAATGACCCGTTTTAACCGTGATGTCCGCCGGATTGCGCAGCTTGTCGCCGCTGGCGCGCTCGTCTCGACGCTCGCCGCCTGCGTCGTCAACCAGCCCGCTCCGCCCGCCGGCCCGAATCCGCACCAGGTGGCCGTGGACCGCCTGCATCAGATCGATGCGCGCATCGACAATCTGAGCCGCCGCATCGACGCGCGCGTGAATCAGGGCTACTACCCGCCGCCCCAAGGCGGCGCGCTGCATCACCGCCTCGACACGATCCGCGGCGAAGCGCACGACATGGCTGCCCAGCATGGCGGCGGCATTTCCGGCGACGAGCAGCACGTGCTGAATCAGGAACTCGATACGGCTGCACGCGCCATCGGCGAGTAAGCTTTTTTTCGTCGAGTGAAGAACGGGTCGCCTTGCGCGGCCCGTTTTTTTTGCTTCCGCCAAACGCATAACGGGTCATATCGCAAGATCGCGCAAGACCGATTTCGCCCAGCCGGGCGAGCCATCCGCCAGCCGCGCAAGCCTTGCCACACGGGCCTCACGCCACGGCGCGCAAGCCTCGCGCCTCGACCGGCGCCTAATTTTTCCGAATTGACATAGCCCCGAGGCGTCCCGCACAATCGCTGCGCGCGTCGGGAGAGCGTGTCGTCGATGCTTAACACATCAACGGCGCCGCCGAAGGGGCAACCCACAAACTCTCAGGCAAAAGGACCGTGCGCGCCGGACCGCTGGATCGCCGCAGGCGAGAAAGCAATCAGTCCGTAACTCTGGAGAGCGGCAGTAGAACAGCGGCGGATCGTAACGCCCGACGTTCAGGCTGCCCACCGAAGGGGCGCGCGTCTTACCGGACGCAATCTCTCAGGTATCGAGGACAGAGGGGCCATGCAGGAAACGACCACGGGCATTGTGCCGGCGGCGTTTCCTGCATGGCCTTTTTCGTTTTCGTGACGCCTGAGGCCCCATGACCGAACTCAAACGCACCCCGCTGAACGACACGCACCGCGCGCTCAATGCCCGCATGGTCGATTTCGGCGGCTGGGACATGCCCGTCAACTACGGCTCGCAGATCGACGAGCATCGCGCCGTGCGCACCGACGCCGGCATGTTCGACGTCTCGCACATGTGCGTGGTCGACTTTTCGGGCGCGAAGGCGCGCGAGTTCTTCTCCCGCGCGCTCGCCAACAACGTCGCCAAGCTGACCACGCCGGGCAAGGCGCTCTACAGCTGCATGCTCAACCCGGAAGGCGGCGTGATCGACGATCTGATCGTCTATTACTTCGCCGACGACACCTTCCGCACCGTCGTCAACGCGGGCACGGCCGAAAAAGACATCGCCTGGTTCGAGAAGCTCAACGCCGAAGGCGGCTTCGGCCTCACCATCACGCCGCGCCGCGATCTGGCGATCGTCGCCGTGCAAGGCCCGAACGCGCGCGAAAAAGTCTGGGCCGTCGCGCCCTCGTCGCGCAGCGCCACGGAAATCCTCAAGCCCTTCAACGCCGCGAAGATCGAAGCCACGCCGTTTGGCGAGCTGATGATCGCGCGCACCGGCTACACCGGCGAAGACGGTTTTGAGATCGTCGTGCCGGCCGCCGCCGTCTGCGAACTCTGGGATGCGCTCAAGCGCCAGGGTGTGACGCCCTGCGGTCTGGGCGCGCGCGATACGCTGCGCCTCGAAGCGGGCATGAATCTGTACGGCCAGGACATGGACGAAGCCGTCTCGCCGCTCGACGCGGGCCTCGCCTGGACCGTCGACATGAAAGAGCCGCGCGACTTCACTGGCCGCGCCGTGCTCGAAGCCAACGGTGCGCGCTCGACCTTTGTCGGCTTGATCCTGCAGAAGGAAAACGGCAAGGCCGGCGGCGTGCTGCGCGCCCATCAGAAAGTGCTGACTCCGCACGGCGAAGGCGAGATCACCAGCGGCACGTTCTCGCCGACGATGCAGGAATCCATCGCCTTCGCGCGCGTGCCCGTGGGCGTGCAACCGGGCGATCTGGTGCAGGTGCAAATCCGTGACAAGGCCCTTCCCGCAAGCGTGGTAAAACTGCCGTTCGTGCGCAATGGCAAGGTGCTGGTCGCCTGATTTTGCAGGCGTCCAGCGCCGTCGCGCCGCGCACGCCTCCCTCTTTTCTAGCCCTATAAGCAACCACGCACTGGAGCAACCATGAGCATCCCGGCCGATCTGAAATACACCGAATCGCACGAGTGGGTCCGCACCGAAGCCGACGGCACCCTGACCGTCGGCATCACCGACCACGCGCAACAGGCGCTGGGCGACATCGTCTTCCTGGAACTGCCGGAAGCGGGCCGCAAGGTCAACGCCGGCGACGCGATCGCCGTGATCGAATCGGTCAAGGCCGCATCGGACATCTACGCGCCGGTTTCGGGCGAGATCGTCGCGTCGAACGCCGACCTCGTCGACGCCCCGGACGAAGTCAACAGCGAGCCGTATGAATCGTGGCTCTTCAAGATCAAGCCCGCCGCCGACGCAAAGCTCGACGGGCTGATCGACGCCGCCGCCTACGAAAAGGCAATCGGCGCTTAACCCCAACCGTCACGGCGCGGCGGCGTCAGGCTCCTGGCAGCCAGACGCCGCGCGCCGGCAGGAAACTTCATGAAGCTCGAACACCCGGATCGTCTGATGAACACCTCGCCTTCGGCCATTTCGCTCGCGGCGCTCGAAGCCCACGACGCCTTCGCCGCCCGTCACATCGGCCCCGACTCGGCCGACCAGCAGGCGATGCTCGATGCGCTGGGCTTTGCCTCGCGCGCCGCGCTGATGGATGCGGTGATTCCGGCGCAGATCCGCCGCAAGGAAGCGCTGCCGCTCGGCCCCTTCGCGCAGCCGCGCTCGGAAGCCGAAGCGATCACCGCCTTGCGCGCGCTCGCAGACAAGAACCAGGTGTTCCGCTCGTACATCGGGCAGGGCTACTACGACACGCATACGCCGGCCGTCATCCTGCGCAACGTGCTCGAAAATCCGGCGTGGTACACGGCCTACACGCCGTACCAGCCGGAAATCTCGCAGGGCCGCCTCGAAGCCCTGCTCAACTATCAGCAGATGATCGTCGACCTCACGGGCCTGGCGATCTCGAATGCCTCGCTGCTCGACGAAGCCACCGCCGCCGCCGAAGCCATGACGCTGGTGCAGCGCGTGGGCAAGTCGAAGTCGAACGTGTTCTTCGTCGCCGACGACGTGCTGCCGCAGACCATCGAAGTCGTGAAGACGCGCGCCACGCCGATCGGCATCGAAGTGAAGGTCGGGCCGGCCGCTGAGGCCGCTCAAGCAGGCGCGTTCGGCGTGCTGCTGCAATATCCGGGCGCCAACGGCGACGTGCGCGATTACCGCGAACTCGCTCAGGCCGTCCATGCCGCTGGCGGCGCGGTGATCGCCGCCGCCGACCTGCTCGCGCTCACCCTGCTCACGCCTCCGGGCGAATGGGGCGCGGACGTGGCCGTGGGCAACTCGCAGCGATTTGGCGTGCCGATGGGCTTTGGCGGCCCGCACGCCGCTTACCTCGCGGTGAAGGACGAATTCAAGCGCCAGATGCCGGGCCGCCTCGTGGGCGTGACCGTCGATGCGAACGGCAACCCGGCGCTGCGCCTCGCGCTGCAAACGCGCGAGCAGCATATCCGCCGCGAGAAGGCCACCTCGAACGTCTGCACCGCACAAGCGCTGCTCGCCATCATGGCCAGCATGTACGCGGTCTATCACGGCCCGCAAGGCCTCAAGCGCATTGCGCTGCGCGTGAACCGCGTCGCGTCGATCCTCGCAGCCGGCGCGCAAAAGCTTGGCTACACGCTCGTCAACGAATCGTTCTTCGACACGCTCACGTTCGAAGCCGGCGCGCGCACCCAGGCGCTGCACGACGCCGCGCTCGCTCGCGGCATGAACCTGCGCCGCGTGAGCGAAACGCAGGTGGGCGTCTCCGTTGACGAAACCACCACGCGTGGCGATCTGGCCGACCTGCTCGCCGTGTTCGCGCAAGCCGCGTTTGCGGGCGAAACGCCGTCGGTCGATGCGCTCGACGCGGAACTCGCCGCTGCAGCCGCCGCCACGTATCCGGCAGCGCTCGCACGCGAAAGCGCCTACCTCACGCATCCGGTCTTCAACCGTCACCATTCCGAAACCGAAATGTTGCGCTATCTGCGCAGCCTGTCGGACAAGGATCTCGCGCTCGACCGCTCGATGATTCCGCTCGGCTCGTGCACGATGAAGCTCAACGCGACGTCCGAAATGCTGCCGGTCACGTGGCCCGAATTCGGCCAGATCCACCCGTTCGCACCGGCTGAGCAGACCGTCGGCTATCGCGAAATGGTCGACCAGCTCGAACAGATGCTGGTGGCCGCCACGGGCTACGCCGCCGTTTCGCTGCAACCGAACGCCGGTTCGCAGGGCGAATACGCCGGCCTGCTCATCATTCAGGCGTACCATGCCTCGCGCGGCGAAGCCGATCGCAACGTCTGCCTGATTCCCGCTTCGGCGCACGGCACCAACCCGGCGTCGGCGCAGATGGCCGGCATGCAGGTCGTGGTGGTCGCCTGCGACGCACAAGGCAACGTCGATCTCGCCGACCTCAAGGCCAAGGCCGATCAGCACGCCGCGAAGCTGGCGGCGATCATGATCACGTATCCGTCGACGCACGGCGTGTTCGAACAGAACGTGCGCGAAGTCTGCGAAATCGTCCACGCACACGGCGGTCAGGTGTACGTCGACGGCGCGAACATGAACGCGATGGTGGGTCTCGCAGCGCCCGGCCAGTTCGGCGGCGACGTTTCGCACCTGAACCTGCACAAGACTTTCTGCATTCCGCACGGCGGTGGCGGCCCGGGCGTCGGTCCGGTCGCGGTGGGTGCGCATCTGGCGCAATTCCTGCCGAACCAGCTGTCGAGCGGCTACAAGCGCTCGACCGACAAGGGTCACGGCATCGGCGCAGTGAGCGCGGCGCCTTACGGCTCGGCCTCGATCCTGCCGATCTCGTGGATGTACATCGCCATGATGGGCGCGGAAAACCTCACCGCCGCCACCGAAACCGCGATCCTCAACGCCAACTACGTCGCCAACAAGCTCGCGCCGCACTATCCGGTGCTGTACAGCGGCCCCGGCGGTCTGGTCGCGCACGAGTGCATTCTCGATCTGCGCCCGATCAAGGATGCAAGCGGCATCACCGTTGACGACGTCGCCAAGCGCCTGATGGACTACGGCTTCCACGCGCCGACCATGAGCTTCCCGGTGCCGGGCACGCTGATGGTCGAGCCGACCGAATCGGAATCGAAGGAAGAACTCGACCGCTTCATCGACGCGATGGTTGCAATCCGTGAAGAAATCCGCGCCGTCGAGGAAGGCCGCGCGGACAAGGAGGACAACCCGCTGCGTCACGCGCCGCACACGGCGGCCGTGGTGGTCGCCAACGAGTGGAAGCATGCTTACTCGCGCGAGCAGGCGGCCTATCCGGTCGCGTCGCTCGCCGCGCGCAAGTACTGGCCGCCGGTTGGCCGCGCCGATAACGCTTACGGCGACCGCAACCTGTTCTGCTCGTGCGTGCCGGTCGGCGAATACGCCGACGAAACCGCGGGCGAATAACCCGCGAAACCCGGCGCAAACCCTCATGCGGCCCCTGTGCGGGGTGTTCGAGCCGTCGCGCGCTTCTGCTGCTGACCCAGCAGAAGCCGCGACGGCTTTTGCGCAACGTACATTTGCCGCCGCAAACGTCCGCCAAACCGTTAACATCACACACCTGTCAGCCTTGAATCAGGGAGTCGCGCATGGCGCGGAAGGTGGAAACGGCCTTGGCCGGGCATGCTCAATCGCTTACGCAGATTGTCCGGGCGCGTATGTCACATACGTCGCGCGCACATCTGGCGGCCGGCCTCGTGAGCCTGGGCCTCGCGGCCCTGAGCGCGGCGCCGTCGGCGCAAGCGGCAATGAACTTCTGCGCGGCGCCCGCCTTGCAGACGAGCGAGCGCACCAATGCCGATCCGGGCGTGAAAGCGCTGGTGGCCGAAGTGCAGTCGCACGTGAACGACACGCCGCATCCGCTTGCGAATCTGCATACGGAAGGCACGTTGCCGCACGAGGGCATTTACGACCAGAGCGTGGAGGCCGAAAAGGAACTCGACCTGATGCGCAATGCGGCGCTCGCGTGGCGCGCGACCAGCGACGACCGCTATCTGAAACTCGTCGACCGCTTTCTGTTTGCCTGGGTCACGACTTACCAGCCGAGCTTCAACCCCATCGACGAAACGCATTTCGAAGGGCTGATCCTCGCGTACGACATGACCGCCAGCGCGCTGCCCGTGAAGACGCGCAACGCGACGATGGTGTTCCTGAACAAGTTCGCCAACGGCTACATCCAGCAGGTGGATTCGCAGCCGCGCCCGCTCAAGGGCACGTTCGCGAACAACTGGCAAAGCCATCGCGTGAAGCTGATTTCGATGATCGCGTTCACGCTGGACAACCGCAAGATGATTGCGACGGCGCAGCGCATGTTCATCGAGCATATCGGCGACAACGTTGCGCCCGATGGCTCGACGCTCGACTTCTCCGAGCGCGACGCGCTGCACTACGTCACCTACGATCTGCAGCCGCTCGTGACGGCCGCGCTCGCCGCGCGCCGCCACAACCGCAACTGGTTGCCGGAGCGCGCCGCCAACGGCGCGACGCTGGCGGGCGCGCTGGACTGGCTGACGCCCTACGCGACGGGCGACAAGACGCACGAGGAATTCGTGCATTCGAGCGTGGCGTTCGACGCCAAACGCCGCGAAGCCGGGTTGCCCGGCTACACCGGCGCATGGGATCCGAAGAACGCCGCCGAGCTGTATCACCTTGCAGCGCGACTGGACGGCCGTTATGCGCCGGTCGCGCTCAAGCTGGCGCCCACGCCACCCGCGTGGCTCGCCGTTTGCCTGCCGTTGCCGGCGCGCTAACCCGCGCGCGAGGGGTTGCAGCGGTGGCGCATTGAATACGATGCCGCACACCGCACCGTGCGGCATCCCCTGAAAACCGACACGATCAAGCAGGAGCAGTACCCATGGCAGTAAGCGTTTTCGATCTATTCAAGATCGGCATCGGGCCGTCGAGCTCGCACACCGTCGGCCCGATGCGCGCCGCCCTGATGTTCGCCGAAGGGCTGGAGCGCGACGGTCTGCTCGCGTCCACCGCATCGGTGAAAGTCGAGCTGTACGGCTCGCTCGGCGCCACCGGCAAGGGCCACGGCACCGACCGCGGCGTCATGCTCGGCCTGATGGGCGATGCGCCCGACACCGTCGATCCCGACACCATCAACGACCGCCTCGAAGCCGTGCGCACGTCGCGCCTGCTCGCGCTGCTCGGCCATCACACGATTCCCTTCGTGATGAAGGAGCACATTGCGTTCTATCGCCAGGCGCTGCCCGAGCATCCGAACGGCATGAAGCTGCGCGCGCTCGACGCCAATGGCGAAACGCTGCGCGAGAGCACGTATCTGTCGGTGGGCGGCGGCTTCGTCGTCACGGCAGGCGCGCCGAATACCAAGGTGCTGTCCGCCGCGCAGCAGATGCCGCATCCGTTCCGCTCGGGCGCGGAACTGCTCGCGCTGTGCGCATCGACGGGAAAAAGCATTGCGCAGCTGATGCTCGAGAACGAGCGCGTCTGGCATAGCGACGAGGAAATCCGCACCGGCCTGCTGCGCATCTGGGACGTGATGCAATCGTGCGTGACGCGCGGCTGCGGCATCAACAATCCCGACGCCGAGGGCACGCTGCCCGGCCCGTTCCAGGTCAAGCGCCGCGCGCCGCAGCTCTATCGCGCACTCACCGCGCATCCGGAACGCGCGCTGCAGGATCCGCTGTCGATGATCGACTGGATCAATCTCTACGCGATTGCCGTCAACGAAGAAAACGCCGCGGGCGGCCGCGTTGTCACCGCGCCGACCAACGGCGCCGCCGGCATCATCCCCGCCGTGCTGCACTACTACGTGCGCTTCACGCCCGGCGCGAACGAGCAAGGCGTGATCGACTTCCTGCTCACCGCCGCCGCCATCGGCATTCTGTACAAGCTCAACGCATCGATTTCGGGCGCGGAAGTCGGCTGTCAGGGCGAAGTGGGCGTGGCCTGCTCGATGGCCGCGGGCGCGCTCGCCGCCGTGCTGGGCGGCACGCCGCTGCAAGTGGAAAACGCCGCTGAAATCGGCATGGAACACAACCTTGGCCTGACCTGCGATCCGGTTGGCGGCATGGTGCAGATTCCGTGTATCGAGCGCAATGCGATGGCGTCGGTGAAGGCCGTGAACGCCGCACGCATGGCGCTGCGCGGCGATGGCGCGCATTACGTCTCGCTCGACTCCGTCATCAAGACGATGCGCGAAACCGGCGCGGACATGAAGACGAAATACAAGGAGACGTCGCGCGGCGGCCTGGCGGTGAATATCGTCGAGTGCTGAGGCCCGCGTCTGCTGCAAGACCATATCGAAGCAGGATCGTTTAACCCGATTCAGGACTGAGAGGAGACAGCAACACCATGCAGCAGCAGTCGAACCAAACCGCTTCACCTGCCACTTCACCTACCGCATCGGAAACCGTCACGGGCGCGCGTCTCGTGGTGGATGCGCTCGTCGCCAATGGCGTCGAGCGCGTGTTCTGCGTGCCCGGCGAGAGCTATCTCGCCGTGCTCGATTCGCTCGCCGACGAAACCGCGCGCATCGAAACGATTGTGTGCCGCCACGAAGCAGCCGCCGCCAATATGGCCGAAGCGATCGGCAAGCTCACCGGCAAGCCGGGCGTGGCGCTCGTGACGCGCGGTCCGGGCGCGACGCACGCGTCCATCGGCGTGCATACGGCCTTCCAGGATTCCACGCCGATGATCCTGCTGATCGGCCAGGTCGCGCGCGAACAGATGGACCGCGAAGCCTTCCAGGAAATCGACTACCGGCGCATGTTCGGGGAGATGGCGAAGTGGGTCGCGCAGATCGACGACGCGCGCCGCGTGCCCGAATACCTGAGTCACGCGTTTCATGTGGCCACGTCGGGCCGGCCTGGCCCGGTCGTGCTTGCGCTGCCCGAGGATATGTTGAGCGGCGCGATTCCCGCCGCCGAAGCGCAGCGCACGCCGCCTGCCGCGCAACGCGTGCAGGCCTCGCCCTCGGCGGCGCAGATGACGCGTCTGCGCGATCTGCTGGCGGGCGCGAAGAAACCCTTCGTGATCGCGGGCGGCCACGGCTGGACGCCCGAAGCCTGTGCCGATCTGCAGCGCTTCGTCGAAAACTGGCAACTGCCCATCGGCCTTGCGTTCCGTTTCCAGGACACGCTCAGCAACGATCATCCGAACTACGCGGGCGATGTCGGTCTCGGCATCAATCCGGCGCTGTCGGCGCGCATCCGCGAAGCCGACGTATTGCTCGCGCTCGGCCCGCGTCTGGGCGAGTCCACCACGGGCGGCTATGCGCTGCTCGACATCCCGAAGACGAAGCAAACGCTCATCCACGTCCATCAGGGTGCGGAAGAGCTGGGCCGCGTCTATTCCGCGGATTTGCCGATCGTTTCCGGTCTCGCCGAAATCGCCGCGCTGCTGGCGGCGCTGCCCGCGCCCGACATGCCCGCCTGGACCGGCGCAGCCACCGAAGCGCACGAAGCGTATCTGGCATGGCGCACACCGCGCCCGATGCCCGGCGACGTGCAACTCGGCGAAGTGATGCAACAGTTGCGCGCACAACTTCCCGACGACGCCATCGTCACGAACGGCGCGGGCAATTACGCGACGTGGCTGCATCGGCATTTTGCGTACCGGCATTTCCGCTCGCAGCTTGCGCCCACCAGCGGCGCGATGGGTTATGGCGTGCCCGCGGCAATCGCGGCGAAGTCGCTCTATCCCGAACGCGCCGTGGTGGCGCTGGCGGGCGACGGCTGCTTCATGATGGCCGCGCCCGAACTGGCGACGGCGATGCAGTACGGGCTGAACGTGGTGTTCATCGTCGTGAACAACAGCCACTACGGCACCATCCGCATGCATCAGGAGCGCAATTATCCGGACCGCGTTCACGGCACGCAGCTCACCAATCCGGATTTCGCCCTGTTTGCGCAGTCGTTCGGCGCACATGGCGAGGTGGTCACGAGCACGGATCAGTTCGCGCCCGCGCTCGAACGTGCGCTCACGGCTGGCAAACCCGCGCTGATCGAGATCCGCGTGACGAAGGAAGCGAGCACGCCCGCCGCCACCCTTGAGCAAGTACGCGAAGCGGGCAGAAAGTCACGCGGAGAATGACTGAAAAGGAATCCTGAATAAGCTCACCTTTGGCGGTTTTCAAGGCGAGCGCGCAAAACAAAAGCCCCGCAGGCTGATCACCTGCGGGGCTTTTTTACTGCGATGAAGCTAGAGCGAGCCGCTTACTTGCCGCCCACGCTTTGCAGCGTCGTCCACTTGCCGTCGACAACCTTGTACAGCGTGATGCCGCCGTTCTTCAGGTCGCCCTTGGTGTCATAGGCGAGATCCTTCGCCGTCACGGCCGGCATGCTGGTCTTCGCGAGGAACGGCAGGTACTTGGCCGGATCCGTCGAGTTGGCCTTCTTCATGGCGTCGAACATGGCCATTGCGCCGTCGTAAGCGTACGGCGAGTACGTTTGAACGTCTTCACCGAAGCGCTTCTTGTACTTCGCAACGTAGTCCTTGCCGCCCGGCATTTCTTCCAGCGGCAGACCCGCCAGCGATGCCACCGTGCCGTTCGCCGCATCACCCGCGATCTGCAGGAAGGTCGGCGTGTGGACCATTTCGCCGCCCATCAGCGGAGCCTTGATACCCAGCGACTTCATCTGCTTGACCATCGGCGCGGCCTGCGAATCGGCGCCACCGTAATAGATCATGTCCGGGTTCTGCGCCTTCACCTTCGTCAGGATCGACTTGAAGTCGACAGCCTTGTCGTTGGTGTATTCGCGGTCGATGATGTTGCCGCCCGAAGCCTTCGCTGCCTTCGCGAATTCGTCGGCAAGACCCTGGCCGTATGCCGTGCGGTCATCGATCACAACGATCTTCTTCATGCCGAGCGTCTTGACCGCGAACGTGCCGGCCACCGAGCCTTGCTGCGTGTCCGACGTCATCATGCGGAACGTCGTCTTGAAGCCTTGCTGGGTGTATTCCGGCGCCGTAGCCATGGCGATTTCGGGGATGCCTGCGTTCGCGTAGATGCGCGAAGCCGGGATCGTCGTGCCCGAGTTGAAGTGGCCGAGCATACCCTTGATACCGTCGTCGACGAGCTTCTGCGCGACCGTCGTGCCCGTGCGCGGGTCAGCCTGATCGTCTGCGGAATCCAGCACGAAGTGCACCGGCTTGCCGCCGATCACCGGCTTGGTCGCGTTCATGTCTTCGACCGCGAGCGTGATGCCGTTCTGGAAGTCCTTGCCGTAGTGCGCCTGCGCACCCGTCATCGGACCTGCGAAACCGATCTTGACGTCTTCGGCCGACTGCGCGTGTGCGGTCCCCGCCAGCGACAGGGCCGCAACCAGCGTTGCGCCTGCCAGCTGCTTCATCGTGTGTTGCATAGCTTCTCCTTGGTACCAGGTATCAAATGAGCGGCTTCGGCGTAAAGCTTTGCCGCTTCCTTGTCTTGAGACGATCGACAGTATGGACTGTGCTTAACCGATCGTCATCAGATTTGCATTGCCGCCAGCCGCAGCGGTATTCACGCTCACCGAGCGCTCCGTGAGCAGGCGTTCGAGCGCGTAATCCTCATCGCCGTTGGCGAGCGCATGCGCCGCCACGCCTTGCACCGACACGATCGGGCCGGAGCGTTTGGCCACATCCTTCACGAGGCCGAGCAGCTCGTCGCTATCGCCTTCGAACAGCACAGCGTCGAAGTCGGCGTCGGCCGTCTTCTTGATCGCGGCGTGTGCCTTGAGCGATGCGGGCAGCGCGTTCACCAGCGCTTCACCGGCCGCGCCCTGGAACAGCGCGCGGTTGCCCGTGGCCAGCACGACGGCGAGTTGGGCGCGCGCGCCGGTCGGCGTCGAGGCCACGCACAGCACCGTGCCGCGAGCCGACAGCGTGTAGGTGTTGCGCTCGCCGGTCGGGCCCGAGAGCACCGCCGTGGCGCCTGCCAGCACGTATTGCAGGTAGCCGTCGCAACGCGCCGCGAGTGCGGGTTCGCGCTCGGCGATGAGCCAGTCGCGCAGCGTCGTGAGGTTCGCGTGTGCGGAATTGCCCGAGCCTTCGCCTTGCGGCTGATCGACGATCAGCGAATCCGACAGCGACTTCGGCAAACCGGCCGGACGCTTGGACAGCAGACGCGACAGATACAGCGCGCCACCCGCCTTCGGACCCGTGCCCGACAGACCTTCGCCGCCGAAAGGCTGCACGCCGACGACTGCGCCAATCACGTTACGGTTCACGTAGATGTTGCCGACATGCGCGCGGCCAACCACGTGCGCGATGGTTTCATCGATACGCGTATGGATGCCGAGCGTCAGGCCGTAACCCGTTGCGCGGATCTGTTCGAGCAGCTTGTCGAGCTGGCTGCGGCGATAGCGGATCACGTGCAGCACCGGGCCGAACACTTCGCGCTTGAGCTCGTCGAGGTTGTCGATTTCGATCAGCGTCGGCGGCACGAAGGTGCCCTTCGTGCAATCGTCGCCCATCGCCATCTGCAGGACCTTGCGGCCCTTTTCGCGCATACCGGCCACGTGAGCGTCGATACCGCGTTTGGCTTCGGCGTCGATCACCGGGCCAACGTCAGCCGAGAGGCGATCCGGGTTGCCAACCGCGAGTTCCTGCATCGCGCCCGTCAGCATTTCGAGCGTGCGATCGGCCACGTCGTCCTGCAGACACAGCACGCGCAGCGCCGAACAACGCTGGCCCGCCGAGTCGAACGCGCTTTGCAGCACATCCGCGACGACCTGTTCCGCGAGCGCCGACGAATCGACGATCATCGCGTTCTGGCCGCCCGTTTCGGCGATCAGCGGGATCGGACGGCCGTCCGAATCCAGGCGCTGCGACAGCGTCTTGTTGATGAGGCGCGCGACTTCGGTCGAGCCGGTGAACATCACGGCGCGCGTGCGGGCATCGGCGACCAGCGCCGCGCCCACGGTTTCGCCGTCGCCCGGCAGCAGTTGCACGGCGCCTGCGGGCACGCCCGCTTCGCGCAGGATGCGCACCGCTTGGGCGGCGATCAGCGGCGTTTGCTCTGCGGGCTTCGCGAGCACGGTGTTGCCTGCGGCAAGCGCGGCGGCCACCTGGCCCATGAAGATCGCCAGCGGGAAGTTCCACGGGCTGATACACACGACCGGACCGAGCGGACGATGCGTGTCGTTCGAGAATTCTTCGCGGATCTGCGTCGAGTAATAGCGCAGGAAGTCGATCGCTTCGCGGATTTCGGCGATGGCGTTCGGCAGCGACTTGCCCGCTTCGCGCACGATCAGGCCCATCAGTGTGTGCATCTGCGCTTCGAGCAGATCGGCGGCGCGCGACAGGCAATCGGCACGCGCTTCGACCGGCGTGGCTTGCCAGATCGGCGCGGTGGCGACGGCGTGCGAGAGCGCGGCGCTCACGTGTTCGCTGGTCGCTTCCACGACCGTGCCCACCAGATCGCGATGATCGGACGGGTTACGCACGTCACGTGCGACGCCTTCGGCCAGATCGATATCGGCGAGCATCGGCGCGGCGCGCCACGGATGATGCGCGCTTGCCAGCAACGCCGACGACAGCGACGCCAGGCGATGCTCGTTCGACAGATCGAGGCCCATCGAATTGAGGCGCTCGCTGCCATACAGTTCGCGCGGCAGCGGAATCTTCGTGTGCGGCGCACCCAGCGGCACGACCTTCGCGGCGTCGTCGACGGGGTTCGTCACGAGTTCGGCGACCGGCACGGTTTCATCGGCGATGCGGTTCACGAACGAGGTGTTCGCACCGTTTTCCAGCAGACGACGCACGAGGTACGCGAGCAGCGTTTCGTGCGTGCCGACCGGCGCGTAGACGCGGCACGGACGGTTCAGCTTGCCCTGTGCGAGCGGGCCGGTGACTTCTTCGTACAGCGGCTCGCCCATGCCGTGCAGGCACTGGAATTCGTACTGGCCAGGATAGTAATTGTTGCCCGCGAGGTGATAGATCGCGGCCAGCGTGTACGCGTTGTGCGTGGCGAACTGCGGATACACGGCATCCGGCGCGCCCAGCAGCTTCTTCGCGCAGGCGAGGTACGAGACGTCCGTGTAGATCTTGCGCGTGTAGACCGGATAGCCTTCCAGGCCATCGACCTGCGCACGCTTGATTTCCGTATCCCAGTACGCGCCCTTCACCAGACGCACCATGATGCGGTGACGGCTGCGACGCGCCAGATCGACGATGTAGTCGATCACGAACGGGCAGCGCTTCTGGTAGGCCTGCACCACGAAACCGATGCCGTTCCAGCCCGCCAGTTCCTGATCGAAACACAGCGCTTCGAGCAGATCGAGCGAGAGTTCGAGGCGGTCGGCTTCTTCAGCGTCAATGTTCAGGCCGATGTCGTAACGGCGCGCGAGAACCGCGAGCGCACGCACGCGCGGCAGCAGTTCGTTCATCGTGCGTTCCTGCTGCGCACGCGAGTAACGTGGATGCAGCGCGGAAAGCTTGATCGAGATGCCCGGACCTTCGTAGATGCCACGGCCGCCCGCCGCCTTGCCGATTGCGTGGATCGCCTGCTCGTAGGCGGCGTAGTAGCGCTGCGCATCGGCTTCGGTGGTGGCCGCTTCGCCGAGCATGTCGTACGAGTAGCGGAAGCCGCGTGCTTCGAACTTGCGGCTGTTCGCCAGCGCTTCGGAAATGTTTTCGCCGGTGACGAACTGCTCGCCCATCAGGCGCATCGCCATATCGACGCCCTTGCGGATCAGCGGCTCGCCGCCCTTGCCGATCATGCGCGTCAGCGCCGAGGACAGACCCGTTTCGCTATTCGTCGTCACCAGCTTGCCGGTGATCATGAGGCCCCACGTGGCGGCGTTCACGAACAGCGACGGCGCGTGGCCGACGTGCGATTTCCAGTCGCCCTTGCTGATCTTGTCGCGGATCAGCGCGTCGCGCGTCGCGCGGTCGGGAATACGCAGCAGCGCTTCGGCCAGGCACATCAGCGCCACGCCTTCCTGGCTGGACAGCGAAAACTCGTGGATCAGGCCTTCGACGCCGCCGCCCGTGCGCTTGGCGCGGAGCGTTTCGACCAGCTTGGTGGCCAGCTTGGTGACGTCGCCGGTCAGGTTGGCGGGCAGACGCGCCTCGCCGATCAGGAACGGCACGCACTCCGGTTCCGGACGGCGGTACGCAGCCGTAATGGCCGCGCGCAGCACCGATTGCGGCTGCACGTTTTGCGCGAATTCGAGGAACGGGTGCGACGCGTATTCGTCCGGGCCGTCGGTTGCGCCCTCGCCGAGATCGGCGGCGCTCACGTGGCCGTTCAGTTCGGGCGGCAGTTGCCCATGCTCGATCTTTTCGAGGTACGCGAAGATGGCTTGCTTGATGAGCCAGTGCGGAGTGCGCTCGAGGCGCGTAGCGGCATCTTTGAGCCGCGAGCGGAGGAGGTCATCGACCTTGACGCCAAGGGTGGTGCTAGCCATGTTTCCTTCGTATGCCGGCTGACCCGCACCGGCCAAAGACTAAAAAGTTGGCGAATCGTACCCCTCCCAAAAAAAAGGTGCAACCAATTTCGCGCGACGGTTGCACCCCACCGAAAGCCCCGTGCAGCCTGGGTTTGCGGCCGGTTGCGGGGTTCGGGGCGACGGCGGGTTGCGCTCGGTACTTTCCCTGGGCATGAAAGTTTTTTGTCACCCTGTTCAAAACGCATCGTTTGCCGATATACAGGCATAACGGGGAGCCGGTCTATGTCGGCGCGAGGACCAGAAAATGGAAAAATGGATGGTGGTGGCAGGTGTGTGGAGCATGTGCGCGCTGTGCGCCGTGCTGTTTATCCGGGGCGCGGCGGCAACGACGTCCCGGCGCGTCCGTGCGGCGCAACCTGAGAGCGGCGACGCGGCCCACGCGGTCCAGCGCTGATACGCCGGAAGAACGGTTGAGTCCGGCGCATCGGCCATCGGGAAGGCCATCGCGCTGTCTGCCTGTCTTGCGCGGCTTGAAGGACGCATTGCGCGCCCCTCGCTCATGCTTCAGTTCGCCGCTTAGATATCGAGCGGATCGACTTCGAGATTCCATCGCAGCACGCCGCGCAGACCGCGCAGCGTGGGCAGCCACGCCCGCAAGGTGGCCTGGAGCGCCGCCCGCGAACTGCTCTCCACGAGCAGCTGGGCGCGATGGACATTCATCACTTTCACGATCGTGAGCGGCACGGCATCGTAGGCCATCACGCGCGACGCCGTGGGCATCGCCGCGAGCGCCTGCGCGGCTTCGGCGAGAAAGGCCAGCGCCGCTTCGAGCGTGCGCCCTTCGGCGCGCAGCAGAGCCTGGTAGACGAAAGGCGGCAGGTGCGCGTCGCGTCGCTCGGCGATCTGCGCATTGGCGAAACCCACGTAATCGTGGCGCGCCAGCGCGTGATAGATCGCGTGACGCGGATAGCGCGTCTGCACCATCACTTCGCCCGGCAAGCCGGCGCGGCCCGCGCGGCCGCTCACCTGCATCAGTTGCGCGAACAGGCGCTCGCTCGCGCGGAAATCGTGCGAGAACAGCGCGTTGTCGGCATTCATGACGCCGACCAGCGAGACGCGCTGGAAGTCGTGCCCCTTGGCGACCATCTGCGTGCCGACCAGGATGTCGACGTCGCCCGCGTGCACGTCCGAAAACAGCGCCTGCGCGCTGCCCTTGCGGCGCGTGCTGTCGGCGTCGATGCGCAGCACCCGCGCCCCCGGCACCGCGCTCGCGAGCGCTTCCTCGATACGCTGGGTGCCACGCCCCATCGGCGCGATATCGACGTTGCCGCAGTCCGGGCACGAATGCGGAATGCGCGATTCCCAGCCGCAGTGATGGCAGCGCAGCGCGCGCTCGGGCTTGTGTAGCACGACGTAGGCGCTGCAGCGCGGGCAGCCCGCCACCCAGCCGCAGGCGTCGCACGACAGCACCGGCGCATAGCCGCGCCGGTTCAGGAAAATGAGGCTTTGTTCGCCGCGTTCGAGCCGCGCCTTCATCGCTGCGACCAGCGGGCCGGACAAGCCTTCGAACGACGCGCGCCCACGGCGGCGCTCCTCCTCCAGATCGATCAGCTTGACCGTGGGCAGCACGGCGGCTGCAACGGCGCGGCGTGACAGCGTGAGGCGCGTGTAGCGGCCCTGTTCGGCCTGCCACCAGCTTTCCAGCGAGGGCGTCGCCGAACCCAGCACGACCGGCACCTCAAGCTGTTTCGCCCGCCACACGGCCAGATCGCGCGCCGAGTAGCGCAGCCCTTCCTGCTGCTTGTAGGCGGGGTCGTGTTCCTCGTCGACCACCAGCATCGCCAGGTGCGGCAGCGACGCCATGACGGCGAGTCGCGTGCCCAGCACGATGCGCGCGCGGCCCGTATGCGCGGCGAGCCAGTGGCGCGCGCGCTCGCCTTCGGCCAGGCCGCTGTGCAGCGTGACGATGGCGTCATCGGGCAGGACGCCCGCGAAGCGCGTGCGGAACGCGGCTTCGAACTGCGGCGTGAGATTGATTTCGGGAACAAGGACGAGCGCCTGGGCGTCGGGCTGCCGTTCGAGCAGGCCCGCGAGCGCGCGTAGATAAACCTCGGTTTTGCCGCTGCCCGTGACGCCATGCAGCAAAAACGGCGCGAAGCCGCGCGATTCGAGGATTGCCTCTACAGCTTCGGTTTGCTCGTCGCTGAGTTGATGAAGCGGCGCTCGTTCGGACGCAGATGCGGTATTTTTTGCGACCCCATTTGTGGATGGCGCCGTGCCGAACTCTACGCATTCGTATTCGACCCAGCCCGCCTCGCGCCACGCTTCGAGCGTGGCAGCGGCCTTGGGATGCAGCGCGCGAGCATCGGCCAGATCCAGCTCGCTGGCGGCCAGCAATGCCTCGGCCAGTCGGCGCAACGCCTGTGCGCGCGCGGGCAGCGCGTCGGGCAAAGCTTCGCGCCCGGCGGCCAGCACGCGATAGCGCTCTTCAGGTGCCATCAGGCGCGCCCAGCGCGACGGGTCGCGCAGCGCCTGGGGTAATGCCGGCAAGGCGACTTCGCCTAGTCCGCGCTGGTAGTAATCGGCGGCGAAACCCACCAGCGCAAGCCACTGCTCCGACAACGGCGGGCACGATGCGCACACCGCGTCCACATCGCGCAGCTTGTTCGCGGGCACGTCGCTGTGAGTGCTCACTTCGAATACAAGCCCCACCGCTTCGCGGCGTCCGAACGGCACACGCACCAGCATGCCGGGCTGCGCCGGCGGTGCGTCAGGCGGATAGCGATAGTCGTAAAGCGCGGTCAGCGGATGATCGAGCGCCACACGCACGAAGCACGGCGTCATGCCCCACCCCGCTGCCAACCACAGACCGAGAGTGCGCTGGCGCACAGACGCACGGACTTAAAGTGGAACGTCACTTCTCGCGCTAAGTTTTGGATTCCGCTGAACAATCGCGCCCCGCGCCGTCGCGCCTGTGGATAACTTTGTTAAGAACTTCGCTTGAGCGCCCGGCTGGCCTGCTCGCGAGGCCATTATGTGGGACACCGCACAAATGGCCGTGGAGCGGCGAAAGCCTTATCTGTCAAGGGTCTGATTGATTGTTCACAGGCCTTGTTATCGCCCTGCGGCAATTTTTCCCTCTTGCGCGCCGCAACGAGACAAGTGTGTATAAGTCAAGTCTTGACAGCGGCGCGATGGCGTCTGGATGGCCTGTTGAGCCGCACGCGTCCCTGATGCCGAGAGCCCAGCACGCTGCGGCGCAACAAAAAATTCACACTGAATTCAGCCTGCCGCGTGCAGTGCGCGGCTATGACGATGCACCTCGTCGACCAGTTCCGAGACGCTCTCAGGCGGCGTGAATTGCGAGATGCCGTGGCCCAGATTGAAGACGTGACCGGGGTGCGCGCCGAAGCTGTCGAGCACCGCACGGGCCTGTTCGCGGATCGCCGCGGGCGAAGCGAACAGCACGTTCGGATCGAGGTTGCCCTGCAACGCCACGCGGTTGCCCACGCGCTCGCGCGCACGGCCGAGGTTGACGGTCCAGTCCAGGCCGACCGCGTCGACGCCGGTTTCAGCGATCTCGTCGAGCCACAGGCCGCCGCCCTTCGTGAAGGTGATGACCGGCACGCGTTCGCCGTCGTGCTCGCGCTTGAGCTGCGACACCACGCGGCGAATGTATTCGAGCGAGAAGCGCTGATAGATACCGTCGGCGAGCGCCCCGCCCCACGTATCGAAAATCATGACGGCCTGCGCGCCGGCTTCGATCTGCGCGTTCAGGTAAGCGGCCACCGCCTGTGCGTTGACTTCGAGAATGCGCGTCATCAGGTCGGGGCGCGCATACAGCATCGACTTCACGGTGCGGAAGTCGTCCGAGCCGCCGCCTTCGACCATGTAGCACGCCAGCGTCCACGGGCTGCCCGAGAAGCCGATCAGCGGCACGCGCTGACGGCCCTGGCCGTCGGTGAGCGCGCGGCGGATTTCGCGCACGGCGTCGGTCACATAGCCGAGCGTTTCGCCGATATCCGGCACCGCGAGCTTCGCGACGTCTTCTTCGGTACGCACCGGATGCGCGAACTTCGGACCCTCGCCCTGCTGGAACGACAGGCCCAGACCCATTGCATCGGGAATCGTGAGGATGTCCGAGAACAGGATCGCCGCATCGAGCGGATAGCGCTCCAGCGGCTGCAGCGTCACTTCGGTCGCATAGTCGGGATTCTTCGCAAGGCCGAGGAAACTGCCCGCGCGGCTGCGCGTGGCGTTGTACTCCGGCAGGTAGCGGCCCGCCTGGCGCATCAGCCAGATCGGCGTGTACTCGGTCGGCTGGCGCAGCAAGGCGCGCAGGAAGGTGTCGTTCAGAAGAGTGTGGGCCACGTGCGGAGGGCGCTTGCGCGCGAGAATCGGAAGCAGTCGGTCATTTTACCGGAGCTATCGATGCCGCATGGCGCTGATGGCCGGGATAAACGAACCGGGCTCATGGGAGCGCGCCAATCGGGGGAGTCCATGGTTATCGCGTATGCGGGGGCAGACTAAGATCGGCGAGCAGTGCGCCTTTAAAACTTCGATATCAACCTCGCGCACGTGGAGACAGCCAATATGAAAAAGAACAGGATCGCCGCAGCGTGCTCGCTGGTGTGTGCATGCATCGCCGCGCTGGCCGTTGCGCCGGCTGCTTTTGCGCAGAGCGCGGCGCCCTCGTCGTCGCCCTCGCTGTCACCCGCGTCGCGGCTCGACGAAGTGATCGCGCGCGGCACGCTGCGTGCCTGCACGACCGGCGACTACAAACCGTATTCGTTCTACAAACAGGACGGCACGTTCGAAGGCATCGACATCGACATGACCGAGTCGCTGGCAAAGTCGTTGGGCGTGAAGGCCGAGTTCGTGAAGACGAGCTGGTCGAACCTGATGAACGACTTCCTCGCGAAATGCGATGTTGCGGTGGGCGGCGTATCGACTTCGCTTGAGCGCCAGAAACGCGCGTTCTTCACCGAGCCGTATCAAGTCGACGGCAAAACGCCGATCGTGCGTTGCGACGACGTCAACAAGTATCAGAGCATCGCGCAGATCGATCAGCCGACCACGCGCGTGATCGTGAATCCCGGCGGCACCAACGAGCGTTTCGCAAAACAGTTTTTCCCGCACGCGAATCTCACGGTGTATCCGGACAACGTGACGATCTTCAAACAGATCCTCGCAGGCAAAGCGGACGTGATGGTGACCGACGCTTCTGAAACATTGCTGCAGCAAAAGCTCAATCCGGGCCTGTGTTCGGTGCATCCCGACAAGCCGTTCCAGTACGGCGAGAAAGCATGGATGGTGCCGCGCGGCGACGTCGTGTTCCAGCAATACGTCGATCAATGGCTGCATCTCTTGCGTGCGAGCGGCGAGTATCAAACGATCTCGGACAAGTGGCTCAAGTGATTCGCATCGAAGGAGGCCCGCAGCGCGACATCATTCGTTAAACCATATGACGAGTTGCAACCACTCGTTGCAATCGGATATGACGAATCATTGCATGGCACACATGAATGCGAACGTGAATGCCCGCTGCATGTGCGATGCCGTGAAGGGTTTTCATGTGACGTATACCGCGTTTCGCCCACACAGCGGGGCTTCCTTCATGCACGGGGAATGTCGCATTGCAATGCGCATTTTTGTGGCAGTGCAGCGCACTAAAATGCAGGTAAAAATGACTTTCGCAAAACGATCAGGATGGCAAAAAATCCCGCGGAGCCTTATACGACGGGCGTTACAACCTGAAACACTTTGTTACCGCCAAGGTTCATTAATTCGCCCACAATGCCTTCAACGGTTTCAACACGGATGTGGCTCGGTGCAAAGTGTGAGCGGACACGATCACCGGCCGGTCGGCTATGCCGAAGCCCTTGCTTAAGGGGCATCCTTGCTGGAGCCGTGACCGGCGTTTCATACGTTTCTAGCCGGCTCCTCCTTTGGTCTCCTCGCGCTAACCCCGTAGCGTGTGGTTTTTAGCGGGCTCCAGGCCCGCTTTTTTTTCGTCCGCAGTTTTTAGATCCCTTCGCGTTTTCCTTCGCGTCTTCGTTCGTTTTCCCCTTGTTTTTCCCTTATTTGCCGATGCATTTTGCTGCATCAGCGAAGATCGACTTGCGCCCATTCACTCACGCTTTGACCTGAATGGGCTGACATTATCGCCAGCCCATTCGTTCGTCATCCCGATTAATTTTTGTGGTGCGCGGCGCAAGGTTCAGGCTGTCTTCTGCTCGCTGATCTTGAGCTCGTCGATCATGCGCGCACGCATCACGAACTTCTGCACCTTACCCGTCACCGTCATCGGCAACTCATCGACGAAACGGATGTACTTCGGGATCTTGTAGTGCGCAATCTGCCCCTGGCAAAACGCCTGGATTTCCTCGACGGTTGCGCCCTCGCCCGGACGCAAAACGATCCACGCGCACACTTCTTCGCCGTACTTCGCATCGGGTATGCCGAACACCTGCACCGTTTGCACCTTCGGATGGCGGAACAGAAACTCCTCGATTTCGCGCGGATAGATGTTTTCGCCACCGCGAATCAGCATGTCCTTGAGGCGCCCGACGATGTTGCAATAACCTTCGGCGTCGAGCGTCGCCAGATCGCCCGTATGCATCCAGCCATCGACGATCGATTCGGCCGTTTTGGCGTCGTCGCCCCAATAGCCGCGCATCACCGAATAGCCCTTCGTGCATAGCTCGCCGGTCTCGCCCACGGGCACGATGTTGCCCAACGGGTCGACGATCTTCACTTCCAGATGCGGCTGGATGCGCCCCACCGTGGTCGTGCGCTTGTCGAGCGGGTCGGTCGTCGCGCTCTGGAACGACACCGGACTGGTCTCCGTCATGCCGTACGCGATGGTGATTTCCGCGAGATGCATCTTTGAGACCACACGCTTCATCGTTTCGATCGGACACGGCGAGCCCGCCATGATGCCGGTGCGCAAACGCGAGAGATCGAAGCTGGCGAAATCGGGATGATCGAGTTCGGCGATAAACATCGTCGGCACGCCGTGCAGCGCGGTGCAGCCCTCATCCGATACCGCTTGCAGCGTCGCGCGCGGATCAAATGCCTCGCCCGGGAACACCATGTTCGCGCCCACCGACACGCAGGCCAGCACCGCGAGCACCATGCCAAAGCAGTGATAAAGCGGCACGGGAATGCAGAGCGAATCCGCTTCGCTGAGCCGCATCGCCATGGCGATAAAGCGCCCGTTGTTGAGCACATTGCGATGTGTGAGCGTCGCGCCCTTCGGGTTGCCCGTCGTGCCGCTGGTGAACTGGATGTTGATCGGATCGTCGGGGCTGAGTGTGGCGCCGATGGTGTCTAGCTCGGCCTTGCCGTTCTGCTCGATGCGCACGCGGCCTTGCTCGACCACGTCGCTGAAATTGAGCATGCCGGGCGTGTCGGTATCGCACATGCGGATCACCGCGCGCAGTTCCGGCAGCTTCGCCGCGTGCAGTTCGCCAGGCGTCGCGTTCGCGAGTTCGGGCGCGAGCGTCTGCAGCATCTCCAGATACTTCGAGGTCTTGAAGCTCTCAGCCGCGACGATGGCCTTGCAGCCCACCTTGTTCAGCGCGTATTCGAGTTCGGCGAGACGGTACGCCGGGTTGATATTGACCAGCACCGCGCCAATGCGCGCGGTCGCGAACTGCGTGAGCAGCCATTCCACGCGATTAGGCGACCAGATGCCCACTCGGTCACCCGGTGCGATGCCGAGCGCGAGAAAACCGGCGGCCAGCACGTCCACTTCGTCGGCGAACTCGCGCCAGCTCCAGCGGATGCCCTGCTCGCGAAACACCACCGCCGGACGCTCCGGAAAGCGCTGCGCGGTGTCGAGCACGAACGCGCCGATGGTCGCGTCGCTCAGCGGCACGGCGGTACTGCCGCGCACGTAGGAAAGCCCGTCTTTCGGCGCGATGAGCGCTTCGCGCGCACCTGTTGCGTCGATTGCCATGGTGGCTGTCTCCCCGGGAGTCTCTCTCCCGTTTGAAATGGATTTGAAAACGATTGTGCCACCGCCTCGATGGGCAACAGCATCAAGTTTTACCCGCAGCGCATCGACTTGCCGGATGGTCTGCGAAGGCATGATTTCGCATTACCTTTACGTAAACGTCAAGTGATTTTCTGATGTCGCCAGCAAACGCCTGAATCGCGCACACTGCACGGACGAAAAAAAACGGGCTCCCGACTGGGAGCCCGTTTCAGAGCGACAGGCGCGCCGGTAAAGGCGCGCGTTCGCGTATTTAGTGCTGATTCATCTTGCGCAGGCGCTGGATCGCCGCGAGTTGCGCCACTGCGTAGGCCAGTTCGGCCTGTGCGGTTGCGTACTCGAGGTTCGAGCCGGCGTTCTGCAGCGCCTCTTCGGCGCGCTTGCGCGCTTCAGCGGCCTTCGCTTCGTCGAGATCCTTACCGCGGATCGCGGTGTCGGCGAGCACCGTCACGGCGCCCGGCTGCACTTCGAGAATGCCGCCTGCGACGAACACGAACTCTTCATCGCCGTTTTCGGCCACGATGCGCACGGCACCCGGACGAATACGCGTGATGAGCGGCGTGTGGCCCGGCAGAATGCCCAGCTCGCCGGCTTCGCCCGGAAGCGCGATGAACTTCGCCTGGCCGTTGAAGATGCTTTCTTCGGCGCTGACGACGTCTACCTTGATGGTTGCTGCCATATGTGTCGACTCCTGAGGGGTAAGTGGCTGCGGTGGCGAACAAGCCCGCTGGACTTGTCCGCACTTAGGCAACTAACCCTTACTGGATCTTCTTGGCCTTTTCGAAGGCTTCGTCGATCGTGCCGACCATGTAGAACGCTTGCTCCGGCAGGTGATCGCATTCGCCATCGACGATCATCTTGAAGCCGCGGATGGTTTCCTTCAGCGGCACGTACTTGCCCGGCGAGCCCGTGAAGACTTCCGCGACGTGGAACGGCTGCGACAGGAAACGCTGGATCTTACGTGCGCGGGCGACCGACAGCTTGTCTTCCGGCGACAGTTCGTCCATGCCCAGAATCGCGATAATGTCGCGCAGTTCCTTGTAGCGCTGGAGCGTCTGCTGCACGCGGCGCGTGATCGAGTAGTGCTCTTCGCCAATGACGTTCGGGTCGATCTGACGCGAGGTCGAGTCGAGCGGATCGACTGCCGGGTAGATACCCAGCGAAGCGATGTCACGCGACAGAACGACGGTTGCGTCAAGGTGGCCGAAGGTCGTAGCCGGCGACGGGTCGGTCAAGTCGTCCGCAGGGACGTACACGGCCTGAACCGACGTAATCGAGCCCTTCTTGGTCGACGTGATGCGCTCTTGCAGCTTGCCCATTTCTTCAGCCAGCGTCGGCTGATAGCCCACTGCCGACGGCATACGGCCGAGCAGTGCCGACACTTCCGTGCCAGCCAGCGTGAAACGGTAGATGTTGTCGACGAAGAACAGAACGTCGAGGCCTTCGTCACGGAAGTGCTCAGCCATCGTCAGACCGGTCAGCGCGACGCGCAGACGGTTGCCCGGCGGCTCGTTCATCTGGCCGTAGACCAGCGCAACCTTGTCCAGGACGTTCGAGTCCTTCATTTCGTGATAGAAGTCGTTCCCTTCGCGGGTACGCTCACCCACACCGGCGAACACGGAGTAACCGCCGTGTTCCTTCGCGATGTTGTTGATGAGTTCCATCATGTTCACGGTCTTGCCCACGCCGGCGCCGCCGAACAGGCCAACCTTACCGCCCTTTGCGAACGGGCAAACCAGGTCGATAACCTTGATGCCGGTTTCGAGCAGTTCAGCCGAAGGGGACAGATCTTCGAACGCCGGAGCCTTCTGGTGGATCGCGCGCGTCGTTTCGCTGACGATCGGACCGGCTTCGTCGATCGGACGGCCGAGCACGTCCATGATACGGCCGAGCGTCGGCTTGCCGACCGGCACGCTGATGGGCTTGCCCGTGTTCTTGACCACGGTGCCGCGGCGCAGGCCGTCGGACGCACCCAGACAGATCGTACGGACAACGCCGTCGCCGAGCTGCTGCTGCACTTCCAGGGTCAGTTCCGACCCATCGAGAACCAGCGCGTCGTAGATCTTCGGCATGTGTTCACGCGGGAATTCCACGTCGATCACCGCGCCGATGCACTGTACGATCTTGCCTTCTACCAAAGCAGTTGTACTCATCGATTTTCCTTTAGATACCTGAATTCTTCACTCGCCCACCGGAATTCACCGGCGCGGTTGCGCGTACGCTTCGCGTTCCCAGACGATCAGACGGCTGCTGCGCCGCTGACGATTTCCGAAAGTTCTTTCGTAATCGCAGCCTGGCGGCTCTTGTTGTACGAGAGCTGCAGTTCGTTGATGACCGTCTTCGCGTTGTCCGACGCCGCCTTCATCGCGACCATACGGGCCGACTGCTCCGACGCCATGTTTTCAGCCACGGCCTGATAGACCAGTGCTTCGACATAGCGGACCAGCAGTTCGTCCACGACGGTTTGCGCGTCCGGCTCGTAGATGTAGTCCCATTGCGACTTCGGCGTCGCACCGTCGTCCTCGCCACCGTTCAGGCGCTCGTTCGACAGCGGCAGCAGCTGCTCGATCACCGGCTCCTGCTTCATCGTGTTGACGAAGCGGGTGTACGCCAGGTAGACCGCGGAGATCTTGCCTTCCGAGTACTGGTCGAGCTGCACCTTGATGGCGCCGATCAGTTTCTCGAGGTGAGGCGTGTCGCCGAGCTGCACGACGTTCGAGACGACCTTCGCGCGCAGACGGTTCAGGAAACCGAGGCCCTTCGTGCCGATCGCAGTTGCTTCGATCGACTTGCCGGACGCTTCCAGATCCTTGAACTTCTGCAGCGTCGCGCGCAGCACGTTGGTGTTCATCCCGCCGCACAGACCCTTGTCGGTCGTGACGAGAATCACGCCGGCGACCTTCGCATCGTTGTTTTCCACCATGAACGGGTGGCGATACTCGGGGTTCGCACGGCTCATGTGCGCAGCGATGTCGCGGACCTTATCGGCATACGGGCGAGCAGCGCGCATGCGCTCCTGGGCACGGCGCATCTTCGATGCCGCGACCATTTCCATCGCCTTGGTGATCTTGCGCGTGTTTTGCACGCTCTTGATCTTGCCGCGAATTTCCTTCATTCCAGCCATTGCTTGCTCCTTTGTCGACCCGGGTCAGTGCGCTGCACCCACCCGGGTCCCAGTCCGTTTATCTAAGTTGATTCCCGGACGGATCAGTATGCGCCGGACTTCTTGAAGTCCTTGAGAGCCGCGTGGAGCGCGTTCTCGTCGTCCTTCGAAAGGTCCTTCTTGTCCTCGATGCGCGCGACGAGGTCGGCGTGCTTCGACTTCAGGTATTCGCGCAGGCCCTTTTCGAACGGCAGCACTTGAGCGACGTCGATGTCATCGAGGTAGCCGTTGTTCGCCGAGAACAGCGCCACAGCCAGTTCCCAGACTTGCAGCGGCTGGTACTGGGGCTGCTTGAGCAGTTCGGTGACGCGGCGGCCGCGCTCGAGCTGCTTGCGGGTCGCTTCGTCGAGGTCCGATGCGAACTGGGCGAATGCCGCCAGTTCACGGTACTGCGCGAGGTCGGTACGGATACCGCCCGACAGCTTCTTCACGACCTTCGTTTGAGCCGCACCGCCAACACGCGACACCGACACGCCGGCGTTGATTGCCGGGCGGATGCCTGCGTTGAACAGGTCGGTTTCCAGGAAGATCTGGCCGTCGGTAATCGAGATCACGTTCGTCGGAACGAATGCGGTCACGTCGCCAGCTTGCGTTTCGATGATCGGCAGTGCCGTCAGCGAACCCGTCTTGCCCTTGACTTCACCGTTCGTGAACTTCTCGACGTAGTCAGCCGACACGCGCGCAGCGCGCTCGAGCAGACGCGAGTGGAGATAGAACACGTCGCCGGGGTAAGCTTCGCGGCCCGGCGGGCGGCGCAGCAGCAGCGAGATCTGACGGTATGCCCAGGCTTGCTTGGTCAAATCGTCATAAATGATCAGGGCGTCTTGACCGCGATCGCGGAAGTATTCGCCCATCGTGCAGCCGGCGTACGGTGCGAGGTACTGCAGCGCAGCCGATTCCGAAGCCGAAGCGGCGACCACGATCGTGTACTCGATCGCGCCCGTTTCTTCGAGCTTGCGCAGCACGTTCTGGATCGACGAAGCCTTCTGACCGATGGCGACGTAGATACAGATCAGATCCTTGCCCTTCTGGTTGATGATCGTGTCGACGGCCACTGCGGTCTTGCCGCACTGACGGTCGCCGATGATCAGCTCACGCTGGCCACGGCCAATCGGCACCATTGCGTCGATCGACTTCAGACCGGTTTGCACCGGCTGCGAGACGCCTTCACGCCAGATCACGCCCGGAGCGATCTTTTCGATCGCGTCGGTCAGCTTGGCGTTGACGGGACCCTTGCCGTCGATCGGGTTGCCGAGCGGATCGACCACGCGGCCGATCAGTTCCGGACCAACCGGGACTTCCAGAATGCGGCCCGTCGTCTTGACGATGTCGCCTTCCGAAATGTGTTCGTATTCACCGAGAATCACGGCGCCGACCGAGTCACGCTCGAGGTTCAGCGCGAGACCGAAGGTGTTGCCCGGGAATTCGAGCATTTCGCCTTGCATCACGTCCGACAGGCCGTGGATGCGCACGATGCCGTCGGTCACGGAGATCACGGTGCCCTGGTTGCGAACGTCCGCGCTCGCTTCAAGGCCCTGGATCCGGCTCTTGATCAGCTCGCTGATCTCAGAGGGATTGAGTTGCATTATTCGCTCCTGATGTTCAATTCTGTTGCGTGCCAGCCGCCACGCCCGATCGTATGGATCGAGGCGTTCAGGCGGTCAGAGCCGCCTGCATGCTGGCGAGCCGCGCGCGGACCGAGGTATCGAGCACTTCGTCGCCGACCGTGACGCGCACGCCGCCGATGAGCGACTTGTCGATCTCGACGGTCGGCTTCAGCTTGCATTTGAACTTGCGTTCGAGGCTGGCGACGAGTTCGTCCAGTTGCGGGCCTTCGAGCGGGAACGCGCTGACGATCAGCGCGTCAGCTGCACCGGCCTTGGCGTTCTTGAGCGCTTCGAACTGCGTGTGGATTTCCGGCAGCAGTTCCAGACGGTGATTCGCGACCAGCATCTGCACGAGGTTCTTCGCCTCGGCCGAATCCTTGAGCGGGGACTTCACCGCCGCGAGCAGCAGCTCGACGACCTGGGTAGGGCTGACTTTCGGGCTCGACGCGACCGACAGCACCTCGGGCACGGCCGCAACCTGTGCCAGCTCCGTAACGAGCGTGGACCAGGCGGCGAGGTCGCCAGCTTCGGCCACGCCAAAGAGGGCTTCTGCGTACGGGCGGGCGATGGTTGCAAGTTCGGCCATGATCAGAGCTCGGCTTTCAGTTGATTCAGCAGTTCGGCATGGGCCGACTGATCGACTTCGCGCTTCAGGATCTGTTCAGCGCCTTGCACGGCGAGGGCGGCGACTTCAGCGCGCAGTGCTTCGCGTGCCTTGACCACCTGCTGCTCTGCGTCCGCCTTCGCCGTAGCGACGATGCGGGCCGCTTCGGCTTGTGCCTGGGCCTTGATTTCTTCTGCGACAGCGAGCGCACGCTTTTCAGCGTCGGCGATACGGCTCTGGCCCTCGTTACGGGCCGAGGCGAGTTCTTCGCCCACGCGCTTGTGTGCCGCTTCGAGTTCCTGCTTACCCTTTTCAGCAGCCGCGAGGCCGTCAGCGATCTTCTTCGAGCGCTCGTCGAGGGCGTTGATCAACGGCGGCCACACGAACTTCATCGTGAACCACGCGAGGATCAGGAACACGACCATTTGCGCAAACAGGGTTGCGTTGAGATTCACGGTGTTTCCTTAATCAGCTATTCCGGGGAATTGAAACGGCAAGGCGCTCATCGGTTGTGAAACTCGATCAGCGCCTCGTCACCCGTTCCGCTCTGCGCCCATTCCGTTATAGATCAGGCGCAACCTTCCAGGGAACTTAGCCCGCGACCGCGGCGAGCTTCGACAGCAGCGGGTTCGCGAACGCGAACAGCATTGCAACACCAACACCGATCAGGAACGCTGCATCGATCAGACCAGCCAGCAGGAACATCTTCGTCTGCAGCGGGTTCATCAGTTCAGGCTGACGTGCGCAGGCTTCGATGTACTTGCCGCCCATCAGGCCGATACCGATACAGGCGCCGATTGCACCCAGGCCGATGATGATGCCGATACCGATGGCCGTGAAACCCTGGATGTTGGCGATGAAAGCTTGCATGATCACTCCTTTGTGAGATTTTCTGGAACTGGGGATTTAAAACTTAAAACTGCAATTCTGGGTACGACCGCCGCTTAGTGGCTGTCGTGTGCCTGGCCGATGTACACCAGCGTCAGCATCATGAAAATGAACGCCTGCAGCAGAACGATCAGGATGTGGAAGATCGCCCACACGCTGCCCGCAATCACATGGCCGATGAAGCCAAGCACCGTCGTGTCCGCACCGAAGGTCCAGAGACTGCCCAGCAGGGCGATCAGCAGGAACAGCAGTTCGCCTGCATACATGTTGCCGAACAACCGCAGGGCGAGCGAAACCGTCTTGGCGACGAACTCGATGATGTTGAGTGCAAGGTTCGGGATCCACAGCAGCGGATGCGAACCGAACGGAGCCGACAGCAGCTCGTGCGCGAAGCCGCCGGGACCCTTGATCTTGAGGTTGTAATAGATCATCAGCACGAACACGCCGAGCGCGATGCCGAACGTGCCGTTAAGGTCGGCGGTCGGGACGATACGCTGGTGCGGCAGTGCTTCGGACAGACCCAGCCAGCCGATCACGCGGCCCGGCAGGTCAACAGGGATGAAGTCGAGACAGTTCATCAGCGCGACCCAGACGAACACGGTCAGGGCCAGCGGCGCGATGAACTTGCGATTGCCATGGATGATGGACTTCGACTGGTCTTCGACCATTTCGACCAGCATTTCGACGGCGCACTGGAAGCGGCCCGGAACACCGGGAGTCGCCGAGCGCGCTGCGAGACGCAGCAGGAAAATGGTCACGAGGCCACACAGAATCGACCAGAACAGCGTGTCGATGTTCCAGACGTGGAAATCGACGATCGACGTCTGATGCGAGGTGGAAAAGTTCTGCAAGTGGTGCGCAATGTACTCTGACGGATCCAGAGCGCGCGTGCCTTCGCTAGCTGCCATATCGTTAAAAGCCACCCAAATTGTCGAAAATCGGTTCCGGCCGTTCCCGCGCAATGCTGTATTGCGGGAACACGCCGCTGCAGAGTGAGTCTTATCTCCGCATATGTCGCCTACGCGCAGTCCAACCGTGCACCGCTTCGATCGCCTCGACGCCCTCTACGTTGGCTACGTAGCAGGCGGCGCGATGTCGGCAGTGGGTCAGCGCAACGCGAGCGCGATCCAGTATGTCTTCAGTGCGATCAGGTACGTGACCAGCAGCGGAATCCACTGCACGTCGTGATACCCGAACGCGATGGCGACGAACATCGCTATCGTCGCCCCCATCTTGAATGCTTCACCGAGCACCCAGTTGAACACGGTGGCTGCACGGCTCAACTGCTTGAGGCGCGCCGCGAACAGCGCACCAGGGATCCAGCAGATCGCTCCGCCCAGGAATGCCGATAGTGCTACGGCATCCGGCGCGGTCACGCCCGGCGGCTTATAAAACAGCCACCAGAGCAGCGTAGCAACCAGGGACAAAACTACTTGCGCCGCCACGACACGAAAAGGTGTGACGCGGGAGGGGCGACTCACCTGTGCGCCGAAGATCTGTTCGGCTTCGGCCCGGGTGAGCGGAACGATGTCGTTGTTATCTTGCTGATCGGCGTCCCACTCTGCGTTGTGGTCAGTGGCCACATGCACAGCGGGCTTTGCTGCATCCGGTTTCACATCCTGCCCCCGGCGGGATGCTTCGTTCATGTCGTGCGGACCTTCGGGCCCACCATGCGCCTGCGGCGCTTCGTCTGGCCTCTGACCCACCATCGTTTGATTCCGGATATTTGCCTTGCGCGTGCTTTCTTGCAACGTGCTTACAGCATCGCCAACCAAATAAATCCGGGCGATTGTAAGCGATAGTTGCAGCCAATTCAAGACTTTAGCCCGCTCAATAACACCTGTGGAATGCTACTTCATGATGCGGAAAACACGCCATTACTCCCGGGGTAACGGGAACTGTAAGGCAGTGTCCTGCGCGCATCCTGCACTCAGGAGAGCCAGGCAAAACGGGGCGCGATTTTACCGTGGAACGGCGCTTATGTCGCCGCCTTGTCGCATTTCCGTCAGAAAAAATACAACAAAGTTGCGCCACCCAATACCGCAATTAACCAGAACGGTATGGAGACGAGATGAAACGGCAGCCACACGCCGCGCTCGCCCGACAGGCGCACGGCAATCAGGTTCGCCAGTGAGCCGATCGCCACGCCAAAGCCCCCCACACTCACGCCGAATGCGAGCGCGCGCCAGTCGTGCGTAAAGCCCGCGAGCACGATTGCGGCCGGTACATTACTGATGGCTTGCGAGAGCACCGCCCCTGCGACATAAGCGCGCATGGACGTCTGCAACGCGAGATCGGCGAGCGCGTGATGGATCCAGGGCAGCGCGGCGGCACTCCGTAAAACGACGAACATCAGAACGAAGATCAACAAAAGCAGCCAGTCGATCTTCAAAACGATGCGCGCGCGCCACAGCAAAGATCCCGCCCCTACTCCGGCCAATGCGATGCCGGCGCGATGCGCATCGGCGAGCAGCACGAAACCGATGAACAACACGGCGGCGACGCCGGCCAGCGCGCGATCGACGTCATGTTCCTCAGCATCTTTGCTGAGGTCGAGTTGCTGCGGCTTGAACATGAACGCGGCCAGCACGAACAGCATCGCCATCAGCAATGCGCACAGCGGCGCGAGCGCAGCGATGAAGCGGCCAAACGATGCGCCGCTCAATTGCCAGAGAAACAGGTTCTGCGGATTGCCGAGCGGCGTGAGGACCGAGCCGGCATTCACGGCCAGCGCGATCATGATGATGAGCCGCTTGAGCGGCAGCGGCGTGAGTTTGTGCAACGAGAGCACCAGCGGCACCACGACGAAAAGCGCGACGTCGTTGGTCAAGATCGTCGAGAGCGCGGCGGCGAGCGCAATCAGCAGGAAAGCCAGCGCGCGTTCCGAGTGAATCCGGTGAACCAGCCGGTGTGCCGTCCAGGTGAGGAATCCTGAATATTCGAGCGCCTTGGTGAGAATCAGCAAACCGGCGAGCGTCATCACCGTTTGCCAGTCGACCAGGGCGGGCAGCTTCGACCACGGCTGCGGCGCGAAGATCTGCAGCAACCCCAGTGCGACGATGAGAATCGTCAGCACCGGTTCACCACGCATGAACGCGCCGACCCGCTGCAGCAGGTTCGGCGTTACGTTCATGGCGCCGCGCTTCGCGGCATCGGGTTCTCGCATCGGGCGCGCGTAGCGCGTCAGACAGCGGTTTCGCCGCGCAGACGCAGCAAGATACCTTCGAGCGAATCGAGGTCGCCGAAATCGACGGTCAACTGCCCTCGCCCACGGCGCCCCACCTTGATCTTGACCGTGGCGGCCAGGAGGTCAGACAACTCTTCTTCGAGACGACGCGTGTCGCGGCCGCCATCCTGCGCAGCCTTGGCCTTGACCGCGGGTACGGCCTTGGTTGTGGCCGCAACGAGTTTTTCCGTTTCACGCACCGACAGGCGACGATTGACCACCTGATGCGCGAGCTGGATCTGCGTGGCGGCATCCACGGCGAGCAGCGCGCGCGCGTGGCCCATATCGAGATCGCCCGCGAGCAACATCGTCTGCACCGGCATTGCCAGGTTCAGCAGGCGCAGCAGGTTCGACACCGCGCTGCGCGAGCGCCCCACCGACTCCGCTGCCTGTTCGTGCGTGAAATTGAATTCGTCGAGCAGACGCTGGATACCCTGCGCCTCTTCGAGCGGATTCAGATCTTCGCGCTGAATGTTCTCGATCAGCGCCATCGCGGCGGCGGCCTGATCGGGCACATCCTTCACGAGCACCGGCACTTCCGTCAGGCCCGCGATATTCGCGGCGCGGAAACGTCGTTCACCAGCAATGATCTCGTAACGCTCCGGACCAATCGGACGCACGAGGATCGGCTGCATCAGGCCCTGCGCGCGGATGCTCGCGGCCAGTTCCTGAAGCGCGCCTTCGTCCATGCGCGTACGCGGCTGGTACTTGCCTGCCTGCATCTGCGTGAGCGGGAGCGTGTTGGGTGCGCCTTCGATCTTCACCGCTTCGGTGATGTCCGCGCTGCCGCCGAGCAATGCCTCGAGTCCTCGGCCCAATCCTTTTTTACGTGCTACTGCGTTCATCGTGCTTCCCCAGTCTGAGTCAGATCGAACGCACGCGCTCGATCATTTCCGCGCCGAACTGCACGTAGGCCTGCGCACCGCGCGATGCACGATCGAACACCACGCCCGGCAAGCCGTAGCTGGGTGCCTCCGCGAGACGCACATTGCGCGGGATCACCGCGTCGAACACCTTGTCGCCGAAGTGTTCCTTGAGTTGCTCCGACACCTGCTGTTGCAGCGTGATGCGCGGATCAAACATCACGCGCAGCAGACCGATAACCTTCAGGTCGCGATTCATGTTCGCGTGCACCTGCTTGATCGTGTTGACGAGGTCCGACAGACCTTCGAGCGCGAAGTACTCGCACTGCATCGGAATCACCACGCCATGCGCCGCGCACAAGCCGTTAAGCGTGAGCAGCGACAGTGCGGGCGGACAGTCGATCAGGACGAAGTCGTACTGATCGTCCACCTGGGCCAGCGCATTCTTCAAACGACGTTCGCGCTGATCGACCGACACCAGCTCCACTTCGGCGCCGGCCAGTTCGCGATTGGCGGGCAACACGTCGTAACCGACATGCTCCGGGCTCGTGCGCGCATCGGGCACCGAGATGCCATCGACGAGCACTTCATACACGGTGTACTCGCAGGCGGCCTTGTCGATGCCGCTGCCCATCGTGGCATTGCCCTGCGGGTCGAGATCGATGAGAAGGACACGCTGTCCCTGCGATGCGAGGCTCGCGGCGAGATTGACCGTTGTCGTCGTCTTGCCGACGCCGCCCTTCTGGTTCGCAACGCAGAAGATTTTTGCCATCTTGTGTGTGTCCCTTTTACTGCCTTGAAAGTTTGCTTACGTTAGCGCGACCAGACCGGTCGCGCTATTCGGCCTTTCGGCCAATGTTGCTGTGCTGCCGTTTTGGCGCTGCCGCAATCAGGCTTGCGGCAGCGGTTCGACCAATACTTCGCTGAGGTGGCGCTCTGCATCGAGCATCGGCACCGCGAGACGAATCGTTTTGACCGCACGCGCCCCCTCGGGCAGACGCTCGATTTCGCCATCCGGGCGTACGCCCTTCATGGCCCAGATCGCGCCATCGTCCGCGACGAGATGACGGGCCAGTGTAACGAAATCGGTGAGTTCCGCGAATGCCCGCGAGACGATCAAGTCGAATTTTTTCGGCACTTCGACGCCCGGGCGCAGCGATTCCACCCGGCCCGTCACCACCGCCAGATTCGTGAGCCCCAGTTCGGCCTTGGCCTGCGACTGGAACGCCGACTTCTTCTGCACGATGTCGTTCAGCGTCACATGCCAGTCCGGACGCGCAATCGCCAGCACGATGCCGGGCAAGCCGCCACCCGATCCCACATCCAGCACCGTCGCGTTTTCACGTGAAGGCAGATGCGGCAGGATCGAAAGCGAATCGAGGATGTGCTGGATCAGCATCTGGCGCGGATCGCGAATCGCCGTCAGGTTATAGACAGCGTTCCATTTCACCAGCAGCGCAACGTAGTCCAGCAGTTGTTGGTGTTGACGCTCATTCAGGTCGAGAGAGAGCGCATCGGCGCCCTCCGTCAACATCTGCGCGAGCGCGTCTCGGTCAGCGATACCGGGTTGCCGTGAGCGCGCCGTCATTGAGCCACCGGTTTGTTGTCTGCTGCTGCGGCATTCGCAGCGGCGTCGGCCGGGTTCTGACGGCGACGGCCAAGACCGCGCTTCAGGTGCACCATCAGCAGCGAGATCGCCGCGGGCGTGATGCCCGAGATACGCGACGCCTGACCGATCGTTTCCGGGCGATGCTGAGTCAGCTTCTGGCAAGCCTCGAACGACAGGCCACGCACTTCCTTGTAGTCGATCCCTTCCGGCAGACGCGTATTTTCATGCGCGCCGTTGCGCTCGATCTCATCGGCCTGACGGTCGATATAGCCCTGATATTTGATGCCGATCTCGATCTGCTCCTTGATCTGGTCGAGCAAAACTTGATCGTCGGCGAGCGGGGCTTCAGGTGCGCATGCGCCTTCGCGCAGACCCACCACACCGTCGTAGCTCACGCCCGGACGACGCAGCAGATCCGCAAGGTTGTATTCGCGGTCGATCGGCTTGCCCAGCAGGGCCGTCGCTTCTTCTGCGCCCAGCGTCTTCGGGTTCACCCACGTCGACTTCAAGCGTTCGGTTTCACGTGAAACAGCGTCGCGTTTGCGGCTGAAAGCGTCCCAGCGCTCATCATCCACAACACCGAGTTCGCGCCCGATTTCCGTCAGACGCATATCGGCATTGTCTTCGCGCAGGCTCAGGCGATACTCGGCACGGCTCGTGAACATGCGATACGGCTCGGACACACCACGCGTTACGAGATCGTCGACCAGCACGCCAAGGTATGCCTGGTCGCGGCGCGGGCACCATGCATCCTTACCCTGCACTTGCAGACCGGCATTGATACCGGCGAGCAGACCTTGCGCAGCAGCCTCTTCGTAACCCGTCGTGCCGTTGATCTGGCCCGCAAAAAACAGGCCATTGATGACCTTGGTTTCCAGCGATGCCTTCAGGCCGCGCGGATCGAAGTAGTCGTACTCGATTGCATAGCCAGGACGCAGGATGTGAGCGTGCTCAAGACCGCGCATCGAATGCACGAGCTCCAGTTGCACGTCGAACGGCAGACTCGTCGAGATCCCGTTCGGGTAAAACTCGTTGGTCGTCAGGCCTTCCGGCTCCAGAAAAATCTGATGCGATTCCTTCGACGCGAAGCGATGAATCTTGTCTTCAATCGACGGGCAGTAGCGCGGCCCTACCCCTTCGATCACGCCCGTGTACATCGGCGAACGATCCAGACCGCCGCGGATGATGTCGTGCGTGCGCTCGTTGGTGTGCGTAACCCAGCACGGAATCTGTTGCGGATGCTGCTCGGCACGACCCAGGAACGAGAACACCGGCACCGGATCGAGATCGCCCGGCTGCTCTTCGAGCACCGAGAAGTCGATCGTGCGGCCGTCGATACGCGGCGGCGTGCCGGTCTTGAGGCGGCCTTGCGGCAGCTTCAGTTCCTTCAGACGTGCGGACAGCGTGACAGCCGCCGGATCGCCCGCACGACCGCCCGTGTAGTTGTTCAGGCCCACGTGGATCTTGCCGTCGAGGAAAGTCCCCGCCGTCAGCACCACGGCGCGCGCGCGGAAGCGCAGACCAACCTGCGTCACCGCGCCAACCACGCGATCGCCTTCGACCATCAGGTCTTCGACGGCCTGCTGGAACAGCCAGAGGTTCGGCTGGTTTTCGAGACGGCGACGGATCGCAGCCTTGTAGAGAATCCGGTCAGCCTGGGCACGCGTCGCGCGCACCGCCGGGCCTTTGGACGAATTGAGAATGCGGAACTGGATGCCGCCCTCGTCCGTCGCTGCGGCCATTGCGCCGCCGAGCGCATCGACTTCCTTGACCAGATGGCCTTTGCCAATGCCGCCGATGGACGGATTGCAGCTCATCTGACCGAGCGTTTCGATGTTGTGCGTGAGCAGGAGCGTCTTCACGCCCATACGGGCCGCGGCTAGCGCGGCCTCGGTGCCGGCGTGACCGCCGCCGACGACGATTACGTCAAACTCTGTGGGAAAAAGCATGGCCGGAACCTCACGCACGGACGAATAGACCGCGTGAGCCTTCTCTGAAAAAAGTGGAATGGTCGAATTATAACGGTTTCGGGTTTTGGACCGATCAGGCCCGTTGAAGGTTTAATCGCACCAGAAAGAAAAAGCGGCGTGTTTCACGTGAAACACGCCGCCGATTTCTGGAGAGCCTGACGAGAACTAGACCGGCTTCTTCGCCAATCCGAGGTAGGTCTCAATGACGCGCGGGTTCTGCGCCAGTTCAGCCGCCGGACCTTCCAGCGCCAGATCGCCCGTCTCCAGCACGTAACCGTAATCGGAAATCTGCAGCGCCGCGCGCGCGTTCTGCTCGATCAAGAGCGTCGCCACGCCCGTTTGCCGAAGCGCGCTGATGATGTGAAAAATCTCTTTCACGATCAGCGGTGCCAGGCCAAGGCTAGGCTCATCGAGCATCAGCAGATCGGGCTTACCCATGAGCGCTCGCCCAACTGCGAGCATCTGGCGCTCGCCACCTGAGAGCGTGCCCGCCGCCTGGGCGCGCCGCTCTTTGAGACGGGGGAAAAGCGCGAACACGTGATCGAGTTGATCGAGAAAGCTGCGCTCCCCTGCCCGCTTGCGCCGGTACGCACCAAGCACGAGATTGTCTTCGACCGTCATGGAGGCAAACAGCTCGCGCTTCTCCGGTACCAGACACATGCCGCGCGCCACCCGACGCTCGATCGGCAAGGCGCCCACTTCGTCGCCAAGATAAGCGATGCGCCCGCTCGCGTGCCCCGTCACAGGCAGCGCACCCATGATGGCGTTGAGCAACGTGGACTTGCCCGCTCCGTTCGGCCCGATCACGGAGACGATCTGCCCCGCCCCTACCTTGATCGACGCCTTATGCAGCGCCTCGATCTTGCCGTAGCGCACCGCGAGGCCGGAAACTTCGAGAATGGGCGCTTTGACCATTTCGCTCATCATTCCACCCCGCCCAGATACGCTTCCAGCACAGCCGGGTCTTGCTGCACCTCCTGCGGCAGACCTTCGGCAATGCGCGTGCCGAACTCCATCACGACCAGGCGATCGGTGAGATTCATCACGAAGTCCATATCGTGTTCGACCAGCAGCACACTCATCCCCTCTTCTCTTAGCTTGCGCAGCAAAGCGGCCAGTTGTTGCTTCTCCTGATATCGCAGCCCCGCCGCCGGTTCGTCCAGCAGCAGCAGGGTCGGATCGCAACACAGCGCGCGGGCGATTTCCAGAATCCGCTGCTGCCCCAGCGCCAGGCTGCCCGCTTCCTCATACATATGCTGCTCAAGGCCAACGCGCCGAAGTTGCCTCGCCGCCTCGCTCATCAGCCTGCCCTCTTCCGCCGTGTTGAGCTTGACGACGCTGCGCAGCACGCCCGAATGCCCGCGCAGATGCGCGCCGATCGCTACGTTCTCCAGCACCGTCATCGTCGGCAGCAGCTTGACGTGCTGGAACGTGCGACCGATGCCGCGCGCGACGATTTCACGTGAAGTGAGCTTGTCGATGCGCGCGCCACGGAAGGTAATCGCACCGCTAGTCGGCTGGAGCACGCCGGTCACCAGGTTAAACGTCGTCGACTTGCCCGCGCCGTTCGGCCCGATCAGGCCGATGATCTGCCCGGCCTTCACCTCGAAGCTCACGTCGTTGACGGCGACCAGACCGCCAAACGTCTTGCGCGCCTTGTCGACGCTCAGCAGCAACTCGCCCGCCACCGGCTTGCTGCGTTGCGGCAAAGGCTCCGCATGCTCGGGCACATGCGCCTGCGGACCACGAGGGAAGAAGCGCGCGACGAACGGCCAGACACCGCGGCGCGCGTACTGGAGCAGCAGCACCATCAGAATGCCGAAGACGATGATTTCGAAGTTGCCGTTTTCGCCCAGCAGCTTGGGCAGCAGCGTCTGCAGCCAGTCCTGCAGCACCGTGAGGATCGCCGCGCCCAGCACCGCGCCCCAGACGTGCGCAACGCCGCCCACCACAGCCATGAACAGATACTCGATGCCGTGATTCAGGCCGAACGGCGTCGGATTCACCGCGCGCTGCAAGTGCGCGTAGAGAAAGCCCGAGACCGCCGCCAGGACCGCCGCGTAGACGAAGATCACCACGCGCATCCAGGCCGTGTTGACGCCCATCGCTTCGGCCATCAAGCCGCCACCGCGCAGTGCGCGAATCGCGCGGCCCGTGCGGCTGTTGAGCAGGTTCTGTACGGAGATCACCGACGCCAGCACCACCACCCAGATCAGGTAATAAATGTGCCGCCCGGACTCCAGCTCGACGCCCAGCACGTTGAGCACCGGAATGCCGTTGATGCCGTCGTACTTGCCGAGCATGTCCAGATTGCCGAACAGGAAGAACAGTGCGAGCCCCCAGGCGATCGTGCCGAGCGGCAGAAAGTGGCCGGAAAGCCGCATCGTCACCAGCCCCAGCACGAGGGCAACCAGCGCCGTAATCACCACGCCGACGATCAGCGCAAGCCACGGCGAGACGCCATACTGCGTCGTCAGATACGCCGTCGCGTAGGCGCCCAGACCGACGAAGGCGGCCTGCCCGAAGCTCGTCATCCCACCGATACCCGTGAGCAGCACGAGGCCGATGGCGACGATCGAATAGAGTCCGATGTAGTTGAGCAGCGTGATCCAGTACTCGGGCACGCGCACGACGCCGGGCAACACCGGCAGCGCGAACATCACCACGAGGAACAGCCAGAAGAACCGGTTATGCAGGACGAGTCGTTTCATCGCATCACTCCTCTTCCTCTTCGGCGTGCGGCGTGGACAGACTGCGCCACAGCAGCACGGGAATGATCAGCGTGAACACGATCACTTCCTTGTATGAACTCGCCCAGAACGACGAGTACGACTCCAGCAGCCCCACCAGCACGGAGCCCGCCGCAGCCAGCGGATAGCTCACCAGGCCGCCGATGATCGCGCCCACGAAGCCCTTCAGGCCGATCAGGAAACCCGAGTCGTAGTAGATGGTTGTGAGCGGCGCGACCAGCACGCCGCACAGCGCACCCAGCCCCGCCGCGAGCGTGAACGCCAGCCGCCCGGCCTGCGTCGTGCCGATGCCGACGAGCCGCGCGCCCAGCCGGTTCACCGAAGTCGCGCGCAACGCCTTGCCGGAAATCGTGCGATCAAAGTAGAAGTACAGCGCGACGATCAACACCACCGCCGTGCCGATCACCCAGAGACTTTGCCCCGAGATCGACAGCGCGCCGATAGTGAACGTGGCATCCGAGAACGCATTGGTGCGAGAGCCTTCCGCGCCGAACATCACGAGCCCCAGGCCCACCATCGCGAAGTGCACCGCCACCGCCACGATCAGCAACAGCAGCGTGGTGGCCTCGGCGATCGGCTCGTAGGCCAGCCGATAGATGAACGGCCCCATCGGCACGACGATGGCGAGCGTGAGCGCGATCTGCGCGAGCATCGGCAACGGCTGCCCGGCCACGCCACGCGTGAGCGCATAGAGCGCGATGGGAAACAGCAGGTATTTGCCCGCGAGCGTGACGAGCGTGCGCGCCGCATGACGGCGGCGCTCGGCGTGACGCACGAGGCCGGCCGTCTCGACGATAAAGCACGCCGCGCCCAGCGCCACGAGCAGCCAGCAGGTGGCGGGAAACTTCTGCGATTGCAGCGCGGCGAGCGTCAAAGCGCCATACGAGACGAATTCGCCCTGCGGAATGAAGATCACGCGCGTGACGGAAAACACCAGCACCAGCGCGAGCGCAAGCAGCGCGTAAATCGCTCCGGTGGTGATGCCGTCCTGCGCGAGGATCGCGGCGATCGATAAATCCATAACCCCTCTTTACTGAGACACGTGAAACCAGCCACGTCAGAACGACGTTGGGAGCGATGCGGGACGATGCAACGACTTGCGGGAAAGCGCGCGGCGCAGCCAGGCAGGCCGCGCCGCTAAAGAGACATGAGACAAGACGACCGATGGGAACGCAGCGCGGCTCAGTCGCCCTGCAGCTTCCACTTGCCGTTGACGACTTCCACGATCACGCGCGCGCGGTCATCCAGACCGTTGTGATCGGTCGGCGACGTGTTCATGATGCCGTGCGACACCGGCAGATCCTTGATGTTTTCGAGCGCGTCGCGCAGTGCCACGCGGAACGCTTCGGTGCCCGGTTGCGCGGTCTTGAGCGCAGCCGGAATTGCGCGCTGGAGCATCTGGCCGGCGTCCCAGGCATGGCCGCCAAAGGTCGCCACCGTGCCCGCGCCGTACGCTTTCTCGTAGGCCGCCTTATAGGCGAGCGCCGACTTCTTCACCGGGTTCGAATCGGGTAATTGATCGGCGACGAGAATCGGGCCGGCGGGCAGCAGTTCGCCCTCGCAGTCCTTGCCGCACACGCGCAGGAAATCGTTGTTGGCGACGCCGTGCGTCTGATAGATCTTGCCCTTGTAGCCGCGATCCTTGAGCGTGGTCGCGGGCAGCGCCGACGGCGTGCCGGAGCCCGCGATCAGCACCGCATCCGGATTCGCCGACATCAGCTTGAGCGCCTGCCCCGTCACCGAAGAATCGGTGCGGTTATAGCGCTCGTTCGCGACGATCTTGAGGTTGTGCTTCGCGGCCGCCGCCGTGAACTCGCGCAGCCAGCTGTCGCCGTAGGCATCCGTGAAACCGATGAAACCCACCGTTTTCACGCCGTGCTTTTCCATATAGCCCGCGATTGCGTCGGCCATCAGGCTGTCGTTTTGCGGCGGCTTGAACGCCCATTTGCGCTTGTCGTCGACCGGCTGCACGATGGCCGCCGACGCCGCGAGCGAGATCATCGGCGTCTTGCCCTGCGCGACCACGTCGAGCATCGCCAGCGAGTTCGGCGTCACCGACGACCCGATGATCGCATCGACATGATCCTCGTCGATCAGCTTGTGGGTGTTCTGCACCGCCTTGCTGGTATCCGAAGCGTCGTCGAGCACGATGTACTGCACGCTCTTGCCGCCGATCTCCTTGGGCAGCAGCGCAATGGTGTTCTTCTCCGGAATGCCGAGCGACGCCGCCGGCCCCGTCGCCGACAGCGTCACGCCGATCTTCACCTGCGCGGCGGCCACGCCCGCCATGCTCATCAAGGCCGCTGCGAGTCCGGCATTGAGCGCTGTCACCGACCACTTCTTCATCGCGAGTTTCGTTTTCATTGCGCGTCTCCAAACGCTTTGTCTGCGTGTCGATATTTGTTGTGCCGCCGTCGTGCCGCGATGCCTTTCAACCTGCCCGCCGCCGCGCCGGCCTTTGAGTGTAGTAAGGGGGATCGCGCGTGTGACGCATGGTTTTCCCTGCCTGCGGCACTGCACAAGCCGCGGCGCGATCCGGCCGTTCTACTGCTTCGTCACTGCTGCCCTACTGCGCTGCTCTGCCTGCTTCACACTCCCGCGCATCGTTGCGACAGCAACAAAAAAGGCACGTCCCTAGGGAGCGTGCCTTTTGATGTCGAGTGCGATGGGTGTGCGTTCCTCGTGAAACTCAATCGCCAGCCAGCTTCCACTTGCCGCCGACGATCTGCACCATCACGCGCGCCCGCTGATCGAGGCCCGCATGATCGGTTGCGCTCATATTGAAGATGCCATGCGCGCCGGCCACATCGTGCGTGCCTTCGAGCGCCTTGCGCAGCGCCTCGCGGAACGCCTGAGTGCCCGGTTGCCCCGCCTTGAGCGCGACGGGAATCGCATGCTGCAGCAACAGCCCCGCGTCCCACGCGTGACCGCCGAAGGTGGAGATGGTGCCTGCGCCATACGCCTTCTCATAGGCGGCCTTGTAGGCGAGCGCGGATTGCTTCACGGGATTCGAGTCGGGCAATTGATCGGCGACCAGCAGCGGACCGGCGGGCAGATACGTGCCCTCGCAATCCTTGCCGCACACGCGCAGGAAGTCGTTGTTGGCGACGCCGTGCGTCTGATAGTACTTGCCCGCGTAGCCGCGCTCCTTGAGCGTTTTCTGCGGCAGTGCGGCGGGCGTGCCGGCGCCTGCGATCAGCACGGCATCCGGATGCTGCGAAATCATCTTCAGCACCTGACCGGTGACAGACGCATCATTGCGCGCGAAGCGCTCATTGGCGACCAGCTTGATGCCCTGCTTCGCGGCAGCGGCGCTGAACTCTCTGTACCAGCTCTCGCCGTAGGCATCCGCGAAACCGATGAAGGCCACCGTCTTCACGCCATGCGCGGCCATGTGTTGCGCAATCGCGCCGGCCATCAGCTGGTCGTTCTGCGGCGTCTTGAAAACCCAGGCGCGCTTCGCGTCCATCGGCTCGACGATCGAGGCGGCGGCGGCCATCGAGATCATCGGCGTGGAGGTTTCGGCGGCGACGTCGATCATCGCCAGCGAATTCGGAACGACCGTCGAGCCGAGCAAGGCGTCGACGTGATCTTCGCTGGTGAGCTTGCGTGCGTTCTTGACGGCCTGGGTGGAATCGGTGGCGTCATCGAGGACGATGTAATCGACCTTCTGACCCGCAATCTCCTTCGGCAGCAGCGCGACGGTATTTTTCTCGGGAATGCCCAGCGAAGCCGCCGGGCCGGTGGCGGACAGCGTCACGCCAATCTTCACGTCTGCGTGCGCCGCGCCGGCCATGGCGGCAAGCATCCCCGTCGCGGCAACGGCCGCGCCCATCCAACGCCAGACCAACTGCATCTCCACTCCTTCGATCGTCGTTTTCTTTATTGCGCCGGAAACGTGACAGTTTCCGGGTTCGAATCAGGCAGGGTTCACGCGCCGATGCGCCAGTCAGCGCAGGTCGTTAATGCTGACCGCATGGTCGGCGAATGGCGAGTGTAACGGAGCGATGTTTCGCGGAGCAAGCGCTTTCCAGCGGCTTACAGCGTGGATGCAACGGTGAGGAAAAACGATGATTGGCGAGTGCCGGAGAACTACGGAAGGGGTGTAGCGGAGAAAAACAGCGAAGGGATAAAACGGGGATGGAGAACGAGGTGTCCGGCGATATAAGCCGAAGCAGAATATTAAAAGCGCAGTTGGATTCTCATCCAACTGCGCTTCCTTGTCCGGGCACTTTGTGCCTCAGTTGTCTCCTCGTTCTCCACCTGCAAATTCGGTGCATCAGAACTAGGTGAAACTTTAACTTTCGCACCCCCGACGGGCAACTAGCATTTACCCTAGTGGTGCAGCGCGGCACCGATTTGGGGCGCACTGACACAGCTTTGTCGCATTTCTCAATCGTCCGACAAGCCGCGTGGGGAGCCGTGTGGATCGCACACGAAGGCACTTATTCTCACGCGAATTTCCACGTGAAGCAAGCTCGCCGCAGCATAAATTCACGCGCGCAGCGGCCGCACCCGCGCCACGATCTCGCCGACAATCCCGCGCCGGAACGCCAGCACGCAAGCGATAAAAATCAGCCCCGTGACGATGGTTGCCGACTCGCCCAGCGAGCGGAACCAGTCCACGCCCGTCACCGACGCCAGTGCGCTGCCGATATCGCCCAGCCGGTCTTCCAGCGCGACGATCAGCGCCGCGCCCAGCAGCGGCCCGAACAGCGTGCCCATGCCGCCCACCAGCGTCATCAGGATCACGAGGCCGGACATGGTCCAGTAGGCGTCGCCGAGCGTCTCGAAGCCCAGCACCAGCACCTTGAGCGACCCGGCCAGCCCCGCGAGCCCGGCGGACAGCACGAAGGCGAGCAGCTTGAAGCGGTCGGTGTCGTAGCCGAGCGAAATTGCGCGCGGCTCGTTCTCCTTGATCGCCACCAGCACCTGGCCAAACGGCGAATGCACGATGCGCACGATCAGCATGAACGCCAGCACCATCACCACCAGCACGACGTAATAGAGCGAGAGATCCGAATCGAGCGACAGCACGCCGAACAGCTTGCCGCGCGGCACGGCTTGCAACCCGTCCTCGCCGTGCGTGAACGGCGCCTGCAGGAACACGAAGTAGACCATCTGCGCGAGCGCGAGCGTGACCATCGAGAAGTAGATGCCCTGCCGACGAATCGCGAAGATGCCGACGATCATGCCGAGCGCCGTCGCCACCGCCGTGCCGATCAACACCCCCAGCTCCGGCGTGAAACCCAGCGTCTGCACCGCGTAGCCGGTGGTGTAGCCCGCGCTCGCCAGAAACATCGCATGCCCGAACGACAGCAGCCCCGTATAGCCGATCAGCAGATTGAAGGCCGCGGCGAACAGCGCGAAACACAGCACCTTCATCACGAAGAGCGGATAAGCGCCCGCGAAAGGCGCCACGATCAGCGCGATCAGCAGCAGCGCATAGAGCACTTTTCTTTGCATCACCGTTCCTTGCCGAAAAGGCCGGCGGGGCGCACCAGCAGCACGATCGCCATGATGACGAACACCACGGTCGCGGACGCCTCCGGCCAGAACACGCGCGTGAAGCCCTCGATCACGCCGAGCAGCAGCCCCGTGAGGATCGAGCCCATGATCGAACCCATGCCGCCGATCACGACCACGGCGAACACCGTGATGATCATCGGCTGGCCCATCAGCGGCGACACCTGGATCACGGGCGCGGCCAGCACGCCGGCGAACGCCGCGAGCGCCACGCCAAAACCGTAGGTCAGCGTGATCATGAGCGGCACGTTGATGCCGAACGCCTCGACCATCTTGGGGTTTTCCGTGCCCGCGCGCAGATAGGCGCCCAGACGCGTTTTCTCGATCACGAACCAGGTGGCGAAGCACACAGTCAGCGACGCCACCACGACCCACGCGCGGTAGTTGGGCAGATACATGAAGCCGAGATTGGTTGCGCCCGCAAGCAGATCGGGCACATCGTATGGTTGCCCGGACGCGCCATAGATCGAGCGGAACACGCCCTCCACCACCAGCGTCAAACCGAAAGTCAGCAGGAGTCCATACAAATGATCGAGCCGATACAGCCAGCGCAGCATCGAACGCTCGATCAATACGCCGATCAGCCCCACCAGCAGCGGCGCGACGAAAATCATCACCCAGTAGGGCAGATTGAAGTAAGCGAGGCCCATCCACGTGAGCATCGCGCCCAGCATGAACAACGCGCCGTGTGCAAAGTTGATCACGTTGAGCATGCCGAAGATCACCGCGAGGCCCAGGCTCAGGATCGCGTAGAACGACCCGTTCACGAGCCCGAGCAACAACTGGCTCAGCATTGCCGGAAGCGGAATGCCAAAGATCATCATGAAAACCGCCTTTAACGGCACGGGTTAATGGTTGACCCGCAGGTTGACGCGCGGCGCTCAGGCGCGCCGCGCGCTTCAGACCTCGCTGGCGACTACTTCCACAGCGCGCACTTCGATTCCGCCTTCGACGTGTAGGCCTGCTCGCCCGGAATCGTCTGCACGACCTTGTAGAGATCCCACGGCCCCTTCGACTCGGACGGCTTCTTCACTTCGACCAGATACATGTCGTGAATCAGCACGCCGTCCTGGCGGATATAACCGTTGCTGGTGTAGAAGTCGTTGATCTTCGTCTTCTTGAGCTGCGCCATGACCTTGTCGGAATCGGTCGACCCCACGGCCTGGACCGCCTTGAGGTAGTTCATCACCACCGAGTAGTCGGCGGCCTGCAGCTCGGACGGCATCTTCTTCGTCTGCTCGTAATAGCGCTGCGCCCACTTGCGCGTTGCGTCGTTCTGGTCCCAGTACCAGCCGCTCGTCAGCACGAGGCCCTGCGTGGTGTCGAGTCCCAGGCTCTTCACGTCGGGCAGGAACATCAGCAGCGCGGCGATCTTCATGGTCTTGGTGATGCCGAATTCCTTCGACGCCTTGATCGCATTGACCGAATCGCCGCCCGCGTTCGCGAGACCCAGCACCTGCGCCTTCGAGGCCTGCGCCTGCAACAGGAACGACGAGAAGTCCGACGCTGACAGCGGATGACGCACTTCGCCCAGCACCTGGCCGCCGTTGGCCTTCACCACGTCCGCGGTATTCTTTTCGAGCGACTTGCCGAACGCGTAATCGGCGGTCAGGAAGAACCACGACTTACCGCCCTGCTTGAGCACTGCGAGGCCCGTGCCCCTGGCGAGCGCGACCGTGTCGTAGCCGTAGTGCACCGTGTACGGCGTGCACTGCTCGTTGGTGAGCGCATCGGTGCCCGCGCCGGTGTTGAAGTAGACGCGCTTCTTCTCCTGCGCAACCTGATTCATCGCCAGTGCCGTCGCCGAATTGGTGCCGCCGAGCAGCATGTCGATGCCGTCACGGTCCATCCATTCACGTGCCTTCGATGCGGCGATATCGGCCTTGTTCTGGTGATCGGCGTACACGATCTCGATCGGCTTGCCATTCACCTTGCCGCCAAAGTCCGCGATGGCCATCTTGATCGCGGTGAGGCCGCCCTGGCCGTCATCGTCCGCGTACAGCCCCGACATGTCCGTGATGAAGCCGATCTTCACCGCGTCGTTCGCGGCCTGCGCGTTCCCCGCGCAAAGCGCCGTAGCTGCTGCCGTGGCGGCTACATAAGCCGCGAGCCGCGCGAACGTGGTCTTCTTCATTGCTGTCTCCTTTCACTGGTGGCGTGGTGATGCGCGTTGTTATTCAGCGTTTTTCAGGCAAGGCAAAACAGGACGGCTCATGCGGCGCAACGATGCCCGCACGCAAAACCGATACGAAAACTAGACCCCAAGCAGATCGTGCAGCACCGGCATCTTCCCCTCGAGCTCGGCGATGCCGAAACGCTCGACGATGCGTCCGTGCTCCATCACGTAGAAGCGGTCGGCGAGCGGCGCGGCAAAACGGAAGTTCTGCTCGACCATAACGATGGTGTAGCCGCGCGACTTGAGCGTGACGATCATGCGCGCAAGCGTCTGCACGATGACGGGCGCGAGGCCCTCGGAAATCTCGTCGAGCAGCAGCAGATTCGCGCCCGTGCGCAGGATGCGCGCAACGGCCAGCATCTGCTGCTCGCCGCCTGACAGACGTGTGCCCTGGCTATGCCGACGTTCGGCGAGATTGGGAAACAGCGTGTAGATCTCGTCGATCGACATGCCTTGCGCGCCCGCTTTTACTCCTATCGCGGGCGGCAACAGCAGGTTCTCTTCGCACGACAGGCTGGCAAAAATGCCGCGCTCTTCCGGGCAATAGCCCACGCCGCAATGCGCGATGCGATAAGTCGGCATCTGGATGGTTTCGCGCGCACCGATGCGGATCGATCCCGTGCGCCGCCCCGTGAGACCCATGATCGCGCGCAGCGTGGTGGTGCGGCCCGCGCCGTTGCGCCCGAGCAGCGTGACGACCTCGCCGCGCTTCACCGATAGATCGACGCCATGCAGGATGTGCGATTCGCCGTACCACGCCTGCAGGCCCGCGATCTCCAGCGCGCTTTCGCCCTCGCCCGCCGCCGCTTGCTGTTCCCCGTGCTGTTCCGTCACCGTGCTCATGCGTGCGCCCCTGCGAGCGCGGCGTCGGCGCTGCCCATATAGGCTTCGGCGACGAGCGGATTCTTCGAGACTTCGGCGTAGGTGCCTTCGGCGAGCACTTCGCCGCGTTGCAGGACCGTGATGGTGTCGGAGATGCCCGCGATCACGTTCATGTTGTGCTCGACCATCAGGATGGTGCGCCCCGTCGATACCTTTTTGATGAGCGCCGTCACGCGGTCCACATCTTCGTGCCCCATGCCTTGCGTGGGTTCGTCGAGCAGCATCAGTTCGGGCTCCATCGCCAGCGTGGTGGCGATTTCGAGCGCGCGCTTGCGTCCGTAGGCCAGTTCGACGGTAGGCACATCGGCGAAATCGGTGAGGCCCACCTGCGTGAGCAGATCCATCGCACGGTCGTTGAGTTCGGCCAGCGTGCGCTCGCTTTTCCAGAAGTGATAGGCGGTGCCCAGTTGCCGTTGCAGGCCGATGCGCACGTTCTGCAAGGCAGTCAAATGCGGAAACACCGCCGAAATCTGGAACGAACGAATGATGCCGCGCCGCGCGATCTGCGCGGGCCGCTCGTTGGTGATGTCGATGCCGTTGAAGACGATGCGCCCGGCGCTCGGCACGAGAAATTTAGTCAGGAGATTGAAGCAAGTCGTCTTGCCCGCGCCATTGGGTCCAATGAGCGCGTGTATCGAACCACGGCACACGCGCAGGTTCACGCCGTTCACGGCGGTGAAGCCCTTGAACTGTTTCGTGAGGCCGCGCGTTTCCAGAATCGTGTCGCCGAGAATCATGTTCCCTTCCACGCGAAGTAAAGGCTGATGCTTCGACTGGCTTCGTTGGGTTCGCGCTCACCTACGCACGACAATGCATGGCGCACTGGCGCATGCCTCCCCCGCTCTTTTCATTCCGCGCCATTGTCTCGCCATTGATGCAGCGCAATCATTGGGATTTGCACTTACGGGTGACTGTCAATTTTTGTTCGAATCGACAAGAATCTTTAGGCGCAGATAAGCACGCAATCGCAGCATGATGGCGACACGTTAAATACATTGCAGCAGACTCGCAGACGTGCAAAAGCACACGCGCCGCATTCACGGCGCATGTCCTGGATAGTGGTCCGAAACACTGCTTTGCTGCGCCTCGCTCAGCGTGCGTCGACGCGGAGCGCTCAGTTAAGCCCTCAGTTAAGCGCTCAGTTAAGCGCGCGCTTCAACCTACGGGCACCGACGCCACCGCTTCGGTGCACACGGTAGCGGCCGATCCCGCGCGGCGATCCTCGCGCATCATCTGCGCCGCACGCTCGGCGATCATCAGCGTGGGCGAATTCGTGTTGCCCGACGTGATGAACGGCATCACCGATGCATCCACCACACGCAAGCCCTCCACGCCACGCACGCGCAGGCGCGCATCCACGACGGCGTCGGCATCGTCGGCGCGGCCCATGCGGCAGGTGCCCACCGGATGGAAGATCGTCGTGCCGATATTGCCCGCCGCCTCGCGCAATTCGCTTTCGCTCTGGAACGCCAGGCCCGGCAGGATTTCGTGCGGCTGATAGCGCGCGAGCGCCGCCGAAGCGGCAATGCGACGCGTCAGACGCAAGGCATTGGCGGCCACGCGCAGATCGTGCTCGGTCGAGAGGTAATTCGGCGCGATTGCGGGCGCGTCTTCTGCTCGCGCGGAAACCGCATGAATACTGCCGCGCGAGGCGGGACGCAGATTGCACACCGACGCCGTAAAAGCATTGAAGCGATGCAGCGGCTCGCCAAAGCGATCGAGCGACAGCGGCTGCACGTGATACTGCAGATCGGGGCGCGTGAGGCCCGGATCGCTCGCATCGGATTTCGCGAACGCGCCCAGTTGCGAAGGCGCCATCGACATCGGGCCGCTTTGCATCAGCGCGTATTCCATGCCGATCAGCAGTTTGCCCCACCAATGCGCCGACGCCGTATTCAACGTGCGCACGCCATTCACGCGAAACGCCATGCGCAGTTGCAGATGGTCCTGCAGGTTCTCGCCCACGCCGCGCAGATCGTTCACGACGTCCACGCCGATTCCGGCCAGACGCGCCGCATCGCCGATGCCGGAGCGCTCCAGCAATTGCGGCGAATTCACCGCGCCCGCGCTCAGAATCACCTCGCAACGCGCGCGCGCGCGGTAGGGCACATCGCCGCGATAATCCACGCCCACACAACGCTTGCCTTCGAAAATCACACGCTCGGTGAGCGCACCCGTGACGACGGTGAGATTGGGCCGTTTCATCGCCGTGCGCAAAAACGCCTTCGACGCATTCCAGCGCACGCCGCGCTTCTGGTTCACATCGAAATAACCGACGCCTTCGTTATTGCCGCGATTGAAGTCGCTGGTCGCCGGAATGCCCTGCTCCTGCGCGGCCTGCGCGAAGGTTTCGAGGATCTGCCATTTGAGGCGCTGCTTTTCCACGCGCCATTCGCCGCCCGCGCCGTGAAACTCGTTCGCGCCGCCGTGATAGTCCTCGCTGCGTTTGAACACCGGCAGCACCGATTCCCACGACCAGCCCGAATCGCCCGTCGCGCGCGCCCAGTTGTCGTAATCCTCGCGCTGGCCGCGCATATAGATCATGCCGTTGATCGACGACGATCCGCCCAGCACGCGCCCGCGCGGATACGACAGCGCGCGCCCGTTGAGGCCTTTTTCCTCGGCGGTTTTATATAGCCAGTCCGTGCGCGGATTGCCGATGCAATGCAAATAGCCGACCGGAATATGAATCCAGTGATAGTCATCCTTGCCGCCCGCTTCGAGCAGCAGCACGGTGACGTCCGGGTCCTGCGTGAGGCGGTTGGCGAGCACGCAGCCCGCCGTGCCCGCACCAACGATCACGTAATCGAATGCGCCTTCGATACGGCGCGCGTTTGCTGTGTCGCTCATGAGGCGCCCCGCTTACTTCGCCACCGGCATGGTGAATTCCGCGCCCTTGGCGATGCTGTCCGGCCAGCGCTGCATGATGCTCTTGTAACGCGTATAGAAGCGCACGCCCTCTTCGCCATAGGCGTGATGATCGCCGAACAGCGAGCGCTTCCAGCCGCCGAACGAATGCCACGCCATCGGCACCGGAATCGGTACGTTGATGCCGACCATGCCCACCTTGATCTGCCGCGAGAACGCGCGCGCCACGCCGCCATCGGACGTAAAGCACGCGACGCCATTGGCGAATTCGTGCTTGTTGATCAACTCGACCGCACTGGCGAAATCGGGCACGCGCACGACCGACAGCACCGGCCCGAAAATCTCCTCGCGATAGATCGACATATCGGTTTTCACATCGTCGAACAGCGTGCCGCCGAGGAAGAAGCCGTCCTCGCGCCCGACGACCGTATGGCCGCGGCCATCCACCACGAGCTTCGCGCCGGAAGCGATGCCGGCGTCGATATAACCCTGCACCTTCGTGCGATGCGCCGCCGTCACGAGCGGCCCCATTTCGGAGGCCTCGTTCATGCCGTCGCCGATATTGAGCGCCTTCACGCGCGGCGTGAGGCGCTCGATCAGTTCATCGGCGATATGGCCGACAGCCACCGCCACCGAGATCGCCATGCAGCGCTCGCCCGCCGATCCATAGGCCGCGCCGATCAGCGCATCGACGGCCTGATCGAGATCGGCGTCGGGCATCACCACCAGATGATTTTTCGCGCCGCCCAGCGCCTGCACGCGCTTGCCGTGTTTCGTGCCTTCCGTGTAGATGTATTCGGCGATCGGCGTGGAGCCGACGAACGACAGCGCAGCGATATCCGGATGCGCGAGCAGCGCGTCCACCGCCACCTTGTCGCCATGCACGACGTTGAAGACGCCATCGGGCAAACCGGCTTCCTTGAGCAGTTCGGCCAGGCGCAGCGACGCCGAAGGATCGCGTTCCGAAGGCTTCAGCACAAAGGTGTTTCCGCACGCCAGAGCGACGGGGAACATCCAGCACGGCACCATCATCGGGAAATTGAACGGCGTGACGCCCGCCACCACGCCGAGCGGCTGGCGCAGATTCCAGTTGTCGATACCGCCGCCAATCTGATCGGTGAAATCGGTCTTGAGCAGATTGGGAATGCCGCAGGCAAATTCGACGATTTCGATGCCGCGCATCACCTCGCCTTTGGCATCGGAAAAGACCTTGCCGTGCTCGCGCGTGACGAGTTCTGCCAACTCGTCGTGGTGACGGTCGAGCAGTTCCTTGAACTTGAAGAGCACGCGCGCACGCTTGATGGGCGGCGTCTCGCTCCAGGCGGGAAACGCGGCTTGCGCGGCGGCGACAGCCGCATCGACTTCGGCAACGCTTGCGAGCGGCACGCGTGCGCTGACTGCACCAGTGGCAGGATTGAAGACGTCGGCGAAACGGCCGCTGGTTGCTTCCAGCGCCTGGCCGTTGATGAAATGCGTCAGATCCGCAACGGCGCGCTCGGGCGCCTCGCTACGATGTGTCTCGCTCATGTTTCCCTCTTCAGTGGAGGTTTCTTATGCTCGCGCCAGGTTGCGCAGAGTCGACCTAGCGTAATCGCACGACGCCGCGCCGATCCAATGATTAATCCTCAAATGCGATATAAGGCGCGTTAATATCAGCGCATGGACCTGACCTTGTTGCGGGCGTTCGTCACGGTCGCGCGCGAGGGCAATCTCACGCGCGCGGCCACGCATCTGCATCTCACGCAGCCCGCCGTGAGCCTGCAGATCAAGCATCTGCAGGAGACGCTGGGCGTCACGCTGTTCACGCGCACCTCCCACGGACTCACGCTCACGCGCGACGGCCAGGCGCTGCTGCCGCATGCAGAGCGCGCGCTCGCGGCCGCGGGCGACGTGCAGCGCGCCGCTGCTGCGCTGCGTCATGAAGTGCGCGGGAAATTGCGCATCGGCACGATTCTCGATCCGGCGTTTCTGCGGCTGGGCGGCTTTTTGCGCCAGCTGGTGGAGACCTGGCCGCAGATCGAAACGGCACTGCGGCACGGCATGTCGGGCTGGGTGCTCGATCAGGTGCGCGCGAGCGAACTCGACGTGGGCTACTACATCGGCCAGCCCGGCCCCGATCCCGATACCTTCCACACCCTCACGCTCACGCGTTTCCAGTACCGCGTGCTCGCGCCAGCAGGCTGGAAGGACCGCGTGAAGGGCGCGCACGACTGGCGGGCGCTGGCCGCGCTGCCGTGGATCTGGACGCCGCCTGCGTCCGCGCATAACCGGCTGCTATCGGGCCTGTTCGAAGCGGCGGGCGCGAAGCCGAACAAGGTGGCGGAAGTGGATCAGGAGCCGTCGATGCTCGATCTGGTGAAATCGGGCGTGGGCCTCACGCTCGCACGCGACGCCACGGCCATTGCGGAGGCGCACGCGCACGCCCTCACTATCGTAGAAGGCGTGACGGTGCCCACCGAGCTCACCTTCATCACGCTCGCGGCGCGGCGCGACGAGCCCGCCATTGCGGCCGCGCTCAAAGCCATCGAAACACAGTGGACGATATGAGCCGCGCTCATGACCCGTCCGCACGCTCGCATTACGTCTGACCTTATCCGCCTCGCATCGACAATCGATGAAACTCTCATCGGTGTAACAGCGCGGTCACGCAAGTTTTGCTAGATTCGGAATTCGCGCCGCGTTTTTCGCATGCTCCTTGCGTGGGGTTCGCAGCGGCGCGTTCGAGCCTCGCCCATCGTTCCCTCGTTCCAACAGGAGCTTGCATGGCCCGCAACATCGAAATCAAAGCCCGCGCCCGTCAGTTCGACGCCCTGCGCGAGCGCGCCGCCCAGCTCGCAACCGAAGCGCCGCTGATCTTTCGCCAGCAGGACTTCTTCTACGATGTACCGCGCGGCCGCCTGAAGCTGCGTCAATTCGACGACGGCACGCCGCCCGAACTGATCTTCTACCAGCGCGACGACCGCGACGGCCCCAAGGCCTCGTACTACACGCGCAGCCCCGTCACCAACGCCGAAGCGATGCACTCGCTGCTGGCCACCGCCCTCACCACGCGCGGCATCGTCTCGAAGGAGCGCCACGTCTATCTGGCGGGCCGCACGCGCATCCACCTGGATCGCGTGGACGGTTTGGGCGATTTCGTCGAACTGGAAGTGGTGCTCGCCCCCGATGACGACGAGCAAGGCGGCGAAGCGGAAGCCGCCGCCGTGTTCAAGAAGCTGGGCGTGGACGAAAGCGATCTGGTGGCCGTCGCTTACGTCGATCTGCTCAATGCGCCGGCTCAGGCGGCCTGAACCGCGCACGCAGCCAAACCGCGCGGCACGCCCTTAAAGCGGCGCCGCGCCGGGTTCCAGATGCCCGAGCGGCAGCGGACCGTTGCGCTTGAAGGTGGTCAACACGATGTTCGAGCGCACGCTGTCCACACCTGGCACCCGCATCAGCTTCTTCATCACGAACGACGACAGCGCGTTCAGATCCGGCGCCACGATGCGCAGCAGATAGTCGGCGTCGCCCACCACGGCATGACATTCGAGCACTTCCGGCAGCACGTCGATCTGCTGCTGGAACTGCTCGATGATCGAATCGCCGTGGTGCTTCAACTTCAGGCTCGTGAACGCCGTGACGCCCAGGCCCAGTTTTTCGGGCCGCAGCACCACGCGATAGCCGTCGATCACGCCCGACGCCTCCAGACGCTGCAAACGCCGGCCGATCTGCGACGGCGAGAGCGGAACCTGTTCGCCCAGTTGCTGGTGCGTGGCGCGGCCAAAGCGCTGCAATACGTCGAGCAGCGCGAGATCGAAGTGATCCAGTTCGAGCATGAAAATATCCTGCATTGAATAGCGTAACGATGCACGATTATCGCATGCATGCGGCAATCAACACCCAAAACGCGCACTTTCCGCGCGCACTCCGCTTTACACTTTCCTGTCAGGAAATGTCAGCAAGTGCTTTAGTGGAGCATCACGAATATGGCCATCGCCGCCACCGCCAAACTGCAGGAACAATTCGACGCGGGCCTGGAAACCCGTGCGGATTTCACCATCGACCAGCCGCGTGAACGTTACAACGCGGTCGACCACGCGGTTTGGGACCAGCTCTACCGTCGGCAGATGGCGCTGCTCGAAGGGCGCGCTTGCGAAGCCTTTATCGAGGGCGCACAGCGCATTGGCCTGAACGTCGCCCATGTGCCCGATTTCGAAGCCGTGAGCGAGCGCCTGATGGCCGCCACGGGCTGGCGCATCGTCGCTGTGCCGGGTCTCGTGCCCGACCGCATCTTTTTCGAGCATCTGGCCAACCGGCGCTTTCCGGTGACCTGGTGGATGCGCCGCCCGGATCAACTGGACTATCTCCAGGAACCGGACGGCTTCCACGACCTGTTCGGCCACGTGCCGCTGCTGACCGACCCCGTTTTCGCCGATGCGATCCACGCCTACGGCCGCGCGGCGCTGGCCGTCGAGGAACGCGCCATGCCGCTGCTCGCGCGGCTCTACTGGTACACGGTGGAGTTCGGCCTGATGCGCGACGCGAGCGCTGGGACGGGCGTGAAGATCTACGGCGCAGGCATCGTGTCGAGCAAGGGCGAATCGCTCTACAGCGTGGAAAGCGCCGCGCCCAATCGTCTCGCGTTCGATCTCGACCGTGTGCTGCGCACGCGCTACCGCATCGACACGTTCCAGAAGACCTACTTCGTGATCGACTCGTTCGCGCAGTTGTTCGACGCGCTGGGCGCGGGCATTGCGGCACGCCTGAGCGACCCCGCGCCGCTTATCGCCGTCGAGCCGCACGCCGCGGGCGACGTGCTGGCGAGCGACACGGTCTACACGCGCGGCACGCGCGAAGGCTGGCTCGCCGACGGCGACGTCTAGGCGTCATCAAAGCGATTGCGCTTGCGGCAACGCAATGCCGTCGCTGCCCCGACTGCGCCAATTGCCGCAGTCGGCCCGCCGTGCGCTCGCACGCACGAGCCATACGTGGAAGAATCAATCATCGTTGCGGCGTCGCATCGCGTGAATCGCGACGCATCGCCGGCGACGAAACATGAAACGCATAACGCATATAGCGCATACAGGTGCCAAGATGATCAACCGACTCACCTCCGAAGAGCGCGCCTCGCAGCTCGCCGGCCTGCATGGCTGGCAATCCGTCGCGGGCCGCGACGCCATCCAGCGTCATTTCCGTTTCGCCGATTTCAACGAAGCGTTTGGCTTCATGACGCGCGTGGCGATCAAGGCGCAGGAAATGAATCACCATCCCGAATGGTTCAACGTCTATAACCGCGTGGAAATCACGCTGTCGACGCACGAAGCGGACGGCCTCACGACGCGCGATGTCGAACTCGCGAGCTTTATCGATTCGATTGCGCCGGGTCCGCTTTCGACCTGATCGACGGATGGGGTAAAAACGCGCCTGGGTACGCGTTTGGGTAACTACGTAGGGCACGCGCGTAAGCGCAATGCATGGGTCGCGCGTTAGGCAAGGGTGCGCACGGCGCGCAACGGGCAAATGCGCTGCAATGAAAGCATAATGCAGGGTATCGGACGTCGAAACCTTCAGCTTTGAAGGCCTTTCTTGAGGGACACGTAAGACTCCCAGGCAATGCGTGCCTGAGGGTCCAAACGATCCGGTGAGAAGACGTTCTGACGCTGTACAATCAGCAGCGCATATGGCCTGGAGAGCGCACTTGCCTCCTGGCACAACGCGAGTTCGTCGCCGCTCGAAGGCGAGCGGTCGCGCCAGAAGTTGATCGCGGCTTCGAGTTCGGTGATGGAAATATCGGACATGTTGGTCGTGATCGTGCAACCGTTGCACGCGGCGCCGCTCAGTCGCAGCGCTGGCGCTTGAGTTTCACAGACAAGCGGCGCTTGCGAACTGCGTGCCTGAACGCTAAACCCATTGTACTTGAGCGAAATCCATGCGACTCCTTCTGATCGAAGACGACCGCCCCATCGCACGCGGCATCCAGTCCAGCCTCGAACAAGCCGGCTTCACGGTCGACATGGTCCACGACGGCATCTTCGCCGAACAGGCACTCACGCAGAACCGTCACGAGCTCGTGATCCTCGACCTCGGCCTGCCGGGTATCGACGGCATGACGCTGCTCTCGCGTTTCCGTCAAAGCAACCGTCATACGCCCGTGATCGTGCTGACCGCGCGCGACGAGTTGAACGACCGCGTGCAAGGCCTCAATTCGGGCGCCGACGACTACATGCTCAAGCCGTTCGAACCGGCCGAACTCGAAGCGCGCATCCGCGCCGTGATGCGCCGCAGCGGCCCGCACGGCGACGTGCCGCGTCCTGAAGTGTCGCTCGGCGGCGTGCGTCTGTCGGGCGTCGATCGTCGCATCTTCAACGACGACAAGCCGCTCGAACTCTCGCCGCGCGAATTCGCCGTGCTCGAAATGCTGCTGCTGCGTCATGGCCGCGTCGTGAGCAAGGCGCAACTGCAGGATCACCTCACGCATTTCGGCGGCGATCTCGGCGATACGGCCATCGAAGTTTATGTCCACCGCGTGCGCAAGAAACTCGAAAACTGCCGCGTCGAAATCGTCACGGTGCGCGGCTTCGGCTATCTGCTGCAGGAAATCCGCCAGGCTGCCTAAGCCTTAGCGCGGTATTTGAAGGCGTCTCGCATCCCCGCGGGACGCCCATCGCTCTCCCGTTCTACGCCACTGCCGCGCCGCGAGACCCCAGTCTCTGCCGCACGGGCTTGCACCCGCGTAAAATGATCCAGGCCTGCGTGGCCCGCCTGCTTTTCACGGCGCCGCGCCCACGTCTATCCTGAGCCTGAACCGATCATGTCCCTCCCGGCCGCAACGAGCCTGCGCCGTACGCTGCTGCGCCGCCTCGCCGCCCCACTATCGCTGCTCGCCTTGATGAGCGGCCTGATCGCCTATTGGCTCGCGTGGCAGTACACGCAGCACGTGGTCGATCGATCGCTGGCCGACCTGGCCACCGCCATCTCTAAACAGATCCAGATCGCCGGTCCCGACGCACCCGTCACCGTGCCGCCGCTCGCCCAGGCGATGTTCTCCGATCCGGTGGAGCATCTGGTCTACCGCATCAGCAACGGCGAAACCGAAATCGCCGGCGACCACGATCTGCCGCTGCAAGGCACCAACGTGCGCCGCATGCATTACGCGTATGTGTTCGAGACCGTTTATCAAGGCGTGAGCGTGCGCGTCGCCCAGGTGCGCGTGCCGCAGCCGCATGGCAATCCCATCGTCGTGGAAGTGGGTCAGCCGGTGCATCACCGTTTTCGCATCGCCGCCGAATTCCTCGTCGCGATCATGATGCCGCTGCTGCTTCTGCTGCTGGCAGGCTGGGTGATCGTGTGGCGCGTGGTGAACCAGCAGCTCAACCCGCTGACCGATCTCGCCGATTCGCTCAATCGCCAGACGCACACGTCGCTGGAGCCCGTCGACGAGACCTACGTGCCGGTGGAGATCCGACCGCTCACGGGCGCGCTCAACGCGCTGCTCGGGCGTCTGAAGACCGCGCTCGACGGCCAGCGCAAGTTCATCGCCGATGCCGCGCATCAGCTGCGCACGCCGCTCACCGCCGTCAAGCTGCACGCCGAACAAGCGGTCAACGCGCGCGAGCCGCAGAAGGTCAGCGACGCCGTGCGCGAACTGCGCGCCGCCGCTGACCGCGCCGTGCGACTCTCGAACCAGTTGCTGTCGCTCGCGCGCGCGGAGCCGGGTGAACAGGCCGCGCGTTTCGTCGATATCGACATGGCCGCCCTCGCGTTCGAGACCGGCGCGGAATGGGTGCCGCGCGCACTCGCCTGGCACGTCGATCTGGGTTTCCAGCGTCTGGACGATCCCGAAAACGACACGCCGCTGATGGTGCGCGGCAATCCCGTGCTGTTGCATGAGGTGATCGCCAACCTGCTCGACAACGCGCTCAAGTATCTGCCGCCCGCGCGCGCCGATGGCGGCCGCATCACCGTGACGGTTTCGCAGACGGTCGCCGATGGCATGCCGATGGCCGAAATCATCGTCGAAGATAATGGCCGCGGCGTGCCGCAAGGCCAGCAGGCCGATCTCTTCAAACGCTTCTTCCGCGGCGACGGCCAGAGCGAAAGCGGCGTCGATAGCGGCGCGGGCCTGGGCCTCGCCATCGTGCACGACATCATGACGCTGCATCGCGGCAGCGTGCATTACGAAGATGCGCCCGATGGCGGCGCGCGTTTCATCGTGCGCGTGCCGCTCAATACGAAGCGCCCGGGCGACCCCGTGAAGCGCAAGATCGTCGCATCGGACAGCACGCACGACGACGATCGCGAAGCCCCTCAACCCGCGAAGAAGCCTTCACATCAGGCGCCGATCGATCTCTGATCGCTCTTCGATCAAGCTGTGCTGACTGACAAAAAACATGGGCCGCAATTGCGGCCCATGTGCTTTTCAATCACGCGAAGCTTGAACGTCGGCGCTTCATTTCTTCTTCTTGCCCTTCTTCGCGCCTTTGTCCTTGCCCTTGCCTTCGCTGTCGTCAGGCGGCGCGAGCATGGTGCCGCGGCACTTGCGTGCGCCGCAACGGCATTCGTATTCGCGCTTGAGCTTCTTGGTCTGCTTCGCGTCGATCACGAGACCGTAGTCGTAGAACAGCTCCTCGCCTTGCGCGATGTCGCGCAGCGCGTGGATGTAGACGTGTCCTTCGATCTCTTCGGCTTCGCAATTGGGCGCGCACGAATGGTTGATCCAGCGCGCGCTGTTGCCCTTCACCTTGCCGTCGATCACGTCGCCGTCGTCGAGCGCGAAATAGAAGGTGTGATTCGGTTCGTCGGGATTATGCGGATGACGCCGCAATGCTTCCTTCCACGAGATGCGCTCGCCCTTGTATTCGATCAGCCGTTCGCCGGCCTCGATCGCATCGGCTGCAAATACGCCCTTGCCGTGTACGCCCGACTGGCGCACGACGATCCTGCGTACACTCATTGATGGAATCCTTGTGAAGTACTGGGACTGGGGAGATATTCCCGCTCGCGGCTCATGCACGTCGAGAACGCATGTTGCACACGCATGTCGCACGCGGTTCGCGATACGTTGCGCGCGTCGCGTCGTGCCGAAAATGCCGCGCCCTACGCAAACGCGGCGCCTTGTCGGCGCCGCGCTCGTGAACGTGCATGAACAATACGAGGCGCGCCACAACCGGCATCGTACACGCTCGCGCCTCTTTCGTTCAACCCGCTGCGCGCATCACACAACGGTCCTCAACCTCGGTCGCATACCGCGCATGCTTCTCGCACGCGCGCCAGGCGATGCGTGCGCTCAACGTTGCCCAATCGTGATATCGCCGAACAGCTTCTTTTGATCGCGTGGCTGCGAACGCCAGTACTGCGGCGGCGCGCTCACCGTCGCACCGAGTTGCGCGGCAGCGTGCCACGGCCAGCGCGGATCGTAGAGCATCGCGCGCGCCATCGCGATCATGTCGGCCTCGCCATCTTCGATGATCTGATTGGCCTGCAACGCATCAGTGATGAGGCCGACGGCAATCGTCGTCATGCCGGTTTCCTGCTTGACCTTGCGCGCGAACGGCACCTGATAGCCGGGTTCGAGCGGGATCTTCTGCAACGGCGACACGCCGCCCGAGGACACGTCGATCCAGTCCGCGCCGCGCGCCTTGAGCGCCTGCGCAAACACAACCGTGTCGTCCGGCGTCCAGCCGCCTTCGACCCAATCGGTGGCGGAAACGCGCACACCAACGGGTCGATCTTCAGGAAACTGCGCGCGCACGATGTCGTAGATTTCCAGCGGAAAGCGCATGCGGTTTTCCAGCGAACCACCGTATTCGTCAGTACGCTGATTGGCGATCGGCGAGAGAAATTGATGCAGCAGATAGCCGTGCGCGCAGTGGATTTCGAGCGCGTCGATACCCAGTCGCGCCGCGCGCCGCGCCGTCGCCGCGAACGCATTGCGGATGCGGTTGAGGCCCGCGGTGTCGAGCGCGAGCGGCGGCGTTTCGTCGTCCTTGTGCGGCAGCGCCGAGGGTGCGTGCGGCAGCCAGCCGCCATCGGCGACGCTGATCAGCTGACCGCCTTCCCAGGGCACCGCGCTCGATGCCTTGCGGCCCGCGTGCGAAATCTGCATGGCGACGCGGATCGGCGAATGACGGCGGATGGCGGCGATCACGGGTTCGAGCGCGGCTTCGGTCGCGTCGTCCCAGAGTCCGAGACAGCCGGGCGTGATGCGGCCATCGGGCTCGACCGCCGTGGCTTCGATGCACAGCATCGCCGCGCCGGAAAGCGCAAGACTGCCGAGGTGAATCATGTGCCAGTCGTTGGCTTCGCCGCGCTCGGCCGAATACTGGCACATCGGCGAAACGACAATGCGATTGGCGAGCGTCATGCCGCGCAGCGCGAGCGGAGTGAAGAGCTTGCTCATGGGGAGAAAGTGCGGACGGTGGTGGGGAGCGTCCGAGAATAGCACGCGCTTTTGACACGCGCTTTCAAGGCAAAACGCGTGAGCGCCGCGCTCGCGCGCGTATGAAAACAAACCAGCCGATGACAGCTTGAGCGCTGCGCTATGCCTGATTCAAGGCTGCTTTGCAGCCGCACTCGCGGCCTGGTTGTCGAGCGCTTCGAGCCATTCGTGCAACATCAGGCTCGCCTGGGTTTCCAGACGCGGCGCATGCTGGGCCGTTTCAGCGCGCAGCGCATTGATGTCGATACCCGCGGCGTCCAGTTCGCCCGCATTGCCGATCAGCCAGGGCTCGAAACGGTCGGCGCGCACTTCAGGATGGCATTGCAGCCCGAGCACGTTATCGCCCCACGCAAACGCCTGGTTTTCGCACAGCGGCGTGGATGCCAGCCGCGTGGCGCCCGCGGGCAAATCGAAGGTATCGCCGTGCCAGTGCAGCATCGAGGTCAACGCGCCGTCCAGATGGCGCAGCGGCGAAGCGCGGCCCGCATCGGTGAGCGTAAGCGGCGACCAGCCGATTTCCTTGTGAGCCGCCGCATAAACGCGCGCGCCGAGCACGCGCGCAATCAGCTGCGCACCAAGGCAAATGCCGAGCGTGGGCAGTCCCGCCGCGATACGCTTTTCGATCAGCGCGGCAATGGGTGCGAGTGTGGGATAGCGAGCATCGTCGCAGGCATTGATGGGACCGCCAAGGATCACCATCAGCGACGCAGAGGTGGGATTGAGTGCGCCGACACGCGCAAAGCCGACATCGACATAGCGAACCGGCCGCCCGCGATCGCCGAGCACGCGCTCGAAACTGCCGAGGTCCTCGAAATATACGTGGCGAACGGCCAATACTTCGCGATTCATCGGCAAATCCCTGGGTCAGCTACACAATTCGACGCGCGGCGCCGGCGCCTTGCCAGACGCGCATCGGGTACACATGACAAAGCACGCTTGAAAGCACGCATGGCACGCTTGCGGCAGCCTGCCGCAGGACGCCTCGCCTGCCCTTGCCCGCGCCGCGAAGCCGTTCAGACCGCCACAGCGCCCGACCGTCCGGAAAGACGACGCGGCGCTGCGGGTGAGCGGCGGGTTTCGTGGGCGCTGCGCGTGCCACTGAGTGAGATCAGGCTGCGAAGATCTTCCAGTTTTTCTTCTGGGTCGTCGCGTCAGCCTGTTCGTACACCGAGCAATCGAGACGCAGATCGTTGTCGGACATCTGGATGCCCAGCAGCGCGCACTTGTGCGGCGTCTTCTTCGGGGTCTTGCTCGGCTCGAAGTGCGAGCACGAGAGGCACATCCGGTGCTGCGGCATGGCTTCCTGCGACTCAAGCACATAGACCGTCTTGAGCAGCGTGCGGTAGAACGCCGATTGCTCGTCTGCGCGCAGCGTGTTGACGGCCTTCGAGAGGAAGTCAGGCCATTGCGCGGCCTTCTTCGCAGCCGTACGGCCACGTGCGGTCAAGCGCACTGCAAGCGCGCGGCCGTCGTCGAGCGCGCGGCGCTTTTCAACGAGGCCCTTGGTTTCGAGCGTGCTCACTGCATCGCTGGTCGTGGCGGCAGTCAGTGCCGTCTCGCGGGCGATCTCGCCGAGGCGCATCGGCCCCTTGCGCTGCATCAGCAGCACGAGAATTTCGCCCTGGGTCGGCGTGAGGCCTGCGCCTTCAGCCCAGTCCCATGCCTGGCTACGCATAGCCGTGCTGAGTCGCAGCAGGCTATGGGTCACCCGCCCGGCTGCCTGCTCTCCGTATACGCCTTCGCTCATAGTCTTTCGCTGGTTATTTGGCAGCTTGCGCTGCATCGTCAGCCGCCGCATGCGCCGACGGCTTTGTGGGAAACCTTGCGGACGATTTCAGCAAATCGCCCACACCATCTCAAAAAATTCCTGCTTCGCTCGCGCCGAAAACTGCCACAAACGCGGACTGCGACACGTAGGGCGAACAGTCATTTTTTCTCGCCTGGCAGGCCCGGTGCTTCCTTCGTAACCCCGTGCCTGCGCAGCAAACCGACATTCTATGCGAGAGTAGCAAATCGCACAGCTAACTTATCAAACGTGAATTGTGGATAACCCGTTGGTAAGTGCGCGAATGGTATGTGGACAGCTTCTTGACGATGCGCAATCTTCACGAAATCCTCATGCAGCCTGACGCGCATTTTGGCCTGCCAGGCAAGCGCGACCGACTCCTGAAAGCACAACGCAGGCCCTTGAGTTTTCAGGCATTTCAGCGGTTACCCACAGGTGTGCGCGGCCCCTGCTGCACACTATTGCCCATATCCGAGCAAAGATCAAAAAAATAAGAACCCCCTGGTATCTTGCCTGGGGCAAAAAAAACTTTGGGCGGCTCGCGCAAAACTGCATTGCGGGCTTCAGGAGGGCTTAAAGCGGGGTTTCGACAGCGCTTTCCCGCGATAAACACGCTCGCGACAAACAAAGAGGGCAGCCTCTGGCTGCCCTCTTTCACGGCTTTCGCACCGCAAATGCGCGGCTCGCGTAGTCGCGATGCTCAGCGCCCAAGCGGCGCACAAGCTGTCATGCGCGCCAGCGCAGACACTGCTGCCGCACCGCTTCGTGCAGCGATTTTTCGTCCGCGACCACGCTGCGCAGCCAGCTCGCGTCGTTGTTCTGCGAGCGCGCGATCGTGCCGATTTCGCTCAGCGCCCGCGTGGAACCCAGCACCTCGCCGTGCGGCGCGATTTTTTCAAGCGTGGCAAGAATGTCCTCGGAAATCGTGCGGCGCTCGCCGGTCTGCGGATCGACCACGGTGCCTGCCAGGCCAAAACGGCAGGCCTGGAAGCGGTTGAACGTGTAGACGAGGTAATCGTCCTCAAGCGGCTGGATCGGCCGGTCGATGAGCAGATGGCGCGCGAGCGTCTGGATATAGCAGGCGATCGCCGCGGCGCGCTCGACCGAAAGCGGCGTATCCATCACGCGTACTTCGATCGTGCCGAAACCGGGCTTCGGGCGGATGTCCCAGTAAAAGTCCTTCATGCTGTTGACGACGCCCGTATGGACCATCTTCGAGAAGTATTCCTTGAACTCCTCCCAGCTCAGCACGAACGGCGCGCGGCCCGACAGCGGGAACGCGAACACGGAATTTAGTCGTGCCGAATGAAATCCGGTGTCCACGCCCTGCACATAGGGCGACGATGCCGACAGCGCAATGAAATGAGGAATGAAGCGCGACAGCGAATGCAGCAAAAAGAGCGCGCTATCCGCATCCGGGCAGCCGATGTGCACGTGCTGGCCAAACACCGTGAACTGCTTGGCGAGATAACCGTACAGCTCCGAAAGGTACTGAAAGCGCGGTGTATCGACGATGCGCCGGTCGCTCCATTGCTGGAACGCATGCGTCCCTCCGCCGCACAGGCCGACGTTCAGACGGTCCGCCGCCGACACCAGCACATCGCGGATCTTGCGCAGATCGGCCACGGCCTGTTCGTGATGCGTGCAGATGCCGGTGGACAGTTCGATCATGCTTTCGGTGATTTCAGGCGTGATATTGCCGGGAATCTCCTGGTCCTTGATGAGGCGCATGAGATCGCTGCCCGCCTTGGTCAGATCGTAATCGTGCGTGTTGACGATCTGCATTTCGAGCTCGACGCCGAAGGTGAACGGCTTCGAATCGACAAAAGTTTCCAGTGACATGTCGTCCCCTCATTCGGCCGCGCCACGCGAGGCCAGCAGCGGCCGGCCGCGCGCGTGGCGGGCGGTGTTTCATGGCGGCACTCGGCCGCCGCGTTCATTCTTCGCCGCGTTCGCCAACCAGCGCCAGCGCGCGATACACGAGCCACGGACCGAGCAGCTGCAACACCACGATGGCACACATCATGATCGCGCGCAGACCCGGATCGAAGTTCGGATACAGATCGTAGGTGTCCTCCATGAGCAGCAGCGCCAGCGCCGACATCGGCGTCAGCGCCACGCCGAGCGCCACACCCTGCTTGAGTTCGAGCCCGCTCGGCCTGGCGAAGATCAGCACGCCGACGAGCTTCGCCACCAGCCGCGCGAGGATCAGCCCCGCTGCCGCCAGACCGCCGACGAGGATGTAGTGCCACTCGAACGTCGTCATGGTCAGCACGAACAGGATCACCGTGAGCAGCCATCCGGCCGTGCCGAAGTGCTGCGGCCAGAGCTGCGGGCGCACTTCCAGATTCTTCACGATGATGCCCGCGGCCAGCAGGCTCAGGATGGTCGACAGCTTGAGCAGATGCGCCACGGCGATCGCCAGCAGCACGAGACCGAACAGCGCCACGAACGAGTGCTCGTCCTGCGGGCTCAGACGCCGGTAGAACAAGGTGCAGGCGCGCGCGAGCACATAGGCAACCACGATAGAGCCGACCAGCAGATACAGCGGCTGCAGGATGGTGGCAAACACGTTGCCGTAGATTTCCTGATGCAGCCAGCTGGACGCGAGCTTTTCGATCACCACGGCGTACATGCTGTTGAGCGCCGTCAGCGTGATGAGACGCTGCGTGACCTGCCCTTCGGCGCGCAACTCGGTCTTGAGCTGGATGACCATGGCCGGAGACGTGGCCATGGAGATCGAAGCGACCACGATGGCGACCATCGCGGGCACCGACAGAAACAGCAGGACCCCGAGCACCAGTACGAACGTAAGCGAAGCTTCGGCGAGGCTCGACAGGATCAGCCAGGGATTACGGCGGATCCAGCGCAGATCGAGCCGGCTGCCGAGTTCGAACAGCAGCAGCCCAAGCGCGACGTCCAGCACCGGCCGGGCGGCATTGGCGGTGTCGATGTCGATGACGCCGAAGCCCGCCGAACCGGCAATCAGGCCAATGATCGCGTAGCCCGAAATGCGCGGCAGACGCCATGCGCGATAGCAGAGTTCGCCGCACAGACCGGCGGCGAGCAGCGCAAGGCCGGCCCAGAAAATACCGTCTGGCTGCAGCGGCCACGCGGGAAAGAACGAAAACGCCGACTTCATCGTGAAGGCTTCTCCTTGGCAACACCTTCGTGCAGGGGACCGGATGAGGCATTCAAGGCCCGCTCCGGCCGGCAGAAGACAAGTCCAGCTGTCCGACGTACGAGTACCGCTACGGCCCGGCTCATGGGCAAGCCGCGTGCCTCGCAGACATAACACATGCGTGGCGGATATGCGGCGAGCCGGGCGCGACGCTGTCTGCGGTATCCCGGCAGTATCCGCCGCCGACGCGCAAGCCCGCAGCCAGGGCTGGCAGCAGTCGACGTGCGGCGAAGGCACGGCTAATCACAGCGGGGAAACTCGCACCGGTGCCGCTTGCGCGGCGAACAGCCGGTCCAGGCGCGTTCTTGTCGAATGTCAGCGCCCGGGATGGGTGAACGAACGCTGCCGGCTGTCCTGAGCACTGAGATCCAGTTCAGGCGGCATCCGTTCCGTGGACGCGTCAGCCATTGGGTATCGCTTGTCTGGCGGACGACGCGGAAAAGAACGGCGATTGTGCCATAGCTTTTTTGCAATTGTCCCACTTGAACCGATGAAGCCAGGCGTTGCCGGTAATTGCGCCCGTTTTCGCTGACGATGTGGAAAAAATGACCGTTGCTACGTGAGTGGTGAGTGTGTATGGCCAAAACAGCGCGACAGCGCTCTCCAGCGTTTTCCTGCCGGGAGCGATAGCGCCAGCTTCAGGTTTACGGTTTACCGTATGTATACGTAGTAGAAGTTAACAAGGGCGGCACTTTCCTGTGGATAACCCCTGTATACGTATGTGAATCATCAGCTTGGCGATCGCACAACCCGTCGCACAGTGTGTGGTGTGTTGCCTGGCAATCAAGAATAACTTTTTCGGGGCGCAAAGCAGGTCGCGAGTTATCCCGTTTACGCCCACAACGCGCCCACACCAAACTTGTCCACAACTCACGCAGTTATCCACATGGGTACGAGGATAACTGTATTGGTGGCGTTGTAAGGTTTGCTGTAAGGTTCGTGCCGCAGGGTGCGGTTAGAGACTGCGCTGGCGCAGGGCGCGCTGCAGGAAACGGGCCGGATCGATCTGTTCAGCGAGTTCGCGCTCGATCGGCCAGGGCTCGCCTTCGAGCTGCGAGGCGATCAGCTCCGCGCCCAGCGAGGCCCACACCAGCCCGCGCGAGCCGAATGCGAACGCGCCAAAGAGTCCGGGCGCGCGCGGCAGATCCTGCGGCCACGCGCCCGAGAGACGCTGGGCGTCACGGCGGGCGGCGTCCTCGTCGCCGAGCTGGCCGAGCATCGGCATGCGATCGCTCGTCACGCAGCGCAGCGCCACGCGGCCGCGCCAGCCGGTTTGGGGTTCGCGCGACTGCGCCAGTTCCGGCAGCATCAACGCGACGCGTTCGAGGTTCTCTACGTGGCCCGGCGCGCGCAGGTCGAGATTCGTATCGTCGACTTCGTAGGTTGCGCCTGCGAGCGTCACGCCGCCGTCGAGCGGCACCGCGTAGCCGTCGCCGATCACGGGCACGCGCAGCGCCGCGAGCGGGCTGTCGTCGATCAGCGTGAGCTGGCCGCGCACGCTGCGCGTGGGCGCGAAGTCGAGCGCCGCGGCGCGCGCGGCGTCGTGTGCATTGGCGAAGATCACCGCGCCCGCCTGCGCGATCAATGCTCCGTCATCGTCAAATACCTGCCACGACTCGCCCGCCCGCGCGATGCGCCCGACCTGCACGCCATAGCGCACGTCCACCTGCGCGCCGCTGTACGCGCTGGCCGCAGCGATCTGCGCCCGGCACAGCGAGGCCGGGTCGATTGCGCCGCCGCGCGGATACAGCCAGCCGCCCTGAGCGAGCGCAACGCCCGCAATTCGCTGGGCTTCTTCGCGATCGACAGCGCGTACGAATTCATCGGGATAACCAAACGATGCGAGCGCTTGCGCCACGGCGCGCGATTCATCGTCGGTGGCCAGGTGCAGCAGTCCGGCATGACTGCGCGTGGGCGCGTGACCCAGCGCATCGAGTGCGGCCCAGCGGCGCAGCGCGTAAAGAAAACCCGCGCGCGTGATGCGCGAAGCGTTGCTGTCATCGCGCGAAATCAGCGGATGGAACACGCCAGCGGGATTGCCTGACGCCTCGCACGCGGGCGCGGGATGGCGTTCCAGCAAGCTGACGCGCCAGCCGCGCGCGGCCAGCCGCTCGACCAGCGCACTACCCGCGAGTCCCGCGCCGATCACCACGGCGTGCCGTTCGGTAAGCGTCATCGGTAGCGGCGGCTCGTAGCGGCGCACGCGCCAGCGCGGCGCGAAGCGTCCGGTCAGCATCGCCCATTTGCCGCCGAAGCCAGGCGTCTTGCGAAACTCGAAACCCTGCTGTTCGAGCGCGCGCTTGACGTCGCCCGCGCTGCTCCAGGTGGCGAAGGTCGCCTCCTCGCCCGCGACGCGCGCGAGCGCCTTGAAGATGGACGGCGACCAGAGTTCGGGATTTTTCGCGGGCGCGAATCCATCGAGGTAAATCGCGTCGGCGCGTAACCACATTTTGGGAAGCGCTTCGACGGCGTCGCCAAACACCAGCGTGAGCGTCACGCGTCCGCCCTCGAATTCCAGCCGATGGGTGCCCGGCACCAGCATCGGCCAGGCGTCGACCAGTTCGCGCGCAAGCGTCGCAAGCTCGCCGTTGGGCGCGTGGGCGACGACTGTGTCGAGCACGGCGCGCAGGTCCTCGCGCGCAAACGGATGCTTTTCTACCGAGACAAAATGCAGGCGCTCGCAACGAGCAGGGTCCTCGCGCCACGCGTTCCAGGTCGCGAGGAAATTCACGCCCATGCCGAAACCGGTTTCCAGCACGGTAAAAATGCGCCGGTTTTGCCAGCGCTGCGGCAGGCCGTTGCCTTTTAGAAAGACGAAATCGGACTGCGCAAAAGCGCCCGAAGGACTGTGATAGACGTCGCCGAAATGCGGCGAAAACGGCGTGCCATCTTCGCGAAAGGCGAGCGTGGCGGGAATCAGGGTGGCGGTCATGACTAACGCGAGGGCCGGGAAAGTGGGGAAATGCCCGTGGGGTCTGGGTTTGCGGCCGCAAAGCGTTGGCGGAAAGCAACGCGCGACAGTGAAATCGATGCGCGCCGACTGCGTTTTGCGCGCGGCGCACATCAAAAACGCGAGCACGCGCAGAAAAACCCGCGCGGACCCCTCGAAATCTTCGAAACCCTTGTCGTTATTGGGTTTGCGCTGCGCTATCATAGCAAGCGCCGCCCAGGGAAGCGGCAGCACGGACGTCGCGGGAAGGTGCTGGCTCTGTTTAGCGCTTCACGCCGCGACGCAAATCCCCGGGGTGCTCCGGGTCCGCGCTGCTCGACGGCGCGGCACGCGTCCGTATAATCGGCGCGTTCGCGCTGTTCGTGTCAACCTAAACACAGAAAGGAATATCTCAATGAATAAACAGGAACTGATCGACGCCGTCGCAGCACAGACGGGCGCTAGCAAGGCTCAAACCGGTGAAACGCTGGATACGCTCCTCGAAGTGGTCAAGAAGGCCGTGTCGAAAGGCGACGCTGTCCAGCTGATCGGCTTCGGCAGCTTCGGCTCGGGCAAGCGCGCGGCACGTACGGGCCGTAACCCGAAGACCGGCGAGACCATCAAGATTCCGGCAGCCAAGACCGTCAAGTTCACGGCTGGCAAGGCGTTCAAGGACGCCGTCAACAAGCGTTAAAGCAAGTCAAAGCAATACCGCTTTAAGTTGACACCCGCCCCTGGCGGGTTTTTTTTCGCCTGCAGTTTGCCGCTCGATGCAAAAAAGCCGCCTTTTCAGGCGGCTTTTTCATCGTCGATCAGTCGTGACGATGGACGATTTCGCCTTCGCCATCGTGGTCATGATCGTCTTCGTCGTCGAAATCCCATTGCGGGAATGGGTCGGCGTAGGCCTGCCAGGCGTCGGGGCCGGCAGCGAATTCGGCATCCGTGACGAGGCAGGCGTCGAGCTTCGCGCGCCACGCCGCATGATCCAGATTCACACCGATCATCACCAGTTCCTGACGACGATCGCCGATGCGCGTGTCATTGGCGTCGCCAAACCAGTCGCGGGCGATTTCCTGTTCCAGCTCGGCGTCCTGCGGCCATTCCTCGCGTGGCTGCGCGGCCCACCAGGTGCCCGCCGGGCCGTGGCGGCACACGCCGCCTGCCTGCGAGAGCTGACCGGCCACATCGTTGCGCGTGGCGAGCCAGAAAAAACCTTTCGAGCGCAGCACGCCGGTCCATTCCTGATTGAGCAGCGCCCACAGACGCTCGGGATGGAAGGGTTTGCGTGCGCGATAGACGAAGTTGCCGATGCCGTAGGTATCCGCTTCGCTGCGATGCTGATGATCCGGATGGCTGCAATGCGCGCCGCAGGCGTCGTCGCCGTGAGCGTGGTCGTGTCCATGCACGTGGTCATGGTCATGCGCGTGTTCGTCTTCGTGCAGCGATGCCAGCCAGCCAGGCGCGCTTGCGGCCGCATCGAAATCGAAGCGCCCCGTGTTGAGCACGGCGTCGAGCGGCACCTCGCCAAAGCGGCTCACCACCTGCACCGCGCGCGGATTGATGCGCGCAAGAATCTGCTGCAGTTGCGCGAGGTCGTCGGCGCTGACGAGATCGGCCTTGTTGAGCACCAGCACGTCGCAGAACTCCACCTGCTCGATCAGCAATTCGACGATGGTGCGGTCGTCGCCCTCGCCCACGGTCATGCCGCGCTCGGCGAGCGGATCGGCGCTGGCGTAGTCGCGCAGGAAATTGAAGGCGTCCACCACGGTGACCATGGTGTCCAGGCGCGCGAGATCGGCCAGCGAAGCGCCGTCTTCGTCGGTGAACGTGAAGGTTTCGGCCACCGGCATGGGTTCGGCCACGCCGGTCGATTCGATCAGGATGGCGTCGAAACGCTGGCCCGCCTGGGCCGGATCGGCCAGACGGCGGATTTCGGTGAGCAGGTCGTCGCGCAGCGTGCAGCAGATGCAGCCGTTGGACAGTTCGACGAGTCGCTCTTCGACGCGCGCGAGCGCGGAGGCGTCACGCACGAGCGCCGCGTCGATATTGACGGCGGCCAGGTCGTTGACGATCACGGCTACGCGCAGACCGGCGCGGTTCGCGAGGACGTGACTGAGCAATGTGGTCTTGCCCGCGCCCAGAAAGCCGGAGAGCACGGTGACGGGCAGTGGCGTCGGGTTCATCGCAGTGTGCAGTAAGAAAACAGGAGGAAAAAGCGGCAGAAAACCGGGTCACACAGGCGACCCGGAAGACGCAAACCTGCATTTTGCACCATGCGCGGGCGCCACGCTGACAGCGTTAGCCGTCTGGCCAGGTCAACCGGCGCGCAATGCCTTGCGCGGGCCCGTCAGGGCATCAGCTTCCATTTACGCAGGATGGCGGCGATCTGCTGGGCGTACTGATCGCGCAGCGTGGGCGTTTCGGAGTGGTATGCGCCCACCGCTGCCCAGGTGTTGCCGTATTTGTTCATCTTCTGGCGCAGATGCCAGGCGGCAATATAGACGTTCTTGCACGGCTCCATCAGCGTGCTTTGCGAGATGCCGTACTGGGCGAGCGCGGGCAGATGAATCGAATTGATCTGCATCACGCCGTAATCGGTCGAACCGTTCGCATTCCTGTGCAGTGCGTCAGGCGTGTTGTGCGACTCCTGCCAGGCAATCGCGCGCAGGATCAGCGGATTGACCTTCTGGTAGTGCGCGGCCTCGTCGAAACAATCGGCGCGCGCCGGCGTACTTGCCACAGCGGCAAGCATGACGAAAGCGGAGATCGTGGCGGACGCAACCTTTTTCATTGCAACGTCGAGTGGAGTGCGAAACAGTCCTGGCGAGGATCGATACGGGTATTGCCTGATCCGTACCGGATCCTTGCGGTATCGGGAAAACCCGCGTCTTTCAGGCGCAACGTGCGCGCAAGCCGTGAATCCACAGGCATCGCGCCGCCCGTATGATACCGGCAGTCCATGACGCTTCAAACTGCCCGAACGGCTGATACGCGAAGCCCATCGGACGGCGCAACGTCGCCGGGGCACGTCCTTGATGCGCGTCGATCCTTACAAATTCCTTTTGCGGCGTCCAAAGCTTTAGAAGAAATCCCCAGACGTTTTGCCTTTGTGACAAATTCGACACGAAAAACTGCTACTGTTGCTCTTTTTGGTGAGCATCGGTTGCCGGGGGAGGAGCGTCGGCAGTCTGCGGCGGTTGGGAGGCCGGCGGGTGCGTTGCATGCATCCAGCGGGTCGTTCGCACGGGCACGATGCGCACTGAGCACGATAAGTACGGATAAGTACGACTGGCCGGCGGTGTCCGCTGCCGGCTTCGACAAGACACCCATGAGAAGAAATCGTATGGCTTTGCGTCGCCTCGCCACGGCGCTGCTCGTGAGCGGACTGATGACGGCGCAGCTCGCGCATGCCCAGGTCACCCTCAACTTCGTCAACGCCGATATCGATCAGGTCGCGAAGGCCATCGGCGCGGCCACCGGCAAAACGATCATCGTCGATCCGCGCGTGAAGGGGCAGCTCAATCTCGTCTCCGAGAACCCCGTTCCCGAGGATCAGGCGCTCAAGACGCTGCAATCGGCGCTGCGCATGCAGGGTTTCTCGCTGGTTCAGGATCACGGCGTCCTCAAGGTGGTGCCCGAGGCCGACGCCAAGCTCCAGGGTGTGCCCACCTATGTAGGCAACGCGCCCGGCGCGCGTGGCGACCAGGTCATCACCCAGGTATTCCAGCTGCGCAATGAGTCGGCCAACAATCTGTTGCCGGTGCTGCGTCCGCTCATTTCGCCGAACAACACCATCGCGGCCTATCCGGGCAACAACGCGCTCGTCGTGACCGATTACGCCGACAACGTGCGGCGTATCGCGGCGATCATCGCGGGCGTGGATACGGCAGCCGGCCAGCAGGTGCAGGTCGTGCCGCTGCGCAACGCCAATGCGCTCGACATCGCGCCCACGCTGCAGAAAATGCTCGATCCGGGCGCGATCGGCGGCTCCGATCCCACGCTCAAGGTCACGGTGCTGGCCGATTCGCGCACCAACTCGATCATGCTGCGCGCCTCGAATGCGCAGCGTCTCGCAGCGGCCAGACAGCTTGCGAAAGAGCTGGACGCGCCCACCAGCATGCCGGGCAATATGCACGTGGTGTCGCTGCGCAACGCCGACGCTGTGCAACTGGCCAAGACCCTGCGCGGCATGATGGGCAAGGGCGGCAACGATTCGTCGTCGTCCGGCGGCAATGCGAATTCGTTCAACCAGAACAGCAACGGCAATGGCGGCGGCGGTATCGGCGGCAGCAACTCGACCGGTATGTCGGGCACGCCGCCGTTGCCCAGCTCGCTGGGCGGCAGCGGCTCGTCGAACAATCCGATGTCGGGCGGCTCGTCCTCCGGCGGCAACAGCGACTTCCTCGGCGACAACGGCAAGGACAAGAGCGACGACAACGCGTCGGGCGGCGGCATGATCCAGGCCGATGCGGCCACCAATTCGCTCATCATTACCGCGCCGGATCCTCTCTACCGCAACCTGCGCACCGTGATCGACCAGCTCGACGCGCGCCGCGCCCAGGTCTATATCGAAGCGCTGATCGTCGAGCTGAACTCGAACACCAACGCCAATCTGGGCATCCAGTGGCAGATCGGCAGCGGCAATGTGCTGGCTGGCACCAACCTGTCGACCGGCAGCAGCAACAGCATCATCAACCTGACGGCCAACGCGGTGACGGGCGGCGGTCTCGTGAGTTCGCTGGCAGGCCTCCAGCAGGGCCTGAACGTGGGCTGGGTGCACAACCTGTTCGGCGTGCAGGGACTGGGCGCGCTGCTGCAGGCGCTGTCGCAGACTTCGGACGCCAATGTGCTGTCCACGCCTAACCTGATCACGCTCGACAACCAGGAAGCGAAGATCGTGGTGGGCACCAACGTGCCGATCCAGACCGGTTCGTATTCGAACCTCACGAGCGGATCCACGAGTTCGGCGTTCAACACCTATGACCGCGTCGATGTCGGTCTGACGCTGCACATCAAGCCGCAGATCACCGAAGGCGGCGTGCTCAAGCTTCAGCTTTACACCGAAGATTCGGCGATCGTGAACGGCACGACCAGTGTGGCGACCAATCCGGCCGGCCCGGATTTCACCAAGCGTTCGATCCAGTCGACCGTGCTGGCCGATAACGGCGAAATCATCGTGCTCGGCGGCCTGATGCAGGACAACTACCAGGTCAGCAACAGCAAGGTGCCGCTGCTCGGCGATATTCCGTGGATCGGCCAGCTGTTCCGTTCGGAAAACAAGACGCGTCAGAAGACCAATCTGATGGTGTTCCTGCGCCCCGTGATCATCAGCGACCGCGATACGGCGCAGGCCGTGACGTCGAACCGCTACGACTACATCCAGGGCGTGACGGGCGCGTACAAGACCGACAACAACCTGATGCGCGACAAGGACGATCCGGTCGTGCCGCCGATGCCGCTTGGCCCGGCCGAAGGTGGTTCCGCAGTGAATCTGTTCGACCTCGACCGCATGCGGCGCGATCAGATCGTGCGCTCGCTGCCGGCCAATGCTACGCAGCCTGCACCGGTCCAGACCGCGCCCGTGCAGACCGCGCCGGTGCAAACGTCGCCCGTGCCAGTGCAAGGCGCGCCGTTGCAGGTCGCGCCTGCCGACCCGACGCAGCAACAACCCCTCACGACCTCGCCGAGGGTGCAGCCTTGAGCACCGCAGAAACACCGCGCCAGTCCTTAACGGCGCCCTCGCCGCTGGCCGCACGGCTCGTGCCGTACGGCTTCGCGCGCAGCGGTCAGATTCTGGTCGCGCAGCAACACGCCGACGGGCTCGAAGTGTGGATCAGCGATCGCACCTCGCAGGCGGCGATCGCGGAAGTCGCCCGCAATTTCGGCGCATTGACGCTCGTGCGCGTGGCCGCCGACGAGCTGGTCCAGGCGATCAACCAGGCCTACGCGCGCCAGGACGGCAGCGCGGCGCAGGTGGTGGGTGAAGTGGAAGGCGAAGTCGATCTTTCGCGCCTCATGCAGGACATTCCCGAAGTGGAAGACCTGCTGGAGTCCGAAGACGACGCACCGATCATCCGCATGATCAACGCGCTGCTCACGCAGGCGGCGCGCGAGCAGGCTTCGGATATTCACATCGAGCCGTTCGAAAACGCCTCCGTCGTGCGCTTTCGTGTCGATGGCACGTTGCGCGACGTGGTGCGCCCGAAGAAGGCGCTGCATGGCGCGCTGATCTCGCGTATCAAGATCATGGCGCAGCTCGACATCGCCGAAAAACGTCTGCCGCAGGACGGCCGCATCACGCTGCGCGTGGGCGGACGGCCGGTGGACGTGCGCGTCTCCACCCTGCCGACCGGCCATGGCGAGCGCGCCGTGCTGCGTCTGCTGGAAAAGGACGCGCAGCGCCTGAATCTGGAAGCGCTCGGCATGGCGTCCGATACGCTCGGCCAGTTCGACCAGCTGATCGCCAGGCCGCACGGCATCGTGCTCGTGACCGGCCCGACCGGCTCCGGCAAGACGACCACGCTGTATGCGTCAATGTCGCGGCTGGAAACCGCCACGACCAACATCATGACCGTGGAAGACCCGATCGAGTACGACCTCTCGGGCATCGGTCAGACCCAGGTGAACGAGCGCATCGGCATGACCTTCGCGCGGGCGCTGCGCTCGATCCTGCGCCAGGATCCGGACATCATCATGATCGGCGAAATCCGCGATCTGGAGACCGCGCAGATTGCCGTGCAGGCCTCGCTCACGGGCCACCTCGTGCTCGCCACGCTGCACACCAACGATGCGGCTTCCGCCGTCACGCGTCTGACCGATATGGGTGTCGAGCCGTATCTGCTGGCGTCGTCGCTGCTGGGCGTGCTGGCGCAGCGTCTGGTGCGCCAGTTGTGTCCGCACTGCAAGGAAGCGCGCGTGGAAGAAGACGGCCGCACGCGCTATCACCCGGTGGGCTGCGAGCGTTGTGGCAACTCGGGCTACTCGGGCCGACGCGGCGTGTATGAACTGCTGGTGATGGACGAGCCGATCCGCGCCCTGATCCACCGCAACGCCGCCGATGCCGAAATCTTCGCCGCCAGCCGCGCGCAAGGCATGCGCACGCTGCGCGAAGACGGCGAGCGCTGGCTCGACGCGGGCAGGACTTCGCTTGAAGAAGTGCTGCGCGTGACAGGCGGCGCTTAAGGCGACGGGAGGCGAACCAGCACCATGCCGGCATTCCGTTTCGAAGCCATCGACGCCGCGGGTAAAGCGCAAAAAGGCGTGCTCGACGCCGACAGCGCACGCGGCGCCCGTCAGCAGTTGCGCGGCCAGGGGCTGACGCCGCTCGTCGTCGAACCCGCTGCAACCCGCACGCGTGGCGCGCGTCAGCAACGGCTGGCGCTTGGGCGCAAGCTCTCGCAGCGCGAACAGGCGATTCTCACGCGCCAGCTCGCGAGTCTGCTGATCGCGGGCCTGCCGCTGGGCGAGGCGCTCGCCGTGCTCACCGAGCAGTCCGAACGCGATTACATCCGCGAGCTGATGGCCGCGATCCGCGCCGAAGTGCTCGGCGGTCATTCGCTCGCCAATGCGCTCGCGCAGCATCCGCGCGATTTTCCCGATATTTACCGCGCGCTGGTCGCGGCGGGCGAGCACACCGGCAAGCTCGGCATCGTGCTGTCGCGCCTGGCCGACTACATCGAGCAGCGCAACGCGCTCAAGCAGAAGATCGTGCTGGCCTTCACCTACCCGACGATCGTCACGATCATCGCGTTCGGCATCGTCACGTTCCTGCTGAGCTATGTGGTGCCGCAGGTCGTCAACGTGTTCGCGAGCACCAAGCAGCAGTTGCCGTTTCTGACCATTGTGATGATGGCGCTGTCGTCCTTCGTGCGGCAATGGTGGTGGGCCGTGCTGATCGTCGTGGCGCTCGTTGCGTGGATGGTGCGGGCGACCTTGCGCCGTCCCGGGCCGCGTCTTTCGTTCGACCGCTGGCTGCTCACCGCGCCGCTCGCGGGCAAGCTCGTGCGCGGCTACAACACGGTGCGCTTCGCCAGCACGCTGGGCATTCTGAGCGCGGCGGGCGTGCCGATCCTGCGCGCGTTGCAGGCGGCCGGCGAAACGCTCTCGAACAAGGCCATGCGCAACAACATCGACGACGCCATCGTGCGCGTGCGTGAAGGCACGTCGCTCTCGCGTGCGCTAGGAAATACGAAGACGTTTCCGCCCGTGCTGGTGCACCTGATCCGCTCGGGCGAGGCGACCGGCGACGTCACCACCATGCTCGACCGCGCCGCCGAAGGCGAGGCGCGCGAACTGGAGCGGCGCACGATGTTCCTCACCAGCCTGCTGGAGCCGCTGCTGATTCTGGCGATGGGGGGCGTGGTGCTGGTGATCGTGCTCGCGGTGATGCTGCCGATCATCGAATTGAACAACCTCGTGCAGTGATGCAATCAGCATGCACCGCACGAGGCGGGTCTGACGGTTGCGCCTGGGTTCAGCGCACGTAGATGGTGGGACCGCCGGGGTTGGCGGGCAGGAAGATTTCGGAATGCACGCCGTGACGGTCGATCACGATCGAACGGGCGCGCACTTCGGCGAGCTTCGAATCCTGGCCGATCGCTCCGCCCAGCGCGATGGCGTGAGCCGGTTCGCCGCCGATGCTGACGATAGCCGCCGCGCCTTGCGTAAGCGCGAGGATGCCGAACAGATGAATGTCCTGCGCGACGTTGTGATCGAGCTTGCCGCCGAACAGCACGCCGGCCTGATCGAGCGAGACGGGCGGCTGGGCCGCGGCGGCCTGCACGGGCGCGGCGCGCGAGGCGGCGATTTCGAGCGTCCACCACGCGGCCGTGGCGCAAAACACCGCGAAGGCAGCGAGTGACAGAAGACGGATTTGCAGTGGGTTCATGCGGGCCATTGTACGGAGTTATGTGTACGTTTTGATGGCAGCGAAGGCCCCGGCAGCGCTAGTAGAAGTACGTATCGGGTTCAGACTCAGAATCAGACTCGAAAGAGGGTCGCAAAGGCGTCATCGTGTGACATTACAATGACCCGTCACAGACGCGGCGCAAGTTACGCCGCAGCAACAGGCAACGATCATCATCAGGAGGGAAGTCCGTTATGTCCATGTGGGCCAAATACCGTGGGCAAATCAGCCGCGACGTCATCGAGGGGCGCACGCGCCGTCAACGCGGCTTCACGCTGATCGAAATCATGGTCGTGATCGCGATCCTCGGCATTCTCGCCGCGCTGATCGTGCCGAAGATCATGAGCCGTCCCGACGAAGCGCGCCGCGTGGCGGCCAAGCAGGACATCGGCACGATCATGCAGGCCATGAAGCTGTATCGCCTCGATAACGGCCGCTATCCGGCCCAGGATCAGGGTCTGCAGGCGCTGGTCCAGAAGCCGACCACCGACCCGGTGCCGAACAACTGGAAGGACGGCGGCTATCTGGAGCGCCTGCCCAACGATCCGTGGGGCAATCCGTACCAGTATCTGAACCCGGGCGTGCATGGCGAGATCGACGTCTTCAGCTATGGCGCCGACGGCAAACCGGGCGGCGAAGGCAACGACGCCGATATCGGTTCCTGGCAGTAGCCTTCATTCACTCGCGATAACTTGCGCGGCGCGGCCCAGTCGAAATATTCAGCTTCCTTTCGACCGCCGTGCCGCGATGTTGCGCCCCGAACGCCCCGCACTACGCCCTTCAGACCATGCGTTCCCGCCCTGTCCGCATTGCGCGCCGCCGTGACCGCGCGCCGACGCCTGCGCGTTCGGCCGGCTTCACGCTGCTGGAAATGCTCGTGGTGCTGCTGATCGCAGGGCTGCTGGTGTCGCTCGTCTCGCTGTCGCTCACGCGCAATCCGCGCACCGATCTCAACGAAGAAGCGCAGCGTCTCGCGCTGCTGTTCGAATCGGCGGGCGACGAGGCGCAGGTGCGCGCGCGACCGATCGCGTGGCAGCCGCTCGCGGGCGGCTTTCGCTTCGAAGTGCGTACCGAGGACGGCTGGCGTCCGCTGCGCGACGACCTGCTCGGCCCACGCGGGTGGGAAGGCGGCGTGACCGGCGTGTCGATCACCTACCCCGGCAGCGACGACGATTACCACGCGAACCGGCTCATCTTCGGCACCGAAGCCGTCGAGCAACCCGTCGAGATCACGCTCTTTTCGGCGGCGGGACGCGCCACCATCGTCGGCACCGGCACGGGCCGGTATGAGGTTCGCTGAGATGCGCGAGCGCTCTTCTTTCTGCACTTCACCGCGTCATGCCGCGGGCCGGACCGCGCGCGGTTTCACTATGATCGAGGTGCTGGTGGCGCTCGCCATCGTGGCGATTGCGCTGGCCGCGTCGCTGCGCGCGGTCGGCAGTCTCGCCACCAGCGAAGCCGAACTGCACGACCGCCTGCTCGCGGGCTGGAGCGCCGACAACGCGCTCGCCCAGTTGCGCCTCGCGCATGCGTGGCCGGACGTTGGCGAGCGCAGCTTCGACTGCTCGCAGGGCAATCTGCGGCTGACCTGCACGCAGCATGTTGCCGCTACGCCCAATCCGATTTTTCGCCGCGTGGAGGTGTCGGTGACGATGCCGGGCCGCGACGGCATTCTTGCGCAACTTGTCACGGTGCTCGGCAATGAGACGAACCGGTCACTGTGATCATCCCATGCGCATAACACCTTCAACACGACGCAAACCAGGACGCGAACGCGGCTTCACGCTGATCGAGCTGCTGGTTGCCATCGCCATCATGGCCGTGGTGGCGATCCTGTCGTGGCGCGGTCTCGACCAGATCGTGCGCGGGCGCAACATCATCACGCAATCGATGGCCGAAGAGCGCGTCTTCGCTCAGATGTTCGACCAGATGCGCATCGACACGCGCCAGGCCGTAAGCGACGACGAAGCGGGTTCGCCCGCCATCGCCGTCGACGGCGGCGCGCTGCAGATCGTGCGCGCGTTCCCGGTGCCGCCGGGTTCCGCGCCGCGTCTGCAGGTGGTGCGTTACCGCGTGACCAACGGGCAGATCGTGCGTTACGCCTCGCCGCCGCTTGCGCATATCGGCGAGTTGCGCAGCGCGCTGCGCGGCGGTGAAACCGACGTCTGGAGCGCCTTGCCGATGATGCAGGGCGTCACCTCGATCAATGCGCGCCTCTACGTGCCGAAGGTCGGCTGGACCTCGGACATGGGCGACGTGCGTTCGCAGCTCAACGCCAACAACAACGGCGTAAAGGTGCCGCAGCTCGGCAACGCGCCGGTGCCGCGCGCGGTGACGGGGCTGGAAGTGCGCGTGGGCGCCCGCTCGCTCGCGCTGCCGGTGACGCGCGTCTTCATGGTGGGGGAATGAGCATGCTGTCGACATTCTCCCGGCGCATGCGGGCCAGCTCCGCGAAACAACGCGGCGCGGCGATCATCAGCGCGCTGATGGTGGTGGCGCTGTCGGCGATTCTTGTCTCGGGCATGCTCTGGCGCCAGCAGGTGCAGATACGCCGCATCGAGAACCAGCGCCTGATCGCCCAGGCGCAGTGGATCTCGCGCGCCTCGCTCGACTGGACCCGACTGATCCTGCGCTCGGAAGCCGATACGTCGGCGGGCGTCACCTATCTGGGCGGCGCGTGGGGCATGCCGGTGGCGCGCACGCGGCTGTCCGACTTTCTCGGCCAGATCGGCGAAGCGCGCGCCGAACAGGGCGCCGATACCTGGCTGTCCGGCTCGATCGAGGACGCCCAGGCGCGCTTCAATCTGCGCAATCTGGTGACGGCTTCCGCGCCCGGTGCGCTGCAACTGAACCTCACGCAGATCCAGGCGTTCGCGCGCCTGCTGCAACTGCTCGGTATCGACGGCCAGCTCGCGAAGAATGCAGCGGTCTATCTGCGCTCGGGGCTGGCGTATTCGGTCACGCGTTTCCAGACCGCGTCCGCGGGCGTGACGGCCAGCGGCACGCCCGCCACGCAGCAGATCGGCGGCGGCATGGGCGGCGGCGCAAATTTCACCAACAATCCCGGCATCAGCGACGGCGGCGGCGACAGCGGCAACGCGCCGATCCTCATGACGAGCGTCGACGGTTTGCTCGACGTGCCCGGTTTCACGCCCGACATCGTCGCGCGGCTGCGGCCCTTCGTGACGATCCTGCCGACCACCACGCCCGTCAACATGAACACCGCCCCCGCCGAAGTGATCGCCTCGATCGTGCAGGGTATGAGCCTGTCGAGCGCGCAGGCCTTCGTGTCGCGGCGTCAGACGGTGTTTTTCCGCAACCTGAGTGACGTGCAACTGGCGCTGACCGGCGCGGGCACGCCGCAGACGAGCATCGATTCCACGCTCTGCGACGTCAATACGAGCTATTTTCTGGTGCATGGGCGCGTGCAGCACGAGCGCGCCGTCGTAGACCGGACCACGCTCGTGTGGCGCGACTCTCTCACCCATACGACGCGCATCGTGCGCGTCTGGGACGAATCCTGAAGCGAATCATGAAGCCGTACCAGTCCAACATCGAAAAGAGGTGCGTGTGAGCACGCTGATCGTCCTGATGCCGCCCCGTGACCCGGCGGTTCACTCGCAGGAATGGCAGTTGCCGGAACTGCCCTTCGTGCTGCTCGACAAAACGGGCCACACGCAGCGCGCGGGCCGCGCCGCGCTGGGCCTGTTGCCGAAAGCGTCGGCGACCGTGCTGCTGATCGCCGCGCGCGACCTGCTGATGGTGTCGGCCACCGTGCCGCCGCTCAAGGGGCCGCGGCTGCGCCAGGCGCTGCCGAACGTGGTCGAGGATCACCTGATCCAGGACCCGCAGACCTGCCATCTCGCGCTCGATCCCGCACGCCTGCCCGATGGCCGGCAGACCGTGGCGGCGGTCGATCGCGGCTGGTTCCGCTTTATCGTCGAGGGCTTCACGGGTGCGGGTCACCGCAACCTGCGCGCGGTGCCGGTGGCGCGCTGCCTGCCGGTTGCGCTGAACGTCGCGTCACCGGTTGTCGAACCCGTGGCCGCAGGCGAGCACGAAAGGGCTGAAACGCCAGCCGATGCCGCGCCGCGCGAAGCCGTGACGGCCTGCGTGCTCGGCCATGTGATGGCGACTGCGCCCGCGCTGCTGCCCGACATGGCGGCGGCCCCCGCCACGTCCGCTGCGCTGCTCGAACTCGCCATCGTGCGCGGCGCCGCCGCTGAAGGCTTTGCCGTACCGGCTGCAAGCGTCGCCGCTACGGTCGCCGCGCTTGCAGGCGACGCCGATGTGACCCGCTACGTCCTCACCGGCCTGCCCGGCGAGCCCACCAGCGCCGCCGACAAGGCCACCCTCGCCGCCGCGCTGCCCGGCGCCCAGCCGCTCTCCTTCGAGGCGCTCGCCAAGCGCGCGCTCGCCTGCAAGTTCGATCTCTGCCAGTTCGAGTTCGCCGCCCAGCCGTGGCGGCTCGATCGCGCCACGCTGCGCCGGCTGCGCGTGCCGATCGTGCTGGTGGTCGCCTCGCTGGTGGTGGCGATCATCGGCGCGAACGTGCAATGGCTGATGCTCTCGCGCCAGCGCGACGCCATGAACACGCAGATGACGGAACTGCTGCTCAACGCCTTCCCCAAGACCACCGTGGTGCTCGACCCGGCCGGCCAGATGGCGCGTCAGCTTTCGCAACTGCGCGTGGCCGCCGGCGAGCCGTCGCCCGACGACTTCCTCGCACTCGCCGACGGCACCGCGCGCTCGCTTGGGCCGGTGCCCGCCAACGCGATTGCGGCGCTCGACTATCACGACCGGCGTCTGGACGTGACTTTCAAGCCGGGCGTCAACGTCGATAGCGGCCTCACCCAGCGCCTCGCGCGCAACGGCCTTACCGGCACGCAGGACAGCAGCAGCGGCAAATGGACCATCAGGAGCGCGTCATGAAGACATCGGCAACGGGCGGCGCGTTCGCCGAGGCCTTGCAGGAGCAGTGGACCAACTTCTGGGAAGCGCGCACGGCGCGCGAAAAGACCCTGCTGACGTGGGGCGGCGCGGTGCTGGCCATCGCCATCGGCTATTCGGTGCTGTGGCAGCCGGCGGCGGACGGCCGCGCGAAGCTGCGCGAAAGCCTGCCCGCCTTGCAGCGTGAGCTGTCGCTGATGACGGCACAGGCCGACGAGGCGCGCGCGCTGTCGGGCGCGGCGGCGAGCGTCGCGCCGGGCGGTCAGGCGCTCAAGGATGCGCTGACGGCTTCGCTGGCCGATCACGGCATGCCGGGCGCGCAGGTGCAGATGATCGGCACGGCGGCGCAGGTGCAGATGAAAAACGCGTCGTTTCCGGTCTGGACGGCCTGGCTCGACGACGTGCGCAAGCAGTTCAAGGTGCAGGTGGTCGAAGCGCATATCACCGCGCTCAAGGCCGACGGTCAGGTCGATCTGACCGCGTCGCTGCAAAGCGCGAACGCGCGCTGATATAGCCAGAGGTCGATCGTATGTCTTACTGGATGCGGCGCGCGCGCGCCGCGCTGCCCTGGCTGCTGGTCGCTGTGCTCTCGGTGGGCACGGTGCTGCTGGTGCGTCTGCCCGCCGCTTGGATTGCGCCGCAGTTCGCGCGCGCGACCCAGGGGCACGTCAATCTCGTCGATCCGCAGGGTTCGCTCTGGCACGGCTCGGCCACGCTCATGCTGGCGGCCGGCCACGATGTGCAGGGCGCAACGCTGCTGCCGGGGCGCATCGAGTGGCGTGCGTCGTTCTGGGCGCTGTTCACGGGGCGCGTACGCCTGCAGATGCGTCAGACCGAAGCGATGCCCGACCCCATCGACGTCGATGCGACGCCACGCGGCGCAACCATCACGGCGGGCGCGATTGCGGTGCCCGCCTCGCTGCTTGCGGGCCTCGGCGCGCCGTTCAATACGCTCGATCTGGACGGCAACGTGCGCCTCGCGTGGAGCCCGTGGCGCGTGTTCGGCACCGATGCGTTCGGGCGTCTCACGGTCACGCTCGGCGATATGAGTTCGCGGGTGTCGCTGGTGAAGCCGCTGGGATCGTATGAAGCGGTGCTGCAGGCGCAGGGCGCGTCGTCGACGCTCGATCTGAGCACGCAGAAAGGACCGCTGATGCTGGATGGCCACGGCACGTTTTCGCGCACCATGGCGATGTTCAACGGCACCGCGAGCGCCACGCCCGATCAGCGCGACAATCTCGCGGGCCTGCTGAATCTGCTGGGACGGCCGATTGGCCCCGGACAGGTCGCCCTGACCTTCATGCACTGACGGCGTTGCGCCGTCGTGCTGTTCACGCTTATTGCGCCCGAACGTTTTGATTCGTTGCGGCGGCCGTGCTGGCCGCAGCACCCGATGCGCCGGACGCGGGCGCGGCCACACTGCCGCTCTCGCGATCCATCTGCGCGGTATCCCAGCCGCCGCCGAGCGCCTTTACCAGCCCCACCGACGACACCATGCGCTGCCCCGCGATGCTGGCGAGCTTCTGCTGCGCCGTGAACGCCGTGGTCTGCGCTGACAGCACATTCTGATAATCGATCGTGCCGGCCTTGTACTCGTTCGTGACGATCTGCAGCGCATGTTGCGCCGATTCCACCGCCTGCTGCTGCACGACGATCTCCTGCGCGAGGATGCGCTGCGAGGCGAGGTTGTCCTCGACGTCCTGGAACGCGGCCAGCACGGTCTGGCGATAGGTCGCGACCTGCTGGTCGTAGGCGGCGCGCGCGGCTTCGGTCTGCGCGCGGCGCAGACCCGCATCGAACACCGTGGCGGCCAGCGAAGGCCCGAGCGTCCAGAAACGCGACGGCATCTGCAACAACTGCGAGAACACCGAGCTTTCGAAACCGCCGCTTGCGGACAGCGTGAGCGTCGGGAAGAACGCCGAGATTGCCACGCCGATCTGCTCGTTGGCGGCGGCTGCCTTGCGTTCGGCCGAAGCGATATCCGGACGCCGTTCGAGCAGCGCCGACGGCATCGTGAGCGGCACGACCGGCGGCGTGGCCGTGAGCGGTGAGGCTGGAATCGCGAACGACGAAGCCGGCTGCCCGACCAGCACGGCAATCGCGTGCTCGTCCTGCGCGCGCGCCACGCCGTTATCGATGGCGGCGGCCTGGGCGGATTGCAGTTGCGTCTGCGCCTGAACCACATCCGCGCGGCCCGCCACGCCCTGGGCGTACTGGTTCTGCGTGAGCGTCAGCGACTTCTGATAGGCGGCCACCGTGTCGTCGAGCAGCTTCTGCTGGGCGTCGAGCGCGCGCAGCGTGAAATACGTCTGCGCAAGCGTGGCCTGGGCGGACAGGCGCGCGTTGGCCAGATCGGCGGCGGCGCCCTGCTGGCCCGCTTCCTCGGCGCTCACGGTGCGGCTCACCTTGCCCCAGAGATCAGGCTCCCAGGTGGCGTCGAGGCCCAGATTCACGTTGTTGCTGATACTGCCGCCGCCGCTCGAAAAGCTGCTGCTCGAACTCGATACGCGCGAAGGCGTGCGCGAACGCGTGCCCGAAAACGACGCGCTGACCACCGGGAAATACGCTGCGCGCGCCTCGCCGACCAGTGCGCGCGCCTGGCGATAAGCGGCCGCGTACTGGGCGACGGTCTGGTTGTTCGTATCGAGCTGATCCATCAGCCCGTTGAGCTGGGCGTCGTCATAGATGAGCCACCAGCTGCCGCGATCCGCCGTATCGGCCGGTTGCGCCACCTTGAAACCTTCCGGCGCTTCCTTATATGCCGCGGGCACTGCCGTGTCGGGCCGATGATAGTCGGGGCCGACCGCGCAGCCGCTCAACTGGAACGCGAGTGCGGCCGCCGCGCCGATCAGCGCGAGCGTGGGCGCGCGACGGCGCTGCAAAGCGGAAAGGCGACCGGGAACTACGAGACGGCGGGACATGCGGGAAATTCCTGTCGATGCGGCTGGCGAGAGATGAGGCGACGTCGGCGCTGCGGTACAGGGCGGCAGCGAGGGCGGCAGCGCCGGGTGCGGCAATGGTAACGCACGCGCATTACAGCGCGGGCAATCCGAAAGGTTAAGCCGGGAACGGGGACGGATGTGTTACGGCGCGTAAGGTGGAGATTACGCGTTGTTACCGCGCCAGCGGCGCAGTGCATGGAGGGCGTCTTGAGCGCGCCCGCGCGCGCTATGGGCGACGCCCGTGCAGGCGGTCTTTGCCGCGACGGCCGGATTGATCGTCGGATGGATGGCCGTGGCCGGGAGCGTGTCCGCGGCGATGTTTGCGCTTTGTGCGCCGCGTTGCGAGCGGCGACGGTCAGCCCACAGCATCAGCACGACGGCGATCGAGCCGCCGGGCAGCACGAACATGGCCGCATAGAGCCCGATCTTGCGCCAACGCGCTGCCCCGCCGGCATGCGCGAAGGCATGACGTGCTGTGCAGGTGACCGAGCGGCCAATGCCGCCGAGCGCGTTTTTGAGGTACAGCATGGCGCGACCAGAGAAGAAATTCGGGAATCCGATGAGTTTAAGTGCTTGCCTGTAATAATATTGACTATGCAATCAAATCACAACATACTTTGCGCTGCATCAATTCCTGTGTTGTTTTTACGCCGCGATAGCGACAGATCGATGAACGCGGCGACAACACCGTCCTGGCGGGAACACCCGTCCCGCCACCTTGATTCCGAATATTTTTTCCCTGCCCAGGCAGAAAAATAACCGGCTAGAATGCGCGTGTTTCCGTAATGGATGAAAACGTCTTTGCCATGAGTGACGGCCCCTACGTGCCGGATGTGCCGGGCAAGGTCGGCGTCGTGCCGAGCCTCGGTTATTTCCTTTCGACTGCCCGTAACGTGCTGGCCACGCGCATGGATCGCGCGGTCGCGCCGCTTGGGCTGACGTCGTCGCAGATCGGCGTCATCATGCTGCTCTGGTTCGAGCGCGCCCGTACGCCCAACGAGATGTCGCGGGTGCTGTCGTACGACACCGGCTCGATGACGCGAATGCTCGATCGGCTGGAGAAAAAGGGCTTTATCGAGCGCCAGCGCAGTCATGTCGATCGTCGCGTCGTGGAGCTTGAACTCACATCGCTTGGACGCGACGCAGCGCAGCAATTGCCCGATGTGATCGCCTCGGTGATGAACGAGCAATTGCACGGCTTCAGCGCCGATGAAGTCACGACGCTCATCAGCCTTCTGCAACGCTTCATCGCCAACGATGCGCAGACGCAGGCAGTATGCGGTCATACGGAAAGCACGGCGCACGCGCTGACGGATTCACCTGAATAATTTCGCGGGTTCCTCGCCATTGGTCTGCACTAGGGGCTGATGGCACATTGACGAGGGCCGCATTGCATCGAAATAACTGTCTGGGCAGACAATGCCCTGGCATATAAATACGCACGACCGTTCGCTCAGTGTTCATTGCAATGGCAACGGTCTGCATGCAGGTCAAAGCAAGCCAGGCAACAAGCAACAAGAAAAACCCGACCAACGATCCTGAATAAGGACCCGAAGATGGACGCCTCAACCGCCGCGCCCGACTCTGCCCCGGCCAGCGCCGAACCCAAGCCCCTCACCGGCGGCACGCTCGCGCTGCTGACCGTGGGTCTCGCGCTCGGCACGTTCATGGAGGTGCTAGACACCTCGATCGCCAACGTCGCCGTGCCGACCATTTCCGGCAACCTGGGCGTGGCGAACAGCGAAGGCACCTGGGTCATCTCCTCGTATTCGGTGGCCTCGGCGATTGCCGTGCCGCTCACGGGCTGGCTCGCGCGCCGCGTGGGCGAGGTGCGGCTTTTCACGCTTTCGGTGATTCTGTTCACGATTGCGTCGGCGGCCTGCGGTTTCGCTTCGAACTTCGAAACGCTGATCGCGTTCCGGCTAGTGCAAGGTCTCGTGTCCGGCCCGATGGTGCCGCTTTCGCAGACCATCCTCATGCGTTCCTATCCGCCCGAGAAGCGCGGCCTCGCGCTCGGCCTCTGGGCGATGACGGTGATCGTCGCGCCGATCTTCGGCCCCGTGATGGGCGGCTACATCACCGACAACTACACCTGGCCGTGGATCTTCTACATCAACGTGCCGATTGGTCTCTTTTCCGGCGTGTGCGCGTATTTGCTGCTGCGCGGCCGCGAAACGAAGATCACGAAGCAGCGCATCGACGCCGTGGGCCTTGCGCTGCTGGTGATCGGCGTGTCGTGCCTGCAGATGATGCTGGACCTGGGCAAGGACCGCGACTGGTTCAGCTCGAAGTTCATCGTCGCGCTGGCGATCATCGCGGCGGTGTCGCTTGCCTTCATGCTGGCGTGGGAAGCCACCGAAAAAGAGCCGGTCGTCGATCTTTCGCTGTTCCGCGACCGCAACTTCGCGCTCGGGGCGTTGATCATCTCGTTCGGCTTTATGGCGTTCTTCGGCTCGGTGGTGATTTTCCCGCTCTGGCTGCAGACGGTGATGGGCTACACGGCCGGCATTGCGGGCCTGGCGACCGCGCCGGTTGGTCTGCTGGCGCTCGTGCTTTCGCCCTTGATCGGACGCAATATGCACAGGCTCGATCTGCGCCTGGTGGCGAGCCTGGCGTTTCTGGTGTTCGCGTTCGTGTCGATCTGGAATTCCACCTTCACGCTCGACGTGCCGTTCAGTCAGGTGATCCTGCCGCGACTCGTGCAGGGTATCGGCGTAGCAGGTTTCTTCGTGCCGATGACGACCATCACGCTGTCGAGTATTTCCGATGAGCGTCTGGCTAGCGCGTCGGGTTTGTCGAACTTCCTGCGTACGCTGTCTGGCGCGATTGGCACGGCCATCAGCACGACGTTCTGGGAAGACGATGCGATCTATCACCATGCGGTGCTGACGGAATCGGTGAACGTGTATTCGCCGAATACCACGGCGTATCAGGACGCACTGGCGAATATCGGCTACGCGGGTCAAAGCATGACCGCCAAGATCAACGACGTGGTGACGTCGCAGGGCTACATGATGGCGACCAACGACTTCTTCCGCATTTCCTGCGTGGTGTTTCTCGTGCTGGCAGCGCTGGTCTGGATCACGAAGCCCCGAAAAGGCGCGGGGCCGTCTCTGGGTCACTGACGACCCGAGGACGGCCCCACAACGCTTCGTTGCGCGCTTGCGCGGGCTTAGCGAGCCGTTACGCCGTTAGTCTGGATTTCGACGCGGCGGTTTTGCGCGCGGCCTTCCGAGGTGGCGTTCGACGCAACAGGCTTCGATGCGCCGTAGCCATGCACTTCGAACTGGCCGGCGCGCAGGCCATGCGACTGCAGATAGTTGCGCACGGTTTGCGCGCGCTGCAGCGAGAGGCGGTCGTTCAGCGCCTTCGAACCCGTTGAGTCGGTATGACCGTCGATGATGACCGTGCCGATACTCGCGCCGTCGCTATCCGCGATGAACTTGTCGAGCGCTTCCTTGCCCGGCTGCAGCAGATCGTACTTGTTCACCTTGAAGTTGGCGTCCGCATTCAGCGTGATCGTGCGCGGCTGCTGGACAACGGGCGGCGGAGGCGGCGGGGGGGCCGGTTGCGGCTGCACGACCGGCTGCGGCGCCTGGCAGACGAACATGATCTCGCGCGGATCGTTTTCGGGCTGGAAGCCCGAGGCGGCGCGATCAACTGACGAAACGCGCATGGGTTGCTTGTCGCCGCAGATCTCGTTGACCTTCGCCATGCACGCCTTGGAGCTTTCGAGCAGCCCCTGACATTGCACGCGATAGGCTTGCGTACCGTTGGCAAGCGTCACGACGTCGAGATTGTGCATGGGCCCCGACGCGGTAGTGCAACCAGCGGCGACGACGATCAGGAAACCCAGCACACTGACTGGTAGAAGTCGCATTTTCATTGTTGGATTCGGATGATAGAAGAGGAATGAAACCGTCCGGCGCACGCCGAAGCACGGCCAAGATACGTTTCCTCGGCAAATCGCCCAATCAGAAAATGCTTAAATCCTCAATCGAATTGATTCGATTCGGAGTGCTTCTTAAGTTTATTGTTTAACTTTAAGAGAAATCGCAGGACATAATGCGAGCGCCCCGGAATGACCGGGGCGCGCTGCGGCAAACAATGCCTCAGACAGGCATCAAGGCGAAGAAGCGGAAGCCGTCGGCGCCGCGGCGGAGGCCGGCAGAGGCGCCGCACCCGTGTCGCTCGTATCGCCTGCGCCGTTGCCGCCGGGGATCGACTGTTCGATGCCGGTTCGCACGTACTGCTTGAACGCCGCACCCGCCGCCCACGGATCGGGCTTGCAGCCAATCGAGCTGTCGCAATGCGCCGCGAAACCAATGGTGGTGGTGCCGTCGCCGTTCGAGGTTTTGGTGATCTCGTAGGCGAGCGCGCGTTTGCCGCCGCCGGGGCCGGCAGTCTGGATCAGCGAATCGGTGACGGTCTGCACTTCATACATCGAGTGGCCGCGCACCCAGTCCTGGGCGCGTTGCCACCAGATGTCGCACTGCGGCTTGTCGCTGCAGGTGAGCGGCGCAGTGGCGATCTGCATGACGTCGGGGTTGACCTGGCCGCGCGGCGCGCAGGCTGCCAGCGCCGCGCAGAGCAGGATCGGCAGGGTTCGTTTCATCGCGTGGGTTCCTCCCTTTAAGGGCGCGCGTGCCGCGCGGCCCGTCCATTTTGTCGATTGCATCGATTGCGTGACTCGTTGGAGTCCCAGCATGACTATAAGGGATGGAACGAGGGATTGAAGCGCAGCAGGCGCAGCGCAGCGATGGTTGCCGCAAGTGCAATGCCCGCTGCGCTGAAGCCGGCGTCGGAAAAACCCGCGCTCAGACGCTGAAGCGATTGAGCGTATAGGCGCGATAAGCCGCGACAAAGGCGTCGAACGAGCCCACTTCTTCGCGTTCGAGCTTGTCCTGCTCGTCGAGCGATTCACGGGCGAGCTTGTCGAAGTGCGCCGTGGTCTGGGCGTCGAGCGGGCGCGCGAGAAAATCCGCCGCATGACGTTCGCTTTGCGCGAGCGCAAATTGCAGGAAGCTTTGCTGCTGGTCGCGCATCGTTTGCAGCACGCGTGCGGAAGGCGTGAGCGACGCATCGGCAAGCTTGGCGCGCTGGGCCGCGAGGGCGCGCGCGTGCTCGTCGCCGCCGTGCAGCGCGTCGAGCGCCGCCGCCGTGCGTTCGATCTTCTCGAACAGTTCCGCCGCCCAATCCTGCATGGCAACCGGCTGGCCGTCGCGCGTGAGCGCGAGACCCGGCTTGCGACCTTCCTTGGTGACGAGGCCGAAGTTCTCGTTGGCTTCCGCGTAATCGGCTTCGGGCAGCAGCGGGCTGTCGTCGAGCGCGCAGGCCAGCAGATAGGCGTCCAGAAAACGCGCAGCTTCCAGCGAGATGCCGGTGGGCTCGAACGGGTCGATGTCCATGCAACGCACTTCGACGTACTGCACGCCGCGGGCGGCGAGCGCGTGCAACGGCCGCTCGCCGGGCCAGGTCACGCGTTTCGGGCGGATGGTCGAGTAGAACTCGTTTTCGATCTGCAGGATGTTGGTGTTGATCTGCACCCACTCGCCGTCGCGATGCGTGCCGATCGCCTCGTACGGCGGGTACGGCTGGCTCACGGCCTGCGCAAGCGCGTCGAGATAACCCGGCAGCGTGTTGTAGTCGGCGTGCAGCGCCGATTGACCCGTCGTGTTCGAATAGCCGAGGTCGCTCATGCGCAGGCTCGTTGCGTACGGCAGATAGAGCGTGTCGGCGTCGAGGCTTTGCAGCGTGTGCAGGCGACCGCGCAGAAAACGCGCGTCGAGCGCGGGCGAAGCGCCGAACAGATACATCAGCAGCCAGCTCGTGCGACGGAAATTGCGGATCAGCGCGAGATAGCGTTCGGACTGGTAATCGGTTTGCGTAGCCGTCGATTGATCGTGTGCATGCAGCACGCGCCACACTTCTTCGTTGAGCGAATAGTTGTAGTGGATGCCCGCGATGCACTGCATGGTGCGGCCGTAGCGCAGCGCGAGACCCATGCGGTAGACGTACTTCAGCTTGCCGATATTCGAGCTGCCGTAGCGCGCGATGGGAATGCCATCGTCGCTGGCAGGCAAGAGGCCCGGCATCGATTCGTTCCAGAGCATCTCGCCGTCGCGCGCGAGCACGCTATAGACGTAGCGATGCAGCTCGTCGAGCTTCTCTAGCGTGATCGAGGCGTCCTGTTCGGCGGGCGTGATGATCTCGATCAACGCTTCCGAATAGTCGGTCGTGAGCGACGGATGCGTGAGCGCCGAACCCAACGCCGCCGAGTGCGGCGTCATGGCGATCTGGCCGTCGCGCGTGACCCGCAGGCTTTCCTTTTCGATGCCGCGCAGACCGCGCGTGAGCGCGTCGCGATGCGGCCCGGCGCTCAGCACGGAAAGGCGCTGCGTGAGAACGTCGTTCGTGCGTGTAGAGGTCGTGTCTGGCATTGAGGGCAGGTCGGGCACTGGCCGGCGGCGGCGTCGCTTTTGCACGCTGTTGCGTGCACGTTCGCGCCGCTGGCAGGGAATTTTTCGGTAGCGGGCACTTTAACATCTCGCCGAAAGACCTGCTTGAGGCCACTTCGGGCCTGCCTTTTCGGCCAGATTGACGTCGCCGCAAGCCAATGCTGGCGGGGGTTTGCGCGCTTTGAGCCGGTCTGTGACCAGGCGGCCGACGCTACGTTGTCGAAGCCGGCGCTCTAACGTGGACAGCGGTGTGTTGCTACACATCGCCGCTCGCGTCAGCCGCCGCGCGCCGCCCCTGCACGATCGGCGATTTCGTTCCAGAGATGCATCGCCGCGTAGGCTCGCCACGGACGCCAGGCGTCGGTGCGCGCGCGCTGTTGCGTCGCGCGCACGAGCGCAGGATCGCGGGCCGTGATGGTTTGCATCAGCACGAGATCGGTGGCGGGCCAGGCATCGGCGTCGCGCCAGGCGCGCATCGCCACGTATTCGACCGTCCACGGGCCGATGCCCGGCAGCGCCAGCAGCGCCGCGCGCATGGCGTCGAGCGTGGCGCTCCCGGCGGCGGCGTCCTGACGTTCGATAGCGACTTCGCCGCTCGCCACGGCGGCCGCGAAACCCTGCAAGGCGGCGATGCGCTTGCCCGGCATGCCGATGCCGGTGAGATCCGCCGCGGCCAGATCCGCAGGCGTGGGAAAACGCCACGCCGTGCGCGCATGCGGGTGGCCTTCGATAGGCTTGCCGACGCGCTCGACCAGCCGACCGACGATCGTGGTCGCGGCTTTCACGCTGACCTGCTGGCCGACGATCGCGCGGATCACCAGTTCGAACCCGGACCACGCGCCCGGCACGCGCAGACCCGGCGCGGCGGCCACGAGCGGTCCGAGCCAGGGATCGGCGCCCAGTCCTTCGGCAATTGCCGCCGGATTCGCGTGGATGTCGAACACGCGACCGAGCGGCGCGGCGAGCGCGGCCGCATGCTGGCTCACCGGTCCGTCGATCTGCGCGACGAGGCAGCGCTTGCGCGCATGGCGACGCACGGCGAGCGTGCCGCTCGCGCCATTGAAGTCGATGGCGCGCAGCCACGCGCCGTCCTCGACCGCTTCGACTCCGGGCGTCGCGCGGCCCGCCAGGAAGCGCAGCATGCGCGGCCAGTCGTAGGGCGCGCGAAACGGCAGTTCGAGCGTGGCGCTCGCGCCTTCGGCGGGTTCGGGGATTTCGTCGGTTTGCGGGACAGCGCTCAAGCAGTGGTCTCCGGCGTGTTGCTGGTTCGGTCGCTGGTTCGGTCGCGCCGTTCCAGGCGCGTGCTGGGTTGCACGGTTTCCATTGTCACGTGGACTTCGCCCGCGCGTGCTTCGGCGTCGATCAGCGCGGCCTTGCGCGCGAGACCCCAGCGATAGCCCGCGAGCGAGCCGCCCTTTTGCACCACACGATGACAGGGAATCGCCAGCGCCACGGGATTCGAGGCGCACGCGCTCGCCACGGCGCGCACCGCGCGCGGCGAGCCCACGGTTTCGGCGATGTCGGTGTAGCTGCGCGTTTCGCCGTACGGAATGCGCTGGAGCGCGTCCCAGACGCGCTGCTGGAACGCCGTCGCGGCGATGTCGAGCGGCAGTTCGATGCGTTCGCTGCGGCCTTGCAGATAGGCGTCGATCTGCGCGACGAAGGGCGCGAGACCTGCGGCGTCCTCGACGCAGCTGGCGTTTTCGAAATCAGCGCGCAGGCTGTCGGTCAATGCGAGTGCGTTGTCGCCGAACGCGATGCGGCAGATGCCTTTGTCCGTCGCTGCAACGAGCACGCGCCCAAGCGGCGTGGCCGCGCCCGCATAACGGATCGTGAGGCCCGCGCCCTTGCGCCGGAACGCCGAGGGCGCCATGCCCAGTTCGCCCGCGACGCTCTCGTAGAGCCGCGACGACGAGTTGAAGCCCGCATCGGCGCTGGCGCGCGTGACATCGGCACCTTGCGCGAGCGCGTCGCGCAGCACCGCGCCTCGCCGGGCCGCCTGATACTGACGCGGCGAAACGCCCAGCACGCGCTTGAAGAGGCGTTGCAGGTGGAACGGGCTCAGATGCACCGCTTCGCCTAGCTGGGCGAGCGTGAGGCGCTCCTGCGGATCGGCGTCGAGAGCGGCGCAGGCGCGGCGCACGATCTCCAGTTCGCGCGGCAGGCCGCCGGGACGGCAGCGTTTGCATTCGCGATAGCCGGCGGCGCGGGCGCTATCCGCATCGGCGAAGAATTCGACGTTTTCGCGGCGCGGCAGGCGCGATGCGCAGGAGGGGCGGCAGAACACACCGGTGGTGCGCACGCCGTAGAAGAACTGGCCGTCGGCGCGGGCGTCGCGGGCCGCGATGGCGGCCCAGCGCCCGGCGTCGTCGGCGATATTGGCGATGTCGGCGTGGTCGAGGATTGCTGAAGCGGTGGACTGGACGGCGTTCATGTCAGGACTCCCGGTGAGAGCGAATTCGATGGTCCCACTGTAGTTGCCCGCCCGCGCGCGCACGCGCCGGATCTTGCGCTGTCGTTCGGCGCTCGGCCTCTATTTTGCGCTTTAACCTCACGCCGACGAGAGCGCGAAACTGCCCCTTTCAAGGGCGCCGCGTGCACACAATGGGGGACCTGCGACAATTTGGCACCATTGCGGGTTTTCCCTTAAAAACTTGTTGCAACGCGTCAGACCGCTGTGTATAGTGGTTCTTGTCTCCTCCATGTCTCCTCCTGATATGGATTAAGCCCGCTCACAGCAGCGGGCTTTTTTTCGTCCAGCGTTTTTATACGCTCCGCGCCCGCGTTCCTCCTACACTGCCTCGATGCGCCCCGAACTGCCGGGCAAGTGCCGGAGGACATCATGCAGATCCAGATTCGCGAAATCGACCATGTGGTGATCCGCGCGGCCGACCCCACGGCCATGACGCGTTTTTACTGTGAGGTTCTGGGTTGCCGCGTCGAGCGCGAGGAGCGCGAACTGGGTCTGGTGCAATTGCGCGCGGGGCGCTCGCTGGTCGATCTGATTACGGTGGGCGGCCCGCTCGACCGTCACGCCGAAGGCGGCACGGGCCGCAACATGGATCATCTCTGCCTGCGCGTGGAGCCGTTCGACGGCGAAGCGCTCAGGGCCTGGCTGGCGCAGGCCGGAGCGCGCCCCGGCGAAGTAGTCGCGCGCTATGGCGCGGAAGGCCTGGGGCCGTCGCTCTATCTGTTCGATCCGGAGGGCAACATGGTCGAGCTGAAAGGGCCGCCTGCTGCCTGATCGTCCGATAACCATCCGGCAACGCCGCGCTGTCGTCAGACGTTCTCGGGCGCCTTGAAAACGGTCCATTCGACGGCCACCGGCTCGCTTTTCTCGCTGCCGATCCATGCCGCGCCATCCTGAACCGTGCATTGCAGCCGCATGCTGCGCTCCGCGAGCTTGCCCAGCGAGGCCGCCACGCCCTCGCCCAGCGACCAGACGGTCACATTGCGCAGGCGCTCGACCTTACTGCGCACGCCTTGCCACCAGATGTCCGAAGTGCGGCCGCCATACGCGATCACGATGACCTCTTCGGAACGGCCGCTGGCCTTGGCGATGCGGCGCTCGTCCGGCTGGCCGACTTCGATCCAGGTCTGGATCGCGCCCGTGTAATCCTTGCTCCAGAGATCCGGCTCGTCGGTATCGGACAGGCCTTTGCAGAATTCCAGACGCTCGCCCGCGAACAGCGCAAAGGCGGCGATCCGCACCATCATCCGGTCGTCGGTTTCCGAGGGATGGCAGGCGATCGTCAGCGCATGGTCGGCGTAGTAATGCCGGTCCATGTCCGCAATCTGTAGCTCTGCCTTGAAGATGGTCGATTTGAGTGCCATGCCGAATCCCGCGCCGCGCAAAAGCCGCACATGATAGCGAGTTCCAGCACGTCCTGTGCCGCATTCGTCGGACGGCAACGCGCCGGATCATCCGGCATGATCTGGCGCGAAAATGACGATGCCGTGACGACTTCGCGTCAGATCCGTGTTTTGTCCGCGGCCGTTATTGCCTGATGAAGCGGTCGCTGGTCCAGAGACCTTGATCGTCGGCATTGGCGGCGTTCACGAATTCGATGTCGTGTCCGTCCACGCGCACGACGCGAAACGTCTGGTTGTCCGGCGTGGTAAGACAGCGGAAATCGGCGAAATATTCCTGCATCTGCTGATGTTCGCCAGCCTGTTCATGGAGGGTGACGGCGTCGAGTTTGTCTTTGGAAAGGCAACCGTACGCGCCGGGTTTGAGCTGCACCGTTTGCTGCGGCTTGACCGTGACGTCCTGCGCCTGCGAAGAAACGGCGCAAAGCAGACCGGCGCCGATCAGGATCAGGGTGGATCGAATTTTCATGTTTTGCCTCCTCGACTGCGTCACGTCTGGCGCGCGCGGATTTTTATTCAGCTTAGCGATGTATTTAACTGCTGGATCCAGGCCAACCTTCTGAAGGTAGAGGACGGTAAGCGCAGCGCAAGGAAATCTTGTGTGCGGGCGCAGCACGTTCGCGCTTTCCGCAAGCGCGTACGCGGCCCCTTGCACTGACGAAAACTTCGTGGATAAATCGGATCACCCCAACGATATCAAGACCCGGAGACTGTCATGACGCTTGCCCACTGGCTGCCGTTTGCGATTGCATCGGCCATCCTCGTCGCCATTCCAGGACCGACTGTGCTGCTCGTCGTGTCCTATGCGCTCGGCCACGGCCGCCGCTACGCGCTCGCAACCACGGCCGGCGTGGCGCTGGGCGACTTCACCGCCATGACGGCGTCGATGCTTGGACTCGGCGTCATCCTTGCCGCGTCCGCGACGCTGTTCTCGATGCTCAAGTGGGTCGGCGCGGCCTATCTGATTTACCTCGGCATCAAGCTCTGGCGCGCGCCGGTCATGACAGCCGATTCCGCCGATACCTCCGAAACACGCACCGGCCGCATCTTCGCGCACGCCTACGCCGTCACCGCCCTCAATCCGAAGAGCCTGATTTTCTTCGTCGCCTTCGTGCCGCAGTTCATCGACCCGCACGCCGCTGCGCTGCCGCAGATCGTCATCTTCGAAGCGACTTTCCTCGTGCTCGCCACGCTCAATGCATTCGGCTACGCCCTGCTTGCGGCGGCTGCCCGCCGCGCCGTACGCAGCCCGCGGGTGCAACGCGTGGTCAACCGCACCGGCGGCTCGCTGCTGATCGGCGCGGGCCTGTTTGCTGCGGTCTGGAAGAAGTCAGCGGCCTGACAAAAGCCCTCGCTTTCACGGCGGCGTCAACCCGGTAAGCTCCGGGCACATGACCTGCTCAAGCGATTGCGTGCGGCGGCGCACCCTGTTTCCGATGAATCAGTATTCGCCCGCAGTACAAGTTGTAGCTTTCCGGCTACAATGAACTCGCAACCGCTTGACAACCAGGAGGTTATCGTGATAGAGCACGTAATACTGGGCGCGTTTCTGGTCATCCCCCTCGTCATTGTCGTTTTTCTGTTTTCCGACGAAATCCTCGAGGAGCACCGGCAGCGCGTAGAAGCGGGCGCACCTCACATCGACTGGCGTCATCCGCTGCGCAGCATCCTGCACCATTGAATCTGCGGCATGAGTGACGGTCCGGCACCTGCCGCCGGGCTGTCGTTCGTGCCTCGCGCGGGCGGGCCTCGGTTGACGCCGTAGTGGACGCATTAATCTTAGGAGGGACTCGTGGATGTCGAGTTCTCCTGGATGACGTACTTCGTCGCCCTGTTCGCGCTGATGGTCTGTTCCATCGCCTTGTCTTTGCTTTGCCCCGGCGCCGGCAGGCGTCGCGATCCTCCCTCTTCGCCGGCTGCGCCGGATGATCCGGACGCCGAATCCCACGCCCCGCCTCCCCGCGCACCGTAATTCATCGGCTGCGTAATTCGTCGTTACCACTTGCATCACCTGTATCCGCGCTTCCCGACGACAATCGCTCGCATGTTTTCAAAGGTTCTCGAGGAGAACGTCATGCGTAAGATTGCAGCCGTACTGGTGGTAGCGGGGTGTGTGATGGCGGCCGGTCCGGCCAGCGCGCACGATCATGGCGGCGACGTGGTGGGTGCGCTCGTTGGCGGCGCGCTGATTGGCGCCGTAGTCGGTGCGGCCATCAATGGGCCGGCCGTGGCCTATCAGGCGCCGCCGGTCTATGCCGAGCCGGCTCCGGTGCCCGCACCGGTCTATGCCGAACCGGCGCCTGTCTACGCCGCCGCGCCTGCGCCGGGCGGTTGCTACGACCAGTATTCAGGTCGCTACGTGCCCTGCGCGCCGCCGCAACCGGCCCCGCCGCCCGCGCCGTATAACGGCTATGGCGACGGTGGCGGCTACGGTCAGCCCGGCTGGTAAGCCGGTACGTCCTGCTCGACCGGCGTGATCTGCAGATTCAGCTTCTGCGTCAGCCTCACGATCGTAAATTCAACCGCGCGGCCGATGCGCGAAGCGTCGAGCAGACGCTGAAGCGCATCGATGCCGTCGACGGCCACGCCGTCGATCGCGACGATCGTATCGTCCACGCGCAACCCGCCCAGCGCGGCGGGACCGCCCTTCACCACTTCCATCACGCGCACGCCGCTCGTCGCGCCCAGTTCGAAAAACCGTTGCACCTTGCGCGCGATCGGCACGGTCGTACCGGCGATGCCCACGTGCGCGCGGCGTACGCGGCCATGCGCAAACAGCTGCGTGATCACCCACTTTGCGGAATCGATCGCCGTGGCGAAACAGATCGCCTGCGCGCCAGGAATGATGGCCGTGTTCACGCCGATCACCTGTCCCGCCGAATTGACCAGCGGGCCGCCCGAGTTGCCGGGATTGAGCGCCGCGTCGGTCTGGATCACGTCGTAAATCATTCGCCCCGAGTTTGAGCGCAGTGATCTGCCGAGCGCCGACACCACGCCCGTGGTGACCGTCTGCGCAAGCCCGAGCGGGCTGCCTACGGCAATTGCGATCTGTCCGACGCGCAGCTTCGCTGATTCGCCCAGCTGCGCATGCGGCAGCACCTCCGAAGCGCCGATGCGCAGGACGGCGAGATCGGTGCTCGGATCGTCGCCGATCAGATCGGCGTCATAGGTCGAACCGTCGGCGAGCGTCACGCGCAGCGCGCTCGCGCCATGCACGACGTGGCTGTTCGTCAGCAGATAGCCATCGGGCGTGAACAGGAAGCCGGAACCGCTGCCGCTGCGCGCAGCGCCCTGGCTGGCGGAAGCGGCGCGGCGCTCGACCGCGATGTGAGCGACGGCGTGCTGCACACGCTCAAGCGCGCCGATGACGGTTTGTGAATAGGCGTCGAGCAAGGCTTCGTCGCCGTGGGGACGGGTGTTCGCGCTATCGGCGTTGGCACTCTGGGCTGCGAGGTCGCGCGCGAGATCGTCGATGAAGGATGGACGGCTTCCCACGATCAGAATTCTCCGATGAAAGTGCGCCGTACATGCAGGGGCTACAGGGTGATTTCAAGAGGCTTAACTTAATCGCACGTGGGACGCGGCGAGTTCGTTTTGAGGGGCGGATCGACGGCTGACAGCGAAGGTCAACGATTGTCAGATCCGTCATGCGGCCATTGAAGCGTCAGGAGCGAGCTACGACAATGATTTTGCGGCGACGTCCCCTCGCGCCGTGTTGTCAGTAGTTGTTGGCAAGCTCTTTCGCCGCGGCCCCTGCCGCGGCTATTTTTTTGCGGCCCGCAAAGAAAGAAGCCCGCACAGTGGCGGGCTAATCCATGCTCGGGTTACATGGCGAGGTAAATCAAATCGGCATTGCGGCGCCCGTTCTTTGCGGGCTGCGCACCGACCGGCTCGTCAGGCGGCGAGGCGCGCCTTGAGCTGCAGACGCTCAAGTTGCGTCATCAGCGAGTCGATCGTACGAAACTGGGTTTGCGAGAGCTGGGCCGTGTCGAGCAGATTCGACAGGCGGCGATGCCAGTACTCGACGGAGAGAATCGGAACCGTGCCATCGGTTAACAGCGACGGCACCATGACGCGCATGATGTGCGCGATTTCCTGATCGATGAACATCATTTTTCTAAGCCCCCGGAACAGTCCAGATCTCATTTAGTGGATCCGTGGTGTCACTCTAGTTCGCCGGTGGCCGGTGACTAGCTATCACAATTGATAGGGGGGTGAGAGGGGGGAACAGGCGATGCGCGAAAAGCCCGCCAGAGGGCCTTTCCAGCGCCCTCGACGATCGGTTGACAGGCTTGAGCCAGGAAATATCCTGGTGTTGTGCCGTTGTCCTTAATGTCGCCAGCCGTGCCCGTAGTAGCCGCCAACGCCGACCCCAATATCGACTGCAGGCGCGGCGTAATAACCTGGAGCGTAACCGTAACCATACGCCGGTGCCGGCGCATATGCATAGGGGGGCGCGACAACGCAGCCCGTCAGCGAGGCGATGCCAGCAGCAGCAATCAAGGCGCCCAAGAGTCGAAACGTTTTCATGATGTTCTCCCGAATGCATTGATTGTCGGCAATCGCGAGGTTTGAAAACGAAACGATGTGTGACCACTCGTTACGGCCGTAAAAATCGGGGGCGCTATTGCGGGAGCGCGTTGTAACCCGTTGCAATCAGTTCACAATCCTTACTGATTGCCGACGACCGGCATTCGCGTCGATTCGTTGTCGGCGCAAATGATTTGGGATCCTGCTTATCGGGGGCGAATTATTTTCCGATACAAAACCGGCTAAAAATCACACCAAGCAGATCATCCGACGTGAACTCGCCCGTGATCGAGTTCAACGACTCCTGGGCAAGCCGCAATTCTTCCGCGAACAGATCGAGCGATTGCGCGTTCTGCTCCGCATGATCCGCCGCCTGCGCGAGTTGCTCGCGCGCCGCACGCAAGGCGATCAGATGGCGCTCGCGTGCGAGATAAACGCTTTGCGCATCGGCTTGCCATCCCGCGATACGCAGCAGTTCGGCGCGAAGGAGCGCCACGCCGTCACCCTGCTTCGCCGAAAGCCGCACTTCGCACAGCTCGGCGCCATGATCCATCGCACGCTTCGCCACTTCGGGCGCGACATCGGTGAGATCGGTCTTGTTGAGCACGCGCACCACCGGCACACCCGCCGGAAAACGCGCGGCGATCGTATCGTCTTCGGCCGTCATGCCCACACGCGCGTCGAGCAGATGCAGCACCACATCGGCGCGACCGATTTCGCTCCACGTGCGCTCGATGCCGATCTTTTCGACCTCGTCTTCGGTTTCGCGCAGGCCCGCCGTGTCGATGATGTGCAGCGGAATGCCTTCGATCTGGATCGTCTGCGAAATCTTGTCGCGCGTGGTGCCGGCCACCGGCGTGACGATCGCCAGCTCCGCGCCCGCGAGCGCGTTGAGCAGCGACGATTTGCCGACGTTCGGCTGCCCCGCGAGCACGACCGCAAGACCCTCGCGCAGCAGCGCGCCCTGGCGCGCTTCGGACAGCACGTGGTCGAGTTGCGCACGAATTGCGCTGAGCTTGCCGCGCGCATCGGCGGCTTCCAGGAAGTCGATCTCTTCTTCCGGGAAATCGAGCGTCGCCTCCACCAGCATGCGCAGTGTCACGACGTCGTCGACCAGCGCGTGAATATCGCGCGAGAACGCGCCGTCGAGCGAGCGTCCCGCCGAGCGCGCGGCGGCTTCGGTACTGGCCTCGATCAGGTCGGCGACCGCTTCGGCCTGTGCGAGGTCAAGCTTGTCATTGAGGAACGCACGGCGCGTAAATTCGCCGGGTTCGGCAAGGCGCAGACCGAAGGCGCGTCCCGCCTCGATGCAGCGTTGCAGAACCAGTTGCAGCACGATCGGGCCGCCGTGGCCCTGCAGTTCCAGCACATGCTCGCCCGTGTACGAATGCGGCGCCGGGAAGTACAGCGCGATGCCGCGATCGAGCACCGTGCCCGCGCCATCGAGAAACGGCACATAGCTCGCGTGGCGCGCGGCCAGCGTCTGGCCGGTCAGCGCTTGCATGAGCGCAACGGCCGCCGCGGCGCCCGCACGGCCGGCCGATACCCGCACGACCCCGATTCCGCCGCGACCGGGCGCAGTGGCAATGGCGACGATGGGATCGGTATCGGTGGCGAGCATGGCGAATGAAGTCGAGGTAAATCGGTGAGATCGGAATGAACACAGCGCAGCGCTGGAAAGGGTTCCCGCGTGCGTGCGCAAAAGTGCATGGATTGTAACGCCTGGCCTCTGCGCGGCTGGACCTGCGGCGAGACCACGAACACCCTCAATTTATCCCAAATTGGATAAGGCTTGTCTTAGACTATCTTGTTAAATTTAAGACAAGATCCCTGCAAAAGCGCGAGAAATAAACGGCCATTCTGCTTTTTCGCTCTTATGACAAATTGTTGAGGTAGTTGCGTTTTTAGGTGATTTGTAGCTTTCATGAGCTATATCTAGCCCAACTGGTTGTCAACTTCGACGAAAGCCGATTGCACAATCAGCGTCATGCCAACCTCCGAAGAAAAAGCCGCCTTCGCCGAACGTCTCAAGTTCGCCATGAAGCGCGCACCCGAAAAACTGCGCGGCAGCACCGATCTCGCCAACCGGTTCAACCTGCGTCATCACGGCGAACAGCCCGTCTCGCCGCAGACCGTCCACAAGTGGCTGAGCGGTCGCACCATTCCCACGAGCGACAAACTGGAAACGCTGGCTGAATGGTTCGACGTGGATGTGCATTGGCTTCACTACGGTCCGTCGCCTGGCAAGTCCGCGCCCGCCGTACCCAAGCCGCGCAAACCCGACGACAAATACCCGCTTTCCGAGGAAACGCTCGAACTCGCTTCGAAGATCGAATCGTTGAGCGAGCACCACCGCTATCTGGTGGAAGAACTGGTCTCGCAGTTTTACGGCGGCCCTGGCAAGGTCTGACGTTCGAGTATCAGGCATACCGCGCGCCATCCGCACGGCCATGAAAAAAGCCGCCAGACTTGCGTCAGGCGGCTTTGTTTTTTCAGGCGCCGAAAGCGGCTAACTTAAGCAGCTTCCTTTTCCTTCTTCTTGCCTTTGCCCATCATGCGCGTGATGTAGTACTGCTGCGCGATCGAGAGCACGTTGTTCACGACGTAGTACAGCACCAGACCCGCCGGGAAGAAGAAGAACATGACCGAGAACGCGATCGGCATGAACATCATCATCTTGGCCTGGACGGGGTCCGGCGGCGTCGGGTTCAGACGCGTCTGCAGGAACATCGAGACCGCCATCAGCACCGGCAGGATGAAGAACGGATCCTGCTGCGAAAGGTCGTGAATCCACAGAATCCACGGCGCACCGCGCATTTCCACCGACGACAGCAGCACCCAGTACAGCGAGATGAACACCGGAATCTGGATCACCACCGGCAGACAGCCACCGAACGGATTCACCTTCTCGGTCTTGTACAGCTCCATGAGGGCCGCATTCATCTTCTGCGGGTCGCTCTTGAAGCTCTCGCGCAGCGCCTGCATGCGCGGCGTGATTTCCTTCATGCGCGCCATCGACTTGTAGCTGGCGGCGGACAGCGGGAAGAACACAGCCTTGATGAGCAGCGTGAGCAGCACGATTGCCCAGCCCCAGTTGCCCACATAGCCGTGGATCTTCTCGAGCAGCCAGAACAGCGGCTTGGCGATGATCGTCACCCAGCCATAGTCCTTCACGAGTTCCAGACCCGGCGCGATGCCTTCGAGCATGCGCTCTTCTTCCGGACCGGCGAACAGGCGCGCCTGCACGTTGTCGGTCGCACCCGGAGCGATCGTGCCGAGCGGCTGCTTCACGCCCACGCGATACAGCGAGTTGTCGAACTTCTCAACGTAGATGTCGCGCTTGACGCCTTGCTGCGGAATCCACGCCGTCGCGAAGTAATGCTGCACCATCGCAACCCAGCCGTTATCGGCCTGGTTGACGAAATCGGCCTTGTTCTTGTCGATGTCGCTAAACGAGATCTTCTGGAAGTGATGCTCGTTGGAGTACACCGCCGGGCCGATGAAGGTGTGCGAGAAGCGCGGCGTTTCCACCGGCTGGCTGTCGCGCACGAGCTCCATGTAGAGCGTGGGCGAAACCGGCGTGCTGCCCAGGTTCTGCACCTTCGTGTCCACGCCGATCACATAGCTGCCCTTCGTGAACGTGTAGGTCTTGGTGACCTTCACGCCGCCCTTTTCGGGCGAGTCGAGGCTGATCTGGAACGAACCGGCGTCGCCGCTCAGCTCGCGCGGACCGGGCGCCGCCGTGTAGATGTCGTTGTGGTTCGGGAAGTCGCCACCCAGCAGACCCGTACGTGCGAGGTACGTGTGGTCTTTGGTGTGATCGAACAGCGTGATGTACTGGTCGGGCTGCTTGCCGTCGCCTTCCTTCACGAGCGAGAGCTTCGTGAGCGTGCCGCCGCGCGTGTCGATCTCACCGTCGTAGACGTCGGTGTGGAAGTGCACGAGCTGGGCGGTCGCGGCAGCGGGTTGCGCCGTGCCGGTCGGCGCCTGGCCTGCGGCCGCGGCCGGCAGGTCGGAAGCGGCGTCAGGCGCGCTCGCGCCCGCGGCGCCGCTGGCGGCAGTCTGCGTTTGCGTCGCGCTCGGGAAGAACATCGACTGACGTCCGTGGTCGCGCTGCCAGTTGTCGTACAGCATGACCGCTGACATGAAGAAGATGACCCATAGGACGGTGCGTTTGATATCCATGCGTTGTCTCAGTGTCGATGGAATGGCGCATCAGCGCTTATTCGGGGATGCAGGCGGGACCGGATCGACGCCACCCGCCGAAAACGGGTGACAGCGGCACAGCCGCCGGGCGGCGAGGTAAGTCCCGCGCGCGGCGCCATGATACTGGATTGCCTCGCGTGCGTAATCCGAACAGGAAGGGTAAAAACGGCAGCGGTTGCCGAGATAAGGACTCACGGCAAGCTTGTAGAAACGCAGTAAAGCGATCAGTACCGTTTGCATGGCGTGGCGGCCGAAGAGCGCCGCGTGGAAAGACGGACAACGTGCCGCACCCGCGTGAACAGCGGATGCCGCGTGCGCGGCGCAAACATGCGGCTCGCGCGCTGCGCTCATGGAGCGTCGGGCGCTTGCGGCGCTGCATTGCGCTTGGCGACCTCGCGTGCCGCTTTTTCGAGCAAATACTCGATTTCAGTACGGCACAGCGTCTTGAGCGGCGGCGACGAGGCGCCCGGCATGGCCTTGCGGTCGAATTTCGTATGCAGACGCAGCAGCAGATCGAAACCTTCGAACTGCGCGCGGCGCACGCGAAACGCTTCGCGGGCAATGCGGCGCACCAGGTTGCGCGTGACCGCGCGCGGCGCATATTTCTTGCCGATCACGAGGCCGAGGCGCGCGTCTTTGCCCGTGGGCCGACCGTACACCACGAAGTGGGCGGCGCGGCGCCAGGGGCGCAAACGAAAAACGGATGAGAACTCATCCGTTTTCAGTAGCCTTGCGGCCTTCGGGAAAGCGGCCTGCGTTCGCAGCGAGGCGGCGCGCACATCGTCCGCTTTGCCCGATTCTTCCAGCTGTTCCGGCAGTGTCACGTCAGGCCCGCTATCGTCGATCGTGCGGATAGCGAAGCTATCGACAACACTGGGAAGCGTCGCTTAGATCGCGAGGCGCTTGCGACCCTTCGCACGGCGTGCGTTGATCACTTTGCGGCCACCGGCGGTCTTCATGCGCACGCGGAAACCGTGGGTGCGCTTGCGACGGGTAACGGAAGGTTGGTAAGTACGTTTCATGTTGCTCTCACTTGTTGAGAAATGACCGCGGCGAGCATCGCGGAAAAAGCAATGGCCGGTGGTACAGGGATTGGTTTTCGCGGAACCCGCTATTTAATCCCGTTTTTCTTTGGCCGTCAATAGTTTAGGGTGTTGACGCACATGAATTTGCCCAGGTTTCGCCCTGGCGACGCCTCGCTGCGACCAGGTTGCGCCGATGGGGCGCGAACACGCGCTGCGTTGATCCGTCCCTGTGGATAACTCCCAGGCCAGGAGAAATCGGCGTTAGAATCTCGCCTATCCCAAGAATCCTGCATGCCGCTCCGGCCCGCCTGCTTGCCGCAAACCCTTTGCCGCGCGGGCTTCCGGAGCATTTGCCGTCGCCCCGTCAGGGCCCGTTGCGTTTGCGCGACAAGCACGGCGCGGCAGCAACGCCTGCAAACAAAACGACCACAGCAACTCGATGAACGAATTCTGGCAACACTGTTCCGCACTACTGGAGCGCGAATTGACGCCCCAGCAGTACGTAACGTGGATCAAACCGTTGGCCCCGGTTGCCTTCGACGCTGCGGCGAACACGCTGCAGATAGCCGCACCCAACCGCTTCAAGCTCGACTGGGTCAAGAGTCAGTTCTCGGGCCGTATCACTGATATGGCGCGCGACTTCTGGCAAACCCCCGTCGACGTGCAGTTCGTCCTCGATCCGAAGGCGGGAATGCGCGCGCCCATGGCCGCCGCACCGGCGCCGCGTGCGCCGCTGGCGAGCGCCCCGGTTGCGGAACCAGCCTTCCAGGCAGCCCAGGCGCCGGCTTATCAGACCGCTTCGCACTTAAGCTCGCAGGCAAATATCGCTAACCCGGCCGGTCCGGGTTCGGCAGCGCTGGCCGCTGCCCAGCTTGCGCAGGCCAATGCCGCGGCCGCAGCCGCCGCGCAGGCGGCTCAGGCCGCGGGCGACGACGGCGCCGATCTCGATCTGCCAAGCCTCGACGCCAACGAAGCCGCCGCAGGCCGTCGTAGCTGGCGGCCGGGTCAGAGCGCGGCCGCAGCCGCAGCCGCAAATGGCGGCGAGCCGGATCCGACCTACGAGCGCTCGAAGCTGAACCCCGTACTCACGTTCGATAACTTCGTGACCGGTAAGGCGAACCAGCTTGCGCGCGCGGCGGCCATCCAGGTCGCGGACAACCCCGGCATCTCGTACAACCCGCTGTTCCTGTACGGCGGCGTCGGTCTGGGTAAGACCCACTTGATCCACGCGATCGGCAACCAGTTGCTGGTGGACAAGCCGGGTGCGCGCATCCGCTACATTCATGCCGAACAATACGTATCGGACGTGGTGAAGGCATACCAGCGCAAGGCGTTCGACGACTTCAAGCGCTACTACCACTCGCTCGACCTGCTGCTGATCGACGATATCCAGTTCTTCTCGGGCAAGTCGCGCACGCAGGAAGAGTTCTTCTACGCGTTCGAAGCCCTCGTCGCCAACAAGGCGCAGGTGATTATCACGAGCGACACGTACCCGAAGGAAATCTCGGGTATCGACGACCGCCTGATCTCGCGTTTTGACTCCGGCCTGACCGTGGCGATCGAGCCGCCCGAGCTGGAAATGCGCGTCGCCATTCTGATGCGCAAGGCGCAGTCGGAAGGCGTGAGCCTCAATGAAGACGTGGCGTTTTTCGTCGCCAAGCATCTGCGCTCGAACGTGCGTGAGCTGGAAGGCGCGCTGCGCAAGATCCTCGCGTACTCGAAATTCCATGGCCGCGAGATCTCGATCGAGCTGACCAAGGAAGCGCTGAAAGACCTGCTGACGGTGCAGAACCGCCAGATTTCGGTGGAAAACATCCAGAAAACGGTGGCCGACTTCTACAGCATCAAGGTCGCCGACATGTACTCGAAGAAGCGCCCCGCGAACATCGCGCGGCCGCGCCAGATCGCGATGTACCTGGCCAAGGAGCTGACGCAGAAGAGCCTGCCGGAAATCGGCGAGCTGTTTGGCGGCCGCGACCACACCACGGTGCTGCACGCCGTGCGCAAGATCGCTGACGAGCGCACCAAGGACGCCCAGCTCAACCACGAGCTGCACGTGCTGGAGCAGACGCTCAAGGGCTGATCGGCGCTGGAAAGCGCTGGCTGGAAAACCTGGAAACCAGCAGGAAATGCGCGCGTGCCCCGGCGGTCTGGCTGCCGGGGCACTGTTTATTTCCCGGATCGCCCCCAATTTAGGGAAGTGGTCGGTTTTCAGGCACAATATGGGTTTAACCGCGGGCGGCTGGACCGCCTGCGGATTTCACGCCGCGGCCTGCGCTGCAGGGCGGCGCCGGGGCTTGACACCACGTGTCGTCGCGCATGGTGCTGGTCCCGGACGGGATGCGCAGACCGCTACATCAACGAAGGAACTCTATGCAACTGGTCAAGACCGAACGCGATAACCTGCTGAGGCCGCTGCAAACGGTGAGCGGCATTGTCGAACGCCGCCATACGTTGCCGATCCTCGCCAATCTGCTGATCACCAAAAACGGTCCCGACGTCTCGTTCCTGTCGACCGATCTCGAGTTGCAGATCACCACGACCGCCGATTTCGGCGTTGGCAACGACCAGGTGGCCACCACCGTCGCCGCACGCAAGCTGCTGGACATCCTGCGCGCGATGCCTGACGGCCAGGTCACGCTCACGCTCGCCGACAAGCGCCTCACGGTGCAGTCGGGCAAGAGCCGCTTTGCCCTCCAGACGCTTGCCGCGGACGAGTTCCCCACGGTGGCGCAGGCCAAGGACTTCGGCGCGAATCTCGCAGTGCCGCAGAAGACCTTCCGCCAGTTGCTCGGCATGGTCTATTTCGCGATGGCGCAGCAGGACATCCGTTACTACCTGAACGGCATGCTGCTCGTGGTGGACGGCGACCAGCTGATGGCAGTCGCCACCGACGGCCACCGCCTCGCGTTCTCGTCGATGAAGATCGAAGGCGGCGCATTCGCGCGCCAGGAAGTCATCATCCCGCGCAAGACCATTCTCGAACTGCAACGTCTGCTCGAAGACATCGACGACTCGCTGAAGATCGACATCGGCGCAAGCCAGGTGAAGTTCACCTTCGGCCAGGTCGAACTGGTGTCGAAGCTGGTGGAAGGCAAGTTCCCCGACTTCCAGCGCGTGATTCCGAAGGCGCACAAGAACACCTTCGAAATCGGCCGCGAAGAACTGCAGCGCTCGCTGCAACGTGCGGCCATTCTCACGTCCGACAAGTTCAAGGGCGTGCGCTGCATCATCGAGCCGGGCCAGCTCAAGATCATGTCGACCAACGCCGACCAGGAAGAGGCGCAGGAAGAGCTGGAAATCGCCTACCAGGGCGACACCATCGACATTGGGTTCAACGTCACGTATCTGCTCGACGTCCTCGCGAACCTCAAGGTCGACACGCTTCAAGTGAGCCTTGGCGACGCCAGCTCCAGCGCGCTCATCACGATTCCCGAGAACGAGGAATTCAAGTACGTCGTGATGCCGATGCGCATCTAAAAAGCGCGACAGAAGAAGAACACCAGGGGGCGCTGAGCCCCTTTGGCGTTTTTATGGCTTTTCGAAAAAGCCCCGAGCAGCAACCCAGGCAGTACGCAGAACCGGAAAAAATCCATGACTGATACGAACAACTCGCAACCCGACAACAGCTATGGCGCCTCGTCGATCCAGATCCTCGAAGGACTGGAAGCCGTGCGCAAGCGTCCCGGGATGTACATCGGCGATACGTCGGACGGCACCGGTCTGCACCATCTCGTCTTCGAAGTGCTGGACAACTCGATCGACGAAGCCCTCGCCGGCTACTGTAACGACATCCACGTGACGATCCACGCGGATAACTCCATCTCGATCACCGACAACGGCCGCGGCATTCCCACGGACGTGAAGATGGACGATAAGCACGATCCGAAGCGCAGCGCCGCTGAAATCGTGATGACGGAGCTGCACGCGGGCGGCAAGTTCGACCAGAACAGCTACAAGGTCTCGGGCGGCCTGCACGGCGTGGGTGTCTCGTGCGTGAACGCGCTCTCCAGCTTCCTGCGCCTGACGGTGCGCCGCAACGGCAAGAAGCACTTCATGGAATTCCACCGTGGCGTGGCGCAAAACCGCGTGCTCGAAGACCGCGACGGCGTGATGGTCTCGCCGATGCAGGTACTGGGCGACACGGAACACCGCGGCACCGAAGTGCACTTCATGGCCGACGAAACCATCTTCGGCAGCGTTGAATATCACTACGACATTCTCGCCAAGCGCATCCGCGAACTCTCGTTCCTGAACAACGGCGTGCGTATCCGCCTGACCGACCAGCGCTCGGGCAAGGAAGACGATTTCGCCTTCGCAGGCGGCGTGAAGGGCTTTGTCGAGTACATCAACAAGGCCAAGACCGTTCTGCACCCGAACATCTTCTACATCTCGGGCGAGAAGGACGGCGTGGGCGTGGAAGTCGCGATGCAGTGGAACGACAGCTACAACGAAAGCGTGCTGTGCTTCACGAACAACATCCCGCAGCGCGACGGCGGTACGCACTTGACGGGCTTGCGCGCGGCGATGACGCGCGTGATCAACAAGTACATCGCCGATAACGAAATCGCCAAGAAGGCCAAGGTCGAAACCTCGGGCGACGACATGCGCGAAGGTCTCTCGTGCGTGCTGTCCGTGAAGGTGCCGGAGCCGAAGTTCAGCTCGCAGACCAAGGACAAGCTGGTGTCGTCGGAAGTGCGCGCGCCGGTGGAAGAAGTCGTGGCGAAGGCGCTGGAAGAGTTCCTGCTGGAAACGCCGAACGACGCCAAGACCATCTGCAGCAAGATCGTCGACGCCGCGCGTGCGCGCGACGCAGCGCGTAAAGCGCGCGAAATGACGCGCCGCAAGGGCGTGCTGGACGGCGTGGGCCTGCCCGGCAAGCTCGCGGACTGCCAGGAGAAGGACCCGGCGAAGTCGGAAGTCTATATCGTCGAGGGTGACTCGGCAGGCGGTTCGGCCAAGCAGGGCCGCGACCGTAAGTTCCAGGCGATCCTGCCGCTGCGCGGCAAGGTGCTGAACGTCGAAAAGGCGCGCTACGACAAGCTGCTGTCTTCCGAGCAGATCGTCACGCTGATCACCGCGCTGGGCTGCGGTATCGGCAAGGACGATTACAACCTTGAGAAGTTGCGCTATCACCGCATCATCATCATGACCGACGCGGACGTGGACGGCGCGCACATCCGTACGCTGCTGCTGACGTTCTTCTATCGCCAGATGCCGGAGATGATCGAGCGCGGCTATGTGTATATCGCGCAACCGCCGCTCTACAAGCTCAAGGCCGGCAAGGACGAGCGCTATCTGAAGGATGACGCCGACCTGAACGCGCACATGCTGCGTCTGGCGCTCAACGGCTCGGAACTCGTGCCGGGCGAAAACGCCACGCCGATTTCCGGCGATGCACTGGGCGAGCTGGCGCGTTCGTATCAGCTGGCGCGCGGCGTGGTGGATCGTCTTTCGCGTCTGTACGACGTGCGCGCGCTCGAAGCGATCATGGACGGTGTGGCGATCGATCTGTCGAGCGAAGAATCGACCGAAGCGTCGGCGCGTGCACTCGAAGCGCAATTGCGTGACGATCCGCTCAAGCCGGAAGTGAGCGTCGTGCCGATGTACGACGCGGTGCGCGAGCAACGTTCGCTGCGCGTGGAGCGCACGCATCACGGCAACGTGAAGGTGTCGGTGATCGACGAGGAGTTCCAGCTCACCGCCGATTATCAGCAGCTCGTGAATACGGCCAATACGTTCAAGGGTTTGATCGGCAAGAACGCCATCATCAAGCGCGGCGAACGCAGCATGGCTGTGAACGACTTCAAGAGCGCGATGAAGTGGCTGATCGCGGACGCTGAGCGTAACGTCTCGAAGCAGCGCTATAAGGGTCTCGGCGAGATGAACCCCGGGCAGCTGTGGGAAACGACGATGGATCCGGCTGTGCGTCGTCTGCTGCGCGTGCAGATCGAAGATGCGATTGCTGCCGATGGCATTTTCACCACGCTGATGGGCGATGATGTTGAGCCGCGTCGTGCGTTTATTGAGAGCAATGCGCTGCGGGCGGGGAATATTGACGTTTAACGATTGTCGATATCGATAGCCGCAACGTCAAAAAAGACCCATAGGTTTTCTGACCTATGGGTCTTTTCCATTTCAGACTCACGCCTCACTCATCACCACATCCCTCAAAAACCCATCCAGCATCCCCGCCTCCCCCCACGGCCGCTTGTACTCGCGGTCATGCTCCGCATCGGCGAGCATTGCTTCGATCAGCGCGTGGATGGCAGGCCGACGCGGCCCATACTCGCCCTCGCCTGCCCGCATCTTCAGTTCCAGCAGCGCGTCCAGCTCCGCAGCTACCGCCGCCTCGTGCACCGTCCCGGCCACGAGATCCGCAAACCGCATCGGCGGCATCCCTAAGCCCATATCGATCCAGCGCACCGCAAGCAACGGACGCAGCACATACAGATACTTCTTGTAGCGCACCGTATCGCCTTGCAGATAGCCGCGAAAGTTCTTCTTCGCCATCGACAGATAGTGATGCCGTCCGCGCATCGGCGAAAAAAACGCCGTCGCCAGTTCGCGCAGACGCGGCGCCCAGCGCTCATCCTCGCGATACACGACCGGCGAATCCAGCCACTCCAGCAAGGTCGGATTCGAGCGATGCAGCAGTTGCAGCGCCTTGCGCAACTCCCAGCCGCTCAAATCGAGTACATCGTCGAGCGGTCTTTCGATCACATCGCGTTGCGGCTCGACGCGCAAATACCAGTCGCGCCGATGCACATACACAAAGCGCACGTCATAGTCGCTATCCGGCGAAGCAAAGCCCCAGCCGCGGCTGCCGGACTCGCACGCAAACAGCACCTTCACATCATGCCGACGCTCGACATCGGCCAGCTCGGCCATCACCCGCGTGCGCACCGCTGGTTCCACCGGATGGGCGCTCCTCACCGCGGCGAAATTTTCCCGACTGCTCATCTCATTTCTCCCTATCCCTTCACACACACCACCTGTCGCAGCGTATGCACGACTTCGACCAGACTGCGCTGCGCAGCCATCACCGCATCGATATCCTTGTAGGCCATCGGAATTTCATCCACGACGCCCGCGTCTTTTCGACATTCGACGCCCTGCGTCGCCGCCACCTGATCCGCGACCGTGAAGCGGCGCTTCGCTTCGGTACGGCTCATCGTGCGCCCTGCTCCGTGGCTGCACGAGCAAAAGCTTTCTTCGTTTCCGAGCCCGCGCACAATGAAACTCTTCGCGCCCATCGACCCCGGAATAATGCCGAATTCACCTTTTTGCGCCGATACCGCGCCCTTGCGCGTCACCAGCACGTCTTCGCCGAAGTGACGTTCGCGCTGCACATAGTTGTGGTGGCAATTCACCGCGTGCCCGTCGATCTCGAATGGCTTGCCAATCGTGGCACGCGCCGCGCCGATCACCGCGTCCATCATCGCCTGACGGTTCTGGCGCGCGTAATCCTGCGCCCAGCCCACTGCCTCGACGTAATCGTCGAAATGCTGGCTGCCCTCGGTCAGATACGCGAGGTTGCGATCCGGCAGATTGGCGATGTGCTGACGCATATCCTGTTGCGCCAGTTCGATATACAGACTGCCGATTGCATTGCCGACGCCACGCGAGCCGCTGTGCAGCATGAACCAGACGCGCTCGCTTTCATCGAGACACACTTCGATAAAGTGATTGCCCGTACCCAGCGTGCCAAGGTGCGTGTAGTGGTTGGTCTTTTCCAGCTTCGGCTGCTTCGCGACGATGCGTCGAAAGCCGGGTTCGAGCGCCTTCCACATCGCATCCACCGCCGCCGGCGCGCGATTGCCCCACGCGCCCGGATCGCGACGTCCCGGCACGCGCCCGTGCGGCACTGCGCGTTCGATCGCGCCGCGCAGACGCGCAAGCGAGTCCGGCAGATCGGCGGCCGTGAGCGTCGTGCGCGCGGCCATCATGCCGCAGCCGATATCCACGCCCACCGCGGCCGGGATAATCGCGCCCTTCGTCGGAATCACACTGCCAATCGTCGAACCCTTGCCGAGGTGCACGTCCGGCATCACCGCCATATGGCGGAAGATGAACGGCATCTGCGCGGTGTTGCGCAACTGCGTGCGCGCTTCTACTTCGACGTCCACGCCGTTCGTCCACATCTTCACCGGCTTGCCGTTCGCCAGTTCCATCACCTGATAATCGCGTTCACTCATTTCATTCACCTGATGCCTTGTTGCGCAAGGCGCGACCTGATTGCATCGCGCCTTGACGCTTTCTAGTTGTTATACGTTACGCCTTGATGCTGACCAGACCGTTGAGCACCTGATCCAGGCCGCCAAATACGGAAATCCGGTCGATGCGTTCGGCCACCCGCTCAAGCGTCTCCAGCTCCTTGAGGCGCAGCGCGGTCGGGTTCTCTTCCATCACCTTCGCCGTATTCAGCAGCGAGCGGGTCGCGGCCGTTTCCTCGCGACGGCGGATCACATTGGCCTGCGCCGCCTTCTCCGCCTCGACCACCTGCGCGAGGATCGTCTTCATATCGCCCGGCAAAACGATGTCTTTCACGCCGACACTGCGGATTTCCAGACCTGAATCCACGAGGCGCGAGCGTACCTGCGCGATCACGACTTCGTCGATCATCTGCTTGTCTTCGAGCAGCTCATCGAGGGTGCGTGTGCCAACGGCGGCGCGCAATGCGAACTGCAGTTCGCGATAGAGATGGTCGGCAGGCTTCTGCAATTGCCCGAAGGCGCGCAGTACGTCGGCGTAGCACCACGTCGCAGCAAGATTGAGCCGCAGCGCGACCTTGTCGCGCGTGAGGATTTCCTGGCCTCCCACCTCTAGCGCCTGCACCCGCAGATCGACGAGTTCGACCGCCACATCACGGCCAAAGCGCCAGAATGCCGAGAGTCCTGCTTCGAGAATACGCTCGACCTTGCCGTCGATCTTCAGCACGCCGACGTGGTACGCCGGCACCTGCGCAAGCAGTACGCCGTTGAGCCCCGCGATGCCGCGGGCGCGCAGCGCAGGCTGCATCAAGCGCTTTGTGAGCGCGGCGTCCAGTTCGCCGTTCTGCACAAAATCAACGCGATCGAGGCGGTGTTCCACCAGTCCGCGCCAGTACAGGCGGCGAGTGCCAGGCGGCAGAATCTCGACGAGCACGCCGTCCGCATAGCGCAGGCCCGCTTCGTCGTCGGCGAGATCCATGGCGACGAAGTGCTGCGCAAGCACGTCCTGCGCGTCGCGGCGCAGCCAGTCGGCCAGCGCGGCGTCGGCGAGCGGCGCATCGAGCTGGGCGGTCTGCACCGAAAGACGCTTGAACGGATCGAAAGCGCGGAACACGCCCGGTTCCAGCACCTTCACGAAATCGCCTTCGTTCATCAAGAGCGCGCGTTCGTTCTTTTTCACGACATGACGCATCCACATATTCGTTGTCCTTATTCTTTTCTTCATTGAGGCCGGCTGGCGCGCGCCGCACGGATCGAGGCGCGACGCGAACGGGTGAGCGGTCGAAGGTTCCAGGCTGACGGGTGCGGCGACATCCTGCTCAAGGTCGTCGCGCCCGTTCGCGCTGGCCGCATCGGCCGCCCAGCCGTTCGCGCGGCGCCGCAACCGGTGCGACGCGCGGCGGGCCTCACGGCCCACACCGGCGGGTAATGCTTATCGAGAATCTGTCCTTGCGGACAGCGTTCGAGCGGGATTCGAACCCGCTACCGTCCGGCTTGCGCCGGCTGCTCTACCAGGTCGAGCTATCGAACATGGTGGACGCTGCGGGAATCGAACCCGTACACGGCACGCCAGGCGCGTCCATTGGCCATCGTCTGTCCATAGCGACATGCGCTGCCGCGACGAAGCAATTCGGCGGCGGCGCACCAGCAAGGCTTTTGAACCTTGGCTCGTGGGCCAGCGGGACATCAGGCTGCACACTATTTAGCGAGGAGCGTGCCAATGCCCGTGAATTTGACCGAAATAATTCACAAGCCAATGAAATCAAAGGAATAATTCTTTTTCCTACAGATCTATCTGGTAGCGCGCAGCGTCGGGAATTCATCGCATTTCTATACAATCATCGCGCCTCTTATCTTTTTGGATAGTCATGCGCAAGACCGTTGCGATTGGTTTTCTCGGCACCGTGCTGGATCAGGGCGGCCGCGCGCCGCGTCGCTGGCAGAAGTGGCGACCGACAATTTCCCTCTGCTCACAACCGGATCGGCCGATCGATCGGCTCGAATTGCTGCACTCGCCGGACTACGACCGACTCGCCAATCGCATCAAGGAGGATCTGGCCTATCTGTCACCGCACACGGAGGTGCGTCTCACGCCCTTGGCCATCGGCGATCCGTGGGATTTCGAAGAGGTCTACGCGGCGCTGCATGACTATGCGCGCGGCTACGCGTTCGATCTGGAGCACGAGGATTACCTGATCCACATCACGACCGGCACGCACGTCGCGCAGATCTGCTGGTTCCTGCTCGCGGAGGCGCGTTATCTGCCTGCGCGGCTCGTTCAGACCGCGCCGCCGCAACGCACCGACGAAGGCCCAAGCGGACCCGGCACGATCTCGGTCATCGATCTCGATCTCTCGCGCTACAACCGCATCGCTCAGCGCTTCACGCGCGAGCGCGACGAAACCGTATCGTTTCTGAAAGCGGGCATCGCCACGCGAAACGCCCAGTTCAATGCGCTCATCGCGCAACTCGAACGCGTCGCCGTACGATCGCGCGCGCCGATGCTGCTGGTCGGACCGACCGGCGCGGGCAAATCGTTTCTCGCGAAGCGCGTCTATGAACTCAAGCGCGCAAGGCATCGACTCGCGGGACCGTTCATCGAGGTCAACTGCGCGACCTTGCGCGGCGATGCCGCCATGTCCACGCTTTTCGGCCACGTGAAGGGTGCATTCACGGGCGCGCAGACAGCGCGGGCCGGACTGCTTCGCGCGGCGGACGGCGGACTGTTGTTTCTCGATGAAATCGGCGAACTCGGCCTCGACGAACAGGCGATGCTGCTCAAGGCGATCGAAGAAAAGCGCTTTTTCCCAGTTGGTTCGGATACCGAAGTGATAAGCGATTTCGAACTCATCGCCGGTACGCATCGCGATTTGCGACAGATGGTGGCGGCGGCCACGTTTCGCGAAGACTTGTATGCGCGCATCAACCTGTGGACTTACGACCTGCCGGGACTCGCGCAGCGCCGCGAGGATATCGAGCCCAATCTCGAATTCGAACTCGACCGGTTCGGGCGGGAGCAGGGCGAGCGAGTGCGCTTTAACGTCGAAGCGAAGCGTCGATATCTCGCATTCGCCACCTCCACGGGAGCCGCCTGGACAGGCAATTTTCGCGAGTTGTCGGCCTCAATCACGCGCATGGCAACCCTTGCGGACGACGGCCGCATCACCGAAATCATCGCCAGCGAGGAAGTCGGGCGGCTCACGCGAACCTGGACAGGGCGGGGCGATGACGACGAACTGGTCGTAACGGTGATGGGCGAGGGCGCGGACGATCTCGACTTGTTCGACCGGGCGCAACTGGAGCGCGTACTCGAAGTTTGCCGCGTGTCGACGAGTTTGTCGGAGGCGGGCCGGACGTTATTCGCGGTCTCGCGACAAAGCAAGAAGCAGCCGAACGATGCGGATCGTCTGCGCAAATATCTCGCGCGATTCGGATTGGACTGGGACGAAGTGCAGCGCGCGCTCGGAGTCTGAAATCGGGTGGATTCAGGTGCAGAACAATCTATCCACACCACCCAGCGGATAACTCGCGCATAACCCCAGGAAATCGCTGTGCACGAATCGGGGATAACTTCAAACCTGGGAGAACTGTGGAAAAGTTGTCCCAGGCTGCCTGGGATTTTCCCGTTTACGCCCGCAGACTTATGAATTTTCCACAGCCTTGTTTACTCAATGGTTTTCCCCGGTTATCCACAGATTACCCAGGGACTTGTTAACTATTACTACGTTTACGTATACATAAATCTTAAAACCCTAAAGACGGTTCCCGTAAACGCAAAAACCGCTGGAAAACTTCTCCAGCGGTCTGCCCGCACCATCAAAACAGCACGCCTCAAGCGAGCGGAATATAGAGCTCCGTCTTGAGATCCTCGGGTGCGGCTTCGTCCGGCGTATTCAGATACACCTCGAAAGACGGCGCCGAAAAATCCGGCTGGCACCCAACCTTCTGCATACCGTCGTTGTAGAACCACATCCACGCCTGCTGCAGCCCTTGATACGGTCCAACGTGCAGCACCTTCGCGTGCTCACCGCCGCGCAACTGGAATTTCTCGACGGGCGAGATGATTTCCGCGTCCGTTTCCTCCGCCAGATGCAGCGCGGCCTTCGAACGTAGCTTCGACGCTTCCACGGTATTCGGATCGTCGTAATAGATGCCGACCATCTTCGCGCCGGCGGTGCGCACATTGCGCTCCGCGAGCCACTGCGCGAGCGTGTAGAACGCGTCGCCGATCTTCATATACGGGCCGATGTGACTGACGGCGAGCAGATCCATCGGCTCCAGGGTGACGAGTTTCACTTCGCGGTCTTGCATGATGGCGTCTCCAGATTCGGCGGCCGTAGCGGCCGCGCAGGGTGAATGCGCCTCAAGATAGCACCGCGCCTGCGCAGACGTTCTTAACCGGGCCGCGTCGCCTTAAAGCGCCACGCGCGCCACCGGATGCGCCTCCAGCCACGCATTCTCCTCGTCGCTATAAAGCCGCGAGCGGGTGAGAAAGCGCAGCCCGGTTGGCCGTTCCAGCGAAAACATGCCGCCGTTGCCCGGCACCGCGTCGATGATGAGCTGGGTGTGCTGCCAGTACTCGAATTGCGCTTCGGTCATATAGAACGGCACGCCGCCGATCTCGCCGAGTTGCACATCCGCATTGCCGACCATGAATTCGTCGCGGGGAAAGCACATGGGCGCGCTGCCGTCGCAGCAGCCGCCCGATTGATGAAAGAGCAGGGAACCATGCTCGCGCGCAAGCTGTTCGATCAGCGCGAGCGCGGCGGGAGTGGCGATGACGCGTTCGACCATGTCGCGATGCTCCTTGTCGATGAAACGAGCCGGGCGCCGCACGAGGCGGCGCCCGTTCTGACTGACGCGAACCGTGAGCGGGCGTTTAGAAGAAGCCGAGCGGCTTGTCGCTATAGCTCACCAGCAGGTTCTTGGTCTGCTGATAGTGGTCGAGCATCATCTTGTGGTTCTCGCGGCCAATGCCCGATTGCTTGTAGCCGCCAAACGCCGCGTGCGCCGGGTAGGCGTGATAGCAGTTGGTCCACACGCGCCCAGCCTGGATCTCGCGGCCAAAGCGATAGGCACGCGTACCGTCGCGCGTCCACACGCCCGCACCGAGGCCGTAAAGCGTATCGTTGGCGATTTCCAGCGCTTCCTCTTCGGTCTTGAAAGTCGTGACGGAGACGACCGGCCCGAAAATCTCTTCCTGGAAGATGCGCATCTTGTTGTGGCCGCGGAACACGGTCGGCTTCACGTAGTAACCGTCGCCCAGTTCGCCCGCGAGCTTGTTGCGCTCGCCGCCGGTCAGGCATTGCGCGCCTTCCTGCTTGCCCAGATCGATATACGAAAGGATCTTTTCGAGTTGTTCCTGCGAGGCCTGTGCGCCGATCATCGTCTTCGTATCGAGCGGATGACCTTGCTGGATCGCGGCGACGCGCTTGAGCGCGCGTTCCATGAAGCGGTCGTAGATTTTCTCGTCGATCAGCACGCGCGACGGGCAGGTGCAGACTTCGCCCTGATTGAGCGCGAACATCGCGAAACCTTCGAGCGCCTTGTCGAAGTAGCTGTCGTCGTGATCGAGCACGTCGGCGAAAAAGATGTTCGGGCTCTTGCCGCCCAGTTCCAGCGTGACCGGAATGATGTTCTGGCTCGCGTACTGCATGATCAGGCGGCCCGTGGTCGTTTCGCCCGTGAAGGCGATCTTGGCGATGCGCTTGTTCGAGGCGAGCGGTTTGCCGGCTTCCAGGCCAAAACCGTTCACGACGTTGAGCACGCCCGGCGGCAGCAGGTCCTGGATCACTTCGACGAGCACTAGAAACGATGCGGGCGTCTGCTCGGCGGGCTTGAGCACCACGCAGTTGCCGGCGGCCAGCGCGGGCGCGAGCTTCCAGGCGGCCATCAGGATCGGGAAGTTCCACGGAATGATCTGGCCGACCACGCCCAGCGGCTCATGGAAGTGATAGGCGACCGTGTCGTGATCGATTTCGGAGATGCCGCCTTCCTGGGCGCGCACGCAGCCCGCGAAGTAGCGGAAGTGATCGGCGGATAGCGGAATGTCGGCGGCCAGCGTTTCGCGCAGCGGCTTGCCGTTATCGATGGTTTCGGCGACGGCGAGCTTGTGCAGGTTTTGCTCGATGCGATCGGCGATGCGGTTGAGGATGTTGGCGCGCTCGGTGGGCGAGGTCTTGCCCCATGCGGCCTTGGCCTTGTGCGCGGCGTCAAGCGCGAGTTCGATGTCGGCTTCGCGCGAGCGCGGAATCGACGTGAAGGCGTGGCCGGTGATCGGCGAAATGTCGTCGAAGTACTCGCCGCCCAGCGGCGCAACCCATTCGCCGCCGATGAAATTGCCGTATTGCTTCTTGTAGGGGAACTCGGTCGTCAGAAACTGCATGTCCGCGTGATTCATCGATGTGCTCCTCGTTGTGCTCTGCGTAGTGTTCTGTATGGATAGGTTGGGCGTGCTTGACGCGACGCGACCGGTGCACGCTTACGCCAGAAGCGTGCCAGTGCGCCGCAATCAGGGCGCGAGCACGACGGGACGGCCTTTTGGGTGCAAAGGCGAGGGCGCTGGAGAGAAAACGGGCGATGACGCTGTATCGCCACGGCACATCGGTTGATGGACGTGCTCAAAAAAAGAACAGTCAGAGCCGATGCAACGCGAATGCGGCAGGAAAAAACCGCCGCGCGGGGCGCGCATACGGTAGGCTTTGCACCCGTAACAGCAAGGAGAGTCTGCAATGTCCGAAGAAACGTTTGTCTGCCGCAATCAGTCGTGCGGCACCCCGTGGGAACAAAGCGAAGTGGTGATCAAGAACGAAGGCCAGGGGCCGTTGTTCCGCTGCCCGATGTGTGGCGCGCGCAATTACCTCGAAGTCTTCGAGGACGATGAGGGCAACAAGGTCTACGAACAGGTCGACGGCAAGCCGTTCCTCTGATCGGCGCGCGCGCCTGCGCGGTCCTTAGAGGATCTCGGAGGCGAGCGAAATGCCAAATATGATGCCGCCGATCAAACCGAGCACGCGGCCCAGCAGCAGCAGGTTCAGATCTTCGTCGAGCAGGTTGGGGTCGCGCTTCTCGCGCAGCAAGGTGCGGTGCAGAAGAGGGCGCGGAAACAGCAGGCACGCGGAGATGAACGCCGGAACAGCCAGCCGGATAGCGGCGCTGTAATGGCGGTCGGAAGGAAAATCGAGCCAGACCGTCAGGACGACCAGAAGCGCGGTGAGAATGCCGCCGACGATCGAGCCGGCGACGAGTTTGTCGGTGGGATGCCCGTGCATGTTTGCTGCCTTCGGATAGAAAGTGCGATAGACGGGCCATCATCGGATTTCCGTCAGAAAAGACCTATCGGAGCAGTCCGAAAACGCGGCGCGCCGAGCATCGCGCGTGCCCATGCGCTCCCAGAAACACCTTTCTCCCCCTATCCGTTCGAGTAGGCTGGCGATGCCTCCCCGACGTCCTACAGTTACGTCATACGATAAGAAACACGTAGGGCTTGTCGGACTCGCAGGACTGTCGAACATTCAGCCCGGGGGGGCTCGTCATGACATTCGTTGAACAGGAAATCGCACACATCGCGCGCGTGATGCCGCAATCGCTCGTGGGTGACTTCGAGGAAGCGGTGATGGGTCCCGAATACTGGCGTCGGCGGCTGCATGCGCTGCTCAAGCAGAATCACCTGACGCATGTGCAACTCGTGACAGTGGATACGCTGCTTCGTCAGCTCGACGGCTTCGAGACGCTCGGGCGCTGGATGCCGCAACCGAAGAAGGTGGAGCGGATGACGGTGCGCGCGCGCAAGGAGGCGCACGCGACAGCGGCGGTTTGAAGTCGCGCAGTGTAGGTGGAAGCCGCGCGGAAAAGCAAAAAGCCCGGTCAGAAGACCGGGCTCAGATTGCCGACCAACCCCACGTTTTTTCGAGCGTGGGGTTTTGTTTTTTCAGGCGTAGGCTGGAAGCGTCAAGTTGAGCGCAATCCAGCCGCTGCGGCACAGACGTGCCAATGCGCGTTCCAGAGCGCCCCTGCGGGACCGGAGGCCCCGCCTTTTCCTTCTTCGCCGCAGCATCGCAATCTTTTTGATGTTCTGTGCAGCCGCAGCCAGCAGGCACTCCTCGGCTACCTTGCGCAGGCCCCGCATCCTCGCGTAGCGATGTCCGTGTAATTGCTTGGCATCGGCAAAGCCTAAATAGTGGTTCTTCGCGACGCACCTTTACTCATCGGAGTCCACTTCTTCCGAATTGCGTTCACCAGTCACGTCAAGAGCAAGCTCGAACTGAGACAGGTATTCGCGTTCCGCGAGGAGAATAGACTTCTCGCGATGACTGATGAACCCATCAAAGTTATCTGCTTTCAATTCAGCGAACGCTTCGTTCGATATGAAATGCGATTTTAGGATCGTCTGATCCTGTGGAGAGTTCGTAAGATGAAGGAATGCTCCGCGGGCATTGCGACTAAAGCCTTCAGGCAGTATCACGCGATTTGCCGGATTGGAGACCTTTGGTCTACGTTGGTTTGGGAAAAAGTACGGAATGTCGCGTGCCTCAACGTCGGCAAAAACTGCTGAGCCATCGATAGAATCTCCGTTCTGCGGATTTAGCGGACTGCCGGACATGATTTGTACTAGAAGCGAGGCGCGTACTCGTGCCGATCGCCTGTCAAAAGACTCCGGAAATGGCCGAATAGGACGTCCAAAGAAGAATTTCTCGAATTCTGCAATAGAATCTTCGGCGGAATGCGCTAGCTTCCGCATTAGATCGCCAGCCTTACGAAGGTCCGTGGTGTTTGCGCCGGCGAACCACCCGTTAAAGGAGGTTGCCCAAAACCATTTTTTCAGCAATTCCGTGTGAGGTACTTGGGAGTTTATCTGGTCCGTAGACAGTTCGCTGCAGTAAATCGCCAACATCACCACGATTGATGCGTACGGCAATAGGCGGCTGGTTTTAACGCCGATATTTTTTGACAGGAAATTCACGCTAGCCGATAGCGCAATTTCGCTATGCTCTACTGCTGGGCGCATGAGCTCATACGAAGTCCGGTTGACGATCTTTTCGTACGATGGCCGTGTGAAGTCGAGTCCCGCGAGTGCCAAAATGACCTGAAGAACTGTCCGCCGCTGGAGGTCGCCGAACCCACTGATCCGCAATTCGCCAAGAAGGTAGTCGATGGACCCGGCGAGATCGAAATCTCCCTCGGCCCGGTCCCTAAAGGTGAGAGCAGACACCATTTGATCTGGCGTCATGTCACGACCTCGCTGGTTTACACGAGAGAATATGGTGACTGCATCGTCGAGTGATCCGGACTTCATCACAATCATGGGGATGCGGTAGTCACGGATTGCGCGTTGCACAATATCAGCACGATCTAACAGTTCGTTGGCCGTGCTATCGTCGAATTCTCCTGAACTCGCGATGTCACGAGTGCGACGGGCAAAGTCCACTGTCCGCAGAACGCTTCGTAGAGGTAGAAGGTGAAGAGGTATTGGCTCATGAAAATCCTTCAGGTGAACGAATTGTTCAGCCCTCAGATCGTACGCTATCCACCAGCGCCAGTCATCCATCTTGACGCGGGGGTGGGATTCAGGAAGCCTCAATACGCCTAAAAGCGTTGCCAGCCTCTGGTGCCCATCGACAACGTACGACCTTAGCGCCGGGCCTGTTGCGGGGAGATCAATCGGGCCAATGGATGACAAGCTTGATATGTCTGCTCTCTCCGTTTGCCAGATAAGTAATGAGCCTATCGGATATCCCTTTACTACACTGTCGAACAGTTGAATCATGTCGTCAGGCGACCATACATATGGGCGCTGGAAGCGAGGTACTCGAAACTCGCCAGACATAAGGCTATCGAGAAGGTCGCTGATCGGCACAATCTCGGGCTTTGCACTTGCAGCCGGGAGGTTAGACATGCCTAGATCCTTTCGTAAATGGCCTTAATTAGGTTCGACAACTCAGTTCGATCGTGCGTATCTGTCAGCGACGGATCGTTCAGATTGGGGCGGTGCTGCTCTTCGACATACACGCCGGAGAGATTTCGGCCGAACCCTTCCATAAGAACGTTCCAGTCTGCTTCTGCAATCGTTTGAAACAGGCGCTTCTCGTACTCGTGAACGCTGGTGGATGTTAGATAGTCCATTTTATAAGGCACCGATGTTCGATCGAATTTGAAACCCTTCTTCATGTGATAGTGGAGTCTTTGTTCTTCCGTAAGCCGGAACAACGCATCGACCTTCCTATGGAACGCGGGTGAACCGTCAATCCGGCGAAGGCGTTCTGGCGGAATGTAGCTTTCTATCGAGCGTCGCCGCAACTGATGGACGAAAGCCACAAGATCCATCGTTTGCTCGATGATAGTGGCATTGGGAGTTTCACCGGGATATCGAGCATCATTGTCCAACAGCACACAAAGCCATAGGCGAAACGCCCGTTCATAGTCTCCGTTTCTCCTTGGCCAAACACCTTTCGAAAAAACGGCAGCGGACCGTGGGATCGAATCCTTCCCGCCGGCATGCCGAAAGATGAAACGCCCCCTTCGATAAGCTTGAATCAGGCGTTCAAAGCCGAGGGCCTTTGCCATCCAAAGCAGAAACGACCCGTCGAACCATTCATTCTCAACGATGACTTGGAATGGCGTTGACAAGAATACTATCGCATCGAGCGGGTGCACCCTCGTGTTGAAAGCTCCGAAGTTGACGACCCCACCTCGTCGACAGTCCTCGGTGATAGTAACGGACGTTCGGTCACACAGATCGTCGTATGAACGATTGGTGCAACTCATCCTCACAAGGTCCCGAACGTCGTGGGAGCGTTGTTGAACCCAGGGACTGGCTAGTATGGCATCAGCAGATTCCGCTGCCAGAACATGCCGCTGATCTTCCACCAAAAGAAGGATGACGTCGAGTATAGGGAACCATTTTGGATCAGCGTATACGGATGCTTCGACGACGATTCTCACAGTCCGCGCCCCCTTGCGCTGCGGCGCATCGCCGTCAAGTCGGAAAGCGCCTCCTCAAACACGCCGATCGGCCATGCGTCTGGATTTCCACGCGCGTCGAAGGAAATTACTCGCAAGGGCTGGGGCGGTGCTTCGTCGCCTTGCGCGTCTAGATGGTTGAGCGACCAAAGCTTTACACGTTCAGGTGCCACACCCTCTGCAATACGCCTCCGCACGCGCATGATGAATTGTTCGGAATGAGTCTCGACGAGACACGTGGCGGGTTGCCAATCTTGGCTGGTCGCAGACTGGACGACGAGGTCCGCGAGAGCGCCATGCGCGGCAGGATGAAGGTGAAGTTCCGGCTGTTCAACAATCAAGATTGGAGATTTGATGCGTCCTGCGCGGTAGGCGAAATGTTGTACGACGACGGGTAGGCTTTGAGAGAAACCGGCACCGGTGTCGGCGAGGCTGACCTGCAATCCGGTCGCTTCGTCTGCGACCCGAACTTGCGGTTGATCGCCGGTGATGTCGACTTCGATCTGCTGTCCCATTGCGCTGCCGAACCACTCGCTAACCTTGCGCGATAGCTCGCCGCCACGACGCAATCTATCGTCGGCGAGGATTTCCAGTGCGCGCTCGCCTTTGGGGCCAAGCTCGCGAATATTTTGATTTGGCGTGCGCATAGTTGGGCTCGGCTCAGCGCGGAAGGGGCCAAGGTAGGAAGGCGCTGGCAAAGCTTGTCTAAACAGAGTGAGCACAGCTGCAAGTTCAACACGGGCCTGATCTTCGAGGCTATCAAGACTGGGAACAGGCCGGCAAAACTTAGCCGCGTCTGTTGTGCTTCGGAGCCTTTGACCCGGGTGTTGAACAACGGGTGATCGTTTGTTAATTCCTCGACGTCAGAGATCTCGGCGTTAAAGAGGGCATCGTCTCCGGCTTTCAACAAGAAGCTTTCAATCGCAAGTGATCTCGTCTCGTTGACATACCTTAGCGTCGTCTCAAACGTGTAAGACCTGTGATCATCAGCGATCTCCGCCCCAAGCGTAAACGGCAGCGCTCCTCGTGAATTCACCAAATCTTGGAACGTTGCTGCGTGCTCAACTCCGCCGGCAGCTAGATCCAGAGGGCCTTCCGCTTGCTCGCTGATTGCACTAGATAGCAAAAGTGGGAGACGGGAGATTACACTTTTTCCGCTGCCATTTTTACCGATGATCAAAGTTATCGGCGCAAGCTCGATGCGCTGACGCTCCTTAAAGGCGCGATAGCGGTTGCAAATCAAGGCTGTCAAGCGCATTTGTGCTCCAAAATGGCATGCGGCTACGTTGATTGGGTGATGAGGCCTTTTAGTCAGGACTCTCGGCCCTGAATTGTAGAGTCTCACAGCGCGGCGGCGGGGTTTTTGGTTTGTATCCTCGCGGTGTCGGTCGACACGGGATCCAAGGCTTTCAGCGGAGTAACGGGGCCGGCGGCCCCCGTTTCGACATAGGCCGGAAATAGCAAAAAGCCCGGTTAGCTTTCGCAAACCGGGCTTCGTAATGCTTGGTGGGGCGTGAGTGACTCGAACACTCGACCTACGGATTAAGAGTCCGAGCAAGTGGATATTCCTGAGTGTTGACGGAAACTCATAAAAATCATTGTTGTCCTTGTAAATGAAGGGCTTGGACGGGTTTTGGTTACACGCATCAGTTGATTGTTGTTGCCCGAAATTGCTAAAATTTGGTTACATGGTGGTTACACGGTCGGCGTGTAACCCGGCAACCAGACGACGGTGACGATGGCAAAGGTCAATTTCACGGCAGGGCGTATCAGCGGGCATAGCTGCCCCGCTGGCAAGTCTCAAGCGTTCATTTGGGATAGCGGCGCGTCCGGCTTGGGCCTACGCGCGACGGCAGCGGGCGGGCTGTCCTATATCTACCAAGGCAAGCTAAACGGCGGCACGGTCCGCGTTACGATTGGCTCGCCGAAAGACTGGGGGATTGACGATACGCGAGATGAGGCGCGTCGCCTGCAACGCCTCGTTGACGCCGGAAAAGACCCGCGAGAAGAAGCAGCCGAGCAGCGCGCCGCTCACGAGGCTCGGAAGGCTGAAGCCCGCCGACAGGATGTGACCTTGGGCGAGGCGTGGGCGGTGTATCTAGAGGCTCGCAAGCCCAATTGGAGTGAGCGCAGCTATGCCGACCATGTACGTCTTGCCGCGCTCGGCGGGGTAGATAGAAAGCGAGGTGGCGGACGGACCGTAGCCGGACCGCTTGCCGTCTTGATGCCGCTGAAGCTGTCCGCGTTGACCGCTGAACGCATAACTGAGTGGCTGGCAGTCGAATCTGAATCCCGCGCGACTTCCGCAGCGCTCGCATTTCGCCTGCTGCGAGCCTTTATCCGCTGGGCAGGGGAGGTACAGGAATACCGGGGCACTATCCCGACTGATGCCTACGCGGCGCGAAGCGTCAAGGATGCGGTCCCGCGCACGCAGGCGAAGGAGGGCGATTGTCTGGAACGTGAACAATTGCCAGCCTGGTTTGTCGCCGTAAACCAGATTGGCAACCCGGTTATATCGGCCTACCTGCAAGCGCTATTGCTGACAGGCGCACGCCGGGAGGAAATGGCTGGTCTGCGTTGGACTGATGTGAAATTTCAGTGGCGCAGGTTAGTCATCGCCGACAAGGTAGAGCAGGAGACGGGGCGGACTATTCCGCTGACACCTTACCTTGCTTCCTTGCTGGAGAAGTTGCCCCGCCGCAACGAATGGGTATTCTCAAGTTTGAATGCAGCGGAAGGTAGGTTGGTAGAGCCTCGCGCGGCGCACAATCAGGCGCTCAACGTCGCTGGCTTGCCGCACGTGTCGTTGCACGGGCTGCGCCGTTCGTTCGGCACGCTGGCCGAGTGGTGCGAGGTACCTGTGGGTATCGTGGCGCAAATCCAAGGACACAAGCCGAGCGCGATTGTCGAAAAACATTATCGCCGCCGCTCGCTAGACCTGCTACGCAAGTGGCATAACCAAATTGAGGCATGGATGCTTGAACAAGCAGGCATCGACCTCAAGCCGGAGCAATCGGCGCAAAGCGCGTTCGCCAATGAAACCTCGCCGTTAGAATAGGCGGCGGTCACAATTGACCGATGGAGCAGAAATGCCCCAGACCGGCAAGCGAGGCTTGCCACCGCGAAGTTTTGTGCGAGGGTACAGAGTGAGTGAAGCAGTTAGCCGTCCCGATGATGGCGGTCGATTCGTGAGCCTGTGGGAACTATTCCCGCAAATCGGGCAGGCTGAAAAAGAATTCGATAACGAGGCCGCACGCTACCTGGTGTCGCGCCTCGAAAGCGACCCGACCGGCATCAACGACATCCGTCGCCGTGACGAGTCGGGCGTCATTCTGCCGCTCAACATGAGCGCCCGCCTGCATCTCTTGCAGCAGCTCGATATTTTCGCCAAGCAGGGGACGCTGTTCGACGCCGACGACACGCCCAACGATAAAGCTCAACCTCTATTCGAGCGCTTCGGTTTCTACTCATCCGACATCTATCCGTTCCTCGCCCGCAATGACGTTGCCGTTTTGCGCCCCGGTGACGAGGGTTCCGAAGGGCGAATTTTCCCCGATGGGCGGCGTATCCCGAGCTGGATACTTGCCTATGACGGTCAGGCATGGCTAACACGCAGCCGGGCCGTAAAAATTCTCATTGCGGGCACCAAGGACGCCGACCTCTGGCCCCCGCAGTACAACGACGTATTCTCCAAGTGGGATGAAGCGCTCGAAGATGCGATTGACCGCGACGAGATTGCGGTGAAGAAAGTCGCGCGCAAGCCGATGCTCTCGCACTCCGACATCCGAGCTTGGTGCGAGCAGCACGGCTACGTCTGGCCGCTCGAAGCGCGGGATGCCGAACCAGCTGTCAATCGGACCACCACCCCGGTTCCTGGCCAGCCAACACAGCAGCCTGCGGATTCGGCGTCGAGCAATCAACGCACGAACGACGGCGGCACGACAAAGCGCGAACAGCAGATTCGAGCTATCGAGGCGATGGCCGACGACGAGGGGTATTCGCGCCAGCAAATCCCCGACGGCGGCAAAACGAAGCTCCGTGACCGGTGCAAAGCTGAGTATCCAGGTTTGTTCGGCGCGGGTGATTCTCCGTTTGACGATGCCTGGAAAGCCGCGAGCAAAACCAACAGAATTGCTATGGCAAACCGAAACAAATTCGCCGGTCGGTAATGGCCGTAGGGCGTAAATACCCTACCACCCGAGACTTGCGCCCCCACATACCCCCCACCCGATAGTTCGTCCAACGCCGAGAACACGGGCATGCAAGGCGGGGTTCTCGGACGAACGTTGGAACGAATTCGGCACGTTCATAACGCTCGTTCGAGACCCGCCGCGTCTGGTCCAACGCAGTCGTTGACATGAACATTACCAAACTCAATTCGCCCCGCTTTATCTCCGATAACCATCAAATCGCCATTCTGGCCGTCGCTGTGGAGGTGTTCGCATGAGCGCCGCCAACACGTTCAAGCCCATCGGCTTCGCAGAGATGCTGGCAGATACTGGGAACTACGCTTCCTCGGGTGGCCTCCTGTATCACTGGAGAGGCACGCACTGGACGGCGGTAGATTACGACGGTGCCGTGCGCCTCGCGCTGGAGTGGATAGTGGACGGCGAGCACGGCGTTGCTAATGCCACGAATGCCGTCTCTGCCTACAAAACCGCAATGCTCTGGCTACCCGAGCTTGCTGACCCGACGGATAGGGCTGTTATTCCCGTCCGAAACGGTTATCTGCACATCGACGGTGGCGTTAGCCTGCGTCCGCACGACAAGACGCTGAAGCTGCGCCACGTCCTGGACTGCGACTACGTACCCGGCGCACCGGCGCCGCGCGAGTTCGCCGCGTTCCTCGAGCGCATCCAACCCGACCCTGACTTGCGCTCACGCATTCAGGAATACATCGGCTACACGCTGCTGCCCGATACCCGCTTTCAGCGAGCCCAGCTTTGGGTCGGCTCTGGCGCGAACGGCAAGGGGACGCTTGCGAATCTCGTGCAGGCGCTGCACGCCCGCACCGCCGCCGTCCAGCTCGACCGGCTCGAAGGGTTCCGTCTGTCGAATATGGTGGGCGCATCGCTCATCTACTGCGACGAGGCCCCACAACGCAACATCAACGAGCCAATCATCAAATCGCTCATCGCAGGCGAGACGGTGCAGATAGACCGCAAGTACCGTGACCCCCTCTCGATGCGAATCACGGCGAAGTGGTTGGCGCTCGCGAACCATGTCCCAGCTATCAGGGACACATCCAACGGCTTCTGGCGACGTTTTGACATCGTGCCTTTCGATGTCGAAATACCGGCCAGCGAGCGCGACCCGATGCTCGCGAACCGAATCATCGCCCACGAACTGTCTGGCGTTCTGAATTGGGCACTAGAGGGGCTGATGCGACTGCTCGCGCGAGGTCGCTTCGACGAGTGCGAGCCGGAGGCAATTCAACGCGCTATCCGGTCGGCTCGCATCGAGACGAATTCGGTTCAGGCGTGGACTGATGACCGGAGTATCGGCCTGAGCGCGTCCGTCGATACATCGAAGACGGTGGTCTACGGGGCATACGCCACATGGTGTAAGAGCAACGGTATGGTTCCCGACTCATCCCCGAGGTTCTGGAAGCGGCTGCCCGATGCGCTGGGCAAGGTCGATGAGGGCCGCATGACCACCGGAGCCGGACGCATCCGAACCTGCAACGTCCGGCTGTAAGCGCCGTTCATCCAGATGCAACGAGGCCATCGCAGTTTGCGGTGGCTTTTTGCTATCTGCACGCCCAGCGGCGATAACAGCTCACGTGCAACGTTTCCCCGCCAAAGCCGGTCAGTCTGGTCACGACGGTCACGCGATGAGATGCCCGGAACCTCCGGGGGCGTAGTCGGGTGCAAATACCCCACCGCACCACTCTTGCGACCCCACCATCCCCCCACTTGATAGTTCGTCAACGCCGAAGAAAACAGCCGCACACAGCGGAATGCTCGGATGAACGTTGAAACGAATTCGGCGCGTTATCAACAGACATTCGAGCCCCGCTGCGCACGGCAAGATGCAATCGTTGACATGAACACGACCAACCATTTTTCGTTTAGCTTCAACCGTGACGCCATTCAGGCTGTCGTTCCGACTGACGTCGCCGCCGCCGCACTAAACCGCCGCCCGCAGACCCTGCGCAAATGGGCCTGTCTGGAAAACGGCCCGATTCGCCCGGTTCGCATTAACGGTCGTCTGGCCTGGCGCGTCGCCGATATTCAGGCTCTGCTGGGTGGGGTGGCAGCATGAGCGCGAAAACCAACGTGAAGAACCCGGCCGCCTGCACCGCCAAGCCGGAACTAGCACCCGTGACGAAAGCTGTACGGCGCTCGCTCAACGTCGTGTCTGCGGCCGATTTGCCCAGTACCTATGCCTCCCCAGATGAACTGGTGCAGGGATTGCTCACGACCGGCGGAAGCAGCATGTTGTATGGGGATTCACACTGCGGCAAGACGTTCCTTGCCATCGACCTTGCTGCCGCTATCGCCCGTGGTACCGACTGGATGGGGCGACGCGCCGAACAGGGTCTGGTGCTCTACCTCGCTGCCGAGTCGCCGGAATCCGTGCGCTGCCGCCTTCAGGCTTATCAGAGGCATCATGGTGTTCGCGTTCCTAACTTTTTCATCGCACAGAAAGCGATAAACCTGTTTGCCGATGATGTCGATATGGAGGCCATCGTCGCCGAAGTCCAGGCGCTGGAGGCTGAACACGGGCAGCCGGTACGGATGATTGTGGGCGATACGCTCGCACGTCTGAGCAGTGGAGCAAACGAGAATATGGGCCAGGATATGGGGCGCGTCATTGCGCGCATCGACCAAATTCGCAGCGCGTGCAGTAAGGCGCATTTCATGCTCATTCACCACACCGGCAGAAATGCCGCTGCGGGTGCGCGTGGCTGGACTGGCTTGCGCGCTGCGGTCGATACAGAAATCGAGGTAACTGAGCAGGCTTCGGGGCGGTGCGCGAAAGTGACGAAGAATCGCGACCTCGGTTCCAAAGGGGAGCTTATCGGCTTCACGCTGGAGGTGGTCAAGGCCGGAAAGACGAAGTGGGGAGCCGTGGCGACGAGCTGTATTGTTGTCCCGGCTGATGCCCCCAAAATTCATAGTGGCTCAAAACGCGGTCGCGGCTCAAAGCCCGACACAATCAAGGGCAGGGTCATATCGTTCCTGCGTGAGCAAAAGGGCGGAGTACAGAAATCGGCTGTCGTCGCTCACGTCATCAAAGGTGGCGGCGCAGAATCATCGGTGTATCGCGAGATAACTAGCCTCGTGAAAGCCGGGAATCTTCGTGACGTGGATGATGTCCTGTTTGTCACCGGCGCTACGACGTAAATCAGGTACATAGGGGGCGTGCAGGTACCCGTGCCGAGCACGTACCCGGCGTACATCTAGGTACGTACATACACATCTATGTATAGATGTGTATGTACGTACCTAAACGTGGTGTGCGCAACGAGAGCCACGTGAAGGGTTGTAAAACCCGGCTGACCAGGAAAATGCTGAACAGCAGCACGCCATCAGAACTGCTTCCTGGCTGCCCGCCTTTTGTCTGGGGGCGAGCATATAAGTCATCGCTCACGACAGCGATTTCATTCGCCCGCTCTGCGCGGGCGATGGGCAACCAGGAAGAACGGTGAGCGACGGCAAGCTATCGCATTGCAGAATCCTGAGCATCGCAATCGCGGGCGCAGCCCGTGGAGGCTTACCCATTTCTCTTGCCGCGCCAGCAAATTTGCGGGCAGGTCACTCGCCCCATCGGTGGCGAGTGGGCTGTCTGCCGATTGCGGACGCGCGTGACGGCGCACACCAGGCCCGGGTAAGCCAACCGTCATACATCCACGACAGACGGTTATTTCCCGATGAACAGGAAATTCGACGCGCCGAGCCTTACCGGGCAACTATATTATTTTGACTTTCTTTTGAGGACAAGTTTTCCGTTCCCGCACTCCACCTCTTCGTAATCTTTGCAGATTGCGATGATTAGCCCGATTCCTATCGTTGCGGCCGCAATGATGGCCGCGATTTCCATTCCACTCATTGCCGCAACAGGCGCGGCAGCGAAGCCCAATGATAATCCAGCTGTTTCGGGCGCTGCTATCGCAGCCAAACCTACTACAGCGACAATCCCCGCTAAAGCCACTCCGCTTAACGTGGCAATTTTCTTTGATTTTACGAATTTATCAGCTAATTCGCCAACAATGATAATTTCAGGTTCTTTATTTTCTTTGGCGCGCTCTAACTGCTCTTTTGTTGATACTGTTGCCATATCTACCCCGTAGCAAGTTATGTGAGTTATATCAATTCGTCGCTTTTGCACTATAGCGTATCCCCAAAACCGTGGGACAGGCTCCCAGCCCTGTCCGCAGTGCTTCCGCATGAAGGGCCATGCTGCGTGAAGGCTGGCCGGGAATTCGCGGGCGAGTGGTCTGTCTGCTGATTGCGGACGCGCGTGACGGCGCAGACCCGGACAGGGTAAGCCTTCGCTGCATCGAGCGACGACACGCCGCGCCCATGACCGCGATGACCAGACTGACCGGGTTCGCGTCGAAATCCGCTCGCACAAAAAGCACCGCCCCCGCCAGATGCCTCTGGGGGAGCGTTACCCAATCCAATCTTTTCGCGCCGAGACCGAGTTGCATTCTGCGCGGCGGATTCCATCGAATTAGAAGGTTTCCGCGAAGGAGTTCACGAGTACAAGCGGCGGGTCAATGCCGCAGGCTGGGGAGGTGTCTCCCCCCGTCGATACCTGTCTTTCCGCTGGCCGGGGCATGAACGCCCAGGCCGTCAGGCAAACACGATGTCCTCAAATCTGTATAGCGTCGTCTCGAACCGGATGAGCGCATCGAGCGCACTCTTTTTCCATCCTTTAGCAATCAGGTCGCGCGTGAGCTTCGCGCGAAACGCGCGGGTACAGACAAAGATGACTTTTCCCCATCTCAAACCCGCGCCCAGCAGTTTCGAGCCCGAGGCATCCGCTGCGTCAGCGGCAACGGTATCAAGCCATTTCAGCAACTTGGCATAGTCCTTTGCGTTCTTCCGTGAGCGCTCGACTTCAATCCAAAAAATTTGCTTATCCGCTCCCCGCAGCAGGACGTCAGGCTTTTGGGCAGTAATACCGTCTCCAATAACGGATTTGCCCTGGGACAGCTCACGCTCAGACTCGATTTTGTATCCGTCGAGTAGCCCGCGAATCGCAATCTCGTTTGCAATCGTGCGATGCCGGAAATGCGCTGAGCTAAACGCTCGCACCAAATCCTTACCCGTGGTTGCCGCAATCCCTGCCTGCTGCAATCGCCGCGCTCCAGCTTCAGCCAAAGCATAAATCACGCTGCCGTCCGGCCCCTGACCATGCAGCACCTGGTGCGCCTCGATAAGCCTTCGCAGCGTGCGTTGCGCCATCCTCACATCGGACGCGGTGGCGACCGGTGCTTCTAGGTTTGGTTCGCCAGTCGCGCCTCTACCCCAGACTGGGCGTAGGGCCGCGCAATCTCGGGTTATTAGGAACCCGAAACGTGAGAGCGAGCGCAATAGCTTTTGCTCCCGCTCTCTGGCAATGATGCGTCCGTCCCGCGCTGTCACGAAGTATCTCCAAATGTAGTGTCGATATTTCGTATAGCTCGAAACACACAGCATCCCGTGTTCACCCTCCTAGTCGACGGAGGGTGAACACGGAAGACGAAGCCGCTATCGCGGCGAGCCACCATTCCCTTTTCACAAAACTGGACGTTTTGCCGGGCATTTTCGCTACTGGACGTAGCTCATGTCTCTAAAAGCAGGCGCCCCACGCTGCGCGCGGGTAAGGTACTCAACCCGCATCGCTGAACGCGACGCAGGCTCCCGGCCTAGGGCCTTCGGTCTCTGCTGCGCGACGACTTGACTACCTTACCCGCGCGAAGCTCGGGGCGCGGACTCCGTCCCCATCCGGCTGCCGGGTGCTGAGGGCACCACTCTGGAGACTGGGGTCTCCAACGCCGGACGGCCCCCCTGATGCACGTCATTGGACCAATGCGGGCATTGGCGCAATGACGTGGGCGGCGGCTGGACGCCTTGCCCCTCAGCGCGTATCGCGCTGCGGCACCTCTACGTCGCCGTCCTTTGGCCGACTCCTGCGCGCCTCCAGCTCGCAAGCCACGCACGACATGCGTCGTGCATAGGTCGCGGTCTACGGCCGCGACAGCGTCTTCGTCGTGTGGAGTGACGTTGCCGCCGCACTTCCCGACTGTCCCGCCCAACCGGCAGCGACCTTCCGCCATTCAGCCAGATAGACAACGCCGAGCGCTTCGCGCGCGTACTCACCCGGTCCCTACGGGCTGCGGCTTCCGTTCGCGACATTGTCTATCTGGCTGACTAGCGGGCAGTGCGCTCAGGGCGAAACACTCAGGAAAAACGGCGGCAGAAGCAACACGCCACCCCGCACGCCGAAGACCGGGAATCGGTTCAATGCGGGCTCAGATCTTGGAATCCGGTCAGCTTTGGAGAAAGCACTATGGAAAAACGAGACTGTCTGCAAGACCTCTTCGGTGAAGTCATTTCGGCATACGCGCGCGCGCAGGCAATCGCGGACGGCGTACTGATTGATGTCACGGCAGAGGCAATCGACGCGGGCTTCAAGGTTCCCGTGGCACTAACAGCGGCGGTTTGGGCGGACGTGGTGGCGTGGTCAGCCGAAGACAGCGCAAGACAAATCCAGCAGGACGAACGCGGGCGCTTGAGCGACCTGCTGTGGTCTGCCGTCACCCTGGCGCGCTACCACACGGGCAACCGTATGCCTTTTCAGCATCATCGCGTGCCGCGCGGTGGAAATGGTGTGTGTCGCACACCGATAGCCCTCGTGATGGTCATTGGCCCAGGTGACAACGCCGAGCCGGTCGTGACTTTCATGTTCCCAAGCGACGACTGATTTTTCCGCCCCGTTGATTTCGGCGGGGCATTCAACCACTGCTCAACAGGAGAGCGACCATGTCACAAACCCCGATTAACCCCGCGACCGGCCTGCCGATGACCGATGACGGTTACGGCGGCGTCGATGTCGGCGGCAGCCCTTACGGCACCGACATTCACGCGCACCATAACCCGTGGTTCTCCGCAGATTTTGGATGGACAGGCAACGGCTTTTAATCCTGTCTAGCCGTATCGCTGCGCGGCGCCTCGGCGAATGAATGACCGCTCCAAGCCGAGGCGGTATTATCTGACGTTATTCAGATGACCAGCGATGGGATAAAGGAGCCCCTGTGAGCGACACGTCAGCCCAATATGAACATAAACAAGAAGCGGTGCAACGCCCTGACGTCGGTGTCCAGGACCAGTTCAGCATCAAGAAGCCGAACCGGGTCTATATCTACGATTCCAGCCTTGACCCGTCTATGTCATGGGACGAGAACCGCGAACGCGAACTCGGCGAGTGGCTCATAGGCCTAGTTGCCCGCTGCGCGGAGGAGGGCGAGGCGGCGGTCTTTACGTCGCCGCAAGTTTGGAAAGGGGGCGGAGTTCAGGTGCAGTCTCTCAAAGCGGCGGCAGGCTTGCTGAAGACCCTATCGAAACCCTTCCTGAACTGGGCTGGCAAAGCTGAACGGCATCAACTCAGCGTGCCGACCACACCGCTATTTGTGCACGAGCGTCATTCGACCAAGGCCATCCTAGAAGGCATCAAGAACCGCAAGGCGAAGGGCACCAACCTTGACCTGTTTGGCGACCCGCAACTGGACGTGACCGACCGGCTGGATGCCTACGAGCACAAGGGGCCATGGCAGAACCGCATGATTTTGGGCGATAGCCTCCAAGTCATGAATTCCATGCTGGAATTTGAGGGCTTGGGTGGTCAGGTGCAGATGGTGTATATCGACCCGCCCTATGGCGTGAAATTCGGCTCCAATTTCCAGCCATTCGTCCGCAAACGCAACGTAACCCACGGCGCTGACGAAGAAATGACTCGGGAACCCGAGATGGTAAAAGCCTATCGGGACACGTGGGAGCTGGGCCTACATTCGTACCTGACTTACCTTCGCGACCGGCTAATGCTCGCCAAGGAATTGCTCGCACAAAGTGGCAGTGTTTTTGTTCAAATCTCCGACGACAACCTTCATCACGTTCGCGAGGTAATGGACGAGGTGTTCGGCACGCAAAACTTCGTATCGGTCATTACGGTCAAAAAAACTGGGGCGCAGACCTCCAATCTTTTGCCTCCTGTTGCAGACTACTTGGTATGGTATGCCAAAGATGTGACGCGGGTTAAGTTTCGCCAGCTATACCAGCCCATGGCGCTAGGAGAGGGAGATAGCACAGGCGCCAGGTACGACCAAATCCTTATGGACGACGGCAAGGTAGTTCCCGTTTCTGCTTACGAAGGGGAGGGAGGGCGACACTTCCAGCTAATTTCTCTATCCTCGAACCGACCCGCGAAGGAGCATGAAAAATGGGCAGTCGACTTCGAAGGAAAGTCGTACTATCCCCCCGCCAATAGAACATGGACAACAACGGCAGAGGGCTTTCAGCGATTGATTGCAGCGGGGCGTATTCAAGGAACTGGGGCGACTCTTCGCTATCGTCGGTTCTTCAATGACTTCGCACTCAATGTGCTAGGGAACGTCTGGGCGGACGTGGCGGGCTCACCCGAGAAGCTTTATGTCGTTCAAACTTCCCCGAAGGTCATCCAAAGGTGCATGCTGATGTGTACCGACCCAGGAGACCTCGTGTTTGACCCGACCTGCGGGTCGGGCACGACTGCTTATGTGGCAGAACAGTGGGGCCGCCGATGGATTACCTGTGACACCTCACGAGTGCCCTTGGCCTTGGCTCGCCAGCGCATGTTGACTGCCACCTTCCCCTACTACGACCTTAAGGACCCGAAGCTCGGCCCGGCAGGTGGCTTCGTTTACAAGCGCAAGCAGAACCGTAAAGGCGAAGAAATGGGCGGCCTGGTGCCGCGCATCACGCTGAAATCCATTGCCAACGACGAGCAAGCGGCAGTCGAGGTGCTGGTGGACCGGCCGGAAGAACGAAAGGAAGTGGTCCGCGTCGCCGGGCCCTTCGTCGTCGAAGCTACCATTGCTCCCGCACAGGTAGTCGATGAATCGGAGAATGCCACCGACTCCTCGAGCAAAGGCGCCGGGCCGACAGTCGGCGGGCCGATGGCAGTCTCCGGCGATGCTGCCACCCATATCGAACGTATGACCCAGGTGTTGCGTCAGTCCAAGACCCTGCACCTGCCGGGCAACCGGGAACTGGTGCTGGAACAGATTCGTCGCACCAGTGACGGTGACATCCTGCACGCCGAAGCGGCCGACGCGGACGGGAAGCGCATTGCCATCGTCTTCGGCCCCGAATCTGGTGCTATCTCAGCCGATATGGTGTTCGGAGCCGCGCGCGAGGCGCATTTCCTGCGGTACGACCAGTTGTATTTCTTTGCCTTCGCCATTCAGGCCAAGGCGCGCGAACTCATTGAGGAGCGTAACAAGGATGGAGCCCCCAAGCTACGCATTCAGTGCACCTATGTCGCAGTGACGCCGGATGTGGCAATGAGTGACCTGCTGAAGACCACGCGTGCCTCAGAAATCTTCTCGGTGACTGGTCTGCCGGACGTAAAGCTGACCAAGCTCACACAGAAAAACAGCGCGGGCGAGACACTCTATCAGGTGGATGTGAAGGGCTTGGACATCTTCAACCCGGCCGATATGGCGCAAGAATCGGTCGATGGAGGGAACCTGCCTTGCTGGATGTTGGACACCGACTATGACCCTTCGGGTTCCTTCTACGCGACCCAGGTGTTTTTCCCCAAGACGAGTTCCTGGGACAATTTGCAAAAATCGCTAAAGGCGAGTTTCGATGAATCGGTGTGGTCGCACTTGGCCGGGACTACGAGCGAGCCGTTTGTGCTTGGGGAGCGACACCGCATTGCGGTCAAGGTAATTGATGAGCGTGGCAACGAGTTGATGCGCGTCATTGAGAACATTGCATAAGGAGATTGGCAATGTCGCAAATCAATGCCGTCGAAGCACCCATCATCAATTCCCCGTTCGATGAGCCAAAGTTTCATTGGCACATCGAGGAAGGCAAGCAGCCACAGAAGCGCGAAGGGCGTCGCCCGGCGAGTTACTTTTTCCGCGTGCCGGAACATGCTGGGCGCGGCAAGAAAGCCAAGAAGCAGACGGTACTGTTTGACCAAGATGCGAAAGGCAATGAGTACCTGCTTGATACCGCGAACCTAATCCGTCAGCGCCTGAAGGAATGGCGTGCTCGTGAATACAGCGGAGCGACAAAAGTCACCAGGGAGCTATTAGCTCTGTGGCACTCAACCGACCGCAAACAGCGACTTTTCTTCGCCCAGCTTGAGGCGGTCGAAACTGTACTCCTTCTCATAGAAGGGCCGGACGACCTGAAGCAGGGTATTCGCATCCCGACCGACGAACCGGGCGATGACGCTAAGGCAGCTGGATACAAGGCATTCATCCGCTACGCGGTGAAGATGTGTACCGGGTCGGGTAAGAGCACCGTCATGGGTATGCTGGCCGCGTGGTCGATTCTGAACAAAGTGGCAGATTCCACGAATCCGAATTACTCGGACACCGTGCTCATCGTCTGCCCTAACGTCACGGTCCGCGACCGGCTGCACGAACTCGACCCCAATCTCGACGAAATCAGCCTCTATCGCACTCGTGAGCTAGTACCGCTGCATCGCATGCCCGACCTGCGTCGCGGCGAGGTTTTCGTCACCAACTGGCACAACCTTGAGCGTCGCGAGCTTTCGGACGTGAACGGCACGTCGGCCAAGGTGGTCAAGCGCGGCACACCTGTCGAAAAGCGGCGCACAGTCAAACTCGGTGGCAAAGACCAACTGACTGAGGCCGACATTCGCCAGCAGGCATTGACGGGCGCTTTCGAAATCGTCGTCGAGGTCAAGGACCGCCACGGTGTACTGACGGCTTTCGAGGTCAAGGAAACCAGATACTACGAGAGCGACGCGGCATTCTTGCGCCGGGTGCTGGGCAATCGCAAGGGGCGCAGTTCCGCCATCATGGTGATGAACGACGAAGCCCACCACGCTTACAGGCGCGGCAAGGAAGAGCCCGATGATGAATACGCACTCGACGAAGAAACCGCCGACGCCGATGCGCGCGAGGCCACCGTCTGGATTGAAGGCTTAGACCGCATCAACAAGGCATTGAATGGCTCGAAGAACGGTGTGCGTCTGTGCGTGGACTTGTCCGCCACCCCGTTCTTTATCCAGGGTTCCGGCAATGAGGTGGGCAAGCCCTTCCCTTGGGTGGTGTCCGATTTCAGCTTGCTGGAAGGTATTGAAGCAGGGTTGGTCAAAATCCCGCAATTGCCGACCCAGGACATCACCGGTGGCGAAACTCCGGCCTACTTCAATGTGTGGCGCTGGGTTCAAGAGCGTATCGACCAAGACGGCGGCGGCAAGGCGAAGCTCAGTCCGGACATGGTGATGCGCTATGCGACTACACCTGTCACGCAGCTTGCCGACGAGTGGCGTAAGACACTGGATACCTGGAAAGCTCAGTTCAAAGATGGCTTCCGAAAGACCGATGTGCCACCTGTATTCATTGTAGTTTGTCGTGATACCGCGCTGGCCAAGGAACTGTATGAATGGCTGGCCAACGGCAAGCCGGACTACGGCCAGTCGCCGCTTGAGTTCCGCAACAAGCCCGGCCAGGAAAACACCATCCGCGTGGACAGCAAGATTGCGGAGGACATCGCCTCTGGTGCGAACGGCAGCGATGAGGCTCGGCGCTTGCGCTTTGTGCTGGATACCATCGGCAAGACTGCCTGGCCTGGTGGCCATATCCCGGAGGAATACGAGGCACTGGTCGAGAAGCACAACCGCAAGGCATTGGACGACGAAGACAGCGGCTTGGTGACCATCGACGCCAGCATTCCCCCAGGGCGCGACGTGCGCTGCATCATCAGTGTGGCGATGCTGTCGGAAGGCTGGGACTGCAATACGGTGACCCACGTCGTGGGCCTGCGACCGTTCGGCTCTCAATTGCTTTGCGAGCAGGTGGTGGGCCGCGCGCTGCGCCGCACGTCATACGCCATTGATGAGGCCACAGGTTTCTTCCGGGAGGAGACTGCCAAGGTGTTCGGCGTCCCGTTCGAGCTGATTCCGTTCAAAGTAGAAGGCGACGGGGCACCACCGCCGACGCCGCCTTCGAATCAGATATACGCCGACCCGGCCAAGGCCGACTTTGAAATCACCTTTCCTGTGGTCGAAGGCTACACGGACCCCGGCATCACTCGTATTTCGTTGGATTGGGCCAAGGTTCCCACGCTTACGCTGGACCCGCTTGAGGTGCCGGACACAACGCTCATGATGGGGCTAGCAGGGGCTGATGGTCGCTTGGCCGCATATGGCCCAGGTGTAGCGGAACTGGTGACGTTGGAAGCGTGGCGCGCACGCGTTCGCGTGCAGCAGGTCGCCTTCACCCTCGCAAGCACACTTGTCCAACAGTGGCAGAAAGAAAAAGGCGACAGTATTCCCACGCATCGCCTCTTTCCGCAGTTGCTGGCTTACGCGCAGCAGTTTCTAGCGACCAAGCTCGTTTGCAAGGGAAACCGCGCGCCTCAGGATGTAGCATTGAACCCGTATTTCAGTAAAGCGGTCGGCTGCATCATTGACAACGTGCAGGCCGTCGATGAGAGCGGACAGGCTCAAGAGCGGCCTAATATCCCGGCAGGCGCAGCGGGTATGCGTTCGACACGCTTTGTCGAATTCGCCACTGGCCGCGACCTATGGCCGGTCACCCGCAGCCATCTGAACGCAATGGTGGCGGATACCAAGAAATGGGAGCAGAGCGCAGCCTATTGTCTCGATACGCACCAGAAGGTCCGAGCCTGGGTCAAGAATGACCATCTCGGCTTTGTCGTGCTTTATCGGAAAGACGGCAACAAGCGGAGCTACTTGCCCGATTTCATCGTCGAGCTGGTGTCCGGTGAAAAGCTGATGGTCGAAATCAAGGGGCAGGTGATTGACGACGCTCTCGTAAAAGAAGCGGCAGCCAAGCGGTGGTGCGAGGCCGTCAACCGCGAGGGTCAATTCGGTCGCTGGAGCTATCACTTAATGAAGCATCCGGCTGACCTGATGCAACTGCTCGACTACTTCGACTGAGAACATTCCCGGTCAAGCTGGTCAGTCTGTTCAGACGGCCACGGAACCCGCTGTTTCCGTGGCCTTTCGATTTAGGTTGTTAGGTGTGGGGTGGCCCGGTTGGGGGCCGCCGCTCCCGCGGCGGCTTTCTCGCGACCGAGCCGCGTTCAACACAGCGGCGGAGCAATCCCCTTAATGTGCGTCAGCAAGAACCGAGCAGCGGTCTCGCGGGCATGCAGCTCATCAATGCCGTAATGCTGACGACAAATACTCCCGACCGTCAGGTCGAGACAGTATGGCGCGGGACTGAACCGGGTCGGCTTGTGGTTAAGCAGACGACGCAGCTTCACGGTGACCGTCGCGTCGCTGACCTCCGACGCAACTGAGAATTCTTCCAAGGTTTCGAATTCCAACATCATTTTGCTCCTAGCCTCAGTAGCCAACGGGAATCCATCGCTTATCGGCGTTCATTTTCTCGACTGTGAGTTCGGTCAGAGACAATGAGCCAACATGTCCCCACCAATCGGCCGGGTCCGCCTTCATTTTCACTCCGCTCTTCACGAGGCGTCGCCACCAGATTGATGACATCTTCGCCGCCTTACGCAAATTCTCGCCGTATTTGAGCTGGCCGATTGGGCAGCCGAACCGGTAAAGACCGTCGGCTATCTCCCACATTTCATCGACCGTCAACCTGCGAATGATTTTGCCGTTTGAGTCCGCCAGAGGTTTCATCGCTGTCGGTTCATACCGTGGATGGGTAGAGAACCAGAGAATCGGTTGTTCGGGGGGCAAAACGCCGATGTCAGCAGGTAGGAGGATGCCGGTTTGTTTGATGTTCGTATTTCTGTCCGGTTGTGTAGTGCCAAGCCATCATGATTGAGGTCCGTCGCGTCTAATTTAATTGAACGGCTGTCGAGCAAGCATTGCTCGATTTTCAGCACTCTCCCGAGAGTTCCACTAGGTGTGGTCACGTTCTCGGTGATGACAGAATGGGGTGGGGTGACAGGGGGGCCGCAAGACTGGGGTGGTGGGGTATTTGGACCCTACAACTCGACTTGGAGAAAATCGAGTAACCGCGCGTGACCGTCGCGACCAGACTGGCCGCCTATTAAAAAGAATTCCGATGGATGAGCTGTCGTCGCGGCGAGCGGCGCAAGAGCGCATGGCCGTCAAACGAGAGTTATTAGCCGGTCAAGCTGGTCGGTTTCGCTGCGCGTGTTGTCGGCCACGCCATGCGCGTGCTCGATGGAATCTCAGCAGGTGTTGACACCCGTTGACCAAATTTGGTTACACGGGGGTTACATGACGCGAGAAAAAGAAAAAGGGTTACAAGCTAATCGCTTGCAACCCTTTGAATTCTTTGGTGGGGCGTGAGTGACTCGAACACTCGACCTACGGATTAAGAGTCCGCTGCTCTACCAACTGAGCTAACGCCCCCAACAGAAGAAAGATTATGCCTGTCGTTTTGAGACTTGGCAAGTCCTTTTCGCAAATTTCCTAAAAAAACTTCGGTCGGGGTTGGAAGGCCTGAAAAGCCACCCTCCAGAACCGCCGCTACTCGCCCCCTCCCGCGCGCTTTCCCTGCTTCCATCATCCATCGGCAATTCCTGCCGGTATCATGTGGCCACGCCGCCCGGCGCGTCTCCCAGACCGTGCGGCGCCAATCCCAACAAGATACGAGACAGGCAAGGACGGGCACCAGACGATGGACGAAAAGGCAATCGACGCGCTGCTCGAGCGCGTGCTGGCGCCGTGGGTGAAGGCGCTCGGGCTGCGGCCCGTCGAGGTCACGGAAGAAAGCGCCACGCTGCGTCTGCCGTTTTCCGGCGAGCTGCGCCACGCGGGCGGCGTGATCTGCGGGCAGGTCTTCATGGCGGCCGCCGATACGGCGATGATCGTCGCGATCAGCGCGGCGCTCGGCGAGTTCAAGCCGATGACCACCGTCGCGCTCAACACCAGCTTCATGCGCGCGGTGCGCAAGGGCGATGTGACGGTCACCGCGCGCGTGCTGCGCATGGGCCGCAATCTGGTGTTCGGCGAAATAGAACTCTACGACGAAGAGGGCCGCATGGCGGTCCACGCGACCTCGACATACGCGCTGCTCGACTAAGCTATCGCGTTCGGTATCCGGAAGAGACGAAGGACATGTTCGATCAGGTGGTCTTTGCGGGCGGCGGCAATCGCTGCTGGTGGCAGGCGGGATTCTGGGACGTGGTGCAGCCGCAGCTGCAGATCCGTCCGCGCGTGATTACGGGCATCTCGGCCGGCGCGGCTACGGCCTGCATGATCTACACGCGCGATTCGCAGTGGGTCATGCGCTATTACGAGGAAGCGCTCAAGCACAACAAGCGCAACGCGTACTGGGGCAATCTGCTGCGCAGCGAGTCGGTGTTTCCGCACTACCGCATCTATCGGCAGGCGCTGCTCGATATCTACGGGCCGCAGTTCGACAAGCTGCAGGACGCGCCCGAGATCCGCATCGGCGTGTCGCATGTGCCGCGCTGGCTGGGCGCGCGCAGCGCGGTGGCGGCCGGGCTGATCGCGTACAACATCGAAAAGCACGTGCGCAAGACGCTGCATCCGACGCTCGGCCAGAAGCTCGGCTTCTATCCCGAGTTCGTGACGGCGCAGGCCTGCGAGCGCGTCGAGGATCTCGCCGATCTGGTGCTGCAATCGTCCTGCACGCCGCCTTTCACGCCGGTTTTGCGCCGCAATGGCCGCCCGGTGCTCGATGGCGGCATGGTCGACAACGTGCCCGTGGGTGCGCTCGACGATACGCCAGGCCGCGTGCTCGTGATGGTCACGCGGCTGTATCCGCGTCCGCAGACTTTTGTGGTCAAGCACAGCACGCAGGCGGGCGGCGAACAGCAGCGCCTTTACATCCAGCCTTCCGCGAAAGTGCCGATTTCGAGCTGGGACTACACGAGCCCGCAGCAGATGCAGCACGCCTATAACCTCGGATACGAGGACGGCCAGCGCTTCCTGGAGCGTCTGCCCGACGTGCTCGAAGCCGCGGCGCACGCATAAGTCCGCATCGACATCGCCGACAAAAAAAGGCGGCCCAGTTCACCACTGGCCGCCTTTTTCGTATTGCGAGCGATCGTGACGCTTACTTGCGACGACCGCCTTGCAGCGCATCCGGATTCGCGACGTGCGAGAGATCGCCCGCATCGAACGCCAGGATATTGCGAAACGCCGCGCCAAAGTACAGCTCGTAGCTTTCACGCTCCACATAGCCGATGTGCGGCGTGCAGATCACGTTCTCCATGCGCAGCAGGCTGTAGCCCTGCAGGATCGGCTCGCTTTCGAACACGTCGATGGCCACCATGCCCGGGCGATTGTGCGAGAGCGCGCCGAGCAGCGCGTTTTCTTCGAGCAGTTCCGCACGGCTCGTGTTCACGAGCAGCGACGTGGGCTTCATGCGCAGCAGGTCTTCCTGCTTGACGATCCCGCGCGTGTCGTCGTGCAGGCGCAGATGCAGCGAAAGGATGTCGCTTTCCTCGAACAGCGCTTCGCGGCTCGCGGCGGCTTCATAGCCGTCGGCGCGTGCGGCTTCGAGCGAGTGCTCGCGGCCCCAGATGATCACGCGCATTCCGAACGCCTTGCCGTAGCCGGCCACCAGGCGGCCGATCTTGCCGTAGCCCCAGATGCCGAGCGTCTGGCCGCGCAGCACCTGACCCAGGCCGAAATTCGGCGGCATCGCCGAGGTTTTCAGGCCCGACTGCTGCCAGGCACCTTGCTTGAGGTTGGCGACGTACTGCGGAATGCGGCGCTGCGCCGCCATGATGAGCGCCCACGTGAGTTCGGCGGGGGCGACGGGCGAGCCCGTGCCTTCGAGCACGGCGATCCCGCGCTCCGAACACGCTTCGATATCGATATGCGGACCGGCTTTGCCGGTCTGGCTGATCATGCGCAGATGCGGGAGTTTGTCGAGCAGTTGCGAGGTGATGCGCGTGCGTTCGCGGATCAGCACGAGCGCTTCGACTTCCGAGAGGCGGCTGGCGAGCTGGCCGAGGCCGCGCACCGTGTTGTTGAAGACCTTGACCTCGTGATCGGCGAGCAGTTCAAAGCAGTCGAGCTTGCGGACGGCGTCCTGGTAGTCGTCAAGGATGGCAATTTTCATGGCAGCGAGGATAGAGGGTGGTGCAATTCGGTAAGGCGCTTGGGTGGTGAAGCACACGCGCATCGGCAAATTCCGGCGAAACGCGGTGCAACACGGTGTTCATCTGGTGGTTATCCCACTATGCAGCGTCGGGAAGGCTGGTATGAATATAGGGAAGCCTTCATTGCACGGAACGGAACACAGAAAACTGACAACAAACAGGCATTCAATTTGCGATCCGTGCGACGGCGCTCAATACGGCTAGCAACAGTTTGAACGAGAATTTTTCACTTTTATCAGTTTGACGGGCCGCGATGCAAGCCGCTTTACAGACGGTTGCGAACCCTCGCTGATAAGGCCTTGACGACCTGCCCATCCGCGCGAACCAGGGTGTCCGAAATATAGCGGAACACTCGATACGCGGCGGTTGCGCCTCTCGCTAGCAGCGTCGAAAAGGGCCTGAAACGATTTTTTATCAGCCCAGTTGGAGACACTTCGATGAACCATCCCGATTTCCCCGCTCAGGCCGCCGCGCAAGCGCCGGACTGGGTCCGCCACCGAAAACTGGTGGAGTGGGTGCAAAGCGTTGCCGCGCACACCCAACCCGAGCGCATCGTCTGGTGCGACGGCTCGCAGGAGGAATACGACCGTCTTTGCCAGCAGATGGTCGATGCCGGCACCATGCGCCGCCTGAATCCGCAAAAGCGTCCGAATTCGTATCTCGCGTGCTCCGATCCTTCGGACGTGGCGCGTGTCGAGGATCGTACCTTCATCTGCTCGCAGAAGAAGGAAGACGCGGGCCCGACCAACAACTGGATGGCGCCCGCCGAAATGCGCACGACGCTCGACGGCCTGTTCGCGGGCTCGATGCGCGGTCGCACGATGTACGTCGTGCCGTTTTCGATGGGCCCGCTCGGCTCGCCGATCGCGCACATCGGCGTGGAGCTTTCCGATAGCCCGTACGTGGCCGTCAACATGCGCATCATGACGCGCATGGGCCGTGACGTGTACGACGTGCTGGGCGAGGACGGCGAATTCGTGCCGTGCGTGCACAGCGTGGGCGCGCCGCTGGCGGCCGACGAGCAGGACGTGCCGTGGCCGTGCAACGCGACCAAGTACATCGTTCACTTCCCGGAAACGCGCGAGATCTGGAGCTACGGCTCGGGCTACGGCGGCAATGCGCTGCTCGGCAAAAAGTGCTTCGCGCTGCGCATTGCCTCGACGATGGGCCGCGCCGAAGGCTGGCTCGCCGAACACATGCTGATTCTGGGCGTGAAGTCGCCGCAAGGGCGCAAATATCACGTTGCGGCGGCGTTCCCGTCGGCGTGCGGCAAGACCAACTTCGCCATGCTGATTCCGCCGCCCGCCATGAACGGCTGGGAGATCAGCACCATCGGCGACGATATCGCCTGGATCAAACCCGGCGCCGATGGCCGCCTCTACGCGATCAATCCGGAAGCGGGCTACTTCGGCGTCGCACCCGGCACGAGCGAGAAGACCAACTTCAACGCCATGGCGACGCTCAAGGAAAACGTGATCTTCACCAACGTCGCGCTGACCGACGACGGCGACGTCTGGTGGGAAGGCATGACCGACACGCCGCCCGCCCACCTGATCGACTGGCAGGGCAAGGACTGGACGCCCGAAATCGGCAAGGAAACCGGCCGCAAGGCTGCGCATCCGAATGCGCGTTTCACGGCGCCGGCCTCGCAGTGCCCGTCGATCGACGCCGACTGGGAGAACCCCAAGGGCGTAGCCATCGACGCGTTCCTGTTCGGCGGCCGCCGCTCGACCACGGTGCCGCTCGTGACCGAGGCGCGCGACTGGACCGAAGGCGTCTACATGGCCGCGACGATGGGTTCGGAGACCACGGCAGCGGCAGCGGGCCAGCAGGGCGTGGTGCGCCGCGATCCGTTCGCCATGCTGCCGTTCTGCGGCTACAACATGGCCGACTACTTTGGCCACTGGCTGAATGTGGGCGAGCGCCTGACGCAACTGGGCGCGACGCTGCCGCGCATCTTCTGCGTGAACTGGTTCCGCAAGGGCGACGACGGCAAATTCGTCTGGCCGGGTTTTGGCGAAAACATGCGCGTGCTGGAGTGGATGGTGCGCCGCATCGAAGGCCAGGCCGAAGGGGAGGGCCACGCTTTTGGCGTCTCGCCGCGCTACGACGACCTCGACTGGCGCGGGCTGGACTTCACGCCGGAGCAGTTCGACAAGGTGATTTCCGTCGATGCCGAAGCCTGGCGGGCGGAACTCGCGCTCCATACCGAACTGTTCGAAACGCTCGCGCAGGGCTTGCCGCAGGCATTGCGCGAAGCGCGCACCGCGTTGGAAGCGCGCCTTTGATGCGCGAATGTGAGTGCTCACTATCTTTATAGTCGAGATTGTTTGAGCGCGATGTCAAAAAGGGCCGCTTTTGAGCGGTCCTTTTTATTGGGGGTCACAATGCCTTCTGTTCGACGCGAGGCCGGAAGTTTCGCTGCATTGCGCAAAATTGTTTCGCCATGGGAAACAATCGAGCCTCCGTCACTGCGTATTCGATGACAGTAGCGAAAATTTTGAAGAAATTCGGGATAGTGGAGGCAACTTCTGCACGAATTCCGATGTCGTAGGAGAATTCCCGGTTTCCTCCGTCGATTTTCGGCGGACAGTAACAGGCAGGAGTTGTCTCATGGATCATTTGCAGTCGATGCGAGTATTCGTCAAAGTGGCGGACCTCGGCAGTTTCGCCCGGGCCGCTTCGGCGATGGATATCTCCAATGCGGTTGCAACGCGTCACGTCGCCGACCTTGAAGGCCGGCTGGGTACGCGTCTGCTCAACCGCACGACCCGCAGCCTTTCCCTCACCGAATCCGGTCAGGTTTATCTCGAACGCGCGCGCCAGATCCTCGATGAACTCGAAGACGTCGAGCAGATGGTGGTGGCGCGCAACCACGAGCCCGTGGGCACGCTGCGCATCGTGGCGCCCGTGGTGTTCGGCTTGCACAACCTCGCGCCCGTGCTGCAGACGTACACGCAGCGCTATCCGCAGGTGATTCCCGACGTCACGCTGGTCGATCGTCAGGTCGATCTGGTCGAAGAAGGCTTCGATCTCGGCGTGGTGACCGCGCGCCAGATGCGCAGCGCCAGCATCGTCACGCGCCGCCTGACGACGGGCTGCATGACTGTATGCGCGACGCCCGCGTATCTGGAAAAGCACGGCACGCCCACGCGTCCCGAGCATCTGATGGAGCATCCGTCGTTGTCGCTGCCTTCGGAGTACTGGGGCGACGAGCGCGTTTTCACGGGGCCGGAAGGCGAAGTGCGGGTGCGCCCGAGCAACGTGATCGTGGCCAATAACACCGAAATGCTGCGTCAGTTCGCGCTGCTCGGCATGGGCATCGCGATCCTGCCGAGCTACCTGATCGGGCGCGATATGACGCGCGGCCGTCTGGTGCGTCTGCTGGGCGATTACCGCCTGCCGCAGGTCGAGATCAACGTCGCGTACCCGAGCCGCCGCCACCTGCCGGCCAAGGTGCGTACGTTCATCGACCATCTGGTCGAGCACTTCAGCCAGACGCCGAACAGCCAGCTTGGCGAGCAGTGGGTCAAGGATGGTCAGTCGCGCCCCGCCGACGCCATGGCGGCGCCGCACAACGGCGCGGCGCATCCGGTCGTGCCCGAGGCGTTCGACGGCGCGGAACCGATCTCCGAGCTACTCGACTCCAGCCGCAGTGTAGAAACCGAGCGCGCGCCCAAGGCGGGCCGCGCTTCGACGGGCCGCACGCGGACTTCGGCGATTTCCCCGCTGTAATTGGCGCGCTGAAAAGCAAAGGGCGATAAAAAAGGCGCAGCTTCGTAAGAAGCTGCGCCTTTTCTCTTGCGGGCGCGGCGCGTTTGATGCGCCGCGCACCATCAGTACATCAGAAGCCGATCACGAACCCGTCTTGCGCGCCGGCGTCTTGCGAGCGGCGGTTTTGCGAGCCGGAGCGGCCTTCGCCGCTGCAGTCTTTGCCGCCGTCTTGCGCGCCGGTTTGGCCGGAGCTTCCGCAGCGTCATTAGCCGCATCGTTCGCGGCGTCGCCCGCATCCGCGCTCGCTGCCGACTTCTTCGCTGCCGTCTTGGCCGCCGTCTTCGCGCTCGGTTCCTTCTTCTCGAACTCGAAGCCGATCTTGCCGTCCGGCTGCTTGACGAGGAAAGCCTTGAAGTTACGGCCCGTGCGCGACGACTTGAAGTTCGTCAGCAGGTCCGTGCGGCCTTCGGTCAGCAGCTTCGCCATCTGCTCGCGTGCGATTTCCTGCTGGAGAATCACCTTGCCCGAGCGGAAGTCGCAGGTCTTCGGATTCGCCACCGAGTTTTCGCACACATAGCTCATGCCGTGCTCGAACACGCGGCCCTTGCACTTCGGACACGCGCCCACGGCTTCCTGCTCCGAGAAGTCCGGCGCTTCGCCGTCTTCGGTGCCCGAATCCTGGCCGAAGTCGAATTCGAGCTTGAAGTTCTTGATCTCGTCGTCGAGCGTGAGCTTGAGGATCGCCGAGAACGGCCGGCCCATCTTGCTGCGGAAACCCGACAGCGGCCCGATCGTCTTGTTCTGCAGCAGCTCTTCCACTTCCGGAATTTCGAACTGACGACCGCCCGGAATCTTCGAAATCGAGAACTCGCACTTCGTACACGCGAAGCGGCGATAGTTTTCCTTCACCTGCCCGCCGCAGTGCGGACACGGCGTTTGCAGCGTCGCGTAGTCGCCGGGGATGGTGTCGGAGTCGTATTCCTTCGCGCGCTTCACGATGGTCTGCGTCATGCGGGCGATTTCCTGCATGAACGCATCGCGCGCCAAGCGGCCGCGCTCCATCTGCGAAAGCTTGTACTCCCATTCGCCGGTCAGTTCCGGCGCGGTCAGTTCTTCCACGCCCAGACCGCGCAGCAGCGTCATCAGCTGGAACGCCTTGGCGGTTGGGATCAGTTCGCGGCCTTCGCGCACCAGATACTTTTCGCCGAGCAGACCTTCGATGATGGCCGCGCGCGTGGCCGGCGTGCCCAGACCCTTGGCGGCCATGGCCTCGCGCAGTTCTTCGTCGTCGACGAGCTTGCCCGCGCCTTCCATCGCCGAAAGCAGCGTCGCTTCGTTGTAGCGTGCGGGCGGCTTGGTGACGAGTTGATGCGCGGCGATCTTGTCGGTCTTGACCTTCTCGTCTTTCTTGACCGGCACGAGGTTGGCGTCGTCGCCAGCCGCGTCGCGGCCGTAGATCTGCAGCCAGCCCGGCTCGACCAGCACCTTGCCTTCGGTCTTGAAGTGATGCCCCGAGACTTCGGTGATACGCGTGGTGACGCGGTATTCCGCCGCCGGGAAGAACACGGCGAGGAAGCGCTTCACGACGAGGTCGTACAGCTTCTGCTCCGGCTCCGACAGATTCTTCGGCGCCTGCAGCGTGGGGATGATTGCAAAGTGATCGCTGATCTTCGAGTTATCGAAGATGCGCTTGTTCGGCTTCACCCAACCCTTGTCGAGCGCCTGTTTGGCGTACGGCAGGTAGTTGTTGCTCTCCTTGAGCATCTCCATCGTCTCTTTCACGGTGCCGAGGTAATCCTCGGGCAGCGCGCGCGAATCGGTACGCGGATAGGTGAGCACCTTGTGCTTTTCGTACAGCGCCTGGGCCAGACCCAGCGTGTTCTTGGCCGAAAAGCCGAAGCGGCCGTTGGCTTCGCGCTGCAGGCTGGTCAAGTCGAAGAGTGCGGGCGAGAGCTGGGTGGACGGCTTCGATTCCTCGGTGACGATCCCTTCACGGCCATGACAGGCCGCGACGATGGTTTCGGCAGCCGGCAGGCTCCAGAGGCGCGAGTCGCGCTTTTCCGGATCGTGCTCGTCCTTCTTGAATTTCGGGTCGTACCAGCGGCCTTCGTAGAAGCCGCTCGCGCAGACGAATTCGGCGCGCACTTCCCAGTAATCGCGCGGCACGAAACGGCGGATTTTCTCTTCGCGTTCGACGACGATCGACAACGTTGGCGTCTGAACACGGCCAACCGTGGTCAGGAAGAAGCCGCCGCCCTTGCTGTTGAAGGCAGTCATCGCGCGCGTGCCGTTGATGCCCACGAGCCAGTCGGCTTCCGAGCGGCAGCGTGCGGCGTCGGCCAGCGGCTGCATGTCCTGGTCGCTGCGCAGGTTCGCGAAACCGTCGCGGATCGACTGCGGCGTCATCGACTGCAGCCACAGGCGCTGCACCGGCTGCTTGGCCTTCGCGTGCTGCGCGATCAGGCGGAAAATCAGCTCGCCTTCGCGCCCCGCGTCGCAGGCGTTGATCAGTGCGGTCACGTCCTTGCGCTTAAGCAGCTTCGTGAGCACCTTGAGCCGCGACTCGCTCTTGGCGATCGGATTCAGGTCGAAATGGGGCGGGATGACGGGCAGATTCGCGAAGCTCCATTTGCCTCGCTTGACTTCGTACTCGTCGGGCGCGGCAATCTCCAGCAAGTGGCCGACCGCCGACGACAGCACGTAGTCGTCGCTTTCGTAGTACTCGTCATGCTTGGTAAATCCGCCCAGAGCGCGCGCGATGTCGTTCGCGACGGATGGCTTCTCGGCGATGATCAGAGCTTTGGACATGACTGGTTGTGTGTGGGTGTATCCGGGTGGGCGCCCCGCGGTTATGCCGTCTGGATTGGCCGCGTGGCCGGCGCGCCGTCGGGCGCCTCGTTAACGACCGCTTTATAGCACATGGCGCGCGGACGGCGATTTTCTTGTCATCGGTCTGTCTGCGAACAGACCGGTTTTGGCGTCTTCTTCGTCGCTATCGTCACAGCGGCGCGGGGCGGCCATCATAAAGGCGCGGCACGCCGCCGGGCAAGGGTTGCGGCGGACGGCGCAGGGCTGCCAAATTACGCGTCCAGCAGCGCGGGCCGCAGCTTCGGCGCGTCGGCTACGCCAGGCAGGGCGGTGAGGTCCGCGAGCATGCGCTCGACCACGGCGCCATGCGGCAGCACGGTGCCGAAAAAGCGCGTAGCGTGGCTGTCTTCGATCAGGATTGTGGGGAAATTCTCCACGTCGAGGTCGTCGAAACGGTCGGCGTGCGTTTCGATATCGATATAGGCGAAGCAGATCTCCGGATGCGCTTCGGCGATCCGGTCGAAGGTCGCCCGATAGTCGCGACAGGTGCCGCACCACTGCGCGCACAGGCACGCGACGAACAGCGTGTCGCGGTCGCTGACGCGCTCGGCGATCTGGTCGGCGTCGGTGTCGAGGTCAAGCGCGGGCATGGTGGTTCCTTGCGGTCTCTTCTATATAGAGCGGTTGAAATCGGTGCTGCATTTGGCGCGAATGTAACACGGCGGCGCGCTGGCGGTGGGAGGCGGAGCGGTCCGGGGCGGCCGGGTTTGGCCGTTAGCGGGATGCCCGCATGAAGCGCCCGCCCGGCAGTGCGCTCACGTGGCCGGCCAGTTCCAGCCGCAGCAGGGTGGCCTGCAACACGGCTTCGGGCATGTCGGTACGCTGGGCGAGAATTTCAAGCGTGGCGGGCGCGTGGCCCAGCGCGGCGAGCAGCGCATCGGCTTGCGGTTCGAGCGGCGGCGCGACTGTTGCCGGGCGAGAACCCAGCTCCAGTGGCAGCGTCTGCTCGTCCTGGGTGCTGCGCCTGCGCGTGGAAGAAACGGCGCGGCGCGCAGGCGCTGCGGGTTGCGCCACCTGTAGCGCTTCAAGCACTTCTTCGGGCGTTTCAACCAGTTGCGCGCCTTCCTTGATCAGCCGATGACACCCGCGCGAAAGCGGCGCATGGATCGAGCCGGGCAGCGCGAACACGTCGCGCCCCATTTCGTTGGCGAGCCGCGCAGTGATGAGCGAGCCCGAGCGCATCGCGGCCTCCACCACGATCACGCCTTCCACGAGCGCGGAAATCACGCGGTTGCGCTGCGGAAAATTCGCGGAGCGCGCAGGCGTGCCGAGCGGCCACTCGGTGACGATCGCGCCTTGCGCGGCGATCTGCAAAGCAAGCGGGCGATGCGCGGCCGGATAGACGAGATCCGCGCCTGTGCCGATCACCGCGACGGTGCCGCCGCGTTCGCCCAGCGCGCCTTCATGCGCCGCGCCGTCCACGCCGAGCGCCAGGCCCGACACCACCGCGAGCCCCGCCGCTGCGAGCGTGCGC
>NZ_VWWJ01000012.1 GCF_011753055.1 Burkholderia sp. Ax-1719 | reverse complement strand
AACTCTTCAGTTCAAACCTGTTACTGTTTTCGGTTCTTTCGAACCGGTCGCTCACTCAAAGCTGACAGGTAGTTGAATTACTTCAAAAACCTGACTTACTTTTGTGTGAGACTCTTGATACTTTTGCCACTCCCGGTCAATTCCGAAGAACTCACCGGGCCGCATCACCATCAAGCGCCCACACTTATCGGCTGTAAATTTTTAAAGATCGATCCGCGAACTTCACACCAGCGATCCAGCTACCGGCGGGTTCTGCGTTGCTGCGTCTGCAGCAGAGAAACGAGATTATGCAGACTCTTTTCCGATCCGTCAACATCTTTTTTTAGGTCGCTGCTTAAAAGCAGGAAAAGATGTCGCCGGAGCGTCCCGCCGTTTCTCGCGGCAGGCTTCGCTGCCGATCAGGCTGAACAGTGAAGGGGGCGAATCTTAGCTTGCCTCGCATTCCACACGCAAGCACAAACTCGCAGCTGGCCAAAATAAAAAAGGCGCGACATCTGTCGCGCCTCAACCTCCACCGTCCTTCATCTCTATCAGCTTGCCCCGCCCTTCGGCGGTTTCTTGAACATCGCCTTGCACGGCGGCGATAGCTCGGCATAGTGCTGCTTCATACACGCCGTGATCTTTTCCTTGTTCGGAATCTCGCTCGCGCAGAAGTGAAAAGCATCGCCGCGACAGGCATGGTCCTCGTCGTCCTGCGAGGCGGCGTAGCCTGGTAACGCCACGGTCGCCAGCGTCAGCGTCGCCGCCAGCATTGCGCCCACGCGCATCGGGTATCGGAATTTTCTGGTCATGATGCGATCCTCGTGGTGATGGTTCCGGTCGAGCCACTGCAAGCGTCGTTCCCGGCACGACGTTTGCAGCAGTCGGACGTCACCCTACGAGGCGCTGCCAACCACGCAGCGAATCCAGCATGCCAGCTAAAGCCCTCATCGCCACCGCATTTCTGTTTCTTGCCACGCTCGCCGCTCATGCCGACGACAGTGCAAGCCCCTGCGCAGCACTCAAACGCATCGTCGCGGCCGCGCCTCAGCACTTCGCGTCACTGAGTCCCGAAGATGGCCGCGCCGTCGCCCAGCCCTATAGCGACGACGCCCAATGCGCCGCCGCCCACGGCACGTATCAATGCACATGGAGCACGCGCCACGCCGCTACTGGCTCGGGCACGGACGCGCTCGAAGGCGTCGGCGCCGATATCGCTTCTTGCCTGCCGAACGCCACGCACGACGGCAACGCTCCGGGGCGACAGCACTTCTATCTAGGCGAGCGCGGCAGCCGCACCGAGATCACCGCGCAAACCGACGGCGCGACACACGTCAAGCTGACCGTTTCCCATCCATAGCCGGAAAGCCAGGCACGAACCGAACGCAAAAGCTCAAGTCCGCGCCGCACCACGCGGCGCGCCGCTTTTGCGCCCGCCACCCGCCGCACGCGCAGCGCCGTGCCGACGTCCCGTCAGCACCGTCTGCACGATCACGGCAGCGAGCAAAAACGCCCCACTCGCAAGATTCTGATAGTAAGGACTGAGCGTCCCCACCTGATTGATGACGTTGTCGATCACACCCAGCAGCAGCACGCCCGCCAGCGGACCCGCCATCGTGCCAACGCCGCCCGTCAGCAACACACCGCCGATTACCGCCGCCGCAATCGACTGCAGCTCATAGCCTGTCCCCGCCGCCGCGAGCCCAGAATCCAGATGCGAAGCGAGCAACGCACCGGACAACCCGGCCAGCGCTCCCGACAACCCATACGCCAGCACCTTCACGCGCTCCACCTGCACGCCGAGCATGCGCGCCGCCTCTTCATTGCCGCCGATCGCGAAGATCGCCGCACCAAAGCGCGTGTGATTGAGCAGCAGCGCGCCAAGCGCATAGATCACCGCCAGCACCCAGATCAGATTGTTGACGCCCAACAGCGAACCATTAGCGATATGCGCAAAGAATCCAGGATTGGCGATCAGCAGATCCTGGCTCGCGAGCACGAGCGCGAAACCCTTGAGCCCGAGCAGCGCCGCCAGTGTCACGATGAACGGCGCCATGCGCGCCCGCGCGATCAACAAGCCGTTGACGATGCCGATAACGAAGCCCGCCACGACTGGTGCAAGCATCGCCGCGCCCCACCCATACGGCGCAGCGTAAGCCGATAGCACCGTGCCGAGTCCTACCATCGATCCAACCGACAGATCGAAGCCGCCCAGGATGATCACCAAGCTCTGCCCCACGGCGACCAGGCCCAGAAAGGCGCTGTTCGCGACGATATCGGCGAGATTGGCCGGACGCAGGAAGTCGGGGAACACGAAGCCCGCGATGAGCGCGACCACCACGAGCATGCCGATCGCACCGCGCGACTGGATGAGCGCGATGATCTGCGCGCGTCGGCTCACACGCGGCGCGGCGGAGGTTACGTCGTTCGCCATGTCCTCAGCCTCCCGAGCGTTGCAGATACAGCGCGACGACGATGAACACCGCCTTCAGGATCTGCGCATAAGTGAAGCTGATGTTGTTCATGATGAAGCTCGCGTCGAGCACCTGGAGCAGCAGCACACCAAACACCGCGCCGACGATCGAAATCCGTCCGCCCGAGAGCGGCGTGCCGCCAATCACGGAGGCCGCAATCGCATCGAGCTCGAAGTTCACGCCCACATAATTCGGATCGGCCGCGCCCAGCCGCGATGAGGCGAACAGCCCCGCCAGCCCGGCCAGCGTCCCGCTCACCGCATAGACGAGGAACAGCGTGCGACGCACGGGAATGCCCGCGAGAAAGGCGGCGCTGCGGCTCGCGCCGACAAGAATGGTGTAACGACCGAACGTCGTCCGGCGCACCACAAAGGCCACGACCACCGCGAGCGCCAGTGCGATCATCATCACAACGGGCACCGGCCCGAGCGCACCCGCGCCGAGCAGATCGAACGCCGGCGCTTCGGGCAGATTCACGCGCGAGCCACCGAGCAGCGCCTGCGCAAGACCGCGCGCGGCCACCAGCAACGCCAGTCCCGAAATCAGCGGATCGATGGCGAGGAGCGCAACCAGCGCGCCGTTGCACAAGCCGGCCACCGCGCCCACCGCGACGGCGCCCACCAGCGCCGTGCCCACGCCATAAGGCAGGAACACGGCAATCGACGCACTCGCCAGCGCCATCACCGATCCCACCGACAAATCGATACCGCGCGTCGCAATCGCCAGATTCTGGCCAAGCGCGATCAGCACAATCGGCGCGGCTTCGAACAAGAGGCTGCGCGCCGCGAACGGATTCGAGAAGCCCGGCGTGACCGCCAGATTGAACAGTACGAGCGCGGCCAGTGCGAAGTACACACTGTTTTCGCGCAACAGCGTGAGCCAGGCGGCGCGATTGCGCGGCGCGGGGAGATTCGAGGGGCTCAAGCGTTCCTCGTTGGATTCAAGATTGGTCGCCATCGCGCTCCGGTCCTTGCGTCGCCTGTCCCGCCAGCACGGCGAGCACGTCGTCGGGATGGGCGCCCGCCGTGGGCATGCCACCCTGCGTTGCGCCTTCGTTGAGCATCACGAGCCGGTCGGTCAGCGCGAGCAGCTCTTCCATTTCCGAAGACGTGACCACCACCGCCAGCCCTTCCTGTGCGAGCTGCTGCACCACGCGATGGACTTCCTCCTTCGCGCCGACATCGATGCCGCGCGTCGGATCGTCGAGCAGCAGGACGCCCGGCTCGGTGGACAGGCAACGCGCGATCAGCGCCTTCTGCTGATTGCCGCCCGAGAGCGTGGTGATCAGCGCATTGGGCCCAGCCGTCTTGATGCCAAGCCGCGCGATCGCCTCCTTCACCACCTGCGCTTCCTTCGCGCGCGAGATAAAGCCGAACCGCGAGATACGCGGCAACAGACTCGCGACGATGTTCTCGCGCACCGACAGCCGCGGGAAAATCCCCTCCGCGCGCCGGTCTTCGGAAAGGAAGGCGAGACCACGGCCAATCGAGCGCGCGGGCGTCGCGTGTGCAAGCGGCTGGCCGGCGAGCTTCACATCGCCCGCATCGGCCTTTTGCGCGCCAAAGATCGTCTTGAAGGTTTCGGTGCGGCCCGAGCCGAGCAAGCCGGCCAGACCCACGATCTCGCGGGGCGCCACGCGCAGCGACACGTCGCGCACACGGTTGCCCCATTGCAGACCGTCGACCTGCAGGGCGGGCGTCGTATCCGCGCTGGCATCGGCGCGGCCCGAGCGATCGGTCCACGCGTGCTCGCCCGCGCTCTCACGACCGAGCATCGCGGCAATCAGCGCGCCGCGCGGCAGTTCCTCCGGCGTGCCGGTTCGCACCACCGTGCCGTCGCGCATCACCGTAAAGCGGTCGCACAGCCGGTAGCACTCGGAGAGCCGATGGCTCACGAAAAGCAGCGCGATGCCTTCCGCGCGCAGCCGGTCCACGACCTCGAACAGCACGTCCACTTCCGCGCTGGTGAGCGCCGAAGTCGGTTCGTCGAGAATCAGTACGCGCGCGCCCAGCGACACCCCGCGCGCAATCGCCACCATCTGCTGCGCGCCGAGTCCCAGCGTGCCCAGCTTCGCCGCCGGATCGACATTGAGCCGATAGCGCTGCACGATTTCCGCAGCGCCATCGAGCATGCGCCTGCGATCCGTCAGGATGCCGAATCGTTTTGGCTCGTGACACAGAAAGATGTTGTCGGCGACGCTGCGCTCGGGAATCAGGTTGATCTCCTGATACACGGCGCACACACCCGCGCTTTGCGCGGCGCGCGGACTGTCGAACGACACCGGAGCGCCATCGAGCGTCAACGTGCCGACATCGGGCTGATGAAAACCCGTCAGCACCTTGATGAGCGTCGATTTGCCCGCGCCGTTCTCGCCGACGAGCCCATGCACTTCGCCCGCGCGCAAGGTCAGCGAGACGTCGCGCAGCGCGCGCACCACGCCGAAGGTTTTCGACACGCCGCGCGTCTCCAGCACGACGCGCGGTTCAGCGTTGGAAGGGGATGCGTCGCGCTGCGTGCTCATCGTGCTTGCCTCGCTTGTGGCCTGTCGATCAATAGACCTTGCCGGCCGCCAGCGACGACTTCGCGTTCGACTTGTCGAACAGCGCATCGTCCATGATCTGCTTTTGCGGCACCGGTTTGCCCGCGATCCAGTCTTCCAGCGACTTGAACGCCAGCGGCCCGAAGCGCGGATTCGTCTCGACGTCGGCGGACACGATGCCCTGATCGATATCGGTGACGATTTCCTTGGTGCCGTCGATCGACACGATCTTCACGCCCTTGAGCTTGCCCGCCTGCCGCAGCGCCGTGATCGCGCCAACCGTCATGGTGTCGGCGTGCGTGTAGACGGCGTTGACGTCCGGATGCGCGAGCAGGATCTGCTCCATCACCTTCTGCGCCTCGGTGGTGGACCAGTTGGCCGTCTGCGCGGCGGCGATCTTCATGTTCGGGTAGGCCTTGAGGCCAGCGGCGAAGCCATCGGTACGCTGGCTTTCGACCGTGTTGCCGTAACCGCCCTGGATTTCGGCGATGACAGCGTTGCCGCCGGTCGCATCAGCAAGCGCCTTGGCTGCGCGCTCGCCCTGCTTGTAAAAATCCGAGCCCAGGAAGGTGATGTAGTCCTGGCAGAAGGTGCCCGCCGTCAGACGATCGATCGTCACAACCGGAATACCCTTGGCGCGCGCCTGCGCGAAAGCGGGCTGCAGGCCGGTGGAATCGTTCGGCGCGATGATGAGCGCTTCGGCGCCCTGGTTGATCATGCTTTCGATATCGGCGACCTGCTTGGCCTGATTGGCGTTCGCATTCGTATACAGCAGGCGCTTGACGCCGGCCGCTTTGGCCGCCTCGCGCACCGACGCCGTTTCAGTCGCGCGGAACGGGTTCTGTTCGTTCTCCGACTGCGAGAAACCCACCACCATATCGCTCAGCTTTTTGCCGCCGGGTTTGGGATTGGTGCAGGTTTCGCTGGAATTCGACTGGACTTTCTGCGCGCCGGAATCGGATTGCGCATAAGCGCTGCCCGATACGGAGGCGGCAAGCGCCGCGCACAAACCGGCGGCAATGAGAGCGGACTGGATTCGTTGACGACGCATGGCTGTCTCCTGTCGGCCGTACTCGACGCCCAGGCGTTCGGCACGGCCCCATGCAAAGCGGTGAATGACGTTGGCGGTACGGGCTGTGCCCTTCCGCGGCTTTGTTGTCTTTCCTGTCTTGTCTTTCTTACCGGGTGGCCGATTGATCGACCACCTTATTACGAGTACTGCTCTAACTAATATTACCAGCCAGTTTTAAGAGATATTAATGAGGGTATTCACGGGGGCGGCGGGATTAGGTGCGCAGACCGAAGCGCGCTCGATCAGCGGTCCGTCGAGCTTCACGGTGCGATGCCGCACCGGCGCGCCGGCGCTGCGGTTCTGCTCCTCCTGCAACAGCGTATCGACGGCCCAGCGGCCCAGTTCATAGTTCGGCAGGACCACGGTGGAGAGCGGCGGATGCGTGTGGCGGGCAATTTCCTGATCGTCGTAGCCCATCACGGAGACGTCCTCCGGCACGCGCAGGCCAAGCTGCTTGAGCGCTTCGATCGCACCAATCGCCATCAGATCGTTGGCGCAGAAGATCGCCGTGGGCGGATTCGGTTCGCGCATCAGCGACAGCGTCAGCTCGAAACCCTTGTCCGGGCTCCAGTCGCCATCACGTACGAGGCGCGGATCGAACAGCAGATCGGAGGTGGCCAGCGCCTGCCGATAGCCCTTGAGGCGGTCCTTCGCCGCATCCTGCCAGGTCTCGCCATTGATGAAGCCGATGCGCCGGTGTCCCGCCTCGATCAGATATTCCGTCGCCGTATGGCCGCCCGCGACTTCGGCCGGCACGACCGACGACAGCGCGTGATCCGCGGCGTAGCAGTTGAGCAGGACCGCGGGCACCTTGAGCAAGGCGGGCGGCACGGTGACCTTGCGCGTATAGACCGTGGCGTAGATCACGCCGAGCACGTTGGGCATCGCGAGCGTCTGCAGCACGCGCTGCTCCATCTGCGCGTTGCCGTGGGTCGAGAACACCGCGAGCACGCAGCCTGCATTCCATGCGGCATCGCGCGCGCCGTCGATGCTCACGACCGGGTGCGGGCTGGTGGAGATCTCATCGGCGATATAGACGATCAGATTGCGATCGCCCGCCGGCGCAGGCGGCTGGGCCGCGCGCACGGGCAACTGGTAGCCGAGCGACTGCGCGACTTCGTGGACCTTGTCGCGCGTGGCCTCGGACAGCTTGGCGCCGACTGCACCGTTGAGGACGAGCGAGACCGTCGATTGCGACACGCCCGCGGCCTTGGCGATGTCGGTCATGGTCGGGCGGCGCTGGGTCGATTTTTTCATCGGATGGGTATGAGCTTGCGCGGCCCGGCGGCAGTGGAACGGCCAGATGCCGGAATTACCGGGCGGGCGCTGGTGGGCCGAAGCGTAGCACTAATATTTTTACCGAACAATTGGCGTAAATCGGCATTCGGCCGCAACGTCAACGGGCACTTTCCGGTCTATATTATCTTTTATTAGTAATATTCTTGAGCCACCGGAGATTGCGCCTTTGAACGCCGCCCCGACGCCCCGCTCCCTGTCCGCTCCGTCCTTCGATGCCGCCGCGCTCGACGATGGCCAACTTGTCTCGCTGGCGCACGGGCGCTCGCGCGCACTGATCGCGCCGCACGTGGGCGGCTCGATCGCCGCCTGGTACGACGAGGACGATCCCACCGGCAGCGCACAGCACTGGCTGCGCCCCGCAACGCGGGCCGCGCTCGACGCGCGCGACCCGCTCGGCATGGCGAGCTTTCCGCTGATGCCGTACTGCAACCGCATCCGCGACGGCCGCTTCCGCTTCGAAGGCGAGATGATCGATCTGCCGAGCGGCTCGGGTGCGCTGCGCCATGCGCTGCACGGCCACGCCTGGCGTCGGCCGTGGCGCGTCGAGTCGCAGGAAACCAATGCCGTGACGCTCCATTTCGTGCACGAGGCGCCGGCGCGCGGAAGCGAGGGCTGGCCATTCAGCTATGAAGCGCGCCAGCACATCACGCTCGACGAAACGGGGCTGTCCATACGGCTGTGGGCGCGAAACCTGGGTTCGCGCAGCATGCCGTTCGGCTTCGGCCATCATCCTTACTATCCGAAGCCGCCCGGCACGCGCCTGAGCGCCCGCGTGCGCGCGATGTGGGAGATCGACGCCGAGGTTTTGCCGGTCACGCTCAGCGCGCACCCCGCCGTCGACGCGCTCGAAAGCGGCCTGATCGTCGATGATTTCGATCTCGACAACAACTTCTCGGGCTGGCGCCGCGAGGCCTTGATCGAATGGCCGCACGAAGGCCGCCGGCTCACGCTGCGCGCAGGCACGCCGCTGGACTTTTTCGTGCTCTACAGTGCCCAGGGCCTGCCGTGGTTTTGCGCCGAGCCGGTCAGCAACACGACGGACTGGCTCAATCTGCAACTAGACGGACTGGCTGGCCGTCTCGATGTGGGCGGCACCGCGCTCGCCCCCGGCGAAAGCGTGGAAGCGCTGTTGAGCTGGACGCCCGGACGTATCTAGCCATCGCCCAAGGGCGCTTCACATCCCCGCTTCACATCCCTTGCGGCGGGTGAATGCCCGCCTGCGGCGCACCATAGCCGCCCGACTGCGAATTGTTCGGCAAGCCGTTGGCCAACTGGCCGCGCGGATCGGTGGGCCCGACCGGCAATTCGCCGGCCTGACGGTTGCCGTGCGTCGGATATTCACTGCCGAGCGGCGCGTTTGGCATCAGCGCGAGGCTATTCTGCGGCGAGCGCAGGTCGTCATTCTGCGAAAGCTGCGCCAACGCGCTCCGTGCGGGCAGCCCCGCCACCACCGCCACCGTCAAAGCCAGCGCGCCCGCGCGCGTCATTGAAAACCACGTCCGGTTCTTCACGTCGATCTCCTTCAGACCCGCATTCGGGCCAGTGAGGCCTGGCAACGTACAACTTCGACACGCCGCCACACGGCATGTTCTATCGAAGATACGCGCCTCGCACCGACGCGGATGCACTCAAGAATCTCCCCGATATCGCGCCCGCTTATAGACGGGTAGGATGGCATCCAGAGTTCGTATAGCGAATTTGTGTGCGCTATTTGCGAACCTGCATAAGACAATGGAGAGACCTTTCATGAGCCGCAGTGCCGTCAACGTCCAGACGTTCATCAACGAGCATCCGTTTTCGCCGTTCCAGTGGTTCATCTTTCTGATGTGCTTCGCCATCGTGCTGCTCGACGGGTTCGATACGGCGGCCATCGGTTTCATCGCGCCCTCGCTGCTCGGCGAGTGGGGACTTGCCAAGCCTGCGCTTGCGCCGGTGTTGAGCGCGGCCCTGTTCGGGCTCGCCTTTGGCGCGCTCGCTTCCGGCCCGCTCTCCGACCGGCTGGGCCGCCGCGCCATGCTGCTCGGTTCGGTGCTGGTGTTCGGCGTAGCCTGTTTCGCGTCGGCATTCGCGGACAGCATCGACCATCTGGTCTGGATGCGCTTCATCACGGGCGTGGGTCTGGGCGCGGCCATGCCGAACGCCGTCACGATGATGGGCGAGTACTGCCCCGACAATCGCCGCGCCACCATCATCAATCTGATGTTCTGCGGCTTTCCGCTGGGTGCGGCGTTCGGCGGCTTTCTCGCGGCGTGGATGATTCCCCACTTCGGCTGGCGCAGCGTGTTGCTGCTGGGCGGCGTCACGCCGCTCGTACTGGCGATTCCGCTCGCCCTGCGCATGCCGGAATCGGTGCGCTATATGGTCGCCAACGCCAAACCGGTGGAACGCATCCGCGCCGCGCTCGCGCGTATTTCCGCCGATGCCGCCGCAGCGCAGTCGTTCACCATGACCGAAACCGCGCCTCACGCCGACGGCAAGGGCATTGGCGTGGTGTTGTCGGGCCGCTACCTGGTCGGTTCGCTGATGCTGTGGATCGCGTATTTCATGGGCCTCGTGATCTTCTATGCGTCGATCAACTGGATGCCGTTGCTGCTCAAGGACGCGGGCCTCCCGCCCGCACGCGCGACGCTGATCGCGGCGCTGTTCCCGCTCGGCGGCATCGGCGCGGTGCTGTGCGGCGTGCTGATGGACCGCTTCAACGCCAACCGCATCATCGCCGCCTGTTATGCATTGACGGCGCTGTCCGTCTGGCTGATCGGCCAGGCCGTGGGCAATGTGGGCGCGCTGGTGCTGGTGGTGTTCGCTGCGGGCGTGCTGATGAACACGGCGCAATCGTCGATGCCCGCGCTCGCCGCGGCGTTTTATCCGACCTCGGGCCGCGGCACGGGCGTTGCCTGGATGTTGGGGATCGGGCGTTTTGGCGGGATTGCCGGCTCGTTTCTGGTCGCCGAACTGGCGCGTCGGCATTTTTCGTTCGCGGGCATCTTTGCGACGATCGCCGTGGCGGGTCTGGTCGCGTGCGCGGCGCTGCTCGTGAAACAGGCCGCTCGACCGCACGTCATGGAAGCGTCATCGGATGCGCCCAAGGAGTCGTTCGGACATTGATGATGATGGGCAATCGCGACGATTCGCCGCACTCTGAATAGCGTGCATGGCGCGCAAAGCCCGCACAAAATCCGCACAAAACAAAAGGGGCCGCAGTGTCGACTGCGGCCCCTTTGCATTTCAGCCAGCGATTTATTTGCCGATCAGAACTTCGGCAGCGGACGATTCGTCAGCCCTTGCGTCGAGTTGTGCGCCACGCCCGACGCAGCCGTCGTGAACGTCCAGCCCACATTGATTGCATGCGTCTGGCTCGACGCATCGGTCAGCGTGCCGGTCACGCGCACCGTGTAGGTGGTGCTGGCCGCAAGCGGCGAATACGGTGCGCACAGCGCGGCATTCGACAATTCGCTCGGCGTGGTCTGCGGCGTCTGCGCGAGACACGGAATGTTGGTGCCGTTGGTCGCCGTGATCGTGAAGCTCAAGTTGCTCAGCGTGGAGCCAAACGCGCTCTGGATCGTCACCGGATAACCGACCGTGGTCATCTCGTACTGCGTTGCGCTGGCGAACGGGTTCGGATCTTCATTGGCGAACCAGCTGGTCGGCACGCCCTGCTCGCCCGGATACGGGTAAGCGACGAGCGAGGTGGCCGCGAGCGTATCGGCGCTGGTCGAACCGAAGTCGATGTTGAACGCCTCCCAGTTCGAGTTGGCCATGTAGCCCACGCCCATCGACGTGAAATCGTCGAGCATGACGATGCGGTGGAAGGGCGCGTCGAACAGCGTTTCGACCGGCGACACGCTGTCGCTGAACGCCGCCGGCTGGCCGGCCACGACCACTTCGCCCATCATCGTGAAGCTGCCTTCAGCCTCAATACGCGTTTGCGGATCAGCGCCCGTGAAGCCGGTGTTGCCCGCCGTTTCGGTGTGACCGTAGGCCTGGTTGTCGACGAGATAGGTCGCGTGATCGCTGGAAGCGGTCACCAGTCCGGCATTGCTCGGCAGCGCCGAGAGGCCGACGTTCTTGCGCATCGCGTTGATGTAGGCCGTGCCGTCGGCGCTGGCGTTGCCGCTCGCGCTCGGCAACGCGGTGAGGTTCGAGGCCGGCGTGATCAGGATCGCGCTGTTGGCGGACACGTTGGACTGCGAAGTCGTCGTGGTGGTCGTGGCGGCCTGCGCCGTGTTGCTGCTGCCGTTCGACGAATTGCCGGTCGACGTGCTGCCCGAACTGCCGGACGAGCCGCCACCACCACCGCCGCAAGCTGCGAGCAAGGCGGTTGCGAGCACCGCAACCGCTTCGAATCTGAATTTGGAAAACCGCATATCGTGCCTTGTAAAGGTTCTACGTGAAGCAGCGCCGGCCAATATGCCGCCGCCAGATGCAGGCGCGCCCACCCTTGCTGCTTCGGGTCTTGTCGACCCCAAAATCCGCAAATCGCTTTCAATTCGTCTACAGAAAACGATTGCGCGAAATTGATTGCGCGTCCTGACTAACGGCAATACACAAACGAACTTGAGTTAAAACAGCTGAGGAAAAAACAGGCACGTTTTACCGGTAACACCGGCAAAACGCGCGATTATGCAGGAATGCAAAGGGGGCTGGAACGGATTTTTACACTTCGTTGCAGCGATAATCCGACTGAGGATTGAAGGTCGGATGCGAGGGCTTTCGTCTGACTTTTATTTTGATGTACTTGCTATTTTTTCTGCAATCAAGCGCCGAGTGCAGCGAGATTGAGCGCATACGAATGACCGATCCACACCGCGGCGTCGCGATGATCGCGCAATGCGTCGCCCGTGTTCGGATGCACGAAAACATCGAGCTTGCCGTGATTGACGACAAGCCATGCAAATACGGCGGCAAACCGTTCATTTGTCACAGCAAGCTGATAGGACCACATCGGATGCGGACCCACTGGACGTTCGTGAAAACGACCAATTTCCACGGCGTCGCCCAGCTCCGCCGAGATGGTTTCGCGCAACGCCCAGGCGGTATCACGCGTGTCTGCATCGAAATAAATGTGTGCATGCCAGCTGGCAATGTTGGCGGGATCGGCGAGATTCATGGTGAGTTGTCTTGAAGCGCAGAAAGTGATTTTGAACCGCTATTTTGCCGTGAAATTGAATTTTTCTCCTGGCATCCTGGCTCGATTCAATTGGCTATTTCTTGCCTCGATTGAATAGCATTCCTTTCTAATTTTTCTTTTTGATTTTTTGCTTGAGAGATGTCCCTATCGACGCTGGACATCTCTCATACATCACACGCTCCCGATCACTTCAGGAACAGTCGATACGCCGGATTCTGCGTCTCTTCCCAATGCGGATAACCGAGCGTCGCGAGGAAGCGGCGGAACTCGGCGTCTTCCGCTGCAGGCACCTGAATGCCTACGAGAATCGAGCTATAGTCCGCGCCCTGGTTGCGGTAGTGGAACAGGCTGATGTTCCAGTTCGGCGCCATCGACGAGAGGAAACGCATCAGCGCGCCCGGACGTTCCGGGAACTCGAAGCGGAACAGGCGCTCGTCATGCGCCAGCGGCGAGCGGCCGCCGACCATATAACGGATGTGCTGCTTCGAGAGTTCGTCGCCGGTCAGATCGACGCTCGGGAAGCCGTGCTCCACGAAAGTCGAGGCGATCTGCTGCGATTCGCCGCGGTTGCGGATCTGCACGCCCACAAAAATATGCGCGCGCTCGGCGTCGTCGATGCGGTAGTTGAATTCGGTGACGCTGCGCGTGCCGACCAGTTCGCAGAAGCGCTTGAAGCTGCCGCGCTCTTCGGGAATCGTCACCGCGAAGACCGCTTCACGCGCCTCACCCACTTCGGCGCGTTCGGCCACGAAGCGCATGCGGTCGAAGTTCATGTTCGCGCCCGAGGTGATCGCAATCAGCGTCTTGCCGTCGATGCCTTCGCGTTCGGCGTACTGCTTTGCGCCCGCCACGGCCAGTGCGCCTGCGGGTTCAAGCACGCTGCGCGTGTCCTGGAAGACGTCCTTGATCGCGGCGCAGAGCGCGTCGGTGTCCACCGTGAGTACGTCATCCAGATATTCCTGGCAGAGGCGGAAGGTTTCTTCGCCCACCAGTTTCACAGCCGTGCCGTCCGAGAACAGACCCACTTCGCTCAACTCCACACGCTTGCCCGCCTTGAGCGATTGCGCCATCGCGCACGAATCGTCGGTCTGCACGCCGATCACACGGATATCCGGACGCACTGCCTTGACGTAGGCGGCCACACCGGCAGCCAGACCGCCACCGCCGATCGGCACGAAGATCGCATGGATCGGCGACTGATGCTTGCTGAGGATTTCCATCGCAACCGTGCCCTGACCGGCGATCACGTACGGGTCGTCGAAGGGATGCACGAAGGTCAGGCCGCGTTCTTCCTGAAGGCGCACGGCGTGGGCGTAGGCATCGCTATAGGACTCGCCGGCCTGCACGACCTCGACCGTCGCGCCACCGTGAGCGCGCACAGCATCGACTTTCACTTGCGGCGTGGTCGTGGGCACGCAAATGACCGCCTTCACGCCCAGGCGCGCCGCCGAGAGCGCCACGCCCTGCGCATGATTGCCCGCCGAAGCGGTGATCACGCCACGCTGCAGTTGCTCAGCCGACAGATGCGCCATCTTGTTGTACGCGCCGCGCAGCTTGAACGAGAACACCGGCTGGTTATCTTCGCGCTTGAGGAGAACCGTATTGCGCAAACGCGCCGACAGATTCGGCGCGCGCTCGAGTTCGGTCTCGCGGGCGGCGTCGTAGACGCGGGCGGTGAGCGTCAAGCGGAGATAGTCGGTCTGCTGTGCGGCTTGCGTTTCTGCGCGAGTTTCGGTTTCGGCTGCGGTACGGCTTGATTGGACCTGCATGACGGCTCCTGTGCTGTCTCTTGTAGAGCCCAGGAAGCGGAAACAAAAAACCCGCCTCGTGGGGCGGGTTGTTGTCGCTTCTGCCAGACGTACGCTAACCCACCATTCGATGAATGGTGATAATAATCAGCGTAATCGGACGGAGGCGCGTGTTCATTCCTACAAGCATGGCGTAGCTGACGAGAATTGTCAATTCATACAACATTGCCGAAAATCGTTCTAATAACTACGAATTACATTTCAAATAGTACGATTTTGCAGGCTCTTCGCAAAGAGTTGCCTGATGCTCTCATATAGGGCACGGAAACCTCTACGGAAACGAATGAACCCGTGAAACATTCTAGCTTTCAGCACGGAAGTCATTGATTCAACGAGATTTTATCGTTCTCCCGTTCTCCGCGGCGATGTTTCACGGTTTCGACCCCAGCCCCTCCTCCGCTCGCCGCAGTGTCCCACGCGGGCGAAAAAGCAAGGGCAGGCGCCCGGACGAGCCCTGCCCTCTTCGCTGCGACTAGCGCTTCTGCGCACTAGTTTGCCGACGTTGTTTCCATCTCAGCAGCCCACTCGTCAATCACAGCTTTCATGCGCTCGGCCAGACGCTGCTGATCGGCTGCAGCAATACCCTTCAGATTCAATTCAGCGCGGCCGTCGCCGAAAAGTTTCAGTTCCCCGAGCGCAACGCCATCCGGACGATTGAATTGAACGCGCGACTGGTAATGCGTGCGACGCGGGCCGATGCGGCGAGCACCGGCTTCAGCCGACGCAGCGGCTTCGAGCTTACGCACGCTCGCCTTCCCTTCGATCACCTGTTCGAGCCAGTGTTCGGCGACGGTCGCGCCAGCGCGATCGAAAATCAACTTGATGTTGTAGGCGTGACCGAGGCCGACGTCCTTGCGGTTCTGCGCCATCCGTTGCAGAAGATACGGCGGCAGCGAAGTCAGCGAAATCACCTTGCTGATGTGCTTAGGATCTTCGCTCACGGCGACGCCCAGTTCGACCTGATCTACGTACACGCCATCGTCGAGGAGCTTTTTCCACGCAAGCGCGTCGTCGAACACCGTCTGCTCTTCGCGCTCCTTGTTCGCATGGTAAGCGCGCAGATAGAGGTTCTGATTATCGAGGCCGTCGCGGACATCGGCATCGATATGCTTATCGCCGCGCGAGCGCGCCGCTCGAATACGACGCTCGCCATCGACGATCACATACTTGCCGGGAAATTCCGCGAGCCGGGTCACGAGAATCGGCGTGATCTGGCCTTGCTTGTCGAAGCTGTCGGCGAGCTCGTCGATCGTTTCCGCGCTATAGAACGCACGCGGGTTATACGGATTCGAGACAACGTCTTCAACCGGAATACGCGCGACGGCGTGAGTCGTTGCGCTGGCCGGCGCAACAGACGCAACCGGTGCGATCGATGCAACAGGTGCAATGGGCGCTGATTCAACCGGCACGGCGGCAGGCGCAACTTCAGCCAGCGTGACCACGGCTGCATCTCGCTGCGCAATACCGACTACGTCGCCATCGGCGAGTCTCTCTTCCGCCGAGGCGCGCTCGACGGCCATGCCCGCGCGAACCTTGCTGGTGAAATTCAGCTTAGTTGCCATCGACGACCTCCTCCTCTTCCTGCACGAGCGCGATGATTTCGTTGTAGACCGCTGCGATTTCGTCCTTGGCCACCTTCACGCCACGCACGCCTTTAACGTCGAAGACGGTCCGACCGAGCGCTGCAGCCTGGCGATACAGCTCGCGTTGCTTCACCGTCGAAGCCAGCACGCGTACATTACTTTCCGCCAGGATCGCACTCATTTGCGTGTGCAGCAATGTCTTCGAATTAGACTTATTCAGCAAAATTGCGAATTTTCCAGCGGGATTTGCAACACGCGTGCGCTCGACCAGTTCCATCATTCCTTCGCTACTCCAGATATCGATTGGAGACGCGTCGGTTGGGATAACGGTGGCATCGGCGACGGCGAGAACACGCGCCGTTGTGAGGTCATTGATATTCGGCGGGCAATCGACAATCACGACATCGTAGTCGTTCGCCAAGGCAGCGATTTCCGGACCAATCATCTTTTCCAGCTTATTGATGCTGCCAACCCGGAACGGCAAGGGCGTTTCCGGTCCAGCGGCGGCGCACCAGCTCATGCACGATTGCTGACCGTCGGCATCGGCGACATAGACCTTATAGCCTTCGGACTGAAACGCACCGGCCAGATTCATGCTGGTGGTCGTCTTGCCTACCCCGCCCTTTTGGTTCGCTACAGCGATGACCAGTCCCATTCGGTTCTCCATGCAGTGTTCAACGGTGGAGAAATCTTCACGCGCACTCTCCACGTGGAGACCCTCCATTGAGTCAACTGGCAGTCTAGCGTCTAGTTAAAGTAAATTCTAGCTTTAGCGCTGAAATCGTTGCTGGTTGACCACCAAATAGCCATTTGGCTAGGGGAAACCGCGAACTTAATGAGGGTGCGGGAAGCCAAGGAGCGGTTTTCGCATCTATCTTTCCACGTCACTCTTCACGTGGAGAATCCATCTAGTCGCATTGGGATCTGCTACCCCTCCCCTCTTCGCTCTTTTTCTGGCAGATGAATAGCAGGTTTGACTGAAAGCGGAATAGTTGCGAGCGCGATGATACTTTTGGCTACAGCGATCTACCTATCGTCTCCACGTGGAGAGTTGCAAGATCGGCGAAATATTCATGGAACGGCAAAGGCAATCGTAGTGATTTATTCCTGGATCGAACGGCAGAGTGATCATTCAACGAGTCAGTTTAGGAGGCGGATTGAGTCAGACACTCTCCACGTGGAGAGTGTCTGTATCACGTCATCACTAAACCAGTGACGGTTGTTTTGGCTGAATTGTGAAGCGCTGTGCAGGGAATCTCCACGTGAAGACGTCGAGCAATCGATTCGTCTCCGCCTATCACCGCAGAATCGGACAGACGATCCCAGCTGCCAGCTGAATGCCGATTACTCAGGAAGCAAGCAGGAGTCGGAGTGAGTTCAGCACACCGCGCACACATCCAAATATCGATGCCCTCAGCGCGAAAAACCATCCGCGCGGAACAGGATCACGACAATCTCCACGTGGAGATCCCCATCAACCAACAGAACACGAAAGAAGGAACCGAACCGTAGCTCGCATTGAAGCGAGTCAGGGAAGAAGACATCGGGAGAGTGCCAAACTTCACAAACCTAGCACCATCCCGAAGAATGCAGAAAATAGATAAAGCGAAATTTACCTATGTTTTTATAATCGGCAAATTTCGCTAGAAGGGCGTTTCGCGCTTTATTCTTCGCGCGACTTGAACGCCAGTTCGACGTCCCCTACCGCTCCTTGCGCATCGCCTGCGGGCGCCTGCTGTCCACTCAGCAGAAACTCGAGCAGGTCGGCGGCCGTCGGTTGTCCCCAGGTGTCCAGCACGACCCAACGGAAGAAGTTCGTCGAGGCCATCTTGCTCGGCACCTTCGAAGTCGACACCTTGAGCTTGTCCATGCCGACCGTCTCGTTGTAGCGCTTGATGAGCGCCGTCTGGTCGTCGTATTCGAGTTCGTTGAAATACGAGCGCGCCTCGGCGATCTTCGCGGCGATGTAACGGTCCTGCACCTGATCCTGACTTTCGCGCGCCTTGCCCGCATCGGCATTCGCACTGGCCGCGGCAGTTGCGCCGGGCAGTTGATAGCCCTGCATAAGCGCCTTGCGGAAATACGCCGCGACATTCGCGAGCGGCGCGGCGTTCTTTTGCGCGACGCGCGCGGCCGTGTAGGCCACCGCGATACGGATCTTTTCGTCGCCATATTGCTTGAGCAGGCGCCGCGCTTCCGAGACCGGAATACTGAACTTCGCCATCTCGCCAATCAGCAAGGTGTCGTTGGCGCGCATTTCCTGCGACGGATCCGTTTCAGGCTTACGGGTAACGCGGAACTGCAAGGCCACCACCGACCGCCCGACCTTGTGCTCGATCAGCTCGAAGTTGTGATCCGAGATCTCGTTGACTTCCTTGATACAGGGCACCAGCACGCGGCTCTTGAACTGCTTGTACAACTTGTACGACTGCGCCGAGGTGTCCTGCCCGAGAATCAGGTCGCGCAGCGTCGCCAGCGGAAAGCGCGCCGTCACGCCAACCGCTTCATAGCGGACGACGTTTTCCCACAGCGCGAGCGAGTGCGCCTTTCTGAATTGACGCGTGATCCGCATGTCGATCATCGCGTAGATTTCAGGGTTCAGCAGTTCACCGCGAATCTGTTCGGAGAACGTGTATCGCAGCACCGATCGTTCGAGTTCGGCGCCCGCGAGCAGACCCGAAGCCTTCCAGATACTGCGCTTATCCTGCGTGAGGTAGTCCCAGTTAACGACCGTGCTGATGAGCGAGTTGATCGTTTCCTTGACGTACTCAGTGTTGTTGCTGTTCAGATCGACGTCCTGCGAGAGGGCGGAAATCGTGATCTCGAACGACGAGCGACCTTGCTCGAGCGAATCCTGGCGGATCGCGTTCTTGATCAGGGAGCTGAACATCTTGCGTTGCTGAAGGCTGATCGATCCGGATTTCGGCGCGATGTGAATCGCGGGAACCGCTTTGCGGAACAGATCGGGGGGCTGGCCTTGCTGGAATACGAGTGCGCCTTGCTTGTCGGCGTCGCCGGCGTCGGCCTTTTTTCTTGCCATATGACCCACGTAAAAGGAAACCTGGTCGGTTGGTAACTGTATACCAAGCGACCAGGTGACTCAAGCGTGCCGATATGTCAGTGCGCGGGCGCGACACCAACAGCCAGAAGATTGACAGGCGAAGCCGCCGTGGCTGGCTCGCACAGCGGGAGCAGGGCGCCCATCCACGACATGACGCTTGCCAAAGCAGCCCATAACGCGTGACCTTTAGCCCGCGCCGCCGCTAAAAATCACCCATAACTGGTCACCTTTAGCCACTTATGTGAGCACTCACTCACACTATAGTTACCCACAGGTACCCGCCTATGGGATTTATTGCCGATCTGGGCGCTTCACGCATCCCATCGCCTGAAGCCCCAAAATCCTCCCATGCGCGGTGACCTTGAGGTGATCCCATAAATGGAAACCTTTAATCGCCCGGTTTCAAGGGGGTTTCAGGAAGCATGTACCGATAGACCACCATAGCCAGTTACCTTTGAGGCTCCCCATAACTTGTTACCCAGCAAACTGCCGATGTCCGCGTATCAAGTCTTCGCGTGAAGTCGCCTCGACCGGGCTGGCCGGCTACCTCCGGCATGTGATGAGCAGAGCCACCATAAGACGTTACCTACGTTATTCCCCATAACGGGTTACCACTGAAGGCAAAAATCATCGCGGATCGACCTCAAACAGGCTTTCCAGAACCCATAATCCGCTACCTACAGGGCTTCCCATAACCGGGAACCTCAGGCCATTTCGGCAATTTTTCCCATACCGGGCGACCTTTTTCCCATATCCACAGCCCCAGGTCCCCATCTACGGGTACCGAAATCCCATATCCACAGCCTCGGGCTCCCATACCCGGTACCTGAAGCCCCATAAGACGTCACCAAATCGGCCGCAAACCCTTGTCCAGCAAGGCTTCCAGCCTCCTAAAGGTTTACTAAAGGTTCTAAAGCGTATTTGGTAAACACTCAAACTACGCGTCCGGCAAGAAAGAGGTCTCCCAAAACCGGGACCCTAATGGATGTAAGTGGTCACCAACATGCCGTATCCCATGAGTGGTGACCTAAAGGGTAATCCACGCGCATGTGGCTCCCACTACGAGCTACCTATAGCGAAATACCCAGGAAATCACATTGAGTTAACGCGCTAAGCTTCTGATTTTTATACATTGAGCGCTATATGGTCACAAAATATGGGAGAAACTAATGTGACATAGGTATCCGGCTATGGGACCGCCGATCGACCTGCAAAACAGGCGTGGCGCTTCAGACACCTGGCGTCAGGTAACCTCAAATCCGTCTGAACACCACTTCTGGACGCCGTGCAGAGGTTGAATTCAAGGGCTTGGGGTAAACCCAGGAAAGGTCACCGGTTCCCATATCGCGTTACCCACGAAAGGTCACCGGAAATGGGAAACCGGCAAATCATGCTCACGAAGGTGCACCGCAACACCTATCTGCGGTGACCTTGCGAAGCTAGCGAAGCGGGCATTAATGGATCTGATTTCCGGCCTGAACCGTGGCCTGCATACCAGGCGCCACGGTTGCCGCGGTCTGATGGGCGAGGCAATCATGCTGATAAAGCGTGCCCAGACGCTGCTGGGCGGCTTCCAGGTCGGACGGGTAATCGTTGTCCACCGCATGCTCGACGTAACCCACCTTGGACAGATCCTTGAGTTCCTGCATGAGTTCGCCATGCGTGACCTCGTGTGCGGGTTTCACGAAGGGATAACTGTGGCAGGCGTGCTGCGACAGATGCGGCCCGGCGAACGCGCTAGCGCTCGCAGCGCCGAAGAGTGGAATCCATACCAACCTGAGCCAACGCTTCATGGTGATCTCCGATTTATTCTGGACCCACAGCGGATCCATCGATGAATGAAGAGCCGGCGTAGCGACCGGCTCGCGGCGGGCGTGTCCTCAGTCATCACGAACGCAGGCACGCCATCGGAGATCGAGAATAAGCATGCTGTCGATGCGCGAAACGCTCACCAGCATGAAAGAACCTTCATAGAAACCGCGGATCGATGCCGCTGCATCCATCCAGGACGCCCGCCTCGCGTCATCCCGAATTGACAAACTGTCAGGTTCGCGTCAACCGACGGTAAGAACATGACCCGCTCTTCATCGCCGTGATGCCGTTTGGGCAGACGCCCACCCCTATCATGGCCGGGCACGCGCGCAATCATGGCGCTCATCCGTCCAACGAGGAAACGCATCGAGGAAGGTCATCGAGGAAACCATGTCAGTCAGCGAAACCGCCACGCAGTTGCGCGAGCACCCGGCTCGAGGCACGCCATGAATTTGCCCGGCTGGGTCGCCGGTCGCCTGGGGGCTTTCGTGCCGGACGCGGCGGAAGCCGCCGAGGCAAGCGAAGCGCATGCGTCGCGCGACGCCGGACTGGCTCGTATCCCGTCCGGCGGCCTTGGCCACGAGCGCTGGAAGACCACGACCTTCCGCTGGTTCGCCGCCTACGCCGCGGTGTTCTCGGTGTCCTTTATGGTGCTGCTCGGCTTCATCGAATATTCGGTGACCCACGCGATGCTGCGCGAGACCGATAGCGGCCTGCGCTGGCAACTGCGCTATTTCGATTCGCGTGACGATGCGACGCTCGGCGCCGCCATCAATGCCCGCCTGCACCGCGAAAACCGCCAGCAGAACTTCTACGGCCTATTTAGCGCCGACGGCCACTGGCTGGCCGGTGACATCCACACGCTGCCCCCAGGCCTCGCGCTCGACCCCTGGGGCCGCTCGCACGAGCGCGCAAGCGGCCAGACGCTGCTCATCGATACCGGCGTCACGCCCGCTTCCCGGACGGGACTGCGTGCGATGGGCGAAATCCGCGCCGATGGCTCGCGCCTCGTCGTGGCGCGCACGCTCTCGGACGTGCGCCACGTTCACGGCGAACTGCTCAAGGCGTTGTTCGGCGGCGGCCTGCTGTGCCTGTGCGGCAGTCTGTGCGCGGGACTGCTGCTGAGCATGCGGCAGATCCGCCGCGTCGCCCAGATCCGGCGTGCGACCGCACGCATTGCCGACGGCGAACTCGGCGAGCGTCTGCCCGTGGTCGGTCGCGACGAACTCGACATGCTGGCCGATCTGGTCAACCGCATGCTCGATGAAGTGGAACGCCTGATTGGCGAGGTCAAGAGCGCCTGCGACGGCATCGCCCACGACCTGCGCACGCCGCTTACGCGGCTGCGCCTGCGTCTCTCGCACGCCGCCGACACCCTGCAGCGGCGCGGCGAGCCCGCCGTGGCCGGCCTGATCGAGAGCGCGCGTGACGAGGCCGACACGGTCCTCGAACGCTTTTCCGCGCTGCTGCGCATCTCGGAGATCGGCGCGATCAAGCGGCGCAGCGCGTTCGCGCAGGTCGCGCTGCCCGATCTGGTGGCCGAACTGTGCGACCTCTACGCCCCGCTCGCGGAAGACCGGCAGATCGACCTGCGCATCGATCAAGGCTTCGACCCGAGCGGGCAGCCGCTCGAACCCGCCCCGATCCACGCCGACCGCGCGCTGCTGTTCGAAGCCTTCAGTAACCTGCTCGACAACGCCATCAAGTTCGCCCCGCAAGGCGGCCTGGTACGTGTTGCGCTCCACACGACGCCGCTGGGCGCGCAGTTCAGCGTCACGGACAACGGCCCAGGCATCGCGCCTGAGGAGCGCAGCGCGGTGCTGGGACGCTACTACCGCAGCGACGCGGCCCGCCATATACCCGGCACGGGGCTCGGGCTTGGCATCGTCGCGGCGGTGCTGCGGCTGCACGACTTCCGTCTTGCGATCAGCGACGCCAAAGCCAACGCCAAAGCCAACACCCAGGCCGACGTCGACAACCCCATAACAATCACCACGGGCACCACGGTCACCATCGACTGCTGGTCTTCACACGCCCGGACTACCACGCGCTATCAATGAGAGTTCTGCTGTGCTCCTCCTCCGACGCGGAGCGGAGCTATCTATACAAGGCGCTGAGCGAAAGCCTCAATAGCGTCGAGGTTGCCGACAACCTCTACTACGCCGTCTACCTCGCCTCGCACGAATCGTTCGACACCGTGATCCTGTGCGCGAGCGGCGCGCACGCGCACGACGGCCTGAGCGAGGCGCTTGCCTCCTTCACGCGCCTGCCCGAGGCGCCCGCCGTCGTGATCGCGCTCACGCGTGCGACGCCCGCCGACTGCGCGCGCCTCTTGCGCGCCGGCGCGGACGCCTGCTTCGTGCAGCCCTGGTCGGTGCTCGAAATCCAGGAACGCATGCTCGCCCTGCGCCGCACCGCGCTCGCCCAGGCCGGCCCTACCCTCGCGCGACTGGACCCGCTCACGCGCGACCTGGTCGAAGAAGACCGGCGTATCTCGCTCACCACGCGCGAGTACCTGCTGGTCGAATGCCTGCTGCGCCACGCCAACGCGCCCGTCGCGCGCGAGCAGTTGATCCGCTACGCGTGGCCCGAGAAAGGCGATGTCGAACCGTCCAGCGTGAACCTCGTGGTCTCGCGCCTGCGCCGCAAGTTCATCACCCACGGCGCGCGTACGCAGATCGAGACGATTAACCGCTATGGTTACCAGCTCGACCTGCGCGCGGAACCGTCAGGGCCGCCTGGAACGCCCGGAGCCCGACCGTAAGCCCTTTGCAAGTGTGTGAGGCATTTGCAAACCTAAAATTAATTTCATGAAAGCTGGCGCGGCACAGCGGCCTCACGACGGTAAACTTGCACTTCGAGAGAGGCCGGGCAGGTGACGCGCGGCGGAGTGCGAGGAAATGAGTCAGGTGCGCGTATTGACGGTGGAAGACGATGCCGTCACAGCCAATGAAATTGTCAATGAACTAACGCAGCGCGGTTTCGTGGTCGACTGGGTCGACAACGGCCGCGACGGCATGGCGCGCGCCATGAGCGACGAGTACGACGCCATTACGCTCGACCGGATGTTGCCGGGCGTCGACGGTCTGTCGATTCTCACTGCGATGCGTACCGTCGGCATCCAGACGCCGGTGCTGATGCTCAGTGCGCTGGGCGACGTCGACGAGCGCGTGCGCGGCCTGCGCGCAGGCGGCGACGACTACCTCACCAAACCCTTCGATCCCGAAGAGCTGACCGCGCGCCTCGAAGTGCTGCTGCGCCGCCGCCAGGCTGCGACGGTTGCGCGCGAAACGGCGCTGCACGTCGGTCCGCTCGAACTCGATCTCATCTCGCGCAAGGTGCGCCGCGACGGCGAAGAAGTCGCGCTCTTGCCCACCGAATACCGCGTGCTCGAATTCATGATGCGCCATGCGGGCAAGACCATTACGCGCACCATGCTGTTCGAAGCCGTCTGGGGCTACCATTTCGATCCGGGCACCAACCTGATCGACGTGCATATGGGCCGCCTGCGCAAGAAGATCGATCCGCCGGGTGTGCCGCCGCTGATCCAGACAGTGCGCGGCTCCGGCTACATTCTTGGATAAACCGCGTGTCGAGCCGTCCGTCTTCCTCCGCCGCGCCCAATGTGTTGAGCGCGCCCGCGCTGCCGCGCCGCCGCTGGCATACCACCACGTTTCGCTGGCTATGCGCCTACACAGCGCTGTTCGGCGTAGTCCTGACGCTGCTTGTGGGCTTTATCGCATGGAGCGCCAGCCGCTCGATCGAGCGCGATACCGATTCGATCATGAGCTGGCAGCTCATCTACTTCGATTCGATTCCCGACGCCCAACTGCCCGACGCGATCTATCAGCGCCTTGAGCATGAACGCATGCACGTGAACTACTACGGCGTGTTCACGGCGGATGGCAAATACGTGGCGGGCGATCTGCTCGAAGCGCCCTCCAGCATCACCTACGATCGCGTGGGCTGCACCTTGCGGCATACGCTCACGCTGCGCGACCGCGTGCAATCGCCGATCGTGCGCGCAATGGGCGAAGTGCGGCCCAACGGCATGCATCTCGTGGTCGCGCGCGACATGACCAATGTGCTGGAAATCCGCGAGTTCATGGTGCGCACGCTGGTGATCGGCGCGGTGCTCGCGCTGCTGGCGGCGGCCACGGGCGGCTTTGCGCTCGGCTTGCGGCAGATTCGCCGCGTGCGTGAATTCCGCCGTGTGACCCAATGCATCGCGCGCGGCGACCTGGACCAGCGCCTGCCGGTGGGCGGCGACGACGAACTCGACATGCTCGCGCATCTCGTGAACCACATGCTCGATGAAGTCGAGCGCTTGATGGGCGAAGTCAAGGGCGCATGCGATGGCATTGCGCACGACCTGCGCACGCCGCTCGTGCATCTGCACACACTGCTCGCGCGCATCGCCGAGCGCGAGAGCCTGCGCGCCGACGCCGAAGGCGCCGACATGATGGAGCGCGCGCGCACCGAAACCGGCCAGCTGCTCGAACGTTTTCGCGCGATGCTGCGCATCTCCGAGATCGGCACCTTGCATCGGCGTGGTGGTTTCGCGACCGTCGATCTGCGCGAGCTGGTCGATGAACTCGCCGAGCTTTACGAGCCGCTTGCGGAAAGCCGCGAGATCGACTGGCGCGTGCAGACTGAAGCCGTGAGCGAAATTCACGGCGACCGCGCGCTGCTGTTCGAAGCCTTCAGCAACCTTATCGACAATGCGATCAAGTTCGCGCCGCAAGGCGGCATCGTCAGCGTGACGCTGAGCGCGACGCCTCTCGGGCCTTTGCTCGCCGTTGCCGATAACGGCCTGGGCATCGCGCCCGCCGAGCGCGCCGCCGTGCTCCAGCGCTTTTATCGTGGCGACGCCGTGCGGCATATCGCAGGGTCCGGGCTGGGCCTGAGCGTGGTCGCGGCCGTGATGCGCGTGCACGACTTCACGCTGCAGATCGACGATGCGCCTGATATTGCCGCCGCCGGCAGCATCGGCCCCGGCGTACGCATGAGCGTGCAATGCTGGCCGCGCGCGCTCACCTGATGTAACACGTACACCTATCCCATGCGCATTCTCCTCATCTCGCCGTGCCATGCCGAAGGCGCCTGGCTGCAAAAGGCCCTGCAGGAAAGCGCTCATAGCCTGCAACGCGCGGAAGAACTACGCGACGGTCTCTATATCGCGGGCGAAGAATCGTTCGATGCGGTCATTGCCGTGGCGCTCGACGGCGCGATGCTGCCCGAGTTGCTCACGCTCCTCCCCCGCTTCGCCCAGGCGACCAACGGTGCGACCATCATCGCCGTGCTCGGCATCGAGGCGAGTGCCCAGGCGCGCTCGCAATTGCTGCGCGCAGGCGCTGACGCGTGCTTTCGCTACCCGTTCTCGTTCATCGAAATGCATGAGCGCATGCTCGCGCTGCTGCGCACGGGCGCTGCGCCGGTCACGCACACGACGCTGGGCGCGCTGGGTCCGCAGACGCTCGCCGATAGCGACGCCATTGCGCCGCTGCTCGACGCGAGCACGCGCGAGATCGTCGAAGGCGCGCGCCGCGCCGAACTCACGCGCCGCGAATATCTGCTGGTCGAATGCCTGCTGCGCCAGCCGAACATGCCCGTGCCGCGCGATCAGATGATCCGCTATGCGTGGCCCGAGAAAGACGATATCGATCCATCGACGGTGAACCTCGTGGTCTCGCGGCTGCGTCGCAAGCTCGAACGAGAGGCCATCGAAGTGCGCATCGAAACCATCAGCCGATACGGCTATCAACTCACGCTGCCTAAATCCGCGTGACAGCGTCGGATACCCTCAAACGCATCGCCTGAACCAAAGGTAACCGCCTATGGGATCTCAGGTCACATGCGACTCAGCACCCGTGTACCTGTCGCGCAAAAAGCAAAGCGGCACGCCTGAGCGTGCCGCTTTCGCATGGACCTGAATCGTGCAGCGTGCGTCGCGCGAGAAACGCAACAAGCCTGCAAAACAAGGGCTTAATGCGCGTAGAGCGTGGAATTCAGATATGCGAGCTGACCATCCTGCTCGGCTTGCACGAGTTCATGGTAGACCTCGGCGCGCGTCTTCTGATGCACCGGTTGACCATAAGGCGGTACCCAACCGCCGTTGTCGTTGTTGAATGCGGTGGCCGTGTTGTTCATTGCGACCTGGGTCGACGTGGCCGGCTGGCTGGTCTGCGACGGCGCGGTCTGGGCGAAAGCGGACGTGGTGACGATTGCGCCGGCGAATGCAGCGACGAGCATGAGCGACTTCATGGAACTATCCTCCAGAGAACGTATTCGTTGACCGGTTTGTGAATGCGGTAGATCGCATCCCGGTGACGAGAGAATAGTTAGGTCAGCCTATCGAACCCGATGCAGGATCATGAAGAAGTGTTTATCCAGACGCGAGGAATCGTTGAAAGAGTTGGCGCAATGGCCTTAAGGCGACGGTCGGGGCGGGCGCGCGATCGTCGCCCCGAGTCGTGGTGTGCGGTGTGAAACGTGAAGCGCGCGCTAAAGCGTTTTCAGGCGAACGCAACCTGTGCAAGAAACGTTGCGAAGTAGTCGTCATCCAGCCAACCGGAAACATGGCTGGAGGCTTCGATGCGGTTAATTTCGCTCTGACCCTTAACGGTCAGCGTGGCAATCTGCAAGGGGGGAAGGTAACGCGTGCTGGGAGGCGGTTTCTGATCCACGATCTGGATCAGACCTTGCGAGCGAAGCGCCGTAAAAATGGCCGGACGCTTGTGCCAGGGGATCTGTCGATGCAAGGCAAGTCGAAGAGCTTCGAGTACAGCGCCATTGTTGAATTCCATGAGCATCCTTCTGATGTTCGACCGAAACGTTCTGCTGGCTCTGAACACCCACGGTATCACATTGAACGGTCTGTTCGATGACAGGGAAACTAATGGACAGGAAAGGCCGCGGCGCGTACCCGCCAGGCGGGCACTTAGTCCTCACGCTGATTTCAATCGGAAAACTCCATCGTTAGGCTTTGGCGGCGCGCTTCGTAGAATCGGTTGAACCTGTCATAACGAGTCAGAACCGATCCCATGAGCACACGCCGCGACTTTCTCAAACTCTCGCTGGGCGCTGCCGCCGCAGCGCTCCCCGGCCTGCATGCGTCAGGCGCATTGGCGGCCCCCACGCCGCGCGTGCTGCGCATCGGTAACCAGAAGGGTGCGCTGAGCCTGCTCAAGGGCCGTGGATCGCTGGAAAAGCGTCTCGCGCCGCTGGGCGTCAACGTCACCTGGACCGAATTCAACGCAGGACCGGTGCAACTCGAAGCGCTCAATGTGGGCTCGATCGATTTCGGCGACGTGGGCGACGCACCGCCCATCTTCGCGCAGGCCGCCGGTGCGCCGCTCGCCTATGTGGCCGCGACGCTGCCGCGCCCGCGCTCGGAAGCCGTGATCGTGCCGGGCAACTCGCCCTTGCGCGAGGTGGCGGATCTCAATGGCAAACGCGTTGCGTTCAACCGCGCCAGCAATGTGCACTTTTTCCTCGTGCAACTGCTGCGCAAGCACGGCCTCGATTACGGCGACATCCGCCCCGTTTTCCTTTCCCCGCCCGACGCGCGTGCGGCCTTCGAGAATGGTTCGATCGACGCGTGGGTGATCTGGGATCCGTTTTATGCAGCCGCGCAGGCAACGCTGGGCGCGCGCCTGCTCGCCGACGCGACGTCGGTAGACGGCAATCGTGGCTTTTACTTTTCGTCGCAGAACTTCGCGCGCCAGAATCCGGACGTGATTCGCATCGTCGTCGACGAAATCTCGAAGACCGACGAATGGGGCAAGACCCATCGCACGGAGTATTCGGCGGAACTGGCGAAACTGTGGGGTTTGCCCGCGCCGATCGTGCAGCAGGCCATCGATCGCACCGAATTTGGCACGGTCACGATCACGAAGCCGATCCTCGGCGAACAGCAAGTCATTGCCGATACCTTCCACGAACTCGGGCTCGTGCCCAAACGCGTGGACGTGCTGCAGGCGGCGGCGCCCGGTCTCGTCTGAATGGTCTGAAACCGTGACCGGACGCCGCCGCGTTGCGCGAGATCGCGCGCCCTAGCCGCGCGACTTCGTCAACGTCACCGTCTCGAAGAGCTCGTAGTTCGGCGTGGGCGTCTGGTCGGCGCCCGGCGCGTGATAGTAGTTCATCGTGATGGTGGTCTTGCCGCCGTGCTCGCCCGGGTCCACGTCGAACACGGCAATCCCATAACCGGTACCCGTATCGCGCTGCGCGGACCAGATCGCGTCTTCCAGCGCATCGGCGCCGGGCCGCACATACGAACCCGGCGCGGCCGTCGCCGCCGTATTCGGAATCGGCCGGTTCGACTTCGTGAAGATCTGCGCCTGCGGATTGCCGTTGCCGATATCCACGCCATAGACGTCGAGCGGCGCGCTGGTGCCTCCGCCGCCGAGAATCAGGTGGATGGTGCCGTGGCTCGTGTCGAAGGTGTTGGCGCCCGCCTGCGTGAGTTGCGCGTGGGGCACGGGCTTCGGCTGCAGCGTATCGACCGGCTCGCCCGTTTTCGCGTCCACGCCCGCATGGTGATTGCAGCCGCGCACCGGATAGCTGCGCTCGTAATCGTGATCGTGGCCGCACACCACCAGATCCACGCCGTAGCGGTCGAACAGCGGCAGCCACGCCTCGCGGATACCCTTGTCCGAGCCATTGCCCGTCTTCGACGAACTGAGCGCGTCCTGATGCATCTGCACGACGATCCAGTCGATGTCGTCGTCCTTCGACGCATGATGCAGCGTCTTTTCCAGCCAGCGCGTCTGCTCGCCGTTGCTGTAGCCGCGCACGTAGAACGACGTGCCCGCGGCGATCGGCGCATTGCCCGTGCTGGCGGCCGGCACGAGCGGCGCGGGGCCGGCCACGAAGGCCGCCGCGTCCTGATAGACCACGTCGTCGGCATCGAGGGAAACGAACAGCACGTTGCTCACGCGGAAGCTGTACCAGCGGCCCGCGAAGCGCGTGCCGTTGTCAGGCAGCGTATAACGCGTGAGATACGAATCCAGCCCCTGCGGGCCGTTGTAGAACTCGATCTCGTGATTGCCGGGGCAAGGCATCCACGGACGATTCGATGCCGAAGTCTGGCTGTTGTTGCCGAAATCGCGCCACACCTCGGTCTGGTGCGTGGGATTCAGGTTCGCATAGCAGAGGTCGCCGTTGAGCAGGTGAAAGAGCGGCTGGAAGCGCTCGACGGCTTCCACGGCGAAGCGGCTTTGCGGCGATGAGAGCACCCAGCCCGTGTTCGGTGTGGCGAGGTCGCCGTAGCTCGTGAAGCGGAAGGCCTTGCGCCCGCGCGGCGCGGTCTTGAAGCTTGCGCTGAACGGGTTGCCGGCGTGGCTATCGTTATCGGCGGTGACTTCGTAGCGATAGGTCGTGTCCGCGTGCAGACCGCTCAGGCGCGCGTGGTAGGTGAACACGACCACGCCCGTTAGGCCGTCCGTGTAGGTACGCTGGATCGCATCGGCGTGTTCGCGGCGGCCGCGATCGGACGTATAGGTCACGCGCGGATGCGTGGCCGCCGCAAGCGACGCCCACGAGACCACGACTTCGCTCGTCGGGTCCGCGCCCCAGGTGAGGTGGATCTGCTCGGGCGTGCCGTCGGGCGTGGTCGTATCGGCTTTGGCGACGCCGCCAAGCGCCGCTGCCGCGCCTGCCGCACTCGCAAACCCGGAGGCGCCGGCGAGCTTCAGAAAGCCGCGGCGGGAAACGCCGCTGGCGGTGTCGGTGAACGGTGCCTCGGGAATATTCTTTTTCGTCATGTCGAATCGCCTCGTGACTGGACAGCGCGAGCACGCGTGCGCCTGCACGCCGCGCTGCAAGTTTTGCAGGGTGAGTGTCGGTGAGTGTCGGCGAAACGATGGCTTTCTTGCATGACCTCGCGATGACACCGCCCGGCGGCGGCAGCGCCCGCTGGGCATCGTACGCGTTAAGTCGTCTAGTTAACTCGAAGCGTTCTCGGATTGCTGATTCGTATTCGAAGGGCTTCAATTCACCGAAATGACACCCCATTGGTCGACGGAATGCGCCGTTCCGGTGCATTTACAGAGGATTGCCAGGGCATTCCCTGGATCGCCCCGTTTTTATTGAAAAGCGCTTGCGTCCTGCATTTTGTTGCCTCAATCTTGTCTAGACAACACGGACGGGCCACACGGTGCGCCCGCCTCATCACGGTTAGCTCGACTACAAGGAGTGGCGACATGCAGGTGAAGTGCACCAGACTGTTCAAGGCCCTGATCGGAGCCGCCTTCGGCGCGGCGCTGCTGGCAGGCGGCAACGCCAGCGCGAAGGAATGGAAGACGGTGACGATCGCTCTCGACGGCAGCTACGCGCCGTGGAACCTGACGCTGCCGGGCGGCAAGCTCGGCGGCTTCGAACCGGAACTCGTCGCCAATCTCTGCGCTCGTGCGCAACTGCAGTGCAATCTGGTTACGCAGGACTGGGACGGCATGATTCCGGGCCTCCAGGCCGGTAAGTTCGATGTCCTGATGGATGCGATTTCGATCACGCCCGACCGGGAAAAGATCCTCGCATTCTCGAAGCCCTATGCCGCCACCCCCGCCACCTTCGCCGTGTCCGACACCAAGATCCTGCCGAAGGCCGGCACGAACGCGAGCCAGGTGAAACTCGACAACGACGCGCGCAGCAATCTGCCCGCCATCGACGGCCTGCGCAAGGCGCTCAAGGGCAAAACCATCGGCCTGCAGTCGGGCACGATCTACACGCGCTTCGTGAACGACAACTTCAAGGACGTCGCCTCGATCCGCGTCTACAAGACCTCGCCCGAGCGCGATCTCGATCTGGCCAATGGCCGCATCGACGCCTCGTTCGACGACGTCACCTACTACGCGGCCACGGCAGGCAAGCCCGATTCCAGCAGCATCGTGATGGCTGGGCCGCAGATCGCCGGTCCGGTCTGGGGCCCGGGTGAAGGACTCGCCTTCCGCAAGCAGGACACCGACCTCAAGGCGAAGTTCGACACCGCCATCGCCGCGGCGCAGGCCGATGGCACGGTCAAGAAGCTCGCACTCAAGTGGTTCAAGACCGACGTCACGCCTTAATTCCACGGGCATTTTTCGGGAGGCCTGAAACGCGAGGCCTCCCGCGCCTGATCCCGCTTGTTCGTTCGAGGTAGTCATCATGTCAGTGATCGAAATGCTCGGCTTCGGCGCCGAGGGCTGGGGCGGCGTGCTGCTGCTCGGCGCACTCATGACGGTCGTGCTCACCATCGCGGCGCTCGCGCTGGGTGCGGTGTTCGGCGGCCTGATCGCGGCAGCCAAGCTCTCGCGCTTTCGCGTGCTGCGCATCATCGGCGATTGCTATACCACCGTGTTTCGCGGCGTGCCCGAGCTGCTCGTCATCTATCTGTTCTACTTCGGCGGATCGGCGCTCGTGACCAGCATCGGTCAACTGTTTGGCGCCGATGGCTTTGTCGGCGTGCCGCCGTTTGCGATTGGCGCGGTTGCCGTGGGCATGATTTCGGGCGCGTATCAGGCCGAGGTCTATCGCGCCGCGGTGCTGGCGGTGTCGCGCGGCGAACTCGAAGCCGCACGCGCGATCGGCATGCCGATGCTGACGATGGCGCGACGGATCCTGATTCCGCAGGTATTCCGCTTCGCATTGCCTGGCATCGGCAACGTGTGGCAATTGAGTCTCAAGGACTCCGCACTGATTTCCGTCACGGGTCTTGCTGAATTGCTGCGCGCAAGTCAGGTGGCCGCAGGTTCGACGCACCAATACTTCCTCTTCTTCGTTGCTGGCGGCGCGCTGTATCTGGCGATGACGGGCGTGTCGAACCGCATTTTCGGCCGCGCGGAAGCGTATGTGGCCCGCTCCTTCAAGCGCAATTTCGCGCGTAACTGAACCTGCCGCGGATTCCGACATGCATATCGACATCGACTTCCTGCTCGACACGCTGCGCCAGTTGATCGCAGCCGTGCCGACCACGCTCGAACTGTTCTTCGCCTCGCTCGTGCTGGGCGGTCTGCTCTCGCTCGTGATCGTGGCCATGCGCGTCTCGCCGCACTGGCTGCCCAACCGCTTCGCACGCGCGTATATCCTGGTGTTTCGCGGCTCGCCGCTGCTGATCCAGATGTTTCTCGTCTATTACGGCCTGGGCCAATTTGGCGTGATTCGCGAGAGCTTTCTGTGGCCGGTCTTGCGCGAACCTTATGTCTGCGCCGTGCTGTCGCTCGCGCTGTGCACGGCGGGCTACACGGCGGAAATCATTCGCGGCGGTCTGATGGCCGTGCCGGTTGGCCAGATCGAGGCGGGGTATTCGATCGGGCTCTCGGGCTTTTCACTGCTGCGCCGCGTGATCGGCCCAATCGCCTTGCGCCAGTGCCTGCCCGCCTACTCGACCGAAGCCGTGCTGCTGGTGAAGTCCACCGCGCTCGCGAGTCTCGTGACGGTCTGGGAAGTGACTGGCGTGGCGCAGCAGATCATTCAGCAAACCTATCGCACGACTGAGGTGTTCACCTGTGCGGCGCTGATCTATCTCGCGCTCAACTTCATCATCGTTCGACTGATCGGCCTGCTGGAAAAGCGACTGTCGCGCCATCTGCGCGCCGCGCCCAGCGCACCCGCGCGCAAGCTGACGTCGCTCGAAACCCCTCGCGCCGCCTCCTGAACGGCTGTCCTGATCGAATTTACGGAGTTATCCATGAACGCAGCCGCACCGGTCGCCCTGTCCGTCAGGAACATTCACAAGTCCTTTGGCGATCATCACGTCCTGAAGGGCATCTCGCTCGACGCGCACAAAGGCGACGTCATTTCGATTCTCGGCGCGAGCGGTTCGGGCAAGAGCACGTTCCTGCGCTGCCTGAACCTGCTGGAAATGCCCGACGACGGCACCGTCGCGCTCGAAGGCGAAGCGCTCAAGATGAAGCGTCGCCGCGATGGCAAGCTGCAGCCGGAAGATCGCCGTCAGGTGGACCGCGTGCGCTCGCAACTTGGCATGGTGTTCCAGAACTTCAATCTCTGGTCGCATATGACCGTGATGGAAAACCTCATCGAAGGGCCGATGCGCGTGCTCAAACGCAGCCGCGCCGAAGCGATCGAAGAAGGCGAAGCGTTGCTCGCCAAGGTGGGCCTGGCCGATAAACGCGGCCACTATCCTGCGCATCTTTCGGGTGGCCAGCAGCAGCGCGTGGCGATTGCCCGCGCGCTGGCGATGCATCCGAAGGTCATGCTGTTCGACGAACCGACCTCCGCGCTTGACCCCGAACTCGTGGGCGAAGTGCTGCGCGTGATGCGCGCGCTCGCGGAAGAAGGCCGCACGATGCTGGTTGTCACGCACGAGATGGGCTTCGCGAAGCATGTATCGAATCGCGTGATGTTCCTGCATCAGGGACTTGTTGATGCGGACGGCACGCCGCAGGAAGTGTTCGGCGAACTGAAGTCGGAGCGCTTCCGCCAGTTCGTATCGAGCCACCAGGATCGCAACGCACACTGAACACGCGTTACAACGAAATTCGCAAATAGCAAGGTATCCTGAACATGGCCGTCATCCGTTCCGAACGCCCGCTCGTGTGGCGCGATATCGCCGCCGTTGCTGCGGGCGCGCCGTTGCAACTCGCCGATGAGGCCCGCGCGCGCATTCGCGCGGCGCGCGAACTGGTTGAGCAGATCGTCGTGCGCGGCATTCGCGCCTATGGCGTGAATACGGGCGTGGGCGCGCTGTGCGACGTGGTGGTGTCGCCAGCTGAGCAACACGATCTCTCGCACAATATCCTGATGAGCCACGCGGTAGGCGTGGGCACGCCACTGGGCGCGCAGGAAACGCGCGCAATCATGGCGGCCGCAATCAATAACTTCGCTCACGGCCATTCGGGCGTGCGCGTGGAACTGGTCGCGCAACTGGAAGCGCTACTCGAAGCCGATTGCCTGCCCGAAGTGCCGGCGTTCGGCTCGGTGGGCTATCTGAGCCACATGGCGCATATTGCGCTCGTTTGCGTGGGCGCAGGCCATGTCCGTTGGCATGGCGAGCGATTGAGCGGCGCAGAAGCGCTCGAACGGCTCGGCCTGCAACCGCTCGCGCTGCAGGCGAAGGAAGGCTTGAGCCTCGTGAACGGCACGCCCTGCGTGACGGGCCTGGCCGCGCTGGCGCTGGAACGCGCGCAACGTCTGCTCGACTGGGCCGACGCCGTGGCGGCGATGAGCTTCGAAAATCTCGGCGGGCAGATGGCCGCGTTCGATGCGCAGTCGCTTGCTTATCGTGTCTCGCCGGGTCTCGCGCAGGTTGGCGAGCGCATGCGCGCGGCGCTCGCCGATAGCGGGCTGCTGGCCGCCGCGCTTGGCCGCCGCACGCAGGACCCGTTGAGCATGCGCACGATTCCGCACGTGCATGGCGCAGCGCGCGACGTGCTCGCGGCCACCGCCGAAGTGGTGAACCGCGAACTGGCGTCCGTCACCGACAACCCCATCGTCGACGGCACGCCGGACGCGCCGCAGGTGTTCTCGCAGGCGCACGCGGTGGGCGCGTCCATCGCGCTGGCGATGGATAGCCTCGCCGCCGCCGTCGCTCAGGTTGCGGCGATGGCCGAGCGCCGCCTTGACCGCCTCGTCAACCCACTCGTGAGCGGCCTGCCCGCGTTCCTCGCGCACGCGGGCGGCACGCGTTCGGGCTTTATGATCGCGCAGTACACGGCGGCCTCGCTGGTCGCGCAGAACCGTCGCGACGCCGCGCCTGCGAGCCTCGACGGCGGCGTGACCTCGGGCCTCCAGGAAGATCACCTGTGCCACGCCACGCCAGCCGCGCTCAAGGCGCTGGCCGTGATCGAGAACAGCAGCCGCATTCTCGGCATCGAATTGCTGGCCGCTGCGCAAGCGTACGACCTGCAACCCGTCGATGCCATTCGCGCGCCCTACACGGAGGCGCTCTATGGCCGCATTCGCACCGTGTTGCCGACTTATGGCGACGATCGCCCGCTGGCGGGCGATATGTCGGTGGCCTTCCGCATGATCGCCGATGGCGGGCCGCCGCCGCTGCCGGGACCGCTCGACGCGCATTTGCCGATCGAGCGCCCGGCGTGTGCGCCGCAGCCCGCGTTGCATGAAGTTGCGTCAGGCGCAGCGCCATCGGCTAATGACGCGCTGGCCGACGCGGTCGGACACTGACGCACCACGCACCGCGCCGCCACGACGATGAACTTCGACGCCACAACGCTCGCCGCCGCCGATACGCGCCGCACCGCCACGACCCGCCGCACGGCGCCGCCTTACGAGCAGATCAAACGATACGTGCTGGAGCGTGTCGAAAACGGCACCTGGAAGCCGGGCGATGCGATTCCGTCTGAAACGGTGCTGGTGAAAGAGTTTGGCGTCGCGCGCATGACCGTGTCGCGCGCGCTGCGCGAACTCACGAACGAAGGCGTGCTGACGCGCGTGCAGGGATCGGGCACCTTCGTCGCGCCGCGCGACTATGAATCGACGGTGCTTGAGATCCGCAATATCGCCGATGAAATTGCGGCGCGCGGGCATCGGCACACGGCGCGGGTGCTTGCGCTGCAAACTAGCGACGATGCGGCCGCGCTTGCTTCGCTGGGTGTGGCGCACGGGCCTGTGTTTCACTCGCGCATCGTGCATTTCGAGGAAGGCGAGGCGATTCAGTATGAAGACCGATTTGTGAATCCGACGCTGTTTCCTCTGTATTTACAGCACGATTTTACGAGCGAAACGCCGAATCATTACATGGTGCGTCTCGCGCCGATACAGCGCGCGGAGTTTCGCATCTATGCACGTAAGCCCGAGGCCTATGTGCGCCATCACCTGGATATCGAAATCGGCGAGCCGTGTTTGATGGTCGAGCGCCGTACGTGGGTGGGCGAAGTGGTGGCGACGTCAGTGCAGTTGTGGCACGCGGCGTCGCGGTTTCATCTGGCGGGGAAGGTTTGAGCAAAATTAGGAAATAAATCGGCAATGGTCGAATCGAAGTGAGCAAGCTTTCTCATTGGCTTGTACCCTTGCTTTGACCATATGCAGCCTGCCCGCGCGCTGTCGCTTCTTCGCGCTTTTGTTTGCGCATCTCTGGCGTGAGGTATGGGTAGTCGCGCGTCAGAGTGATGTTATTAAGCCAACGGACGCCATCAGAAGCGTCTGTCTTGTCTGGCGCGAGATAAGTAATAGAAGCGGTGACCTCGAATCGCATCTCTGAAGTCTGCTTTGCACTATATCGGTACGAAAAGACGGTCCCGCGAGGGGAGATTTGCAGGCCGCCCGGAGGATAAACATATTTATGTCCGCTTTCATCCGCCCAGAAGTCCTCAACGTTTAAAGCGTTTTTTATTTCGTCAATCGAGACTCCAGTAACAGGAGAAGCGAAGTGCGCTTCAAATTCCGATGGAATAATTGGAACGGCATTTCGATCATCTGTGTAGTCAAGCGGATCGTCTTGCGTAGTTACCAGAATCTCCGCTCTAGGAATATTATCATTTTTAAAAACTAAATCTTCGCGAGTTTGCGACCCATACCAGTTATTTCTCCGTATCTGCTTTCCGAATCTGGAGTTTTCTTCGAAGCTGCTCTTACCATCTCGAAGTACTCGCATAGCTACTTCAAGCACATCAAACAGTGTTGCTTTCTCTTGTCTTGTTAGTTGCCTATCCATTGCCGATGACCCCGATTTGTTTGAGTTGCTGCTCATATTGTTTTGTGCAAACCCCTGGGTTGAGAACGAAGGCGCCATTAGGAGTATTCCAATACTGATCAACAGCGTATTCAGTCGCAAATGCATCTTCCTCGTGGTAGTGGGTGTAATAACCAGTTTCGCGCTTCGCCATCTTTGCTGCTTGCTCCGGCGTCGCTCCCCGAAGCGTGCAAATGTCCTGCTGAATCCGATCGAAGTCGCCGGCCAGCGGTTCCCAACCGGCTGTGTCTTTCAACGAGGCTACGCGCCACCAGTAGTAGAAAATAAGCATACGATGTATGCCAACTTTTACACGTTCGTCACTGGGAAAGGGCGTCGTGGATGCGACTTTCAGTTGTTCAGGTTTTATGACCGCCTTGAACATAAATTCCATTCCGTGATACTGCGCATAGTCTTGTGGATAGCTGAAAAATAGCGAAGTAATCCAAAAAGTTTGCTGACAATGACGGGCTTCGTGAAAAATTGTTTTTGCTAGGCCGCTCGCAGCCCACGACAGAACGTCGCGTGAAGATCCGCCTTCGTTTGTTTTTTCTGCTTCAATTTTCTTTCTTGCTGCTTTTAGAACACTTTCAAGATACACTTGACCGATCATCATTGACCAACGATCTGCGCTGAATACCGCGAGCGTTTCGCGAGGGTGAAGGTTGAAATATTTGATATCCTCTGGCGTTGCGATTGATATCTTTGGTAAGACGTTGCTCGGAATTGAAAAGGGACCGTACTGGAGCGCAGTGGTAAGCGCGCCCGCCACAGCCTCCGCGATCATCGCGAATGCCTGATCAAGCTCAATTTCAATCATTCTTTCCCAATTTAACGACAGCAATGTACCTTTGATCTTGTCGGTATAGGATTTGGCAACTTGATATTCAATATCGTCGCGCTTGTAAATGCTTACAGGCTCCTCATGCCCGTTTGCGATAAAGCGATAGCTTCGTAATCCGAAATTATTTGGATCGCAACTCAAGTATTCGGAGGGGTGGTTCGCGGATGTGGTGCCAGTTTCTGGGGTTCTTACAGTCCGGCCACCGATTTGTGCCGTGCGCGCAGGCGGTTGCGTAGCAATAGGCGGAGGAAAATTTGCATCGTGGAATACCGTGATACCGGTCCTCCCAATCACACTATCGGGATCGCACTGTGCCCTTAGCTCGATCGTCCCGAAGGCAATCAAATTACTTGTAACGGGCTGTAGTTCACCTAGATGATTGGTTGCACCCGATATGACCTGTCCATCGTCTAGCGAAAGTCGATACGGTTGATCAGGAAGCGCGAAGCCAACACCATCCTCCACCAGCACATGATGCGCCGCGAGCTTGCCAGGCTTATCCGCCGTAACGGGATAATCGACGGGCTTCGGTTGCGGTTTGTCCGTAGCATGGCTAGCCGCGTGCACCAGGAAATTGCCGTCAGTGAAACCAGTAATGCCTTCAGGACGGATTCTCAACAACGTCCCACCGCAAGCAATATCGACGCCATTCCTCCCCGCAATCTGCACGATGCCGCGCGTGCTGGTTAAGGACAGATCGCCGAGCGACGAATGCGCCATCGAACTATTGATCGATTCGATGCGAACCGGCCCAGGCGTAACCAGCGTCACGGCCTTTTGCGCATAGAACGCAATCTTTTCCCGCACAGACGCGAACAACGATTTGCCGGCGGCAATCGAAAAATGGCCACCAGCGGTGAAGGCCGTATGTCCTTCGCTCGCTACATTCACGCAGTCTTTCGCGGCAACATGCACATTCGCTGCGCTCGACAGTGCAATGTCAGGCGCTTCAAATTCCGGGAAGGCCGCAGCGCCATTCCCCGACGCTCCCCTCAACCGTGCATTCGCCTCCTTCATCGCGCGCGTTACCTCGGACTGATCGCCGTGCTTCTCCTGCGCCCCGTGGCGTTGCGCCTCTTGCGCCGCGCCGTCGTGAACGTCGCGCGCGGCGGTCAACTGGCCGATGGTCTCACCCAGTTCCTTGACCTTGCCCGCGCCGCCGCGACGACCCCACGACGTCACCAGCATCCCCAGCGCCGCTCGAATCGCACCATGCCCGTCTGTACGCAGTTCGAAGCCTTCGCCGCGCGCGTCCTGCCGACCTTCATTGGCTTTGATCCGCGTGATATACCCGAGGCTGAGCCCGCTACTGCCGTGGTCGCTCGCTAGCTGCGCCTGCATGCGGCCATGTGTGTCGTCTAGCGCCAGATGGTTAGTCTGCGCGCCATAGCCCAGACTCTTGCTCACCATGCCCGTTAGCGCTTGATTCGCAGGCATTTTCCAAGGCGGGCGATTGTTTTCGTCGACGACAAAGGACATCGCGACCGGCCTGTCCGGATCGCCGTGCATGTACCCAATCAGCACTTGTTGACCGCATCGCGCGTGCGTCACGGTGCCCATTCCGTTGCCTTGCCACGACGTCGCAAGCCGTACCCAGATGCACGATTTGCCGTTGTATTTTCCATCACGATCCCAATCGAACTGCACCAGCACGCGATTGAATTCGTCCAGAAATAGCTCAGCATTCTCCGGGCCAACAATCACCGCGTATTCCTCCCCGAGTACCGGGCGCGGCGTGGTTTGCGGCATGCGATAAGGCACGCGCACGGGCTGCATGATGAATGACGCCTTGATTTCATACTCGGGCGTCGTGCTGGACAGCGTGCTTGTTGCGCGTATATCCAGATCACTGCCGATCACCAGATATTCGCCGTTGCCCGCCTCATACGGATAGTGCGAAACCGACAGTGTTCTTCCCGCCTCGACGCCGCGCAGAGCACCGCGAGCCTCCGCGCGAAGGCCTTCGCCCTGTAATGCCTCCAGTTTCACGCGCGCAAGATGACGCGCTTCGTCGCGCCATTGGCTCTCATCGTAGGGCGCGTCGCGGCGCGTGCCGGGTTGCGCGAAGTCCGCGCGCGCGTAGATTTCCTGGTCAGCGTTCTGGGTGTTGCGCGGCTGGTCGTACGTTTCCCGCAGCGCAGTCGCGTAAGGGCTTAAGCGCGGCGTCCTGTAGCTATGATCGTGAACGGTCACTTTGCCGACCGTGACCGTACTGCTGAGAATCAGGGTTTCGATGTACTCCTGATCGATGTGTCCGCGGCCGGTGTGATAGCGAAGCGTTTCATAGGCGCGTTCATGCTTGCGATACGCACTTGCGTTATCGGCAATCACCAGCTTATGTGTCTGTTCGTCATGCTCGAACCAGACGACGAAGCCCCATTCCTCGCATAGGCGCATGAAGAATTGCCAGTCGGTTTCCCATGCCTGGCGCACGTAATCGCGCTGGGGCGCGGGTAGTGTCTGGATGCGCCAATCGAGCTGGCCGTAGGGGCTCATCACATCGTGAAGTATGTCGATGATCAGGCCGCTAAATGCGCGCGAATTTGTTGTCTGCGTGGCGAGCCAGAACGACGGCCGCACGACGAATTCATAGACGACTTCATCGCCGACGGCGCCCAGCGAGCGCGCGCCGGCAATAATCCCGTTGATATGGCGCGTGCCGGCGCCGCTGCTTTCTGCGTTGAGCCTTCCGCTGCCAGATCTTGCGTCGACGCGTTCGAGATCGATCGTCAAGGCGATTTCAGTGCCGATGATGGCGTCGAGATCGATACGACTCTGCGCGTCGATGTCGAAGAGCGTCGGAGCGATGACCGCACGCATGCTTGCCTCGACGCGGTATTCAAACAACGCGCCAATCGCCTCGCCGCCCACGATGCGGCGGGGCACCAGCAGGCTTCCGGCGCGATGTTGTCCGCCCGGCCCGATGGTTGGATGCGCGGGGAGGGCGGGGCCGCGCATGCCCAGCATCTGCCACTGACCGTGCATCATGGCGCGGCGGTGATCAAGGTTGCACCGCAGCCCGTCTTGTCGCCCAGGAACGCGACTAGCACGCCGTTATGCGTACGCGGTCCGCTGGCCTTGACCTCGAAATCGCCACCGCACTGCGGGCATCGCACGCGATGCCCGTCGAGCACCACAGGCTGGCCGTTGTGCGTGAGGTTCGGCGCGGCTTGAAGAATCCGGCCGCCGTGGTCGGTGGTATCGCATAGGCGCGCTACATCGCGCCCGGTCTTGCTGTCTCGCATCGCGCACTCCAGAGAGTCGGGGCGATGAGGTGTTCGCCCAGATTCGCTAAAATGAGCTTGAATGAGCGATTATCAAATCCGAAAATTCTTAAATTGCTGTGCGCGGGGGACGGTCATTCGTCGAAACGCGAGTTTGATCGGCGATTGATTGAGGCGGGACAAATTCGACTCAATGAAAAAGATTCTTCGCTGATTTCCGTGGCGTGTGAGATATGCCGGCTGGAGTTGGCCGGAAAGATGCCTTGCCGCTCAAGCGTTCACGCGTGTTTGCCGTTTAGCGATAATCGCGGCGTTGTGCTGACCAGATTGACAAGCAAATCGGCAATCAACCGAACACGGGGCGAGCGTTTGACGTCCGGATGCATCACTAGCCACAATTGCCGAACAGTCGGGCAAGTGTGATCTGGTAGCAAGCTAAGTGTTGGGTCATCCGCGGCAAGAAAACAGGGAAGCGCAGCAATGCCTAACCCTGCGCGGGCGGCATTGAGTAAAGCGGCCAGATTATTACTCCGGAAGGCAAAACGTCGGCTTCCAGCGATCTGATTGAGCCAACGCTGCTGAGGCACCTGACTGAGGTCCTCGTCATAGCCCAGAAATTCCCATTCCGGCTGCGGTCGATCCGTATACCCATTGGCAGCGTAAAGGCCATAGCCCATCTCGCCGATGCATCGCGCAACCAGGCCTGCAGCAGTTGGCCTCAACATGCGAATTGCCAGATCTGCCTCGCCGCGAGCCAGGTTTGCTTCACGCGACTCGCCTATCACTTCCAGATCGATATTGATCCACTGGGAACGTATTGCGGCCAGGCGTGGCACCAGAAGATGGCTCGCCAATACGGGCGGAGCGGAGATACGAACAGTACCTCTTAGCGAAGATACGCCCACGGCCGCCCGGGAAAAGGCCTGAGCTTCGTCATCGAGGCGCGTCGCCTGTCTCGCCAATGCTTCGCCCTCTGGTGTGAGCGACCAGCCCTTCGGCAAGCGATCAAACAGCCTCACCTCCAGAGACTGCTCCAGCGCCTCGACCCTCCGGGCGACCGTCGAATGTTCGACCGACAGCTTACGTGCTGCCCCCGAGAGACTTCCGACCCGCGCCAATTCAAAGAAATACCTGATGTCGTCCCATTGCAGACGCGGGATTTCCAACGGCGACCTGGCTGTGTTTTTTTGCACACTCATTGACGATTTTTCTGGAATTGTTCGTGAAATTTTCCCAGTGCAACATGAGCTTGCCAGATCAATCACCAGGAGAAAAGCATGCTTTCCAGAGCCGCGTCCAATACGCCTTCGCTTCATGCGGTCCAGGCCGCGATCGAGCAATACGGAGACACTTCGAAACTGAGACTGCGCGGGACCATGCTCCCCGCGCCTGCAACTGGGGAGGTTCGAATTCGCCACGCGGCTATCGGCGTCAATTTCGTCGACATTTATCACCGCACCGGCCTCTACCGCCTGCCTGAGCTACCCGCAGTCCTGGGTATCGAGGCCGCTGGTGTCATCGACGCGATTGGTCCCGGCGTCGAATCGCTGCACCCCGGCCAGCGGGTCGCCTACTGCGGCCCACCTGCCGGTAGCTACGCCAGCGCCCGGAACATGTCCGCCGACCGCGTTCTCCCGCTGCCCGATGACATCGGCGACGAAACAGCGGCCAGTCTGCTGCTGCGCGGCATCACCGCTCACATGCTGTGTTCCTGTGTCTACCCCGTCAAAGCCGGAGACACCGTGCTGGTCCATGCTGCTGCCGGCGGCCTCGGTCTCGTCCTGGTGCAATGGGCGAAAGCGCTAGGCGCCCGTGTTATCGGCACGGTTGGTTCGGTCGCGAAGGCGGAACTGGCGAAAGCGCATGGTCTGGACGAAGCGATTCTCTATCGCGAACAGGACCTCGTCGGCGAGATCCAGGCACTCACAAGCGGTCTTGGCGTCGATTTCGCAATTGACGGCATAGGCGGCAAGACGCTCATTGAGACGCTCGGTACTGTGCGCCCGTTCGGAACGGTTGCCAGCATTGGTCAGGTGAGCGGCGATCCCGGGCCGATCGATCTCTCTCTACTTGGCCCCGCCCGCTCGATTGCCCTTTCACGCCCCAGCGTATTTCGCTTCATAGCCGATCCTGCACGTTACCGGGAAGGCGCATTGGCCACGTTCCAGCAATTGCGGAGCGGACTGAAGGCAAAAATTGGCGCTGCGCTTCCGCTTGCGCAGGTAGCTGAAGCGCAGCGTCGACTAGAAGCCGGTGAAACAAGCGGCTCAATCATTTTGCGCCCCTGAACAGGTCGTATGCCGAAAGGGTGCGACACGTCAACCTGGGCCAGCATGAAGGTTTTTACGTGAATGGCTGTTTTCGTAGAAGTCGAAGGACCGCTTAGGCTCGACAGCGGCCGATGGGAAAACATCGAGTGATAGCAAATGTTGTGATGCTTTTCTCTCAGAAACGCGCTACTCAACACGCAGCACCGCGTTCAATACGCATACGGGCCGTGCACTGAACCTTGAACTCCGGCTTCGCCCCTGCTTCAATAACTGGGATATCAGAAAAAATCGCGTAGATCTTCTATTTTCATTAAAGCTGCAGGAATGCTCGGAACTGCATCATGCAGATGCCCGTTCGAAGTTCACTTTCTCTGGCTATGCTGATTCTATTGGCACTGTCCACCATGTCATGTGGAACAGCACCGATGTCCCGATCCGTCGAGTCGCCCACGTCAACCACACTCGCCAGATCGTCAGCACCCGAGCGCGAGCAGGCAATGCGTCGCCAACTGAATCAAACTTTGGATGGCGAAGCACGCTTCGCTTTGCTGGATTCGCTTGCATCCGACTATTTCAAGGCGGGGATGGTTAGCGATTCGATGCGCGTTCGCGAAGAAATCGTCAATGATTCACGCATCGCCGCTGGCAGGCGCTCACTCCAGGCCGCTTCGCTCGCAAGCTCGTATGCGAACGATAACTACAACCGAAGTCGGCACCTGCTTGAGCGCGCCCAGACGCTCGCTCATGAGACAACGCCGGCCGAACTTGAAACGTTGTCATACGTGCCTTCTTACGCGTATTTTTCAGCCGAAGCGGCGCTCGCAGGTAGCTATGAGCTCGCGCTACTGAAGCGCCGCGAACAGGCGGACCTCGCGTGGCACGACCTCGGCGACCCAGCGCTCAGCGAGCCGCGCCGACGCGCAGCAGCCAACGTACTACTTCAGGAGTCACCCTGGCTGATTTCGTTGATGATGCAAACTAATCATCGCACCGAGGCGCTGAGCTATGCCAACGAGATGCGCTGGGATGCTGACAATCGACCAGACCTGAAGCCAAGCCTCATGCAAAATGCGGAGATTGAAATGGGGCTGGCGCTCGCACTCGCATCGAACGATGACTACGACAGCGCGCTAACCGCGATCGATATTGCCATTGACGACTTCCAGAAAGCGAAGATCGAGCCGTATTCCACGACGTATGTATGGGCGCTGCGGTATCGCCTGACGATCGCGCTGGCGCTTGGCCGCATTGGTGACTATCAGGCCGACGCAGCAGCGCTTGAATCCGCAGCTAACATCAACCCGTTCGTCGCACGCGCCACCCCGGCAGACGAACGCGAGTCACTGATCCTCGCTGCTCGCGGGCAATGGCGCGATGCCGAAAGACGCATCGCGGCGTCCATGGGGCTCGGACCGCTTCCACCGCATCCAGGGGCCTATCTCTGGCCGTATCAATTGAGTTTTTCGCATCCGCCACAAGACGTGACAAAACCGGCCTACAAGTACCGGGCCGCGTTGCAGATGCTTTACCTTCTGCAAGATCCGGTTGGGCAGGTCGGTTACGCGGAGATCGCCAACTACGTCGCACCACTCATTGGTACGCAGGACCAATGGAGCGACGCCAGCACGTACAGTGCGTATGACGAAGGTGGCGCACTCGAATTGTCGATGAGCCGCGCGATGAGCGAAGGGGATCAAGGTCAAGCGCTGGCGTTTCAGATCGCCGAGCTTTTCCACATGAACGCCACGCAGGGCGCAATGGCGGACGGCGCCGCGCGTCTCGCAGCTGCCACCCCAGAATTGCGGGCACTTGTCGCGCAGGAGCAGGCCCTGCGATACGAGCGCGACACGTTGCACTCCCAGCCTTGGACAAATTCGCTGGACCACAAACTGGCCAGTCTGCGCAAGCAGATTGCTGCGGAATTTCCCCTGTACCGGCAACTTGTGTCTCCGGATGTGCCAACGTTCATGTCCGTGGGCAAGGTGCTCCGCGAAGGCGAAGTGTATCTGGACTTCTACGCAGGACGTGATGGGAGCTACGTGTTCGTAGTGCGTCCGGGAGGCGCGTTTAGCGCAGTGCGTCTGGCGACGACGCGTGCCTTGATCGCAAAGGAGGTGGTTGCCTTGCGCGCTAGCCTTGACGCGGGAGTGCCGCCACGCCTTCCCGGCGATCTCGCAGGCTTCGATCTGGCGGCAGCCGCAGGCCTTTATCAGGCCTTGATCGCCCCTGTACAGGATGAAATCAAGGGGGCAAAGACGGTGTACGTCGGCACAAGCGGCATCCTCGCAAGCCTTCCTTTCAATGTGCTGCTGGTTCGTCCGGCGTCCAGTCTTGCCGATGCGGACTGGTGGATCAACACAGCAACCCCGGTGCGAGTACCGAGTGCGTCTGCCCTTATACTCGCCCGCAGTCATCCCGCAACGCACGCCGACGAACCTCTCGTCGCATTTGCTGATCCGAGCTTCGATGGTCGCGAACCGGCCACCGCTACCGACGCGACTGGCAATATGCCTCCGGCGCGAGCTTTTCCGGTCGACAGTCGGGCTGCTTCATTCGACTACCATCGTGTTGTGCCGCTACCAGAAACACTGGATGAAGCAAACTCGATTGCAAAGACACTCAATGCGCCACGACAAAGTGTGGTGTGGGGAACAAATGCCTCGCGCAGTGAGGTGATGAAAAGAAACCTCTCGAACGACCGCGTGGTCCTGTTCGCTACACATGGCATCGTGGCAGGTGAAGTACCGGGCTGGCGCAAGGCAGGACTCGCGTTGGCTTACGAGGGCAACGGACTGCCAGATTCGATTCTCACCGCGGACGACATCGTTACCTTGCGGTTGAATGCCGATTGGGTGGTGCTGTCTGCCTGTAATACGGGCCTTGTCAGCGGAAATGCGGGAGATGCGATTTCGGAATTGTCGCGCGCATTTTTCGCGGCGGGCGCGCGTTCGATACTTGTTACCCAGTGGGCTGTCGAATCGCAGTCGGCGACCGAGATCACCACCGGCGTGTTTCGTGGCTATGCCGACGACGCTTCGCTATCGAAATCCGATGCCCTCGCGCGTACCGAGCGTGATATGGCCAGTGGCAAGGACGGGGAACTCTATCGTCACCCCTATTTTTGGGGAGCATACGTTCTCACTGGCGATGCCGCACGTTGATTGCTTACATCGAATCTGAAGATTCGACACGAGCAATCTTGACGAGCTTGACGAACCTCTGCGGGTCGCAAATCGCGTCCCGACTGCGCTATGTTTCCGGAACAAAAAATGCACTAGCCGGCATTTCTGACATCACCGCAGCAGTGCACGTTTTCAGGAGTCGGGAATTGGCAATCTTGTCTGGGCTGGAGATAGCGATGTGCCGCTGTCGTTCAAGAGCACGCAAAAGATCGGCCTTCGACTCATCATCGTAGATTCCCCGCTGTTCGATTTTGCGACGTATCGTTTCGAGGTCGTACTCAAGGGCCTGATAGGCAGCGATTGTTGTTTCGTATGCTTTCAACGTTCGCCTGAACTGGATCGCCGGCCGGATGGCCGCGACGAATGCGGAGAACGTGCCGAGACCTTGCCAGACGTGCTTGCCCATGTCCGTTTTGAAGAACCACAGGCCCGCCACCGCTGAGGTGGGTGCCGCAATGACGAGCGCCAGGTCCATCGCCATATCCAGATGTTCAAGACGACGCAGTCGTTGACTGTAATATCGGACATTGAGCCGAGCGGTGCGAAGCATGTCATATACGGCCCAGACAGGATGCTTTTCGCGTTCCATGGTTCCCTCGTACACGCGCGGAGCAAAATAATGATAGCCAGGAAACACAGCGCAAGCGTTCTCATATTGCTGCCGGTACTGTTGTGCTGGACAGCTCTCGCAGAGGCAGAGACGGCCGATGCGAGCACATCTGCGTCAGTAAGCGGAATTCCTCAGAAAAAGGCGAGTGCGACAATGCCGCCGCAGGATGCAAATGCGCAGTCGGCAGACGGAGCGAGCGACGCCATTTTGCGTCCCGACGCGGGAAATGCTGCGTCCCACACGCGAAGTCTGATTCCAGGTAGCCCCCTTCCCGGTGTCGATCCCACGCAACCCTGGCCACGACGCGGGACCGTCGAGGAGTCGAAATAGCGCCGTGTCAGTGACCTGAAGCGAAACAACAAGGCGAGTGTCATTGATGCCGAGCCAACTTAACGAAGCGGCCCGTCGAATAGCGATGACGAGTAGATTCTTGTCTGCTACGTTCGTCGTCGTGTCACTCCACGTGTCCGCGCAATCGTTATATGGGCACTGGCTTTATCCGGGTTATCAGAGTGTTGTTACCGCCTCTGGATTTTGGTCATATCACCCGACACTCATGCCGATTCTGCGCTGGGGTGCACGACCAGACGAACCGTGTGTAAGCAAGCAACTCTATCCGTTACGCAGTTTGTCCTTTGAGGTCACGTGCGGGCATTGGGACGAATTAAACAATCAGCGGTGGGGACTGGGTCGAATCGAAGATATCAGTCGCACAGTTTTTAAGGACGCGTTTCATTCACCTTGATTGCTGACATCCGAAGATCGAAAAAGACCCGGCCGCGCAAGCGACCGGGTCCTCGGATCCTGCACAAACATCACGAATCAGGACGCCGTTTTCGTGTCCGTTTTCACGTCGGGTTTTACGTCAGCTTTCGCGTTCGCATCCCCATCGAGCTGCTTCGTACTCCAGCCGCCGCCGATCGCCTGAATCAACCCCACAGTCGCGTCCAGACGCCGCGTATCCAGTTCGAGCGAGCTGATCTGCGTGGACAGTTCCGTCGTCTGCGCCGTCACCACATCCAGATAGCTCACCACGCCGTCCCGATAGCGCGACATCGAGAGCGTCAGCGTGCGTTGAGCCGCCGTAAGCGCCTCGTCTTCACGCTGCGCCTCGTCGCCCAGATGGTGCAGCAGCGCGAGATTGTCTTCGACCTGCTGGAACGCGTTGAGCACGACCGCCTTGTAATCGGCGCCATTCTCGGCGAGCTTGGCGCGCGCCTCGCGCACCTTCGCCTTGCGCAGCCCGCCGTCGAAGATCGTCTGCACGAGCGTCGGGCCGATCGACCACATCTCGTTGGGCGCGACCAGCCACGGGCTGAACGTGTCGCTCTGGAAGCCGCCATCGAGACCCAGCGACAGATCCGGGAAGAACGCGGCCTTCGCCACGCCGATTTCCGCGTTGGCCGACGCCACGCGGCGCTCGGCGGCGGCGATGTCGGGACGCCGCTGCAGCAGCGCCGAAGGCAGCCCGGCGGGCAGATTCGGCAGGTGCGGGCGCATCGTATCGGACGCGACGTTGAAGTCGGACGCCGGCACGCCGATCAGCGTGGCGATGGCGTGCTCGTACAGCGCACGGCGTGCGCTCACGTCGTCGGCGGAAGCCTGGGCGGCGGCAAGCTGGTTCTGCGCGCGCGATACGTCCAGATCCGACGCGATCCCGCCGCGATGGCGGCTCTCGGTCAGTTCCAGCGCATGGCGATAGGCCGCGATCGTGTCGTCGAGCAGTTTGGACTGCTGATCCAGGCCGAGCAGGTTGAACCAGGTCGTCGCGAGCTTTGCCTGCAGGCTCAGCTGCAGTGAGGCGAGATCGGCTTCGCTCGCCTGGCTCGTCGCCTGACCGGCCTTCACCTCGTTGCGCACCTTGCCCCAGAGATCGAGGTCGTAACCGATGCCTACGTCGAGCGTATTCGAGTTATAGACGTTCGGTTGCCCCGAGCCGCGCAACGGACGCAATGCCGATTGCCGGTCGCGCTGGACCTGCGCGCCGAGCCCGATGGTCGGCAGCAGCGCCGATTTTGCCTGCGAGGTGAGGGCGTCGGCTTCGTCGTGACGCGCAAGCGCGGCGGCGATGTTGGGGTTGGCCTGCTGCACTTTGGGCTCGAGCTGGTCGAGCATCGGATCGTTGAAGACCTTCCACCAGCCGTCGCGCGGCAACTGATCGGCGGGCTGCGCGAGTTGCCAGCCGCCGGTTTCCTTGAAGTGCGTCGGCATGGCCGTGGCCGGCGCGTGATAAACCGGCGCGAATGAGCACGCGCCAAGTAGCGCAGTCGTTGCCATGGTGGTTGCCAGCGCAACGAGCTTCAGCCTTCCGCGCACCAGAGAGGGCAGGGGAAACCGCTTAACCATGCGCGCGCTCCGCATCGTGCGACGGATTCGCAACGCTGGTGGCCTCGGTGGCGGCAAGCCGCACCACGTCGCCGTTCGTCAGCGAATCGGGCGGATTGTCGATCACACGCTCGCCAGCCTTCAGGCCTTCGGTGATCTCCACGCGCGTGCCCAGATCCGTGCCAATCGTCACATCGCGCAACTGCACCTTGTGATCCGCGCCGGCCACGGCAACCTGCATGCCGTGCGCGCGGAAGATCAGCGCGCTGGCGGGCACGAACAGCGCGTTCGCGTCACCGGGCATCGCCAGATGGACTTCGGTGTATTCGCCGGGGAACAGCATGCCCTGCTTGTTGTCGACGGCCAGCTGCACCAGCATCGTGCCCGAGGCGGGCGAAATCGATTGATCCGTATCGACCAGCTTCGCGTCGAACGTCATGCCGGGGCGCTCCGGCACCGTGAGCGTCGCGTGCATGCCGGGTTTGATCGATGCCGCGTCGCTTTGCGGCACGCTCACGTAGACGCGCAACTGGCTCGCGTCCGACACCGTGAAGAGTTCCGGACCGCTGCCGCTGCCCGCGTTGATGAGCGCGCCTACGTCGGTCTTGCGCGCCGTCACCACGCCGTCGAACGGCGCGGTCAGACGCTTGAACGATTCGAGCGCTTCCAGGCGGCGCACATTGGCCTGGTTCGCTTCCACGGTGGCCTGTTTGGCGATCAGGTCCGAGGTCTTTTCATCGGCTTCCTGTTGCGAGACCGAATCCTGCTTGAGCATTTCGGTCCAGCGCTTCGCCGTGGTGGCGGCGAGCTTTTCGTTGGCGATCGAGTTCTGCAGATCGGCGTTGGCCTGTTGAAGCTGCTGATCGAGATCGGGTGTATCGATCAGGCCTAGCAGTTGTCCCGCCTTCACATGCGTGCCGATATCGGCGTACCACGCGTGCAGATAGCCGGAGACGCGGGCATAGATCGGCGCGTTGATATACGCGGCCAGGTGGCCCGGCAGCACCAGCGCCTGCGAGGCGGGGCTCGGTTCGGGCAGCACGGTGGCGACCGTGGGCACGGCCTGGGCGTCGGTCCAGGACGTGAGTTCCTGATGCGCGTGCACGCGGCTGAACAGACCGCCGGAGACGATCCCGGCGGCGACCATCAACGCCACGGCGGCGACGGACTTCAGGTGGCGCAGCGATTGCGGCGGGGCGATGTCGACTTCAGTGGACATGGGATTCTCCCTCGAGGGCGGGTTGTTCCAGAGTGGGGATGTCGGCGGCGGTGTCGTCGCCGTCATCGCCACGGTCATTGCGGTGTACGAGGCTGAACACCACGGGCACGAACAGCAGGGTCGCGAGCGTTGCGCAGAGCAGGCCGCCGATCACGGCGCGGCCGAGCGGGGCGTTCTGCTCGCCGCCGTCGCCCATGCCGAGCGCCATCGGCGCCATGCCGATGATCATCGCAAGCGCGGTCATCAGCACCGGGCGGAAGCGCGTGAAGCCCGCTTCCATCGCGGCGCGCAGCGCGTCGCCGGTAACCGCCAGACGTTCGCGGGCGAACGACACCACCAGAATCGCGTTGGCGGTCGCCACGCCCATACAGAGAATCGCGCCGGTGAGCGCCGGTACGGACAGCGGCGTATGCGTGGTGAACAGCATCCAGACGATGCCCGCAAGCGCGGCGGGCAGCGCGCAGACGATCACGAACGCATCGGCCCACGAATGGAAGTTCACGACGATCAGCAGATAGATCAGCAGCACCGCGCCCGCGAGACCAAGCAGCAGGCCCGTGAACGCACTGTTCATGGTCTGCACCTGGCCGCGCATCGTCACGGTCGAGCCCTTCGGCACGTCCTTGGCGGTGGCGTGGATTGCCGCCTGGATCTGCGAGGCCACTGCGCCCAGATCGGCGCCCTGCGTGGTCGCGTAGATGTCGAACAGCGGCATGATGTTGTAGTGCGAGACCACCGCATCGGCGGTGCCGCGCGTGATCGTGGCAATGCCGCCGAGAATCTGCGAGCCGCCGCTCTTGCTCGTGACCGGCAGGTTCTGCAGATCGGAGAGCGTGGTCATGCGGTACTGCGGCGTTTGCGCGACGATCGGATACGACACGCCGTTCTTCGGATTGAGCCAGTAAGTGGGCGACACCTGGCTCGTGCCCGAAAGGCTCGCCACCACGGAGTTCGTCACGTCCTGCTCGGTGATGCCGAGTTCATCCGCACGCGAACGGTCCACCGCCACGGTCAGTTGCGGATAGGTCGAGGCCTGCTGGATGCGCGGATCGGCCACGCCCGGCACCTTGGCGACCAGACGCAGCAGTTCGTTGGCGTACTTCTTGTTCGCTTCCATGTTCGGGCCGCTCACCTGGACGTCTATAGGCGCGGGCGCACCGAAGTTCAGGATCTGGCTCACGATATCCGCCGGCAGGAACGAGAACGTCGTACCGGGGAACAGACGCGGTAGTTGCGTGCGCAACGCTTTCACATACTGCGCGGTAGGCGCATGATTTTCGCCGAGCGAAATCATGATGTCGCCGTCCTGCGGCCCGATGGTGCCGCTATTGTTGTACGTGAGATTGATACCGCTGTTCGGCAGGCCGATATTGTCGATGATGCTGGTGAGCTGATCGGCGGGAATCGCATGACGCACGGTGTCTTCGATATGGTCGAAGAGGTCGGCGGTTTCTTCCACACGCGTGCCAATGGGCGCGCGCACGTGAATTTCGATTTCACCCGAATCGATATTCGGGAAGAAGTTGCGGCCGAGGAACGGCACCAGCGCGAACGACAGCATCACAATCGCAAGAAAGCCGATAACGAAGCCTTTGCGATGCGTGAGCGCGAGGCCCAGCACGCCGCGATAGCCCGCGCGAACGCGCTCGAAGCGACGCTCGAAACCGCGCTGGAAACGCACCAGCGGATTGCGCGACGGTTTGACGTGATCATGCGCACCGTGCGGGGCCATGACCGCGGCGAGTTCGCCTGATGCGTGACCTTGCGAAGCGTGCGGCTTGAGCAGATAGCGCGCCATCATCGGCACGAAAGTACGCGAGAGGATGAATGAGGCGATCATCGCGAAGATCACCGACTCGGCCATCGGCACGAACAGGTAACGCGCGATACCGTCGAGCAGCAGCATCGGCACGAACACGATACAGATACACAGCAGCGAAACCAGCGCGGGCATGACGATCTGCGCCGCGCCGTCGAGAATCGCCGTGCGCACGTCCTTGCCTTGTTCGAGGTGCCAGTTGATGTTCTCGATCGTCACGGTGGCATCGTCGACGAGAATACCCACCGCTAGCGCGAGTCCCCCTAAGGTCATCACGTTCAGCGTTTCGCCGCAGGCCGCAAGACCCGCGATGGCCGCGAGCACGGCGAGCGGAATTGACGCCGCAATGATGAGCGTCGAGCGCCAGCTGCCCAGGAACAGCAGGATCATGGCCGAAGTCAGCGCGGCCGCGATGATGCCTTCGCGCGCCACGCCGCTCACGGCGCCCTTCACGAACACCGATTGATCGCCCAGCGGCACGAGCTTGAGGCTAGGCGGCAGCGACTGTTCGATCAGCGGCAGTTTCGATTTCACGCCCGCGATGATGTCGAGCGTCGAAGCCGAACCGTTCTTGAGGATCGACATCAGCACCGCGCGGTGGCCGTCCACGCGCACGATATTGCCCTGCGGCGGATAGCCGTCGCGCACGTGCGCCACGTCGCGCATATAGATCACCGCGCCATCCACCGTCTTGATCGGCAGATTGTTGAGCGCATTGATCGTGAGCGGACTGTTGTTCAGGCGCACGTTGTATTCGAACTGGCCGATCTTCTGCGTACCCGCCGGAATGATCTGGTTCTGTTGCGCGAGTGCATTCGCCACGTCCTGGGCGGAGAGCTTGCGCGCCTGCAACGCCTGCGGGTCCAGGTCGATCTGCACTTCGCGCGTCTTGCCGCCGTAAGGCGTCGGAATGGCGACGCCCGGCACCGACAGCAATTGCGGCCGGATAAAGTTGGTTGCGTAGTCACCGAGTTGCTGCTCGTTGAGCTTGTCGCTCGTGAGCGCAAGCTGCAGCACCGGCACCGTGGACGCGTTGTAGTTAAGAATCTGCGGCGGTGTGGTGCCTGGCGGCATTTGCTTGAGCACGGTCTGCGAAACCGAGGTCACCTGCGCCGTGGCCGTGCGAATGTCCACGGTCGGCTGGAAGAAGATCTTCACGATGCCATAGCCGCGGAACGACTGCGATTCGATGTGCGCGACATCGTTGACGGTCGTACCGAGCGTGCGCTCGTAATAGGTGACGATACGGCCCGACATGTCGTCGGGTTGCAGACCGGCGTAATTCCACACCACGCTGATCACGGGAATGCGGATATCCGGAAAGATATCGGTTGGCGTGCGTAACGCAGCGAGCGGGCCAGCGATCAGGATCAAGAGGGCCAGCACGATGAACGTGTACGGACGGTTCAAGGCCAGCCGGACGATTTTCAGCATCAGAAGGGGCTCCGTTCAGAACATCGGCGCCGGTTCCGCTCGCGTACCGGTGCGCCAAAGTGGCGCAAAAAAGCGTGGAAAGTACGGGAAACTACTGTGGAACCGACGCCGGTATTGTGGCGGGCGGGGTGTAACGTCCAGCAACCAGACAGATGAAAGAAGTTTTATTTAATGGCCGGTTTTTTTAACAAAAAGGACTACGAAACGCTAAATTGAAACGTTTATCTGTTATTGCATTAAAGGCATTCAACCGAGCAGATAACCCGAGCCGCGAATCGTGCGTATCAACGAAGGCTCTCCCGGCGTATCCACGCGGTTGCGCAGGCGTCCAACATGCACGTCCACCAGATTGGTGCCGGGATCGAAACGGCCGCCCCAGACGCCTTCGAAGATCATCGTGCGCGTGAGCACCTGGCCTGCGTGCCGCATCATGAATTCGAGCACGCGCAATTCAGTGGGGCGCAGGCGCAGGAGCTTGTCGCGACAGGTGAGCTTGCGCTTGACCAGATCGAGTTCAATGGGTCCCACACGAAGCACGGTTTCCGCGGCAACGGGTCGCGTGCGGCGGCGCACGAGCGCTTCCACGCGCGCGGACATTTCATCGATCGAAAATGGCCGTGTGAGGTAGTCGTCGCAACCGGCGCGCAGGCCCTGAATGCGCTCTTCCACGCCGGTAGTGGAACTCATGACGATCACGGGCGTTTCGATGCCCACGCCGCGCATGGTGGTGACGATGGTGAGGCCGTCGAGATCGGGCAGGCGGCGCTCAAGTGCGACCACGTCGTAGTCGCCGGCCATCACCATGGCGATGCCTTCCCGGCCGGAACGCGCGACATCGACGGTGAAGCCCGTCTGCGCGAGCGTGGGGACGACGCTTTGTTCCGTGACGGCGTCGTCTTCGATGGTCAATATTCTGGGCATGGCTTTCCAGGTGTCGATCAGGCGGCAAACTGCGCGACGGCGCGCAGCGCGTGCGGCATGGCATGAGGAGCAGGGATGTGGTGCGTCTGCGAAGGTTGCGAGCGGAACTGCTCCACCGCGAAGTCGATAAAGCTGCGCACTTTCATCGTGAGGTAATTGCGGCCTGAATACACGATCGAAACGTGCTGCATGCCGCCGTTCACGTCATACGCGTTGAGCACGGGCAGCAGCACGCCGCGCGCGATATCGTCGGTCACGAGCGGCAGCGGCAGCAGTGCCACGCCCATATCGGCGAGCGCAGCCGCGCGCACCGTCGCATAGCCGCTTGCTGTAAGCGGGCCATTCACGTTCACGCGCTGCACGCCTTCGGCGTTGGCGAATTCCCAGCTGCGCGGCGCATCCGAAACTGCAAGCAGGTCGTGCTGCGCGAGATCGGCGGGCGCGCGCGGCATGCCTTTGCGCGAAAGGTAGGCGGGCGTGGCCACCACCAGTTCCTTCACCGACGTGAGCTTGCGGCTGACCAGCGAGGCATTGACCTGCTGGCGGTCGGTGGCGAAGCACACGTCGTAGCCGCCTTCGATCATGTCGATATGGCTGTCGTAGGCCGTCACGTCGAAATCCACGCGTGGATTCACGCCGCGATACGCGCCCAACAACGCGCTGAGCGCGCCGCTTGCGAACACCGAAGGCGCGGCAATGCGCAGCACGCCGCTCGGGTCGCGCGTGGCGCGCACCAGTTCGGACTCCACTTCATCGAGTTTGTCGATCACGGCGCGGCAGCCGTCCAGATAGAGGCGGCCCGCTTCGGTGAGTGACAGGCTGCGCGTGGAGCGATTCAACAGACGCATATTCAGATGCGCTTCGAGCATGCCGACGCTGCGCGTAACGGCTGCGGCGGACATGCCGAGTTGCTTGCCCGCAAGGCTGAAGCTGCTCAGATCGACAACGCGCGTAAAAACGCGCATGGCTTGTAGCTGGTTCATGTGGCGAGTCCGTGCCGGTGAGGGCGAGAAGGCTCAGGGCGGCGCGCAGCATTGCCCTGAATGAAAGGGACGATAAAAAAAGACGAGCGGGCGCCACGCACGCGTGAGCGATCACACATGACGGCGCTTGCCCGCTCGCGCTGCGCGCGGGTCTGAATTCTTGAGTTGAACGGTTGGCGCGGTGGTTTATTCCGCTGCGCCGCGCGCGATGCCTAATTGGGCAACGCGTGCATGGGAATGCGCGCCTCGCGCTGTGCGGCTGCTTCGTGCGCGCTCAAGGCATCTTTCAGGCGTTGCATGCTTTCGGTGGGAATGGCAAAGCCGGCCCAGCCCAGGCCCGTATGGCGCAGAAACACAACTGCGCCGTCGAACAGCGGATTGCGCTCGGTGTACCAGCACGGATCGATTTCGAGCACGTACTGATGCGAGCGCAAAGGCTGCTCGGGCACGGCTGGGCGCATCTGCGCGCGCAGTTTGCTCAGCTCTTCGATGAGGCCGTCCACATCGGCCGTATCGAGCAGCGCGGCATGGCCGTCGATTTTTACGCTGACCGCGTGCTCGCCATATTCATTGATGAGTTCGACCGACATCGGCTTTTGCATGGTGCATTCCTCGCAGTCCAGAAACTGGAAGGAATTATCGGTTCCGGCCCGGCATCGGTGTTTTAAGTTGCCGCTCACTCAACATGAAAACTAATTTAGAAAACGGCGAGAGGTGGGGAGATTTACGGCTGTGCAGAAGGTGGGAAGGCGCAGGCTGGACGCACGATACACCATGAAAATCGCACGCTAGATGACAGCCGTGTCATATAGCGCGCGAACATGAAAATAATCCGCAATGGACTATTGCAGTTACCGGCGTAATTACCAGTGGTATTTCAGCCCTGCAAATACCTGACGGCCATAACCATACGCACAATAGGTGCCGATGAAGCACGACGCCACATACGTCTTGTTCAACAGATTCTGCGCGTTGATATAAACCTCCGAGCCTTTCAGGCGCGGAATGGCGTAACCCAGGTCGTAGCGCAGCGCTGCGTCCAGCAGGAAGTAGCTGCGCACTTCGAAGGTGTTGTCGTTGCTATAGGTTGCGCCGGTATAGCGTCCGCCGCCGCCAAATGACAAACCTGCCAGCGGGCCGCCATGAATCGTGTAATACGCCCACAGCGAAGCCTGATTCGATGGAATCGCGGCCAGACGTTTGCCTTGCAGGCCGCTGTTGTCCTTCGTGTATACCGTGTTCAGATAGGTATAGCTGGCGGAAACATCGAGCGAACGCGTGAGGCTCACCTTCGCTTCCAGTTCCAGACCGCGCGAACGCGCTTCGCCTGCCTGCGTCTGATAGTTCGGATTGTTCAGGTCGGTGGTCAGCAGGTTCTTGCGCGTCAGATCGAAGATGGCCGCTGTGAACAGCGCGTTGTACTGCTTCGGCTGATACTTGACGCCCAGTTCGTACTGACGGCCGCGTTCGGGATCAAAGGCCTTGCCGTTGATGTCCGTGCCCGACTGCGGTGCGAAGGACTCCGAATAGCTGAAGTACGGCACGATGCCGTTATCGAACAGATAGCTGATGCCACCGCGCCACGTGAGCGCGTGATCGTTCTGCCATTGACGCGTGTTGTCGGTGAGATCGCTGGTGACCGTATTGGCCCAGTCCTGACGCACGCCCACGGTGGCCAGCACGTTCTTGTAGCGCAGCTGATCCTGCGCATAGACGCCATACTGATTCGAACTCGCGCGGGTTTTCGTCAGCGCCGGATAGTCGATTGCCGCGCCGTACACGGGATCGAACACGTCGATCGAGGGCGCGCTGCCGAAGCCGGTCGCGTAGTTGGTGCCCATGTGCTGGTAGTCGAAACCGGCCAGCACCGTGTGATCGACCGGGCCGGTGGAGAAGTTGCCTTCCGCCTGATTGTCGATAGCGAACGAATTCACCTGCTCGTACGACACGGCCGTTGCGCGGTCGAGCGTGCGGTAATCGTCTTCCAGCGTCGTGCCGTAGACGCTCTGGTAGTCCTGGGCGATGTGATAGTAGCGCGCGTTCGAACGCACCTTCCACGTGTCGTTCACGGCGTGCTCGAACTGATAACCCACGGCTTCCTGGGTGCGGCTGAAGCGCTCGAAGCTGGCTTCGCCGTCATAGAAGCTGCGCCCGATCGTGCCGAGCGGATCATAGAGCACCGTGCCGGTTGCGGGCACGCTGCCATAGGAGGTGCTGGCCGGATCGCGCTGATAGAGCGCGTAGACCGTGAGCGAGGTCTTGTCGTCGGGGCGCCAGGTGAAGGAGGGCGCTACGGCCACGCGCTCGTTGCGCGTGCTGTTGACCTGACCGTCTTCCTGGCGTCCGATCGCGGTGAAGCGATACAGATAGTGCTGGTCGCCGGCGATGGGGCCGGAGAAGTCCATCGTCGCCTGTTGATGGCGATCGTTGCCGAACTCCACGCCGACCTCGTGATACGGCTGCACGGTCGGCAGCTTGCTTTCCTGATTGATCAGGCCGCCCGCGTTCGCCTGACCGTAGAGCACGGACACCGGTCCGCGCAGCACTTCGATGCGGTCCATCAGATACGGATCGACCTGCGGCGTCGCATACTCGCCGCTGCCGATCTGCTTGAGGCCGTTCCAGTAAGTGTCGGCGCTGAAGCCGCGAATGTTCAGCATGTCGTAGCGCGTGGCGATGCCGCCGCGCGTTTCGGTCTGCACACCCGCTTCGTAGCGCACGGCGGCGTTGAGCGTCTGCGCGTTCTGCTGGTCCATCTGGTCGCGCGTGACCACCGAGATCGACTGCTGCGCTTCGACGATGGGCGTGCCGGTCTTGGTCGCCGTCGACGACCATTTGGCGACCACGCCTTCGGTCGGGCCATAGGGGCTGTCGTTCTGCGCAGCGACCTTCACGGCGGGCAGCGTGGTGTCGGCGGCGGCGGGCGTATCGGCTGAAGCCGCGCGCGCACGGACGAGCCACACGCCGGTGCTGCTCTGCGCGATTTCCAGCTTCGTGCCCGCAAGCAGCTTGCCGAAACCATCGGCGATCGAATAGCTGCCGTGCAGGCCGGGGCTCGACAGTCCGTCGACGAGACGCGCATCGAGTTGCACGGTCACGCCGGCTTGCATCGCGAAGTCGGAGAGCGCGGTGCCCAGCGGTCCGGCGGCCACCTCATAGGTCTTGCTGGCGGCGGCGCTGGCCGCCTGCGCGGCGAACGCTGCCGGAGCCGCGCAGAGGCCGCCTAGCGCGAGGCTGGCCGGAATGGCGCGCAGCGCCAGCGCGAAGGCCGCGTTTCGGGTTGCGAACAGAGGAAAGCGCGGGCGGGCGGCGGAGCGCGCAACGGGCGAAATGGCGCGGCGGGGCCGGCGTGCGGACATGGAAACTCCTGATCAGGCAGTGTGTGTTGAATCGGTTGACGCGTACAAATACGTGCAGATACGTGCTTGACACGCGAAATCAGGAAAGGGGACACGGGCGCGCAGATTTTTTTTAATCGCGCCGGGAGCAGGAAAAAGTCAGGCCGCGCTGCCCGTTTGCCCGGGCTGCGGACCCGCCACGACCGTCACCCAGTAGCGCGTGCGCCAGATCACCTGGACGGGCAGCGTCTCGGGCAGGGCGGCGAGGATGTTGTCGGTATCGGCGAGCTGGAAGGCGCCGGAAATAGGCAGGTCCGCGACCGCGGGATCGCAGCGCACGAGCCCCGGACGATAGCGGCTCAATTCGGCGAGGAAATCGGCCAGACGCACGCGCTGCGCGAACAGCACGCCGCGCGTCCAGTCCGAGCCGTGCGGATCGGTACTCGTGATCGGGTCGATGCTGTCGGCGGTGAAGCGCGTTTCCTGCCCTGCGGCGACGATGCGCGCGAGATGCGGCGCGTCGGCGGGCGTCACTTCCACCGCGCCATGGAAAACGGCCACCTGCGTGCCGCCGTTGCCGCGCAGGTCATGCGCGTCGCGCACCACGAAGCGGGTGCCGAGCGCGCGGATGCGGCCGTCGTCGGTCTGCACGATGAAGGGCCGCGCGGGCGCTTGCGGATCGGGCGCGGTATCGACGAGGATTTCGCCCTGGTCCAGCCGCACGCGGCGTTCGCGCGCGTCGAAGGCCACGTCGAGCGCGGTGGCCGTGTTCAGTTCCACACGCGTGCCGTCGGCGAGCACCAGCGTGCGGCGCTCGCCTGTGCCGGTGCGCGCGTCGGCGCACCAGACAAGCCACGGCGTCGTGCGCCACGCGAGCCAGCCGGTCGGCCCCGCGACCAGCAGCAGGCTCAGGGTCTTGAGCGCAGCGCGGCGACGTGCGTGATCGATGCCAGCGCGCGGTTTGCCGCGCTCGGCTCGCGCCAGCGCCGACATGCCGACCTTCGCGGGCAGCACGTCGAACTTCGCGTTCAGGCGTTCGGCGCGCCGCCATGCACGCGCATGCTCCGGGTTCGCCGCGCGCCAGCGCGTGCAGGCGTCGATTTCCTCGGGCGTGGGGTTATCGGCGAGACGCACGAGCCACTCGGCCGCCGCGCGCGCGACGGCCCGTTCGAGCGGACGATGATCGTCGTCGGCGGCATGGCTCGTGCCGTTTTCGAGGCGTGCGTTCACAGCGCCATCATCAGACAGGCTTCGAACGCATCCGCCATATAACGCTTGATGGTGCGAACGCTCACTTGCAGGCGTTCGGCGATCTCGGCGTACGTCAGCCCTTCGAGCTGCGCGAGCAGGAAGGCCATGCGCGCCTTGGGCGCGAGGCTGTCGAGCATCGCATCGACTTCATGGAGCGTTTCGAGGATCACGAGGCGCTCTTCCGTGGACGGCGCCTGCGGTTCCGGCAACTGCGCGAGCGCGGCGAGAAAGGCCTGTTCGAGCGACAGCCGCCGGTAGTGATTGAGCAGCACGCGGCGCGCAACGGTGGTGAGGTAGGCGCGCGGCTCGATCAGGTCGGGCGCCCCGAGGCGCTCGTGGGCGCTCAGGATGCGCAGAAAGGTATCGTGCGCGAGGTCGGCGGCCTCGAAGGCGTCGCCGAGCTTGCGGCGCAGCCAGCCATGCAGCCAGCCGTGATGGTCGCGATAGAGCGCGTGCACCTGCTGTTGCGCGTCGATCAGGACGGCGGACATCGAGCAAACCCCTTTTTTCCCGCGCCGCTGACCGGTGCAGTCGGCCTTTTTATGCTGCCGGAATACGAATGATTTGCATTTATATCCTGATGTTACGGTTTGCGCAACAATTTCGGAAATGTAAAAAGGGGGACTGGGCGTCCCCCTTTCCCCCTCCTTGTGCCACCACTGGATCTAGCGCGGGTTCTGCACCGCCGCGTCGCGCAGAAACTCCAGCAGCAGCGCGTTCACTTCCTCGGGACGCTCCTGCTGGATCCAGTGTCCGGCTTCGGGCAGCAGCACCTTCTTCGTCAGTCGCGGCACGTGGTCCTGCAACTGCTCGTAGGCCTTCGCCATCATGTGGATCACGCCGTCCTGCTCGCCCGCGACGAACAGCGTTGGCTGCTGGATGCGCGCGCCGTCGAGGAAAGGCGTGAGCGCCCAGTTGCGATCGAGATTGCGATACCAGTCGATCGAACCGCGAAAGCCGCTGGTCGCGAACTGCGCGGCGAAGGTGTCGAGATCGGCGGCGGACAGCCAGCCCGGCAGCGTGTCCGGATACGCAAGGCTATCGACGAAACGCATGTTCTTTTCGAAGCCGATAAAACCCTTGCGCCGATGTTCCGGATGACGCCGGCTCTCGCCACCCGCCGTGTAGTAGATGCCCAGCAGCGAGTGGCGGATATCCGCTTCGAGTTCGCGTTCGACGCGCCCAGGTTGCTGGAAATACTCCTGATAGAAGTGCTTTTCCAGCGTGTGGGTCTGGAAATACGCGGCCGGACGCACGCGCGAGCGCGGCAGATACGGCACGCTCAGCAACGCAAGCGCGCGGAACATATCGGGGCGCAGCAGCGCGGCGGTGGCCGTCACAATCGAGCCCCAGTCGTGCCCGGCCAGGATCGCGTGCGTTTCGCCGAGCGCATGCACAAGGCCGACCAGATCGCCGCTGAGATTGAGGATGTCGTACGAGGCGGTATCGAGCGGCGCTTCCGTGTCGCCGTAACCGCGCTGGTCGGGCGCGACCACGCGAAAGCCAGCGGCGGCGATCGCCTCGATCTGATGCCGCCACGAGTACCAGGATTCGGGCCAGCCATGGCAAAGCAGCACGAGCGGTCCTTCGCCGTGCTCGACGTAGTGCATGCGGATACCGTTGGTGTAGGCGTAACGGTGGGCGAATGATGCGCTCATGAAGGCTCCTCGGTGGGTCGCTGCCCACGCACGATAGCAGAATTTGTCTTAAAAAGAACGGTCGATCTATTTCATGCTGCGACGTATTTGGGCGAGGGCGCGCCCGTGCGCAGCCAGTGCAGCGCGAGCGGCCAGAGCTGGGTTTCGAAACGGCTATGGAAGAACGCGAAATGTCCGATTGCTTCTACGCCGATCTGAGCGGGCGCGACGCGCAGATGCACGTGCGGCGCGCGCGTGAAATAGCGCAAAAGCCGCTCGATGGCGGCAATAGTGCCGAAGGGATCGTCGGTGATGCTCACGGCGAGGATTGGCGCGGTGAAGGCCGCCAGGCGACGCACCAGCGCCGCGCGTGCCTCGGGCGAACGGGCGATGGGCGCGCGCGCATACGTGTCCTCGAAGCGCGCCCGGCTACGGCTCCATGAAAGCGCGACACCGCGCGGCGTATCTTCCATCCAGCCGAGACGCGCCGCCGGAAAGTAACCGCACACATACGCCAGCAAGGGCATCGCAACATGCCACTTGAGCAGCATCGGCAGGCGGCTGCGCGGCGCGTAGTCTCGCCAGTGCGCGTATTGCGCGCCGACCGTGAACACCCGACGGATCATCGCGGCTGACGGCGCAAGCCCGGTCACGAAGCCGCCGATGCTATGCGCGACCACATCGACTGGTTGACCGGGAAACGCCAGGTGCGCGTAGCGCAGCGCGGCTTCGAAATCGCGCTCGCCCCAGTCGAGCCAGTTGGCGTCGAGATCGGCAAGCCGCGCGGGCCGCGATTCGCCGATTCCGCGATAGTCGTAGACCAGCACATCCCAGCCGTGCCGATGCAGCCACGCCGCAAAGCGGAAGTAATAGCGACAGCGCACCGAAGTCGCGGCATTGATGATGGCGAGCGCGCGGGGTTCGCCATTCAGGTCGCTTTGGGGATGCCGCCAGACGTAGCCGCCCAGTCTGAAGCCGTCGGCGGCGTGCAAGGTGAGCGGCGCGGGTTGGCAATCGTTCATCAGGACGCAGGAAGTGGGAAGTCATCCGTCATTGGACTTGACCCGCGCGCCGCGCTCAATCAATCTTCGTGCATCGTTCGCATGAGGTGCGCGCATGTCAATTCCGCTCGTCAAACTGCCGTCGCTCGACTTCATCCGCGGCTTCGTGGCCGTGGGGCGGCGCATGAGCATCACGCTCGCCGCCGAGGATCTGTGCCTCACGCAGTCCGCCGTGAGCCGCCAGGTCAACGCGCTCGAAACGCAACTGGGCGTGCGCCTGCTCAATCGCGGCTACCGCTCGATCACGTTCACGCCCGAAGGCGAGCGCCTGTTTCGCGCCGCCGAGGGCGCGGTCGCGCAACTACAGGACGTCGTCGATGCGTTGATGCAGCCGCGCGTGCGCCAGCCCGTGACGATTACCGCGAGCCTGGGCGTGGCGGGGCTCTGGCTGTTGCCGCGTCTGGGCGCGCTACAGGATCGCCATCCCGGGATCGATCTGCGCGTCGCCGCCACCGACAAGGTGCTCGACCTGCGCGCCGGCGGCATCGACCTCGCCCTGCGCTATGCGCCCGCAAACGCCTCGCCCGGCGCGTTCGCCACGGCGCACCGGCTCTACGAGGAATACGTGATGCCGGTGGCGCATCCGTCGCTGGGCGTCGCAACGCTCGACGCCGCCACGCTCGCGCGTCACGTGCTGCTCGAATTCGACGGCCCGCGCCGTCCGATGCTGCGCTGGCCCGACCACCTTGGCGCGCTCGGCCTCGAAGGGCAGCCCGCGCGCGGCGTGCTGCGCTTTAATCGCTACGATCAGGTGATCCAGGCCGCGCTCGCGGGACGCGGCATCGCGCTCGGCCGCCTGGCGCTGGTCGGGCCGATGCTGGCGGACGGGCGGCTCGTGGCGATTGGCGCGCCGGGCGAACCGACCGGTTACGCGTACTGGCTCCATCAATCGGATGCTTCGGCACGCGCCGACGTAAGCGCTGTCGTCGACTGGATCATGGACGAGGCCCGCACGGGCTGAGGCACGTCCTCCTTCGCATGCACGGCACGCATGCGAAGGCCGCCGAAAACTCACTTGAGCGATTCCCTTGCTCGCGCTCTACTGCCTGCAAGGCGAGGGCATCGAGGAGACCGTGGTGAGGGGACCGGAAGACGTATGGCGGCAGCGCTGGCCGCTGGTGGTGGCGGGCGGTGTCGTGATGGGCGCGGCGCTGGGCGTGCGTAACGTGCAGGGGCTATTTCTGCTGCCGGTGACGCTCGACCGGGGCTGGACGCGCGAGACCTTTGGCTTTGCGCTCGCCTTGCAGAACCTGTTGTGGGGCTTCGCCCAGCCGCTTACCGGCATGATCGCCGACCGGTTTGGGTCGGCGCGCGTGATCTTCACGGGCGCGCTGCTCTATGCGCTCGGCCTGGTGGTGATGGCGCACGCGGCATCGGTGGGCGTGTACACCTTCGGCGTGGGCGTGATGATCGGCATTGCGCTCTCGGGCACCGCATTTGGCGCGATCTATGGCGCGCTCTCGCGTCTCTTTCCCGCCGACAAACGCGGCTGGGCGCTGGGCGTGGCGGGCACCATCGGCGGGCTGGGCCAGTTCTGGATGGTGCCGGCGGCGCAAGGGATGATTGGCGCGATGGGATGGGCTTCGGCCATCGGCGTACTGGCGGTGGTGATGCTGGTGAGCGCACCGCTCGCGTTCTGTCTGCGCGACCGGCCTGAGGACCACGCGGCCCAGCTTCATGCGGGCGACACGATCCGCGCTGCCGTCAAGGAAGCGCTCGCGCATCGCGGCTTCTGGCTGCTCAACCTGGGCTTTTTCGCGTGCGGTTTCCAGTTGGCGTTCATCGGCGCGCATCTGCCCGCGTATCTGCTCGATCGCGGCATGAGCGCGCGCGAAGCGAGCCTGGCGCTGGCGATCATCGCGCTGGCCAATACGGCGGGCACGTTTCTGTGCGGCTACGCTGGCGGTTTCCTGCGCCGTAAATATCTGCTTTCGGGCATCTATTTCGTGCGCGCCGCCGCAATGGCGCTGTTCATTGCCTTGCCGCTCTCGCCCACGAGTCTCTATACGTTTTCGGTGGTGATGGGGCTGACGTGGCTGGGCACCGTGCCGCTCACCAACGGCATCGTCGCGCAGGTGTTTGGCGTGCGGTATATCGCCACGCTGTTTGGCTTCGTATTCTTCGGGCATCAGCTTGGCAGCTTCTTTGGCGTGTGGCTCGGCAGTGTGGTGTTCGATGCTACGCATTCCTATGCATGGCTGTGGTACGGATCGATCTGGCTGGGCGTTCTGTCCGGGCTGCTGCATCTGCCGATAGACGACCGGCGCGTCGTGCGCGTCCATCGTGGCGTGGCACAGCCTGCATGAAACCCGCGTGGATCGCAGCGACGCTAGCCGTATTACTGATCGTGTCGAGCGCCGTGGCATTGGCGGGCTGGCTCGCCCCGTCCGTCCTGCTCGCATTGTTGTCAGGCCTGACGTTTTGCGGCTGAACATTGCAGCTTTTGGAACAACGTTGCGCGCGCAGGGAAAGGAAGGGTAAGGGAACAGGCCTCTTGCGGGCACGGACGCTGCTATAGAATTCGCGCATGAAGCCCTGTGTCCTTATCGTCGACGACGATCCCGTCGTGCGCGATCTGCTGAGCCGTTTCCTGCGCTCGCATCAATTCGATACGGCGGTCCTGCACGATGGCAAGCATCTGTTGCGCCGCCTCGAACGCGAACGTCCCTCGATCGTCGTGCTGGACATCATGATGCCGCTGACCGACGGTCTCGAAGCCATTGCCGCCTTGCGCGCGGCCGGCGACGATATTCCCGTGATTTTCGTGAGTGCGCGCGGCAGCGTGACCGACCGCATTCGCGGCCTCACGCTGGGCGCGGACGACTATCTGCCCAAGCCCTTCGATCCGCAGGAATTGCTGGTGCGCATCCAGAACATCCTGCGGCGTCGCGGACCGTCCACGGCGAGCGCGCCCGAAGTGCGTACGCGCTATCAGTTCGGCCCGTTCGAACTCGACTTCACGATGCGTACGCTGTCGCGCGAGCAGAGCCTGATACCGCTGCGCGAAAGCGAATTCGCCCTGCTCAAGATTTTCGCCACGCATCCCTACAAGGTGCTCACGCGCACGCTGATTCACGACATCGTGCATCGCGACGCGCGTGAATTCCGCGAACGCAGTCTCGATGTGCCGATCTGGCGGCTGCGTCGCGTGATCGAAGAGGATCCGACTGCGCCGCGCTACATCCATACCGTGCGCGGTAAAGGCTATGTGTTCGTGCCCGATCCGGCGCAGGTGCCGGAGGCGCTGGCGGATATATCCGCCTAGACCGACGCCGCAAGTGTGGGGCCAAAAAAAGCGCGCCGGCGAGACCGCCCGGCGCGACAGGTACCACCGAGACATCGTGAGGCCGCTGCGTTGAGCGCAGCGGCCCGAATCAGGCCCGAATCAGGCGGAAACGTCGATAAAGAGCCCGCTCACCGACGAGGCGCCTTGCGCCTGCAGATTGCTCGCGAGCGTCGAAAGAAACTGCTGAAGGTCCATCGCGGGATCCTCGAGCGGGTCGTCCGAATTTACGCCCAGCGTATCGAGCAGATTGTCGTAGCTGGCGGCGAGATCGCTGTTCGCGCCGTTCGCGCTGTCCGAGGACGACGCCGCTTGCGCCAGCCCCGACACGGCCGAAGCCAGATCGCCGCTATACGTGACGTCGCTGCCGCTCACCGTGCCGCTTTGCTGCGCGGCCGCCTGAAACAATGAGCCGAGAAACTGCTGGAGCGCGGCGAGTTTGTCGGCGGCCGTGGCGTTGTTGTCCGTGAGGTCGCCGAAATCGTCGTACGAACCGTCATCGCTGTCGCTATCGGTGCCGAGCGAATTGAGCGCGTCGGCGACGGCCTGGGCGAGCGGATCGGCGCTGGAATTGCTTTCGAGACCCGACGAGCCGTCACCGGACGCCGTCAGCGTGTCGCCTGACGACGCCGAATCGTCGGGATTCTGCTTCGACGTCCAGAGCGCGTAGAACGAAGTGGAGTCGCCGTTCGAACCGGCGGCCACGCTGATAGTCATGAGATGCCCCTGGCAATGATGGGAACGCGAATAATTTGGCGCCATCGTATGCCGTTCGCCCGCGTCCAGGGGGCGTTGGTAAGCGGCGGAAAGGCAGAGGCAACGAGCGGGTGAGGCAAGGGTAAAGCGAGGGCCGGAAGCCGCAGCCCTTATCGCGCTGCGAACTCCACCACGGCCACCGTACCGCGATCCTGCGGCCCATGTTCGAGCCTGACTTCCGCCCCATGCGCGCGGGCGATTTCCCGCACGATCGCGAGACCCAGGCCGCTGCCTGGCAAGGTCGAGGCGCGGAAGAACGGCTCGAACACCTTGTCGCGCAAGGCATCGGCGATACCCGCGCCTTCATCGGTCACGCTGAGCACCGGCGGCTGCTCGCCCGCCGTGAGCGTCACGGCCACCGTGCCGCCTTCGGGCGAATAGCGGATCGCGTTATCGACCAGATTGAACACCAGCACGGAAAGCAGTTGTTCGTTGCCGACCACTTCGGCGTGCGGCGCGAGCGTGGCGACCAGTTCAACGCGGCGACGTTGCGCGAGCAGTGCGAGCTGTTCGATCACGCCGGTCGCAACGGCGCGCATATCGACGCTCACGCCTTCAAATTGCGTGTAATCCGCCGATTCGGCCTGCGCGAGCGTGAGCAGCTGATTGGTGAGCCCTACCAGCGAGCGGTTGCTTTGATGCATCGCCGTGAGCGTTTCGTGCAGGCGTTCGGGGTCCTGCTGGCGGCGCGCGTACTGCAACTGCGTGCCGAGCAGCGTGAGCGGCGTGCGCAGTTGATGTGCGGCATCGGCGATAAAGCGGCGCTGCATGGCGGTCTGGCGCTCGATCAGATCGAGGCAGGCGTTGAAGGCGCTGACGATGGGCCGCAGCTCGGTGCGCAGCGGTTCGACGTCGATACGCACCGACGCCATGCTGGGAGAATTGCGCACGCGCTGCGGCAGCCCGCGCGCAAGGCGTGTAATCGGGCGCAATTCGAGCGTCAGCCCGACGCATACGAGGATTACCGCCGCCGTGACGATGCCCGCGAAATAGAACATCTGCGGCCGCCAGAGCGCGCCCGCCATGGCGTCGCGCTCATCCAGCGTGCGCCCGACCGACACGATCACGCGGCGCGTTGCGCCCGCGTCGTACATCGGACGGATCAGCGAGACCGCGCGGATCGGCGTGCCGTTGACTTCGGCGTCGTACCACTGCGGCGAAGTCGCCGGCACATGCTGCGGAAAATCCGAGGTGCCCGCGATGATCGGCCCGCCGATTTCCTGCACGCGGAAGAACACCTGATCGCGATGCGGCGTGCGCAGGATTTCGATGGCGCTTGGCGAGATCGAGGCGCTCAGCGCATTGCCTTCCCAGCCGATGTCGCCCGCCATCACGCGCGCCGCCGACAGCAGCGCGTCGTCCTGCAGCAGATTGGCGGTGCGCCAGGCGTTGCCGCGCGTAATCAGCCCAGCTGCCGCGATGAAGAGCGTCATCGGCAGCACGAGCCAGAGCAGCAGACGCACGCGCAGGCTATTGGTGGGCCTCATGCGGTTGGCCTCATGCGCGGGCCTCGTCGGCGAAGGAAAGGGGAGGGTTATTCGTCCGCTTCGGCATCTTCGAGCAGATAGCCGAGGCCGCGCAGCGTGATGATGGTCGCCGTGCTCTTTTCGAGCTTCTTGCGCAGACGCGAAACATAGATTTCGATGGCGTCTTCGCTGGTGGGCGCGTCGGCGTCGGAGACGGATTCGGCCAGCGTGGCCTTCGAGACGGTCTTTTTCGCGCGCAGGATCAGCGTTTCCAGCACGGCATGTTCGCGCGGCGTGAGCGTGAGCGCGTCTTCTTCGACATAAAAGCGGCGGCTGTCCATGTCGTAGAGCAGGTTGCCGCAGCGGATGCGGTTGGAGCGCGAGGGCGCCTGGCGGCGCGCCAGCACCTTGACGCGCGCCACCAGCTCACGCGCATCGAAGGGCTTGACGATGTAGTCGTCCGCGCCTGCGCCCAGACACACCACTTTTTCGTCGATGGCGCCCGTGGCGGTGAGGATCAGCACGGGCGTGGCGTCGCCGCGGCCACGCATGCGGCGCAGCAGCGCCTTGCCGGACATGCGCGGCAGGTTCAGATCGAGCAGCACCACATCGTAGGTCGAGGCGCGCAGCGCATCTTCCGCGGCCTCGCCATCGCCGACGTGGTCCAGCATGAAACCGTCGTCGCTAAGCGTGCGCACCAGCCAGTGCGCGAGTTGTTCGTTGTCTTCGACGAGCAGCAGTCTCATGCGTATTTACTGATTTGCGTAACGGATCAGGCCGTCTTGTACTGTTCGCGGGCCACTTTCGAGCGGTAGAGGAACAGGGTCGCCACCATGCCGCACACGGCGGCGACGCTCATCCAGGCGCCGGGCGCGGCCTTGTCGCCGGTCGTGTGGATGAGCCACGTCGAAATGGCCGGCGTGAAACCGCCCACCAGCGTCGCAAGGCTGTACGCCATGGAGAAGCCCGTGGTGCGCACGTGGACCGGCATCAGCTCGGTCAGCGCGACGACCATCGCACCGTTGTACCACGCATAGAGCGTCGAAAGCCACAGCTCGACCACCAGCAGCGTGGCGAACGACGGCGCGCCCACCAGCCACTGCATCGCCGGATAAGCCGTGAACACGGTCAGCGCGGTGCAGGCGATCAGTACCGGCGCACGGCCGACGCGATCCGACACGGCGCCCGCGATCGGCAGCCAGATGAAGTTCGACACGCCCACGCACACCGTCACCAGCAGCGCGTCGAGCGAGGACAGCTTCAGTTCGACCTTGCCGAAGGTGGGCGTGTAGGCCGTGATCAGGTAGAACGAGGTCGTCGTCATGATGACGAGGCCCATGCCCGCGAGCACGATGCCGTAGTTCGCGACGATCGCGCGGGTGATTTCGCGCAGGCTCGGATGATGGCGGCGCGCTTCGAATTCATCGGTTTCGCGCAGCGTGCGGCGGATATAGACGAGGAAGGGCACGATCATGCAGCCGATCACGAACGGCACGCGCCAGCCCCAGCTGTTCATCTGATGGACGGGCACGACGCTGTTGAGCAGCACGCCCAGCGCGGCGGCGAACACAACCGCCACCTGCTGGCTGGCCGACTGCCACGCGCAGAAGAAGCCGCGGTTGCCCTTGGTGGCGATTTCGGCGAGATAGACCGACACGCCGCCCAGTTCAGCGCCTGCCGAGAAACCCTGCAGCAGACGGCCGACCAGCACCAGCGCCGGAGCGAGCAGCCCGATGGTGGCGTAGCCAGGCACGAAGGCCACGCACATCGTGCCGATCGCCATCAGCGTGAGCGACATGATGAGGCCCTTGCGGCGGCCGTGACGGTCCATGTACGCGCCCAGCACGATTGCGCCGAGCGGGCGCATCAGGAAGCCTGCGCCGAACACGGAGAACGCCAGCATCAGCGAAACGAACTCGTTGCCGGCCGGGAAATACGCCGCGCCGATGGCGGCGGCGTAATAGCCGTACACCATGAAGTCGTACATTTCGAGGAAATTGCCGCTGACCGCGCGGAACACGGTGCGGCCTTTCGATTCGCCCGGTACGGCGTTGGTGGCAGTAGACATGATGGACATCCTTTGATGAGAGACGAGCGGGGCCGCAGCGGGTCGCCGTGAGTCGGCAGACCGCCGGGTTGCTCGCCTTGTGGCTGCATTCGGTGCTAAAGGGTTTTCGCTGGAATCGGCGGGCGAGCGCTACGGCGCGCCCTTGAGCGCATCGGACTGCGCGCCCGCGACGAAGTTGTTGGTGTAGGTCTTCGCGAGATCGACGTGTCGCGCGCTCACCCCGGAACCGGATCCGATCAGCACGCGCAGCACGCTTTGCGGCGCGCCTCCGGGCATCTGGCCGTCGCGCGAGAACGCCGGTTGCGCGGCGGCGAGCGCCTGCACGTAGCCGGCGCGGTCGCTGCCGGTCAGCTCGGACGGGAGTGAGTCGGCGATCTGCTGTGCGTTGTGCGTATCGAGATAACGCAGCGCACGCACCAGCGCATGCGCGAGTTGCGCGGTTTCATGCGGATGGGCGTCCACCCAGCTGCGGCGCATGTACAGGCAGGCGCCCGCGTACGGGCCGCCCAGCCAGCGCTGCGAACCTTCCACGCTGCGCATGTCGGCGACCATTTTGGCCGCGCCGCTCGACAGCAGGCGCGTGGCCGTGGGTTCCTCGACCATGCCCGCGTCGATGCTGCCTTGCTGGAGGGCTTCGATAAAGCGCGTGTCGGAGGCGAGCGGCACGATCGTGTAGTCGCCCGGCGCGACGCCCGCGCCCGCCGCCAGATAGCGCGTGACCACCCAGGTCGAGGAGCCAAAGCCCGTCACGCCCAGACGCTGCCCTTTGGCGTCGCGCATCGAGCCCGAGCGCGCCATGGCGCGGCCGCCTTCGGAGCGCGTGGAGGCCAGCTCGGCGAGGCCGAGGGCGCGCTGGAACACCACCACCGACAGCACGTCCTGGCCGCGGCTTTGCAGATCGAGCGTGTGATCGTAGAAGCCGACAGCGCCTTCGATGGCGCCAGCGATCAGTTCCGTGGAGGTGTCGATGCCCGCGGGGCCGCCCACGACCTGGACATCGAGACCTTCGTCGCGGAAATAGCCCAGGCGCGCGGCCAGCACGGCCGGCAGATAGACGATCTTGGCCATGCCGCCCATCATCAACCGGATGGGTGCGGTGGGCTCAGGTGCGGCCGGCTGAGGCGCGTCCGTCCCCGTTTCGGCCCACGCCGGCGCGCTGGTGCCCGCCGCCGCCGCGAGAACCGCGAGGCAGAGCAGCAGGGCGCGACCGGGATGCTGGGCGCGAAAAGGCATGGGAACGTGTCTCCTCGTGATGGACGGCGCTCCGGCGGCGCCGTGGCAGGCCGCCGGTAGTCTGGGATTGGTCGCCAGTATAAGAAAGGCTGCCCTTCTGGTTGCTTTCTGCCGCGAAGGGATTTTGTCGGTATTTACCCTTCTGGCGGGAAGGGCGAGGAGGGTATCGGGGAGGCGACGGCAGGGGGCTGTCGAGAAAATACCTTTCACATTGCTTTCTAATTGTCTTTAGTTCAATTCATTGCGAGATTGAAGCATTGACAGCGGCTAACAATCATTCCGTGCATTTTCAATGTTGCGGATTGGTCAGGTTTAGCCCGCTCGTATCGCGGCCACCGGATCGTGACAATCCATCGACTTGATAGGATGACTGATGAGTTGTGTGCTGAACATCCAGAACATGCTGACTACGGGCTGCTATCTCGGTTCTCGGTTGCTTGCAACGCGCGCCTCTTGCCCGCGTGATGTTATACACGTGAACCTGACTGACATCAGGTTTCAGAGCAGTCGGTTCGCGAGTGAAGTCCCCACGCTCACTTACCATTGTTGGCACGCAGAAGGTGTTCCATGCCGCTCGACGTTTTTTACGTCCCGGGAGCAGGCGAATTTCCAGCTTTTTCCCACGATGATGTCATCTGACCACATCCAGCTTTCCTTCGAAAAGGCATTCCGCGCCTATACAACGGGTGAATTCGCAGCTGCTCTCCATCATCTCGAAAACGTTCTGCCACACGATCCGCAGCACTACGACGCAATGCATTTGCGCGGCCAGATCGCGCTCAAGCAGAATGACCTCGAACAGGCTGAAATCTGGCTGACACAGGTTATCCGCTTGAAGCCGCATCCGCTTTTCTATAACAGCCTGTGCGTGATTCAAACGAGGAAGGGCGCTTTTGCGTCTGCCGCCGAAAGCGCCCGCGCGGGACTGTCGATGCACGATCAGTGTCGACAGGATCTCATCGTGATGCTGCTCTATAACCTCGGTGTTGCGCTGCAATCCTGCGATCTGTTGCAGCAAGCTGTGAATGCCTATCGCCTGGCTGCTGCACTCGATCCGCTTCATTCTGAATGCCGGAACAACTTGAGTACGTGTCTGAATGCACTTGGCGATTTGAACGGTGCGATTGAGGTGTTGCGTGAATCGGTCGTCCTGAATCCGGATAACCACGCGGCGCGCAGCAATTTAGGGCACTCCCTGCTTGCGGCCGGGCAATTCAGCGAGGGATGGCGATATTGCGAGGACCGCTGGGCGGCCTATCAGGTGGCAGACGGTCCCTTCGCATTCAGGCCTGCCGATTTGCCCATTCCGCGCTGGCTCGGTCAAACGGTGGCGAATAACGCACGCCTGCTCGTGCTCAGCGAGCAGGGACTGGGCGACATGCTGCAATTCTGTCGCTACCTGCCGATGGCGCTTACGCACTTCAGAGCGGTGGCTTTCGTATGCCCCAAGCCACTGCGCCGTCTCTTGAACGATTCACTTTGCGCTTCAAATCCTGGCCTCACATTGCTCAATGCAATGCCAGCCGATTTGCAGCAATGGGATTGGTATTGCCCGATGTTGTCGCTGCCGCTGGCATTCGATACCCGATTGGACACGATTCCCGCTGACCTGCCGTATCTACGTTCGAATCCCCTGGTAGCGCTCGAATGGGCGACGCGAATAAACGCGCAGCATGCGGATAGGCGGCCTCGTATCGGGCTGGTCTGGGCCGGTGGTCATTCAGGTACGGTGCTTGATCGACGGCGCAGTGTTGCCGTCGATGAGATGGCTCGCCTGTTGGCCTGGCCGCACGCGCAATGGATTAGTCTCCAGAAAGCCGAAACTGCCGAAAAGCAGCTATCACGTGAACACCATCCCAACGTCATCGACTGGATGGACGACGTCGAGGATTTCGCCGATACCGCTGCGCTCATCGAGTCGTTAGACCTTGTCATTTCCGTCGATACGTCCGTGGCCCATCTCGCTGCGGCCATGGGCAAGCGCGTCTGGCTGCTCAATCGATACGCGGGTTGCTGGCGTTGGCTGCGAAATCGCGATGACAGTCCGTGGTATCCGGGCTTGCGAATCTTCACGCAGCGCACGCGCGGCGAGTGGACTGCGGTGCTGGATCACGTCCTGCTCGCGCTGGAACGCGAATACCGCTAGTCACTTGACGTCTGGCAAGACGCTTCGTCCACCATGCCGGCTTTCCGCTCCACGCCCAGACCGCATGGCGCGAGAACCCAGTGACCGGAAAGCGCGCGCACCTTTTACACCTACAACCCGGCGGCAGTGCTGCATGCGTTGAACAGCCTGCGCCGGAGAATCGGCACCGCGGGCGTTTCGGAGCGAGTCGGTGGACGCACCAGAAAATAGCCGCGCGCGGTCAGCATCGATTTGTCGACGAGACGCACCAACTGACCTTCTGCTATAGCGCGCAACGGCTTGCGCGACTGCCTTTACAATAGTCGGCGACCTCCACAAGCCATCAACGAGACAATGACCCGAGACCCCCGCCTCACCCTCAACGCGCGTCAGCAGGAACTGCTCGAATGGGTGCAGCGTGACGGCTTCGTGACCGTCGACGATCTTGCCGCGCACTTCAACGTGACGCCGCAGACCATTCGCCGCGACGTCAACTGGCTCGCCGACATGAACCTCCTGCGCCGCTATCACGGTGGCGCGAGCCTGCCCACCAGCGCCGAAAACGTCTCGTATAGTGCGCGCCAGCAGATGTTCCATGACGAAAAGCGCCGTATCGGCGCACTCGCGGCTTCGCATATTCCCGATCAGGCATCGCTGTTCATCAACCTCGGCACGACGACCGAGGAGGTCGCGCGCGCGCTCAACCGTCATCGCGGCCTGCGCGTCATCACGAACAACCTGAACGTCGCGAGCATGATGAGCGGCTATCCCGAGTGCGAAGTGCTCATCACGGGCGGCATCGTGCGTCCTTGGGACAAGGGCATCGTGGGCGAGCTGACGATCGATTTCATCCGCCAGTTCAAGGTCGATTACGCGATCATCGGCACCTCGGCGATCGAAACCGACGGTACGCTGCGCGACTTCGACACGCGCGAAGTGCGTGTGGCCGAAGCCATCATCCAGCACGCGCGCACCGTCTATCTGGTCACCGATCATTCGAAATTCGGCCGTCCCGCGCTGGTACGTCAGGGTCATCTGAGCCAGATTCATGCGCTCTTCACCGATAAACCCCTGCCCGCCGATATGGACGAGACCATCGCGCAGGCCGGGACGGCGGTGTACGTCGCAGAGTAAATCCTGCCGTTGCATCCCGTCTGACATAAAAACGAACATCGAACGAAAGCAATTCGAACATTTCTGTGTTCGTTCTGCTTTCTGACAGGCGCCTGTCAGTCCACCATTCTTCCTTCCGCCTCCCACCCGTTCAACACAATCCCTCGGGAAAACCCCAGTTTTCCGACCCTTTTCGCTCGAAAACGGCCGTATTGCCCCACTTCCTCCCAGTTTCGTCCGATCGAACTTTACTTTTTCGATTTTGTTCGTTAGATTTCGCATTCGAACATTTCTGGTTCGTATCTGGACGCGCATGGGGCCCGATCAAGGGCGTCGAGCGATGCCAGACGAAGCCACTCAAGGCACAAACAGGAAACGCAGGTGACTCAAGAGAATCGGTACGATCTGCTCGTCGTGGGCGGCGGGATCAACGGCGCGGGCATCGCACGCGACGCAGCCGGGCGCGGGCTGTCCGTGCTCCTTTGCGAACAGGACGATCTGGCTTCGCATACCTCGTCGGCCAGCACCAAGCTGATTCACGGCGGGTTGCGCTATCTCGAGTACAAGGAATTCGGCCTCGTGCGCAAGGCGCTGCAGGAGCGCGAAACGCTGTTGCGCGCGGCTCCGCACATCATGTGGCCGCTGCGCTTCGTGATGCCGCACATGCCGAATCTGCGCCCGGCCTGGCTGATCCGCATTGGCCTGTTTCTCTACGATCACCTCGCGAAGCGCGAACTTCTGCCGGGCTCGCGCGGCATCGATATGCGCCGCCACGCAGCGGGTGCGCCGCTGATCGATTCGATCCGTCGCGGCTTCGTGTATTCGGACGGCTGGGTGGACGATGCGCGTCTGGTCGTGCTCAATGCGCTCGATGCGCAGGAGCGCGGCGCGCGCATTCTCACGCGCACTAAACTCGTGGCCGCGCAGCGCGTGAAGAACGCAAGCGGCGAAGGCGAATGGCAAGCCACGCTGCGCCGCGCCGACGGCAGCACGTTCGACGTGCGCGCGCGTGCTGTTGCGAACGCGGCGGGTCCGTGGGTCGGCGACGTGCTGCATGGCGCACTTGGACGCGGCGCGCAGCACAGCGTGCGACTGGTGAAGGGCAGCCATATCGTGACGAAGCGCCTGTTCGAGCACGACCATGCCTACATCTTCCAGAATCCCGACAAGCGCATCATTTTCGCGATTCCTTACGAGCACGATTTCACGCTGATCGGCACGACCGATGTGGAATATCGCAACGATCCCGCCAAGGTCGCGATCGACGGCGACGAAACGCGTTACCTGTGCGAGTCGATCAATCGCTATTTCAAGCGTAAGATCTCGCCCTCCGATGTGCACTGGACCTATTCGGGCGTGCGTCCGCTGCTTGAGGAAGAGGGCGCGAAGAACGCATCGGCGGTGACGCGCGACTATCGCCTCGAAATGGACGACACGAATGGCGCGCCGCTGCTCTCCGTGTTCGGCGGCAAGATCACCACCTTCCGCAAGCTCGCGGAAGAAGCCGGCGACATGCTGGCTCGCGCACTGGGCAGCAACGCCGGTGCGTGGACGGCCGGCAAGCCCTTGCCCGGCGGCGATATCGCCAACGCACGCTTCGCGCCATTCGCGGAAGGCCTTGCGAAGCGCTTTGCCTGGCTGCCTGCACCGCTCGCGCTGCGCTATGCGCGCGCTTACGGTACACGCGCCGAACGTCTGATCGGCGCGGCGAAGTCGCTCGACGATCTGGGCCCGCAGATCGCCCCCGGCATCTATGAAGCCGAACTGCGTTATCTGCGCGATATCGAATGGGCAACCTGCGCTCAGGATGTGCTGTGGCGCCGCTCGAAGCTCGGTCTGCATGTGACGCCGGGCACGCTGGAAGCCGTGACGGCTGCGCTCGAATCGTGGTTCGCCACGAGCCAGGCGCGGACGGCCGTGCCGCATTAAAGCAATGCCGTAAGCAACATCGCGCGCCGCCCGTCAGCAGTACAGGCGCGTCGCGAATCACAACTACGTACGGAAGGAGATGAGAGACATGCAGGATCAACAATACATTCTCGCGCTCGACCAGGGCACCACCAGTTCGCGCGCGATGCTGTTCGACCGCCAGGGCCGCATCGTTTCGACGGCACAGAAAGAGTTCGAGCAGATTTATCCGCGTCCGGGCTGGGTCGAGCATGACCCGCAGGAAATCTGGTCGACGCAGGCTGGCGTCGCCGCCGAAGCCGTCACGCGCGCGGGCATGAACGGCACCAACATCGCTGCCATCGGCATCACGAACCAGCGCGAAACCACCATCGTGTGGGACCGCGAAACGGGTCATCCGATCTATAACGCCATCGTCTGGCAAGACCGCCGCACGGCCGACTTCTGCGATCAGCTCAAGGCGCAAGGCCTGGAAGAGAAAGTGCGCGCGAAGACCGGTCTGCCGATCGATTCGTATTTCTCGGGCACCAAGATCCGCTGGATTCTCGATAACGTCGAAGGCGCGCGCGAAAAGGCCCGTCAAGGCAAGCTCGCATTTGGCACGGTCGATAGCTGGCTGGTGTGGAACTTCACCAAGCACGAACTGCATGTGACGGACGTGACCAACGCGTCGCGCACGATGCTGTTCAACATCCACACGCGCCAGTGGGACAACGAACTCCTCGAAGCGCTCGATATTCCGCGCAGCATGCTGCCGGAAGTTCGTTCGTCATCCGAAATTTATGGTCCGACCAAGACCACGGTGTTTGCCTCGAAGATTCCGCTCGCGGGTATCGCAGGTGACCAGCAGGCGGCGCTGTTCGGTCAGATGTGCACGCACACCGGCATGGTGAAGAACACCTACGGGACGGGCTGCTTCCTGATGATGAACACGGGTGAAAAGCCCATCGAGTCGAAGAACAACCTCGTTACCACCATTGCCTGGCAGATCGGCGATCAGGTCAATTACGCGCTGGAAGGCAGCATCTTTATCGCAGGCGCGGTGGTGCAGTGGCTGCGTGACGGCATGGGCATCATCAAGAGCGCGTCGGAAATCGAAGCGCTCGCTGCCAGCGTGCCGCACACGGACGGCGTCTATCTGGTGCCGGCATTCGCGGGCCTGGGCGCGCCGCACTGGAATGCACGTGCGCGCGGTTCGCTGTTTGGTGTGACGCGCGGCACGACGTCGGCGCACGTGGCGCGCGCGGCGCTCGATTCGATCGCGTATCAGTCGCTCGACGTGCTCGCAGCGATGGAAGCGGATTCGGGCATCAGCGTGGGCGAATTGCGCGTGGACGGCGGCGCAAGTGCCAACAACCTGCTGATGCAGTTCCAGGCGGACCTGCTGGGCGTGGATGCCGTGCGCCCGCAGATCACCGAAACGACTGCGCTGGGCGCCGCGTATCTCGCGGGTCTCGCGGTTGGCTACTGGAAGAACGTGGACGAGCTGCAAGGCCAGTGGCACGTGGACAAGCGTTTCGCGCCGAACATGGCGGCTTCGCAGGTCGATGCATGCCGCTCGGGCTGGCAGCGCGCGGTGCGCGCCGCCAAGGCGTGGGCCGACGATTCGCAGTAACACCGCGCAGTAACCCCGCGCATTAACAACGCGCAGTAGTGGCAGTCAAGCTGTAGAAACAGGGCATCCCAAGTGATCCAATCACACAACAATACCCAGCAGGCAGCGGGCCGAAGCATCGGCCCTGCATGCCCGCTGAACAATAAGTGAGACAACCATCATGTCACCCTATATTGCGGAATTCATCGGCACAGCGATTCTCGTGCTGCTAGGCAACGGCGCGGTCGCCAACGTGCTGCTCGCCAAAACCAAGGGCCGCGGCGCGGACCTGATCGTCATCGTCATGGGCTGGGCGATGGCCGTGTTCGTGGCCGTCTACGTGACGGCGGCGTACAGCGGCGCGCATTTGAACCCGATCGTCACGATCAGCCTGGCGCTGGCGGGCAAGTTTGCGTGGTCGAAAGTGGGCGGTTATATTGCCGCGCAGATGCTCGGCGGCATGGCCGGCGCGTTCCTCGTGTGGCTCGCCTATCGTCAGCACTTTGCGAATGAAGAGGACGCGGATCTCAAGCTCGCCGTGTTCTGCACGGGCCCCGCGATTCGTTGCGTGCGCCACAATGTCATCACCGAAGCAATCTGTACTTTTGTGCTGATTCTGGGCGTGCTGTACCTGGCTGCGCCGCAAGTGGGGCTGGGCGCGCTCGACGCGCTGCCGGTCGGCCTGCTGGTGCTCGGCATCGGCATTTCGCTGGGCGGCCCCACGGGCTACGCGATGAGCCCGGCGCGCGATCTTTCGCCGCGCATCATGCACGCGCTGCTGCCGATTCCGGGCAAGCGTGACAGCGACTGGCGCTATGCATGGATTCCGGTCGTCGGCCCGCTGCTGGGCGGCGTGGCGGCATCGACGCTGTATCTGTATCTGCACGCTTCGCATTGAAGCGTGAGCGGCGGCGTCGGGATGTGCTTCGCCCGACGCCTCCGCTGTTCAACGCTCTTCCCGCTGCACTGCCACGCATTTGATCTCCACCAGCAGGCCGGAACGCGCGAGTTCGGTTACGCCGATCGCCGTCCATGCGCAGGTGCCGCGCGGAAACACACGGTCTTTCACTTCCCGAAAGACCGCCATGTGCTCACTCATCTGCACGTGATACGTCGTCATATCGACGACGTCATCGAAGCTGCAACCCGCCTCTTCCAGCACGATACGAAGGTTCTCCCAGCAGGCGACGAACTGCGCTTCGGGATCGGCGATCACTTCCAGCTCGGGCGTGCGCCCGACCTGTCCCGCGCAATAGACCGTCGCGCCCACTTTCACGGCCGGCACGTAGCCGGCGCGTTCGACAATGGCTTGCATCTGCGGCGGCACGATCAATTCGCGTTGGGTCATGCGGGGTCCTTTTCGACGTGAGTTTTGCGTGAGCGCGCGCGCCATACCAGCGCGGCGGCGCCAAAGCCCAGCAGCGCGCAGTAGCGATAATCGGCGCCCACGTTCTGATGATCGACGACCACGCCGCCCACCACCGAACCCAGCGCAATCGCCACCTGCGTCGCCAGTGTGAAGAGCGCGGCGGCGGCTTCGCTCTCGCCGCCCTGTACACGCCGGTGCCAGACGTTCAGGCAGAGCGGCAGCGCGCCCCACGCGATGCCCCAGATCATCACGCCCGCGAGCACGGTAAAGCGCGCGTGATCCAGCGAGGGCAGAACGGCCAGCGTCGCGGCCAGCAGCAGGATATTGCCGAGCATCGCCGCGCCGAGCTTGCGGCCCACGTAACGCCCGGCGGCGAAATTCGCGACCAGCGCGCAGAAACCATAGGCGAGCAGCACCCATGTGCCAGTATCGCCGGATACGCCTGCCTGGATCAGCAGCGGCATCAGATACGTGTAAGCGCCGAAGTGCGTGATAAACACCAGCAGCGTAAGCGCCAGACTCAGTTGCGCTTCACGCTGCCGCGCGAATGCGGCGAAGCCTGCGAGGCGTAATTTCGATTGCGCGGGCATCGGCGGCAACACGACGATCTGGGCGATCAACGCCACGGTCGCCAGCACGCCCGCACCGATAAACGCGCCGCGCCAGCTAAAGAAGCCCGCGAGCAAGGTGCCGAAGGGCAGACCCACGATCATCGCGAGCGCTGCGCCGCCGAAGATGGTCCCCGCTGCGCGATGCACATGTTCCGGTGCGACCAACCGTCCCGCGACGGCCAGGCCCAGCGACCAGAACGCACCCAGACTCGCGCCCACCATCGCGCGGCTCACCAGCAACAGCGCGAAGCTGTTCGCAAAGGCCGCGAGCAGACATGCCGCAAGCAAAATCACGGAGAGGCCGATCAACACGCGCCGCCGGTCGATGCGTCCCGCGGCCATCATCACGCCGGGCGCGGCGACGGCGGCGAAGAGCGCGGGCGAGGTCATCATCAGCCCGGCCTGGCCGTCCGAAATGTTGAAGGTGCGGGCCACCTCGGGCAGCACGCCCACGGGCAAAAATTCGGTGGTGACGCTGGCGAACGAGCCCAGCGCGAGCGACCAGACGGCCGCCCAATGTTCATTATTGCGAGTTTTCGATTGCTTCGCGCGCGACGTCTGCGCGCATTCGATATCCGACATCGGGAATGATCAGCTAAAGGCTGCGGCCGGCATGCAGATGCAAAGCGCCGCGAGGGCGCGCCCACTGAGGAAACGGGACAAGCTGCATGCGTGCCGCGAGGGACAGATTGAAAAAACCTCAAGCCTCGATTGTACAGGTCCCTTTCATTCGGGTTTCGATGTCGGGCAGGCCCGCGCGCTCAAGCGGCGAGCCAGGCTTCGCCTTGCTGCTTCATCTGTGCTTCAAGTTCGCTGCCCTTGGTCGCGAACACGCGCCGCACCGGAAAGCCGCTTTGCGCCAGCAGATACGCGAGCGCCGCGTATCCACGCGGCAACTGGCGCGCGGCTTCGCGATCGATCTCGACGATGCCGCAAGGAAACGTGAAATACGCGTTGTCGTAGATGCATTGACGCCGAACGATCTTCCATTCGCCATTGCGCTTTTCGACCTGATCGTAGAAGCGGCTATGCGCCACGCAGCCCAGTTCGAGCGCGATGTTTTCGCCGATGATCATGGCATTGGTTTCCACGATCGCCTTCGCGCCGTTGAAATGCACGACCGGCTGGCCGACGAAATGTTTGGTGCGCAGATCGGACTTGCCCATGCGTTGCGACCCCGCGATGAAGTCGGCGGCGGGTCCTTCGAACCAGGTGACCTCGATCGTGCCGTCGGGGTGGAACAGGCCGGCAAGCTGCTCCCATTGCGCGAGATCGCGGTGCATCCAGCCCGTCATCAGATCCGAAATTGCCTGGCGGTCTTCGAGTGTCGTTTGCATGAAAGTGCCTTGAAAGTGGGGAGGAACTGAATTGCTCCAAAGGCAGTATGGGCGACGGAATTCGATCATCCAAATATATTGTTATGATCGTTCGATCAGTTTGAGTGATGGATCATCGTCATGGAATTGCGCCATTTACGCTATTTCGTCGCATTGGCCGAGACCGGCCATTTCGGCCACGCCGCGCAGCGGCTGAATATCGTGCAGCCTGCACTGAGCATGCAGATTCGCGATCTGGAAGAGGAGGTGGGCGGTCCGCTGTTCACGCGCACGCGTCAGGGCGTGTTGCTGACTGCGGCGGGAGAAATTCTGCTGACTGAAGCGCGCCGCACACTTGCCCAGGCGGAGCACGCTCGCGACGCGACGCGTCGTTCGTTGCGCGGCGAAATTGGCCGCGTGCGCGTGGGATTCGCGGGCAATGCGGTGCTGTCCGGCATGCTCACGGGGGCGCTCAGGCAGTTTCGTGCGCGCTTTCCGCGCGCGGAGATTTCGGTGCAGGAAATGGCGCCGAATCTGCACGAAGATGCGCTGGTGAAAGGCGATATCGATATTGCTTACGGCACGGTGCAACCGCTCGCGGAGCATCGCACACTGCGCTGTGAACGGATCGGCAACTGGCCGATGGTCGTGGCGATGGCGCAGGACCATCGTTTGGCGAAACGCGCACGCGTGCCGCTCAAGGTGCTGGCCAACGAGCAGATCATCGCGTTCTCGTCCGACGATGGCGATGCGGGCCTGGTTCATCTGCGCGCGCATCTGGGTATCGTGGTGGAACCGGCGTTTCGCGTGTCGAGCACGCTTAGCGTGCTGGCGCTCGCGGCGGCCGGATTGGGCGTGGCGCTGGTGCCGCGTTCGGTCGAAGAGGTCGTGTTACCGGGCCTGACCTATCGGCCCGTTTCGGAGGTAGGGTCGGCGGGCTTGCTGCTGCTCAGCCGCGCCGACGAATCGTCAGGCGCGGTCATGGCGTTTCATGCGCTGGCGCTGGAAGTGGCCCGCACTGCCAATGCGGCAGCGCTCAAGTCCCGCCGCTCAACATAAGCTTCGCTTGCGCATCGGTGAGCGTGTAGCCGTAAAAGCGCTGGTAGAACTGCTGCGTTTGCACTTGCATCGATACATCGGCTGAGTTCTTGAACGCTTCGGGATGCAGTGTCCGCGCGGCCCAGCGCACTTCGAGCGCTGCTTCGGGACCGTAGCGGTCCCAAGGGAACACGCCCGTAGGATTGCGATAGACGCGCCCTTCGCGCACGGCGTCGAGCGTTTGCCAGAGCGCTCGCTGCGGCGAGGCGTTGATCGAACCCGCATTGGCCGCGAGTATCACGACATCGGGATGCCACGCCAGCACCTGCTCGATCGACACCGGCTTCAGATTGCCCGTCAAGCCATCAGCGGCATTGCGCGCGCCGGCCGCGCTTATCCATTGATCGACGATCGTATCGGCGCCGTCCACTTTTAGCGGCGCGAGCGAAGCCACATGCAGCACGCGCGGCGTGGTGTGCGATCCGTGTGCGGAAAGCGCCTGCAACATGTCGCGCAACGTGGCTTGCAAATAGGCGCGATAGTCGGTTGCGCGCTGGCGGGCGAGCGGTGTGTCGAGCGTCTGGGCCGTGAGGTCGATGCAGCGAAGCATCGAGTCGTAATCGTCGAAGCCCACTGGCACGACGTCGAGACCGAGCCGTCGCATTGCGCCGATGGTGGGATCGCCCTTGCTGGCGAACACGACATCGGCGTTCAGACGCAGCAGGTCTTCCGCATTGACGGTTGCGCCCGCAACGGGTTGCGCATTGGCGAGCGCGGGAGCAACGCGAAACATCCACGGCAAGGCCTGCGGACGCGCGACTGTCGCCACGACACTGCTGGCGGAACCGAGCATCGTCACCACGGCGTTATGCGCGTACCAGAGATCGGCGATACGGGTTTTGGGCTGCGCTTGCGCGGCGAGCGCGCATGAACTCAACACCAGTGCCGCGGCAACGCGCGCCATTCGTATGAACCTCATAGATCGAACTCCACCGAAGCGGTGATCGTACGCGGCGCGCCAAGTTGTGCGGTGGCATTGCCCGATCCCGTATAGCCGTTCAGACCGCCGGGCACGATATTGGTCCAGTAATGGCGATTCGTGACGTTATCGACGGACAGGCGGAACGTGACCGCGCGATCCATGATATCGGCGAGATAACCCACGCCTAGATCGAGCGTGGTGTACGAACCCACCGACCAGTTATTGGCGTTGTCGGTGGGACGCGCACCCACGTAATGCACGTTGAGATTGGTGAAGAGACCCGGCACCTGCTGGATCTTGTATTGCATCAGCACATTGAGCGCGAACTCCGGCAGGCCCACGATGCGCTTGCCTTCGGTGCTCGCGTTGCCCGTATCGAACAGACGCGGGTCGAGCCACGTAAAGCCGCCGAACACCGAGAGATTGCGCGTGGCGTTGCCGTCCAGCATCACCTCGATGCCGCGATTGACCTGATTGCCGGCGGTGCCATAGGTGCCGTCCGCGAGTGTATAAGCGTAAGGCCGCGTGATGCGGAACGCCGCGACGGAGGCGTTCATACGCGCAAGCGCGAGCTTGTAGCCCACTTCCCACTGCTTGCTGCGATACGGATCGAGAATATTGCCGGCGTTGGTCGAGCCGGCGGGCGCGGTGTCGCCTTGCTGGAGGCTGTCCGCGTAGGTTACGTAAAGGCTCTGGTTTTCTCGCGGCTTGAAAATCAGGCTAGCCGCGCCCGACAGACCCTGATTGGCCGATTCGCTTGTCTGCACGCCTTTCACGTTGTAGTTGTGCGTGGACAGCCAGCTCTGGCTGCCCGCGAGCAGCACCGACCAATACGGCGAGAAGCGGATATTGTCGCTCGCCGTTAAGGACTGCTGGGTACTTTGCGCCGATTGATAACGATGCTCGAAATCGGGCGCGCCGGTCACTGCGAACGACTGCGGGTTTGCCAGGCTCGCGGTGCCGAGCGTGGTCGTGCCGCCCGCAACCGGATTGAAGTTGTCCCAGGTGAAGCCGCTCGTGCCCACGCTGATGTCGTGCTGCACGCTGCCCGTTTCCACATGGCCGCGCAGATAGAGCAGATTGCTCGTGATCGTGAAGCGGCTGGCGGTGGCGGTCGAAATCGTCGTGGTGTAGTTGCCCGTGGTGGAAATCGTGTTGGTGGGCGTGGTCGATTCGCGGTCGGCGATCTGGCGCAGCACCGCCGCTTCCAGATGCCAGTTCGGCGAGAAGTCGTGTTTCAGACGCAGACTTCCGGTGTCGGTGGTGTCGTCGTTGCCGCCGTTGGACGAGCCCCAGACGGCGTTGGTGGGATCCAGCGCCGCCGGAAAATGCGCGCCGCTCGCCAGCGCGAAGGTCGCGGGAAAGCCTTTGGTCACGTAGTGATAGTGGCTGTAGTTCGCCTCCAGCACCGTATCGCGCGAAAGGTGGAAGTCGAACGCGACGCTCGCCAGCTGGCGTCGCAACGAGCTATGGTCCGTGTAGCCGGTGCCGGTTTCGTCGAGCAGCGTGAGGCGATAGCCAATGGCCTTTGAAGGACCCACGCGATCCGATACATCGAGGCCGCGCGTAAAGCGCGTCTGTGAACCGTAACCTAGCGTGAAGTGAAGCTCGCGGTCATCGGTGGGGCGCTTCTGGATGTAGTTGAAGGTGCCGGCCGGATTGGCCGGACCGTACAGCGCGCCCGCCAAACCATTCAGGACTTCGATGCGATCAAACTGTTCGAGCGGGTAGTCGGTGGTCGACACCACGTTGAGACCGTCGATGCGGCTGTTCTGCACCACGCTGCCCTGTATGCCGCGGCTTTGCGGTCGCGCGCCATCGCCCTGCACGGAAGGCAGCAGGCGCAACGCGTCCGGAATGCTCTTGAGCTGCTGATCGGCGATCACTTCCTGCGTCACTACGTTGACCGTGTAAGGCGTGTCCACGCGTTTGAGCGTGCCCAGCGGGCCGAGCGAGGCCTTGTCGCTGCGCGGAGAATTGGCACCGTCCGGCGTGGCGCTGGCGCTGACGGCGACAGGGGGAAGCGTGGTCGACTTTTCGGCTTTTTTGCTGATGTTTGTCGTATCGGCGGAAGCGGGCTGTGCGCTTTGCGCACGGGCATTATTCGCTGCGGCGAAAGCGCATGCGGCTGCGAACGCAAAAGCGGCGCAGCGCGACGGATGTCGATGGTTCATCGGTGGCTCGGGGGGACGCGCGAAGGCGGGAGTGGGGAAGCGGGTGCGGCGGCGCGAAAGAAGCGCTGGCCGTCGATGTCGAGCTGTTCGACCGGTGCGCGGTAGAGCGCGCTCACGGTTGGTGCATCGAGGACGTCGCGCGGCGGCCCGTCGGCGACGATGCGCCCGCTGTCGAGCAGCGCGACGCGCGTGGAGAGATTGCAGGCGTCGTCGGGGCGATGATTGGTGTTGACGATTGCATAGCCGCTGGCTGCAAGCGCCGCAAGGCGCTCAAGCAGCCGCAGATGCTGGCCATAGTCGAGGCCCGCGAACGGCTCGTCCAGCAGGAGGATGCGCGCGCCCTGGGCGAGCGCGCGTGCGAGCATCACGCGCTGGCGCTCGCCGCCCGAAAGCGCGCCATAGTCGCGTTGTGCGAGGTGCGCGACCTGCATGTCGTCGAGCGCGGCGGCGATGGCTTCGCGGTCCTGAGCGCGCGGCGCGCGCATGAGACCGCGATGCGGCAGCCGCCCGAGCGCGACGATCTGCTCGACGGTATAGGGAAACTGCGGCGTATGATGTTGCGGGACCCACGCCACCTGCTGCGCAATGGCGCGGCGCGCGTGACGGTGCAGCGGTTGCCCGTGCAGATGCACTTCGCCAGCGTCAGGCGTAATCAGGCCGAGCAACACGCGCAGCAACGTGCTTTTACCCGCGCCATTCACGCCGAGCAGCGATACCAGTTCGCCAGCACGCACGCCGAAGCTCACGCCATCGAGCACACAGGCGTGCGCACGCCTGACAACGATATCGCGACAGGCGAGCGAAAGCGGTTTGCTCATAGGCTTACCGTCCATCGCGGCGCAGCGTGCGCAGGACCGCCACAAAGGCGACCGCGCCGCCCAGTTCGGTGACCACGCCAAGCGGAATCTCCGCGCTTGCGACGCTTCGTGCGCAGGTATCGGCGAGCATCAGCGCCATTGCACCCACGAGCGCACTCATTGGTAGTACGAAGCGATTGGATGCGCCCACCAGCGGGCGTACGAGGTTCGGCACCAGCAAGCCGATCCAGCCGATCATGCCCGCAAGCGCCACAGTGAGCGCGCTGATCAGTGTCGCCAGCGCCATCACGCCAAGGCGGATGACATTGACGGGCACGCCGAGACTGCGCGCTTCGTCGTCGCTGAGCGTGAGACCGTCGATGAGCGGAGCGGCGACGCATAGCAGCAGCGTGCCCAACGCAAGGGGCACAGCCGCCCACGCCAGTTCGTGCCAGCCCGTCTGCGCGAGCGAACCGAGCAGCCAGTACACGATCGCAGGCAACTGGTTGAGCGGGTCTGCCACGTATTTGAGCAGCGAAACGAGCGCGGAAAACAGCGCATTGCTCACAAGGCCGCCGAGCAGCAGCGTGAGCACGCCGCCACGCTCGCCGCGTGCATCCGCCAGGCCGCCGATCAGCGCCGCGGCGCCCACGCCCACCGCCATCGCAAGAATGCCGCCGACGAACGCGCTGGCTTCGATCCACATGGCGTGCGCGCTGCCGCTGCCCGCTACTATGGCCAGCGCCGCGCCGAATGCCGCGCCGCCAAGCACGCCCAACAGTCCCGGTGAAACCAGCGGATTGCGAAACACGGCCTGATACGTCGCGCCCGATGTGCAGAGCGCCGCGCCGATCAACGCCGCCGCGACCAGACGCGGCAGACGCGCCTCCATCACGACGGCATGCAGCAGCGCACCGTGCGCGCTACCCGCCAGCGGTGCGTGCAGATGCAGCGCCGCGAGCAAGGTCAACGCGACCTGATCGGGCGCAAGTGGCAGACGCCCCACGCACAGCCCGAGCCACGCGACCAGCGGCACACCCGCGAACGCAGCGCAAAAAGCGAGGGTGCGTTTGCCGATCGGCTTTAAAGCGAATTGAAAGGAATTTGAGGACTTCGATATCGGCATTGCGATGAGAGAGGCGACGCGTTGTGCGCCGCGCTTCTCATTGAATTCGGCCAGGAGCCGGGAGATAAACGGCTGATGCCGCCTGCGAATTCGAAATATCTTACCGGATATAGCGATTTTGAAACGACAGGATGCGACTGCGACAAATCAGCGCGCCGATTATCGAATGGACGTGTTATTGCGTGCAGACGGAGCGCGTGATGGCCGGAAATTCCGATGCGCCGGGATGTCCGAGCACATAACCGCAACGCGACGCGGATACTGAGGCGCGATCGGAAGGCGCGAACGGATACGAGTTCTTTTCATCGGCAGCGGTGGTGTCGGTCAGCCATGCGCGGTATAGCTGGGCCTTGACCTGAATGGGCGCTACGCCGTGACGTCCGGCTATTTCGGCTGCGGCATGCGCCGGAATGGACGACAAGGCCGACATCGCGGCGGCGAGTGAAACGATGCAAAGCGCGAGTGAGCGTTTCATGGTGTATTTCCTCTATGACGGGTAACAAAGGCGAATCGAGCATTATTTTTGCGGCGAACATCGGGAAAATCAGACTGTTCGCACTGCCTATTTTGATCACTCGCCACGACAGCGTCATTGCCGGCGAATTAAACTTTATTTATCGGCATGGGATTGATGTGCGTTTCATTTCACAAGATTAAATAAATTTTCATGTTTGAGTATGGGCGGTTTGCGATACTGGACGCGAAGGCGGGGAAATGCGGGGAAATACGATGAAAATGAGTCTCTGGCGCAGCACGACATTCCGGCTGCTGATGATCTATGCGCTGGTGTTCTCGGCTTCGATGTCCGCGCTCGTCTATCTGAACTATTGGCAGTCGGCGTCCTATACCGCGCGCGAGGCCGACTACAACATCAACTGGCAATTCGCGTACTTCTCTGCGCTTGCGCCTTCGCAGGTGCCGGCCGCGCTCGACGCGCATATCCGCAGCCAGATTCAGCGCCCCGTGAACTTCTATGGGCTGTTTTCGCCCGACAAGCGCTGGCTTGCGGGCGATATCGCGCGCATGCCGCATCACCTCGCCGAAAACGGCGTCGGGGTGTGGGACCGGCCGTTTCTGATCGGCCCTGCGACGGTGCATCCGCAATATTTGCGCACGCGCGTCACGCGTCTGCCCGATGGCGATCTGCTGGTGGTGTCGCGCGACGTCGGCGAAATGGCGCGTTTGCGCGAGACCATGCTTGGCGGCCTGGCCGGCAGCGCGGCGCTGGTGATGCTGGGCGGATTGGGTGTGGGCGTGCTGGTCTCCACTTCACAACTGCGCCGCGTCAAGGCGGTGCGCCGCGTGGCGCAGCAGATCGCAGCGGGCGATCTGGATGCGCGCTTGCCCGACGGCGGACGCGATGAAATCAGCTGGCTTTCGCAGATCGTCAATCACATGCTCGACGAAGTCTCGCGGCTCATGCACGAGGTCAAGGGCGCGTGTGACGGCATTGCGCACGATCTGCGTACGCCGCTCGTGCGGGTGCGCGCGCATCTCGCGCGCGTGCCGCTGGAGCGTCTGGAAGGCGAGCACGCCAATCTCGTCGATCAGGCCACGCGCGGCGTCAACGATGTGTTGCGTCGTTTCTCCGCCATGCTGCGTATTTCGGAGATCGAAGCAATGCGGCGGCGCGCGGGCTTTGGCGATGTCGCGCTCGACAAGTTGTGCGCGGAAGTCGCCGATCTTTATCAACCGCTGGCCGCCGAAAAGCGTATCGATCTCGCGCTGCAACTGGAGCGCGTGGCGCTGGTGCGCGCCGATTACGCCTTGCTGTTCGAGGCGCTGGCGAACCTGCTGGATAACGCGATCAAGTTCACGCCTGCGGGCGGCCGTGTCGGGCTGCATGTCTCGATGGGATTGCAAGGGCCGAGTGTGCAGGTCAGCGACAACGGTCCCGGCATTCCCGAAGCGGAACGCATGGCGGTATTCCAGCGCTTTTATCGCAGTGAGCGCACGCGAGAAGCGCCGGGTTCCGGTCTGGGACTATCGCTGGTGCAGGCGGTGATGCGCATGCACGGTTTCGGACTGGCGCTTGCGCACGAGCGGCCGGGTTTGCGGGTGACGCTCGATTGCTGGGCCTACGCGAGCGCGCGGGTGCGAGAGCAGGACATCAGAGGGGCGTAGTAAGCGAGCTGAAAGCCCGTCGGCGGGACTTTCCGCGAATGCATATGACCCTAAAGCGAACGGAGATTATTGCCGTTATCGAAAGCATCGCAACGACTATCCGGCGTTCGCCGGCACCCGCAGCATGCGCAATTTAACGGTTCGGGCCAGCCTGCTGGCGGTCCTCGTGGTTTTCTCGACGATGATTTTGCTGGGCGGCCTCGTCGGTATCGTTGCGCTTCATAGCGCCAATAGCAACACCCAGGGGCTGCGCGAAATGGCGCGCCAGACCATCCTGGTCAACGACGCCTACAAGGACACCGCGCGCACGCGTTCGGCGCTGATGCGCGCCTACACGGCGCTCAAGGAACGCAACGACACGGCCGGGCGCGATTCCGCGCTCAAGAGCGCGCAGCGTACGCTCGATCTTTCCGCGAGCGAAACGCAGTCATTCGAGAAAGCTGCGCCGTTCGACGGAATGGATACGGCGCTCAAGGCGCAACTCGTCGATTCCTCGGGGCAACTGGCGGCGAACCTCGCGCGGGCGCGCGACGCGCTCGCAAACGGCGATACCTCGGCCTACGCGACGCTCAACGATAGCGCGATCACCACTTCGGGTCAGGTCTATTCGGCGAACGTCGAAAAATTCCAGCAGCTCGCCAACCAGCTTTCCGAAGCAGCGCTGGCCAGCAGCAATACGCAATATGAATGGATCGTCGGCATGGTGGTGCTGGGCGTGAGCCTCGCGCTCGCGCTGATCGTGGCGACCCATTTCGCGCTGCGCCGTGTGGTGTCCGCGCCGCTCGCACAGGCCGCCGACGTGCTCGACCGCATCGCCTCCAACGATCTGACCGTGCGCGTGCCGCCGGCGAGCGGCAACGAAATCGGCCTGCTGTTCGCGGCGATGCACCGCATGCAGTCGGGCCTCACACAGACGGTCTCGGGCGTGCGCGATAGCTGCGAGGCGATTCACACGGCTGCGCGCGAAATTGCCGCGGGCAATCTCGATCTGTCGAGCCGCACCGAGGAACAGTCGGCATCGCTCGAAGAGACCGCGGCGAGCATGGAGCAACTCACGTCGACGGTGCGCCAGAACGCCGAACATGCGCGCGAGGCCAGCACACTGGCAGGCGGCGCGGCCGATCTCGCGCAGCAGGGCGGCGATGTTGTGAGCCGCGCGGTGCGGACGATGGCCGACATCAGCGCCAGCTCGAAGAAGATCGCCGAAATCACCGGCATGATCGACAGCATCGCGTTCCAGACCAATATTCTCGCGCTCAACGCGGCGGTGGAATCGGCGCGCGCAGGCGAACAGGGCCGCGGTTTCGCCGTGGTGGCGGGCGAAGTGCGTACGCTGGCTCAGCGTAGCGCGGGCGCGGCGCGCGAGATCAAGGATCTGATTGGCCAGTCGATCGAACACGTGGCCAGCGGCAACGCGCTCGTCACGCAGGCGGGTAACACGATGGGCGAGATCGTCGGTGCGGTGCGCAACGTCGCCACGCTGATGGGCGAAATCACCACGGCCACGGCCGAGCAAAGCGATGGCATCGAGCAGGTCGGCCACGCGGTGAGTCAGATGGATCAGGTCACGCAGCAGAACGCGGCGCTGGTCGAAGAGGCTGCGGCCGCTGCGAGCGCGCTGGAGGCGCAGTCGCAGCGTATGCGCGAGGCGGTGTCGGTGTTCCGTCTCGCGCATGCATAAGCGCGTTTAAAGTGACTTTAAAGCGCCTTTAAATCGCATTCAGCCTTACTGCGGAATCACGAAGAGCATCGCCGCGAATACGGCATAGAGCCAGCCCACATGCGTGAGCTGGCGGCTCTTGACCTGCGGGGCGCGGAACGACCATTGCAGGAACAGGATCGCGATCATCGTCATCACGGCGGCGAGGATCGAAGGCGACGCCAGATGCCACGGTGTGAAAAACAGGCCGAAGGCGGTGGGAATGGTCGCCTGAATCATCATCGCGCCGCTGATATTCGCTAGCGCCAGGCGTTCCTTGCCCTGACGCACCCAGATGATCGCGTTCATGATTTCGGGCAGTTCGGTGGCGATGGGGCTGAAGAGCAGCGCGCTCAACTGCGCGCTCAGGCCAAGCCACGGCCCCACGGCGCTGATCTGCTGCACGAACAGGTGCGAAGCGAAAAAGATCACCACTAGCGCGCCGAGCGTCTGCGCAAGAATCCACACCATCGCCGGATTCGCATCGCGCGGGCGCAGCTTGAGCGGTTCCAGGTCCTCGCTTTCCACGGCTTCGCCGCCGCCGTCGTCGCTCAATTCCTTCCAGCAATAGAACGCGTAGGCCGCGAGAAACGCGATGCCGAGCAGCGGCTTGAAGTGGAACACCACCAGACCCAGACCGATCTTCGCGACGAAGATCGCGAGGAACCACAACTGGTCGCGGCGCAGGCGGCGCGTATCGGCGTCCACGGTGTCGGCGCGTGCGCGGCCCGCGCGGGCCGCGGTCGCGAGCAGGGCGACGCCCACCACCGCATAGGCGACAGTGCTCAGTGCAAGCGGGCCGCCAATGGCCGCGCCAATGCCGATTTCCTTGTGCGCCGCGTCGCCGCCAAATGCGACGGCCACCAGCGTGACCACGCTTTCAGGCAAGGCTGTGCCGAACGCGGCGAGAATCGTGCCGGTGGCGGTCTGCGTGATATTGAGCTTCTGCCCGAGCCATTCGACGCCATTGACGAAGGTCTCGCAGGACAGATAGATGATGCCGGCAGCGGCAATGAGCAGGGCGAACGTCCAGATCATGACGCACGCTCCACTGAGTGGAAGCGGGAATTGAGGGACATTATTGTAGTGATATTCCACGGGCCGGACGGATGGACCAATGACGCAATCCCCCCGCCCAGCCCGGGTGTAAGGGACGACGTCATAGGTCTCGTCAGGCCGAAGAACGGCTGCCGGCGCCATGGCAAAGCTGCCAATTATGTTGACGACGGCGCCTCGCACGTTGCGCGCAAGGCAGACTACTCCCCTAAGACCCGCGCATTATAGCGTAGGAATACGGCGATGCCGAATTCTCCCGACGCATCGCTTCTGCATAGCGCGCGCGGCCAACGAAAAACGCGCATGCGCCCATGGGGCGGCATGCGCGTCGAACACGGCGCGCCGTTTTGCGCGCGCCGCGTCGTGCTTCAGTTTCAGCTTTGAAGCGTGATTTTTCTTCTGATCAATCAGAAGTGGTGGCGAACGCCAATCATCGCCATCGCCTGCTTGTTCGTGGTGGCGTCGTTGCCGAAGTCGCCGAACGAAGCCGTGGCGTTCACGAGCGCGCCCGTATCGGCGTCGATCGTGCGGCCCGATGCCTTCTGGTAGCCCGCGAGCACGTAGATGTCGGTGCGCTTCGAGAGGAAGTAGTCGCCGCCCAGTGTGAACTGGTTGTAGCTGGCGGTCACGCCATTGCCGCTACCCTTGGTGTAGTTGTAGCCGAAGCCCAGCAGCGCCATCGGCGTGACCTGGTAGTTCAGGAAGAACTGTCCCGTGTTGAACTTGGTGTCGCTGTTCGAGCCGTATGCGCTGGTGTAGTTCGCGTATTCGACGTTGCTGTAGCTCAGGCCCATCTGGAACGGACCGTAGTTGTAGTTGCCCACTGCGCGGATGATCTGCAGCGAGTTGGCCGACACGAAGCCGCCGGAGATGGCCGACGAATCGACGTTGACGCTGGTGTTCGGGTTCAGGCCGTCGAACGAGGCGTTCGTGCCGCTGTTGCTGTTGGCCTTGAAGTAGCCCGCGCCGAAGCCGAACGGACCGTGGTTATACGCCGCCGCGACGGCCCACGTCTGGCCCGCGCCCATGCTGCCCGCTTCGCCGCCGAACGCGTACATCGCGCTCACTTGCAGACCGGCCCAGTTCGGGCTCGTGTACTTGACCGAATTGTTGGTGCGGTAGCTGTTGTCGTAGTTGTCGATGTCGCCCGGCGTCGCGAAAGCGGAGCCGAAGTTGACGTCGTCCGTCATCGGCTGGAGCAGGTCGATCAGCGGATCGTACTGACGGCCCAGCGTCACCGTGCCGCCCGTCGTCGAGTTCAGGCCCACCATTGCGGTACGGCCGAACATGCGGCTGCCCTGGCCTTGCTTGCCGTTATCGATATTGAAACCGCTTTCGAGCTTGAAGATCGCCGACAGGCCGCTGCCGAGATCTTCCGTGCCCTTCAAGCCCCACAGGTTGGGCGAGACATTGCCCGACATCATCTGGAACGTGTTGCCCGAACCGTTCTTGCCAGCCTGATTGCCGAAGAAAGCAACCGAGGTGTCCAGCGCGCCATAGAGCGTGACGCTGCTTTGTGCATAAGCGCCGACGGATGCGAGCGAAGCCAGTGTGGCTGCGAGAGCGAGAGCGGTTTTTTTCATTGATGGATATTCATTAAAAAGTTGCGTGAGAGAGCATTCGCTTCATGAAATCGAATCGCGGCGGCGGAGGCACGCCAGCCGGGTTCAGGGGGCGATTATGCGTAACGCTCCTGGTGGACGAATTCGAAAACCTGAAAGACTGAGTTTCAAAAAACGCAGTGCGGTGTATCTCCCGTCTAGACAGCGCTGCAAGCGCCTGGCCCGCGAAGGTGTTGTTTTTTTGCGGCTATTCGGGGCGCGACGGGGCGGCCGGGGATTGAGGTCCAGCCTGAGAAAAAGCGCTTAAAAGCGAATCGAAAGGCCTGCGGATCGCTTGCAACACCGCATGAGCGTTGCGAAGACGATCAGGACACTTGAGTGTATTGGCATGTATCGGGCGTTTATCGAAGCGGACGCCGCGCATGAGCACGCGTTTAAACATTTCTTCATTTTCCTGCGGATATTCGCGTAGGTTCGCGCCTCTATCCTTGCCGCATGAATTGATTTACGGCACCGGCCACGCGGCTGGAAAGGAGTTTGAAGTGAAGAAGAGTTGGAGCGGCGCGCTGGTCGTCCTGATGCTGTCCATGTCGACGCTGGCGCATGCGCGCGGTATGCCGGGCGATCCGCATGCCGAAGAAGCACCGGCGTCGGCGGCGGTTACCGCGCCCGCATCCGCACCTGCACCGGCCTGGAATAACGATGGCAACGCGCACATCACGCGTGCTCAGGTTTATCACGAACTGGTGCAGGCGCAGAACGACGGCGAACTCAAAACGCTTAATAGCACGCTCTACGCGCATCACTGACGCATCGCCGATGCGTCATCGAACGCAACCGTCATGCCGGCATGGCCGCGCGACGTGACGGGCATTCGCATCGCGGCCAATCATCCGAGTTTCGATCCCATGAAATCACGCATTGTCACTTACATCGTGCGCGCGGCGCTATGCGCCGTGGCGACGGCGGCCATGTCGGGCTGCGCCAACCTGCATCCGCAACCGAACGGTCCTGGCGACTGCGTCGGACCGCCGGATTACTGCGTGCCGTTCTTCGGTTCGTAATGGAGGGCGCGTGGCGTGCCGGGGCCTCCCGCGCCGCGCGCATAATACGCATCGACTGGCGCGCGAGATAAACGACGCCAATTGAAGCAATCGCAACCGATGCGAGGAGGCCCATGATCGACCCGGTACAGAACGACCGCGAAATTCTCGCGGCGTGGCATCGCAATGCTGCGCCGTGGATCGACGCGGTGCGCAATGGCAGCATCGCCAGCCGCAAGCTGGCAACCGACGCCGCCGTACTCGATGCGGTGCTCGCGTGCCAACCTCGCTCGGTCATCGATCTCGGTTGTGGCGAAGGCTGGCTCGGCTGCGAACTCATGCGGCGCGGTATCGACGTAACGGGCGTGGACGCCGTGCCCGCCTTGATCGAAGCCGCCCGCGCAGCGGGGCTTACGCAAACCCGCCTGCTCTCCTATGAAGACATCGCGCAAGGCAAGCTTGCCTTGCGTGCCGATGTCGTCGTCTGCAATTTCTCGCTGCTAGGCGCCGAATGTGTGGACGATCTTCTGCGCACGGTGCCTTCGCTACTCGAAGCGCAGGGCACGTTTATCGTGCAAACGCTGCATCCCTTGATGGCTTGCGGCGATCAAGCTTATGCCGATGGCTGGCGTGCGGGAACGTGGGCCGGTATTGACGGCGCGTTTCACGACGCGCCGCCGTGGTACTTTCGCACGCTCGAAAGCTGGATCGCCTTAATTCAGGCGAGTGGCATGACGTTGCGTGCGTTGCGCGAGCCGGTCGATCCGCGTAGCGCGAAACCGGCTTCCTTATTGCTGGTCGCGCGGGCCGCTCACTGAGCAGCGGGCGGTGAAGCCTGCTCGATCGCTTCCTGCTTTGCGGCTTGCCGCACGTGCGTCAAATCGACGATCTCGCCGGATTTGCCGTCGGTGGAGGGCAATGCAGGCACCGTATCGTCCTTCATCAGCCAGTTGTCCGACTTGTACGACTTCGAGCGCGCCTGCATATAGCCGTAGCGATCGGCGGCAATCGCCTGCAACATCGCGCCGTCCTTCACGATAACCGGCCGCAGGAAAATAAGCAGATCTTTTTTCTCGCGGCTCTTGGTTTCGTGCCTGAACAAGGCGCCAATCACCGGAATCTTCGAAATCCAGGGCGTGCGCGTATTGCCGTTCGTATAGCTGTCGCTGATCAGGCCGCCTAGCGCGATGATCTGTCCGTCGTCCGCGAGAATGGTGGTCTGCAATGAGCGCTTATCGATGGTGAAGCCGCCGGACTGGGTCGAGGTGTCGCTCTCGACGCTCGAATCTTCCGAATAGACCTGCATCGTGATCGTGCCGCCCTCGTTGATCTGCGGCTTTACGTTCAGGATCACGCCTACGTCCGTGCGACTATAAGTATTGAAGGCGTTCGCAGCGGTGGAACTCGACGAACTGGTGGAATACGAGCCCGACTCGATCGGCACGTTGCTGCCCACAAGAATGCGCGCTTCGTGATTGTCGAGCGTGACGAGGCTGGGTGTGGAGAGCACGTTCACATCGGAATTCGTCTGCAGCGCCCGGAACAGTCCCTTGGTGCCGAGAATATTCCCGAATCCGGCGACCACGCCAACGTCCGTGGTGGTTTCCGCAAGCGATTCGAGACCCGATGTCGTCATCCATTCGATGCCGAATTCGCCGTCCTTTTCGGAGTTGACCTCCATGATCAGCGATTCGATATACACCTGCACCTTGCGCTGATCGAGTCGCGCAATCACGGTGCTGAGATTGCGGAATACCGGTTCCGGTGCGGTGATGATCAGTGAATTCGTCGAGGTGTCGGCGACGATCTCACCCGATCCCTTGTCGTCCTGATCGCCGCCGCCCTGCGCCTGTCCCGAACCGCTGCTGGTAGAAGCACTGGAGCCGGACGATGTAGTGCTCTTGGTCGACGAACTATCCGAACCGCTCGGCAAGGGTGGCAGCGAACCATTGCTGTTGGGCAACCCGGACGAGCTTTGCGAACTGGCGCCCAGAACGGCGCTCGCGAGTGAATCGTTGTTGCCGCTCGATTGCCCCAGAATCCCGCGCAATGTTTTGGCGAGTTCGGTGGCGTCCGCATTGCGCAAGGTGACGATATGGATATTGCCCGGCGCGCGAGTGGGCGTATCGAGCTTGATGATGAGCGATTGCGCTTCGTCCAGTCGCGCTGCGCTACTCGAACGCAGAATGATGGCGTTGCTGCGCGTGTCCGCAGTGGCGACCACTTTCTGCGTCGGGTCGCTGTTGCCGATGCTGTTCAGATCCAGCACTTTCGCGGCCTGCTGGGCGACGTCGGTTGCATCCGCGAAATTGAGCTGCACCACTGCGATATGCGGCGCGGAGGCGGCTTCCATCCCGGCGATAACCGCTGCGATTCTCTGTACGTTATCGGCGTAGTCGGTCACCACCAGCGTGTTATTGCTGGCGTTTGCCGTCACCGTGTTATTGGGCGAAATAAGCTGGCGCAAGACCGGTTGAAGGGCGGCGGCCGATTCGCGGTGAAGCTGAAACACCTGCGTGATGATCTGATCGCCCTTTGCGACGGGTTGATTGCCCACGTAGGTGGGCACACCCTGATTCTTCGCATCCACTTCCGGCACCACCTTGAGAATGCCGTGATCCTGAAGCAGCGAAAACCCGCGCATGCGCAAGGCCGATTGCAAGGTCTTGAGCGCTTCATCTTCGGGCACAGGCTCGGCGGAAACCAGATCGATCTGGCCTTTCACACGTGGGTCCACGATGATGGTTTTGCCCGTTGCTTCGCCGATCGCATGGGCCACGGCGCTGATGTCCGCGTGCGCGAAGTTCATGACCACGGAAGCCGCGGCGATGTGTGCATAGGAGGCAAGCAGCGCGCCAACCAGCAGAAATGCGCTCTTTCTGGTCAAGCGCGGGAGCGGAACCGGAACCGACGTTCCACGTTGAGATTGATTCATTGTTGCGTTGACTGTGCGGGACGACATATCTCGCCGATAGGCGATGGAGGCGCTCGGGCGTCGCTGCCAGGAAGATCGGCAGTGGGAGAAATCGCTATGCTTGAGCGTTAGAGGGACATGCCGGATCGATCGACTGAATGCGCTGATTTCGCTAAAGCGTCGCAGTCTATTTTTTCAACAAGACGTAAAAGTGACGATCACAAAGCCTTTGATTAACAATTCTTGCAAAGCTGGATTGGCTTTTCTTTATCAATCATCGCGATAGCGGATCAAGCGTGATAGGAATGGTAATGAAATGTGCGCGGGTAAAAGTCGCATTGCGCACGGTCGGCATCATGCGCTCGCCGACCGTAGCGCTTGAGGTCATGGCTTGAGGCTGTTTATCAATGACAATCCGGCGGCGGACCATCGGGCGGCGGGCCGTCCGGATGTTGCGGCGGCGCCGACCCATTCATGGGCGGCGGCGCATGATCTCCAGATTGCGAATGAGAAGGCGGCGGCCCCGGCGGCGGACCGCCGCAAGGCGGGCGCGGCGGCTTGCCCGAGGCGGTATCGGGACCGCCGTCGTACTGCTGTGCGAGCGCGCCCGCTGAGGCGCATCCCAGCAGAACGAGCGCGATAAAAGCCCTGAATTTCACGTTTCTCTCCATCGGCTTCCGGCCGGTTCGGTCGTTGCGTCATCGGTGCAATGGTGGTGCTGACGCTTGATATAAGTGGTCCGGGAAGTATTGCGCAAATAGATGGATTTGTGAGTTTCCAATTATTGTTTCGTTATGCGAATAATAAAATCCAGTGTTGCAAGATTTGGAAATAAAGGAGGAAAGGTGCTGAAATGCGTCCAACGTTACGACGTCACATTGCAATTGCATGATTCCGTCGCCGGAGAAAAGCAAAGCAATGGCAACACAAAAACATCTACGTCAAAAGAAGGGGATTGTGATGCGTCGTACCGTCTGGACAGCCATAGCACTGGCTGCCACTGCAAACTGGCTAGCCGCATGCGGCAGCAACACGACTAGCACGGTCAGCGCGCAGGATGCGCTCACCACTGCCACGCCGATCAAACACCTTGTGGTGATTTACGGCGAAAACGAGTCGTTCGATCATTACTTCGGGACCTATCCGAATGCGGACAATCCGTCCGGCGAGCCCGCATTCACGGCAGCTTCGGACACGCCGACCGTCAACGGCTTGACGACCGCGCTGCTCACCGCCAACCCGAATTCCACCAACGCCACCAACCTGTCGATTTCGGGTATCACGGCCGCTTATCTCGAACCGTTCCGGATCGACCGCGCGCAGGCCAATACGGCTTCGCAGAACCATAACTACAGCCCGGAGCAAGAGGCTGAAGACAATGGCGCGATGGACGAATTCGCCTATTACACGGGCAAGGCCACCACTACCGGTTCCGGCGTGTTCGACACGAAGGGCATGGTGATGGGCTATTTCGACGGCAATACCGTCACGGCGATGTGGAATTACGCGCAGCACTTCGCCATGAACGACAACGCCTACACGGGCACGTTCGGCCCGTCCACGCCGGGCGCGCTCGAAGTGATCTCCGGCCAGACCAACGGCGTGACGCTCACGACCGGCACCAGCACCAATAGCACCACGATTTCCTCGGGCACTTCGCTGAGCACCCAGGCGATTGCGGACGGTGCGGACGGCTTCTCGCTGATCGGCGACCTGGATCCCACCAACGACGCGTGCACGATCTCGAACGACAGCACCAGCACCGTCACGGCAGCCATGAGCTCGTCGAACAAGAATATCGGTGATCTGCTGAATTCGGCGGGCATCACGTGGGGCGGCTTCATGGGCGGCTTCAACCTGTCGACGACCAACGCCAACGGCACGACGGGCTGCACCCGCAGCACGTATTCGTCGGTGCTGAATTCGAGCGTGGTTGACTACGTGCCGCACCATGCGTGGTTTCAGTACTACACGACGACGTCGAACCCGGCGCATACGCGCCCGACCTCGACGGCTTACATCGGCTATACGGAGCCGAAGGACAGCACGTCGACGCCGGTCCATCACCAGTACGACGTCAACGACTTCTATACGGCGGTGAAGGCGGGCAATTTCCCGTCCGTGAGCTTCCTGAAGGCGCCTGCGGTACAGGATGCTCACCCGGGCAATTCGGACCCGCTCGACGAGCAGTCGTTCGTCACCAACGTGGTGAACTTCCTGGAAGAACAGCCTGACTGGAAGAACACGGCGGTCATCATTGCCTATGACGATTCGGACGGCTGGTACGACCACCAGTACATCACGCCGACGAGCGCGTCGTACTCGACCAACGATTACCTCAATGGCACGAGCACCTGCGGCACGGGCACGGCGCCGGTCGGCGTGACGGGTTCGCCTGTCAACGGTCGTTGCGGCCCGGGTACGCGCACGCCGTTCATCGTGATTTCGCCGTGGGCGAAGAGCAATTACGTGGACAGCACCGCCATTACGCAAGCCTCGATCACGCGCTTTATCGAGGACAACTGGCTGGGCGGCACGCGTATCGGCAGTGGTTCGTTCGATGCGTCGGCGGGCAGCATCCTGAACATGTTCAATTTCAGCGGCAGCGGCAATAACTCCGTGCTGTACCTGGATTCGAGCCTTGGGACCAAGCTGTCATCGGCGCCCAGCATATCGGTCACCAACTAGCGACATAGCGACTCTCGCCTGCGCAATGCGCGCGGGCGAGGACTGATCCGATCCGTAGTCTTGCCGACGAGCCAGCGTTACGCGCTGGCTCGATTTGTCGTTGGGTTCCGCATTAATTTCTTGCTGTCGTCACCATGAACTCTCGTTTGAATGCTGTTGCGTCGTCCACGAACACGGACGGCATGCCTTCCACCGGGCGGGCGCGGTATCGCTTCGCGCTCTGGGGTGCGCTTGCCGGTCTGCTGATGCTCGCCGCCTGCGGCGCCTATGCCTTTACCCATCCGGAGCGGATGCCGCAAGCCATCGGCGAGATGCTCGAAGATCAGTTCGGCGTCAACCCGCATCCGGTTCATTTGATGAAGCCGCAGAATGCGCAGCTCAGTTTGCTGGCGCAGATCGGCAAGCAGATTTTCTACGATCAATCGCTGTCCGCTTCGGGCACGCAGTCGTGCGCGTCGTGCCATAGCCCGCAGCATTCGTATGGCCCGCCGAACGCCCTGTCGGTGCAGTTGGGCGGCGTGCACATGACGCAGCAGGGCTACCGTCCTCCGCCCTCGCTCGCCTATCTGTATCGTCAGGCCAATTTCAGCATCGGCCCCGACGCGCCCGATATGGACGTCGCGCCGCCGAGCCTTACCGATACCGCACAACAGGCGCAAGGCGTGACGCGCGCGCAGAAGAATGCGGGCGTGGCGCCCGCAGCGCCCGCGATGGTGCCGCAAGGCGGCCTGTTCTGGGATGGCCGTGCTGATACCTTGCAGGCGCAAGCGATGGGGCCGCTATTCAATCCGGTGGAAATGGCCAACACGAGCGAAGCCGAAGTCGCGCAAAAGCTAGAGCGTGGCGGCTATCTGGACAAGCTGCGCAAACTGTTCGGGCCAGCCGTGAAGTCGGGGTCGGCGATGCTGGTGGACGAGGCGATGTCCGCAGTCAGCCGTTATCAGATCGAAGACGCGTCGTTTCATGCGTTCAACAGCAAGTACGATGACTGGCTTGAAGGCAAGGCGCGTCTGAGTCAGGCGGAATTGCGCGGCCTGCGTCTTTTCAACAACCAGGACAAGGCGAACTGCGCGGGCTGCCACTTGAGCCAGCCGGGCCGCGACGGCTTGCCGCCGCTCTTTACCGATACGCAGTACGAAGCGTTGGGTGTGCCGCGCAATACGGAACTGGTGCAGAACAAAGACCCGAAATTCTTCGATATGGGTCTTTGCGGTCCGTACCGCCAGGATCTGGCGAGTCAGACGCAATATTGCGGCATGTTCCTCACGCCGACGCTGCGCAACGTCGCGAACCGCCAGGTGTTTTTCCACAACGGCGTCTATCACGACCTCAAGCATGTGATGGACTTCTACAACCTGCGCGATATCGCACCGGACAGGATCTATCCGCACGATGCCTCTGGCAAGCCGCAAAAGTACAACGATCTGCCCGCAAAATACGCGGCCAATATCGATGTGGCGGATGCGCCGTTCGACCGCAAGTTCGGCGATAAGCCTTCGATGTCGGAGCAGGATATCGACGACATCATCGCGTTCCTGAAGACCCTGAATGACGGCTACCAGCAGTAAGGCCAGCGCGCGGGGCTTCACCATGATCGAGGTGCTGGTTGCGCTGGCGATCATTGCGGTCGCGCTGGCGGCGTCGATGCGGGCGGTGGGCAATCTCGCGACGAGCGAAGCCGATTTGCACCAGCGCCTGCTGGCGGGCTGGAGCGCGGACAACGTGCTGGCGCAACTGCGTCTGACTCACGCGTGGCCCGCGCTCGGCGTGACACAGTTCGATTGTTCCGAAGGCAATCTCGCTTTGGTATGCACAGAAAGCGTGAGTTCGACGCCCAATCCCTTGTTCAGGCGCGTGGAGATTTCGGTCACGGCGCCTGGGCGCAAGGGCAATCTGGCGCAACTCATGACGATGTTCGACGATGAAATCAACCGTTCGTTATAGACGCCTGAGTCGTGCATATGCACGTTCGAGCGGGTTCACGTTGCTGGAACTGCTGGTGGCGGTGGCGATCCTCGCAGTGGTGGCCGTGCTGTCGTGGCGCGGTCTCGACGCCATCGCGCGCGGTCGTGATTCGATCTCGCGTTCGATGGCCGATGAGCGCGTGTTCGCAGAACTGTTCGACCAGATGCGTATCGATTCGCGGCTCGCTGTGTCCGATGACGAAACCGGCGGCAGCGCAATTTCCGCCGATTCTTCCGGACTGCAGATCGTACGCACCTGGCCGGTCGTAACAGGGCAGGCACCGCGTCTCGAAGTCGTGCGCTATCACGTGGCCGATGGCCGCGTGATCCGCTACGCTTCGCCGCCGATCGGCAATTTCAGCCAGCTTCGCCGCATCCTGCGCCGAGGCGAAGACGCGTCATGGAGCGCGGTGCCGCTGATGAACGGCGTGGGGGCGATCCAGGTGCGCATGTATGTGCCGCAGACCGGCTGGACGACGCAGATGGGCGACGTGCGCAGCGCCATTTCCACCAACGACAACAACCTGACGATCCCGCAACTCGCCGCCATGCCGCTGCCGCGCGCGGTGACGGGATTGCAGGTGAGCATCAGCGCGCCAACGCTCAAACGGCCCATTTATCGCGCGTTTCTGGTGGGGGAGTGACGATGCATGCACCCATCAAGGCACGCGCCACGCGACGCGAAGAAGGCGCGGCGATCATCACCGCGCTGCTGGTGATGGCGCTGTCGGCCATTCTGGTGTCGGGCATCCTCTGGCGCGAACAGGTGCAGGTGCGGCGCATCGAGAACCAGCGCCTGCTCGGCCAGGCGCAATGGGTTGCGCGCGGCGCGCTCGACTGGACGCGGCTCGTCCTGCACTCGGAAGCCGATACGCTGCCTTCGGTCACGTATCTGGGCGGTCTGTGGAGCACGCCGGTCGCGCGCACGCGGCTGAGCCATTTTATTGGCGCGATGAGCGATGACAGCACGCAGGTCGGCTCGACGTGGCTGACTGGCACAGTCGAAGACGCCCAGTCGCGCTTCAATTTGCGCAGTCTCGTGTCGAATCCCTCGCCTGGCGTGCTGGAAGTGAACGTCACGCAATTGCAGGCGTTTCAGCGTTTGCTGCAACTCGTTGGCGTTGACGGCCAACTGGCGAGCAAGACGGCGCTTTATGTGCGCGCGGGATTGTCGCATTCGGCTACGCGCTTCGAAAACGCCGGTACGTCGAATACATCGACGCAAACGCAGGAGGACGGTTCGAGCTTCACGGATAACCCCGGCCTCGAAGCGAGCGACGACGACACCAGCAAGGTCGCCTCGCTGCTGATGACCGATACCGACGCGCTGCTCGACATCCCCGGCTATACACCCGCAGCGGTTGCGCGATTACGCCCGTTCATTACGGTGTTACCGAACGCGACGCCAGTCAACATGAATACCGCAAGCGCCGAGGTGCTGACCGCCATCATTCCGGAGATGACGCTGGCCAAGGCGCAGGCGTTTGTGGCGCGTCGGCAGACGGTTTTCTTCCGCAACATGAGCGATGTCTCGCTGGCGCTTCAGGCTGCAGACGTAGATGGCGTGACGCTGGATTCGTCGCTATACGACGTCAACACCAGCTATTTCCTGATTCATGGTGGCGTGCAGCACGACCGCGCCGAAGTGGATCGCACCACGCTGGTATGGCGCGACCCACTCACTCACGCCACGCGCGTGGTGCGTGTGCAGGATCAGCTATAGACGCCGACAGATCGCGCAGTTGGTGTATGATCACGGCCTCGGAGATGGCGTTCCTCCTTTAACCACCGCGCGTTCGTTTCGCGGTTAATGACGCCTACAGTTACTGACCATCGTCGGAGCTGTGGGCGCTCGTCTCGACATTCCGCACCTTGGTCAGCCCGTATTTTTCAGGCACAAGACCAATGGACACCTTCCGCCGTTTTGAACAACTCGAACTGCTGCCATATTTCGGCAAGTGGCTGCTGATTGCCAGTTTCGTCGCTGCGCTTGCGGGCAGTGCGTCGGCCTTCTTTCTATTTGCACTCGACGACGCGACCGCGTGGCGCGAGGCGCATCGCTGGGTGATCTGGCTGCTTCCGCTGGCCGGCTTCGCTGTCGGCTGGATTTATAACCGGCTCGGCAAGCCCGTGGATGCGGGCAACAATCTGCTCATCGACGAAATTCACGACCCGAAGAAAGTCGTGCCGCTGCGCATGGTGCCGCTGGTGCTGGGCGGCACGATCGTGTCCCATCTGTTCGGTGCGTCGGTGGGGCGCGAAGGCACAGCCGTGCAGATGGGCGGCGCGCTCGCCGATCAACTCACGCATGTTTTTCGCCTGAAACACGATGACCGGCGTGTGCTGCTGATGGCGGGGATGAGTGCGGGTTTTGCTTCGGTGTTCGGCACGCCGCTGGCGGGCGCGGTGTTCGGGCTGGAAGTGCTGGCAATCGGGCGCATGCGTTATGACGCAATCTTTCCGTGCGTGGTCGCGGGTATCGTCGCCGACCAGGTGTGCCTCGCGTGGGGCGTCCATCACGTGCACTACACGATCGGGCAGATCGTGCCGGTAGGTTTTGGCAGTGTGATAGCGGTGGCGCTGGCGGGCATCGTGTTCGGGCTCGTCGGCATGGCGTTCGCGACCTGCGCGCATCGCCTGGGCGCGCTTGTGAAGCGCTATATCGCTTATGCGCCGCTGCGTCCGCTGTGTGGCGGTATCGTCATTGCAACGGCGGTGTGGGCGCTCGACGCTTATCACTACATTGGCCTGGGCATTCCCGATATCGTGCGCGCTTTCCAGATGCCGATGCAGCCTTGGGACAGCCTTGGCAAATTCGTCTTTACGATCGCTTCGCTGGGCACCGGTTTCAAGGGCGGCGAAGTCACGCCGCTCTTTTATATCGGCGCGACGCTCGGCAACGTGCTGGCTCCGCTCCTGCATATGCCGTTTGCGCTCATGGCGGGCATTGGCTTTGTCGCTGTGTTTTCAGGCGCGGCGAATACGCCGATTGCCACCACGCTCATGGCCGTCGAGCTGTTCGGCGCGGATATTGGGCCGTTGGCCGCAATCGGCTGCGTGACCGCTTATCTGTTTTCCGGGCACACGGGTATCTATCGCGCACAACGCATCGGACACGGCAAGCCTCGCAGGCAGGAAGGCACGGCGGGGCAATGACCGGCAATCAGCGCATGAGTGCCATGTCGCTATGCTAACCTTGCGCAGCTTTGTGTTTCGCCATCCCGTATCGATATCCACGACCAGGAAAAGAGCCCGATGAGAAAGCACGAGAAGTTGCGCACGAAACCACGTCATACGCTGCGGGGCGCGCTGCGCGTCCTGAGCGCCACGATGCTGTTCGCATCCGGCATGCAGGCGGCACAGGTGGCGCAGGCAGCGCCCACCGAAATCCAGTTCTGGCACGCGATGGAATCGGAACTGGGCGAGCGCGTGAACGAAATCGCCCAGCAGTTCAACGCCTCGCAAAGCGAATACAAGATCGTGCCGGTTTTCAAGGGCACCTATGATCAAACGCTCGCAGCCGGTATCGCCGCTTATCGCAGCGGCGACGCGCCCGCCATCCTTCAGGTCTACGAAGTAGGCACGGCAACCATGATGCAGGCGAAAAAAGCCGTCGTTCCCGTCTATGACGTGATGAAGAACGCGGGCGTGCCGTTCGACGAAAAAGCCTTCGTGCCGACCATTGCGAGCTATTACGGCGATGCGAAAACAGGTCATCTCGTCTCGATGCCATTCAATAGCTCCACGCCGCTGCTTTACTACAATCGCGACGCGTTCAAAAAGGCCGGCCTGAATCCCGACGCACCGCCGAAAACCTGGCCCGAAGTCGCCGCCGATGCCGCGAAACTCAAGGCCGCGGGCCTGAATTGCGGCTTTACGACCGGCTGGCAAGGCTGGATCCAGATCGAGAACTACAGTGCCTGGCAAGCCGCGCCGATCGCGACGCGCAATAATGGTTTCGATGGCGCGGACGCGGAACTGGAAATCAACAAGCCCTTGCAGGTCGCGCATATCGCCTTTCTGCAGAAGATGGCGAAGGACGGCACGTTCACGTATGTGGGACGCAAGGATGAGGCCACGGCCAAGTTCTATAGCGGCGATTGCGGCATCATGATGGGCTCGTCGGGCGCGTTTGCGAATGTGCAGAAGTACGCGAAATTCCAGTTCGGCACCGGCATGATGCCGTACGACCCGAGCGTGAAAGGCGCGCCGCAGAATGCCATCATCGGCGGGGCGAGCCTGTGGGTGCTGGCGGGCAAGAACCCTGAGGTCTATAAGGGCGTCGCGAAGTTTCTGGCGTATCTGACTTCGCCCGCTGTCGCTGCGAAATGGCACGAGGATACGGGTTATCTGCCCGTGACGACCGCCGCCTACGATCTCGCGCGCAAGCAGGGCTTTTATGCTGCACATCCGGGCGCCGATACCGCCACGAAGCAGATGCTCAACAAGCCGCCGCTGCCTTACACCAAGGGCCTGCGTCTGGGCAACATGCCGCAGATCCGCACGGTGGTGGATGAGGAACTGGAGCAGGTGTGGACGGGCAGCAAGACGCCGCAGCAGGCGCTCGATTCGGCCAACTCGCGCGGCAATGAATTGCTGAGGCGCTTCGAGAAGCAAGGTGGCTAACCACCGCTAAGACACAGCGCAAAATCGATAACGGCGCGATGTCCTTGAATGGACATCGCGCCGTTTTTCTATCGGCGAAAAAGCGCGTTCAGAACCACGCGTCCTGCATGTCGAGTGTGGTGCGATCGAGCGAGGTCAGCAGATCGAATTGCGCGGACGTCTTCGGCAATTCCCACGCAAAGAAGTAAGTCGCCGCTGCCAGCTTGCCGCGATAGAAGTCGGCGTCGTCGCCTTGCACGTGCTTGAGCGCCGCGCGTGCGGCCAGCGCCTGCTCAAGCCAGATCCACGCGACGACAACGTGACCGAACGCTTCCAGGTACACCGAAGCATTCGCGAGCGTCACATTCGGATCGCCCGCCGCCCACAGCGCGCGCGTGACTTCCACCAGCCGTCCAAGCGCCGCTTCCAGCGCGCGCGCATGCGCTGCGTCCTGCGCATCGCCATTCGAACGGGCGCGGTCGAGCGTGGCCTGTACGCGCTGCGCGAACAGTTTGAGCGCCGCGCCGTCCTTGATCGTCACCTTGCGGCCGAGCAGATCGAGGCCCTGAATGCCGTGCGTGCCTTCGTGAATCGGATTAAGGCGGTTGTCGCGATAGAACTGCTCGACGTTGTATTCGCGCGTGTAACCGTAGCCGCCATGCACCTGAATCGCGAGGTCGTTAGCGGCGAGGCACCATTGCGACGGCCAGCTTTTGGCAATCGGCGTGAGCAAATCGAGCAACAGCGTAAGCGGTTCGCGCGCGGCATCGTCGTCAATGGCGCGGGCTTCGTCCACGAGCTTCGCGCACCACAGCGTGAGCGCAAGCGCGCCTTCCACATAGCTCTTTTGCGCGAGCAGCATGCGGCGCACGTCCGCGTGCTCGACCAGCTTGATTTGCGGCGATGCCGGATCCTTGCCCGCCGCGCCCATGCCGCGCCCCTGCGGACGATTGCGCGCATAGTCGAGCGCGTGCAGATAGCCGGTGTAGCCGAGCATCGTCGCGCCCAGACCTACGCCAATGCGCGCCTCGTTCATCATATGGAACATATAGGCGAGGCCCTTGTGCGGCTCGCCCACCAGATAGCCGATGGCGCCCGCGCGGCCGCCCGGCGTGTACTTCGTGCCTTCGCCGAAATTGAGCAGACAGTTGGTGGTGCCGCGATACCCCATCTTGTGATTGAGGCCCGCGAGCACCACGTCATTGTGCTCGCCGCGCGTGCCGTCCTCGTTGACGAGGTATTTCGGCACCACGAAGAGCGAGATGCCCTTCACGCCGGGAATCAATTTGCCATCCGGGCCCGGAATCTTCGCGAGCACCAGATGCACGATGTTTTCCGACAGCTCGTGCTCACCGCCCGAAATCCACATTTTGTTGCCGCGCAGACGATACTGCGCGCCCAGTGGCGATTCGCCCTGGTAGTCGGCGCGCGTCGCCACATCGGATAGCGAAGAACCCGCCTGCGGTTCCGAGAGACACATCGTGCCGAAGTAGCGCCCTTCCAGTTCGGGCTTCACGAAGGTCTCGATCTGCTTTTCGCTGCCGTGCGCGAGCAGCAGGTTCGCATTGCCGATGGTCAGAAACGGGTAGGCGCTCGATCCCACGTTGGCGGCCTTGAACCAGGCAAAGCCGGCTTTCTCGACCACCAGCGGCAACTGCATGCCGCCGTATTCGTAGTCCTGGCCTGCCGCCATCAGCCCGGCTTCGCAGAAGGCCTTCAGCGCGGTCTTGACTTCGGGAATGATGGTGACGGTCTCGCCATCGAAATGCGGCTCGTGCTGATCGTTCTTCTTGTTGTGCGGCGCGAACAGGTCGGTGGCGATCTTCTCGCAGGTGTCCAGCGCGGCGTCGAAGGTCTCGCGCGAATGGTCGGCGTAGCGCGCGATACGCGTGAGACGCTCGACGTCGAGCCATTCGTAGAGCAGGAAATTCAGGTCACGGCGGGAGAAGATCAGCGACATGGCAGGCGGTCTCGCGAAGAAGGTGACGAGTGAGAGCGCCAGCCTACACTAAAATAGTACGGTCGTACTATTGGGTTTTTACTGAGCCAGCCGATACGATCGCACCCTGAAACCATCACGCGCGTCAGGCTCGCGTAGACTGATCGGCGCGTACATTCCGCACGCCTACTTAAAGACCAGGAGCATTTGCATGAGCCAACCCGCGCTGATCGTCATCGACCTCCAGAACGACTATTTCCCCGGCGGCGCGTTCGAACTCTGGAACGCCGACGCCACGCTCGCCGTGGTCGAGCGCGCCATCGGCCGTGCGCAGGTGAAGGGTATCCCGGTGATCCACGTCCAGCACGTCGCCGACGCCGCCAAAGGCAATGCGCCGTTCTTCAACGCGGGCACCGTGGGCGTCGAAACGCATGCGCGCATCCAGGCGGCCGCGCCCGATGCGCCCGTGGTCGTCAAGCAGTTCGCGGATGCCTTCGAGCGCACCACGTTGCACGACACCTTGCAGCGTCTGGGCGTCGACGAGCTGATCCTGTGCGGGATGATGACGCAGAACTGCGTGACGCATACGGCGCTGTCCCGCCGCGCCGACGACTACAAGAAAGTCACCGTGCTCAGCGACGCCTGCACCACGGTCAGCCAGATGATCCACGCGATTGCGCTCAGCGCGCTGGCCACGCGCGTGACGCTCGCGCCGTCTGACTCGGTGATCTGAGCGGTGATCTGAGTCCGCTTTGATCCCTTAGCCGCTCACGGCTTCGCCAGGTGACGGTTGAAGAACGCCAGCGCTTCACTCGCCGCGAGCGCATGCACGGCGTCCCGGTCCACGCCCGGACCATCCTTGCAGATGCGCGCCAGGCGCTCGGCGGCAACAGGCAGGCAGGTGTCGAGGAAGGTGTAGTGCGAAGCGCCCGGCACCATCGTGAGGCTCGCCTGGGGCAAAAAGCCCGCGATGCGGCGCACGTTGGTGTCGGGCGGCACAGTGATATCGGCGGTGCCCGCGAGCAGGGCGACAGGAATCGACACGGACTTGAAGGCATCGGCGTCGAAGGCTTCGCCCAGCGCGGGCGCAATTGCGAACACGGCCCGCACGCGGGCGTCGCGGTACGAATCGCCCGAGCGGGCGAACGAGGCGCGCATTTCGGGCGTGGGCGGTGGGTGCGGGGCGCTTGCGCCGCTCGCGTCGCTTGACGCGCCGGCCAGGCGCTTCGCTTCAGGCGGATGGCAGATCGCATCGGCCTGCGGCGAACGGCAGAACGCCTCCAGGGCATTGACGTCCGTGCGCGCGCCCGCGAGTGCCAGCACGGTGTAGCCGCCCAGCGAAAACCCGGCCGCGCCAATACGCGTGGCGTCGATATGCGGCCCGAGCTGCGGATCGGCCAATAAAGCGTCGAGCACGTTGCTCAGATCGGTCGCGCGTTCCCACCAGAGCAGGAAGCCTTCACGCGTGAGCGGTTCGAGTTCGTTATTGCCCGGATGATTGACGGCCGCGACGATATAGCCGTGCGCAGCAAGCGCGCTGGCTAGCCAGTCCTGATCGTTGGCGCTGCCGCCCGTGCCGTGCGATAGCAGCACGAGTGGAAAGCGCGTGCCTGCATCGCCGGCCAGCGAGGCGTCGCTGGCGACGGGCTGGCCGCGGAATATCGGGTCGCCGGGTCGGCCAATTTCGCGCGGCGTTTCCGGTGTGCCGGGCGCGACGGGATACCAGACCTGGGTGAGCAGTTGCCGCGTCGTTGCGCCGCGCCAGTTGCGCTCGACGGCGGGATGAACGACGCGCGAACCCAGGCCGACGTGCCAGGGCGCGGGGCGGGTGACCACTGCGGCGGATTCATCGGCGTGGGCGCAAAGCAGGGGAGCGGCGAGCAGGACGGCGAGGCACAGCGCGCGCCGCATAAAGCGGGCAAGAAGGAAACTCGATCCAGACATAGCAAGAACACGCGGCATGCTCGCACTCCCGGCATCGGATTGATACGGAGCCCGATTTTAATGAAGAAGTGCAATTCGAGCGGGATAGCCGCGCGGCCAGGCCGAAACATGCCATGAAGGGCGTGAAACCTCTGAGCACCGACAGCACATTTTTTCTTTAAATCTGATAAACAGACCGGCTTTCGGATTGATTTAAAAGGATTGATTCAAATGGCATACGCTGGCGCCAGCGCGGCAACCTATGCGTTTAATCACGCTCAGGCTGGTAGCACGGGACATTGTGCAAAATACGTCCGGCGCGCGATTCAATGGGACCATCTGGATATCCGATTTTAAGCAACAGCCCGGCGCTGAAGGCTTTTATCCGGGTCCGGCATATCGCACAGCGCATCCGCCGTACAAAATCTATCGCCACAATTGATCTTCCATGAAGCGTCTTCTCTCAATACTCGCCCTTTTCGCGTTTGCGTTCAGCTCCAATGTTTTCGCATCCGGCGCAGCCGATTCGCCCGAAGCCAGGGTGAGCCAGTTTTATACGTGGTACATCAAAACGGGATCGGACCTGACCTTTCCGTTGCTAAAGGAAGGTATCTTCGAGTATGTCGCAAAGGATACGGTCAACAAATTGCGAAGCGACTATCGGCATAATCGCTTGCCGGAAGATGTGGATTACTTCACCAAGACTCAGGATGAGGACGATCAGGACTGGTTGAGCCACATCGCGCCGCGGCAGGTTGCCATGCTGGGCGACGTGGCGGTCGTCCCGGTCATGTTCGGTTCGAAGAGCCAAACCGGCGTCGTGGTCTTCATGCGCAAGATCGCAGGCGTCTGGAAAATCACGAAGGTCGATAGCACGCTGGACTATCGCTAGACCCTCTCAGCCACGAAGATGGAAAGCCGTGCGAAGCCGCGCGGCTTTTTTCCGCCGACGACGCGCACGCAGTGCCAACCCTTGACGTTTTCTGCCGCAAATTCCCAAAAATCCGCGCAATTTGCCGAAATATTTCGGTGAAACGTTTGCAAATACTCGAATAAAAAAGGGCTTTATAAAGTTATGCGACATAGGTGCCGTAGACTGGCGTACGGGCCTCGTGCGCGTCGCGCGAGACCTGTCCGTCCCGATCTTCCCGTTTCGACATTGGCTGGCGCTTCGGTTCGATAGCGCGGCGCGGCGGCGCTGCGCCGTGATATCGTCGCGCCCCTGCGCGCGAACCGGGCGAGCCGCCCGCGAAGCTGGCTGAAAAAATTACCGTAGCAAAAGAAGTCGCTCATGAATCCAGGCTTTAAGGAGGCCTTCCCGTGATGAACGTGCTGGGCTGCATCGTCAACAAGCACAATCCGTGGCTCGTCATCGTGGCCGTGCTGATCTGCGGCGCGGGTTCGTGGGTGACGGCGCGCCTCGTGCGGCGCGCGTTCGCCACGCTCGGCATGCAGCGCGCGGGCTGGCAGTTCCTCGCGGCTACCACGGCGGCGGTCGCGATCTGGTGCACGCACTTCGTGGCGATGCTCGGCTATGAACCGGGCGTGCCCGTGACCTTCGATCCGGTGCTGACCATCGTGTCGCTGCTCATCGCGCTGGTGGGCAGCTTCCTTGGCATCTTCGTGGCGTGCAGTGGCTGGACGCGCGCCGCGCCCGCGATCGGCGGCGCGCTGGTCGGGCTGGCGATCTCGCTGATGCACTACACCGGCATGACGGCCTATCGCGTCGAAGGCATCGTCATGTGGAGCCGGCCATATCTGGTGGTGTCGATCGTGTTCTCGGTCGTGTTCGGCGCGCTCGCCTTCGATCAGGCTTCGCGCAAGCCGGGCGCGGCGAACATCGGCGGCAGCGTGATGGGCACGCGCGCGCAGGTGGCCACGGTGGCGGGGCTGCTGGCCACCGCCATCGCTACGCTTCACTTCATCGGCATGTGCGCGTTCGAGATTGAACCGCTCGCGATCGACCCGCATGTCGCCAACCCAGCCGCGCTCCAGGCGCTGGCACTGGCAGTGGCGGGCATGGCCTTCATCATTGCGGGTGCGGGCCTCGTGAGCTACCTGCTGGACGATAGCGTGCGCGCCGAATCGGTCGAGCATCTGCGCACGATGGCGCTCTCCGACATGCTCACCGGTCTGCCTAACCGGGCGGGCTTCAACGATCGCCTCGACACCGAAGTGGCCCGCACCGCGGCGCACGGCGGCAAGCTGGCGCTGGTGGGCATCGACCTGAACCGCTTCAAGGACATCAACGACCTGCGCGGCCACCACGCGGGCGACGAAGTGCTGCGTATTCTGGCGCTGCGTTTCAAGAGCCTCGTGCGCGAGGATGAATTCGTCGCGCGCGTGGGCGGCGACGAATTCGTGGCGCTGCGTCGCTTTTCGCAACGCGAAGCGCTCGACGACTTCCTGAACCGGCTGGAGACGGCGCTGTTCCGCCCGATCCGCTATGACGACTGGGAAGTGAATTCGGGCGCCAGCATGGGCGTCGCGATCTATCCAGACGACGCCACCAGCAAGACCGTACTCATCAATAACGCCGATCTCGCGATGTATCGCGCGAAGGCGGATCCCACGCGCTCGGTGTGCTTCTACGAGCCGAAGATGGACGAGACGGCGCGCGCGCGCCGCTCGCTGGCGGCCGATCTGCGCGATGCGCTGTCGCGCGGACAGTTGAGCGTGCACTACCAGGTGCAGACCTCGATCGCAAGCGGTGAAATCTGCGGCTATGAGGCGCTGCTGCGCTGGGAGCATCCGCGCCAGGGCTTTATCTCGCCGGGCGTGTTCATTCCGTTGGCCGAAGAAAACGGGCTGATCCTCGCGATCGGCGCCTGGGTGTTGCGCGAGGCCTGCTCGCGTGCCGTCACATGGCAGCCGCCGTGCAAGGTGGCCGTGAATCTTTCGGCGGTGCAGTTTGCACACGCGGATCTGCCCTCGCTGGTCGCCGAAGTGCTGGAGCAAACCGGCCTGCCGTCTTCGCGCCTCGAACTCGAACTGACCGAATCGACCATCTTCGCCGACCGCGAGCGCTCGCTCGAAACGCTCCAGCGCATCAAGGCGCTGGGCGTGAGCCTGGCGCTCGACGATTTCGGCACGGGGTATTCGTCGCTGGATACGCTGCGCTCGTTCCCGTTCGACAAGATCAAGCTCGATCAGTCGTTCGTCAGCGAAGCCGAATCGAGCCGCCAGGCGACGGCGATCATCCGCGCGGTGCTGGCGCTGGGCAAGAGTCTGGGGATTCCCGTGCTGGCGGAAGGCATCGAGACGCAGGATCAGCTCGACCTGCTGGCAGGCGAAGGCTGCGATGAGGTGCAGGGCTTCCTGCTGGGCCGTCCCGTGCCGCTCGCGCAGCTGGTGGCCAGCGGCAAGCTGAGGCTGTCGGGTTCGCCGGTGTCGGCGGCGGCTGCTGCTGCGGTCGCAGCGGGCTAACCGGGATATCCGGGCTAACCGGGTTGCCGGGTCTAGCGGACGAAGCGCGGCCGCGCTGCTTGCGACGGCCGGGCTTGATTTGCTCAGTCAGAGTCAGGCGGGCTCAGGCCGTTGCCAGCGCCCACGGGCGCGTTTCCGCGTAGTGCGCGGCGCCGCTCATGCTGCCCAGCGATGTCTCCACACGGCGCACGAGCGACATCAGACGCGGGGCGATATCGTCGATCAACTGGTTGCCGTTGAGATTGAACACGGCAATCGAACAGCTGAACACCCAGTACTCGTCGTCAATGGGCGAGGCCAGCGGAATCGCCACCGAGTGAATCTCGCGCTGCATATCGCCGTATGACACCGTGCAGCCGATCTCGCGTAGCTGCTGCTGCGCCTGCGTGATGCGTTGCGCGAGCAACTCGCCCTTGGCGCGATCGAGCGCGAGCGTGTCCTGCAGATATTGCTCGCGCGATGCGGGCGGCACGGCCCACAGATACGCGCGGCCCGCAGCCGTGCGCGACAGCGAGACCCGCGTGCCAATCTCCGCGCGATACACCGAACTGCCCGCCCCCTGGATCACTTCCGAGTAAGCCAGATTCATGCGATGACCCACCGCGAGCTTGACCTGGCCCTGACAGTAATCGGCCAGTTCCTGCATCATCGGGCGCGCGATCTGGCGCACCGTCATGCGACCGAGCGCGGGCGCGGCGAGGCTCAGCATCTCCGTGCCCAGCACGTACTTCGAAATGCGCTCCGAATGGCGCAGCAGACCGAATTCGCACAGCGTGTTGATGAGCCGCAGGGCGGTGGGCTTGGGCAAGCCGGTGCGCTCCACCAGCTCGCGCGCTGAAAGCTCCGACGCCCCCATCGAAAAGCACTGCAGAATCCGGATACCCCGTGCAAGCGCGCTGACGAGCGTATTTTCGGTGGATGAATCGGCCGCCTCGTCGGCGCGGGCAGCGCTCTCGCGGTCGCGGGCGAGTGGGTCTTTCATGTCGGATTCCTTCTTCGGGATGAGGGCGGTACTACGGGTTAACACGGTGTACCGCGCGGCAAAGCCGGCATTCTAGCCTCGACCTTTGCGCTAGAACAATTTTTTTAAGACGACAGGCTCATTTTTTGGAAAGCGCGACGCTTTGCCGCTATCCGAACGGTATGCGTTGTGAGTTATTTCAGCGAAATCCGGACTTTGGGGATCGAACGACGGCCTGATGGGTTGACGCAAATCGCCCGAGTCCTGCATCATCGTCGGCATGAACCTGCACCGCATCGCATGCACGACTACGACCACCACGACCGCTTCTGGCGGGTCGTGAGGTCGATACGCGAGTACGGTTCAGTCGGTTCATTCGTATCTGCCACAAGGCCCCGCCGGTAACGGACGGGGCCTTGTCGTTTCTCCAGTCCGCACCGGCGCCAATCGGGCATCACCGTCGTCATGACAAGGAGAAACGCCATGCAAGCCCGTGCTTCGAGCCGACGCGCGCTGTTGATCGTCGATATGCAGGTTGGACTGTTCAACGGCAATCCGCCGCCTTATCAAGGCGCGCGTGTTCTCGCCAATATCAATGCACTGATTGCCCGCGCACGCGAAGCCGGTGCGCCGGTCTATGCCGCGCGCCACACCGGGCCGGCCGGTTCGCCCCTTGCGCCCGATAGCGAACTCACGAAGCTGGTGAGCGGGCTCGATGTGGATGCCGCGCGCGATACCGTCTTCGTGAAAACGCGGCCCAACTGTTTTATCGGCACGGAACTCAGACAATGGCTTGCCGATGCCGGCGTGAACGAACTGGCGATCGCGGGTATGAAAACGGAATATTGCGTCGATACGACCTGCCGCGCGGCGCTCGACCTGGGGTTGCGCGCGGTGCTGATCGAAGATGCGCACACCACCGTCGATACGCCTGAAATGGATGCGCGCGCCATGATTGCGCACCACAACCGCACGTTGAATGGGCCGTTTGTGAGCTTGGCGCGGGCTGAAGCGTTCGCGTTCTGACGCGGAGAAGGCGGCTCACGGCCACGCCCTCCACGCGGCGCCCGAATCGCAAAGCAGTGATATCGGCTTTCGATCCGGAGCGCCGCAGACAACTTTGTCGACCTGCATCAAGAGGCCCGCGTGCAACGCTTGCCCTCGGCACGGTTAACTGGAATTTTTAGCGGTTTTCCCATAAAGGTGTACCCATGTTCCGATTCAACACCGCGATCCGCGCGTTCTGCCTGACGGCTTTTGCTTCTGTGGCGCTGGCGTCGTCCGCGCAGGCTGCCGATGCGGCCGCATCAACGCTCCCGGCAGGCGCGATCGCCGTCGTCAACGGCGTGGCGGTGCCGCAGAGTCAACTCGATGCCGCGGTGCGTGAGGTATCGGCGAAAACCGGCCAGCCCGATTCGCTGCAGATGCGTCAGGCGCTCAAGGAAGAGTTGATCGCGCGCGAGGTGTTCCGTCAGGCGGCGGTAAAGGCCCACTACGACACGAAGCCGCAAGTGCAGCAGGCAACAACGGCCGATGCCAGGGTGGCCACGGAAATCCAGTTGTATCTGAAGGACAACGTCCATGCCGATCAGGTCACTGACGATCAGGTGAAGGCGCGTTACGACGCGCTTGCCGCATCGCTCGGCAAGAACGAATTCCAGCCGCGCGTCATCGCGGTAACGGACGAAACGACGGCGAAGCAGGTGCTTGCCAAAGCGAAGTCGGGTCAGGCGTTCGACGCGTTGGCCAAACAATACAGCGTCGCGCCGACGAAGGCCGACGGCGGGCTGATGCCGTGGGTGAGCTATCCGGTGCCGGTGACCGAAGGCAAGACGCAAGGGGTGCCGTTGCCGCTCGCGCAGGCCATCGCGCAGTTGCCGGTTGGCGGCATCTCGCCGCAACCGGTTCATCTTGGCAACGTCTGGGTGATCCTCAAGCTCGATGCGAAGCGCCCGACGCAGATCCCGCCTTACGAGCAGGCCAGGGAGACGGTGAAGCAGCAGTTGCAGGCAATGGCCCTGCAGAAGGCGGCGGCTCAGTTCACCGCGGAGCAGATGAAGAACGCGACGATCCAGCAGTAATACGCGTGCCGGGCCGCACGTTGCGAGCGGCATCCTAAGCCTCAAGCAGGACGTGCAAGAAACGACAAAGCCCAAGGCAAGACCTTGGGCTTTGTCGTTTGGCGAAGCCTCAATGGCTCAATACCTCAGTGCCCCAGCGTTGCCACCTCGTCGAGCGCATCGAAAATCCCCACCACGTCGTTATCGACCACGCAGCGCTGATCGCGCGCATGCGTACCGACCACAACCTCATCCCAGAAGGACTCCGATCCATACTGAAGACGTTGCGCGTGCAACCGTCGCGTGAAGAGCTGAAGATCAACCTTCTCGGCGTTGCACATCTTGCTCATCAGCCCATGCGCGCCATTGGCCACCAGCGGAGCCGCCCGGCTTGCGCGTGCTTTGGCGATGGCGCTGGCAATCCGTTGCTCGCCGCTGCGATGCGCGGCGCAGCCTTGCTCGGCGGCCACGCGCGTTGCGGCGACGTGCCCCGCCATCACGCTCAACTGGCGCTCCAGCGCGAGAAAGGTGCTGCACGTACGGCTGGCGGGCGCGTGTCCGTTCACATAGGCCGTGCTGATGTCGAGCACGCGCTGCATCGCGCCCGCCATGGTGGCGGCAGTCACGATGGCGCCGAGTTCGGCGATACCGCGCGCGGGCAGCGGCTGCGCCGTGCGCGTGTCGAAGCGCACCGTGGCGTCGAGGCCGTCGCCGTGCTTTTCCACGCACGCCGATTTGAGCGGCACGAGCCAGGTGCCGGTGGACGTTTCCACCACCACGGCGTCGGCGACCTGACCGTAGGGCACGAAAGCCGCGCGCTGGGTCGCATCGGCGATCGCCAGGGCGATGGGGCCGCGCGGCGCGGGCACGTGGGCAGCCGCAAGCAGATGGCGCGCGATCATGGTGTGCGCGGCGGGCAGCGGCAGCGCGTGCTGGCCGAACGCGAACAGCACGCCCGCCGCCTGCGCGAGCGGCAGATCCGCGCCGCCCTGGTTTTGCGGCACGAGCGCGTCGAGCAGGCCGAGCGCTTCGAGTTGTCGCCAGAGTTCGCGTCCGGCGCGCCGGTCCTGGGTCAGTTCCACCCCGCGCACGAATTGCGGCGTGCAAATATCGGCGAGTACGGTTTGCGCCGATGTCGTCAGCATGTCGTCCATGTTGGTATGTCTCTCCCTCGGTGGCGTCATGCGAGCGCTCGATAGTGCGCGTGTTGCGCGGTCGTCATGAATCGTCCCTCCTGATGCTTTCCTGAGTCTCTTTATATGGGCGCCTGGTTGCGCGCGGGGCGCGGCGCTGTTTTTAGATCGTTCTGATTCTAGAAGCGCGCACCAGGTGAGGCAACCCGAAAAAAACCCGACAAAAACCCCTTAATTCGATTTTCAAGGCATGCGACACGTTGATTCAAAAAGGGAAAACGCGCGCAACGCCTGTGTTTTCGGGGTATACGCGAAGGCCAGGCGAATTCGCCCGGACTTTGTTCCGCCTGACGAATGAATCCATTGCGGAATAGGAAACAGCGGGATTTCGACACGGTACGCAGGCCCAAATCCATTCGGGTCGTTGCGTGCGCAAACAGTTTACTCAACCAGGCGTTCGGGCTGGCCGAACAACTTCAAGTCGACGATAGATCCCCGAATATTTTCCGGTTTGCAAACTGAGACGCATGGTCAAGGAGCCCATGCGAACGCGGCTATTGTCATAGGAAGACAGGGATCGACTATCGGCGCTAAAAACATTGCAAGGCGTGCCGATCAAACATCGCGCTGCGGGACGGGTCCGGGGGAGTGTCGGCCCACGCATGCGCTTTTATCCGCACGATCCGCCGGGCAATCCGGACAGACACGCTGCGGCAATAAAAAGCGAGCAAACAATGAGTGCCATACCCAAACCCGATGTCCCACGAACCGGCAATCTGTTGCCGGCCATCCTGGCGGACGCCGAGCTCGACCACGTCGAGCGCATGGTGCAGTACATGAGCCGCGCGCAGTCTGCGCGCACGCCGCGCGGCATCGACGCCGAATACTGGAAGAAGCGTCTGCGCGCGCTGGAGGCGACTTACGATCTCGTCGCCACACAGCGCCGGCGCGTCGCGCGGTTGTTCGAACTGCTGGAGGGCGCGGATCAGGTGTCTGGATCGACCGCGCCGCGCAGCGCGTTCGTGTCGTAACGTCGATTCGCGTCGCAGGCCTCGCCCGGCCCGATGACGCGGAACGTGGCCGCATCGGCGCCCACAATCTCGATCAGCCTCGGGAAGTAGATCAAGTAGACCTTGCGCTCGTCGCGCGCGTAGTCGTCGCCCATGAATTCGAGCGACGGCAGATGCACGCGCCGCGCCGAAATCGGACGACGCCCGGCGAACAGCTTGTCGCCCGCGCGCAGGAATCCCGCGTGAGGCACCACCAGTTGCTCGTGCGGCACGTCGACGACGAGCGGCGTGCCGTGATAGAACACCCTCGCTCCATCCCACGCATAGCTGCCGTCGATGTGCAGTTGCGCCGCATTCACCCCTTTCTTCTCCACGCCCAGGTAAAAAGCGCGGCTGCCGTCGCCGGCCCAACCCGCGTCGAGCACGCGAAACGTGTCGGGCGACACGCGGCGCAGCGGCGTCGGCGTCTGATAGTGATTGGGCGAATAGAACACCACCGCGCCATCGGTGAAATAGTGCGTGCCCAGTTCGCGTAGCGCGGTGACCGGCTGACCGGAAATGCGTTCGAGGCGGGCGTTGTGTTCGCTGTAGCGGTGCAGCCAGTGGATGCCGAAGGCGTCGCCGCACGCCGTGCCGCGCGCCTCCCAGCCGGGGCCGTAGCGGAACGTGTGGGTGGCGAAGCTTGCCGGATCGAGGCCCGCGAGGCGCAGGCCGTCGTAGATCACCGCCGGAGCGTCCGTGCGTCTGCGCAGGCGATGCCACCAGTAGTCCTGAAGATCCGGACGTGTCATGAAAAACGCATTCCACTCCTCGATCTGGCGATGTTCGAGCGCGGTCATGCGTTTGCCGTGGTTGATCGGCCCGATCCGGTCCGTGAAGCGCAGCCTGCCATCGAGCGGACCGCTCACGAAGCTCTCCCGGTCGATGTCGGTGGGCTTGCCGTAGTAATAGACGCGCTGCGCATCGACGGCATAGCCGCCTTCGAAACCGGCCGCGCTCGCGCCATCGGAACCGGCGATGCGCCGGCCATTCATATAGATCGATTCCTGATCGACGGCGTAATACTCGTGCGGGCGCAACTGCGTGAAGAGCGTGCCGTCGTCGCGTTCGTACCAGCGCTCGAAGTCGAGCGGGCGAAACGCATGCGGGCTGCGCGTGCGGATCGTGCGATTGGTGATGAAGTACGCCTGGTGCGCGTCGCGCGCGTAACGCTCGTTGAGCACCGCGAACGTGGCGATATCGGCGTCCTCGATGCGGTAGTAATACTCGCGCGCAATGGCCGAGCCCTGCTGGGCCTGCACGATCACATGCACGCCGTCGGTGAACCAGCGACCGCGGATGCAGCGAAAATCCTGCGGACGCTCAATGGGCAGCGGCGCTTCCTCTTTGGTCCAGAGCGGCAGATTGCGCCACAGACGCACCACGGCGTTGTCGCGGATCACATACTCGGGATGGTTGGTGGGTCGTGGCGTGTGGTCTCGTTCGTTATGGGCGGCGTTCATCGTGACCTGCGGGATGGGTTCGGGCAGCGCCGGGAGATGCAGCGCCGCGAGCCTGATTTCGTCTGACTAATGATATCGACTTCGACGGATCGAGCGCGCAGCCGTGCGCCGTGCCGCCCGCGCACGGCTGCCAATCGTCCCCATTTTGATCGTTTCAATCAAATTGATGATCGAATTGCGCATTCCGCTGCGCGCGTTTACACTCCGTCATGATCGTTTCAATCAAAACAGTGAGCAAACCGATCAAAATCCCCAGAGCGATCACGCCGGTCCAAGGCGTGCGCCGGTCGGATCATCATTGAGGAGACTCCCATGGCTCAGATTCCCATCAAGCGCGCGATCGAGCGCGTTCCCGGCGGCATGATGATCGTGCCGCTGCTGGCCGGTTCGCTGATTGCGACCTTCCTGCCCGGCCTGCCGAAATTCTTCGGCTCGTTCACGAACGCACTTTTCACCGGCGCGCTGCCGATCCTCGCGGTGTTCTACGTCTGCATGGGCGCGAGCATCGACGTGAAAGCCACGCCGTATCTGCTCAAGAAGGGCGGCGCGCTGTTCGCGACCAAGGTGGGCGCGGCCATCGTGGTGGGGATCCTGATGGGCCATCTGATCGGCGAGCAGCCAATCGCTTCTGGCTTGTTCGCGGGTCTTTCCACGCTGGCCGTGGTCGCCGCCATGAACGACACCAACGGCGGCCTCTATATGGCGCTGATGGGCCAATACGGTCGCTCGGAGGATGTGGGCGCGTACACCATCATGTCGCTGGAGTCGGGCCCGTTCCTCACCATGGTGACGATGGGCGTGGCGGGACTGTCGGCGTTTCCGTGGCAGACGCTGGTGGGCAGCATCCTGCCGCTGTGCGCGGGCATGCTGCTGGGCAATCTGGACCGCGAGATGCGCGCCTTTCTCGCGCGCGCCGTGCCGGTGATGATTCCGTTCTTCGCGCTCGCGCTGGGCGCGGGCCTCGATCTGCATAAGGTCTGGCAGGCGGGTTTGCTCGGTATCGGTCTGGGTATCGGCGTGGTGATCGTCACGGGTATTCCGCTTTATTTCGCCGATCGCGTGACGGGTGGCACGGGCGTGGCTGGTGTGGCGGCTGCCAATACGGCGGGTAACGCGGCGGCGGTGCCGGCGCTGGTCGCAGCGGCCAATCCAGTCTACGAACACGCCGCGCAGAGCGCGACGCTGCTGGTAGCGGCCTGCGTGGTGGTGACGGCGATCGCGTCGCCGGTGCTCACGGCGTGGGTCGCGAAGCGGGCGCAGGCGCGCGAAGCAAAACGCGATGCACACCGCACGCAGAACTCCGCGCAATCCTGCGAAGGCAAGAGGGTCGCCCCATGAAGTTGCTGATCATCGCCGACGATCTTTCGGGCGCCGCCGATTGCGCGATCGGCTTTGCGAACGCGGGCCATCGCACGGTGGTGACGCTCGACGCGTCGGGGGCGCAGATGGAGTCGGCGCCGCACGATGCCGACGTGATCGCCGCCGACACCGACACGCGCCGCCTCACGCCCGCCGACGCCGCTGAGCGCACCGCGCAGGCGTTCGTCGCGCTCGGTCACGGCCGCCGTCTCTACAAGAAGATCGATTCGACGTTGCGCGGCAACTGGGCCGCCGAGGTGGCGGGCTTGCAGGCGCGCGCCGGACTGGCGATCGTCGCGCCCGCGTTTCCGGCCACCGGCCGCACGGTGCGCGGCGGCGCGCTGCTCGTGCACGGCGTACCGCTTGAGCAGACGGACACCTGGCAGCTCGAACATGCGGGCCGCCACGCCGATATGGCCGCCATGCTCGCGAGCGCCGGTCTCAAGAGCGAGCGCTTCGACGCGGCGCTGCTGCACAACGAGCCGCGCGCGCTCGCGCGCCGCGCCGCGCTGATTGCGGCGGAAGGGCCGGAAGGCGCGCAGGCACTGATCGTCGATGCCCAGAGCGCCGCCGATCTGCAAGCGCTGGCGCGCGCGACGCTCGAACTCCAGAGCGCGTTTTTCTGGGTCGGCTCAGGCGGACTCGCACGCGAACTGGCGACGCTCGATGCGCCGCGTGCCAACGCAGCCGAAGCCGACGACGCGGGCGCAAGCGCGCCTGGCCCGATTCTCGTGCTGGTCGGCAGCCTGTCCGCCGTGGGCGAGCGGCAATGCGCCGTGCTGCGCGAGCGCGTGGCGCTGGCCGAACTCATCGTGCCGCCCGAAGTGCTGCGTGCCGGTCACGCGCACGCGCAGTGGACGCGATGGGGCGAAGAGATCGGCGCGATCCTGGGCACCCGGCAGCACGCCGATCTGCTGCTGCGCATCGGTCGCGATGACGCGTTCGATCCCGCCGAAGGCGCACAACTTTCGGCGATGCTGGCCGCGCTGGTCGCGCCGCATTTCGCGCGGCTCGGCGGCCTGATCGCGACGGGCGGCGAAACCGCGCGCGCGATGCTCGATGCGGCGGGCATCGGCAGCCTGCGCCTGATCACGGAGATCGAGGCGGGCGTAGCCGTGGCGCGCCCGCATACGCAATCGCATGACACCGCGCATCGCCCGGCCGTCGTCACCAAGGCGGGCGCGTTCGGCACCGACGAAGCGTTGTATGCCGCATGGCGGCACCTGCGCAATATCGACGACATTCGCGGCACGGATCGCCGCACGGAACACAACCCGACATAAGCGCGTCCGGCGCGCGCGGCCTTGCCGTTCGACATCAAGGCGCGCGCCGACGCCAGTTCAGCACCTTTGAGGAATTTATGAGCACCTATATCCCCGTCATCGGCATCACGATGGGCGACGCCGCCGGCGTCGGCCCCGAGGTGGTCGCGAAAAGTCTCACGCACGCGAATGTCTACGCGCAGTGCCGCCCCGTCGTGATCGGCGACGCGCGCCGGCTCGAACAGGCCATCGCCATCTGCGGGCTGACGCTCGCGGTGCGCCGCGTGAACGATCCGTCCGAAGCGCGCTACGAGCAGGGCACCATCGACGTGATCGACCTGAACCTGATTCCCGACGATCTGCCCTTCGGCGAATTGTCGGCGCTTGCGGGCGATGCGGCGTATCAGTACATCGCGCGGGCGGTCGAACTCGCGCAGAGCAAGCAGATCGACGCCATCTGCACGGCGCCGCTCAACAAGGAAGCGCTGCACGCTGGCGGCCACAAGTATCCGGGCCACACGGAAATGCTCGCGCATCTCACGGGCGTCGACGAAGTGTCGATGATGCTGGTCGCGCCGCAACTGCGCGTGATTCACGTGACGACGCACATCGGCATCATCGACGCGATCCGCAAGATCGAGCCGGGCCTCGTGCAGCGCACGATCGAGCGCGGCAACGCCACGCTGGTGAAGGCGGGCATTGCGAAGCCGCGCATCGGCGTGTGCGGCATCAATCCGCATGCGGGTGAAAACGGCCTGTTCGGCTACGGCGAAGAGGAAGAGAAGATCATTCCGGCGGTCAAGTTGCTGCAGGAGCGCGGCCTCGACGTGACCGGCCCGCTGCCCGCCGACACGCTGTTCTTCCGCGCGGGACGCGGCGACTTCGACCTCGTGGTGGCGATGTATCACGATCAGGGCCACGGTCCGGTCAAGGTGCTGGGCCTCGAAGCGGGCGTGAACGTGACCGTGGGTCTCGAAGTGATCCGCACGTCGGTCGATCACGGCACGGCGTTCGATATCGCGGGCAAGGGCGTGGTGGACGAAGGCAGCATGCTCGAAGCACTGCGCCAGGGCGCGGAACTGGCCACGCGCCGTTGATCGGTGAAGGGGCAGGACCGGGGGCGTCATCGTGTAAGATCGCCGGGTCCGTTTAGCCCTATTTTCTGCTCGACCTAAAGTAATGAAAGCGTCCGACCGTCACCGCGCCATCCTCGAACTCGTGCAAACGCGCGAGGCCAACGTCGAACAGTTGACGGAGGCGCTAGGCGTGTCGGAGGCCACCATCCGCCGCGATCTGGCCGTGCTGCACAAGCAGCGCCGCCTCGTGCGCACCTATGGCGGCGCGACCGCGCTGGTCGGCGTGCACGAGCCGGAGGCCTCGCTCGAAGAGCGCAAGGCGGCGCAGCGCGAGCAGAAAGAACGGATCGCGCTGGCGGCGGCCGCGCACGTGCGTGACGGCGACACCGTCATGCTCGATGGCGGCACCACCTGCGCGGCGCTCGCGCGCCATCTGCTCACGCGCAGCGATCTTCACGTCATCACCAACAACTTGCTGGCCGTGACCACGCTCGCCAACGCACCGGGCATCGAAGTCACGCTGCTGGGCGGCGATCTGCGTAGCTCCAGCATGAGCACGCTCGGGCCGCTTGCTGAACTGCTGCTCTCGCGCGTGAGCGTGGACACGGCATTTCTGGGCGCGGACGGCGTGGTGGCGGAATTCGGCCTGTGCGAAGCGAGCGCGCAGCAGGCATCGCTTAAGGACTGCATGATCCGGCGCGCGGCGCAGGTGATCGTGCTGGCGGATTCGGACAAACTCGGACGCGCGCGTCAGCAGCACTGGACGCCGCTGGAGCGCGACTGGCGGCTGATTACCTCGGCGAGCGCGAGCGAGGAGGCGCTGGAGCCGTTCCGGGCGTTGCAGCGCGTCGAGGTCGAGCTGGCGGGCTAGGGCGGCACCTGTTCTGGTTCCCCATTCGCGTACGGCGCTGGCTCTACAACCAGATGCGCTTTAGCGCGACAATCATGGCTTCCTCACCCGCGCACCGCATCGTGGAGCCGCCATGTACGTCCCCGCCCATTTCGACGAATCCCGCCCCGAAGTCCTGCATGCGCTGATTGCGCAGCATCCGTTCGGCACGCTGGTCACGCAGGGCGCGAGCGGTCTGGACGCCAATCACATTCCCTTCGAACTCCTTGCGAATGAGGGCAGGTTTGGCACGCTGCACGCGCATGTCGCGCGCGCGAATCCGCTCTGGCAGGACGTCAAGGACGGCGACGAAGTGCTCGCCATTTTTCGCGCAGGCGACGCCTACATTTCGCCGACGTGGTATCCCAGCAAACACGAAACGCATCGCCAGGTGCCCACCTGGAACTACGTGGTCGTGCACGCGCATGGCCGCATCCGCATTCGGGACGACGAGAAGTTCGTGCGCGGCGTGGTCGCGCGTCTCACACGCACGCACGAAGCGGACGAGCCGAAGCCGTGGAAGATGGGCGACGCGCCCACTGACTACCTCGACACCATGCTCAAAGCCATCGTCGGGCTGGAGATCGAGATCACGCGTCTCGTGGGCAAGCGCAAGCTGGGACAGAACAAGGAAGCGCGCGACATTCGCGGTGCGGGCGAAGCGCTGGTTTCGCGCGGCGAGAATACGATTGGCCGCGAGATGCTAGATCACCTCGCGGGCCTCGAAAACAAGCCCTGAAACGCGTGTGCGGTGCTTAAAGCACCAGCCGCGAATGGCCGATACCGCCGCCCTTTTCCACGCGGATCTGCGTAGCGATACGCTCCTTCAGCCCCTCGACGTGACTGATCACGCCGATCATCTTGCCGCTTGCGTTGAGCGTATCGAGCGCGTCCAGCGCGATTTCGAGCGTATCGCCATCCAGCGTGCCAAAGCCTTCGTCGAGGAACAGCGAATCGATCGAGGTCTTGTGGCTCACGAGATCCGATAGCGCGAGCGCCAGCGCAAGGCTCACCAGGAAGCTCTCGCCGCCCGAGAGCGTGCGCGTGTCGCGCGTGGCGTCCGCCTGCCAGCCATCGACGATTTCCAGCTCCAGTTCGCCCGTTGATTTGCGGCGCAACAGATAGCGCGCATGCAGGCGATCCAGATGCCGGTTGGCAAGCGCGAGCAGATGGTCGAGCGTCAGGCCTTGCGCGAAGCGGCGGAATTTGTCGCCCTTGGCGGAGCCGATCAGCGAATCGAGCCGTTGCCACAGATCGGCGTCCTGCGATTGCGCTTCGATCTGCTCGAACAGCGCCCGCTGGCTTCCGCGCTGCTGCGCGTCGCGCGAGAGCAATCCGCGCTGATGGCCCAGACGTTCGTTGAGTGCCGCATTCTCTCTTTCGAGCGCATCGAGTTGCGCCTCCAGCGCTTCGAGTGTCGCGTCGGTCTGCACAGGCGGCTCCACCGCTTGTAGACCGGCAAGTTTGTTGCGCGCGCTCTGCAGCAAGGCGGCGGCGGTCTGCTTCTCCTGTTCGCGTTGCTGCTTGAGAGCTTGCAGGTGCTTGCGTTCTTCGGCTGGCAGCAAGGCTTCGAGGAAGTGGGCCTGATCGGCGAACGGGCTTTGTTCGAGGGCCGCTTGCCAGGCCTTCGCGGCCTCGTCGAGTGTCGTGCGCTGCTGCGCAAGCGTGCGTTCGAGATGCGTCAACTGACCATCGAGCGCGGCCAGTTCGCGTGTCGAGGTCTCCGCACGCGTGGCGCTGGCATCGAAGCCTTCTGGCGAGGCGTCGCCTTCCTCTTCGTCGTCGTCAAATAAGGACGCTGTCGGATTGTCATGCGCGCGTGCGGCCACCGCCGTTTCCACGCCGATGCTGGCGCATCGTTCTCGCCACGTTTGCCACTGCGTCCGCGCGCTTTCGCACAGGCCGCGCTGGCGCACCGAATCTTGTCCGAGCACCTGCAAACGATGCTGCGTCTGCTGCCATTGACGCCATTCGGCGCTGCGCGCGGCAAGCCATTCGGCGGAGTCGTCGGGAAGGGTGTCGAGCGCGTAGCCGCCAGAACGCAGCGCGTCGAGCAGACTGGCAGATTCGTCGTCGTGTGCGGCTTGCAGGGTCGTGCGCTCGCGGGCGATATCTTCGCTGCGCTCTTGCAGGCTCTTGATCGAGTGATCGAGCAGTTCGGCGCGGGCGCGTGCCGCGTGGAGCGCATCGGCGCAACGCATGTTGGCCTCGCGTGCGCGGTTGAGTGCGGCTTCGGCTTCTTCGACTGCGTCGAGTCGCTGCCTCAACTGTTGCGCTTTCAGATTGGCGGATTCGCGTGCCGCCGCGAGCGCATCGGCGTGTTGCCATGCGTGCGCGTCGAGCGATTGTGCCGCAAGCGCCGTCACCAGCGCCTCCCACTCTTCGCGATTCTGCGTGACGCGCGCGGCCAGCTTTTCGTGTTGCGAGCGCTGTTGTGCAAGCGTTGCGCGCAGCGCAGACAAAGCCTGCTCCGCTGCACTCAAGTGCTGTGCGCAAGCCTGCAATTCCGCGCGCGCTGCCTGCAAGGCGGTTTGCGTAGCGGATTCATCGAGCGCGCGATAGGCGTCGATCGCCGGATGTTCGTGCGAGCCGCACAAGGGACACGCTTCGCCGGGCTGCAACTGCTCGCGATGCTGCGCGAGGCTACGAATCATCTGCTCCTGTTCGAGCAACTTCTGCTTGTCTTCGACGCGCCCGAGGCATTGTGCGTGCGCTTGTTGAAGCGTCTGCGATTCTGCCGCCTTGATATCGATATCGCTTTGCGAGCGCGTCAACATACCCGCGAGCGTTTGCTCTTCATCGGCGAGCGCGCGCCTGCGTTCGGCCACCGTTTCCAGTTGTTGCCAGCGCGCGAGTGTCACCTGATCCGCGTGCCACGCCTCACGCAATTGCGCGAGCGTTTGCCCAGCGAGACGCGCTTCTTGCGCCTGCAGAAGTGCCTGCAGGCCCGTATCCGATTCGATCTTCGCGCGCTCGGCGGCAACCAGCGCCGCCGCGTGCTGCTCGCGCTGCGCACGCTGCTCGTTCTGCTGCCGCTCCACATCGCCTAGCTGCTTGATGCGCGCGGCGATATCCGCGGCCATACGCTTTCGCTGCTCGAAGTGCTGACGCCATGCGCCAACGCGCTCGCCAAGCAGCGCCAGATGGCCGTTCGACCGGCAATAGGTTTCGACGCTGCGCTGCTCCGCTTCGAGTTTCGCGAGCTGCGCATCGCCGTCACGCACGATGCGCGCGGCGAGCGAGGCCGTCGCGGCATATTGCTCGCGTTGCGACGCCACGCGTTCGCTGCGTGCACGACGCAACGTCGTGAGTTCGGCATCCGATTGACGGCAGGCCGCATCGGCCTGCTGCACGGCGAGATGGGCGGGGCGCAGCGCTTCGGCGGGCTCGCTCGCGGCCAGTCGCGCCAGATCCGGCGCGGCCGCTTCGAGCGCAGCGTTGGCCGCGGCTTCGCGCGCCAGGGCGGTTTGCGTATCGGCTTGTGCCTGCGCGAGATCGCGCCGCCATTGCCGTTGCGCATGCAACGTTTTGGTCTGCGCGTTGCCCGCACTCAACTGGCCCGTCAGCGCTACGATATCCTGGTCGATGGCCGCGCGTTGCCCGGCATCGAGCAGTTCCATCCCTTCGGCTTTTGCGCGCAATTGCTTGAGCGCATCGCGCGCCTCGCCGGCGCGCTCGAACACACGTCGCGAGATTTCGCCGTATATTTCCGTGCCGGTCAGCTCTTCTAGCAGCTCCGCGCGGTCATTCGCCGTGGCGTTGAGGAAGGCCGCAAAGCCACCTTGCGCGAGCAACATCGAGCGTGTGAAGCGCGGAAAATCAAGGCGCGTAATCTCCGTGACGCGGCGCAATTTCTCGCTGATATGCGTGGTGATGATCGTGCCATCGCCGCTCGCGAGTTCGACCTTGGGCTGCTGTAACGCGCCATCGACCTTGTCGCGTGCGCGGCGCTGGCTCCAGAATGCGCGAAACACTTCGCCCTTTACTTCGAACACGACCTCGGCGAGACAGTCTGCGGTGTGGCGCGTCATGATGTCGTTCGCCGACGCAGAGAGCGTCTTCAGTCGCGGCGTCTCGTGATAGAGCGCGAGACAGATCGCGTCGAGCAGCGTCGATTTGCCCGCTCCGGTCGGGCCGGTGATGGCAAACAGACCGTTGTCGGAAAACGGCGGCTTCGTAAAGTCGATATGCCACTCGCCCTTGAGCGAGTTGAGATTCTTCAGGCGCAGGCTGCGGATCTTCATGCCTCGCCCTCCACGGTCGACGCGACGATGGACTTATAGCGCACAGTGAGCGCTTCGCGTACTTCGTCGTCGAGTGTTTCGTGAGCGAGACGGCGCGCGAACACATCGAGCGGATCGAGTTCATCGAGCGTGACGCCCGCATCGGCGGACAGCTGCGCCACGTTATTGCCGCGTTCGCGGCGAATGCGCAACACTTCCACGGGCAGGCCTTCGGTAAGCGTCTGGATGCGTGCGGGCAGATCGGCCAGATAGTCGTCTTCGGCCACGGTGACTTCGATCCACACGGGACGCTCGGCGCTGGCATCCTTCGCGGCTTTCGCAAACGCATCGGGCAGCGTCTTGAGATTGCCCTTGAGCGCGACGAGCGGTTGGAACACGGGGACCGGCAGCGGCGTGACGGATTCGAGGCCCGCTTCGCCCAGTTCGACCACGAGCATTTCCTTCTGCTGCGTGGCTTCATCGAAACTCAGCGCAATTGGCGAACCGCTATAGCGGATATGCGCGAGGCCCCCCACCTTTTGCGGTCGATGAATATGACCGAGCGCGATGTAATCGACCGGCGGAAACGCGCTGGTGGGGAACGCTTCGAGCGCGCCCACATAAATCTCGCGTACGGATTCGCTCGCGCTTGCGCCCACCGTCGTGAGATGGCCGGTGGCGATCAGCGGCACGGCATGGCCCAGCTCGGCTTCGAGCGCCTTGCGCTGCGCGTCGGCGGCGGCAAAAACCGCTTGATAATAGGCCTGAATCGCAAGCTGCAGGGTTTGCTGCTTCTGCTCCGCGCTCTGACCGTACTCGCTTTGCATCACATCGCGCGCGCGAATGAAGGGCACGGCGCAGACCACGCAACCGGGCCCGGCCTGCGCGCGCAACGGCAGCACGCGCACCTGCGCTTCGGGCGCGTCGGCATGGGGCACGACGCGCGCTGACAGCCGCTCCAGCAAGGCGCTGCTTTCGCGCAGCGTCGCCACAGAATCGTGATTGCCGCCGAGCAACAGCAAGGCCACGCCGGCCGCATGCAGGCGCACCACGAGATCGCTATACAGTTCGCGCGCGTAGCTGGGCGGTGTGCCGGTATCGAAGATATCGCCGGCGATCAGCACGGCATCGACGGCATGCTCGTCGACCTGAACCACGAGCCAGTCGATCAGTTGCCGATGCTCGGCCTGACGGCTTTTGCCCATGAAGTTTTGGCCCAGGTGCCAGTCCGAGGTGTGGAGAATACGCATGAGGGGTGAGGCGGGGTTCGTTTGAGTGACATGCGCGCTGCGCGCGAGTGCTGCGATTGTAGTGCAGCGCGTCAGGCTGGATGCGGTTCGTCGTTGCGCACGTTCTCGCGCATCTCGCTCCGCGCCTCCCTGCGCACCGCCTGAGGCGGAATACCGAAGCCGCGCACGAACGCCTCGCGCAGATGGCGGCGGTCGCGAAAGCCGGTTTCCGTGGCGATCACGTCGAGCGGATGGCGGCTTTGCTCGATCATCAACCGCGCCGCTTCCAGCCGCAGCCCTTCGATGGCCTTGGCGGGCGATTGTCCGGTTTCCAGCGTGAAAATGCGGCTGAACTGGCGCGGACTCAGATGCACGCGCCCGGCCAGTTCCTCGACGGTCAGCGTGCTATGCAGGTTCTGGCGCGCGTAATTGAGCGCGTTCTGGATGCGGTCCGACTTCGGCGCGAGATCGAGCATTTCCGAGTGCTGCGATTGGCCGCCCGCGCGCCGCTGATGCATCACCAGTTTGTGCGCCACGGAGCGTGCGATTTCCGCGCCCAGATCCTTTTCCACCATCGCGAGCGCCAGATCGAGGCCGGCCGTCATGCCCGCCGAAGTCCAGATCGGCCCATCGACGATATAGATGCGGTCCTCTTCCACGCGAATGTGCGGATAGCGCCTCTGCATCTCACGCCCATAGAACCAGTGCGTGGTGGCGCGACGCTGCTCCAGCAGCCCCGCCGCGGCCAGCACGAAGCCGCCCGTGCAGATGCCGGCGATCCGCCGCGCGCGTGGCGCGGTCTTGCGCAGGAAGGCGAGGATTTTCGGCGGCGGCGGTTCGATGAGCGGGTCGTTCACGCCCGCGACGATCCAGGTGTCGATCTCGATGCGCCCACGCAGTGCCCGCGAGCCAACGGGGATATTGAGCGAAGAACGCACTTCGCCGCCTTCCGGCGAGAAGTTCTCCAACCGGTAGAACGTTTCGCCAGCGGTCAGGTTCGCGTGCTCGAACACCGACTGCGGGGCGAGCGTCATGATCTGGAAGCCTTCGCTCAGCAAGAAGCCGATCCGGTGCATGTCCGTTCTCCGGTCATTTGATGTCCGGAATCATACCCAAATACGTCATTTCCGTCGCGCGCCGTAATCGCCAGAATGCACTCACGGCACCACACTTTTTCTCTACGGATTACCCCGAAAACGGAGTCACATCATGGCACAGGCATATGCAGGTACGGCCCTCATTACCGGCGCATCATCGGGCATCGGTGCGGTTTATGCGGAGCGTCTGGCCCAGCGCGGCTATGACCTCATTCTGGTCGCCCGCAATCGCGAGCGGCTGATCGCGCTGGCCGATCGCATTACCAATGAAACGCATCAAAGCGTCGAGATCATCGACGCCGATCTGAACGACCGCGCGGGTCTCGCCAGCGTGGAAGCGAAGCTCAAAGAAGACGCAAGCATCACGCTGCTGGTCAACAACGCGGGCGTGGGCACGCACACGCCGCTGCTGGAAAGCGATGTGGATGCGATGTCGCGCCTGATCGACCTGAATGTGGGCGCGCTCACGCGTCTGACCTACGCAGCGGTGCCGGGTTTCGTGGCGCGCGGCAAGGGCGCGCTCATCAATATCTCGTCGATCGTGGCGATTTCGCCGGAAACGCTCAACGGCGTGTATGGCGGCAGCAAGGCGTTCGTGCTGGCCTTCAGCCAGTCGCTGCATCACGAACTGGCGGGCAAGGGCGTGCAGGTGCAGGCCGTACTGCCCGGCGCCACGGCCACCGACTTCTGGCAGACGGGCGGTTTGCCGGTCGAGCATTTGCCGCAGGAAATCGTCATGTCGGCGCATGCGATGGTGGACGCCGCGCTCAAGGGCTTTGAGCGCGGCGAACTCGTGACGATTCCGTCGTTGCATGCGGGTGAGGAGTGGGACGCCTACGAGCGTGCCCGTCGCACGATGGCGCCGCATCTATCGAGCAACACGCCCGCTAGCCGCTATACGGCAGCTTGAACAGTACACACTGGATTTCGTCGCTGTATGTCATTCATTTGATCAGGATATCGAATCATGAAACTCACTGGAAACACGGTATTCATCACGGGCGGGACGTCGGGAATCGGCCGGGCACTGGCTGAAGCGCTGAGCGTCCGCGGCAACAAGGTGATCGTCGCGGGACGGCGCAAGTCGCTGCTGGACGAGATCGCCAGGCAGAATCCGGAGATCGACACGGTCGAACTCGACATCGGCAACGCAGAGCAGATTCGCGCCGTCGCGCAGCAACTGATCGCGCGTTATCCGTCGCTGAACGTGGTGATCAATAACGCCGGCATCATGCCTTTCGACGACGTGGGCACGGCGATGGACGCAAAGGCCGATGCCGCCGCAGTGCATCTCGTCGAAACCAATCTGCTCGGTCCGGTGCGTGTTAGCGCGGCTTTTGTCGAGCATCTGAAGCAGCAGTCCGAGTCGTGGATCATCAATAACAGTTCCGTGCTCGCCTATGTGCCGCTCGCGCCTACGGCGCTCTATTCGGCGACCAAGGCTGCGATCCATTCGTACACGCTGTCGCAGCGTTTCGTGCTGCGTAACACCAGCGTGCGCGTGCTCGAAATCGCGCCGCCGTGGGTCGATACCGATCTGGTCCACAAGAGCGGCGATCCGCGCGCCATGCCGCTCGACGCGTTTATTGCCGAAACGCTGCAGCGCCTGGAAACGGCTACGCACGAAGTGATCGTCGAAGCCGCGAAGCCGATGCGCGACAACGCCGGACCGAACGAACATGCGTTCGTGGAGCAATTCAATCAGTTCGTCGTCGACAACCCGATTCCGGTCGAGTAAAGATCGCGCTCGCTACAACAGGCAATCAAGGCGTCAGCGTTTCGAACGCGGCGGCGCGCTGTCCCAGGGCGGCGCGTCGCCGAATGCGCTGGCGAGATGATCGATAAACGCGCGCAACTTGAGCGGCACGTGGCGCGCGCTGGGATAGACGGCCTGAATCGTCAACTCCGGTGTGCGGTACGCAGGCAGCAGCGCGAGCAGTTCGCCGCGCGCCAGCGCTTCGCCGAACACGAAGGTCGGTCCGTAAGCGATGCCCGCGCCCGCGCGTGCGGCGGCCAGTAGCATCTGCATATTGTTGGCGCGCAGGCGGCACGGGCCGTCGATCACATGCGCGCGCTCCTGCGCGTCGATCACCGTCCAGTCGCCCGCCGACACCGCTTCGCCGAAAGCCAGGCGCGCAGCGTCGCGCAGGTCGTCGGGCGTGCGCGGCGTGCCGTTCTGCTTGAGCCACGCCGGCGCGGCGCACAGCACCATGCGGCACGGCGCGATGCGTCGCGCGACCAGCCCGGAATCGGGCAGACGGCCGATGCGGATTGCCACATCGGCCTGCAGTTCGAGCAGGTCGGCGTAACGGTCGCTCAGCACGGTCTCCACGTTGACGTGCGGATGCGCCGCCATATAACTGGCAATGGCGTCGCCCAGGTGCAGCGCACCGAAGGTGACGGGCGCGGCGACGCGCAGCAGGCCGCGCGCGATGCTTTGCGACGCGCCGGCTTCGCGATTGGCTTCGTCGAAGGCTTCCAGAATGCGCTTGCAGCGCTCGTGGTAGGCGTGCCCGGCATCGGTCAGGCTCAGGCGGCGCGTGGTGCGCTGGAGCAGGCGCACGTTGAGATCGGCTTCCAACGCGCTGACGTACTTGCCCGCCATCGCAGGCGAAAGCCCGAAGCGCCGCGCCGCAGCGGCGAAACTGCCTTCCTCGACGGCGGCAACGAAGACGCCGATGCAGGTGAAGCGGTCCATAAGCAGGTTTCCTGTTGCGCAATTCGATCATTTTATTATCGACTGGCGCTCACGGATCGCCAATTATCAAGCAGGATGCACGGATCTACGATGTGTTCACGGTTTCAACAACCCAACGCAAAGGAGCGTGACCATGAACATCGAAACGAACGGCATCCGCATTCATGCGGTGGAGGCGGGGCAGGGCGAGCAGACGCTGGTGTTTCTGCACTACTGGGGCGGGTCGTCGCGCACCTGGCGCCTGGTCACCGACGCGCTGGCGAGCACGTATCGCACTATCGCCACCGACCATCGCGGCTGGGGTGATTCGGACGCGCCGCCCCACGGCTACTCAATTGCCGATCTCGCCAACGACGCGCAGGGCGCAATCGAAGCGCTGGGTCTCGAACGTTACGTGCTGATCGGGCATTCGATGGGCGGGAAGGTCGCGCAATTGCTGGCGTCGCGCCGCCCGCGCGGGCTGGAAGGGCTGGTGCTGGTGGCGCCTTCGCCGCCCACACCGATGGCCTTGCCCGATGAGGCGCGAGCGGCCATGCTGCACGCCTACGATACGCGCGAGTCGGTCGGCGCGGTGCTCGATCAGGTGTTGAGCGGCAGCCCGCTTGCGCCGGAGCAGCGCGAACAGGTGATCGAAGACAGCCTGCGCGGCGCGCCGCAAGCAAAGGCCGCGTGGCCGAACGTGGCGATGCGCGAAGACATCAGCGTTCAGGTGGCTGCCATCGCCGTTCCCGTGCTGGTGATTGTGGGCGAGCGGGATCAGGTGGATCGCGTCGAAACGCTCAAGGCGGAATTGATGCCGCGAATCGCCGGCGCGCAACTCGAAGTGTTGCCGGGCGTGGGCCATCTGTCGCCGCTGGAAGCGCCAGGCGCACTGGCAGCCTTGATTCGTCGCTTTGTCGGCACGCTTACGGCGCTCACGCCCGACGCTGTGCCCGTGGCGTTCGACGCCGCATTCAACGCAGGCGACGCTGACGCGTTGCTCGCGCTTTTCACCGACAACGCCACGATGCGCATGACCAACGGTGAAATCGTCGAAAGCGACTGCGCGACGCTGCATCATCAGTTATCCAAATTGCTGAAGATGGGCGCGAAGATCAAAAATACGGTGCGCCGAACGCTCGTCAGCGAGGAAATCGCGCTTGTGCTGATGGACTGGACACTGACCATCCCAGATGCCGAAAGCGGCACTCACACCGAATCAGGTACCGCCACCCAGGTGCTGTCGCGCGGCGCGGACGGTCTCTGGCGGCTGCGCATTTCGAACCCGGCCGGTCTGGCCTGAATTCTGTTCCATAGGTGGTGGGTGCGCTTCGCGTTATCATTGCCCCCATCACCGATTGGTCCAACAGATTCAAGCAGGTTCCAGCCGCCCATGGCCACCAAAAATACGACTGGCGCGCGCCGTAGCGCGGCGCCTGGCAAGCGCGAAGCGCTGCCTGCCGAGGAGACGCAAACCGCCCAGGCGGAAATCGATACCGACGACGAGAGCGGCGGTGCTTCCACCTATCTCGTGCCGGGGCTCGAACGCGGCTTGCGCATTCTTGCCGAGTTCTCGGCGCGCGAGCCGGTGCTGGGCGCGCCCGAACTGTCGCGGCGCATCGGCATCCCGCGCACCACGACGTTTCGTCTGCTGCAAACGCTCGAAGCGCTCGGCTTCATCGAGCGCGCTAACGGCGACCGCCAGTACCGGCTGAGCGTGGCGGTGCTGCGTCTGGGCTTCGAATACCTGAGTTCGCTGGAACTGACCGACTTCGGCACGCCGGTGCTGGAGCGCCTGCGCGACGCCACTGGCCTGAGCACGCATCTGCTGATTCGCGACCAGCGCGACGTGGTGTTCGTCGCCAAGGCGCAGACGCGCGAGCCGATGTTCAGCTCCGTGAAGGTGCATGTGGGGACGCGCCTGCCCGCGCACGCGACCGTGCACGGCCAGGTGCTGATGGGCGATCTCTCGCTCATGGAACTGCGTGCGCTCTATCCCGAGAAGCAACTGGAACGTTACACGGAGCGCACGCCCGCCACGGTCGCCGATCTTTACACGCGCGTGCGCGAGTTCGCGGAGCAGGGCTACGCGCTGAGCGAGGCGTCGTTCGAGACCGGCATTTCGGTGGTGAGCGCGCCGGTGCGCGACCAGTCGGGGCGCATCGTCGCCGCGTTGACCGCGACGGTGCCGCGTTCGGATATCGGCGATGTCGAACGCGGGCCGCTGGTGTCCGCCGTCTGTGCCGCGGCGATGGATCTCTCGGCGTGCCTGAACTACCGGCCGCTGCCCGGCGACCCGACCGCGGCCCAGGCCGTGCACGCCATGCAACGACGCAGCCTGCACGGCGCCTGACGTCGGGCGTCAGGCATCGGTCATCAGAACGAGTGATGGATGCCGGTGAGCACGATGGTCTGATTGCGCCCGCTCGACACGCCTGCCGTGAAGAACGCCGCCTGCGCGTTCGAATTGGCGTGCTCGTACAGTGCGTTCACGTAGACCTGCGTGCTTTTCGAAAGCGCATACACATCGCCGATCATCACCTGGCTCCAGCGGCGGCCCGATAGCGTCGTGGTGGCCGCACCACCGACGATGCTGTTGGCGGTCGTCACCTGGTAGTTCGCGCCTGTGTCGTAGCTCTGGAAGGTGTCCGAATAGCCGTTCGACTCCAGCTTGGTGCGCGTATACAAGCCGTGCACCATCACCTTGCCGAACGTATACGACGCGCCGATCCCCATGTTTTCCACCTTGCTCGCCACGTAGCTGGCGGCGGCCTGGCCCTGGAAGGTCGTGAGGCCCGTGGTCGACATCGACACGCTGCGGTCATGTTCGTTCGACCACGTCGCGCCCGCCTTGAACGGACCATTCGCATAACTAAGCGAAAATGCCATTGTGCGGCCGGTCGAGAAGTTCGACGTATTGCCAAGACCCAGCATCGCGCCGGCGGTGAAGCCGTAAAACTCAGGAGAGCGATACTTCACCGAGTTGTCGTAGGGCACCACGCCGGTATCCGCGAGTTCATCGATATTGCCTGGGTGGAATGCGTACCAGCTTGCCGCCAGATAGGCGGTGCTGAACGGATCGAGCACGTCGAACGAGAACGGCGTCTGATGGCCGAGCGTGAGCGTGCCGAACTGGTCTGAGCTCAAGCCCACGTACGCCTGACGATTGAACAGGGTATTGGCCTTCGCCATCGCGCCCGTGTTCGTATAGAAGCCGTTTTCCAGCTGGAAGATTGCCTTCAGGCCACCGCCCAGATCCTCACGGCCGCGCAGGCCCCAGCGGTCGGGCTGCATATTGCCCTGTTCTTCCATCCACTTCGAATGGCCGCCTACGTTGCTGACGTAGGCCACGCCTGCATCCAGGCTGCCGTATAGCGTGACGCTGCTTTGCGCCCATGCAGACGAGACGGCGCAGATACCCGTCAACCCCGCGGCAATGAAGTGCTTCAACTTTGGACTCCTGATCGTATGACGAAAGGCCGGACGTGAAATCCGGCTCAGCTAACCCCTCACCTTCGACACTACCCACGGTCCGGCGCGCTTCTGATGCGCTGCTAATGAATCCCGGCGCGCTTCGTGACCCGTGTTGCTACCCACACCGCATCTATTTGTTCCATATATGGATAGATGTGCTGCCTATGGAAAGTATAGTGATTCCTGTGGGACGCCAAAATACTTTTCTGGGACGGTAGTTGCCCCAGGTGCGGGATTGCGCGTTCGCTGCGATTACGCGCGTAACGTCTTGCCCCACAAGCGTTTCGGCAACCTCACGAATACGCGCAGCGACTGCATTCAAGCCCTTTTCTGGATTCGCTCGGTGTTTTCCCCAGGACTATCGGATTTTTATTTTGTCCATGCGAAACGACTTCTATAATGACCATACATAAACTAATGTTCCGTATGTGGAACACGGTTGATCGGGAAAGGTGAGAAATGGCTGAAGAATGGCGCTGCGCCGGGCATGCCGGCGATCTGTCCGATGACGCACCGATCGAGTTCAAGCTCGATGGCACGGAGATCGGCATCTACAAGGTGGGCGATGAGGTTTACGCGCTCGAAAACGTGTGCCCGCATGCGTATGCGCTGCTGACGCAAGGTTTCGTCGACGAAGGCACGGTCGAATGTCCGCTGCACGAAGCGGTGTTCGATATCAAGACCGGCCAGTGCATCAAGGGTCCCGGTGGCCGTGCGCTCAAGCAATACGCCGTGCGCCTCGCCGGCGAAGAAATCCAGATCAAGGTGGAATGACATGCGAGAAATCCCCGTGAATTTCAATCCGATGCTCAAGCCGTGGCTCGCGCCGCAGCCGAACAACGTCGCCGGCAAGGGCGTGATCGAGCAGCCGGGCCAGCAGGAAAACATGGTCTGGCAGAACCGCAAGGCCGAGCCGACGCAATACGAAAACGACCTTGGCGATGCACTGGAACAAGTGTTCGAAGCGGGCGCTGTCGAACTGGAGGACGTGGTGGCGGGCCTGAACCGCATCGGCTTCCGCACGCCGGAAGGCACACCCTGGAACGCCGAGCGCCTCGCCGCCGAATTCCGTCTGCTCGCTGACTAAGCAGCGCACGGACACCCCGAACACGGAGCCCCCCACATGACCTCCCCCACATCAGAAGCCGCAGCAGTCGGCAATAACGTCGGCACGAATGATCCGATCCGCGCCTATCTCGACCGCGGCATCAAGAACTACTGGTATCCCGTTGCACCGAGCTGGCAGGTGGGCGACGCGCCCATCGGCATCACGCGTCTGGGCGAACAGATCGTGCTGTGGCGCGACAAGGAAGGCCTCGTCCACGCGCTCGAAGACCGCTGCCCGCACCGCGGCGCGCGTCTGTCGCTGGGCTGGAACCTCGGCAAGAGCGTGGCGTGCTGGTATCACGGCATCGAAATCGACGGCAGCGGCACTGTGCAAAGCGTGCCGGCCGTTTCGTCGTGCCCGCTCGAAGGCCAGAAGTGCGTGAAGTCGTATCCGGCGCAGGAACATGCGGGCGCGATCTTCCTGTGGTTCGGCGACGATGCGCACAAGGAACCCGCGCCGCTGCAACTGCCGGAAGAACTGGTGGGCGAGGAATACGCCAGCTTCCTGTGCATGTCGAACTGGAAGTGCAATTACCAGTACGCAATCGACAACGTCATGGACCCGATGCACGGCGCGTATCTGCACGCGACTTCGCACTCGATGGCCGAAGGCGACAAGCAGGCCGACATGCGCGTGCGTAAAACTGACACTGGCCTCATGTTCGAGAAGATCGGTCAGCGCGACGTGAACTTCGACTGGGTGGAACTGGGTGAAACGGGTTGCCTGTGGATGCGTCTGGCGATTCCGTACAAGAAGAAGTTCGGCCCTGGCGGCAACTTCGGCATCATCGGCTTCGCAGTTCCCGTCGACGAAGACAACTGCCAGGTCTACTTCTGGCGTACCCGCAAGGTGCAGGGCTGGCAGCGCGACGCATGGCGCTTCATGTACCGCAACCGCCTGGAAGGTCTGCATTGGGCCGTGCTCGAACAGGATCGCTACGTTCTCGAAAGCATGGCGCCGAACGCGCGCGATCAGGAATTCCTCTATCAGCACGACGTGGGCATGACGCGGGTTCGCCGTCTGTTCCGCCAACGCGCGCAGCAACACATGACGGAACTCGAAGCGTTCCGTGCGCAGCAACCCGCAGCCACGCAAGCCGAGCACAGCCATGCATGACGTGAATACGTCCACGCAAGGCGCGCTCGCAGGCCGGCGCGTGATCGTCACGGGCGGCGCGCGCGGTCTGGGCGCGGCGTTCGTGAACACGCTCGCGAAGAGCGGCGCGCGCGTCGTGTTCGGCGACGTGCTGCACGATGCGGGCGAGGCGCTGGCGCGCTCGCTGGTCGCGGAAGGTCATGACGTGGCGTTCCTCGCGCTCGATCTGGCGCAGCCCGACAGCATCAGCGCCTTCGTGGCAGCTGCTGCGCAACGCATGGGCGGCGTGGATGCGCTCATCAACAACGCGGCCATCACCAACTCGGGTGGCAAGTTCGCCAGCGAGATCGCCGTCTCCACGTGGGACGCGGTGATGGACGTGAATGTGCGCGGCACGTGGCTGATGTGTACGGCAGCGCAGCCGTGGCTGCGCGAGTCCGGTCGCGGCGCCATTGTGAATATCGCTTCGGACACCGCACTATGGGGCGCGCCAAAGTTGCTCGCCTATGTGGCCAGCAAGGGCGCCGTGGTTGCGATGACGCATTCGCTCGCGCGTGAATTCGGCGGCGACAACATCACTGTCAACGCCATCGCGCCGGGGCTGACCGAAGTGGAAGCCACCGCCTACGTGCCCGCCGAGCGTCATGCGTACTACCTCGAAGGCCGCGCGTTGCAGCGCGCCCAGGTGCCCGAAGACGTGACGGGCCCCGTGCTGTTCCTGTTGACCGACGCCGCGCGTTTCGTGACCGGGCAGTTGTTGCCGGTGAACGGCGGCTTTGTGATGAATTGACTCGTTCGAATCGAACGTTCGAAAGCTGGAAAGGAGAAAGCAATGGCCGATGCCGATATCGATCGCAAGTCGTGGGACCGTCCCGCCGATGCGAGCTTTGATGACTGGATGAACAGCCGCGTGGCGCGCTATGAAACCCGCCGCTACGACTGGGACGCCCTGAAGTTCCAGGCCGACTACGACCCGAAGTATCGCCGCGCGCAAATGCGCTACGTGGGTACGGGCGGCACGGGTGTGGCGAAGGATAGCAACACGGTGCCTTCGGGCGGCTTCACGTTCTCGACCATGGTGATTCCGGCCGGCAACATCGGCCCGAGCCATATCCATATCGACGTGGAAGAAATCTTCTTCGTGCTGCGCGGCAAGATGAAGGTGATCTGCGAGAAGGACGGCGAAACGTGGGAAGCCATCCTGGGCGAACGCGATCTGATCTCGGTGCCGCCGGGCGTCTATCGCACGGAAATCAACATTGGCGAAGAAGACGCGCTGATGTGCGTGATGCTGGGTTCGTCCAAGCCCATCACGCCGACGTATCCGCCGGATTCGCCGCTTGCGAAGATCAAGCGCGATATGCAGAAGTAAATCTGCAGAAATAAGCATCACTAAGTAGAAGTAAGTAGAACACCCGACGAAGCCAGCCTGAAACTCAAGCCATGAACGAAGCGATCGACATTCACGCCTCATCAGCCGCCACGCTCGACACGCGGCTCGCGCGCTTTACGCTGCGCGACGTGCGAGCGGGCGAGGCGTGCGTGAGCTATCGCGAGGCAGCAGCGGATCAAGCGAACGGCAATGAGGCGCTGCCGCTCGTGCTGCTGCATGGCATCGGTTCAGGCGCGGCTTCGTGGGTGCAGCAATTCGAAGTGCTGGGCGGCGCGCGTCGCGTGCTGGCCTGGGATGCGCCGGGTTATGGCGCGTCCACGCCGGTTTCGAGCGCGTCGCCTGGCGCCGCCGATTATGCACGCGTGCTGCGCGACTGGCTCGACGTAGCCGGTATCGCGCGCTGCGTGCTGGTGGGGCATTCGCTTGGCGCAATTGTCGCGGGTGCTTTCGCCGCCGCGCATCCACAACGCGTGAGCGGCCTGCTGCTGATTTCGCCTGCGGGCGGATACGGCGCAGCGGACCCGCAAGTGCGCGCCGACAAGCGCGATGCGCGTCTGGCCATGCTCGCTGAACTCGGCCCGCAAGGTCTCGCAGACAAGCGCAGCGCCAATATGTTGTCGCCGCATGCGAGCGACGAGGCACGCGCCTGGGTGCGCTGGAACATGGCGCGCGTGATCCCGCATGGTTACGCGCAGGCCACGCACCTGCTCGCCAATGCCGACCTCGCCGCCGATCTCGCGCAATGCGCAGGCCGCGTGCCGATGGCAGTGGCCGTGGGCGCGGAAGACACCATCACGCCGCCCGCCGCCTGCGAGCGTCTCGCGCACATCGCCCAGGCGCCTTTCGACACGATCGCGCGCGCGGGACACGCGGGGTACATCGAGCAACCCGACGCCTATAACGCGCTGATCGACACGTTCTGCCAAAAACATCCGCTCATTCAGCCATCTCAGGAAACCATCCAGCAATGACAGCCGACCTCGCCAGCGCGTCCCCCGACGCCGACGAAGACCGCAGCGATACGAACTATCGCGTGCCCGGTCTGGAACGGGGCCTGCGCATCCTGACCGAATTCTCGCCGCGCGAGCCCGTGCTCGACGCGCCGGAACTGTCGCGCCGCCTGGGCATTCCGCGCACGACGGTTTTCCGTCTGCTGCAAACGCTCGAATCGCTGGGCTTTCTCGAGCGCGCCGACCGCGACCGTAATTACCGACTGGGCGTGGCCGTGCTGCGCCTTGGCTTCGAATATCTCAGCTCGCTGGAACTAACCGATCTGGGCCTGCCGCTGATCGAGTCGCTGCGCGACGCCACGGGCCTGACCTCGCATATCGTGATTCGCGATGGCCGCGACATCGTCTTTGTCGCCAAGGCGCAAAGCCATGCGCCGATCTTCAGCTCCGTGAAGGTGAACGTGGGCACGCGCCTGCCCGCGCACGCCACCACGCACGGCCAGGTGCTGATGGGCGATCTCACGCTCGACGATCTGCGCGCGCTGTATCCGGAACCGCATCTGGAGCGCTTCACGCCGTCCACGCCGGATACGGTCGAAGAGCTCTATATGCGCATTCGCGAAGACGCGGATCGCGGCTACGCCGTGAGCGAATCGTCGTTCGAGCGCGGCATTTCGGTGGTGTCCGCGCCGGTGCGCAACGACACGGGCCGCATCGCAGCCGTTGTGACCACAACGATTCCGCGTCCGGGCATCGAGTCGTCGCTGCTCGACAGTGGCCTGATCGACAAGGTCCGTCATGCCGCCGACGAACTCTCGAAGCGCCTGAATTATCGGCCTGGCATGCATGCTGCAAACCACGCTGTTGGCAAGAAAACGTCGTACATGAAGGCATTGGGGATCAAATGATTCAAATCGATTTGACCGGCCAGGTGGCGGTGGTGACGGGCGGTTCGTCCGGCATCGGCCTCGCGACCGCCGAACTCTTTCTGCAGGCGGGCGCATCCGTTGCGATCTGCGGCCGCGACAGCGACCGCCTCGCACGCGCCGAGCGCGAACTGCGCGAACGTCATCCGCAGGCACAACTGCTGGCCGCGCGCTGCGATGTGCTGGACGCGAACGACGTCGCCGCATTCGCGAACGCCGTCGAACAACGCTTCGGCCGCGCCGACATGCTGGTGAACAACGCAGGCCAGGGCCGCGTGTCCACCTTCGCCGACACCACCGACGAAGCCTGGCGCGAAGAACTCGATCTCAAGTACTTCAGCATCATCCGTCCGACGCGCGCCTTTTTGCCGATGCTGCGTAGCACTGCAAAACAAGGGCAGAACGCCTCGATCGTTTGCGTGAATTCGCTGCTCGCCTTGCAGCCCGAACCGCATATGGTCGCGACTTCGTCGGCGCGCGCGGGCGTGCTCAGCCTCATCAAATCGCTTGCGGTGGAACTCGCGCCCGAGCAGATCCGCGTGAACTCGATCCTGATCGGCATCGTGGAGTCGGGCCAATGGCGTCGCCGCTACGAGAACGACGCCGCCGCCCAGGCCGCCGGCCAAACCTGGCAGCAATGGACCGGCGATCTCGCACGCAAGAAGCACATTCCGCTGGGCCGCTTCGGTCTTCCCGAAGAAGCGGCGCAGGCGCTGTTTTATCTGGCCACGTCCCTGTCGTCCTACACGACGGGCAGTCATATCGATGTATCTGGAGGCGTTGCACGTCATGTCTAAGCAAACCACCGTCGGCGAACTGATCGCCGCCTTCCTCGAACAATGTGGAGTCCAAACCGCCTTCGGCGTGATTTCGATCCACAACATGCCGATCCTCGACGCCATCGGCGTGCGCGGCAAGATCCGCTATGTGGGCGCACGCGGCGAAGCCGGCGCGCTCAACATGGCCGACGGCCTCGCGCGTGTTTCGGGCGGCCTCGGCGTGGCGTTCACGAGCACGGGCACGGCGGCGGGCAACGCTGCGGGCGCAATGGTCGAAGCTCTCACGGCGGGCACGGCCCTGCTGCACATCACCGGCCAGATCGAAACCGAATACCTCGATCAGGACCTCGCCTATATTCACGAGGCGCCCGATCAATTGTCGATGCTCTCGTCGATTTCGAAGGCCGCGTTCCGCGTGCGTTCGGTCGAAACCGCACTGCCGACCATCCGCGAAGCCGTGCGCGTGGCGCAGACCGCGCCGAGCGGCCCCGTTAGCGTCGAAATCCCCATCGACATCCAGGCTGCGCTGACCGACTGGCCCGCCGATCTGGCCGCGCCGCACCTCACGACGCTCACGCACGATGAAGCGCGCGTCGAACAACTCGCGAACGAACTCGCGAAGGCGAAGCGCCCGCTGCTGTGGCTGGGCGGCGGCACGCGTCACGCACGCGCTGCGGTCGAGCGTCTGGTGGCGCTGGGCTTTGGCGTGGTGACGAGCGTGCAGGGCCGTGGCGTGCTGCCGGAAGATCATCCGGCGACGCTGGGCGCATTCAACGTGAGCCCGTCGGTCGAGCGCTTCTACAAGACGTGTGACGCGATGCTGGTGGTGGGCTCGCGCCTGCGCGGCAACGAAACGCTCAAATACAAGCTCGGTCTGCCGCAACCGCTCTATCGCGTGGACGCCGATGCACTGGCCGATAACCGTGGCTATCGCAACGCGCTGTTCGTGCATGGCGACGCTGAGCGCGTGCTCAACGCACTCGCCACTCGCCTCGAAAATCGCATCAAGGTCGATCCGGAATTCGCCGCCGATCTGGCCGCCGCACGCGATATCGCGGTCGAAGACACGGCCAAGGGTCTGGGCCCGTATCGTCGCCTGGTCGAAGCGCTGCAGCGCGCCGTGGGCCGCGACTACAACTGGGTGCGCGACGTCACGATCTCGAACAGCACGTGGGGCAACCGCCTGCTGAAGATCTTCACGCCGCGTGCGGGCGTGCACGCGCTCGGTGGCGGTATCGGCCAGGGCATGCAGATGGGCATCGGCGCGGCGCTGGCGAATTCCGCGGCCAAGACCGTGTGTCTGGTCGGCGACGGCGGCCTGATGGTCAACGTGGGCGAACTGGCCACGGCCGTGCAGGAAAAGGCCAACGTCATGATCGTGCTGATGAACGACCAGTGCTACGGCGTGATCCGCAACATTCAGGACGCACAGTATGGCGGCCGCCGCATGTTCGTCGATCTGCACCAGCCGGAGTTCTCGCAGTTCTGCGCGAGCCTGGGCCTGAAGCACTTCCGTCTCTCGTCGCTCGACAACGCCGATGCGGTGATCAGCGAAGGTATGGCGTTCGACGGCCCGGTGCTGCTCGAAGTCGACATGAAAGCCGTGGGCAGCTTCGAAGCCGTATTTGCAGGCCCGCCGGTGCGCAAAGAGGAGCCGGAACATGCATAACGGTCACGCCGCGCACGCAGCCAACGCCCCCATCGATATCGCGATGATCGGCTTCGGCGCGATCGGCCAGACGGTGTATCGCGCGGTGGCAGCCGACCCGCTCGTGCACGTCTCGCATGTGATCGTGCCCGAACACCACGCCGACGAGGTGCGCAAGCAGGTCGACGGTTCGGTGGAAGTGGTGTCGTCGGTGAGCCTGCTGTCGTCGAAGCCGCAATTCGCGCTGGAATGCGCGGGACACGCGGCGCTCGTCGATCACGTCGTGCCGCTGCTGCAAAGCGGCACCGATTGCGCGGTGGCATCGATTGGCGCGCTGTCCGACCTCGATCTGCTCGAACGCCTGTCGCTCGCGGCAGACGAGGGCGACGCCACGCTCACGCTGCTTTCCGGTGCGATCGGCGGTATCGATGCGCTGTCCGCAGCGAAGCTCGGCGGTCTGGACGAGGTGCTGTACACGGGCCGCAAGCCGCCGCTGGGTTGGCTCGATACGCCCGCGGAAAAGGTCTGCGATCTGCGCACGCTCGCTAAAGAGCAGGTGATTTTCGAAGGCAGCGCGCGTGAAGCGGCGCGTCTGTTTCCGAAGAACGCCAACGTGGCGGCGACGATTGCGCTCGCGGGCCTCGGCCTCGATCACACCACGGTGCGCCTGATTGCCGATCCGGCCGTCGAGCGCAACGTGCATCGCATCGTGGCGCGCGGCGCGTTTGGCGAGATGTCGCTGGAAATGTGCGGCAAACCGCTGCCGGATAACCCGAAGACTTCGGCGCTCACTGCGTACAGCGCGATTCGCGCACTACGCAATCGCGCGGCGCGCTGCGTGATTTGATTCGGTAAAACAAGCGTTTTTTGTCGTGATGGAATGCGATGCGTGTGCGCGATCAATATCGTGAACCGCATCGCAGCACTAGAAACAGAGAGACCTCTGATATGACTCCCTTCGATACGAGCCTCGTCCCGAACGGCGATATTTTGATCGGCGGCGAATGGCGCCAGGGCCGCGCCGCGCCTTTCGCGAGCCTTTATCCGGCTGACCAGTCGCTGAACATGGAGGTCTCGACGGCGAGCGCTGAAGACGCCGCCGAAGCGGTCGAAAAGGCGCACGCCGCCTGGAAGCATGGCGAATGGGCCACCATGAAGCCGCATCTGCGCGCGCTGGTGCTCTATCGCATCGCCGACCTGATCATGCAGCGCCACGAAGCACTCGCGAACCTGCAGCGTCGCGACAACGGCAAACCCATCAAGGAAACGCGCGTGCTGGTGGCAAGTGCCGCCAACACCTTCCGCTATTTCGCGGCCTGCCTCGAAACCATGGACGAAGAAGTCACGCCTTCGCGCGGCGACTATCTGACCATGAGCGTGTACGAGCCGATTGGCGTGATCGCGGCGATTACGCCGTGGAATTCGCCGATCGCTTCGGATGCACAAAAGCTTGCGCCCGCACTCGCAGGCGGTAACGCCGTGGTGCTGAAGCCCGCCGAAGTCACGCCGCTGATTTCGCTGGCGCTCGCACGCATCTGCGAAGAAGCGGGCGTGCCGAAAGGCATCGTGAGCGTGCTGCCCGGCAAGGGCTCGGTGATCGGCGACGTGCTGGTGCGCCATCCGCTCGTGAAAAAGGTCTCCTTTACCGGCGGCACGGAAGTGGGCCGCGGCATCGCGCGCATCGCCGCAGACAAGCTCATGCCGGTCTCGCTCGAACTGGGTGGCAAGTCGCCGACCATGGTGTTCGAAGACGCGGATATCGATCACGCGGTCAATGGCGTGCTGTACGGCATTTTCAGCTCGTCGGGCGAAGCATGCATCGCGGGTTCGCGCCTCTTTGTGCAGCGCTCGATTTACGACACGTTCATGAAGCGTCTCGTCGAAGGCGCGCGCAAGCTGCGCGTGGGCGATCCGTCCAGCGAAAACACGCAGATGGGGCCGCTCATCACCGCGAAGCACCGCGAATCGGTCGAGCGTTATGTGGCCATCGGCCTTGAAGAAGGTGGCCGTCTGCTGTGCGGCGGCGAGCGCCCGGTAGGCGACAAGCGCGAAGACGGCTTCTTCTATCAGCCTACGATTCTCGAAGGTCTGAAGAATAGCGCGCGCATCTGCCAGGAAGAAATCTTCGGGCCGGTGCTGGTGGCGATGCCCTTCGACGACGAAGCCGCCCTGCTCGAAGAAGCCAATGACAGCGTCTTCGGTCTGGCCGCCGGCATCTGGACGCGCGACTACAAGCGCGCGTGGCGCGTGGCGCGCAAGCTCGAAGCGGGCACGGTCTGGATCAATACGTACAAGCTGTTCTCGATTTCCACGCCGTTCTCGGGCTGGAAGGAAAGCGGCATGGGCCGCGAGAAGGGCCGGCTTGGCATTCGCGAATATATGCAGCAAAAGAGCCTCTACTGGGGCTTGAACGACGCGCCGCTGCCCTGGGCTAACGCCTGAACGCACGCGCACGGAGCAAGAAACATGACGATTCTCGGCATCGAACAGATTACCTACGGCGTGACGGACCTCGACACCTGCCGTCGCTTTTTCGCGGACTGGGGCATGAAGGAGACCGCGCACGACGAAACGCGTGCGCGCTTCGAAACGCTCAACGGTTGCACCGTGCTGGTGGCGGATGCGAACGACGCATCGCTGCCGGCCGCTTTCGAGGAAGGCCCGACGTTGCGCGAAGTGGTGTGGGGCGTCGCCACGCGCGAAGAACTGGACGCGCTGCGTGAGCGCCTGAAAGGCCAGCCCGGCTATTACGTCGATGAAACTGGCGTGGGTTGTTTCGACCCTGCTGGCATGGCGATTCGCGTGGAAGTCACGCGCAAGCGCGAGATCGACGTGCAGGGTTCGCCGTCGAATGTGTGGGGCCAGACGCTGCGCGTCGATACGCCTTCGCCCATCTACGAACGTGCGGAACCGGTTGAAGTGGGCCACGTGGTGTTCTTCACGAATTGCCTCGCGGAGCAGGAAAAGTTCTATCACGAGGTGCTGGGCTTCGAAACGTCGGATCGCTATCCGAATCGTGGCGCCTTCATGCGTTGCGCGCCGCACGGCGGCCACCACGACCTGTTCCTGCTCGCACTGCCCGACGGCAAGAAGGGCCTGAATCACGTGGCCTTCACGGTGCGCGACATTCATGAAGTGTTTGGCGGCGGCCTGCATATCAGCCGTTGCGGCTGGACTACGCAGCTTGGCCCCGGTCGCCATCCGGTGTCGTCGGCTTATTTCTGGTACTTCAAGAATCCGGCGGGCGGTCTGATCGAGTATTACGCCGATGAAGACCAGCTCACGCCCGAATGGGAGCCGCGCGAATTCGAACCGGGTCCGACCGTGTTTGCGGAATGGGCCATCGACGGCGGTCTGGACGGCAATACGCGTCGCCAGAAAAACGCCGAAGCGCCGAAGGGCAAGTTCATGACGGAGCGTAAATCATGAGCGATTCGATTCAAACCGGCGCCGTAGACGCGCCGCAAACCGTCGTCGTGATCGGCGGCGGTCAGGCCGCGGGCTGGGTCGTCAAGACGCTGCGCCAGGAAGGCTACACGGGCCGCCTCGTGATGATCGCCGACGAAACGCATCTGCCCTACGAGCGTCCGCCGCTCTCGAAGGCGGTGCTCGCCGGTGAAGCCGATATCGAAACGGTGCGCATCGCCAAGCCGGACGAATTCGCGGCGCTGGATATCGAGGCATGGCAGCCGGATTGCGCCACCGCCATCGACCGCGCCAACCGCACGGTGACGACGCGCTCGGGCCGCGAAGTGAAGTACGACCGACTCGTGATCGCCACGGGCGGCGCGGCGCGCAAGTTGCCGGACAGCATCGCGAAGAGCGCGCACGTGACTTATCTGCGCACGCTCGACGAAGCGATCACGCTGGGCGAGCGCCTGCGCCGCAGCCAGCGCGTGCTGGTGGTGGGCGGCGGCTGGATCGGCCTGGAAGTGGCGGCGACGGCGCGCAAGCTGGGCGTTGAAGCCACGGTGATCGAAGGCGCGCCGCGTCTGTGTGCGCGTTCGCTGCCGAACGAGGTTTCGCAATTCCTGCTTGATCTGCATCGCGGCAATGGCGTGGATATCCGCCTGAACGCGCAGCTCGTTTCGCTCGACGATCACGGCGATGGCGTGCGCGCGACCTTCGCGGACGGCAGTACGCTCGACGCGGATTTCGCGGTAGCCGGTATCGGCCTCGCGCCGCACACGGCGATTGCCGAGGCAGCAGGCATCGAAGTGCAGGACGGTATCGTCGTCGATGAATTTGGCCAGACTTCGGACTCCGATGTTTTTGCCTGCGGCGACGTGGCGAATCATCCGAACGCATGGCTCAAGCGCCGCGTGCGGCTGGAATCGTGGGCCAATGCACAGAACCAGGCGATCGCGGCAGCGAAGGCCGTGCTGGGCGTGAAGACGCCGTATGCAGAAATTCCGTGGTTCTGGTCCGATCAGTACGACGTGAATCTGCAGATTCTCGGCGAGATTCCGGCGGGTGCAACGCCGGTGCTGCGCGGCAACCTTGAAGAAAAGCGCGCGACGCTGTTCTTCGTGGAAGACGGACATCTGCGCGGCGTCATCGCCATCAATTCGGCACGCGATCTGAAGCTTGCGCGCAAGTGGATGAACCAGGGCCGCGCGGTGGATATCGCGGCGCTCGTCGATACCAGCAAGGCGCTCGCGTAGCGTCACCATAAGTGATACCGACATACGGGACGGGACCACAGGCATGAGAACCCTCGATACACCCTTCGGCCATAGCGGCGCTGCCGCTGCGCTCGACGAGACGCCCGTGCGCGAACCGCTTACGCGCGGCTCGATCATCGCACGCCTCGAACGGCTGCCGACCAACGCCATGCAGGTGCGCGCGCGTATCCTGATCGGCCTTGCCACGTTCTTCGACGGCTTCGACGTGATCGCCATTGCGGCGACCCTGCCGATCCTGATCCAGAAGTGGCAACTCACGCCGTGGGAGATCGGTTTTCTGATCGCCTCCGGTTCGGTGGGCCAGTTGTTCGGCGCCTTCCTGTTTCCGTGGCTCGCGGAACGTCATGGCCGCGTGCGCGCAATTGCCTGGAGCTCGGGCATCATCGGCGTGACCAGCATTGCCTGCGGTTTCGCGCCCAGCTTCGCGGTGTTTGCGGCGCTGCGCGTGATCCAGGGCTTTGGTTTGGGCGGCGAATTGCCGGTTGCCGCAACGTATATCAACGAGGTCAGCCGCGCGCATGGTCGTGGACGTTTCGTTCTCCTCTACGAGATCGTGTTTCCGATTGGCCTGCTCGCGTCGAATGCGCTAGGCGCATGGATCGTGCCGCGCTTTGGCTGGCAGGCGATGTACTTTATCGGCGGCATGCCGCTGGTGCTGTTCTTCGTACTGCGCAAGCTGGTGCCGGAGTCGCCGCGCTGGCTGGCCGAACGCGAACGCCTGGTAGATGCTGAAGCCGCCGTACACGCTTTCGAGCGCACAGCTAAAGGACCGCTGCCGCCTGTCACGAACGCTGCTGAGTTCGACGCAATGGCGAAGCGCCACCCGAAGCGCAGCATGAAGGATCTGTTTGGTCCCGCGTATCTGAAGCGCACGATGGCAGTGGCAATGCTGTGGATGACCTGCGGCTTCATTCAGTACGGTCTCTCGACGTGGCTGCCGACGATTTATCGCACCCTCTATCACGCGCCGCTTCAACTGGCGTTGAATCTGGCCGTGGCAGCTTCCGTGCTGGGCGTGGTGGGCTCGCTCACCTGCGCGCTGCTGGTGGACAAGGTGGGCCGCAAGCCGATCATCAACGTGTCGTTCCTGTTGTGCGCGGTGTCGCTGGCGCTGGCAGGCGTGTGTCATTCGATGTCGGTCTATGTGGTGGCGTCGTTCTGCGCGCTGGCGCTGGGTCTGCTGGCTAGCGGCTTTATTACCGCCTACGTTTATACGCCGGAGTTGTATCCCACGAGTATCCGCGCCATGGGTTGCGGCATGGGCGGAGCATGGCTGAAGGTGGCGGCGATTTTCGCGCCGACCATCGTGTCGAAGACGATGATTGGCGGCCACCTGGATGTGGCGTTCTACATCCTCGCAGCCGTGCCGTTCCTCGCGGCAATTGCGGTGCATTTCCTTGGCATCGAAACCAAGGGCAAGGTGCTGGAGCAATTGGAAGCGTAATCTCGCATCCTCTGTGAAACGCCAAAAAGCGGCGGCCGGGAAACCGGTCGCCGCTTTTCGTTTACAGGTTTAGAGGCTCGAATAGCGATCAGAAGTGCAGTTCGGCCATCACCATCGGCGCGGAGGTCTTTGTGCTGACGGTCTCGCTCGACGGCGTGCCGTACATGTTGTGCCAGTACTCATATCCCACGCCCACATACGCCGTGCGCGGATGCCCGACGAACGAGCCGACATCGGCGAGCAGAGAAATACGTGTGAGAATTTCCGTGGTGGTTTCGGTGTTGAAGCCGTCCTTGCCCTTCGGCCCCGTCATGCTCGCGAAACCGCGAAACTCGAACGGCACCTTTGCCACACGGAACGGCACGAGCCATGAGCTTTCAATGTGCCAGGCCGTGTGGAAGGTGATATCCACGCCGGCAATGCCGTTGTGATTGCTTTCCGTGCGTCCGCCCACTGTCAGGTTCCAGAAGCCGTGCGGAATGGCGAATTCAACCGTCGGGCCGAACACGAACATACGCGCGCGCTGCGCATAGGCATCGTTCTTCACGCCAAATTCATAACCCACGGTTGCGCCCAGATCGCGCACGAAACCATAGCCCACCGATCGGCCCAGAATCTTGCCCGCGCTCAACTCGACGCGGCCCACGCTATAGACTTCCTGCGCGCCGCCCGACGACGGGCCACCGGCTTCCGGATTGGCCGAATTCGACACCAGATAATCGACGTTGAATGCGTAGCTACCGTAGCGGAAGCCGCCAATCGTGGTGAGGTAGCCGATGTTCTGCGCGACCTTGTCGGGCACGCCAGGATAGTGGAAATCGCGGCCATAGCGGTATCCCACATAGGTGTCGTTCCAGACCAGCGGCGGTGCGCCGTCGTCGGCCTGAATCTGTTTGGCAGTCGGTGCGGCGCCGTTGGGTTGGGTCTCCTCGGTTTGCGGTGGCGCGGATCCGTTCGGCGCGGTGTACACCTCCGCGTGAGCGAATTCGGCAAAACAACAAAACATCGCAATGCCAATCAATGACTTGCGAATCGATGGCATGCATGAGGCGCTTCGTGTCGTCTTCATTGTCTCCGGCCTTATACGTATTCTATTGACCACGTTATTGATCCATCGAGCGATGGAAAGCCGATGTGTCCGGCTGCCGGAGATGGTAGGTCAAGGCCTTTCGCGTGCCCTTATACAAAAGACCGATTCGCTGGCACTTTTCTACATAAATTGAAAGTGAGCGAGGGTACGCCCCAGGCCTGGCGCGGCTCGCGTGCGTGAGGGGCGTCGAAAAGTCCCAGTGAAAGTGTGTTTTGTTCAGGGACGGCCGGGGCGGAAGTCGCTAACCTTACTATCGAAGCCGCGCCCTCTAACCGGTGTAAGGGCAGTCAGATCAAATCAATGCGGATTGCCCGATTGAGGCAATACCGTGACACCACCAAGGCAAGCGGCCGCCGATAAAACCAGGAGGCATTTGCAGTGCAATTCAAGCTTAAATTCAGGCATATCGCCGCTTGCGCGGCGCTCGCGGGGAATGGCGTGCTGCTCTCGACGCCAGCGCTTTCAGCCACCGAAGGCACCTTGCTGCTCAACCGGCTCGGCCCTGTCACATCGGATCTGTACATCGCCAACGCCGATGGCTCGGACGAACACAAGCTGCTGGCAACCCAGGGTTTCGACTATCACGCATCGTTCTCCAGGGACGGTCAGTGGATCGTATTCACGTCGGAGCGCGCAGGGCTGGGGGAATCGGACCTTTATCGCGTGAAAGTCGACGGTTCGCAACTGCAAAAGCTGACCGACCATATCGCCGTTGACGACGCGGCTGTGTTCTCGCCCGTCGATCCCAACGTTATTGCGTTTGTTTCGTCGCGGCGCGGCGCGCACGATTTCGGCACGACCAACATCTGGACGCTGAATATCGCCACGGGCGCGCTGAAGAACGTGACGGCCAGGATCAAGTTTGATCCGTCGAAGCCGCATAGTTTCTTCCGTCCTTCGTGGTCGCCGGATGGCAAATGGATTGCGCTGTCGTCGGATATTGGCAGCGACTGGCGCGGCCACAATCTGCCGGTGGGCTGGGAGCGCACGCAGGAAAGCAGCATCTACATGATTCGCCCGGACGGCTCGGGCTGGCGTCAGGTTGCCACGCGCGCCGGTTTTGATGAAGGCTCGCCTACGTGGTCGCCCGATGGCAAGCGCGTGGCCTTCTATGAAACGCCGGTTGAATCGACGTGGGGCGCGCATCGTCCCGAAGGCATCAATAACGTCAGCTCGCAGATCGTCGCCGTGGATCTGGCCACGCACGCACGCAGCGAACTCACGTCGACGCCCGGTTTCAAGGTGTTTCCGCAATATCTGAACGACACGACGCTCGCGTACCACGTCAAGGGCGGCGATACGGAAGGGCTCTACACCACCGCAGGCGAAGTGCGCGCCACGCGCGATACGGGCATCCGCTCGCCGCATTATTCGTACGACGGCAAGAAGATCGTCTATGAAAAGGTCTCGTTCCGTCCCGCGCATCCGAATGGTACGCCGCTCTTTAGTTTCGATCCGCGCTGGAAATACACCTATATCGACGTGTTCCCGCAACTCTCCGCCGACCGCAAGCAACTGGTCTACACGGAGAAGGCGATCAATTCGTCGATCGCCATCGTGAATGCGGATCTCTCTGGCTACAAGCGCATTTACGATGCGTCGCAAAGCGGCCTCAATCCTGATCTGGTCAAGAAGGGGCTCGCGGGCGCGTTCCAGCCGACCTGGTCGCCGGATCGCCAGTGGGTGGCGTTTGGCGTGGGTAGCTGGTTCTTCACGCGTGCGGGCGGCCCTGGCAAGATCGTGCGCATCAAGACGGACGGCAGCATGGATAGCCACGCCGAAGCGCTCACGGACGGCTCGGAAAACGCGGGCTTCCCCAGCTATTCGCCGGACGGCAAACAGATCGTCTATCGCGTATGGAGCGAGAAGGACAAGGGGCTGCGTATTCTCGATCTGGAAACGCGCAAGACCACGGATCTTACGACCGGCGAGGACAATCTGCCGGGTTGGTCGCCGGATGGTACGAAGATCGTGTTCACGCGCAAGCAGGTAAATCCGACTGATCCGAACAAGTTCAACTACGACGTGTTCACCATCAAGCCGGACGGCAGCGACCTGCGCCGCCTGACGACGGACGGTTCGAACCAGGGCCATGCCGTGTGGACCTACGATGGCCGTATCGCGTATAGCTCGGGTACGTATGGCTTCCGTGACGAACTCGCACTCTACGACAACAGCTTCCAGCCCGACGGTCAGAACTGGGTGATGAACGCAGACGGTAGCGATCAGCATCCGATCACCGACACGCTCTGGGAAGAAGCAATGCCGATGTACGTGCCGAATCCGTAAAAGACGCCGTCACTACGCGTGTAATTGAATGCAGGTTCGATTTGAACGCCGTGCTTAACCGCACGGCGTTTTTTTATTCCCGTGCGCGTTTGCTTTTTACGCATACCGTGCATAGCTGCTATGCGCCGCGCGCACGGCCACGCATGCTCGCGTGACCCATAATTTCAGCATCCCGCAGCGCTAGAGAAAGCTGCCGCGATCCCTCATCAGGAGTTACTTCATGTCTGAATCCGCAACTTCTAATTCGCGCAACGGCGGGCGCATTCTTGTCGATGCGCTCGTGGGCAATGGCGTCGATACCGTCTATTGCGTGCCCGGCGAGAGCTATCTGCCGGTGCTGGACGCCTTGCACGATACGCAAAGCGTGCGCACCATCACCACGCGCCATGAGGGCGCGGCTTCGAATATGGCCGATGCCTACGGCAAGCTCACGGGCCGCCCCGGCATCTGCTTCGTGACGCGCGGACCGGGCGCTACGCACGCGAGCAACGGCGTGCACACCGCAAACGAAGACGCCACGCCGATGATTCTCTTCATCGGTCAGGTCGAGCAGGATTTTCTGGGGCGCGGCGCGTTCCAGGAAGTCGATTACAAGCAGATGTTTGGCGGCATCGCCAAATGGGTCACGCAGATCGAGAGCGTGGAGCGCATTCCGGAAGTCATCGCGCGCGCCTTTAGCGTGGCGCTTTCGGGGCGTCCCGGACCGGTGGTGATCGCGTTGCCGGAGGATGTGCTGTTCGGAGCCGCGCAAGTGGCAGACGCGCCCGCGGTGCGCGTTGCGCAGGCTGCGCCGGAACCGCTGGCGCTCGATGCATTGCGTTCGCTGCTGGATGGCGCTGAGCGTCCGCTCGTGATCGTTGGGGGCACCGGCTGGGACGAGGCGGGCTGCGCGGCGCTCAAGCGCTTCGTGCAGGCCAACGATCTGCCCGTGGCGGCATCGTTTCGCCGCCAGGATCTGTTCGACAATCGCGACGCGCATTACGTCGGCCAGCTCGGTCTGGGCGTTTCTCCGAAGCTCGCGCAACGCGCGCGCGACGCTGACCTGTTGATCGTGATTGGCTCGCGTCTGACGGAAACGACGTCGTCGGGTTATACGCTGTTCGAAATCCCCACGCCGCAGCAAACCATGGTTCATGTACATCCGGACGCTGAAGAACTCGGCCGCGTTTATCAGGCGCATTTGCCGATCAACGCATCGCTCGCGGCATTCGCGCGCGCGCTGGATGGCATAGCGCCCGTTGCCGAGCAGACGAAAGCGCGCTGGCACGCCTGGACGCAATCGGCGCGTGCCGATTATGTGGCGCATTCCACGCCGCCCGCACCGACGCCCGAGATTCGCGGCGTCGATCTCGCCCAGGTCGTCGCTCATCTGAGCGAAGTGCTGCCCGAAGACGCGGTGATTACGAACGGTGCGGGCAATTACACCGTCTGGGTCCATCGCTTTTATCGCTATCGTCAGATGGCGACGGAGCTTGCGCCGACCAATGGTGCAATGGGCTACGGCTTCCCGGCGGCAATTGCGGCAAAACTCAGGAATCCAGAGCAATCGGTCGTGTGCTTCGCGGGCGACGGCTGCTTCATGATGTATCCGCAGGAACTGGCCACGGCGGTTCAATTCGGCGCACCGCTGATTGTGATTCTGGTGAACAACAACATGCTCGGCACCATCCGTATGCACCAGGAGCGCGAGTATCCGGGCCGCGTGAGCGCGACGCAATTCGTCAATCCCGACTTCGTGGCGATGGCGCGCGCATTCGGCGCGCACGCGGAACGCGTCGAGCGCACCGAAGATTTCGCGGCGGCATTCGAGCGCGCCCAACGTGCCGGCGTGGCGGCGCTGATCGAGCTGCGCACCGATCCGCTGCAGATCACCCCGGCCAATCGCCTCGCCAATTAAGGACACATGCTCATGCAAACTCAAGTCTCATTGGAGCCGCAAGGCGACATGATCATCGGCGGCGAGGCCGTCAGGGGCGCGGGCGGCACACTGCACGCTCTTGCAGCCGCCACCGGCGAAGCACTGGAACCGGCCTTCGGTTGCGCGACGCCCGCGCTGGTCGAGCGTGCGTGCGAACTCGCCGGCGCGGCGTTCGACGCCTATCGACAATTGCCGGATGCGCGCCGCGCGGCTTTTCTGGAAGCCATCGCGCAAGCCATTCTCGATCTGGGACCGGTATTGATCGAGCGCGCGCACCTTGAAACGGCGCTGCCGATCGCGCGCCTCGAAGGCGAGCGCATGCGCACTGTCAACCAGCTCAAGCTGTTTGCGAGCGTGGTGCGTGACGGACGATGGCACGGCGCGGTCGTTGAAACCGCACAGCCGCAACGCGCGCCGCTTCCGCGCCCCGATCTGCGTATGCGGCGCATCGGTCTCGGCCCGGTGGCCGTGTTCGGTGCGAGCAACTTCCCGCTGGCGTTTTCGGTGGCGGGCGGCGATACGGCTTCGGCGCTGGCGGCCGGTTGCCCCGTGGTGGTCAAGGCGCATCCCGCGCATCTGGGTACCTCCGAACTGGTTGCGCGCGCAATCGCTCGCGCGGCCCATGACACGCAGATGCCCGCTGGCGTGTTTTCGCTGGTGATCGGCGATGGTACGTGGATCGGTGAAACGCTGGTCGCGCATCCCGAGATCCAGGCGGTGGGCTTCACGGGATCGCGTCAAGGTGGCATCGCGTTGCAGCGCATCGCCCAGGCACGTCCAGAGCCGATTCCTGTGTATGCGGAGATGAGCAGCATCAATCCCGTTGTGCTGTTGCCGCATGCCCTGGCCGCGCGCGGCGAGCAGATTGCGCGCGATTATGCCGATTCCGTGGTGATGGGCGTGGGGCAGTTCTGCACGAATCCGGGCATCGTGCTCGCGCTCGCGGGTGAAGCGCTCGACGCGTTTTGCGCGACGGCGGCGCAGGCTATCTCGACGAAGGCCGCGGCCACCATGCTCACGCCGAACATTCACGCTGCGTATTGCCGGGGCATCGCGCATCTTTCGGAGCTGAACGGCGTCACGACGCTCGCACGCGGCGCGGATGCGCGCGGACCGCACGACGCCGTGCCGGTGCTGTTGCGCACGCCGGCCAACGCGTTCCTCGCCGATGCGGCCATGCACGAAGAAGTGTTCGGGCCGTGCTCGCTGATCGTGTCCTGCCGCGATATCGACGAACTGCAGGCCGTCTTGCGCCGCATGAGCGGGCAATTGACCGCAACGGTGCAACTCGACGAAAGCGACTACGAACAGGCGCAAAAGCTGTTGCCGATTCTTGAGCGCAAGGCGGGCCGCGTGCTATTCAACGGCTTCCCTACAGGCGTGGAAGTCAGTCACGCGATGGTGCATGGCGGACCGTTCCCGGCGACCTCCGACACGCGCACGACTTCGGTGGGGACGGCGGCGATCGATCGCTTCCTGCGACCCGTGTGCTATCAGGCGGTGCCCGATGCGCTGCTGCCCGATCCGCTCAAGCACGACAATCCGATGGCGATCTGGCGTCTCAACGATGGCGGGCTGAGCCGCGATTGAGCGATCAATCCTGCGAAGCGGGCAGCGTGGCACCCGGCCATTCGCCTGCTTCGACGAGATCGGCGGCGAGTTCGCGAATCATCTGTGCAACTCGCCACACGCCCTCGGGCATGACGCGATTGAGCGGCCATGCAATCGCCACGTCACGCACCACGGCTGCGTTCGCAAGTGGCATGCAACGCAGCCTGCCCGACGCTACCTCCTCGATCACCGACGCCGCCGGCAGCAAGGTGCAGCCGCATTGCGCCATCACCAGACGCTTGGTCAGCGAAATCGATCCATCGCATTCAAGCGCGATTTGCAGCGTAAAACCGTGTCGCGCCGCGAGCGATTCGGCCAGCACGCGCAGCCCGTGATGAGTGCTCGGCAGGATAAGCGGCAATTCGCCGAGCGTTCTTACTTCCACCGGGCCATCGGGCATGGCGAAATCCGCTGGCGTCACAAGACAAAGGTCTTCCGCGAGGAGCGGATCGAATTGCGTCGCGCCGCGATGTTCGGGCACGTACATGATGGCGAGATCGATCTCGCCGTCATTCAGGCGGCCTAGAATCTGGCTCGCCAGACCTTCCACAAATCGCACGCGCGTGTTCGGATAACGCGCCCTCAGGCGTTGCCCAAGTTCGCCGAACATGATGCGCGCGATAGTCGGTTGCGCGGCAATGGCGAGCTGCGCCGGGCCGCTTTCCGCGCCGTTGCGCATCGCACCGCGTGCTTCTTCAAGGGTCCGTTCGAGTGTCTGTGCGTAGCCCAGCAACTGCTCGCCGCGCTCCGTGAGACCTACGCCGCGACCACTGCGGCGAAACAGGCGCACGCCCAGTTCCGCTTCGAGTACGGCAATGCGGCGGCTGACGGTGGACTGGTTCGCGCCCAGTTCCATGGCGGTGCGCGAGATGCTGCCGGTCTTCGCGACGTGTGCGAAAACGGCGAGGTCGTCTGAATTCATCGAGGGAGCGCTTAAAACCGGGTTGCGTTCGAGCTTGTTCTGATAGCTTATAGCACGCACTCAACCGCAATCGACACAACCGGGCTTAGGCAGCGCGTCGCAATGGTCCGCGTGCGCGTTGACACGCGGCGCCCATTTGCGCCGCATCAGCGTGAGCGTGCTTGCCGCGCCAATCAGCAGGAACACGAAAATCGCCGTCATCGGCAGCGAATAGCTGCCGCCCACATGCAGCAACCAGCCCGAAAGACTTGCCGATACACCGCCCGCGAGGCTCGTCGCCACCTGTTGAAGCCCGGTGTTCAGACCGACCGCGGGTTTAGGAATCAAGGTGAGTTTGCACAGCGCGAGGTTATTCGCAGTGACGAGTCCCAGCAACGAAAGCGACACGACATTCCAGAACAACGCCATATCCGACGAATGCGCGTTCGCGCCGAGCAACACGGTGGTGCCGCCAAGAAAGCCCGCCACGATAAAGGCCTTGCGCACGGCGACGGCGTCGTTGCCGCGCGCGATGATGCGATCGGCGGCCCAGCCCGCGAGCGCTGCAACAATCGCGATGCCCGCGAAGCTGAAGAACGTATATAGCCCCGACGATTGCAGCGACAGCCCGCGCTGTTCGACGAGATACGCTGGCATCCACGTCATGCAGTAAAACGCGAAATAGCTATAGCAGAAGTTATTGATAAGGCCGCCCCACACAACGGGACTCGCCAGCAGATTGCCGAGCGGCACCGTTGCGGCGCGCTCCTTCGCTGCGGCCAGTTGAGCGCGCGAGGGATAGTCGTTTTCAACCATCGTCAGCCAGGGCAGCAGCCAGATCAGCCCGACCAGGCCGGTGGCGATAAACATCGCCTTCCATGAGGCCGTCACGATCATCCATGCGGCGATGGGCGCGCCCAGGGCCGGCCCCATTTTGCCGCCGATCGAAAAGATCCCTAGCGCCGTGCCTTTTTGCGTTTCCTCGAAATGATTCGCGAGGTAACGATACGTTGCGGGCACAACGATGGCTTCGGCGGCCCCGATCAACAGGCGCATGACGATCAGCGCGGAAAGCGTCGTGACCAGGCCGGTTGCCGCCGCCGCGAGACACCAGAGCAGAAAGCAGATGGCATAGGGGCGCTTTACGCCGTAGCGGTCGACGAGCCAGCCCATCGGCATCTGCAGCAGGCCGTAGGACCAGAAGACGGCGGAATTGAGCCAGCCGCGCTCGATGCTCGTCAGTCCGAAATGATGAATAAAGCTTTTATCGGCGAGGGCCGAAGACAGGCTCGTGCGATCTACAAAGGAAATCAGCAGACCAAGCGATAGCAGCACGAGGACGCGCCACGGATGGGGCACGCGCGTGCGGGGTGAGGAGAGCGGTTTCATCGAATTGCCCAGCCTTACTGCACGAAGGCGATGCTCGTCGGGTCCTGCACGGCGATGGATTGGCCCGTATCGGCAAGGGTGCCCGTGGCCGTGTCGATGTGGAACAGGTGCACGTCGCCACTATGTTGATTGGCGACCAGCATCCATTGCCCGGATGCGTCGATGCCAAACCCCCACGGCTTTTCTCCGCCCGACGAGGTGCGCTGCACCAGCGCAACCTGGCCCGTTGCGGCGTCGACGCGGTAAACCATCAAGGCGTTCTCAGCACGATTCTCCACGTAGAGGAAACGCCGGTCGCGGCCAAACGCCATTTCCGCGCCGCTTTTCACGCCGCTGAACGTGGTGCTGGTGATGGGCGTCGTTTGCAGGGGCGTGAGTGCGCCTTTCGCCGCGTCCCACCGCAGTGCGATCAACTCCGCGCTCATTTCCGTGAGCACGTAGGCATATTCACCATTCGCGCTAAACAGGATACGGCGCGGGCCGCTGCCCGGCGGCGCGTCGAAGGCGGGTTGCGCGTCGCCCGTGCGGGGCGTGAGCACATGCGTGTCGCGATCGAAACGGTAGATAAAGATGCGGTCCGCGCCCAGGTCCGGCACGAGCGCATAGCGGCCCGACGGGTCGATCGTCACGCCATGCGCATGGGCGCTTTTCTGGCGCGGGCTCGGTCCCGAACCTTTTTCCGCAATGATGGATTCGAGTTTGCCCACGCTGCCGTCGCCGCTCACCGCAACGCTGGAAACCGAGCCGCTGTTGTAATTCGCGCCGAGCAAGGTGGAGGAGGGGGCGTCGAATTGCAGGAAGGTTGTGCCCATTCCGCCCGTGAGCACGTTGTTGATGCGTTCGAGCTTGCCGGTGCTGCGATTCACGGCGTAAGCGGTGATGCTGCCTTCCTTGTCGCGTTCGTCGTCGACAGCGTAGAGAACGGGCAAAGCGGGATGCGAGGCGACCCATGTTGCATTCGGCCCTTGCGCAGCGGTGCCGAGCGCGACGAGCTTGCCGGTAGCCGTATCCAGGCGCAGCGCGCTGATCTGCTTCTGCTGGGTGCCGACGTAGGCGAATTCCGTGGTCGCATTCGATGACGATGCGGGAATTGCCGTGGTGCAGGCCACGCCGTATATCGATGCGCACGCAACGAGTGCGGCGTTGATTGCGAGGCGTGATGCGTGCTGCTTTAACGAATGCGCCATATTCGATTCACGTGAATAAACTGAGGTCAAGCATAGGCGGCGCACTATCCACGGTCCCTGTACAAAACCCGGTTTCGCTGGGATTTTTCGTGCAGACCAGGGAATGTACGGGGCTGCGCCATGTCACGTGAAAGTCACGGCGCGGCCGCAGCGCTCAAGCGCTGCGACGTTGTGTTTATCGCCGCGCCTCGATACGGAACTGACTGGGCGCCTGGCCCACTTCGCGGCGGAAAAAGCGCGTGAAATACGCGGCATCGGCAAAACCGAGCCAGAACGCAACCTGTTCCACCGACATATCGCCGAAAATGAGTTCGCGCTTTGCTTCGGTGATAATGCGCGCGTGAATCATCTTGGTGGGGCTCATATCCGCCGCTGAGGCGCACGCCGCGCGCAATTGCACCGGCGATACCGCGAGAATCGATGCATATTCCTGCAAGGGCAGATTGTTGCGGTAATGCTCTTCAATCAGCTTGCGAAAGCGCTCGACAAGGCGCACGTCATGACGCGGCGTGCCATCGTTGGCGGCCTGATCCAGATGGGCTTCGCGCACCAGTGTGAGCAGCAGCATCGTAAGCAGTGCTTCTGCGCCGGGAACATGCCCCACCGCGCTCGATTCCACTTCCTGTTTCAGGTGCTGGATCAGCGTATAAAGATCGTGTCCCGCTTCGGTCGCCTGCGCGAGCGGTATCATCCGCGGCGCAGACCATAGCACGATGAATTCGTGCAACTTGGCGTTGACCTGGGTGAGATAGGAAACGTCGACCGTCACCACCCAGCGATCGACATCGAGTTCGTAATCGAGTCCGTGTATGCACTCGGTGGGCAGAAGCAGGGCGCAGGGGCCTTCGAAGGGCACGCTGCTGCCTTCGAGATTCATGACGCCGCGCCCGCTGCGCACGAAAATCACCTGACCATAAGTGGGATGCGCGTGGGGCGCGGTGCGCCAACGGCCGCGTTCGGTCACATGACCGACATGAACGAACCAGTTTTCCTCCTCTGGTCGTTCGACGTACAGACGCACTTTTGGCACGGCAGTGAGCCGGACGTCGCCGGTCGTTCTGCGCACGGGTTTGCTGCTCATCGCACTCTGGGCCATGAAGTCTCCTCGGCGTCCGGTCATGCGCCGGCCGCCTTTGCGATTGAAGTTTCGCCGGAGCACTGCACCTGCTGGCCGGGCCCACGTGCGAGATGCTCCGGTTGCTCCCTTTTTAAACGGAAGCGTAAAACGCCTTGTATTCTTTCATATCGATACCTGTGCTGCGACCTGCTGCTTACCCCAACGCCGCCGCGTTATTGTTTACGCACTATTACCGCAGCGGCGCGAAAGAAACATCAGAACGTATGCACCATGCCGAGAATCACACCGCGCGTGTTCGATCCCGGCGCAACGGTCACGCCAGCATAGGAAGTGCCGTTCAGCGTGAAAGCAGCTTGATTGCGGTTCTGGATAAAACCGGCAGATGCATAAAGCGTGGTGCGTTTGGAAAGATAGTGCTCGTAGGTCATGCCGATCTGCTGTGCATTGTTGCCCTGGCCGGTGCGATCGTGCTCATAGCCGTACATCAGAACCAGTTGATCGGCGGGAGACCAGAGATACGAACCGGAGGCTTCGTAGACGTCACGCTTGACGCTGTCATCGGTCTGGCGTTCGGTGTGATAGGCCAGATAGAAGCGCGCGTCGCCCACGCCCACTGAAGCGCCCGCATTGAAGACTCTGAGCGCGGAAGTGCCGGTGGCGTTGTCCGCTTGCTCATATCCGGCTGCCACGCGGAACGGGCCGTTTTCGTAGCGCACCGCCGCGTTATAGAACTGCAGGCCATTGCTGGGCTTGGTGGTGGAATCGCGCATTGCCACCATGAATTGCGCGGTCAATCCGTAGACGGTTGGTGTGAAATACGAAATCGCGTTATTCACGCGTATCGTCAGTGAATTGAAATTCAGCATGGGCGAGCCCATGCTCATTACGGCCACCGGGTCTAGTTCACGGTTCAGGAAGATGTATTGCGGGGTATTTTGCAAACCGAAGCGGACTTCACCGAAGTTGCCGGACACACCCACCCACGCCTGGCGATTGAAGGCTTCCGCCGAATTCGCGGCCGCACCTGTTTGCGCCGAAAAACCCTGTTCGAGCTGGAAATTGACGTGAATGCCGCCGCCGATGTCCTCGGTGCCCTTGAAGCCGTAGCGGCTCGCGAAGAGGCCGCCCGAGGTGGCGCGCACGACCTTGCCGTCGCCGCCGTTCTGGAATTCCACGCCGTTGTCGATCACGCCATACAGCGTCACGGACGACTGCGCGTGCGCCGCGCTGAACATGCAAGCCGAAGTGACGCCGCATGCCAATACGAGCAATCTTTTCATTCTGTCTCCATGCTAATTCTAATAGTCGCGGCCTATATTTTCTGGCGCGTTTTGAATCGTTTTATTGCTTCGTCGTTCTCCGGCTGGAATGTGAAAAGGTGCGCAGCGAATCGAGCCGCCGCGCACCGAAAGAGAAAACGTGATTAACCGAGGGCGGCGGTCACATCGTCGAAGCACTCATCGACGGACAGGCGACGCGGAATGATCTTCTGGTCGAGCGCCCAGTCGATAGCGAGCTGGATGCCCTTGCGGTTTGCTTCCAGACCGATCGGCGGGAAAACGGCGGGGACGCCCTCGGCCTGTGCGCGGCTTTCCACCACCATGCGATACAGCTCGCGCACGATGTCCGGGCGTTGCTTCGAAAGATCGCTGTGCACCACGAACATGTGATTGATGGGCACCACGCCTTCGCGCGCGAACCAGTCTTTCGCGGCGTCCTGTGCGTCGGGCACCAGCGTGCGAACGCGCGGGTCCTTCGGCATGTCTTCGCCGAGCAGGGCAGCAGCCAGTTCGCCGTCCAGCATCATCTGCGGAATCGACGAGCCCTTGGGCAGGCGCACGCAATTGGCGGGATCGCTGTATTCCGCGAGGTGGCCGTCACCGAGCGTCATCCACGTGACCTTGTCCAGATTCACGCCATATTCGTGGCGCAAAATGCCGCGAATCCACAGCGCCGTGGTCTGCGTGTAAGTGCGCACGCCGACTTTCTTGCCTTCGATATCGCGCGGCGCGAGTTCGCCGAAGTCGATGTTGTAGCCGGCGCAATGGTGCTGGAAGCGGCCCGAGATCGGCGCGGGCAGCAGCACATAGGGCTTGCCGTAGGCCTTCGCCTGCAGGAAGGTGACGATGGCCAGTTCGCCCGCATCGAAGGCGTTCTCGCGCACCATCGCCTTGAAGCCGTTATGCGCGGGCGTCGGGCCGCAGTAATCGAGATTGACGATGTCCGAGCTGACACGCCCGTCCTTCATCGCCTTGGTGACGGCGTAATCGGCGAGGTTCACGCGCAGCGTGGGCGCTTCGGTTTGTGTGGTCGTCATGATAAGGAATCCTTATTCGTGAATAGGTGAATCGCGCAATGCGGCTGTCGATAGCGGCTTAGTAGCCTGCCATTTCGCGCGCCATACCCACGACGCCGTAGCTGCGCGTCGGCGCCGACATCAGGAAGCGGTAGCCTTCCTCGATCAGACGGCGGTGATTCTTCGCGGTCACGTGCGGATTGCCCACCACGACGTTGTGCTTGTGGCAGATGGAAACGATGCGGCGCATCGCGTCCAGCACTTCCGGGTGTTCATACTGGCGCGCAAAGCCCAATTCCTGGCTCAGATCGCCTTCGCCAATCAGGATGAAGCCGATACCCGGCACATTCGAGAGAATGTCGTCGAGGTTTTCAATCGCCTGGGTGCTTTCGCACATGAGGCCCACGAGAATTTCGCCTTCGGGCACGAGCGGCCACACGTCGGCCTTCTTGTAGTAGTCGGCCATGCTCAAGCCCCAGTAGCGCGCCGCCGTGGCAGGGCCGTCGCCGCGCACGCCCTTCGGCTCATAGAGCGGCGCATTCTTCGGACGTGCATAGCGGCACGAAGCGACCGCGTTATAGGCTTGTTCGACGGTCGCCACGTGCGGCCACACCACGCCGTACGCGCCGCGGTCGAGCACCTGCTTGGCGAAGGCCTGATTCATTTCCACGCCGTTGGCGGGAATGCGGGCGATGGGCGTGACGCGCGGCGAAACGGAACCCGATTCGGCGATTTCCTTGCGGCTCAACATGTACTGCATTGCGTCGCCGAGCGCGGCCACGTCGTACGGGTTGTGCTCCATTTCGAACACGATGCCGTCATAGGGCGCATCGCTCATTTCGATGGCGTTCTGTTTGTCGAGCTTCGAAAAAGCGGTGAAAGCCGGCTTGCCCGATTCGAGGGCGCGGATGATGCTGTTCAGTCGAGTGTTGTTCGTGCTCATTTAATCTGTCTCTCTTCGATGAATAGGGGAGGGGCTTGGGAAAAGCGTTATTCAGCCGCTTTCCAGTACATGAAGCCCATGCCTTCGCCGGTGCCGGCGGGCGTGCGCCAGCAGGGCACATAATCGACCAGCGTCATTTGCGCGCCGGTTTCCTGAACCGCTTTCATCACGCTCACATAGAGCTTGATTTCCGATGTACCCGATTGATACGAGCGATCGTCCACGGCGGCGAGTCCGTCGTAGTCGTAGTTCGCCAGCATGTTCATGATGCGGTGATCGAACTCTTCGTCATTGACGAAGTGCGAGAGACCGCCCGAAGCGAAAATGCCCACACGCACGTCTTCGGGCCAGGCCGTAATCGCATCGCGCAACACACGGCCGAATTCGATGCAGCGCGACATCGAAGGCTGCGTCGGCGGGTAGAAGCAGTTCATGATGATCGGCACGTGCGGCGGCGGATTGTCGTCCATGATCTGGTGATAGACGAAGCTATACGCGTGCGGCACGACGGGGTATTCGGGGCGCGGCGACATCCAGACGTTTTCGGGCCACTTGAACAGATCGGTAAGATCGAAGCTTTCCTTCTGGAAGTGTTCGATCAGATACGTCGCCAGTTGCGGGTGGCACTCGTGCGTAACGTGGTGATCGGGCGCATAGACGGCGCGTTGGGGCGGGCCGTTGTGCACGTCCTTGCCGCTATAGATGGCGATGGACGGTGAGAAGTCCGTGAAGATTTCCTTCTGGTCCTTGCCCAGAATGATCGCCACGTCGACCTTGGCCGCGCGGTAGGCGGCTGCCATTTCGTCGAGCGCGGCGCGGCAGCGTGCGGCGCGCGCAGTGCGTTCTTCCAGCGTGAGGAAGGGCGCGAAGGCGGCTTCGCGGTGCGCTTCCAGTTCCGGGTAAGTCCACGTGCGGTTGCGGAACCACAGTTCCGGATTGTTACGGTCACGCTCGCCGTTCTTCAGCCAGTCCTCAGGCGCCTGGCCCAGCATGCCGCTGTGCGGCACTGCCATCCCGAATACGATCTTCGCCATTTACGTTGTTTCCAGTTTTTTGATCAGAGGCCGGGGAGAATGCCGCCGGCAATATGTTTTGGATTCCGATTCAATCAATCGGTGGAGTCGATGGTGTCAATGGGATCGGGCTTCGCGCAATTCCCCTTGTGGCTCGCTGACTTTGGGCGCCCATTCGCTGCGGTACATGATCGCGGTTGCCGCCGCGCCAACCAGCAGGAACACGAGGATCACCAGCATCGGCAGGTCGTAGCTATGGCTGATATGCAGCAGCCAGCCGGAGAGACTGGCCGCCACGCCGCCTGCGAGACTCGTCGCCACCTGCTGCACGCCGGTCACCAGGCCGATAGTTTGTTTCGGAATCAACGTGAGGCGCGAGAGCACGAGGTTGTTCGCCGTAGTCATGCCCAGCAGCGAGAGTGACAGCACATTCCAGAACAGTGCGGTGTTGAGCGATTGCGCGTAGGCGCCCAGCAGCACGGTACAGCCGCCCACGAAGCCCGCGATGATGAAGCCCTTGCGGACCAGCACCGGGTCATGACCGCGCGCGATGATGCGGTCGGCGGCCCAGCCTGCGATGGCGGCAACAATGGCGATGCCCGCGAAGCTGAAGAAGGTGAAGATGCCGGATTCGCCGATCGACAGGCCGCGCTGTTCGACCAGATACGCGGGCATCCACGTCATGCAGTAGAACGTGAAATAGCCGTAACAGAAGTTGGTGACCATGCCGCCCCACACGACCGGGCTCGCGAGAATGCTGCCGAAGCTCACACTGCGTGCATGACGGTCGGCGCTGGCGAGTTGTGCGCGCGAGGGCAGGTCGTTGCGCACCAGCAGCAGCCAGGGCACCAGCCACAGCAAGCCAACCAGACCCGTCGCGACGAACATCAGCTTCCACGAATAGTTGACGATGAACCACGCGCCGACCGGAGCGCCCAGTGCGGGGCCGAACTTGTTGCCCATCGCGAGGATGCCGACAGCAAGGCCATTCTGGCTTTCGTCGAAATTGTTGCGGATCCAGCGATAGCTCGCGGGGATCACGATTGCCTCGGCGATGCCGATCAGGAGGCGCATCACCACCAGACCGGCGAGCGTCGTCACAGCGCCCATCAATGCAGTGGCCAGGCACCAGAGCGCGAAGCACACGGCGTAAGGCCATTTCACGCCGTAGCGGTCTGCCACCCAGCCCATCGGCACCTGAAACAGGCCATAGGACCAGAAGAACGCGGAATTGATCCAGCCGCGATCGACGTTGGTCAGCGCGAAGTGGCGAATGAAGGTACTGTCGGCCAGCACGCTGGAAATGCTGGTGCGATCGATAAAGGACGTCAGCACGCCGACCGCGAGCAGGGCAAGAATGCCCCATCGGTTCACGCCGCCCGGCCGTTGGGTTTTGCTCGTCTCCATCTGCTTTTTTCTGACCTCAATCGGTTTGTTACAGGTCAGCCTGTGCTTGCATGCTTCGTAGTGCAAATCACAGGATGACCGCCGTACTACAACTGCTCGTGCTGCGAATGCTCCGTTACGCCAGCGCCGGATAAAGCTTCTGCGCCGTCTTGCCGAAGATCCACGCGCGGTCCGCAGCGTTCAGGCAGGCGAGGCCCGCTTGCGCCGTGGCGAGAATCTCTTCGAGCGTGCCCGGCGAGGTCGGGAAGTTCGAACCCCAGGCCATGCGATCCGCGCCGAATGCTTCCACCACGCGCGGGAAAAACGTCTGCGCGCTGGCCTTTTCCTTTTTCACATCGGCGAAAATGCGCGGCGTGAGCTTGAGGAAAATGTTTTCGTACTGCGCGAGTTCGAAGAGACTTTGCGCCGCTGCGTACGGTGCGCCGTCCGCCACTTCGGGGCGGCCCAGGTGGTCGAGCACGATCGGCACCGTGGGAAAGCGCTTTGCCAGCGCGGTCACCTGCGGCAGACCGATCGGGCCGGTCTGGATGCACATCGGCAGGCCCAGTTCGGCGCACAGTTCCCACGCAGGGAACGAGCGCGGATCGTCAAGCTCGCTCGGATCGAACTCTTTCGTGCTGCCGCCCGTGAACAGGCGCAGGCCGGCGAGGCCGCGTTCCGTCCACTCACGGATGTGTTGCGGTGCATCTTCCTGCAGCACGTCGACCGAGCCGACCGCGACGAGGCGGTCCGCATACTTCGCGCAGCCGTCGACCACATAGCTGTTGTCGAAGCCGTAAGTCGTCGACGAATGCACGACTGCGGCCTTGCCCACGCCCGCCGCATCCATCGCGGCGATCAGCGTTTCGACCGTGGTGGGGCGTTCCTTCGACCACTCCGAACGCTTGCCGAACAGCGGTGCCGGCGGATAAAGCGCTTCGTTGTCGGAGATGATGTGCGGATGAATATCAACAATGGATGAAGCCATGTCTCTCTCTGTCCTTGTCTCGTGTTCAGTCGGGCTCGATGGATTGAACGCCCGACCGAAGATCATTTGCCTTGTGCCTTCAAACGTGCATCCAGACGCGGATAGACGCGGCGCGCATTGCCTTCGAAGATCTTGTGGCGGTCTTCGTCGGAAAGGGCGGGGCAGGCGTCGATATAGCGCTTGGTATCGTCGAAATACTGACCCGTTGCCGGGTCCTTGCCGCGCACCGCGCCGATCATTTCCGAGCCGAACAGCACGTTGTCGGCCGGAATCACCTTGGTGAGCAGTTCGACGCCAGGCTGGTGATACACGCACGAATCGAAGAAGATATTGTTCAGCAGTCCTTCGAGCGGGCGCTCGCGCATTTCCAGCGACATGCCGCGATAACGGCCCCAGTGATAAGGCACCGCGCCGCCGCCGTGCGGAATCACCAGACGCAGCGTCGGGAAGTCCTTGAACAGGTCCGATTGCAGGATCTGCATGAACACCGAGGTATCCGCATTCAGGTAGTGCGCACCGGTACCGTGGAAGCACGGGTTGCACGAAGCGGCCACGTGAATCATCGCGGGCACGTCGAGTTCGACGAGCGCTTCGTACAGCGGATACCACTCGCGGTCGGTCACTGGCGTGCCGGTCCAGTAGCCGCCGCTCGGATCGGGATTCAGATTACAGCCGACAAAACCCATCTGCTCCACGCAGCGGCGCAGTTCCGCAACGCTATTGGCAGGCGCGACGCCCGGCGATTGCGGCAACTGGCAAACCGGTGCGAAGTTGTCCGGGTACAGCTCGGTCACGCGATAGACAAGATCGTTGGACACTTCGGCCCATTCGAGGCTCGTGCGCTCGTTGCCGAGGTGGTGGCTCATCAGGCCCGCGATGGGCGAGAACAGCGTGAGATCGCTGCCGCGCTCGCGTTGCAGCTTGAGCTGGCCGTTGCCGATGGCTTCGCGGATCTGGTCGTCGCTCACGAACGCGCCGTCGCGCGAAGGCGCATTGGCGATATCGTTGGCGAATTCAACCTGCTTCGCGCGCCAGTTACGGAACGAAGCTGGAACGGTCGTAAAGTGGCCGTGGCAATCGATAATCATGCTTTCACCTCTTGCGCGAGCGGGTCGACGAACAGTTCTTCAATCGCCATGCGGCGCGGCGTGAGGCCTTGCTTGAACGCGGTGGCTTCGAGCGCTTCGATGGTCTTGAGGTTTTCCGCGAGACCGTAGGGCAGCGGGTCGTGGCCGACAATCTTTCGCAGCGCCAGGTATTTCTTGTCGCTTGCGGCGGTGGCTTCACCCGCGTCGAGACGCGCAAGCCATTCTTTCTTGGCCTGATCGAAGGCGTTGTAGATCGAACGCGCGACCCACGGATGCTCCGCGAGCACCGAATCCTTGACGACGATGGTGCCGTGCATCGGATAGATGCCGGTGCGCGCGTAGTATTCGGTTTCGAGTTCTTCGGCGTTGGGCAGCAGATCGGGATAATCGGCTTCCACTTCCTTCCAGCCGCCCGTGGGCGCGCCGGTGCGGCCAATGCCTGCCGCTGCTGCGAAGCCGCCAACGAGTTCGCCGCTGGCCATCATGTCGGCGAGCGAGGTGCCTTCGGGCGCGTGAATCACGTTGCCCGGCAGTTTGAGTTGTGTGACGTGCTCTTCGTCATCGACGACCCACGTGACCTTCGACGAATCCAGGCCGAATTCGTCGATCAGCACCTGGCGCGTCCACACGCCCGTGGTGACCGAGTAGGCGCGCACGCCCACTTTCTTGCCTTCGAGGTCCTTCGGTGTGTTGATGCCGGCGTCCGGGCGCACCAGCAGGCCGCCGTGGTGGAAGCGACGCACCACGAAGACCGGCAGCGCGACAAAGGGCGCGCCATAGGCGCGGGCGATGATATAGGTGGTCGGGGCCAGTTCGCAGACGTCGAATTCGACGTCGCGCACCATACGGCGGAAGGCGCCGATCTGCGGTTGAACCGTGACGAATTCCGCGTCCACGCCCTCGATGGGAATGGAGCCGTTGCGGATCGCCGACGTATGCGGATGCTCGGCGATGGCAATTTTGAGCCGCACTTTCTGAGTCAACATCCTCTCCTTGCTTGAATGAGCCGTCGCGGGGGGGCGGGCCGGATGGCCTCGCCCGGACTGGCGATGCGGTTGTGTTGCGGTGTGTTGCGATGGGGAGAGAATAGAAGAGGGGCGCGCGGGCGTCCCTACACAAAAGAGAGATTCAATGGCACTTTTTGCAGTGCGCCGCGCGCCGCGGCCGCGGGTTTACGTGGGTGAGCGCGGCGGCGCTTGTATTTTTTGCAGTTTATGAAGGGAATCGGAGCGCAAGGCGCGGAGTGTCGGGCGTGCGTGCTTGCGTCAGACTGGCGGTGAGGTGCGAAAACCGACGAACAGGATGAAACCCGGCAATGACAGAATCCACTGAAACGACTGAAATGGACGCCACCGCGCGCTGGGACGCGATCTGGGCCGACTCGGCGGCGTCGCTCGACCGCGACGGCAATGCGGTGCTGCCCGCGCTGCTGACGCCCGATCAGTGCACTAAACTCGCTGCGCTGTATCCGCAGGACGCGCGCTTTCGTTCGCGCGTCGTGATGGCGCGGCATAACTTCGGGCGCGGTGAATATAAGTATTTTGCCTACCCGCTGCCGTCTTTTCTCAACCGGCTGCGCCACGCGCTATATCGCCGGCTCGCGCCAATTGCCAATCGATGGAACCGGCAACTAGGCGTAGAGATGCAATACCCTGCCGATCTGGAAGCGTTTCTGGCGCACTGCCATGCCGCCGGTCAGACGCGGCCCACGCCGCTCATGCTGCGCTATGGTCCCGGCGACTATAACTGCCTGCATCAGGACCTTTACGGCGAACATGTGTTCCCGCTTCAGGTGGCGATCCTGCTTTCCGCGCCCGACGTGGATTTCACGGGCGGCGAATTCGTCATGACCGGGACGCGCAGCAGCGGCCAGTACGCCGACGTCGTGCCTTTAACGCAAGGCGATGCGGTCGTGTTCGCCGTCAACGAGCGGCCGGAAGTGGCGGGGCGCACGCGCAAGGTCGCGATGCGTCATGGTGTAAGCGTCCTGCACAGCGGCACGCGGTACACGCTCGGCATGATTTTTCACGACGCACGCGAGCCGTCCGCATCGATATGAAGAACGACGACATGCTTGAACGTTTCGATGTGCAGAGCATTTCTGCGCAGCTCGATGCCGAAGCCTTTGCTGTTCTGCCAGGATTTTTCGACGCTGATGAAGCCCGCGCGATGGCAACTCTGCTCGATGCGGGGCGCGTAACGCTCGGCCCGGATGGCGGAGAATTTACTTATTTCGATAACGCGATGCCCCCGCAAATCATGGCTCGGCGTGATGCGTTATATCGATGGCTCGCGCCACTGGCAAACCGATGGAACCTGCTTTCAGGAATCGATCGCGTGTTTCCAGCGGAACTCGACGCGTTTCTTGAAACGAATCGCAGCGCCGGTCAGCATCGGCAGCAGTCGCATCTTTGCCGTCTGCGCGAAGGCGACCGGCTAGGGTTGCATCGTCATGATGAAGGCGAATGGATATTCCCGTTTCAGGTGGTCGGGTTGCTGAGCGATCCAAAGCGCGATTTCACGGGCGGCGAGTTCGTCATGACCGAGCAGCGCCCGCGCATGCAGTCGCGGCCGATGGTCGTGCCGCTGCAATGTGGCGATATGGCGATCATCGCCAGCGCGCAGCGGCCCATTCAGGGCGCGCACGGTTACTATCGTGGCCAGATCAAACACGCGATCAGCCGCGTGCGCAGCGGCGAACGCGTTGGCCTGGAATGGATCTTTCACCTGACGCCGTGAACAGACACACAGGCGCGGCTTCATTTTGCTTCGGCGTATAGTCTAACTGGCGCAACTTCAGGGGCATGGATATGGGACCGGCGACCCGTGCGATGGTTGTGATGGCAGTGGTCTTTTTCGTCGCGTGTATGGCCTGGGGCGTGCGCGAGTTCTATTGGCAAGGCGTCAATTACGATAACGCGCCAAAGGCACCGGTCATCTAGACTGCCATCACCCGCTGGGGCAGCGGCGACTCGTTCGAACTCCGTAGAAACCGGTCCAGCCGCTTATAGGCTTCGATCAGCGCGAGTCTCGGTGCAAGGAACAATTGGGTGTCCGCCTGAAGCAGAATCGGCTCGACCAGCTCGCATTCACCTGGCGCAATCCGGCAAACTTCGTCCTCGCCCGCCCGCAGGATGCACTTCTCAAGCGCGGCTTCGGCATCGGCGAAACGCGCGATATCGGTATCGCCGTAGCCGGCGCATTGCACATAGAACGTCAGATACACCATGCGGACGAGTTCGCTGACCAGACGTGTCGTGCCAGCCCAGCCTTTGCAGGCGGCAAACGTGAGGTGATGGGCGAGCGCCATTTCGGTGGCGGTTTTCTCATCCAGCGGGCGCTGCAGGAAAATGGAAGAAGGCGGAACGGAATGAGCTTTTTTGCGGCGTGACATTGATACAGAAGAGGTGCAACGAAGGATGGGTGCGCTCCCGGTGATAAACGGAGCACGAAACAAGCGATAAAACTGACAGCGGAGCGATTATCCGCGAAACGGCGCGAACGTGACGGCGAGTGCGCAAATCGGCAATTCAGCAAATCAACGAGTCAACGCTTGCCACGTAGACCGAAGTTCGCGTAAAAGCATAATCGACCACGCCTGACATTTCGATGTTGATAGGCTGACAATTTTGTTATCCGCGCTGTTATCTGCGTTGTTACCTGCGCTGTTATCTGCCGATACCCCAAAGCGCGCCCGAGGACCCCAGCAGCATGCGTATCGATCCCTACAGCCTCGAACTTTTTATCTCCGTAGTCGAAGAAGGCTCGATTGCCCGCGCCGCGCAGCGCCATCACATTGCGGCCTCGGCGCTCAGCCGCCGCATGGCCGATCTGGAAGCGGCTGTGGGCATGCCGTTGCTGATCCGCTCGCACGGCGGCGTGGCCGTGACGGAAGCGGGCCGGGAGGCACTGGCGCGCGCCCAGTCGTTGCATGCGCAACTACAGACTTTTGCGCGCGAAGTGCAATCGCTGGGCGATCAGGTTGCGGGCGTGGTGCGTCTCTATGCGAATGCATCGGCCATCGTGGGCTTTCTGCCTGAGCGGCTCAAGGCGTTTCAGGCTGCGTATCCGCTCGTACAGATCGAATTGACCGAAGCTGTGAGCGAAGAAGTCGTGCGCGCCTGTGTGGAAGATCGCGCGGACGTCGGCGTATCGGCGAGTTCTGCCACGCCCGCCGCGCTCGAATCGTGGCACTTCGCAGATGATCCGCTGATGGTGGTGCTGCCGCCCGATCACGAACTCGTGGCGATGCAGACGCTTGATTTCGCCGATGTCCTGCGCTTTCCGCTCGTTGCGTTGCAGGCCGGGGGTTCGCTCGATCGTCTGATTCACGAGCGCGCCGCCGCGCAGCGCGCGTCGCTCAAGGTGGCGGTGACCGTCAACAGTTTCGACGCCCAGTGCCGCATGGTGGAAGCCGGGCTGGGCATCGGCGTCGTGCCGATCAGCGCGGCGTCTGCGTTCGCGGGGTCGCGCGGCTTCGTGCGTCGTCCGCTGGGCGATGCGTGGGCCGTCGAGCGTTCGCTACAGGTCCACGCGCTGCGCAAATCGTCGCGACTGCGCGCGGTGCAGGCCTTGATCGACCTGCTGACCGCCAAGGCCAAATGAGAACGAATGAGAACGAATGAGAACGAAAATTAAGGGTTTGTACGGACATCGCCATCCGCGATGACCCTCGTGCCGATCCAGCACTTCGCGGTGAGCCAGCGGACCGTCTAGATTGCTGCCAGAAGGAGAAATTGGATGGCAACCCTGGATTTGAGCGGCCGGATTTTGTTCCTCACCACGGATCCGGCGCAAATCGAGCAGCAACTCGCAGGCGTCGATCTGCACGATGTCTCGCCCGGCACGCTGCGCGACGACGTTTCCACAGACGAAATCACGCCGATGAGCGTGCTCACGCGCTTCGACGAACGCCTCGGTCGCGTGCCCTACGTGGGCCTGCGCGTGGGCGAGCGCAATCCCATCGGCATGGATGGCGTGCGCAACGGTGGCTTTTGCGTGACAGTGGCGGGCCAGCGTTACGGCAAGGGATCGTCGCGCGAACATAGCCCGCTCGCCGAATATCGCGCGGGTATCCGGCTCGTGATTGCGCAAAGTTTCGAGCGCATCTATCGGCAGAACGCCGACAATCTGGGGCTGTTCACGTCCACCGATTTCGGGCTGATCGAGCGCATCCAGCGCGGCGAAGCGATAGAGATCGACGAACTCGTGGCCAATCGCGACGCGCTTGCCGCCGCGATCCTGCGTAGCGGCGGTCTGCTGCGTTACGGCGCGTCGCATATGCGCGATATCCGCCCGGCGCAGTTCGTCCCGACCCAGGCGCCGCGCACGCTGGTGCAAAAGATTCTTGAGCGCCACGCGCTGCGTACCGAAGGCACGAGCGAGGCGTTCACGCCCGGTGCAGGCGTATTCGTGCGTGCAGATTGGCGCTTTATCCACGAGTACTACACGGGGATGGCGACGCACATGCTGCACGCCACTTTCGGCCGTCCGCTCGCGCTGCACGCGCCGCAGTCGATTCTCGCGTTCGAGGATCACCTGTCCTATGCACACAAGAGTGCGCTGCATGTGCGCAACGGCCTGCTGCCGGACGTGCGCGAACTGTCTGCGGCGCATCGGCAATTCGCTAGCGAGTACGGCATTCGCGATCACGGTTATCTCGACGCGCCGGACGGCGCATCGGCAGAAGGCTCCGAGGGTATCTCGCACGCGATGATGGCCGAGCGCTACGCGTTGCCGGGGCAGGTGGTGGTCGGCACGGATTCGCATACGCCGCACAGCGGTGCGCTGGGCTGCGTGGCGTTTGGCGTGGGCACGACCGATATGGCCAACGCCTTCGTCACCGGCGCGGTGCGTATGACGGTGCCGCAGTCGCTATTGATCCGTTTCGACGGCGAGATCGCACCGGGCGTCACCGCCAAGGACCTCGTGCTGCATCTGCTTGCCGATCCGCGCATTCGCGCGGGTCTGGGCGTCGGCAAGGTGTTCGAGTTCGCGGGGACCGCCATCGCGCGATTGTCGATCGACGAGCGCGCCACGCTCACCAATATGACTGCCGAACTGGGCGGCTTCACCGGCATCGTCGCGCCCGATGAGACGACCGTACGCTTTATCAAGGAGCGACGCGGCGTCGATTTCGTCATCGAACCGTGGATGCGCAGCGACGAGGGCGCGGCCTACGCGGAAATCATCGCCATCGACTGCGCCAGCATCACGCCGATGCTCGCCGCGCCTGGCGACCCCGGCAACGGCGTCGCGCTGAGCGATCTGGCGCAGCGCCCACGCGTGGATATCGCTTACGGCGGCTCCTGCACGGCGGGCAAGCGCGAGGACTTCGATCACTATCATGCGGTGCTCGCCTGGGCCGCCGCGCGCGGTCTGCGCGTGCCGGAGCATGTGCGGCTCTATCTGCAGTTCGGCACGTCGGATGTGCGCGACTACTGCGAGCAACGCGGATATCTGGCGGCCTTCGAGCAGGTGGGCGCGATCCTGTTGCAGCCTTCGTGCGGCGCATGCGCGAATTGTGGGCCCGGCGCCTCGACCCACGCCGACGAAGTCACGATCAGCGCGATCAACCGCAATTTCCCGGGTCGCTCGGGACCCGGACAGGTCTGGCTCGCCAGTCCGCCGACGGTGGTGGCAAGCGCGCTGGCGGGGCGTATCGCCTCGTTCGCGGAACTGCGCGAACAGTACGAACAACACTAACAAGCTTCATCGGGATCGTAACGCGCCTGCCTGGCAAGGCAGACGGCTCGCAATTCCAGCGCGCCCGGATACAATCGGCGATCCGCCCGATTCATTCCAACTACGATTCAGGAGACAGGCATGGCCTCTCTGGAGAGCGCTTCCTCCCCGCGCGCCGCCGACCGTGCATCAACCCAGGCCATCGACAAAGGCGCGATTTCCGCACGCCTCGACCGCCTGCCCGCCACGGGCGCGATCTGGAAGCTCGTCCTGCTCCTGAGCCTGGGCTTCTTCTTCGAACTCTACGATCTGCTTTATACGGGTTATGTTGCGCCGGGCCTCGTCAAGAGCGGCATCCTTACGCCTACGACACCGGGCCTGTTCGGCACCTCGGGGATCGCGGGATTCATCGCCGCGCTCTTTAGCGGCCTGTTCGTCGGCACGATTGCCTGCGGGTTTCTCGCCGACCGCTTTGGCCGTCGCGCAATCTTTACGTGGTCGATGCTCTGGTACGTGGTCGCCAATACCGTGATGGCGTTTCAGGACAGCGCTGCGGGGCTGAACTTCTGGCGTTTCGTGTCGGGCATGGGCATCGGCGTGGAACTGGTGACGATCGGCACTTACCTGTCCGAAATCGCGCCCAAGCATCTGCGTGGCCGCGCTTTCGCCGTGTGCCAGACGGTCGGCTTCACCGCCGTGCCGGTGGCCGCGTATCTCTCTTATCTGCTGGTGCCGCATGCGCCCTATGGGCTGGATGGCTGGCGCTGGGTCGTGCTACTGGGTGGTGTGAGCGCGCTGTTCGTGTGGTATTTCCGGCGCAATCTCCCGGAAAGCCCGCGCTGGCTCGCCGGGCAGGGGCGGCTCGACGAAGCGCACGCGGTGCTCAGCCGTCTCGAAGCCACGGTCGAGCGTCAATATGGCCGCGCGCTGCCCGCGCCGGGCGCGGCGGATCCCGTGATGCCGAAGTCCGGTTTCGCCGATATGTGGAAGCCGCCGTACCGCAAGCGCACGATCATGCTGGTGCTGTTCCACATCTTCCAGACGATCGGTTTTTTTGGCTTCGCCAACTGGGTGCCGACGCTGCTCGTCAAACAGGGCGTGACCGTTACGTCGAGCCTGCTCTATACGACCGTGATCGGGCTGGCCGCGCCGCTCGGGCCGTTGCTCGGCTATGCCATTGCGGACCGTTTCGAGCGCAAGCATGTGATCGTCTGCATGGCGGCGCTCAATATCGTCGCCGGGCTGTTGTTCAGCCAGGTGAGATCGGCGGGCGCAATCGTCACGCTTGGCGTGCTGCTGACGCTGGCGGGCAACATCATCTCGTTCAGCTACCACACCTATCAGCAGGAGCTTTACCCGACCGCGATCCGTGCGCGCGCCGTGGGCTTCGTCTATTCGTGGAGCCGGCTCTCGGCGGTGTTCAGTTCGTTCGTGATTGCGTTCACGCTGCGCGAATTCGGCGTGACCGGTGTGTTCGTGTTTATCGCGGGCGCGATGTCGCTGGTGATCGTCGCCATCGGCCTGATGGGGCCGCGCACGCTGGGCAAGTCGCTTGAGAGCATTTCGCACTAGCGCGCGCGGCGGGCGCGTCAGTTATCGACGCGCTGCTGGAGTTGCGCCGGATAGCGATCGCCCACTACCTTGATGGCCGCGAGCGCCGCTTCGATTGACGCGAGTTCCGCCGGGCTCAGCGAAACCGCTTCGGCGCCGACGTTTTCTTCGAGCCGCGCAAGCTTCGTCGTACCAGGAATCGGCACGATCCACGGCTTTTGCGCGAGCAGCCAGGCAATGGCGATCTGCGCGCGCGTCGTGCCTTTCTCGTTTGCAATTGCGCCAAGCACCTCGACGAGTTGCGCATTGGCCTTGCGGTTTTCCTCCGAAAAACGCGGCACCACATTGCGGAAATCGCTGGAATCGAAAGTCGTGTTCGCGTCGATGGCGCCGGTCAGGAAGCCTTTGCCAAGCGGGCTGAACGGCACGAAGCCAATGCCCAGCTCTTCGAGTGTCGGGAACACCTTCTGCTCCGGTTCACGCCACCAGAGCGAATACTCGCTTTGCAGCGCCGCGACTGGCTGGACCGCATGGGCGCGGCGGATCGTCTGTGCGCCCGCTTCGGAGAGGCCGAAATGCTTGACCTTGCCTTCGGCGATCAGATCCTTGACCGTGCCCGCGACGTCCTCGATCGGCACATTCGGATCGACGCGATGCTGGTAAAACAGGTCGATGCGGTCCGTTTTCAGGCGCTTGAGTGAGGCGTCGGCCACCGCGCGAATGCGCTCGGGACGGCTATCGACGCCGGCTTTCGGATCGCCGTCCTTAAAGCCGAACTTGGTTGCGATGACAACCTGATCGCGCAAGGGCGCGAGCGCTTCGCCGAGCAGTTCTTCATTGGTGAACGGGCCGTAGGCCTCCGCGCTATCGAAGAACGTGACGCCCAGTTCAAAGGCTTTGCGAATGAGTGCGATGCCCGCGGACGTTTCCGTCGCCGGTCCGTAGCCGAAGCTCAGACCCATGCAGCCTAGACCGATTGCGGATACTTCGAGTCCACTGTTGCCGAGTTGACGTGTCTTCATGCGCAGTTTCATGCGTTGCTCCTGTCAGTTTCTCAGGAGATGAAGTGTATTTTCTGCCGATGGTGTCAACAATGGGGCTAAATCGGCATGAGCTATTGAGCAAGATTCATCAATGCGCTAGCCGGCAATGCAGAGCGTTCAACTGGCCTGAAGCTGTTCGGTCTTCACCGTGGCGAGCCGTGTGCCCGCAAACGGGTCGTCGCGCCAATCGACACCGGCGTGCTTGTCGGCCTGGGGCGCTTCGGCCCGGTGCACGGAAAAGTGATCGAGAGATTGCCCGGCGCTGGTCGCCTGCACAACCCATTGCGGTGCGTCGCCTTCGCCGTCCCAGCTATTGCCAAAGGCGTCGCGGTACTTGACCGCCTGCAGGCGGCGTTGGTCTTCGGCGAGGGAGGCGGCAATGGCTTCGGGCGTGATTCCGAATTCGGCCATTCTGCGTTGCAGGTAGGCCACGATGCTGTCTCGCTTTCTTTCATCCATCCTGGTTGTCTCCACTCGGCAAGGTGTGATTGATCGAGCCGGTGCAAATCGTGTGCCACCAGGATAGCACAGCGGACAGGGATGTCCGCTCTATTGTGCGCATTGGCAGGGTCTTAGCCGGGAAGTTGATGGGCCCGGTCTGCATCGTGTTGCGCGGCGCGTTCTTCGGCCTGCTTCTTCGCCATGTGATGGCCGACGATGCAACCGCCGACCGCGCCCACGACGGCATGGTGGCCGGCGTAGTGGCCAGCCACGCCGCCCACGACCGCGCCCTTCATGCAGCCCGCGGCGTTAGCGCTGCCGGCTGCCGCCAGGCCGAGAGCAGCGGCAGCAACGAAAAGACTCATTCGGTGATTCAGTTTCATAGTGATAGCCTGCTAAAAAATTCAATAAATGCGGTGTTGATTCACTGCAAACACGATATTGATTCATTCAACCGTGGTTCGGTTCAATAACCCCAGCCGCGGTCGTGCCATTCGTGCTCGCGCCATTCATGTTCGTGGCGCTCGTGTTCGCGCCATTCATGTTCCCGCCACTGACGCGCGCGCCAGTCGTCGTCGCCGCGCCAGGCCATCTCGACGGGCGGCGGCGGGGGAGCATAGGCTACCGGCGGCGGAGCAATATATTCCGGCGGGGGCGGCGCGTAGGCCACGCCCGGCACCTCCACCCCCAAAGCGACATCCACATGCGCGCTGGCCGCCGTTGAAGCCACCAGTGCTGCCGCGCCCAGTACCACGCCAAACAGGGTCTTTTTCATTTCGCTGCTCCTCCGCATATTCCATGCGTTGTGTTATGCACGGATCGGAGTGTAGGCGGGGCATGACGACACAGGTGCAACCGGGCTGCTAGATTGGTAACAGCGATTTAACAGCAGCTTAAGCCGAGCTTAAAGTCGATTCAAAAGCGTATTCCTGTCCGCTTACTGATAATCAGTGAACTTCGACACGGGCGTGCTGCTGTCCGGCAGCGGCGAGTAGCCCGGCACGTTGTCCTTGAACTGGTCCAGCAGGCCGTTATCGACCTTCGACAGCCCCTTGAGCTGCAACTGCATCAGCACGCGGCTGCCGGTGCTGGGCGTCGTCGTACTGGTTTCGTTGGTGTATTTCTCGAAGGCGATGCCCAGCGACCAGCAATCGGCGTCGTACTGGAAGCCCAGCAAGCCAGCGATCAGGCGGTGCAGATGCATGTCGTAGTTCACGCGCGCGACGCTGGAAAGACGGCGGCTCAGCGGCCATTGCCCGGAGACGATGAACTGGCTGACCGGTTCGGTATCGTCGGTCGAGTCGGTTGCATCGCGGCGCGTGTAGCGATAGGCCACGTTCACGACTTCGCCGGTGGCGGGCGCCCACGAAAAACCCGTGCTCGTGTGCGACAGATAGGAATTCGACTCGTTGTATTCGAAGGCCTGTTCGGCCTTGAAATTATTACCGATATTGAGCGAGCCGCCCGCAATCACGCCGGTGCGCGTGAGGTCCGTCGCGCTGCCGTCCGCGAGCAGAGTGACGCGCGGCGTGGTGAAATTGTATTGCTGCGCGAGCACGAAGCGCGCGGCTTCGGAACCTGTTGCGGCGTCGATGAAGCGGGTGGTGATGGCCGCCGTTACGCGATTGGCGTCGGCGATACGGTCGTTGCCGACGAAACTATTGGTGCTGAAAATCTCCGCGAGACCAAAATCGCTCTGCGCGGTATCGAACAGCGGCGCGAAATTCTGGTTGCGGTACGGCGTATAGACGTAGAAGAGGCGCGGTTCGAGCGTCTGGATATACGAGTGGCCAAACAGCGTGACGTTGCGCTCGAACGTCATGCCGGAGTCCAGACTCACCGTCGGCACATTGACCGAGAAATTGCGCGGCTGGCCCGCGATCGGATCGCTGCCAAGCGTGGACAGATCGTAGGCCGCGAAATGCCACTGCACCTTGGGCGTGATGTACCAGGACGGCCGCACGATCGGCATTGATACGTACGGGTTGAAAACGAAGCGGTTGCCCTGCGCGACCGTGCTGTCCGACATGGTGAAGCGCGAGGCGTCGGCTTCCGCGCCAAAGTCCAGTCCGCCTACGTTGTAACGCGCGTAATTGACGTTGATCTGCGGTTCGCGGTTATAGACCGAATCGCCTGAATACGATTGCCAGTGCTGCTCGCGCAGCAGCACTGACCACGGGCCGTTCGCGTAACGCAAGCCGGCTTCCTGATCGTAAAGCGTGGTCGAGCCCAGCAGCGTTTGACCCGCGGAAATCAGATCCGTGTTGACGTTGCCGTCCGAAACACGGTTGTAATTCACGTACGCCGAGAATCCGGAACCAATCTGCCAGTCCTGCTTGATCGAAAGCGAATAGCGCTGGGTTTGCGTGAGCGCATCGTGCGGCAGGATCAGCCCGGAAATTTCACCGCTGTAGTTGCTGCCCAGATAGCGATAGTCGGCGCTCAAAAGCTCGCCGCGACGGCTGATGATGCGTGGCGTCAGCGTGAGATCGTAATTGGGCGCGAGGTTGATATAGAACGGCGTCGCCAGATCGAAGCCGCCCGTGGAACTGAACGAGAACGTTGGCGGCAGCAGACCGCTACGGCGATCGCTCGACAACGGGAACGACAGCCACGGGCTTGCGAATAGCGGAAAGCCCTGGAAAAACAGCACCGCATTGTGCGCGACGCCGGTGTCGGTGCCGCTGTCCATGTCGAAGCGCGAGGCGCGCATATACCACGCCGGTTCTCCGCTGCACTGGCAGGTGGAGTAAGTGCCGTCGTGGATCACGGTACGCTCATTGTCGAGCATGTCCGCGCGCGCCGCCGACCCCCATCCGCCATTGGTCACGAAATGATATTTCGGTGTGCTGATGTAGCCTTGCGACGCCTCCACGCGCATATGCGCGTAGGGGCCGAAGAACGTCGCGCCGTTGTCGGTCAGGCTTACGTGGCCGTAGGCGTCGGCGGTATCGCTGCCCTCGAAATAATGCAGGTGGTCGCCCTTGATGACCGAGTCGTAACGACGCAATTCGGCCTTGCCGTGCAGCGCGAAGTCGGTATCGGCAGTGCCGGTCATGGATTCGGCCAGCGCGGCGGTCGCGCTTTTCTGGCCGGATTGTAGCGGATGCTCCTGCAATTGCGGATCGACGCGCAAGGCCCAGGCGTCGCTGGCCGAGTCGGGCAACGAGGTGGGTTGCGCGGCTGCGCCCGCCAGTTGTGCGAGCGCCATCGGCGGCGCAAATCCGGGCACGACGAGCAACAGGGAAATCAGCGGTTTCAGACGAAAGCCGCGCACTACGTCACGCAGGATCAAGATGGGCGATGTCAGCAGGGGATTGCGGAAGAACCGGGGAGTGCGTGGCTACGGCCAGGCGCGCGTGCGCGCCGTTGCGCCATGTCATTGCAGCCACGTGGCGCGCGCGGCAAGCGCGCTCTCGTGATCGGCGGCGGATTCGAGCGCTTCGACAATGCCGGGAATCTGCTCGCACGGCACCGTAAACGAGAGGCTGGCGGTGCGCGAGAGCCGGAAGCGGATCACCAGCTGGCGGGTGCCGTCGAGTCTGCCGATCTCGCAGCCACGCGCCTGCATGAGCGTAAACGACGGCGTGGGACTGTTGTCGATGCGCTGGATTTTCTCCATCGCATTGGGCAACGCCACCAGCAGATCGTTGAACACCGAGCGGTGCAACGCCGCCGTGGCATCGCCGTCGTGAATCAGCAGGAATTCGCCGTCCGCGCTCAGATCGGCCGAGCTGATCTGGCGCACGATGGCCGTCACGCCCTCAGCCATGCGCGGGCGCTCCTGCGTGCGTGGCGTGTGCGATGCGCTCGCAAATAAAGAAACGGTGCGTGAGCATGACAGGCCTCGGGCGGATTGCGATGGCGTCACCATAGACGAAACGCGCCTTTCATTGGGTTACTGCACTTGCGGTTCTTATTAACGGATCTTTCAGGCGCGTTCCGCCGCCAGTCCGTTTCCCCGTCTTTTGCCGATGCACGCGCGAATGTTGCCGGTTCGCGGCCTGTTTGCAGCGTTATTCGCTGTAACTTAAGGGTAACCGCCTGAAATTTTCCGCGCGCTAAGCTGCCGCCGATCTTGTTTAACTGGCTTGTTTAACTGAGCGGACGTCACACGGTGGTTGAATGCCAACTGTCGCAGAAGGTCGCTCCGTCTGGAATCACCATGCGACCTTTGCAGCCGGCCTCCCGCGTGGCCGTGGTTTTGTCTCCCGCGCTGGGCGACTCCCTTTTGATGATGATCGTCGTGCGCAATCTGCGCGCGAGCGGCGTCGCCGTGACCGCGTTTGGCAGAAATGCCATCACTCTGGCGGCCTGGTTTCCGGATCTCGATCTCCAGCCCGAACTCACGCGCGACACGGCCCAAGCCATCCTGCCGCGCTACGAGCGCGTGATCGCGATGCGCCGCGACGGCCCGATTGCCGATCCCGCCTTGCAGTTGCCCGAAGTCGTGCTCCTCGAACCGGCCTGCCGCGCCCGCTCGTCTAAATCGATGGCCGAGCGTCTCATGCAGTTCTGCCACGACGAACTTGGGCTGACGCAAGCCGGCAAGAGCAATGGCATGACCGCTCCCGGCGCGCTCCAGCATCGCCGCCATCTGAACCGCATCGCCATTCACCCGACCGCAAGTACGCGCGACAAATGCTGGCTGCCGTCGCGTTTTGTGCGCCTTGCGCTCAGGCTGCGCAAACTCGGCTTCGATCCGCAATTCGTGGTCGCGCCGCAGGAACGCGACGCCTGGACGTTCGTGCAGGCACATGGGATCGGGCTGCCGGAACTGGGGTCGCTGGAGAACGTCGCGGCCTGGCTGTATGAATCGGGCTGGTTTATCGGCAACGATTCTGGCATTGGCCATCTCGCCTCCTGCCTTGAAGTCCCGACGCTTTCGCTCTTCATGCGGCGCGGTCTCGCGCGCACGTGGCAACCGGGCTGGGGCGCGGGGCGCGTGGTAATTGGCGGCTATCTGCCGACTGCGCGTTTGCGCGAGCGTTACTGGAAATACACGCTTTCGGTGGCGCGCGTGGCGCGCGCGTTCGACCGGCTCAGGAACCAGATGCAGGAGGCGCTCGCGTGACGCAGTCGTTCGCCAACCGGCCCCGACGTGTGGCCGTCATCACGTCGAACGCGCTGGGCGACACGCTGCTGTTGATGGTGATCGTGCGCAATCTGCTGGACCATGAACTGGATGTCGTCGTTTTTGGCCGCGCGGCCTGGGCGCTGCGCGGCTGGTTTCCGGATGTCGATATCCGCGAGATTCCCGCTGAGGCGCGACTGTGCGCCGATCTCGCGCCATTCGACATCGTCTTGCAGATGCACGACCATCAACCGGTGCGCAATCTGCCGCAATTCCATCCGAACGTGCGCATTCTGGACCCGCTGACGACCGATATCTGGAATCGCCCGATGGTGACGCGCTTCACGGACTTCTGCCGTGCGGAATTCGCCGTGGACGAAGTGGGCACCCACAACGGCCTGGTGCCGCGCGTGGGTTTGCAGCACCGCAAATTCACGCGGCGCGTGGTGATCCATCCTGAAGCGAGTACGTCGGACAAGCGCTGGCTGCCGCACCGCTTTCTGCGCCTCGCGCGCCATCTTGAGCGCTGGGGCTATGAAGTGGCCTTCGTGATGGCGCCGGGCGAGCTTGCGCGCTGGGACACGCTGTTGCTCAGCCGATTCGCAGTCCATACGTTTTCGAACCTGGACGGGCTAGCGACATGGCTATACGAATCGGGCTGGTTTATCGGCAACGATTCCGGCGTGGGGCATCTGGCCGCGAATCTGGGCATTCCCACGCTGAGCCTGTTCCGGCGTCGTGCTGTGGCGCAGCGTTGGCGTCCGGCGTGGGGCAATGCGCAAGTGGTGTTGCCGTGGCAGTGGTTGCCGGGCGCGTCGCTGAAGGAACGTTTCTGGCGCGAGACGCTGACCTGCTCGCGCGTGTTGTCCGCTTTTGCCCGGATGACCGAGGCATAGGGTCGCGCTGCTTTCCCGCAGCGCGCCGGCATTCGACATGCCGGCGCGCGACATGCTCGTTCAAGGCCTCTTCAGTCCCCGATCGGCTCCATCTCCAGCCGATAACCCACCCCATAGATCGAGCGGATCATGTCCTGATCCGGGCGCACCGCCTGGATCTTGCGACGCAGATTCTTGACGTGCGAATCAATCGTGCGATCGGCCACCACGCGATGATCCTCGTAGAGCGCGCGTAGCAGATAATCTCGCGCGTAAATGCGGCCCGCGCCTGCGTGCAGCAGCGCGAGCAGGCGGAATTCGATCGGCGTGAGATGCAGATCCTTGCCGTCCAGGCGCGCGGCGTGATGCGGCACGTCGATCGAGAACGGCGTGGGCACGGTGCCTTCGGCTTCCTGATGCGCGCGCGCAAGCAGCTCGGCGCGGCGCAGGATCGCCTTTACGCGCGCCACCACTTCGCGCGGGCTGAACGGCTTGCAGACGTAGTCGTCCGCGCCGAGTTCGAGCCCGAGCAGGCGGTCGATCTCGTCCACGCGCGCGGTGATGATCATCACCGGCACGGCCGAAAACGAGCGCAATTCACGGCATATTTCGAGCCCGCTGCGTCCCGGCAGCATCAGGTCGAGCAGCACCATCGACGGCGCATGTTCGCGCACATAGGGCACGACTTCCCGTCCGTCCGCGAGGATCGTGGTGGTGAAATCTTCCTTGGCCAGATAGTCGGCAAGCAGCGCAGCGAGCTTGGGCTCGTCTTCGACGATCAGGATGGAAGGCCGTGTGGTCGGATCAATCATTGTTGGTGTAGTCGTGGAAGTTGGACGAGGACGCGCAAGCCTCCGAGCGGCGAGCGCGATGCCTCGATGGTGCCGCCGTGCGTCTCCACGATGCGCTTGCACAACGCGAGACCCAGGCCCGCGCCGCCGCTTTGGCGGCTGCGGGAAGGGTCGACGCGGAAGAAGCGGTCGAACAGATGCGGAAGCAGCGGGGCGGGCACGGGCGGAAAGGAATCCTGAACATCTACATAAAGGGCGTCGTCGTCTTCCGAGATGCTGACGTGCACCTGCCCGCCGGCATTGGTGTAACGCAGCGCGTTTTCAAGCAGGTTTTTCCAGAGTTGCGTGAGCCGGTACGGATCGCCCGAGAGCGTGGCATGGCCAACGCCAGATTCGAATTCAAGCGCAATCTGCTTGGCGGCCAGGCGCTCGCGGAACGCATCGCACGATGCCTCCACAATCGGCGTGAGATCGAGCGGCACTTTCTCGAACGAGAGTTGCCCGATATCGGCGAGCGAGAGTTCGTACAGATCGTCGATCAACTGGCTGAGCATGGCGACTTCGGCTTGCAGCGAAGCGATGGTCGCCGCGTCGGGACGACGTACACCGTCCTCGATGGCTTCCAGCTCGCCGCGCAGCACCGAAAGCGGCGTGCGCAATTCATGCGAGACGTCGGCGATAAAGTCGCGCCGGTCGCCTTCGGCTTTTTCCAGCGACGCGGCGAGACGGTTGAAGTCGCTCGCTAGCATCTGCAGTTCGTCGCTGCCTTTGGCGGGTATGCGGGTCGCGTAGTCGCCGCCCGCGAGACGGTGCGTGGCCGTGACGATGCGCTTGATCGGCGTGAGCAGCGTGCGTGCGAGGACGATTGCCATGGCGGCCGAGAGCAGCGCGGTGAAGCCCACGATGATCCACGTTGCCTGCATCTGGCGGTCCTTGAAACGGATCTCGGCCTGATTGATGAGCGCTGCGGGGCCGGCCACCGCGATGTAGCCCACGATCTGCCCTTTCACCTTGAGCGGATGGCGCTCGGCGTCGGGCGGTGGGGGCGGTCCCGCCTTCGTGACGAGATTCATGTGCGCGTCGTAGAGCGAGAAAGGCGGGCGAGGCGGGTGTGCGCGACCGGAACTATCGGGCCCGAAGAAAGCGGCCTTGCCGTTATTGCCTTGCAGGCCGGTGGGGTTGTTCGGTCCGTTAGACCCGTTGGGGCCGTTAGGCCCAACAGGTCCGATCGGCCCATTCGCCCCGCCCAGACCAAACGGGCCACCAGGTCCATTCGGCCCCGGCCCGTTCTGATCGCCCGGCCCCGGACCGTTGGGGCCAGGGCCGTTGAAGCCAAATCCGCCGGGCATGCCAGGCGGGTTCGCGTTATCGGGGCCGGGCGGCATGCCGGGTGGCGCAGCGCCGTCGAAGGGCTGCGGCCCTTGCATCTGGTTGCGCATGAAATCCCAGTTGCCATGCTGGGCGTAAGCAGTCTCCAGCTCGTGCTCGAGCGCGGTGACCTCGGATGCGGCCTGCTCCTGCATGAAATCCACGAAGCCGAATTCGAAACTCGCCCGGATCGCCGCGCCCATGGCGACGGCCGCGATGACACACGCGGAGAGGATCGCGAGGAAAAGTTTGAACGTAATGCTGGCTTTCATGAAGCGTTCAGCCGGATGCCAATGATGTGATGAAATTAAGCGTTATTTTCACCCGAAGCGGCCCGTAAGGGTCGCATGCACTGTACGAATTCACATTTTCTCCAGTTTTCACGTCCTTTTCCTGCACGGTTGTTCCGTATGATCCGTCGCACATCGAATCGTCCTCACTACGTCTTGTGTGCAGGGACGACCGATGGCCTGCAATCACCTGGTGAGGGACAGATCGATGGATATTCACGTGCTTGTTGTCGAGCCTGATCAGGTATCTCGGGACAACCTGCGCAGCTACCTGCAGCGCCAGCAGATCGCGATGTCGGTGCTGTATGGCGTGCAAGGGCTGGAACAGCGCCTCTCGCGCGAGATGCCGTCGCTGATCATTCTTCGCCATGAAGCCTGCGAGATCGACGGTATCGGCGCGTTGCGCAATCTGCGCGAAGCGGGCTATGCGGTGCCTGTGATCATCGTGAGCCGCTCCAACGATGTGGCCGACAAGGTGCTGGCCTTCGAACTCGGGGCCAACGACTTTCTGGTCGATCCGTACGATCCGCGCGAATTGCTCGCACGCATGCGGCACGCGCTGCGTTGCAAGATCGATTTGCCGAATTCGCCGGGAAAGGAAGCGCGCTATGCGTTCGACGGTTTCGAAATCGACGCGGTTGGCAATCAGCTATTCAAGAATGGCGCGCGCATTTCGGCCCCGCCGCTGGCGCTGGCCGTGCTGACCGTGTTTGCCGCGAACCGCATGCGCCCGCTCTCGCGCGAGCGCATTCTGAGCCTGCTCGACCGCAATTCGAAACTGCACGCGCGCAGCCTGGACGTGGTGGTATTCCGCCTGCGCAAGCTGCTGGGCCTCTCCCCCTGCGGGCGTCAGTACATCCAGACGCGCTACCGCGATGGTTATGTCTTTTGTCCGGACGATGCATTTATGAATTTGTCCGGCGCCGCTTCCGAAAACGATCAGGTAATGGATTGTGAGCTGGAAAGCTCTGCATTACTAAGCGCTTGATGCCGGGAAAGCCGTAAGTACCGTTCGAAACGACGATATTCAAGGAGAAAAACGGCAAGGCGAGGAAAGGCGGTGTAACGCTGCGTAAACATGGGCCGTCGCTATTCTGGAAGCATACGAGCCACTACGCAGCGCGCCGCTGGTGCGAGGTTGACCTGCTGAGCCGCGTTCGCGCGAAATACACTCTTTGACGATGAGTCTGAATATGAAGAAATTGATCGCCCTCGCGGGTGTGCTTGCGCTGGCGACAGCGCTGGGTGGCTGCTGCCTGATGCCGTTTTGCGGTCCTGGCTGGGGTCCCGGTGGCGGTGGCCACGGCGGTGGTCCTGGCGGCGGTGGCGGCCCTGGCGGTGGCCCCGGCGGCCCGCAGGGCGCAGTGATTGTTCCGCACGCGTCGTCGCTGGCCTGATCCTTCTTACGCGCTGCGGCCGGCTTCGGTCGCAGCGTGGGCAGTACATGTACCAGGCGTCGCTACGCGGATCCGCGTCTAGCGACGCGCCGTCCCCGCCGGCACGGCAGCCGCCGAAGCCGGTACGGAGGCGGGCGCATCGATGCGCCGGAAAATCAGCGCCGATACCAGCGTAATCACCCCCACCACCGCGAAACTCACGCGAAAGCCCAGCGCCACCGTGCCGCCATGGGTTTCAACCAGACTCACGAGCGCACCGCCGATCGTCACGCCCAGTCCCATTGCCAGCATCTGCACCATCGAAAACAGGCTATTCCCGCTGCCTGCATCCTCGTGCGAAAGGCCCTTGAGCGTGACGCTATTCATCGCCGCGAACTGCATCGAATTGGCCGCGCCGAAGATCGCCAGTACGATGATCTCGACGGCAACAGGCGTGCCGCGCGAAATGAGTGCGAACGCAACGATCGACGCACCCACGATCGACGTGTTGACGAGCAGGAACGTGTCATAACCGTAGCGACGGATCAACGGCGCGATCCAGCGCTTGGCCACCGTGCCCGCGAGCGCGGCAGGCAGCATCATGAGACCGGAGCGCAGCGGCGAATAACCGAGTTCGAGCTGCATGAGCAGCGGCACGAGAAAAGGCACCGCGCTCGACCCGACCCGGCACACCAGATTGCCGATCAAACCGACGCTGAAATTGGGCTCGCCGAACAACTTGAGTTTGAAGAGCGGATCGCTGCGACGGCGCGCGTAGGGCACATAGACGAGCGCCGCAGCCAGACCCAGCACAAAGAGTCCTGCCGACCACGCCGCGCGATGCGTCTGCACAGGCGCATCGAACGCGAGCGAAAACGCAATCATGCACAGCGAAACCAGTGCACAGCCCACCACGTCGAAAGGCGGCGCGGCGCTGGCGGTCGCGCGCGGCAGATAGCGGTGGACGGCGACCATCCCGGCAAGACCGATCGGCACGTTGATGAGAAAGATCCAGTGCCATGTGATCGCCTGCACGAACCAGCCGCCGAGCGTCGGCCCGACGATCGGGCCCACCTGACCCGCAACTGAAATCAGCGCCAACGCGGACACGTATTGCTCTCCGCTCACGGCGCGTAACACAGCGAGACGACCGATCGGCATCAGCATCGACCCGCCGATGCCTTGCAACACGCGCGCGATCACGAGCTGGCCCAGCGTATGAGCGCTGGCGCAGCACAGCGAGCCGAGCACGAAAATGAGGATGGCGGTGAAGTAGACGCGGCGTGTGCCGAAACGGTCGGCGAGCCAGCCCGAAGCGGGCGTGAGCATCGCCATCGTGAGCGTGTAGGCGACGATCACCGGCTGCATGGCGAGCGCCTTGACGCCCAGGCTCTGCGCCATCGTGGGCAGCGCGGTGTTGACGATCGTGGTGTCGAGCGCCTGCATGAAAAAGCCTGCGGCGACGATCCACAGCAGGGCCGTCTGGCTTGAATCCTGGTTCATTCGGGGACTTCTTGGGCGCGCGCGGGAAGATAAAAGCGCTGTAAAGCGCGGGCCCGCGGCGCAATGATCTGCAATGCCGTCATGATATTGTCATCGCCCGCAATCGGGAACCCCACTGAGGACGCTGACTGTTATCGGCATCGGCGATAACAGTGTCACAATGAAGCATGCTCAATCCCATCTGGCTCAAATCGTTCGCGACCGTCGCCGCCTGCCATAGCTTCACCGAGGCCGCGCGCCAGCTCGACCTGACGCAGTCGAGCGTCAGCGAACATGTCCGCCGCCTCGAAGAGGAAATCGGCCGGCGTCTGTTCGTGCGCGATACGCATTCGCTGGCGATCACGCCCGACGGCGAAGCGATGCTGGCGCACGCAGGCGCGATCCTGCAGGCGATCAATCGCGCCGAATCTCAATTCCGCGCGCCGCGCCTGCGGGGTCGCGTACGCTTGGGCTGCTCCGACGACATCGCGCTCGGCCCGCTGCCCGCGGTGCTCACGGCTTTTCGCAACGCGCATCCCGACGTGGAGCTGGAGATCACCATCGGCATGACCGGGCAACTCTACGAGTTGCTGGACGAAGGGGCGATCGAACTGATGGTGGGCAAGCGACGCCTGGGCGACAGGCGCGGCACTGCGCTATTCACGGGGCGGCTCGAATGGCTCGTGCGAGCCGGCACGGCGGTGGATCTCGCACAGCCGCTGCCGCTGATTCTCGTGGCCGAGCCGAGCGTGACGCGGGCCGTGGTGCTCGACGCACTCGCGCAGACCGATTTCCGCTGGCAGGTGGTGTGCACGAGCAGCAGTCATTCAGGCTGTGTGGCGGCGGCGCGCGGCGGCCTGGGCATCACGGTGCGTCCGCAATATCTGGCGGCACGCGGGCTGGCGCCACCCGTCAATGTGGCGAGCCTGCCCGTCTTGCCCGACGTGGAATTCATCGCCCTCGCCGCGAAGCGCTTGAGCCGCCCGGCGCAAACGCTGCTGCAACTCCTGCACGAAAGCGACCTGCGCGGCTCGTGGATTGGCGAATGATGAGCGTGCGGCGGCACCTGCCGATTTAAGAGTTTTCGGATACAAATTTATCCTGTGCAAGATCATTCTAGCGAGTATGGGCGGCGACCTCAGCAGCCTGTGAGACCTGGAGTGGACGATGCGAGACGCAGGATTGGCGTGTGACGGGGTCCGGATCAGGGCCGCGTCATGACGGGCGGGCAATGGCAGATGCTCGATATGCGCGGCCCGGCGCTGCCCGAACGGAAAACGCTAGCCTCGTATGGACGCGAATGTGGCGAGGCCGTCTTGGCGCCGCGCCGTATCGTCGGGCGTGAAGGCATCGGGCAACTCTTCGAATACCGCGTGGAAGCCATTGCGCGTGCGAGCATTGCGTCGGGCTTCTTTGACGAAGACGAGCGCACGAAGATCGATCTCGACCGTATCGCGGGCTCGCCCGTCTGGCTGACCATCGATCTGGAGCGCCAGGACAGCCTGCGCGTTTCGCGTGACCGCAGAAGCATCACCACAACCAGTACGGGCGCGGGCACGCGGCATATCAACGGGATCGTCGCGTCGGCGCGCGTGCTGAGTAACGACGGGTTCGAGATCGTCTACGAATTCGTTGTGCGTCCATCGTTCTCGCTTGCGGCTTTAAAGCAGGATTCGCGCTTTTTTAGCGGCTCGATCGTCCAGATACTGGAAGACGTCATTAGCCGCTATGGTCAGATTGAATGGCGCATCGGTTCTTCGCGCTATCCGCAGCGCGACTATATCCGGCAGGCTTGGGAAACAGACTGGCAATTCTTTTTGCGTCTGTGCGAGGAATGGGGCTTCATCGTCTGGTTCGAGCATCATGGGCGCGAACACACCCTCGTCATTGCCGACACGGCGAACGCCTGTCGCAAGCATGAGCGCGCCTATGAAACGCTGCGCTATCACTCTGGCGAAGGGCATATCGACGAAGAGCACATCAGCGAATTGACGCTTACCAGCACGGTCACACCGGGCGTCGTCACCGTGCAGGATCATAGTTACATCCAGCCGCATTTGAACCGTTATTCGGTTCCGTTTCGCGCGGAATATCGCGATCCGCGAAATACAGCGAACGCAGATCAGGAAATCTTCACGCGTGCCGATTTCGCGTTGCCGAAAACGCGCCGCGACGCACCCTATGACGAAAGCAACTGGCGCGAGACCGCCCGCGAATTCGCACGTATCAAGCTGGAGGCGATACGCGCGGAAGGACTTCGCGCGCAGGCCAAGGGTGCGCTTCGGGGAATCGAATCCGGCAAAACGCTCACGGTGACGCACCATCCGCATCAAGCGGCGAATGGCGAATACTTGGTGATTGGCTGCAAGGTGGACATTTGCGCGACCGGCACGACATCGAGTTCGACGCGCGAATATGCTGTCACGGCTTCTTTCGAAATGCGACCGCTGGGCGAACCGTATCGTATGCCGCACATTACGCCGCGACCGATTATCGGCGGCTTTGAATATGCGGTGATCGTCGGTCCTGAGAACGCGGAGATGTTTGTCGATGAATATAACCGCGCGCTGGTGCAATTCGATTGGGATCGCACGGGCCAATATGACGGCAAATCGGCCATCTGGGTTCGGCTGGCGACCCAGTGGCAGGGCAACGGCATGGGCACGGTCACGCATGCGCGATGTGGCCAGCAGGTGCTGGTGGGTTATATGCACGGCGATCCGGACAGACCGGTTATCGTCGGCTTTGTTGTGGACGAGAATAACCGGCCGCCGTGGAAAATGCCTGCCAATCAGGCGCTCAGCGGCATGGTGAGCAAGAGCCTGGGGCTCGGCACGCAAACCAATCATCTGGCGCTGGACGACACGCAGGGGCAGATGCAGGCACAACTCGCAAGCGATCACGGCAAGTCGAGTTTGAGCATCGGCTATATCACGCGGATCGATGGCAATACAGGGCGACAGGACTCGCGTGGCGAAGGGTTCGAGTTGCGCACTGACCAGCACGGTGGAATTCGTGCGGCGCTGGGTTTGTTGTTGACGACGTGGGGACGCAAGTTAGCGGCGGGGAAAGTCAAGGAGATGGGGGAGACCATCGGGCAATTGACCGCTGCGCGCGATCTGCATGAAAGTTGCGTGGCGCAGGCGCAGCGTCATGACGCAATAGACGCGCATGCTGACCAGTCTGACGTGCTTAGTGCAATTAAGGATGCCAATGCCAGATTAAAGGGTGGATTGGCTAATGGTCAAAACAGCTTTCCTGAATTTGAGCAGCCCGATATCGCGCTATCGAGCGCGGCTAATTTGCATACGGCGTCGGCGGGCAACACGCATATCGTGAGCGAACGCCATTCGGCATTGACTGCGGGCGGTCACCTTTCTATCGCAAGCGGAAAATCGTTCTTTGTGTCGGTACGCGAAAGACTTGCGTTCTATGCGCAAAAGGCGGTGACGATCATCACGCCGGGGCCGGTGCATTTCCAGTCGCGCAATAGTTCATTGATGCAATCGGCGCAGGACGATCTGTCCATCACCAGTACGAACGGCATAGTGCGCATAGCAGGGAAAAATGGCGTCGATATTCTGTGCGGCGGCACGTTGCTGCGGCTTCGGCCAGAGGGATTGACGGGTTACACCGGCGGCGATTTTCTGGTGCATGCGGCGAATCATGGAACGAACGATCCGCAGCCGATGCCGGTGGACTTTCCGGTGTCGCCTGATAAGCCCGGTAGGTTTGCGGCACATCATGTGCTGGTGGAGGATGGGGGTGGGTTTGCGGTGCCCAATCAGCCTTATCGGCTCACGTTGGATGATGGGCAGATGATCTCCGGCGTCACCAATGAGTTGGGCGAACTGCATCTTGTCACAAGTAACGCGGTGGTGTTCGGTGCGATTGAGCTGATGTCTCAAAGCGAGCCAGACAACGTCATTTCCGTAACTCATTTAACAATATCGCAAGATGCGGCGCTGCCGCCACCCGCGAAGACTGAGATACCGGCTCGCGAACTGAAAGTTAGCGGGCAGACGATCAAAACGCCTACAACCGGCGCTACATCAAAAGGCAAAGCGCCCGATTACCTTAGCTGTGATGCCGACAATTTCGGCTTGCGGAGCTATCGATATCTGAACAACTCAAAAGAGGAACCGGCGAGTATTCATACTAGAAATGACGTCGAGTATTTTATTGCCAAGCCTTATACGGCGGCCGTCAAGGAAAAGTTAACGTCGATTGACTGGCACGCATTGACCGACTTGCCGTTTGCGCGAGCGTTGCCGGTGATTGCATCCGCCGTGTCGGGTGCGTTGGAAATTGCGCTTGGGGCCGGCCCGTTCGGACTTCCCGGCTCGGCGATGCCTAATATTATTAGCGCAAGTGCGGAGAAGCTGGAGAAATTTAATTTACATCCGCAAACTACGCTTGCCGTGTTCAGCGCAGATCTATGGGCGATGTTGATCGGTCAGCCTTACCTTGAACGAATTCTACTAACAGCAAAAAAGAAGTTAGAGGCTGACAACGAAAACAAGACCGAGTTTCCCGTCAATGCCCTACAGAATACGTTGTGCGACCTCGCCAGGACTGTGTATCACGAAGCTCGCCATTGTCAGCAAACTTTCTGGATCGCTTCGCTTTATAAAAGCTACCCAGGTGACTATGCGCAGTATGGCGGAATGGAGAGGATGTTTGAGTTGGTCTTCAAACGGGAACAATGGAATACCGCTAGTCACACTCCGTTTCCTGATGATCTAAGGGTCAAGATTGGGATGCATCGGATGCTTGTCTTTTACTACTGGTGGCGCGTCGTGTATCAAAAGGACGTACCCGGGTGGGAGCTTATTGGGGCTGACTTCGAACGCATTCAACAGGCCGTATGCGAGATGCGTGGAGTGACCGCGGAACAGGCGGCGCTGATGGCAACGCATGAGACGGGCTACTACACGCACTACCACGAAGAGGATGCCTATGCGACCGAGAATGCGGTGGATCAATATTGGCATAGGCCTGACGGTGCTTTTGTCCTCAATCCAGGTGTCTGCACAAGCAGTTACGAACAAAACATCAGAAACATCGGAGTCAGTGGCAATGGTTAGAAATCTCACTCAATCTGAGAAAACACTGCTGCTTGGCATGCTGGCCGAGGCGATGAAAACACTTCGGGAAGATCCGGGTGAATTTAAAGGTGATCGGGTATTTGGGGATTTAATTTACAGGAGGAATCGATGTCAGCACGAAATATGTGAAATTTTCACGTTCGAAAATCAGTCGATTCCCGAATCTAATATCTGGATGGAGACGAGAGACGATCCACTCGATCTATCGGAAGACAGACTTAAGGTTGCCGCCGTTCCTTACGAGTTTGTTGCGCGTTTCGTATCGCCAGTTACCGGCGTTTCAATCGATGAAATCAAGCAGACGCTTCAGGTAGAGGACTACTGGATTGGTGGAGGCGGCGAGAAGAACGTATTTCCCAAGAATGGAATTCAGCTTTCTCCCACCGGCACCGTCATTTCGTTCAGATATCGAGCAAAGGAAACCTCTCGTAGCCGCTTTCCGGTTGACGTCGTTGTAACTTATCTCGGGCCATCTAGAGACGAGTCGCCCGGTACCGAACCATGGATCGATAGCATCTATCTGACACGCGCCTATCCCTACCTCACTCCCGAGATGCGCAAAAAGAAGCGCGAAGAAGCCCAGCACAAATAGCCAGCTAGCCCCATCCAAAACCTGACCAAAGCGCTCCGCACCAAAACTCATCCCTACCCCCCTCTCTGGTGCGCCCCGCACCCTGCCTTAACCTCTCCGCACCATCATCGAGCGTGTAATTCCCAATTGCGCGGGAATTATTTTTTCGCTTGCGTCGCGTTTTTTTGACTGTGCATTATGTGTTGTGCACAGCGCAAATGTACGCCACGTACCGATGAGGATGCCCATGAGTGTCTCTGCCATTGCATCCCCGCTCGCGGGGGAAATCGCATCGACGCATGCGTCGGGAACGGACCGCCTGAAGGTCTATCAACTCAGTCATGCATTTCGGACTGCAGATGGAGTCGACGTACCGATCTTCGATCGGCTCGACTTCAGCGTGCGTAGCGGCGAGATCGTGTCGATCGTCGGCCGCAGCGGCGCGGGAAAGAGCACCTTGTTCAATCTCGTGTCGGGTCTGATCAAGCCGCAGTCCGGTCACATCAGCGCAGGCGCGCGCGCCGACGGCAGCGCCGGCCGCATCGCCTACATGCTGCAAAAGGATCTGCTGATGCCGTGGCGCACGGTGTTGCAGAACGCCGTGCTTGGCATCGAACTGTATCGCAAGGTCAAACCTGCCGATTACGAGCGCGCCCGCCAGATGCTCGCGCGCTATGGTCTGGCCGCTGTTGCCGATGCTTATCCGCATTCGCTTTCCGGCGGCATGCGCCAGCGTGTGGCGCTAACCCGCACGCTGCTCGTCGATCCCACGCTGGTGCTGCTGGACGAGCCATTTTCCGCGCTCGACTACGAAACACGCCTGGCGCTGGAAGACGATGTCATGGCGCTGCGAGAGCAGAGCGGCACGAGCGTCGTGCTCGTCACGCACGATATCGAAGAAGCGATTGCCATGAGCGACCGCGTGATCCTGCTAGGCGGCCGCCCAGCGCGCATCGAGGACGATATCGACGTGCGTCTCACTACGCACGGTCCACGTACGGCGGTCTCCGCGCGCGAAGCGCCCGAGTTTCGCACTTTCCATTCGCGCGTCTGGAACGGACTGCGCAGCCACACCATCCAGCACGCGGGAGCCCCAGCATGAGCGACGTCGCGATCTCCTCTCCAGCGCCGCAGCGCCGGCGCGCAAAGCCGCGCCGCGCGGGTAGTTTCGGCACCACGGGCGCGGTTGCGCTGATTGTCATCGCATTGATCGCGCTCTGGCAAATGGCGGTGTCGGCGGGCTGGATCAACGGCAAACTCCTCGGCTCTCCAGCTGGTATCTGGCTGGCCGCGCAGCAAGGGCTAAACGGCGGCACGCTGGTGCCCGATACGCTGGTGACGCTGTATGAAACCGTCGTCGGTCTGGTGGTGGGCAGCGGGCTTGGGATCGGTCTGGGGCTGTTGCTCTGGTTCGTGCCGCGAGTCTCCGGTGTGGCGGAAGGGTTGTCAGTGATCCTGAATAGTATTCCGAAGATCGCACTCGGCCCGCTTATCGTCATCTGGTTCGGCTCGGATATGACCTCCAAGGTCTGGCTGGCAGGCATTTCCACTTTTGCGGTGGCGATGATTTCTTCGTGCGCCGCCGCGCGCGAAGTCGACAAGGATCTGCTCAATCTGTTTCGCTCGTTTAACGCGAAGCCGTCGATGATCTTTACGAAGCTCATCGTGCCGGGCGCGCTGCCGTGGGTGTTCTCGACGCTGCGCGTGAATATCGGCTTCGCGCTGATCGGTGCGGTGGTGGGCGAATATATCGCGTCGCAGGCTGGGCTGGGTCACGAGGTGTTTGTAGCGGGGTCGCTGTTCGATCTGAATACGGTGTGGCTCGGCATTATCGTTCTCACGCTCATGGCGACGCTGCTGGGCTGGATCGTTCAATTCACGGAAGCAAAGGTCATTTCATGGAAGGCAACACGATGAAACGAGTAAGCGCAATGGCGTTGGCGGCTGCGGTGACGGGGTTGAGCGTTCAGGCGTCCGCGCAGGCGGCGGAGCCGGTGACGGTTTATCAGGCGTTCCAGTCGATCCAGTATTTGCCGCTCTATGTGGCGATCGACAAGGGCATCTTCGCGAAGAACGGTCTGGACGTTAAAAAGGTGACGGCAGGTAGCGGCGCGGCGGGCGTGGCGGCGGTGATTGGCGGCCATGCAGACTTTTCGCTGCAGGATCCGATGACGGCCGTGCTCGCGAATCTCAAGGGTGCAAGCGTGATGGCGGTGGCGAACGTGGTTGCCGGTGTGCCGGTGTGGGTGATCGCGCCGCCCGACGCCGGCGTGCATCAGCCCGGCGATATGTCGAGCAAGAGCGTGGCCACGGCATTGCCGCCTTCGACCAGCACGTATCTGCTGCAACGCCTTATCAAGGATCAGAAGATCGAGAAGGTGTCGCTCAATACGGTGCAGCTTGGCACCGAGCTTGCCCCGGTGAGTGCGGGCCGCAGCCAGGCGGCGGCGGTCTACGAGCCGCAGGCGGATACCGGCATTGCGCAGGGTTACAAGGTTGTGTATGGCTTTCCGAAAGCCTATCCGGGCGGATACGCGTTCTCGACCATCGATACGCTTGCTGCGACCATCAAGGATAAGCCGAAGATGGTGGCTGCCTTCGTGAAGTCGATCGGTGAAGCCGAGGCGCTTATTCACCAGTCGCCGGATACGGCCAAAGCGGTTGCCAGGTCGGAGTTTCCCTCGCTCGATGCGAAGATCGTCGACGCTGCGGTGGGGCGCCTGATCGATCAAAACATTTATGCGCCGACACCCGTAATTTCAGAGCAGGCATTCCGTAACGCGCTGGATTTGCAGGAGTCGATTGGCAATATCAAGCCGGGCAGCGTGACATATGCAAGTGCCGTCGATAATTCATTTGCTGCGTCAGCCGCCGGGAAGTAAGTACAACGTATCAATGTTCGCGTCCGCGTTTTGCGCGGACACCTTGAATGGAAGGACAGGATGAACGAAGCCAGACCGTCGTTCGTGACGACGCTGATCGCGCAGCGCGGCAATGTGGCCGCTACCCGCGCGCGCATCGACGCCGCCGTCACGCGTGCCGAGGCGCTCGAACCGTCGTTGCGCGCCTTTACTTTCCGTCCCGATTCGTATGTCGAGCCGGATGCCTGCACGCCGCTCGCAGGCCTGCCCGTGGGCGTGAAGGATCTGATCGACACGGACGACATGCCGACGTCATACGGCTCGCCGATCTGGCGCGGCCATCGTCCGCAGGCCGACGCGCCGGTCGTCGCGCAGTTGCGTGAGCTTGGCGCGCTGCTGTTCGGCAAGACCGTGACGACCGAATTCGCCTGGCGTCAGCCAGGGCCGACGGTCAATCCGTGGCGGGCGGGGCATACGCCGGGCGGCTCGTCCAGCGGCTCGGCGGCGTCCGTGGGGGCGGGCATCGTGCCGCTTGCGCTCGGTACGCAGACGGTGGGCTCGGTAATTCGTCCCGCTGCCTATTGCGGCGCGGTGGGCTATAAGCCGAGCTACGGCACGATCTCGCGCGAAGGCGTGCATGCGCTTGCGGCCTCGCTCGATCACATTGGTTTTTTCGCGCGTGATGTGGAAGTCGCGGCGCTTGCGCACGCGCTGCTGGTGGCGAAGCGCACCGACGCCATCGACAGCGCCGAAGCCTGGCGTACGTGGTTCGCGCCGCTTGCCGCGCCGCCGCGTCTGGGCGTCGTGCGTACGCCGTTCGACGACCGTTTGCAGGACGCGCAGAAGGCGAATTTCGAGGCGTCGCTTGCGTGTTTGCGCGCGGCGGGCGCAGTGGTGACCGAGATCGCTTTCGATGCGGATATCGCGCGAATCGTCGATGCCCTGCAGGTGATTCTGCGGGTCGAGGCGTGGCGCGCGGTCGCTCCTGAAGCGCGCGATCATCGCGATCAACTGAGTGCGCCTATGCGCTCATTGATCGATGAAGGCGCGGCGATGCCGCAAGCGCGCTACGAGGCGGCGCTCGCGCTTCAGGCGCAAGTGCGGCAAAGATCGGCGCAATTGCTGGCGGGCTGCGATGCGCTGGTGAGCGTGCCTGCCACGGGCGCTGCGCCCGAGGGGCTGGACGATACGGGCGATCCCACGTTCTGTGCGCCGTGGAGCCTGATGGGCGTGCCTGCCGTAACGGTGCCGTCGGGCTGGACCGAAACCGGATTGCCGCTGGGCTTCCAGATAATCGGCGCATTTGGCGAGGACCTGGCGACGTTGCGTGTGGCCGCATGGGTCGAGCAGGTGATTGGCGCGCGGCGCGAGCTTGCGCTTGCCACCTCGGCGGAAGCCGCTGCCTGACGCAGAACAGCAAGGCAATCAAAACGGGAGACATCATGGCCAGGCCGTATCGCACGATTCAGGAGTACGTTCTCGGCACGCTGCGCGCGGAGATTCTGCAAGGCGTGTACGCGGCGGGCATGCGTTTGCGGCAGGAGGAGGTCGCCAAACGGCTCGGCGTGAGTACGACGCCGGTGCGCGAGGCGTTTCGCGATCTGCGCGCGGAAGGGCTGGTTGCAATCGATCCGAACAAGGGCGTCGAAGTGCGCGGGCTGACGGCGGGCGACGTCAGCGAGATCTACGAATTGCGCATGATGCTGGAGCCGATGCTCGCGGCGCGCGCCTGTCTGCGTGCGAGCGCCGCGCAGATCGACGCGGCGCAGGCGAGCCACGAGGCCATGAGCGACGTCACGCCAGGTTCCGGGCAATGGGCCTTGCTCAACGAGGATTTTCACCAGTATCTGATGCAGTGCGAGGCCGATACACGTCTGTTCGAAGTGGTGCGGGGGCTGTCGCTGCTGGCGCGTCCGTATGTGTCGCTGTCACTGTATGTGCAGCCCGATATCATGGCGAGCAACAACGACGAGCACGCACAACTCCTCACCGCCTGGCGCGCGCGCGACAGCGCCGCCGTCCACGAGCAGACACGTGTGCATCTGCTCAACACGCGCGATGCGATCGTGGCTTGCGTCGATCAATCGGGGCGCGCGCTGGCGGCCTGAGGGTGGCCTGATGGCAGCTCTCAATGGGAAACGTGAATCGCGCTGTCTGGAAGGGTTCGAATGTCCGCTGCACTGTGTGAGTTATCCGCCGTCGAGGCGCGCCGTCTGATCGGCAAGGGCGAGCTGTCGCCGCTCGAATTGCTGGACGCTTGCCTCGCGCGCATCGAAGCGATCGAGCCGTCGGTCAATGCGCTGGCGGCCACGGCGTTCGAGCGCGCACGCGACGAAGCGCGCCGCGCCGAACAAGCCATCGCGCGTGGCGATGCAAATGGTCTGCTGCACGGTTTGCCGATCGGCGTGAAAGATCTGGAAGAGACCGCCGGGCTGCTGACGACGTACGGCTCGCCGCTCTACCGTGACTACGTGCCCGCTGCGGACAATCTCTTCGTCGCGCGTCTGCGTGCTGCCGGAGCCATCGTGACGGCCAAGACCAACGTGCCGGAAATGGGCGCGGGCGCGAATACGCGCAATGTCGTGTGGGGCGCGACCGGCAATCCGTTCGATCCGCGCCTGAACGCGGGCGGTTCCTCGGGCGGATCGGCGGTTGCGCTGGCAACCGGCATGCTGCCGCTTGCGACGGGTTCGGATCTTGGCGGGTCTTTGCGCATCCCGGCCGCGCTATGTGGCGTAGTGGGTTTTCGGGCGTCGCCGGGTCTGGTGCCGTCCGAACGGCGCGTGCTGGGCTGGGCGCCGAATTGGGTCAGCGGGCCGATGGGGCGCAGTGTCGCCGACGTACGTCTGCAACTCGCCGCGCTCGCCGGTCATGACGCTGCCGATCCGCTCGGCTATCCCGCGCACATCGACGCGTTGGCTTCAGCGCCGCGAATCGATCCGGCCACGCTGCGCGTGGGCTATACGGAGGACTTTGGCGCTTGCGCCGTCGACCCGTCGATTCGCGCGGCGTTCAGGGAGAAGATCGCGCGCCTGTCGCGTCTCGTGGGACATTGCGAAGCGGTCTCTCTCGATCTGCGCGAGGCGCACCGCGTCTTCGATGTGGTGCGTGCGCAGGAGTTCGTTGCGAGTCTGCGTGAGACGTATGAGCGCGATCCTGCTGCGCTGGGTGCGAATACGCGCGCGAACTACGAAATGGGCAGCGCCTTGACGCTCGCCGATGTCGCGCGTGCCGACACGCAGCGCACGGCGCTCTATCGGCAATTTCAGATGCATTTCCAGCGTTATGACGTGATTGTTTCGCCGGTATCGCCCGTGACGCCATTTGCATGGACGACGTCCCACTGCGAAGCGATCGACGGCACGCGGCTCGAAAACTACTATCGCTGGGTCGCGCTCACATACATCGTCACTGTGCTGACGAATCCGTCCTTATCGCTGCCGTGCGGTGTCGATCACGCGGGCATGCCCTTCGGTCTGCAGATGATTGGTCCGATGCGCGGCGACACGCGCCTGCTCGATATCGCGCAGATGCTAGAAACAGCGTTTGCGCGCGATCCGGCGCTGGCGCGTCCCAAGCCGGACTTGCAGCGCCTACGCGAGAATGCGCGCAATGGGCGCGAAGCGTTGCGGTCGATCGTGACGGACCCGCCCGCTTCGCGCACCCGCGTGCAGGGCGCTTACTGACCTGCTGCGTTCTTCACGGCGCATTGCGCCACGATCTTTTCACCGTCACTGAAATCGAAGGTCACGGGAATCGTCGATCCAACGGTCAACGGCTTCTTTGCTTCCTCGAACATCACGTGATAGCCGCCCGGTGCGAAGGCGAGCGTGCCGTTGGCGGGCACGGTCGCCTTGTCGACCATGACCATTTTCGACGCGCTGCCGCTGCTCATCGACTGATGCAGCATGGCCATGCCGAAGGCGTCGGTGCTGACTTCCGTGAGGTCGACCGGCTTGGCGCTAGTATTCGCGAGCTTGAAATAGCCGCCCGAAGGTACGCTGCCCGGCATCGAGCGAACCCAGCAGTCGGACACTTTGATCGCACTGGGCGGTGCCGCGAGTGCGGGAAGCGCCGCGATAGCGAGCGGCATGGCAAGGGCGAAATGGTGGAAGCAGCGACGCATCATCGTTCTCCTGAACAAAATTGAAGGCGTGTGTGATGTAGACAGGAATAGGCAGGGCCGACACGGCGAATCGCGCCATGCGCAGGCACGCGCGCGCGAAAACAGCGCAGCGCGGCATCGCGACGAATCGCGCTATGTCAGGCGTAGAAAGCGGAGGTAGCAGGCGGGGCGCGTGGCCGGCCCGAAGGGAAGGCGGCAGCGGGAACATGCTGCGCAGTGGGCAGCGCGCTGGCAACGGTCACCGAGATGGCGACGAGCGCGAGCGCGGCGGAGGGCGGGGCCGGCATCGCGGGCTGGTGGGCAAGCAGGGAGCAGTACCCACAGGCGGCGAGGCGATCGGTGTGAAGATGAGACGAGGAAGCCGGTTCTTGCGCCGCCGTCGCCGAGCACAGAATGCTGGCGGTATCGGGCGTTGCCGCGTGGGCGGCGCTCATCAACTGGCTGGCGACCGGCACGACCACGACGAGCCACATGGCGAGCAGGGCAAGCCATACAGAAAGACGTCGACGGGCGGTGGCGGAAAAAGACATCCGCGCATCGTAACGCATGAGCGGCAAATCGTCAGGCAAAGACGGCAGCGAAAATCGCGCGCTGGCGAGACGTTTCGCCGCAGCCATACACAGCGGCTTAGTGCTGCGGTGCTTCGTCTTGCACCACCGCGTTGCGCGTGGACTGTTGCAGCACGATGCGGGCCGTCAGGCCGGTGGGACGGCGGTTAATCAGCGTCAGTTCACCGCCGTGCGCGCGCACGATATCGCGCACGATCGCGAGTCCCAGGCCGACGCTGCCGGGCTGGCCGCCGCGCGAAGGATCGAGGCGCACGAACGGTTCGAGCACGTCGCGCAGCCGCGTTTCGGGGATACCGGGGCCATCGTCGCTCACGTCGATCAGGATCGTTTCCGCGCGCACCGACGCCACCACCACCACGGTTTCGCCAAAGCGCAGCGCATTGTCGATCAGATTCGCCAGCACGCGCTGCATGCCATCGGGACGGCAGAAGCAGCGAATCTGGCGCGGTCCTTCGTAGCGGATCACCGCGCCCGCTTCCTCGTACTCGTCGCAGATCGTCGCGATCAGGGCGCTCAGATCGAGCCACTCCTTGTTTTCGTCGCCGCTGCCCGAACTCAAAAACGCCAGCGCCGACGACACCATGGTCTGCATCAGATCAATGTCCTTGCGCAGCTTGTCGCGCACGGTGTCGCTTTCGTTGGTGTCGAGTTGCAGGCGCATGCGCGTGAGCGGCGTGCGCAGGTCGTGGCTCACCGCCGCGAGCATGCGCGTGCGGTTGTGCAGCGAATGCGTGATGCGCTCCTGCATCAGGTTGAACGCGTGCGCGGCGCGGCGGATTTCCAGCGGGCCTTCTTCCTCGATAGGTGCAAGCGCGATCTCGCGGCCAAAGGCCTCGGCCTTGTCGGCCAGCCGCCGCAGCGGACGGATCACGCGCGACACCGCCCACGCAGACATGGCTGCCACGCCCACGCACAGGAAGATCAACGCGCCGACGAAGGGGAAGGTGAGGCGTGGAGGCTCGGGGCCAATGCGCTGAGTGCGTGCTTCGAGCACCGTCGTATCGGTGTCGTGCAGGCGCACCAGCACCTGGATCGTGGCGTTCGGGTCGCGCGCATCGCAGGAGTGCACGCTGACCGTTGCGCCGATATCGCGCAATTCGTCGCGCAGCGAGCGCTGCAGTTCGCCGTTGTCGAGCGTGTAGACCGTGCAGCGCGCGGGCTGGGCGGTCATGTTCAGCGTGACGCTGGGCGATTGCAGGGCCAGCGCTGTTTTTGCGCGCGCGTCGGCGGGTGTTTGTGCGAGCAGGCGCGCGATATTGGCGATGCGGTACGTGGGCGGCCACGGCCACGGCGGCGTCGGCGGTCCGCCCGGATAGAACAGCAGCACGATAAACAAGCCGAACGTGAAGACCGACGAGCACGCGATGATGGCGAGAATCTGCCCGAGCGTGGTGGAGAAGAAGTCGGAGAAAAAGCGGCGCATCAGGCGTGCATCACTCGAAGACGACATCGGGCTGGAAGGCGTAGCCGTCCGCGCGCACCGTGCGGATGGTCTCTTCCAGCGGATCGTCGCCGCTCAGCTTGCGTCGCAGGCGGCTCACGAGCAGGTCGATCGAGCGCGTGGCGATGGGGAAATTCTTGCCACGCGTGAGTGCGATCAGTTCTTCGCGTGACAGCACCTGGCGGGCCTGGCGGCAGAACACCAGCAGCAGATCGGTTTCCGCGCCCGTGAGCGGGATGCGCAGGCCCGCGGGCGAGCGCACGAAGCGGCGGTACGGATAGAACGTATGGCCCGAAAACGCGATCACGAGTTCGGCGCCAGGGTCGCGCGCCGCGTCGGCGCTTGTTGCGGCTGCGGTAGCGGGCGCGCCGCTGGGCGGACGCCGTAACGCGGAACGGATGCGCGCGAGCAGTTCGCGCAGATCGAAGGGCTTGGAGACGTAGTCGTCCGCGCCCAGTTCTAGGCCGATCACTTTATCCGTCGTTTCGACCAGTGCGGTCAGCATGATGATGCGCGGGCCGCCAGAGGCCCGCAGGCGTCGGCACAATTCCAGGCCGTCCATGCCCGGCAGCATCACGTCGAGCAGCACGAGTTCCACGCTCTCCTGCGCGAGCAGCGCGAGCGCCTGTTCGGCGCTGCCGGCCACGCGCGTGCGATAGCCCTTGCCGCCCAGAAACTGGGCGAGCGGCGCGCTGATGTCCGGATCGTCTTCGACGATGAGAATGGGAGCGTTGTTCAAGGCTGGCGGTTGACGAAAAGGCAGCTTTCATTGTCCGACAATTCCTTAACAGCCGGGCTGCATATCGTGTGTCAATCTGGATATATTGTGTTGATTCCATTAAGAATCAACAAGATAAACGCGTCATACCGTATCGTTCGCGGCTTCATTCACGTATCGCGAACGGCATGGACAAGCGCGTAGAGCCTCCCAAAACTCCTGATGAAACCCCTGTGCGCGAGCCGCACGCGCCCGACGAAAAAGGCCGCGTGCGGCCTCGTCGCGTCCTGCCGTGGGTGCTGCTGGCCGTGGCGGTGGGCGCGATTGCGCTGTTCGCGCTGCGTCCGCACGGCGCGCCTGCTGGCGGCCCGGCGGG
>NZ_VWWJ01000011.1 GCF_011753055.1 Burkholderia sp. Ax-1719 | reverse complement strand
GGGCTGAGCGTCGGGCTGTGCGCACGCCGGCCCCGCTCAGCCCGACGCTCAGCCCACCGATCGCCGCGCCCGTCACCGCACCGATTGCCGAGGTCAGCCCGGTCACGCCCGCCTACTCGCGCCCGACCACGCCCGCGCCCGCCGCCGAGCAGGCGCCGCTTTCTTCCAGCGTGCTCGAAACGCTGCGATCGATCGAAGAGAATGCCGCGCGCTGGACGTCGCTGGCAGGCGCGAGCCTCGCGCGCCGCAACAGTGTCGATGAGCCGGTCGTGCAGGCTGAAGCACCAGCGCTCGCCAACGTTGCCGAGTCGACGACGGTGACGCCTGAGCACGCTCAGTCCGCGATGGCCGCGCCACAGATCGCCGAGCCGGTTGAGGCGCTGGATCACAGCGAGCACATCGGCGCTGAAGAACACGAAGCGCCCGTTCAAACCCTCGCGGAAGCGCCAGGCACGGTTGTGCACGAAGCCATCCCTGAAGTTCAGGAAGCGCCGGTTGCCTTGCCTGAACCCGTTCAGACCAAGGCCGAACCCGAACTCGTTGCGCCGCTGCAAGCCGAAGCACCGTCTATCGAGACGACGCAAAACGCCGGGAACGGCTTGCCCGACTTCCTCGTCGGCGCGCAGGACGATGAGCCTGCGTCGGCGGCAGAGCCCGCCGCGACGGCGGAAACGCCGGTGAACTGGCCGAACTTCGACAACGGCATGCCGTGGGTGATGCTCGATGACGAACCGGTGGCCGATGAAGCCGAAGCGCCCGCCCCTGCGCCTGCGCCCGTCGGCACGACGGAAGCCGTCGAGCACGCACCGGAACCCGCCGTCGAAACCGTCAGCAACATCGTGCGCTTCCCGCGTCTCGTGACGGCCCCAGCGCAGATCGCTCAGCAGGAAGAGGAAATCGAAGAACCGGCAGTCGAAGCGGAAGTTGCGCACGCGCCCGAAGTGGACGAGCCGCTGATGCCCGCCGTCGATGCGTTCACCGCCGCGTTCAGCGCCGCGCTGCCGACGTTCATCGCACGCGCCGCGGAAGAGGAAGAAGCGAAAGCCACGGAAGCAACCCACTTCGAAGCCGATACCCCGTCCATCGTCGAAGCGCAGCCGCTGCCAGGCAGCGTGGACGCTTCCGCGCCGGAAGTGCACGAGGCGATGCCTGTGCACGAAGCCGCGCCGCTCGAAGAACCCGTCGCCTTTGACGTTGAACCGGCAGAAACCGCTCCGGCAGAACAAGCGCCCGAGCCCCTCGTTGCGCAAGCCAGCTTCGCGACCGAAGCGCCCGCTATCGAGATCGTTCGTCCGGCGCCTGCTCCGGTTGAGAGCGCACCGGTCGAAGCGCAGCCCGAAGCTGAGCCGTTTGCCATCGCTGCGCCCGTCGCTGCGGCCGCCGCCGTGGCTGCCGTCACGCCGGGCATCACCAGCGCGGCAGTCGGCGCGGCGGTGGGCACGGCAGTGGGCACCACCGCACCGGCGATAGTCGCGCCCCATCCGGTTGCAGCCGCAACCGATGCAATCGCGCCTGCGGCCCCTGCTGGCGCCAGCCCCGTTGTAGCGCCTGAAGTAGAGCTGCCCTCGCCCGCGTGGCACATGCCGATCATCCCGCCAGTCGCCGCGCCCGCGCCGGTCGCGCCGCCATGGGAGACGGCTCTCACGCCAGCAGCGCCCATCGAGCCCGCACCTGTCGTACCGATCCCGGCTGCGCCCGCATGGCACCTTCCGCCGGAACCGGGCGCTGCCGCCAGCTTCGCCCCGATCATGCCGATCGCACCGATCGCACCGCCCGCAGACCTCACGCCGCCGTGGGAGCAAGCGCCCGCGCCGGCCGCCGCAGTCGCGCCCGCCGCATCGGTTGCTCCGGTCGAAACAGCCGCGCCAGCGCCCGCGCCCGCAGCAGAAACCGCACGCCAGCCCGTGCGCGGCCACGCGCCGACGTCGTTCGAATTCCAGCCGCTCAGCGCCTCGGCGGTCGAGCTTCCGGGCTTCGATCTGCTGGAGCGTTCGTCGCAGGAAATCGAATACGTCTCCGAAGAAAAGCTCGCCGAAACCAGCCAGCTGATCGAGCAGCGCCTGCAGGAATTCAAGGTGCCGGTCACGGTGGTCGGCGCGTCCGCCGGCCCGGTCATCACGCGCTTCGAAGTCGAGCCTGCGCTGGGCGTGCGTGGCAGCCAGATCGTTGGCCTGATGAAGGATCTGTCGCGCGGCCTGGGCCTGACGTCGATCCGCGTGGTCGAGACGATTCCCGGCAAGACCTGCATGGGTCTCGAATTGCCGAACGCGAGGCGGCAGATGATCCGCCTGTCGGAGATCCTCGAATCGACGCCGTATCAGCGCTCGCAATCGAAGCTCACGATCGCGATGGGCAAGGACATCGTCGGCCTGCCGGTCGTCACCGATCTCGCCAAGGCGCCGCACATGCTGGTCGCGGGCACGACCGGTTCGGGCAAGTCGGTCGCGATCAACGCGATGATCCTCTCGCTGCTCTACAAGGCGACGCCCGAGGATGTGCGCCTCATCATGATCGACCCGAAGATGCTGGAGCTGTCCGTCTACGAAGGCATTCCGCACCTGCTCGCGCCGGTCGTGACGGATATGAAGCTCGCGGCCAACGCGCTGAACTGGTGCGTGGGCGAAATGGAAAAGCGCTACCGCCTGATGTCGGCAGTAGGCGTGCGCAATCTCGCGGGTTTCAACCAGAAGATCCGCGACGCCGAAGCCAACGAGCGCAAGATCGGCAATCCGTTCTCGCTCACGCCCGAAGCGCCCGAACCGCTCTCGCCGCTGCCGATGATCGTCGTCGTGATCGACGAACTCGCCGACCTGATGATGGTGGCGGGCAAGAAGATCGAAGAGCTGATCGCGCGTCTCGCGCAGAAGGCGCGCGCGGCGGGCATCCACCTGATTCTCGCCACGCAGCGTCCGTCGGTGGACGTCATCACGGGTCTCATCAAGGCGAACATTCCGACGCGCGTGGCGTTCCAGGTGTCGTCGAAGATCGACTCGCGCACGATTCTCGACCAGATGGGCGCGGAATCGCTGCTCGGCCAGGGCGACATGCTGTTCCTGCCGCCTGGCACGGGCTATCCGCAGCGCGTGCACGGCGCATTCGTCGCCGACGAGGAAGTGCATGCGGTGGTGGAGTATCTGAAGCAGTTCGGCGAGCCGGAATACGTCGAGGGCATTCTCGACGGCCCGGCCGGCGAAGGCGCGCCGCAGGATCTGTTCGGCGAGTCGCCCGAGGCGGAAGCCGATCCGCTTTACGACGAAGCCGTCGCGTTCGTCGTGCGTACGCGGCGTGCGTCGATCTCGTCGGTGCAACGTCAGTTGCGCATCGGCTATAACCGCGCCGCGCGTCTGGTCGAACAGATGGAAGCGGCGGGTCTGGTCTCGCCGATGGGCATCAACGGCAGCCGCGAAGTGCTGGTGCCGGGACAGCCCGAATAAGCTTCAAGATTTGCTGAAGCCGCAAACAAAAACGCCGCGTGGACTTCAATCCACGCGGCGTTTTTTATCGTCCGTCCGAAATTAACGGCGCGACGGCGTTACCGCCTCAAGGCGTCACGAACTTGAAATCGACCGGCGAACCGATGTCGATCTTCTTCGGATTCGCTTCGAGCAGACCGGTTTCCTGATCGCGGCGGAACACATACACCGTATCGCTGTTCTGGTTGCCGACGATCAGCCATTGGCCCGTCGGGTCGATGGCGAACTCGCGCGGCGACTTGCCGAGGCTCGCCTGACGGCCCACGCGCTTGAGCTTGCCGCTCGTCTGATCGACCGAGAAGATCGAAATGTCGTTGGCGTCGCCACGGTTCGAGACATACAGGAACTTGCCGTCCGGCGAGAGATGCAGCGCCGCTGCGCCCACCGCGCCCTTGAAGTCCGGCTCCGCCAGCTTCTCGACCTGTTCGAGCTTGAGGTGGCCGTCGTCGTAGTTGAACACGCTCACAGTGCCCGCGAGTTCGCTCGTCAGATACGCATGGCGGCCGTCGTTGCCGAACACGAGGTGACGCGGGCCGGTGCCGGCCTTCACGTCGGTGTAGCGCCACTCGGCCGGGCTCACCAGACCGCGCGTGCCGTCCGGCGTGTAGCGGTAAGTCCAGAGCTTGTCCGTGCCCAGATCCTGCGTGAAGAGATAACGGCCATCCGGCGAGAACACCGTCGAATGCACGTGCGCGTTGTCCTGGCGACCCTTGACCGGGCCGCCGCCTTCGTGATGCACGGTCAGCACCGACTGGCCGAGCTTGCCGTCCTGTTCGATCGGCAGGACCGCGAAGCTGCCGCCCGGATCGGCCGCCACCGAGTAGTTGGCGACGAACAGATACTTGCCGTCCGGCGACAGGCTCAGGTAGCACGGATCGTTGCCTTGCGCCGAGACCTTGTCGAGGAACGTAAGCTGACCGCTCGCGGCGTCGAAACCGAAGGCGCTCACGTCGCCGCGCGTGGTGGCCGGGCCATTGTCGCCGGGCAGTTCGTTCACGGCGTAGACGAAGCGCTTGTCGTGACTCACGACGAGATACGACGGGTTCACCGTTTTTGCGACGCTCACCTGCTGCGCGTCGCCCGTCTTCGAGTCGAAGCGGTAGACATAAAGGCCTTCGCTCTTGCCGCCCGTATAGGTGCCGACGATCAGATCGTAGACGCCGTTGGCGGCAGTGGCTGCACCCGCGCCGGATTGCGCGAACGCCTGGGGAGCGGCAACGGATGCGGCGGCTGTGGCCATGACGGCAATACCCTTGATGATCTGATGAATGAGCCCGCGCTTGCGCGCTTGCATGGGCACGGCGATTGCGGCTGCATGGCCTTGAAACATGTCGACCTCCTTTCTTCTTGTCGAACTGTCGAATCTGGAGCTGACCGGCGGCGCGCAAGCCTTGTGCAACGCGGTTTGCGCGAGCCGGATCTTATGAGGGTTGGAAGGCCAGTATACGAGAGGTTGCGCGCTATCGCCCTCCCGGCGCGCAGCGCGCGACCTCGCCCACCAAGGAGTGAAGATGAATATCCATGTCGCCATCGGCCCGCTCGTCGCGCTCATCGCCGGCATTCTGATTCTGGTTGTGCCGCGCCTGCTCAACTACATCGTTGCGCTCTATCTCATCATCATCGGCCTCATTGGCCTGTTTGGCACCGGCGGGCATTTTTGAGCACCTCGTGCGTCGCCATTCATCCGACGTGAATCGCCTCTGCGCGCCCTGAGCGGCGCGCCGCGAAAGCTCCCACAGCACAATTTTGCGTGCGCCGGCGAGCCGTGCGCCGCAAAACGCGTTGCGCGTTCGGCCCCGCAGCCACTACTCTTGTGCGTGCATGCGCTGTCGCCGTACGTCGACGCTGTCGATCGACTCATCTACCGCAACAAGAAGCTGTCAATCCGCTTACCATGCCCGCACTCATCGAAGACTATGCATTGATCGGCGATGGCCACACGGCCGCGCTCGTGTCCCGCGAAGGTTCCATCGACTGGCTCTGCTGGCCGCGTTTCGACTCCGGCGCCTGCTTCGCGGCGCTGCTCGGCGACGAGAAAAACGGCCGCTGGCAGATCGCCCCCGCGCCCGCCGCCGACGGCACGCCCGCCAGAATCACCACGAAGCGCCGTTATCGCGGCGAGACGCTGATCCTCGAAACGGATTTCGAAACGCCCGAAGGCGCGGTCACGCTGATCGACTTCATGCCGCCCGGCAATGGCTGGACCGAACTCGTGCGTATCGTGGTGGGCCGCCGCGGCACGGTGCGCATGCAGTGCGATCTGGTGCTGCGCTTCGACTATGGCTTTTCCGTGCCGTGGGTGAGCCGCCTGAGCTACGAGAGCGGCATCAAGGCGACCGTCGGCCCGGACACCATCGTGCTGCGCACGCCGGTCGATCTGGAAGGCGAGAACATGCGCACGGTCGCGCAATTCGACGTCAAGGAAGGCGAGCGTGTGCCCTTTTCGATGGCCTATGCGGCCTCGCATCTGCGCCTGCCGCCGCCGCGCGATCCGTTCACCGCGCTCGCACGCACCGAAAACTTCTGGGAAGAATGGGCCGCGCGCGGCACCGTCGAAGGCCGCTGGGCCGCGCCGATCCGCCGCTCGCTCATCACGCTCAAGGCGCTGGCCTACGAACCCACGGGCGGCATCGTTGCCGCGCCCACCACCTCGCTGCCCGAGCAACTGGGCGGCACGCGCAACTGGGACTACCGCTATTGCTGGCTGCGCGACGCCACCATCACCCTGCTCGCCATGATGCGCGGCGGCTACTACGACGAAGCGCGCGCCTGGCGCGCCTGGCTGGGCCGCGTGATGGCGGGCTCGCCCTCGCAATTGCAGATCATGTACGGCATCGCGGGCGAGCGTCGCCTGCCCGAAATCGAGCTTGACTGGCTGCCCGGCTACGAGAACTCCAGGCCCGTGCGCGTGGGCAACAACGCGGTCGGGCAATTGCAGCTCGACGTCTATGGCGAAGTGATGAACGCACTGCACCTCGCGCGCGTGGGCGGCCTGCAAGCCGACGACACCGCGTGGTCGATCCAGTGCGCGATGCTCGAACACCTCGAAACGATCTGGACCGAGCCGGACGAAGGCATCTGGGAAACGCGCGGCGGCCGTCAGCATTTCACCTTCTCGAAGGTGATGGCGTGGGTCGCGTTCGACCGTTGCGTGCGCTCGGCTGAAAAGTTCGATCTGCCCGGCCCGCTCGACCACTGGCGCGAGATGCGCGAAACCATCCACGCGCAGATCTGTGAGCGCAGCTTTAACAAAGAGCTGAATTCCTTCACGCAGATCTACGACGGCACCGACCTCGACGCCAGCCTGCTGCTCATGCCGCTGGTAGGCTTCCTGCCCGCCGACGACCCGCGCATCGCGGGCACCGTCGCGGCCATCGAGCGCGATCTGATGTGTGAAGGTTTTGTGATGCGCTACCGCACCACCGAATTCAACGACGGCCTGCCGCCCGGCGAAGGCACGTTCCTCGCGTGCAGCTTCTGGATGGTCGATAACCTCGCGCTCCAGGGCCGCATGGACGATGCACGCGCGATGTACGAACGCCTGCTGGCGCTCGCCAACGACGTCGGCTTGCTGGCCGAGGAATACGATCCGATCGAAGGCCGTCTTGTGGGAAATTTCCCACAGGCCTTCTCGCACGTTGCGCTGGTTCACACGGGTTTAAACCTGATGCGCCACGAGCAGGAAATGGCCAGCGAAACCGGCCATCCGGAAGGTGTGCCGCCGATGGAAGCCGATTTCGAGGCCGCCGCGTCATAGTGAGGATTGCGCGAAGTCAGGATCGCGAAGGAGTTCGCCGCAGCGTTGATTGCACGGTCAACCTAAGCATCCGCCGACACGTTTGTAGGAGGTGCGCTAAACTTGACTTGCTGCGTTGCACAACGTTCTGGGGTCCGATAGGATGGTCCGCCGGTCGTGGGCCTGTCAGGTGGTTCGGCAGGTGCGACCGCGGCGCGCCGCCAGTGTTTTTCGCTCAAGCGGCGCGATGCGCAGCCGATATATAGCTTGTCATGCAGTATGACTAAAAGCCTGATTCAAGGCCTGACCGATCAACATGCGGGCCGTCTCCTCGCCGCGCCTTGCCCGCGCGACCAGGATTCGATCCGGCCCTGATGCTGGAGCATCCATGCTCTACCAAATCCGCGAATACCAGCGCGCATTGCTTAGCCCACTTACCGCGTGGGCCGAGGCTGCTTCCAAGTCGTTCACCAATCCGTCGAGCCCGTTTTCGCTCGTACCGGGCGCCTCGCGTCTGGCCGCCGGCTACGAACTGCTCTACCGACTCGGCAAGGACTACGAAAAGCCCGAATTCAACATCAAGCAGATCGAAAAGGATGGCCACCACATCCCGATCGTCGAACAGACGATCGTCGAAAAGCCGTTCTGCCGCCTGCTGCGCTTCAAGCGCTACGCGGACGATCCCGCCGCCGTGACCGCGCTCAAGGACGAGCCTTCGGTGCTGGTGTGCGCGCCGCTGTCCGGCCACCATTCGACGCTGCTGCGCGACACGGTGCGCACGCTGCTGCAGGACCACAAGGTCTATATCACCGACTGGATCGACGCGCGCATGGTGCCGCTCGACGACGGCGCGTTCCATCTGGACGACTACGTTGCGTACATCCAGGAATTCATCCGCCATATCGGCGCGAAGAATCTGCACGTGCTGTCGGTGTGCCAGCCGACGGTGCCGGTGCTCGCGGCCATTTCGCTGATGGCGAGCCGCGGCGAACCCACCCCGCTCACCATGACGATGATGGGCGGCCCGATCGACGCGCGCCGCAGCCCCACCGCCGTCAACTCGCTCGCCACCGAACACTCGCTGGAATGGTTTGCGAACAACGTGATCCATCCGGTGCCGGCGAACTATCCGGGTGAAGGCCGTCAGGTCTATCCGGGCTTCCTGCAGCACGCGGGCTTTGTCGCCATGAACCCGGGCCGCCATACCACGGCGCACTGGGACTTCTACAAGAGCCTGCTGCGCGGCGACGAAGAGGATGCCGAAGCACATCGCCAGTTCTACGACGAATACAACGCGGTGCTCGACATGGCCGCCGAGTATTACCTTGAGACGATCCGCACGGTGTTCCAGGAATTCAGCCTCGCCGAAGGCACCTGGGATGTCGCGGGCGAACGCGTGCGACCGCAGGATATCCGCGACACGGCGCTCTTCACGATCGAAGGCGAACTCGACGATATTTCGGGCTCCGGACAGACGCGCGCCGCGCATGACCTGTGCTCGGGTATTCCGGAAAAAGACAAGCACCATCTGACCGCGGAAAAATGCGGCCACTACGGCATTTTCTCGGGCCGCCGCTGGCGCACCATCATCTATCCGCAACTGCGCGACTTTATCCGTCAGCATCAGCCGCACGCCAAACAGCCGGCGAAGGAAAGCGCTGTCGTGTAAGCCTTGCGGGTCTGCTGTGGCCCGCGTACACCGCTTGCTGGATACACAAACGCCGCGCCTCATGTCGATGAGTGCGCGGCGTTTTTTTCTGAGCCGTTCCCGTTAGCAGTCTTACTTATTTGCGCAGCAGAAACGCGAGCAGCATATCGGTGTTGAGCTGGATGATTTCCTGGCGCTCGCTGGGCGTGCTGAAGTCGCGGCCCAGCGTGGCGTTGAGCGTATAGCGGTTCGACACGATGTAATAGCCCATGCCCGAAAGCGTCACATAGAGACGCAGCGGGTCGATATTCGAGCGGAACAGGCCCGCCGCTTCGCCGCGCGACAGGATGCTGCCCAGCGTGGCGACGATCGGCGACACCATCTCGTGGATGCGCGTGGACTTGAGCATGTAGCGCGCTTCGTGCAGGTTCTCGTTGTTGACGAGCCGCAGCAGTTCGGGATGGTCGCGATAGTAATCCCAGACGAAATGCGCAAGCCGCGTGATGGCCTCGACGGGCGCAAGGCCCGCGAGATCGAGCGCGCGTTCGGCCTCGTTGAGCGCGCCAAAGGCGTGCTCCAGCACGGCGGTGAACAGTTGCTCCTTGCTGCCGAAGTAGTAATAGAGCATGCGCTCGTTGGTCTCGGCGCGGCGCGCGATCTGGTCGACGCGAGCGCCGAACAGGCCGCCGCTGGCGAATTCCTCGGCCGCGGCGAGCAGGATGCGACGGCGTGTCCCTTCAGGATCTCTTTTGATTTTCGGCTGATTCATGGTGGCAGGATCGCTCGATAGGCGCGCGGGTTCCCGCTGGGCACTGCCGGGTCTCTCCAAAAAACCCATGTGGCGGCAGCGATTCACGGGGCGAGCCAGGTTAATGGACTGACACCCTTCGTTTTCGATCTTCGTTCGTTTTCGTTTTTCGCAGACCGCCTCGAGCCCTCGTGCGGCGCTGCCTGTTTGAAGCCGTCCGGCAATGCCCCATCCGCGTGTCCCGCGCGCGAGGCCCGCCGCGTGGGCGTGGCGTTCGACGGGTGGGACATTCGAATTAAGCACTTTGATTATGGCACATGCCCTGCCGATGGCAATGCGGGAAATCGGCGATAATGCGGGCTTTGGCGCCGCACGCGCGCAGCCCCCGCAGATGATCCGACAGGTGCCGACGTAGCCCTGTCTTGCACGCACCTCCCTGCGTTCGAAGTGACGCCTCCGGCTTGCGCGCGCCTGTGCTTCGCCCGCCTTGCGTGACTGCCCCACTGCCCCGCCGCCCGTCTGAACCCCAGCGGGCCAGCGTAGACGGGGCAGCGTAGAAATAGCGACCGTGAACAATTCCAGAACACTCGCAGATCGCATCGAAGATCTGCTGCCCCAGACCCAATGCACCAAGTGCGGCTACGACGGCTGCCGGCCCTACGCCGAAGCCGTCGCCGATGGCGCCGCCAGCTATAACCAGTGCCCGCCGGGCGGCGCCGAAGGCGTCGCGCGCCTCGCGCATCTGCTCGGCAAGCCCGTCATTCCGATCAATCCCGTCAACGGCGTCGAGCGCCCGCGCCCCGTCGCCCTGATCGACGAGCAGGTGTGTATCGGCTGCACGCTGTGCATGCAGGCATGCCCGGTCGATGCGATCGTCGGCGCGCCCAAGCAGATGCACACCATCGTCAAGGACCTCTGCACGGGCTGCGATCTGTGCGTGGCGCCCTGCCCGGTGGACTGCATCGCGATGATCCCCGTGACCGGCGAAGCGACCGGCTGGGACGCCTGGACGCAGCAACAGGCCGATGAGGCACGCCTGCGTCACGACCGCCATCAGGCGCGTCTGGCCGCCGAGCGCGACGCCGCCGAAGCGCGCGCCGCCGCACGCCGCGCGGCAGCCACCGCACCCGCGGCAACGCCCGCAGCCGCCGATACGTCGGCTCCCGTGGCCGCTACGGACACCGCAGCCCCCGCCGCCCCGGCCAACGACGCCGAAGCGAAGAAGAAAGCGATCATTCAGGCCGCGCTGGAACGCGCGCGCCAGAAGAAGGCGGAACTCGCCGCGCGCGGCGAAGGCCCACGCAACACCGATCACGTGAGCGCCGATGTGCAGGCGCAGATCGACGCCGCCGAAGCCCGCCGCAAGCGTCTGGGCCTCGACGACAAGGCAGCGGACGACGCCGGTCAAGATCCCAAAAACGACAAGCCCGCATAAGAACACCACGGCCCCTACGAGCCAAAAACGCAGCCATGAACGCCACCAAGCGCCGCGCCATCTACGAAACGCTGCAAAGCCTCAATCCGAACCCGACGACCGAGCTGGAGTTTTCGACGCCGTTCGAACTCCTGATCGCCGTGCTGCTGTCCGCGCAGGCCACCGATGTCTCGGTGAACAAGGCCATGCGCCGGATGTTTCCCGTCGCGAACACGCCGGAAACCGTGCTTGCGCTGGGCGAGGAAGGCGTAGCCGATTACATCAAGACCATCGGCCTGTATCGCACCAAGGCGAAGAACGTGATCGCCACCTGCCGGATTCTCGTCGAGCAGTACGGCAGCGAAGTCCCGCAGACGCGCGAGGCGCTCGAAGGCCTGCCGGGCGTGGGCCGCAAGACGGCCAACGTGGTGCTCAATACGGCTTTCGGGCACCCGACCATCGCCGTGGATACGCACATTTTTCGCGTCGCCAACCGTACGGGACTCGCGCCGGGCAAGGACGTGAAGGCCGTCGAAATCGCGCTGGAAAAATTCACGCCGAAGGAATTCCTGCAGGACGCGCACCACTGGCTGATCCTGCACGGGCGCTACGTCTGCAAGGCGCGCAAGCCGGAATGCTGGCATTGCGTGATCGAGCCGCTGTGCGAATTCAGGCCGAAAACGCCGCCGCCAGAACTTTAACTGCGTCTGACAGCGTCCGACAGCGCGCGCAGAGCGGGCGACGTAGAATGAATTGCGCGGCTGGCGCGGGCCTTCTGTCCCTCAAGCCGCACCTCACAACACCACCCCACGAATCACGATGTTCAATCCCAGCCGCGACGAAGTCCGCCGCTTTTTCACCGAGACCTGGCGCAAGCAGCGTGCAGGCGAAATCCTCACGCCGCTCGAAGCGATTGCCGCCGACTGGATCGTCGAGCATCCCGAATATCACGCGGAACTCGCCGACGCCGACCAGGCCGCCGCGCAGGATTATTCGCCCGAACGCGGCCAGACCAACCCCTTCCTGCATCTGTCGATGCATCTGGCGATCAGCGAGCAATTGTCGATCGACCAGCCGCCGGGCATCCGCGCGGCGCACGACCGGCTCGCGGCGCGCATGGGCTCCACGCACGACGCGCAGCACGCGATCATGGAGTGCCTGGGCGAAACCATCTGGGAAGCGCAGCGCACCAACACGCCGCCCGACACCGACGCCTATCTGCAGCGCATCGAACGTCGCGCCACGCGCGATAAAGCGTGATCAAGCGCTCTCGAACGCGCGCAGCAGCATAAAAAACACCCCGCTGACGGCGCCGGAAGTCGCGCTGCAAGCGGGGTGTCGTCATCGTGGCGCTCATGCGGCGCGCATCGCGGCCGCAATCGCCGCTCACATCACTTCTTGTCGATCAGATCGCCCTTGAGCGATTCGATATACGCGGCGATGTCCTTCATGTCGCCCTGCGACAGGCTTTGCACCTGCGCCTGCATGATCGGATTGTTGCGGCCCAGATGCGGATTGCCGTTGCCCATCTGGTACTGGCGCAGCGCCCAGTAGATGTAATCGGCATGCTGGCCGGCGAGCTTCGGGTATTCGGGGCTCACGGGCTTGTTCAGGTTCACGCCGTGACAGGCCGCACAGTTGTGGCTGTCGGCGAGCACCTTGCCGTTGGCGGCATCGGCGGCATGCGCCGGATGCAGCGCGAGCGTCGCAGCCAGCGCAGCGGCGCCCGACGCCAGCACAGCGGCCTTGAAGAACGACTGACGGGACGTGAAGCGGATCGTGGCGCGCGCACCGGCACGCACGGCCATTGAGGGCTTGTTCATGGATTCTTGTCTCCCGTGCCGGTTACTTCTCGGGGTTGTTCTTGGACGTGGCCGTCTGCGACGCGTAATAAGCCGCGATATCGGCGATATCCTGGTCGGTCAGCGTGGTCGCGATGGCGTGCATCGTTTCGAAGTGGCGATCGCCCTTCTTGTAGCCGTGCAGCGCGTTCTGGATGTACTGCGCGTTCTGGCCGCCCAGAATGGGCACGTGGTAGACCTCGGGATAGGCGGTGCGGTAGTCGGGAATACCATGACAGCCGATACACATCGCAACCTTGCCTTGACCTGCCTTCGCGTCGCCCACGACATCCGCGTGTGCCGTGGCCGCGAAGCCCGCCAGCACGGTCACAACGCCGAGCATGACGCGCTTGCCGACAATTTTTTTCATAGCATCCAACCTGGCTTGAGGGGATTCGAACGCCCGAACCGCAGGCCACGGCCTGCGCCGCATTACTGCTGTTTTACTTTTGGGTCGCCGTGCAGGCCGAAAAAAATCGGTCTGAGTATACCGCGACGCCGCGCAGCCCGTCCACGGGGCTGCCGCCCGCCGCGCGCCCGCTCAGGCCCGCCAGACGGGGCTCGGGCGTTGTGCGGACGGCCTTTGCGGCGGCGCGTGCGGGTCATCCCTGATGCGCTGCGCGCGACATGCATGCCACACGCAACGATTGATAAAACCCTGACGGTTCGGTCCGGAAACATTGGTGACGCGGCGCTCAATGAGTACCGCATCGGGCGGAGCCAACGATACGCGAGCCCCCCCTGAAGCAACACCCCATCTGACTTATACTGGGATTTTTTTCAGCGAGCGGTTCATCATGCGCGCCACGCGTTTCGAAGGCTCTTCGCAGTACGTCGCCACCGACGATCTCAAGCTTGCGGTCAACGCCGCCATCACCCTGAAGCGCCCGCTGCTCATCAAGGGCGAGCCCGGCACCGGCAAGACCATGCTGGCCGAGGAAGTGGCCGCCGCGCTGGACATGCCGCTGATGCAATGGCACATCAAGTCCACCACCAAGGCCCAGCAAGGTCTCTACGAATACGACGCGGTGTCGCGTCTGCGCGATTCGCAACTGGGCGACGAGCGCGTCAAGGACATCCGCAACTACATCGTCAAGGGCGTGCTGTGGCAGGCGTTCGAGTCGGAGCAGCAAAGCGTGCTGCTGATCGACGAAATCGATAAAGCCGATATCGAATTCCCCAACGATCTGCTGCGCGAACTCGACCGCATGGAGTTCTACGTCTACGAGACGCGCGAACTCATCAAGGCGAAGCAGCGCCCGCTCGTCATCATCACCTCGAACAACGAGAAGGAACTGCCGGACGCCTTCCTGCGCCGCTGCTTCTTCCACTACATCAGCTTCCCCGATCCGGCCACGATGCAGCGCATCGTCGAAGTCCACTATCCGGGCATCCGCCGCGAGCTGCTGGCCGCCGCGATGGAAAGCTTCTTCGAACTGCGTAACGTCGCGGGCCTGAAGAAAAAACCTTCGACATCCGAACTGCTCGACTGGCTCAAGCTGCTGCTCGCCGAAGATATCCCGCCCGAAGCGCTGCGCGCCGTGGACGGATCGAAAGCGATGCCGCCGCTCGCGGGTGCGCTGCTCAAGAACGAACAGGACATGACGCTGTTCGAGCGGCTCATCTACATGAACCGCCACAACCGCTAAGCCGCGCGGGCAACGGAAAAGCACGGAGACACCGCATGCTGATCGACTTCTTCTACACGCTGCGCGACGCGAAGCTGCCGGTCTCCGTGAAGGAGTATCTGACGCTCGTGGAAGCGCTCAAGGAGCGCGTGATCGCGCCGTCGCTCGACGACTTCTACTATCTCGCGCGCATGACGCTCGTGAAAGACGAGCAGTATTTCGATCGCTTCGATCAGGCGTTCGGCGCGTATTTTCGCGGCATCGAGAAAAAGTCCGAACAGGCCTTCGAGATTCCCGAAGACTGGCTCAAGAAAAAGCTCGAACGCGATTTCACGCCCGAACAACGCGCGCAGATCGAAGCGATGGGCGGTCTCGACAAGCTCATGGAGCGCCTGAAAGAACTCTTTGAGGAACAGAAGGAGCGCCACGAAGGCGGCAGCAAGTGGATCGGCACGGGCGGCACCTCGCCGTTCGGCAACGGCGGCTATAACCCCGAAGGCATCCGCATCGGCGGTGAAGGCGGCCAGCGCAGCGCCGTGAAAGTGTGGGACGCGCGCGCGTACCGCGATTACGACGATCAGCTCGAAATCGGCACGCGCAATATCAAGGTGGCCTTGCGCCGCCTGCGCCGTTTCGCGCGCGAAGGCGCGGCCGAAGAACTCGATCTCAACGACACGATCCGCAGTACCGCCGCCAATGCGGGCTGGCTCGATCTCAAGATGGTGCCGGAGCGCCACAACAATGTGAAAGTGCTGATGCTGCTCGACGTGGGCGGCTCGATGGACGATCACATCAAGCGCACCGAAGAACTCTTTTCCGCCGCCAAGGCTGAGTTCAAACATCTGGAGTTCTACTACTTCCACAACTGCGTCTACGACTACCTGTGGAAGAACAACCGCCGCCGTCATGCGGAGCGCACGCCCACGTGGGACTTGCTGCACAAGTTCACGCCCGACTACAAGCTCATCTTTGTCGGCGACGCCACCATGAGCCCGTATGAAGTGCTCCAGCCGGGCGGCTCGGTCGAGTACAACAATCCGGAAGCAGGCGCGGTCTGGCTGCGCCGTCTGGCCGACCAGTTCCCGCACTTCGCGTGGCTCAATCCGGAACCGGAGCGGCTCTGGGAATATCGCCAGTCTGTTTCCGTCATCCGCGAGATTCTGGGGCATCGCATGTATCCGCTGACCGTCGCCGGACTGGAAACAGCCATGCGCGTGCTGAGCAAGTAACCCTTCCCTTTCCCTCGCCTCATCTTGCATCAACGCGCCGTTCGACCAGACGGTTGCGCATACAACTTCACACAACCTCATATAACAACAAGCAGGAGAATTTCAGCATGACCGCGCCTTCATCCCCCGATCTGCCGGCAAGCGTCCGGCCCGGACCGCTGCGGCCGTTCGCCGATACATCGGTTGCGACCATCGTGGCCGGTTTCGTCGCGATGATGACGGGCTACACCAGTTCGCTGGTGCTGATGTTCCAGGCCGGACAGGCCGCGCATCTCACCGATGCGCAGATTTCCTCGTGGATCTGGGCGCTCTCCATTGGCATGGCGGTGACCACCATCGGGCTGTCGCTGTGGTTCCGCGCGCCCACCGTGGTCGCGTGGTCCACGCCGGGCGCGGCGCTGCTCATTAGTTCACTGCCGCACGTGCCGTATGCCGAAGCCATCGGCGCGTATATCGTCTGCGCGTTGCTGCTGACCGCCGTGGGCCTCACCGGCTGGTTCGACACGCTGATGAAGCGCATTCCCGCCGGCATCGCCGCGGCGCTGCTTGCGGGCATCCTGTTCGAGATCGGCATCGAGATTTTTCACGCCGCCCAGGTGCAGACGCCGCTCGTGCTCACCATGTTCTTCGCCTACCTGCTGATGAAGCGCTTCGTGCCGCGCTATGCGATCGTCGGCACGCTGGTGGTGGGCATTGCGGCGGCGGCGGCGCTGGGCCTGCTCGACTTCAGCCACTTCCGCGTGGCGGTGGCGAAGCCCGTGTTCACAATGCCGGCGTTTTCGGTGCAGGCGATCGTCAGTATCGGCATTCCGCTGTTCGTGGTGGCGATGGCTTCGCAGAATGTGCCCGGCATCGCCGTGATCCGCGCCGACGGCTACGACACGCCCTCCTCGCCGCTGATCGCCACCACGGGCCTGGCGTCGCTGGTACTCGCGCCGTTCGGTTCGCACGGCGTCAACCTCGCGGCGATCACGGCGGCGATCTGCACCGGCCCGCACGCGCACGAAGACCGCAACAAGCGCTATATGGCTGCGGTGTGGTGCGGCATTTTCTATCTGATCGCGGGCATTTTCGGCGCGACGATCGCGGCGCTGTTCGCGGCGTTTCCGCAAGCGCTGGTGGTGTCGATTGCGGCGCTCGCGCTGTTCGGCTCGATCATGAGCGGCCTCACCAACGCGATGCAGAACCCCAAGGAGCGCGAGGCAGCGCTCGTGACCTTCATGGTGACGGCTTCGGGGCTGACGCTGCTGTCCATCGGCGCGGCGTTCTGGGGGCTGGTGGCGGGCGTGCTCACGCAGGTGGTGTTGAGCGCGCGCAAGGCCTGAGGGCGCGAAACGGCGCGATGCGCGGGCGCGTGGGCGGATTGAAAGCCCCGGCACCGAATTTGCGCCGACGAATTGACGCCCATTTTCGTCCGACACGCCCGCGTCATCGCACCGCCTGCCGATCCGCCATAAAATGATGTGTGAGCCGCGCCGGTTTGACCCATCGGCGCGGCGTCGCCCTTTCGCGTACAGGCGTAATAAACGTTCAGCGTTTTGCGTACCGCCCTGCGCCGCACGAGCCAGCCGCTCGCGCGCGCAGGCCGTTCAACTTTTCCCGACGCCGGCGCGCATGCGCCCACAAGGCCAGACATGACTACCGCACTCGATCAGCTCAAGCAGTACACCACCGTCGTCGCCGATACGGGCGACTTCCAGCAATTCGTCCAGTACAAGCCGCAGGACGCGACCACCAATCCGTCGCTGATCCTCAAGGCCGTGCAGAAGGCGGAATACCGCCCGCTGCTCGAAAAAACCGTGCGCGATCACGCGAGCGAATCGGTCGAAGCGATCATCGACCATCTGCTGATCGCTTTTGGCACCGAAATCCTCAAGATCATTCCGGGCCGCGTTTCGACCGAAGTCGACGCGCGCCTGTCGTTCGACACGAAGAAGTCGATCGACAAGGCCCATCACATCATCGATCTCTACAAGAAGGCCGGCATCGAGAAAGAGCGCGTGCTGATCAAGCTCGCCTCCACCTGGGAAGGCATCCGCGCCGCCGAAGTGCTGCAGAAGGAAGGCATCCACTGCAACATGACGCTGCTGTTCTCGCTCGCGCAGGCCGCAGCGTGCGCCGAAGCGGGCGCGCAGCTGATCTCGCCGTTCGTCGGCCGCATCTACGACTGGTACAAGAAGGCCAAGGGCGCGGACTGGGACGACGCGAAGGACGGCGGCGCCAACGATCCGGGCGTGCAGTCGGTGCGCAAGATCTACGCGTACTACAAGAAGTTCGGCTACAAGACCGAAGTCATGGGCGCGAGCTTCCGCAACACCAGCCAGATCGTCGAACTGGCGGGCTGCGACCTGCTGACGATCAGCCCCGATCTGCTGCAAAAGCTGCAGGACAGCAGCGAAAAGATCGACCGCAAGCTCTCGCCGGAAGCGTTCGCGAACGAGCAGATCGAGCGCGTGGCCGTCGACGAACCGTCGTTCCGCTTCCTGCTCAACGAAGACGCGATGGCGACCGAAAAGCTCGCCGAAGGCATCCGCGCCTTCGCCGCTGACGCGGTCAAGCTCGACAAGATGGTCGAGGAACTACGCGCGAAGTAAGCGCTGCTTTAAGCTGTATCAGGCGCAGTGCCAAAGGCCGCCCCTCTCGCGATGGGCGGCTTTTTTTATGCGCAGCGCAAGCCTGCAACCTCCATTCCACTCTGCGCTCTCGCAAACCCTGGCGACACGTTCATCCGAATGGTGCACGCGCACGCCTAGAATCAGGGCAGCGGCCCACGAGCCGCGCGATTCCGGTCTCCGATGTCGGGCGACGTCACCCCACAGACGCGCCACGACGCGCCGCGCACACGCATGCGGCTCAAGGGACCGGCCAGACGTCCATCCGTCAAGGAAGATGACGATGCAAATCCAGCCCTATCTGTTCTACAACGGCACCTGCGAGGAAGCGATCGCGTTCTATCGCGAAGCGCTCGGCGCCACGGAGCTGTTCAAGATGCGCTTCAAGGAGGGTCCGCCCGATCCGCAGCGCCCGATGCCGCCCGAAATGGCCGACAAGATCATGCACGCGACGATCCAGGTCGGCGATGCGCAACTGATGATGTCCGATGGCGGCTGCATGACGCAGCAGGACAAGTTTGCGGGCTTCAGCGTCTCGCTCACCGCGCCCGACGCCGCCACGGCGCAGCGCTATTTCGACGCGCTATCGAAAGGCGCGCAGATCGGCATGCCGTTCCAGAAGACCTTCTGGTCGCCCGGCTTCGGCATGCTGACCGACAAGTTCGGCGTGCCGTGGATGGTCACTGCGCCGCCGCTCGAAAGCCCCTCGCCCTGAGGGCTGCGCTTTTTGCGCGCATCACACCATGCGGTGCAGATGTGCGCGCTCGATGTTCCATCTCGGTTCGGTTTCGAGGAGCAAGGCACGCAGTTGCCCCACCTGCTCCTCGAAACGCTGTTCGAGCCAGTACGGCCCCTGCATTTCCGGCGCAAGCGGCGCAGCATGCGACGCCGTCTCGCTGCCCTCGCCGCTGTTGTCGAGCGGGCTCGAACGCAAGGCCCGCGCCGCCGCTTCCGGATGACGCGCCCCGCCAAAGCGCAGCGCCCGCGCCGTCGTCAGCAGCGCTTCGCGCACGCACGCGCTGCGCTCAGCAAACGCCACGCGCACGAGTTGCTGCTCGTAATGCCCAAGTCCTGTCGACATCATTTCCAGCGAACTGAGGATCGAGCGATGCAGGCGCTGCACCTGTTCGAGCCGCGCCACCGGCACGTCGATCTCCTTCGCCACCGACGGCATCAGCGCGCGCAACTGCACCAGCCGCGTATTGAGGCGACGAAACTGCGCGACCTGGGTTTCGGTATCGACGTGCACGCCGCTCACGATCTGCGCATACACCCGTGCGCATTCGCGCAGATTGTCGGCGAGGCGATAGCGCCATGAGTACGTCGCGTGCAGCGGCAGCGCGAACGAAAACGCCAGCGCGATCACAATGCCGACCATCACGTTGAGCGTGCGCCACAGGCCGGTATCGATGAGATTGTCGCCGTGACCCGCGACGATGCACATCGTGATGGCAGTCAGCAGCGCCACATAGCCCGGCTTGCCGATCGCGTAGTAACTGCACACGGCCGCGACAATCGACATCAGCGAATAGGTGAGCCACGTCGAGCCGGTCACGGCCTGCACCACGATCAGCGTGAGCCCGATCAACGCGCCGAGCAGCGTGCCGAGCGCGCGCTCGGTGGCCTTCTTGCGGATGTTGCCGTGATGCTGCAACCCGCCGATCACCACCAGCAGCGTGACCGACGACCAGATGCCATGCGGAATGTCGATGCCCGTGGTCGCGAGGATCGACACCAGCATCGCCAGCCCCACGCGCACGGCATGGATCACGCCAGCATTGCGATAACGATAGAACGGTGAAGTGAGCGCGCGCCACATGCGCGCCGCGCGCGAGCGTCGGCGCAGCGGACGGCTTGAGAGTCGGGCTTGGGTATCGGATTCGGAATCGGATTCGGCCATGACGAACATCGTGCATCAGAAAAACAAAAGCCCGCAACCGTGAAGTTGCGGGCTTCGTTACTTCAAGCGTGACACCGGATCAGCTTTCCAGCACGTCCAGATAATCCTCGGGGCGGGTGCGATCGTGACCCTTCTGCATGCCGAACATATGCACGAGCGCCGAAATCACCACCGACACCACCAGATTCACGATCAGCGACCACACCGCCGCGTAGCCCGGCACGTCCATGCCGAACAGATGCACGACGAAGATCGAGCCCTTCAGGTGCAGGGAAATCGCCATCCACGTGCCCGTGACGATGCCCACCGCCCAGCCGATCAGCAGACCGCGCCAGTCGAGCATGCGCGTGTACAGACCGAGCACGATGGCGGGCAGCGTCTGGATGATCCAGATGCCGCCGAGCAGTTGCAGCTGGATCGCGTAGGTCAGCGGCAGCCCCAGGATGAACGCCACCGCCCCCACCTTCACGATCAGCGAAACCATCTTGGCGATATTGGTCTCCTGCTCGTGCGTCATGTTGCGGTTGACGAACTCCTTGTGGATGTTGCGCGTGTAGAGATTGGCGGCCGCAATCGACATGATCGCCGCCGGCACCAGCGCGCCGATGCCGATGGCCGCAAACGCCACGCCCACGAACCACGACGGGAAGAAGTGCAGGAACAGCGCCGGCACCGCGAAGTTCGGGCCGAAGGCCTTGAAGTACGGCGCGTATTCCGGCATGTCCTTCACGCCCGAAGCCAGCGCCATATAGCCGAGCAGCGCCAGCAGGCCGAGCACCAGCGAGTACGCGGGCAGCATCGCCATATTGCGGCGGATGGTATTGCCCGACGACGACGACAAAATCGCCGTGACCGAGTGCGGATACAGGAACAGCGCGAGCGCCGACCCCACCGCCAGCGTCGCGTAAGCGCTGTAGCCGTTCAGGCTGGACGCGTCCGGCGCCTTGAGCAGCAGTTTGGCCGGCGGCACCGACGCGAAGATGTGCCCGAAGCCACCCATCTGCGCCGGAATCACGATGATCGCCACGGCGATGGTGATGTAGATCAGCACGTCCTTCACCACCGCGATCATGGCCGGCGCGCGCAGGCCCGAGGTGTAGGTGTAGGCCGCGAGAATCGCGAACGCAATGATGAGCGGCAGGTCGCCGACAAAGCCCGTGGTATCGAACCCGAGCGCGCCGATCACCACTTCGATCCCCACCAGTTGCAGCGCGATATACGGCATGGTCGCGACGATGCCCGTCACCGCGATCGCCAGCGCCAGCATGCGGCTGCCGTAGCGTGCGCTGACGAAGTCGGCGGAGGTCACGTACTGGTGACGCTTGGCGATGGCCCAGAGCTTGGGGAACACCACGAAGGCGAACGGATAGATCAGGATCGTGTACGGCAGCGCGAAGAACCCCGTCGCGCCCGCGCCGAACACCAGCGCCGGCACCGCCACGAAGGTGTACGCGGTATAGAGGTCGCCGCCCAGCAGGAACCAGGTGACGACCGTGCCGAAGCGCCGGCCGCCCAGGCCCCACTCTTCCAGATGGCCAAGGTCGCCCTTGCGCCAGTGCGCGGCCAGAAAACCAATAATCGTCACGCCGACGAAGAACAGGATAAAGACGAAGGTTGCGGTGGCATTCATCGCGCACCTCCTGCTTTGCCGCTCCTGGAGCGGTCCTTGGTCTTGAAGTAGACGAGTGCGGTAATGACGGCGCTGATCAGCACCCAGAGAAGCTGATACCAGTAGAAGTACGGGAAATCCCACAAGGTGGGTTCCACCTTGTTATACGACGGCACCCAGATCATGGCGATCCAGGGCAAGAGCAACAGCCATAGCCAGTGCTTGCTGGCCTTTGCGGCGTCGGCGTCGTGAGCCATGACGTCTCCTCCTCGCGACTTATATGTAGTTATGCGGCCTTTTTGCGGTACTGGAGGCCGGTGCAGGCCCGCGAGCTTGTGGCCTCGCAAGGTCCCCGAAAGCGCTGAAAAGACTACCCACGCCATGACGGCGGGTCAAGCCGGGGCCGACCCCAACCTTTACCAACATTTCGGATCAGAAATAGTCAGCTATCCGAAAGCATTGCCGTTCGCATCGGCATGTGACGGACGAAAAAAAACCGGTCCCGCGTGACACGGGACCGGCTTTTATCGGAGGCTAAAAAGCGTCAGATCGCGAAACTTAAATCGCGAACTTAGATTGCGAAAGTCGAGCCTTCCTTGCCGATTTCCTTGCTTGCAGCGCGCAGCGCCTTGACCCACTGGTTCGCGGGCAGGCCGAGCTTGCTTTCGAGCAGACGGGCGCGCTTGTCGAGCGCCGTCCAGCTCACGTCGAGCGCCGGGCCCGAGAACGCCAGCGCGACGCGGTTGCCGTCGTGCACTTCCGGCAGCGCGATCACGCGGCCATCGAAGGCTTCCTTCAGGCGCTTCATGTTGCGCACGTAGCTCGGGTGATCGCCGAACAGGTTGATCGTCGCCACGCCTGCGTCGGTCAGGCAGGCGCGCACGGCGCGGTAGAACGCCACGCTGTCGAGCACCGGACCGCGTGCGGTCGCGTCATAGATGTCGATCTGCAGCGCGCCGATCGTGCCGTGGTTCGCGCGGTCCTGCACGAAATCCCATGCGTCGAGTTCGCGCACGGTCAGACGCGCGTCGTCGTGCGGCAGATCGAACATCGTGCGCGCGGCGACCACGACAGCCGGGTTCAGCTCGATCGCCTCGACCTTGGCCGGACGCAGATAGCGGTGCGCGAACTTGGTCAGCGCCGCAGCGCCCAGACCCAGTTGCACGATGCGCTCGGGCGTGGCGAGGAACAGCAGCCAGGACATCATCTGCTGCGCGTATTCGAGTTCGATGTGTTGCGGCTTCGACAGACGCATCGCGCCCTGCACCCATTCGGTGCCGAAGTGCAGGTAACGCACGCCGTTTTCTTCCGAGAACGTGACCGGCGCGAAACGCGGCTTGCGCGGCGCTTCGATGACCGGTGCGTTGTCGAGATCGTCAGCGGCTGCGCGGCGCGGACGCTTCGTCATTTTTTCGACCTTCGGTGCGGCTTCGGCTTGTGCTGCGCGCGCAGCCTTGGCGGGCTTCGCGTTCACGCGCTTTGCGCGTGCGGGCTTGGCCGGTGCGGCCTTGGTGGCGGTTTCTTTCACGACTTCCTCCGTTGCGGCCTTGGCGACAGGCTTGGCCGTTGCCTTCACTGCGCGCTTTGCTGCGGGCTTCGCTGCGGGCTTTGCTGCCGGCGTCGCAGCGGGCTTCGCTGCAGCCTTAGCTGCGCGCTTAACTGCGGGCTTCGCTGCGGGTTTTGCTTCTGCCTTCGCTGCGGGTTTTGCTTCTGCCTTTGCTGCGGGCACGACTTCTGCCTTCGCTTCGATTTTTGCTTCGACCTTCGCGTCTGCCTTCGCTTCGGCCTTCGCAGCAGGCTTCGCTGCGACCTTGCGCGCGCGCTTGACTGCTGCCTTCGCTGCGGGCTTTGCTGCCGGTGCGTCCGCTTGCGCTTCGACCTGCGGTGCAGCCGCTGCTGCCGTGTCGACCGGCTCGGCCTGCGCAGCCTGTTCAGGCGCTGCGGCTTCTGCGGTCGTGTTGGCGGTCGTCTTGTTGAATGCGCGCGCCTCGGCCGAAGCGCGCTTGATGAGAGTCGTCATGTAAAGATGTCTTGCTTGTGAGGAGCAGGTGCAGATACGCGTTTTGCGCTGCGTGTGCGGTGCTGTTTCAGCCGCGAGAAACACATGCGATTCGAACGCATCTGCGCGGGCGAACGAGAGCATAGCATTCGTCACGCATCAGCCTCGTTTTTCAGGACAGAAACCCGCTCGCTCGTGCTCAGTCACACGCGCTTACACCACCGACGATGTTGCAATTCTTGATGCGCCAATGCGTTTCGTCCTGGATGCCGCCTCCCGCATTCGTGCCGCCAATCGCGGACATGCCGCCTTGCAGAAAGGCCGGATTCACGCGCGCCGGATGGAAGTGCAGATCAACGCGAGAAAGATGCAAGGCTATCGGCGCAGGCGGCAGCGGCGACGCCACATCGATCGCGCGCGCCACGGCGTCGTCCAGATCGTCGTTGCCACTCGAATGCAACAGCTTCACGGAGACCACCGAGCCGTCGCTCGCGAGCCGGATCGACACCACGGCGTCGCTGTCGAGCGGCACCTTCTTCTGACTCGTCCACATGTTGCCGCCCAGCTTGCAGCTCACGTAACGCTTCCATTGCCACGCATTCAGCGTCGATTCGGTGGGCACACCGAAACCTTGCGCCGCGACCGAATTCAGGCAGCGGTTCATGACCTGCTCTGGCGTCGCGCGAACGTGCGGTCCCGCCGATGTGGGGTCGTCGGATGCACAGCCGTTCAAGGCAAGCAGCAAGGCAAAAGCGGAGGGAAAAACGATCAGGAGCCGGCGGTTCTTTTTCATTATGGTCTCGCTTCGATGCGTTCTGAATGCGCACTTCGGATTGCGCACCTCGGCGTGCGCGAGACCATGCTAGCGCGGTGAGTTTGCAGTGTGCTTACGGCCTGCCGCGCTTCGTTGCGGGCGCATCCGCAGGCGCGTTGAGCACGTCGCCCAATGCGCGCCACGCCACGAGCTTCGTGGCGAAGTTCATCGACGCATAGGCAGGACTACTGGACGGCAGATTCAGCAAACGAAAACGCTGCGCATGCACGCCGAGAATGCGTTCGCCGATGCGCGCGGCGGTGCCGCCGTTGAACGCAATCGCTTCGAGTGAGGGCAGGCTTTCGATCAGCGCGACGAGATCGTTGCCCGCGTGATCGCGGATATTGCCGTCGAGGCTGCCTTCGCGACGCGCCTGCGCCACCACATCCCACAGCCCGACGCGATGATCGAGCAGCGCCTGCAAGCGCGCGTCATAGTCGAGCGCAGGCAGATCGACGCCGATCACCTCACCGACCAGATGCCAGAATTTGTTCTGCTTATGCGCGTAATACTGCTGATGCGCGAGCGACGCCTCGCCCGGCAGACTGCCGAGAATCAGCACGCGCGTACGTGCATCGACAACCGGCGGAAAGCAGCGTTTGAAACTCATGCCGATCCGCGTGCGCGCGACGCCGTATGACCGAGCGGCCCACGCTCGCGCGCCGAATGCGCGGACAGCGCCGGCTGCGCGTCGCGCGCGAGGTGCGCCCACAACGCGGGCAGCATGCATTCGGTGACGAGCAAGGGCGCGCCATGCCGCTCGAACACCGAGCGGCGCGCAACGTAGACATGCGGCGCATGCCCCGCCGTTTCGCACGCGGCGAGCGCATGCAGCGGATGTCGCGCGCTCACCCTGCGGCTTACCAGCGCCGAGCGCGACACGCCGCTATCGGTATAAAGCAGTTCCGCCAAAGGCCGCGTACGCAGACGGCGCATGGCCTGCCAGACGCCATGACTCGGGACCAGCGGCGTCGCGCTATGCGCGGCAACGTACGGCACACCGTCGACGGCCAGCACGATCTCACGCACCCACGCGCGTTCGCGGGGCGCAAGGCCAAGCGCTTCGCATTCGTCGGACCACGGCAGCGCGACGGCTTCACGCGTCACGCGCACTTCCACGGCACCCAGCGCACGCAGATGCGCGGTGAGCGAACCGCCGCGCGTGAGCCAGTCTTTTTGATCGGCGCTAAAGGCCGCGAGGGGCGCGACACGCCAGTGCGCGTCGGCGGCATCGAATCGGATGGGCATGGCGGGCATTATAGGCTGCGCCCGTTTCAGGCGTTTCGGAGGTTTCTTATGGCGTTGTCGCAGATGACGGGAAACACTGCCAGCTCATCGCACAAGGAAACTCGAATGGCAGAAAACAAGAAACAGACCTCGCAAAAAGTCGCTCATCTCGCAGCAGAAACCTTGCACGACAGCAGAGCGTCGGCGATCAAGAAAAGCCTGGCGGCGTCTGCGTTGGCGCAAGCGCATACCGCGAAGCAGACAGGCGCCGCGATGGAACACAAGGCCGGCCAGGTCCTGCACAGCAACAAGTATTCCAAAGAGACAAAAACACTCGCTGCTTCGGTCCTCGCGCAGGCCAACAAGGAACGCAAGGCAAAATAAAAAAGCGCCGCCGGTTTCCCGGCGGCGCTTTTCATGGCTGCGTCGTCAAACCGCTAGCAATCGCTAGCAACCGCTTAACGCGCCAGCAACAACGCGTTCGTACGCTTCACAAAGCTGGCCGGATCTTCCAGCGCGCCGCCTTCCGCCAGCAGCGCCTGATCGAACAGCAGATGCGCCCAGTCGTTGAACTCCGCGCTATCGGTGCGCAGCGCCTTGACGAGCGGATGCTCGGGATTCACTTCCAGGATCGGCTGCATATCGGGCGCCTGCTGGCCCGCTGCCTTCAGCATGCGCTGCAGGTAACCGCTCATATCGTTTTCGTCGGCGACGAGGCAGGACGGCGAATCGGTCAGGCGGAACGTCAAACGCACGTCCTTGGCCTTGCCTTGCAGCGCTTCCTTCATCTTGTCGACGAGCGGCTTGAACTCTTCGCCGACCTTTTCCTGCTGCTGCTTTTCTTCGTCGTTGAGCGCGCCCAGATCGAGGTCGCCGCGCGCCACGCTCGCCAGCGGCTTGCCGTCGAATTCGTTGAGGAACGACAGCATCCATTCGTCGACGCGATCCGTCAGCAGCAGCACTTCCACGCCCTTCTTGCGGAACACTTCCAGATGCGGGCTGTGGGTCGCGGCCTGCCAGGCGTCGGCGGTCACGTAGTAGATCTTCGACTGCTCGGGCTTCATGCGCGCGACGTAGTCGGCCAGCGAGACGTTCTGCTCCGCCGTGTCGTTATGCGTCGAGGCAAAACGCAGCAGCTTGGCGATGCGGTCCTTGTTGGCGTGATCTTCGCCGATGCCTTCCTTGAGCACCTGACCGAACTCGCCCCAGAAGGTCGCGAACTTCGCCTTGTCTTCTGCCGACGCTTCCGCGTCGGTTTGCGCCGAGGCAAGTTCTTCGAGCATCGACAGCGCGCGCTTGGTCACGCCGTCGCGGATCGCCTTCACGTCGCGGCTTTCCTGCAGGATTTCGCGCGACACGTTCAGCGGCAGATCGGCCGAATCGACCACGCCCTTCACGAAGCGCAGGTAGTTCGGCAGCAGTTGCTCGGCGTCGTCCATGATGAACACGCGCTTCACGTAGAGCTTCAGGCCGCTCTTGTGATCGCGGTTCCACATGTCGAACGGCGCGTGCGCCGGCACGTAGAGCAGCTGCGTGTATTCGCTGCGGCCTTCGACGCGGTTATGCGTCCACGCCAGCGGGTTCTGGTGATCGTGCGCGAGGTGCTGATAGAACTGCTGGTATTGCTCGTCGCTGATGTCGCTCTTCGAACGCGTCCACAGTGCGCTTGCCTGATTGATGGTCTCGAATTCGTCCTTCGTGACCATTTCGCTCTTTTCGGCATCCCACTCTTCGGCCTTCATTTCGATCGGCAGACCGACGTGATCCGAATACTTCTGGATGATCGACTTGAGCTTGTACGACGAGAGCAGTTCGTCTTCGCCTTCACGCAGATGCAGCGTGATGGTGGTGCCGCGTTGCGCGCGCTCGATGGTGTCGACCGAGAACTCGCCTTCGCCCGCGCTTTCCCAGCGCACGCCTTCGCTGGCCGGCAGACCGGCGCGGCGGCTTTCGACCGTGATCTTGTCCGCGACAATAAAGCCCGAGTAGAAGCCCACGCCGAACTGGCCGATCAGCGCGGCGTCCTTCTGCTGGTCGCCCGAGAGCTTGCCGAAGAATTCCTTGGTGCCCGAGCGCGCGATCGTGCCGAGGTTCGCGACGGCTTCATCGTGGCTCATGCCGATGCCGTTGTCCTCGATCGTGACGGTGCGCGCCGCCGTGTCGAAGCCCACGCGAATGCGCAGGCTCGGATCGTTTTCATAGAGCGCGCTGTTTTCGAGCGCTTCGAAGCGCAGCTTGTCTGCCGCATCCGAGGCGTTCGAGACCAGCTCGCGCAGGAAGATTTCCTTGTTGCTGTACAGCGAATGGATCATCAGGTGCAGAAGCTGTTTCACTTCGGCCTGAAAGCTCCTGGTTTCTTGTGCCATGCCCGTTAGTCCTCTTTCGTTGCAGTTGCAGTGCTGATTAATCGATTCATGAGCGACGCTTAAGCGACGCATTGCCCGCCCATATGGGGACGGGCAACGTCTTTTCAAGTGGATTCCGGTCGATTCCGGTCGAACGTCAGGCGCGTCGCGCCACACCGTCTAGATAAGCGCTGAGAAAGCCCGGCAGCGCCGGATCGGCGCAGTTCGCGATGTTAAAGCGCATCCAGGTGGTGGGCGACTGGTGCGGCGAAAACAGGCTGCCCGGCGTCAGCAGAAAGCCCGCTTCGTGGCCCGCGGCGGTGAGCGCGTCGGCGTCCACGCCGGTATCGGCCCACAGGAACATGCCCGCGCCGGGCGCGGTGAACAGCTTGCAGCCGGTGCGCTCCAGCATGCGCGCGGCCTTGTCGCGCACGCCGTCCAGCCGCGCGCGCAGACGCTCGACGTGGCGTCGATAGTGGCCTTCCGTGAGCACGCGAAACAGCACGCGCTCGTTGATTTCCGGGCTCGTCATGCCGACCAGCATTTTCTGGTCGGCCACCGCCTGCGTCACATCTAGCGCGCTGGCGATGAAACCCACGCGCAGATTGGGCGCGAGCGTCTTCGAAAAACTGCCCAGATAGATCACGCGGCGCAGCTGGTCGAGGCTCGCCAGGCGCGTGGCCGGATAGCCCGACGGGCACAGATCGCCGTAGATATCGTCCTCGACGACGATGAAATCGTATTGCTCCGCGAGGCGCAGGATGCGAAACGCCTGCGCCGCCGTCAGCGACGTGCCGGTGGGGTTCTGCAGCACCGAATTGATGACGAGCATCTTCGGCCGCCAGGTTTCGACCAGCGCTTCGAGCGCGTCGAGGTCCGGGCCGTCCGGCGTGTACGGCACGCCCACCAGACGCGCGCCCTGCGAGGCGAAGCGCCCGAACATCTGGAACCACGCCGGATCGCCAACGATCACCGTGTCGCCGGGCTGCACGTAGATGCGCGCGAGCAGGTCGATCGCCTGGGTGATGCCGGAGACCAGCACGATCTGGTCGGGCGTGGCGCCGATTTCCATCTCGGCCATGCGCGTCTGCAATTGCTGGCGCAGCGGCAGAAAACCCTGCGGCGAGCCGAAACCCAGCAGTTGCGAGCCGCTCTGGCGGCCCAGCGAGCGCATCGCGCCCGCCAGCAGTTCGCCGTCGAGCCAGCGCGCGGGCAGATAGCCCAAACCCGGCCCTTTTTCCGGATGCGTCGATTGATGGAGCATGTTGCGCAGCAGCCAGACCACGTCGATGGTCGGCGGCTGATGCGGTTCGACGGGCACGCCATGGTCGGCGGCGGCGGCGCGGCGGTCGATCGGCGTCACGGACGCAACGGCGGCCAGGCGCTCGCGCACGTAAAAACCGGAACCGCGCCGCGAATCCAGATAGCCCTGCGCCACTAGCCGCTCGTAGGCCTCCACGACAGTGAAGCGCGACACGCCTTTGTCGAGCGCGAGCTTGCGGATCGACGGCATGCGCATGCCGGGACGAAACACCCGCTCCTCGATGCGGCGGCGGCCCCACTGCACAAGCTGGTCAACGAGCGTGACCGTAGCGGCGTCATGCGGGGCGGGAATCTGGTCAAGCGGGACGGACGACATGGCGGCTCCAACTGTACCGAACACTATCGGGCCGATTGTACCGTTACTGTCTGCGACCATACCGGTACATTTGATTGCACGCGTACCGGTATGCTTTCCGGTTCATCTGACTTTCCCTCCCCGTTTATGACCGCCACGCCGCTTCGTCTCGATCATCTCGTCGTCTCCGCCCGCACGCTGGAGGAAGGCGTCCAGTATGTCGCGGACAAACTCGGCGCGACGCCCACCGGCGGCGGCGCGCATCCGCTGATGCGCACCCATAACCGGCTGCTCGGCCTGTGGGGCGGCGTGTACCTCGAAGTGATCGCTGCCGATCCCAGCGCGCGTGGCGCGGGCTCCGCGCAAACGCCTGGCCGCGCGCGCCTGTTCGAACTCGACAGTCCGGACGTGCAGGCGCGCCTCGAAAAAGGGCCTTATTTGTCGCACTGGGTGGCACGCGTCGAGCCGCCCAAGGATCTCGCCCGCTGGCGCGCGCAGTATCCGCAGCGCATCCCCGAACTCGTGCCGATGACGCGCAACGATCTAAGCTGGCAACTCAGCGTGCCGCTCGACGGCGCGTTCCCCCAGTGGCAAGGCGCGGGCGACGGCGCGCTGCCTTCGCTGATCCAGTGGGATACGCCGCGCCATCCGTCGCAATCACTCGCCGATACCGGCATCGCGCTGCGCTCGCTCACCGCTTACCACCCGCAAGCGCAAGCCCTGCGCGAGCAGCTTGAATGGCTGGGCGCGGCCCATCTGATTACTGTCGAAGATTCCTTGAGTCCTGCGCTGGTCGCGCAGTTCGAAACCCCGTCGGGAACGCGATCGCTCGGCGCGCCCCGCACCTTGGTCTGACGAGCGCGAATCACCACCATGAAAGCACGTGAAACCCAAGGCATGCTGCTCGGCCTCGTCGGCGTCATGATCTTCAGTCTGACCCTGCCGATGACGCGCATCGTCGTCCTCGAATTCCACCCGCTGCTCAACGGACTCGGGCGCGCGCTCGCCGCCGCCGTGCCCGCCGCCCTGCTGCTATTCATCCGCCGCGAAAAACGTCCGACCTGGCCGCAGGTCAAGAGCCTCGCCGTCGTCTCGCTGGGCGTGATCGTCGCCTATCCGGTGTTTTCCGCCTGGGCGATGAAGAGCGTGCCCGCCTCGCACGGCGCGATCGTCAACGGCCTGCAGCCGCTGGCCGTGGCAATCTACGCCGCGTGGCTCTCGCACGAACGTCCGTCGAAGGCGTTCTGGATCAGCGCGCTGATCGGTAGCGCGCTGGTGGTGGCGTTTGCGCTCCAGGCTGGCGGCGGCGCGCTGCATGCGGGCGACGCCTGGATGCTGGTGGCCGTGGGCATCGGCGCGCTCGGTTACGCCGAAGGCGCGCGCCTCGCGCGGCAACTGGGCGGCTGGCAGGTGATCTGCTGGGCGCTGGTGCTGTCCGCGCCCTTCCTCGTGCTGCCGGTGGGCTGGCTGGCGTGGGCCCATCACGTCGCGCATCCGGAACCGGTCGCGCTCAAGACCTGGCTGGCCTTCGGCTATGTCACGCTGTTTTCGCAGTTCATCGGCTTCTTCGCCTGGTACGCGGGTCTCGCCATGGGCGGCACGGCGCGCGTCGGCCAGGTGCAACTGCTGCAGATTTTCTTCACGATGGCGTTCTCCGCGCTGGCGTTCGGCGAGCAGGTTGCGCCCTCGGCGTGGCTCTACGCCGCCGCGGTGATTGCCACCGTGATGGTGGGCCGCCGCGCCGCGATCCGCACCGCGCCCGTGCCGGCGCGCGCTTGAGCGGTTTTCGCGTCATAATCGAAGGTTTTGGCGGTCGCGGATTTGATTCCGCAACCGCCACTCAGACTACGCAGATTCCCCAGCGGATTCACTAGTTTCATTCGCCCGACCCTAAAAAGGAGACCCCATGGACCAGAGCGATCTCAAAGCCGCCCCCGCGTGGCAACTGTCCGAGCGCGCAATCAAGCTGACCAGCTCGGCGATTCGCGAAATCCTGAAGGTCACCGAACGGCCCGAAGTCATCTCCTTCGCCGGCGGCCTGCCCGCTCCGGCCAGCTTCCCGGCCGAGGAAATGCGCGCCGCCGCCGACCGCATCCTGCGCGACGATCCGTCGGGCGCACTCCAGTACAGCGCGACTGAAGGCTATATGCCGCTGCGCGAATGGGTCGCCGCACGCCACTCGGTGAATGGCGCGAAGGTGCGTCCGTCGCAGGTGCTCATCACCACGGGCTCGCAACAGGCGCTCGACCTGATCGGCAAGGTGCTGGTCTCGCCCGATAGCCCCGTGCTGGTGGAAACGCCCACCTATCTGGGCGCGCTGCAGTCGTTCTCGCTCTACGAGCCGAACTACGTGCAAGTGCCGACCGACGACAAGGGTCTGGTGATCGAAGGCCTGACGCCCGAGATCACCGCCGGCGCGCGTCTGCTTTACGCGATCCCCAATTTCCAGAACCCGACCGGCCGCCGTCTGCCGCTCGAACGCCGCCAGGCGCTCGCGGCCTTCGCGCAGACCTCGCCGTTCCCGGTGATCGAAGACGATCCCTACGGCGCGCTGCTCTACGCGGGCGAACCGCTGCCGACGGTTCACTCGATGGCGCCGGATCACGTCGTGCATCTGGGTTCGTTCTCGAAGGTGCTGGCGCCGGGCCTGCGCGTGGGCTACATCATTGCGCCCGAAGACCTGCACTTCAAACTCGTGCAGGCCAAGCAGGCCACCGACCTGCACACGCCCAGCTTCACGCAGCGCATCGTCTACGAAGTCGTCAAGGACGGCTTCCTCGACACCCATATCCCGAAGGTGCGCGCGCTGTATCGCGACCAGTGCGAAGCGATGCTCGACTCGCTCAAGCGCAACATGCCCGAAGGCGTGAGCTGGAACCGTCCGGAAGGCGGCATGTTCATCTGGGTCACGCTACCGCAACAGATCGACAGTATGAAGTTGCTGGAAGAAGCCGTCGCGCAGAACGTGGCCTTCGTGCCGGGCGCGCCCTTCTTCGCGCGCGAGCCGCAACTGAACAAGCTGCGCCTGTCGTTCGTCACGGTGCCGCCGGCCAAGATCGAAGAAGGCGTGTCGAAGCTTGCGAAGCTGATCCGCGCGCGCATGTGATCTGACGAACAAGCGACGACAAATCGACGACCAACCTGTTACCTGCAAAAGGACTCCTGAACATGGCTGACATCAACATCTACGACCGTCTCGAACAGCTCGGCATCGAACTGCCGCAGGCCGGCGCACCCGCCGCCGCCTACGTGATGAGCGCCCAGAGCGGCAACACGGTGTATCTGTCGGGTCACATCGCGAAGAAGGATGGCAAGGTGTGGGCCGGCAAGCTCGGCGACACGCTCTCGACCGAAGAAGGCAAGGCCGCCGCGCGTTCGATCGCCATCGACCTGATCGCCACGCTGCACGCCCACACGGGCGACCTGAACAAGGTCAAGCGCATCGTCAAGCTGATGAGCCTCGTGAACTCGACGTTCGACTTCACCGAACAGCACATCGTCACCAACGGCGCGTCGGAACTGGTCGCCGACGTGTTCGGCGAGAAGGGCAAGCACGCGCGCTCGGCGTTCGGCGTCGCGCAGATCCCGCTCGGCGCATGCGTCGAGATCGAACTGATCGCAGAAGTCGAGTAAGCGCTCACGTCGATGCGGCCGGCGCGTGAGTGCGCGCCGGCACGCCGCAGTGATCTCGAACCGCGCCGCAAGGTGCGGTTTTTTTTCGCCGTGATTTTTTATCCTGATATTGCCGATCATGACTCTTCGCAGCGTCCGCTTCAAACAGGTCGACGTGTTCACGTCGCAGCCCTTCAAGGGCAATCCGCTGGCTGTGATTTTCGACGCCGACGCGCTCGACACCGCGCAGATGCAGGCCATCGCGCGCTGGACCAATCTGTCCGAGACCGTGTTCCTGCTCGCGCCGACCGACGAACGCGCCGACTATCGCGTGCGCATCTTCACGACCCAGGGCGAATTGCCGTTCGCGGGCCATCCGACCATCGGCTCGGCGCACGCGTTTCTCGACAGCGGCCGCACGCCGAAGACGCCTGGCCGCCTCGTGCAGGAATGCGGCGCGGGTCTCGTCGAACTGGCGCTGCAGGTCGAGGCCCATGATGGCCTCCCGGCGCAATGGGCCTTCGCCGCGCCGCCCGCCACCGTCACGCCGTTGCCCGCCACGCAGTACGACGCCTTGCGCGCCGCGCTGCGCTCGGATGCGATCGACTTCGAGGCGCAGCCGTGCGGCGTCGATAACGGTGCGCCGTGGATCGTCGTGCGTCTCGCATCGGCGCAGGACGTGCTCGCGCTCGATATCGACTACGAAGCGCTCGCCGCTGTGGCCGCAAGCGTGGGCGGGCAAGGTCTTGCGGCCTATGGCCCGCACGCCGCCGACGGCCCCGCCACCTTCGAGGTGCGCTGCCTGATGACGGGACTCGGCAAGGGCGAAGATCCGGTGACTGGCAGCGCCAATGCGGCTATCGCGCTGTTGCTCGCGCAGCAGAACCGCCGCCCCGGCGAGCGCTACACCGTGCGCCAGGGCACGGCGATGGGGCGCGACGGACGCGTCTCGGTCAGCTACGACGATGCAGCAGACACGATCTGGATCGGCGGCGCGGCGCTGACGGTCGTGGATGGCTCGATCCGGATCGCATAAGGGCGCGTGTGCGTGCGTGGCGATGCAGACACACGCAACCCCGCGCACGCAGCGAACGCTACATCCACACGCCGCCAGCACACCGGCGGCACATGATTTAACGCCAGGCTCCGGCGCAACGGGCCGCGCCGCTATGCCCGCCTGCGCGTCTATGCGCCGCACATCAAGCGTCGACGCACTTGTTCCTCCAACTCGCGTATACCCGAGGGGGGACCGCTTCCTTAATCATTCCCCAACCATTAAGATCGAAACATCGGACGCAAAAGAGGCGTCCGCCGTGACTTTTTTCCGCGCGTCTCGCGCTCCTTCCGTAGCCGTTTCGCATCCGATGCCGCCGATCTCACCGAGCGCCGTACTGACGTCCCGGCAGTCGTTCCGGACGCCGCATCCGCGGCGCGGCAACCCGCATGCGCGGCGGGAAAGATGAGCACGAACTGGCGCCCCTTCTCACGCGAGGCCCCCTTGCGCGGCGCACCCGGCCCGGCCTACACGCGCCCGCGCACGCTGCTCGCGATTCCCCTGCTAGGCGTGCTGGTGCTGGTCCTGCTGTGGGCCGTGATCTTTACGCGCCTCTCGGTCGAAAAGGAAGCCACGCTGCGCGAAGCAACGGCTTCCGCCGCCATTCTTTCCGCGGCGCTCGAACAGCACACCGTCAAGGCGATCCATCAGGTCGACCAGATCACGCGCTTCGTGAAGTACGAGTTCGAGAAGACGCCCGATCACTTCAATCTCGCCACCACGGTCGAGAAAGGCGTGGTGCAAAGCGATTCGCTCGTGCAGGTGTCGATCATCGACGAGCACGGCCGGCTGGTCTCCAATACCGCCGACCCCAATCCCAAGCCCATCGATCTCTCGGACCGCGAGCACTTCAAGGTGCACGAGCACGAGAACGACGATCAACTCTTCATCAGCAAGCCGTTGCTGGGCCGCGTGTCGGGTCACTGGACCCTGCAGATGACGCGCCGTCTCAATCACCAGGACGGCTCCTTCGCGGGCGTGGTGGTGGTGTCGGAAGATCCGGGCTACTTCACCAGCGACTTCTATAACAACGCGGCGATTGGCCGTGACGGCGTGATCGCCGTGATCTCGGATACCGGCGCTGTGCTCGCCCGCCGTACCGGCAACGCCGACCACGCAGCCGGCACGTTCTCCGCCAGCGGCGTCTATCCGATCTCGGAACATGTGTCCGGCACCTATGCCGATCCGATCGATCATGTGACGCGCATCGTCTCGTACCGCCATATCGACGGCTATCCGCTCGCGGTGCTGGTCGGTCTTTCGCAGGCCGAAGAATTCGCCGACTACAACCACACGCGCGACGTCTATCTGATGATGGCGACGTTCATCTCGCTCGCCATGCTGTCGTTCTTCGCGGTGGCGACGGGCTTGATCGGCAAGCTGCTTGGGCGCGAACGCGAGATGTCGCAACTGGTGCAGTATGACCTGCTCACCGGCCTGCCCAACCGCTACGCCACGCTGCAGCGGTTGCGCCACGAAGTTTCGCAGCCGGGCAATCTCGGGCGTCTGGCGATTCTCTTTATCGACCTCGACAACTTCAAGACCGTCAACGACACGCTCGGCCACAACGCGGGCGATATCGTGCTGCAGATGAGCGCCGCGCGTCTGGCCGATGCGGTCGGCGGCGCGGGCACGCTCGCACGCATCGGCGGCGACGAGTTCGTGGTGATCGTCAAGGGCGACGAAATCGAGAAGCGCGCCAGCACGCTCGCGGAAACCACCAACGCCGCCTTCACGCATCCGTTCGATGTGCGCGGCAGCGCGTTCGTGCTGCATGCGAGTACGGGCATCGCGCTCTTCGCCGTGGCGCACGAGAGCGAAATCGATCTGCTCAAGAAGGCCGATCTGGCGATGTACGCCGCCAAGGAAGCCGGCCGCAACTGCTTCCGCTTCTACTCGCCGCAGCTTGCCCATCGCGCCGATCATCTGATGAAGTGGGAGCAGCAGCTACGCGTGGCGCTGGCCGAAGGGCAACTGTTCCTCGCCTATCAGCCCAAGATTGATTTGCGCCGCCGCTGCATCACGGGCTTCGAGGCGCTGGTGCGCTGGAACCATCCGCAGTACGGCCTGATTCCGGCAAGCGAATTTATTCCCGTGGCCGAATCGACCGGCCTGATCGTGCCGGTGGGCGATTTCGTCATCAGCACGGCCTGCGCGCAGCTTGCGCTGTGGCAGCAGCAAGGCTTTGAGACGCTGTCGCTGGCGATCAATATTTCGGCGGTGCAGTTCTGGCGCGGCGATCTCTACGAGACGATTTCGCGCGCCATCGAGGAAACCGGCATCGCCGCGCACAAGCTCGAACTCGAAATCACCGAGACGGCGATGATGGAGTACCCGGAACTCGTCTCCGAGAAAATCTTCGCCTTGAAGCGTCTGGGCGTGCGCGTGGCGCTCGACGACTTCGGCACGGGTTATTCGTCGTTGTCCTATCTGAATCGCTTCGCGGTGGACACGCTCAAGGTCGATCGCTCGTTCGTGCAGGCGATTCCCGCCGACCGCAGCGTGTGCGTGATGGTGTCGGCGATCGTCAATCTGGCGCGCTCGCTGGGACTGACCGTGGTGGTGGAAGGCACCGAAACCGAGGAGCAGATTGCCTGGCTCGCGGCACTTGGGCCGATTGAGGCGCAGGGCTTCCTGTTTTCGCGCCCGGTGCCGGTGGAAGGCGTGCCCGCGCTGATCGAGCGCTTTGGCGTGTGCGGCGACACGCCGGACGACGCCAGCGAGCAGCGCAACGAACGTCTGAGCGACGCGCAGCAGTCGCGATGATGCGCAATTAACGAGCCGCTTTCCCGCTTACCGCGACATTCTCCACAGCGCTGCGTTGATGCGATCGGAAAGCGGCGGAGGCAAAGCGATCATGTCCGCTTTCTCTCCGCCGCCGGTGAACATCACATGCGTGCCGACCCACAAAATCTCGGGATCGGGAGCGTGGAGCGTCCGTCGAGCGAGCAGTTTTCCGGACGGATCATAAAGGCGTCCCACGAATTCAGGGTTATCGCCGCGATTCCAATGAAGCGTGCATTCCTCTGCAACATATTGCCCGTCAGGCGACGCGCTGCGAGCACAGTTATAGGCGTTTGAATCGTTGCGGTATGCGTTGAAAAGATACAGCAGCGTAACGATCGCCAGCATCATCAGCATTTTCTTCATGTAAGCCTGACGCGTATTGGGTCACGAAGGCGAACGCGCTTGCGGTCGGAGAAAATCATAAAGTCACCGCCCCGTTGGTGCTTGATGGCCCAAGCCCTGAAGTCTTTATTGTGGATCGGATAATAAACGTTCCCAGGGACTCTCACGTCACCTCGTGCGACCGGATAGGGAAGATACAAAGAAGGAATATCAAGCTGCCCGACAAGACCGTTATACGGGACGACTATCACGCCTTTTTTGCTCCAGTGACCGAGATATTGTGAAATTGCGCCCGGTCCATCTGTAAAGTCATAGCTATCTTTCACATACACGTAGATCGACGAAATCTCAGCCACTCGGTCGACGTGGTTGATTTTCACGTGTGCGGGCGCTGCGTAGAAGTTAAAAGATCCGAGCGCACCCGTCAGATCATCCGGTACTCCTCTGTTGTAGTAATTCGACTCGATGAATTCACCGATCTTCTGTGAAAGCGAGCCGCCCACTGTGGCGAACTGGAAATGGAAATACTTGTGAAAAACACGCATGCTGCCTCGGCAAAGTTGCCATGGATCGAAGGCAACGCCTGCGTCGACGTATGAAATCAGCCGGCTGCGGAGCACCAACGCCGCGGCATCACGATATATCCTTTGGGTGATCAGATCAGTGTAGGTAGCCTTTGCACGTTCGTACTTTAGTATCCAATCCAGGGTAATCGTCGTAGTGTCGTACATCCTCGCAGGATAAGGCTCACCGTTCTGATTGATCTCGGCCTGAAGATCTTCGTCACTCGGCGCGTAGTTCAGCACGCCGGCAAACCATCGTTCCATGAGCTTCGCTGAAACAGGCATCCCTTCTCGACGCATTGCGTCAGGTATGTCCTGAATATCGAAAGGTGGGACTTTGATCACATCCTCTTTGATCTGTTCGGCCTTACCTTTTGAAACAGGATCGGGCATTGGCGGCGGCGCCCTGTCAAATGACACGCCCTGAACGCGGACTGGCTTGCAACCCGCGCATTCGCCCCATCGTCGCGTCCAGAACCTGGTCTCGTAACAGGTCAGTTCGTTGTCAATCAGATACATGTTTAGCCTCGCATCGGTTCGATCTCCGGCGATCCTGACATCAAAATCCGAACGTGCATCTCATTAAATGTGCGAGACATGCCGCATGAAAAAAGGCGCGCCCACCAGGACGCGCCTCTTGCGACTTTCACGAAGCCAATCGCTTGAACGCGACGTCAGCGCGTCCTCGCACCCATAAAGCCGCCGAAGAACGCCCGCGCGTTATCCTCCAGGCTTTCGAGGTGATAGCCGCCTTCCTGCACGATCACTGAAGGCAAATCAAGCGCGCCAATCGCCTGACCGAGCTTGCCGAAGCCTTCGGTGCTCACCGCCACCTTCGACTGCGGATCGTCCTTGTAGATATCGAAGCCCAGCGCCAGCACCAGTGCATCGGGCTCGAAACGCTTGAGCACGCGCAGCGCCGCGTCCACCTGCTCGAAGAACTGCGCTTCGCTCGCGCCATGCGGCATCGGCAGATTGACGTTGTAGCCTTCGCCCTCGCCCGCGCCGCGCTCCTCTTCGTAACCGGCGACGACCGGATAGAAGTTGGTCGGATCGCCGTGGATCGAGATGTAGAGCACGTCATCTCGGCCATAGAAGATTTCCTGCACGCCCTGGCCGTGATGCATATCGGTATCGAGGATCGCCACGCGCTTGAATTTGCCGCGCAGCGATTGCGCCGCGACGGCCGCGTTGTTCAGGTAGCAGAAACCACCCGCCGCATCCGCGCGCGCATGGTGGCCGGGCGGTCGGCTGATCGCGTAGCTCTCGCGCTCGCCTTGGTTGACGCAATGCGCCGCCGCCAGCGCGCTTTGCGCCGACCAGTACGCCGCGCGCCACGTATTCGCGCCCACCGGACAGCTGCCGTCGGCGAGATAACGCGCCGCCTGGGCCAGCACGCCGCGCAGCGGATTCGGCTCGCGCACGAAGATGTTCGACATCACTTCGTCGCCCCAGTCGTCGGGCATGCGTTTCCAGTCGGCGTGCGACTCTTCCAGGAAGCGTAGATAGTTCATGTCGTGCACCGCTGCGAGCGGCGCGGTGCCGAAATCGGCGGGCTCGCGCACGTCAAAGTCCAGCGAGCGCGCCGCCGCCACCAGGCGCGTGGCGCGTTCGGGCACTTCCTGCGGCTCGCGCATCTGGCCACGAGAAAGATAAGTACGCGGATGGTGCAGCAGTTGATCGGGATGGAACCAGGTTTTCATATTTCGCCTTCCTAATCTTTTCCTCAGGCCGCCACAGCCTGCGGCACGCGCACACCCGCGCGCGCGGCGACCGCGTTGAGCAGCACGTTGGTGCCCGCCGTCACGTCTTCGGGCAGCGCGTCTTCCGCTTCGTTGTGCGAGAGGCCGTCCACGCAGGGGATGAACACCATCGCCGTCGGGCAGTAGCGCGCGAGGTGGATCGCGTCATGCCCCGCGCCGCTGACGATGCGCTCGTTCGAGTAGCCCAGACGCTCGACTGCATCGGCGACCAGCGCCACGCAGGCGGGATCGAACGGCGTGGCCGGGCTGGTCCAGCAATGCGCGATGTTCACGCCAAGGCCGCGCGAGCCGCCCACCGCCGCGCAAACCGCGCGCAGATCGCGCTCCATCGCATCGATTTGCGCATCGTCGGGATGACGCAGATCGACGGTAAAGGTCAGATTCGCGGCGATGGTGTTGCGCGACGAATTGGCAATCTGCATCTGGCCGATCGTCACGAGGCCGAGCGGCGCATAACGCGCCATCACGCGCTCGATTTCCAGCGCCATCTGCGCCGCGCCGAAGAACGCGTCCTTGCGGTAGCGCATCGGCGTGGTGCCCGCGTGCGCGGCCACGCCCGTCACGTTGACGTCGAACCAGCGGATCGCCTGGCCGCCCGTCACCACGCCGATGGTCGTGCCGTTCGCTTCCAGAATCGGGCCTTGCTCGATATGCGCCTCAAAGTAGCTGTCGATGGCGACGCCCTGCACCGGCTTCGTGCCGCGCGCGCCGCACGCGTCGAGCGCCGCACCGAGCGTCACGCCATCGGCGTCCTGGCGCGCGAGGGCGTCGTCGAGCGTCATCGCGCCCGCGAACACCGCGGAACCGAGCATCGCGGGCGTGAAGCGCGCGCCTTCCTCGTTGGTCCACGAGCAGATTTCGATGGGCTTCTCCGTGGTCGCGTTGACGTCGTTGAGCGCGCGCACGACTTCCAGCGCGGCCAGCACGCCATAGACGCCGTCGAAGCGTCCGCCTTCCGGCTGCGTGTCGAGGTGGCTGCCCATCAGCACGGGCGCGGCGTTGGCGTCGGTGCCCGCGCGACGCGCGAACAGATTGCCGACTTCATCGGTCCACACCGTCATGCCGGCTTCGCTGCACCAGCGCGCGAACAGTTCGCGGCCCTGACGATCTTCCTCGGTGAGCGCGAGACGGCGCACGCCGCCGCCCGCCGTCGCGCCGATGCGCGCCATTTCCGTGAGGCTCACCCACAGACGCGGGCCGTCGATTTGCAAGAGTTGTTTCATCGGTCCTTCCGTTTTTATCGAGTTGAGTCAGATGTCGATTCAGTGCGAGATCAGCGCGAACTGAGCGCCTGCGCGGCCGCTTCGTCATGCGCGTGCTGGCTGCGGCGCGCGTTGAGCGCGGCGATGCAAAGCAGCGAAATCCCCGCGAGGCAGGTGTAGAACACGGCGAGCGGCCACCACTGCCCCGCGTAGCGATGGGCAAGCCAGGTGCCGACGAGCGGCGTCAGACCGCCGGCAATCGCGCCGCACACCTGGTAAGAGAGCGAGATCGCCGAATAGCGCACACGCGTAGGGAACACGCCCGACACAAAGCCCGCGATCACCGAGTAATAGCTGGCCATGCAGACCACGGCGATGGCGATGCCGATCACCATCGGAAGGACATGGCCGCTTTGCACCAGCACGAACATCGGATACGGCGAAAGCATCGCGCCGATGGCCGCGATCTTGAGAAAGCGCGCGCCGCCCAGACGCTCGGCGAGCCATGCCGCGAGCGGCTGCGAGAAGAACTGGATGAAGGCGACAATAAAGAGGCAATCGAGAATCATCGAACGCGTGATGCCGACGTACTGCGTCGTGTACGCGATCATGAACGTGTTGGTGAAGTACACGCCCGCAATGCCGATGGTGTTCGCGCCGATGCACAGCAGCACGAGGCCCCACGAGGAACTGAACACTTCGGCGATCGGCAGTTTGGCGGTACGGCGCTGGTCCTTGAGCTTTTCGAATTCCGGCGATTCGTTCACGCCCAGCCGGATCATGATGCCGACGATCAGCAGCACGGCGGAGATGAGAAACGGCAGACGCCAGCCCCACGCGAGGAAATCGGCCTTGTCGAGCGACGTGACCGAGCGGAACGCCAGCAACGACAGAATCAGTCCGGCAGGCGAGCCCAGTTGCGCGAACGACGCGAAGAACGTGCGGCGGCCTTCAGGCGCGTGTTCGCCCGCCATCAGCACCGCCCCGCCCCACTCGCCGCCCACGGCGATGCCCTGCACCACGCGCAGCAGCACCAGCAGCACCGGCGCGAGCGCGCCCACCTTCGCATACGACGGCAGCAAGCCGACGCACACCGTCGCCACGCCCATCATCATCAGCGTGGTCATGAGCGCCTTCTTGCGGCCGATGCGGTCGCCCAGATGGCCGAAGATCACGCCGCCCAGCGGGCGCGCGAAAAAGCCCACTGCGAAGGTGGCGAACGAGGCCATCGTGCTGACGAAACGGTCTTCCGAGGGGAAATACAGCTCGCCGAACACCAGCGCGGCGGCCGTGGCGTAGATGTAGAAGTCGTACCACTCGATCATGGTGCCGATGAACGCCGCAGCGGCGGCGCGCACGGGCTGGCGCTGGGTGGATTGCGGGGTGCCTGATGTGGCCATGGGTGAGTCTCCTTCGGGGCGCGTGCGGTATTGGTGTGGTCGATGCGCGGTTTGCAGCGCTAAAGCAGCGCATTCGCCATGCATGCTTTATCGCCAGCCAGAAAACATTAGTCAAATTTCGCGTTATTATTCAGCGCATAAATCTGGCTAATACCTTGGACGGAAACCGCACATGCGCGCCGACACCACCCGCTTTCTCAACGACCGGCTCGACTGGAATCTGCTGCGTACCTATCTGGCGATCATGCAGGAGCGCAGCCTGAGCCGCGCCGCCGCGCGCCTCTATGTGACACAGCCGGCGGTCAGCCAGGCGCTCAAACGTCTTGAAGACGCGCTAGGCCGCAAGTTGATCGAGCGGCGCGGCGCGCATTTCGTGCCGACCCAGGCGGGCGAAGAGGTGTATCGGATCGCCAACGATATCTACGGCAATATCTCGCGGCTGGAAACGGAACTCGACGAACGCACCGCCGATATCACTGGCTCGATCCGTCTGCTGACGGTGAGCCGGATCGAATCGCGCGTCTACGACGAATTCCTCGCGGAATTTCACGTCGCGTATCCGCGTATCGATCTGCAGATCGAAGTGATGCGCTCGACCGACATCATTTCATCGCTGCTGCAAAAGACCGCGACGGCGGGCCTGAGCCTGTGCCGCACGCCGGTCGACAAGCTGGAAATGCGCTGCTTTCTGCGCCAGCGTTACGCGATTTATTGCGGCCGGCATCACCGGCTGTTCGGGCTGTCGCAACTGACGATGGAGGACCTGCTCGCGGAGAATTTCGTGTCGTTCACGAGCGACCAGATCGGCGACAGTCTCTCGCCGCTCACGGTGTTTCGCGATCAGCGCGGCTTCACGGGGCGCATCGTGGCGTCGTCGCCGAGTCTCGACGAGGTGCGGCGGCTGATCTACGCGGGCTATGGCATTGGCTGCCTGCCGGAGCACATCGTGAAGGACGATCTGGCGCGGCAGCGTCTGTGGCAATTGCCGCCGGAGGAAGGTCTCGCGGATGTCGATATCCACTTGCTGTGGCATCGCGAGCGTAAGAGGAATGCGGCCGAAGAAGCGTTCTTCGACGCGATGGAGCGCTGCATGCAGCGCTATGCGCTCGCGCAGCGGTTGTAAAAACCGCCACGCGAACGTTGTTCAGACAACGATCTTGCTCAGTACCCGCGCGCCAGCACCGCAACACCAATCGTCACGACGCCCAGCACGAGATTGATCATGACGAGGCGGCGCATCGAGCCCACGGCGCGCGCGCCGTCGGGCCACTTCTGCGCCTGCACGGCGCGGCGGATGCGCGGAAACAGCGCAAAGCGGATGTGCCCGAACAGCAGCATCATGATGACGCCGAGGCCCGCCATCGCGTGGAGTTGCCACGTGGCATGACCGCCGCCGAACTGCATCAGCAGAAAGCCGCCGCTCAGCAGGATCAGGATGATGGCGATGCCCACCCAGTTGAAGAAGCGGCCAAACACCGATTCGATGAGCGGCAGCCGCAGTTGCGGCGAGAGATCTTCGAGCGCGGGGCGCAGGCAGAAATGCGCGAAGACCATGCCGCCAACCCACACGGCGACGCTCAACAGATGCACAAACAGCGCGATTTCGATCGCGTGACCCATGCTGGTAATTCCTTGTACGTAGAGAGATCCGGCGCATGCAAACCACCATGCGCGCCGGTTTTGCGCGGCATTATTTCATGACGTGCAATGCGCTGCGCCGGATGTGTACGCCCTGCAACGGGCGTGGGTGGCTGGCTCGAAACCGGCCCATGATCGACATGGACCGGTCTGGCTGGCTTGAAGCGCCGCCGGGCCGCAAAAAGCGTTTAACGCGGCAACACCGGACGCATGCTGGTGATGACCTTGAGCTTCGAGTCCGGCGCGCGGCCCTTGCGTGCACGCTTGCCGATCTGCGGCGCGAGCACCGGACCGGCCATCAGGTCTTCGCCCGGCTTCTGGGCGCGTCCCGTGCCTTCCAGCACGACGCCCGAAGCGTTGATCGCCAGCGCCTGCAGCAGCGTTTCCTTGTCTTCGAGCTGCATCAGCGTGACGCCGCGACCACCGCCCGACAGCGTCTTCATCTCGTCGAGGCCGAACACCAGCAGACGACCGCCCGACGACAGACACGCCACCTGGATCGCGTCCGGCAGCATCGGCATCGGCGCGAGCGGCACGCTGCCTTCGTCGATCGTCATGAAGGCCTTGCCCGCCTTCACGCGGCTGATCATGTCGCCGATCTTCGCGATAAAGCCAAAGCCATTGCTCGACGCCAGCAGCAATTGCGTATCCGCAGCCGCCGCGAAGTAATGCAGCAGATGCGAGCCCGCTTCGAGTTCGATCAGCGAGGTGACCGGCACGCCGTCACCGCGCCCGCCGGGCAGTTGCGCCACGGACACCGAATACACGCGCCCGTTGCTGCCCCACGCGATCAGCGTGTCGGGCGTGCGGCACTGGAACGCCGCGTACAGGCCGTCGCCGGCCTTGAACGTGAAGCCTTGCTGATCCAGACCGTGGCCCTTGAGCGCACGCACCCAGCCCTTTTGCGACACCACCACCGTGACCGGCTCGTCCACCATGCGCACTTCGAAGCTCGCGCGCTTTTCCTGCTGGATCAGCGTGCGACGATCGTCGCCGTACTGCTTGGCGTCGGCTTCGATTTCCTTGACGATCAGGCGCTTCATCGACGATTCGTTGGCGAGCAGTTCTTCAAGTTTCGCTTTCTCGTCGCGCAGTTCCGCGAGTTCCTTCTCGATCTTGATCTTTTCCAGTCGCGCCAACTGACGCAGACGGATTTCGAGAATGTCCTCGGCCTGGCGCTCGGACAGACCGAACGCGCTCATCAACGCCGACTTCGGCTCGTCCGACTCGCGGATGATGCGGATGACTTCGTCGATATTGAGGAAGACGATCATCCGCCCTTCGAGGATGTGGATGCGGTCGTCGACCTTGGCGAGGCGATGCTTCGTGCGGCGCGTGACCGTGGCGAAGCGGAAGCCGATCCACTCGCCCAGGATCTCGCTGATGCCCTTCTGGCGCGGACGGCCATCGGCGCCGATCATCACGAGGTTCAGCGACGCGTTCGATTCGAGGCTGGTGTTGGCCAGCAGCGAATTGATGAACTCGCCCTGATCGATCTTGCTGGTCTTCGGCTCGAACACGAGGCGCACGGGCGCGGCCTTACCCGATTCGTCGCGCACCGCGTCGAGCAGACCGAGCATGGTCTGCTTGCTCTGCAACTGCTCGGGCGTGAGCGTCTTCTTGCCGAGCTTGAGCTTGGGGTTGGTCAGTTCCTCGATTTCTTCGAGCACCTTCTGCCCCGACGTATTCGGCGGCAGTTCGGTGACGACCAGTTGCCACTGGCCGCGCGCGAGTTCTTCGATCTTCCAGCGCGCGCGCACCTTGAGGCTGCCGCGGCCCGTTTCATACGCCGCCGCGATTTCCGCTTCGCTCGAAATGATCTGGCCGCCGCCGGGGAAATCCGGCCCCGGCATACGCTCCATGATCTCCGCGTGCGAAAGCTTCGGATTCTTGATCATAGCCACGGCCGCCGTCGCCACTTCGCGCAGATTGTGCGAAGGGATTTCGGTGGCCATACCCACGGCAATACCGGATGCGCCGTTGAGCAGCAGCATCGGCAGGCGCGCGGGCAGCGTCTTCGGCTCCTGGAAGGAGCCGTCGTAGTTCGGCATGAAATCGACGGTGCCCATGTCGATTTCGTCGAGCAGCAGCTTGGCGATGGGCGTGAGGCGCGCTTCCGTGTAACGCATCGCCGCCGCGCCGTCGCCGTCGCGCGAACCGAAGTTGCCCTGGCCGTCGATGAGCGGATAGCGCATCGAGAAGTCCTGCGCCAGACGCACGAGCGCGTCATAGGCCGACTGGTCGCCGTGCGGGTGGTACTTACCGAGCACGTCGCCGACCACGCGCGCCGACTTCACGGGCTTGGCGTTGTCGCCCAGCCCCATTTCGTTCATCGCGAACAGGATGCGGCGCTGCACCGGCTTCTGGCCGTCGCAGACGTCGGGCAGCGCGCGGCCCTTCACCACGCTCACGGCGTAGTCGAGGTAGGCGCGTTCCGCGTAGTGGCCGAGCGTGAGCGTGTCGCCGCCGTCGGCCGCGCCATTCGCTTCAACAAAAAGATCGTCCATGTTTCAATCAGTCCGTATATCTGTGTGGCTGGTGTGGGCTTGTCTATGTCTGAAAGCGCGGATCAGATATCCGCTTCGACTTCGTTGCCCTTCTCTTCGAGCCACGAACGGCGCGAGGCCGCTTCGCCCTTGCCCATCAGCATCGTCATGCGCGAAACCGTCGCCTCGTAGTCGAGGTCGCCGAGCACGATGGGCGACAGGCGGCGCGTGTCCGGGTTCATCGTGGTGTCCCAAAGCTGCTCGGCGCTCATTTCGCCGAGACCCTTGAAGCGGCTGATCGACCACTGTGTTTCGCGCACGCCGTCCTTGCGCAGCTTGTCGAGGATCGCTTCGAGTTCGCCTTCGTCGAGCGCGTAGAGCTTCTGCGCCGGCTTCTTGCCGCGCGCCGGAGCATCGACGCGGAACAGCGGCGGACGCGCCACGTACACGTGACCGCGCTCGATCAGTTGCGGGAAGTGCTTGAAGAACAGCGTCAGCAGCAATACCTGGATGTGCGAACCGTCGACGTCCGCGTCCGAAAGAATGCAGATCTTGCCGTAGCGCAGATTCGAGAGATCGACGGTGTCGTCCGGGCTGTGCGGATCGACGCCGATCGCCACCGAAATATCGTGCACTTCGTTGTTGGCGAACAGGCGGTCGCGCTCGGTTTCCCAGGTGTTGAGCACCTTGCCGCGCAGCGGCAGGATGGCCTGATATTCCTTATCGCGGCCCATCTTGGCCGAACCGCCCGCCGAATCGCCCTCGACGAGGAACAGTTCGTTGCGCGCGATATCCGTGGCTTCGCAGTCGGTCAGCTTGCCGGGCAGCACGGCCACGCCCGAACTCTTGCGCTTCTCGACCTTCTGGCCGGCGCGCGTGCGCGCCTGCGCCTGTTTGATGACGAGATCGGCGAGCTTCTTGCCGTGCTCGACGTGCTGGTTGAGCCACAGTTCCAGCGCCGGGCGCGAGAACGACGACACCAGCTTGACGGCGTCGCGGCTGTTCAGGCGTTCCTTGATCTGCCCCTGGAACTGCGGATCGAGCACCTTCGCCGACAGCACGAACGAGACGCGCGCAAACACGTCTTCGGGCAGCAACTTCACGCCCTTGGGCTGGAGATTGTGCAGTTCCACAAAGCTCTTGACCGCCTGGAACAGGCCGTCGCGCAGACCGCTTTCGTGCGTGCCGCCCGCGGGCGTGGGGATCAGGTTGACGTAGGACTCGCGCGTGAGCGAGCCTTCCTCGCTCCATGCCACGACCCACGACGCGCCCTCGCCTTCGGCGAAGGTGTCGTCGTTGGTGCGGCCGTCGGCGAAACGCTCGCCTTCGAACAGCGGGATCAGCAGATCGGCGCCGCCCATGCCTTCGAGCAGATAGCCGCGCAGGCCGTCGTCATACTTCCAGCTCTGGCGCTCGCCGGTTTTCTCGATGACGAGCGTGACTTCGACGCCGGGCAGCAGCACGGCTTTCGAGCGCAGCAGACGCTGCAATTCGCCCAGCGGCAGGTTGGGCGAATCGAAATACTTGGGATCGGCCCACGCGGTCACGCGGGTGCCGCTCTTTTTCTCGTCGCGCGCGGCGTTGCGCGTGGTGAGCGGCTTCGTCACGTCGCCGTGCGAAAAGCCGAGTTCGGCGACCTTGCCGTCACGCCAGACGGTGACGTCGAGGCGCGTGGACAGCGCATTGGTGACCGACACGCCCACGCCGTGCAGGCCGCCCGAGAACGTGTAGGCGCCGCCGGCGGCCTTGTCGAACTTGCCGCCCGCGTGCAGGCGCGTGAAAACGATCTCGACGACCGGCACCTTTTCTTCGGGGTGCAGGCCGAACGGGATGCCGCGGCCGTCGTCCTCGACGGAAACGGAGTGGTCCGCGTGCAGCGTGACGGTGATGCGCTTGCCGTAGCCGCCGAGCGCTTCGTCCGAAGCGTTGTCGATGACTTCCTGGATGATGTGCAGCGGATTCTCGGTGCGCGTGTACATGCCCGGCCGTTGCCGGACGGGCTCGAGGCCCTTGAGCACCTTGATCGACGCTTCGCTATATCCAGCGTTTGCAGCGTTTGACTTCTTCGTTGACATGGTGATCCGCAGGGAGTTGTCCGCGCGCTTGTCCACAGAGCCTGTGGACATCTGCGGGGAAAACGCGTTGAGTGTTCAAAAAAACCGTGACGAAACAATGGCGTAAACAGACTGCTCGCCTGGCGCGCAGGCGCGGCGCGCGAGCCCGGTCCGCCGTATTCGCGAGGTATTGTACTGATTTGGGACCGCGCGGCAATTTGCGAAGGGGTCGGCCGTTCGGCCAGGGGGCGCTTGCAGGGGTGAGTCGCGTAGAATGGGCCGCTTGCGGCAGGGGGTTGGGTGCGAGTGATCTAGCGCAGATTTTGCGCGGTTTGCTGGACTGTTCGTTGCGTGGTTTGCCAATTTGCCGGGGAACGTGGAGGTGTCATGAAGCCATCCGAAGCTTTGCGCGCACATCGTGCGGAAATCCGTGAAATCGTCGCCAGCCATCACGCGACCAATGCGCGCGTGTTCGGCTCGTCGGCGCGGGATGAGGACGATGACGAGAGCGATCTGGATCTGCTGGTTGATCCGACGCCTGAAACGTCGCTGTTCGATCTCGCGCGGATCCAGTTGCGTCTGGAGGCGTTGCTGGGCGTGCGAGTCGATGTGCGCACGCCAGGGGATCTGCCCGCACGTTTCCGTGGCACAGTCGTGGGCGAGGCCGTCCCTGTATGAGGAAAAAAGACCTGCGCACCGCCGACTATATCGACCACATGCTCGAAGCAATTCGCCGGATTCTTGAATACACGGCTCCGCTTTCCAGGGCGCAATTCGAAACGACGCCGATTGCCATTGACGCTGTCGTGCGCAACCTGGAAGTTATCGGCGAAGCAGCACGAAATGTGATGCTCGATGATCCTGATTTCGTCGCAGCCCATCCCGAGATTCCATGGCAAGCCATGTACGGCACGCGCAACCGCATCTCGCATGGCTACTACGCCATCAACACCGATGTTATCTGGCAAACGATCCAGCACGACCTGCGTGAACTCCAAACTGCACTCTTGAAACTGAAGCCATAAAAAAAGCGGCCCACAGGCCGCTTTTTTCTGAAAGCATCACTTCCGCTTCGCCTCAAGCTCTTCCCAGCGCTCCAGCGCCACGATCAATTCCTCGTCGATCTGCGCGTAGCGTTCGGTCATCCGCGTCGCTTCCTTGCCATCCTTCGCGAAGATCGAACCGTCTTCGATTTGCGCGCCGATGGTCTTCTGCTCCGTTTCCAGCGCCTCGATCTTCTTCGGCAGTTCGTCCAGCTCGCGCTGTTCCTTGAACGACAGTTTCACGCTGCGCTGCGCATTGCGGCCTGCCGAACTGTCCTTCGACGCGGCAGCAGCCGGCGCGGCGTCTTTCGGCGCACGCGCTTCGGCGATTTCCTGCGAGCGCGCGCTCTGCGTCTGCCAGTCGGTGAAGCCGCCGACGTATTCGCGCCACTTGCCCTCGCCTTCCGACGCGATCACCGACGTCACCACGTTGTCGAGGAACGCGCGATCGTGCGAGACCAGCAGCACGGTGCCGTCGTAATCGGCGAGCAGTTCTTCGAGCAGTTCGAGCGTCGGGATGTCGAGGTCGTTGGTCGGCTCGTCGAGCACCAGCACGTTCGCGGGCCGCGCAAACAGACGCGCGAGCAGCAGACGGTTGCGCTCGCCGCCCGACAGCGATTTCACCGGCGAACGCGCGCGCTCCGGCGCGAACAGGAAGTCGCCCAGATAGCTCATGACGTGCTTCTTCGCGCCGTTGATTTCGACCCAGTCGCTGCCCGGGCTGATGGTATCGGCGAGGGTCTTTTCCAGGTCGAGCTGGGCGCGCATCTGGTCGAAGTACGCCACCTGCAGGTTCGTGCCGACGCGCACCGTGCCTTCATCGGGCTTCAGCGAGCCGAGAATCAGCTTCAGCAGCGTGGTCTTGCCCGCGCCGTTCGGACCAACAAAACCGATCTTGTCGCCGCGCATCACCGTGCCCGTGAAGCGGTCGACGATGGTGCGGCCGCCGTATTGCTTCACCACGTCCGTGAGTTCCGCGACGATCTTGCCCGACTTCTCGCCCTGCGCGACGTCGAGCTTCACGTTGCCCTGCACGTTGCGGCGCTCGGCGCGGTCGTTGCGCATCTGCACGAGGCGCGCGATGCGCCCGACGCTGCGCGTGCGGCGCGCTTCCACGCCCTTGCGGATCCACACTTCTTCCTGCGCGAGCAGCTTGTCGAACTTCTCGTTTTCGACGCGCTCGACTTCGAGTTGCAGCGCCTTGCGCTCCTGATACTGCGAGAAGTTGCCCGGATACGAGAGCAGCTTGCCGCGATCGAGTTCGACGATGCGCGTGGCCACGCGGTCGAGGAACGCGCGATCGTGGGTGATGAACAGCAGGCTCGAACGCTGCGACACCAGCAGTTCTTCGAGCCAGCGGATGCCGTCGAAGTCCAGATGGTTGGTCGGTTCGTCGAGCAGCAGGACGTCGGGTTGCAGCACGAGCGCGCGCGCCAGCGCCACGCGTTTTTGCATCCCGCCCGAGAGCGCGCCCACGCGCGCCCCGCCGTCCAGGCCGATCTGCGCGAGCGTGGTGGACACGCGCGTGCGCCAGTTCCAGCCATCGGCCGTGTCGAGCGACGATTGCAGCGTGTTCATGCGCGCGAGCAGCGCGTCGTGTTCCGCGCCTTCCGGCGTTTCCGCCAGCTTGTGCGCGACCACGTCGAATTCGTCGAGCAGTGTTTGCACGTGTGCGAGGCCCGAGGCGACCGTGTCGAATACCGAGGCGTCGGTATCGAAATCCGGCTCCTGCGGCACGTAGACGGTCGTGAGATTCTGCTGACGCGTGACGAGGCCGTCGTCGGGACGGGCGAGATCGGCGACGATCGTGAGCAGCGAGGATTTACCCGCGCCGTTACGGCCGATCAGCCCGACGCGCTCGCCGGCTTCGAGCGAAAAGTCCGCGTGATCGAGCAGCGCGACGTGGCCGAACGCGAGTTGAGCGCCGGTGATGGTGTAAAGCGACATGGATGGAAACCGTGGCCTGCGTTGGAGAGCAAGCGCGTATTGTAACGGGGCGCGGCGTGCGCCCCGGTGGCGGGCTTACTTCACATGCACCGTGATCGTCTGGCTCCATTCGGGGCCATAGGACTGGTGCGCGCCGTTGGCGAACTGCGCGGTGAGCGTGTGGTCGCCGGGCGGCAGCGTGATATCGGCTTCGGTCTGGCCTTTGCCGTAGTGAATCGATTTGTCGCTGACGGGCACGACTTCGCCCTTCGGCAGCGGCTGTCCGTCGATCAGCAGATGATGGTGGCCCGTGCCAGGCGTGACGGTGCCCGCGGGCGTGACCGTCATGCCGTCGATGCCGAACTTGATATGCACCGGGTTGCTCACGGTCGCGCCGTCCTTCGGCTCAATGAAGTAGACGCCCTCGGCCTGCGCAACGCTGCTCGCGAAGCCGTTTGCCACGAGGCACGCCGCGAAGGTCATGCCGGCCAGCCAGGTTTTTTTCATGATTGATCGCTCCTTGGGTGAACTCCATTCGCGGCCAAGCATACACCGCACCGATGACGCGACGCCGCGCGCCTGCCGCAGCGTTGCAAACGTCAAGCTGAAGGTGCGCCTGCCGTTTTCCGGTAACATCGCGGCTCGCCCTCGCCCCGGATAAACGGGGCCACATGAAAGGGTTTCTCCGCGGCCGCGCGCCGCGAACTGCATTGAAAAAGGTGTGTTGTGAGCGAAGTCATCGAGTACAAGAGCTGGGTCTGCCTGATCTGCGGCTGGATCTATAACGAAGAAGAAGGCCTGCCCGACGAAGGCATCGCCGCCGGCACGCGCTTCGCGGATATCCCGGACGACTGGCGCTGCCCGTTGTGCGACGTGGGCAAGCCGGAATTCGCTGTCGTCGAGTTCTGAGGCACCAGCGCGCCTTCAGGGCGACATTTTCCAGCCGCATTGCCTTTGCTATACTCTTGCGCCTGCGCGGGCAACGTCCTCGCGCGGACTCCGCGCCATGACGGGTAACTTGGGAAACATGGCGGCTGGGCGGAGTCGGGGCTTCCGATCCCCGTGAGCGGTACTGAGCGCTCCCTGTAGTTCAATGGATAGAACAAGTGCCTCCTAAGCGCTAGATGCAGGTTCGATTCCTGCCAGGGGGACCAGATCGATGCCGCGCCGTTGCGCCATGTGCGCGGCCGATCGCGCCGCCCGTCTCCTTCGCCCGCTCCGTCGTCGCCCACGTTCAGCCTGGTCTTACCCAGAGCAGCCATCCCGGTTTCCGTTTTCCATTTTTCCAGTGCTGCGCGGCACGCGGTTCGCTTCCGCTTGAATCCACGCGCGCCGCAGCGCGCTCTTTCGAGGCAGATCCACCATGGACATCAACAAGCAAGTCGCCGCTCTCACCCACTCCGAACTGCAGACCGCCGGCGCGAGCCAGGCCACCGCCATCGCCGTGAGCGTGCTGCTGCGCCACTTCAGCTCGCCGGAGCTGATCAAGCTGCTGTCGTCGACGTTCGAAAACCATCAGGCGGTGATGCTGCAATCGCCGTGGCCCGAGCAGATGCTGCAGTCGTTCGAAGCGACGCGCCGTTTCTTCGACGGCGCGGTGCAAGGCCCGGCTCCCGCGACCGACGAACCGGCCGCACCCGCCGCCGACGAATAAGCCTCCGCCGCTCTGGCGAGGTTGCGCCCGCGAGCGCACCAAGGTTTGTCAATTGTTAACCTTCACGCGCTCGCGCATCGCCTACGATGGTTTCCAGCACACCGGTGCCCAGCCGGAGACCCTCGGAGACCCCCGCCATGACCACGCCCTACGCGCCCTACGTTTACGCCCTCATCGCCGCGCTGACCGCCGTGGTCTATTCGTCGCTGACGATGCTGTTGCTGCGCTGAACCGGCAGGATCGTTAATTTGCGCCAGATCACAGCATTGGATCGTCCCTGTTGACAGGACAAATGGCACGGCAATAACGCCTCCCAGGGTAAACGTGGAGCACGATTAGATTAAAGTTAGGGTCGGAGCTGTCGTAATCTCCTTACATGGACACGCTCCGTCCCCTCCCGCCCGGCTACCTGATGTCGAATCTGATCGATCAGGACATTGCCCACATCCGTCGCGTCATGCCGCTCTCCCTCACGGGCGACCTCGGCGGACCGATCCTCTCCGCGAATTACTGGCGCGCGCGCCTGCATCGGCTGCTCGACACTGGCCATATCAATAAAGGCCAGCTTGCCGACATCGACAGCCTGCTGGTGCAGATCGACCTGCACGAGCTGAACGCCGCCTCGATGGCCGCGAGCCTCGCCAGGCAGGCCACTGGCCAGATCGCGAACCACTAGTTTTCCGTCGTTCCTCACTGGATCCGCTTTCCCCGGTTCGCTCGCGCGTGCCGGGGTAGACGCATTTGCGCGCGCTCAAGCTCGATCGCGCCCGTAATTCCTGGCGTACCGGGTCAGGCATCGGTCATAATGTCCGCCAAAATACCCAGAGAGGACTTCGTGCACCCGGCCAATCCGCGAGACCTGCTTGCGCAGGCACGTCAACGATTCACGCAGCAGCAGATCGCCACCCACGTCGGCAAGGACGTCAAGACCGTGCGTCGATGGGAAAAAGGCGAAACGCCGTGCCCCGCCATGCTCGACGCCGCGCTGCGCGAGTTGCTGCGCAGCACCGAGCCCGCTGCCGCCCGCGCAGCGGCGCCTGCCGCGCCCGCGCGCTTTCGCTTCGTCGACCTGTTCGCGGGTATCGGCGGTATCCGAATGGGCTTCGAGGCCCACGGCGGCGCCTGCGTGATGACGAGCGAGTGGAACCCGTTCTCGAAGAAGACCTATCTGGAAAACTACGGCCCGAAGGATGGCGAAGGCCATGCCTACGTGGGCGATATCGTCGAGTTTCCCGCCGCCGAAGTGCCCGATCACGATGTGCTGCTCGCGGGTTTTCCGTGCCAGCCGTTCTCGATCGCGGGCGTGTCGAAAAAGAACGCGATGGGCCGTCCGCACGGTTTCGAGTGCAGCACGCAAGGCACGCTGTTTTTCGACGTCGCGCGCATCATCGCCGAAAAGCGTCCCGCCGCCTTCCTGCTGGAGAACGTCAAGAATCTGCTCTCGCACGATCATGGCCGCACCTTCGACGTGATCCTGCAAGTGCTGCGCGACGAACTGGGCTACGACGTCCACTACCGCGTGATCGACGGGCGTCATTTCACGCCGCAGCATCGCGAGCGCATCATCATCGTCGGCTTTCGGGAGCCGACGCCGTTCACCTGGGACGCGCTCAGCCTGCCCGACGAAGGCCCGCGTCTCGCTTCGGTCCTGCATCGCACCGACGGCAGCGAGCCGCTGCTGCCATGGGACGGCGAGCGCTTCTTCGATCACACCGCGCGCCGCGTGCAGCCGAAGTACACGCTCACGCCGGGCCTGTGGGCCTATCTGCAGCAATATGCCGAAAAGCATCGCGCGGCGGGCAATGGCTTCGGCTACGGACTGGCGTTCCCGCATAGCGTCACGCGCACGCTGTCGGCGCGCTATCACAAGGACGGCAGCGAAATCCTCGTGCATCAGGGCGAAGGGCTGCGTCCGCGCCGCCTCACGCCGCGCGAGTGCGCACGCCTGATGGGCTTTCCCGACACCTTCCGCATTCCCGTGAGCGACACCCAGGCGTACCGCCAGTTCGGCAACAGCGTGGTGATGCCGGTGATGCGCGAAGTGGCGCGCGCGATGGTGCCGCACCTCGACGCGGCGCTGGGCCGCGACACCGCGCCCGCCAAAGCCCGGACGAAAGCGCCTGCACGGCGGCGCACCAGCAAGACGTCGAAAGACGAAACGGCGCTGGCCGCCTGACACCTCATGGTCGACGTCGTCGACAGCGCGACCCGCAGCCGGATGATGTCCGGCATCCGCGGGCGCAACACCAAACCCGAAGTCCTGATCCGCAGCCTGCTGCATCGACGCGGCTTTCGCTTCCGGCTCGACGTGCGCGAGCTGCCCGGACGCCCCGATATCGTGTTGCCGCGTTATCGCGCCGTGGTGCTCGTGCACGGCTGCTTCTGGCACGGCCACAACTGTCCGCTCTTCAAATGGCCGTCCACGCGCCCCGAGTTCTGGCGCGCCAAGATCGACCGCAACCGCACCAACGACGCCCGTGCGCTCGCCGCCCTCACCGCGCAGGGCTGGCGCGTCGCCGTGATCTGGGAATGCGCGCTGCGCGGTGCTTCGCAGGACCCGCAAGCCGTGGTCGAGCGGCTCGCGACGTGGCTGCGCGACGGCAGCCAGAGCTGGTTCGAGGCGCGCGCCGCGCAACAGGATGCGCCCTGACACGGCGCGCAGCGTGCCACTGGGCACGGCGCATCGCGGTGCTACACTCGATTGGATAAGCAGAACTCATGAGAAAGGAGGCAAGCGATGGCTGATTTCCGACTCTGGTCCGACGAATTTCCGAGTAACGGCTTCATGCCGAAGGCGCAGGAATTCGACGATCGCGCTTTTGGCGTCGAAGGCGACAATCTCTCGCCGGCGCTGCAATGGGACGCGCCGCCCGCCGACACGCAAAGCTTCGCCCTCACCGTCTACGATCCGGACGCGCCCACCGGCAGCGGTTTCTGGCACTGGGTGGTCGTGAACATCGCGCCCGACGTGCGCGCGCTCGCCCGCAACGCAGGCAAGGCCGATGGCAGTCTGCTGCCGCCCGGCGCGGTTCAGGTGCGCAACGATTACGGCACGGTGGGTTTCGGCGGCGCCGCGCCGCCGCGCGGAGACAAGCCGCATCGCTACATCTTCCGTCTCCACGCGCTCAAGGCGCCGCAGTTGCCGGTGACGCCCGACACCACCAATGCGGTCGCGCGCTTCATGACGCATCTGAACGAACTGGATTCGACCACGTATGTCGGGCTCTATGAGCTCAAGTAAGCACTCGATAAAAGCCTGAATCTGCCAGCGCGGCGCATCGTGCGCCGCGCGCCACCACCACTCTTTTTGAATCGACCAGAAGACAGCGCGCCAGGCGATGCGCGCCGTCCCGCTCATCAATGCCCACACCTGCGCACTACCCACCATCCGAAACACCGACCGCCGCGCCAACAGGCGATCCGAACGATCCCGAAAGCGGCCTGCCCTTCCCACAACGCTATTACGCGATCCTCGTGGTCGCGCTCGGCATCACGCTCGCGGTGCTCGATAGCGCCATCGCCAACGTCGCGCTGCCGACCATCGCGCACCATCTGCACGCGAGCGCCGCGAACTCGATCTGGATCGTCAACGCCTACCAGCTTTCGGTGACGATTGCGCTTTTGCCGCTTTCCTCGCTGGGCGACCGCATCGGCTACCGGCGCGTCTATCTGTGGGGGCTGGCGCTCTTCACAGTGGCGTCGCTGGGCTGCGCGCTCGCAACCTCGCTGCCTGCGCTCGCCATCGCGCGCATGGTGCAGGGCTTCGGCGGCGCGGGCGTCATGAGCGTGAACACCGCGCTCGTGCGCATGATCTATCCACGCGCGAAGCTCGGGCGCGGCGTCGCCATCAACGCGATGGTGGTCGCCATCGCCTCGGCGATCGGGCCGACGCTCGCTTCGGGCGTGCTGTCGATTGCGTCGTGGCCGTGGCTCTTCGCGATCAATGTGCCGATCGGCATCGCCGCATTTTCGCTCGGCCTGCGCGCGCTGCCGCTGAACGCGCGTCATCCGGCGCCCTACGATTATCTGAGCGCGCTCTTCAATGCGCTGGTGTTCGGACTGCTGATCTTCGCCGTCGACGGCCTCGGCCACGGTGAGAACTACGGCTTGATCGGCCTGGAATTCGCGGGCGCGGTGGTGATCGGCTGGTTCTTTGTGCGCCGCCAGCTCAATCAGCCCGCGCCGCTCTTGCCCGTCGATCTGCTCGCCAATCCGCTCTTTGCGCTTTCGATCAGCACGTCGGTGTGCTCGTTCTGCGCGCAGATGCTCGCGTTCGTCGCGCTGCCGTTCATGCTGCAGGACGTCTACGGTTTCTCGCAGGTGCAAACCGGCCTGCTGATGACGCCCTGGCCGCTCGTTATCATCGTCGCGGCGCCGGTTTCGGGCGCGCTGTCCGATCGCTATCCCGCCGGTATTCTGGGCGGCGTCGGGCTCGCGCTGTTCGCGCTCGGGCTGTTGTCGCTGGCCATGCTGCATGCGCATCCCACCGACGTGGAAATCGCCTGGCGCATGGCGCTGTGCGGCGTGGGCTTCGGCATTTTCCAGTCGCCGAACAACCGGCAGATTCTGTCGTCCGCGCCGCGCGAGCGCAGCGGCGGCGCGAGCGGCATGCTCGGCACCGCGCGGCTCACGGGACAAACGCTCGGCGCGGCGCTGGTCGCGCTGATCTTCGGCGTTGCGCCGCAACACGGACCGACGCTGGCGCTATTCGTTGCGACGGCCTTCGCCGCTGCCGCGGCGGTCGTGAGCATGATGCGGCTGGTGCCCGGACGCGCGGTGCGAGCACCCAACTGATTCTTCCGCGACGATGCGGGCCGCCTCGTTTTTACGGCCCGCACGCACTACCATGAATCTACGGCGCATCGCGCGCCGCCGTCCTGTTCTTCTGGCGAGTCAACCTTCCTGATGCATTAAGGGGGATTCCCATGTCTCTGATCATCGCTGGCCGGTTCACCACCTTCCCCGCCGCCGAATCCGTCGCCGAGAAGCTGTTCTCGCGCGGTTTCGTCGAGGAAGACGTCAACCTCTTTTTCGTCAATCCGCGCGGTCAGCACGCGCGCCATACGCCTCATCCCATTCCGATCGCCGCCGCGCCGCCGCATCGCGTGCGCAATCTGACGGCGGGCGCGGTCGCGGGCGCCGTGGTGGGCGTCGCGTTGTTCGGCGCGCTGCTGGCGACTTCCTTGCCTTCGGTGCTGATCGCCGCGGGCGTGGGCGCGTGGATCGGCGCGCGCATCGGCGGCGGCTGGCGACGCCCTGCCGAACATGAGGCGCGTGTGCATCACGAAATGCGTCAATCGGGCGTGCTGCTCACGGTGCATGTAAGCCCCGACAATCAGGCGCTGGCGGCCGAGGTGCTGCGCGAATCCGGCGCGGACGACGTCGAGCGCGCCACGGGTCAATGGCATGCCGGTCACTGGGCCGATTTCGACCCGACCGAAGCCCCGCATCCGTACGCCGCACCGGCTCACTGAGCGCCGCCGATGCGCAATAAAAACGGCGACCCGAAGGTCGCCGTTGAGTGAGCTGGCAAGCGCGGATTAGCTCGCCTTGCTGGTTGTGCTTGCCGCCTTGCTTACGGTGGCGTCCGGCTGCGCCTTTGCCGCCGGCGCGGCGCTACGCGCTTTTTCGGTGACCGAAGCCGCGGTCGCCACGCTGCGCAGATCGGCGAGGAACGTATCGCGCCACACCGAGAGATTGTTCTCACGCAAGGCCGCCATCATGTCCTCGTAGCGCGACTGACGCTCCGCGTGCGGCATCGACAGGGCGCGTTCCAGCGCCTCGGCGGTCTGGTTCAGATCGTAAGGATTCACAACCAGTGCGCCAGGCATCTGCTCGGCCGCGCCCGCGAACTGCGAAAGCACCAGCACGCCCGGATCTTCCGGATTCTGCGAAGCCACGTATTCCTTGGCCACCAGATTCATGCCGTCGCGCAGCGGCGCAACATAGCCCACCTGCGCCTGGCGGAACAGCGCCATCAGCAGATTGCGCTCGTATTTGCGGTTCAGATACTGAATGGGCGTCCAGTCGAGTTGCGCGAAGCGGCCGTTGATGCGCCCGGCTTCGCCTTCGAGATTGCGGCGGATCGTCTGATACGTCTGCACGTCGGAGCGCGTCGGCGGTGCGATCTGCAGTAGCGAGACGCGGCCATGCCAGCCCGGCCCGTTCTGCAACATGCGCTCGAAGGCCTGGAAGCGCTCGGCGAGACCCTTCGAATAATCGAGTCGGTCCACGCTCATGATGAGCTTGCGGCCGCGCATCGCGTCGCGCAGGCTGCGCACCGGCTTGCGGTCGGTGAACTGCGTCGCGGCCTTGGCAATCGCTTCGGGATAGATGCCGATCGGGTACGCCCCCACCTTGAGGAAGCGATCCCACGCGTGCACCATGCCGTCGTCGCTCGACGTGCCGTGGCCGCCGCGCTCCACATAATCGAGGAACGCCTGACGATCGGCATCGGTCTGGAAGCCCACCACGTCGTAGTGGCACATGAACTTCATCAGTTCTTCGTGGGGCGGCACCGAGCGCATGACTTCGGGCACCGGCAGCGGAATGTGCAGGAAGAAGCCGATGGGATTCTTCACGCCGAGATCGCGCAGGCAACGTGCGAACGGAATCAGGTGATAGTCGTGAACCCAGATGATGTCGTCGGGCTGGATCAGCGGCTTGAGCTGGCGCGCAAGCGTGACGTTCACGCGCAGGTAACCGCCGTATTCCTGGCGCTCATAGCGCGCAAGGTCGTTGCGGTAGTGGAACGTCGGCCAAAGCGTCGTATTCGAGAAGCCCTTGTAGTACTGGTCATAGTCACGCCGGGTCAGACCGACCGTCGCGTATGTGACGCTGCCCTGTTGTTCGATGACCGGCTCGGTGGGTTCGGCAACGGTCTCGCCGCTCCATCCAAACCATACGCCACCGGTTTCCTTGAGCGCATCCAGCACGCCGACCGCGAGGCCGCCAGCGGCGGGACGCCCTTCCTGGGTCGGTGCAACGCGATTCGATACCACGATCAGTCTGCCCATTGCGGCTAAACCTCCTGTTTCGTTAGGTCCGTAGACGGTGCACTGCAAGATCACGCAAGATGCATGCCTCATCCTGGTGAATCGCGTCGTGATCGGGACCTTAATGGCTTTTTGCGCGGATTTTCAGCGCGCTGTCGACGGTGTTCGCGAGCGAGTTGAGCCGACGCGAAAACCGGCTGGAACCGGTTCAATCGCGCTGCAACACCAACGGAGTTCAATGCGCTGAGCGCACCACAACGGTGATGAAATCAGGCGTCCTGCTCGGAACCCAGATCGCGCTGATAGTCGATCCCTTCAGCCCGTGCGCCGCCCTGGTTGTGCTCGCCATCGGCCGGTACGCCGGGCGCGGGGCGATTCTGGCCAGCGGGATCGGGCGTGGCGGATTGCGGAGATTCGCCGGGCGCGGCAGCGTCGTGGCTGGCGAAATCGGCGAAGTTGCCGGACTTCTGATCGGCGTCGCGCGGGCCACGTTTGCCCGAGTGACGTGCGGACCGGCGCAAAGCGGGATGTCTCATGTCGATGTCTCCTGCGTACAGGCCGTCACACGGCGGTGGCGTTTTTATAGTCTAGGAATCGCCGCGTGAAATTGCCGGTAAATATGGCCGCGCGTTTGTAACTCGTACATAAAAGGTTCAAATCGATCACAAACGTCAGGCGACGGGATGTTGCGCCGCCGCGCGCCTGTTCGGGTCCTATTTGTTTGCATCGAATTCGCCCACACCCTGAGCGGCAAGCTTCGCCCCTAAATCGGCATGACAGGTCCAGCCGGCCCAGCGTGCCCATCTCGCCCACGCAGCGCGACCCGCGAGCCGGGCGGTTCTCGCGACATGCGCCCATTCCTCGCGCGCCTGTTGCGTGGACGACGACGCCACGCGCATCGCCGGATAAAGACGCGGATCGATCGAACGCGGCACCTCGCCCGGTTGCGGCGGCGGGTCGCCCACGGGCGGCACGTCGGGCGTGCCGGGCTGATCGGGCGGCGGGTCAGGTTGCGGGGTATGCGCGAGCCAGGGCTTCACGCGGAACGGATCGGATTGTCTGCAGCCAGGCATGGTGCGCTCCTCGAAAGATTCTATGGAGCGGATTGCAAGCCACATACCAGCGTATTGGGTAGCGCACTGAGCAGCGCAATGAGCAGCACACCGAGCGCCGTGCAAGGCCATGCGCCGCCGGGCGCGCGTGGCGCCCGGCGCACAGCAGGACATCGAAGGAGAGACTGCAGAAAGGTGCGATTTACATCGCTTGCAGGCAAACGCCGCGCAATGGGCGTTGCCTGCTCGTCAGATCGACGGAAAAATCAGCTCGCGGCGCGCGCAGGCGCTTCGCTCTTGCCGCCACCGCCGCCGCCCGTCTCGTTGCCATACTCGACGAGGCGGTTATAAAGCGTCTTCAGACTGATGCCGAGAATTTCCGCCGCGCGCGTCTTCACGCCGCCGCATTGCTCCAGCGTCGCCAGAATCAGCTGGCGATCGGCGTCGGCGAGCGACGTGCCGAACGGAATCGTCACCGCCGTCCCCGCCACCGGCTTCGACAGCGAAATCTGCAACGGCACCGCCGCCGTGAGATCGCCCTCGTTGCCCGCCATGATGTGCGCGCGCTGTACGTAGTTTTTCAGCTCGCGCACGTTGCCGGGCCACGGGTAGGTCGCCAACATCTCGCGCACCGCCGCCGGGAACTGCTTCTTCGTGCCGTGACGCTCGTTCAGCTCGTCGAGGAAAGCCTGCGCCAGCAGTTCCACGTCCTTGCCGCGCTCGCGCAGCGGCGGCAGGTTGATCGGGAACACGTTCAGACGGTGATAAAGGTCCAGACGCAGTTTGCCGTCGGCGACGGCCTGTTCCGGGTCGCGGTTGGTCGCCGCAATCAGGCGCACGTCGGTTTCGATTTCCTTGGTCGTGCCCACGCGCATGAACATGCCGGTTTCGAGCACGCGCAGCAGCTTTACCTGCAGCTCGATCGGCATTTCGGTGATTTCGTCGAGGAACAGCGTGCCGCCGTTCGCGCGCTCGAAATAGCCCTTGTGCTGACGATCCGCGCCCGTGAACGAGCCGCGCTCATGGCCGAACATTTCCGATTCGATCAGGTTCGGCGAGATCGCGCCGCAGTTCACGGCGAGGAATTCGTGCTTGCGGCGCAGGCTCAGCTGGTGAATGGTCTGCGCGGCCACTTCCTTGCCGGTTCCCGATTCGCCCACCAGCATCACCGACGCCGGCGTGACCGCCACGCGGCTGATCTGGTCGTACACGTCCTGCATGGCCGGCGAGTTGCCGAGCATCAGCCCGAAGCGGCCCATGCGACGCAGTTCGCCACGCAGATTGCCGATTTCGGCCTTGAGATCGCCCGCGCGCGGCAGGCGGTTCAGGATTGCCTTGACGCGCTGCAGGTTGATCGGCTTCACGAGGTAGTCGATCGCGCCATTCTTGAGCGCGTCCACGGCCGTTTCGACGGTCGCGTGGCCCGTGATGACGACGAGTTCCACGCCGGAGCGCGGATCGAGGTCCTGGAACAGATCGGTGCCGCTGCCATCGGGCAGCTTCAGGTCGGTGAACACGACGTCGGGCATCTGCCGGATCAGCTGGATGCGCGCCTCGCGCAAATCGCCGGCCTGGGCGGTGGTGAGCCCGTCTTCGCCCACCACGGCGGCTAGCGCTTCGCGGGTTTCTGCGTCGTCATCGACAATCAATACATGTGGCATCGCGTCTCGTCAGCCCTGAAAGGTGAGTGGTTCCCATGCGCGATACATACCACGCCGCAAGCAAGACGGACAGGCCGGACAATCTCAGCCCGCGCCGCGCGCCTTGGCGGTGCATGCGATGCGCTGCAGTGGAGTGCGAAACGGTCGGGCGCGCTCAAGACAGCTAACGCGCGGTTTTAACGGCACTGTAGCGACAAAGCGCAACAATACCGCGAGCAACGTGCAACCCGAACCTCGATTGTTGTAGATATAACTATTATAGACAGTTTCGAGATAGCCCGGCGCGCGTTTCCCAACGCTCGGGCGCAATGAGCCCAAGCGGTGTGCGCGCCCTGCGGCTCGCCATGAAGCCCGCTCTCGCGGGCCTCACGTCCATCCGTGCGATCAATGCCGCGTTGCGGAATCCGCGTCGCTGGTCGGAAACGGCCATGCGGCGCCGCTATCGTCCTGCGACGCGCCACGCTCGTTCATCGATACGGGGCCGGCCGCCGCGGCGGACTTCGCCACTGCGCCGTTCGCCGCATGACTGGCGGATTCGGACAGCGAGCCGCCCTCGTCCTCCCAGCGGCTCAAATCGCCATGCAGATGCTGACGCTGCATACGGTGACGCTGCGACCAGCGCAAGGCCAGCATGCCCGCCGTCGCGCCCAGCGCGCCCACGGCAAACAGGGTTCCGAACAGTCCAGGCTTGTTCTTCGACATTTCGACTCTCCCAGTATCTCTGCCAGACACGCAACGAGCAGATTGGCTCGTACCGCGCGTGCGGCTATCCGGTTCGACGCATCGCATCTAGCGTAGACGCGTACGCGCTATCGAAGTTGCGCAGCACGAGGCGTGCCAGCCAGGCCGAAAACCGGCAAAAATAACCGGATCGTTGCAAAAAAAGCCGGCTGTCAGTCGCCGGCCAGTCGTTGTCTTGCCGCCAGACAACGGCTCGCAGCGGCCATCGGACCTCCAGAACCGGGCACGTCCATTGCCCTGCGAGGCGTCGCAGTGGTTAAATGTTTACGAGATGGAAATCCTGCGGCCGCCGACGCGACTTCGTTCGCGCGAATTCTGGCTGGCCGCCGCCCGTCCGAAGCGACCAAGCCATACGAAGCATCGTGCGTGCAGCCAGGTTGGCGACTGTGCGCAAGCAGCGAGCCGCACGAATGCATCCCGGCCTCGGCCTTACCGGCTTCGGGCCATTTACCAACTTTGCAGGACGAATACCCTATGGCGTCAATCGAGCCGGGCTCGCCCGCCGCCGAACGAGATGAACCGCGCACCACGCGTGATGAACGCGAAGCGCGCCGCAACGAGAAAGGCAACGAACAAGGTCGTAAAGCAGGCCGTGAGTCTGGACGTGAATCTGGACGTGACGCGCCCGAGGCTCAACCGCGCGTTCCGGGTCTGCAATCCTATGGTCTGCTGTACGGTTCGTCGGCGATCATGCAGGACCTCTACGCGCAGATCGAGCGCGTCTCGGTCACCGACGCCACCGCGCTGATCGTCGGCGAATCGGGCACCGGCAAGGAACTGGTCGCGCGCACGATCCACGACCGCAGCGATCGCCGCGATGGTCCGTTCATCGCCGTGAACTGCGGCGCGATCCCCGACGAGCTGATCGAGGCCGAGCTGTTCGGCCACGAGAAAGGCAGCTTCACCGGCGCGGTGCAGGCGCGCGACGGCCACTTCGAGCATGCGCGCGGCGGCACGCTGTTCCTCGACGAAGTCACCGAGATGTCGCTGCTGCATCAGGTCAAGCTCCTGCGCGCGCTGGAAACCGGCGACTATCGTCCGGTCGGCAGCAACGAGACGATCCACGGCGATGTGCGCATCATCGCGGCGACCAACCGCGACCCCGTCGTGGCCGTGAAGGACAACGCGCTGCGCGAGGATCTGATGTATCGCCTCGCCGTGTTTCCGCTGCGCGCCCCGCCGCTGCGCGAGCGCGAGCGCGACCGCGAACTGCTCGCCCAGCTCTTTCTCACCGAGCTCAACGAGCAAAGCGGCACGCAGAAAGTCTTCAGCAAGCGCGCGCTGGAAACGGTGCGCAACTGGTCGTGGCCCGGCAATGTGCGCGAGCTGAAAAATGCCGTGTACCGCGCCTTCATCCTCGCCGAAAAGCAGGTCGAGATCGCCCATCCGCAACTCGTGCCGAAGGTGAAAAAGCCCGTCACGCAGGGCGATGCGATGAGCGTGTGGATCGGCACGCCGCTCGCCGACGCGCAGAAGCAGATCATCCTCGGCACGCTCAAATATTGCGGCGGCGACAAGCGTCTCGCGGCGCGCACGCTAGGCGTGAGCCTGAAGACGCTCTACAACCGCCTCGGCAGCTACGGCGCGGAAGATGGCGAAGCCCCGCTCACCGACGATGGCGAAAATGACGACGAGGCGCGCGACGCCGGTTAGTTGAAAACCCTGAAAAGTGCAGGATAAACCCGCGCTGAAACGCACAAAAAGGTCGTGCCCGCAACCATGCAACGTCAAGCGGCGCACGACCTTTTTCAATTTCTTGCATTTTCCCTATCCCTTTTGCAATTGTCATCCTGCACAATCCGCAGCACGAAATAGCACCCTGTTCTCATTCAAAGGTGCATCAATACGTGCTGGAACGTTGCGCTGGGCGACGTCCGGCCGCCAGCAGCAGGGAATGAACATGCAAGAACAACGTGCCTGGGCGTGCAACGCGCCATCGACGGCACCGCGTAACGCGCCGGGCCTGGGCCTGGGTGTTGCACGGCCTCGAAACCTCACCACGGCGCTCACCGGCTGGCGACGCAGCGCGTCGCTCACGCTGCTCGTGGCCGCTGCGAGCCTCGCCTGCTCCGCGTGCAGTTCGCTCTACTCCGAAGGCGCGATCACGGGCGCGGGTATCGGCGGCGCGGCGATCGCCTCGAAGGTCACCAGCAACGCCGCGGTCGCCACCGGCATCGGTCTGGGCGCGGTTGCCGCCGCGAAGGCCGGCGTGCAGTACTCCGAGCGCGTCGTGCACCGCAACACCCAGGACAGCATCGCCAAAGCCGCCGGTCCGCTCGATGTAGGCGGCGTCGCGCCGTGGTCCATCGTCCATTCGTTCCCGATCGAAGAAGACGCGCATGGCCGCGTGACCGTGAGCCGCGCGATCAGCACGGGCGCGCTCGACTGCAAGGAGATCGTGTTCTCCGTCGATCAGGACGCCACCAAGGACAAGGCCGCGTCGAGCGCCTTCTACGTGGCCTCGGTGTGCCGCGACGGCGAGAACTGGAAGTGGGCCTCCGCCGAACCCGCCACCGACCGTTGGGGCGCGCTGCAATGAGCGGCGCAATGCGCGTAACCCGTATCGCCCTGTCAGCGCTGCCCGGCACGCGACTGCTCGCGCTCGCGGCCTTGTGCGCAGGCGTGGCGCTGGGCGCGAGCGGCTGTTCGTCGATCGGCGCAGCGAGCGGCGCGGCAGCCGCGGCGGCCACCGGCATCGCCACGGCGAATCCGGCCATCGGCGTGGGCGTGGGCATCGCCGTGCAGGCAGCGACCGACGAAGCCGTCGCCCGCTTCATGAAGAACATGCACGCCGACCAGCAGGAGCTGATCGCCGAAACCGCCGGACGCCTGCCCGTGGGCGGCAGCGACACCTGGCGCATCAAGCACACGCTGCCGGTCGAGAACGGTCACGGTGAAGTGCGCGTGACGCGTGCGTTCGCATCGGCGCTGGCGCTGTGCAAGGACTTCGCGTTCTCGGTGCAGGACGGCGACAAGCCGGATTCGCCCGAGCAGTGGTACACCGCCAGCGCCTGCCAGGACAACAGCGGCTGGAAATGGGCCACTGCCGAACCCGCCGTGGAGCGCTGGGGCACGCTGCAATAAGCCCTGCATTGCAGATGAAAAAAACGGTCGCCGCGGCGACCGTTTTTCATTTTCCGATCCGCAAAACCGGCGGGATCAGGATTCCACGTCTTCCAGACTGAAGACTTCCGACTGGTCGTTGTACGAGAAGATTTCGCCGTAACGGCCCCAGTCGATCACGGTGTCGAGCGTCTCTTCCGCCGCGCCATCCGAGAGGAAGTCTTCCAGCTCCTGTTCGAAGCGCACGCGCGGCGCGCGGTGGCCCGGACGCTCGTTGAGCACCTTCTTGATCCGCGCGGCCAGCGGCACGTGACGCAGCAGATGTTCCGCGAACATCATCTTGCGCTCCTGGGTGCCGAACTCCGCGAACACGCGCGCAGGCGGCGTGAGCAGCACATCGCCTTCGCGCACATCGGCGAAACCGAGATGCTGGAGCACTTCCGCGATCGGGAACAGATCGTCCACTTCCAGATGCAGCGAGCGCGCGATTTCCGGCATGTCGGCGCGGCCGTGATACGGCGCCGCCGCCAGCGTTTCGATCAGACCCGCCATCAGGTTGGTGGACACGCGCGGCAGCCAGCTGCCCAGCTCCAGCCCCTTCTTGGTCGATTCGTCGGTCTGGCGCGCGGTCATCTTCGCGTAGATGTCGTCCACCAGCTTGCGGAAGGCGGGGTCCAGACGATTACGCGGGTGCTTGAACGGCACCTTGATCTCGGCGACCACGCGGCCCGGATTGGACGACAGCACCAGAATGCGGTCGCACATGAACACCGCTTCCTCGATGTTGTGCGTGACGATCAGGATCGACTTGATCGGCAGACGGCCTTGCGTCCACAGATCGAGCAGGTCGGTACGCAGCGTTTCGGCGGTCAGCACGTCGAGCGCGGAGAACGGCTCGTCCATCAGCATCAGGTTCGGATCGACCACCAGCGCGCGCGCGAAGCCCACGCGCTGGCGCATGCCGCCCGAGAGCTCGCGCGGATAGGCGTTCTCAAACCCGTCCAGACCGATCAGATCGATCGCGGCCAGCGCCCGTTCGCGGCGCTCGCGCGCACCCACGCCCTGCGCTTCCAGACCCGCTTCCACGTTCTGCAGCACGGTCAGCCACGGGAACAGCGCGAAGGTCTGGAACACCATCGCCACGCCCTTGGCCGGGCCGTCGACCGGCTTGCCGCGCCACGTCACCTCACCCGAAGTAGGCGAGATCAGACCGGCGATGATGCGCAGCAGCGTCGATTTGCCGGAGCCGGAGCGTCCCAGCAGGCCGACGATCTCGCCTTCGCGCAGCGACAGATTGGCGTCGTCGAGGACGAGGAGTTCGCCCTGGTTCTTGTTGAAACCCCGGCACACGTTCTGCACGCGCAGGAGTTCTTCGCCGATACGCGGCGGATTCGGCGCCGTCTGAACGTCGCCGTGCGGGGTGCTGAGGGTCTTCGGGTTTTGCATCGCTTTGCCTTCCAGCGTTCGATTTTTCGATCAGTTTCGTGTCAGTTGTGCGTCACCAACGTGTCACCCGTGTGTCACCGGTTCATCAGCGGCGATCAATCCAGCCGCAGCTTCGACTCGGCATAGGTGTACAGCGGACGCCAGAGCACACGGTTGAACAGCGTGACGAACAACGACATCACGGCAATGCCGAGGATGATCTTCGGATAGTCGCCGGCGGCGGTCGTCTGCGCGATATACGCGCCCAGGCCGTGCGCGGAGACCTTGGTGTCGCCCCACTGCACGAACTCGGCGACGATACTCGCGTTCCACGCGCCGCCCGACGCCGTGATCGCACCCGTGATGTAGTACGGGAAGATGCCCGGCAGCATCGCCTGACGCCACCACTGCGCACCACGGATATGGAAATTCTTCGCGGCTTCCTTGTAATCGTTCGGGTAGGCGCTCGCACCCGCGATCACGTTGAACAGGATATACCACTGCGTCCCCAGCACGATCAGCGGTGACAGCCAGATGTCAGGATTGAGGTGAAAGCGCACGATCACAATCACGAACACCGGGAACAGCAGATTCGCGGGGAAGGCGGCGAGGAACTGTGCGAGCGGCTGGATTTTTTCGGCGAGCGCGGGACGCAGGCCGATCAGCACACCCAGCGGCACCCAGATCACCGAGGCAATCGCAATCAGCAACATCACGCGGAACAACGTGATCACGCCGAGCACCAGCACATGGCCGACTTCGTCGAGCGATACGCCGGTGCGCACATAGGCGACCACGCGCCACACCACATAGACCGTGAGCGCGATGACGAATACCGCCCAGATCGCATCGCCGAGCTTGCCGCGCAAACCGCCCGCGCCGGCTTTCGCGGGCGCGGCGCGCTGCACCACCGGGAACGAGGGCAGCGCGAACGGCAGACGGAACGGCACGCGCGCGGCCTTGGCGAAAAACCAGCCGAGCGGCACCATCAACTGATGGATCAGATGGGTGCGGCGGAACAGGTTCAGGAGCCACGATTCCGGCGCATCGCCCGAGCTGGTGTTCTCCATGCGGAACTTGTCGGCCCAGGCGACCAGCGGGCGGAACAGCAACTGGTCGTAGGCCAGGATCACGACCGTCATCGCCAGAATCACCCAGCCGATGGCGTGCATGTTTTTCTCGGTGATGGCCTGAGCGAGATACGCGCCGACGCCCGGCAGCGTGATCGTGTTGTTGCCCACCGTGATCGCTTCCGAAGCCACCACGAAGAACCAGCCGCCCGACATCGACATCATCATGTTCCAGATGAGGCCCGGCATCGAGAACGGCACTTCCAGCTTCCAGAAGCGTTGCCAGCCGGTCAGGTGGAAGCCCTTCGAGACTTCATCCAGATCGCGCGGCACCGTGCGCAGCGACTGGTAGAAGCTGAAGGTCATGTTCCAGGCCTGGCTGGTGAAGATGGCGAAAATCGCCGCCAGTTCAGCGCCCAGCACGCGCGACGGAAACAGCGCGAGGAAGAACGTCACCGTGAACGAGATGTAGCCCAGCACCGGCACCGACTGAAGGATGTCGAGGATCGGCACCAGCACCTGGCCCGCGCGGCGGCTTTTGGCCGCGAGCGTGCCGTACACCAGCGTGAAGACGAGCGAAGCGACCATCGCCGCCAGCATGCGCAGCGTCGTGCGCAGCGCGTACTCGGGCAGATTGGCCGGATCAAGCGAGATCGCCTGCGTTTTCAGGACGGCGATGGGCGCCATGGTTTCGTGAAAACCGACGGCCGCCATCGCGATCAGGCAGATGATGAGCGGAAACGCGACGAAGTCCCAGCGATTGGGCAGCACGCGCCACGCCGAAGCGTTGGCCGTGCGATTCAGGTTGAAGCTGAAGTCCATTCAGGCGCCCTCCCCGCATTGCGGTAGATGAACACAACACCCGGCGGCACTGCGCGCAAGGTGCAGCGGAGAAAGAACAAGGCGGAAAAAGCTGTTGGGAAAGGCAAGACGCATGGACTCGGTGTTTCGTTAGCGTGGATTTGCTTAAGCGCTGTAAGCGGCGCGGGTCGGCCTTGCTCAGGAACGGCACGACACTACACCAACATTCGTGACACATTCAACCTTGCGGCCGATATCGGCGATTCGCCGCAAAGTCCCACCAGACGGGGCTTTCGGGCTGCTTTCGAGGGCATTCCGTCGACCTTCCAGCGGCTGTCGGCGCGATTGCGCTCCGGCATCGCGGCGATGTTGCTTCTGGCCTGGTGCTTGCCTGTTGCTTTCCTGGTGCTTTCCTGTCGTCTTCTGGCTTTGCCATGCGCACTGCATGAATGCGGCGCGCTAAAGGTCGCAGGCGCAGGTTTTGTGTAGGTATACCGGACGTATGCGCACCTTTTGCGCCTTCTCCCCTGTCATTCGAGAGTTAAAATCGCGTCACGGCAAGGCTCGCCGACAGTCCTGACAGCCCGGCCATTCCGGGACCGAAGGACGCCGTGCCACGACGCCACGTTTTCCAGGCGCCCCCCCTCGCACTCACGAACCAGAAGGCCGATGAACAGGAGACTCTTGCGTCAGGCTGCCGGACCCATCGGGGTCGTGGTGGTCGCGCTCGTCTGCTGGCTGGGCGCCGGCTGGCTCGCCGACCGCATGGTGCGCCAGGAACTCGATAGCGCGCTCGCCTCGCAGCGCCAGATGACGCGTTCGGTGGTCGACAACATGGCCGAGGTGATCGCCAGCGATCTGTCGATGTCGCGCGCCATCCCCGCCACCATGGCCGAAACCCACATTGTTCAGCAGGCGCTGACGACGGCCGCGCATTATGCCGCCTCGCACGCCTCGACGGAACTGGCGCGGCGCGAAGAACTCCAGCACGTGAGCGACCTCACCGGCGTCAATCGCTTCCTGCACGACGCTCAAGGTTTCTCCGGACTCGACGCGATCTGGCTGGTGAACGCCAACGGCATCTGCATCGCGTCGAGCAACGCGATGGACAAAATCTCCTATGTGGGTGTGGACATGCGCCCGCGCGCCTATCTCACCGACACGCTGCTCGGCGCGTTTTCCGAAACCTATGGCGTGGGCACCTCCAGCGGCGAGCCCGGCATCTTCGTGGCCGCGCCCGCCTACGACAACGGCCTGCTGGTCGGCGCGGTGGTCGCGAAGGTCAGCATTGCGCGGCTGCGCCACTGGGTCACGCATCCCGGCACCTTCGTCTCCGACAGCAACGGCGTGATCGTGATGGCGCACGACAGCAGCCTCGAAGGCCTGGCGATGCCCGGTTCGCACGTCGAGGAAATGAACGCCGTCGATCGCGTGAACACCTACCTGCGCGAGCGTTTCAGCGAAATTTCCCTGCAGAGCGCGGCGCGCGCCGCCACTTCGCAGGCGCCGTGGATGTCCGAGGCCGATGCGCAGTCGCTCGTCGATCTGCCCGGCCATCACGCCCCCTCGCTTTACGAACAGCGCGGCGGCCTCAATTCGGGGCTGTCGGCGCATCTGGTCGATCCGCTGGTGGCATGGCCCGAACTGCTTGCCAACCATCGGCGCGACCGGCTGCTGATTTTTCTGACGCTCGCGGGGTCCGCAGCGCTCGCCGCCGTGATTTCGATTTCCTGGGTGCGCGAGCGGCGTCTGCATCGCGCGAGCCGCGATCTGACCGGCCAGTTGCAGGCCGCCAACGCACTGCTGGCCGCCGAGGCCCGTCACGACGCGCTCACGGGCGCGCTCTCGCGGCGCTACTTCCTCGACCTGCTGCGCCGTGAAATCGACGCCGCCTATGCGAGCGGCAAACCCTTGTGCATGGCGATCGCCGACCTCGATCACTTCAAGCAGATCAACGACCGCTTCGGCCACCCGGCGGGCGACCGCGCCCTGCAGCATTTCGTCGAGACCTGCCGCGCCGAACTACGCTCCGACGACGCGGTCGGGCGTCTTGGCGGCGAGGAGTTCGGCATCCTGCTGCCCGCCACCGCGCTGGCCACCGGCCACGACGTGATCGAACGGCTGCGGCGCGAGGTGAAAGCGAGTCATTGCGCGGGCCTGCCTGCGGAAGCCAACCTGAGCGTGAGCATCGGCATCACCGAACTCGCGTCGTCCCAGGATCAGCCCGAGCGCCTGATGAGCCGCGCCGATCTCGCGCTTTATATGGCCAAGGCGGGCGGGCGCGACCGTTGCGAAGCCATGACCGCCGATGGCGCGGTGCCGCCGCGCACCGCCGCCGAAACGTGGTGATCTCCGTAACAGACGGAAAACTGCGGGAAAGCCGCGCGCATGGTGCGCTGCAAGACTCGGCCGGGCCAATCGCCGCTAACGCGGTATCATCGGTTAAATCTGTTAAGCGAGGTGCGTCGTTTATCAGCGCCGCGCGGCGTCATGCGGCGCGCGCGTGTGAGCAATGCACCGTAGTCACAGCACATTGAGGAGGCATGCATGAAGGGAAATCTGGTCATCGTCTGTCGCGATCAGGATGCTCTCGCGTTCGACCAGTTGATGGTCGAATACGGAGCGTTTCAAACGCGCCTGTCATCGACCGCGTGGTACCTGAAGCTCGAGGCCGCGCCTGAGCTGGTGCAGGAAGAGATTCTTGCGCGCCTGGGCAAGTACACGACGCATTACATCTTCGAAGCGGGCAGCGTGACGTACAACACTGTCGACAACGAAGCCGCCGCCGCGCTCGACACGCTGTTTTCTGTTTGATCTGCGCTTGATTTGCGCCCGTACATGACGGGCGCGCCCACCGAAGCCAATCCCACTCTCTCCAGTCAGCGCCGCGAGGCGCTCACCAGATCTGCGCCGCCTCGGCGACCGTGCGCTCGACGACTTCGAACGGGAACGTCATCCGTACGGCCAGGCCGCCGCTTTCACCGTTGCCGATGGCGATCTCGCCACCCGCGCGCCGCACCAGACGCTCCACGATCGCCAGCCCCAGCCCGCTATGGCCGTTGCCGCCGCGCGCCGGATCGAGCCGCACGAAGGGCCGGCTGGCCTGCGTAAGGTCCTGATCGGCGATGCCCTTGCCGTGGTCGCGCACGCACAGCGTGAAGCCGTCCGAGCCGCGCGAGGTTTCGATCACCACCGGCGGTGCGCCATAGGCATGCGCGTTGTCGAGCAGATTCGACACCACGCGATCGAGCGTGGCCGCAGGCAGACGGAAATCCGGCCCGGCCTTGAAGCGCCGCTCGATCATGAGCGTCTCGCCGCCCACCGTGCGGTAGTTGCGCGCAATGCGCTCGCACTGGTCGTCCACTTCGAGCGGTTCGCTGCGATCCGCGCCGTCGTGCGCGAACACCAGAAACTGGTCGACGATATGCGCCATCGAATCGACATCGCGCACCACGCCGTCACGCATCTTCTGCTCGTCCATCATTTCAGCGCGCAGGCGCAGGCGCGCGAGCGGCGTCTTGAGGTCGTGCGCGACGCCCGCGAGCATCACGGCGCGGTCTTTATCGGTGCGCTCGACTTCCTTGACCATCTGGTTGAAGCCGCGCGTGAGCTGACGCAACTCGCGCGGCCCGCGCTCGGCGAGCGGCGGAACCGGCTGGCCGCGACCGAAGCGCGCAACCGCATGAGCGAGCGCGCGCAGCGGCTTTTGCACCATCCACGCCGCCACCAGCGCGGCCACCAGCGCCGCCGAGAAAATGATGATGAACCACGGCGCGCGGTCGATCGGCCGCATGATGCGCAGCGGCTGGCCGGGCACGACGATCCATTGCGCGTCCGTCGGCGCCTTCACCCACAGCGTGGGCGGACGGCCCGGCAGGCCCGCGCGCACTTCGGTGCCAGGCGGCATGCGCTCGCGCATATCGTCGATAAAGCGGCGCAGCGGCTCGGGATAATCGCTGCGCAGCGCGGGCACGTCGGGACTGTCCGCCGCGACCACGCGCACGCGCGACGGCAGCGGCTGGTCCGGCTCGCGCTCGACGTGCTGACGCACGGCGTCGACGAGGAACATCGCCTCTTCCACCGCATAGCGCGTTTGCATCTGGTCGCGCTCAAGACGCATGAGCGCAAACCAGGCGACGTGCGACAAAAGCAGAACGCCGATAAAGAGCAGCGCAAGCCGCCCGAACAGCGAATCAACCGGCCGGCGCATGGCTGCCCTGCTCACCATCCGGCACGAACACATAGCCGCGGCCGCGCACGGTCTGGATGAAGCGCGGCGTGGACGGATCGGATTCGAGAATGCGGCGCAGACGCCACACCTGCACGTCGATGCCGCGGTCGGTGCCGTCGTATTCCGGACCGTGCAGCAGTTCGAGCAGGCGCTCGCGCGTGAGCGTGCGCATGGGGTGATTGACGAAAATCTTCAGGAGCGCGAACTCACTGCCCGACAGCATGATGGGCTTGCCTTCCTGCTGGAGCGTGCGCGACTGGAAATCGAGCGTGAAGCGGCCGAACGAGAACGGCTCGCGCTGTTCGGGAGCAGCCGCCGACGGCACCGTGCGGCGGCGGCGCAGCACCGCCTGCACGCGCGCGAGCAGTTCGCGCGGATTGAACGGCTTGCCGAGGTAGTCATCAGCGCCGAGTTCGAGACCGACGATACGGTCCACGTCGTCCGCGCGCGCGGTCAGCATGATGACGGGAATGTCGTCGCCCGACGCGCGCAGCTTGCGCAACGCGGTGAGGCCGTCCACGCCCGGCATCATCAGATCGAGCACGATCAGATCGGGGCGCTCGCGCTCGAGGCGGCGCTCAAGCGAGCCCGCGTCGTGCAGCACCGACACTTCCATGCCTTGCCGAGCCAGATAGTCGCGCAACAGATCGCGCAGTTCGACGTCGTCATCGACGACCAGAATTTGAGTAGCCATGGGACGAAGTTTAACGCGCGTGTGAGGGCCGTTTGCTTACACGGACCGGGTTTGGGTTACGAGAAGTTACCGCGAAAGGGCGCCGTAATGTCGCGTAATGTCCGCGCCCCCAGCGGTAACACGGGGGGCGCAACCGCTCTATACGCTAGGGTCACCGGTTGCGAACGCCCGCACCTTTTTGCGAAGCGACGTGCCATACCGGACCAAACCTTCAAGGATTTGTCAGGAGCTTCACCATGTACAAGACCCCTTCGCGCCTTCTCGCGATCGCCGCTGCTTCTCTCGCACTGACTATCGGCGCTACCGCCGCTCACGCCCAGACGCCTCCGCCGCCCCCGGGCGGTCCCGGCATGATGCACGGCCATCACGGCGGCCCGGGCATGCACGGCGATTTCATGATGGCCGCCAAAAAGCTGCACGACAAGCTCAACCTGAACGCCACGCAGGAAAAGCAGTGGCAAGCCGCCGTCGACACCATGAAGCAGAACGGCGAAGCGATGCACAAGAACCACGAGCAGCTCAAGCAGCAGTTCGACGCCCAGAAGAACCAGCCGATCCTCGATCTGAACGCGATGCACAACACGCATCAGCAGATCGACCAGCAGGATGCGCAGCTGCGCGAGCAGACCGCGCAAGCCTGGCTCGCCTTCTACAACGGCCTGAACGATCAGCAGAAGACCACCGTGAGCTCGGCGCTCAAGGAGCACTTCGCGAAGATGGAACAGCGCCACGAGAAGATGCACGAGCGCTGGGAGCAGCACCACAAGGGCGGCGCTTCGGCCCCGGCTGCGCAGTAAGTTCCGCGCAGTATCCCCCGGATTTGACGTCCGGGCGGCGGGTTGAGCCCGCCGCAATGAAAAACGCCACGGGCCTTGCCTCCCGTGGCGTTTTTTTGTTCGGCGTGAGTCGCCGCGTGAGCCGCTTTAAGGCTTAGGCGACGTCGAACAGCAGCACTTCGGCCTTATCGCCATTTGCCAGCGTGACCGTTGCTTCGGCGTCGATCATCGCCGCATCGCCCGCGCCCAGGCGCTGGCCGTTCACGTCAACCGCGCCACGCGCGACGTGCACATAGGCGCGACGGCCTGCCGCCAGCGCATAGTCCGCGCGTTCGTCGCCGTCGATCAGCGCCGCGTGGATCGACGCGTCGGTCTGCACCGTCACCGATCCGTCGCGCCCGTCGGGCGAGGCGATCACGCGCAGACGGCCGCGCTTGTCGGCGTCGTCGAAGCGCTTTTCCTCGTAGCCCGGCGCGCCGCCGCGCTGGGACGGCAGCAGCCAGATCTGCAGCAGATGCGCTTCTTCGTCCTGCGAGGCGTTGAATTCGCTGTGCATCACGCCGGTGCCCGCGCTCATGCGCTGCACGTCGCCGGGACGGATGGTCGAGCCGTTGCCCATGCTGTCGCGGTGCGCCAAGGCGCCCGACAGCACATAGGTGACGATTTCCATGTCGCGGTGGCCGTGCGCGCCAAAGCCCTGGCCGCCGGCGATGCGGTCGTCGTTGAGCACGCGCAGCGCGCCGTAGTGGACGTGTTCTTCGTCGAAATAATCGGCAAACGAGAAGCTGTGGAACGAGTCGAGCCAGCCGTGGTTGGCGTGGCCGCGTTCGTCGGAGCGTCGGATGGCAAGCATGGGGTTCTCCGGGTCATGTTCGTGTCGATGACAGAAGATAGGGGCGAACGGCCGCAGGGACAATCCGCAGCGGCGCACCGGATCGTTTCGCCAGCAACATCAATCAAGGTCTTCAGAACGCCGATTAGCTTCATTTGGCGCCCCGCTCTGTCAGACCAAAGCCACAGCGGCGCGGGGAACGGTCCGCGCGGGCGTGCGCTTCGGGTAAAATACCGCCCTTTTCGGCCGGCGCCACCGTCCGCGCCTTCGCACGGCTCGACGTTCGGAGCCGCCAGCCGGCACGCACCGGTCGGGGACGCATCGCGCGTCCGACCCGCATTTTTGATCGCCTAAAATGGCGGCGCCCGGTCATGAGCCGGCCCGCCGGCGAGCGGCCCGCGCCGCGGCGTCGATCGAATGGCTCCTCGCGACACCCCGCAACGAGCCGCGCCCGTGTATCAGGAGAAAGATGAAGAAGTTCGCAGTGTGCGTCGCGCTCGCCCTCGTTGCAGGCAGCGTCGCGGCCAAGGATTGGAAAACCGTGCGTATCGGCGTCGATGCGAGTTATCCGCCGTTCGAGTCCAAGGCCGCCAACGGCCAGATCACCGGTTTCGACGTCGATCTCACCAAGGCGCTGTGCGCGCGCATGAACGTGAAGTGCGTCTGGGTCGAGAACGACCTCGACGGCATCATCCCGGCGCTCAAGGCCCGCAAGTTCGACGCGATCATTTCGTCGCTGACGATCACGCCGCAGCGCGCCCAGCAGATCGACTACTCCGACAAGATGTTCGACGCGCCCGCGCGCATGATCGCGCGCACCGGCTCGCCGCTGCTGCCGACGCCGGCTTCGCTCAAGGGCAAGAACGTGGGCGTCGAGCAGGGCTCGACCCAGGAAGCCTACGCTAAGGTCCACTGGGCGTCGAAGGGCGTGAACGTGGTGTCGTATGCGAACCAGGACCAGGTGTATCAGGATCTGATGTCGGGCCGTCTGGACGCCACGCTGCAGGATGAGGTGCAGGCGGACTACGGCTTTCTGAAGACGCCGCGCGGCAAGGGCTTTGCCTGGGCCGGGCCGGAAGTCGAGGATCTGGCAACCATCGGCGACGGCACCGCCATCGGCCTGCGCAAGGACGATGCTGACCTGAAGGCGAAGTTCAACGCGGCGCTCGCGTCGATGCACAAGGACGGCACCTTCGACAAGATCGCGAAGCAGTACTTCGACTTCGATATCTATAAAGGCAAGTAAGCAGGCTGGGCAGGCCACGCGCCCGGGGGCCTGCCCCGATAGACCGCGCAGGGCCTTCGTATACAGTGGCAACCGCGCAGTGGCACCGCACAGTAACACCGCGCAGTGCCCAGGCAGAACAACGGACCATCGCACCAACGGGAACGCGGCCACGAGGGGACAGTGACCCTCGCCGGCCGCACCTCGCCGGCCGCGAATGAACGGCAATTGAACCGCGGCAGCGACTGCCGCGTCTTTCGCGGGACACGCCTTACGCTAGTCGCGGGCGCCCCGTCAGGGACTCACCTATGTTTCTTCAAGGCTACGGCCCGCTGATCCTCGCCGGCACCTGGCAGACCGTCAAGCTGGCCGTCCTCTCGCTCGTGCTGTCCTTCGTGCTGGGCCTGCTGGGCGCGGCGGCGAAGCTGTCGAAAAACCGCTTCGTCCACGGCGCGGGCACGGCCTACACCACGATCATTCGCGGCGTGCCCGACCTCGTGCTGATGCTGCTGCTGTTCTACAGCATCCAGATCTGGCTGAACATGGTCACCGACCACTTCGGCATGGATCAGATCGACATCGATCCGTTCCTCGCGGGCGTGATCGTGCTGGGCTTCATCTACGGCGCGTACTTCACCGAGACCTTCCGCGGCGCGTTTCTGTCCGTGCCGCGCGGGCAGCTGGAAGCGGGCCACGCCTACGGCATGACCAACTGGCAGGTGTTCACGCGCGTGATGTTCCCGCAGATGATGCGCTTCGCCCTGCCCGGCATCGGCAATAACTGGCAGGTGCTGGTGAAGTCCACGGCGCTCGTCTCCATCATCGGTCTCGCCGATGTTGTGAAGGCCAGCCAGGACGCCGGCAAGGGTACGCTGCGGTTCTTCTTCTTCACGTTGCTCGCAGGCGCGATCTATCTCGTCATCACGACCGTCTCGAACTTCGTGCTCATGTATCTCGACAAGCGCTACTCCACCGGCGTGCGCAAAGCGGATCTCTGAAGCGACTCAGGCACAGGACAAGGCCAACGACAATGCAAGACCTGATCCAGCTGATCCAGCAATACTGGCGCAACTACCTTTACACCGACGGCTATCACTTCACCGGCGTCGCCATCACGGCGTGGCTGCTGGTGGTGTCGATCGGTCTCGGCTTCTGCCTTTCGGTGCCGCTCGCCGTGGCGCGCGTCTCGAAGAAGAAGTGGCTGTCGGGCCTCGTGTGGCTCTACACCTACATTTTCCGTGGCACGCCGCTCTACGTGCAGCTGCTGCTGTGCTACACGGGCCTCTACAGCCTCGACATCATCCGCAATCACGAGCTGACAAGCGCGTTCTTCCGCAGCGGCATGAACTGCACGCTGCTCGCCTTCACGCTCAATACCTGCGCGTACACCACCGAAATCTTCGCGGGCGCCATCAAGGCCACGCCTTATGGAGAGATCGAAGCGGCGCGCGCGTACGGGATGTCGCCGTTCACGCTGTATCGGCGCGTGATCCTGCCGTCGGCGCTGCGCCGCGCGCTGCCCTACTACAGCAACGAAGTCATCCTGATGCTGCACGCCACCACCGTGGCGTTCACGGCCACCGTGCCGGACATCCTGAAGATCGCACGCGACGTCAATTCGGCCACGTATCAGTCGTTTGGCGCTTTCGGCATCGCCGCCGTGCTGTACCTGATCATTTCTTTCACGCTCGTGTGGCTGTTCCGCCAGGCCGAGCGCCGCTGGCTCGCATACCTGCGACCGCAAGGCAAGTGAGCCATCGAGGTCATAGATGAATTCCCAGAAGCAAAAACTTTTCGTCGACTCCATCCACAAGCAGTACGGCGACAACGAAGTCCTCAAGGGCGTCTCGCTCAAGGCGAACGCGGGCGACGTGATCAGCGTGATCGGCTCGTCGGGTTCGGGCAAGAGCACGATGCTGCGCTGCATTAACTTCCTTGAGCAGCCGAATTCCGGACGCATCGTCGTCGACGGCGAAGAAGTCGCCACGAAGACCGACCGCCGCACCGGCGCGCTGGTAGCCGCCGATGTGAAGCAGCTGCAACGCGTGCGCACCAAGCTGGCGATGGTGTTCCAGCACTTCAACCTGTGGTCGCATATGACGGTGCTGGAGAACGTGATCGAAGCGCCGGTCCATGTGCTCGGTCTCTCGCGCAAGGAAGCCGAAGACCGCGCGCGCGTCTATCTGGAGAAAGTGGGTCTCGCGCCGCGCGTGGAGAAGCAGTATCCGTCGCATCTGTCGGGCGGCCAGCAGCAGCGTGTGGCGATTGCCCGCGCGCTCACCATGAACCCCGACGTGATGCTGTTCGACGAGCCGACTTCCGCGCTCGACCCCGAACTCGTGGGCGAAGTGCTCAAGGTCATGCAGAAGCTCGCCGAGGAAGGCCGCACCATGATCGTCGTCACGCACGAAATGGGTTTCGCGCGCAACGTGTCGAACCACGTCATGTTCCTGCATCAGGGCCGTGTGGAAGAGGAAGGCGTGCCCGCCGAGGTGTTCGCCAACCCGAGCAGCGAGCGTCTGCGCCAGTTCCTGTCGGGCAGTCTCAAGTGATCCGCATCTGATCCGGCTACGCCATGTAGTCGACTACATCCGCCAACTTGCGATGTAGTAAAAGTAGTATTTCAAGGCGCTTTCAGCGCCTTTTCTTTTTTCCTTCAAGCGCGCTTCCGAAGACCTGTTTTTCGGGTAAAAAACGCACTTTTCGCATTACTCCTGACTGTTTCTTACGTCAATAGAGGCAATCCTGAAGCGGCCTCGGGGAAATCCGTGTGTGCCTTGTCCTACAAGGATTTAGGCATACTTTTCAGATTGCACTGACCACCATCCAGGAAGTGCATATGGCAATTTGACGACACCCCGCGAGCCACACGCGATTTCGTTCGCCAGCGCCGACCTTTTTTGCTAAATTAGTAACCAAAGTAGCAAAACAAAGTTCATTAAAAGTAGTTTCACTTCAAATAAGAACGGGAGATGCCAGTCAACCAGGGGATCTGCATGACGACTCGAACAGGTTGTCCTGCTCGCATCGTTCCGTAACACGCCGATCCCTCGGGTCACACTCCCTTTACGCGACTATTTCTGTCCGCAGCACCCCGAAGGCGCGCGGACGTCTTTCGCAGTACTAAGGTTGACTCTTTGACAGGGTATGGAGGAGAAGATGAAGAAAGCATTGCTCGCCGCGGCACTGATGTCCGCTGGCGTCCTCGCGCATGCGCAAAGCAGCGTGACGCTCTACGGCCGCCTCGATGCGGGTTTCGCTTACATGAGCGGCGTCGGCACGGGTGGCGGCACGGGCGCTGCAACCAGCGGCAAGAGCCAGGTTCAGCTCGAAAGCGGCTACTGGGGCACCAGCCTCTGGGGTATGAAGGGCGTTGAAGACCTCGGCGGCGGCAACAAGGCACTGTTCCAGCTGGAAGGCAGCTTCAGCACCGCAAACGGTCAAGGCCCGGGCAACGGTGGTCTCTTCAATCGTTGGGCAACGGTTGGTATGTCGAACGACCAGTTCGGTACCCTGCTGCTGGGCCGCGAACTGTTCATCTCCAACGGCATTTGGGACTTCGACCCGTTCGGTCAGTCGAACTGGTCGTCGGCGTCGCTGGTGCGTGGCCGCAACTGGCCGCAATCGAGCAACAACATTTCGTACCAGTCGCCGAAGTTCGCTGGCTTCGACGTGTACGGCCAGTACTCGTTCTCGAACTCGACGAGCTGGAACGGCAACGGCACGACGGCGCAAGGTCGTGAAGACGGTCTGCAACTGACGTACACGAACTCGCTGTTCCAGATCCGCGGCCTGTACGACGAAATCCGCAACCCGAATACCGGCACGCTCGGCGGCGCTTACGATCCGACCGGCGTGAACTCGGCCAACACGGGACAAGGCGTGTTCGCCTACTCGCGTGACTACATGGCGATGGTCAACGTGTTCCTCGGCCCGTTCAAGCTGCAAGGCGGCTACGAAGCCGTCCGCTCGTCGGGCATGTCGGGTCTGGCAATCGGCCAGCCGAGCACGCTCGATCACGAATGGGGCGGTGTGACGTGGCAGCTGACGCCGGCAGCCGCGCTGATCGCAGCGGTCTACCACGTGAACGCCAACAACGGTGGCGGCAACGCCACGCTGTACACGGTCGGCGGCTCGTACAACCTGTCCAAGCGCACGCTGCTCGACATCCAGGCAGCTACGGTGCAGAACAGCAAGACGGCCAACTTCGGTCTGAACGCCAACAACTACGGTACGTCGGCTGCCACGGGCAACCCGCTCATCGGCCACAGCCAGAGCGGCGTGTACGCAGGCATCCAGCACTCGTTCTAAGTGTGTGAGCGCGGGCCTTCCAGCCCGCGCCTCCACCTGAACCGGGTGTAGACAGAACAGCTACATCGACGTTTTCACGCTGCTGCGAGAGGCGCGTATCGGTGCGGTGTCCGAAAGGGTACTGCACCGTTTTTTATTGTGGGACGGGCCGCGAGGTTGACTTGCGGCGCCGTCCCTTTTGTTTTTTATGGTGTGAAGCGCAACGCGCCTTAAACCGCGGCTTCGTTTTCTTCGCCGGTACGGATGCGGATCACGCGTTCGACGTCGGTGACGAAAATCTTGCCGTCGCCGATCTTGCCCGTGCGCGCCGCGCCGATGATCGCGTCGATCACCTGATCGCTCTGGTCGTTGGCGACCACCACTTCGATCTTCACCTTCGGCAGGAAGTCCACCACGTATTCGGCGCCACGGTACAGCTCCGTGTGGCCCTTCTGGCGGCCAAAGCCCTTGACTTCGGTGACGGTCAGGCCGGTGAGGCCCACTTCGGCGAGCGCCTCGCGCACTTCGTCGAGCTTGAACGGTTTGATGACGGCGGTAATGCGTTTCATGGCGTGCCCCTTGGGAGGTTGTGATTTCGGTTAAGCGGTAACGCTAAAACGGCGTTGATCCTGCAATTCTACGCTGCGCGCGCGCAGCTCAAGCCTTGGGCTCGTGCGTGGGCACCCGATCGAGATCGGCGAGCCACACCGCGCTTTCCGAATCGCTCGGCGCGCGCCAGTCGCCGCGCGGCGACAGCGAGCCGCCCGAACCCACCTTCGGCGCATTCGGAATACAGGTGCGCTTGAACTGGCTGGTGCGGAAAAAGCGGTCGAGGAAGATGCGCAGATTGCGCTTGATCGCCACGAGGTCGTACGCATTGCGCGCGACCTTGGCGTTGTCGGGCCACGCGCCCGACGCGACGCTGCCCCACGCGTGACGCGCAAGGAACGCGACCTTGGTGGGCGCAAAGCCGAAGCGCAGCGTGTAGTAAAGGTTGAAGTCCTGCAATTCGTACGGGCCGATGGTGCTTTCAGTCTTCTGCTCGGGCGCGCCATCGGTCTTGCCGGGGATCAGTTCCGGGCTGATGTCGGTGGCGAGAATCGCTTCGAGCACGTCCGCGCCGCTTTCGCCGTTCTGGCCGATCTGCCCGGTTTCCGCGACCCAGCGCACCAGATGCGTGATGAGCGTCTTCGGCACGCTGGCGTTGACGTTGTAATGCGACATGTGATCGCCCACGCCGTACGTACACCAACCCAGCGCCAGCTCCGACAGATCGCCGGTGCCAATCACAATCGCGTGATTGAAGTTGGCGAGACGGAACAGGTGATTGGTGCGCTCGCCCGCCTGCACGTTTTCGAAGGTGATGTCGTAGGCCTCCTTACCTTCCGAATACGGATGGCCGAGGTCTTCGAGCATCTGCATGCAGCTCTGGCGAATGTCGATCTCGCGCGCCGTGCAGCCCACGAGGTTCATCAGTTCGCGCGCCTGGCGCAGCGTGCGCTCGCTAGTCGCGAAGCCGGGCATGGTGTACGCGAGGATATTGGCGCGCGGCAGGCCCAGACGGTCCATCGCCTTGGCGCAGACCAGCAGCGCGTGGGTCGAATCCAGCCCGCCCGACACGCCGATCACTACCTTCTTGATGCCCGCCTGCTGCAAACGCTGCACCAGCGCCTGCACCTGAATGTTGTAGACCTCGTTGCAGCGCTCGTCGCGGCGCTTCGGGTCGGCCGGCACGTACGGGAAGCGTTCGACGCGGCGTTCGAGCGCCAGCGTCTCGCGCGTCCACGCGCCCTCGGCACCGAGTTCGCATTGAATCACGCGGAATTTGGCCACTTCGTCGGCGTAACGGCGGATCGAATCGCCGAAGGTGGTCTGACGGATACGCTCCTGCTGCAGCCGTTCGAGATCGACATCGGCGAAGATCAGATGCGAGTCGGCGAGAAAGCGCTCGGATTGCGCGAGCGTTTCGCCGTTTTCGCAGACCAGCGCCTGGCCGTCCCATGCCATGTCGGTGGTCGATTCACCCTGACCCGCCGAGGTATAGAGATAAGCCGCCAGGCAGCGCGCCGATTGCTGCGACACCAGCTGCTGCCGATACCCCGCCTTGCCCACCACCACGTTCGACGCCGACAGATTCACCAGCACCGAAGCACCGGCCAGCGCCGCGAACGACGACGGCGGAATCGGCACCCAGACGTCTTCGCAGATCTCGACATGAAAGCGCAGCCCCGGAATCTGCGCCGCTTCGAACAGCAGCGACGCGCCGAACGGCGCCTCCATGCCCGCGATGCGCACGCTATCCACGCTTGCGCTATCGGCGGCGCTGAACTGGCGCGGCTCGTAAAACTCGCCGTAATTCGGCAGGAAACTCTTCGGCACGATGCCCGCGACGCGCCCGCCCGACACCACCGCCGCGCAATTGAAGAGCGCATGCCCCACGCGCACCGGCAGGCCGACGATCATCGCCAGCGGCAATTCCGCCGAAGCCTCGACGATCTGCGCGAGCGCCTGTTCGCAGGCATCGAGCAACGCCTGCTGATGGAAAAGATCGTCGCAGCTATACGCCGACAAACCGAGTTCCGGGAACGCGACCAGCGCCGCGCCTTTGGCGGCGGCTTCGCGCGCGAGCGCGAGCGTCTGGGCGACGTTGAAGGCCGGATCGGCCACGCGGCAGCGCGGTACGCCCACGGCCACGCGCGCGAAACCGTGCGAATAGAGATTGAAGAAGCGCTCTTTCATTTCGATAACCGATAAGCGAAAAGCCGGAGGGCGTGGAGGCAGGATGGCGATCGCGGTATCACCCCGCGGTCTCACCCGTTCGGGTCGTTTGCTTTACCATGGCCGTTTGCACAGCGCAGCAAACACGGGCACGCCAGTTGGACAAGGAACATTTCGATTATCGCACGGGCATTATCGGCTCACCGTCCGAGCTCGACGCCGCCGAATGGAACGCGCTGCTCGCGCGCCAGGCGCAGCCGACGCCGTTTCTGCGCCACGAATTCCTCGCGGCGCTCGACGCCACGCGCTGCGCCACGCCCGACGCGGGCTGGGCGCCGCAGTTCGTCACCCTCACGGATGCGCGCACGGGCAAGCTCGCGGCGGCCGCGCCGGTCTATCTCAAGGGCCACTCGTACGGCGAATACGTGTTCGACTGGGCCTGGGCCGATGCCTACAAGCGCAACGGCCTGGAGTACTACCCGAAGCTGCTGTGCGCGGTGCCGTTCACGCCGGTCCAGGGCACACGCCTGATGGCGACCGACGACACCGCGCATCGCCACCTCGCCGCCACGCTGCTGGCATTCGCCGAGCAGACCGACGTGTCGTCCCTGCATGTGCTGTTTCCGACCGCTGAAGACGCGTCCGCGCTCACCGATCTGGGCATGATGCAGCGCGAGGGCGTGCAGTTTCACTGGCTCAACAACGGCTATCGCGACTTCGAAGACTTCCTTTCCACGCTCGAACAGAAGAAGCGCAAGAACATCCGCGCCGAACGCCGCAAGGTGCGCGACGCGGGCGTCACGCTCAAGCGCATTCGCGGCGAGGACATCCGCGACGAGGACTGGCGCTTTTTCAGCCGCTGCTACCGCCAGACCTACCGCGAGCATTTTTCGTCGCCGTATCTGAATCTGGACTTTTTCCGCATGATCGGCGCGAGCATGCCGGAGAACCTGCTGCTCGTGATCGCCGAATACGAAGGCAAGCCCATCGCCAGCTCGCTGGTGGTCTATCAGCGTGACGCCGATGGCACCGGCGGCACGCTCTACGGCCGCTACTGGGGCGCGCTCGAACACGTGCCCTGCCTGCACTTCGAGACCGCGTACTACCAGCCGCTGGAATTCTGCATCGAGGAAAAGCTCGCCGTGTTCGAAGGCGGCGCGCAAGGCGAGCACAAGATGGCGCGCGGCTTCATGCCCACAGTGACGCGCTCGGCGCACTGGCTCGCGCATCCGGCCTTCTCGGATGCGGTCGCGCGCTTTCTGGACAGCGAGACCAACCAGATCCACGCGTATGTGCACGAGTTGAACGAGCACAATCCCTTCCGAAGCTGACCATGTCGTGGTTTCTCTATCTGCTCGAATGCGCCGATGGCAGCGTCTACACGGGCATCGCCATCGACGTGGAAGCGCGCTTCGCCCAGCACGCCAACGGCACGGGGGCGCGCTACACACGTGCGCGCAAGCCGGTGCAGGTGCTCGCGCAATTCGAGTTCGCCAACCGCTCCAGCGCGTCGAGCGCCGAATACTGGGTCAAGCGTCTGAAGCCGACCGAAAAACGTGCGCTCGCGGCGGGCGAGCGCTCGATCGATTCGGTACTGCCCCCGCCGCCTGAACCCGCCGAATCGGCAGAACCCGTCGAGAGCGCCGAACCCGAAGCATAAAAAAACCGCACGGTCTTGCGACTCGTGCGGTTTTTTTTGCGGTTTTTCCAGCGAAATTCGCGGAAAGCCGGAACGCTTACTTCTGCGCGTTGGCAAAACCTTCCGTGATTTCCTTGTGAGCGGCTTCGATGCCTGCCCAGCCGTCGACCTTGACCCACTTGCCCTTTTCGAGCGCCTTGTATTGCTCGAAGAAGTGCTTGATCTGGTCCTTCAGGTACTCGGGCACGTCGTCCAGCGACTTGATGTTGGCCGTCATCGGGCAAACCTTGTCGTGCGGCACGGCGATCAGCTTGGCGTCGACGCCCGACTCATCGGTCATCTGCAGCATGCCGAGGGCGCGCGAACGCACCACCGAGCCGGCCAGCAGCGGGAACGGCGTGATCACGAGCACGTCGACGGGGTCGCCGTCGCCCGACAGCGTTTGCGGAATGAAACCGTAGTTGACCGGGTAGCGCATGCCGGTGCCGACGAAACGGTCGACGACGAGCACGCCCATTTCCTTGTCGGCTTCGTACTTGACCGGGTCGCTTTGCGCCGGAATCTCGATGATGACGTTGAAGTCTTGCGGCAGATCCTTGCCGGCGGGCACGTTTGCGAAGCTCATGAGCGCTCTCTGTTGAAAAGGGAAAAAAGCGACGGTTGCACGGTACGGCGGCGCGCGCGAGGCAGACCCCGCGCGGCGCGCCGGCGCGAAACCGGACGTTCGAGGTTGTCGGCCATTATAGCCAATCTGGCAAGCCGTCCAGGACGAACCCTGGTGCGGGCCGCAAGCGTTCCATCGCGCGGATGTAGCGGCTGCTGAATTCCCGCGCGCCGCCGCCGCGAATGGCGCGATAATGAAGCGGCTGTCTGCCGTAACGTCTGTCTTACCGTCTGCCTTACTTTCTGTCCCGTCCGGCGTTTCACTCCCTATCCAGCGAGGCGCATGCATGGAATCAGCAAAGCATTTCATTGGCGGCGAATGGTGTCCGCCCGCCAGCGGCGAGACCATCGCCGCCCTCGATCCCTCCACGGGTCTCCCCTTCGCCGAGCTCGCGCGCGGCAATGCCGCCGATATCGACGCCGCCGTCCAGGCCGCGCGCCGCGCCTTCGAGGGCGCATGGGGTGCTCTGTCCCCCGCCGAACGCGGCCGTCTGCTGTTCGCGCTTGCTGGGCTCGTCACGCGCGACAAGGAAACGCTCGCGCAACTCGAAGCGCAGGACACCGGCAAGCCGCTCAAACAGGCCCGCGCCGATGCCGCCGCGCTGGCGCGCTACTTCGAGTTCTACGCGGGCGCCGCCGACAAGCTGCACGGCGAAACGCTGCCCTATCAGCCCGGCTACACGGTGCTCACGATCCGCGAGCCGCACGGCGTCACGGGCCACATCGTGCCGTGGAACTATCCGATGCAGATTTTCGGCCGCAGCGTCGGCGCCGCGCTCGCAGCAGGCAACGCCTGCGTGGTCAAACCCGCCGAAGACGCCTGCGTCTCGCTCTTGCACGTGGCGGCGCTCGCCCGCGAAGCGGGCCTGCCGCCGGGCGCGCTCAACATCGTGACGGGACTCGGCCATGAGGCGGGCGCGGCGCTCGCGGCGCATTCGGGTATCGACCACATCTCCTTCACCGGCTCGCCGCTCACCGGCAAGCGGGTCGCGCAGATGGCCGCCGAAAACCACGTCCCGGTCACGCTGGAACTGGGCGGCAAGTCGCCGCAAATCGTGTTCGCCGATGCCGACTTCGACGCCGCCCTGCCCGTGCTGGTCGCCGCAATCGTGCAGAACGCCGGACAGACCTGCTCGGCGGGCAGCCGCGTGCTGATCGAGCGCAGCGCGTATGAACCCCTGCTCGACCGGCTCGCGGCGGCGTTCGACGCGCTGCGCGTCGGCCCTGCGAGCGCCGATCTCGACTGCGGCCCGCTCATCAGCGAGAAACAGCGGCGGCGCGTGCGCGATTTCCTCGACGAGGCGCAGCGCGAACGCATTGCCGTAGCCGCGCGCGGCCAGCTCGACGCCCGCGCGTCCGATAGCGGCTTTTACGAAGTCCCGGCGCTTTTGCGCGATGTGCCGCCGCACAGCCGTCTGGCGCAGGAAGAAGTGTTCGGGCCGGTGCTCGCCGCCATGCCCTTCGACGACGAAGCGCAAGCGCTCACGCTCGCCAACGGCACGCCGTATGGCCTCGTCGCGGGGATCTGGACGCGCGACGGCGCGCGCCAGATGCGCCTCGCGCGGCGCGTGCGCGCGGGGCAGGTGTTCGTCAACAACTATGGCGCGGGCGGCGGCGTGGAACTACCTTTTGGCGGCACGCGCCAGTCGGGCCACGGCCGCGAAAAGGGCTTCGAAGCGCTCTATGGCTTCACCGTGCTCAAAACCATCGCGATCCGCCACGGCTAAGACCCGTTCCATCGCGAGCAAAAAAACGGAGACACCATGCGACTCAAAGGCAAGACGGCCGTGGTCACGGGCGCGGGCTCGGGCTTCGGCGAAGGCATCGCCAGAACCTTCGCGCGCGAGGGCGCGAACGTCGTCATCAACGATCTCAACCTGGAGGCCGCGCAGCGCGTGGCGAGCGATATTGCGCTCGCGGGCGGCAAGGCCATCGCCGTGCAGGGCGACATCACGCGCGAGGCCGACTGGGACACGCTGCGCGCAGCCGCCGTCGACGAATTCGGCGGCGTGGATATCGTCGTCAACAACGCGGGCACGACGCATCGCAACAAACCGGTGATGGACGTGAGCGAAGCCGAATTCGACCGCGTCTACGCCGTCAACGTGAAGGGCCTTTACTGGAGCGTGCGCGCGTTCGTGCCGCATTTTCGCGAGCGCGGCGGCGGCGCGTTCGTCAATATCGCGTCGACCGCGGGCATCCGGCCACGGCCCGGACTCGTCTGGTACAACGGCAGCAAGGGCGCGATGATCGTCGCCAGCAAGGCGCTGGCCGCCGAGCTTGGCCCCGATCGCATCCGCGTGAACTGCGTGAATCCCGTGATCGGCGATACGGGTTTGACCGCCGAATTCATGGGCGTGCCCGATACGCCCGAGAACCGTCAGCGCTTTATCGCCACGATCCCGCTTGGGCGCTTTTCCACGCCGCAGGACGTGGCGAACGCCTGCCTCTATCTGGCTTCCGACGAAGCCGCGTTCATCACCGGAACCTGTGTCGAAGTGGACGGCGGGCGTTGCGTTTAGCCTCCACCTAAGTCATTGACGCATTGGTGTTTTCCCGCGCCGCCCGGCCTTGGCGGCGCGTATAGAATGGTCGTGCTTTGTCCACGAATAGCCGCCATAACGAGGTGGCAATACCAGCAGGCCGAGACAGCGGCCCGCACGGAGACACCATGGCCAGTCCAGCGAATCACCTGCCGCATGCGGGCGCGGGCGCGCCCCTGCCCGCCTTCGAGGAAGCCACCTACCGCAAGGTCGCGTGGCGGCTGATCCCGCTTCTGATGCTCTGCTATGTGGTCGCCTATCTGGACCGCGTCAACGTCGGCTTCGCCAAGCTGCAGATGAGCACGGCGCTGGGTCTTTCCGATGCGGTCTATGGCTTCGGCGCGGGCATTTTCTTTATCGGCTACTTTTTGTTCGAAGTACCAAGCAATGTGATCCTGCATCGCGTGGGCGCGCGCGTGTGGATCGCGCGCATCATGGTCACGTGGGGCCTCGTATCGATTTTCACGATGTTCGTCACCACGCCGACGATGTTCTACGTGATGCGCTTTCTGCTGGGCCTGTGTGAAGCGGGCTTTTTCCCCGGCATCATTCTCTACCTGACTTACTGGTATCCGGCGCACCGTCGCGGGCGCATGACGACATGGTTCATGACGGCCATTGCGCTGTCGGGCGTGATCGGCGGGCCGGTCTCGGGCTGGATTCTCAAGTCATTCAATGGCGCAAACGGCTGGCAAGGCTGGCAGTGGCTCTTTTTGCTCGAAGGGCTGCCGTCGGTCATCGTCGGCGTGCTGGTGTTTTTCGTGCTGGACGACCGCATCGGCAAGGCCAAATGGCTCACGGCCGAGGAGCGCGCGCTGCTCGAACGCAATATCGCCGCCGAGGACGCCACCAAGGAAGATCCGCCCTTGCGCACGGTGCTCACGAGCCCGCGCGTGCTGCTGATGAGCCTCACCTACTTCTCGTTCGTGATGGGGCTGTACGGCGTGAGCTTCTGGCTGCCGACCATCATCAAGGCGACGGGCGTGAAGGATGCGCTGGCGATCGGCCTGCTTTCGGCGATTCCGTTTGCGGCGGCGGTGGTCGGCATGGTGCTGGTCGCGCGCAGCGCCGACCGTCTGCGCGAGCGCCGCTGGCATATCGCGATTCCGGCGGCGGTGGGCGCGCTTGGCCTCGTGCTGTCGGTCACGTGGGCGCACGACACCGTGCTGGCGATGGCAGCGCTCACGCTCGCCACCTTCGGCATCCTCACGACCTTGCCGCTGTTCTGGAGCCTGCCGACCGCCTGGCTCGCGGGCACGGGCGCGGCGGCGGGCATCGCGTTGATCAATTCGATCGGCAATCTCGCGGGCTTTTTGAGCCCATATGCGGTCGGCTGGCTCAAGCAGGCGACGTCGGCCAATGACTCGGGCATGTATATGCTCGCGGCGTGCATGATTCTGGGTGGGCTGCTGGCGCTTTCCGCGCCTGCGAAGCTGGTGAATCGCTGATCGCGCGGCGTCTGGCCTGTAAAGAAAAAGGCCGCTTGTCAGCGGCCTTTTTTATCGCGATATCAACGCAGTCGACGCGTCAAACCACGTTCATCGCCAGTGCGCTTTCGCGATAGTGCGTCGCGGCCTTGCCGGCATCGCCAAGTTCCTCGTGCAGACGCGCGAGCGCGCGATGCGAGCGGATCTTGAGCGGCTCGTTGTGGACCGCGTTGGCCGACTTGAGCGCCGCTTCGAGGAAGGACTGCGCCTTGCCCCACAACTGCTGCTTCAGGCACAGACGACCCAGCGCGAACAGCAGGTCGCCGTCTTCAGGACGTTCCTTGCGCCAGGCTTCGGCTTTCTGGATCAGCGGCAGCGCATCGGCGCCCGCGGTATCCGGATAGCGGCGCAGCAGACGCGCATCCCAGTTCTGCGCCAGCGCTTCCTCGACGATCTTGCGCGCGTCGTTCTGGCGTTCCAGCGCGATCAGCAGTTCAGCCGCGCAATCGGCCAGACGCGGCGAATGGCGCTCGACCGGCGTGAGCGCGTGCCACAGTTCGAGCAAGGCATCGGCGTTGTGACGACGATCGCGCAGCAGGTTTTCCGCCGCCAGCTGACGCAGACGCACCGCCACGGCCGGATGCAGCGCCTCGCGCTTTTCCAGCGTCTTGACGAGCTTGAGCACTTCGCCCCAGTTCTTGAGCTGCTGCTGCGCACGCAGCGCGATCTGCTGCGCGTGGATGCGGCGGCCGCCCTGGGTGCGCATTTCGGTGAGCGCGGCGAGCGCGCCATCCGCGTCGCGGCCATCGGCGCGCATGTCGGCGGTGGCCATCAGGCGCGCTTCCTGAAGCTCGGGGTCTTCGACCTGCGTGAGCCATTCGTCGCGACGCGCGTACTCGTGCAGACGATGCGCGGCGTTCGCGGCGATCAGACCGGCCGCACCCTTGTTTTTCTCGTCGACGAGCGAGTCCCGCGCGGCTTTTTCAGCACGCGAGAAACGGCCCGCGTAGAGATTGCTCACCGCATCGCGCAGCGCCGAATTCGCCTTTTCCTTGCGTGCGCGCGCACGATACGCGGCCACGCGGCGCGGCATCGTCACGACATTGCGCACGAAACGCAGGATCGCGTAGAGCAGCAAAAACGCCACGACGATGCCGACCACGAACAGGTTCAGCGAGACATCGACGCGATACGGCGGATAGACGAGCAGCACCTGCCCCGCGTCAAAGCGCCCCACCGTGGCGAGCGCGACGGCCACCGCGAAGAGGAGCGCGAGCCAGAGAAGTCCACGGATCGCCATGTCTTACCCCCGGCTCTTGTATTGCTGGACGGCCTTCAGGCTCTCGTCGAGCGTGGGCAGCGCTACGGCAGCCGAGCCCGCATCCACCTGCTTGAGCAGGTCGCGCACATTCTGCGTTTCCTTCGACGCGCTGTCGAAGTAATGCGCGAGCGCGGCGTCGGCGGCGGCGAGATCGGACTTGAGCGTGGGCTCGTTGCGCGAGAGCAGCGAGAGGCGCGCCGACAGCAGGCGCAGCTTCACGTTCTCGCGCACGAAATAGCCTTGATCGGGCGAGGCGAGCATGGCGTCGGCGTTATCGATGCGGCGCACCTGCACGAGGCTGGCGATCTGCTGGCCGATGCCATTCACGAACGTGTCGAGCCAGGCCTTCCAGCGCGGCTCGCCGGTTGCGGCGGCGGTCTTCGTCACATCCGCCGGCGTAGCGGCTTCGGGCCGCGTGTGGGCGACGAGCGCTTCGCCCGCGAGCGGCAGCTTGTCGATCGCGGCGAGCGCCGTGTCGAGCTTGATCGCCATCCCGGCGAGGTCGGTGGACGGCGCGGCTTTGAGCTTGTCAGTGTCCGCCGCGATGGCCTTGCGCACCGCCAGCGCCTGCGGGCTGTCCGAGGCGGCGAGGCGCGTATCGGCGCTTTGCAGCGCGAACAGCGCGAGCTGCGTGTTGCCGGTCAGTTGCAGTTGCTCGCTGGCGCTAGAGAGCATCTGGCCGACTTCGGCGAGCGTCCAGTCGTCGCGGTTTTTAGCGAGATCGGCATATTGCTGCGCGAGCGCCTGCTGCGAGGTCTGCGCGTCAGCGATCTTGCCTTCGAGCTGCGCCATCTGTTTGTCGATCTGCTGGGCGCTGGTCACGGCCTGATCGGCGCGTGCGCGCAGCGCGGCGGTCTGCTGATCGGCGCTCTGCTGGCGCTGCACGAGCGCGGCATCCATGCGCTCAAGCTTGCGGTTGAGCGCATAGCCGCCCGCACCCGCGCCTGCGGCCACCAGCACCACCACGAGCCAGAGGATCGCGGAACCCGCGCCGCTGCGGCGCGCACTGGAACTGGGCGGCGGCGCCGATGCATACGACGATGAAGACGATGCGGGGCGCGCGGTGGACGAAGAAGCGGACGAAGCCGCAGCGGCGCCTGGCGTGATAGCGGACGCGGAAGCGGGCGTTGCGCCTGAATGGGGAACGTGGCTGGAATCGTTCTGGTCAGTCATGCGTGATTGTGCCGGCGGCGAGGCCGGGGTGTTCTGAACCGGTTGAGCCGCGAACTGCGCGGCTGAAGAACCTTCTGGGGAAACCGAGGATGCCGCTGAGGTTGACTGCGCAGACTGGGACGATGCGAGCCCGAGCAGCGTGTCGACGATGCGCTCGTCGCCCGCGCCGGACACCGTAATCCTATCAAAACCCAATGAGCGCGCCGTCTCGGCGATCCGCGGGTGCGGCGCGACCAGATGCGCGTGACGCAGCTCGACGATTTCGCCCGCCGTGAGGTGTTCGCGCGCGAGTTCGTCGAGATTGCGCACGCCTTCGGAGCTGGTGACGAGCCAGGCGTGCGGCGCGCCTTCGAGCAGCGCATGCACCGCCGCCCACGCGCCAATGGGCGGCTCCGGCACGATGCGGCGGTAGGCGGCCACGGCCTCGACTTCGGCGCCTGCTTCGCGCAGGCGGTCGGCGAGCCATTCGCGGCCGCCATCGCCGCGCACGATCAGCACGCGCTTGCCCGCGAAGGCGTTCTCGCCGAGCGTCTTTTCGAGCGCCGCATAAAGCGATTCTGAGTCGAAGCGCGCCGGTTCTTCGTCGGCGGAACCGGCGGGGCTGATCACCCGATGATCGGGCGCGGCCACGCCCTGGCGCGCGAGCGCGGCGACGCTGGCCGGACCGACCACGGCAACCGGCAGCGCATGCGGCCAGATCGACGAGATCTCGCGATAGCAATCGAACGCGCGGTCGACGGCATTGGGCGAAACGAACACCACCAGCGCGTAGCGGTCGAGCGCGCCGAGCGCTTCGCGCAACGGAGCGTCGTCACGCACGGGCGCGATGGCGATGAGCGGGAAATCGAGCGGTTTGAGACCGCGTGCGGCGAGCTGGCTGGCGAGCGTATCCGACTGACCGGCCGGCCGGGTTATGACGACCGAAAACGGTGCGCCGGTATGTCCTTGAACTGGTTCGGACTGCGCAGCATCGGCGGGGCCGCCCCATTCATCGGGCTGGGCCGAGCCGGGTGGGCCGTCGCGGCGCGGCTGCCAGGGGCTCGTCATCGTCCGTCCGTGCCGCTGGATGAGGCGTTCGACGGCGACGCCGAGGGTGCCAGATTCGGCACGCGCTGCTCGTCGGGGCCGGCTTCGGCGAGCGCACGCACGATCTCTAGCGCGCCCTGGGCGATCAGATCGTCGGCGACCTTGCGACCGAGCGCGACGGCTTCCGCCACCGTGGCAGGCGCGGCGGCTTCTTCGGCGGCCAGCACGCGGCTCGCATCCGGCGTGGCGATGCTGCCGCGCAGCGCGAGCTGGCCGTCCTGCCATTGCGCGTAGGCCGCGAGCGGCACCGAGCAGCTGCCACCCAGCGCCCGCGACACCATGCGTTCGGCCTCGACGGCCTTGGCGGTGGCGTCGTCGTGCAGGGGCGCAAGCCATGCGGCGATGTCCGCGCGATCAGCACGGATCTCGATGCCGAGCGCGCCCTGCCCCGCTGCGGGCAAGCTGTCTTCCGGCGCGAGCAGCGCGCGGATGCGCTCGCTTAAGCCCAGACGCTTGAGACCCGCCGCCGCCAGAATGATGGCCGCGTAGTCACCGCGATCGAGCTTGGACAGACGCGTGTCCAGGTTGCCGCGCAGCGGCTTCACATCCAGATGCGGATAACGCGCGCGGATCATCGATTCGCGGCGCAGGCTGGAGGTGCCGACCACCGCGCCCGGCGGCAGTGCAGCAAGCGAGTCGTAGTCATTCGAGACGAAAGCGTCGCGCGGATCTTCGCGCTCCATGATGGCCGTGAGCGCGAAGCCCTCGGGCAGCTCCATCGGCACGTCCTTGAGCGAATGAACGGCGAGATGGGCGCGGCCTTCGGCGAGCGCCTGCTCCAGTTCCTTGACGAACAGACCCTTACCGCCGACTTTCGACAGCGTGCGATCGAGAATTTGATCGCCACGGGTGGTCATTCCGAGGATTTTCACCTCGCAGGATGGATATAATTTGTGCAGCGCAGCTTGAACATGTTCGGCCTGCCACATCGCAAGGCGGCTCTCGCGCGAAGCGATGACCAGCGTGCGCGGTGTGGCCGACGGAGTAGCCGGATCAGGCGCGGATAACGTCTCGGAATTCATGGCAAGCACATCGAATGACGGGTTCGAAAAAAACAGAATCGGATAACAGGCAATGTTAGCACGCGCCCCTTTTTCCGCTTGCCCGCTGGGCGAGCGAAGGCGGCGAAATGCCCCTGCAGGTAGCAATGCAGGTCGCAATTCAAGCGTGTGCGGCGGCAAGGAAGAGACCAGGCTCCACAAGAGCCGCACGTGCGTTCCAATGCACGGACAAAGCGCCCATATGGCATTGCCATGACGCGCGCGTTGCCTCATTCTCTCCCTTTCCGTCTGGTGGCCCGCCATGTGTGCGCACTCGTGCGCTCGGCGACGCTGCCCCGCAAGACCTGCTCCCGATTCACCACTGCGTCTTTTGTTTCACCTCGCGCGTAGCGCTCCTGGTTGCACCCCGAGTCGTACCTGACGCAGCACCCCAGGCAGCACCCCAGGTAGCACCTCGAAGTCGTACTGAGTCGCGGCCCTGGCCGCGGCCATGCAGTTGGCAGTCCCCAAACAATAATCTGTCCACCCCTGTGGGCCTGAGTCGGGACGAAACGCGCCCGAATGAGGCCCGTGCAGGGCAATTGCTGGCTTGTCTTAAGGAAAACATCGTGAAGTCTTCCGGATCGGCGCGCGCAGAGCGCCGCAACAACGCATCGCAGAACGCAACTTCCGCCGCCGAGGCGCAGGCGGAAAAATCCACTGGCACGAAGACCACGAAGACAGCGAAAGCCACGACTCAAACCGATATCGATACGCCGACCACGACGCGCAGCGCGGCTGAATCCGCCAGCGCGCCGAAGGCCGCGAAAGCGTCCAAGGCGGTGAAAGCAGCGAAGGCAGACAAAGCCATGAAGGCAGCGAAGGTGCCGAAAGCGCCCAAAGCGCCCCGCCTCGCGGACAAGCCCGCGAAAGCCGCCCACACCGGCCGCAATGGCCGCGCGCGCGACGACAAGGATCAACCGCTGTTCGAGGACATCCGCTACCTGGGGCGTCTGCTCGGCGAGGTGCTGCGCGAACAGGAAGGCGACGCCGTATTCGACGTGGTGGAAACGATCCGCCAGACGGCCGTGCGCTTTCGCCGCGAAGACGACAACGCCGCCGCGCTCGCACTGGAAAAACAGCTGCGCGCGCTCTCGCCCGAACAGACCGTGAGCGTCGTGCGCGCCTTCAGCTATTTCTCGCATCTTGCGAACATCGCTGAAGACCGCCATCGCAATCGTCGTCGCCGCATTCACGATCTGGCCGGTTCCGCGCCGCAGGCAGGCACCATCGCGCATTCGCTGGAACGTCTCGCACAAGCGGGCGCGGCCGCCACGCCGGTGCTCCAGCAGTTCTTCAACGATGCGCTGATCGTGCCGGTTTTGACCGCGCACCCCACCGAAGTGCAGCGCAAAAGCACGCTCGATTCGCAGCACGATGTCGCGCGTCTGCTGGCCGAGCGCGACCAGCCGCTCACGCATCGCGAACGCGAGCAGAACGAAGCGCTGCTGCGCGCGCGCGTGACCTCGCTATGGCAGACGCGCATGCTGCGCGACGCGCGCCTGACTGTCGGCGATGAAATCGAAAACGCGCTGTCCTACTACCACACCACCTTCCTGAGCGAAATTCCCGCACTCTACGGCGAGATCGAAACGCAGCTGAAGGAACACGGTCTGGCCGCGCGCCTGCCCGCCTTCCTGCAGATGGGCAGCTGGATCGGCGGCGACCGCGACGGCAATCCGAACGTCACGGCCGCCACGCTCGAAGACGCGAGCGAGCGTCAGGCGCAGGTGATCCTGCAACACTACCTCGACGAAACGCACAAGCTGGGCGCCGAGCTGTCGGTCTCGGACCTGCTCGCGGGCGCGAGCGACGAACTCAAGGCGCTGGCCGAAGCCTCGCCCGATCAGTCGCCGCATCGTGTCGATGAACCGTACCGCCGTGCGCTGATCGGCGTGTACACGCGCCTGGCCGCCAGCGCCCGCGTGCGTCTGGGCGAAGGCGTCGTGGCTGTGCGCAGCGCCGGCCGCAACGCCGCGCCGGTGCGCGCCACGCCTTACGCCGATGCCGCCGAATTCTCGCGCGACCTGCGCATCCTGATGGATTCGCTCGCCGAGCATCACGGCGCGTCGCTCGCCACGCCACGACTCGCGCCGCTGCTGCGCGCGGTCGAAGTGTTCGGCTTCCATCTGGCGTCGATCGATCTGCGCCAAAGCTCGGACATCCACGAAGCCGTCATCACCGAACTGCTCGCGCGTGCGGGCGTCGAAGCCGATTACGCCGCGCTCTCCGAAGAAGCCAAGCAAAGCCTGCTGCTCGCGCAACTGGCCGAGCCGCGCACCTTGCGCTCGCCGTATCTCGACTATTCCGATCTGGTGAAGAGCGAGCTGGGCGTGCTGGAAATGGCGCGCGTGACGCGCGACAAATTCGGCGCGCGTGCGGTGCGCAACTACATCATCTCGCACACCGAAACGGTTTCCGACCTGCTGGAAGTGATGCTGTTGCAGAAGGAAACCGGCCTCCTGAGCGGACGTCTGGGTCACGCGGACGATCCCGCGAAGGCCGCGCTGATGGTGATCCCGCTGTTCGAAACGATTCCCGACTTGCGCCACGCCTCGGGCATCATGCGCGACCTGCTGGCGCTGCCGGGCATCGACGGCATCGTCGAGCATTGGGGCAACGAGCAGGAAATCATGCTCGGCTATTCGGACAGCAACAAGGACGGCGGTTTCCTCACTTCGAACTGGGAGCTGTATCGCGCCGAACTCGCGCTGGTGGCGCTCTACAAGCAGCGCGGCATCACGCTGCGCCTGTTCCACGGCCGCGGAGGCACGGTCGGACGCGGAGGCGGCCCGACCTACAACGCGATTCTGTCGCAGCCGCCGGGCACGGTCGAAGGCCAGATCCGCCTGACCGAACAGGGCGAAGTGATCGCCTCGAAGTTCGGCAATCCGGAAATCGGCCGACGCAATCTGGAAACCGTGGTGGCGGCGACGCTCGAAGCCACGCTGCTGCCGATGGGCAAGCAGGCCGGCACGCATGCGCCGGATCAACTCGCCGCATTTGAAGAGACGATGCAAAAGCTCTCGGATGACGCGATGGCCGCGTACCGCTCGCTCGTGTACGAGACGCCCGGCTTCACCGACTACTTCTTCGCTTCGACGCCGATCACCGAAATCGCCGAACTCAACATCGGCAGCCGTCCGGCTTCGCGCAAGCTGCAGGATCCGAAGAACCGCAAGATCGACGATCTGCGCGCGATTCCCTGGGGCTTCTCGTGGGGCCAATGCCGTCTGCTGCTGACGGGCTGGTATGGCTTTGGCAGCGCCGTGTCGGCGTATCTGGACGAAGCGGGCAGCGACGCCGAGCGCACGCGCCGTCTCGCGATGTTCAAGAAAATGTACAAGAGCTGGCCGTTCTTCTCGAACCTGCTCTCGAACATGGACATGACGCTGGCGAAGACCGATCTGGCGGTGGCGTCGCGCTACGCGCAACTCGTCGCGGATAAAAAGCTGCGCAAGCACGTGTTCGAGCGCATCGTCGCCGAGTGGGAACGCACCACGAAGGTGCTCGACGAGATCACCGGTTCGAACGGGCGTCTGGCCGATAACCCGCTGCTCGCGCGCTCGATCAAGAACCGCTTCCCGTATCTCGATCCGCTCAATCACTTGCAGGTCGAGCTGATCAAACGCTACCGCGCTGGCGATCCGAGCCCGCGCGTGCGGCGCGGGATTCATTTGACGATCAACGGGATTGCGGCTGGGTTGCGCAATACGGGTTGAGCGGGTTCTGGGTTAGTGCCTGATTGGTTGAAAAGCCTCGCGGATTGTTGATCTGCGAGGCTTTTTTGTTTTACAGCACGATGGCACGCTGATCCGCTTCCATGAAAACGACGCCCAACAAAGAGGAGCATCGTGCGAACGACCGTCACGCTAGACGACGCGCTTTACGAAACAGCGCTTGCAATGGCAGACCCCGGCATGGACGAAGCCGATCTGTTTCGCGTGGCCATCGAGACCTTCATTCGGGTTCGGACAGCGAGGCGACTCGCCGCGCTGGGCGGGAGCACGCCTGACCTGATCGACATACGGCGTCGGCGAGACGAGGCCGACACGCTGTAAAAAGCTCCCCTCACCCCCGCCGCGTCGCCTCGATCATCAGCGCATCGAGCTTGAACGACCCATCGGCCTTGACGTCGAAATACTGCTTCACCTCATCCGGCGCGCTACCCCACAGCGAGCGGATCGCCGTCACGCGCTCGGCCGGCGTGCGCATACGCGCCACCCACGAATCGAAGTCGATATCAATGCGCCAGCGCTCGCTTACCTTCGCATCGAAACCCGCGCGGTCGAGCATCGCGATCCACTCGTCGGCGCGATAGTCGCGGATGTGCGAGGCGTCGCGCAGCACTTCCACCGCCTGAATCCAGGTGTCGTAAAGCGGATCGTCGATACCCGCGATATCGATGAACTTGATGCGCCCGCCCGGCTTGAGCACGCGATGCACTTCGGCAAGCGCGCGCGGCACGTCGCGCCAGTGGTGCGCGCTCATGCGGCTGATCGCCCAGTTAAAGCGCGCATCGTCGAACGGCAAGGTCTCGGCGGCGCCCTGCTGCGTGCTCACGCTGCTCAAGCCGCGCTCTTTTGCAGCGGCTTCGACGGTCGCGAGCATCTGCGGGGCGATGTCGTAGGCCACCACTTCCTTCACGTGCGGCGCGACGGCAAAGCTCGCGTGGCCCGCGCCGCAACCCATGTCCAGCACCGTCGCATTGCCGCAGGTCGCCGCGAAGGTGGCGGCGAGGTTGTCCAGATCCGCGCCGCTCGCGTGAACCTGGCTCGTGAGATAGGCGGCGGCGGTCGAGCCGAAGGCGTCGGCGACCTGATCGTGATGCTTCATCGCATGCTCCTGTTTGTGGGGAATCTCGGGAATTGGACGGCGTGCCGCTACAATAGAGCCCCATCTGTACCAGTACAAGTTAAGCATTTATTCTGGTATCAACAGCACCTGCCCCAGTCTCATGAGCATCGATACCCCCGCAGCGTCGCCCGCCTCCCCGGAAAGCGGTTCCGCCCGAACCCTCGAAGCCACGCCCGCACGCGCGCTCGGCGAATTTATCCGCGCCCATCGCGAGCGGCTTTCGCCCGAGGAAGTCGGTCTGCCGCCGGGCCCGCGTCGCCGCACGCCCGGCTTGCGCCGCGAGGAAGTCGCGCAGTTGTGCGGCGTCAGCCCCACCTGGTACACGTGGATCGAACAGGGCCGCCCGGTGTCGGCGTCGGCGGAGGCGCTCGCGCGCATTGCCGTGGCGCTGCGCCTGTCGCGCGCCGAACGCGCCTATCTGTTCGAGCTGGCCGCGCAGCGCGATCCGGCCGAGCCCGACGCACCAGGCGCGGGCGCCGCGCCCGAAACGCTGCTGCAGACCGTGCAGCTGGTGGATGCACCCGCCTATGTGCTCGACCGCCAGTGGACCGCGCTCGCCTGGAACGCCCATGCCGCCGATCTGTTCACGGGCTGGCTCGACGGCGATCACGACCGCAATCTGCTGCGCTTCACCTTTACGCAGCCGCTCGGGCGCGAGCTGATCGTCGACTGGGAAACGCGCGCGCGGCGTCTGGCCGCCGAATTTCGCGCCGATTCGATCCGCCATCTGAACGACGCGCCCACCCGCGCGCTGATCGATTCCCTGCTGGCCTCAAGCGACGAATTCGCGCGCTATTGGGGTTCGCAGGACGTGTTCGAGCGCGAGGGCGGCCGGCGCGAATTCAACCATCCGCGCCACGGCCGCATCGCCTACGACCAGATCACGCTCAAGCCCGCGCATCGCGAAGACCTCAAGCTGGTCGTGCTGGTGCGCCTGTAAGCAACGTCGGCCGCGCCGGGCAAGGCTCGCGCCGATGTTAAAATCGCTAACTTTCCCGCTGTGCGCGGCGCTGGAGTTCGCTCCAGAGCGCCCTGCCCGTTCGCTCACGTCTCATCACGCCCCATCACCATGACGTCCCAACTGCACAAAAAAGGCGAAGCCTGGTCGGCTCGCTTCTCCGAGCCCATGTCGGAGCTGGTCAAACGCTATACGTCGTCGGTCTTCTTCGACAAGCGCCTCGCGCTGGTCGATATCGAGGGGTCGCTTGCGCACGCGTCGATGCTGGCCGCGCAGAAGATCATCTCCGCCGACGACCTCGCCGCCATTCAGGGCGGCATGGCGCAAATCAAGGGTGAGATCGAGCGCGGCGAGTTCGAGTGGAAGCTCGACCTCGAAGACGTGCACCTGAACATCGAAGCGCGCCTGACCGCGCTGATCGGCGATGCCGGCAAGCGCCTGCACACGGGCCGCTCGCGCAACGACCAGGTCGCAACCGACATCCGCCTGTGGCTGCGCGGCGAAATCGATCGCATCGGCGGCCTGCTGGGCGATCTGCGCGGCGCGCTGCTCGATCTGGCCGAGCAGCACGCGGGCACCATCATGCCCGGCTTCACCCACCTGCAGGTGGCGCAGCCGGTCACCTTCGGCCATCACCTGCTCGCCTACGTGGAAATGTTCTCGCGCGACGCCGAGCGCATGGTCGACTGCCGCAAGCGCGTGAACCGTCTGCCGCTGGGCGCGGCGGCGCTCGCGGGCACCAGCTATCCGATCGACCGTCACGCCGTGGCGAAGACGCTGGGCTTCGACGGCATCTGCGCGAACTCGCTCGACGCCGTGTCCGACCGCGACTTCGCGATCGAATTCACCGCCGCCGCGGCGCTGGTGATGACGCACGTGTCGCGCTTCTCGGAAGAACTGGTGCTGTGGGTGAGCCCGCGCGTCGGTTTCATCGATATCGCCGATCGCTTCTGCACCGGCTCGTCGATCATGCCGCAGAAGAAGAACCCGGACGTGCCCGAACTCGCGCGCGGCAAAACCGGCCGCGTGAATGGCCATCTGATCGGCCTGCTCACGCTGATGAAGGGCCAGCCGCTCGCGTACAACAAGGACAACCAGGAAGACAAGGAACCGCTGTTCGATACCGTCGATACGGTCGCGGACACGCTGCGCATCTTCGCGGAAATGGTCGCGGGCATCACGGTCAAGGCCGATGCGATGCGCGCCGCCGCGCTGCAAGGCTTCTCGACGGCCACCGATCTGGCCGACTACCTCGTGAAGAAGGGTCTGCCGTTCCGCGACGCACACGAAGCCGTGGCGCACGCCGTGCGTATCTGCGTGGACCGCAATTGCGATCTCGCCGATCTGACGCTCGACGAAATGCGCAGCGAACTGCCGGCCGTCGCGCATCTGCTCGCCGAAGACGTGTTCGAAGTGCTGACGCTGGAAGGCTCAGTCTCGGCGCGTAATCATCCGGGCGGCACCGCGCCGGAGCAGGTTCGCGCGGCGGTGGCTGCGGCGCGTGCGGCGCTGAAGTAAGCCTTCAGCGGCCAATACGCCTGAAACGGGGCGCGCGACGATTCTCTGTCGCGCGCCCCGTTTTTTATCCGCAGATCAGTGTTAGACACATAGCGGGGCGCTGTACCCGCCCCAAATTACGCGAAGTGTGCGCCCGACGCACCGATCCATCCGCGTATGATTTTTTGCAGAAGCGGCCCGCGGCATCGTATCGTTGCAGGGTTGCCCGTCAGACCCGACCTGCACGCACTCATGATCGTCCGCCCTCATCTCGAATGGTTCCGCATGCTGCTGGCGTGGCGCGGTTCCGTCCTGCCGCAACTGTTGCCACGCCTCTTTATCGTGCTGTGCCTGTCGTTCGTGGCCGTGGCCGCGCACGATCACATCCTGCGCGTGACGGTGAATCTCAGCACCGTGCCGTTTTCGCTTATCGGCATCGCGCTGGCCGTCTTTCTGGGCTTTCGCAATAACGCCAGCTACGACCGCTATTGGGAAGGCCGCAAGCTCTGGGGCCAGTTGCTCAACGAAACCCGCTCGCTCACGCGCGAGGCGCTGACGCTGCCGAATGGCGGCGATGCCAGCGACGCCATCGCGCGCGCCCGCGCATTCGTCACCGTATTGAGCGCACTGCCGCACGCCCTGCGCCATCAGTTGCGCCACACCGACCCGCAAGCCGATCTCGCGCGACTGCTGCCGCCCGCTTTGCTCGCGCGCGTGATGGCCTCGCGCTTCCGGCCGATGACCTTGCTGCTCAGCGCTTCCGAGTGGGTGCGCAACGAAACGCGCGAAGGCCGCCTCGACGGTTTCGCGGTGCTGGCCTTCGAGCGCAATCTGAATGGGCTATCGGATGTGATCGGCGGCTGCGAGCGCATCGCCTCAACGCCGCTGCCCTTCGCCTACACGGTGATGATCCACCGCACGGTCTACTTCTTCTGCGCGCTGTTGCCGTTCGGTCTGGTGGACAGCATCGGCTCGCTCACGCCGATCTTCGCGGTGTTCGTCGCTTACGCGTTCATGGCGCACGAAGCCATCGCTTCGCAGATCGAAGACCCGTTCGGCACCGAGGACAACGATCTCGCGCTCAGCGCCATGTCCATCTATATCGAGGCCGCCTTGCACGACCTGCTCGGCGATCCGACCACGCTGCCCACCCATGCGCCCGATGATTTCGTGATCGACTGAGCGCGGCGCGCGCTTGTGCCGCCAGACGGCGCCAAAAGAAACGGGCGTGAATCGCAAGGATTCACGCCCGTTTTCGTATCGATTGATGCAGCGGTTTCAGCGGTTATTCACCGTCTCCGACAGCCGCTTGAGCGTCGCCAGCCGCGCGCCCAGCAGATCGAGCCGCGCATGTTCGTCGATGAGCGGCGTGGTGGCGTCACGATAGGCGCGCCACGCGCTCTGAGCGCGCGCCACCGCGGGCCGCGCGTGCTTCGGCATGCGCGCGTAGAACTGACGGTAGTAACGGTCCAGGTCGTAGCTCACATGCTCGCAGCGCGCATCGGCGCTACAGGCACGCGCACGCACGGGCTTGCCCGTCGCCGTCGCCAGCGATGCGCGCAGCGCGAGCGCGCGGTCGCGCACGGGCTGCAGGCGCATATCCGCCTCGTAAAGCTGATACGAGGAACCGCTGGAGGTGGCGAAGGCCGCGCCCAGCATCGTATCTTCGGCGTCGCGCCAAGCGACCCACTTTTGCTGGCTCGCCTTCCAGCGCTTTTGCTGCGCGGCCGGTTGCTTCGCGATCAACTGCGCGAGCGCGGCGTCGGCGGCGCTGCGCCAGGCCGCGCGCGCTTCATCCATGCACTGGACCTGGCCCGCCGTTGACGAGCGGTCGGCGCGGGACTGACACGCGCGCATGCCCGCATCGATCGGGTCCGCCGCCGAGACTTCGGCGTGCGCCGCCGATGCACCTGCAAGCGCACCCGCCAGCACCCCTGCCGATACAAACGCCCGCACCGCCTTGCGCAGAAGCCGCACCGTCATACCGCGCGCTCCCGCTTAGGCCCGCACGCAATCCACGAAGTACTCGATGCGGCCGTTGATGGTCTCGCCCACGAGTCCGTGGATGTCGGTGTGGAAGCCCGGGAAGCGCTCGTTGAATTCGCGCGCGAACTTCAGGTAGTTCACGATCGTCTTGTTGAAGCGCTCGCCCGGAATCAGCAGCGGAATGCCCGGCGGGTACGGCGTGAGCAGGATCGACGTGACGCGGCCTTCGAGTTCGTCGACCGGCACGCGATCGATCTCGCGGTGCGCGAGCTTGGCGAACGCGTCGGACGGCTTCATCGCCGGTTCCATCGTCGACAGATACATCTCGGTCGTCAGACGCGCGATGTCGTTGGCGCGGTAGACGCTGTGGATCTGCTGGCACAGATCGCGCAGGCCCACGCGTTCGTACATCGGGTGTTGCGCGACGAATTCCGGCAGCACGCGCCACAGCGGCTGGTTGTTGTCGTAGTCGTCCTTGAACTGCTGGAGTTCCGTGACCATCGAGTTCCAGCGGCCCTTGGTGATGCCAATCGTGAACATGATGAAGAACGAATACAGGCCGGTCTTCTCGACGATGATGCCGTGCTCGGCCAGGTACTTCGTGACGATGGCGGCCGGAATGCCGGTTTCGCCGAATTCGCCGTCCACGTCCAGACCCGGCGTGACGATGGTCGCCTTGATCGGGTCCAGCATGTTGAAGCCTTCGGCCAGCGCGCCGAAACCGTGCCAGTGATCGTTCGGACGCAGGATCCAGTCTTCGCGCGAGCCGATGCCTTCTTCGGCCAGATCGTCCGGACCCCAGACCTGGAAGAACCAGTCGTCGCCGTATTCGGCGTCGACCTTGCGCATGGCGCGGCGGAAATCGAGCGCTTCGGCGATCGACTCTTCCACCAGCGCCGGGCCGCCCGGCGCTTCCATCATCGCGGCCGCCACGTCGCACGACGCGATGATCGCGTATTGCGGCGAGGTCGACGTGTGCATCAGATACGCCTCGTTGAAGCGATGGCGGTCGAACGCGCTGTCTTCCGAGTCCTGCACGACGATCTGCGAAGCCTGCGAGATCCCGGCCAGCAGCTTGTGCGTGGAGTGCGTGGCGAACACCAGCGCCTTGGTGCGCGGACGGCCTGCGCCGATCGCGTGCATGTCCTGGTAGAACTCGTGGAATTCGGCGTGCGGCAGCCAGGCTTCGTCGAAGTGCAACGTGTCGAGCATATCGCCGAGCAGATCCTTGATCATCTCGACGTTGTAGACCACGCCGTCATACGTGCTCTGCGTGATCGTCAGAATGCGCGGCTTGACGTTCGGATTCTTCGCCAGCGCTTCACGGGCGAACGGGTTCGCCTCGATCTTCTTGCGGATGTTTTCCGGCTTGAACTCGTCGCGCGGAATCGGGCCGATGATGCCGAAGTTGTTGCGCGTCGGCGTGAGGAACACGGGGATCGCGCCCGTCATCGTGATCGCGTGCAGGATCGACTTGTGGCAGTTGCGGTCCACCAGCACGATGTCGCCCGGCGCCACCGTTGCGTGCCAGACGATCTTGTTCGACGTGGAGGTGCCGTTGGTCACGAAGAACACGTGGTCGGCGCTGAAAATGCGCGCCGCGTTGCGCTCCGATGCCGCAACCGGGCCGGTGTGATCGAGCAGCTGGCCGAGTTCTTCCACGGCGTTGCAGACGTCCGCGCGCAGCATGTTTTCGCCGAAGAACTGGTGGAACATCTGGCCAAGCGGATTCTTCAGGAACGCCACGCCGCCCGAGTGACCCGGGCAGTGCCACGAGTACGAGCCTTCGTCGGCGTACTTGACGAGTTCCTTGAAGAACGGCGGCGCAAGCGCGTCCAGATACACGCGCGCTTCACGAATCACGTGACGCGCCACGAACTCCGGCGTGTCCTCGAACATGTGAATGAAGCCGTGCAGCTCGCGCAGGATATCGTTGGGCAGATGGCGCGAGGTGCGCGTTTCGCCGTACAGGAAGATGGGAATGTCGGCGTTACGCGTGCGCACCGCTTCCATGAACGCACGCAGCGCGACGATCGCGGGCGCGTGCTCCGGCGCGTCGCCGTCCGTGCCTTCCACGTAGGGCAGCAGCTCGTCGTCGTCGATCGACAGGATGAAGCACGCGGCGCGGCTCGACTGCTGCGCGAACGACGTGAGGTCGCCGTAGCTCGTCAGCCCGAGGACTTCCGCGCCCTCTTTCTCGATGGCTTCGGCGAGAGCGCGGATGCCGGAACCCGAGATGTTCTCGGAGCGAAAGTCTTCGTCGATGATGACGACGGGAAAACGAAACTTCATGGGCGATTCTCCAAATGAAACGACCGCTGCATGTAACGCGCAGCGGTCCCCGTATGTCGTAAATCCGGTGGGTTAAGTGCGCTCGAACGTCAGGTCTTCGGCAAAGTAACGCCGTGCTGGCCTTGATACTTGCCGCCGCGATCCGCGTAAGACACTTCGCAGACCTCGTCGCTCTCAAAGAAGAGCACCTGGGCTACGCCTTCGTTCGCGTAGATTTTGGCAGGCAAAGGTGTCGTATTCGAGAATTCGAGCGTGACGTAACCTTCCCACTCGGGTTCGAACGGCGTGACGTTCACGATGATGCCGCAGCGCGCATAAGTGGACTTGCCCAGACACACCGTCAGGACGCTGCGCGGAATGCGGAAATACTCGACGGTACGCGCCAGCGCGAACGAATTCGGCGGGATGATGCAGACGTCGCCCTTGAAGTCCACGAACGACTTTTCGTCGAAATTCTTCGGATCGACGATGGTCGAGTTGATGTTCGTGAAGATCTTGAATTCGTCGGCGCAGCGGATGTCGTAGCCGTAGCTGGAGGTGCCGTAGCTGACGATCTTGCGGCCGTCTTCCGACAGGCGAACCTGGTCGCGCGCGAACGGCTCGATCATGTTCTGCTCTTCGGCCATGCGCCGGATCCACTTGTCGGATTTGATTGCCATGTTTCGCTACGGTCCAGAAAAAACGGGGAACAAAAAAGAAGAATGCTCGCAAAACCCGCCCAGGGCCCTCTGGCCGTGGCGTTGCCTTGCGAAAGGCGACTATTTTACGCGATGTGAGTCTGTGTGCCTGGAAGTGCGCTTCGAATGCGCCGCGCAATCGTCACATTCGCGCTTTAGCGGGGCTTTCGGGCACGTTCGAGACGTGTTGCAGGCGGCTTACAGGCGCTTCCTGCCGCGCATTGGCGCGTTGAATCGGCTCGTTGAATGCGCTCACTGCACCTTCACCACGCCGCACGCCAGCGCCGCGCCGGTGCCGCGTTGCGGCCAGGCGTAAGGATCGATGGCGTCGTGATGGACGATCACCGCGCGCTGCAGCACCGAACGCACGCCGTCGAGCGACACGTCGGTGGCGACCAGAAAGCCGGTGGCCACGCCGTTGGAATCCGCATGAATGTTGCCGAGGTCGCCCGCGACGCGCGCGCCGGGCTTGAGACGCTCGGCGGCGGGCGCAAAGACCGGACCGGCGCTGGAAGCGTCGGTGGCGTTGCAGTCGCCGCGTTCGTGGATCTGCAGGGCATGGTCGGAATCGGGCGGCAGGCCGGCGAGGTTGTAGCTCACCTGCACGCCGTCAGAGTGTTCGACGAACGACACGGTGCCGCGCACCTGATTGCCGACGGTGGGCTGCAACTGCGTGCCCGCACGCTTGTCCTGCTGGCCCATGAAGCTCGTGCAGCCGCCCAGCAGCATGCACGCAACCACGGCCACCAGGACTGCATTTCCCGCCTGCCTGTCGTTTCCTTTAACCATGCGTTCCTCTTGCCGGCGCACGCCCGCCCATTGCGGCTGTCGATCCGGACCCATGAATCCCACATGATACCGCGCACGCGCGCAGTCGCGGGCCTTCCGTGGCCTCGAACCGCCCCGTCATGTGCGCAAACGCGCACGCCGCGGGCCTCGTCATGCAAGGCGCACGCGGCGTGCCTTTTAAAACGCCGGTCGGGACGAACGCACTCAGGTGTTCTGCACCACGATGGTCGGGAATTTCGAGCTCATGTCGCGCGAGCGTTCGGCGATCTGGATCGCCACGCGACGAGCAATCGCCTTGTAGGTATCGGCGACGGCGCTTTCGGGGGCGGCCACGACCGTCGGCGCGCCCGAATCGGCCTGTTGGCGAATCGAGATATCGAGCGGCAGGCTGCCCAGTACTTCGACGCCGTACTCCTTGCCCATGCGCTCGCCGCCGCCCGCGCCGAAGATATGCTCGGCGTGACCGCAGTTCGTGCAGACGTGGACCGCCATGTTTTCGACGATGCCGAGAATCGGAATGCCCACTTTCTCGAACATCTTCAGACCTTTCTTCGCGTCGAGCAGCGCGATGTCCTGCGGCGTCGTCACGATCACGGCGCCCGTCACCGGCACGCGCTGCGAGAGCGTGAGCTGGATGTCGCCGGTGCCCGGCGGCATGTCCACGACGAGATAGTCGAGTTCGCGCCAGTTCGTCTGCCGCAGCAGTTGTTCGAGCGCCGAGGTGGCCATCGGGCCGCGCCAGACCATCGGGTTGTCCTGGTCGACGAGGAAGCCGATGGAGTTGGCCTGCACGCCATGGCCTTCGAGCGGATTCATCGACTGGCCGTCGGGCGACTCGGGGCGGCCCTCGATGCCCAGCATCATCGGCAGCGAGGGGCCGTAGATGTCGGCGTCGAGCACGCCCACCGACGCGCCTTCGGCGGCCAGCGCCAGCGCCAGATTCACGGCGGTCGTGCTCTTGCCGACGCCGCCCTTGCCCGAGGCCACGGCCACGATGTTCTTCACGTTCGGCAGCAGCTTCACGCCACGCTGCACCGTGTGAGCGGTCACTTCGTGGCGCACCGTCACGCGGCTTGCCTTCACGCCGGGAACCGCCGCGAGCGCAGCCTGGACCTGGGCGCGGATCGCGTCGTACTGGCTCTTCGCCGGATAGCCGAGCACGATCTCGACGTCAACCGTTTCGCCGTCGATCGCGACGTTGCGCACGCCTTTGGCCGTCGTGTAGGGACGGCCCGTGTTCGGATCCGCGAGGGCCGCGAGAGCCGCGTCCACCAATGCCCGATCAATGCTCATTGAAACTCCGTGGGGATGATCGACCCGTCGTCCCGAGCGGCCCGTGGGGTGCCGCTTAGACGCCGTAAATCGAAAGAAATTGTTAAGCTGGATTGCGCAAATTCCTGCGGCAGGGCACGCTTCGCGGCAGCAGTCTTTTCGCGCCAGGCCAGCGCCTTTTACAGGCGCTCAAGCCGTCATTGTAGTAGCTGCCGCCGCGCGCCGTCCTATGACCCTGAACCCAGTCGGGGCCGGTAACCGGCACAGTGCAGCCTTCCCGTTTCACTCAAGAGAGGATTGAAAATGAACACAAGAATCTTGACCCGTCTGTCCGTCTTCGCTGTCGCCGGTGCGCTCGTCGCAGGCTGCGCGACCCAGCAGGGCACCAACACGGCCGTGGGCACCGGCGTCGGCGCGGGCACGGGCGCGGCGATCGGCGCGATCTTCGGCGGCGGCAAGGGCGCGGCGATCGGCGCGGGCGCAGGCGCGCTGGTGGGCGGCATCACCGGCTACAACTGGCAAGCCATTCACAACAAGCTGTCGGGCGCCACCAAGGGCACCGGCACGCAGATCACCGAACAGCCGGACGGCTCGCTCAAGCTCAACATCCCGAGCAACGTGACGTTCGACACCAACAGCTACGCGATCAAGCCGTCGTTCGCGCCGGTGCTCGACCAGGTCGCGCAGACGCTGCAGCAGAACCCGGAAGTCGTCGCCCAGGTGGTGGGTCATACGGATAACACCGGCCAGCCGGCGTACAACCAGACGCTGTCGGTCAACCGCGCGCAGAGCGTGGTGAACTACCTGGCGGGTCGCGGCATCCCGATGCAGCGCATGGCCGCCGAAGGTCGCGGCGACACGCAACCGATCGCCGACAACAGCACGGAAGCCGGCCGCACCGCCAACCGCCGCGTGGAAATCTATCTGCGCGCCACGGCCCAGCATCAGCAGTAAGCGCTTCGCTGGATAAATAGCGACAAAGCAGAACGGGACGGCCGAAACGCCGTCCCGTTCTGCTTTTCATGCAGGAGAAATGGCCGACCTTCACGCATGAGAAACCCGCCGCAAGGCCATTTCAGCGAATCGAAAAAATTTTCGAACTCTCGTGAAATAGCGCTGTCTGTCTTTACGGTACGTGTGCGGTCATGCCGCCGCGTCACCATTCTCCTCTTGTCGTTGTTGCTCCGGGGCCATCCTGCCCCGGTTTTTTTTGCCTGCGTTTTCTGCAACGCGGCGCACCGGGGCCCAGACGCTTCGCGCGTGCGCCCTGCTAAAATCGCGGTTTCCCCCCGCAACATCGGACGTCCAACCACTTATGTCAGCACCCGCCACCGACCTCGCCGCCGGCGCCTCCAGCGTCCAGAGCGGCCGCCAGATTCTCGTCACGTCTGCTCTGCCGTATGCGAACGGCCAGATCCACATCGGCCATCTGGTCGAGTACATCCAGACGGACATCTGGGTCCGTGCACATCGAATGCACGGGCACGAGGTCTATTACGTCGGTGCCGACGACACCCACGGCACGCCCGTCATGCTGCGCGCCGAGAAGGAAGGCCTCACGCCGCAGCAGTTGATCGCGCGCGTCTGGCAAGAGCACAAGCGCGACTTCGACAGCTTCGGCGTGTCCTTCGACAACTACTACTCGACCGATTCGGACGAGAACCGTGTGCTGTCGGAATCGGTGTATCTGGCGCTCAAGGAAGCGGGTTTCATCGAAACGCGCGACATCGAGCAGGCCTACGATCCGGTCAAGAACATGTTCCTGCCGGACCGCTTCATCAAGGGCGAGTGCCCGAAGTGCGGCGCGAAGGATCAATACGGCGACAGCTGCGAAGTATGCGGCTCGACCTATGCGCCTACCGACCTGAAGAATCCGTACTCGGTGGTGTCGGGCGCTACGCCCATCCGCAAGACTTCGACGCACTACTTCTTCCGTCTTTCCGACCCGCGCTGCGAAACATTCCTGCGCGGCTGGGTGGCAGGTCTGGCCCAACCGGAAGCCACCAACAAGATGCGCGAGTGGCTGGGCGACGCGGGCGAATCGAAGCTCGCCGACTGGGACATCTCGCGCGATGCGCCCTACTTCGGCTTTGAAATTCCGGGCGCGCCGGGCAAGTACTTCTACGTGTGGCTGGACGCGCCGGTCGGCTACTACGCGAGCTTCAAGAACCTGTGCGAGAAGCGCGGCCTGAATTTCGAAGAGTGGGTCAAGCCCGGTTCGAAGACCGAGCAGTATCACTTCATCGGCAAGGACATCCTGTATTTCCACACGCTGTTCTGGCCGGCGATGCTCGAATTCTCGGGTCATCGCACGCCTACGAACGTGTTCGCGCACGGCTTCCTCACGGTGGACGGCGCGAAGATGTCGAAGTCGCGCGGCACCTTCATCACGGCGGAAAGCTACATCACGACGGGCCTGAACCCGGAATGGCTGCGCTACTACTTCGCCGCGAAGCTCAACAGCACGATGGAAGACCTCGACCTGAACCTCGAGGACTTCCAGGCGCGCGTGAACAGCGATCTGGTGGGCAAGTACATCAACATCGCCAGCCGCGCGGCGGGCTTCCTGATCAAGCGCTTCGAAGGCCGCGTGCAGGACAGCGCGATGAAGCATCCGCTGCTGGAGCAACTGCGCGCCGCGATCCCGCAGATCGCCGCGAACTACGAAGCCCGCGAATACAGCCGCGCGCTGCGCACGACGATGGAACTCGCCGATGCCGTCAACGGTTACGTCGACGCAGCCAAGCCGTGGGAGCAAGCGAAAGACCCGGCCAACGCGGTCGCCCTGCATGAGTCGTGCAGCGTCAGCCTGGAAGCGTTCCGCCTGCTGTCGCTCGCGCTCAAGCCGGTGCTGCCGCAGCTCGCGCAAGGCGTGGAAGCGTTCCTCGCGATCGAACCGCTCACGTGGGCCGACGCTGGAAAGGCGCTCTCCTCGCAACAGCCGATCAACGCGTACAAGCATCTGATGACGCGCGTCGATCCGAAGCAGATCGAAGCGCTGCTGGCCGCGAACCGCGATTCGCTGCAGGCGACCGACGTACCCGCCGCTGCTGCCGACGCCAGCAAGAAGTCGAAGGCCTCGAAGGAAGCGAAGAAGCCTGCCGCAGAACCGGAAACGCCCGAAGTTATCTCTATCGACGACTTCGCGAAGATCGACCTGCGCGTGGCGCTGATCGTCGACTGCAATATCGTCGAAGGTTCGGACAAGCTGCTGCAACTCACGCTCGACGTGGGCGAAGAGAAGACGCGCAACGTGTTCTCGGGCATCCGTTCGGCCTACAAGCCGGAAGACCTCAAGGGCAAGCTCACGGTGATGGTCGCCAACCTCGCGCCGCGCAAGATGAAGTTCGGCATGTCGGAAGGCATGGTGCTCGCGGCTTCGGCTGCGGATGAAAAGGCCGAACCGGGCCTCTACATCCTCGAACCGCATAGCGGCGCGAAGCCGGGCATGCGCGTGCGCTAAACACACGTCGGCCGCAGCGCCCGAAGCAAAAAAGCACACCCAAGGGTGTGCTTTTTTTTCGTCCGCGACGCGTGCTGCGATCTACCAGCGAATCCTGTCAAAGCGACGCGTATAAAGAATATCCGCGCCGTAGAACGTGCCGCCGTACGCGGTCACCGACCAGTAACGCGTCAGGTTGAGCGTCGCCTTCACCGCATTCGAGGCCGATTGCAGGCCCTGCTCGTAACCAATCACCAGCCATTCGTTGATGGCCTTCGCCAGCATCACCACCTGTGGATCCGTCAGACCCACTTCGCTGCGGCCGATCGAAAACTCGTCGAGTCCCACTTCCTGCGCGATACGCTTGCCGCTCGCACTGCCGAGCAGCGCCAGCGCCGTCGTCATCGCGCTCTGCTGGCCGACGTTATTGCCCTGATCCGTGCCATGGCCGAACAGCAGCCACGAGAGTTTTTCGTTATCGGGCACGTTGGGTTCCGAGATCAGCTTCGCCACCGGCGCCTGCACTGTGCCGATCACCTGCACGCCCGCCTCCACCTGCTGGTTGCGGCGCATCGCCAGGATATTGATGCCCGGGTTCGCTACCGGTCCGTTGAAGGTGAAGAAGCCGTTTTCGATATTGAGCTTGCGACCGAACGCCGTGTAGGTGGAGCCCTCGGTCACGCGCACGTTGCCCACGGCGCGCAGCGGCACGTCGGGCGCGCTCATCGCCGTGATCGTGCCGGCCAGTCCGAGATCCGCGCCCATGCCGCGGAAGCGGAAGTTGCGGCCCAGGTTGATGTCGATATTGGCGCGCGGCGCAAAGCGCGGCGCGGGCTTGTCCGACGCCTGCTGCGCCTGCACGGCGGGCGGCGGCGTACCGCCGCGCGTGGTGCCGTCCGGGCGCACGATCACGACATCGTCGCCCAGTTCCGGCGCGGCCGATTCCGGCATGTCGAACAGCGCGCGGTCGACCGTGAACTTGCCGTCGATCTGCATGCCGCCCAGATGGCCGCCATTGGCGATGCTCGCGCTGCCCGAGAGCGACAGGTGGCGATCGGGCGCGGCGAACAGTTCGAGCTTGTCGGCGACGATGCTCGCGGTGAGGTCGGGTTCGTCGTTGTCCAGGCGCACGCGGCCGGTGGCGCGCAGCGTGCCGTCGCCGCCGTGGAACTCCACCTGCTGGAAGTCGACGAGATTCTTCGACAGCATCACGCGCACCACGCCGTCCTTGAGCTGCAGCCCCTGATCGACGAGCGTCGCGGACAGCCCATCGCCGATCAGCGAGCCCGAGAGATTGGGCTTCGCGACGGTGCCACCCAGCGCGAGTTGCAGCGCAAAGTGACCGTCGAGCAGATAGCTCGGCCCAAGCAGCCCGCCCGTGGTCTTGAGCGAAGGCACGTCGGCCTTGATGGTGCCGCCCAGCGGCGCTTCCTCGCCGAGCGTGAGCATGCCGTCGCGCGGCGTCAGCGTCGTATTCGCGTCGATATCGATCACGCCCACGCGGCTGGCCTGCGCGTGCGCGGTGAGCGTCAGGCGATTGCCGCCGCTGAAGGCCGCGCGCGCGCTCAGATCGCCGATACCGACCGAAGCGAGACCCCGGCCGATTTCGGCGGTGATATCGCCCGAGCGGCGTTTGAGCTGGATATAGCCGCTCGCCGTCGGCCCGACCGAAAAGTCCCAGTCGCCGTCGAACACGAGATCGGTCTTGAGACTGGACGGCTTGCCCGTGAGCTGCTGCTGGAACTGCATGATGCGCGCGAGCGACACCGTGGTCAGCGAGCCCGCCGAACGGATGCGCCCATGATCGAGATCGAAGGACTTGAGATCGAGCGTCGCGCCGAGCGCCGTGAGCCGCGTTGCGCCCAGTGTCACCTTGCCCGGCCCCGCGCTGACGGTGAGCGGCACCTGCAGATCAACGTCCGGCGCGCCGCGATTCTGCAACTGCGTGACGGTGCCGTCCCAGCGCGTGCCTTCGCGCGTTTCGGAGAGCTTGCCGTTGGCCGCCACCTGCACGTCGATCGGCTGGCCCTGCACCTTGCCCTTCGCGCTCGCGGTGAGCGCGTGTTTCGCCCGCGTGCCGGTCAGGCGCGCAGTGAGCGTGGCGATCTCGACGCCGCCTGCCGCGATGCCGCTGGCGTCGGCGCTAAAGGCAAGCGCGCCGTTCGCGCCGTCGTGCAGTTCGGCGTGGCCTTCGGCATGGCCCAGACGGTTTTCGCCGAACACCACGTGATCGGCCTTGTAGTCGAGCGCGACATCGGGATGCGCGATCGTACCTGTCAGGTCGCCGTTCGCCGCCACCTGCCCCGCCACGCCGAAACCCAGCCGATCGAGTTGCGGCGCGTCGACCTTGAAGCGCAGGCGGTCGCCGCGTGCGCCGAAGCTGCCTTGCAGGTCCACGCTATTGCCCGCCACCGAAAGATTCGCGCGGCTCGGCAACAGGCGCATGCCCGCCAGCTGGATCAGCCCCTCGCCGGTGAGCGGCAGGTTGTCGTAGACGCTCGGGCCGAGCTTGAATTCGGCCTTGGCGGTGAGTTCCGGCGCGAGCGTGCCCGTGGCCGTGAGCGTGCCGTTCACGCGCGCTTCGACGCGCCGCGCGGGGGCCTTTGCAGCGGATTTGCGCACGGGTTTCGCAGCGGCGGGCTGCTGGACGGTATGGCGCGCGACGTTCTGGGCCGCCGCCTGCTCGCTCGATTGCGCGGGATTCAGCGCGGGGTTCGCAGCCGGATTGAGCGCGAGGCTATGTTTGGAGTCGAGCGCATTGGCCTGTGCCTTGCGTTGCGCTTCAGTCGGCCCGGAAGGCTGCGGCGTCACGCTGGCAGGCCGGTGTTCGGTGCTTGTGCTGGGCGCCTGCGAAAGCAGCGAGAGCGGATCGAAATTGGTCAGCGTGGCCTTGAGGGTGTAGCTGGATTTCGCGTCGTGCTTGAGTGCGCCCGACAGATCGACGCGGCCTTCGCCCGAACTCACGCGCACATCGTTGAAGGCGATGCGCGCCGGGTCCAGCGTGATCTTGCCCTGGGCGCGCAGCGCGGCCTTGGGATCGGCGAGATCGAGGGTGACGCTCTGCACGTCGTCGGCCAGACGCACGGTGATCGGCCCGGCGAGCTGGGTCGGACGCACGCTCGCCTGCAGCGCGTTGAGGTCGAGGTTCGCGACCTTGAGATCGAAGCGGCCGTCGCGCCCGCTGATGACGCCGCCACCCGTGACCGTCGCGTTTTTGACGAGCCGCACGTCGAGGTTCGAGAGACGCTGCGTGTGGGCGTCGAGTACGACGTCGGTGCGGGCGTCGATGAGCGGCAGCAGTTGCGCGTCGATCGCGCCGGGCTTCGCATTGACGATCGAAACACTGCCCGCGACCGTGAAGCCCGCGGCGTTGGGGTTCTCGTTGGCGGGCTTGCCGCCTGCCGACTTGACGCCCGACTTGACGCCCGATGCGGGCGGCGGCGCGAGCGCATCGGCGCGGGCACCCGCCGATGCGCCATGCGCTTTCGAAACCGATGCCGCCGATGCCGCCGTTGCCGCTGAAGCCACCGAAGCAGCCGACGCCACCGCGGCACGCGGCTCGGGCACGAACGGTTTGACGCCTGCTTGCGCGGGCTGCAGATCGGCGCGCAACGCGAGATCGGCGAACGGCGCGCCCGGCGCGAAGGCCTGCGGATTGACGTGATCGAATGCCAGCGTCGCGCGCTTGAGCGGCACCGCCGCGAACGGCGCCGCCTCCAGATGCGCGCGGCCGGTGAGCTTCATGCCGCTCGCCGTGACGTCCGCGCCCAGCGTTTCCAGCGAACCGCCCAGATTCGCGTTCACCTGCACGTCTTCGTTATTGACCTTGCCCGAATAGCCGAGCGTGCCCGCCAGCGCAAACGGCCGCACGCCATCGAGCTTCGCCTCGGCGCTCACCGCGCCATAGGGCGTATCGAGCTGTTCGACGGCGGCTTCGTGATGCTGCCCGTCACTGCGGCCGCGGAACGAGAAGTTCGAGAATTCGGTGGCGCTCGCGCCCTGATGCAGCGTGAGCTTGTTCACATGCACGTCGCGAATATCGAGCGCAAGCGGCAGGCGCAGATCCTTCGGCAACGTCAGCGGCCCAGAGGAAGGCTCGTTGGACGGCACCACGCGCAGATCGATATCGCCGATATGCAGGTAGCTCACGACGAAACGCCACGGGCGATCCTTGTTGATCTCCAGCTTCCACTCGCCGCTTGCGCGGTCGATCGTGGCGGTCGTGCCGTCCGTGCCATGCCAGCTCACGTCGCGCAGACGCACACCGGTGGCGAGCGCGCCGCCGTCGAGCGTGCCCGCCAGCTGACCGCCGAGCACCTTGACCGCCGCGCGCCACGCCAACGCCGTGCCGCGCTCGGTCGTGAGCGCGCCATACAGCGCGCCGGCCACCAGCGCAACGATCAGCAGCAGCGTCGCGAAGGTCCAGGCGAACGCTTTGAGCCAGGTGCGGCCACGCCGCTTCGGCACGGGCGGCGTGGCTTGCGGATCCGCGCCTTCTGCCGGTGGCGCGCCCTCGCCTTCAGGCGGCGCCGCGAACGTCGCCAGAGGAATCGCGCACCAGTGCAGCCAGTCGCGCACGCTCATGTCGCCTCCCTTGCGAAGGACGACGGCAAAAACCGGAGGAACGGAGCGGACATCATCAGAAAGCGATTCCCAGCGTCAGATAGGGCCGCACTCTGCGTTCGCGAAAGCCATAGGCCAGATCGAGGTTGACCGGGCCGACCGGGCTGCGCCAGCGCGCGCCCAGGCCCGCGCCCGGATAGAAGACTTTCTCGCCCCAGGTGTCGGTGGCCGTGCCCACGTCGAAGAAGGCCGCGCCGCCCCAGTCGTGGCTGAACCAGTGCTGATATTCCGCCGATCCGGTGACGAGATACTTGGCCGGCAGGATCGAGCCGTCGACATCGTTACCGATGCTCTGAAAGCCGTAGCCGCGCACCGAGTTCGAACCGCCCGCGCGAAACAGCAGCGAAGCGGGCACGTCCGACGAACTGCTGGAGGTGAACACGCCGCCCAGTTCCGCGCGGAACAGCACGAGGTCGCTGCGCCCGATCGGCACGTATTGCTGGCCGCGCATATAGCCGCGCATGAAGGTGGCGTCCGAGGCCGCGCCCTTCACGGCGAAACCCGCTTCCACGCGGATCAGGTTGCCCGAGCGCGGGAACAGCGGATCGTCCACGTTGCGGCGCGTCCACGACCACGACGGCACCAGCGCGCGGCTCGTGGTCGGCCCTGCCGCGTTCTGCGTCAGGCGGTCCTGGTAGTACAGCAGCGAATACGCGTAGTCGATGTTCTGCGAGGTGCGCGTGCGTTGCACACCCATGCGCAGACTGTAGATGTTGGTGTCGGAGACGTCCGTCGTGGTGTAGGACACCAGCGCGCTATTGGTCCACGCGCGCGGCCCGGGCGGCATCGAAAGCTGGATCTGGCCGTACTGCTGGATCTGATCGAGACGCCCGGCGACCTGGAACGGCCACGCCGCACCGAAGGTGTCCAGATAGGTGTACGAACCCTGCACGTGCGCGCCCGTATCGGTCGAGTAACCCACGCCGCCGCGGAAGTTGTTGTACGGATACTCGCTCACTTTCACGTGCACGGGCGTGTTGAGCGGCTTTTGCGTGTTGTCGTCGACGTCGATCGCCACGCTCGCGTAGTACGGCGTGTTCTGGAGCTGGCGTTGCAGTTCGGTCACGCGGTTGACGTCGTAGATCTCGCCGGGCGACAGCGGGTTCACGTTCGTGACGATCTTTTCCGGGTAACGGCGCGGCCCGGAGATATCGAGCTGCCCCATCGTGAAGGTCGGGCCGCTGTCGAACGTCACGGAGAGTTTCGCGTCGTGCTTGAGCGGATCGACGCGCGCTTCCGAATGCACGATCTTCGCGCCCAGATAGCGGCGCGATTGCAGCGCGCGCAGCGCGGCGTTCTTCGCGCCGTCCCAGTCGGACTGCGTGAAGGCGTCGCCGTCGTGCAGCGAAAACGCAAAGCGCGTGGCGTTTTCCTGCGCATGATCTTCGGTCAGCACCGGGCCGGTGAAGCCGAGTTGAATCGACGAAATCGTCGTGCGCGGACCGGAATCGACCATCACGTGGACGACGCGGCGACCGTTTTCATCGGTGTGGACGTCGGTGCGCACGACCGGCGTGAAATAGCCGTCGGTGGACGCCAGATCGCGCACCTGCTGCGGGGTGGCGGTGACGAGAAATTCGAACTGGTCGTCGCTGATGTCTTCGCGTTTGGCGAAGCGCGCGATATCGAGGTGGGCTTCGAGCAGCTTGCGCAGTTCGCGCGGCGAGGCCTGGATATCGACGTCGTAATACGTCTTGCCGTGGGACCACGGCAGCAGGTCGGTGAGCGCGGCACTGGCGGGCGCGGCGGCCAGCAGGCTGAAGGCGAATCCCGCGGCGAGCCATGCGGCAAGGCGCACCGGCAAGTGCGTCAAGAAGCGCACCATGAAGCACACCATGAAGCGCACGGCGAGGCGCACATCGCAGCGCGGCCACGACGCCCGTGCCAACGGCCGGGCGTGCCGGGTTTGCCGGAAACGCCGGAAACACGGCCATACGCGTGCTGCTTCAGTCAGCCTACCCGCCAAACAGGACCTCCAGCTTTCGTTTGTCTTTTCGTTGTACCCGACGCGCGCCGCCCCGCTACTGTGCGGCTTCCTGACCGGACGGGCGCAAACGCGTTATTTCACCACATCAGCGCGTGAAAACCCCAGGAGGAGGCGCAAACGTGTGCAACAGGTTGCAACTGCGGCCAGGACCGGCACACGCTCACGCCATTTTTGAGACGCGCTCAGGCGCGACGTCGATGTGGCCCCGCACCCGCCCGCAGCGCGGCTTCGGCGCATCGCCCGCGCGGATGTTCCGCACGCGGCGCATGCGGTAAAATTGCCGCCGACAAGAAACACCGGATTCCCCGCGGCCGCCAGAAAGTCACAACAAAACTGGACGAAACGGCACAGGCCGCCCCACTCGACGGACGTCAGCCATGTATCAGTCGGACATCACCCAGTTCCTGAACCAGCTCAAAGAGCAGAAGCCGCAACTCGAAGAGCAGCAGCGCAAGGGCCGCTCGCTGCTGTGGGACAAGCAGCCGATCGACCTCGACGAACGCGAGCGCCAGCAGGCTTCGCGCGTCAAGCAGACGTCCTACGTTTACTACCAGAACTTCTGATGGCCGAAGCCGACGGCGCCGAACGGCCCGAAATGGCCATGGGGCCAGCGGGCGGTGAACCGGGCGAGAAAGGTGACAAGGGCGCGCAGCCGCACCCTCCCGCCCCGCCCAGCGCCGACGAGGCGCTCGCCACCCCCGCCACGGATTCGACGCCCGACACGGTCGACGGCGTCGCTTTCGCGCGCCTGTACGGCGAGCCGCTCTTCAAGCTTCCGCAAGACCTCTACATTCCGCCCGATGCGCTCGAGGTTTTCCTCGAAACGTTCGAAGGTCCGCTCGATCTGTTGCTGTACCTGATCCGCAAGCAGAACTTCAACGTGCTCGACATCCCGATGGCGGACGTCACGGCGCAGTACCTCGGTTACGTCGAGCAACTGCGCAAGACCAATCTCGAACTCGCGGCCGAATATCTGCTGATGGCGGCCATGCTGATCGAGATCAAGTCGCGCATGCTGCTGCCGGTCAAGAAGGCCGATACGGGCGAAGAAGCCGAAGATCCGCGCGCCGAACTCGTGCGCCGTCTGCTCGAATACGAACAGATGAAGCTCGCCGCGCAGCGCCTGGACAAGCTGCCGCAACTCGGCCGCGACTTCCTGCGCGCCGAGGTCTATATCGAGCAAAGCATCACGCCGCGTTTTCCCGACGTCGACAGCAACGACCTGCGCGCCGCGTGGGCCGACGTCATCAAGCGCGCGAAGCTGGTGCAGCATCACAAGATCTCGCGCGAAGAGCTGTCCGTGCGCGAGCATATGAGCGTGATTCTGCGCAAGCTGCAAGGCGCGCGCTTCATGGAGTTCTCGGAACTGTTCGACACCACGCGCGGCGTACCCGTGGTGGTGGTCAACTTCATCGCCATGCTGGAACTGGCGCGTGAATCGCTGCTCGAAATCACCCAGGCCGAGCCGTTCGCGCCCATCTACGTGCGCCTTGCGTATCTGCCTGCCTGATTTACCCGTCTGGTTTGCCTGCCCAAGCAGGCTTCTTCCCGCCGCACGCCCCGTCCCGCCTGCAATGGCCCCGTTTTCGTCGTCATTGCATCGCGGGCACCGCATCCGTCCCCTTCTTTCCAGTCCAGGATAATCCCCCATCCCGGGCGGCTGCGCAGCACGCACAAATCCTCTACAATCGCCCGCGCCTGCCCTGACAGGGACTGGCACGCCTTCCGGCCGGCCGCCTTGCGGGCCTGCCGTGTGCTGCAACCCCGTCTTGCCCCGCGCGAGGCACAACGCATCCGATCATGAAAGTCATCAGCTCGATTCAGGAACTGCGCGACCAGTTGCGCGGCCAAAACCGCACCGCGTTCGTCCCGACCATGGGCAATCTGCACGAAGGCCACCTTTCGCTGATGCGCCTGGCGCGTCAGCACGGCGACCCGGTCGTCGCGAGCATCTTCGTCAACCGTCTGCAATTCGGCCCGAACGAAGATTTCGACAAATACCCGCGCACGCTCGAAGCCGACATCGAAAAGCTGCAGAAGGAAAACGTCTACGTGCTGTTCGCGCCCACCGAGCGCGATCTCTACCCGCAGCCGCAGGAATACCGCGTGCGCCCGCCGCACGATCTGGGCGACATCCTCGAAGGCGAGTTCCGTCCGGGCTTCTTTGAAGGCGTGTGCACGGTCGTCATGAAGCTGATGTCGTGCGTGCAGCCGCGCGTGTCGATCTTCGGCAAGAAGGATTACCAGCAGTTGATGATCGTGCGCGCGATGTGCCAGCAGTTCGCGCTGCCGACCGAAGTGATCGCCGCCGAGACCGTGCGCGATCAGGACGGCCTCGCGCTCAGCTCGCGCAACCGCTATCTGTCGGACGCCGAGCGCGCCGAAGCGCCGCAACTGGCCGGCGCCCTGCAAGGCATCCGCGAAGCCGTGCTGTCGGGCCGCCGCGACTTCCAGCAGCTCGAACTCGACGCCATGGCGAAGCTGGCCCAGCGCGGCTGGAAGCCCGATTACATCGCCATCCGCAAGCGCGCGAACCTGCTGCCGCCGGCACCGGGCGTCGCCGCCGACGCCGAAGCGCCGCTCGTCGTGCTGGCCGCCGCCAAGCTCGGCCCGACGCGCCTCATCGACAACCTGGAAATCTGAGCGGCGCGACGTCGCGCCGCCGGTCCCCATCACGCCATTACCGAATCTGCTGCGGCGGGCCAAGCGCCCGCTCGCCTGAGGAGACATCCATGCAACGCCATATGCTGAAGTCGAAGATCCACCGCGTCGCCGTCACGCACTGCGAACTGCACTACGAAGGTTCGTGCGCGATCGACGAAAACCTGCTCGAAGCGGCCAATATCGTCGAAAACGAGCGCATCGACATCTGGAACATCAACAACGGCGAGCGTTTTTCGACCTACGCGATCAAGGGCGAGCGCGGCAGCGGCATGATTTCGCTGAACGGTTCGGCGGCGCGCCGCGCGCAGCTGGGCGATCTGGTGATCATCGCCGCCTTCGCCAACGTCGATGAGGAAGAACTCAAGGCCGGCTGGAAGCCCGACCTCGTGTTCGTCGACGAAAACAACCGCATCAAGGGCAGCCGCGACCACGTGCCGACCCAGAACTGGACCTGAGCGCTTTTCAGTCGCGCCAGTCGAAAAAACGGGAGCCCTGTGGCTCCCGTTTGCGTTTTTACCGCCCGACTTTGACTTCCCGGCTTTACTTCTCGTTTTACTTCTCGTTCGCCCAGGCCAGAATCGACTGCCACTGGTCGAGATCCTTCTCCACGCGGCTTTTAGCGACGTCCCAGATCGTCAGGCCGTGCGCCGCCAGCTGCACGTAGTTCTGCGTGTCGCGCAGATAGCCCAGCACGGGCAGCTCCAGCCCTTCCACGAAACGCTGCAACTGCTCGGCCGAACGCGTGCGCGCGTCCACGCGCATGCCCACCACGCCGACCTTGATCGCGCCCTTGCGCACCGCCTTTTCTTTGGCGAGCCGGTCGAGAAAATCCTTGGTCGCCAGAATGTCGAACATCGACGGCTGCAGCGGCACGATCACCTTGTCCGCCAGCTCGACGATCGCATTCAGGCGATTGCCGTGCAGTCCGGCTGGCGTGTCGATCACGGCATGCTCCAGGCCCTTGGGCGGTTTCGCCGGATGATCCAGGTCGACCTGCCAGCTTTCGATGGCCGGCAGCGCCGCGGGGCGCAGATCGAGCCACGCGTGCGCCGACTGCTGCCGGTCCAGGTCGGCGAGCGCGACCCACTCGCCTTGCGCCGCGAAATAGCCGGCCAGATTGGTGGACAGCGTGCTTTTGCCGACGCCGCCCTTGGGGTTCGCCACCACGATCACCGTCATGAATGCTCCCGTCAGGATGGCTGGCGCAAGGCCAGCCGGTTTGCCGATTCTGCCAATCCTTTTGTTGCTCATTCCTACTGCGGGGTCGGCTCAGCCGATACCGCAACCGTCCGATAATATCGGCAAATGCTGCGGGGCCGAAGCCCCCGGTTTGCAAACACCCGACCAAATCGAACCCCACGGAGACCTTCGCCCCATGAGCACGCTACGCACCGACATGACCCTGGACTTCCTTCTTGAGCGCCAACGCGGCTGCCTGCCGGAGCTGATCGGCTTTCGCCCGGTCGCGCTCGAACAGGGCATCCTGCGCGCGGAACTCGACATCCGCAGCGAACTGCTTGCGCCCAACGGCTTTCTGCACGCGGCCACCGTCGTCTGTCTGGCCGACACGGCCTGCGGCTACGGTTGCCTCGCGCATCTGCCGCCCAACGCGAAGAACTTCACCACCATCGAACTCAAGAGCAACTTCCTCGGCACCGCGCGCGAAGGCCGGCTGAGCGTGGTGGCGACAGGCGTGCACCTGGGCCGCAGCACGCAGATCTGGGACGCCACCGTCACCGGCCCGGACGGCAAGACCACTGCCCTGTTCCGCTGCACGCAGATGGTGCTGTACTGAGCTTTCAGCGCATCGCCGCGTACAGACGCGGCAAATCCAGGCTTGCCGCCAGCGTATCGGCGAGCCGTTCGAGCGAGGCTTCGCGCAGCGCCGGATAGTCCACCTGCTGCGCGCCGGTCAGCCCCGCCCAGCCGAGCAGCGCGGCGCAGGCCTCGGGTGTGTCGAACAGACCGTGCAGATAGGTCGCCAGAATCTGCCCGTCGGCCGATTGCGCGCCGTCCACGCGCGCCTTGCCGCGCTCTTCGTGCGCTTCACCCTCGATTGAATCGATGCGCAGCGCGGGCGTCTGCAGCGCCGGGCCGCGCGTCACGCCCATGTGAATCTCGTAGCCGCGCACGTCCGCGCCCTCGCCCTCTCCCTCTCCCAGCGCGAGCCGCCCCGTCACGTTGCGCAGCGCCTTCTCGCGCGTGAGTTCGGTTTCGTAGTCGAGCCAGCCGAAACCCGCCGTCTCGCCCGGCTCGCCTTCGACGCCATGCGGATCGGCAATCACGCGCCCAAGCATCTGCATCCCCCCGCAGATGCCGATCAAGCGCCCGCCGTAGCGCAGATGCCGCTCCAGCGCCTTGTCCCAGCCCTGCGCGCGCAGCCACGCCAGATCGTCGCGTACGTTCTTCGAGCCCGGCAGGATCACCAGATCGGCGGGCGGCGGCGCGTTGCCCGCGCGCACGTAACTGAATTCGACCTGCGGATGCACGCGCAGCGCGTCGAAATCGGTGTGATTGCTGATGTGCGGCAGCGCCGGCACGACCACGCGCAGCGCCTGACCACCCGCCTGGGCGTGCGTATGCGCCGCGCCCGGCAGCATGTCCTCGGCGTCGAGCGTGAGGCCGTGCAGGTACGGCACCACGCCCAGCACGGGCTTGCCGGTCTGCGCTTCCAGCCAGTCGAGGCCTGGCTTGAGCAGCGACGGATCGCCGCGAAACCGGTTGATGATGAAACCCTTCACGCGCGCGCGCTCGCTGTCCGACAGACACGCGAGCGTGCCGATCAGATGCGCGAACACGCCGCCCCGATCGATATCGGCGACCAGCACGACCGGGCAATCGACCGCCTCGGCGAAACCCATGTTGGCGATGTCGTTGGCGCGCAGGTTGATCTCGGCGGGACTGCCCGCGCCTTCGACGAACACCGTGTCGTAACCCGCGCGCAGTCGCCCGTACGACTCCAGCACGGCCTCGCGCGCGATCGGCTTGTAGCTCTGGTAGGCGCGCGCATTCAGATTCATGCGCGCACGGCCGTGGATGATGACCTGCGAGCCCATGTCGCTATTGGGCTTGAGCAGCACGGGGTTGAGATCGGTATGCGGGGCGATCCCCGCGGCAATGGCCTGCAACGCCTGGGCCCGGCCGATCTCGCCGCCGTCTGCCGTGACGGCGCTGTTGAGCGCCATGTTCTGCGGCTTGAACGGCGCCACGCGCACGCCCGCGCGCCGCGCGAGACGGCACAGTCCGGCCACCAGCGTGCTCTTGCCGGCGTCGGACGTGGTGCCCTGAATCATGAGCGTGCCGCGCGGCAGGGCGGACGAAGGTGCGGAGGAATCGGCTGACATCGTGGCCTGGTACGTTCGGACGAAGGCGCATTATCCCATTGGCCCTACACGCACGGCAGCGCGGCCCTGCGAGGCGCGCGGTTACAGCCGACAGCCCCCTCGACTGCAGCCGCTACAATCACGCGATGATTTCACGCGATCTCACTTTCATCGTCGGCGGCGCGCGCTCGGGCAAGAGCGCCTACGCCGAACGTCTCGCCGCCGACAGCGGCCTGCCGGTCACCTACATCGCCACCGCCGCGGTGCCCACAGGCGCACAGGCGGATGCCGAATTCAACGCCCGCATCGGCCATCATCGCGCGCGGCGGCCCGCGCATTGGGGCCTCGTCGAAGCGTCGCTCGATCTGGCTGGCGCGCTCGACGCCGCCGCCGCGCCCGGCCACTGCGTGCTGATCGACTGCCTCACGCTCTGGCTCGCCACCCTGCTCTGTCCGCCCGATTCCGAACACCCGCGCCCCGACTGGCGCGAACGCATCGACGCCTTCGCGGCGGCCTGCGAACGCGCGCGCGGCACGGTGCTGGTGGTGAGCAACGAAATCGGCATGGGCGTCGTGCCGATGGGCGCAGCCACCCGCCTTTATGTCGACGAACTCGGCCGCCTGAACCAGCGCATCGCCACCATCGCCGACCGTGCGACGCTGATCGCCGCCGGCCTGCCGCTGGTCCTGAAAGCGCCTTCGAAGGCCGCGCCGTCATGCTGAGCCTGCCCGTCACCGCTGCACTCGCCGTCGCTGGCGTCGCCGTCGACCGCTGGTTCGGCGAGCCGCGCCGCGCGCATCCGCTGGTCGCCTTCGGCACGCTCGCCGGGCGCATCGAGAAGCGCCTGAATACCGGGCGGCGCGGCCGCCCGCTCGGCCTGCTCGCCTGGCTGCTCGCCGTCGCGCCGCCCGTCGTGATCGCGATGATCCTCTGCGCGGCGCTGCCCTGGCCGTTTGGCTGGGTGGTACATGTCGCGCTGCTGTGGTTCGCGCTCGGCGCACGCAGTCTCGAAGAACACATCGGGCCGATCGCCCGGGCGCTCGCCGAACGCGACCTCGCGGCGGCGCGCACGCTCACGGCGCGCATCGTTTCGCGCGACACCGCCAACGCCGACGCCACCGCGCTGTCGCGCGCGGCCTGCGAATCGGCGCTCGAAAACGGCAACGACGCGATCTTCGGCGCGCTGTTCTGGTTCGCCATCGCGGGCGGGCCGGGCGCGCTGGCGTTTCGCCTCGCCAACACGCTCGACGCGATGTGGGGCTATCGCACTCCGCGCTTCCTGCGCTTCGGCTGGGCAGCCGCGCGCATCGACGATGTGCTCAACTGGATTCCCGCGCGCCTCACGGCCACGAGCTACGCGCTGCTCGGCGACACGCGCATGGCGCTGCGCTGCTGGCGCGAGCAGGCGCGCCGCTGGGACAGCCCGAACGCCGGGCCGGTGATGGCCGCAGGCGCGGGCAGCCTGAACGTGCTGCTGGGCGGCGCGGCGGTCTATCACGGTGCGATCGAGGAACGCCCGCCGCTCGGCGCGGGCTTGCCGCCGCGGGCGCAGGACGTGGAAGCCGCACTGCGCCTCGTCGAACGCACCACCATCCTTTGGCTCGCCACGCTGATCGCGCTGGCTTTCGTGAGCGTGGCGACGCATGTCTGACACACCGCGCATGGTCGCGCACGGCGGCAATCTGCATGAGGCCGCGCAACGCTACGGCATCGGCTGGGCGTCGTGGATCGATCTGTCGACCGGCATCAATCCGCATGGTTATCCGGTGCCGCCGCTGCCGGCCGCTGCCTGGCGACGTTTGCCCGATGACGGCGACGGTTTCGCCGCCTGCGCCGCGCGCTACTATGGCGCGCCCGACGCCCAACACGTCCTGCCGGTAGCTGGAAGCCAGGCGGCGATCCGCGCATTGCCCGCGCTGCTGTCGCCCGCGCGGGTGGCCATCGCTGCGCTCACGTACGGCGAGTACGCGCCCGCTTTCGCCGAAGCCGGGCACACGGTCGTGCCGCTCGATATCGGCGCTCACACGCTGCCCCATGACGTCATGCACGCCGTCGTCGTCAATCCGAACAATCCGACCGCCACGCTCGTCGCCCGCGACACGCTGCTGCGCTGGCACGCGCAACTGGCGGCGCGTGGCGGCACGCTGATCGTCGATGAAGCATTCGCCGATGCCTATCCTCAGGCGCGCGCCGAATCGCTGGCCGATGCGGTCAATCTCGAAGGCCTCGTGGTGCTGCGCTCGCCGGGCAAATTCTTCGGCCTGGCGGGAGCACGCTGCGGCTTCGCGCTCGCGCGGCCCGCCTTGCTCGCGGCCTTGCGCGCGCGTCTGGGCGCCTGGACCGTGAGCGGCCCGGCGCGCCACGCCGTCACGCACGCATTCGAAGACGCCGCCTGGCAAGCATCGATGCGCGAGCGTCTGGCGGCGGACGGCGCGCGTCTCGCCGCACTGCTTTCGGCTCAGGGTTTCACGCCGCACGCCACGCCGCTCTACGCATGGATCGCCGAGCCGCGCGCCGCGCAGTTGCAGGACGCGCTCGCTGCTCGCGCGGTCTGGACGCGCCGCTTCGAAACGCCCGCAAGCCTGCGTTTCGGCCTGCCGGCTTCGGAGGAGGAATGGCAACGCTTTACCAGCGCGCTCGCGCAGGCCGTTCAGGTGATCGGCTGATGCGTGCGCATTTCCTGCTTGCGCTCGCCGCCGCGCTCACCATCGACATCGCCCACGCCGCCCCCGTGAGCGCCATCGACGATAACGGCGACACCATCACGCTGGCCGCGCCCGCGCAGCGCGTGGTGAGCCTCGCGCCGCACGTCACCGAGCTGATCTACGCGGCTGGCGGCGGCGCGAAGCTGGTGGGCGCGGTGAGCTACAGCGACTACCCGCCCGAAGCGAAGGCCGTGCCGCGCGTGGGCGACAACCGCGCGCTCGACCTCGAACGCATCGCCGCGCTCAAGCCCGATCTGATCGTCGTCTGGCGACACGGCAATGCGCAGCAGCAACTCGACCGTCTGCGCGAACTGCATATTCCGCTGTTTTTCAGCGAACCGCATCGGCTGGACGACGTGGCGACCTCGCTCACGCGTCTGGGTGCGCTGCTCGGCACGGAGCCGGCCGCGCAGGCGGCGGCGAGCGCTTATCGCGGCCAGATCGCGCAGCTGCGCGCGACCTACGCCCAGCGCGCGCCGGTGAACGTGTTCTATGAAGTGTGGGATCAGCCGCTCATGACGATCAACGGCGAGTCGATGATTTCCGATGCGATCGCGCTCTGCGGAGGCCGCAACGTGTTCGCCGCACTGCGTCCGCTGGTGCCGACGCTCTCGACCGAAGCCGTCATCGCCGCGAATCCCGATGCCATCGTGACCGCCTCAGCGGGCGCAACCGCGCCGGATCGCCCCTTGCCCGCGCTGGAGCACTGGCGCGCGTGGCCGCAGTTGAAAGCGGTAGCGCACGGCAACCTCTACGCCATCGACGGCGATCTGCTGTCGCGTGCGGGGCCGCGCATCGCCCAGGGCGCGCAAAAACTTTGCGAAGATTTGCAGCGTGCGCGCACGAATTGATCCGGCATCCGGATCAATGACGCTCACATCGCGCGCACGCTCTAAGCATTCCAGCGAGAAAGCAGCCATTCGCCGCCCGGCGATTCGCGCCGCAGCACGACGATGGCGGCCATGTCCAAAGGCCAGCGCACGCAACGTTCGAGCGATACGCCTAGCGCGCGTGCGGCAATCGTGCGGATTACGCCCGCATGCGCCATTGCCCATATCGTTGTGCGCGCATCGACGTGTTCTACTTCCAGCGCTTCGAACCACGATGTCACTCGCGCATCGAATTGCGCGACGCTTTCGCCGCCGTGATCGCGCGCGTGCAGAAAATTCGCCGCCCACGCGTCGATCTGCGTACGCTCGATGCCATCCCAGCGCTGCATTTCCCACGCGCCGAAATCCATTTCCGCGAGACGCGCATCTTCTTGCAGCGCGAGCGCGCCGTGCTCTCGCGCCAGCACGCGCGCCACGCTTGCGCAACGCATGAGCGGACTTGTTTCGATGCGCACGGGCGCGCGCACGCCCAATGCCACCAGCCGCGCGGCAATCGACGCCGCACCCGCTTCGGCATCGGCGGCAAGCGCCACGTCGGAGCGGCCGTAGCAGACGCCAGCCTCGACCGCCACGGCCGGATGGCGGATCAGGACGAGATCCATGCGAGTCCCATGAGGTAGATCGCGAGTTCGAAAATCTGCTGCGCGAAGCCCAGGCAATCGCCCGTATAGCCGCCGATGCGCCGCACGAAATAACGCCCCAGCGCGAAGCGCAGCACGCCAAGCAAGGCAAGCGTCGCGATGGCCGCACGCCAGTCCGGCCACGCGGGCCAGCACAGCCACGGCAGACCGAACACGGCCGCGACCAGCAACGCCGCCGCGCTCAGGCGCTGCGCAACCGGCTTCGCCTTGCCTTCGGCGCGCACATAATCGAGCGACGCCAGATAGCTGATCGCGAATACGCGGCTTGCCGCATGGCCCGCGATCATCAACGTGGCCGCGCGCCAAGGCGGCAGCATGGCGAGCGTTTGCCACTTCAAGGCCAGCGTAACGACCAGACCAATCGCCCCAAAAGCGCCGATGCGCGAGTCGTGCATGATGCGCAGCACGTCCTCTTTTTTGTACGCGCCGCCAAAGGCGTCGAGACAATCGGCGAGACCGTCTTCGTGGAACGCGCCTGTCACCAGCAAGCTTGCCGCCATCGAAAGCAGCACGGCCACACCGGCAGGGAACACGCGCAATGCGGCCAGATAGACGAGCGCCTCCAGCACGCCGATCAACACGCCAACGAGCGGAAAATAGCGCGCCGCCGCATTGAGCCACTGCGGTTCGAAGCCGACCCAGCGCGGCACCGGCACGCGCGTGAAATAGCCGAGCGCCGTGAAGAAATAGCGCACTTCCATCAGCGGATTCAATGCGCTCACGCTCGCTCCACGCGCGCCGGATTGTGCGCTTTTATCAGGCTCGTTCAATGCCCACGCTCGCTGCGGTCGTCGACGCCTGCCGATTCGAAGCTCGCCATCTCGTTGAGGAAGGCCGTGGCCGCGCGCAGCAACGGCACCGCCAGCGCCGCGCCGGTGCCTTCGCCCAGACGCAGATCGAGCGTGAGCAGCTCGCGTGCGCCGAAATGATCGAGCATGCGTCGATGCCCGGCTTCGTTCGACGCGTGCGCGAATACGCAGTAATCGCGCACATGCGGCGAGAGCGCATCGGCCACCACCAGCGCCGATGTCGCGATAAAGCCATCGACGAGAATCGCCATGCGCTGGCGCGCCGCTTCGAGATACGCGCCCGCCATCATGGCGATTTCGAAGCCGCCGAACGTTGCGAGCACATCGATCGGATCGCGCGCGCTGGCGTGGCGCGCGAGCGCCGCCGCCAGCACGTTGCGCTTTTTCGCGAGGCCCGCGTTGTCCAGGCCCGTACCGCGCCCGACGCATTCGTCGATCGGCACACCGCACAGACGGCTCATCAGACACGCCGCCGCCGAGGTATTCGCGATGCCCATCTCGCCAAAGCCGATCACGTTGGTGCCGAGCGCCGCGTGATGACGCACGCGCGCCGCGCCCGCCGCCAGCGCGGCGATGGCCTGCTCGCGCGTCATCGCCGTTTCGTGCGCGAAGTTGCGCGTGCCCGGGGCGATGGGCACGCAAACCAGCTTCGAGGTATCGACGTCCGGCAGCGGCGTCGCCACACCCGCATCGACGATTTCAAGCTCCAGGCCCGCCACGCCGCTGAACGCGTTGATCGCCGCGCCGCCTGCCAGGAAGTTCGCCACCATCTGCGCCGTGACGGCCTGCGGATAGGGGCTCACGCCTTCGTTCGCAATGCCGTGGTCGCCCGCGAACACGATCATCGCGGGACGCACGACGCGAGGCTGCGTGCTGCGCTGAATCATGCCGAGCTGGCGCGCAAGGGTTTCGAGGCGGCCGAGGCTGCCCGGCGGCTTGGTCTTGGTATCGATGAGATGCTGCAGCGTCTCGCGCAGCGAGGTGTCCAGCGGCTCGACAGTGATCAGATCGGAAAGCGTGTGGGTCATGGCGGTTCGGTTCGTGGCGATGCGTTGTGTCTGGCTTTGTACGAGCGTCATTCAGCGATCGTACGGGTAATCAGTGTGCGTGGCCGTGCCCAGCGCGGGCACGAGCGCTTCGTGTGGACCGTCGCGTATCAGTGCGAGCGGATGGCCGAACGCTTCGCTTGCGCGCTCGGCCGTGAGTACGTCGCGCACCGGCCCGGCCCAGCACGCGCCACGGCCATCGAGCAGCAAGGCGTGCGTCGCGTAGCGGCGCGCGAGATTGAGATCGTGGCAGGACAGCACCACCGTGCGGGCGTCGGCACGCACCCATCGATTCAACGCTTCGAGACACGCAATCTGATGATGCAGGTCCAGATGCGCGAGCGGTTCGTCGAGCAGGAGCAGCGGCGCGTCCTGACACAGCGCCGCCGCAAGCGCCACGCGCTGACGTTCGCCGCCAGAGAGCGATAGCACATCGCGCGCGGCAAACGATTCGAGGCCAAGCTGTGCGAGCGCGGCATGCGCGGCGGCGCGGTCGTCGTCGCTTTCCCAGCCCCAGCCCGCGAGATGCGGATAACGATTGAGCAGCACGATGTCGAGCACGCTCGCGCTAAAGGCGTCGCGCACGTCTTGCGGCATCAGCGCGCGGCGTTGCGCGAGACGCGCGGGCTTCCAGTCGCGCAGCGCGATGCCGTCGATTTCGACATGTCCCGCGGCCGGAGAGCGCAATCCCGCAAGCGTGGCGATCAAAGTGGTTTTACCCGCGCCGTTCGCACCGGCCACGCACCAGATTTCGCCTGCGCCGAAGCGTTGTGTGAGATTCCCGACGAGCGTGCGCGAGCCCACGCACAACGTGAGCGCGTGCGCAGCGAACATGGGTTGCGTGTGCGTCGTCATGTCGGGCGTCTGCGTAGCAACATCCACAGGAACATCGGCACGCCCGCGAGCGCGGTCACAACGCCCACCGGCAATTGCGTCGGCGCGGCGATGGTTCGCGCCGCGAGATCGGCGGCCATCACGGCGAGGCCGCCCGCGAGCGCCGCCGCGGGCACGAGCATGCGCTGGTCGTTGCCAAATGCGAGCCGCAACACATGCGGCACGACGAGCCCGACAAAGCCGATGGTGCCGCCCGTCGTCACCGCCACAGCCGCCGCCAGCGAGGCCGCCAGATAAACCCCCAGGCGCAGGCGCAGCACCGGCACCCCCAGCGCCTGCGCAGCGGCGTCGCCGCGCAGCAGCACGTTCAGACGCGGCGCGGCGCGCACGCCGAAAATCAGCACGAGTGCCAGCGCGGTCCACGCGGGCCATGCCTTGCCGATGCCGTCGAGATCGCCCGTCAGCCAGAACAGCATGCCGCGCAGCCGCGTGTCGGGCGCAAGCGTGAGCAGCAAGGTGATGAGCGCGCCCCACCCCGCCGCCGTCACCGCGCCGGTGAGCAGCAGACGCGGCGAGCTGTCCTGCGGTTCGCCGCGCCAGAGTTCGCGGCGCGCGAGGCCGAGCACCAGCAGGATCGACACGAATGCGCCTGCACAGGCGCTCGCCTGCACGGCCCACCATGCGAAGCCCGCGATCATCGCAACGAGGGCGAAGGCCGCCGCGCCACCCGAGACGCCCAGCACATAGGGCTCAGCCAGCGGATTGCGCAGCAACACCTGCAGCAGCGCGCCCGCGAGCGCGAGCAACGCGCCACACGCAAAGCCACCGAGCGAGCGCGGCAGCCGCAGCGTTTGCACGATCTCGACCGCGAGTTCGTGCGGCCCTGCATCAGGCCAGAGCGCGTGCAGCGCCTGAGTGAAGGTCACCGGCACGCTGCCGATCACGAGCGACGCGAAAAACACCGCGCAGGAAGCCAGCGCAAGCGCGCACCAGATCGTCACGGCGCGGCGTGCATGCATCGCCGGGCGAGCGGCGCCAGGCGCACGCGATCCTGGCAGCGCGTGGGCCTGGCGCGGTTCGTCGGAGCTTACGGTTGGCATCGTGGGCGGCGGTCGAAATCGGTCGAAATCAGTCGGTCGTAAAAGGACTGCAAAACAGGGGCTGCAAAGCAGGTTTCGCTATTGTCCGTTTTTTTCCCTGGTGAGATGAAATGGTCGTAAAAGACAGGCGCAATGCTGCACGGAACAAGGCCGCGCCTGCCACGTCTTGTCCCCTCTTTCAGGCGGCTTTAGACGATTCACATGGGTAGAAAAGCCCGATGGCGCGTGTCAACACGGCGTCATTATTGCAGCGCACGCGCACTCGACCTGGCGTCGAATCCGTGAAATCGCGGGGCCGCGGGTCCGCATTTTGAGCCTGAAACTGCAAGATACGGGCAAGAAGTAGGGTTGTTACGTCTGGAAACGTCGCGGATGTCGGAATACGCGACAATCCGCGCTAGAATGCCTGTCTTTAGAGGACGCAGCACATGCTCAACGAACTCGAAACACTCTCACAAAACATCGGGCGGCTGATCGAGATCAATCAGCGCCATCATGAAGCACGCGTGGCGCTCGAAGAGCAACTCGCGCAATTGCGCGCGCAATGCGAAGCGACGCGCGTCGAACTCGAACAGGTGCGCGAAGAGCGCAACGCGTTGCAGGCCGAGCGCGATGGTCTGTCCGCCAAGATCGACGACGCGCAGGTCCGACTGAACGCGATCCTCGAAAAGCTGCCCCGCGCCCGCGCAGGTGCAGACCGCGAGAACCAGCTCGATCTGCTCGACCCATCGCAGGACGCCGCCGACGACAATGCCGCTCGCCACGGAGAAAATGCATGACGAACAAACAGATCGAAGCGACGATTCTGGGCCAGACCTATCGCCTCGCCTGTTCGCCGGAAACCGAAGCCGCGCTGCTTGAAGCCGTCGCGCGCGTGGATGCGGAAATGTCGAAGATCCGCAATCACAGCAACGTGCGTGGTCAGGACCGTATTGCAGTGATGGCCGCGCTTTCGCTGGCCTCGGAACTGCTGCGTTTGCAGACCAGCGTGCGACACGGCGAAGCATTCCCAGCCGAAGAAATCCGTCGTACAATGCGCCAAATGAATGAACAGCTTGGCGCAGTGATACAGCAGTACGGTGTGCAATAAGCGCGGTGTTCGAAACACAGTATTCGAAACTTAGCGCTGTAAAAGCAGCCTCATGATGCGTTAGAATGCAGTTCATTGAAGCGTACACAGTACGTTTCGAAACAGTTTAGTCAGCTTCCCTGCCTGGTTCGCCAAGGTCATATATTCCTTGAACCAATGCCATGTGCACGGTTGCGGAAATTTGTAGCACGGGTGTGCGCGTCACTAGTCTGATGTACCCGAAGTGCTGCTAACTGCGACCAATTCTGAACCCTCGGTTCAGGATGCCGGCCTAGCGGCTAAGGCGGGGACCTATTCAAACGGCATCGGACATGTGTCCGATGCCGTTTTCCGTTGGGGCCTCCCCCACCTCTCCTACTTCCGACGCTCTTCTTCGACTCATGCGCTACTGGCTAATGAAGTCCGAACCCGACGAAGCAAGCATCGACGATCTCGCCAACGCCCCGCAGCACACCTTGCCGTGGACGGGCGTGCGTAACTACCAGGCGCGCAACTTCATGCGCGACACCATGCAGATCGGCGATGGCGTGCTCTTTTATCATTCGAGCTGTCCTGAGCCCGGCATTGCGGGGCTGGCGCAGGTGTCGTCGACGCCGTATCCCGATCCCACCCAGTTCGATCCGAAGAGCCCTTACTACGACGCCAAATCCACGCAGGAAAATCCGCGCTGGATGCTGGTCGATGTGGTGTTCAAGAAGAAGTCTGCGTTGATCCCGCTCGCGACCTTGCGCGAGCATGACGAACTCGCCGACATGCGCGTGCTCGCCAAAGGTAATCGCCTTTCCATCACGCCAGTGACGAAGTCCGAGTGGGACTTCATCACGAAACGGCTGATGTAACGCTTTCGCTTCATCAAGGGCAAGGCCGCGTTGCAAGCGCGCTCCGCAATCTACAAATATTGCAAAGCGCCTCGCCCCAGCGGGAACCCCGCGCGCGGCATATCGCTCAAAGAACACGCACGGCCGCACACGCTTCACTTCTCGCCGTTTCGCCCCCGGACACCCAGCCGACACGCGCCCCCGTTCTTGCGCACAATCATGCGCTCGCGCGGCACGTGTACGTGTTGCTTTCCGGTGTCGATGTACGTGTGCTGGCCGCTTGCGCAATCCGTTCTGCAAGGAGCCCAAAATGAAGAGAACAACCGCCGTCACGCTCGCCGCCGCTTTCGCCGCTGCTGTCCCGCTGGCCATGACGCTCGCGCCGCGTGCCGCGTACGCACAGAGCGAAGCGCGCTATCAACCTTCGGGCGTGCTCTCGCTGTCCTCGCAGGCAAGCGCCGAAGTCCCGCAGGACGTCGTCACGATCACGCTGTTCTACGAGCAGGAAGCGAGCGATCCCGCCACGCTGACCAACACGCTCAATCAGCGCGCCGATTCGGCGCTACAAAAAGCCAAGGGCGTTGCGGGCGTCACGGCGCGCTCGGGCCAGTTCTCGATCTATCCGTCCACCGATCGCGACGGCCGCATTTCCGCCTGGCGCGGCCGCACGGAAGTCGTGCTGGAGTCGCATGACTTCGCGGCGGCATCGAAGCTCGCTGGCGATATTTCGTCGGTGATGCAGGTAGGCAATGTGCAGTTCTCGCTCTCGCCCGAAGCACAGCGCGCCGCCGAACAGAAGCTCTCCGGCGAAGCGATCGCCTCGTTCCGCGAGCAGGCCTCCGCTGCGGCACGCGCGTTTGGCTACAGCAGCTATTCGATCCGCGACGTGAACGTGGGCCACAACGGCGTCGCTCCGCGTCCGATGATGATGATGAGCGCACGCGCCGCCAGCGCCGATGCCAAGATGGCGCCGATGCCGCTCGAAGGCGGCACCTCGACGGTGACCGTCAACGTTTCGGGCTCGGTGCAGATGAAGTAAAAGCCCGCGCCACAAACGAAAAAGCCACGGTAAAAACCGTGGCTTTTTTCATGGTGCGCGTTGAGCAAAGAATCAGCTCTTCGCGGCAACCGTCTGTTGCGAAGCCGGATTGCGCTTCGCGCGGCGATACGCCCAGATCATCAGCAGCACGCCCGCGATAATCATCGGCAGCGACAGCCATTGGCCCATCGACAGACCCAGCGCGAGCAGGCCGAGGAAGTCGTCCGGTTCGCGCGCGAATTCCACCGTGAAGCGCGCAAGACCGTAACCGATCAGGAACATCGCCGAGATCGCGCCCACCGGACGCGGCTTGCGCGAGAACAGGATCAGCACGATGAACAGCGCCACGCCTTCGAGCGCGATTTCATACAGCTCGGACGGGTGACGCGGCAGCAGGTGATACTGCGCGAACACTTCGTTCAGATGCCACTTCGCGGCCAGCGCCGGATGCGTCTGCAGCCAGGCGGCGTCGTCGTTCGCCGCGCCCGGGAACATCATCGCCCAGGGCGAATCGGGCGAAGTCACGCGGCCCCACAGCTCGCCGTTGATGAAGTTGCCCAGACGTCCGGCGGCCAGACCCGTCGGCACCATCGGCGCGACGAAGTCGGTCACCTGCAGCCACGTGCGCCCGCGTTGCCACGCGAACAGCACCATCGCGAAGGTTACGCCCAGGAAGCCGCCGTGGAACGACATGCCGCCTTCCCACACCTTGAAGATGTCGAGCGGATGCGCGAAATACCAGCTCGCCTTGTAGAACAGCACGTAGCCGAGGCGCCCGCCCAGGATGGTGCCGAGCACGCCGTAGAACAGCATGTCGTCGATGTCCTTGGCGGTCCAGCCCTGCGCGGCCACGAACGGCAGGCGCAGGCGCAGACGGCCGATCACGATCGCGAGAATGAAGCCGACGAGATACATGAGGCCGTACCAGCGCACGGCGAGCGGCCCCAGATGGATGGCGACAGGGTCGAAATTCGGGTGAATGAGCATCGTGGAAAGCGTTCTTGTCGGCGGTGAGCTGTGAAAGCGGATTGCAGGATGCGCCGCGGTTGGCGACGCCGAAGCGTGACATTATCGCCGACGCGAGGGGCCGCGAGCCATTTTGCACATCCGGCACTTTAAGGGCCGGATATGAAAACCGCATGCGCGGGCGGTGCGCGGGCCGATTGCGGCGTTTCACAGAGATATGGCCCGAATAATAGCCTTGGACATTGGGCGCTTCACGCACCATCCTGTTTCAACAAGTCCGAGACACGTCCAACGGAGCGTCCCCATGTCCTACAACCGTCGTTCGAAGCACATCACGCAAGGCGTCGCGCGCTCGCCGAACCGCTCGATGTATTACGCGCTCGGCTACGAGAAGGCCGACTTCGACAAACCGATGATCGGCATCGCCAACGGCCATTCGACCATCACGCCGTGTAACGCGGGCCTGCAGCGCCTCGCCGACGCCGCCGTGGAAGCCATCAAACGCGCCGACGCCAATCCGCAGACCTTCGGCACGCCGACGATCTCCGACGGCATGTCGATGGGCACCGAGGGCATGAAGTATTCGCTGGTCTCGCGCGAGGTGATCGCCGATTGCATCGAAACCTGCGTGCAGGGGCAATGGATGGACGGCGTGGTCGTGATCGGCGGCTGCGACAAGAACATGCCGGGCGGCATGATCGCGCTCGCCCGCATCAACGTGCCGGGCATCTATGTGTATGGCGGCACGATCCGGCCGGGACACTGGAAGGGCCAGGATCTGACCATCGTGTCGGCGTTTGAAGCCGTCGGCGAATTCACCGCCGGGCGCATGAGCGAAGAGGACTTCGAAGGCGTCGAGAAAAACGCCTGCCCGTCTACCGGTTCGTGCGGCGGCATGTACACCGCCAATACGATGAGTTCGTCGTTCGAGGCGCTGGGCATGTCGCTGCTCTATTCGTCGACGATGGCCAATCCCGATCAGGAAAAGGTTGATTCGGCCGCCGAATCGGCGCGCGTTCTGGTCGAAGCGGTCAAGAAGGATCTCAAGCCGCGCGACATCATCACGAAGAAGTCGATCGAAAACGCCGTGGCGCTCATCATGGCGACGGGCGGCTCGACCAATGCCGTGCTGCACTATCTGGCGATCGCGCACGCCGCCGAAATCGACTGGAGCATCGACGACTTCGAGCGCATGCGCAAGAAAGTGCCGGTGATCTGCGACCTCAAGCCATCGGGGCACTACGTGGCCACCGATCTGCACGCGGCGGGCGGCATTCCGCAGGTGCTCAAGCTGCTGCTGGACGCGGGCATGCTGCACGGCGACTGCATGACCATCACCGGGCGCACCATTGCCGAAGAACTCAAGGATGTGCCGTCAAAGCCGCGCGCCGACCAGAAGGTGATCTATCCCATCGACCAGGCGCTCTACAAGGAAGGCCATCTGGCGATCCTCAAGGGCAACCTCGCCACCGACGGCGCGGTCGCCAAGATCACGGGACTGAAGAACCCCGTCATCACCGGCCCGGCGCGCGTGTTCGACGACGAGCAGAGCGCGATGGACGCCATCCTCGCCGACAAGATCAAAGCGGGCGACATCGTCGTGCTGCGCTATCTGGGTCCTAAGGGCGGTCCGGGCATGCCGGAGATGCTCGCGCCTACGTCGGCGATCATCGGCAAGGGGCTGGGCGAGTCGGTCGGCCTGATCACCGACGGGCGCTTTTCGGGCGGGACATGGGGCATGGTGGTGGGCCACGTCGCGCCCGAGGCCTTCGAGGGCGGCGCGATCGCGCTGGTGCAGGAAGGCGATTCGATCACCATCGACGCGCACAAGCTGCTGCTCCAGCTGAACATCGACGACGCCGAACTGGCGCGCCGCCGCGCCGCGTGGAAGCAGCCCGCGCCGCGCTACACGCGCGGCGTGCTGGCGAAATTCGCGGCGCTCACGCGGCCCTCTAACCTGGGCGCGGTGACGGGATAAGGCTGGATTCGCAGTTTGTCGCCATGCATCAATAGACGAAAGGGCGCGCTGTCAGAGCACGCGCCCTTTGCTTCTATAATGCGACGACACAGCCGGCGACCACGCTGGCGGAGACCAGCATGAAACTGAAGTCGCAAGCGAAGAACAAGACAGCGACGCCGGCCGCCCCGCTGGCACGGACCAAGGCCGCAACGGCTGCGATGGCCGCAAGCGCGGCATTGACGTTGAGCTGCGCACTGGCTGCGCCGGGCGTCGCCCATGCGCAAGCCGGGTCCGCGAATAATGCGAACAGCGCGAACGGTGCGAACAACCCCACCACCGGCCTTGCCCTCGCGCAGCAACAGAACTGCATGAGCTGCCATTCGGTGACGCGCACCTTCATGGGCCCGGCCCTGCGCGATGTGGCGTCGAAGTACGCAGCCAAACCCGAGGCGCAGACCTATCTCTCGCACAAGATCATGGAAGGCAGCGCGGGCGTCTGGGGCATGGTGCCCATGCCCGCCAACACCCAACTGAGCCCGGGCCAGGCGGCCATGCTCGCAAGCTGGATTCTGACGCTGAAGTGAGCCTGAGGATTACGCGCTGGGCGTGTTCCCTGCGGTGGTTCCATGCGTCTCGCGCGCGGCCAGTTCCTCGCGCACCGCGGCCTTCACCCAGCCTTTGAGTTCGGTTTCGAGCGCAAGGCCAATCTCACGCGATACCTGCCCGACGATCCAGTGCGAATGCTCCTGCATCGCCGCACTGCAACGCTGCTCGATTACGCCGCGCCCTTCGCCGGTTAGCCAGCTCAATGCGCGTCCGCGCAGACGCTCGACCAGCGCGTCGGCATCCTGGGCGTAGAGGGCGTAGGTATCTTCGCGCACAGGCGCGGATGCGGCTGCCGGCTCTGTGGCGAACTCGGGCGTTTGCTCAGGCGCAAGCGTGGGTTCGTGTACGGAGTGCACGGCGGCCATCGTCTCGGCGGACGTGGGCGTCGCGAACGGCTCCGGCGCGGACGCCGGCACCGAACCCGCCAGCGCGGCCGCGTCCGCCGCTTCCGGCACACGCGAGCGCTCGAACGGCGAGCGCGCCCGCAGCAGATTGCCCGCCACGAGGATGTCGCTCAAAAGCGGGATCGGGGCCTCTTCGATCTCATGCAGGTCGGACACGATCACCTCCTTCGGATATCGATCTGGCAAATCATCAAGCCTGGCACGCGACCGCTGCTGCGAACGCTCAGCCGCCCTGCTTGTAGTTGTTCAGCGTATAGCCGCGGTCACGATAGAAGCGATAGCGCTCGCGGCCCGACGCCAGTTCCTCGGGCGCATCGCCGATCACTTCCAGCAAACGCTCGAAGCGCGCGAACTGCGGCGGCACCGCCGCGCCGAGATTGAGGAGCACGCGATGATGCGGCGCACGCTCAAGATCGGCGGTCAGCACGATAGGCGTCTGCGCGGCCTCCGCGTTGTCGGCCATGCAGTGCGGCACGAACTCAAGCGGCGAGAACGTCCACAACAGCTCGTCGAAGGTGCGCAGGCGCGCCGGTTCGGCCAGCACGATGACCTGCTGGTCGGCCAGATACGCCTTGCGCACCAGACGGCACGCATACAGCAGCGCATCGCCCACATTGGTGTGGAAGTCGATGCGCGTCATGCTGCGATGCCTTCTTTCGCTACGTTCACTACGTTCAACGTCATTGCGCCGCGCGATCGATCAAGAACTGCGCGAGCAGCGGCACCGGACGACCCGTTGCACCCTTGGCCGCGCCGCCCTTCCATGCCGTACCGGCGATGTCCAGGTGGGCCCACGGATACGCTTCGGTAAAGCGCGACAGGAAGCACGCCGCCGTCACCGCACCGCCCGGACGACCGCCGATATTGGCGATATCCGCGAAGTTCGACTTGAGCTGATCCTGATACTCGTCGTCGAGCGGCAGACGCCAGGCCGGGTCGTTGGCTTCGCGCGAAGCGTCGAGCAGTTCGCCCGCAAGCGCGTCGTCCTTCGAGAACAGGCCGCTGTTGTGGTGGCCAAGAGCGATCACGCAAGCGCCCGTGAGCGTAGCGATGTCGATCACGGCAGCCGGCTTGAAGCGCTCGACATAAGTCAGCGCGTCGCACAGGATCAGGCGGCCTTCGGCGTCGGTGTTGAGCACTTCGACCGTGAGGCCCGCCATCGTCGTGACGATGTCGCCCGGCTTGGTGGCGTTACCGGCCGGCATGTTCTCGCAGGTCGGAATCACGCCGATCACGTTGAGCTTCAGGCCCATTTCCGCGACCGCACGCATCGTGCCCAGCACGGAGCCCGCGCCGCACATGTCGTACTTCATCTCGTCCATGCCCTCGCCGGGCTTGAGCGAGATGCCGCCGGTGTCGAACGTGATGCCCTTGCCGACCAGCACGACCGGCGCAGCCTTGGCGCTGGCGCCCTGGTAGTGCAGCACGATGAACTGCGGCGGCTCGACCGAACCTTTTGTTACAGAAAGAAACGAGCCCATCTTGAGCGCTTCGATCTGGCGCTGGCCCAGCACTTCGGCCTTGAGCTTCCAGTCGCGTGCGAGCTTCTTGGCCGTGGCCGCGAGGTACGTGGGCGTGCAGACGTTGCCCGGCAGATTGCCGAGGTCGCGCGTGAGGTCCATGCCGTTGGCCAGCGCCACGGCCTGCTTGGCCGCGACCTTGGCGGCCTTTTCGTCGGCGGCGTCCACGCTGAAGACCACGCGCTTGAGCGCGCGCTGGGCCACATCGGGCTTGCTCTTCATCTGCGTGAAACGGTAGGTCTCGTTGCGCAGCGCGAGGATCGCGGCGCGCACGCCCCACTCGCCCGAACGTTCCTGGATGGGCAGTTGCGCGAGCGAGAAAGTCACCTGGGCGATGCGCGTGCCGAGAATCGCGCGCCATGCCGCCCGAACCGCTTCGCCATAGGCCTTCTGGCCAAAGGTATCCTGCTTGCCGAGGCCGACCAGCAGCACGCGCGAAGCGCCAATGCCAGTCACTTCCGGCAGGAACAAGGTCGAACCGGGCTTGCCGTCCATGTCGCCGGCCTTGACCACACGGGCGATGGTGCCGCCGAGCGCGCCGTCGATCACGAACGCCGCGCCGGAGAGGGTCTGCGCTTCGAAGACACCGACCACGACGCAATCCGACTTGCCGGTCAGGAAGGGGCCTTCCCCGCCTTTGCTCCAATCACAGGCTTTTATGCTAAAGTCCATCGCGCTTGTCCTCGGATAAAATCAGGGCTTAGGATGAAAGCCGCAATTATCCGCTATTTTTCCCGCGGCGGCTCCTGGGTGGTAGCGCAAGCTGCGCGGCGCCCGGCGCAGGCCGCCCGCCCTGCCCATCTAGAATGATCTTCGAACGTTCCCTGCAGCGCGAACTCGCGTACACGGCCGGCGCCGTGTTCATGGTTCTGCTCACGATCATGCTGACGACGATGATGATCCGCATCGTCGGCTTCGCAGCATCGGGCCAGATCGACCCGCGCGACGTGCTGGTCCTGATCGGCCTGACCGTCATCGGCTATCTCGCCGTGATGCTCATCGTCACGCTTTTCGTGTCGATCCTGTTCGTGCTCACGCGCTGGTACAAGGATTCCGAAATGGTCGTCTGGCTCGCCTCCGGGGTGAGCCTGACGCGCCTCATCAAGCCGATCGCCGTGTTTTCCACGCCGATCATCCTTGCCATCGTGTTCTTCGCCTTCATCGGCTGGCCGTGGTCGAACGCACAGAGCAAGCTGATTCGCGCCCGCTTCCAGCAGCGCGATGAAGTGTCGCTGCTCGCGCCTGGCCAGTTCCGCGAATCGCCCACCACGCACCGTGTCTTCTTCATCGAAAGCATGAGCCCGGACCAGGCGCGCGTGGAGAACGTGTTCGTCACCAGCACGGAAAACGGCAAGGTCAACGTGATCGTGTCGAAGACCGGTCACACGGAGACCACCAAGGACGGCGACCGCTTCATCGTGCTGGAGAATGGCCGCCGCTACGACGGCGAACCGGGCCACCCGGACTTCCGCATCTCCGAGTTCCAGCGTTACGGCGTGAAGATCCAGAGCCAGCCGGTGGTCAATACGCCCACGTCCAGCACCACGTCCACGCCGGATCTGCTGCGCAACCCGACCAACGACAACCTGGGCGAGTTCGCCTGGCGGATGGGCCTGCCGCTGATCGCGATCAATCTGATGCTGCTGGCGATCCCGCTCGCGTACCAGAATCCGCGCCGCAGTCGCACCATCAACCTCGTGATGGCCGTGCTGATTTACCTGACCTATTCGAACCTGCTCAACGTGGTGCAGTCGCAGATCGAGCAAGGCAAGATGGCCTTTGGCGTCGGCCTTGTGATCCTGCACGTCATCGTGCTCGCGCTCGTGGTGTTTATTTTCTGGCTGCGTGTGCGCAACCGGCCGCTCTTTACCCGCGCGATGTTCAGCCGCGCGTCGCAGGGGAACTGACCGATGCGCATTTACGAGAAATACTTTGCGCGCCAGGTCTACCTGACGTTCATCTTCATTCTGTTCGCCTTCTCCGGCCTGTTCTTCTTCTTCGACCTGATCAACGAACTGAACTCGGTCGGCCACGGCAACTATAAGTTCACCTACGCGGTGCTGCGCGTGGCGCTGCAGGCGCCGTCGCGGCTCTATGAAATCATTCCGGTCGCCGCGCTGATCGCCGCGATCTACGTGTTCGCGCAGATGGCGGCGAGCTCGGAATTCACGATCTTCCGCGTCTCGGGTCTGGCGACCGGTCAGGCGCTGCGCTCGCTGCTCAAGATTGGCATTCCGCTGGTGCTGCTCACTTACCTGATCGGCGAAGTGGTCGGTCCGTACACGGATCAGCTTTCCGAGAAGGTGCGTCTGGAAGCGCTCGGTTCGGCGGTCTCGACGGACTTCAAGTCGGGCGTCTGGGTCAAGGACACGCTCACCAAGCGCGCCGATGGCGAACAGGCCACGCGTTTCGTCAACGTCGGCCAGCTGCTGCCCGATGCGACCATCACCAACGTGCGCATCTACGAATTCGATTCGCAGTTCCGTCTCTCGAACGTGCGCGTGGCGCAAAGCGGCAAGTTCCAGCCGCCGGGCCACTGGCTGCTCAAGGACGTGACGGACACCGAACTGATCAGCGTGCCGCCGCCGCAGAACCAGCCGAGCGACGCGCTCGCGCCGATCTATCGCGCGACGCAGACGTCGACGCCCGAATATTCGCTGCGCTCGGAACTCACGCCGCAGATTCTGTCGGTGCTGCTGGTGTCGCCGGACCGTATGTCGATGTTCAATCTGTTCCGCTACATCCAGCATTTGACCGAGAACCACCAGGACACGCAGCGCTATGAAATCGCGCTGTGGCGCAAGCTGCTCTACCCGTTTGCGGTGTTCGTGATGCTGGTGCTGTCGCTGCCGTTTGCGTATCTGCATACGCGCGCGGGCGTCGTGGGCGTGAAGGTGTTCGGCGGGATCATGCTGGGTATGAGCTTCCAGCTCGTCAACACGCTGTTCTCGCACATCGGCAATCTGAACACGTGGCCCGCGCCGCTCACGGCGGCCACTCCAGCGTTGATCTATCTGGCGCTGGGGCTGTTGGGCCTGAAGTGGGTGGATCGACACTGACGGGGTTGGCGATGAGCACGGCGATAAACACGCACGGCATGATCCTCTTCGGCCACGGCGCGCGCGACGCGCGCTGGAAAGAGCCGTTCACGCGTCTCGCCGCCAAGCTGGCCGCTGCGCGTGCGTCGCAAGGCAAGGCTGGTCCCGTCGATCTCGCGTTTCTCGAACTGATGACGCCGAGCTTGCCCGAAGCCATCGCCGCACAGGTCGCGCAAGGCGTCACGACGATCACCGTGGTGCCGGTGTTCTTCGGTCAGGGCGGGCATATCCGCCGCGATCTGCCCGAACTCATCGCGCAGTGCCAGACCGCGCATCCCAGCATCAAGATCGAATGCGCGACGGCGGTGGGCGAAGACGATGGCGTGCTCGACGCGATCGTGCAGTATTGCCTCACGCAGCACGCCTGAAAACCGACGCCGTAAACGCAAGAAGGGCCGCTTTTCAGCGGCCCTTCTGCTTTCTTATGGCACAACCCCCGTCTTGATCCTTCAGGCGGCCAGCGCGTTCGCTCCTGACTCGCCGACATCGTCGGCATCGGCCTGCTGCCCTGCCCGCTCGGCGAATGCCTCGCCGATCATCAGCAGGCTCGGCTGCGCCGCATCGAGCCAGTCCTGCGCCTCGCCCGCCGCCAGCCGTGCCAGCGTCAACGTGAGCATGCGCTCGCGCGGCGTGCTGCACGCTTCGACGATGGCTACCGGCGTGGTGCCCGGACGGCCCGCGTCGATCAGCTGCTGCGCGATATCGGGTGCGCTGTCGCGGCCCATGTAGAACACCAGCGAATCGGCGTTCACGTGTTCGCGGATCTCGTCGCTGCCAGCCGCGCGCGAATACGTGGCCAGCGCCACGCTGCGCGACACGCCACGCAGCGTCAGCGAGCGCTGCAGCGTCGCCGCACTGGCGAGCGCCGCCGTAATGCCCGGCACGACTTCGAATTCGATGCCCGCCGCTTCCAGCGCGCGCATCTCTTCATCCGCGCGACCGAACAGCATCGGATCGCCGCCCTTCAGACGCACGACGACGTCGTGCTCGCGCGCCGCGTCCACCAGCTGCTTGTTGATGAACTGCTGCGCCGTCGAGCGCTGGCCGCAGCGCTTGCCGACCGCGATGAACTTCGCGTCTTGCGGCGCGTAGTCGAGCATCGCCGGTTCGACCAGCGCGTCGTGCAGCACGACCTGCGCCTGACCCAGCAGGCGCGCGCCGCGTACGGTGATGAGATCCGCGGCGCCCGGTCCGGCGCCGATCAGATAGACCTTACCCATGTTTCAGAACCCTGTATCGACCGGAGCGACAGCGTCTTAGGCCGTCAGCGCGCGGATCATGCCCGCAGCCACCGTGTGGTGCGTCGCCTCGTCGATGAGGACGAACGCGCCGGTGCCGGGATGCACATCATACAGGTCCGCGACCACCGGCTTTTGCAGCGTCAGCGAAACGCGGCCGATGTCGTTCATGGCGAGGTTCTGGCGGTCCACGGCGTGCGACAGTGTATGCACGTCGAGCACTTCCTTGATCGCGCCGATCTTCGCGAACACCGTGCTGGTGGTCTGCTTGAGCAGATACTTGCGCTGCGTCGAGAGCGGCTCTTCGTCGAACCAGCAGAGGTCCGCTTCGAGCTTCTTCGCCGGTTGCGTTTCGTCGCTGGCCGGAACAAACGTATCGCCGCGCGACACGTCGACGTCTTCCGTCAGGCGGATCGTGACCGTCTGGCCCGCGAAGGCGCGATCGACCTGCGCCGTGCCGCCTGGCACCGGCGCGATGATTTCCGCGACCGTCGCTGCGCGGCCAGCCGGCAGCACCGTGATGTTGTCGCCGAGCTTCACTTCGCCCGCTTCGATACGGCCCATGTAGCCGCGGAAGTCGTCGGCGCTCGAACCGTCCTGGCGCGCAACCCACTGCACCGGGAAACGCAGCGCGTCGCCCGTCGCCTGCGCGACCGGCAGTGCTTCCAGCAGATCGAGCAGCGGCTCGCCCGCATACCAGGGCATGCGCTCGCTCGCGCCGACGATGTTGTCGCCCTTGAGCGCCGACACCGGCACGAAACGCACGTTGCTCAGACCCAGTTGACGCGCGAGTTCAACATACGCTTCGCGGATCAGGTTGAAGGTGGCTTCGCTGTAATCGACCAGATCCATCTTGTTGATGGCGACGATCACGTGCTGCAGGCCCAGCAGCTTGACGATGGCGCTGTGGCGCTTGGTCTGCGGCAGCAGTTGCGTGACGCCGTTTTCAACCGTCACGCGCGTGGGGTCGATCAGGATGATCGCGGCGTGCGCCGTCGATGCGCCCGTGACCATGTTGCGCGTGTACTGCTCGTGACCGGGGGTATCGGCGATGATGAACTTGCGTTTAGCCGTGGCGAAGTAGCGATATGCCACGTCGATCGTGATGCCCTGCTCGCGCTCGGCTTCGAGGCCGTCCGTGAGCAGCGAGAGATCGATTTCGTCGCCGACGGTGCGCTTGTTCTTCGCACGCGAGAGCGCCGAGAGTTGATCCGAGAGAACCGCCTTGCTGTCATACAGCAGGCGGCCGATCAGCGTGCTCTTGCCGTCGTCCACACTGCCCGCCGTGATGAAGCGCAGCACGCCGAGGTCTTCAGGTTGATGCGTCGTAACCATGTCTAATCTTTCCTCTGCGTGCTCTTTAGAAATAACCTTGCTTCTTGCGCTGTTCCATCGCGGCTTCCGACGCCTGGTCGTCCATGCGCGTGGCGCCGCGTTCCGTGATTTCGGTCACGGCCGTTTCAGCGATGATCTTCTCGACGTTGTCGGCATCGCTTGCCACCGGGCAGGTGCAGCTGATGTCGCCCACGGTACGGAAACGCACCTGCGCCATTTCGCTGACTTCGCCTTCCTTCATCGGCGTGAGCGGCGTGACCGGCACGAGCAGGCCGTTACGGCGCACGATCTCGCGCTGGTGCGCGTAGTAGATCGACGGCAGTTCGAGCTTTTCGCGCTCGATGTATTGCCACACATCGAGTTCGGTCCAGTTCGAGATCGGGAACACGCGCAGGTGTTCGCCGTTGTGCAGGCGCGCGTTGTACAGGCTCCAGAGTTCCGGGCGCTGCGCCTTCGGGTCCCACTGACCGAATTCGTCGCGGAACGAGAAGATGCGCTCTTTTGCGCGGGCCTTCTCTTCGTCGCGGCGCGCACCGCCGATCATCGCCGTGTAGCCGTATTCTTCGATGGTTTCGAGCAGCGTGACCGCTTGCGCGGCGTTGCGCGAATCGGTTTCGCGGCGCAGGCGCACCGTGCCCTTCTTGATCGAATCTTCGACGTGACCCACCACGAGTTCCGCGCCGATTTCAGCAGCACGACGATCGCGGAAATCGATCACTTCTTCGTAGTTGTGGCCCGTATCGATGTGCACGAGCGGGAACGGCAGCGAGGTCTTGCGGTTCGCGCCCAGGCCAAACGCCTTCAGCGCGAGTGCGAGCACGACCACCGAATCCTTGCCGCCCGAGAACAGCAGCGCGGGCTTGCTGCACTCGGCAACGAGTTCGCGCAGGATGTGGATCGACTCGGCTTCGAGCCAGTCGAGATGGTCCATGCGGTTCGCCGTGACCTGAAGCGGCGCGTTCACTGCGGAGTCGAGCGTCGTGCTCATGTTCGGAATCCTTCGTCTGATCGCGCCCCGCTCTCAAAACAAGGCGCGTTACTCTGTATTCGACTTCGCTACCGTTCGCTATAACGCTGAAAGCGGCGCGAAAACTTCAATCTTAGCTCGCGTTGCCGATTGCGGAAACCAGCGGCGAAGCCTCGCCGGAAGCGTCCACCACCGGAATCGCGGAAACCGACGTGATGTGCAGCCCGCATTCCTTCGTATCGCGCGACTCCCACCACCAGCGGCCCGCGCGGCTATCTTCGCCGGGACGGATCGCACGCGTGCAGGGCTCGCAACCGATGCTCGGATAGCCGCGCGCATGCAGCGGGTTCACCGGCACCGCGAAGGCGCGCAGGTAGTCCCACACATCGGCTTCGGTCCAGTCCGCGAGCGGATTGAACTTGTCGATGTTGCGGGCTTCGTCGCGTTCTTCCTCGTGCAGTTCCGCGCGCGTGACCGACTGCTCGCGGCGCTGGCCCGTGACCCACGCCGACACGCCCGACAGCGCGCGATTGAGCGGTTCGACCTTGCGGATCTCGCAGCAGCGCTTGCGCAGATCGACGCTTTCATAGAAAGCATTCAGACCGTGCTGCGTGACGTATTCGTCGATGGCGTCCTGCTGCGGACGGAACTGCTCAATCTCGTAGCCATAACGCTCGCGCACCGTGTCGATCATGCCAACGGTTTCGGCGTGCAGGCGGCCCGTGTTGAGCGAGAAGATGCCGATCTTCACACCGCGCGACAGGATCGCGTGGGTGAGCAGCATGTCTTCGGCGGCGAGGCTGCTGGCTAGCTTGACGTCGGTGTGACGTGCGGCGATCGAATCGAGCAGCGTATCCAGACGCTCGATCTTCGCCTGCAGGTCAGCCGAGACTTCGCTGGCTGCGGTAGAGACGGTGCTCATGCTGCTGCGCCCGCTTGTGCCAGACGGCGGCGGAACAGCGGCGACGGCTCGTCGAACGCGCCCTGGTATTGCACGGTGAATTCCGTGAACGCCTTCAGCGCGTCGTTGATGTCCTTGTCGGCGCGCGGTGCGTAGGCGTCGAAGCCGCAGCGCTCGTAGAAGCGCAACTGGTCGCGCAGCACATCGCCGATCGCGCGGATTTCGCCCTTGTAGCCATAACGCTCGCGCAGCAGACGCGCGATCGAATAGCCGCGGCCATCGCGGAACACGGGGAAGTCGATTGCGATCAGCGCGACCTTGTCGAAGTCGGCGACGACGTCGGCCGGTTCGCTGTCCGGCGCGAGCCACACGCCAAGCTCATCCTTGCCGCGCGCGGCCAGCGCGTCGCGGTTGGCCTGCCAGTACGCGAACGGAACCAGCACCTTGCCCGCGGGCAGCGCGGCCACGTCGGGCAGCACGCCGTCTTCGGCGGCGCGCACGACCTGCCAGCTATCTTCAACGATCTCGCGATTCTTGATGATCAATGCCATTGCTATCTCTCGTAACTCGTCTCGTGTCTCGTTGATCAGGCGTGGGCCGGCTGGCGCGAGGCGTACACGCGCTCCTTGAACGGGGCCATGCCGATGCGGTCGTACGTGTCGATGAAACGCTCGCCGTCGATGCGGTTTTCGACGAACGTGTCGATCACCTTCGACACCACGTCCGGCATTTCTTCCGCCGAGAACGACGGGCCGATCACGCGGCCAAGGCGCGCGCCATTGGCGCCCGTGCCCTGCTCGCCGCCGAGCGTGACCTGGTACCACTCCGAACCGTCCTTATCCACGCCCAGCACGCCGATATTGCCGACGTGGTGATGACCGCACGCATTGATGCAGCCCGAGATGTTGAACGTCAGGTCGCCCAGGTCGTAGACGAAGTCGAGGTTGTCGAAACGCTCCTGGATCGCCAGCGCGATGGGGATCGACTTCGCATTCGCGAGCGAGCAGAAGTCGCCGCCCGGGCACGCGATGATGTCGGTCAACAGGCCGATGTTCGCCGTCGCGAAACCTTGCTCCTTGGCCTTTTCCCACAGCGCGAACAGATCGCGCTTCTTCACATCGGCGAGGATCAGGTTCTGCTCGTGCGAGACGCGGATCTGGCCGAACGAGTATTCGTCGGCCCAGTCGGCCACGGCTTCCATCTGCTTGTCGGTGGCGTCGCCCGGCGCGATGTTGCGCGGCTTGAGCGAGATCGTCACCGATGCGTAACCCGGCACGCGATGCGGGCGCGTATTGCGCTCGACCCAGCGCGCGAAGGCGCGGTTTTCCAGCAGATGCTTTTCGTACGAGGTATCCGTATCGGCGAGCTTTTCGTAGACCGGCGGCACGAAATATTGCGAGACGCGATCGACTTCAGCCTGCGTGAGCGTCGACGGGCCATCCTTCAGGTGCTGCCACTCCTCTTCCACTTGCTGCGCGAACTTCTCGGGCGAGAGCGCCTTCACGAGGATCTTGATACGCGCCTTGTAGAGGTTGTCGCGGCGGCCGTAGCGGTTGTACACACGCAGCACGGCTTCGCAGTAGGTCAGCAGATGCTGCCACGGCAGATTGCGCTTGATGATCGCGCCGATGATCGGCGTGCGGCCCAGACCACCACCCGCGAGGATGCTGGCGACCACTTCGCCCTGCTCGTTGCGTTCCAGATAGACGCCCAGATCGTGGATCTGCACGGCGGCGCGGTCTTCCTTCGAACCCGAGACAGCAATCTTGAACTTGCGGGGCAGCCACGCGAATTCGGGGTGGAACGTCGACCATTGACGCATGATCTCGGCCCACGGGCGCGGATCGACGACTTCGTCGGGCGTCACGCCCGCGAACTGGTCGGCGGTGATGTTGCGGATGCAGTTGCCCGACGTCTGGATGCCGTGCATCTGGACCGAAGCAAGCTTGGCGAGGATTTCGGGCGTTTCTTCGAGCTTGATCCAGTTGTACTGGATGTTCGAGCGCGTCGAGAAGTGGCCGTATTCGCGGTCGTGCTCGCGCGCAATCTGGCCGAGCATGCGCAACTGGTCGCTACGCAGATTGCCGTACGGAATCGCGACGCGAAGCATGTAGGCGTGGCGCTGGTAGTACAGGCCGTTCTGCAGACGCAGCGGGCGGAATTCTTCTTCGCTCAATTCGCCCGACAGGCGGCGGCGAACCTGGTCGCTGTATTGCGCGACGCGCTCGTCGACGATGGTCTGGTCGTACTGATCGTATTGGTACATTCGGGGACCCCAGGGTTGTATCAATCGCGGCGTTCCGGTTACGCCACGTTCTCCGACTTCGACTTAGCCCGTTCTGGTCCTGCTACCTCGCAGCCGGCCGGCGCCTTCAAATCGCCGGTCATTTGCTAATGACCAAAACAGATATCCATATTGGAAAAGTTGGGGAAATGGTAATAAACTCGCCTTATATTTCAAACGATCTAAAAATCAGGTTGATATGCCAAGGGGTTATATATGAACCTCCACCAGTTCCGCTTCGTCCGCGAGGCCGTACGACAGAATTTCAACCTCACGGAAGCGGCCAAGGCACTGTATACAAGCCAGCCGGGCGTCTCGAAGGCGATCATCGAGCTCGAGGACGAATTAGGGGTCGAAATCTTCACTCGCCACGGCAAGCGCGTGCGCTCGCTCACGGAACCGGGCCGGATCATCCTGGCCTCGGTCGAGCGCATCCTCCAGGAAGTGGAGAGCCTCAAGCGCGTCGGCAAGGACTATGCGGCCCAGGACCAGGGCAACCTGGTGATCGCGGCCACGCACACCCAGGCGCGCTACTCGCTGCCCGCGGCCATCGCCGAGTTCAAGCGGCGCTTCCCGAAGGTGCATCTGTCGATCCTGCAAGGCAGCCCCACGCAGGTCGCGGAAATGGTGTTGCACGACCAGGCCGACCTGGCGATCGCCACCGAAGCCATCTCCAACTATAAGGAACTGGTCTCGCTGCCCTGCTTCACCTGGCACCACGTGGCCGTGATGCTGCCCGATCACCCGTTGCTGGAGCGCAAGCCGCTCTCGCTCGACGATCTGGCCCAATATCCGCTGATCACCTACGACAACGCCTTCGCGGGCCGCACCAAGATCAACGAGGCGTTTCGCCTGCGTGGCCTGCAACCGGACATCGTGCTCGAAGCCATCGACGCCGACGTGATCAAGACCTATGTCGAACTGGGTCTGGGCGTGGGGATCATGGCCGATATCGCCTTCAACGCCGAACGCGACCGCCATCTGCGCGCCGTGCCCGTCGGCCATCTGTTCGGCAGCAACGTGACGCGCGTGGCGCTCAAGCAGGGCGCGTATCTGCGCAGTTATGTCTACACGCTGGTCGAACTGCTCTCGCCGACCCTGAACCGCAAGCTGATCGAACAGGCGCTCAAGGGCGAACACGAGACTTACGAACTGTAAAAATCGCGGCGGTCGCGCCACTGTGCGCCGCCGCAGTTCGCTGTTAGTTGCATCGCATCGCTAGATAACAACACGCTTCTCGCTTTTTTCCTTCCTGGAGACCGCTGCATGAAGTCGTATCTACGTCCTTGCCTGACGGCCTGCGCGCTCGCGCTGGCCGCGATCGCCCCCGCCGCGCACGCCGACCTGAAAGTCGGTATCGACCTGTCGAGCACCGGCCCTGCCGCCGCCATCGGCATCACCAGCAAGAACGCGATGCTGATGTGGCCGCCGACCATCGCGGGGCAAAAGGCCGAGTACATCGTGCTCGACGACGGCTCGGACCCGGGCGCGGCCGTGCGCAACATCCGCAAGCTCATCAACGAAGATCATGTGGACGTGATCGTCGGGCCGAACATCACGCCCGCCGCGCTCGCGGCGCTCGATGCCGTCGCCGAAAGCAAGACGCCGATGATTACGTTGGTGGGTTCCGCCTCCGTGGTCGAGCCGCAGCAAGGCACGCGCGTCTGGGCGTTCAAGATGGCGCAGACGGACGCCGCGATGGCCGACGTGATGACGCGCTACATGGCCGCGCATGGCGTGAAGACGGTGGGCTTCATCGGCTTCGCGGACAGTTATGGCGATAGCTGGCTCAACGAATTCACGAAGTTCGCCAAGGAACGCAACATCCAGATCGTGGCGAGCGAGCGCTTCAATCGCACCGATGCGAGCGTGACCGGCCAGATCCTCAAGCTGATCGCCGCGAAGCCGGACGCCGTGCTGATCGCCGGCGCGGGCACGCCCACGGTGCTGCCGCAGCGCACGCTGGTCGAGCGTGGCTACAAGGGCGCGATCTATCAGACGCACGGCATCGCCACGCCAGAATTCATCAAGCTCGGCGGCAAGGATGTCGAGGGCACGCTGTTCCCGACCCAACCGGTGGTGGTCGCGCGCACGCTGCCCGCCGATCAACCGGCGCAGAAGTCGGCGCTGGCTTTCGTAGACGCTTACGAAGCCAAATACGGCCCAGGCACGGTCACGCAGTTCGCGGGCGACGCGGCGGGCGTGTATCCGCGCCTGCAGGACGCCGTGGCGCGTGCGCTGAAGACCGCGCAGCCGGGCAGCGAGGCGTTCCGGGTTGCGCTGCGCAGCGAGCTCGAACACGCGCACGAAGTGGTCGTTCCCAACGGCGTAGTCAACACCAGCGAGAAGGACCATGTGGGTCTGGACCAGCGCGCGAGCGTGATGGGCACGATACGCGGCGGGAAGTTCGTGTATCTGGGGCAGTAGGCGGGCGCAGGACACGGGCAGGCTCACACGCCCTGCCCGTCACCACTCAATCGATCGAGCCGGGCCAGCGCCGCGACGTGTGGAGCACGCGCACGACCGCCACGCGCGGATCACGGGTCCGGGAGAAGTCGAATATCGCTGCGTGTTTTCCCCTGTCGGTGGCAAGGCGCGGCGCGAAAGCCCTTTGGTACAATCTCGCGGTTGCCTGGCACCGTTTTTAGCGTCCGGTTGCCTGCCCAGAATCCGAAAGAACCCCCAACGCCGAGTCACCATGAACATCGAACAAGCGCGTTTCAACATGATCGAACAGCAAATCCGCCCCTGGGAGGTGCTCGACCAGGACGTGCTGAATCTGCTCTCGATCGTCAAGCGTGAGCACTTCGTCCCCGCCGCCTATGCGGATCTCGCCTTTGCAGACCTCCAGTTGCCGCTGCCCAATGGCCAGCACATGCTGCATCCGCGCGTCGAAGCGCGCATGCTGCAGGAACTCGCGGTGAAGAAGCATGAAAACGTGCTGGAGATCGGCGCGGGTTCGGGTTACATGGCGGCGCTGCTGGCGCACCGCGCCCAGAAGGTCGTGACGGTCGAAATCGATACGGAACTGGCCGAATTCGCGCGCGCGAACTTCGTCAAGAACGGCGTGCTCAATGCCGAAGTCGTGCAAGGCGACGCCTCGCGCGGCTGGGCGGCGAACGCGCCCTACGATGTGATCTGCGTCTCGGGCGGCCTGCCCGTCGTGCCGCAGGAACTGCTCGAACAACTGAAGGTGGGCGGCCGTCTGGCCGCGTTCGTCGGCGGCGCGCCGGTCATGGAAGCGCAGATCATCACGCGCATGGACGACAAGCAATACCGCGTCGCCAGCGTCTTCGAAACCTATGTCGAAGCGCTCGAAAACGCCGTCCAGCCGTCGCGTTTCAAGTTCTAAAACCGGTTTTACTACCGGTTCATCGTCGAAGCCGGGCCATGCGCCCGGCCGGTTCATTCCAGAGAATTGAGTCTTCCATGCAGATCCTGACCGCCCCCGCCCTCGCCGAATGGCTCGCCGATTCCTCGCGCCCCGCTCCCGTCCTGCTCGACGTGCGCGAGCCGTGGGAGATCGAAACGGCGAAGATCGACGGCATCGTTTCGATCCCGATGGCGCAGATCCCCGCGCGCAGCGAGGAACTGGATGACGAAGCGGAAGTCGTCTGCATCTGCCATCACGGCGCTCGCAGCGCCCAGGTTGCGATGTTCCTGGAGTCGCGCGGCTTCACGAAGGTGTTCAACCTGCAAGGCGGCATCGACGCCTGGTCGCGTCAGGTTGACCCTAAAGTGCCGACGTACTGATCACACCCCCATCGCGGCGCGTTTCGCCGTACAGATGCGCAAAGGGCGCGGCTTGCACAGGCCGCGCCCTTTTTCATTGCGGCAAGGTCGTCAATCGATTTCGCGCAACACCAGCGCCACGGTCGAGAAAATTTCCTCGATCTGTTTCTCGTCGGCGATCAGCGGCGGCGAAAACGCCAGGATGTCGCCCGTGAAGCGGATCAGCACGCCCTTCTGGTAGCAGCGCACGAAGGTCTCGTAGGCACGTGCGCCGGGCGCGCCTTCGCGCGGCTCCAGTTCCACGCCGCCCACCAGACCGAGATTGCGCACATCGATCACATGCGGCTCGCCGCGCAGTTTGTGTATCTCGCGCTCGAACACCGCCGACATCTGCGCGGCGCGGCCGAACAGTCCCTCGCGCTCATACAGGTCGATCGCCGCACAGGTCGCTGCCGCGGCAAGCGGATGGCCCGAATACGTGTAGCCATGGAACAGCTCAATGCCGCCCGGCGCGGCGCCCACGATCTGGTCGTGGATGCGCGCGCTCGCGGCGACGGCGCCCATCGGCACGGCGGCGTTATTGGTGCCTTTGGCCATCGTCAGCAGATCGGGCGTGACGCCGAAATAATTGGCCGCGAACGGCGCGCCCAGACGACCCCAGCCCGTGATGACCTCGTCGAAGATCAGCAGGATGTCGTGCTTGTCGCAGATCTCGCGCAGACGTTGCAGATAGCCCTGCGGCGGCACCAGCACGCCGGCCGAGCCCGCCACCGGCTCGACGATCACGGCGGCGATGGTGGACGCATCGTGCAGCGTGCACAGACGCTCCAGCTCGTCGGCGAGATGCGCGCCCCACACGGGCTGGCCCTTCGAAAAGCCGGCCTCGCGGATATTGAGCGTGTGCGGCAGATGATCGACTGACGGCAGCAGCTGCCCCGAATAGACCTTGCGATTGGGCGCGATGCCGCCTACAGAAATGCCGCCAAAACCCACGCCGTGATATCCGCGCTCGCGCCCGATAAAACGCGTGCGCTGCCCTTCGCCGCGCGCGCGATGAAACGCCAGCGCGATCTTGAGCGCCGTATCCACGGCTTCCGAGCCCGAGTTCGTGAAGAAGATGTGCTTGAGATCGCCGGGCGTGTGCTTCGCGATTTTCTCCGCGGCTTCGAAGGCAATCGGGTGGCCCATCTGAAAGGTCGGCGCAAAGTCCATTTCGGCCGCCTGCGCCTGCACCGCGGCGACGATCTCATCGCGGCAATGCCCCGCGTTCACGCACCACAGCCCGGCCGTCCCGTCGAGAATCTGCCGGCCATCGTGCGAGGTGTAGTGCATCCCCTTCGCGCCGACCAGCAGGCGCGGCGCGCGCTTGAACTGACGGTTCGCGGTGAAGGGCATCCAGAACGCGGACAGATCGGGCAAGCTGGCATTCATCTGCATCTCCCTTTCGAAGTTGGCGGGCACCGAAGAACGACCGGATCACAACAAGGCTTCTACAAGCAGTGTAGGCAGTGAGAGACGCTCAATGCGCGCGCATGACATGCACAACGAAGCAGCGCGCGTGGCCGCTTCGCGCATCGTCATGCACCGCCGAGCCCTGCCTTTGCGCACTGCAACGATGCAGCACGCCCGAACATGCGTCGCATTGCACCACATTCGGCCTCGCGTTGCGCCGCGCTGCACGTCATGCACACCGTGCGCGCCTTGCTGCTGCACGCGTCGCGCATATTTCGCGCACTGGCATAGCCCTTGCAGTAATGGTCCGGCAAGACTGACACGAACAGCCGGCGCAAAAACAGAGACACCGATGCGCCACGACCATGACTTCACCCAAAGGGGCAATGCAATGAAACGTCGCAGTCTGTTGAAATTCGGGACGATGTCGGGCGCACTCGCACTCGCCGGGCGCGTGCCGTTCGCGCACGCCGACACGGGCAGCGGTCCCATCAAGGTCGGCATTCTGCATTCGCTCTCGGGCACGATGGCGATTTCGGAAACGTCGCTCAAAGACACGGCGCTGATGACGATCTCCGAGATCAACAAGAACGGCGGCGTGATGGGTCGTCAGATCCAGCCGGTGGTAGTGGACCCGGCTTCGAACTGGCCGCTGTTCGCCGAAAAAGCCCGCCAGTTGCTCACCCAGGACAAGGTCGCGTGCGTGTTCGGCTGCTGGACTTCGGTGTCGCGCAAATCGGTTCTGCCGGTGTTCGAAGAACTCAACGGCCTGCTCTATTACCCGGTGCAGTACGAAGGCGAAGAGATGTCGCGCAATGTGTTCTACACGGGTGCAGCGCCGAATCAGCAGGCGATCCCCGCAGTCGAATATCTGATGAGCGCCGAAGGCGGCGGCGCCAAGCGCTTCTTCCTGCTGGGCACCGACTACGTGTATCCGCGCACGACCAACAAGATCCTGCGCGCCTTCCTGCATTCAAAGGGCGTGAAGGACAGCGATATTCAGGAGGTCTACACGCCGTTCGGCCACAGCGACTATCAAACCATCGTCGCGAACATCAAGACCTTCTCGCAGGGCGGCAAGACCACGGTGGTCTCGACCATCAACGGCGATTCGAACGTGCCCTTCTACAAGGAACTCGGCAACCAGGGCATCAAGGCGACGGACGTGCCGGTGGTGGCGTTCTCGGTGGGCGAAGAAGAACTGCGCGGCATCGACACCAAGCCGCTCGTCGGTCACCTCGCGGCATGGAACTACTTCATGTCCGTGAAAGGCCCGAACAATACGAAGTTCAAGGAGCAGTTCGAACAGTGGGTCGCCACCAACAATCTGCCGGGCGGCTCGAAGCGAGTCACCAATGATCCGATGGAAGCCACCTATGTGGGCATCCACATGTGGAAACAGGCCGTCGAAAAGGCGAAGAGCACCGATGTCGACAAGGTGCGCGTGGCGATGATCGGCCAGAGCATGGCTGCGCCTTCGGGCTTCACGCTGACGATGGACGGCAATCACCATCTGCACAAGCCGGTGATGATCGGCGAAATTCGCGGCGACGGTCAGTTCAATGTGGTGTGGAAGACCAAAACGGCGATCCGCGCGCAACCGTGGAGCCCGTTCATCGCCGGCAACGAAGGCAAGCCGGATGTCGTCACGCAGAACGTGCTGCCGGACTTGCTGCGCCGCTCGCGTACGGCTTGACGAAGCCAAAGGTGCGCCGCGCGAGCCCTTCGCGCAGCGCACTCGATCTGCCCGAACGGGGCGCGATGCATGAGCGCCGCGCCCCGCATCAAAAAGAAAACATCATGGCTCTCTCATTCTCGAGTTTCGCTTGCGCCGGGCTGCGCCACGCGCTCGCCGCCGCTGCGCTCTTTGCGATGCTTGGCACGAGCGCCTATGCGCTCGACACCGCCGACGTCGCGCCGCTAGGCGCCGATGACTTCGACGCGAAATCCGCCGCCATCGACAAGCTCATCGCCACGCACGACGCGTCTTCACTAGCACTCCTGAAGGCTTTATCGGAAGACAACGTCACCGCCACGGATAGCGGCGAAGTGCTGATCCAGGATGGCGACAATGCACGCGACGCCGCTACTGGTAAAGCCGTGGCCGCGAACGTGGCGACAAGCGCCCAACCGATCACCTTGAATAACCAGCTGCGCTCCAAAGTCGCGGGCGCACTTTCGGGCCTGCAACTCGCGTCGCCCGACGCGCAGGCGCGCGGCGCAGCCATCGCCGAACTGCTGAAGAATCCCGATCCGTCGATGAAGCCGATGATCGACGCGGCGCGCGCGAAGGAAACCGACCCCACACTCAAACGCCGGCTCGACACGCTCTGGGCCATGAGCGCCCTGCGCGATCCGAACGCCGCAACGCGCCTTGAAGCGACGAAACTGGTCGCCGCGCGTCACGATCTCGACATGTACGAACTGCTGCGCCCGCTCGTCGCAAAGAACGCGAGCGGCGCGTACAACGAACCCGACGCCGACGTGCGCGCCGCTGCGCAACAAGGCATCGACGCGCTCGATTCGATCCAGCGTCGCAGCCAGATCCTGGGCACCTTGTTCGCGGGGCTGTCGCTCGGCAGCGTGCTGCTGCTCGCGGCACTGGGTCTGGCGATTACCTATGGCCTGATCGGCGTCATCAACATGGCGCACGGCGAATTCCTGATGATCGGTGCGTACGCAACCTATGTGGTGCAGACATTGTTCCAGCGCTACGCGCCGGGCGCGTTCGACTGGTATCCGCTGCTGGCGATTCCCGCTTCGTTCATCACCGCCGCGCTGATCGGCGCGGTGATCGAGCGGCTGGTGATCCGGCATCTTTATGGCCGTCCGCTGGAAACGCTGCTGACCACCTTCGGCATCAGCCTGATCCTGATCCAGGCCACCCGCATGCTGTTCGGCGCGCAGAACGTGCAGGTCGAAAACCCCGCGTGGATGAGCGGCGGCGTGACCGTGATGCAGAACCTGATCCTGCCGTACAACCGCCTCGCGATCCTGGCGTTCTCGCTGATCGTCGTGGGCATTGCGTGGACCGTGCTGACGAAGACGCGTCTGGGCCTGTTCGTGCGCGCCGTCACGCAGAACCGCCGCATGGCCGCCTGCGTGGGTGTGCGCACCGCGCGCGTGGATGCGTGGGCGTTCGCGTTCGGCGCGGGCATCGCGGGCCTGGGCGGTTGCGCGCTCTCGCAGATCGGCAACGTCGGGCCCGACCTCGGCCAGAGCTACATCATCGATTCCTTCATGGCCGTGGTGCTGGGCGGCGTGGGCCAGATCGCGGGCACGGTGATCGGCGGCTTCGGTCTGGGGCTGGTGTCCAAAGCCATCGAGCCGTTCTGGGGCGCGGTGCTGGCGAAGATCGCCGTACTGGTGCTGATCGTGCTGTTCATCCAGAAGCGTCCGCAAGGGCTGTTTGCCCTCAAGGGCCGTAGCGCGGAGGCTTGATATGACGACCGTGACACACACTCCCTCGCCACACGCACTTGGCGCGCGCGAGAGCGCCGCTGAAACCTTCGCACTCGGCCTGCCCGCGCGCCCTGCGCTGCTCTCGCGCCGCGCCTGGATCGCGCTGATCGTGCTCATCATCGCAATGGGCGTGGGCGTGCCGTTGTGCGCACTGGTGCTGCCGCAATCGAGCGCGCTGCATCTGTCCGCCTACACGATGACGCTCGCGGGCAAGCTGATGTGCTACGCGATCGCCGCACTCGCGCTCGATCTCGTGTGGGGCTATTGCGGCATCCTGAGCCTGGGGCATGGTCTGTTTTTCGCGCTGGGCGGCTACGCCATCGGCATGTATCTGATGCGCGAGATTGGCCACGACGGCAAATACGGCAGCGATCTGCCCGACTTCATGGTGTTCCTCGACTGGCATTCGCTGCCGTGGTACTGGCAGGGCACGCAGCATCTGGGCGTGGCGCTCTTGCTGGTCGTGCTGGTGCCTGCGGTGGTCGCCTGGGTGTTCGGCTTCTTCACGTTCCGCTCGCGCGTGAAAGGCGTGTATCTCTCGATCATCACGCAAGCCATGACGTTCGCCGCGATGCTGCTGTTCTATCGCAACGAAACGGGCTTCGGCGGCAACAACGGCTTCACCGATTTCAAGCGCATCGCCGGCATGCCGATCACGCATCCGGGCACGCGCACCGTGCTGTTTCTGCTGACCTTCGCCACGCTGGTGCTCGCGTTTCTGGCGGCGCGCGCCATCGTCACCTCAAAGCTCGGCCGCGTGGTGACGGCCGTGCGCGACGGCGAAACGCGGCTGATGTTCCTCGGCTACAGTCCGCTTGGCTACAAGCTCTTCATCTGGACGCTGTCGGCCGTGCTCTGCGGCATCGCGGGCGCGCTCTATGTACCGCAGGTCGGCATCATCAACCCGAGCGAGATGTCGCCGGGCAATTCGATTGAAATGGCGATCTGGGTCGCCGTGGGCGGACGCGGCACGCTGATCGGACCGATTATCGGCGCCTTCGCCGTCAACGGCGCGAAGAGCTTTTTCACGGCCTATTTCGCCGAATACTGGCTGTTCTTTCTCGGCCTCATCTTCGTGCTGGTGCCGCTGCTGTTACCCAACGGCATCATGGGTCTGATCCAGGAGGCGGCGAAACGCCTCGGAGGCAAGCGCGCATGAACGGACACATCCTGCTCAACGACCCGCTCAATCACAACCCATTCGAAGAAACCGACACGCTCACGGTCTCGGGCGTCGCCAGCATGGGCCATGTGGTCGAGCCAGGCGTGATCGACGTCTCGCACGGCACCATCCTCTATCTGGAAGACGTGACCGTGAGCTTCGACGGCTTTCGCGCGCTCAACAAGCTGTCGCTCGCCATCGACGCGGGTGAGTTGCGCTGCGTGATCGGCCCGAACGGCGCGGGCAAGACCACGATGATGGACGTCATCACCGGCAAGACTTCGCCCGATTCGGGCAAGGTGTTTCTCGGCCAGACGCTCGACCTCACGCGCATGAACGAACCGGCGATTGCGCGTGCGGGCATCGGGCGCAAGTTCCAGAAACCCACGGTGTTCGAGCAGCATCCCGTGTGGGAAAACCTCGAACTCGCGATGAAGGCCGACAAGGGCTGGTTTGCGACGCTGCGCGCGCGCCTGGATCGCGATGCGCAGGCGAAGATCGAGCAGACGCTGGAAATCATCCGCCTCGAAAGCGATGCGCGGCGTCTGGCAGGCGAGCTGTCGCACGGCCAGAAACAACGCCTCGAAATCGGCATGTTGCTGATGCAGAAACCGCAACTGCTGCTGCTCGACGAACCTGCCGCTGGCATGACCGACGATGAAACCATGGAACTGGCCGCCCTGCTCAACCGCCTGCGCGGCAGTTGCTCGATGATGGTGGTCGAGCACGACATGGAATTCGTCGCGGCCCTTGCGGGCGAGAGCGGCCGCGTCACGGTGATGGCCGAAGGCCGCGTGCTCGCGCACGGCACGCTCGACGAAGTGAAGCGCGACGAGACCGTGATCGAATCGTATCTGGGACGCTAACCTCGCCAACTTGACTGATTAGCCATGCTGAATATCGAATCGCTGAACCAGTATTACGGCGGCAGCCATATCCTGCGCAATGTCTCGATGACGGTGCCGCAAGGCGAACTCACCGTGCTGCTCGGCCGCAACGGCGTGGGCAAGACCACGCTGCTGCGCTGCCTGATGGGCGTCGTGCCGACGAAGAGCGGCACGATCGCGTGGGGCGATCACGCACTTACGAAGCTGCCCACGCATGCGCGCGTGGCGCAAGGGCTCGCGTATGTGCCGCAAGGGCGCGATATTTTCCCGCGCCTTACCGTCGAAGAAAATCTGCTGGTGGGCGCGGCAAGCAAAAAGCGCATGCCCAAGGGCGTGCCCGAGCATATCTACACGCTTTTTCCCGTGCTCAAGGACATGAAGGCGCGGCGCGGCGGCGATCTTTCCGGCGGTCAGCAGCAACAGCTTGCGATTGGCCGCGCGCTGATGAGCGATCCGCAACTGTTGATTCTCGACGAACCGACCGAAGGCATTCAGCCGTCGATCATTCAGGATATCGGCCGCACGCTGCGGCGGCTCGTGGAGGAGATGAATCTCACGGTATTGCTGGTGGAGCAGTACTACGACTTCGCGAAGGCCATTGCGGACCGCTACTGGGTGATGAGCCGTGGCGAGATCGTCGCGGGCGGCGCGGGCGCACAGATGGATGCGGACGGGGTGCGGGAGTTGATTGCGGTGTGAGGATGAAATGAACCGCGACAACGTTTGGCAGTGATTGCGCCTGCAACTATCTATCTTACATTGTGATACAGTTTCTTTCGTTAGCGTAACAATAAATAACTACTGAGAGACTGACACAATGAGGCGCAATTCATCGAATAATAAATTCAACTGCCTGCTCGCTCGATAGATGGGTGCGTTAACGGTGTTCCCATCCTATCTGAAGCCCGTGAGCATGTTTTTCCGCAAACGCCGCAATCAGCGACTCGTCGGGATGATCGAGAAGTTCTGGCTGGAAAACGATCGGCCGGCAAATGTTCTTGATATTGGCGGCTCGCTGGTTTTCTGGCTGTCCATTCCGGAAGCGACGCGCAATAAATGCAATATCAGCCTGATCAATCTTCCCGGCGCTTATGAAGGCCTGCCGCCGAACGAGGAAAGCCTGCGCGCAACCGTTTCGCTTTTGACCGGCGATGCAAGGGACTTGAGCCGCTTCGGCGATCAGTCATTCGACCTCGTGATCTGCAACTCTGTCATCGAGCACGTTGGATCATGGCTGGATATGCGCAAGGCCGCGAACGAAGCGCGCCGCGTCGGGCGCTGCGGCTGGATCCAGGTGCCCGCATTTGAGTTTCCGCTTGAGCAACATTTTCTGCTGCCGTTCGTTCACTGGATGGCCGACGCATTGCAGATCCGGCTTCTCAGGCGTTTTCACCGGGAATTCCGTGGGCCGCTGAGCGACGAAATGTATATGGCCGTATTCCATACCCGGCCGCTTTCCCGCGCACAGCTAAAACATCTGTTCCCGGCAACCGACATCCGCTCCGAATGGCTGGTGTTCCCCAAGAGCCACGTGGCGACCTGGCAGGATACCGCCGACGCGTAATCGCGCGCTGGCCTTGCAGGCTTCCATGAAAATCGCGGGCTGGTCTCGCGCTGGACGCGCGTGGTAATCTCGCCGGACTGGACCGCCGGGTTGGGCCACGCATTCACCATGAGCCTACGCAGGGCTATTTTTGGCAGATTGACGGAATGGCAGGCGATCCTCCATCGTTCGTCTTTTCAGCTTACTGCGCATGTCGCTCCACGAAGACCACGCCGCGCTCGCCAACACCCCCCTTCGCCATACCGCGCCGCCCGAATGGGCTGCGAAGCTCGAACTCGGCTTCGAGCTGCAGAAGGCGCGTACGGCGCTCACGCATCGTCTGCATGCCGGTCCGTTGCGCGTGCAACGACCGCTCTACCCCGAAGGCGACGCGATCTGCCACGCGGTAATCGTGCACCCGCCGGCGGGCATCGCGGGCGGCGACCGGCTCGACATCGACGTGAACGTGGGCGATGGCGCACACGCGGTTATCACCACGCCGGGCGCAACCAAGTGGTACAAGTCGAATGGCCGCACCGCCCGCCAGCGCATCCACGTGCGCGTGGGCGCAGGCGCGAAGTTCGACTGGCTGCCGCAGAACAATCTCGTCTTCGATCACGCGCACGCGGAACTGGATTTTTCGCTGACGCTCGCCGAAGGCGCGACAGCCATCGGCTGGGACGCCATGCAATTGGGCCGTCAGGCAGCCGGTGAGCGCTGGTCTGCGGGCATGGTGCGCTCGCTCACGCGCGTGGTTCGCACCGCGACGCCTCATGCCGAAGAGGCCGCAGAAGCCCTCGCCGAAGAGCAACTGCTGTGGTTCGAGCGCGCGCTGATCGACGCTGCCGATCCGCTGCGCGACGCGCCGCAGGGGCTTGCAGGCTATCCGGCGTTTGGCGTGCTGTGGGCAATCGGCCCGGCGTGCAACGACGCGCTCGCGCAGGACCTGGCCGCGACGCTGCCCTTCGACGACGCGTTGCGTTCGGGCGCGAGCTGCGTCGCGCCGGGCGTGCTGCTCGTGCGCGTGGTCGCGCGTTCGATGGAGCCTTTACAGAACACGCTCGCGCAATGCTGGTCGCAGTTGCGGCCGTTCGTGCACGGCGTCAAGGGCGCGCCGCTGCGCCTGTGGACAACCTGAACGTAGCGCACCACTTCGGCGCACTTCCCCGCGCTCACGCACGACAACCCGCCATTTCATCGCCAATGCGGTGCACAAACGCATCGCAGCTGGTGCATTCGCGCTGTCCCCTTCATTGGCACAACCCTTGCTGTCAGCTTGCACTGATTCGCGCGCTGCGCGCGAGACTGCAAGCTGGCCGTAACCTGCCTCCCGTAAGCTGATCCGGCACCCAACTGGACGGCGCGCGTATTCGCTTCGCATCAGCCTCGCTGGCTCGCGCGCTGGAGAACGACCCGGACCCAGCACCCAGCACACCGCCCAAGACCCAGAACGATGAAGCTCACGCCACGCGAGAAAGACAAGCTCCTGATCTTCACCGCCGCGCTGCTCGCCGAAAGGCGCCGCGCCCGCGGCCTCAAGCTCAATTACCCGGAGGCCGTCGCCTTCATCAGCGCCGCGCTGATGGAAGCCGCCCGCGACGGCAAGACCGTCGCCGAGGTCATGCACTACGGCACCACGCTGCTCACGCGCGACGACGTGATGGAAGGCGTGCCCGAAATGATCCCCGATATCCAGGTGGAAGCCACCTTCCCCGACGGCACCAAGCTCGTCACCGTCCACCATCCGATTCCCTGAGGCGCGCGCATGATCCCCGGCGAAATGCTCATCGACGATGGCGAAATCGAACTCAACGTGGGCCGCGAAACCGTCACCGTCACGGTCGCAAACACGGGCGACCGGCCCGTGCAGATCGGCTCGCACTTTCACTTTTACGAAGTCAACGACGCGCTGGCGTTCGACCGCGAAGCCACACGCGGCTTTCGCCTGAACATCGCGGCGGGCACCGCCGTGCGCTTCGAGCCCGGCCAGGAGCGCACCGTCGAACTGGTGGCGCTTGCGGGCGATCGCGCCGTCTACGGCTTCAGCGGCAAGGTGATGGGCCCGCTCTGAGCGGCGCGCCCGCATTACGTTTCGAATTCATCAGGAATCCGATATGACTTTGAAGATCGGCCGCCGCGCCTATGCGGAGATGTTCGGCCCCACGACCGGCGACCGCGTGCGTCTCGCCGACACCGAATTGCTCATCGAGATCGAGCGCGACTATACCGTCTATGGCGACGAAGTGAAGTTCGGCGGCGGCAAGGTGATCCGCGACGGCATGGGCCAGTCGCAGCGCCTGCACGCCGAAGTGGCCGACACCGTCGTGACCAACGCCGTGATCCTCGATCACTGGGGCATCGTGAAGGCCGACATCGGTATCAAGGACGGACGTATCTGGAAGATCGGCAAGGCTGGCAATCCGGACGTGCAGCCTGGCGTGACGATTCCGATCGGCGCGTCGACGGAAGTAATCGCGGGGGAAGGTCAGATCGTCACGGCGGGCGGCATCGATACGCACATTCACTTCATCAGCCCGCAGCAGATCGACGAAGCGCTCGCTAGCGGCGTGACGACGATGCTCGGCGGCGGCACCGGTCCCGCGACGGGCACCAACGCCACCACCTGCACGCCGGGACCGTGGCATATGGAGCGCATGCTGCAGGCCGCCGACGGCTGGCCGATCAACCTTGGCTTTCTCGGCAAGGGCAACGTGAGCCTGCCCAAACCCGCCGAAGAGCAGATCGCCGCCGGGGCTATCGGCCTTAAGCTGCATGAGGACTGGGGCTCGACGCCCGCTGCCATCGACAACTGCCTGAGCGTTGCGGACGCAACCGATACGCAGGTGGCGATCCACACGGATACGCTCAACGAATCAGGCTTCCTGGAAGCCACCGTGGGCGCATTCAAGGGCCGCACGATCCACACGTATCACACGGAAGGCGCGGGCGGCGGCCATGCGCCCGACATCATCAAGGTCTGCGGCGAAGCCAACGTGCTGCCCTCCTCGACCAACCCGACGCGCCCCTACACCGTCAATACGCTCGACGAACACCTCGACATGCTGATGGTCTGCCATCACCTCGATCCGTCGATTGCCGAAGACATCGCGTTTGCCGAATCGCGCATCCGCCGCGAAACCATCGCCGCCGAAGATATCCTGCACGATCTGGGGGCGCTGTCGATGCTTTCTTCGGATTCCCAGGCAATGGGTCGCGTGGGCGAAGTCATCATCCGCACGTGGCAGACCGCGCACAAGATGAAGGTGCAACGCGGCGCGCTGCCGGAGGACAGCTCGCGCAATGACAACTTCCGCGCCAAACGCTACGTCGCCAAGTACACGATCAACCCGGCGCTCACGCACGGCATTTCGCACGAAGTCGGTTCGATCGAGCCGGGTAAATGGGCCGATCTGGTGTTCTGGGACCCGGCGTTCTTCGGCATCAAACCCTCGCTGATTCTCAAGGGCGGCATGATCGCGCTCGCGCAGATGGGCGACCCGAACGCCTCGATTCCCACGCCGCAGCCGGTGCACTATCGCGAGATGTTCGGCACGCGCGGGCGCGCGCTGACGCAGACGTCGCTCACCTTCGTCTCGCAACTCGCGCTCGACAAAGGCATGCCCGAGCGTTACGGCCTGCAAAAGCGTATTGTGGCGGTACGCAACTGCCGCAACGTCACGAAAGCGGACATGATCCACAACACGTGGCAGCCGTCGATCAGCGTCGATCCCGAGACCTATCAGGTCGTCGCCGATGGACAATTGCTGACCTGCGAGCCCGCCACGGTCCTGCCGATGGCGCAGCGCTATTTCCTGTTCTGAGTTCCGCCCTCAAGTTTTGAAGCACTGATATGCGTACGATCGACAAACGACTCACCGCGAAGCTCGCCAGCGTGCTGGTGAAACGCGCCCCCACGCTCACGCTGCCGTACGACATGCGCTGCAAGAGCCGCTTTGCGGCCACGCTCGACAGCGGCGAAGAAGTGGGCGTGGTGCTGCCGCGCGGCACGATCCTGCGCGAAGGCGACATGCTCGTCGCCGACGATGGCGGCCTCGTGCGCGTGGTCGCGGCAGCGCAAAGCGTGCTGCGCGTGCGCGCGCACGATCGCCTTACGCTGACTCGTGCGGCCTATCACCTCGGCAATCGTCATACGCCCGTGGAAGTGGACGTCGATGAACTGAAGCTCGAAGCCGATCCGGTGCTCGAAGACATGCTCAAGCGTCTTGGCGCTCTGGTCGAGCGAGCGGAACTGTCGTTCCAGCCGGAATCGGGAGCGTATGGACGTCACCTCGGCGGCGGCCATAAGCATGGTCACGACGAAACTTTCGCCGAAGACTACGCGCTCGCGCAGCGCGTGTTCGACGAGCATCATGGTCACGCGCATTCGCACGATCATGGTCATTCGCACGACCACGCGCACGCTCATGACCACGACTGCGGCCACGATCACGCGCACTGCGACGGCCACGCTCACGACCACAGCCATGAACATCGCTGAATTCACGGCGCTGCTGCATCTGGCGTCGCCCGCGCTGCCGATCGGCGCGTTTAGCTATTCGCAGGGGCTCGAAGCGGCGATCGACGTCGGCTTGCTCGCTCAGGCGGACGATGTCGCGCACTGGATCGCCAACGGCCTCGCTCATGTGCTCGCGCCCGGCGAATTGCCGTTTATCGCGCATCAGCTCGAACGCTGGCGCACGCACGATGCACCGGCCGCGCAGGCGCTGATCGAAGCCAACGCGGAATTCATCGCCAGCCGCGAATCGGCGGAGCTACGGCGCGAGACCGCGCAAATGGGCTGGTCACTGCGTCAGTTATGCGCGCAACTTGAATGGGGCGATGCCGAACGGCGCGCCACGCTCGAACGCATGACGCCCATCGCGCAGCCCACCGCCTTCGCCTTCGCGGCCTGGGCGCACGATGCGAGCGCACAAGCCACGCTCGCGGCCTACGCGTTCAGCTGGGTCGAGAACCAGACGGCGGCGGCGCTCAAGGCCGTGCCGCTCGGCCAGCTTGCGGGGCAGCGCATCGTGGTGGCGCTGCGACCAAAGATCGAAGAGGCGGTCGCGCGTGCACTCGCTACGCCGCCCGACTCGCTCAATACCTTTGCACCGCAACTCGGCATTCTGTCCGCGCGGCACGAATCGCAGTATTCGCGCTTGTTCCGCTCCTGAATTCGCACCTGAACTCATCCGCACCTGCATCGCACGACTCATGAACATCAAACGCACCAAGAAACTGCCGCCGCTGCGCGTCGGCGTTGGCGGCCCGGTTGGGTCCGGCAAGACCACGCTGCTCGAAATGCTCTGCAAGGCCATGCGCGAGCGCTATGACCTCGTGGCCATCACCAACGACATCTACACGAAGGAAGACCAGCGCCTGCTGACGGTCGCGGGCGCCCTGCCCGCCGAGCGCATCATGGGCGTGGAAACGGGCGGCTGCCCGCACACCGCGATCCGCGAAGACGCCTCGATCAACCTCGAAGCCGTCGACCAGATGCTCACGCGCTTTCCGGATGCGGACATCGTCTTTATCGAATCGGGCGGCGACAATCTCGCGGCCACCTTCAGTCCCGAGCTATCGGATCTGACGATCTACGTGATCGACGTGGCAGGCGGCGAGAAGATTCCGCGCAAGGGCGGCCCTGGCATCACGAAATCGGATCTTCTGGTGATCAACAAGACCGATCTCGCGCCGCTGGTGGGCGCGAATCTGGACGTGATGGCGTCGGATGCAAAAAAGATGCGCGGCGAGCGGCCCTTCGTGATGTGCAATCTCAAGGCGCTCGACGGTCTCGAACAGGTGATTGCGTTTATCGAACGACGAGGTTTATTCGTCGACGATAGCCGCTCGCACGCTTGACCCTCTTTTATCCTCTTTTGCTCTCTTCGGCTGGATTGATTTGCGCCACCTCGGGCGTGCTACCATGCGCTCGCGCGTCGGCGCTGGATCAGCGAGGCTGATCCAGCGCCTGTTTCCCGTGGGCCGCCCCGAACGATTCGATCACGTCATATTCGTCAGGTATGCTTGCAGTCCGCTGGCCGGAACGCCCGCTTCTGGTACGCGCTTCACATCAAAGTTTTGCCGCCTTTCGACCTCTGCGCCCGATCCGATATCGGCCACGTGATGACAGCCGGAAAACTCAATTAAGGAGTTTTATGGCGGCAAACGTTTGGCAGATGTACGGCGCGTCAATTTCAACTATAGTGTGCGCCGCAACGATCGAGAAAAATGCAGTAAAACCCGGCTCGCTAACGCACCGTAGTCGCATCTACGGATCAAGGCGTTTCAGAACGACGGAATTTCAATCTCTGAACCACCGGGCAAACGGCAGAACGGGGTGATTGTGACATCTTCAGCCCAACAGCATTCGACATGGACAAAGGTCCACCTCGACGCGATTCGAGGTGCCGCGGCATTGATCGTCACCCTTGGCCATGCCCGCGGATTGTTTTTCTCCAGTCTCACAGGAAAAACCGGTTTTCATGAACTGACCATCGGCGACGAAGCGGTCATGGTTTTTTTCGTGTTGAGCGGCTACCTCGTTGGCGGCAGTGTCTTGAGGGACATGCGAACCGGCACGTGGAACTGGTCGTCCTATCTGATCAAACGTCTTGTGCGGTTGTGGGTTGTGCTGGTTCCGGCAGTTTTTATCGGCATCCTGATCGATTCGATCGGTTTTCATTATCTGGCTGGAAATGGCAGTATTTACTCGTCGCCGCCTGGACAGATTTATGTTTTGCCGGAGAATTGGAGCCAGATACGCAGTATTCCCGTGATCGCGGGAAACATCCTGTTTCTTCAAACGATTTTCGTCCCCACGCTTGGCACTAATGTCACGTTGTGGAGCCTGGCGAACGAATTCTGGTACTACATGCTGTTCCCGATGGGCATGCTGGCGATCCGCTTTAGCACGGATACGCTCAGCCGGCTGGCGTATGGCGTCGGCATCGCCGTTATCGTTTCGCTCATTGGCGTTCACAACAGCGTTTTGTTCCTGACATGGCTAGCCGGCGCTGCAATGTCGGTAGTGCCGCGCCGTATTCCCGCGCGACATGCAAACTGGGCGGCCTCGATCGCGGGCCTGCTCTTTATTATTTTCTTTCTCGGCGTCAAAAAGCTCCATCTGCCGCTGTATTTCGCCGAGCTGGCTGTCGCGATCGCGGTTTGCGCGCTGATCTATACCGTCAAGTGCCAGACGACGCCGTGCAAATCGTTGTTCTATATCCGATTCGCCGACTGGTCCTCAAAGATCTCGTACTCGCTCTATCTCACGCACCTCCCCCTGCTGATTCTGGGGTGTGCGCTGCTGCATACGCCGTGGCAAATGTCGCCCATGACGCCCGTCCTGCTCGCGAAATTTTCTTTGGATTGTGTTGCGGCGATCGCGTGGGCGACGCTTGTCTATCACCTGTTCGAAGCGAAAACCGATGCGGTTCGTTCTGCGGTGATGTCGATCATGCGCAAGCGGCTTGGGAGCCCATCCTGAGCTAGCTGCCAGGATGCTCCCGGCTGATTGTGGCGGCGGTCTCCCGGCCACCGCCAGCATCACAAGAAGGCCCTCTGGATACTGCTGAGCCAGAGGGCCTTTTTGCGCGAATCAGGCTAGACGTTCTTCGTCACCAGGAACGGGCCGATTTGCAGACGCACCAGCCCGGAGCGACGCAGCACCTCGATAGCGTCCGCTGGCGAATGGACGAGCGGCAGTCCATGCAGGTTCAGCGAGGTGTTGAGCAGCGCGCCAACGCCCGTCTTGCTGCGGAACAGATCGATAAGCCCCCAGTAATCCGGATTGCCTTCGCGCGTCACGACCTGCGGACGAACCGTCTTGTCGTAGGGATGCACGCCGGCCGACAGTGAGTTCGCGCCCAATTCCGTCGTATCGAACGACAGAATCATATAGGGCGCGGGCGTGCCCTTGGCGTTGATCAGATAGTCGCTTTCGGATTCCGCCTGAAGCGAACTGGCGAACGGCATCCAGAAATCGCGGCTCTTGATCATCTTGTTGATGGTCTGGATGATCGCGGAATCGCGCGGATCGGCCAGAATCGCGCGGTTGCCGAGCGAGCGCGCACCAAACTCCTCACGTCCGGCAAAGCGGGCCACCACTTCGCCATTGGTCAGGCAATCGACCACCGCCGCATTGATGTCGGCGGGCTTGTCGACCGTAGCGAAACCTTCGTCCTGCAACGGCTTCAGCGCCTCGGCAATGGCTGCCTCGCTCCATTCCGGGCCAAGATAGAAGCCCTTGAGCGGGGCCACGCTCTTGCCGCCGCGGCGCTGCGCCACGGCTTGATAGGCAGCGCCGATGGCGTTGGTTTCGTCGCCGCAGGAGGGGAAGATATAGAGGCTGTTGACCTCGTCCAACTCCAGGATCATCTTGTTGGCCTTCACATTCATGAAGACCCCGCCCGAGCAGACCAGATCGCGGATGCCGGTCTCGGCGATCGCGCGGCGCGCCAGTTCGCACATCATGTTCTCGACGAACAATTGCGCGCCAGCCATCATCGCGTCGAAGCGTTCTTCGAAGAAGATCGCCTCCAGGGTCTTCTGCATGTGCATCACATGCGGAACCCCGGCACGACGCCGCCATACCGGCTTGCCCGACTCATCCCATTCGAACAGCGCGCACATCTTTTCGCAGATGCGCTTTGCAGCCGCCGGCGACGCGTAGGGCGCCATACCCATCAGCTTGTATTCGTGCTCGTCGGGCACCATGCCGGTCATGTAGGTCACAAGACCGTAGACCATGCCGATGGAGTGGCTCCAATCGACGCTGTAAAGGCGTTTGATCGCGCCGTCGGTGCCGATGCCGATGGTGCAGCAGAGTCCGTCGCCCGCGCCATCGACAGTAATCACCAGCACGGGTTTGTCATAGAAGCCGCTGCCGTGGTAGGCGGTGGCCGCATGGCAGGAATGGTGTTCGTAGGTTTTCAGCTTTTTTTCCGGAAAACCCAATTCGACGTAGGCGCGAATACGCGCTTCGCGGCGGCGCTTCTGCTCAGCGGCGAAGATCGGCGAATGACGCAGCCATTCCTTGACGCGCCCCTTCCATTGACCCGCCTCGCGAAACGCCGCGATGGTCTGTTCGCGGTTGCGCGGCTTGAACGGGGTCAGATTGGCCAGCGCCACCTCGTCGATGTCGTCCGGCGTGAGATTATGTTCGGCCAGCAATTTGGCGATGGCCCGCTTGGGCACGCCGAAATAATTTTTGGTCCGGCTTGGCCGTTCCTCCTGCAATGCGAAGAGGCTGCCATCTTCCTTGTAAAGACAGGCCGCGGCATTGTGCGAATCTGATATGCCGAGAATGATCAAAGTCCCGACTCCCCGTTTAATTAGCGTTGTGGTTGATCAGCCCCACGATGGGGGATCAGTAAGATGTGTAAGTGATCGACGAAAATCGACCAGCTTTTGAATATACCAAAGTTCGCAGGCGGCGCGGTGACAGCACCTGGCGCCTTGGCAGGCAAGCGTTTCAGGCAAACGTTTCACTGTTGCGTCGCAGTAAACAGGCAGCAATAAAATCGGTGATCCTACGGGATTGACGACGGCAAGATACGCAAGCGCCCGCTTTATCCGCCGGATTTAATTTCGCCGATAAAGATAGCCGGCGCTCTACGCCAGGTCCCTGGGACTACTTATCTCGCCATGACGAAAGTGCCAGAGCACAGATCCTCAGCAGCCCTGAATTCCATCGCGACGCCGCCAATTAAAAATAGGGCCAAACGCGCAAATGAGCACCAATCGAAAACCCGCCCTTCCAGCACAAACGGGTTAACGGCACGCAGCGCGCGCAGGACAGGGGCAAACTGCAATTAATTCGGGCTTCATTTCAAGCCCTGCACCCGAGCATCCCGATTTACATCGATTTCTTTTAGACGAGATGTCATTGCGCGGGCTGGCGCGCACGCACAGTGAACGCCAGCCTGCAATGCACGACTAAGCCGAGCTTATTCGCTCGCGACCAGTGCCTGCACGACATCCACCGTGCGCGCTGTCGCGCCACGGTGGCGCGCCGCGAAGGCGGATGCCGCCGCGCCCATCGTCACGCGGCGCGGCTTGTCCTCGAAGAGTTCGCGCAGGGCGCGCGCGAGTTCGGCGGGATCCTGGACCTGTAGCGCCGCGCCCGCAGCCACCGCATCGGCGGTCGCCTGTGTGAAGTTGAACACGTGCGGGCCGATCAGCACCGGCGTGCCCACGGCACAGGCCTCGATCAGGTTCTGCCCGCCCAGCGGCAGCAAACTCCCGCCGATGAAGGCCAGATCGGCGGCGGCGTAATACGCGCCCATTTCGCCCATCGAATCGCCCAGCAGCACGTTCACGTTCTGCGCCAATGGCGGCACATCCGCCTGCCCTTGCACCGATGTTGCAGCCGGTGCCCATTGCGAACGCCGCTCCAGCGTGAAGTTCCTGCGGGTGACCAGCGCCGCGACTTCGTCGAAACGCTGCGGATGGCGCGGCACGAGAATCAGCAGCGCGTCCGGCACCTTGAGCGCCGCGAACGCATCCAGCACGAGTTCTTCTTCGCCTTCGCGCGTACTCGCCGCGACCCACACGGGCCGCGTGCCGATCGCGCGACGCCAGTCGCGGCCACGCGCGACGAGCGCAGGCGGGCTCGCCATATCGAACTTGAGGTTGCCGAGCACCGCCACATTGCGCGCACCGAGCGAACTCAAACGCTCCGCATCCGACGGGCTTTGCGCCAGCACGCGCGTAAAGCCGCCGAACACTTCGCGCGCGCCCGCGCCGAATTTCGCCGCGCGTTTGAACGACCGCGCCGACATACGCGCGTTGGTCAGCACCAGCGGCACATCGGCGCGCTTGCATTCGTCGATGAGCGTGGGCCACACCTCGGTCTCCATCACGAGGCCGAGCGAAGGACGCCACGCGCGCAGGAAACGCCGCACGGCATGCGGCATGTCATACGGCAGATAGCAGCGCAGCACGCGATCGCCGAACAGTTGCTCGCCGGTCGCGCGCCCGCCGGGCGTCATGTGCGTGAGCAGAATGCGCGCGTCCGGGCGTGCCGCCATCAACGCATCGACGAGCGGTTGCGCCGCGCGCGTCTCGCCCACCGACACCGCGTGCACCCAGATCAGCGGCGTATCGTCTTCGGGCAGGCGACCGGCGCTGTGTCCAAAGCGCTCGCACACATGCTCGCGATAGCCGCGCTCGCGCCGCGAACGGATCATCAGCCGCAGCACCGCGAGCGGCGCGATCAGCCACCAGACCGCGCGATAAATCGCCCTTAGCATCGGGCCTCCGCTACCACGCCGCGCACGCGTTCGCTCATCGTCGACATCAAACCAGTTCCTTGCCCTTCAGGCGTTGCAGGATGCCGAGCGGCGCCCATTCCGGATGCACCATATCTTTCGCGGGCAGGAAAAAGGTCTGCTCCATCATGAACTGGCCGGACATCACGGCGTGCGAGGTGTGATCGGAGAAGCACACCCAGACCGAACCCGGCGGAAACTCGATGGTTTGCTGCGGGCAGATCTTCTGATAGTCGAGATCGGCCTTCATGCCGTCGTGCAGGTTGAGCATCAGATGGTCGTACTCGCTGCGCGGCGACTTGGTGATGTGCAGCAGATTCTGCAGCCACGCCGAGCCCGGCATCTGCGGCTTGATGTTGGGCAGGAAGCGCTTCGCCATGTCCTCGAACGGCTCGCCCACGCGCCACACGCGCGGCGCGCCATGGGGGTTCACGTTGGTGAAGACGCGCAGGATGCGCTCGCCGTAGTTCGGGCGCGACGGGAACGCATCCACGTGCAGGCGCGAATCGTCCTTGCGCCACGAGGTTTCGCGCGTTTCCACCTTGTGCAGACGCAGGCTGGTGGGTGCGACGCGCAGCTTGCCGATGTATTCGGGAAACAGGCCATCGACGAGCGAGCGCGCGCAGGCCTGATAACGTGCGATCAACGCGCGCACCGCCGACTGCTGCACCGTGTCGCCGAGCACGCCATGCAGCGCGCCGCCGTTCGGATCGAGGCTGATGTTCTTGCGCTTGGGATCGGCAATGGCCGGATCGAGCAGCGCGCGCTCGCCGCCTTCGATGGCGAATTCCAGCTTGGGGAAGTACAGCACCTTGCCCTGCTCGACGGCGTCGAGCAGTTGCTCGCGCGGCATGGGCAACGATTGCCCTTGCCAGTCCGCGGAAGTGATTTCGATGATCTGGGATTCGTTCATGGTCGCCCCTGGAAGCGATGGATCTGGATGCCTGGTGCGTTGGCCGCGTTGGCCGGATTGGTTCGGCGCGGCGACATGGTTGGCGCGCAACGCGCCCGAGGCTCGAGGTGCGCACTTTCGCGCGCCGCCCCTTATACCGTGCGGGCCGCGAGGCGCGCCTTGATGCGCCGCAGCCCCTCAGGCTTCTCCGACAAAGACGCTGGAGCACGTTGCCGCACCCCACGCCTTGATGTTGACCTCAGAGCAGCCCAAAGCCCGCGAGCGCGCTCTTGACCTGGGCGAGCGTGGGCGGCTGCCCCGCGGTGCCAAGATTGACGACGTTCGGCGACCAGTAGCCGCCGGTGCGCCAGGCGGTCGCGAAATTGTACAACTCGACGGTCGGGCGCTTCAGCGCCGCCGCGATGTGGACGAGACCGGTGTCGACGCCCACCGTCGCGGCCGCGCCGTCGATCAGGCCGACCACCGCGGGCAGCGAGAGCTTCGGCGGCACGATGGCCGCTTCGCCAAATTCGCGCGCGAGGCGCTCGCTGGTGGCGCGCTCGGCGTCGCTGCCCCACGGCAGCACCAGCGACGCGCCACGGCGCACCAGCGCCTGGCCCAGCTCGATCCAGTGCGCGTCGGGCCACTGCTTGTCGGCGCGGGAAGTTGCGTGCACGAACACCACATAGGGCACCGGCAGATTCAGGCCGAGGCCCGCCAGCGCCTGCGCGGCGCGATAGGTGTCGATGCCGAAGTCGATCTCGTCCTGCGGCGACGGCGGCGGCAGTTCGAGCGCGCCCGCCACCAGCTGACGCGTGCGCTCGACCACGTGGGTGCGCGGCTCGATGCGGATCGAGCGGTCGTAGAAGAAGCGCACGGGCCATTCGTAGCCCGCGCCGTCCGTGCGGTTGCCCAGCCCCACCAGCGGCCCGCGCGCCCAGCTCGCCACCCAGGCGGTCTTGATGAGCCCCTGGCAGTCGATCACGAGGTCGTATTTCTCGGCGGCCAGCGCCCGGCGGAACGCGCCGATCTCGCGCCAGTTCTCGGCCGACAGCAACCGTTTGCGCCAGCGGCGCAGCGAGAACGGAATCGCGCGGCGCACGCCGTGCACCAGTTCGACCAGCGACTGGAAGCTTTCCTCGACGAGCCAGTCGATCTGCGCGTCGGGATACCGCCGCCGGATGTCGGCGATGGCGGGCATGTTGTGGACGACGTCGCCAAGCGACGACACGCGCACGATAAGGATCTTTTGCACGCTCAAGGCAAACTCGGGCTGATTCAGGCGGATGGGTTAAAAAGGTGCGCAATTTTAGCGCGCCGCAGGGAGTTGAGCGAAAAAGCGGGGGAAAAGTGCGGATATAAGCACCGGAACTGCCTTCCCTACCCTTTCGCACCCCAAGTCGGACGCCACAAAACGCCGCGGCGCCGGGCGGAGGAAACCGCACGGCGCCGCTTGGACTTCGGATCGGACGCCGGGTTGATCATCCGGCGTCCGACGGTACTTAGAACGGCAGCTTCGCGTCCGGCTTCTCGGCGAGAATCACGCGCTTGAAGTCGGCCTGAATGCGCGCGAGCGCGGCTTCGTTGTCGGCTTCGAAGCGCATCACGACCACCGGCGTGGTGTTCGACGAACGCGCCAGACCGAAACCGTCCGGGTATTCCACGCGCAGACCGTCGATGGTGATGACTTCATCGGCGCCCGTGAACTTGGCGTTCTGCTGCAGCTTGCCGATCAGCGCGAAGTTTTCGCCTTCTTCGAGCTTCAGTTGCAGTTCCGGCGTGGCCGTGGAGTTCGGCAGGTCGTTGAGCAGCTTGCTCGGGTCCTGCACGCGCGCGAGGATTTCGAGCAGACGCGCGCCCGTGTAGAGACCGTCGTCGAAGCCGTACCAGCGGTCCTTGAAGAACACGTGGCCGCTCATTTCGCCCGCCAGCGGCGCGCCGGTTTCGCGCAGCTTCGCCTTCACGAGCGAGTGGCCCGTCTTCCACATCAGCGGCTCGCCGCCCTTGGCCTTGACCCACTTGGCCAGGTTACGCGTGCACTTGACGTCGTAAATGATCTGCTTGCCCGGGTTGCGCGAGAGCACTTCCTCGGCGAACAGCATCAGCTGGCGATCCGGATAGATGATCTCGCCGTCCTTGGTCACCACGCCCAGACGGTCGCCGTCGCCGTCGAACGCGAAGCCGATTTCGGCGTCGGTTTCCTTGAGCGCGCGAATCACGTCCTGGAGGTTTTCCGGGTGCGCCGGGTCCGGGTGGTGGTTCGGGAAGTTGCCGTCGATTTCCGTGAAGAGTTCGACCAGTTCGCAGCCCATCGCCTTGAACAGGCGCGGCGCGAGACCGCCCGCGACGCCGTTGCCGGTGTCGACCACGATCTTCAGCGGACGTGCCAGCTTGATGTCGCCGACGATGCGCGCGATGTATTCATCGGCGATGTCGTAATCGGCATACGTGCCTGCGCCGGTTTCGAAACGTTGATCGACGATGCGCTGATACAGCGCCTGGATCTGCTCGCCATAGATGGCCTTGCCGCGCAGGACCATCTTGAAGCCGTTGTAGTCGGGCGGGTTGTGGCTGCCCGTGACGACGATGCAGGAATCGACGCTGCGCTCGCCCGTGGGCAGGTTCAGCGGCACGCTGGCGGCGAAATAGCCCACCGGCGTCGGGACCATGCCGACGTTGACGACGTCCACGCCCGCGGCGCGCAGGCCGTCGGCGAGCGCATTGGACAGATCGGGCCCCGAAAGACGGCCGTCGCGCGCGATCACCACCGCGTCGCCGCCCTGTGCACGCACCTCGCTGCCGAATGCCTGGCCAATCGCGCGCGCCGTATCCGTGTCGAGCGTCTTGCCGATCACGCCGCGAATGTCATAGGCCTTGAAAATCGATTGAGAAATCATGATGAGGCTCACCGTGCGATGGAAATTCGAGGGGGTCTATTCGTAACATGATTTGATACCGGAACGGCACCGGCAGTTACGAAAAGAGGGATCCGTTACAAACTATAATTGCGGGTTTTCGGCGTCCGCCGAAGGTTACGCACCTATTTTAATGCCCCGCCGTTTCTTCCAGAAGACAAAATCCGCGCGCGCTCTGGCGGTCGCTTTGGCGACTATTCCTGGCTCGCCGGAATCCGCTTTGCATTTTGCATCGGCGGCCGGTTCGACCCTACTGGTGCGCACGCCGCGTGCCTGTTCTTCGTTCGACGCGGGCGGCGCATGCTGAGCCTCAAACGCTTCGCCAATCCCGACGTCACGCGCGCCTTCAGCAACATCGTCTGGCTGGGCCTTGAGCGCATCACGCAGATCGCCGTGGCCATCGTCATCAGCGGCGTGCTGGCGCGTTACTTCGGTCCGGACGTGTTCGGCAAATGGCAGTATGCCAATACGCTGCTGCTCGTGCTCGCGCCCATCACCTGGGTCTGCGGCGCGGAAATCCTGGTGCCCACCATTGTCAACAAACCGCGCGAGGAAACCGGCACGGTGCTGGGTAGCGCGTTTGCGTTGCGCATCGGCGTATCGGCGGTGGCGTTGCTGGTGACATGGGGCGGGATCGCGATGGGCGCGACCGATCCGATGGTGGGCGCGATGCTCGCCGGTCTCGCCGTGACGATGCTGTTTCGCGAGCCGTTCGTGGGCGTCATCAATGCGTGGTTGCAGAGCATGACGTATAGCAAGCCGCAATTGCTCGCGAGCATGAGTACGGCCGTGGTGAAGGCGCTGCTGGTGTTTCTGCTGGCGCGCGCAGCCTTTACGCCAGGCAGCTTCGGCTGGTTGTGGGCGATTGAATCGGCGGCAATCGGCGCGGCGCTCGTGCTGTATTACCGCAGCCGTCACGGCGGCAAGCTCGGCTGGCATGTGGATCGCACGCTTTTCAAGCATTTCGCGACGGCGGGCACGGTGTTCTGGCTCGGCCTGATCTGCATGTACCTGTTCCTCAAGCTCGACCGGCTGATGCTCGAACGCACGATTTCCTTCGCGGATCTCGGCCGCTATTCCGCCGCGCAGCAGCTCAACGAAAACTGGATCACGCTCGCGCTGATGCTTTCGCAGACTATCGCGCCGGCGTTTGTTTATCGCGTTCAGGAAGCCGCGCAACTCAAGCGCAATCTCGTGCGTCTCTTCGCGATGACGGCCGCGTTGATGGTCGCAGGCGCGCTGGTGCTCGACGCGCTCGCGGGCTTCATCATCCATCGCGTGTTCGGCCCGGACTACGCGGGCGCGATCGGCATCTTCCGCTGGGCCGTGTGGCTTTCGCTGCCTGCGGGTATCGAGGCGATCGGCAATCTCGTGGTGCTCAAGTATCAGGCGAAGTTCGTTCTGCTCGCCAAGTGGCTGCTCGCGCTCGCGGTGGCGTTCGCCGTGAATCTGGTGGCGATCCCGCGCATGGGCGCGTATGGCGCGCTGGTGGGTCTCGCGATTGGCTACCTCGCGGCGGCCTGCGTGAACTTCTATTACATCCGCTTCAAGCTGGCCTCATGATGAATTCCCCCGCTGCCCTGAACGCGGCTCGCACTGGCGCGCTTGCCGATGTCGCCGTGCTGATGCCCGCCTATAACGGTCAAGCCGATGTCGAGCGCACGCTGGCCTCATTTGCGGAAGATGCGCCCGTTTATGCGCTGATCGTCGATGACGGCAGCACGCCGCCTATCGTCGCGCCTGTCGTGCCTAACATGCAGATTGAAGTGCTGCGTATGCCGAAGAACGGCGGCATCGAGCGCGCGCTGGAAGCGGGTGTGAATGCGCTGGCAGAGCGCGGATTTCGCTACGCGGCGCGTATCGATGCGGGCGATCTTGCTGCGCCCCATCGGCTTGTGAAGCAGCGTGCGCGGATGGAAGCGGAGCCCCGCCTGGCGGCGCTGGGTACGTGGACGCAAGTGGTCACTCGCGCAGGCGAACCGCTTTTCATGCTGCGCCCCGCCGCTGATGCGCGCACGTTGCGCAAGACGCGCATGCTGCGCTCGCCGCTCGTGCATCCTTCGGTGATGCTGCGTATCGATGCGGTGCTGGATGTGGGCAACTATCGTCTGCAATATCCGGCGGCCGAGGATCTCGACCTGTTCCTGCGTTTGATGGAGCGCTATGACTGCGCGAATCTGCCGGAGCTTGGGCTCTATTACGAGCTGAACGAAGGAGGCATCAGCGCAACCAAGCGGCGCAAGCAGATCGTGTCCACGCTGCGTTTGCAGGCGCGATATCTGAACGTGCTGAACTGGCGCGACTGGGCGGGCATCAGCAAGAATCTGCTGCATCTTGTGATGCCCTATCGCGCTCTGCAGAAGGTGAAGCGGGCGATGTTTGCGGGTGCGAAAAGCTGAGGCATCAATTTGTTGGAGCCAGGCGCGGCGGGGCACGCCTGACCCGTCACTTCAACCCGTCCCACACCCTGCATCACCGCTGGCCGAAACGTGATTCGTCTCGCAAGGGCACAGGACGAGATCGCCGTCCTGAACGCAGGCCCGACCGTTTTCCCGCATGTCTGTTCCGCTGCCACGGATCGGATGCTCCCCCGGACATATGCCACAACTAGCCATTTCCTGATCAAGGGCGATACGCCGATCTCCGTCGTACACACTTGAAGCGATGGCTATCACTCGGGGACCTTTTGTCGTCGGGTAGCCGTTGCATACCTATGCTTTAGTCACTGAGGCACTCTCGCGCCAGAAGAAAACACGCATGTTTTTTGGTACCTTTTGACGTCTCACGTGAATCTAATAAGGGCTTTTTTCATGGCGGTTCCGAAATCTGACTAACGCTATTTTCAAACGCCGAACGCCGTGGTAATGTTGCTCCGCTTTCTCGCGTCTATGACGCATCGACTCGGCATGGTATCCATGCCCATGCTTGACTGGCACCCTGCAACAGTGACAACTTCGGTTGGGCTCCCTTGCATTGCCCGACGAGCCACTTACCGCCACCGGCACGGCTCCCGTAGTCCGTCTCGACAAAACGCTATTTTTCGCTGCAACTTGCAGCGCATATCTCTGAAAATACGTGCGGCGTCACCTGCGCATGCCATTCCTGCTTGTGCTCCCAACAGGCGCAATTTCCTCTACATGCACACGATGTATCTGCTCCTGTCTGCTCGGGGCTGAAATAACATGCCGAGCTTCGTGCTTCACAATCCAGCCAAAGTGCCGGGAGTGATGCGCCGTCCGTTCGAAGACATAAAATGAATCCGGCACAACCGGTTAACAGCTCGCCTCGATCATCCGCTCGCGGGTAAATGCAGGCTTGCTTTCTATTTCAAGACGCTAAAGTCCATAGTGCGTTTTGGTCTGCCACGCGTCGTTCTGGCGCACATCAACCCTTCCCCATCAAGCGCGATCTGGGTGTGCTGTTCTCACCCTGAAATCCGCCCGACATTGCGTTCGCCCTTGCGCGAACCGTCATCGCCCATGTGCTGCATGCACACCAATGCGGTTGAACATCAAATGCGACGCTACGCGACGCACGATATTCAACTCGCCTCCGGGCTCTAACTTCCACACACGCAGACCTTTCCACCGGCATCAACCGGGGACCCTCAGCTAAACCGCCCTCTGCGTCCTCTTCTCACTCACAAATTCCAGCAGACGAACGTCGCACCCTCGTTGGGTCTGCTTAGTCACCTGTTCCCCTGGAACAGGCCGCCATCACACCGATGGCAACCGGGTGCTCTCACGCGCGTGCCGCCGGCGCATGAGGATAGCTACAAGGCGGAGCAACCATACAAAGGAAAGAAGCATCGTGGGTCGAAGATCAAGGGGCGTCAACCATGCCGCGCAGATGAGCCGCGACGCAGGTGGAAGCAAAGATTCCCAGAAACACCGCCGCCTGCACTGGTGCGAGTTCTCGCGCTTCGCTGCCCGTGCCGGTCACACGCTGGAGAATGTGAACGAAGTCGAAGACTGGATGCTTGAGCATTTTGTCTGGTTCCTCGTCGCTGGCGCGATGAAGCCAGGCACCCTGGCCAATTATCGCGCTTCGCTCTCGGTGATACAGACGACGGCGGGTCAAGATGCGTCCGACTCGACGCGCAGCCGCACACTGCAACTTGAGCGACGGGATCGACACGGCAGACACCGTGCCCGCACGCAACAGGAATTCAACGACCTGCTCTGCGAGGCGCAAAAACTCGATAACGGCGTCGTGCACGTGATCCGCCTGATGCGGTGGCTAGGACTTCGCATGCGTGAAGCCCTCATGTGCGGTAAGTCACTGGAAACCTGGCGCGAACTGATTCTGCAGGGGAATCGACGCCTGCCCATCGAACGCGGCGCCAAGAATGGGCGGCCGCGTCGTACCGAAGTGCTGATGGATCACGTCGACGAAACACTTGAGGCGATCAACGCCGCAATCGATTTCTGTTGCGATCGAGACTTCGAGTTGATAAGTGGTTGCAACGCCGATTTAAAAAGCGCGAAGTCGCGCCTGAAGTCCCGCTTCGAGCAACTGCCAATGCGACGCGATCTCGCAAGCCACAGTTTGAGATTCACTTACGCCGTGGACTTCGCCAATGCAGCACTTGATAGAGGCACCCCGCCAGTTGAAGTGTTGACGCAGCTATCCGACCGCCTCGGGCACGGTCCCTCGCGAATGAAGATGATTCTCGAAGTCTACTGTTGGCAGATTCGCCACAGATTTCCCGAAAAAATCCAGTTGCCTAGTGACTTTGTTCCGCGCACGCGTGCCAAGGAAGCGGCAACGCCAGAACCAGGCGACTCCGGCGAGAAAAATCGAGTGATCAACGACGTTCATAAACAATGGACATCATCGCGAACTCGCCGGATCAAATCAACTCGCGGAGGAAAAAGCTACCCAAAATTGCTAACCAATAAGTAGTCCAACGCTTCCTCTGGCGAAATATAGTTATTCACGAAGGAGAAAAGAGCCGTGCCACATTCGTTACTCACAGAGCAAGCTCACATCACGCTTAACCGATACAGCGGTGTCGGAGCAATCAGTACCTTACTACCACTATGGGCCAAGTTTGAGAAATTCCTCGAGTCACTTGGACCGTTGCCAGCATCGATCCTCGACATCCCGGAGCAAGCGCTGCGCGCATATGCAACACATCTCGACTACCAGGACTGCCATATCGATGATGCGCTGGTCGCGCTTAGCGCCGTGCTTCTCGTCTGCCTCCGCGCAGGCTACTCCGCCAAGGTTTTACGTACCGTGGTGATAGCGCGAATTCGTCGCCCTATTGAAAACCGGCAGTGGGATGCATTCCGCCTACGCACTTACCAACCTCTCGAATCGTCACAGCGCGCTCGAAGTCGCAGACGCCGAGCCAGACGCGAAGCGCTCGTCAACGATAGCGACCACGTAAATGGCCTCGCGCAATAACGCGCGTCGTCACACAAGCACTCACCTATATCTACTGAAGGAAAATCAATGACCCATCTGATTGCGGCACATTTCCAAAGCTCGAACAGCACAGCGCAAGCATCGGCAGCGCAACTCCTTCACGCGCAAATGGGAGGGATTTTGCTTAAACCCGGCCCGTTCGATGCGTATGGCAATCGAGTTGCCAACGCACCCAGCGAGAATGAAGACGCGTTGGAAAATCACTACTGCACCATGATGACTTCTCGGCGTGGAGGAATTATTGACGTCTCGCCTGAAGAACGACAGTCCATGATTGCGTTCATCCAGACGCGGCGCGCGATCCTCACTGAAATGAAAACGATCATCGTCTCGGTCTCCCCGGACGACGACTCACAAAACGCTGCTGTAGAAACACTCACCGCGATTTGCGAGGCTGGCGTGTCACCATCGAATATCCGAATTCTCGCCACCGACACGCCGCCAACTGCGGGGAGCGACGACATCTACTCGAGGGTTACGGACTATGCCCGCGAAGCTGGCATCACGCTGTCCGTCGAAGCAAGCCTTCCTATCTCGACGTCCTTCGCCAAAGCTCAGCAGTTCAAGATGCCGATTGCTGCCGTCTTGAACAAAGCGGTCGATTTCGAGACGGAATTGACGGTAGCGCGTCTGAACGGTGCCCCCGAAAAGGCCATGCATGCGTTGGCTCATAAGGTCATCGCACAACGCGAACTGTTGGACGCCGCGGCCACGTTCAGGCGCGTAGCGGAGTTGCTGGGACTGCCATGCATCTCCCAGGACGAATGGCGCGCGGAGTTTCCGCTAACCGCGAACCGTAAGCGTACAAAAGTTGGGACCATGGAATAACGGCACCAATTCCAATTGGCGTGTGACAGCGCCACGACTTTTCAGATCAACGGCCCACGCCAATTTGTGGACCGTTGAACCGAACTTTTTCAGCTCTCAGCCAAAGGCTGATCGGCCTGATTCTCGCAATCGCGCCAATCTGATCAGAAGCGCTTGCGCGCAACTCCGTAGAAAATCACCTCAGCATCCTGAACTGATCACATCTCGTCCGCTGGCTCGACGGATCGCAGCGCAATCCTAACGTCCTCCGCCATGATCGTGCTCGAACCATCAAGCAGGTAGCGCATTGCGGCCCTGTCAAGTATGCGTCTCAATATCGCGTCCGTATCCGAAAAGAAGCGATCGCGCACCGCTTGAGCTACGACCTCAACGGTGTGGCGCGAGATGCGTAACGGGTCGGTCGACATAATCAAAAGCCTCGTACGGACATAGGAAGCAATCCAGTTTCTACTATCGTCGAGAAGCACCAACGCACAATGTCGGCAATAGACGCTGCCCGGTGCGCCGTTAGTCCCGTTTTCTTCCGCCGATCCGCCGCTTTGCACCTCTCGGTCCAAAGGCTCTTCGTACACAGAGTGCACAAGCATTTCCCAACACCATTCGCAATTTCCGCACGCGCAATGCTGACGGGTATGACCTACTGGCATCTCATCAAACGTCATAGCAACTCTCCTGACTAACGAAGTTAGCGATCGCCTCGTTCCCGTAGACGCTCGCTAACCCAGTATTCCGCCCCTATCGTAAAGTCAAGTTGACGCCACTCCCGCGCCAGCGATTTGCAGGCGCCTGCAGCGTTTTAGAGAATTTTGGTATTAACTCGCTGATTCAAGAGCGAAACAACGACACACGAACGTTTGAAATTTGTGCAACTCAATGCCCGGAGGACTGCCCCGAACAACTAGAGATCAAAAGATGTACAAAAAGCTGCACCATTCCGCAGAAAAGCCTGCAGGCGCCTGCAAAGTTCGGCGGAAACGACTGCTGATAGAACCGGTAGACTTGTTTAAGCCCTTTTCACGGCGATGAAGGGAGACTCACCCCAAGCTGCCTACAAGGACCTCGCACGGCTGATTCACCGGGGGCCTCCCTGCCAGATCTATACGAACGTGGAAGGATGTACAAGAGCTAGGATGAAGAAGGCGTGCAAGGTCGGCCGACAAGTCGTCGGTTACAAGCTCGACTGGCTGCGCAAATACTAAGAACGCAAAGCTTGAACCGAAACAGGCATGCCTGAGCCCCAGATGAGCCGATAGCGTGCAATACGATTCCGCTCGTCAGCCTTCAAAAAGAAATCACCTTTGGACGAGACTTCCCCGCCCGCAGAAAGCGGATCCTCCCGACAGGGCGGTGGAACGACAGGGCATGCGCACGCGGCCCCTATCTAATCGTGACAGCAAACTGGACTTTCCATCTCGAAACGCGCCTAAAGCCGCTACGTCACGCAAGCACGGCTGACGGACCAGCGCATTGCATTCGCGGTGCGCCCGGAGTTATTGTTCGTCGTGTTTGTGGCTAACTGACTCAGGTTCGAGATTTGCGTGGGAGGTGACACCTCCGAAACTTGGCGCATCGTCCGGACATGTCGTGGAAATTGACGTTCCTCGCGGCACGATCTCCATGTAGAACTTGCCGACGACGTCTACGAGCACGTCATAGACGGGTTTGTATCGCTCAGGATTACCTTCTGCGGTACTTAGCAGCTTCACACGATGGTATCGCTGTGCAAAAGCGCAAAAATCAGCCACCAGCGCGTTCATCTGGTCGCCAACGCCGATGCAAGTATCGAGAAATGCTTTGGTCTCCCCCTGCTTCACAGCGCTCGCGGTCACCTCTGCCTTCTGCGTCTGGATCTTCTCGTCAAGCTCGTTCACGTCCGCGCAGTTGCTAACGTTTTCATTGAAGCGCGTTCGGTTCAGACTCGTCGCACTGTGTTTCCACCTCTGTGCTTGCTTACGCATTTCCGATAATTCGCCGAGGGCAACGTCGCGCTCACGCTCAGTCTCGCTGAGTTGCTGGTAAAGGGCGTTCCGTGCGCCGCTGATGAGTGACAGTTCGTTACTTAAGCGGTGAATCGCCTCGCGTTCCTCGGACTGCTGGAGCCGCATCCGGCGCACTTCACTGCCAAGTCGCTTTTCCGCTTCTTGGCTGACGTCGTAACGCGAGGTCAACGTTGCCGTCTCGTTGCTAACTGTTTCGACCTGCTCTCGGGTGGCGCTGAGTTCATCCCGAACCTGCCGGTATGCAGCAATAAGAGCTCTCACATCGCGTGTGGACAGTTTCTCATTAGCTTTGCGTTTCTCGATGACCGCATTAACGATTTCGTCATCGATGTCCTTCGGGAGAAGCTCCTGCATGTCCGTCTGCCGCAGGAATTCGACTGCCTCCGCATTGCCGTGAAACTTGGCATAGGCTTTCAAATGCATCCGAACCTTCGAGTTTGAAATCCTGTGAAGTTTTTCGATATACGCATACACGGCCGCTGTCGCCTGACGAGACGTTTTCTTGTTGTTCCCAAATTTTTCAGTATAGACGGCATGCACGCGGCGCATGATTTCCCCGAACTTAAAGCCGAGACTCATATGCTCATGCATGATGCGACGTGCCGATTCATTGATCTCGCTACTGCAGCGTACGATGTCATGAATCAACTCTTCCGACGCAACATTGCGGAAGACCTCGCGTGCCGTAATCGCGATATCAGTATCAGATGGAAAATGATGATAAAACAGGTCGTCCATATCATCCCGTTCGCGAACGACAACACCTTCCTCTGGCACAGTCGGATCGAAATCCGGCTCGCACTGCAAGTTATTCTGGGATTTCATACTGGACTATCTATGTAAATTTTCCAAATCATAGGAGCGATTCATCGGCAATAGCGCGACGATCCAACTTCCCACAATAACTGCCCGATGACATTTGGTCGTTCAGTTACCAGTGCTCAAAAATAAGAAACCAAGCTCGAATAAACATCACTTGCAACACCTTTAGTTAAACTTAGTACGATCAGGTTGCAGATAGAGGCTATTTCATTGTCACAGATTACCGTCTCAGTCAAAATGGTCTGTCACGCCGCCCCCGATGTCAAGCACTCGAGCCGATGCTTTTAATTGATATCGTTTCATAATCCAGAAAGCCACATAAAAATTGGTAGCTTTCCGGTTTTTCGCGCGCAGGAGCCTGCAAAATCCTGCCAATGGCGAAAAGCTGACCTGCATCCGTAATGTCCATACGATGGCTAATCGACTAAATAAAATTCGAAAGCACTATTGTTTTCGCGAGCTTACGCTACTCTGATGGCTTATTGCGTGCGATAGACTACACACAGTAAGCCCGAACAGTCTTTCTCAGCGCGATATTCATTACTAGTTGGATTTTCCGGAATAGATTTTCTCTTCATCAATATTTCTACGAAAAAATTCATTCCCATATTCGGATTTATCAAACCTTTCATCAATACTCCAAAGGATTCACAACATGAAAGCTCCCGTTTTCGCGATCGACGTCGGCTATGGCAATACGAAATATGCTTATCGCACTGTGAATGGGACGGGAGCAACAAGCATGTTTCCGTCACTCGCGCCGATAACCGCGTTCCGCGCGCTTTCTGGTGACAGCGAGGACATGCCCGTAGCCCGCAAAGTGGTGACTATCACGATCGACGGTGTCGGATACGAAGTTGGCCCCGACGTGCCGACCAGTGCCGCTTATGGCAGGACAGGCCGCTTACTGGTGGACTTCTACCCAATGACAGACAACTACGCAGCGTTGCTGTTCGGCGCGATTCATTTTTCCGGTGTCACGCAAATCGATCGCCTTGTGCTCGGTCTAGCCGGTCACAATCCACTCAAACATGCCGCCGCACTAAGGGAACGATTCGTTGGGAAGCACAACTTCGGCCATGGCTGCGTCGAGATCGGAAAGGTCGTAGTCATTCCCCAGCCCCTCGGCTCTCTCGAACTTGTGATGGGCTACAGCGGTGGCAGCGTTCAGCACGACGATGCTCACCTGGTCGTCGACATAGGCTACTTCACAACGGATTGGCTCTACGCCGACGGCCTCAAACTTAACGACCGCCTTAGTGGTGGCATGGTCGGCGGCACATGGCAAATTTACCAGCGCATTGCCGACCTTATTGCGCGCGACGAAGGTGAAAACGTGTACGACATTGAGGGTATCGACAAGGCACTCCGCGACAACACCCGGTTCGTCTGTTATGACAAGACCATCGATCTCGCGCCGTACGTCAAGCTTGTCGCTCCACTCATCTCGAACGATGTCATGCACATACGGAGTCGTGTTGGGCGCCTGCCCGCCGTACGCTCAATCATTCTTACAGGCGGCGGCGCTGCGCTCTACGCGACAGCGATCCGTCACGCGTTTCCACGCGTTGAGGTTGAAGTAGTCAATACACCTTGCCTGGCAAACGTTCGCGGCTTTTTGATCGTCGGCGAAGCTGGAATCGCGCGTGAGAATCGTGCAGCTTAGACGACAAACTCCGGACAGAGCTGGCCATCAATTTTCTCGCCCGCCATTTGTATATTAACAATTCGGCCGGCGCGCTCGCCATAAGGACACATTCTTCAGAACCTCACGGAGTGCAGAGAGTTCCAACCGCCCGTATTCCGTATCAACAAACGCAGCGCCGCTGAAGCGTAGCGAGAAATGCGCAAGGCCGCACCATAAGAGATGCGGCCTTGATTCAAACCAGCTGCAGAAGCTTTCGCGGCTCTCGTTCGTTTAGAGCAAACGAATCGCCGTTTACGGTTCACCACACTACCATCGTCTTATGGGAATCGTATAGTCGCAGACCTAATTTACTACCAATGCGACGACTTCACGCCCTTAATCACTCTCGGTCGCACGAACAACCTCCACGCGCACGCTCGCGATCAGCCTTGCGGCCATTACGATCCATGACCATGCCGAGTGCGCTGAATGCAATGGCGATACCTAACGCAAAGAAGCTCCAGCCCATCATTTACCTCCGTCTATCGACGATATTGAGTTAAGGGAATCATGCTCGTTTGCAGCCCGATTCAGCGTGCATGGCCAAACATGATGTAAACGCGCGCGCCAACCGAGCTCGTCTGCCGCGAACGGCTATCCGCCTGGCACGAGCTAACGTGTGCCAAGCCAGTAGCCGAGACAGCCGAGCGCGAAAAGTACTATCAGACCAAACATGTCCATTCCTTAAGTATGAGATTAGTAAATGCGATCTGACACGTCATCATCTAAACCAGGCAGGCGCCTAGGAAAGGCGCAGCCACCACACCAAGATAAAAAATGCACCCCGCAGGACGTAACCACCACCGATTGCAAAGAAGCAGCCGAAGCTAGAGACGATGCCCAATAACTCCGCAGTACGATGCATGCCTTCGCTGTAGGTCCATGCTGAAAACAGCCATAGCAGATAAAGCGCGAGGGCAATTGCGGCTCGCTGCACGACGTGAGGCCATCTCCTGAAGTCATCCCATATCGTCCCGAGACGGTTCATCGTTTTCCCTCCGATACTCGTTGCGAGAGCTCAAACGTGATCTCGCCGAATTTCCATCCGGCGATCGCCACAGTGACAAGCGCGGCTAGATAAATCCACGTAAGCGGTTCGTTGAAGCGATCACCGTGCAGAAGCGCGCACAGAAGGCTGTATTCCATATCTGTTTCTCCTATTGAGGTTCATGCACCTATGGATAGCGCGATGGCGCAAAGTCACAGGTGCATGAATTCAGGATCGCACGCCTGTAGCGAAGTCAAGTCGCAGCTGCGGTCACTGCGCGTTTATTGTCACGAGCCTTGCAGCACCAGCCGCTAACAAGGTTCGTCAAAGTCAAGGCTGCATCTTGCGGGGTCGAGCTTGTCCACGGGACACGACTATTGAACGCCTCATGTAGGCGAGATTCACAAACGCGTCGAAACATCCTCCACCAAGAGATACGTGCTTATCGCCCTTAGCCTTCGATGCTCAGCCGGAATCTTGATGTGATGGTCACCTGCCTACATGCAGGATCTAGCATGGAACTTTAATCAGTTATCCATAACGTAATGTACAAAATACATATCTCCTGGCGTTAGCTACCGCACCGAAATCCGGATCGACCCGGCGCCGATTTTGACCACCTCGTGCCCCCCCACAGTCTGGCACCACAACGTTTTCGCCTGCGCTTAATTGACTTTTCGTGACGAAATGCGCGGGTTGCGCTCGCGGCAAAAGCGTTTTGGCCGGTGGTACGCGCGGATGAAGACATCACACTGGCGCGACGATCACATTCGCACACACTGGCACGCCCGTTCTCGTACATCCTTCCGGCCGACAACACCGGACTTGCCCTGAATGACCGGACACGCGCCCATGCTTAGGTTGAAGAATTCGTTTGCTGGCGAAGCTCGCGTGGCGAGCGGCATTTCGGGGCGCTGTGTGGATGTGTCTCGTTATCGACGCAAGATGGTCGCTCTGGATGACGTGTCGCTCATCGCTGAGCTTCGAGAAATCGTTGCCGACCTGCCGATGTATGGCTAGCGGCGTGCGCGGGCGCTTGCTGCGCCATGCATGATTGCTTGCAGGCGCCTGCACGTGTTACTGCGAAATGGTGCAGTTTTTCGCGAGCGCTTCTTCTGGGGCGAACACTTCCTCATTCGGTTCAACCAATCAAACAACAGGAAGCATCCCAAAAATTTCACATGCTAGAGACAACCAACACACACGTACCCACACCCCAGATTTCTTTGAAATCAATGACATGAATCGACGCTGGTCAGTATGACTGCCTCACGGTGCAGTTGCGCGTGCGACGCGGAGGCAGAAAGCTTATGTTGGATAATTTCTGCCAATCCCCTGTGGTCAGGACGACGTACGGCGATAATGGGGATCCAATTTTTTACCGCGGGTTAAGGTATCGCCGGTGCAGCAACATCGGCCATGTTCTTGAAGAGCACGAACAACAATGATTGGAAGCACACCGTGTTGGCAAACGCTTACTCTCGGATCATGCTGATCGGCATCTATCTCACTCTGACGATTGCTGCTGCGCCGCCACCATCTTCAAAAGCCCATCGTCTGCGACGGAAGCTACCGAGCGAAGCACGCAATGCCTATCGAATGGTGCAGCCACTATTATATGAAGTGGTCGCACGCAATCACCCACGTTACTAGAAACTAATCTGAAAGCCCGCGACGCTTGCGATCCGCTTTGCGACCGTTATGGTTCATGATCATCCCAAACCCACCAAAAAACACCGTTATAGCCAGTATAAAAAGGGCCAGCGCCATTGCTATTCTCCGTTCACGACAACAGTAATTTGGCAGCGTTGATTTCCAGATAGCCCCAAAATGGACGCGCGATTCTCTTCGACACACTTCAAGCCTACTACAAGATCGCGTCGGAGAGCGGGCGGCATCGCGCACCGCAGGCTCAAAAGCGAGCACCCAGAATTGGCAAAGCTGAATGGAGAATGGCCTTATTAACGGGCCTAGCTCGCGCAAGCGAAAATGCGCCGTACGCCCCAGTAGTACCCTACATCCATCGCAACACGACGGGCAGCAGCACCGGCACCACAAACGCCGTGAACACACCATTCAGCCCCATGCCGAGCCCCGCGAACGCGCCCATTTCCTCGCTGACCTGAAACGCGCGCGCCGTGCCGATGCCGTGCGACGCAACGCCAATTGCGAAGCCACGCACCTCGGTTTCGCGCACGCCCACGGCGTTAAGAATCCAGCGCGCCGTTACTGCGCCGAAGACGCCCGTCGAGATCACCAGCACCGCCGTGAGCGAAGGAATGCCGCCGACCTTTTCGGCAACGGCCATGGCGATGGGCGTGGTCACCGATTTCGGCGCAAGCGACGCCAAGGTCTGCGGCGTCGCGCCCAATAATTTCGCAACCCCAACCGCTGACACAATCGCGGTCAGGGAGCCCGCTACCAGACCGCCCAGCAAGGGCAACGCAGTCCGCCGCAACTTGTCCCATTGCCGATAAAGCGGGAGCGCAAGCGCCACCGTCGCCGGCCCGAGCAGAAAGTGCACGAACTGCGCGCCTTCGAAATAGACGCGATACGGCGTATCGGTGAGCTTGAGCGCAACCACGACAATCGCCACAGCAATCAGAACTGGATTCGCAAGCGGATTGTGCTTCGCGCGCGCGTAGACATTCAGCGCGATCAGATACGCCACAAGCGTGAGCGTCAGCCCCAGCAGCGGCGATGCGGCGAGATAGACCCAGATGGCGTCGAGCTTGTCGAGCGGCAGATGCGAATTCACGATGCACCCTCCTCGACATGACGATTTCGTTGCCGACGCAACAATGCGCGTGTGACGAGCGCGGTCACGGCAATGCCCAGCGTCGTGCTCAGGATGAGGCTCGCGATCACCGCGAACGCTTCGCCGCGCACGGCTTGCGCGGAGACCATGATGCCCACGCCCGCCGGAATAAAGAGCAGCGAGAGATGGCGCAGCAGTTCGAGCGCGGTGGGCTCGATAGCCGAGGCGGCAGCGGGCCGCATCATCGCAAAGGCAAACAGCAACAGCATGCCGATGACGGGACCGGGAACGGGCAGCGAGAAAACGTAGGAAACGCTCTCGCCGAGACACTGGAAAATCAGCAGGGCTGCAAGGGATCGGAGCATGGTCGGGGCGTTGCTGGACTGGGGGCGCAGGCAGCATGAAAGCTTGCGATGCGCCGCCAAGTTTACAGGAACGTCGCACGCGCGGCAGCGTGCCGCCCCTCTAGTCCGCCCTACTTGCGCGGCTCGAAACGCATCCGGATCGACTCAAGCTCCGCAGGCAAACGCTTCGAGCGCGGCTTGCGGCGCGGCAAATCGACAAACCCCAGCCGCCGATACAGCGCCGCAGCGCGCGTGTTGCTCACCAGCACGTCGAGCACGACCTCGCGCGCGGGCGTATCGAGACCACGCGAGGCGTCACCCAGCGCGTGCGTGAACAGCGCGCTGAACGCACCGGTGCCACGCGATTCTTCGCGTGTCGCGCAGTGCGCGATCAGAGTCTGGGCCCGCTTCGGCTTGGGCAGTTCGGTTTCGAGCACGAGGCCGCGCAGCAGCATCGGCACGGTGCGCAGCAGGCCGAAGCGACGCAGCAGCGTGAACACCACATGCGGATCGTCGGCGAGAATGCGGCGGCCATCGTGCGCGGCCAGCACCGCGACGATCTCGCCGTTTTGATCGACGGCCACTTCGTGACGACGCCACGAAAAGCGCCCGCCGTCCAGCCCGAACGCAAACGCAAGAAACGTGATGCAACGCTCCGGCGACACGCCCAGAAAGAACTCAAACTCATGCGAGCCCGATGCGAACACGAGCGGCGCACACACCAGCGCATCGCTCGCACGAGCGGGACGGAACGTGAGCGTCTGCGTCTGGGCCTGGGCGGCGAGAGTCGATACCGTTGTCATCGCAACGTTCCTTTATGCCTTGGCCAGACGCGCCAGCGCCGTGACCGTGCGCGTGATCTGCTCGGGCTGATGCGTCGAGCAGATAAAAAAGCGCAGCCGCGCGGCGCGCTCTTCCACCGCGGGATAGAAGATCGGCTGCACGTTGATGCCTTCGTCGAAGAGCGCGTTGGCCCATTGCGCGGCCTTCAGCGAACTGCGCGTGATGACCGGCACGACGGCGTAGCCTGCGCTCGTTCCCGTATCGAGTCCGGCGGCGCGCGCTTCAGCCAGAAACTGATGACCCCGCGCCTTGAGCGACGCAACCCGCTGCGGCTCGGCGCGCAGGCGGTCGAGCGCGGCAAGCGACGCCGCCGCAAGCGTCGGCGCAAGGCCCACGCTATACAGAAAGCCCGGCGCGAGATGACGCAGCATATCGACCAGCGGCTGGCAGCCCGCGATAAAGCCGCCGCAACCCGCCAGCGTCTTGCTCATCGTGCCCATCCACAGATCGACGTCCTGCGGCGCGACGCCCGCATGTTCGCGGATGCCGCGCCCGGTTTCGCCAAGCACGCCCAACGAATGCGCCTCGTCGACCATCAGGAACACGCCGTGACGGCGACGGATTTCGACGAAGCGCTGAAGCTCCGGAAAGTCGCCGTCCATGCTGTAGAGACCTTCGATCACCACCAGCACGTTGCGATATTCGTGGCGCACGCGTGCGAGCAGGCTGTCGAGTTCCTGCCAGTCGTTGTGCGCGAAAGCGAGGCGTTTCGCGCCGCTCAGTTGCGCGCCCTGCACGATGCTGTTGTGCGCGAGCGCGTCGTGCACGATCAGATCGCCATGACCGAACAACGCGCCGATCACCGTGACATTGGTCGCGTGACCGCTCACGAAGGCGACGCAATCGTCGACTTCGTAGAAGTCGGCCAGCGCGCGTTCGAGATCGCGCTGCACGGGACGCTCGCCCGCCACCATGCGGCTCGCAGAAACCGACGTGCCATAGCGCGTGATCGCGCCTTGCGCCGCCGCCATCACCTCAGGATCGGACGCTAGGCCCAGGTAGTTATAGTTCGCGTAGTTGATGTACTCGCGCTCGCCAATGGTCGTGGTCGCGCCCGCCATGCCTTCGTGCACGCGGAAAAACGGCGACTGCACCTTGAGCGTCTCGCCCATCTCTTTCATCAGCTTGACCTGCTGATAAAGCGGCATGGCTTCGAAACGCGCGCGCGCGTCGAACGATGCGCCTTCTACGCTGGTCGCTTTCTGATGCGCGACAACGCCCGACGGCTGCGCCACTTCGTTCGAGACGCGCTCCAGTTGGCGCTTGAGCGCCGCGGCAGCGAGTTGCTGCCGGATCTTTTCACCTACGCCCATCTGCGCGCGATTCCTTGTTTGATTTGCGTGCGCGCCGCTCAGGCGTCGCACTCGGCCCATGTCCACGCGTCGCGCTCGGCGAGCAGCGCGGACAACAGCCGCCAGTTCATTTCATGGCTCGGGCGCAATGCGCTCACGCGCGCCAGCAGCGGCGCGCCAGCGAGCGCGAGATCGCCCACGAGATCGAGCACGCGATGGCGCACGAACTCGTCCGGCAGACGCATGCCGCCGATCACGCGATTGCCCACGATCGAGGCCGTGCACGACAGCCGCGCCCCGCGCAAAATCGGCGTGCGCTTCACGTAACCCGCGGCGATGGCGGGCAGCGCCCATTTCACGCGCCCGTACGAGCGCGACGGCGCGATCTCGCGCGCGAACACGTCTGGCGTGAGCGCGCCTTCCCAATGCATGTCGCCAAAACCCTTGAGGTCGTTGCGCACACTGACTTCGTAACGCTCACAGGGCTCGATGCGCATTTCACGGCGCTGCGAACCCTCGCCGTCGCTCACGACCACCGGCTTCGTCACGCGGATAAAGCGTTGCGGCTGCGCAAGCGCCGTGCGTCCGCAGGCGCGGATCGCGTCGATCCAGGGCGCTGCACTGCCATCGAGGATCGGCACTTCTTCGGCGTCGAGTTCAACGATGGCGTGGTCGATGCCGCACACCAGCAGCGAAGCAAGCAGATGCTCGACCGTGCGCACGCCTTCGCCCTTCGTCACACCATCGCGCGTGCGCAGCATCGTGCAAAGCGGCTGCGCCTCGCGCAAAGCGGGATCGGCGCGCAGCATGGCGACTTCACGGCCCGCCTCGACGCGGCGAAACACGATGCCGTGAGCCGCCGTTGCGTCGGGCACCGGCAGGATGCGCACGTTGACGCGGCGGCCCGTGTGCAGACCGTGGCCCGCCAGCGTCAGTTCGCGCGCGAGCGTGCCTTGCGTGTCGCGCCAGCCTTCCGGCGCCCTCATTCGACCAGCTCCTCGACGGCGGGCGTGGCCGACGTCGAAGGCTCGACCTCGATCGCATGCTTGCGCGCGAGCGCCGCGGCCGCTTCGGTTTGCGCGGCGCTCTGCGCGTCGGCCTGGGCTTCGAGCGGCGAATCGGCGGATTCCGCGTCGGCCTCGATCGATTCGACGATGCGCGCCGCCAGCGTGCGCACCGTCGCGCCCTCCGCGATCGCCATCACCGAGAGCTTGACCTCGAAGGCCTCTTCCACCGCGAGGCCGAGTTCCATGCCCATCAGCGAATCCATGCCCATATCGAGCACGGAACGCTCCAGTTCCACCTTTTCCGGCGCAAGGTGCAGGATCCGCGCGATCTGCGTGCGCAGCGTTTCTTCGACCAGCGCGAGCGCTTCGGCGTGCGGCAGCGCTGCGATACGGCCACGCAACGGCTGACCGCCATCGCTTGCCGGTTCGTTTGCGTTGCGCGTGCGCAGCGCCGCGTAACGGCGCGCGCCGGCCGCGGGCATACCGCGCGAGAGCGCCTGCCAGTCGAGGCGCACCACCGCTTCGCCCGCGCCGCCCGCCACCAGCACGCGTTCAAGCGCAAGCAGCGCCTCCTCCGACGAGATCGACGTACCGCCGATACGCGATTGCAATGCCTCGCGCGTCTTCTCGTTGCGCGCCAGGAAGCCGACGTCGTCGAGCGGGCCCCACGCCATGAACGTGCCCGGCAGGTTCGTAGCGCGCCGCGTTTCCACCAGCGCCTCCAGGAAACTGTTTGCCGCCACGTAGCTCGACTGGCCCGGATTGCCGAGCGCCGTCGTCGCCGACGAATAGACGATGAAGAAGTCGAGCGCGCAACCGAGCGTCGCGCGATGCAGATTCCACGCGCCTGCGAGCTTCGGTGCGAGCACGGCTTCGAAGCGCGCATCGTCGAGATTGCGCACGAGGCCATCGTCGATATGCATGGCCGAATGCAGCACGCCCTTGAGCGGCGTGCCGCGCGCATTGATCTGCGCGACCAGCGCCTGCACAGCGGCGGCGTTCGTCACGTCGCACGACATCACATGCGTCTGCACGCCGTGTTCGTCGTTCCAGCGCGCGACTTCGGCGCGTGCGGCGTCGCTCAGCGTGCCGCTGCGGCTGGCGAGCGTCACATGACGCGCGCCGCGCGCCACCATCCAGCGCGCCGTCGCAAAGCCCAGACCACCCGTGCCGCCGATCACCAGATACGCGCCGTTCGCATCGCAGCGCAGCGCGTGCGCCGCTTGTGCCGCGTGCGTCGCGCCGCGCGTCGGCGCAGGCGTGCCCGCCGGATAGCCGACCAGCACCTTGCCGATCTGGCGCGCCTGCTGCATGTAGCGGAACGCTTCTTCCACGCGCGCCGCCGGGAACAGACGATACGGCAGCGGATGCAGCACGCCATCGGCGAAACGCTGCATGACGGCTTCGAACAGACGCGTGGTCAGCTCGGGCAGCGCGCCCATGAGCTGATCGGCGTCGATGCCGAAATAGCTGATGTTGTTGCGGAACGGCCGCAGACCAATACGGCTGTTCTCGTAGAAGTCGCGCTTGCCCAACTCAAGAAAGCGGCCGAACGGACGCAGCGTGTCGATACTGCGCACCATCGCCTCGCCCGCGAGCGAATTCAGCACCACATCGACGCCCGCGCCGCCGGTTGCATCGCGCACCTGATCGGCGAACGCGAGGCTACGCGAATCGAACACGCGATCGACGCCCAGCAGGCGCACGAATTCGCGCTTCTCGCGGCTGCCTGCGGTTGCGTAGACCTCCGCGCCCAGCAGACGAGCGAGCTGGATCGCGGCGATGCCCACGCCGCCCGCGCCGCCGTGCACCAGCACGCGCTCGCCTTCGCGCACGCGCGCCAGTTCGACGAGCGCATACCAGGCGGTGAAGAAAGTGGTGGGCACCGTTGCGGCTTCTTCAAACGTCATCGAAGCGGGTTTGCGCGTGACTGCGCCCGCCCGCGTGACAACACGCGTCGCAAACGAAGCCGGTGCGAAACCGAGCACGGCGTCGCCGGCCTTGAAGTTGCTCACGCCAGCGCCAACACGCGTGACACGGCCCGACAGCTCCATGCCGACGGTCGCGCCCGCGAAGCCGGTTTCCACGGCTTCGTCCGAGAGCAGACCCATCGCGTACATGACGTCGCGGAAGTTCAGGCCCGTGGCGACCGGTTCGATTTCGACTTCATCGGTTTCGAGTGCGCGCGGGATTTGTGCGAACCATTCGAGGTTGCGCAGCGAACCCGGCGTATCGAACGCGAGTACCGAGCCTTTGGCGATTGCGCTTTTTTCCGGCGCGCGACGTTGCGCCTGCGTCGCATCCAGCATGCGCGGCACGAAGCGGCCACGCGCGCTGAGCAGCACTTCTTCTTCGACATCGCCCGCCAGCAGTTCCTGCGCGAGCGTTTCCAGAGCGTTCGCACAGGCCGCCGATACGTCGATCAGGCGGCAGCCCAGTTCCGGATGTTCGTTCGAGAGTACGCGGCCCAGGCCCCACAGCGTCGCCTGTTCGGCGCGGCGCGGCGCGCGATTGCCGTCGCCTTCGAGCGCGAACGGCGAACCGTCCTGCGTGACGATGCTCAGTTGTACGGGCAGCGCGGATGCACCCAGTTCGCGCACGAGGCGCGCAAGCGCCACCGAGGTTGCGCGCTGGGTCTGCATCAGTGCTGCACCATCGGCATCGACGGGCAGCGCAACGTCAGGCGCGACGAACACGAGATGCAGCGGCGCGCCATCGCGCGCGGCGCTGATCGCATGCAGTGCGGTCGCGACTTCCGCTTGCGCGATGAGTTGGACATCGCCGCCGCGTGCGCGCAGGGCATCGGCGAGGCCGGCGGCGCGAGCATCCGCCACCTCATCGGCGTGGACGAGCAACCACGGCGCTTTCGCCGGTTCTGCCGCGACCGCCGTATTCGTCGGCTGGCGCGTCGGTGCGCGCGCCACGATCATCGCGGGCGTGCCTTCGATTTCGTAGCCCTGCTCCGCGAACGACACGACATCGGTGAAACCGGCGGCTTCCAGCAGACGCGCGAGATCGGCGGCATTCAGCGACGAAGCCGCATCGGCGCGCGCCGGGCCGAACACGATATCGCCGAAGCGGCCGCGTCGCGGCTCCGCCAGTGCGACGAACGCGCCCGGCGCGAGCCAGCCGCGCAGCGCGGTCAGCGTCGCGAGCGGATCGTTCTGACCGGCCAGCAGGCAATTGGCGATCACGAGGTCATACGGCGCGTCGTCGTCGCCTTGAAGCGCGAGACGATCGCCCGCGACCAGCGTGACGAGGCGCGCGCTGTGGCCGCCTTCAGCCGCCAGCGACGCCTGTTGCGGCGCGGTGCAGGCAATCGCGTAATCGCAGCGCGCGAGCGGCAACGCCACTTCGAGCGGACGCGGCACGTCCACATCCGAGCGGCCGATTTCCAGCACGCGCAGACGGCGCGGCGCTTGCCACGACGCCACCGCGCGCGAAGCAAACGCGGCGATCAACGCACGCACATGCGACCACGTCGGCGAGGCTTCGAAGAAGTGTTCGACCAGACTCTTGCTGGTCGGCGACATCAGCTTTTCGGGTGCCATTTCGCCCGAGAGCAGCGCGGGCAGCGCCGCGCCGCAATGCGCGAGCAGCGTCAGTTCCGCGACGTGAGCGGGTGACTGTTCGAGCAGGCTGTGCCAGAGTTCGTCGATCGACGGCAACGCCTCGCAGGCTTCCGGCTCGCGCACGAGCAGATCGCCCTCATAGCGCGCGAGACCGTCTTCGACCAGCATCGACGCCAGACGCGCGGCCAGTTCCGGCAGCGGGCCGAACGCGAGACCCGGCGTGCGGAACGCGCCGATCTTCTCGAACGCGCGCAGCGCATAGCCGCTGGCGAGCACGTCGATGAGCGGCAGCACTTCGGTCAGGTGCATCGAGCGGCGCTTCTGCGCGTCCTGGCCGCCCTGGTTCGCCAGCACGCGCTGCGCTTCTTCCAGCAACGCAGCGGGCGCGGGCAACGCCGACGCGTCAAAACCGCCCGCGAGCGGACGCGCCTCCAGGTCATACGTGTAGCGCGACGGCGCGGCGTGACGGCGCGCCTGCAGATCGACGCGACGGAAGCGGCACTGCGCGAGACGTGCGACGACGCGCGCGGCGCTGTCGAGGAAATGGAACGACACGACCACCGAATGCGGGCTGCGGCGCTCGACCACGGCCAGCACCTGGCGGATCGTATCGCCGCGCAGATAGTCGATGCGGCCGAACTGCACCGGCAGCCACGCGGCGCGATCGCCGTTATTGGCCGCCGTCAGCGCGAATAGCGGGTGGAAGCCCGCGTCGAGCAGGGACGGATGCAGGCTGTAGCGCGCGAGATCGGCGTCGTCGGCAAGTTGCGGCGCGGCGAGTTCGGCGAGCACCGCATCGCTCGACGCACGCACGCATTGCACGCGGCGGAATTGCGGGCCGTAGGTCAGGCCGATCGATTCGGTGGCCGCGTAGAGCGTGGGCGCGTCGATGGCGAGTTGCGTCGACAGCGATTGCAGCAGGTGCGCGTCCGGCGCGGTGTTGGCGTCGAGCGTGTTGCCGCTGGCGAGCAGCCGGCCCACGACATTGACCGACCACGCGTCGTCGCTCATGCGCTCACGCGTTTCGATCGTGAACGCCGCCGTGCGCACATCGATCACGAGGCGGAACAGCTTGGCGTGATTCGCCTGGAACACCACCGGCTGACGGATTTCGACGTTTTCGAGCGCGCAGGTTTCGGTCGCGAAGAACACGCGCGCAGCGGCCAGCGCCATCTCCACGAAACCGGCGGCAGGATAAGTCACGCCGCCATCGACGACGTGATCGGCCAGATACGGCAGACGCGTCGGATCGATATGGTTTTCCCAGCCAAACGCGTGTTCGTGCAGCCGATAGCCCAGCAACGGGTGCACGCGATGACGGTTCGCGAGGCCATAGCCTTCGATCGTCGGCACGAGCCAATAGTGTTCGTGCTGCCACGGGTAGACCGGCAGCGTCACCCGATCGGTATCGGCGACGCGCGGCACGAGGCGTTCGCGGTCGACGCGCGCGCCATGCGCCACGGCGGCGAGCACCGCGCGATGCAGCGTCGCGGCGCTGTCGTGCTGACGCTTGAGCGTCGGCAGCGGCGCGCCAGTTTCCTTGAGCGCGTCGAGCGTCTGCTTCACGTAAGTGCGCAGAATCGAGTGCGGACCGACTTCGACAAAAAGGCGCACGCCCTCGCCCACCAGATGCGCGATGGCGTCGCCAAAGCGCACCGGCTCGCGGATATTGCGCCACCAGTACTGTGCGTCGAGTTCGTTGCCTGCGAGCGGCGCGCCCGTGACCGTCGACACGTAACGATGCGTGGCTACGCGCGGCGCGATATCGGCCAGGCCCTCGCGCACCGGCGCTTCGATGGCGTTCATGTGACGGCTGTGGAACGCGTAGTCCAGATCGAGTAGCTGGTAGAAGCGGCCCGTGGCCTTGAGCGCCGTACCGATCACGTCGAGGCCCGCGAGCGAACCTGCCAGCGTGACCGACTGCACGCTGTTGATGCCCGCGACTTCGACGTCGCCGGTCAAGCCTTGCTGCAGGATCATTTCGCGCGCTTCGGCCTCGCCGATGCCAGCGGCCGCCATGCGGCCCGTGCCGCGCGTGAGCGCCTGGGCGCGGCTGCGGATCTTCACGACCTGTACGGCGTCAGCGAGCGTGAGCGCGCCCGACGCCCAGGCGGCGGCGACTTCGCCGACGCTGTGGCCAACGCATGCATCGTAGGCCACGCCGTGCGCTTCAATCGAGCGCACAATGCCGACCTGGATCGCAAACAACAGCGGCTGCGCGTGTTCGGTGGCGGCGAGCGTTTCATTGTCTGCCCCCGCTGCGAGCAGGGCTTGCAGCGACGGGCTGCCGTCTGCGCACCAGAGTGCATCCACTTCTTCGACTGCGGCGCGGAACACGGCGTCTTCGGCGAGCAGTTGCTTGCCCATGCCCGCCCACTGCGAGCCATTGCCCGAGAACACCAGCGCAATCGGCGCATCGTCCGCGACGACTTGTGCATGCACGAGTGCGGCAGGCGCGATCCCGCCCTGCGCTTCCACGTTTTCCGGATGCGCCAGCGCGGCGAGCGCGGCATGCGCTTCGTCGGAGGTTGCGGGCGCAATGATCGCGCGATGTTCGAGCCATTGACGACGATGCGCGGCGGCCGCCGCGAGCGCGCCCCACGCGTGACCTGCATCGAGGCGCGCAAGATAGCGCGCGGCGAGCGTGGTGAGTGCGCGCTCCGAACGTGCGGTAAGCACGAGCGGCGCGAAACCTGCTGCTTGTGTCGTCTGCGTGGCTTCGGCTTTCGGCGCAGGCGCTTGCGTCAACACGACGTGCGCATTCGTGCCGCCAAAGCCGAATGAATTGACGCCCACCACCAGATCACGACCATGCGCGCCAATCGGCGTCATACGCTCGACCACGCGCAGATGACCGCCCGCAAAATCGATATTCGGATTCGGCTTTTCGAAGTGCAGCGAACGCGGCACCGCGCGATGCTTCAGGCACAGCACGGCCTTGAGCAGACCCGCCATGCCCGAACCCGTTTCCAGGTGACCGATATTGGTCTTGACCGAGCCGATCAGCAGCGGCGAATCCGCATCGCGGCCCGCGCCGACGACATCGGCAAGCGCGCGCGTTTCGATCGGATCGCCCACCGCCGTGCCCGTGCCGTGCGCTTCCAGATAATCGACGGTGCGCGGATCGATCTGCGCGCGCGCGTAGACCTCGCGCAGCAGCGCGGCCTGCGTCGGCGTGCCCGGAACGCTGATGCCGCCTTGCGTGAAACCGTCCGAATTGACGCCGCTGCCCGCGATGACCGCGTGAATCGTGTCGCCGTCCGCGAGCGCGCGCTCAAGCGTCTTCAGCACCACGACCGCGCCACCTTCGGCGCGCACATAGCCGTCGCCGGTCGCGTCGAACGCACGGCAACGGCCGCGCGGCGACAGCATCGACGCCTTCGAGAAACCGACAAAACCGTAAGGATGCAGCAGCAGATTGACGCCGCCCGCAAGCGCCATGCTGGCGTCGCCGGTTTGCAGCGCCTTGACAGCCTGATGCAGCGCGACGAGCGACGACGAACACGCCGTATCGATCGACATGCTCGGGCCGCGCAGATCGTAGACCCACGAAATGCGGTTCGACGCGATGGAGAGCGTATTGCCGGTGGCCGAATACGGATCGACGGTGCTCAGGTCGTCCATATTGCGGTTGCCGTAGTCCGTGCTGGCCACGCCCACGTAGACCGCGCAATCGCTGCCGCGCAGCGCCTCGGGACGCACGCCGGCGTCTTCGAACGCTTCCCACGTGAGTTCGAGCAGCAAGCGCTGCTGCGGGTCCATCTGCGTCGCTTCACGCGGCGAAATGCCGAAGAAGGCCGCGTCGAAACCCGCGACATCGTCGAGCACACCCGCGGAGAACGTGTAGCTCTTGCCGGGCTCGCGCTTCGAGGGATGCTGATAGAACTCCGTGCCGAAACGATCGGCGGGAATCTGCGTGACGGCGTCTTTCTCGTTCTCGAGCAGACTCCAGAATTCGTCCGGCCCGGTGACCCCACCCGGGAAACGGCACGACATACCGACGATTGCGATCTTGCTGTTCTTCATAGCTGCTCTGTTCTCTCGGACACGCTCGCCGCGACCTCACGCCCGCCTGCCGACTCCATCGTGTGGAGCAGCGCGGCGCCGAGATCCTCGACGGCTCTGTCTTGCTTCCTGGCCGGCCGATCTCCGAAATTCCGCCAGATGAAGTAATGACTGCGGCTCGGTACAGTGCCGAGCCGTTCGAATACGCGCGGTAACGCGGGCACATGATCGCCGTAGAAACACAGCACGGTGTCGCGGCGGCGCGCGCGCAGATGCGCGAGCAACCGGCCGATCATGGCGTCCGCGTTCGCAATGTGACGCAGATACGCGGTGAGATCCTTGTATGCCGGATCTTCCCCAAGGTTGTGATAACGGCTGGATTCGCCCTTTTCTACAGTTTCCAGATGCAAAGGGCCGTGGTTTTCCATCGTCATCGCGAAGATGAAGGCGGGTTTCGAACGCGACGAATCGAGTTCTTTGACGATGCGCTCAAGGACGCTTTCATCGGAAATGTACGGACCCGCGCGCCGGGCGTTGGCGAAGGCGCGGATGTCGAGAAAACGGTCGAAGCCGAGCAGCGGGAAGACGCGCTCGCGGCCGAAGAAGTCGGCGTAGTACGGGTGGATCGCGACGGTTTCGTAGCCGGCTTTTTTGAACCAGTTGGCAAGCGATGCGCAGGCGCGACGGGCGAAGGCGTACGGATAGAAGCGCGCGTAGCCGAGTCTGGCCGACGCAATGCCGCTTAGGAGCGCGAATTCGGAGCGCATGGTGTTGGCGCCCCACGCGGGGACTTCCAGTTGACCGTGAGTGGCCGATTCTCGCAGCGCGGCGTCGAAATGCGTGTAGAGCGACGGTTCGATTGCGGCGCTTGACTCGCGCGCGTCGAAGAAAGATTCGCTCTGGATGATGATGATGTCGGGACGGTTCTTCGGCTCGAATGCTTGCGCGAATGGGCTGGCGAGCATTGCGCGCTCGAAGCCGCGGAACGTTGCGCGACGCATGCCGTTGAGCAGATACGCGACGAAGACGGCAAAAAAACCGTGACGGCGCTGGTCTTCGAGTGGTTCGAGCGTGAGCGGCAGGCGTGCGGCGAGTAGGTAGCCGAAGATGAGCGAGGCGGCTGCCGCCAGTGCGCTGCATCCCGCCACACGCGCAGGCGCTGCTGTATCGAGGAAAAAGCCGGCCGCCAGCAGAAGCACACCCGCGACGATGGCAATCACCGTCTGCACACTCAGGAATGGCAAATAAAGCCGCGGATGCGCGAATAGCTGGCTGAACAGACTGAGATCCGTAAAAACGAAAGGCTCGCGCAAGGATGCGTATTTCGCATTGCTCACGCCGCTCACCAGGCCGACAAGCGCCAGGGCGATAAACGCCGAAAAGTACGGACGGCGAGTGAGCGCGCAAATCAGGCAGGCGACGAATACCACGCTAACGATATGCAGCGCGAGCGCAACCGGCGTGTGGCGCAAGCCCACGCGCGGAAGTGCGATCGAATCGGCCGCAAATGACAGCAAAGCGGCACACGCAAACGTTAGCGGGATCGAAACCGGTGACGCCACGCTAACGCTCCTCGCGCGGCAGATAGGACATGCGGCCGAGGATGGCGTCGGCAAGCGCGGCGGGCAGCAGCGTGAGCAAACGCATGCCGAAGGCGAGCATGCCGGGGAAAGCGATTTCGGCGCGGCCTTTTTGCAGCTTGCCCTGGATGTGGCTCGCGGCTTTTTCGGCGGACCACATGAAGGGTTTGTCGCCGGGGAAGACGTCGCTCATTGCCGTTTTGACGAAGCCCGGCAGCACGATCGAGACGCGGATGTTGTCGCGTGCCAGCACTGGGCGAACGGAATCGCCCCAAGCTTTTAGCGCGGCTTTGCTGGCGCAGTAGGCTGGGGAGATTGCCATGCCGCGGAGTGCTGCGATCGAGCTGATGAGCGCGATATGGCCGTAGCCGCGCGTGCGCATGCGCTCGATGACCGGGAGCGCGGCGTTGAGCGCGCCGTAGAAGTTGGTGTCGACGATGTTGGCGGTACGCTCGCGCCCTTCCCAGTCGTTTGCGTGTGCGAGCGTGCTCGCGACGCCGGCGTTGGCGATGAGGAGGTCGATGGGGTGTTGCGCGTCGAAGTCGGTGAGCCAGTTTTCAAGTGCGGCGGCGTCGCGGACGTCGAGGGCTTTTGTGATGACGGTGGCGCCTTGTGCGCGGCAGGCTTCGGCGCAATCCTCTAGACGATTGGCGTTGCGGCCTACAATGCCAAGCGTTACGCCTGGACGCGCGTACGCGAGCGCAAGCGCGCGGCCGATGCCGGCGCTCGCGCCGGTGATGGCGAGGTGGCGCAGAACAGTGCTCTCGCTAGGCATGCTCCGCCGCCTCCAAACGCCGAACCGCACCAGCGACTGCCATGTCAATGCCGGTACGAGTGTAGAAGTCGCCGTTGATCTGGGTATGGTGTATTACGTAGTCGAGAAAACACTGGTAGAGGTGCATATCTGGAGGTTCTGCACCATCCCAGAAGTCATCAAGCGCACCCATCCACGTCAGACCGGCCATCTTATAGATCGACGTACCCAAGGCAATAAGCGGCCGGCAGTGATGTAACGCAGACAAACCAACAGTACTATTGACTACTACCACGCCGCGCGCGTTGTCTAGCAACGTCGGAAGGTGACCCGCATCGATAAAGCGCAAACGATTTACAACACCCAAATCCGTTGCCAATCTAAGCGCATAGGCACGAAAATCGATCAAACCCGTATCAAGGGGATGATTTTTAATTACCAGCCACGCATCCTTATGAGCGTTGCGAACGAATGAATGCATCACCGTGGATATTGCTTCGCAAACACCCTCAAATGGAGAGTGAACAATGATTTGCGCATCAGAGTTCAACTGCAGTGGAAACAGATAGTATTCCCTGCGCCTATCGATCAATTCGCGGGTTACTTGTTCGGCTTCCCGGTGATGATACCCCCTCCCTAGCGCTCGGATAGCCAACCCCGCGTACTCGTACATTCCGTTTTTGGGGCGATGACTACGATAGTGAGGAAATCGTGCTGCATATAATGTGTTAGCGGCGCGATAACGGATATCGTGATAGGCACGCTCCGCTAAATTATAGCCCGTAACTTTGCCCACCAAGCCCGTGGGAGTAGTGGAACGCCGGTCCCGATACCAGTCTGGATCACGCGACAGCAACGAACGTCCGTTCACACCTCGACCCTCAAGGGTGAGCCAATGCGGGCGCACGTAACCTTCTTCGAAGACGTGGACACGCAAGCCGAATCGGCTGGATATAGAGTGCATGTGGCGATGAACCTCGCGACAATCACCAAACATCACCACATCGGTATAGTCTCCAGCCTTCGCCAAGTCAGCATACCAGGATGGCAAATCTTCCGCGAGTCCGCGGTAGTCCGCAGCTCTCTCTGCCCCACCGTAAAGAAGATCGCCCCCGCAGAAATTAATCCTGAGCACTCCACTTCCGCGCTCCTGCAATGCACTAGCCAATCGACTAAAAAACGGCGAGGCCGTTCCCTGAAGGGCAAGGAATGAACGAGCCATTTGCTTTTTATTTGGCGACGAACCCGGCCTCATACAGAGACATCTGTATTCCCCGTGATACTTTTTATAAAAAGCCCCGTGTGAAATTCAGGGCCATGCGGTGTCAGGTTGCGAAGAATACAGCATTGCGTCGGACTTATATAGCAAAAGAGTGAAGATCGCGCTCCCGGTGTTGCTCCGCTACAAACATTGTGATGGCATCCTGAAAGTCGTCCGGCTATAATCGGTCGCCTTGATCTAGGCGACGCGCTTAGACTTGGCATCGGTTGATTCATTACGCATCCGATGACGATCGACAATCGCGTGCCTGTGCAGTTCGCCCATCCGACAAGAGAAGCATTCAGAGAGCGAGGCGATCGCGCAGCCTTACGTATCTTCCTGCTTCTTTGTAAGAAACGCCGGACACCGGCGAGCGGCGCAAAGCAGCTCAATAGCCTGGAAAAAAGTTGGATAACGTATCTGAAAGGGTTGCGACGCTGACGTCGCCAACGGGGAAGAAGCTTGGCTTGATCGAGCGTGTCAAGCGCATTAATCGGCTCTTTCTATTCACAGTCGTAGTACCGACTACGATCGCGGTTTCGTACTACGGAATCATCGCATCCGACGTATATGTATCGGAATCGCGCTTTGTTGTGCGCAGTCCAGAACGCCAAACACAAACTGGCGTCGTTGGCGCTTTGCTGCAGGGAACTGGATTCGCCCGAGCACAAGATGACACATATCCCGTAATTGACTACATTCGCTCGCGAGATGTCCTGCGCCTGCTGAATCGTGACAATTTTATGTACAAGTCGTTCGGACATCAGCACGGCGATTTCTTCTCAAGATTCCCAAGCATCACGTTTGATCGGAGCTTTGAGTCCCTTTGGAAGTACTACCAGGCGCGCATTGTTGATGTCGACTATGATTCGACCTCTGCCATTACGACGCTGAAGGTTCGCGCATTCTCATCTGCAGACGCCTATCGAATTAACGATCAGTTGCTGACCGCAAGCGAACAATTGATCAACCGGATGAATCAACGCGCAGCCGATGACGCCGTTCAGTTTGCCCAACACGAGGTTGATCTTGCTGCAGCCAAGGCGGAAAACGCGGAAGTTACACTCGCCACGTATCGCAACGCGAACACCGTATTCGATCCGGACAAGGAATCTGCTCAACAACTGATGCAAGCCAACACGCTTCGTCAGCAACTCTATGCATCACAAAATCAGCTGAGCGTACTTGAGGCAATCGCTCCGCAAAACCCGCAAATCGCCGGCTTGAAAGTCAATATTGCAAGCCTTGAGAAGCAACTTTCCACAGCCGAGGGCGCCGTTACTGGTAGCAAAGCCTCATTGTCCGACAAGGCAGCAAGTTACGCTCGGCTTCAACTCGATGCCCAATTTGCCGACAAGCAGTTGGCCTCCGCCATGACGGCGCTTGAATCGGCACGAGCCGAAGCTCAACGTAAACAGCTCTACCTCGAAAGACTCGTGCAGCCAAATTCTCCCGATATCGCTGTCGAACCGCATCGGTTGAAGGGAATTGCGGAAGTTTTCGCATTGGGCATGATTGTCTGGGGCATTTTGACCCTGCTCGTCGCGGGACTACAAGAGCATAAGGATTAAGATTCGCCGTGAGCACCAAATCCGTCTCGCTGAAGCAGTCCTTTCAGATTCAGATGCGTGTGATCGGCGCACTTTTGATGCGAGAGGTAATCACTCGCTATGGTCGTCACAACATTGGATTTCTTTGGCTTTTCTTTGAGCCAATGTTGTTTACTCTAGGGATCACTACTCTTTGGGTGCTGAGCAAGGCGACCCATGGTAGCAACCTCCCTATCACGACTTTTTCCCTGACAGGTTATTCATCCATTCTGCTGTGGCGCAATAGCAGCAACCGGATTGTCAAGGCGATCGAAGTGAACCATAGCCTGCTGTATCACCGAAACGTGCGCGTTATTGACGTATTTACAGCACGAATTCTCCTCGAAATTGCGGGCGCTACGTCATCCCTGATTGCACTAACGATCGTATTCAGCTGTATTGGTCTAATGAGCCCCCCAGCCGATATCCTCACGGTCATCATCGCCTGGATACTACTCGCGTGGTTCGCTTACGCTTTGAGTTTGATAGTTGGCGCTGCATCCGAACGATCGGAAATTGTCGAACGCGTCTGGCACATATTTACTTATTTGATGTTCCCCCTCTCTGGGGCTGCCTACATGGTGGACTGGCTGCCCGTATCCACGCAGCACCTGGCGCTCTGGATCCCCATGGTTCATGGCACAGAAATGATCCGCCATGGCTTCTTCGGGTCAAGCGTACACACCTACGAAGATCCCATCTACCTTTTGATGGTCAACATCGTCATGACGTTTTTTGGACTCGCATTGGTTAGGGAAACAGGACGTAGAGTAGAGCCAGAATGATTACACTGGAACGCGTGACGAAGGTATACCATACGCGACAAGGCGCTCGCACGGTGCTACGTGAGATCGATCTGACCGTCACCAAAGGTCAGAAGATCGGCATACTTGGACGTAATGGCGCCGGTAAATCCACCCTCATTCGCCTAATGAGCGGCGCCGAACTCCCGACCAGCGGCAAAATCCATAGGGGATTAAGCCTGTCATGGCCGCTGGCGTTCGGTGGTGCCTTTCAAGGCAGTCTCAGCGGGTTGGACAATGTCCGCTTCATATGCCGAGTGTATGGCGCCCCCATCCCGCCCGCCATCGAATTTGTTCGCGAGTTCTCGGAACTCGGCGAATATTTAAGGGAGCCGGTCAAAAAGTACTCCTCCGGTATGCGCGCCCGCCTCGCCTTTGCGATCTCAATGGCCGTAGAATTCGATTGTTTTCTTATCGACGAAATCGTGGCTGTAGGGGATAGTCGCTTCCACGAGAAGTGTCACATAGAGCTATTTGAGAAACGTATGGATCGAGCGATGATCATTGTTTCGCATAGCCCCGAATACATCAGGGCACACTGCCAACGTGCAGCTGTTCTACTGAACGGGAAACTGAACGTATTTGACGATGTTGAAGATGCGTTCGCTTTTTACCAAGCAAACGAACACTAAGCATCTAGACACGAAGTGAAGATGCAATCCTGCGACTCGTCCTTGCTCGAGGTATGGCAGGGAATGAACTATCACTCGCGCAGTGGCAATCGCAATTTCTTTGCAAGCCTCATTCGCTGCGGCGTACATGGGGCATGTGTCTTTGGCATCTCGAATGCGTACCAAAGAGAGCGGCGCCCCTACTATAAGCGTATCGTGACGCCGCTCCGCACATTCGAAGTCGGAAATACAATTTTCATAAGACGATGGCGCACCAAAATCAGATTGATTACTGCCTCTCGGTAAAGAAACGATTTCCCTCTTTCTTTTCGAGAACACTTGTACTAGATATTGGCTCCCTCGACATCAATGGGAACAATAGGTACCTTTTCGACGACTGCCGATACTTGGGGCTCGACGTGCTGCCAGGCAAGAACGTCGATATCGTGAGCAAAGGGCACGAACTTAGCATGCCCGACTCGACCTTCGACACGATCGTCTCCACAGAAGCGCTCGAGCACGATCTCTACTATCCTGAGACTATCAAAAATGCCGTCAGGTTGCTCAAACCCGGTGGCTTACTCCTGCTCACCTGCGCAACAACCGGTCGCCCCGAGCATGGTACGGCAAAAACAACGCCTCACGATGCGCCGTTACTTCAGGGCGATCCGGTTTGGAGCACGTATTACAAGAATTTGACCGCAGCCGATATTGCGGAAGTACTCGATCTGGATAGCGTTTTCTCCGAGTATGAGTTCGACGTAAACACACAGACTCACGACCTCTATTTCTTTGGAGTGAAACGACACGGCACAGCCGCCTATATCGTAGATACCAAAGGCGAGTCAAGCGGAATGCAATCAGCATCTGACGCTTTAGCGGCGATGCCTGATGGGGCCATCGCGCAAAATTGCAAAACAAGATCTCGCCGAGGTGGGCTCATCATCTCCAGTCCAAATGAAAATGGCGGACTGTTCGTGCTGAAAAACGACCGGGTAATCGTTCTCGATCGCAGCCCTACAGCGGGCATCATGGCAACGGGCGACTGCTTCCTGCGCGCGCTTCAGCCGTATTCGCTCGTTCTACATCGACAAGATCGCATTGAAATTACGCGCCAAGATTTCGACGATATTCACGACGTTCTACAGCATGACGAATTTATATACGTCGTAGGTACTATCAAGAATCAGATCACCAAGCTGGATGTGAATGGTCACGAGATCAAGCGCTGGGTATACCCTGGTGAGGATGATTCACGTCATATCAATTGCCTAGGTGTTTGGAATGGGCGCGTCGTCTTTTCGGCATTCGGTGATTTTGATAAAACGCGAGGCTATAAGAGCCAAACTAGTGGCCGCGGATATGTCGAAGACCTGGAAAGCGGCGACCGTGTGATCGAGGGATTGGACCAGCCACACAGCCTGGTTCAATTCGGAGATAACCTCCTGGTCGCCAATTCAGGACAGAATGAGCTGTGCGAATACTCACCTCAAGGCAAACTTCTTCGAAGCAAACAGTTCGAATCTTATGTTCGTGGCGTTGCCGTGGCAGATGGGCGGATTTTTGTCGGGCTCAGTCGGTCAAGAAATCCCGAAGAAGCAACCATCGCTAGCGCAATGGTGCTGGAACTCGACGCGCTCCACTGGCATGTAGTTGATCGAAACGCACTGCCTTCGAATGAAATCTACACGCTGTTCCACGTCGCGGACGAGGCAGAGCTATCCGCAATCATCGCGGACACTCTTCAGATCGCCACTACTCAATATGAACGCGAGCGATCAGATTTGCGCAAATGGCTCAACGAGCGCGACGGTCATTTTGCAGCGGCGGTTAAAGCCCTCTATGAATTAGACAGCGAACTTTGCCTGAAGCATTTTGATGCTAGCTGGTATACCGACCAGTATCCGGTCGCAACACAAAGCGGGCTCTCACCAGAAGTTCACTACTTCTCCAACGGCGGCGTTGAGGACGGTCGCTTGCCGATGCGGGACCCGTATCTCTTCTTTGATCGCGTACTTGCCGATTTTCGGGCAAAGAAAGACCAACTCATACACCTCGCAAATTCGCAGACGGATGCGATTCAGCACACGCTAGTTGAACGCGACCTCTCATCTGCATCAGCACTCGCAACCGCGCTGCGAAAGACCACCGAGCTAGAAGAAGATCTTCGCTTGACTCAGGTAGCCGCAGAGCGAGCCACGTCCGAAAGTATTGAAGCAACTGCGCGACGCACAGAAGCACATCTTGAGCAGCTCGCTGCGCGTGAACGTGAGTTTGCCGAAACGCTACGGAATCTTCATTCAGCAAGTGCTCAGCGTGAACGCGAATCTCGGTTTCAACACGCCGAACGTGATGCATTGCACGCCAGCCAACTGGCGGACTCCCGCATGCAGGTCGAGCAAGCAATGCTCACCCTGCACCAGCAGGAAAATGCAAACAGCGAACGCTTGCTCAAGATGAGTGACCGATATCAGCAGGAAAAGTTGCTGTTAAATCGCGAAGCGCTGGAGCGGGAGGAAGATCTCCGAAGTGAAATGCGCGAGTTGCGAGATCAACTCCAACTCGCTTCTGCACGCAAAGTCGAGCTCGAATTTGAAAAGTGCAATGCCATTGCAAAGTCGACCAACGAAGGGCGGACTCAACTGCACGCCCTGGAGTTGGCGCTGCATCAGGAACGATCAAATAGTGAGACCAAGCTGTCACGCCAGATCAACGAAGCGCTTGAGAGAGAACACTCACTCAAAGAGCAAATACGTATTGCTCAATCGCAGGCGCAACATTTCATGGCTCAGTTGACTGCGTTTCAGCAACAGCGCAATGAAATCGCTATTCACCTGCAAGAAGGCCTTACGCCGCTCCTTCGGCTTTCCCCGCTTCGCATTGGCGCCACGCGTCTTCGACGCCTCAGAAGTGTACTTGATTCCGTCCATAGAATTCTGCTCAATCATTCCGAGCCTGCTGTCTTCACGCTAAACGATATTTTGGCCACAGCCGATTTATCCGCAGCATCGACGCAAGCACCTGTCGCGGCTATTCAAATCAACAAATCAACCCGACTTATGCCAACCACACCTACGCTCACACTAGTTGGAGAACCAGCTTCATCCGTCGCGGACCTTCTTGCTCGCAACGACGAAAGCTTCATCCAATGTGCCTATGAAACGTTGCTCCGTAGACTGCCTGACGAGCAAGGAACGCACTATTACCTGACGCGCCTGCGGGCAGGTGTTAGCAAGCGCGTTATCATCGCGCAACTTGCGATTAGCAAAGAGGGGCAGGCGCGGGCAGTTGACCTTCCAGGTCTGGGGGAGATTGTTCGCCGCTACCGGTATCGCAATATTCCATTTGTCGGGAAATGGCTGCATCACGACCGCGATCAAGTTCAGAGCATTCGCGCCATTGAAGCGCAGCTTCAGTTTATGCACCACGCGTTGAACACCCGTCTTTCCGAGATCGATCGAAAACTGCACTTGCTCGCTGGCTCGGAGTCCACCTCGGATTCCGAGATGCACAAGCTCGAACTCGTTGCACCAGCAACAACCAGCGCGCCAGTGTTCGACATGCGCCCCGCCAGCGGCGCACCGATCGTCATTTTGACAGTCAAACACTGCCTGTACATTGCGCACGCAATTCAGGCGTCACTCGCACGGGCGGACATCCAATCAGAAATCATTCTTGCGCGTCCGCCAGGCGGCTACGAGGATGTTCCCCATATCGTAATTTGCCCGCAAATCTTCGATACGCTGCCGGGTTTCTATGTTGCGTTCCAGATGGAACAATCCGTCAGCTCGCGATGGTTCACGCCAGAATATTTCAAAATTCTCGAAAACTCTTATGCTGTTTTCGATTACTCTCTCGAAAATATCGCTTTCCTTCAGGATAATGGATTAAGTCGTCGACAGACTTTTTACCTCCCCGTAGGCTACATAAAAGACTACGCACCTGAATCGCAGATCGATGCTCCGGAATATGATGTCTTGTTCTATGGTGACGTAAATTGTGATCGTCGCCAGCAATATTTGACCGAGATTCAAAAGCACTATCGCGTTAAGATCATTAACGACACTTTCGGGACAGATCTGCACTCGGAGATGGCTAACGCGAAGGTCGTTATCAATGTGCACTATTACCCGGGCGCATTGCTTGAGACAACACGTATTTACGAATGTCTTTCGCTTCACAAACTCGTCGTTTCCGAACGATCGAGCGACATGAAGCGTCATGAGGAACTTGAGGATATCGTCGATTTCGTAGAAATCGACGATATCCAGGCAATGCTCGACAAAATCCGATACTGGGTGGAGGATGACGCACGGCGAGACGCGAAGATTCAATCGAATCGCCACAAACTTGAATCGATGTCGAACTCGTTCGACTACTTCCTGTATCGTTTCCTGCTCGCCACGGACAACATCAAATTTGACGATTTTTGGGAGCTAGCAGGTCATAAGCTCGAACTTCAGTCGGAAAGGCTCTGTCTGACCCTCCCCGAGGACACTGTGCGGGGTGATGATTTTCAAGCGAGTGGCTCGAACGGCTTTATGATGTTTCCGGGTCTACGACACATGCAAGGGTGGATCGGATGTGCGCTGAGTTACAAGTACATGATTTCGCTTGCCCGACAAAAGGGCATGCGAAGCATCACTATTTGTGAAGACGATGTGGATTTCCCTGAAGATTTCTCCAACCAATGGGAGAATATCAAAAATCATCTTGATAGCAACTTCGAAAAATGGGACATTTTTTCTGGCCTGCTAGCCAACCTTAGCGAAGAAGCATCGGTTTTAGAAGAGAGTATCCAATCGAACCAGCAGTATGTTGTCGTCGATAAGTTGATCAGCACGGTTTTCAATTGTTATAACAAGCGCATTTTCGACTTGATTGCGAACTGGGATCCTGATAATCGTGATGTACACACGAATACAATAGATCGGTATCTTGAGCGTAAGAGATCCATGAGAGTCATGACGACGCATCCTTTTCTCGTCGGTCACAAAGAGGATCATACGTCGACAATTTGGGGCTTCAAAAACACGCAGTATCTGGATTTGATCGCCGCAAGTTCTGAACTGCTCGGCAAAAAGCTTGGAGAGTTCCAAGATAGATCGAAAAGTTCAGTATTCCAGCGATTTCTCGGCGGAAAAAGAAGAATAGCCTGAACGTAGTCCAATCCCGCCCCGATCCGGCATGTGCAATAGAAATAAGCTTTGTTACATGCCGGAACCAGTTGTCAGTAGGACGTACACGCGCATATCCGAATTGGCGCGATATAGATCGAGCAGTACGATGAAAACGCGAAAGCTGTGGAGCAACCTCTCAAATTGGATCAACAGGATTTCATTGCTTGCAGGCTGGCGTGCGCCCCTTTCGCTAGTCGATATTGTTCAGATTCCCTCCACGGAGTCTGAAGTCGAGCTGGTATCTCGAGAAGAGATTCCGTCTGGGTGGTATATGGCTGAAATCGAAATACACGCGCCGAGAATGCGCGTGTTTGGTACTATCTGGACGTCATCCAGTGACATCGACCAAGATGACAACTACCACACTCTCCCAATCCACCCTGGTCGACTTTGCAAACGATTGATCCACGTTCGCCCAGGACAGCTTCACCTTAGACTCCTGCTACGTGAAGCAACGGTTATCCGATTTCGAGTCGTCCCCGTAACAAAACGCTTTGCCCATTCCCGAATCATTCAAAAACTTCGGAATGCTCATCCGCGTCACAAATATGCCGCTCCAAGTCAATGCTTGAAGAGCATCAGAGTCGACGCTGCGGCTGAATTTAAGGCACTGTGGCTGGACTACTGCGCTCTCTTCAGTGAAGAACGGGATCTCGTTTCCTATCATGAATGGATAGCAGCATTCGAGCCAACTCATTCTATCGGTTCTAAGCACGTCAGCCTCGAAGGATCTTCAGACCATTCGGGTCCTTCGCTAATCGCGTTTCTAAACGATTCATCCGGCGACGCCGCTTCGATTGAGCGGACAGTGCAAAGCTTTCTTCTTCAAACCTATACAAATTGGCACCTGTACGTGGTGACGGATTCCGCCGATCACTCTGAAAATGCCGTTTGGAAGCTGGATAAGCGAATACATCAAATAACATCAGCACAGCATTACACCGAAAATCGAATCATCGCGGATTGGTTCGTGCTTTTGGAGTGCGGTGATGTGTTGAATGCTGACGCTTTTCAAGAGGCGATGAAGGCCGTCGACGCTCATGACGAAATCTGCTTGATTTTCACAGATGAAGATGAAATCAATAGTAAAGGGAGTCGTTCGAATCCCGTGTTGAAACCGGACTGGGACGACAACTTGTTTTATTCGACGAATCTATTCTCTGGCCTCACTTTCTTGCGTCGTGATATCACCGAGGCCGCCGGTGACGTATCTCAGGCATCTTGCGGATCTTCTCGACAAGCGTTCATCCTTCGCTGTCGAGAGCTAATTGACCACTCTCGAATTTATCACCTGCCACGCGTTCTATACCACAGATATACTTGCGAGCGAGCACGACGCGAAGTCGACAGGTGTGGCATGCACACCACACAGGAAGGCTGCCGATTACTCAATGCACACTTTACGCGGCTCAACATCCACGCGAAAGCGGCAATTGTCGATGGTAGATATAGAGTCCGGTACGAGCTACCTGATGATATTCCGTCTGTCTGCCTGATCGTTCCAACTCGAAACGGCGGAGAGCATTTGCGCCGCTGTATTACGTCGATTTTACAGAAAACAACTTACACAAATTATCAGATCCTAATTGTTGACAACGGCTCCGACGAACCCGAAACCCTCAGCTATCTTGCAGATATCTGCATGGATCATCGCATTAAATTAATCCGCGATCCAAGCCCCTTCAACTATTCGGCGCTGAACAATATGGCTACTACCTCCACCTCCGCGGAGGTACTTGGTTTGATTAACGATGACGTAGAAGTTATTACGCCCGAGTGGTTGACAGAGATGGTTAGTCACGCGATGAGGACTGAAGTCGGCGCCGTTGGAGCGAAGCTTCTCTATGGCGACGACACCATCCAGCATGCTGGCGTTGTTCTTGGAATGCAGGGTGTCGCGGGGCATATGCATCGTTTCTTACATCGCGACAGCCCTGGGTACCTTGGTCAAGCACAGCTAGTTCGAGCAGTATCTGCAGTGACTGGAGCTTGCCTGGTGATAAAAAGGCAGTTATACGAATCAGTAGGCGGTCTTAACGAGACGGATTTAAAGGTGGCATGCAACGACATCGACTTTTGCCTACGTGTTCGAGAAGCTGGCTTTACGAATATCTGGACCCCATTCGCGGAACTCTATCACCATGAATCAACAAGTCGCGGTTTCGATGTGACCCCAGAGAAACTCCTGCGCTCACGCAGGGAAGCAGGATACATGGAGGAACGTTGGGGGACTGTGCTTTTGTCGGATCCCGCGTATAGCGTGAATTTGAGCCTTGAAAGCGAAGACTGTGATCTTGCGTGGCCCCCGAGAACCTATTTTCACTAAATCCGAAATGAAGTCGACAGGAAAAGTCAAAATTCTCGTTGAAATGCGCCCTGCTCTCGACGGGTATGCAGGAATTCCACAAGAGACGCGCCTCCTATTCCGTGGGCTTTGTCATAGCGCAAATACAGACGTCGAAGGTCTCCTTCAGCAGTCCGTCCGTTTTCTGGAGCCCGGAATGGCGACCACACGGGATAGACGACAGAATGACTCCGATGAAACATCGCGACTTGGGATTTACTCGCGGCTCATCATATCCATCACCCAATCGAATTCAAAAAAATTTATCGATGAAGTGAGACGATGGATCTACAAACGATGGAAAATTTATACTCTGTCTTTGCTGAGGTTCTTCCTAGGGCGATTCCACCAGATCAGCACGACCTATTTCGAGCCGTTGCACTATGAAATTTTCGTTTGGCAAGCGCTATTTTCGAAAGCGCTTCCGGCTACCGATTTCTCGACAGTTACGACCAGGAACTATCGAGTTTGCGAAGCTCCGTGGCATGTCTTCCAGTCTGTCGGTTTGAATCTTCGGCGACTCCGAACGCGCCCCATGTATCCGCGGCTCTGCACACAAGGCATCGATGTGTTTATTGCTCAGACGCCATATCCGGCTGAGATTAGCGATAGCACTGCGCTCGTAGTTCGGTATCACGATACGTTCCCAGTCTTCATGCCGCACATGTTTGCCAATAAATTAAGGCACCATAGCAATCACTTTCATGCATTAAGGAGCAACATTGAGCATGGAGCCTGGTTCGCTTGCGTATCTGAAACAACTCGCAGAAGTCTGTTGTCGATAGCACCCGAGTTGTCGAATCGTGCTGTGACAATTCCGAACATGGTTTCACATGAATTTTTTGATGACGACAGACCTGTATCTAGTATCACGGAGATCATCAAATCACGGCTAAATTCCGACGCTCCAGATGCCGTCCCTGTGTTTAGCGGGCTTTCTGAATCCCAGCGATTCTACGACAAGCATTTGGGACGTCAAAATATACGATACATACTAGTGGTCAGTACCATTGAACCACGGAAAAACCATACGATTATTGCCTCAGTCCTGGCTATGCTGCGGACCGAGCTTGATCCGATGATCAAGCTCGTTATAGTAGGCAGCGTCGGATGGGACGCGAATCCAATAATGAGAGAAATGCGACCCTGGATCGAGAATGGGACTGCCTTTTTACTGCATAAGATTCCGGCAGCAGAGTTGCGCGTACTCTATAAGTATGCTTCCGCAACAGTATGTCCGAGCCTAGCCGAAGGGTTTGACTTCTCAGGGATCGAATGTATGCGTAGCGGCGGGGTTGTGGTCGCCTCCGACATCGCCGTCCATCAGGAAATCTATGAGGACGCGGCGATATATTTCGATCCCTATTCTGCGAGAAGCCTCTTTGACGCTCTCCGTTCGGTACTGCATGGACCGGATGCCGAAGCTTTGGGCGAACTCGTAAAAGCAAGGGGAGCGAGAATTTCCAAACGCTTCCTACCAGAGCATGTTTTGCCACAGTGGGAAAGATTTTTGACTCAAGTAACAAATTCTCATCACCGGTAGAGTGCTTTACAAATTTGTTGTTGTGAAAACGGGCGACGGGTTGGCTACGATTGAGTAACCAACCACTGATTATTTTTTCCACGCTCAATGAAAAAGCCGCATCCGATCAAGGTATGCGGCTTCATGCCTCAATCTAATCAGGTTATTTGAATGTATTTACAGTCGTGATTACCGGATAAGCGACAGAGAAAATAACGTTCAGAAACTTCTGCAACTCAGCGATTGGAGCGTTAGATACGTATAGCAGATCTTTATTTTCCATCATAAAGGTCTGCGCGACGAAGAAGCTATTCGGATCTTTCAGATTGATCCGATAGACAACTGGTACTTTCCCGTTGGGCGCCGTCCGTACAGGCTGCTGTGACAACGCAAGCGCTTTGGGATTCTCGAAACGAAAGATAAATACGCCCTGAGGATCTGAGCGTGAGTCGTTCAGGCCACCGGCGCGTGCAAGCGCTTGCGCGAGCGTAATCCCTTGCGCTTCAAAATTGACTTCATCATTCTTACCAGTCGCCCCGAGCGCGGTGAAACTGAACGGCTGAAAGAGCGCTGTAACGACATCACCTGGTCGCAACGGGACATTCTGGCGCGGGTCACGAATGACCGTTTCTAACGGTAATGCCTGAACTCTGTCGCCACGAGTCACTTGCAGCGTCATTTTATCCACGGGTTGTTTCACACCGCCCGCACTAGCCAGTGCGTCGAGAAGCCTCTCGCCGCTTGGCGTAAGCGGCATTCTTTTGCTCGCGGCCACGTCGCCTACGACAGTCACGAACGACGTAGAGTTCTGCACTAGACGTACCAGAGTCTGCGGTTGATTTGCCTTGCCGCGCAAACGCTCGGTGACAACCCGCCCCACTTCGTCCAGAGTCCTACCTGCCGCGTGAATCTCTCCGGCAAACGGCACGACAATATTCCCGTTGCTGTCAATCGTCTGGTCTGGCAAAACAGTCACACGAGCGTTTGACGCCCCCCCCGAACGCAGGTCAGTTGGCGAGGCTCCAAACAAGGTAGCTGGTGGCGCTTCCCAGACAGATACCTCAATAACGTCACCGGGACCCAATTCATCATGCCTTACAGTTGACTCGCCGAGCGTAGATGCGAAATCGGCTACCTGACGCTCGGCGAAAAGATGCCTTGCTACATTATCGTCAACATCGATAAGTTGAATGGGCGCAGTTGACGCTGGGGTGGCGTTTTTCGCAACCTCTGAATTGGTGGGCCCCGATGTCGGAATAGACGAACAGGCTGCAAGCGTGGCCGCCCCAATCAGCGACAGGGCAAAAGATACAGAAAACAGACTTCGCATCGTTTCAGGTTTAGTTTTGGTCGCGCGGGCAAAAATTTTAGTAATTATTGCATGAGCGAAGTTGAAAAGCACTTCTCACACCAGAGAAGCACTCCAAGGTACAACAGAACGATGACTTGGCAGTTGACAAAAGCTTGTCCATAGACCAGATCTTAACTACGCCGGATCGCTCCCTCGCTCAAACAACGTGGTCGCTTGCAAGGCATAGGTCGCAAATTTTCTGTTCGACGAAGGCCGTTATCCGGAGAATTTGTTATGAATTCAAATTCCGCAAAATTCTGATTTTCGCAAGTGAGGGGAAGTGTCCGCAATCCTGAGAAAGTCGCGCTCAGCCCCCCTCAGATCACTGCCTCGGGGCACACCTAGACATTGCTACGATCGGCAGCGCAATCGTTTGCATTATTGAGAAATCTACTTTTCGACAGATACCAAGTCAACATATGGGAAGTAAAAATTCGCCAAGACTCGTAATCCGTTTGATAAATTATCAAACTCGACAGCCGCTTTATATTGCTCTTAAACAAGCTCATCAACGCAATTACAACAACTTCATCGACCCACTCCGATTGACTTTGTTTGCGTGCTAAGATTTAGGAGTTCTTCACCTAAAAATCGATGCAATGAACATCGTGATTCTCGCGGCAGGCATGGGCAAACGCATGCACTCCGCGTTGCCGAAAGTGCTTCACCCCCTGGCGGGTCAGCCGCTTCTCTCGCACGTCATCGACACTGCCCGCAGTCTCTCGCCGTCGCGCCTCGTGGTCGTGATCGGTCATGGCGGCGACGCCGTGCGCGCGGCCGTCGGTGCGCCCGATGTGCAGTTCGCCGTGCAGGAACAGCAGCTCGGCACCGGCCATGCGCTCGCGCAGGCGCTGCCGCTGCTCGACCCGTCCGTGCCCACGCTGGTGCTTTATG
>NZ_VWWJ01000010.1 GCF_011753055.1 Burkholderia sp. Ax-1719 | reverse complement strand
TCTCTCCGGATATGGCGAGCGGCGCGTCTGGCGTGACGCCGGCTTCGGCGCCTGCGGCTGCGGCTTCATCGGCGGTTCCGGAGGCCAGCGCCGCTGCAGCATCGGCTGTGGCGACGGCGAACGCGGCAATCCCGGCAAGCGGCGCCATGAGCGCTTCCACGCCTGAAGCGGCGGCGAGCGCGGCCGTTGCGCCCGCGGCTTCGGCGGCATCGGCCACGACTGGCGCAAGTGCGCCCGCCGTGGCTGCGCCGACCAGTGACGCGCATTCGTGGAGCGGGGCGGTTCAGGCCGCGCCGTCCAGCGCGGCATCCGCCACGCCGGCGCAGGTCAAGGTTTCCAGCCTCCAGCAATTGCTCGCGCTCAAGAATCGCGTGCTGATGGCGCTGCAGCATCACAACGGCACGCCGGCGCAGCAGGTCGCGGGCGCTGCCCCGGCAGGCGCGCACAGCGGCTCGACGGCAGGTGCAGCGGCGGGCGCGAACGACGCGCAGCCCGAAGTCTTGCCGATCACCTGGGCCGTCGTCGCGGCGGTCTTGCTGGCTTTTGTCGCGCTGATCGTGCGTCTGTTCACGCGAAAGCGCCGCAAGGCTGCGCCCGTGGCCGAAGCCGATGCACCGGCCACGCACGCCGTGGCGCACGAAGCTGCCGAAGAAGATCACGAGGACGCCGAGCAGGACAACGCCACGGTGCTGCGTGCATCGCCGACGTCGGTTGCAGAAGCGCCGCACCACGACGCCGGAATCGACCACGCCGCCGATGCCGCGAGCCTTTCCGCCGCCGCCGAACTGGGCGCGGACGCGCTGCCGCCGACGCTCTTCGAAACGCCGCACGCCGAAACGATCGACGGTCCGGCGGAGCTGCACGCCGAGCGCACCGAGCACGGTATCCATCCGCACGGCGTCGAGGCGGGCGAGCCGCAATCACTGGCTGATGCAACGGACGCCGCGAGCCTTGCCGCCGCGGCCGAACTGGGCGCATCGGCACTGCCGACCGAAGGCGTCACGGCTCAGCGCACGGTGGGCGAAGCCGAGGAGCTGGCACGCGAAGCCGAAGCAGAACACGAAGCAGAAGCCGAAACCCACGCGGACATCGAAGCCGACCCGCACAGCGACGAACCGCAACTGCCGCCCGCCGTGAATCCGGCAATTGGCGCGGAACCGCGCTCGATCGAGCTGACGATTCCGGGTGACGAGGTCAAACCGTCGCTTCCGCAAGCCGGATCGCACGCAGTCGCAGAACCCGCTGCCGAAGCGCAGCATGCCGCACCCGCAGTCCCGGATGTACCCGCAGTCCCCCAAGAACAAGAAATGGCCCAACTGGAAGTACCGAAAGAGTTTCCGAAGTCCGCAGTAGACGCGCTTGGCAGCCTCGACATGCCGCTGCCGCCGCGCGTCGATGTGCCCGAATTCCCGCAGTCCAGCAGCTTCCCCAGCTTTGTACCGGGCGCCGCACCGGCTGCCACGCCCGAAGTGATTGCGCGTCAGTCGCTGCCGTTCGCCGAACCGCCCGCGCCGCCGGTCGGAAAGGCCATCGAAGCCGGCACCGCCGGCTTTGGCTCGATCGCCGGCCTGGGCGCCGCCATGGGCACGTCGCCGGTCGGCGCGCCGCCGATGGGCACGCCGCGTTTCGGCACGCTCTCGCTCGATTTCGATCTGAACCTGCCGCCCGATTCCGCCGAGCCGCTGCCGGTCTTCACGCCCGACCAGCTGGCCCGTATCGCACGCAACAAGCTCGACCTCGCGCATGAATACATCGAGCTTGGCGACCTCGCGGGCGCACGCGCGCTTATCAACGAAGTGATCGAGTCGAACGACCACGCCACGCGCGCCGACGCGCAGGCGCTGCTGTCCACGCTCTCGCCGCTGTCCTGAGCGCCGCCTGCCGTATGCGTATCGCGCTAGGAATTCAGTACGACGGGGCCGCGTTCTGCGGCTGGCAGTCGCAGCCGCACGGCAAGACCGTGCAGGACGCGCTCGAACGCGCCCTGCGCGAGTTCGCCACCGTGCCGCTGTCCACGGTGGTGGCGGGCCGCACCGACACGGGCGTGCATGGCCTCGGTCAGGTCGTCCATTTCGACACCGATCTCGACCGCACGCCGTTCTCGTGGGTGCGCGGCACCAACGCGTTCCTGCCCTCGACGGTGGCGGTGCAATGGGCCCAGCCGATGCCCGAAGCCTTCCACGCGCGTTTCGCGGCCTTCGAGCGCACGTATTACTACGTGCTCTACGTGAATCCGGTGCGCTCGCCGATGCTGTCGGGCCGCGCGGGCTGGATCCACACGCCGCTCGATGTCGAGGCGATGTGCGAGGCGGCGCAATGTCTGATCGGCGAGCACGATTTTTCGGCGTTCCGCTCGTCGGAGTGCCAGTCGAAAACGCCGGTCAAGCATCTGTATCAAATTGATATCCGGCCGCAGGGCGATTTCATCCACTTTCGCTTTCGCGCCAACGCCTTCCTGCATCACATGGTGCGCAACCTGATGGGTTGCCTCGTGGCGGTGGGGCGCGGGCGCTATCCGGCGTCGTGGATGGCCGAAGTGCTGGCGGGGCTCGATCGCGGCAAGGCCGCGCCGACCTTCATGCCCGACGGCCTCTATCTCGCCCAGGTAGGTTATCCTGACGAGTTCGCCGTTCCCGCTGCGCATACGGCCAGCGTGCCCTGGAGCGCGGTCTGGACGGACGAGCGGACCTGATCCGGCGTTCGGCATTGCTGGTGGGCTAACTGCCCGCCATTTGCGCCGATTTTCGCGCATCGCGCTATCAACCAACACGATCAAATCGAGTCACCAGCCATGACGTCAGCCGAGCCATCCGTCGCCGGGCATCGTACCCGCATCAAGCTCTGTGGGCTTTCGACGCCCGAAGCGGTCGCGCAGGCCATCGACCTGGGCGCGGACGCCATCGGCCTCGTGTTCTACCCGCCCAGCGCACGCTCGGTGAGCGTGGCGCAGGCCGTCGAGCTGACGCACGACATTCCGCCGTTCGTTTCGGTGGTCGGGCTGTTCGTGAACGCCACGCCACAATGGATCAGCGAAGTCGCCAGTAACGTCTCGCTCACGCTGCTCCAGTTCCATGGCGATGAAACGCCGCGCCAGTGCGAGGCGCTGGCGGCGGTTGCCGGTTTGCCCTGGTTGCGGGCGCTGCGAGTCGCGGCGGATACTCAAGAGGCCGATTTGATAGAATCGGCGAATAGTTATTCATCAGCCAGCGGCCTGCTGTTCGACACCCATGTCGATGGTTACGGCGGTGGCGGGAAGGTCTTCGATTGGTCACTTATCCCCGCAGGGCTCGCGCGTCGGGCCGTTTTGAGTGGTGGCTTGAACGCGCAAAACGTCGGTGATGCGATTCGCCAGGTGCGTCCGTTCGCCGTCGATGTCTCCAGTGGCATCGAGGTTCCGGGCGCGAAGGGCGTGAAGGATCACGCCCGTATGGCGGCGTTCGTACGCGCAGTGCGCGAAGCGGACGCGGGATAAATTCTTGGGTCAACCCACCCTTGCGCACAGCAGGACGCGCGGTTGGCCGAGCGAGTGACATATGTACAATTTGCCAGATGAACGGGGCCATTTCGGCCAATATGGTGGCGTTTTCGCTGCCGAAACCCTGATGCAGGCGATCGAGGAACTGCGCGTTTCTTACGCGAAGTACAAGGACGATCCCGAATTCGTCGCTGAATATCAGCGCGAGTTGAAGCATTTTGTCGGCCGTCCGTCGCCGATCTATCACGCGCAACGCTGGAGCGAGATGGTGGGCGGCGCGCAGATCTATCTCAAGCGCGAAGACCTGAACCACACGGGCGCCCACAAGGTGAACAACGTGATCGGCCAGGCGCTGCTCGCCCGTCGCATGGGCAAGCCGCGCGTGATCGCCGAAACCGGCGCGGGTCAGCACGGCGTGGCCACGGCCACCATCGCGGCACGCTTCGGCATGGAATGCGTGGTCTACATGGGCGCGGAAGACGTGCGTCGTCAGGCCGCCAACGTCTATCGCATGAAGCTGCTGGGCGCGACGGTCGTGCCGGTCGAGTCCGGCTCGCGCACGCTCAAGGACGCGCTCAACGAAGCGATGCGCGACTGGGTCACCAACGTCGAAAACACCTTCTACATCATCGGCACCGTGGCGGGCCCGCACCCGTACCCGATGATGGTGCGCGACTTCCAGCGCGTGATCGGCGACGAATGCCGCGTGCAGATGCCGGAAATCACCGGCCGTCAGCCCGACGCCGTGATCGCCTGCGTGGGCGGCGGTTCGAACGCGATGGGCATCTTTTACCCGTATATCGACGATAGTTCGGTGCAATTGATCGGCGTTGAACCTGCTGGTGACGGCATGGAAACGGGCCGTCACGCCGCTTCTCTTGCGGCGGGCACGCCGGGCGTGCTGCACGGCAACCGCACGTATCTGCTGCAGGATGAGAACGGCCAGATCATCGAAACGCATTCGGTTTCGGCGGGTCTGGACTACCCGGGCGTGGGTCCCGAGCACGCGTGGCTCAAGGACAGCGGCCGCGCGCAGTACGTGACGGTGGACGACGAAGAAGCGCTCAAGGCGTTCCACGACTGCTGCCGTATCGAAGGCATCATTCCGGCGCTCGAATCGAGCCACGCGCTCGCATACGCGGCGAAGCTCGCGCCGACGCTGCCCAAAGACAAGGTTCTGCTGGTGAACCTGTCGGGCCGCGGCGACAAGGACATGCACACGGTCGCAGAGCGATCGGGCATCCAGTTCTGAGCGCCCGGAGCGATACGACCGATGCGTGACGAGTTCGACGAGCCGGAAATGCCGGCGCCCGTGAGTGAAACTGTGAGCATTCCCGCCGCACAAGACGTGGCGGCGGGCGCGCTCGCGTTGCCTGTATTGCCCACGGTGCCCGACACAATCCGGCTCCTGAACCGCGATTTTCTGACCGATGCGGCGAATTTGCCCGATGCCTCGATCGACCTGATCGTCGCCGATCCGCCTTATGGGCTCGGCAAGGACTACGGCAATGACTCCGACATGCGTTCGGGCGAGAACTTTCTCTCCTGGACCTACGAGTGGCTCGACCTGGCGATTCCCAAGCTGAAAGCCAGCGGCTCGCTCTACGTGTTTTGCACCTGGCAATACGCGCCCGAGATCTTCGTTTATCTGAAGTCGAAAATGACGATGATTAACGAGATCGTCTGGGATCGTCGCGTTCCCAGCATGGGCGGCACGACCCGCCGCTTTACCTCGGTGCACGACAACATCGGTTTCTTCGCGGTGTCGAAGGATTATTACTTCGATCTCGATCCCGTCCGCATCCCGTACGATGCCGCCACGAAGAAGGCGCGTTCGCGCAAGTTGTTCGAAGGCAGCAAGTGGCTGGAGCTTGGCTACAACCCCAAGGACGTCTGGTCGGTTTCGCGGCTGCATCGCCAGCACGCGGAACGCGTCGATCATCCGACCCAGAAGCCCCTGGAAATCGTCGAGCGCATGGTGCTCGCGAGCTGCCCGCCGGGCGGTCGCGTGCTGGACCCGTTCATGGGCAGCGGCACCACGGCAGTCGCCTGCGCGCGTCAGAAGCGCGAATTCGTCGGCTATGAAATCAATGAAAGTTACTGCGCGATCGCGCGCGAACGCGTCAGCCTGGCGGCAGAAGCCACGCCTTCGGCTCCCGCGTCCGTGATGTCCGCGAGCGTTGTGGAAGGCGCCTGAAGCGCCTCCATCCCGCGTTGACGACCGCGCCGCGCAGTAGCAACCGAATCTGAGGACCCTGAAATGTCCCGCATCAAGACTCAATTCGAGGCGCTCGCCGCCTCTGGCAAGAAAGCCCTGATCCCGTTCATGACGGCAGGCGACCCCGATCCGGCTCGCACCGTCGAGTTCATGCACGCGCTGGCCGCTGGCGGCGCTGACGTGATCGAACTGGGCGTGCCGTTTTCCGACCCGATGGCCGACGGCCCGGTGATCCAGCAGTCGTCCGAGCGCGCGCTCGCCAAGGGCGTCACGCTCAAGAGCGTGCTGGCCGACGTCAAGCGCTTCCGCGAAACCGACAACACTACGCCGGTCGTGCTGATGGGCTACGCCAACCCGATCGAGCGCATCGGCGCGGAAGCCTTCGCGGCCGCCGCGCAGGACGCGGGCGTGGACGGCGTGCTGGTGGTTGACTATCCGCCCGAGGAATCGGCGGAATTCGCGGCAAAGATGAAGGCCGCCGACATCGATCCGATCTTCCTGCTCGCGCCCACCTCGACGGACGATCGCATCGCGGCAGTTGGTCGCATCGCCAGCGGCTATGTCTATTACGTGTCGCTCAAGGGCGTGACGGGCGCGGCCAATCTGGACGTGGCGAGCATCGCGAGTAAAATCCCGGCGATCAAGGCCCGCGTGCCATTGCCCGTTGGCGTGGGCTTCGGTATCCGCGACGCGCAAACCGCCGCCGCCGTGGCCGAAGTGTCCGATGGCGTGGTGATCGGCAGCCGCATCGTGCAGTTGCTCCAGCAAGCCTCGCCCGACACCGCTGCAGACACGCTCACGCAGTTCGTGGCGGGCATTCGGGCGGCGCTGGATGCGGTCTCGGCCAACACGAAATGAGACTGCTGTAAAATCCACTTTTCGCCATGCGCGGTCGGGGTCGGAACCCGGTCGAAATGACTGCCGTATCAAACCGGCCGCCGCGCCCGCGCATCACGATGAAGGAAGAAACAACAATGAGCTGGCTCGATAAACTGCTGCCGCCCAAGATCAAGCAAACCGATCCGAAAAGCCGCAAGAGCATTCCGGAAGGTCTGTGGATCAAGTGCCCGAAGTGCGAAGCGGTCCTGTACCGCAACGACGTCGAAGCGAATCTCCACGTCTGCCCGAAGTGCGACCACCACATGCGCATCAACGCGCGTGAACGTCTGGACGGTCTGCTCGATCCGGAAGGCCGCTATGAAATCGGCCAGGAAATCGTGCCGGTCGACGCGCTGAAGTTCAAGGACAGCCGCAAGTACCCGGACCGCATCAAGGAAGCGATGGACGACACCGGCGAAACCGACGCCATGGTCGTCATGGGTGGCGCGATCCACACGCTGCCTTGCGTGGTCGCCTGCTTCGAGTTCTCGTTCATGGGCGGCTCGATGGGTTCGGTGGTCGGCGAGCGTTTCGCACGCGGCGCGCAGAACGCGCTGGAGCAGCAAGTGCCGTTCATCTGCTTTACCGCTTCGGGCGGCGCGCGTATGCAGGAAAGCCTGCTGTCGCTCATGCAGATGGCCAAGACCACGGCCATGCTGACCAAGCTGTCGGAAGCCAAGCTGCCGTTCATCTCGGTGCTGACCGACCCGACCATGGGCGGCGTGTCGGCCAGCTTTGCGTTCCTGGGCGACGTGGTGATCGCCGAACCGAAGGCGCTGATCGGCTTCGCCGGCCCGCGCGTGATCGAGCAGACCGTGCGAGAAAAGCTGCCGGAAGGCTTCCAGCGCTCGGAATTCCTGCTGCAGAAGGGCGCGATCGACATGATCGTCGACCGTCGCAAGCTGCGCGAGGAAATCGCCCAGCTGATGGCCATCATGCAGCGCCAGCCCGCCGACGCGGTGGCCTGAGGCCAGTTTCAAGCATTGTGAATTCACGCGCGGAACTTCATGATTCCGCGCCGTGTCAGACGCGCCGCAAGCGAAAGCAAGCGGCGCGTTGTCATTTCCGCGATAATGCCGTGTTCTGGCGTTGACGCATTGATGTGGTCAGTCGCGCGCCGCACCTTCCCGCTGTACTTTCCGTAGAACCGAAATCGTCCCGATGAGTACCTTTCCCACCCTCGACGCGTGGCTCACGCATCTCGAAACCGCGCATCCGGTTGGCATCGACATGGGCCTTGGCCGTATCAGCCAGGTCAAGGACGCACTGGACCTGAAGTTCGCCTGCCCGATCTTCACGGTCGGCGGCACCAACGGGAAGGGCTCAACCTGCGCGATTCTGGAAACGATCCTGCTGAAGGCGGGTTATCACGTGGGCTGTCATACGTCGCCGCATCTGCTGTCGTTCAACGAGCGTGCGCGCGTCGATGGCCAGCAAGCCAGCGATGCCGATCTGCTGCCGCACTTCGAAGCCGTTGAGGCGGCGCGCAATTCGCTCGCTACGCCGGTCTCGCTCACGTATTTCGAATTCACCACGCTCGCGATCATGCATCTGTTCGCTTCGCGCGGGCTGGACGCCGTGATCTTCGAAGTGGGTCTGGGCGGTCGTCTGGACGCGGTGAACATTCTCGACGCTGATTGCGCGGTCGTTACCAGCATCGACCTCGATCACACCGAATACCTCGGCGATACGCGCGAGAAGATCGCCTTCGAGAAGGCCGGTATCTTCCGCGCGGGCAAGCCGGCGATCTGCTCGGACCCGCAGCCGCCGCAAACGCTCATCGACCATGCCGAAGCGATCGGCGCGGAACTGTGGCTCTTTGGCCGCGATTTCCGCTACGAAGGCGCGCCCGGCAACGAGCGCCAGCAATGGAGCTATGTCGGCCCGACGCAACGCCGTTCGGCGCTCGCGTACCCGGCGCTGCGCGGCGCGAATCAGCTGATCAATACGACGGCGGCACTCGCCGCACTGGAATCGATGCGCGACCGCCTGCCGGTGTCGGCACAGGATATCCGTCTGGGTCTCGCCAATGTCGAATTGCCGGGCCGCTTCCAGGTGCTGCCGGGCAAGCCGGCGATCATTTTCGACGTCGGCCATAATCCGCACGCTGCTGCCGTGTTGGGGCAAAATCTCGGCAGCATGGGCTATTTTCCCTACACGTACGCGGTTTTTGGCGCCATGCGCGACAAGGACGTCGCGGGCGTGATCAACCACCTGAAGGACGAGATCGACCACTGGTGCGTGACCGGCCTGCCGGGCCCGCGTGCGGCGTCGGCGCAGGAACTGGAAGACGTGCTGCGCGAAGCCGGAGTGGAAGAGGGCGAAGACAGCAGCGTCACCCGCTACGAAACGCCCGCCGAGGCGTTTCAAGATGCGCTAAAACGGGCTACCGAAAATGATAGAATCGTTGTTTTCGGGAGTTTTCTGACAGTCGCCGGCGTCATGGCCTGGCGAAAGTCACAGCAGCACTGATCGCGCGGCACCCTGCAAGCCGCCACGCACAGGCCAAAAGCAGCCATACATGGGAATTTTCTCGTTCGGCAAGAAAGACGACGCGCCCCGCCGACGCGGTGCCGAAGCGGGCTCCACCACCACCCGGCGGAGCAGTCAGAACACGCGCGTGGAGCGGCGTAGCCGCCGGCCGGACCGCACCCGCGATGCCGAGGCCATGCTCCTCGATCCCACGTTGCCGGAAAAGCAGCGCGCACGTCGCCGTCTGGTGGGCGCCATCGCGCTCGTGCTGGCGGCCATCGTGATCCTGCCGATGGTGCTGGATTCGCATCCGAAGCCCGTCACCGACGACATCGCCATCGACATCCCGAGCCATCCCGCGCCGAAGAACGCCGCGCGCGATGACGACGAGGACACGCAAGCCGGCGTCGCGCCCGACAATCCTGCCGCGCCGGAAGCGGCGCCGGGGGCATCGGGTCTTGCGGCGGCCAATCCGGCCAGCAGCACGGCGAAAACAGCCGCTAACAGCGCCGCGCCCTCCCAGAACACGCAGTCGACAAAGCCCGCGCAATCGGCACAAACGGCTCAAGCCGCGCCGTCCAAACCCGCGCCTGCCGCACAGGCGCAGACGTCGACGCCAGCCGCGCAAACGACTCAAACCGCTCAAGCGCCCAAGCCGGCCGCCAAGCCCGCTCAATCGACTCCCGCAACCGCATCGAACGACACTAGCGACACCGGCACGCCTGCAACGCCGCCTGGCGCGCGCTTTGCCGTGCAGCTGGGTGCGTTCCCGAGCGACGCCGCGGCAAATCGCTGGGTCACCAAGTTGAAAGCCGCGGGTGTACCCGCATATACCGAACAACGCAAGGAAGCCGACGGCTCCACGCGCACCCTGTTGCGCGCGGGACCGTTCCCGGACCGCGCAGCCGCCTCGGAGGCGATCGCAAAGGTCCGTGGCGCGGGTCTCGCGTCCGGTTCGAACGGCAACGCCGAATAAGCCGTCGATGTTCACGGCATTCGACTACGCTGTAATGGCGGTGATTGGTCTGTCCGCGCTGCGAGGCGCGTGGCGAGGCTTTATCGGCGAGATTTTCGGGCTGATCGGCTGGATCGCGGCGTTCATTGTGGGATGCCGCTTCGTCGATCGCGTGGTGCCCGTTATTCCGGCGACCTGGCCGGGCGGGGCGTTGACGCAATGGCTGATCGCCTTCGCGCTGATCGTGATCGCCGTGGTGCTGGTGGCTGGCGTGGGTAATGCCGTGCTCAGCCGGGTGGTGCAGGTGAGCGGCCTGTCGGGCGTGGACCGCTCGCTAGGGATGTTGTTCGGGCTCGCGCGAGGCGTCGTGCTGGTGCTGATTCTCGTCGTCCTTGCAGGACTGACCGAGCTGCCCCAGCAGGACTTCTGGCGCAAGGCGCTGCTGCGGCCATATGCCGAGCAGGGCGTGCACGAACTGAAACCGCTGTTGCCCGAGACGCTCGCGTCCTACGTTCACGTCTGATCAGAAGCTGATCGCGTGACGCAGGGCCGGCCCGAAGACAAGTTCTGCCCCTTCGCGGCGCTTCGCGCCGGCTCTGCCGGCCGCCGTCACCGCGTCGTTACCGATTTCGCTTTTTTGAAGGACCTGCCATGTGCGGCATCGTAGGCGTAGTTTCCCGTTCTCCCGTCAACCAGCTCCTCTATGACGCGCTGCTGCTCCTGCAGCATCGCGGTCAGGACGCGGCCGGCATCGCCACCGCGAACGGCAGCACGTTCCATATGCACAAGGCCAACGGCATGGTGCGCGACGTGTTCCGCACGCGCAACATGCGTAGCCTGCCCGGCACCAGCGGCATCGGCCAGGTGCGTTATCCGACCGCCGGTTCGGCGTCGAGCGAAGAAGAAGCCCAGCCGTTCTACGTGAACGCGCCGTTCGGCATCGTGCTCGCTCACAACGGCAATCTCACGAACTGGCAACAGCTCAAGGAAGAGATGTTCCGCGTGGATCGCCGCCACGTGAACACCAATTCCGATACCGAAGTGCTGCTCAACGTGCTCGCGCACGAAGTGCAGCTCGCTACGTCGGGTCTCGAACTCGACCCGGCCACGCTCTTCAAGGCGGTGTCGGGCGTGCATCGCCGTCTGCGCGGCTCGTACGCGATTGTTTCGCTGATCGCCGGCCACGGCCTGCTCGCGTTCCGCGACCCGTTCGGCATTCGTCCGCTGTGTATCGGCAAGAACGAAACGCCGGAAGGCACGGAGTGGATGCTGGCGTCGGAATCGGTGGCGCTCGAAGGCATCGGCTTCGAATTCGTGCGTGACGTGCGTCCGGGCGAAGCGATCTTCATCGACTTCGAAGGCAAGTTCCATTCGCAGCAGTGCGCCACGGCGCCCAAGCTCAACCCCTGCATCTTCGAACTCGTGTACCTCGCGCGTCCGGATTCGGTGCTCGACGGCGTGCCGGTCTACAACGCGCGTCTGCGCATGGGCGACTATCTCGCGGAGAAAATCCAGCGCGAACTGCCCGACGTGAAGATCGACGTGGTCATGCCGATCCCCGATTCGTCGCGTCCCGCGGCGATGCAGGTTGCGAACAAGCTGGGCGTGGAATACCGCGAAGGCTTCTTCAAGAACCGTTACGTGGGCCGCACCTTCATCATGCCGGGCCAGGCGATGCGCAAGAAGTCGGTGCGCCAGAAGCTCAACGCCATGGGTATCGAGTTCAAGGGCAAGAACGTCCTGATCATCGACGACTCCATCGTGCGCGGCACCACCTCGCAGGAAATCGTGCAGATGGCGCGCGATGCGGGCGCGACCAAGGTGATCTTCGCTTCGGCTGCGCCGCCGGTGAAATTCCCGAACGTGTACGGCATCGACATGCCCACGCGCGGCGAACTGGTCGCGCATGGCCGCACGGACGAAGAAGTCGCGCGCATCATCGGCGCGGATTACCTCGTCTATCAGGACGTGGATGCGCTCAAGAAGGCCGTGCGTGACATCAACCCGGAACTGGGCGACTTCGAGGCTTCGTGCTTCGACGGCGACTACATCACCGGCGATATCACCAGCGCCTACCTCGACAACATCGAGGCAGCGCGTCTCGCGCCGCAATCGCAGTCGGATCGCGACGCCGCGAGCGACGCGCAGGACGGTGGCACGCGTTCGCAACTGCACCTGCAACTGTCGGTGGAGTAATGCCCCTGGCGAACGCGGGCGCGTTGCTCGCGTTCCTGCCAGTTTCGAAAGCCCGCTTTGCGCCTGCGCAACAGCGGGCTTTTTTGCGCCTGCGCGGGCAGGATTGAAGCATGATGGTTCAGGACACGGAGACCCACGATATGGACGACGCCTTCAACTTCGACACCCTGGCCGTGCGCTCGGGCACGCTGCGCAGCGAGTTCAACGAGCATTCGGAAGCGCTCTATCTCACGTCGAGCTTCTGTTTCGGCAGCGCCGCCGAAGCGGCCGAACGCTTTGCGAATTCCGAAACCGGCTATACGTACGCGCGTTTCACCAATCCCACCGTCACCATGTTCCAGGATCGCCTGGCCGCGCTCGAAGGCGGCGAGGCCTGCATGGCGACGGCTTCGGGCATGGCGGCGATCATGTCGGTGGTGATGTCCAGCTTGCAGCAGGGCGATCACATCGTCAGTTCGCGCAGTTTGTTTGGCTCGACGCTCGGGATGTTTTCGCAGATCTTTCCGCGCTTCGGCATTACGACCACGTTCGTCGATCCGCACGATCTCGACGCGTGGCAGCAGGCCGTGCGCCCAGAAACCAAGCTGTTTTTTCTCGAAACGCCCTCGAACCCGCTGACCGAAATCGCCGATATCGCTGCGGTTAGCAAGGTCGCCAAAGCGGCGGGTGCGCTCTTCGTCGTCGATAACTGTTTTTGCAGTCCGGCGCTGCAAAAGCCGCTGAAATTAGGCGCGGATGTGGTGATGCATTCGGCCACCAAGTTTCTCGACGGTCAGGGCCGTGTGCTGGGCGGCGCGCTGGTGGGCTCGAAGCCGTTCATCCAGGAGAAGGTGTTTCCGTTCGTGCGCAGCGCAGGGCCGACGCTTTCCGCGTTCAACGCGTGGGTGCTGCTCAAGGGCATGGAAACGCTCTCGCTGCGCGTGGAAAAACAGTCGGATAACGCGCTGGAGATTGCGCGCTGGCTCGAAGCGCATCCGGCCGTGAAGCGCGTCCATTACCCAGGCCTCGAATCGCATCCGCAGCATGCGCTGGCGATGCGTCAGCAGAAAAAGGGCGGCGCGATCGTCTCGTTCGAACTGAAGGGCGACACGCCCGAGGTGCAACGCGCGAACGCGTGGCGCGTGATCGACAACACCAAAGTCTGTTCGATCACCGGCAATCTGGGCGATACGCGCACGACTATCACGCATCCGGCCACCACCACGCACGGCCGTCTCACGCCGGAGGTGCGCGCGGAGGCAGGCATTACTGAAGGCCTGATCCGGCTGGCCGTGGGTCTGGAAGATCCGCAGGACGTGCGCCGTGATCTGGCTCGCGGTCTCGACGGTGTGCAATAAAGGCCCTTGTTTCAGGCGTTTTTCTATTTTCAGAGTGAGTGCATCATGGCGGTGATTCGTGGTCTGTTCGTCTATCCGGTGAAGTCGTGCGGCGCTATTGCGCTCGATCGCGCGCAACTCGATACGCAAGGGCTGAGCTGGGACCGTCACTGGATGGTTGTGGACGCAACGGGCCGCTTTGTCTCGCAGCGCGAATACGCGGCGATGGCGCGTATCGTGCCGACCTTCGTGGAAGATGGCGTGCGACTCACGATGGATGGCGTCGACGCGTCGCTATTGCTGCCGTTCCAGCCGCGCGGCAACGAAGCGCGGGTGAGCGCGACGGTCTGGAAAGACACCTTCGATGCGCTCGACGAAGGCGACGAAGCCGCACACTGGTTCACGCACGCGCTGGGCGTGCCGGTGCGCGTCGTGCGTTTTGCGCATGACGTCACGCGCCTGGCGAGCAAGAAGTGGACGCTGGACGCAGACGCGCCCACGCAATTCGCCGATGGTTATCCGATCCTCGTCACAAGCGAATCGTCGCTGGCGGAACTCAACGCGCGCCTGGCGGCCAAGGGCGCGTCGCCCGTGCCGATGAGCCGCTTCCGCCCGAACATCGTGATGGCCGACGCGGGTGAGGCGTTCGAAGAAGACTTCATCGACACGCTTTCCATCGAAGGCGATGACGACGAGGTCGTGCTGCGCTTCGTGAAGCCATGCGCGCGCTGCCCGATCACGACCATCGATCAACAGACGGGCGAGCACGACGCGCAATGGCCGACCGAGCCGCTCGACACGCTGCAGACGTTTCGCGTCGATGCGCGCGTGGATGGCGGTCTGACCTTCGGGCAAAACGCGATTGTGGTGAGCGGCGCGGGCAAACGCCTCGCCGTGGGCGCGCAGGCGCAGTGGGAATATCGTTTCGAGTGAAGTGCTTTCGCGCTTAGTGCGCGTTCAGTGCGCGGGCAGCGCGCGCCATTGTCCAGGCGCAAGCCCAAAGCGACGCGTAAAGGCGTGCGTATAAGCGCTTTGATCGCCGAAGCCCACTTCCAGCGCAATCTGCGTGAGCGAGCGGCGCGGGTCCGCGAGCAGCGCAAGCGACGTATCGAGCCGCAGCCGCTGCAGATAGCGATGCGGCGTCTCGCCGAATGCCTCGATAAACAGCTGATGAAAGCGCCGCATGCCGAAGCCGCAATGCGCGGCGAGATCGGCGATGCGTAACGGTTCGGCGAGGTGTGCGCGCAACCAGCGGTCGATGCGCGCGAAATCGAGCCCGGCCGCAGCAGCGGCATTGGCGTCGCCGGCGATGCCGGTTTGCGCGATCACGGCAGCGCACAGGCGTGTTGAAGCGTCCCAATGAAAGCGCCGCACGCGCAGCTCCGAACCGGCGTCTTGCTGCGCCAGCGAAGCGCGTTCAGCGATCTGGCGCACGAGCACGGTGAGCGCCGGGTCGACGCGCACGGCGCGCGCCGAATCAAACAGTCGTTCGGGTACCGCGAGCGAGGCGGCAGGTAAATCCAGCACGAGCTGGCAGTTTTCGCCGACGCCCACGTAATCATGTCGCGCACCGGCGGGAATCAGCCAGGCCGAACATTCGTCGATGCGCTCGCCCACGCCGTTGACCGACATCTCCATCGAACCGTCGAGCCCGAGCACGATCTGGTGAAAGTCGTGCAGATCGGTGGCCTCGATTGCACCATAGCGGCGCAATTCGACGCCGGGCGCGAGGACGGGAGCGTGGTGATGCGGGTTCATGTCGAACGGCGCGAGGAGCGTACCTAAAATGCACAAGGTGGCCAAAAAGACCGCCTTATCGTGCAATCAGGCTCTACGTCGCTTAGACGCCGAGCAGTTCCACTTCGAACACGAGCGTGGCGTTCGGCGGGATCACGCCGCCTGCGCCGCGCACGCCGTAGCCGAGTTGCGGCGGAATCGTCAGCTTGCGCACGCCGCCAACCTTCATGCCCTGGACGCCTTCGTCCCAGCCCTTGATGACCATGCCGCCGCCCAGCACGAAGGCGAACGGGTCATTGCGGTCCTTGCTCGAATCGAACTTCTGGCCGTCCGTCAGCCAGCCGGTGTAATGCACGCTGACGGTCTGGCCGGCAGTGGCTTCAGCGCCGGTGCCTTCGGTCAGGTCCTCGTACTTGAGGCCGGATGCGGTGGTCACGATAGACATGGAACACTCCTGAATCGGATTGGGTAAAAGCGCTATTGTAGGCGCTTTGCAGGCTGTCGAGACCCCCTGAAGCGCTCGCGGGCGCAAGGCAGAAGGCGCGGCCGCCTTTGCGCGGCGGGCACAGCGCATGCGAAGCGATAGCGCGCCCGGGCGCAACGAGCGCGATGCCGCCACGGCTTTGCGCCCCTGCCTATAATGGGGCCCTGGCCCAGCCAGAGGGCCGGCCCGCCCGAGCGGGTGAAAGAAGAGGAAACCGATGGCGTCGACCACCACTACCCGTACCGAACGAACGGCCCGCCTGTGTGCCGAAGCCGCGCTTTTCATGCGCGATTACGTGCTTTCGCGCGTGTCGCATGATCTGCGCAGCCCCCTGAATGCAATCCATAGCTGGGCCTACGTGCTCGACCGCAAGATCGATAACGCCGATTCGGCCGCGCAACGCGCGCTAGCGGGCATCCGCACCGGCGTGGAACAGCAGGTGCATCTGCTGGAAACCCTCGTCGATACGACCCGCGCCGAAACTCGCAAGCTGCAGATCGAGCGCACGCCGTTCGAACTGGATGCCCTGATCGACGAAACCGTTGCCGATGTGCGCAGCGCACTGGCCGATGCGCGCGGCGTGAGCCTCACCGTCGAGGGTGTGCCCACCGGCGTCACGCTCGATGCGGGACGCGAGCGCGTTGCTCAGGCGCTCTGGCTGCTGCTGGCCTTTGCCGCCGAAACGGGCGCGCAGGGCAGCACCGTCACGCTGGCCGTGAGCGCCACCGCTGCGGCGGCGCAGTTCGAACTGCGCTGGCAGGCAAGTTTCGATACGCTGACCGACGAAACGCTACCGCACGTGCTCGAACCCTTCGCCCGCGCCCAGGCGCGCGAGCCGCAGGAAGTGGGGCGCTTTCCGTGGGTGCTGGCGCTCTGCCAGCGTGTGGCCGAAGCCCACGGTGGCCGTTTCGACGCGCAGCCGCTCGTGCAAGGCGAGGCCGCGCTGTTCACGCTGAACCTGCCGTCGGGCGCCGCCTGACGCGTTTGAAATATCGCGCGCAACATACAGGATGAAACGACGGCCCGCCTATGCGGGCCGTCGATGTCTTACAGGCGTCTTTCACCCCTTATACTGAGCGCTTCGCAATCTCGGAGTTCCAGGTCTTGATTCAGCTCATCGCCCTGATCGGCGCGCTGTTCCTCGTTGCCCTCAACGGTTTCTTCGTCGCGGCCGAGTTCGGCCTCGTCAAGCTGCGCGCCACGCGCGTACAAAGCCTCGCCGCCGAACACGGCCTGCGCGGCCGCCTGCTCGCCAAGGTCCACGGCCAGCTCGACGCCTATCTTTCCGCCTGTCAGCTCGGCATTACGCTGGCCTCGCTGGGTCTTGGCTGGATCGGCGAGCCGGCGTTCGCACAGTTGCTCGAACCCGTGTTCGATCTGATCGGCGTGAAATCGCCTGAGTTGATCCACGCGATTTCGCTGGTGTTCGCCTTCACGGCCATCTCCTTCCTGCACATCGTAGTGGGCGAACTGGCGCCGAAGTCGCTGGCGATCCGCGAAGCCGAAAAGATCTCGCTGTGGGCCGCCACGCCGCTCTACGGTTTCTACTGGACCATGTATCCGGCGATCTGGGCGCTCAATTCCAGCGCCAACGCGGTGCTGCGTCTCGCGGGTCTGTCCGCCGATCACGGCGGCGAGGCGCACTACTCGACCGAAGAACTCAAGCTGATCCTACGTAGCCGCCGCGCCGCAGCCGAAGCCGAAGCGCAGGCCGCGCTGCATTCCCATGCCGATACCGGCGCGCACGAAGGCGCACCCGGCCGCGTCGCGCGTCGCCGTCCCGCACGCGAAGCCGCGGCCAGCCACGCGCACGGCGCGGCAGGCAATGCCAACGCGCTGAGCGTGGACGAATGGAACACGCTGGCGCATTCGCTCGACTTTTCCCGCCTGACGGTGTCCGACCTCATGCGCCCCGCGCACGAAATGGTGGGCCTGCGCCGCGATCTCTCGTTGCGCGAAAACATGCAAATCGTCGCGCGCCATCGTTTTAGCCGCTACCCGCTGTTCGAAGATGCGTCGGGCGAGCATGTCGCCGGTCTGATTCACCTGAAGGATCTGCTGCTCGCGCGTGAGGCCGGTCACACGCTCGACGATCTCGGCAAGTTCGTGCGTCCCGTGCAGTACGTGAAGCCCGAAACGCCAGCGCTCGCGCTGTTCCGGCGCTTTCGCAAGGGCGCGCCGCACTTCGCGCTGGTTGGGCGCAAGGGCATGCGGCCGAGCGGCTTTCTCACGCTCGACAATCTGCTGGGCGCGCTGGTGGGCCAGATTCACGACGAATTCCATCAGGCCGATACCGACTGGACCCGCATGGACGACGGCACACTGATGGGGCGCGGCAGTCTGCCCGTGGTGTCGCTGGAGGCGGCGCTCGGCATCGACATCGACGAAGGGCGCGCCGAATCGGTGGGCGGTCTCGTGATTCACGCGCTCAACGATCTGCCGACCGAAGGGCAGCGCGTGTCGTTCGATCGCTTCGATATCGTCGTGAAGAAGATGAAGGGACCGCGTATCGTACTCGTGCGCGTGTACCCGAAGGATCTGGAAGACGAGGGCGGTTAAGCCTGGCCGCGCGCGACATTCGTGAGCACCGCCACGGGCAGCGCCGCAAGCACATCGCGCAGGGCTAGCCAGTTCGCCTGATCGCCCTGGGCGGTGTTCTTGCTGGCGGTGTGATCGACATCGGCGAGCCAGTCGTGCAACGCCGACGCCGGGCAATCCTTTGGCAGCGCGACGGCCGTATCGTCCCAACGTTGCGCAGCGATGCACGGCACGTCGCCATCCAGCAGCGCCGCCGCATGACGTGTGCCGACGATCACGGCCCAGCTATCGCCATGACGTCGCGCGAAGGCGACCACATGCGCAGCCAGCGCGCCGCGCACTTCCAGTGGCCAATACTCCCCCTCACGCAGCAAGCCAGGCGCACGTTCGCGCAACGCAAGCAGACGATGAATCACGGCCTGCTTCACGTGTGCATCGCGCCAGCTCGCAAGTTTGGCGGCGGGCGCGGCGGTGTCGAGCGCGGCCGCGCGCTGCGCATAATCCACGGGCCGCCGATTGTCGGGATCGACGAGACTGAAGTCCCATAGTTCCGTGCCCTGATAGAGATCGGGCACGCCAGGCGAGGTCATGCGCAGCGTGGTCTGCAGCAGCGTATTCAGTGCGCCTGCAGGCGCAATGCGCGCCACGAACGCGGATACCTCGCGCAGAAACTCATCGCGCCGTTGCGGCGAAAGTATGTCGAAAAGAAATGCCTGGCAGTCCGATTCATAGGTCTCATCGGGTGCAATCCAGCTCGTGCGCTGCTTCGCTTCGCGCAGCGCCTTCAGTTGCCATTGCGCCACGCGTTCGGCAAGCGCTTTGACGCCTGGTTCGTCGGCGGGATCGAGTTCAGGGGGCCAGCAACCCACCAACGTCTGGTAGAGCATCGCCTCGGCGGCGGGGGCGGGTGACCATTGCGCCGTATCGCCGCGCCGTTGCGCCCGGTTGAGCGCAGACCACGCGCGCAGGGTCTCGCTCCACTCGGGCGCGATCTCGCTGAGTACGGCCAGGCGCGCGCGCACGTCCTCGCCGCGCTTGTGATCGTGCGTGGCGGTGGCGAGCAGCGCATAGGGCGTGTGGCGCTGACGTTGCGCGTTGGCTGCGTGGAAGGCTTCGATATCGAGCGAGAAGTCGTCGGGATCGGTGCCCACATCGTTGCGCGAAAGCAGACGCCCATAGCGATAAAGCGCCGTGTCTTCGGTCGCTTTCGCCGCGAGCGGTGCAGTGAGCTGCGAGAACAGCGCAAGCGCAGTGCGTTGCGCGATCAAGGCGTGACTCAGCGGCGCGGCGGCCGGGTTTTGGGCCGCCTGCCTGGCGCTGCTGGTGTTTGCCGTGCGCGCGGCCTTGCCTTGATTGCCGCTGTCCGCTTCGGGAGCCCGCGCGCCAAGCCAGCCATCGACCTGATCGAGCGCGCCGAGGTTCGCGCGCGGTAGCATCTCGCGCGCGGCGGCGAGCGCAACGTCGAAGTAGCGGTTGTCGAGCGCGCTGCGCAGGCCGTTGCTCGGGTAAATCCGATACACCGGAAAATGCATCGCCAGTTGCGCGACGCTGCGATGGACCGCCGCGAATGTGTAGTCACGCGTGCCGGGCTGCTCGCGCGCGATCCGGTGCAGCGCGCGCGCGGCATGATCGAGTTCCGCCGCGAGCGATACCGTCAATATTTCGCGCCGCGCGTCGAGCGACACCTGCGCGAACGGCGCGTCTTCGCCCGTGATTTCGGCCCAGGCGTGCGCGAGCGGCGCAGCGCCTGCGGGGTCGTGCAACAGCGCGCCCACGTCGTTCATGAAGTCGTAGCCGGTCGTGCCCTGCACGGCCCAGTCGTCGCGCAACGCTTCGCCGCGCGCGAGAATCTTCTCGACCACGATATACGGCGAGCCCGAGCGCAGCGAAGCCAGCCGATGACGCAAGCGCTCGCAATACTCGCGCGGATCGGCAAGGCCGTCGATATGATCGATGCGCAAACCGTCGATCACGCCTTCGCCATAGAGGCGGAAGATCAGTTTGTGAACCGCCTCGAAGACGTCATGCCGCTCCACGCGCACGCCCGCCAGTGAACTCACGTCGAAGAAGCGTCGCCAGTTAACCTCGTCCGTGGCCGTGCGCCACCACGCGAGGCGAAAATGCTGGCGCTCCAGCAGCCGGTGCAACCGGTCGCGCGGCACGGGTTCGTCGCTTTGGTAGGATTCCAGAATGAATTCGATGGAAGCCGTGCCTTCGCGTTCGACGAACTCGCGCAGGGCGTCGCGCGCAGCGGCGGCGCGCACCTGATCGTCCGGCTGGGTGGTGAGGCCCTGAAAAGACGCGGCAAGCGCTGTGAGATCGGCGCGATTGGCCGACTGCAGCAGCGCCGCGTAATCGGTCGGGCAGATCGGGCACACATGCGGTCCGTACTGCGCAAAAAAGCGTGCGTTGGCCGCATCGAACTTCAGTTCGATGCGGCCCGCCGCGAGTTCTTCGCCGTACTGGGCGCCCAGAAAGGGCATTAGCACCTTGCCGCGCAACGCGGGGTCGGGCGAGTGCCAGTCCACGTCGAAATGGCGCGCGAACGCGCTATGACGCCCCCATTCGAGAATGTCGAGCCACCATGCGTTGTGCGAGCCGCCCACGCCCATGTGGTTCGGCACCATATCGACGAGAAGACCCATGCCGCGCGCGTGCACGGCGTCCGCAAGACGCCGCAGGGCGCCTTCGCCGCCCAGTTCTGCACTTACCGCGCCGTAATCGACCGTGTCGTAGCCGTGCATCGAGCCGGGCTGCGCGGTCGTGATCGGCGAGAGGTACAGATGGCTCACGCCAAGCGCGGCGAAATAGTCGAGTTGCGCGAGCGCGTCGTCGAAAGTGAAATCGTGATGAAGCTGCAGGCGCAGCGTGGCGCGGGGAAGTGTCATGGCGTCGGCGGAACGGGTGGCGCGGCGCGCTGGGCGCTTGCGCTTTGGTTCGAATCCTGGCTTGTGTCTCGACTCGTATCCGACACTCCTGCAACTGCCGTTCCCGCCGCCTCGCGCGCCCGCACGATGGTTTCCACGCGCGCCGCAAAAGCGGGATCGGCGAACAGTTTGTCGACTGGCAACGGCAGGCGCTGACGCCAGTTCGGATGCTCGTCGATCGAGCCGGGCAGATTCGGCTGATCGGCCAGACCCAGCAGGTCCTCAAGCGGGCAGGTCACGAGCGGACTCGCACTCGCGGCCACGTAGCCGAGCGCGCCGCTCACCGGCGCATCGTCGGGCGCGGGTTCGGCGGCGTCGCCTGGCGCGAAGCCGGTTTGCTGGAGCGCGCGCCAGAGCGCGGCGCGGTCGGTCTCGCGCTGTGCGTGTTCGAGCGCAACGGGATCGCGGCCGTCCGCGCGCGGCAGCGTCTGGCCGATACGGTGTCGCCAGTCGATATCCGCGCCTTGCCACCAGCCCGCCACCGTCGGCAGATCGTGTGTGGTCGTGGTGGCGACGCCATGCGGATCGTAGCGCGCGGGCGGCAGAAAGCCGTCGCCTTCACGCTCGAACCAGAGCACGCGAATCCCATAGAGCCCGTGCGCGGCCAGCCGCTCGCGCAGGCCCGGCGGCACGGTGCCCAGATCCTCGCCGATCACGATCGCGTTATGCCGCCACGATTCAAGCGCAATCAGGCGCACGAGATCATCGAACGGATAGCGCAGATACGCGCCGTGTTTCGCGCTTTCGCCCTCGGGCACGAGCCACAGGCGGCGCAAACCCAGGATGTGATCGATGCGCACGCCGCCCGCGTGCGCGAACGCCGCGCGCAGCATGTCGATAAAGGCGCGAAAGCCGTTGTTGTGCATCGCGCGCGGCGAGAACGTGGTGAGCCCCCAACTTTGACCTGCCTGATTGAAAATGTCGGGCGGCGCGCCTACCGAGACGCGCTGGAGCATGTCATTGGGCAGCGACCACGCATGCGAGCCCGCGCCGTCGCAGCCCACGGCCAGATCGGCGACCAGGCCGATCGCCATGCCGGCCTCGCGCGCCGCGCGCTGCGCCTGCGAAAGCCCTTCGGCAGCGAGCCATTGCAGGAAGCGATAGAAGTCCACTTCGCGGCGGTGCTCCGTGGCGAATGTGTCGACGGCTGGATTGCGCGGATCGCGCAGCGCCTCGGGCCAGTCGCGCCAGTGCCGCAATCCGGAAGGATCGCTAAGCATTGCTTCCTGTAGTGCTTCGAATCGCGCGTGGTCTTCGAGCGCCTCGCCGCCCCGTGCACAGAAAGCGTCGAAAGCGGTGGCGCGCGATGACCCGCTCGCGCGATCGGTGGCCTCGAAGCGCTCGAACAGCACGCGCAGCACTTTCAGTTTGAGCGGCACGGCGCGTTGCCAGTCGATCAGCGGCAGCGCTTCAAGTTCGCGCCAGGCGTCGCCGGCCTGTGCGGCAGCGATCGCCTCGCGTGCGGCCTGCTCGCCAAAGACGGCGGCGGGATCGATATGCGTGACGTTGAGCCAGAGCCGCGAGGACGGCGAATACGGGCTGTAGTGGCCGGGATCGGCGCAGAACATTGCATGCGTGGGGCTGACGGCAAGCGCCTGCGCGCCGTGCTTTGCGCTGTGTGTGGCGAGCGTTGCAAGCGCCGAGTAGTCGCCGATGCCACCATCGTCGTTACGTCGGAGTCCATATAATTGCGCAGCGACACCCCAGAGCGGCGGTACGCGCGCGTCTGGGCCGCCGTGGCGCGCGCGCCAGGCGTCGGCGACATTGTGGCAACGCGGCGGCGCAACCGCAATCGTCAAGCGGTGATCGTTGACGCTGAGTGTGTGATAACCCGGTTCGGAAAGCGGCGCGAGCAAGGCAGGCGCGCCTTTGGGCGAGGTGAAACGGCCTTCGATATGCTCGCCATTTTCCAGATCCACGCGATAGTGACTGCCGGTGCGAACCACCGACGCGGGCAACTCGATTGCGCTTTCGTATTCGGCGGTGATGAGCGGCGGCAGGCGGCGCGACGACTGTTCGGCGTTCAGAACCGACACGCTATGGCGCATCTGCGTAGCATTCGCGCAGGGCAAGTCCATGGATTCCAGCAGCGCCTGGAGCGTGCTGTCCGGCACGCGTTGCGTCACGCCGTGCGCGTCCGACCATTCGACTTCGAAGCCCGCGCGCTTCGCCAGATCCGCAAGCGCTTCGCTGCGCTTTGCACTATTTGCGCTGCTTGTTCCGCTTGTTCCGCTTGTTCCGCTTGTTCCGCCAGTAGGGCTTTTCATGCGAACGGCTCCTCGCGCCGCACATTGCGCGCGTCGTGATGCTGCGCGTACTCGGGCACGTTGCCGGTGAGCCAGACCACACAGGCGCTTTCGGGCAGCACGCCGTTGTCCGTGCGGTCGCGTGCGCGCGGCGGCGTTTCGAACACCACCATGCCGTCGGGCGGCGTTTCGAGCCGCACGCCGTCGTGGCCGAGATTGAGCGCGATCGTCCAAGTCTCGCCGTCGTCCAGACGCCAGCGCGCGATCAGCGCGCGTGCGCCATTGCCTTCATCGTCGGCGAGCACGGTCGCGCCCAGCGCGCGCGCGTTGTGCAGACGCGGCATCAACAGACGCGCGCGCACCACCAGCGCGGACTTATAGAAGTGCATCCAGTCGCGCCGTTCGTCGTCGAGCGGTGCATCGGCGGGTGGCGACGAGTTGATGAAAGTCTGCACGTCGTTCGGATCGGGAATCTGCACGCGCTGTTTTTCGTCGTTGAACGCGGCGAACGCCTTGAATTCACGGCGGCGGCCTTCGCGCACCGCATCGGCGAGATCGCCTTCGAAAGCCGTGAAAAACTGGAATGGCTGGGTCGAGCCGTATTCCTCGTCCATGAACAGCAGCGGGATCTGCGGCGAAAGCAGCAGCAGCGCCGTGGCCGCGCGCAATGCGTCGTCATCGGCGAGCGTGCGCAGACGATCGCCGAATGCACGATTGCCAATCTGGTCGTGATTCTGCAAAAACATCACGAACGCAGTAGGCGGCAAATGGCCGCTCGGTTCGCCGCGCGGGTTGCCGTCGTGCACGGGTGACGGATCGCCTTGATACACAAAGCCTTCCGCGAGCGCGCGCGCGAGTTTCTGGATCGGATGATCGGTGAAGCCGCGGTAGTAGCCCTCCGATTCGCCGGTGAGCATGACGTGCAGGGCGTGATGGACGTCGTCGTTCCATTGCGCGTTGAAATGTGTCTCCAGCAGATTCGCTTCGTTATGCTCGTTTTCCAGCACCAGATGCACATGGCGGCCCGGTTCCACGCGTGCCTGCACATGATCGGCAAGTTCGCGCAGCCATTCGGGATTGTCGATCGCGTGTACGGCGTCCAGACGCAGACCGTCGAAGCGATATTCCGTGAGCCAGTAGAGCGCGTTATCGCTATAGAAATCGCGTACTTCGGGGCGATCGAAATCGAGCGCCTCGCCCCAGGGCGTGTGCGTGCCGGCCTTGAAAAAAGGCTTCGCATACTGGCCGAGAAAGTTGCCATCCGGGCCGAAGTGGTTGTAGACCACGTCGAGAAATACCTGCACGCCCAGCCCATGCGCGGTGTCGATCAGTTCCTTCAGTTCCTCGGGCGTGCCATAGGCCGCGTGAGGCGCATAGGGCAGCACGACGTCGTAGCCCCAGCCGCGTTCGCCCGGATAATCGTTCAACGGCATCAGTTCGATGGCCGTGATGCCGATATCCGCAAGCGCCGGTAGTCGCTTCATCACGCCGCGATAGCCGCCGAGCGCGCCCACGTGCAACTCGTAAAGCACGGTTTCTTCCCAGGGACGGCCGCGCCAGTGCGTGTGCTGCCAGGCGTAGGCGCGCGCGTCGAGCACTTCGCTCGGGCCGTGCACGCCTTGCGGCTGGAAGCGCGAAGCGGGGTCGGGCACGAGTTGCCCGCCATCGATGCGGTAGCGATAGAGCGTGCCCGCGCCGCACGCCGCCTGCGCTTCGAACCAGCCGTTGTGCGAAGGCGTCATGTCGAGCGGCGCGGCGGATTCGCGTCCGTCCGCATGGTCGAATACCACCTGTACGGCCTGGCACGATGGCGCCCAGAAGCGAAAGCGCGTGTGAGGCTGCGCGAGCGCCGCGCCCGTCAACTGCGCGCCAAACGGCAGACAGTGCATGTAATGGCGAACATGCGGCTCGCGAACCGGATGCGGGTGATGGGGATCGTTGGGATGCGAGGCCATGGAGGGTTCCTGTGGCTATCCAGCAGCGTGATCGTGATGGGGTGGGTCTGTCGCGGCGGGCTGACGCGGATCGGGCGGCGGCGGACCTTTGCCGTTGCTTTCAACGCCCGCGTTCGCCGCGGCATCGTGAGCGGCATGCTGCGAAGGTCGCGCGCAAAGCACCACCAGCGCGTGCGCGGCCACCTCGAATGTCACGTCGCTCAAGGCCTGCGGCGGATCGTCAGGACGCGCGGTGTCGAGCAGCACGCGCCACGCCAGGTGCGGTGCAGGCGCCGTAAACTTCACGTCATGCGACGAGGCGTTCAGCATCATCAACAATACTTCCATTTCGCCGTCGAGGCCTGCTCCCGCGCGCCGCACTGCGAGCACGCGGGCGTCGGGATCCTGCCACGCCTCGGGCGAGAGCCGCTCGCCGTGTTCGTCGAACCAGTCGATGTCGTGCATGCCCGGCAGCACCTCGCGGTCGCCGAACAGAAAGTGCGTTTCGCGCAGCAAGGGATGATCCCGGCGCAGCGCGATCGCGCGCGCGGCGAACGCAGTCATCGCCTGGCCCTGCGGCGTGGCTGCGAGCGACCAGTCGAGCCAGGAAATCTCGTTGTCCTGGCAGTAGGCGTTGTTGTTGCCGTGCTGCGTGCGCAGCGTTTCGTCGCCGGCCAGCAGCATCGGCGTGCCGATGGCGACGCATAGCGTCGCCAGCATCGAACGCGCGACGCGTGCGCGCGTATCGAGAATCGCGGGGTCGTCCGTCGGGCCTTCCGCGCCCCAGTTCGCGCTCCAGTTCTCGTTGTGGCCGTCGCGGTTTTCCTCGCCATTCGCTTCGTTATGCTTATGTTCGTAAGAAACCAGATCGGCGAGCGTGAAACCGTCGTGCGAGGTGACGAAATTGATCGAGGCCCATGGCCGGCGCGTGCGTTTGTCGAACAGATCGGCGGAGCCCGTGAGACGCGCGGCAAGATCGGCGCGCTGGCCTGGCGCGCCGCGCCAGTAACGCCGTACGCTGTCACGAAAGCGGTCGTTCCATTCGGAAAATCCCGGCGGATGATTGCCCAGCTGATAGCCGCCCGGCCCCACATCCCACGGCTCGGAAATCAGCTTGACCTGCGAGAGGATGGGATCCTGACGTAGTACGTCGAAGAACCCGCTGGCGGGATCGAAACCGTGTGCCTCGCGCCCGAGCGTCACGCCCAGATCGAAGCGAAAGCCGTCGATGCGATAGGACGTGACCCAGTAGCGCAATGAATCCACCACCATCTGCAACACGCGCGGATGCGAGAGATTGACCGTGTTGCCGCAGCCCGTGTCGTTGATGAGGTGGCGCTCGTCGCCCGGAACGCAGCGGTAATAACAGGCGTTGTCGAGGCCGCGCCACGACACCGTGGGGCCGATTTCGCCGCCTTCGCAGGTATGGTTGTAGACCACGTCGAGGAAAACTTCGATGCCCGCTGCGTGCAACTGGCGCACGGCAATGCGCATTTCGTCGGGATCGTGGCCCGAGAGATAAGAGGGCTCGGGCGCAAAAAACGCTGCGGTGTTGTAGCCCCAGTAATTGCGCAGGCCGCGCTCGACCAGAAAGCGCTCGTTGAGAAACGCGTGCACCGGCAGCAGTTCGACCGCGGTTACGCCAAGCTTGTGCAGATGTTCGATGAAATGCGGCGCGCCGAGCGCAGCGAACGTTCCGCGCGTATGCGAGCGCAGATCGGGACGCAGCATCGAAATGCCGCGCAGATGCGTCTCGTAGATGACGGTCTTGCCCCACGGCGTGTTGGGGCGCACGTCGTGCGACCAGTCGAAGGTTTCGTGACTGACTACGGCTTTGGGCATGGCGGGCGCGGAGTCGCGCCGGTCGAGCGAGAGATCGATACGGTTCGAATGGACGCGATAGCCATAGAGCGTATCCGACCAGCGAAACTGGCCGACCAGCCGCCGCGCATAAGGATCCAGCAGCAGCTTGTACGGATTGAAGCGATGTCCTTGATGCGGTTGATACGGCCCATGCGCGCGCAGGCCATAGACGGTGCCGGGATGCGCGCCCGGCAGATAACCGTGCCAGATTTCGTCGGTGCATTCGGGCAGGGTGTAGCGCGTGCGCTCCTTGCGGCCGGTTGGGTCGAACAGGCACAGCTCGATTCGCCACGCGTGCGCGGAAAACACGGCGAAGTTCGTGCCCAGCCCATCCCATGTTGCGCCCAACGGATACGGCGAACCGGGCAGCAAGCGCTCGGGAATGCCGTTAGCCATATCGATGCTCCTTCTCGTGCTTCTTGTATTGCATCGGATTCCTGATCAGTACTGCGTCTACCCGAACCTCAACGTCGTAGCCGGAGCACCAGCGTACCGAGCGGCGGCAGCACGAGCGCCGCCGATTGCGGCTTGCCGTGGCTTTGCACCGGCTCGGTCGAAACGAGCCCCCCGTTGCCCAGATTCGAGCCGCCATAGACTTCGGCGTCGGTATTGAGCGCTTCTTCCCACTGGCCCGGCTGCGGCATGCCAATGCGATAACCGTGACGTGGCACCGGCGTGAAGTTGCAGATCACCACCACCTCGCGGCCCGTGCCGTCCACACGACGCCACGCGAGCACGCTGTTTTCGTTGTCGTCGGCCACCAGCCATTCGAAGCCGCCCGGTTCCGTATCAAGCGCGTACAGCGCGCTTTCCTCGGCATAGAGCCGGTTGAGGTCGCGCACGAGCGCCTGCACGCCGCGATGCGAGGGATCGTCCAGCAGGTTCCAGTGCGGTGTGCCGTCGTGATCGAACTCGGCCAGTTGTCCGAATTCGCCGCCCATGAACAGCAGCTTTTTGCCAGGATGCGCCCACATAAACCCGAAATACGCACGCAGGTTCGCGAACTTCTGCCAGCGGTCGCCCGGCATCTTGCCGAGCAGCGAGCCCTTGCCATGCACCACTTCATCATGCGAGAGCGGCAGCACGAAACGTTCGGAGTACGCATAGACCATCGCGAACGTCATCAGATGATGGTGATAGCGCCGATACATCGGGTCTTCGTGCATGAAATGCAGCGTGTCGTGCATCCAGCCCATGTTCCACTTGAACTGGAAACCGAGCCCGCCGTCCTCCGGGCGCGCGGTCACGCCCGGCCATGCCGTCGATTCCTCGGCGATGGTGATGACGCCGGGGCGTTGCGGCACGTACTGCGTTTCGTGATTCAGGCGCTTGAGAAAGGCAATCGATTCCAGGTTCTCGCGGCCGCCATAGATATTCGGCACCCATTCGCCTTGCGCGCGCGAATAGTCGCGATAGAGCATCGAGGCCACGGCGTCCACGCGCAGGCCATCGACGTGATAGCGCATCAGCCACGCCAGCCCTGAAGCGATCAGGAACGCGCTCACCTCCTTGCGGCCGAGGTTGTAGATCATCGTGTTCCAGTCGGGGTGATAACCTTCGCGCGGGTCCGCGTGCTCATAGAGCGCGGTTCCGTCGAACTCGATCAAGCCGTGCGCGTCATTCGGGAAGTGCGCGGGCACCCAGTCGAGAATCACGCCAAGACCGGCTTCGTGCGCGCGATCCACGAACGCAGCGAAATCGAGCGGTGAACCCAGGCGCGCTGTAGGCGCGAACTGCGAAAGTGGTTGATAACCCCAGGAACCGCCGAACGGATGCTCGGCCACCGGCAGCAATTCGATGTGCGTGAAGCCCATGCCCTGAGCGTAGGGGATCAGGCGCTCGGACAACGCGCGCCAGTCGGGCGCGGGCGCGTCCGCGCCCTGCGTGGGCAGCCAGGAGGGCGCATGCACTTCGTAGATCGACATGGGCGCGCGGGCGTTTTGCCGTTGCGCGCGCCCCTGGATCCACTCGTGGTCGTGCCACGCGAAATGATCGAGCGCTTCCACCGGCGCGACGATCGATGCCGTTGCGGGCGGCGCTTCGGCCTGGAATGCACACGGATCGGACTTGAGCGGCAGCACGTTGCCTTGCGCGCCAAGGATCTCGTACTTGTAGCGCGCTCCCGCCGCCACACGCGGGATGAACAGCTCCCACACGCCCGCCTCGTAGCGCAACCGCATCGGATGGCGACGGCCGTCCCACGCGTTGAAGTCGCCCACCATGGACACGCGCCTCGCATTCGGGGCCCATACGGCAAAGCGCACGCCCGGCACGCCGTCGCATACGACCGGGCGCGCGCCCAGGCATTCGAGCACCGCATAAGGATCGCCGTCGGCGAGACGGCGCAACGCGTCTTCGGAAAGCTGCGGACCGAATGAATACGGATCCTCGATTTCCTGCTTCACGCCATGCCAGTCGATCTCAAGCCGGTACGGCACGGCCTCGGCGAGCGGTCCCGCGTAGAGGCCCGCAGGATGCACCTGCGTGAGTTCCGCGAGCGTCGCGTCCCGGTCGCGCGCGCGCACGCTCACGCGCGAGGCGTTCGGCAACCATGCGCGCACGTAGGGTGCGCCGTCGACCCAGTGCAGCCCGAGCACGGAGAACGGATCGGCATGGCGCGCGTTGACCAGCGCGTCGATGTCGTGATGTTGCAGGCCGGCGTCCGGGGCGCGCTCAGGCATGTCCGCTTCCTCCCGTATGAGTGTGTGCATGGGCCTGATTCGGCGTAACGCCGAGCAGGCGGCTGGCCAGCGCAGCCATGCCGCGGATCGGCAAGGCGAGCCACGTAGGCCGGTTGGCGGCTTCGTAGCGGATCTCGTAGGCCGCCTTCTCGATCAGGAACAGGTCGAGCAGCGCCTGTTCATAGGTAGCGCCAACGAGCGATATCGGTGCCTGGGTGACGGCAGCGCGATACTGGCTCAGGAACGTTTCAGCCGCCTGACCACGGAAGCGCTCGAACAGCGCGCGCTTGCGTTCCGCGATCTGCTGCGGAGCGCTTTCAGTGGTCGATTGCGCGGCGGCACCCGCATATGACAGCGAGCGCAACAGACCGGCGACGTCGCGCAACGAGCATTGCTTGGCGCGACGATAATCGAGCGAGCGCGCCGGCTCGCCTTCGAAGTCGATCAGATAGGCGTCGCCTTGCGCGAGCAGCACCTGGCCCAGATGGAAGTCGCCATGAATGCGGATGCGCGCCGCCGCTGCATCGTCGGGCACGAGCGTGTCGATGGCCTTGACGAGCGCATCGCGGCGCTCGATCAGGCTGCGCGCCAGTTGACGCGCGTCGTCGTCGAGCGTGTGCACGTCGTCGCCCACATGCTGCGCGACGATGTCGAGTGCTTCGATCAGCATCTTCTTTGCGTCGGCCACCCACTGGCGCACGTCGTCGGACGTGGCGGCTTCGGGGGCGAAAGCGGGATCGTCGGTCGGCGAGGCGAGGGCGGCGTGCAACTCACCAAGCCGCTTGCCGATCGCGCCAATCACTGCTGCGTAATTCTGCATGACCTCTTCTTCGTGGGCTGGATCGGCGCTTTCGCCATCGTCGGCGGCAAGCGCCAGTTCGTCGATCGTGCGGCGCAGATAATCGAGCGCCCACGCCCACGCATCGCCCTGATTGTCGATATAGCCTTGCAGGATCGCGAGGGTATGCGGCACGCCCTCGGGGTCGACGCGCACCACTTCGCCATAGAGCGGCGCGGTGTTCGCATAGCCGAGCTTCGTCAGATAGCGGCTCATTTCCGCTTCGGGATGCACGCCCGCCATCAGGCGGCGCACCAGCTTCAGCACGAGCGCTTCCGCGATGATGAGCGAGCTATTGCTCTGCTCGGCGGCAAGCCAGCGTATTTCGGGTTCCTCACCAAGTTCGAGTTCGTCCAGACGATCGGTGGGCTCGAAGCGGATCGTGCTGCCCTGAACCGTCGGCACGGCGGCACGTTCGTGCAGCTTGCGCAGCACGCCATAGGCGAACCACGGCAGCGAGAAGGCATCCGTGAGATAGCCGATGGTGCGGCCGCGCCGCACGCGAGAAAGCGCGAGCTGGATATGCAGCGGCGTGGTGGTGTCGGCGCCCCAGGTGATGGCAATGGGCAGCACATAGCGCTCGCTGGTGCCGTCGGCGAGTTCCGCTTCGATTTCGGTGAAGGCGAATCCCGCGCCCTGGATGGTCGTGAGCGCGGCCAGCTTTACGCTGCGCAATGGCTTGTCCTTCGAGGCGAACCAGCGCCGCCGCGACAGCCAGGACGGCAACACTTCGGATTCGAGCAGCCGCACGTTTTCCGGCGTCGCGCCGGTCTGGCCTTCGCGTATCACCACGGTTACGAATTCGGGCAGTTGTTCCGAAATCGGCTGGCTCCACGACGGACGCTGGTTGCCGGGGCATAGCAGGAACCACAGGAAGCCGTAGGGCGGAAACGTCAATAGATAGGGTAACTGACCAATTGGCGGGAATACCGAATCGGCGGTCATTTCAACGGGCGAAGTGCCCGCGAATTCGGACAGGTCGAGTTCAACCGCCTGCGGCGCACGTGAGAGATTGGCGACGCAGAGAATCGACGGTTCGCCCGGCATCTCGCGTAGATACGCCAATACCTTGCGATTGGCGGGCCGCAAAAAGCGGATTGTGCCGCGCCCGAAGGCCTGTTTCGCACGCCGCGTAGCGAGCATGCGGCGCGTCCAGTTGAGCAGCGAATGCGGGTCGCGCGTCTGCGCTTCCACATTGATCGCGTCGTAGCCGTAAAGCGAGCCCATTAGCGGCGGCAGCACCAGTTGCTCGGGGTCGGCGCGCGAGAAGCCGCCGTTGCGGTCAGACGACCACTGCATCGGTGTGCGTACGCCATCGCGGTCGCCAAGGTGAATGTTGTCGCCCATGCCCAGCTCGTCGCCGTAATAGATCACGGGCGTGCCGGGCATGGAGAGCAGCAGCGAATTGATCAGCTCGATACGGCGACGGTCGCGCTCCATGAGCGGCGCGAGGCGGCGGCGAATACCCAGATTCAGGCGTGCGCGCCGGTCGCTGGCATAGGTGTTCCAGAGATAGTCGCGCTCGGAATCGGTGACCATTTCCAGCGTGAGTTCGTCGTGATTGCGCAGGAAAATCGCCCATTGGCAGGTTTCCGGAAGATCCGGCGTCTGCTTCATGATGTCGATGATCGGGAAGCGGTCTTCGCTCGCAATCGCCATATAAAGGCGCGGCATCAGCGGGAAGTTGAATGCCATATGACATTCGTCTTCGTTGCCGAAGTACTCCTTGACATCTTCCGGCCATTGATTGGCTTCGGCCAGCAGCATGCGGTTGGGATAATGCTCGTCGATGGTCGCGCGGATCTGCTTGAGAATCGCGTGCGTTTCAGGCAGGTTTTCGTTATTGGTGCCTTCGCGCTCGACCAGATAAGGCACGGCATCCAGACGCAAGCCGTCGATACCCATATCGAGCCAGAAGCGCATCACATGCAGCACTTCGCGCAGCACGGCGGGATTGTCGAAGTTCAGGTCGGGCTGGTGCGAATAAAAGCGATGCCAGTAATAAGCGCCCGCGACGGGATCGTGCGTCCAGTTCGACGGTTCGGAATCGATAAAAATAATGCGCGTGCCCTGATACTTCTGGTCCGTATCCGACCACACATAATAGTTGCGATGGTTCGAGCCGGGCTTCGCGCGCCGCGCGCGCTGGAACCACGGATGCTGGTCCGACGTGTGATTGATGACGAGTTCGGTAATCACGCGCATGCCGCGCGCGTGCGCTTCCTGAATGAAGCGGCGCACGTCGGCGAGCTGGCCGTAATCGGGATGCACGTTGCGGTAATCGGCGATGTCGTAGCCGTCGTCGCGGCGCGGCGACGGATAGAACGGCAGCAGCCAGATCGCCGTCACGCCCAACCCGGCGATGTAATCGAGCTTGGCGAGCAGACCCGCGAAATCGCCTACGCCGTCGTTATTGGCGTCGAAGAACGATTTCACATGCACCTGATAGATGATCGCGTCCTTGTACCAGAGCGGATCGTCAGTGAGCAGCGAAGGCTTGCCGCGCTTTTGCGTGTGCCTTTCGTGATCGTGCTGCTCGTCGTCGGGGTTTGCGGTGGGGTCGTGCGTAACCGAGGGATCGCGTTTCATGTCGCTCCTCCAGGCGGGAAATCATCGCCCAGTTCGGGGTGGCTTTCGAGTTGCGCGTCGAGTTGTGCTTCGTCGGGCTCGGGCGGTGTTTCGCGCGGCAAGCCGTCGATGGGCGCGATGCGCCAGATCGCAAACGGCTTCGTATGGGGATCGAGCCGCACATGCTGCCAGCGGCCCTGCCATTCAAAGCGCTCGCCCGTCATTTCGTCGACAACCGCGAGACGCGCATGATCGTCGATCTGCCATTGCTGGAAAGTGGCCCACGACAGTTCGATATCGGCGCCCTGTTCGTTGTAGGCATCGAGATTGATGGCCACGACAATCACGTTGTCGCGCGCGGGCGTGGCTTTTTCGAAGCACAGAATGGCATCGCTGTGCGCACTCAGGAACGTCACGCCCAGATGCGTCTGCAAGGCGGGATTGGCGCGGCGCACACGGTTGAGCGCGGCGATTTCGGCGATGATGTTGCCAGGCCGGTTCCAGTCCCACGCACGCAATTGATACTTTTCGGAGTCCAGATATTCTTCGCTATTGGGTAAGGGCCGCGCCTCACAGAGTTCGAAGCCGCTGTATACGCCCCAAAGCCCCGAAAGCAGCGAGGCGAGCGCCGCGCGTATCAGGTGAATCGAACGCGCGCCGTTCTGCAGATAGCGCGGATTGATATCGGGCGTGTTGACGAAGAAGTTGGGCCGATAAAAATCGCGCACCTCGCTCTGCGTGAGTTCGGTGAGATAGGCGATGAAATCGCGCTTGGACTCGCGCCACGTGAAATACGTGTACGACTGCGAGAAGCCGATCTTCGCGAGGCGATACATGAGGCGCGGGCGCGTGAAGGCTTCGGAAAGGAAGATCACGTCGGGATGGCGCGCGCGCACGTCGGCGATCATCCATTCCCAGAACGGCAGCGGCTTCGTATGCGGGTTATCGACGCGGAAGATGCGCACGCCGGTATCCACCCAGAACAGGATCACGTCGCGCAATGCGAGCCACAGATCGGGCCTGGCGTCGTGCGCGTAAAACTCGGGATTCACGATGTCCTGATACTTCTTGGGCGGGTTTTCCGCGTAGCGTAGCGTGCCGTCGGGCCGCCACGCGAACCAGCCTGGATGCGCCTTGAGCCACGGATGATCGGGCGAGCATTGAATCGCAAAATCGAGCGCGATTTCAAGGCCGTGGTCGTGCGCCGCCTTGAGCATGCGGCAGAAGTCTTCCAGCGTGCCCAGCTCGGGATGCACAGCAGTGTGACCGCCTTCGGCGGCACCAATTGCATACGGGCTGCCCACGTCACCGGGTTGGGCCGTGAGCGAGTTGTTGCGGCCCTTGCGGTTGGCCAGGCCGATCGGATGAATCGGCGGGAAATACAGCACGTCGAAGCCCATGTCGCGCACGCGCGGCATCTTTGCGATCACGTCGTCCCACGTGCCGTGGCGCGCTTCGTCGTCGCTCATCGAGCGCGGGAAGATCTCGTACCAGCTGGCGAAACGCGCGGCGGGACGCTCGGCGTCCACGCGCTGCACGGTGGTGTCGCGCGAGAGGAAGGGGCGATGATGCGCGGCGCGCACGGCGGCGGCCGTCGTGCTGGCGGAGAGCAGCGCGCAGCGCGCATCGGTATCCGCGCCGATGAAGCGTTTGACGATATCGTCGAGCGCGGCGCGCGTGCGCGCGTGTTCCTCACCGGGCACGTCCGAGGTTTCGGCGGTGGCAAGCACGAGCGCAAGCAGACGGCTCGCTTCTTCGAGTTCGAGATTGACGGGCTGATTCGCCGCGCGCTTCTTCTGCAGATGATCGACGAGCGAGGCGAAGTCGTCGCGCCAGGCGATCACCACGAATTCGTAGCGGCCCACGCGATCGAGCGGGAAATGGCCGCTCCACATATCGGTGCCGGCGGGCGGCACGGGCGACATCGGTGCTTCGTGCCACGCGGTTTCATCGGCTGCGCGCCAGAGAATCGCACCGTCGATGCGGTCGTGGCCCTCGGCGAAGATGGCGGCGCGCACTTCGCAGCGCTCGCCAACGATCCGCTTGGCCACGAAGCGGCCGTGATCGACCGACGGCGTCACGCTTTCAATCGCGATGCGCGGCGCGGCGATCGCTTCCAGCACGCTCTTGTGGCCGCTGGCGGGCGATTTCGCGAGATCTGCGGGCGGTGCGAGCGCGACCAGCGGCGTGGCGAGCGCGCGGAACATCCAGCACGCTCCGGCTGGCAGCGTGAAGCTGTCGGGCACCGCACTGGCGTCGCGCTGCTCGGGCAGGCGCGCGCCGCGCAAGGTTTGGGCGTCGAGCGGCGTGAAGCGCGTGAAATTGCCGGGCACGCCGTCGAGCAGATGCGCCATGTTCACGCGCACGGGCGCAGCCAGCGCGGGATTGACAATCGTCAGCAGCGCTTCTTCGGCCACGCGCAGATCGTCGCGGTCGCCGCGCAGCACCGCGGCAACCGGCGCGCCCGCGCCATTGAGCGCGCGCAGCTCGCCGTTGGTCTGCAGGATGAAGGTCTCGCGCTGCAAGGCGTTGGCGTGTGCGATGTCGGCGGAGAAGTCGAACGGCGCTTGCGCCTTCGCGTGCTCCCATGAACGCGCGTCGGCTGGCGCATCGCGGCCGCCGTGGCTCACCGCGTCATGCAGACCGTATTCGAAACCCATCGGCACCAGCCAGCCGGTGCCGAGCGCCGCCGCCGTGCGCAGCATGCGCCGGTAGGCGCGCTCGATGGCGCGCGCATCCGTGGCGCCTTCCAGATCGTGAGCGAGACGCGTGCCGTAGGGTGCTTCGGGGAACGTGACCGGCGAGCCCACGCGCCGCACGACCGCGTGCTCTTCAATCATCCAGCGCTCGGAAAAGTCCCACCACCGCAGCGAGGTGAAGGCGGCGTCGAAGCCCGCATCCTCCAGTTGGGCGATCTCGTCGCGCGTGAGGCCCGGCGTGGCGGCGAGCCAGCGCGTTTGGGCGTGGCTTGCGCGCACGCCGTCGAAGATGGCGCGCAGCGCGTGAGCAGGCACGCGATGTGGGGAGTCGATGCGAAAGCCGCCAAGACCCGCATCGGCCAGCCGCGATGCCAGTTGCGTCCACCAGAGCGCGAGCGCCGCTCCCGCGCGATCGAAATCCGCGTAGGCGACATTGGCGTCCAGATGGCCGTGGCGCGGGTCGAGGCGCGCATCCTCGGGCTCGAACGGATGAAACCATTCGGGGTGCTCGGCGTAGAGCGCGCCGTCCGCCGCCGTGCGGTCGAGCGTCAGGTCCGCGAGCAGGGTGATGCCGCGTGCGCGCGCGGCGGTAACGAGCAGGCGCAACGCGTCGTCCACGCGTTCCTGCGAGCCGAAAGCGGGATGCAAACGGGTGTGATCGGCAATGATACGGTCGTCGCCTGACGCGCCGGGCGCAAACAGGCCGCCGATCAGGACATGGTCGAAGCCGAGCGACGCTGCGTGCGCAAATTGCGCAGGCCACGCGTCGAGCGGCCCAGCGAGGACGGAATGGACGAAGTAGATCCGCGGCGCATAGGCGTGGGGAAGTTCCATCGGTCGGATTCCAGGTACGTCGGGCGGCGTGGATGCAAGGCCGATGTGTCACCGGATGCGATCACGTTGCCCGTGGGCTGCCGGAGCGGGCCGCGCGGGGCTCGCGGCGCGTCCTGTTCAGAGTAGTGCAAGAGCAGGCCGGAACCAAACCGCGAGCGACGCTTGGCGTCTTGGCGAGGATTTCAGCAAGGCATGTGCCCAGGGCGGGCGCGGCAGGTGGGCAGGGGCGTTGTGGTGCCGCCATAGTGCCGCCATGATGCCGCCGCGGGCGGCGTGGCGGCCTGGCGCCGTCATGGGCGTTGCGCGTGATTTGCAAAGGCGCCGTGCAAAAACAGCGCGCCGCGATGTATCAGTTGCCGACCATGCTCGCGGCGATATTCACGCACAGCCCGAGCACCGAGACATTGAAGTAGAACGACAGAATGGACTGCGCCAGCACGCTGCGGCGCGCGCTGCGCCCGCGCATGCCCACATCGGCGGTCTGCGAGGCGCAGGCGATCGTGAACGAGAAGTACAGGAAGTCCCAGTAGTTGGGCGTGAGGTGTTTGTCCGGGAAGGCCAGCGCGGGCGACTGCGGATCGGAGCCGTAATAGACGCGCGCGTAGTGCAGCGTGAAGATGGTCGGAATCAGGAACCACGCGCCGATCAGCGTCAGGCCCGTGAGCAGGGAGTGCAGCACCTTGGACGCCATACCCAGATCCTTGGTGGTGCCCAGTTCCAGCACGATGGCGACGATGCTCGCCACCGTCGCCGCACAGACGATGAAGAGCACCGTGCTCGCGCTCTGGTCCTCGCGCTGGGCGTTGGCGCGCACGCTTTCCTCGTCGGTGCGCACCATATGAATCCAGATGAGCACCAGGTAGGTCCAGATCGCGGCGTCCCAGCCGAGCAGCACGCGCGCCACGGGCCGCAGCGCGGCAGGCGAAAGCAGGCCGAGCGCGACGCCCACCGCGAGGCCGACGGTCATATGCGGACGGTTGCGCAGGACTTGCGGAAGAAGTGTCATCGCTACGCTCGCTCTTGTTGGAAGCGCGTCGGGCTGCTTTTGTACGGCTATTGCACAGCGATCGACACGCGAATTGTTGCAACGATTTTAATCAAACCGCCGATGCGGCGTTATTTTACGGATCGCGCCTTACGGTTTGTCGAAGGCCGCGCGGCAGGGCTATATTTCCAGCAGAAGGTGGCATCCGTACCTTTCATCGGGAAAGCGATTTGTCATACGCAAACTGTGATGAAAAACGATTGCAAACCTTGATGGCAAATCCGATGCCTGGTGCGGGCGGCTTCGTTTGGAGTGCGCATGAATGGCGAGATGCAGGACAGGAGAGCGGATTCTCCGCACGATCGTGCCGCTGCCAGCGTGACTTTTGGCCGTCGCCGTTTCATGACGCGCGGATGCGCATGCGCTGCGACGCTGGCCTTCGCGCTGGCGGGAAGGCGCTTCGCTCCGTATGGCTTGGGCATCGCTCAGGCGTGGGGCGCGGCGGCGCCCGATAACGGCTATCGCGCGTTTATGGCGCTCTCGCAACGTCTCACGGGGCGCACGCGTTTCGATGCGGTGCTCGGCCAGCGCATCTATAGCGCGCTGGTGATGGCGAACAGTCAGTTCGAGCACAACGTCCGGGCGCTCAACAGGTGGTTGCAGGGGCACGGCGGCGTGCCGTCGGATGTCGTGACGGCCGCGCTCAAGCCCGAGTTGCCCGAACTCGCCGCCACGGTAAGCGACGTCGTGCGTGCCTGGTATCTCGGTCTGATTGGCGAGGCGCCAAACGTGCGCGTGCTGGCCTACGAAAAAGCGTTAATGTTCGACGCGGTCGACGACGTGCTGACGATTCCTTCGTATTGCCGCGACCTGCCGTTTTACTGGACGCTCAAACCACCGGACTTCGCCGTGCCGACGGCATCGCTGGATTAATTGAATCTGCCGCGCAATAAAAGAGAAGAAGAGAGGTGGCGATGGCGAAAGAGCACTCTGCCGATGTGGTGGTGGTCGGCTCGGGCGTGGCGGGGAGCCTGGTCGCGCATCGGCTGGCTCAGGCTGGCGCTGCGGTGATCCTGCTCGAAGCGGGGCCGCGTCTTGCACGCTGGCAGATCGTCGAGAATTTCCGCAATGCGCCCGACAAAGCCGATTTTGCCGCGCCATACCCAAGCGCGCCGTGGGCGCCGCATCCGCAGTATTCGACGCCCAATGGCTATCTGGTGCAGAAGGGCGATTATCCGTATCACGCGCAATATCTGCGGCTCGTCGGCGGCACGACATGGCATTGGGCGGCGTCGGCCTGGCGGCTGTTGCCCGCAGACTTCCGCTTGAAGACCCAGTATGGCGTGGGCCGCGACTGGCCTTATGCCTATGAAACGCTGGAGCCGTGGTATTGCGCCGCCGAAGCCGAACTGGGCGTCTCTGGCCCGGACGCCGCGCACGATTCCGGTTCGCCGCGCTCGCGGCCTTATCCGATGACCATGCTGCCGCTCTCGTATATGGATCAGCGCTTCGCCGAGGTGCTCAACGCCAACGGCTTTCGCGTGGTGCCCGAACCGGTTGCACGCAACAGTCGTCCCTATGACGCGCGCCCGATTTGTTGCGGCAACAACAATTGCATGCCGATCTGTCCTATCGGGGCGATGTACAACGGCATCGTCCACGCCGACAAAGCCGTGCAGGCGGGCGCGATGCTCGTGCCCGAAGCCGTGGTGTATCGCATCGAAGCCGATAGCAAAGGCCGCATTCTCGCGGTGCACTATAAAGACCCGCGCGGCAACAGCACGCGCGTGAGCGGGAGGCTCTTCGTGCTGGCCGCCAACGGCATCGAAACGCCCAAGCTGATGCTGCTTTCCACGAGCGCCGCGTTTCCTCATGGCATCGGCAACCGGTCGGATCAGGTGGGCCGCAACCTGATGGATCATCCGGGCACCAGCGTCACTTTTCTTGCCAACGAAGCGCTGTGGCCGGGACGCGGGCCAATGGAAATGACTTCTGTGGTGAATCTGCGCGATGGCGCGTTCCGCTCGGATTACGCCGCGAAAAAGCTGCATGTGTCGAACGCCGTGACCACGCCCGCCGTGACCGCCGCGCTCATCGGTCACGGCCTCACGGGCGCGGAACTCGACCGCGCGATTCACGACCGCGCGGCGCGCACGCTTACCATCAAAAGCTTCCATGAGCACTTGCCCGAGCCGCAAAACCGCGTATTGCCGTCCACTGAACATAAGGACGCGCTAGGGATCGCGCAGCCCGAAATCCATTACTCGATCAACGATTACGTGAAGAAAAGCGCCGTGAATACGCGCGAGATCTATGCGCAGATCGCGCAGTTGTTCGGCGGTATCGAAGTCGCATTTGACGATAATTTTGCGCCCAACCATCACATCATGGGCACAACGATCATGGGCGCGAATCCCGCCGATTCGGTGGTCGATGCCGACTGCCGCGCGCATGATCACGCGAACCTGTTTATTGCGGGCAGTGCGGTGATGCCGGCTGCGGCGTCGGTGAACTGTACGCTGACCGTGGCCGCGCTCGCGCTCAAGCTCGCAGACAAACTGCGGCACGCGCTATGAGGCGAGTCTCGCGCTATATGGCGGCGTTTGCGGTGCTGTTCTGCGGGTTTTCGCTCTATGCTGCGTGGCAGGCGGCGCAGGAATCGGCTGCGCGTTCCTTCGACGACATGCCGATATCGCTGGCGCGTGGCGAAGGCCCGTCTTCGGCGGCGAATGCCGATACCCAGGACAGGCATGCCGACATCGTGAAGCGCGGAGCCTATCTCACGCGCATAGGCGATTGCGCCGGTTGCCACACCGTCGATCCGGCGCGTCCCTTCGCTGGCGGAAAGCCGGTCGATTTGCCGTTCGGCCGGCTTTATACGCCCAACCTCACGCCCGATACCGCAACCGGTATCGGCGCATGGAGCGAGGCCGATTTCCTGCGGGCGATGCACGAAGGCGTAGGCCGTGATGGCGAGCGACTCTATCCCGCGTTCCCCTACGTCGAATTTACGCGCCTCTCCGATGAGGACGTGCTGGCGATTCGCGCGTATCTGCGCACGCTCGCGCCGATCCGCTACACGCCGCCCGCCAATGCGCTGCCTTTCCCGTTCAACCTGCGCGGGCTGATCGCGCTGTGGAATCTGCTGAATTTCGAACCCGCCCGCTTCGTGCCCGATCCGCGCCAAGGTGCGCAGTACAACCGTGGCGCTTATCTCGTCGAAGGTCTGGCGCATTGCGAGGAATGCCACACGCCCCGCGACCTCACGTATGGGCTGAGCAAAACCCGGCGCTTGTCGGGCGGCGCCCAGGCGGGCTGGCAGGCGTACAACATCACGCCCGACCGGGTCAGCGGGATCGGCGGCTGGAGCGACGACGCGCTCATGGACTATCTGACGACCGGCGTGGCGGCGAGTCACGCGAGCGCGGCCGGGCCGATGGCCGGGATCGTGCAGAACGCGACGCAGTATCTGACGCCGGAAGACCTGCGCGCGATCAGCGTGTTTTTGCGTGCACAACCAGGCGTGCGGAATCGGGAGGATGTGAAGGGAATGCGCTCGCGCGATACGTTTGGCGAACCCGCCATCGACGATGTGACCACGCTGCGCGGCAATGCCGTGAGCAACGTTAGCGGCGCGCAACTGTTCGTCGCGAACTGCGCGAGTTGTCACCGCTGGACCGGCGCGGGCGTGGGGGGCCGTGCTGCGGCTGGTGCGGCGGCCGGCGCGGCGGGCGCATATCCGCCGTTGATCCACAACAGCACCGTGGGCGCATCGAGTGCGGACAACCTCGCGATGGTGATCCTGCATGGCGTGAGACGGCAGACGAAGAGCGCCGATGTGCTGATGCCACCGTTTGCGGACGAACTGGACGATGCGCAGATCGCGGCGCTGGCGAATTACGTGACGAAACGCTTCGGCAATCCCGCCACGACAATCGCCGCTAGCCGGGTCGCGGCCTTGCGCGCGCAGGCGCAATAAATACGTCATGCGCAGCTTTTACCGGTTTCGTTTAAGCCGTATGAAATGCCGCCAGAAAACCTTAGACAAAAAGCGGTTCGGCACGCATACGCAGCGCGCACAGAGGGCTATCATGAAGCGATGACGCCCACTCTTGTTCCGGAAGTTGTGCATCACGCGGCCAACGCGGCCGGTCGCGATTTCGTGATCGGCGACCTGCATGGCTGCGTGGATCCCTTGCGCTATCTGCTTCATAAAGTGGCCTTCGATGCCGCGCATGACCGGCTGTTTTCGGTGGGCGATCTGGTCGATCGCGGCAACCAGTGCGAAGAGGCGCTGGCGCTGCTCGACAAGCCGTGGTTCTATGCGGTGCTGGGCAATCACGAGGACTCGCTGTGCGCCGTCGTCGAAGGGCGGTTGCCGCGGCATCGCTGGTTCAGCATCGGCGGGGCGTGGTCGCAGTCGATGCCGGAGCGCACGCTCGCGGCGCACGCCAAACGGCTGCGCGAACTGCCGCTGGTGCGCACCGTCGGCGAGGGCGCTGGACGCTTTAACGTGCTGCACGCGGAATTCTTCGGCGACGATGCCGAGCTCGATGCGGGCCAGTTCGACGCCGCCGTGCGCGAGCGCATGCTGTGGGGCCGCGAACTCGCGCTCAACGCGGGCGCGCCGGCGCGCCACGCACTTTCGCTGACTTATTGCGGGCATACGCCGGTGCGCGAGCTGCGCCAGATCGGCTCGCAAATGTTCATCGACACCGGCGCGTTTATCGCCGAAGGCCGCCTCACGATGGTCGAGGCGATGACGCCGCGGCACTGGTCGATCTCCGTGCAGGCCGCGCGCGCCATGGGCGCGGCGGAGCTGCCGCTGCCTTGAAGCCTGGTTTGATGACGATGCCGCGAGGCGCGATAGCCGTTGATTCGGGTTGGGTATAATCGCCGCCCGGTTAATACGAACCGACAACGGCTCATCGACGGAGGCGCGGCGTGCGTGCAGTAGTGGTGATGGTCGCGGCAGGGTGCTTCGCGACGGCGACGGCGTGGGCAGCCGCGCCAGTGGCGGCGCATGCCGCGAAGGCGCAGCATGCGGGGCATAAACCGGCACATAAATCTGTGCATCAGTTGGCTCATCAGTCGGCGCACAAAAATGGCCCGGCTGCGAAAACGACGCTGCATCAGCCGCATAAGAATGGCGGGAACCACGCTATTGCGGTGGCGAAGTCATCTCATTCGGCGAAAGCGTCGACCGGCCATTCGAGCGCGCAACCGCACACACCGCACTCCACGCGTCAGACCAGCGCGCACGCGCCCGCCAAACCGGCCGCGGTTCGTCCGGCCCAGCGCCACAAGCTGATGGTCGACGCGCCTGCGGCTCCATCCACGCCCGCCGTATCGGCCAAACGCACGACTCCCCAGCCGCAGGAACTTCCGCCGATCCTGAGTTGATCCGCGGTTGATCCTCCGCGCTTAAGCGCTGCCCAGACTCGACGCAAGCAATTGCAAGGTCGCCGCCGAGCGCGGTTCGCGCACGCGTGACAGCAAATTCACCCGCGACACCGGCAAAGGCGGCAAGCCGAGCTTGGCGCCGACATCGACCAGCGAGCGTGGCGCCACCCGACGCGCCAGCGCCGACACCGCCAGACCGGCCTCCAGCGCCGCACCGACGGCCGCCACGCCGCCACCCACGAACACCTCGTTCCACGCCGTTCCGCACGCATCGAGCGCACCGATGGCCGCCGCACGCACCGCGCACGGCGCGGCAAGCAGCGCAAGCGGCAGCGGCGTGCCGGGCGACCATTGCAGATCGGGGGAGGCGAGCCAGACCAGCGGCTCGTCGAACAGCGGGCGGGCGTCGCTGCGCGGTGCTTCATCGGCTTCCTGGCGCACGATCACGGCGTCCAGACGCCGCTCGTCGAACTGCGCAAGCAACTGCCCCGACAAACCCAGATGCAAAGCGATCACGAGACCCGGATCGTGCGCGCGCAGCAACGCAAGCTGACGCGCGAGCTGGGCGTCGGCCACGTGCTCGCTCAGCCCCAGCGAAAGCCTGCGGGTGTCTCCCGTGAGCGCGCCGAGTGCGCGCTCGTGCGCACCCAGCAGATCGCGTGCGGCGGCGAGGAAGGTCAGCCCGTCTGCCGAGAGGCGCACGACGCGTGGCGTGCGTTCGAGCAACTGACGCCCAAGATGGCTTTCCAGCCGCTTGAGCTTGAGGCTCACCGCCGATTGGGTGGTGCCCAGCGCATCGGCGGCGCGCGTGAAGCTGTGCAGTTCCGCGACCAGAACGAAGGCGCGCACAGCGTCGAGATCGAGCGGTTTCATTTCCATCGTAAATGAATGAAATATTCAGTGATATCTGTTTGTTATGATAGACGCGGACTAAGCTTCTGTCATGTTCGTTCAACCCGATGGAGCCTGACATGCCTCTCACCCGAATCGCCGTACGCGCCGGCAAGCCCGCCACTTATCGCAAAGCGCTCATGCAGGGCGTGCATCGCGCGCTCATGGAAGTGTTCAAAGTGCCCGAAGACGACCAGTTCATGATCGTCACCGAGCACGACGCCGATAATTTTCTGTTTGGCCGACATTATCTGGGGATCGAACGTAGCGACGACCTCGTCATCATCCAGATTGCGGCGAACAATACGCGCGGGCAGGAGCAGAAGAAAGCGTTGTTCGCAAAGATCGCGGAAAACCTGGCGCAGGACCCCGGCGTGAGGCAAGAGGATGTCTTCGTAAATCTCGTCGATGTCGCGAGGGAGAACTGGTCGTTTGGCAATGGGGTGGCGCAGTACGCGACGTAAGGGAGCGTGTGGTCATACGAGGCCGGCGGATTTTGCTGATTTCACGTTTACGTTATTTGCTGCCCACGGCTGAATTGCAGGGCCGTCGACTGGGGAGGACCTGAGTGAGATCCACTTTGGCGCTCCGTGCCCAACGATCTAGTGCCGCAAAGCGGGCTTACTCTACATAGAACGGAATTAGCGGGAAAGATCGACCGGCAGGAGGCCGCTATGTTTCAATGAGCACTGGTGTTCGTACTCCACGCTGAACTATGGCTGCCTCAAATACGGGTGTCTGTGCTGCGTTCCATGTCAGGAGGGCAGCGGATCACACGGTGTTGTTCAACGCATCGGCAGATGTCACGCCGCACATCGGAACAAGCCCAGTTGAAACCGAATGGATCGGCGGGTGGAAGGATGCTTAAGCGTTCAGCAAGGGAAGCAAAGCACGCCGGCAGACCTGTCGTTCGGATTAGATGAGAACAGCGACGAGATCATGCACAAGGCGGCAGTCCCGATCAAGAAATCGGGGGTTTCCACTGCGTTGATGTACGACGCGAGCCGTTTCGCGACCGGCATTGAACCGATCTTTCAATTCAAGGACGAGCGGCATGGCGTGCTCTTTCCGCAGGCAACCGACGTCGAATTCATGTCGGACTCCGAACAAGGCGCGCGCGTGCGCAATATCGAGGTGACCTTGAAGGTTCCCGCGTCACCGCGCGATATCAACGATCAGGCGGCGTTGAATGCTTACGACGATACGATCTATCGTTATGTAATGGATGTCATCGCGCGCATCAACCGGGCAGGGTGGAAACGTTTCATCGCGGCAGATACGTCGCGACTTGTCGGACTGGATACGTATGCTTTCGACGCCCCCGTGAGCGGCCAGAGATATTCACCGCCGCCGGGTATCAACATGCCGACCCGACCTACCCGTTGACACTCCAGCAATGGAAGCACCTGAAGGCAGGAGGCCCTGTCATCTGGAGCTGGCACGTCGACAATATGTTTATCGATCTGCAATATACAAAGGACTTCCGCACGGCAGACGCGCCACTCGTGGTTGGCGATCAACTGAATGCAACGATCAAGACCGACTTGCTGGTGCGTGGTCCGACTTGATCCTGGGTTTTCAACAATCTAGCCGGTGATGTTGACCGATTGACCTGCTCACTGACGCATCATTCTCGACGCCGCGAGAAGGTAAGACGGAAAGCTTGGACCTTTCCGCGATTGGTTATAGTCTCAATTCTTACCTTATTTCGCATATTCAACTGTCAAAGATTCGATTCGCATTGCGTTCAGAAGTTTGGAAGTATACCTATTAGTCTACGACTGTCGCGTGGTGTCCAGCGCAGGACAGTTTTTCGAAAGAGGGGATGGCTTTATATGCAATCAATAAACGTATCAATTAAAAAGAAAATTCCAGTATCAGCTTAGATTTTTATTGCTATGGCATTTGTCGTTGGGCCAGTCTTGGACGCCAAGTATAGGGGCTGGCAAAATAACAGGGTGCCTGATTCATAACTTACACGAAATGAATAGATGGCAATGCAAAGCTATGCCGAATTACACGGCCGTCACCTGAGCGCTCAAATACGATATGACGCTTCCGGAAACATCGCTGCATTCAATTTGCGGTAAAGTATTAGTGTCGAGATCACGTCAGCATCGCAGGCAGCGTGGGAGAGCACGCGAGGCATTTACCCAAAAAGATGGAATCGCATGAACATGACCGAACTTACCCAAGCCATCCTGGGTGGTCTGATCCAGCAGGACCGGCTGCTGAAGACCGACATCCCATCGTTGCCCAAGGATTCGCTTGTGCCGCACCGCGCGGTTAGCTGCAGCGAGCTGGGTCGTGATTTCAGTGTCGCGGTCGATATGCTGTCGGTGGCGGGCGATATCGAACTCAAGAAACTCATCGCGCAACCGATGACACTCTGGTTGCAGCAGGCAGACAAATCCTACAGACCTGTTAATGGCTATATCCACACTGTGCGAAGACTCGGTGCGGACGGTGGCGCAACCAGTTATCAGCTCACGTTCGCATCGTGGATGCATTTCCTGAAGTTCCGCCGCGATATGCGGAGCTGGCAGAACACGTCTGTCGACCAGATTATTACTGACGTATTCAACGAGCATCCGCAGGCGAAGGGATATTTCCAGTTTGCGCTATCGCAGCCTCTGCCGCAGCGATCTTACTGTCGGCAGAGTGAAACAGACTGGAATTTTATGCATCGCCTGATGGAGGACGAAGGCCTCTTCTGTTTCTGGCGGCACAGCACGGACGGTAAAACGCACACGCTCGTCATCACTGACGATGTCTACAACCTCGATGTGATGTCGCCGGAAACTGTCGACTTCTATCGTTCTGGCGTTACTAGCGCGGCCAATGCATTCACGCAATGGGGCGCGTCGCGTACGCTGCAAAGCTCGGTTCACACGACCCGCACGTTCGACTATAAGGCACCTTCAGCGCCTTCGAATCCCAAAGGCACGACGTTGCCGACTCGGGCGAACCAGGGCAAGCTGCCGGAACAAACCGAGGTGTACGAGTACACCGGACCATATACGTACGCCACGCAGGACCGCGGCGAGCACCTGTCGAAAATCCGGCTGGAAGAATGGGAGTCGCGAGCGAAGCGATATCACGGCGCAGGTGGCGTACTTGCCATCGATGCCGGACTTCGCTTCGTTCTGGGCAACCATCCTGAGCATGAGCGCGATCCGGCGAGCCAGCGCGAATTCGTCGCGATCAAGGTGCGGCGCTACATCGAAAACAATCTGCCATTGTCGTCGGGCGAATCGAACTTTCCTAACAGCCTGAAGAAGCAACTGACAGAGGCGAGGGCGGAAGTCACCGGCAACGAGCCGTTGACGGTCAGTCACGCAGACGGCAGCAAAGGCTCTTATCTGGTCGAGGTGGAGGCGCAACGTGTGAACGTACCGTATCGAAGCCCCTTCGAGCACCGCAAGCCCGAGATGCAACTTGAAACTGCGATAGTCGTGGGGCCCAAAGGAGAGGAGGTTTATACCGATGACCTGAACCGCGTCAAGGTACAGTTCGTCTGGGACCGGCTGAACCCTGGCAATGAGCGGGCCTCGTGCTGGATACGGGTCGCACAGTCTGATACAGGTGGTGGATACGGCGGTGTCCATATTCCGCGCGTCGGTGAGGAGGTCATCGTTGGCTATGTCGGCGGAGATTGTGACCGGCCACTGGTTTTGCACCGGATTTACAACGGTGTCCTCAAACCACAGTGGAACAGCAACGGAATACTCTCGGGCTATCGCTCAAAAGAGTACTCGGGCTCCGGCTATAACGAGATGGTGCTCGACGACGCAACCGGGCAGACGAGGGCGCGTCTTTTCAGTAGCAGCGCGAACAGTCTGCTCCATCTCGGTTATCTTGTTGACCAGAATGGCAATACTCGCGGTTCGTATATGGGTAGCGGCTTCGACCTGCGAACCGATTCATATGGCGCCATACGAGCGAACAAGGGCCTCTATGTCACGACGCACACAACGTCAACAGGTAGCCAGCCGTTCGATGCATCCGACACGCAGCAGCAGCTAGCCCGATCGGAAAACGTGGTCAAAGGTCTCTCGGACGCGAGCAGGCAGCGCAACGCAGAAAGCCTGCAACTGAGCCACGATTCGCTGACGCAGTACAGCAGCGCGACGAAGCATACTGTGTCTGCCCACTCCAGCGGAGGTCGGACGGCAGGTGGTGGCACGGGTAGTGCGACGGCTTTCAGCGAGCCGCAGATGCTGTTCGGCAGTCCATCTGGAATCGGCCTGTCGACAGAGAAGTCCGCGCGTATCAGCGCCGACCAGAATCTGAATTTCGTGAGTGGCGAGAGTATTTATTTTGCTGCGGCCAAATCGCTCGTCGCAAGTGTGGCTGAGAAGATCAGTTTTTTCGTCCAGAGCGCGGGAATGAAACTGTTCGCGGGCAATGGCAAGGTGGAAATCCAGGCACAGAACGACGGCTTGGATCTGTTTTCGGCAAAGCAGTTGCGCATATCGAGTGCAGGTCAGGATGTACTGGTCGCCGCAAAACAGAAAGTCGTGGTGACGAGCGGCGGCGCAAGCATCACCATTGAAAATGGCAACGTTGAAATCCGTTGTCCTGGGAAATTTACCGTCAAGGCCGCGTCGCACTCTTTCGAGGGGCCGGAAGGCGGCGATACCATGCTGCCGACGCTTCCTCAGGGCGGCCTGAAGATGAAAAATACCTACAACCTGTCGCACTGAAGATGATTATCAGCCCTCCTTTTTTGCCCACAGCGGGCGCAGTGGATGCAGCGTCCAGCGGCTACGATGTTCTCGATCCGATGATGGATCTGGTCGATAAATTCGAATTAGCGCACGGGATCTATCCCATCGCCTTTGACAGACGCTGGCATACCGGTGTCCATCTGATGCCCGATACGCAAAACGAACGCGTGCGGGCTATCGCTGATGGCGAGGTGGTTGCGTACCGCGTGTGCCAGAAAGCCATCGACGGTGGCGAAGGTGCACTGGATAGCAATGCAGGGTTCGTGCTGCTTAAGCACTCGACCGAGACGGGCGAAGGCCGCTCTATCACGTTCTACTCGCTGTACATGCATTTGCTGGACCTGGACAGCTATACCGCGCTTGGCATCCAGGTCGAGTCCTTGCCAGAGTTTCTGCGCACGCCGACGTCCTGCGAAGGACAAGCGGGTGCTAGCAAGAGGGTGTACAGGAAGGATGTCCTTGGGTTGGCAGGGGCCTGTCACGGAATGCATCAGGTTCACTTCGAAATCTTCATGTTGCCAGCGGATTTCACCGCCTATTTCGGCGGCACGCAACTCGACAACAAGCAGCCTGCGACACCGCCCAGCACTGATTACTGGGGGCATACGTACTTCATCATCCCTGCTGGTCAGTCATTTCTGGGCAGCCCAACCGGCACGGAGAATGGCAAGCTGAAAGGAATTGCGTTTGACGCGCTGCAGTCTGGGTCTAATCAGAACACGCTCCACGTGGAGACGTACTTCCAAAAGGGCAGTCGTTACACAAACACGTGGAGCGTCGCGCAGGATGGCACGCGCACGCTGCTGACGCCGCAGCCCGTCAAGGAAGACGGGTACGAATATGATATGTATAAGCGCGCTACCGCGCTGTATGGCCGATGCCCGAGCGACGGCTACGAACTGCTGCGCTTTGGTCGGATACTGTCGGACAACCCGACGCTGCAGGACGGTGGGGCGAGTACTCCTGTCGGCGTCGCTCCAGGAGTGAGCGGCAATTCGCATCCGATGGCCCAGGCCAATCCGCGCACAACGTGGCTACGGATTACGTATGAGCAGGGAAAGGAGGGTTATCTCGATGTGAACGATAGTGGTATCGTGAAGCTGTCGGACGCGGATTTCCCTTTCTTTACAGGCTGGACGAAGATCAGTGAGCAGAATACGCCGTACAAGGATGACGGCATGTGTGACGTTGAGGCACTGCAGAAAATCGTCAATAACGCCTTGCCTCCCGTGGTCAACGGAAAGGATAACGAGTACCAGGACGAGGATGCGCTCTGCAACTACATCCTCGGCAATGATTCAGTTCGCCAGATGCTAAAGGGGTTCATCTGTGAGGCTCCGTCCGAGTGGGACAGTGCTCACAATGATACGCGGTACGGAAAGCTGAATGAGCCGGATGGTTTTTACGGCAAACAGAAGGACACCAACCCCTCCGGCTACAGTGACTTTCTGACGCTGCTCAAGAAGTTCCAGTTCTGGGACAAAACGGGTTTGCCCGATGGCAAACTTTGGTTCTTCCATCCGCTGCAGTTTATCCGGCACTTCAGGAGGTGTGGTTGGTTGAGTGCCGATGAATTCTCCATGACATTTCCGCGTTACTTATTTTATTCTGAAAGCGGGAATCCGCGCACTGCGATTACAACTGAAAACCATATTTATACAATTACTAAGGCTGAAGCTCGTGCTCGCGTGTTAGGTCACGTAGTATCGCTAAATAAATGTACACGAAAATACCTTGGTTCGGACAGGCTACGGATTTCCGTATTTTTGGCACAGGTCCTACTGGAGACGGCGCAATGGCGCAATCCCGGTGGAACAAGAAGACTGATGCATGAATGGGGATTTGGTCAGTATTCGAGCGCAAATCCTGCAACGCAATACTACACCGCTTTCTATGGCAGAGGAATTATGCAGCTTACCTGGGCCGGAAATTACAAGGATTACGGTGATTACAAAAAGCTCCCCGACCATTCCGGAGCATACATTGAGAGGCTTCCTTCCGTCGCTGCTCACCCACGCATCACGTCCACGTCGCAGCACTATACGTTGAACCCCAATGACAATGGACAATTGATGACATGGGCACCGCGGTTCGATCCCGATATCGTGGCTGAAGATCATGATCTGGCATGCGATTCGGGAGGATTCTATTGGGTTTCAAAACCATTTTCTCAGGGCATTAATATAAATCGCGTAGTTGATAGGGGATATTCTCCGGAGAATGTTGGATTTGTGAATAGATTGGTCAATGGCGGTTTTAATGGATATTATGAGCGACACGCCTATTCTTTGTATATCCTTGGTGAGTTGACTGATTTTATCCAGTTGGATATATTGCAGATGATTGCGCCGCCGCATCCTAAGAATCAAGTCCGGGCCGACTTGCATAGACCGGAGTGAATGAAATGAAACTTGGTAGATCTTTGTTTTTTGCATTTCTCTTGCTGGTTGCTTCATCCTCTTGGGCGTCGGGTGATGAGATTAATTTTCATCCGGTAAATGGAACGAACGTGGCTGTCTCGGTAGCTGATAGCAAGGTTTCTTACGTAATCGCCGATGAGAAAGGGGAGGTCGATAAAAGCATCGACATCGATACCGAATCGAAATTGCACCTGAGTATTGGTGACTACAGGTTCGATGGAACAAAAGGATTTGCGGTGTCGTATCTGGATGAGGGTATGGGGATCTATGAAATCTCTCGTGTATTTTATTATTCCAGAAAATTAAGGAGCTTCGAAGAACTCTCGCCTGCGTGCGGTGACGAATTTCTTAATCTAAAAGTAGACAGTAAGAAAAAGGTTCTTATTAGCACCTATTTTACGCAGAATGAACCGAAGACTTGCGTTACAAGGTTTGGTGGGTGAAATATTCAGGAGTCTGGTGTGGGCCGCTGGGCTCGCAGAAGGCACCAGTTGCCTGACTGGGCAGGCATAGCTGCAAGCCTCTCTGGCTTTGCAATCGGGCCTGTCCGAATGGTTAGTTTGTGCCTGAGGGCCTTGGAGGCTGAGCCGAATCCCGCGCTTTGAGCAGCGTAAAATTCGGCTTAACGGAGCCTTTGCTACGCCGGTCGGATTACCGGAAACCCTTGTCAGGAAAGGCCCATAGCGATTTCTTCGCGATATTATTTTAAGTATCTTTTGGCAATGGGGTGGCGCAGTACGCGACGTGAATTAGCTTGTGCAGTCGGCTGCTTTTGTTGATTTCGCGTCGACGTTATTTGCTGCCCACGATTGAAGTGTATAGTCTGGGCAGCTTTACCGCTGATTCGCAAAATGATTTTGTAATATACGGCACACGAATGTAAGTCAACTGTCGTTTAATACTAACTGTAGAATTTTGATCTATTGGCCATTGAATAGTTCTCGCATTTAAAATTCGAAGACCGCTAAAGTTATTTTGAGCAAACTGCGGATGGAAAATGCCATGCGGTTGTAGTTATCGATATTAATAATTTAATGTGGGATTCAAATCTGCGCCCGATCGATTGATTTTACCGATCGGGCGTGAATAGCGAAACCAATGCGCTGATGCAGCGGAGCGGTACGCGTACCTTGCAAAGCGTATCGCTCACCACACGCAGCTATAATGACAAGTTGCTTTCGTTGACGGCGAACCCCAAAGGCACGTCGGTGCCCACGCTGCGGTGCGCAGGGCGACTTGCCCCAGCAAGCCGAAGTCTACGACTCGGGCGCTCACACATACGGGCAGCAGAGCCAAACGTCGGTTCCATGATTCTCCTCTTTAGGGAATCAAGCCGTCGCGAAATCAGTCCTGATCGTGAGTTCGGTTTCTCGTCTACAGATCCTGCGTCGTACGGGAAATGCACGGTTTGTGCGTCGTATCCTGGACTCACCACTAGCCCGTGACCGGGTTCGACTCACACCGGCCGACCGGACTTCTCCATAGCAGCCTTGAGAATCGGGACTCAAGCTTGAATCGGGTCCCGATCCGCCGTTCCTGCAGCCATTGCTCGCCAACCCGTGCGTCGCGTATCATCGCCGCAAAGTGTTGCTGTTCACGGTATCTGCCAGCTGCGTCAACGGACGAGCGGGAGTAAGCGCAAATATCGGAGCTTGTTTTTTGATCTCGGACGCTGGACACCTCAGCGCGCAAGCCAAAACGCCATACGGTCTGGCACTTTGGAGGCTTCTTCGGCGGCTTTGCCGCTGTCCGTATTGATGGCAGTGAAAGCATTATCGTGCTGCGCTTAACGGACAGTATTAGCGCTTCAATGCTCAGCCGTAGCAACAATAACGATCTGCAACTGCGCTGCCGAAGGATAATGGCGGTCATATCATTTTTAAGTACCGATTGTAGGATGCTACATGGAAATTAAAGTCAACTTCCTCGATAAGCTACGCCTTGAAGCCAAGTTCGATGACTTCACGGTAGTGGCCGACCAGCCCATCCGCTACAAGGGCGACGGCTCAGCTCCTGGTCCCTTCGACTATTTTCTGGCCTCATCGGCCTTGTGTGCAGCTTATTTTGTGAAGCTGTACTGCGTAAATCGCAATATTCCTACTGAAAATATTCGCCTGTCGCAGAATAATATTGTTGATCCGGAAAACCGGTACCAACAGATTTTCAAAATTCAGGTTGAATTGCCGCCGGATATCTCGGAAACAGACCGTCGAGGTATTTTGCGCTTCATCGACCGATGTACCGTGAAAAAAGTGGTGCAAGCTGGCCCCGAGTTTGTGATTGAAGAGGTGGAAAACCTCGACGCCGATGCTCAATCGTTGCTGACGTTAAAGCCGGCTTCTGATGCCGGCATGTATATCGTGGGTAAAGATTTGCCATTGGAGCAGACCATCGCCAATATGTCGGGCGTTCTGGCGGGCCTGGGTATGAAGATCGAGATTGCGTCGTGGCGCAATATCGTCCCCAATGTGTGGTCGCTTCATATCCGCGATGCGCACTCGCCAATGTGTTTTACCAATGGCAAGGGAGCGACCAAAGAAAGCGCGTTGGCGTCGGCGTTGGGGGAGTTTATCGAGCGCCTGAACTGCAACCATTTCTATGGCGGCGCGTTTTGGGGTGAAGACATCGCTGCGGCGGAGTTTGTACATTACCCTAACGAGCGCTGGTTCAAGCCAGGTCGTAAAGATGCGTTGCCGACCGAGATTCTGGATGAGTATTGCCTGCAAATTTATAACCCCGATGGCGAATTGCGTGGCTCGCATTTGTATGACACCAACTCCGGCAACGTGCAGCGCGGTATCTGTTCGCTGCCGTTTGTGCGGCAGTCGGACGGCGAAGTGGTGTATTTCCCGTCCAACCTGATCGAAAACCTGTACGTCAGCAATGGCATGAGTGCCGGTAATACGCTGGCAGAAGCGCAAGTGCAGTGTCTGTCCGAAATTTTCGAACGGGCAGTAAAGCGTGAAATTCTGGAAGGTGAGATCGCATTGCCTGATGTGCCGCACGAAGTGTTGGCGAAATATCCCGGCATTCTGGCCGGGATTCAGGGGTTGGAAGAGCAAGGCTTTCCGGTGCTGGTCAAGGACGCGTCGCTGGGTGGGACTTACCCGGTCATGTGCGTGACATTGATGAACCCGCGGACAGGCGGCGTTTTTGCGTCGTTCGGCGCACACCCGAGTTTTGAGGTGGCGCTGGAGCGGAGTCTGACGGAATTGCTGCAGGGGCGTAGTTTTGAAGGCCTGAATGATTTACCTCAGCCCACCTTTGTCAGTAACGCCGTGAGCGAACCGAATAACTTTGTTGAGCACTTCATCGATTCCAGCGGAATCGTGTCGTGGCGTTTTTTCAGCGCCAAAGCGAATTACGAGTTTGTTGAGTGGGACTTTTCGGGCCAAGGTGGAAACTCCAATGCCGAGGAGGCAGCAACCCTGTTCGGTATTCTCAAAGACATGGGCAAAGAGGTGTACACGGCGGTGTACGACCAACTGGGTGCCGTAGCCTGCCGGATCCTGGTGCCTGATTATTCGGAAGTTTACCCAGTAGAGGACTTGGTCTGGGATAACACGAATAAGGCGCTATTGTTCCGCGCCGATATTTTGAACGTGCATCGCCTGGATGATGCTGCCTTGGCAGTCCTGCTTGAGCGGTTGGAGAACAATGAGCTGGACGAGCACTCCGATATTGCGACATTGATCGGCATCGAATTTGATGAGAATACGGACTGGGGGCAGCTAACCGTTCTCGAGTTGAAGCTGCTGATTCATCTCGCCTTGAAGCAATTTGAGGAAGCGCAAGATCTGGTCGGTGCTTTTCTGCAATACAACGAAAACACGGTCGAGCGCGGATTGTTTTACCAGGCCTTGAACGTAGTCCTGGAGGTGACGCTCGATGACGACCTTGAACTGGACGACTACCTGGTCAACTTCCGCCGGATGTTTGGTAACGCGCGAATGGACGCGGTACTGGGGAGCGTGGACGGCAGCGTGCGCTTCTTTGGGCTGACGCCAACGAGCATGAAGCTGGAAGGTCTCGATAGGCACCAACGCCTGATCGACAGCTACAAAAAATTGCATACAGCACGAGCTGCTGTCGTGGCTGCGGCGAGTTAGCGTGACGAGCGGCGGCTGGACACGATGATGTGATTTGCTCCGCTCGAAAAACTCCGGTCAGAAAGCATGTAGCCGAAAATCAGCGCAGGTGAGTCAGTTCTCCGTGAAAGAGCTGGCCGCCTGCGGGTAGGTAGTTCGGCGACGCCTGAAGGCCGACTGCCGACGAAGGCAGCATTGTGAGCACACAGCGGCTGCGGGGGCGGCCGTTGGGCTCGCAGACGGCACCAGCCGCTTACCGGGGCAGGCGTGGCGTCAAACCCTCGGACGCTGCAATCGAGTTGTCCGAATCGCTAGATGGGTCTCAGATACCGTGGGAGGCTTGTCCGCATCTCGCGCTTTGAGATGCGTGAAACTCGGCGTGTCCGCGCCCTTTCCAGCGCTGGTCGGGTAGCCGGAAACCCCTGACACAAAAGGCTCAGAGCGATTTTTCCGCGATGTTATTTTGAGTATCTTTGGGCAATGGAGTGGCGCAGTACGCGACGTGAATTAGCTTGTGCAGTCGGCTGCTTTTGTTGATTTCACGTCGACGTTATTTGCTGCCCACGATTGGATTGCAAAGTCACAGGTTGGCCACGGTCGTTCGGCCGAAGGTCGATTGAGTGGCGGACGACATAGTGGAAACGCTTGTTCAACGACCTGGCGTCCATCGATGAGCGGAATTGCGACTGCTTCTGGGCGCGCAGCGGTCGCGCCATGATACGGGCGACCCGGTCGCGCGAGTGACGTGTTCTGCCCGAACGCGGACACATGCGAACGTGCGACTTGTCGTCGGTCGCTTCCATTGCGAGTTTCTCTTGTCGACCCGTTGCTGTCCTTCGGCCTTTGAGTGGTTCGGTGGCCGCTTTGGGTACGATTTCTGCCCCGTGCCCCATATTCATTGGGGGGCGTTTTGGCCCAGTTCGCCGGAGAGGGTTGTCAGCGCTCTCGCTTCCCCCGCAGATGCCGGGCTTAGACACTGCAAGTGCGGCGCTCGCAATCGCAATCGCAAGGCGCCATATCAATGCATCGTTTCCGAACACCCTCATCGCAGCGTTAGCGACAAGCGGCCCGACGATCGAGGTGGCCGTGAACGCCAGCGACACTAACCGCATGTTCCTTACAGGCGCAGTTTTTCCGCTGCGTGCAATCGCGTGCATGCCCAGCGTATTGAGATCGTAGTATCGAGAAAGTTCTACATGTTTTTTCAAGTAGGCTGGTATTTAGCAGGTAGGCGGATCGGACATCATTACCTGATTTGGATGCCAGAGATCGTAGGCATGCAATATGCATTTATTTCGTGTAATTGATTGATGATTTTTTGGCAAGTTGAATTTATTATTCACGCGTTGCCGTACCCGATCAGAAAATCGAGCGGCGGAAATGTTAATTCTGAGAGATACAAATCCACTGTATTTGTTGGTGGAAAGATGGTGAAATAAAAAAGGTGTGAAATGAATGCGCAGGACATCGCGGGTGCAATTCGGGGTGGATTGCTCCAGCAAGATCGGCTTCTGAAGTTCGATACGCCGCTTGGCGAGAACGTGTTGTTGCCTCAACGTGCGGTGGGCTGCTCTCGCATAGGACGGCATTTCGATTTCACGCTTGATGTGCTCTCAATGCGCAGCGGTATCAAGCTCAAGGAACTCGTCGGGCAATCCGTTACGTTGTGGATTCAGCAGGGGGATAAGTCATATCTGCCTTGGAATGGCTATGTCTATTCGGTGCGCAGGCAAGGATCGGAAGGGAGTTTGACCAGCTATCAGATCCGGTTTGCGTCGTGGATGCATTTCCTGCGGTTTCGCCGCGACCAGCGCATTTGGCAGGATAAAGCCGCTGACGAAATCATCACTGAAGTATTTAACCGTCATCCCCACGCAAAAGGGCAATTCGCCTTTGCGCTTGCGAACCCGTTGCCTGCAAGATCGTATTGCACACAATACGACGACGACTGGAATTTCGTCCATCGATTAATGGAGGAAGAAGGTCTGTTCGGCATCTGGACGCAGGCCGACGACGGAAAATCGCATCGCTTGAACATCACGGATCGACTGGATACGTGCGAGGCGATTGCAGGGCGTACGGTCCAGTTTGCCCGGTACGGGGCATATGGCGAGGTCGATGCGCTGGTCCAGTGGTCCGATGTGCGCGAACTGCATAGCGCCGTGCTGACTACGCGCACTTTCGACTACAAGCATCCTTCGCCGCTGGCCAATCCCAAAGGCAAGACTGTGCCCACAGTGTCTCCGGAGTTGCCCGAGCAACTTGAAGTCTATGAGTATACCGGTCCCTATACGTACCTCAAACAGACGCGCGGCGATCATCTCTCGAAGGTCCGCATGGAAGAGTGGGAGTCTCGCGCGGAGCGATTCTACGGCGCTGGAGGGGTGCGGGCGATCGACGCTGGACGCTGGTTCGAGCTGGTTGGACATCCCGAACTGGATGAGGATTTCAGTGATCGCCGCCAGTTCGCGGTCATCGAAGTGACGTGGCTCATCGAAAACAACCTGCCAGAGTCAAGCCATCACGCCAGCTTCACCAATAGTCTGCGCGATCGCATTGCGAACGCGGTAGCGGACGATGCAGGAAACTCCGCGTCGCGAGTCACGCATGCGGATGGTTCCGAAGGCGTTTTTCTGGTCGAAATAGAAACACAGCGTAAATCCGTGCCATTCCGAAGCCCGTTCGAACATCAGCAACCGGTCATGCAGATGCAGACGGCGACAGTGGTGGGAACAGAGGGCGCGCCGGTCTATACGGACGAATTGGGGCGCGTCAAAGTGCAGTTCCATTGGGATCGCATCGGGCAGCGCAACGAACGTAGCTCGTGCTGGATACGCGTGAGCCATCCCTGGGCCGGGCAAGGGTTCGGGATGATTCATATTCCGCGCATTGGCGACGAAGTGGTCGTTTCGTTTCTGGACGGCAGTTCCGATCGGCCGATCATTACGGGGCGTGTGCCGAACGGCATCAACGTCGTGCAATGGAAACTGCCGGAGAACCAGGCGCTTTCGGGGCTGCGCTCACGCGACCTGGAAGGCACGCAGGCCAATCAGGTGGTGGCGGACGATACACCCGGCAAACAACAGGTCCAGGTATCGAGCGATCACGCGCAATCTCGGCTCGTGGTTGGTTACAACACTCGCATCGACGGTCAAGCCGGGCGCACGGCAGCTCGCGGAACGGGTTGGGAACTAGCGACGGACTCGTGGGGCGTCTTGCGCGCGAATGGCGGAATGCTGGTGACGACCGAGACACGCGCCGGTGCTGGCGCCGCTGCCAAGGATATGGGCGAGACCGCGTTGCGCCTCGCGCAGGCACACGATTTTCATCGGACGCTGGCCACCGCTGCGACAAATGCGCAGGTGCAGGACACACAGGACCAGTTACTGGTTGCGGATGCAATCAAACAGCAGAACGACGAAATCAAAGGGCAGGGCAGCGGTGACTTCCCGGAGCTTTCGAAGGCTCACCTCGTCCTCGCGTCACCGGCGGGTCTGGAGGCGACCACGGCCGGAAGCGTGCATATGGCAAGCGGCGCGCATATCGCCTTGACGGGCGGCACTCATGTGAGCGTGAGCAGCGGCACGAGTTTGCTGGCTTCGGCGCGTAGTGCGATTCGACTATTCGCCTACAAACTGGGTGTGAGGATGGTTTCCTATGCCGAAGATATCGACATCAAGGCGCTACAGAAGAATCTCAATCTGCTCGCGAAACTCGACATTACACAAACGGCCAATCGAATTACGATCCGCGCCGCCGAGGAAGTCATGCTGCACGGCGGTGATAGCTATATCAGCTTGAAGCAAGGCCAGATCACGGTGGGCGGCGGGGTCTATGAGGTGAACGCGCAGTCGAAGAATCAGCCGTCGAAACCGATGGGCGTGAATGCCAATGGCGTGCCAGACGTGCAGATGAACGATCAGCAGTTTCGTGTGTTATCGCCAACTGGGGTACCGATGAGCGGCGTCGCGTACAGCGTGAAGACCGCATCGGGTGCGCACGTAGCCTCGACAACGGCGGAAGGAAAATCTGCGTTGATCAATACAGAGAAGCCAGACACTGTCGCTTTCGATCTGCATTTTGATGAGTTTGCTGCCGCCTCGGGGCGGCCTTTTATCCCGGCATCTGCCGAAGCTTGAACACGAGTAACTAACAGTGCCTACTCCTTTAGCCGTCAACGGGCAGACCAATGACACGCCCCATACCGTTACCGATCTGAAATGTGATTGGCCCGCGTTCTGGACGCATGCGCAGCAATACGCGCTTAGTCAGATCGTCACACATGCGCCGGTTTGTCAGGACAAGCCGGACTATCGGAACGGTAGTCCGGGTATTGCCAATGACTCCGCGAACAAGTCCACGCCGCGTTTTGTAAGCAATTTCGCGGTGCGTGCGCGACGTATCGCAGGGGCTTATGCTGCGGTGTTTCTGGAAGATTTCCCGTATGGGAAGAAAGAGTTGGTGGGGCGTTTTTACTGGCTCGGTCTGGGTGCATTTGCGGCGAAACAAGTCGCTGTCACCCTGGAGGCGCCGCTGCTTCGTATGACAAAGGCCATGCCAACCTATACCTTACTCGGGCAAGGCAATCTGTGGCTATTCAACGACATTCTGCCCTGGTTCTACGGTTACGCGGTTGATCCAGCTTCATTCAAGGAGTCTGCGCAAAAGCGCAATAGCAATGATTTTCTGGAACCGGTGCGCAAAAACTTTCGTCTTCAACTTGACTATAAAGATGTCATAGCAAAGACGCCAATGCAGCGCGACAGAAATACCGGGGAGGTTATAAATGGTAAGCTTGGCTACCTTCAGGCTACTCCGCTGGTGACGGAAGGATTTGATTACGTCAAGCAATGGGAAGACGCGGGCGAGCACAGCAGATTCAGACCGAAACTCGCAATGCAGCATCTTTTCAACATCGCGTACCATGAGCAGGGCGAGGTACTGCAAGGTCTCATTTACGACAGGATCGTGTTTGATCTTGGTCTTGATTTTCAACGCGTTTTGCAGAGCAAGAAGTTTGATGACAATCGCGTCGTGGCCTCCGCTCTAGGCTTGGGTGCGATCACAGCTTACGAGTTAGCCAAGCTGCTTCGAGCACAGATTCCTCCTCTTGAGTTGGTGTTGACGTCCAGAGATAAAACAACTGATCCGGATCACAAATCAGCACCAGAGGGTGATATTACCATGCAAAATTATATTCAAAGAATGAACTGGATTGGTAAGGCTGCAAATAAATATGATTTGCTGATGACCTCACATAAAGATGAAATGCATTCTTATCTCCGCGAGATTGCTGGGTTCAGAAATATTCCAGATACGCCATGAGAATCAATTTTTTGACTAAATGTATAGCGACGCTTGCAATAACCGCGGGTGTTGCGCTTGCGATTTGTTTCGCGAAAACCAATTCACTTCCCACTTCAAAAATGAGCGAATCTGCCGTCACGCTTCAACTTGGGGATCCCAGTCTTTCAAAAATTACTGGTCTCAAAACGGACAACCATCCCACTGGTATGGATTTCTACGAAGCCGATTTCTCGCAGGCAGATCATCAAACAATAACGATCGAATCCGGTAAGAATAGTTTTCAGGTCAACAATGTTATCTCGCTGATGGGTGCTGCCGACAAAGATGTGCCAGGCGGAATCTTTGAATGGAAAAGCACGTCTACCTTTTCGGACAAGCAGGTCGAATCTCCAGAGGTTGCGCGCGACGGGATGATGCAAATTCTCGCAAGGCTGGAGGCGGCCGGGTGGAGACGGTTTATCGATAATGAATCTCCACGCTTGACCGGCGAGCAGGCGTGGCATTACGGCACATCCGCTGAAGGCAAAGGCGTGTATCCTCTTGATCCCTCGTACAAGCCCGATCTGGAAGAATGGCGCGCCGGTGAAGACTCTATGCCATCGTGGACGCTTTACGCGAATGGCACGTATATCGAAATCTCTTTGCAGGCGAGTGGCATGGCCGGGGTCGCAGGAAAGAAGACTTACCTCGTCAATATCGACGTGAAGAACGAGTATGCATTCTATGCGCTTGGATATTTTCCCGGGGACTCCGAGAAAATGCGCCACTGGGAAAAGTACATTCCCGCTGTACTCGCCAAAGCCCATGCAAAGAGACTTGCAACCGAAGCAACCTTGAAAGCGCAGGGCTATACGATCGATACGACCTATGAGGATCCGCCGATCAAAGCATTGCAGGATGCTGCGGGCAAACCGGAATGAGGCACGGCACATGACGCGAGCGACCGTAGGCGGCAAGGCACAAATTGTCGTGGGCGACAAGACCAGTCATGGCGGTCGTGTCATTTCTGGCAGTCCGTCTTCCACATGGGGGCGGCCCGGCATCCCAATCGCCCGCAAGGGCGATAAGGTGACGTGTCCGCAATGCGCGCCTCATCTCTTCGAAATTGTCGAGGGATGCGAAGATAGTCTGGACTTTGGAGCGCCGGTGGCGCTCGAAGGTCATAAGAGTAGCTGCGGTGCTGTGTTGATTGCAGAAACCGATGTTGGCGGCTAGAAGGTGTTATGAACTTTCGGCGAGCCCTGGTACCGTGGCTAGAGACTACGAGCGTTTGCCCGAAGCCATTGGCTGGTCTGCATTTCGTCGTGTTCTCGGTCGTTATGTTCGTCCACTTCGCATCCTTTAGCAAAAATGCATAACACCTTTTCGACGTGCATGCCGTCGTCTGGTCCGTCGTTCTCAAAGCAGATCGGGCCGAAGATCTCGAATCCCTCGCCCACACCTCTGGCGCAATAACGTGCACATGCGTTGCGCGCGCTCGACGAGTAGATCCTGAAAGTGCGGCAGCGACTCTGCTGCGTTTTCCAATGAAACCCCGTTGCGCGACCGCTTGCGCATCCGTGTTGTTCGAAGCGGTCGATCAGCGGATCGTGCTGCGCTAGACGCGCATACACTGCCAAATACCAGAAGGCGGTTTCGTGGCGGCCGTTGGCCGGCGAGAGACGCATGCCGCAACCGTTCGTTGCCGCATGCGAGCAATGGCTGTTTGCGGAGTCGCGCGGTCGTTCCAACGGCAGCTTCGTCCGCTCGCGGAGCGTCAGGTTGTGGCCGCCTGCCGACGAAGGCGAGGGAAGGGCTGTTGTCGCTCAGCGGCTGCGGGGGCGGCCCGTAGGTTCGCGAAGGTGCCAGTTGCTTATCGGGGCCGTTGCCAGGACTCTTTTCCACACTGGTCGAGTCGAGTTGCTGGAAATCCTTTCCACACAAGACTCGGAGTGATTTTTGTAATGTTATTTTGAGTATCTTTCGGCAATGGGGTCGCGCAGTACGCGACTTAAGCATGCGCCAGGCGTAGCGCTGCGGGCACGCCCCGTTTCGCCGCCGGCCGACGGGCTCGCATTGGGCAGGCGCTTGAGATTTGCCTTAATGTGATGCGACGTCGTGCCGGAGGTGTCGGCGGAAAAACGGGCTCGGAGCGCAACGATGAGCAGACCTGGCGTGGTGTCGGTGTTGTGCGGGATCGTCGTTCTTGGCTCGAACGTCTGCGGGAGCGCGTCGGCGGCCGCGCCGATCGCATCGGAGGATTGCAACGCCACAATCCAGGCCACGCCGATCATCGGCAGCGATGCGCCCGGGCCTGCCGGCCTGCGGGTCGCCATCGCGCCAACCGCCCCATTCGTACTGCCTCAAACGTCGACGCCAGAAGGATTCAGCATCGATATCTGGAACGAAATCGCGCGGCGCATACATCGCGACTTTACGTGGTGTGCCGTTGCGAAGCCGACAGATCTGCTCGCCGCCGTCGAGCATGGCAACGCCGACGTCGCAATCTCGGCGATCACGATGACGCCGGACCGCGAAGGAAAGGTCGATTTTTCGATGCCGTATTTCGATTCCGGTCTGCAGATTCTCGTGCGTGCGAACAGCGACAATTCGCTTCTCAGCACGCTCGCGTCGGTGCCGTGGCGAGCGATTGGGCAGTTCGTCGGCATGACAGCCGCTATCGTGTTTGTGCTCGCCAATCTGGTCTGGCTCATGGAGCGCCGCCGCGACCGGAATTTTCAGAAGCCTTATTGGCGGGCGATTGGCGAGGGGCTTTGGATAACCATGCTGATCATCGCCACAGGCGAGCACGGCGAGCGCGATGCACCGGGGGCGTGGAAGCGCGTGCTCGTGCCAACCATGTGGCTGATCGGCGTGCTGCTGGTGGCGCAGCTGACCGCCACGGTGACATCGTCGCAGACGGTCGCGCGGCTGCAGTCGAACATACGGGATCCTGACGATCTGCCTGGGAAAATCATCGGCACGCTGCCTGGCACCGTCGCCGCCGGATATCTGACACAGCGTGGCTTGCCATTCGTTAACGTGACAAGCGCCGCCGATGGATTCCAGAAACTGATGCAAGGCGATGTGCAGGCGATCGTCTATGATGCGCCGACGCTGCAATATTGGGCATGTCGATTGGGAAACGGTGCGCTCGCTGTGGTCGGACCGATTTTTAGGCCTGAAAAATACGGGATTGCGCTGCCCAATGGAAGTCCGCTGAGAAAGACCGTCAACGAAGCATTACTAACCATGTATGAAGATGGAACGTACGAACAGATCCATCGAAAATGGTTTGCTTCGGGTAGCTAGCTTGCGCCTATTCACAGTTGCGAGATCTATTCGATCTCTTTCTTTTCGACGGTAACGGTGGCTGATCCCGCTTGCCTTTGAATATTCACTTGAAAGGAAACGGTCGTCACGTTGCCGTCTTTTGACGGGTCTGGCAAACCGTATAAGCGATAGCGGATGATGCCGGTGTATTGACAAAGGCCTTGCGTGCCGGGCAAACAATGTGCGCCCATCGCTTCCAAATCTTCAATCGACACTCCCGCGCCATTCACGCCATAGGTGTCGACAATGTCCTGTAGATCGCGCCTCAATGGCTCGGCGCCAGTCTGCCAGTGAGTCATCAGTTCGCTATCGAGTCGCGTCTGCCCCAGATTCGAATAATCGACGGCGATATGCGGGAGTGCGTGGCAACCCGCGAGCGTGGCGAAGGAGAAGTTGCTCAGCAGGAAAACCATACGTTTTCTGTTCATATCCTTCCCCGGCTCGCGCTGATCAGCGTGTACGTCTTTCAAAGATCCCCGCGCACTTCACCCGTACCCAGTGCGTTCCGCTGCCGGTTAACCTCTGCCCAAAGCTCATCGCTATCGTCATCGCGCAGCAGGACCATCGCGTCCAGTTGATCGCCGGTCACTTCGAAGTATTCCGTGAGTTCCCTGCGAACGGCTTCGACGAACTGAGCATATTCAGGCGTTGCCTGGGCTTGCGCGTGCAAGGCGTCGTATTCTGCGTCGTCCGCGCCGCCGCCGTGCTCGTCGATGTAGCGCGAGACCCATTGATCCAGTTCGCGGTCGTAGTCGGCCTCGGCGCGCATCGACTGCACAGCGGTGTAGAGGTCCAGTTGGGCAAATGCGGCGATCGCCGCGGCAGTTGCTTCGTCGAATGGCGTTGTCATTGCGTACCTCGTATTGTTCGTGGCGCATCATCGCACGAGCGACCCAGAAGCACGCGATCCGCCTTGCAAAAGTTGCGATTCGCAACTATAGTGGTTGCGAATCGCAACTTTATAGGTGTCGTATGGACGTGATCAATCCGCCCGCGCAGGCGCGCGACCAGGTCATCCTCGAATTGCGGGAGTTTTCGCGCAAGCTGGTTCGCGAACTGGGGTTCATGCGCAGCACGCTGGCCGACAGCGATCTCGCGCCGTCGGCGGTTCACGCGGTCATCGAAATTGGCGCTACGCCAGGGATCCCGGCGCGCGACCTCGCCACCCTGCTGCGGCTGGACAAATCGAATACGAGCCGACAGATCGCAAAACTCGAATCGGCCGGACTGGTTGTGCGCACAACGTCCAGCGATGATGCGCGCTCGTCCGAACTCTATTTGACGGATACCGGTCAACAACTACGCGCGAAAATCGACGAGTTCGCGACCGATCAGGTATCGCATGCGCTCAGACGCCTCGCGCCCGCCGACCAGCAAACGCTGGTCAAGTCGCTGTCCCTGTATGCCAACGCGCTCGCGCAAGACAATGACGGCCTTGAGAAGCGATCAGGAACAGATGCGGGCACGGGGCAGATACTTGAAGGCTACCAACCCGGCTGCATCGGCGATATCGCCAGCCTGCATGCGCGCTTCTATTCGCAACATGCCGGGTTTGGCGTGTTCTTCGAGCGCAAGGTGGCAACGGAAATGGCCGAATTCGCGCAGTCTTTACCGCATCCGCAAAAGGCGCTCTGGCTTTATGTGGAAAACGGCAGGTCTCTGGCTTCGCTGGCAATCGACGGCGATGCCGATACGCGCGTCGCGCATCTACGATGGTTTATCGTCGACGATACTTTGCGCGGCGCTGGCATAGGTCGTTGTTTGCTGGAGCGGGCCATGACGTTTGTCGACGAGCATTTCGATGAAACGTATCTCTGGACCTTCAAAGGCCTGAATGCGGCGCGACATCTCTACGATTCGGCTGGTTTTGAGCTGACCGATGAGGCGCAAGGGCAGCAGTGGGGCGCGACGGTTGTCGAGCAACGGTTTAGCCGGGTTTCGAATAAGGCAAAGCCATAGCGAAGCTTCTGGACGCATCGGGTAGCAAAACAGTTTCCGATGCGTCCGTTTCTCACGGCGCGTTATTCAACGCGCCGGCTATCGCTCGCAATCGCCTCTGTCACCGCCAGAAACTTCGCGACATCCTCCGGAGAATGGCAATGTAGCGGAGAAACGCGAACCGCGCCGCCCAGTTTGAACGATTTCAACATTCGTCCGGAATAAAGGCTCGTCGCAATCCGCTCATAGACGATGACGCCATGCTCTTCATAGGTGCGCACGGCGGCAGTCGGGTCCAGACCGTCGAAGCCGATACCGGCGATCAGATCGCGGCGCGTCAGGTCGTCGTGATCCCAGAACACCTTGACGCCCTCAATCGCGCGCAGCCCGCGCTGCCCATCCACGCCGTCGAGCAACAGCGCAAGTAGCGCGCGCTCATGGTCTTCGATGCGCTGCATGCCTTGCACGAAGACTTCGCGCCGGTCTTCGGCGTCGCTGAACTGCGCGCCGATCCACGCGACGTAATCGACGATCGCGCTGACCACGGCGAATTGCGCGGGCGCGGGACTGCCGAGTTCCCAGACGCCTTTTTCTTTGGCCGCGAGCCGATGATGCGGAAGTTCCGCGAGACGCTGCGATAGCCATGCCACGCCCGCTCCCCGACACCCGAAGAACTTATACGGCGCGAAGTTGATGCCATCGACGGGCGTCTTCTGGAGGTCGATGACCGCGTGCGGCGCATGTTGAACTGCATCGACGATGATGAAGAGATCCGGTTTGCGCGCGCGGGCCCGTTCGACAATGGCCGCAATATCCAGCTTGGCGCCCGAAATATTCGATGCGTACATGACGCTCAATAGCGCTGTGTCGTCGTCGATCAGCGAGAGGATCGCGTCGACATCCACACCGCCGGTTTCGGCATTGCTTGGCGCGACGCGCAACGCTTTACCGGTGCGCTCGCAATATAGCGTCATGGCGTCGAAGGACGACGGGTGTTCGAGAATCGTCGTCACCGCATTGCTGCCCGGCACGTTTTCCATCACCGCGCGCACCATCTCGAACATGCCCGCCGATGCCGTGAGCGAGAGATAGACGCTGCCGTCGCGCGCGTTGAGGATACGGCGGATGTCATCTTCGCCACGCGTCTGGACGTCCTGCAAAAACAGTGCGCGTTCGTGGATGCGCTCGGGGCAATCCGGCAAGGCGTCGATCTGCGCAAACGCTTCCAATGCCGATTTCAGTCTGAACGATCCGCCGGCGTTGTCGAAGAAAAGGCGCGCGCGGCCATCGACATCGTGATCGACATAATGAAAGCGGCGCTTGATCTCTTCCATCATCGATTCGGAAAACAACTGTCCGCGACTGCTGCTCATTGTGTTTGCTCCTCGTTCCATGTTTGCTATTGCTGCTTTCATCTGATTTCATGCGTCCAGCGACGCGATGTAGGCTTTGCCTTTCTCCGCGTCGTACTGGCCTTCCCATCGGGCGATGACGAGCGGCGCGAGCGCGTTGCCCACCACATTCAGTGCGGTGCGTCCCATATCCATGATGCGGTCGACGCCTGCGATAAACGCGAGCCCTTCGAGCGGCAGTCCCGCACTCGCAAGCGTTGTCAGCAGGATCACGAACATGAAGCCGGGCACGCCTGCCGCGCCTTTGGACGTGACGACCATCGTCAGCACCAGCACGATCTGCTCTTGCAGGCCGAGATGCACGCCATACAGTTGCGCGACGAACAGCGTGCCGATGCCAAGATAAATAGATGCGCCGTCGAGATTGAAGGTGTAGCCCGTTGGCACCACGAATGTCGTAATGCTTTTGGGCACGCCGAAGTCCTCCATTTTCTTCATCAATTGCGGGAGGACCGTCGCTGAACTGCATGTCGAAAACGCGATAATCAATTCGTCTTTAATGACGCGCAGCAGCGTGAAAATGTTGAAGCCGAAAAGCCACGCCGTGACGCCCAGCACGAAAACCGCGAACAGGATGATCGCAAGATAGGTCACCGCGACGAGCTTGATGAGCGGCAACAGCGAACCGAAGCCAAAACTCGCAACCGTCACCGCGATCAGTGCGCACACGCCGAACGGCGCATAACGCATCACCATGCCGGTGACCTTGAACATGGCGTCGCTGATGCCTTTGAATGTCGCGAGCACGGGCTGGCGATATTCAGCGGGCACGGTTTGCAGGCCCAGGCCGAATAGCACGGAAAAGAAGATCACGGGCAAGAGATCGCCGCGCCCCATCGCCATGATGATGTTGTCGGGAATGATGCTCAGCAACAGCGCCATGAACCCGTGATGTCCCTGGGTTTGCTGCGAAGTCTGCTGATAGCGCGAGATATCGGTATGGCCGAGCTGGGACAGATCGGTGCCCAGACCCGGGTGCAGCAAGTTGCCCAGTACGAGTCCCAGCACGATGGCAATCGTCGTGACGACTTCGAAATACACCAGCGTCTTCAGTCCAATGCGCCCAAGCGAGCGTCCGTCGCCCACGCCTGCGATACCCATCACCATGCTCGTGAAAACGATCGGCACCACGACCATTTTGATCAGACGGATAAAGATATCCCCGGCCGGTTGCAGGAAGCCGTTGATCGCCGTTTCGCGATATTCCGGAAAGCGGTTGAGAACGAGTCCGACCGCAATGCCGGCCACGAGGCCGATCACAATTTGCCACGCAAGCCCGACGCGGGGCTTGCGCGCCACGCGATCGGGTTGCGGTGTTTCCATGACGGATTCCATGGATTCTCCAGACACGTAAGGGTTGAGTTGGATAAGCCGGGCCTCTGTGCGGGCCTGTCGAGGGGAAAAGTACCTGGCCAAAATGAACTAAAAAAGCGATTTTTTTCTATGAGAAACTATCGCTTTTGGTGATGTGAGCGACGCGCCATGCTGACCTTCAAGCAAATGGAAGCCCTATACTGGATCGTTCAGCTGGGTTCGTTCGAGGCCGCCGCCACGCGTCTGAACACCACGCAATCGGCGGTATCGAAGCGTGTACAGGAACTGGAGCGCGCATTCGACGTTGCGGTGTTCGATCGCGCCAATCGCAGTGCGCGCCTCACGGAGAAAGGCACGGAGTTCTTCGAGCATGCGAAGGAGTTGCTCGAACGGCGCGACCAGATCGTCGAGCGCATGAGTTCGAAGGATGCGCTGGTGCGGCAGATTCGCATCGGCGTGACCGAACTCACGGCGCTGACGTGGTTGCCGAGACTGATCGCGGCGATACAGGCCGAATATCCGAAGGTCAAGGTCGAAGCGGAGGTCGATCTCAATGCGACCTTGCGCGAGCGGCTGGCGGCGGCGACCGTGGACGTGATCATCGTGCCGCAGACGCATGAGGTCGAACCCTATGCCTCGACGCTCGTGGGGCAGGTGCAGAACGCGTGGATGTGCGCGGCCAGCATGGCGCCGGGCAAGCGCACCATTGCGCTCGCGGAGATCGCGAAGTTTCCGCTAATCCTGCAGGGTGGGCTTTCGGGAACGGGCTATGTCTATAGCCGGTTTCTGGCGGAGCAAGGCGTGGCGCTGCAGAAGGTGCTGGCGAGCAACAGCCTGATTGCGCAGATCGGCTTGACGCTGTCGGGACTCGGGGTCAGCTATTTGCCTCAGGCATGTCTTGCCCGCATGCTCAAACGCCGCGCGCTCGTGGTCGTTCCGACCTCGCCCGCGCTGCCTCCCGTCAAATATGTCGCCATGCACCGGGCTGAACAATCGCACTCGCTCAGCGCCGCGGTGGCGCGCCTTGCGGCGCAGTCGTGCGACTTCACTTCCAATCTCCTCGATCCGGGTAGCTAGCAGCGAAAGCGGGTTCTGCAAGCGTGCGCAGCATAAACCGTGCATCCATGTCGATCGCACTGCGCATTCATGCTGTCAAACAGGCTGATTGCTCCTCAGTTCAACAGCATCTGCTTCATGGTTCCCAATATCATCGAAGCAGTCAGCTGGCCGCGCGTTGGCGTGGTGAAGCGAGTTTGCAATCAAGCCTGTTTGTCGGAGAAGAACGTGAAAATTGCTGCCCCGGAACTTGACCGGGTTGCCACGGCGGAATCCCAGCACGTCGCGCGAGAAAGTCGTGTATCGGGCGCCGCGATGGTCGTATCGGCGCTGCATAGGGAAGGCATCGATACGGTGTGGGGATATCCCGGGGGCGCAGTTCTGCCCATCTACGATGCGCTGCTCGCCGCACCTTCGATTACCAACGTGCTGGTGCGCCATGAGCAGGCGGCGGTGCATGCCGCCGATGGCTATGCGCGTGCGACCGGCAAGGTTGGCGTCGCGCTGGTCACGTCGGGGCCGGGCGTGACGAATGCCGTGACCGGCATTGCCACGGCGTATTTCGATTCGATCCCCATCGTGGTGATCTGCGCGAATGTACCGACGGACGCGATCGGCAAAGACGCCTTTCAGGAGTGCGATGCAGTGGGTTTGACGCGCTCGATCGTCAAGCACAATTTTCTCGTTGTGAACGTCGAGCAACTCGCGTCGACGCTGAAGAAAGCGTTTCATATCGCGGCCACTGGCCGGCCTGGGCCGGTTGTCGTCGATATCCCCAAGGATGTTCTGCAAGCGTACGCCCCGTTTGTCTATCCGCAGACGGTCGAGCTTCGCTCGTACCGGCCGCGCACCGAAGGGCACGCCGGGCAGATACAGCGCGCCGCCGAAGCGTTGCGCCGCGCCCAGCGGCCCTGCATTCTGGTGGGCGGCGGCGCTATCGCAGCGGCAGCCGCCGATGAGGTCGCGCATCTCGCAGGGCGTCTGGATGCGCCCGTGGCGTGCACTTTGATGGGACTCGGCGCGTTTCCTGGAACGCACGGTCAGAGCGTGGGCATGCCCGGCATGCATGGCACCTATGAGGCCAACCACGCCATGCAGCACAGTGACGTGCTGATCGCGCTGGGCGCACGCTTCGATGATCGTGTGATCGGGAATCCTGATGACTTTAGACGCGCCGGGAAAACGATCATTCAGATCGATATCGATCCGGCAACCATCGACAAGCGCGTGCGTGTGGACGTGCCCATCGTCGGCGACGTCAAGACGGTGCTGCGCGCTTTGCTGCCGCTGCTTCCCGAAGAAACGGCAGAAATGCCGTCGCGGCTCGCCTGGTGGCGCGATATCGATAGCTGGCGTGGTCGCGCATGCCTTGCCTACGTACACGACGACACCGTCATCAAACCGCAGTTCGTGCTTGAAAAGCTCTGGGAGGTCACGCGTGGCGACGCCTATGTGTGTTCCGATGTCGGGCAGCATCAGATGTGGGCCGCGCAGCGTTACGCGTTCGACAAGCCGCGGCGCTGGATCAATTCCGGCGGCCTGGGCACGATGGGCGTCGGACTGCCCTACGCGATGGGCGTGAAGCGGGCATTTCCCGACGCCGATGTGGTGACGGTGACCGGCGACGGTTCGATCCAGATGTGCAGTCAGGAGCTTTCCACCTGCCGGCAGTACGGACTGGACGTGAAGATCGTCTCGCTCAACAACGGCTACCTCGGCATGGTGAAGCAGTTGCAGCACGTCCATTATGGCGACCGTTATTCGAACTCCTACATGGACGCGCTGCCCGATTTCGCGGCGCTCGCACGTGCTTACGGCCACGTTGGCCTGCGCGTCGATCAACCTTGTGATGTCGAAGCGGCGCTGCGCGAAGCGCTTGCCATGAAAGGGCGTGCGGTCTTCCTCGACATGATCGTCGACCCTTCCGAAAACGTCTGGCCGATGGTTCGCGCGGGCTCGGGCCTGACCGATATGTTGTTCAAGTCGGCGGATCTGAAAGGCGAGGTGGGTGTCGACGCGCTACACTCCGGGGCGTCATGACTGAAAGGCTGAACGGCGCTGTGTGGTTTGCTGTTAGGCCCGACCGACTCCCGGGGAGAAGCTGTGGTTGAACTCGATGCAATCGATATTCGTATTCTCAACGAATTGCAGCAGGACGCGCGTTTGACGAACGTCGAGCTGGCCGCGCGCGTGAATCTCTCGGCTTCGCCATGTCTTGCGCGAGTGCGCGCGATGGAGCGCGCGGGTTTGATCCGGCAGCGCGTTACGCTGCTCGCACCGGAAAAATTCGGCCTGAATGTAAATGTCTTTATTCACATCTCGCTGGAAAACCAGCGGCGCGAAGGGCTCGATGAATTCGAGCGCGCCGTGGTGGCGATACCGGGCGTGATGGAATGCTATCTGATGACCGGGGATGCGGATTATCTGCTGCGTGTGCTGGTACGAGACACGCAGGCGCTCGAACGGCTCATCGTGGATGAGCTTACGCGCATCCCCAACGTCAAGAGCATTCGATCGAGCTTCGCGCTCAAGCAGGTGATGTATTCCACGGCGATTCCATTGGGGAATGGCTGAGGTCGGCTGCGTTGCCTTACGCCACGGCATAGCCCAGGAATAGTTGTCCGTCTTTTGAATTCATGTTGAGAGCCCAGAGCGGCTTGCTGATGTCGAGACGCCCGGACGCCCAATCCTGCAGATAGGAGAGGGAGAACACCACGCCTTCGTCGCACAGGCGCGGTGTGCAGCCAAGGCTTGCCAGGGCCATGCGCGTGTAGGCGTTCATATAAGCGTTGGGATCGGTCAAGCCTTGCCGGATCGACTGGATTGCCAGCGAGGTTGCGCCCATCAGGAAATCGCTGGCGGCCGATACATCGTCGAAATGAAATTGCCCGGCGCGTTTGCCGTTTTCCAGGTCGTTACCCATGTATCGCGCCAGCAGCGTATGGTGAGGCCAGGCATCGGGCAATGCCATGAAACCCGCCCATTTGCGGTCGAGCAAGGCGCGCACGAGAAACACCCGAAAGCCCACAGAGGCTCTTTGCCACGGCTGCGTCAATACATCGTAGACGGGCAGAATGTCCGTAATCATTTGATTGCTGAATTCCTGGCCGATGGCCGCAACCACCTGTTCCAGCGAATCGAAATAATTGTAGAAAGTACCCCGCGAGACTTTGGCTTCGCGGATGACATCGTCAATGACCGGGACGGGCCCGGTGCGATCGGCGAACACGCGCGTGGCGGCATCGATCAGCTTCGTGCGCATCATGAGGCGCTTCTTTTCGGCAATCTTTGAACGGTGATCCATGGCTTTCAAATCCATTCGTATCCATGCTGTGTGGAATCTGATTCATAGTATATGACGGTTTGTCAGAATGACACTGCCGTACTATAGAAAACCCCAGGGTAGACCAATAAAACTTGAGTGCGATTTGCGCCGCTCCTATGATTGTCTCGTGGTTAAGAATGACATATATGTCATTCGAAAAATAACTCGGGAGACAACCCATGAAGCGTTGCGCGCCAGCCCTCGATGGTTCCGCGTCATGCGCTGATCCGCGACCCTCCTGACGTTCCGCGAGCCGCGCACGGATTCCCGGCGCAATCTTCTTGCCATGTCATGGCAGGCAACGTGTTTAGGATGACTAAGATGAACGTGATGACTAACGAATGCATGATTCAGGACGAGCAGGCAGGCGCTGAATGGCCGTGCCAGCAGCAGCGTCAGTCGAGTCCGACGCTGCGCGAGCTGGTGCAGCGCGCCACGGCGCTGCAGCCCTTGCTGATGAAGAATGCGGTGGAGTCAGAGCGCAATCGTCGCGCAAGCGAAGAAAACATCGCAGCGATTGCCGAGGCGGGACTTTTCCGCCTGATGGTGCCGAAGCGTTACGGTGGCTACGAAGGCACGCTGCGCTCGCATCTGGAAGTGTCTGCGGCGCTGGGCGAGGCTTGCGGCGGAACGGCGTGGGTGGTGGCGCTCACCAACGTATGCGCGTGGTTCGCAGGCCTGTTTCCGAAGCAGGCGCAGGACGAAGTCTGGGGCGATAACCCCGATGCGCGCGTATCGGGCGTGTTCACGCCTTCGCCGCAATCGCGGCGCGTGGAAGGCGGCCTCGTGATTTCGGGCAAATGGTATTTCTCGTCCGGATCGCTACATGCCGACTGGGCCGCAGTGGGCGTGATCGAGCACGATGAAAACGGCGCGTTCAAAAAGCAGTATCTCGCGCTCGTGCCGATGTCGGAGCTTTCGATCGAAGACACGTGGTTCACGGCAGGCATGCGTGCTTCAGGTAGCAACTGCATTGTCGGCAGCGAAGTGTTCGTGCCGGACCATCGCCTGCTGGACATGATGGAAGCCATCGAAGGCCGCTATGCGACCGAGTGCAAGGACGAAGCTGCGTATCGCGCGGCCTTTGTGCCGCTGGCCGCGTTGATCCTCACGGGGCCGCAACTGGGCATGGGTCGCGCCGCGCTCAAGTTCGTGATCGAGAAAGCACCGCAACGCGCCATCGCGTACACCTCGTTTGAAAAGCAGACGGATTCAACGGTGTTTCAGACGCAGATTGCCGAAGCCGCGCTCAAGATCGACAACGCGCATCTGCGTGCATTCCGTGCCGCCGACGAGATCGACGCCGCCGCTTACCACGATACCCAGTTGGACTATGTGACGCGCGCGCGCATGCGGGCCGACACGGGCGCGGTCACCACCTACATTACGGACGCGCTCAACACGCTGTTGTGGGCGCATGGCGCGGGCGGTTTTGCCGAGACAAGCCCGATGCAGCGCTGGTGGCGCGATTCGAACACGGCTGCGCGCCATGCGGTGGGCTTGCCGGCGATCGGTCTGGAGCTGTACGGCAAGGCGCTGCTTGGCGTCGAAAACAACATCACGCCGCTGGTGTGATCATGAGTGCAGCCGCTCAGTTAGTTACCTCGTCAACGGTGGAATCGCGTATCGACGCGAAGCTGCTCCGCGCGACGATGGGCCTTTTCGCCACCGGCGTAACCGTCGTCACTTATCGCGCGGACGGTCAAGCTGCGGGCATGACGGCGAACGCTTTCATGTCCGTCTCGCTGGAGCCGCCGCTCGTGCTCGTCTCCGTGCGCAAGGCTTCGCGTTTTAACCAGTGGGTCGAGCATGGCGTGCGATTTGGCATCAATTTTCTGGCGGAAGACCAGCGTGCTTTGAGCGCCCACTTTGGCGGGCGTCCCCAGGACGATCTCGAAGTGCCATTCGGCGAGCACGAAGGGACGCCGTTGCTGGAGGGCAGCCTCGTGCAACTGGTCGCGCGCGCGGTGGACGTGCATCCTGCTGGCGATCATCTGCTTTATATCGGCGAGCTGGAACATATCCGTCATGGAACACAGCGGCGGCCGCTCGTGTTCTACAGCGGAAAGTACCAGCAAATGCATGCACGCTCGCCAATGGCGTCCGCGAACGGATGCATCGAAGGTTGGTAACGAACATCGGAATATCGAACCACGTTTCTCGTTTTATCAGTTAGTTATACGTAACAAAAAACCTCTATCCGGAACAATCCATGAAGTCCGATCCCCAACAGGTTTTGCATGACGCGCTCACGCGCCACGTCGAACAGGATGCCGATACGCAGGAAACGTCGGAATGGCTCGATGCGCTCGAAGCGGTGGCCCGCGTATCGGGTGTGGATCGCGTGACCTTTCTGCTGCAGCGGCTCGCAGAACATGCGAGCCATCTTGGCGTGTCGCCTGCGGCGCACCCTTATTCGCTGTACCAGAACACCATCGCGGTTGAAGATCAGCCGGCGTTTCCCGGCAATCTTGCGATGGAGGAGCGCATCACGTCGATCATCCGGTGGAACGCGCTGGCAATGGTCGCCAAGGCCAACAAGGCCTATGGTGAACTGGGCGGCCATATTGCGAGCTATGCATCGGCCGCGGAAATCTTCGAGGTGGGTTTCAACCACTTCTTTCGTGCCGACAACGACACCACAAGGGGCGATCTGGTTTATTTCCAGCCGCATTCTGCGCCGGGCGTGTACGCGCGTGCGTTTCTCGAAGGGCGTCTCGATGGAGGCCAACTGGAGCGCTATCGCCAGGAAGTCGATGGCGGGGGGCTGTGTTCCTACCCGCACCCCTGGTTAATGCCTGACTTCTGGCAGTTCCCGACGGGATCCATGGGGATCGGTCCAATCAGTGCGATTTACCAGGCGCGTTTTCTTCGCTACCTCGAACATCGCGCGATTGCGGGCACAGCGCATCGGCGCGTGTGGGGCGTGTTCGGCGATGGCGAGATGGACGAGCCGGAATCGATCGCAGCGCTCTCGCTGGCCGCGCGCGAAGGGCTGGACAACCTGACCTTCGTGATCAATTGCAACCTTCAACGGCTGGATGGACCGGTGCGCGGCAACGGTCAGATCATTCAGGAGCTCGAATCGCTGTTTACCGGCGCGGGCTGGAACGTCATCAAGGTTGTGTGGGGTTCCGACTGGGACGCGCTGTTCGCACGCGACCGCCATCATGTTCTGCTGCGCCGCTTCGCGGAAACGGTAGACGGCCAGTACCAGACGCTGGGGGCCAACGACGGCGCGTACAACCGCGCGCATTTCTTCGATCTCGATCCGGAACTGCAGGCACTTGTTTCGCACATGACGCCTGAAGAGATCGACGGCTTGCGGCGCGGCGGACATGACTTCCGCAAGCTGTACGCAGCGTTTGCGCAAGCCGCGGTGCATCGCGGCCGTCCCACCGTGATTCTTGCCAAGACCAAAAAGGGCTATGGCATGGGGGAGGCGGGCGAGTCGCGCAATACGGCGCACCAGCAGAAGAAACTGGACGTCGAGGCGCTCAAGGCGTTCCGCGATCGCTTTGCGCTGCCGCTCGACGACGAGCAACTGGCCAATATGACGTTCTACCGGCCCGCGGAAGACAGTGCGGAACTGCGCTATCTGCGCGAACGCCGCGAGGCACTGGGCGGCTATATGCCCCGCCGGGCGACGCACGCCGAACCGCTTGTCGTGCCGCCGCTCGCAAGCTACGCGCAATTCGCGCTGTCCCCCGACGCGCGCGAAAACTCCACCACCACGGCGCTGGTGCGCGTGTTCACGAATCTGCTGAAGGAGCGCGATCTGGGACCGCGCATCGTGCCTATCGTGGCAGACGAGGCGCGTACGTTCGGCATGGCGAGCCTGTTCCGGCAAGTGGGCATCTATTCGCCGCAAGGGCAGCTTTACGAGCCGGAAGACGCGGGCTCGATGCTCTATTACAAGGAATCGAAGGACGGACAGTTGCTGGAGGAAGGCATCACCGAGGCTGGCGCGATCTCGTCGTGGACGGCGGCCGCCACCTCGTACAGCGTGAACGGCGTGGCCATGTTGCCGTTCTATATCTACTACTCAATGTTCGGTTTCCAGCGCGTGGGCGACCTCATCTGGGCCGCTGCGGACCAGCGTGCGCGCGGCTTCCTGATCGGCGCGACGGCAGGGCGCACGACGCTCTCCGGCGAAGGTCTGCAACACCAGGATGGCACCAGCCATGTGATGGCCGCCGCGGTGCCCAATTGCCGGGCCTATGACCCGGCTTTCGCCGGCGAGATGGCAGTGATCGTCGATCACGGTGCGCGCCGCATGCTGGATCAGCAGCACGACGAGTTCTACTACCTCACGGTGACCAACGAGAACTACGTGCACGAAGCGGTCGAGCCTGCCGAATACGAAGACATCATTCGCGGCATGCGGCGCTACGGCGTGCGTGGAGAAGGCGAACCCGTTATGCGGCTGCTTGGCTCCGGGGCGATTCTGCGCGAGGTGATCGCAGCGGCCGACCTGCTCGCCAGCGACTGGGGCGTGGCATCGGAAATCTGGAGCGTGACGAGTTTCTCCGAACTGGCCCGTGAGGCGCGCGAGGTGGAGCGCGAGCGCCTGTACGGAGCCGGTGCGCCGCGCGAAAGTCACTTGACGCGCTGTCTCGCCGGTCAAGCTCCGGTAATTGCTGCGAGCGACTACGTTCGCGCCTATGCGCAATTGATTGGGTCGTACGTGCAAGCGCCTTACACGGCGCTGGGCACGGACGGATTTGGCCGCAGCGATACGCGCGGCGCCTTGCGACGCTTCTTCGAGGTGGATCGCTGGCATATCGCGCTGGCCGCGTTGGCGCAGGTCGATCCGGCAAAGCATGCCGAAGCGAAGTTGCGCTACGAAATCGACGCCGGCCATGCCGCGCCGTGGAGCCGGTAATTCAAACCAGACCCATATAGAGGATCGGATATGCAGCAGTTGAGAGTCCCTGATATCGGCGACTACCGGGATATTCCCGTGATCGAGGTGCTGGTTCGCGCCGGGGATATCGTGACCATGGAGCAGCCGCTCGTGACGCTCGAATCGGACAAGGCGACGATGGACGTACCCTCATCGTTCGCCGGGACGATACGCGAGGTTTTGCTCAAGCCCGGCGATCTCGTTTCGCAGGGAACGTTGATCGCTCACGTTGAATTCGACACCGCGCCGGTCGAAAACGTGGCCGCTGAGATAACGGTTGAAGCGCACATAGATTCATCAGTACAACGAACGTCGGTGGAGCTGGTATCGCGTGCCGATGAACCCACGCCCAGCGCGCCAGCGCCGCTTGCTGGGTTTCAGGCGGCGCCCGCAGTCGCGGCGGGTCCATCGGTACGCAAGCTGGCGCGCGAACTCGGCGTGAATCTGGCGCAGGTGCAGGGCAGTGGCCGCCATGCACGTGTGCTGCGTGAGGATGTGCTGGCTCACGCAAAGGGCGTTTTAACGACGCCCGCGCCGACGCCTGCGCAAGCGCATACCACGGGACTGGACATCCTGCCGTGGCCGCAGGTGGATTTCTCGAAGTTCGGACCCGTGGAGCGCAGGCCGCTCTCGCGCATCAGGAAGATTTCCGGAGCCAATCTCCATCGCAACTGGGTCACGATTCCGCATGTCACTAACTTCGATCAGGCGGATGTGACGGAACTCGAATCATTGCGCACGACATTGAATCGCGAATCCAAAGAAGGTGCGGCACGCGTGACGATGCTGGCGTTTCTGATCAAGGCTTGCGTTGCGGCGCTACAGCGCTTCCCGCAGTTCAACGTGAGCCTCGATGGACAGGAGGTGGTGCAGAAGCAGTATTTCCATATTGGCTTCGCAGCAGACACGCCCAATGGCCTCGTGGTGCCGGTCATCCGCGATGCCGACCGCAAGGGCCTTGCCGCCATCGCGACGGAAATGGCCGAACTCGCCGCACTGGCCCGCGAGGGAAAACTCACCGCAGCGCAGATGCAGGGCGGGTCGATGTCGATTTCCTCGCTGGGCGGCATTGGCGGAACGCACTTCACACCCATCATCAATGCGCCCGAAGTGGCGATCCTGGGTGTGGGTCGCGCCGCGACGCAGCCGGTCTGGAACGGCAATGCATTCGATCCGCGTCTGATTCTTCCGCTTTCGCTTTCATGGGATCACCGTGCGGTAGACGGCGCAGAGGCCGGCCGCTTCCTCGCCTACCTGGCCACGTTGATGGCCGACTTCCGCCGCGTCCTGCTTTGATGCGGCCTTTCATCAGTCAAACACAGCAAAGGAGACAAGCATGACGACACTGGAATCCACCTCAAACGTCACAGGCACGGCCGCGCGCATCGTGCCTGCTCGAATGGCCCATCTGGTCTACCGCTGCGCACGGCGCGCGGAGACCGTCGCGTGGTACATGAAGCTATTCGAGGCGCGGCTCGTATTCGAGGACAACATCCTCACCTTCATCACTTACGACGACGAGCACCACCGGCTCGCGTTCTTCAATATGCCCGATATTCCGGCCAAGGGCGGCGAGACGGCGGGCGTCCACCACGTTGCCTATAGCTACGACCGCGTTGGCGATCTGCTGGCGACTTACGACCGTCTCAAGCCGCTTGGCATCATGCCGTTCTGGTGCATCAATCACGGTCCGACCACGTCGTTCTACTATCGCGATCCCGAAGGCAACGACATCGAATTGCAATCCGATAACGGCGCGGATCCGGGTGCGTATTTTCATTCGGAGGCCTTTGCGGACAACCCAATCGGCGTGGAATTCGATCCGGACGAACTGGTGCGGATGTGGAAGTCGGGGGCGAGCGATGCCGAATTGAGCGCAGTCGGTACAGCCGCTACCGGCAAGTCGACATTTCTTTAAGCCGAGGGTCGCAATATGAAACTCGTCACATTTAGCGCCGAAGGCGCTACGCCCGCCATCGGACTGGTGGTGGACTCTGGCGTCATCGACATTGCGCGCCATCTGCCTGAAGCGCCGCGCGAGATGATTGCGTTGATCGACGCCTGGCCTGAGTGGCGTGAACGGCTCGCAACGCTTGCCGGGTCACGCCGCGCGGACGTCGCGCTGGAAGAGGTCACGCTGCTGGCGCCGGTGAAGCGGCCCGGCAAAATCCTCGGCATCGGTTTGAATTACGCCGATCACGTGGAGGAGTCGGGCATGGCTCGACCCGAGCAGCAGTTGTGGTTCGCCAAGATGCCGACTTCCGCGACGGGGCCGTTTGCACCGGTCGAATTGCCGCGCGTATCGACGCAACTGGACTACGAGGCCGAACTCGCCTTCGTGATTGGCAAGCGTTGTCGCCATGTGCCGCGCGAGCGCGCGCATGAGGTGATTTTCGGCTACTGCGTGGCGAATGACGTCAGCGTGCGCGACTGGCAATTGCAGACTTCGCAGTTCACGATCGGCAAGTCGTTCGATACGCATGCGCCATTCGGTCCGTGGATCGTGACGGCTGATTCTGTCGCCGATCCCCACGCGCTGGGCATCCGCTGCTTCGTGAATGGCGAGAAACGTCAGGATTCGAACACTGCGCAATTGATCTTCGATTGTTACGCCCAGGTGGAGCATCTTTCCAAGGCGATGACGCTGGAACCCGGCGACCTGATTCTGACCGGAACGCCTGGCGGCGTTGGCGTGGCGATGAAGCCCGCACGTTGGCTGCGCGCGGGCGACCGGATGAAAGTGGAGATCGACGGCATTGGCGCCATAGAAAACGTAGTGCAGGTTGAACCTGCATAAAGGCGGAACACACCTATGACGATACACAACGAGGCTTCTGTACGCGACGAAGTAATCAGGCTGGAAGCGGCCCGCTGCCGCGCGCTGGTGGCGGCGGATATCGACACATTGGATCGTCTTGTCTCGGACGATGTCGTTCACGTTCACGCCAACGGCAAGACCGATGACAAAAAAGCCTATCTGGCGATGGTAGGTGGCGCGATCCGCTTTCTTTCGGCGGAGCGCGCGCATCTGGATGTGCGCGTCTATGATCAGCTCGCCGTTGCGACCGGGCCGCTGAGGCAGTCGATCGAAATCAGCGCGACCGGCCAGCGCTCGGACATGCACATCATGACGACGCAGGTTTGGCGGTTCGACACCGACACATGGCGTCAGGTGAGTTTCCAGGCAACGACACTGTAAAGCCGCGCGAATTGCCCCAGCAAGCCCCGTAAGGGGCTTTTTTGCATGGTGAATCGAAAACCCTCGTCGATTCTTTGCGTCGAGTTCATACGCTCCTCGACCCGATCACTCTGATTGAGTGTCAACACTATCCGTCGATATAACCTCGATACGGCCGATTTTTGGTATCCAGGGGTATCTACTGTCCTTTCATCGATCTCAAACTGTTGACAGTTTTGCGTCGCGGAAATATTGTTTTGCGAACCAGCGCTGCGCACCGATCGTGATCGGCGTAGGCCCGATGGATTAGACCCCGGCAGCTGGTGCGAGACCCGCGATGCAGGAAATTAATCAGTACACCAATATAAAAATCGCGGAAATATCAGAGGAAAGTTTTTCAATCGATAAACTGGACAATGGCAATGGAGAGTACTGCACGGAACGTCACCTGTCGCATCGCGGCAGCCAGTCTCATCACACTAATCGGTTGCGCCGGCGATCAGGCCCATGCGCAAAGCTCCGTGTCGCTGTATGGCATGGTGGACGCGGGCGTGGAGTACGTCAGCAATTCGGCTGGGCATGCGCTTGCTGAGATGGAGAGCAACGTAGGCGTGCCGGCACGGCTTGGCTTTCGAGGAAGCGAAGATCTCGGCGGAGGCTTATCGGCGATATTCCAGCTTGAATCGGAATTCTCCATTAACAACGGCACGAGTCTCAGCCCGTTCTGGCTGTGGGGATCGTATGTGGGCTTGCGCAGCGATACCTTTGGGACGGTGACAGTCGGGCGACAATTCGACTTCCTGCACGCCTCGATGCCCCTCAATTCGACCATCATGATCGAAGGCGGTCTTTCTGCCGGGTTTGAGGGTTTCACCAGTGCGACGCCAGGCACACCGCCGCCAGCGGTGAGCGACCACGCGGGCGACGGTCTGTACGATAACTCGGTCAAGTGGGAGAAGAACTTCGGCCCGGTATCGGGCGGCGTGATGTATGGCTTTGGCGCCAATAACCGCCATGACAGCATGCAGTCGGCTTACCTGAAATACACGAATGGCGGATTGCAACTGGGAGTCGGCTGGTCGCACGACAATTTCAGCACCGCGCAGATCGCCAACGATGTCTTTTCGATTCGTGCGCTTTATACGATTGGCGGGCTGACTTTGCTCGCGAACTATTCGCAGGGGAAGGAAACGGTTTATCCCGGCTCTCAGGCGATGGCGAGACCCTTCGAAGTCGCGGCCAACTACTACGTCACACCGTTCATGACGGTCGGGGCGGGCGTGGGCATCGCGTGGGATCGTAGCCGCTCGGGCGAATCGGCGACCATCATTGAGCCGTACCTCGGCACGCACTATCTGCTTAGCAAACGCACCATGCTCTATCTGGTGGCGGCACTCAATCACAGCAGCAATCCGTCCGTCATTCCGGCGACTGTCACCGTGGTGGGCGGCGCGCCGGATGCGTCGAGCGGCGCGAATCAACTCGCCGTTGCTATTGGCGTTACGACTTTCTTTTGATTCGTCATGCAGCGGAGGCTTCGCATGATGCCTCCGCTTTTTAGCGCTGCGTCAGGGCGTATCGGGCAGAACAGCGGCGATATATGCACGCAGGCGCGCCGCATCGTAGCGCGGCGAAGCACTGGCCACCACGAGCGACGCGATGCGGCTAAACAGGTCGGCGAACAGTTCGGCGGCGCGTTGGCCCTCTTTCGCCGTTGCGGCGCGTGTGATCTCGCGAAACGGTTTGCCCGGCGGGTGGGAAACCGGCGGCAGGTCGGCCAGGACGTGCGTGCGATAGCGCTGCGCGTCGTCGATCAGACCGTTGATGAGCGACACCGTGTGGGTCCCGGCGTGCTGGGCAAAACAAAGCACATAGCGGCGGAATGTTGCGTCCCAGGCGAAGCGGTCGCGATTGGCGGCTTTGTCGAATTCTTCCGCGCATTCGCTGAGTTGCTTGATGTCGTCCTTGGTGAGAAAGGGCGTGCCGATACGGATCGCAAGCGAGATGTTCACGAGATGAAGCCCGAGCACCTCTTCAAGATCGCCAATGTCGAAGGCGGCGACGCAAAAGCGGCGATTGGCCTGTGCAACGACCAGTTTCTCCTGCTCCAGCCGCCGCAATGCTTCGCGCACCGGGCCGCGGCTCGTGCCACCCGTTTTTGCGACCGAGAGCTGAGAAATGGGTTCGCCCGGAGCGAACGTGCCGTCGAGAATCTTCGCGCGGAGTTCCTCGTAGATCAGCGTGGCCGTATTGCCTTCGCGTTTGACGCGCGAGGCTTCGTCGGGCGGCGGCGTTTCGCGCGCGCGCCGGCTTGCAGCGGGTGTGGACGTTCTCGTCATGAGTTCAGTCGGAACATGGGCGATAAGAGCGTGGTTTCGAAGTGTGGACACTTGCGAAGGATTGTCCACTTTAGCATGGTCGGTCAGGTGGAGTCGAGTTGCGCCGCGATGTCCTTCTATTTCTTACATGCGATCGCTTCCTTTTTAAATGTGTCGACACGTTGTTTGGATATAAAAGTGCTGCATAAAGGGCTGTGAGCTGACTGATTGTGCGGTAAAGCATGACTTAAATAGCGGAATTTGTCGAAAATTCGCGCCTTTCCAATGAATTTGGCTCGCTGAATCAGATCAACATGGCCAGCGAGCAACAGCAAAAAGTGTTGACATATTTGTGTGGCGGTGTGAATCTAGCGACCACACAAAGCCGATGCCTACTAAAGACTGGAGACAATCAATGAGCGTCATTTCAGCGTCTGAGTTATCGAATACCCACAACGAAGCCGTGCGAAGCCCACGGCCAGCCGAAGCCGCGATCGCGGCAAAGATCCTCGCCGATGTTCGAGCGCTCGTGCCCCGTCTGCGCGAGCGGGCGCGTCAAACGGAAACGCTGCGTCGCGTGCCGGATGAGAGCATCAAGGAACTCGATGAGCTGGGCGTGTTTCGCATGTGCGTGCCGGTCGAATACGGTGGCTACGCGCTGACGCCATTGCAGCAATTCGACGTGATCGCGGAGATTGCGCGCGGGTGTGGCTCGACCGCGTGGGTGGTTTGGGTCACGACGACTTCGCAGCAATGGATCGCTTATTTCGACCGTCGCTTTCAGGACGAACTGTTCCAGATGGATTGGGTCGGCCCGCTCAATTCAGGCGTGATCACGGCATGGGGCCCGGGAACCGCGCGGCGTGTCGAAGGCGGCTATATGTTGAAAGGGCGCTGGCCTTTCAACAGCGCCTGCCACTTCACACCATTCCATCACCTGGGCGCGAGTTGTGAGGGCGAGGCGGAAAAAGGCCCGATTCTGCTGCAGGTCCCGCACGAACAATTGCAGATTCTCGACGACTGGAAAGTCATGGGCCAGCGCGGCTCAGGCAGCAACACCGTAGTGATTGAGGAGGAAGTCTTCGTGCCCGAGTATCGGGTGCGCCTGATCGGTGAAATCTTCGCATCGAAGCGATTGACGCCCGCGCCGGACGGCGTGCTTTATCAGGTCAATCTCGTGCAGCACACGGCGTCGCTCATGGCGGCCATATCGGTAGGCCTGGCGCGTGCGGCTATCGAATTGTTCGAGGAAAGGATTTATCGGCGCGGCATCTCCAATTCGAAATATGACAAGCAATGCGACGCGCCCGTCACGCATCTTCAGCTTGGCGATCTGCATTGCCGGATGCGCACGCTGACGCTGCTTGCGCGCGACAACGTCATGAAAGTCGAGGCGTTTGCTGCATCAGGCCAGCCCATCGATGAACTGGAAATCGCGCGCACAAAGCTGGAAAGCGCGTATGCGATCAAGCTGGCTTCGGAGATTACGGAATTGACGCTTCGTGCCAGCGGAGCTTCCTCGATTGTGGAAGGCAATCCCTTCGAGCGCTTGTTCCGCGACAGCCGCGTAGTGACGCTGCATGCACATACGCAGATCGAGACCTGCCTGGAAGATTATGGTCGCGCTCGCGTTGCGGCGGCTTTGCGTTAAGCGGGACCGAATGGGAATCGATTTGCTCCTGTGGTCGTGGTGGTGGACAACCCGGCATACGCGAAGGAACTGGAGCAGAATCCAGGGCGTACGTCGAATGTAAAAGTTCATCGCGGGTTTTATCGGCCTGTGGCGACCTATAAGCAACTCAGTGAATAGGCTTTAGTGGAGATTCGCTTGTTCCAAAGTCCATCGATAAAATCGCGGCGAACGGCCGTGAAGGCGGGGATCGGAGCGTCGATCGGCGTGGCCCTCGTCAATCTTGCACGCGGCGCGACGCATGCTTCGCAAGACAAAATGTTGAATCAGTCGCGAAATGTGCTTCTCGATGAATATGCTGTTTCGCAACTCGTCATGCGCGAGCGTCAGGCGCGCGAGACGCACGACTTCGACGCGGAAGCCGCGTGCTTTCATCCCGATGCGGGCGTCGAAGTGTCGTGGTTTTCGGGAACGGCAACTGAATTCGTCGAGGCGGGGAGAAAATCCTCGATGGCGGGCAGTGATGCGAATGCGGCTGCTCCAGTCTTCTTCGACAGCATGAGTCCCGCCGCAGTCTGGGTCAAAGGTGACCGCGCAATTGCCGATACTTCCTGTGCCGTTCATATGTTCGCGGAACTCGATGGCGTGGGCGCGCACGTCACCAGCTACAGCCGGCTCCTGTGGCGTGCCCAGCGATACAACAGCCGATGGTTGATTGCAGGACTGCACGGTATTTACATTCGCGACACGCTTGAGGCCTGTAATCCAGCCCAGGTGCCGGTCATCGATTTGAATAAGCTGGCGGGATTTAGATCCTCTTACAAGCATTTGAGCTATCTCATCAGCGCTCGGGGCGGCCCGGTACGTAACGATCGCGCTGGCGTTGACCGTCCCGATCTGGTCGCGGCGCTACGCGCTGCTGAACAGGCGTGGCTCAACGGGCAAACAGAAAGTAAAGACGTAAGGAGAGCAGAATGACTGATGCCGAAGTGCTCAATCGTATTCGTATCGAAGATGTCATGTTGCGGGAACGCGCGGCGCGTGATGGCCGCCGTTGGGAGGAGATGGCGGCTTGCTATCACCCCGACTCGCACGTCGAAGTGTCATGGTATAGCGGCCCCGGTGCGGGCTTCGTCGAGCAGACCGCTGTGATGGCGCGTGGCCCGGTGCAAACCTTTCATCTCATGGGACAGTCCGTTGTCACGATGCGCGAGAACCGCGCCTTGCTGGACACCGAATGCACCATCCACGGCGTCATGAATCTCGACGGATGCGAGGTCGACATTGTGAGCATTTCGCGGCTCATGTGGCGGATGCAGGCGCACGAAGGGCGATGGCTCATTGCAGGCCTGCGCAGCCTGTACGTGCGTGACATGCTGGTACCGCTCAACCCGAATCGCGTTCCGCCTTTGGATGCCGATCGGTTGGCAAAATTTCGCCCGTCCTATCGCTACATTGCCTACACGAACGCGTTGGCCGGGCGCACGATTCCGGACGACCTTCCCGGTGTCGACCGCCCGGATCTGGAAATTGCCTTGCGGCAAGGCGAAAAAGCGTGGCTACATAATGCCTAGAATTTATGGCGGATGCCCACGCGCAACGCAAGCTGCTTGTCGGTCGACGAGGGCGTAAGCCCGGTGATTTGCGCGACAGCGGCACCGCCCGTTGAGTCAGTGCCGCTGGCCTTCTCGTACACCGCGATGGTGTAAAGATCGGTTCGCTTCGAGAGAAACCAGTCCAGCCCGGCGCTGAATAGGTGATAGTCGGCGCCATCCTTGCCGCCTGCGCCTCCATTGCGGGTGTAATCGTACGCAACGCCGGCCAGCAGCGATGGCTTGATCTGATATTGCAGATTCACTTCGACATTATTGAAGGCCGCAGTGCCGGCGTAGTGCAAAGGATCGGGTCCTGCCGCCGAGCCCAGATTTTCAAAACGGGTATTCGAGTAAGCCACGTTCGTATTGAACGCGCCCAGCGTCAAGCCGACACCTGCGGCCGTAATCTCCAGTCGGCTTGCCGATGCATAACCTGCGAAAACGGGATTCGATTCAGGACTCGTTGCGCTACCGACGCTACCAAGATTATTAGTGGTTGCCGGTCCGGCATTCGGATTTGCGCCGAAAAACGAGGTGTTCGGATTGCTCACGTTGAGATAAGCCGCGCCCGCGGAGAAAGCGCCCGCCGCATACGACGCGCCTGCGCCCCAGATCGAATTTTGCGCAACGGAACCCGCTACGCCGCCCAGGCCAAGAATCGCCTCCACCGTCAATCCATTCCAGGTGCTGCTGCGGAACTTGATCGAATTGTTGATGCGCCGGGTGTTCTGGGCGTTGTCAAGATCGCCAGGGTGGGCATTCATATAACCGCCCCATTGCGGCGAGGCCAGATAAGGCCGGAACAGATCGACGACGGGATCGTATTGCCGCCCAAGCGTGACGGTCCCCATATCGCCTTTAATGCCCACATACGCTTGACGGCCAAACATCGCGCCCCCCTGATTGAGTGCGCCGTTATTGCTGTAAAAGCCATTTTCGAGCAGGAAGATTGCCTTCATGCCGTTGCCCAGGTCTTCGGTGCCTGTTATGCCCCAGCGGCTGCCCTGCAAACCTGCTGATCCGCCTTCGATCATCGCGATCTGGTGGCCGCCGGTAAAGCCCGTAGCGGTTCTGGCCTTCTGGACGTTATTCGTGTAGTTGATGCCGCTGTCGATGATGCCGTAGAGCGTGACATTGCTCTGCGCGCGGCTTGCTGGCGACCAACCCGTAAATGTAATAAGGATGCCAAAATAAATAACCGACTTCTTCATTCGCGATGTCTCCAGGACGCAAGTCAATTTAGTTATTGGCGCTTCATCGAGAAGCGCCTTGGGTGCTGCTCAGTGATGCGAGGCCACCGATCCAGCCTCATCGGATTGCGGACGTTCCGTCAGGCGCAGAAACAAGGTCATCAGAAAAGCGAGCACTAGCAGACCGGCAAGGAATAGTAGCCCCGGCGTCGCGCTGGCGCCCGAGCCCTTGATGTAGCCGATTGCAAACGGTCCGACAAAGCCGCCGAGATTGCCGATTGAATTGATAACGGCAATGGAAATCGCAGCAGTGGATCGTGAGAGAAACAAGGTCGGCAGCGCCCAGAATGGGGATTTGAATGCGTAGAGACCGGCCAGGCTCAGGCTGATCATCGCAATCGATACGTAGGGGTTCGTCGCGAGACCTGCGCCAAGCAGCGCCAGCGCTGCCACGCCCAAGGGAATAGCCGAATGCAGGCGCCGTTCGTTACGCCGGTCGGAATGCCTCGACCACAGCACCATGACGACGGTGGCAAATAGATACGGCACCATCGCAATCAGGCCAATCTGCGTGTGGCTAAGCGCGCTCGAAAAGCCCTTGATGATCTGCGGCATCCAGTAGCCCACGCCGAGGCTGCCGCACTGGTAGACGAAATAAATAAACGCGAGATACAGCACCTTGGGATTGCCCATCGCCTTGAGTGAGCCAAAGTGACGCGAATTTGGTCTCGCTCGGGCGTCAGCGGCGAGCTGGCCTTGCAGCCATTCGCGTTCGGCGGGCGTGAGCCATTTTGCGTCGGCGGGACGGTCGCTCAGGAACAGGAAGCACGCAATGCCGCCGATCACAGCGGGCGCGCCTTCCAGCACTAGCATCCAGCGCCAGCCGCTCCATGAAAACCACTCCACGTGATCCATGATCCAGGTGCTCATCGGCGCGCCCACGATATACGAAACTGGAATCGCGGCGGTGAACAGGGCGACCGTGGTGGCCAGTTCCTTGGCACGGAACCAGTAGGTCAGATAGACGATGATGCCGGGAAAGAATCCCGCTTCAGCTACGCCGAGCAGGAAACGCACGACATACAACTGGGTAGCGGTGTGCACGAAAGCAGAGGCGACCGAGATCGCGCCCCACGTCACGAGAATACGGGCGATCCACACGCGCGCGCCGAACTTTGCCAGCATGGCATTGCTTGGCACTTCGAATAAAAAATACCCGATGAAGAAAATACCGGAAACGAAGCCGAACGCCTCGCTGCTAAGCGCGAGATCCCGGTTCATCTGCAAGGCCGCGTAACCGATATTGGCGCGGTCGAGATAGGAAATGATGTAAAGCACGAAAACGAACGGGATGATGCGCCAGGCGATCTTGCGCACGACCGCGCGTTCGTCGAGGGTCGTCATGGGGGAATGCATATGTCTCCGGCGGCGGGGGACGCCCGCCGCGTGCCTCTGAAATGCGAAAAAGCGTCTTCAGGCGGACAGATCAGGCCTGCGGGTGCGAAAACACCATGCAGACCGGACTGCCCGACTTCTCGACGAAGCCCGTGGGTACAAGCCAGCCCGATTGCGCGTCGATTGCGAACGCAACGATGGTGTCGCTGTCTTCGTTGAGCGCGTACATGAAGCGGCCATCTGGCGTGCTCGTCATGAAGCGCGGCGTCTTGCCGAGCGACGGTTGCGCACCGATAAAGCGTAGATGGCCGTTCGAGGCATCGATGCTGAAGACGGCAATGCTGTCGTCACCGCGATTCGACGCATAGACGAAGCGTCCGTTGCGGTCGACCTCGATCTCCGATGCGCGACTGTTGCCCGTATAGGTGTCCGGCAGGCTGGAGAGCACCTGCAAGGGCGTGAGCGAACCGTTGGCGGCGTCGTAGCGATACGAGGTAACAGTGGAGTCCAGTTCGTTGACCACCCAGGCGTACGCGCCGTGCGGATGAAACGCGATATGGCGTGGGCCGGCGCCTTCGCGCGATTCCACGAACGGTTGCGCGGCGGGCGTGAGCGTGCCGTTTTCGAAGCGGAACGAGAACGTGCGGTCCAGTCCCTTGTCCGGAACGATCACGAAGCGTCCGGCAGGATCGAACGGATTGAAGTGCGGCTTGGCCTGCTTCTGTTCGACGCGGTGCGGGCCGATTGGGCCTTCCAGATGCACGAGTTGCGTGAGCGCTTCGAGCGAACCATCGGCGGCAATCGGCAACACGGCAAGACTCGCGCCGATGTGATTCGACACCACCACGTAACGCCCGCTCGGATCGATCGCGAGGTGCACCGGGTTCTTGCCCTCGGTGCTCTGGCGGTTCAGGAAAGTGAGCTCGCCGGTGGCCTTGTCGACCTTGAACGCGCTGATGTCGCTCAGGTCGCCGTGCACCGTGTAGAGGTGTTCGCCATCGCGGGAAAGCGCGAGAAACGACGGATTGACGAGGTTTTTCACGAGTTGCACGAAGGTGAGCACGCCGGTCTGCGTATCGACCTGATAGACGCTGATGCCATCGCCGCGGGCGTTGCGTTCGCGCGTCGTGCGCGAGCCGACATAAGCAAAGAGGGGATTCATTCCGGGGTTGATTCCTTTTAAAACGCGTTGGCCAGAGGCCGGTTCAGCGGCGAAGAGCGGCAGCGGGACGACGCCCGAAAGCGCCAGTGCGCCCAGCGAAACACCGGCCTGCACCAGCCTGCGACGCTTCACATTTAAGGGCGCAAGCGATGCGCCGCCGCCGTCCTTCTCCATGGTTGTCTCCGGATTATTGTCTTTGGGGTTTTCACTATGATTGCATTTTGTCCTGGAAAAGTGCAAAAATACAGTCATGGAAAACACTGACACCCCACTGACCGGCCAACTCGACGTTGCCGGCGCGCGCCTGCGCTACGTCGATCTGCCGACGATGTTCGGCGAGAAGCTTGGCGAGTTGCCGGTCGTGCTGCGCCTGCTGCTCGAGAACGTGATCCGCAATACGGACGGCGACGAACGTCGTGCCGCCGTCGACGCCATCCTCGCGTGGCGCGAGCACGGCACGAGCGAGCACGAGATCGCGTACCAACCCAATCGTGTGCTGATGCACGACACGACCAGCACGCCCGCGCTGGTCGATATCGCCGCGATGCGCGACGCGCTGGCCGAAGCTGGCGCCGATCCCGCCGCGCTTAATCCGGTGCTGCCGGTGGATTCGTCGGTGGATCATTCGCTCGCAGTGGAGTACTTCGGCGAGGCTGGCGCTGTGCCGCAAAACCTCGCGCTGGAACTGCGCCGCAACGGCGAGCGCTATCGCTTCCTGCGCTGGGCTTCGCAGGCGCTCACGGGCGTGCGTATCCATCCGCCCGGCACGGGCATCATGCATACGATCAACCTGGAGCAACTGGCGACAGTGGTCACGCGCGTCGAGCGCGACGGGCAAGCGTGGGCCGTGCCGGACACGATGATCGGCACCGACAGCCATACGCCGATGATCAACGGCATCGGCGTGCTGGGGTGGGGCGTGGGCGGTCTCGAAGCGCAGACGGTGATGTTCGGCATGCCTGTGATGCAGCGCATTCCCGACGTGATCGGCGTGCGGCTCACGGGCGCGCTCAAGCCCGGCGCGCTCGCCACCGACCTTGCGCTGACGGTCACGCAGCGGCTGCGCGCGATTGGCGTGTCGGGCGAATTCGTCGAATATTTCGGGCCCGGCGTGGCGACACTGAGCGCGGGCGACCGCGCAGTGGTGGCGAACATGGCGCCGGAGTACGGCGCATCGACGGGCTTTTTTGCGGTGGATGCGCGCACGCTCGATTACCTGCGCGCGACCAATCGCCACGAAGACGCGATCCAGCTCGTCGAGTCGTATACGCGCGCTGCGGGTCTGTGGTTCGATCCTGCGGCCACGCCGCGTTACACGCGCACGATCGAGATCGATCTGGCGAGCATCGGTATGCATGTGGCCGGGCCGCGCCGACCGCAGGATCTGCTCGATTACACGGCGCTGCCCGCGACGCTGGCGAAGCTTGATTTCCAGCCTGAAACGCTGCACGCGCGCATGCCGCGCCATCCCGTGGCGATCGCCGCCATCACGAGCTGCACGAACACCTCCGATCCGGCCTTGCTGATCGCCGCCGGTCTGGTGGCGCGCAAGGCACGTGCGAAAGGGCTGAATGTGCCCGCGTGGATCAAGACCTCGCTGGCGCCGGGGTCGCCTGCAGCGGCGACCTACCTTGAACGCGCCGGATTGCTCGACGATCTGGCGGCGGTGGGCTTCGATATCGTCGGTTACGGCTGCACGACCTGTATTGGCAATTCGGGGCCGCTCACGCAGAGCGTGCGTACCGCGCAGGCCGATGGCAGCATCTATCCGGTCGCGGTGCTCTCGGGCAACCGCAATTTCGCGGGCCGCATTCATCCCGATCTGGATCTGGGCTTCATCATGTCGCCGCCGCTTGTGATTGCGTTTGCGCTGGCGGGCAATGCGGAAATCGATCTGAGCCGCGAACCGGTGCAGATCGCCGCGGACGGCACGCCGGTGTTTCTGCGCGATCTGTGGCCCACGCGCGAGGAAGTGGCGGAGCGGGTGGCGCAATCCGCCAATCCTGAGGACTATCCGCGCGCGTTCGCGGTGGCGAGCCGCAATCCTGCGTGGCACGAACTGGAAGCGCCGTCTTCAGCGCGCTTTCCATGGGACGCGAAATCGACGGCCTTGCGCCGCCCGCCGTTCGCCGCCGCCGATCAGGGCAGCCAGCTCGGCAGGTATCGTGCGTATCCGCTGCTCGTGCTCGGCGACGACATCACCACCGATCACATTTCGCCCGCCAGTGCGATCCCGAAGGACAGCTTCGTGGCCGATTTCCTCGTCGCGCGCGGCGACGATCGCGACGACCTGAACGTGTTCGCCTCGCGGCGCGGCAACTGGGAAGTGATGATGCGCGCGGCGTTCTACAACAAGACGCTGGTGAACCGCCTCAAACCCGGCATGCCGGTGGCGCACACGCTGCACGTGCCGAGCGGCGACGTGCTGCCGATTTTCGAAGCCGCGCAACGCTACGCCGATGCAGGAGACTCTGTCGTGCTGGTGGCTGGCGAGCGTTATGGCACCGGATCGTCGCGCGACTGGGCCGCGAAAGGCCAGCGTCTACTGGGCATTCGCGCGGTGCTGGCCGCGAGCTTCGAGCGCATCCATCGCTCCAACCTCATCGGCATGGGGATTCTGCCGCTGCGTTTCGCGCCTGGCACCCATCCGGATACGCTCGCGCTGGGGCCGGGTGATATGCTCGACATCCAGGCGGACGCCGCGACGATCGCGCCGCGCTGCGCGGTGCCGGTACGGATCGTGCGCGCCGATGGCCGCATCGAAACGATCGACGTGCGCGCGGCCGTGGAAACGCAGCTCGAATGCAGATTGCTGCGCTCGGGCGGTGTGATTCCGCTGATCCTGCACAACACACTCGCAACCGGGGGCCACTGAATAAAGCCCCGGCGTTGCGCGGCTGGCTGAATGAGATGATCGACCGATCCATTGCGACACAAATACTCGACTTGATCCGCACCGAAGGCATGGAGGCCGGCGCGCATCTGCCCGCGCAGATGCTGGCTGACCGCCTGCGCGTCTCGCGCTCGCCCGTGAATGAGGCGCTCGCGCTGCTGCACGAAAAGGGCGTGCTCAAGCGCGAGAAGAATCGCGGCTTTTTCGTGGCGCGTCCGGTGATCGAGTCGCTGTCCGACGTGGTGGATGAACTCGGGCTCTCCGAAACCGATCTCGTCACCCGCGTGTATTTCCAGATCGCCGACGATCGTCTCAAGGGCGAACTGCCCGATACGTTTTCCGAGCAATTGATCCGCACGCGTTATGGCCTGACGACGGGGCAATTGACATCGGTGCTGGGGCGGATCGCGCAGGAAGGCTGGGCCGAACGCAAACCCGGTTATGGCTGGGAGTTCTCGCCCATGCTCACGACGCCGGACAGCCTGCTCAAGTCGTACCGTCTGCGTCTCGCACTGGAGCCGGCCGCTCTGCTGGAGCCAGGCTACAAACTCGATCGCAAGGTACTCGAACGCTGCCGCGAGGTGGAAAAACATCTGCTGGCAGGAGGCATCGAAACCGATAGCGCCGATCAGTTGCACGAACGCGGCGTACGCTTTCACGAGTCGCTGGTCGAGGCGTCGGGCAACAGCTTCTTCATCGATACGATTCGTCGGGTGAATCGCGTGCGGCGACTGCTTTCCTATCGGTCGATGCAGCATCGCGAGCGTTATGTCGAGCACGCAAAGCAGCATCTTCATGTGCTCGAATTGCTGGAAAAAGAGCGCAACGAGGAAGCTTCCGAGGAATTGCGTCAGCATTTGCTGCATACGCTCGACGCGTTGTCGAATATCCGCGAAATTTTTGAACCTTGAAAAGACGCCCGGCATGCGGCGTCGTACACATCAATCATGAATATCGATCCCGCTGTCATCCAGGCTTTTGCGCCCACCGGCGTTTTGCGCGCCTCTATTAATCTCGGCAATCCGATTCTGGCGAATCGTGATGCGGCAACGGGCGAGCCATTTGGCGTTTCAGTCGATCTCGCGCGCGATTTCGCTGCGTATCTTGGCTTGCCGCTCGAACTCGTGGTGTTCGATGCTGCGGGCAAATCGGTCGAAGCCGTGAGCGACGAACGCGCGGATTTCGGCTTTTTCGCGGTCGACCCCAAGCGCGGCGAGACGATTGCGTTCACCGAACCTTACGTGCTGATCGAAGGCTTTTATCTGGTGCGAGAGGATTCGCCGGTTCGCACCAATGCCGATGTGGATGTGGCGCAGAATCGCGTGGCCGTCGGCAAGGGCAGCGCTTACGATCTGTTCCTGACGCGCGAACTGAAAGCGGCGCAAATCGTCCGCGCGCCCACATCGCCGACCGTCGTGCAGACCTTCATCGAGCAAAATCTCGAAGTGGCGGCGGGCGTGAAGCAGCAATTGCAGGCCGATGCGAGCAAGGTCGGCGGCCTGCGTTTGCTGGATGAGCGCTTTATGGTGATCCGCCAGGCGATGGGCGTGTCAAAGAGCCGGGGCGAGCAGGCGGCCGCTGTGCTGGCGGATTTCGTGGAGCAGAAGAAGGCGTCGGGCTTCGTCGCCAATGCGCTCGCGCGGCATGGTATCGAAGGGGCGTCGGTTGCGCCCCTCGCCTGAACGCAGGGTTACGCGACCGGAACCGGCGTATCCGCACGCGTGAGCATGCGCGTGAGAGACGTTGCCGATGCCGCGGGCGCATCGACGATAAACAGCGACGTATCCAATGCGTATGACATGTCGAAGCGGCCTGCCAGCCACGCACGCAGCGCCGCTTCGGATGTGACGACGATATTGCTGCGCTTCAGGTCTTCGCTCGCGGTGACATCGGGCATTTCGGGCACGATGTCCGGATCGAAGCCTTCGGTCGTCGCGTGGAAAAAGCCCCAGGTGTCGTTTTCGATTAGCAAAACGTAAAAGTCAGGCAGCGCGAGCAGATCGTCCGCCGCGTGACCGGTTTCGATGCGGGCTTGCAGCAGATTGAGCGCATCGACCGCGGACAAACGCTTACGCGCTGCCGCAAGCGCGCCGTCATCGGCATCGATTTCGTCGACGAGACCCGCTTCGATGGCCTTGCGCGTCGCCACGGCGGCGCTTAGCGCAAGCGGGTGTCCGATGCTGAACTCGATCTTGAATTCACAGATTGCGCACATGGCGGCACCTCAGGGCGTGACGATATTGAACCAGAAGTCGAACGTGTCGAGCCAGGAAACGAACTCGCCTAGCTTCTGACTATTGCCATCGATCTTCGCATTGCCGCCCATCACGAGTTTCTGCATATTGGTCTTGCCCATCATGATGTCGTTAAGATCAGCGCGCGTCATCGTGACGGTTGCATCGACGCTCTTCGAGTTGGTATCGCGAGAGTAATGGAGCGCGCTGTTCTCGACGCCCAGCACATAGTGTTCTTTCGTGTCGGTCAGAATGAGATTAAAAGCCGCTGTTTTGCCCGCGGCGCGATCGCCGTTCAGGCGGATGCCCAGATAGTCGAGAAACATGGGTAAAGGCATGGCCTGGATGGTGTCCGGGCTTTGGGGATTCGGCGCGGGCAGTTTTCTTACGCCGTCGCGCAACTCCATTGCACCGGTCAGGTAGAAATTACGCCATGGCGCCGACTCAGCCTGATAGCCCAGTTGCTCGTAGGTATCGGCGAGTAACTGTCTGGCAGCGGTGTTTTGCGGCTCCGCGAAGACAACGTGGTTGACGACCTCGGCTACCCAGCGATAGTCGCCCTTGTTGAAATAGCCATGCGCCTTGCTGAGTACGGCTGCCGATCCGCCCATGAATTCGACATAGCGCTTACCCGCTTCGGTTGGCTGCAGGCGATGCAGATTGGCCGGCACGCCGTCGAAAAAACCCAGGCGCAGGTTATATTGCGCAACGGCATCGTGATACACCGTGCCGTAATAACTGCGGCAATACCAGTGTTTCGCGAGGCTATCAGGAAGGCGCATGGCTTCGCCGATTTCGAGCGGCGTCAGGCCTTGATTAGCCATCCGTAATGTCTGGTCGTGAAGATAGCGGAACATATCGCGTTGCGCGCGCAGGAACGGGACGATACGGTCATTGCCCCATGTTGGCCAGTAATGCGAGGCAAACAGCACCTGGGCATCGTCGCCGAACATCTCTAGCGCCGTTTGCAGATATTTCGACCAGAGCAGACCATCGCGCATCTTGGCACCGCGCAACGTGTAGAGGTTATGCAACGTATGGGTGGCGTCCTCGGCCGCGCAGAAGGCCTTGTACTTGGGGATGTAGAACATGAACTCTGATGGCGCTTCCGACTCTGGCGCCATCAGCACCACGATCTCCACGCCGTCCAGCGTCATCTTTTGTCCGGTTTTTTCGGCGAACATTGTTGGCACGGCCAGCGTGATGGTGCCGACCGACGTGGTCTTGCCAAGGCCGCCGTCGACGATGCCAGTGGCGTTACGTGGCAGCAGCGAGCCATACATGAAGCTCGCGCGGCGACCCATCGCGTTACCGGCGATGACGTTCTCGCCAACGGCGGCTTCGGTGAAACCGGTTGGCGCTACGACTTGAACCTTGCCGGATCTCAAGTCTTCATCGCTAGCCAGGCCGCGTACACCACCGTAATGATCGACGTGGCTATGCGTATAGATCACGTGGGTGATCGGCTTATCGCCCAGATGTGGAATGACGAGTTGCTGCCAGACTGTGGAGGCGACTTCCGTCGTAATGAACGGATCCACGACGATATAGCCGTGATCGCCGCGAATGATGCTCATGACCGACAGGTCGTAGCCGCGCACTTGCCAGATGCCGTCTACTACCTGAAACAGCCCGTGATTCATGTTGAGCTTGGCATTACGCCACAGGCTGGGATTGACGGTGGGCGGGGCGTTGTTTTCCGGGCCGCCGCTCACGAATGCAAACTGTTGCAGGTCCCACGCGTGGACGCCGCCAGGACCGGGAATGACGACAGGCTCGGGGAGTGTTGCGATCAGTCCGCGCTTTGCGTCTTCGAAATCCTGTGCATCGGCGAAATTGAGGAAATCGGCGTATTGCTTGTTCAGGTTGGTTGTGGACGCCGTGGCAGGCTTGGAAGCCGCGGTGGTGGGGGTAGAAGGAGAACCGGTCTGTGCGAGCGTTTCGCCGACAACGCCGGAAAATCCGGTCGCTACACTGGCGACTGCCACGTTTTTGAGGAAAGCCCTGCGTGCCTCGGTCTTCGCTGCGCCATCCGATTCCGACATGACGACCTCCAGGTGTTTAATAACTTTAGGGTTACGAAACGACTGAAATAGACTGATAATTGATCTTATACATTATTAGAGCGACCGAGATAGTTTTGTGTGATTTCAGGAATTCAAGCAGCGTTATCGAGGCACTGGCTTTTGAATGCAAACGTTGCGGGGACAGGAGGCGTGGATTTGAATGCGTATTTACGATGGGTGGTTGGTCAACTATTATTTTGGTTAAAATTTGATTTTAAAATTTATATTTTTTATTAGATGGTTTTAATATTTTTATTCAATAAAAATGCGGGATGAAAATTACTGGCAAAACATGCTGAATAGATGATGGTGTTGAAATTTTGTCGAATGATCAATGACTTGTTTCGGGAAAATTTTCTTCTTGATAAGAAAATCTAACTCAGTGCAGTGAAGTTTTTTCCTGTTCGTCATAAATTTGACAGAAATTTGGCATCCTGATAATTTGACGTGAAATTCATCGTAAGAATTTAAAACGCATACTCGCAAAAAATAAGCATCTCGCGCGAGTTATGCATTTTGCGTCAATGCGTATTCCGCATTCGGGGAACAAGCCGTGAATTATCCCATCCCTCGCGTCTTTATCGGGGCCTTGCCGTCGCAAGAGAGTCGTCCTTTCCGCCTGTACTGGAGCCGTTCGCAAAAGACGCTTGCGGGCTTACTGCTCGTGCAGCGTCTCGATATACGTGAAGTGCTGTGCGGCGGAATCGAAGGACAATTGACCTGCATCTCGACAAGCATCGGCATACCGCTTGAAAGTTTTCTCGGTCAGCCGCTTACAGTGCAACTGGCCACGGACAAGGGAGAGCTGCACTCGATCTGCGCCATCGTGACCGATGCCTATGAGGGCGAGTCCGACGGCTCACTCGCCACCTATCAGCTGGTGATTCGCGACGCGCTTTCGATCATGGAACGGCGCGCCAATACACGTATCTTCCGGCAAAAGAATGTCGTCGATATCCTTCAGACGCTCGTGCGCGAATGGCGTACACGCAGCACGACGCTGGCGGGCGCGTTTGATCTCGATGTCTCGCAACTGGACCCGGCGAAATATCCGGTGCGCGAACAGACCTTGCAGTTCAACGAATCAGACGCGAGCTTTGTGCGCCGTCTGTGCCGGCGTGACGGTATTGCGTGGTTCATAAAGGCCGGTGGCACGGGGCAGAGCGATAGCGCCGAACAACCGTTCCATACGCTAGTGCTGTTCGATGACGCGACAAGGCTGGCGCGGGCGAGCGTGGGGACAGTGCCTTATCACGCGGATGCGACCATCGGCGTGGCCGATTCGATTACCCAGATGTGCATTGGCCGGCAGATCGTGGCGGGCGCAATCAGGCGCACGAGTTGGGATCTGAAGCCAGGGCGCGTCGACGAAATACAGGTTCCCACGAGCGTCGAACAAGGCGTGGCTGGTAACGATCTCGCACGTCTACTCTCGGACTCTCGCATCGACTCACCGCACATGGCCGATTCATGGAGCGACTACGATCGACTGGGCGTTGCGCGGCTGAACGCGCATGGTTCCCGGTCGGTGCGTGTCGATGCGGCCAGCGGCGTGCGCGATCTTGCCGTGGGCTTCTGGATCGGCGTGTCCGGACATCCTGAACTGGACCGCCTGCCCGAAGAAAAGCGCAGCTTCGTTGTGACGACGTTGCATCACCGGGGCGAGAACAATCTGCCGAAAGATCTGGGAGAGCGGGCGCAGGCCTTGTTCGCGGCGAGCCGCTGGCCATTCGCAATGACGCCATTGGCGCCCGACCCGTACCCTCGGCCCTCTGCCCTGGATGACGCAAGCTCGGGCCGCTACGAAAATACCTTTAGCGCAGTGCCGCGCGGTACGCCGCTTACGCCCACATACGAGCCGAACGTCGACCTGCCGCCGGTGCACCCGATCGTCGGCGCAGTCACGGCGCCCGATGGCGAAGAAGTGCATTGCGATGAATATGGCCGCGTCAATGTGCAGATCCAGGGACTCGATCCTGACGATCACACGCACGCCAATGGCGCAGGCACAAGCGGCACTCCGTCCGATAGCGCCTGGGCGCGCGTGCTGGGCAACTGGGCGGGCGACACCTATGGCGCGCAGACGCCGCTGCGGGCAGGCATGGAGGTCTTGCTGGATTTCGTGGGTGGCGATCCGGACCGGATGTATGTCGCGGGCGTCTTCATCAATGGCCGGAACATGCCGGCGTCGATGTTCAGTGGCAAGGGTGCGTTGCCGGGCAATCGCTATCTGTCCGGGCTGCGCTCGAAAGAGATCAAGGGACAGCGCTATAACCAGTTGCGCCTGGACGACACACCGGCGCAGATCAGCGCCCAGCTAACCAGCCAGCATCAATTTTCGGAGCTGAATTTAGGCTATCTCACGCAACCGCGTGACAACGGACAAGGCGCAAATCGCGGCGAAGGCGCGGAGTTGCGTACGGATGCCGCTGCCGCGCTACGGGCCGCGCAGGGCATTCTGCTCACGACCTACGCACGTGCGCAGGCGAGCGGCAATCAGCTCGATCGGGATGAACTGATCCAGCTGCTCGGCGAGTGTACGGAACTGTTCAAGTCGCTGGGCGATTACGCCGGACAGCACGGCGGCCAGGCGATGGACGCGGCAGGCCAAAGCGCGGTGGCATCGGCGCTCAAGGGCTGGCAGGCATCGGGTGGCGAGCCGCTGATGGCGTTCGGGGCCGAAGCTGGGGCTGCTCACGTGACGCCAAAGACCCATGTGACTTATGCGGGTGAGAACATCGACCAGGTCGCGCAACAGCATGTTCAGGTGACCAGCGGCCAGCGTATCAACCTGCAGGCCGGGCATGGCGTTGCACTGTTCGCGCAGGCCGACGACGTATCGGCGGTTGCCAATCAGGGCAAAGTCAAATTGCAGAGCCAGGCTGACGATACGCAGATCGATTCGGCGAAGAATATTCAGCTGACCGCTGCGGGCGGCAAGCTCACGGGCGCCGCCAGCGATCAAGTCGTGCTCGTGACCTCGGGTGGGGCTTATCTGAAGCTGCATGGCGGCGATATCGAGCTTGGCTGTCCCGGCAATTTCACGGTCAAGGCCGCGGGACACACGTGGGCCGGTGCCGCAAGTATGAGCGCCGACATGCCGAAGTTCGATCACGCGCCGCTGGGCCGTGTACCGCAACTCGTGCGGGCAACGGACGGGCAAGCCGCGAGCGGCTACGAAGGCGAGGTTCGCAAGGCGGCTGGCGACATCATCAAAGGGCAAACCGACGGCTCGGGGCAGTTGCCGCCGATCAATGGCGACCAGTTCGAATCACTGGCGGTGAATTTTTTCAAGAAGATCAGCTAAGCGCATCTTGCGAATAACAAGAACATGACCGATTCCTTCATTGATCCGTCGGCCTCGCAGGCTGGCGCCGCGAGCGATACGGCTAGCGCGGCGGATGCGGGCGCTGCACCGCGTATTCTCGTCGGCGGCGGTCGGGGCCCGACGCTCTTTGACGTGCAGAGCAAGCTCGTTTGCGTCAAGCAAATGCCGTTGCCCGGTGTGGTGATCTTCGTGCATGGCGTGAACTCCGAGGGAGAGTGGTTCACGGCGGCCGAAGAGGGACTGTGCAAGGGGCTCAACCGGCGGCTGGGGCGGCTCGATGACCAGATGAGCTACACCGGCGTGGTAGGCGGCCAGATGTCGCCAGTGAGCTACACGGGGAGTTTGACGCCGGATGGATATATCAATCCGGACCTTGGCTCCGCAACCTACATCAAACCGGCTCCCGCATTTTCACCTGTGATCCATTTTCGCTGGGGCTACAAAGCGAACAAGCAGGACATGAAGGACTACGGCGCTAACGTCTTTCTCAATGAGCAGAACTATTGGGGAGGAGGCCCATTCGCAAATGGATGCACGAGCCTGGCCGATCTATGGAGCGCGGGTGTCGATGACCGGGTCTTTGGCTGGATCACTGTCCAGGCGATGAATCCGACTTCACGCCTTGTCTATCGGACACCGCCGCGGCCATACATGGTGATGGCTGCATTACGCCTTGCCAGGCTGATCCAGTCGATCCGCCAGAAGCAGGCCGACGTGCCCATCACTGTGGTCTGTCACAGCCAGGGAAACATGGTGGGTTTGGCCGCGGCGTTCCTTGGCGACCGCATGTCGGATGTCACCGATCCATTCCAGAAGACCGGTCATTGCGTCGCCGATGCCTACGTGCTTGCGAATGCTCCGTATAGCCTCGTCGAAAAATTGGGCATGGACAACTGGACGCAGCGCGAATCGCGGGATGCGCAAGGTAACCGGGGGCGTGAGACCTTCACCGCGCGAGCCGAGACACTCAAGAACTTCTTCGAAATCCTGCGCAAGCGCGCCGCGCTCGAACAGGACGCCGGCGAGGTCGACAAGGAAATGGCCAGCACGCGGACCTCGGAACTGGGAGGCAAACCGTACAACTCGGGACAGGATCGGATCGACTATGGCGTGAACGGACACACCTATGGGCGCGTCACTGTGTATTGCTGTCCGCACGATCAGGTGATTTCAGCGACGACGGTGCAGGGGATCGGCTGGCGGGGGATGAGCGCGGCAGAAATCGACAAGACCGGCGGTCATGGCGTTCTGACGCAAAGAGTGTTTGCGACAAACTATAAGATCGGTGACGGAAGCAACACCACGTATAACTATCGGAAAAACGACTGGCGAGCAGAGGTGATCGACAAGAAGGGCTTCTGGTCTCCACCATCGCCGCCTGCGAAGTTCGGGCTATCGAAGGCGCTGCGTGGAAACCGCACGATGTTTGGCAAGTTCGGTACGCTTACTACGGCGCCGCTGCTGTATCTCGCCACGCTCCTCGTCAAATTGCCTGTGAACGAGGACCCGCCGAAAGACTGGGAGGTGCCGGTCAATGCCCCCTTGCTCGACGAACCGTTCTTGCCGGTCGCGATGCGCTACGGTAAGGAGATCGAATACAAGGCCGATGGATACACCAGCAACTTCAATGAGGGCTATGATCCGCCGTCTGCGGCCCGCAACGCCAAAAAGTCCGCGACTGATGCACAAGCAGACGACCCGTACGATACCTTCAAGGCTGATCCTTCCATGGTAAGCGGGCAGATGACGGAGAGCGATCTGAAGGCACAAGGTACAGTGGAGAGTGAGGCGTCGCAACGCTATGAGGACCATGCCGTTTTGCGGCAGGAGGCGCGTCGCAATGCACAGCAAGGAGATACGAACGGCTGGGTCGATGAGGATGGCAGGGTAACGGGCGAGGACGATGCGGCGAATGCCCCGGCGGGTTATCACGACTGGCATAACGATGAGATCAATACCATTCTGCGAGACGGGATGAATAACAACCCGACGAACCACTCCATTACGATGACGAACTCGTTGCATGCGCAAAAGGCCTTGGCCTATGACGTGGCGATTGGGGTGTGTTATTTGACAGAAGAAGACTGGTCCCAATTGCGAATCGAGGCGGACTGGCGGATGTGGAATGGGATACCCGCTAGCAATCCTAACAAGCAGTATTCTGATTATTTTCAGACCGGAAAGCACAAGGACCAGTATCTGCACATATGGGCTAACACAGACCCAGAGGCTACGTTGCCGGCGGACAAGATCCACGATCAGCGCGAGGGAGAGCTGTTTCTAAAGGTCGGAGACGTGGTATGAGCACGCTATTCGGGACATGGCCCCGACGATGTGGACTGGCCATCGCCGTCATGGCTCTTGCAAGCGTGCTGATGCTGATACTAATGGTCTATGAAGACCGGGCGATACCCGCCATGTTGACGATGGGAGAAGTGATGAAACGACTGGTGATCCTGCCAGGCCTCTTGGCGCTCGCGGTGTTCTTGTTGACAGCGGCGTTTGCACCCATGACCGCGCAGGCGGCTGTGCCGGGGGAGTCGGTATCAAGCAGCGAGACCGGTAATTCTGGAAAGCTGTTTGCTGCGCAGGTGGTGGGACTCGAGTGGTTAAATCCCTTGCAGCGTCGTGACTATCCGACCGAGTGGCAGATCCTTTGGACATTGGGACTGGTCACACCGAACAAGCACGACGACATGGTCAGTACGAACCCGCAAAAGTATGGTGCGCTTCGTGCCGTGCTGGCTGTCGCTGATGGCGTGCGCGGACAGGAGACGTTTGACGGTTTCTACCAAAAATATGTCGATACGCTGCTTTTGCTGTTCGGCGACAGATACGCGATGAACGGCAAGTATTTTTATACCGTCCAGCCAAAAGACAAGAAACTGTGGCGCGAACTGGCCGGCGTTCACGTCGAGTTTGCCATTCCGGCTGGGCGTCTTGATCCCGTCGAGGCGCAGTCTTACCTCCGCGATCGCATGAAGCTGTTCTTCGAAATCGGCAGCAAATCGTCTCCCGACCTCTGGAGCAAGGACACGCCGCCGGATGTGCACGTCACTCCCGGTGGTGCCAACGCTGGCTTCACCTCGTTAAACAAGGCGCTGGACTATCTGCAGGCGAATCCAGACAAGAGCGTCTGGGTCATGAACTGGGACGCGCCGAGCTTTCCACCAAAAGACAGTCAGATCAACGAGAACATGGTGCTGCTGATCCTCGCCGGACCGGATATGAAGACCGACCGCGCGCCGCTTGCCTGGATCGGCAAGGCGTCTAGCGGAAACGTCAAGGACTTCGAAGCGAAGGCGGGCACTACACGCGCAGTCGAGGCGTGGAAAGCGACAATCGAGGGTGCTGCACACAATGCCAACGTACCGGCGAGCAAGATCAACTACGTGATCCATGACGCAGGCAAGGGCAGCGACGCCGCCTCTTCCCGTATCGGCTCGCTTGGCCGCACGCTCACTGAAACCCTGCCGGAATTCGATTTCCAGAAGCAGACCTTCAACACGCCAGGGCTACTAGGCGATATGGGCGCAGGCACTGCGCTCACCGATGTCGTGCTGGCAATCGGCCGGGCGAATCACCTTGGAGAAACGGTGCTGGTAGCGGGCACGACGAACGCCGAGCATCCGGTCGCAGTGGTGGTCGTGCCACCGGCCCAACCGTTGCCCATCGACCCTAACGCTGACTGGTACCGTGCACGCGGTGAGAACAACGCTTACCTGCCGTGGTGGGGGCGCCGCTACGACACGAAATACAACCAGCAAGGCTGGTCCTGGTGAGTCAGAAGGGGCAGCCATGAGAGGCATCATTCGCGTGGGCGATGCGACCAGCCACGGCGGCAGGGTCGCAACCGGCAGCCAGGTCAGCGAGGTGATGGGCCGTGCCGTAGCCCGGCAGGGCGATCGCTGCATTTGCCCGATGCAAGGGCATCAGAACTGCGTGATCGCAGAAGGCGATTCATCGTTTATCGTCGACGGAAAGCCCGTTGCGCTCGACGGCCATAAAACCTCGTGTGGCGCGACGTTGATCTCAAGCCTGTCGTCGTCGGGGCGGGAATAACGGGCATTTACGTGCCGGAAGTTTAATGACGTGAGCGAATCGCCTCCCGCTTAACCCTTACTGATCGGCTCCCATGCTGACAGATGAGGGGCCGCCGTTACGAGACACGATACAGGCAACACGGCTGGTCATAAAAACTCACCGACCACCCAACCCCAACCTCAAACCGCCCGACTCACCGGCAACGGATCAACTGCCCAATCGCCTGCTATTGCGGCTCGTATCCGCAAACTTATAAAGCACATATCGAAGCGCATTAAAACGCGCGCGCTTCTCGCCGTCGGAATACACAGCCGATTGGGGCGCATCTGTCGTATCGATCGGTGCAAATTCCCATCACTCTGACCGGGCCAGACGTTCAGGCATCGGCTCGGATGGATGCCCTCGCGCGGCGTGCCAGTGAGCGTGCCGCGTAACGAGAGATGGCTGAAACAGACTTGGAAGAGAAGCGCGTGACGCCCAGATTCAGGTTCAGGCGTTGCTGTTCTTGCGCAGGATCGTGTACAGCGAATCCTTGAGGTGCAGCTTTTCTTTCTTGAGATGTTCGATGGCCAGGCCATGCGTGGGAACGATGCCCGCTTCCATGTTCTTGATCTGCTGATCGAGTTCGTTGTGACGATTGAAGAGTCGCGCGAAGTGTTCGTCGTGGACCTTGAGGTGCGAGATCTGTTCTCTATATTCGGGGAACACTCAATACTCCTTATGAAATGAGATGAATCAAAGCGATATCTCGACATTTTTCCACTTCCGCTGTCGCTCGATGTTGATCGCCGTCAGTCTGCGCAAGCGAAAGGGCGACCTGCGGCCGATCGTTTCAAAAATCCCACGTCGTGTACTATCGGGGCGGTAACGCGGTCGCCTGGTCGCGTTAACGAACCCACGGAGCATTCATGGTCCGTCGTCTGGAACTCGTGCTGGATGTTGTCGCTTCGGCTGCCCGTTCGCCCGATTGTGCGGCGACGTTGTGCGCTGCATTACCGTCTCTCGCGGCATGCGCCGAAGCTTCCGACGCAGTCTCGATCGTCACGTTCGACCGTGACGGCGCGCTCGCGAAGGCGGGTTGGCGGATTGCAGTCGAAACCCGCGGATCGGCGCATTGCGTTGTTGTGTCCAGCAGGCGCGAATGGACGCCCGGTGTCGTCGTCGTCGAGCCGATATTTTCGGCGCATCTCGAAACGGAGGGGCTCGATGGCGCGCTTTTCGACGCCACGCCCCAGGCGTTTCGCGAGGCGCTTGCAGCCGCCGGTCCGCTTGCTGCGTCCGCCGTGCTCACGGCCGCGCGGCGCGTCTGGGCGTGGCCGCGCGACACCGCAGGCGTAGAGCTTCAACTCGATGCCGATGTGCGCGCGCCACGCGACGAAATGGCGCGGCTGCATGAACTGCGCGTGAGCGTCCCATGGCCTGAGGAAACGCCGCCCACGCCGCTCGTCGATGCGCTATTCGCCTGCGCGCACGAACTGGTCGATGCGCTGCCCGCGTTTGTGCGCGTGTCCGATGCGTTTGATCGCGCGGCGCAAGGCAGTCTCGTCGGCGACGAGCAGGCGGTGCATGCCGCGCCGGTCGATTTGCGTGGCGCGTTGAGCGTGCAGCAGGCGCTGGTGGCAATTTGCGCCAATATCAGCGCGCAATGGTTCGGCAACGATGCGGGCGTGCGCGATTCGGCCAATACGGAGTTCATCCATCAAATGCGCGTTTCGCAGCGGCGTCTGCGCACGGCCATGCGCATCTTCTCGCACTGGCGGGACGAGACGTGGCGCGTGCGCATCGAGCCCGATCTCAAATGGATCGGCGCGCTGCTTGGCGAGGCGCGCGATCGCGACGTTTTCGTCGAATCGACCTTGCCCGCGCTAGCGTCCGCCGACAAGGATTCCGCGTGCTGGCAGGCCGTGCGCGACGAGGCCGAAGCCGGGCGGATGGCCGCGCGTGCCCGGGTGAGCGAGGCGCTGGCTTCGCTGCGCTATGCGCACGCGGCGCTCGCGTGGCTGCAATGGCTGGCGAACCTCGCGCAGCACACGGTCGAGCCGGACGAGGCCGCCGCATCGCTGCATCGCCACGCGAAGAAGCGCATTCGCCGCTATTACGAGCGGCTTGCGCAGGCGCAAAAGCTCACCGCCATCGACGAGGCGAGCCGTCATCGCGTACGCATCAACGCCAAGTATCTGCGCTATACGCTGGAGTTCTTCACGTCGGTCACGTCGCGCCGCACGCGCACGGAAACCGCGCGCACGCTCGCGCGGCTGCAAGGCGTGCTCGGCGACGGTAACGATGCGGCGGTGGCGCTGGGCTTTCTCGATCGCATGGACGCCGAACCGTATCAGCTGGGTTTTGCGCGCGGCTGGTGCGAGGCGGTGAAGCGCTATACAGCGAAAGAGGGCGAGCGGCTGTTGCGCGAGTTGCGTCCGCCGAAGGTCGCGCGTGGTGCTTGAGTTGCGTTTGAGCGGACTCATGCGTTCCGGTGAGCGAAGCGTCGTCTCTATAATCGGCGTCTGCAAAACAAGGGCGTCCCGTGATGAATTCCGCTTCCCCGAATCCTTCTGATTTCGATTCCAACGATCACAGCGCGACGCCTGGGCTGGGGCTCGGCGGCTCGGTCTGGTTCCAGGCGGGGCCGCAGATGCTTGGCGGCAGCGCGCGCATCGCGCTCCTTGCGGCGATTCGCGATAGCGGCTCGATCACGGCCGCAGCCAAGGCCGTGGGCATGAGCTACAAGGGCGCCTGGGATGCCATCGACGCCATGAACAATCTCGCTGGCGAACCGCTCGTGGTGCGCGCGACCGGCGGCAAAGGCGGCGGTGGCACGACGCTCACGACGCGTGCAATGCGTCTGATCGAGACATTCGCGGCGATCGAGCGCGAGCATCGGCGCTTTCTGGAACGCGCGGCGGCGGCGGTGAGCGCGCTGGATGTCTATGCGGGGCACAGCCTGCCTGGCGATCTCGCCGTGCTGGGCCGCTTTGGTCTGCGCACGAGCGCGCGCAACCAGCTTTATGGCACGGTCGCGGCACTCGCACGCGGTGCGGTCAACGACGAAGTCTCGATTACGTTGCCGGGTGGCCAGCACCTTGTTGCCAACGTCACGCGCGAGAGCGCCGAGGCGCTGGGCCTCGCCGAAGGCGCGGCGGTTGTTGCGCTGGTCAAGGCGTCGTCGGTGGTGCTGGTGGCTGGCGGGGCCGAGGCGGCGGCGCGGCTGTCGGCGCGCAACCGCTTGAGCGGTGTGGTGAGCGGTGTGCGGCGCGGCGAGGTCAACGCCGAGGTGACGCTCGAACTGCCCGGCGGCATCGTGATTGCCGCAGTTGTCACCGATGTCAGCGTCGAGGCGCTAGGTCTTGAAGTCGGCGTAAACGCGACCGCCGTTTTCAAGGCGTCGAGCGTGCTGCTAGGTGTGGGGAACTAAAACTAGAACGCAGAGCCCGGCGGCGCGAGCCATGCGCCGCCGCTGTCGTCACGCGTGGTGCTGGGCGACCGGCGTGAGCGTGTCGCGCGTTTGTGAGATCGGCGCGATCGGCGTGCCCGGCGTGCCCGGCGTACGGACGGGCCGGTTGGCCTTCCACTTGGCGCGCATATAAGGTTGATCGTGGCCGGAGACGGTCAGGGCGATATCCGTGACCCAGCGGTGCGTGGGCACGCGCACGTCATGCAGGGCGATGGTGAGGGCGGCGAGGCTGATCGTCACCACCGCCGTGGAAATCCCGCCCGAGCGTGCTTCCCACCAGTAGCGCACGAACACCAGCGCCGTCAGCGCGCCGACGATGGTGCCGGTCACCGCCTCGGAAGGCGAATGCGCGTCCAGCACGACGCGCGAGAACGCCACTACCACGCCCACCACGAGACCCAGCGCGACGCCCGCCGCGCGCAGCTTGGGCCGCGCGCCTTGCAGCATCAGGAAGAAGGCCACCGGATAGACCGAGGTGGACATCATCGCGTGGCCGCTCAGGCCCGTGAAATCGTACGAACGCACCCCGACGCCCCAGCCGAGGAAGGCGATTTTCGTCAACGTGACGAGTCCGATTGCCGCACCGAGAAGCGCCAGCCAGCTGGCCGCCATGCGCCATGAATAGCCTGCGGCAAGCCACAGCGCGATCGCGAACGCCAGCGGAAACGTGAGTCCCGCGCCACCAAGGTTGGTGATGGCGGTCCAGAGGTTGAGGGGCAAGTCGGGCATGAGCGGGCGCCGCCACGGCGCATTGTTAAGTGGGTGTCCATTCAGTAACGCACCAGCGGCAGGTTGCGCCGACAAGTGCATCGCGAGATTTCCAGTATAGCCGCGATTCATTGCGCTTAATGCGCCGCAGCGAACGCCAATTTCGCTTTAGAACTCATTCGACTGCAACGCTGTCAGATTGATGTTATTGTGCATCGCACAACGAGCGCGGCGGCTGCATATTCGCTGCGTATCCGACCCCCTTAAAAGAGGCCTTTGATGACGAAAGATCTGACGAAGCTGTGGACGGGTGGCATGCGACGTCTGTTCGCCATCCAGAATCGCGCGGCGCGCACGGCGCTGCGTGAAGCCGGCTTGCGCGCGTCCGACGCACAGGCGTTGTGGCTGGGCGCGCAGGCCGCCGCTGCGCAGGCCGCCACCGCGCCCAGAACCACTGCAGAAAACCCTCAACCGCGCCCGGCAACGGGCGCGCCGGTGCGCGAATCGCGCGTCGGACCCCGCGCTGCAGCATGGGCCGCGGGCACGTGGCAGCGCGCCGAACATTTGCCGAAGGGCGCGTCGCGCGCGCTCGCCTATGGCCTGTATCTGCCGCCGGATCGTCCCACCGCCGGTATGCCGGTCGTAGTGATGCTGCATGGCTGCAAGCAGACCATGGATTCGTTCGCCGAAGGCACGCGCATGAACCTGCTGGCCGACCGTCATGGCTTCGCCGTGGTGTATCCGGAGCAATCGATACAGGCGCATCCGCACCAGTGCTGGCATTGGTACGACGCGCGCCAGCCGGCGGGCGGCGGCGAGGCGGCGGCGATCGTTTCGCTGGTGGATACGCTCGCCGAGGAGCATGGCTTCGACCGTTCGCGCATCTATCTGGCGGGGCTGTCGGCGGGCGCTGGTCTCGCGTCGCTGCTGGCGATGCGTGCGCCGGGCCGCTTCGCCGCGGTCGCGCTGCACTCGGGGCCGGCGTTCGGCGAGGCGCGCTCGGGCGTGGCCGCGCTCGACGTGATGCGGCGCGGGCTGCATCACGAGCCGGCCGCGCTGGTCGACGGCGAGCTGGCGGGGCGCACGCATCCCGGCATGCCGGCGCTGATCGTGCAGGGCGGCAACGACGCCGTCGTGGCGCCCATCAACGCCGAACAACTGACCGCGCAGTTCCTGCATCTCAACGGTCTCGCCGATGACGACGGCGTGCGTCAGGGCGTCGTCTCCCACGAGCACGACGGCGACGGCTACTCGGTCCATGATTACCTTCGCGATGGCGCGAGCGTCGTTCGCCTGTGCCGCGTCGATGCGCTCGATCATGCCTGGAGCGGAGGCGACGATACCGTGCCGTTCCATTCCTCCAGCGGGCCGGACGCCAGCGCGATGATCTGGGACTTTTTCGAAACGCAACGTCGCGCCAAGCCGGACGACGCTTTCGACGGCGAACTGGCCCAGGGTGCAGGCTGATCCTGGCTGCCGCTGCAGCGCGGTTCGCGCACGCCTGCGACAATCCGTATCAATTCAAGGGTTTACCCTAATCAGGGTTTTCCCTATAATAGCTCCATTCCTTACGAGGGCATGTGCCCAGTATCCGGAGCCAGACCATGTACCTGCTTAGCCGCCTTTTCCTGTTCCTCACGAAATCCGCCGACGTCGCCCGCAAGGAGCGCGAAGAAGCCTATCTGGCCGAATCGGCCGATATCTACGATCTGGAATTCCGCATGCGCAAGCTCGATCGCGAGAAGACCGGCCGTCATCCTTCGTGGATGAACCACTACGGCTAAGCCGTAGCAATAAAAACGGGGCGCATGCTGGCGCCCCGTAGATGTGTGCTGCAGCTGTAAACGACTAGCGGCCCGAATCGGGCGCTTGCTCAGCCGGTTTCTCCTGAATGCCGTAGCAGCCGCGGTACGTCGCGTAGAACGAGCAGTAGATCATCGTCGTGACGAGAATCAGCGCCGGCATCACGATCGCCAGCGCGTATTCGCCCGCGCCCAGCGCGCGCAGCAGATTCGACAGGCCGATGGCCACGCCCATCGACAGCGCAAACCACAGCGCGCCGTACACCACGAACGCGCCCTTGTTGCGCCAGCAGCTCACGATGCTGAAGAACATCGCCTTGATGGGCGGCACGTCGTGCCAGGCCGTCAGCACCGGCGCGAACCAGAACAGCATCGACACCGGCAAATAGACCGCCAGCGACGCCAGCACGGCGAGCGGCACATTGCTGTTTTCGATCGCCTCCGTGTCCAGCGTCCCGCCCAGCGTCATCAGACGCAGCAGCTCGCCGCCGTCGACCAGCGCGGACGCCGCGAGCACCAGCGTCATCGCCACCACGTAAATCCCGCCCAGAACGAACAGATGCTTCGTGACGTTAGGTCCGTACGAACGGAAACCGTCCACGAGGATCGTCGGAAACACCGGCTTGCCCGCGATCGTGTCGCGGCACGCGGCCATGAAACCGACCGCCACGCCCGGCACAAAGATGAGCGGCAGCACGCCGCCGATCAGCGGCACTGCCGAGATCAGCGTCATGGCGAGCAGATACGCGAAGAACAGCGTGAGAAACGCCAGCGGATTGCGGCGGAACAGCCAGATGCCCTGGCGGAACCACACATAGCCCTGCTTGGCGGGGACTTCGATCAGTTGCATGAACGGGGCAGGCCAGAAAGTGCTTGAATGTCGCCGGGAGTGACGGCGCGGCGCTCGCGCAGGATGCGCTCGAAATGGCCGGGATCGTGCGGCTTGAGCAGCTCCGCCGAACGCGGCAGATAAAAATCATACAGGCGCGAGACCCAGAAGCGGTACGCGCCGGCGCGCAGCATGTCGCTCCAGTGGGCAATCTCGGCGGCCGTGAACGGGCGCACCGTCTGATACGCGCGCAGCAGCGCTTCGGCGCGAGCCGCATCGAGCACGCCCGTGGCGAGATCGACGCACCAGTCGTTGACCGTCACCGCCACATCGAACAACCATTTGTCGCAACCGGCGAAATAGAAGTCGAAGAAGCCGCCCAGGCGCACCGTATGGCCCGTTGCCGGATTGGCGTGCGCGAACAGGGCATTGTCGCGGAACAGATCGCAGTGGCACGGACCGCCCGGCAGCGACGCGTAGTCGTCGCTCGCGAAGAAGGCCTGCTGGTGCGCGAGTTCGCTCGTCAGCAGATCGCGCTGGGCGCCGTCCAGAAACGGCAGCACCGTCGGCACGTTTTCTTCCCACCACGGCAGGCTGCGCAGATTCGGCTGATCGCCCGCGTAGTCGCGGCCCGCGAGATGCATGCGCGCAAGCATCTGGCCGACTTCGGCGCAATGCTCAACCTGCGGGGCCAGTTCCGGCGCACCGTCGAGCTTCGTGACGATGGCGGCCGGCTTGCCGTGCAGCATGCCGAACAGCGAACCGTCGGCGCGCGGCATCGGGTCCGGCACCGGCACGCTGTGCGACGCGAGATGGCGCATCAGGTCCAGATAGAACGGCAACTGCTGCGCGGTGAGCTTTTCGAAGATCGTCAGGACGTATTCGCCGCGCGTCGTCGTCAGGAAGAAGTTGCTGTTTTCAATCCCGGACTGGATGCCGCGAAAATCGGTTACATCGCCAAGATCGTAGTCGCGCATCCATTGGGCGAGCTGGGTTTCGGTGACAGCGGTGAAGACGGCCATGCGAGAGGTCGTGTGGTTTTCGTAATGGGGCCCGGCTCATATGCACTTGGCAACGTGCAGGCTTGAGGGTCGGGACGGGCTCGAGCGCGCCCGGGCGGGAGGCGGCGCGGACAGCGCACGCCGCCCACGCGCGAGGGCGGTGTGTCAGTAATGCAGGTTGATCGACGGCAGGCGCGTGCTGGCCTGGCCATTCGGGCGCACTTGCGGCGAAGTGTCGGGGTTCGCGCTCATCGTGTAACGCGTGCCGAAGTTCGAATGCACGTTGATTTCGACGGGCTTGCCCTTGTCGCGGTATTCGGTGATTTCGGTGCCGGTCGGGCTCACTTCATGAAAGCTCGGCGTGCGCGGCACGTCGTTGATGTCCACCTTCGAGCTGACCTGTGCAGCCGGACGGTTGATTGCCGCGAGATCGGGCAGACCGGCCCGCTCGTTCTCGGACTGCGCGGACTGGGCCTCGACAGCCGTTTTGGCGTCGTCGGCCGGCGCTGCCATGGCGAGCCCGCTAAACGCAAGCGTCGCGGCGACGGCGGCAAGAAGATGCGACTTCATGGTGATTCTCCGATGGGATTCTCGAATTCTAGCAAATCCGCGCCGCGCCACCCGTCCTGAACCGCTGCATCGGCCTTGTTCCGCCTTGCGCCACCTCATTCCGTCTTGTCCGCGCATTTCCGCGCTGCCTGAAGGGCGATGACGAAGGGCGTTGTCAGAATGTCTCGCTTCCGTGCTAATGTCGTTCAAACGAACCGAGGCGAACGACAATGAACAACGATACCAACCGGCGAACTTTCATGACGCCCCCGCACGACTTCCCGCTCGAAGCCTTCGAAGATGCCGCCGACGCCGTCGCGCGCCTGGCCGCGATTTACGAAGCCAACACGTCGTTCCTGCGCGATGCCTTCGCGCGCTACCGCCGCGGCGAGTCGTTCGAGCGCCGCGTGCGCGCCTGCTATCCGTTCGTGCGCATCCGCACCGAAGTCAACACGCACATCGACTCGCGCCGCTCGTACGGCTTCGTTGCGGGGCCGGGCGTGTTCGAGACGACGATCACGCGTCCCGACCTGTTCAGCAATTACTACCGCGAGCAACTGCGTCTGCTGGCGAAGAACCATCACGTGCAGATCGAAGTGGGCGTGTCGGAGCAGCCGATTCCGGTTCACTTTGCGTTTGCCGAAGGCATCCACCTCGAAGGCGACCTGGACCGCGAGCGTCTTTTCGCGATGCGCGATGTGTTCGACGTGCCCGATCTGGCGGAACTCGACGATCGCATCGTCAACGGTACCTACGAGCCGTTGCCCGGCGAGCCGTTTCCGCTCGCGCTTTTTACCGCGCCGCGCGTGGACTTTTCGCTGCATCGGCTCAAGCACTACACGGCCACCTCGCCCACGCACGTGCAGAACTACGTGCTATATACCAACTACCAGTTTTATATCGACGAGTTCGTGAAACTCGGCCGCGCGATGATGGCGCGTACCGACGACGCCGATCTGCGCAACTATCGCAGCGAATACACCTCGTTCGTGGAGCCGGGCGACGTCGTGACGTACAACGCGAACCTCGGCGAGCAGGACGACGAAGGCACGGCGCCCGCGCGCCTGCCGCAGATGCCCGCGTATCACCTCAAGCGTGCCGACGGCAGCGGCATCACGATGATCAACATCGGCGTGGGGCCGTCGAACGCCAAGACGATCACCGATCACATCGCCGTGCTGCGTCCGCACGCGTGGATCATGCTGGGCCACTGCGCGGGACTGCGTAATACGCAGCGGCTGGGCGACTACGTGCTGGCGCACGGTTATGTGCGCGAAGACCACGTGCTCGACGCCGACCTGCCGCTGTGGGTGCCGATTCCGGCGCTCGCCGAAGTGCAACTCGCGCTGGAGAGCGCGGTAGCGGATGTCACGCGTCTCGAAGGCGCGGAGCTCAAGCGCGTGATGCGCACGGGCACGGTAGCCAGCGTCGACAACCGCAACTGGGAACTGCGCGATCACCGCGAGCCGGTGCAACGTCTTTCGCAAAGCCGCGCGGTCGCGCTGGATATGGAAAGCGCGACCATCGCCGCGAATGGCTTCCGCTTCCGCGTGCCTTACGGCACCTTGCTGTGCGTCTCCGATAAGCCGCTGCACGGGGAACTGAAGCTGCCGGGCATGGCCGATTCGTTCTATCGCGCGCAGGTGGATCAGCATCTGCAGATCGGCGTGAAGGCGATGGAGATTCTGCGCACCAATGGTCTGCATAAGCTGCACAGCCGCAAACTGCGCAGTTTCGCCGAGGTGGCGTTCCAGTAAGGCGTGCGTTACACGAGACCTCGCGCGGCGAGGTTTGCGATGAGCGCGCGCGCACCGAACGTCCATGGTGCGATTTCCGTGCAAAGACGCACGGTGTTGACGATCGCGCCCAGCGGCGGGGCGCTGATCGTCACGCGGTCGCCCAGATGGTGGGTGAAGCCGCCGCCCGCCGTATCGCGATCCTTGATCGGCGAGAACATGGTGCCGAGAAACAGCATGAAACCGTCCGGATACTGATGATGGCGGCCGCACGTCTGCGCAACGAGATCGAGCGGATCGCGGCTGATTTCCTGCATGTGGCTCACGCCTTCGAGCAGGAAATCATCGTCGCTGCCTGCCACGCGTAGTGACACGCTGGTGGCGCGTATCGTGTCGAGCGTGAAAACGTCGTCGAATAGCCGTACGAAGGGGCCGATGGCGCACGAGCCGTTATTGTCCTTGCATTTGCCCAGCAGCAGGGCGGAGCGGCCTTCGATGTCGCGCAGATTGACGTCGTTGCCCAGCGTTGCGCCCACGACTTGAGCGTGGCTGTTGACCGCGAGCACGATTTCCGGCTCCGGGTTATTCCATGCCGATGCCGGATGCAGGCCGATATCCGCGCCAAAGCCCACCGCGGACATCGGCTGCGCCTTCGAAAATACTTCGGCATCCACACCGATGCCGACTTCCATGTACTGCGACCACGCCCCGCGCCGCTGAAGCTCCCGTTTCAGCTTGAGCGCGTCGTCAGAGCCCGGCTTGATTTTTGATAGATCGGTGCCGATCAGACGCGTGATGTCGTTGCGCACGTCCTGGGCTTTGGCGGGATCGCCACCGGCTTGTTCTTCGATTACGCGTTCGAGCAGGCTCACGGCGAACGTCACGCCGCACGCCTTGATCGCCTGGAGATCGCAGGGCGCGAGCAATATCGGCTGGCTCGCTTGCAGGCTCTGTTCGATGAGCGTTCGCACATCGCCGAGCGGCTCACCAGGTGCGTTTCGTACGACGTCGAGCAGATCGGCGCGCTCGAACAGGTCGGCCGTGGTGCGAGCGATTGACGTGATGTCGAAGACCATGCCGCCGCGCACGGCGACGACGCACGGGCCATCGCCTTGCGGGTTGGAGCGCCAGACCCGGCCAACGAGCAGCGCGCGGTCGAGATCGTGCGGAAGATAGCTGGAAATCGAGGGCATGGTAGCGATTCCGAAATGAGGGGGCGCGATAGATCGTAGGGGCGAAGCCCGCATGCGTCCAAAGGAATGACGTGTTGTCCAATCTGTTGGATGACATGTCGATGCGGTATGGCACAGCGCTTGAGGGCCATGTTTCGCTTCGATGCGCGCTTTGCTACCATCGCGGCTCGGCAAAGGCGCTGCGCTGGCGCCGCGCCCGTCGTATCGGACCCCGATTCACCCGTTCCTGATTTCCCAGACTCCTTCAAGCATGATGTCCAGGCCAGTTCTCATTGTCGCGACCGGCAGCACTTTCCCCCAGATCGCGCAAACTCAAGGCGACTTCGGCGCATGGATCGCCAACGGCTTAGGTCAGGCGGTTTCGCACCGGCTGGTGAACGCGCAGACGATTGAAGCGTGGCCCGATCCGTCCGATCTGGCGGGTGTGGTGCTGAGCGGATCGCATTCGATGGTGAGCGACCGCGAGCCGTGGAGCGAGCGTCTGGCGCAATGGCTGACGCGATGCGTCGCCGCGGACGTTCCGGTCCTTGGCATCTGCTATGGCCATCAGTTGCTCGCGCATGCGTTTGGTGGGCTCGTGTCCGATCGTGCGAACCACGAGTTCGAGATCGGCACGCATACGGTCGGGTTGAGCGCGGGCGCCCAGGGCGATCCCTTGTTCGACGCCATGCCGCAACGGTTCGGCGCGCAACTGGTTCATCGGCAATCGGTTGTGCGTTTGCCGGACGGTGCGTTTTTACTGGCGGCCAGTGCAGGTGAAGCCTGCCAGGCGTTCCGGGTCGGTCGCGCCGCATGGGGCGTGCAGTTCCATCCGGAGTTCTCGACGGACGCCATGCGCGCCTATATCCACGCCATGCCGATCGAGGCGCGCGACAAAAATTACGATGCCGACGCATTGAGCGCCGGCGTGTGCGAAACGCCTGACGCCGCGAGTCTTTTGCCGCGCTTCGCGGCCATCGTGCAAGCTCGCGAAAGCAGCGGCGAAATTCATCAGGCTGGGGAACGCGTGGCGGTGTAAAGGGCTGCCGGCCTACTGCCCGAACCCCGTCAGCCCAATCAAACTGCCCGCTGCCAGCAGCCAGAGCGGGTGAATCTTCGTGCGGAACGCCAGTACCGCACACACGCCCGTGATGGCCCACGCGATCCACGAAGGATCGGACGCCTTCGCGATCAGCACCGCGCTGGCGGCCACGAGGCCCGCCGTCACCGGCACGAGCCCGCGCTGCGCGATAAGCCGCCACGGCCGGTCCTTGAAGCGGTCCCACGCGTGCAGCGCCGCGATCGTCACCAGCGACGACGGCCCGAACTTCGCCACCGACGTCACCAGCATGCCCGCCCAGCCGGCCACGTGCCAGCCCACCAGCGTCACGATCATCATGTTCGGGCCGGGCGCGGCCTGCGCGAGCGCGAACAGCGCGCTGAATTCGCTGGCGGGCATCCAGTGATGGACCTCCACGACCTGGCGCTGCATCTCCGGCAGGATGGTGTTGCCGCCGCCGAACGCGAGCAGCGAAAGCTGGCTGAAAATCGTCGCGAGCGCAAGCAGCGTGGCGTTCATTGCGAGGCTCCCGAGCGACGCGCGGCGCGCGCCGCAACCGCAATGCCAATAGGCGTGAGCACCAGCATGGTCGGCAACAGCGGCGTGCGCAGCAGCGCAATGGCGATGAAGCCAAGCGCGGCGATGACGGCGGCGGCCGGATCGCGGCGCAGCGGCAGAATGATCTTCACGGCCATCGACACCAGCAGACCGGCTGCCGCAGCGGCCAGCCCCACGAACAGGTGGCGCACATGCGGATCGTTCTGCGTGCGCTCATACAGCACGCCCAGCCCGATCACCACCAGCGAGGGTCCCGCGATCAAGCCGAGCAGCCCGGCGAGCGCGCCGCGCCAGCCCTGAAAACGCATGCCAAGCGCCACCGAGAGATTGATCACATTGCCGCCAGGCAGGAACTGGCACAAGCCGAGCAGATCGGTGAATTCGGCGCCGGAGAGCCAGCGCCGCTGCTCGACGATGGTGCGGCGCGCGAGCGGCAACGCGCCGCCGAACGAGGTGAAACCAAGGCCGAGAAAGCCCAGGAACAGGTCTTTGACGCTGGGCGTCACGAGCGCGTCGTGGCTATCGACATGCGGGGCGGCGGGGGCGGGATTTGAGTTCATGCGGGAACCTCTGAGACAAGCTGCGAGCGTAGCGCCGAATCGCTGGGCAGCAAAACGATTTTTTGGCCGTTCCTTTGTGATCTAGAATCACAAGCATGGCACGTTCTCTCCCACCGTTTCCCGCGCTGCGCGCTTTCGAGGCCGCAGCGCGGCACAACAGCTTTACCGCCGCCGCGGCGGAACTCCATGTGACTCACGGTGCAATCAGCCGGCAGGTTGCCGCGCTGGAAGCGTGGGTGGGCGTGCAGGTGTTTCATCGGCATGGCAAGCGCGTCGCGCTGACCGAGGACGGGCGGCGTTACCTGGGCGCAGTGCAGGCTGCGTTCGACAATATTGCACGCGCTACGGAACAGCTGCGCGATACCGGCGTGGTTCACGTTTTGCGCGTGAATGCGCTGCCCACCTTTGCGATGAAGTGGCTGCTGCCGCGTCTATCGCAGTTCCAGCGGCTCAATCCCAACGTCGAGTTGCGTCTGGCAACCTCGAATGCGCCAGTAGAAACGCTCGATGCTTTCGATGTCGCTGTGCGGCGCGGCCCCTCGCATTGGCCCGATTGCGAGAGCGGGCACTTTCTCGGCGAAACGGAACTGCCCGTGTGCAGTCCGGCGTTGCTCAAACGCGTGCCGATCGACAACGCCAACGATCTTGCGCGCCATGTGCTGCTGCATTCCGATACGCGTCCCGATGCGTGGCGCACATGGCTCGCGGCTGCGGGCGTCACGGCGAAGTGCCGCAAAAAGCAGTCGTTCGACCATTTCTATCTGGCCTTGCAGGCGGCGGTGGATGGTCTGGGTGTCGCGCTTGGGCCGTTGCCCTTGCTGGACGACGAACTGGCGTCAGGGCGGCTCGTCGCGCCGCTGGCGGGGCCGCATCTCGATGCGCGTGGTTACTGGTGGGTCGCGCGGCGCGAAATCGCCAAAACGCCTATCGTGGCGCAGTTTTGCCGCTGGCTGGAGGAAGAAAGTGGCAGCGGCGCGCAAGCAGCGCGCCTGAAAGCGTGAGGAAAGACATGCAGCGCGCAGGACGCACGCTGCATGTCGATGCGCGGGGCGGGGCGCCCCACGCAGTCCATCAAACGCAATGCATCACAGATAGAACATGCGGTCTTCGTCCGAGTCCGGGCGAGCGGGATGTTCCGTGTCTTCCGCTTCTTCGCCGCTGTCCTCGTAGAACTTCAGCACCGCTTCGAGCACCTGATCCGGATCGTCGATCACCTGCATCAGATCCAGGTCTTCCGGATTGATGAGGCCCATCGGCACCAGCGCCGAACGGAACCACGCCAGCAGTCCTTCCCAGAACTCCGCGCCCACCAGAATGATGGGTACATGGCGCGACTTCTTCGTCTGGATCAGCGTGAGCACTTCGGCCAGTTCGTCGAGCGTGCCGAAGCCGCCCGGCATGACGATCACGGCATCCGAGTTCTTCACGAACGTCACTTTGCGCGTGAAGAAGTGGCGGAATCGCAGTGAGATGTCCTGCCATTGATTGCCCGACTGCTCGTGCGGCAATTCGATGTTCAGACCCACCGATGGCGACTTGCCCGCGTGCGCGCCCTGGTTCGCGGCTTCCATGATGCCAGGGCCGCCGCCGGAGATCACGGCGAAGCCCGCATCCGAGACTTTTCGCGCGATCGTGGAGGCCAGCTGGTAGTACTTTGAGTCCGGTTTCAGGCGTGCAGAGCCGTAGATGCTGACCGCTGGCCGGATCTCGGACAGGTATTCGGTCGCCTCGATAAACTCTGCCATAATCGTGAACATCTGCCACGATGCGCGCGCCTTTTTGGCCGTTGCGCGCTCTTGATCTGCGAGTGAACGCAGACTCGGAATCACTTTTCTCTTGTCCATAATGCCTGAAGAACTACGCGTGGAAACGAAGCTACAAAATCAGCTGGAAGGTAAGACCCTGTTGCTGGTCGACGGTTCTAGCTATCTCTATCGGGCCTTCCATGCGATGCCGGATCTGCGCGGTCCCGACGGCGAACCCACAGGTGCACTCTACGGCATCATCAACATGCTGCGTCGTATGCGCAAGGACGTTACGGCAGAGTATAGCGCGTGCGTGTTCGATGCCAAGGGCAAGACGTTTCGTGATGACTGGTATCCCGACTATAAGGCCAACAGGCCTTCCATGCCGGAGCCGCTTGCGGCTCAGATCGAGCCGATCCACGCGGCGGTGCGCGCGCTCGGCTGGCCGCTCCTGATGGTCGAAGGCGTGGAAGCCGACGATGTGATCGGCACGCTCGCCGCCCAGGCGGAAAAGCTCGGCATGAAGGTGATCGTCTCCACGGGCGACAAGGATCTCGCGCAGCTCGTGACCGATCACGTCACGCTCATCAACACGATGACGAACGAACTGCTCGATCGCGAAGGCGTGATCGCGAAGTTCGGCGTGCCGCCGGAGCGTATCGTCGACTATCTCTCGCTGATCGGCGATACGGTCGATAACGTGCCGGGCGTGAACAAGTGCGGCCCGAAGACGGCGGTGAAGTGGCTCACGCAATATGGCTCGCTCGACGGCATCGTCGAACATGCCGACGAAATCAAGGGCGCAGTGGGCGGTTATCTGCGCGACGCGCTCGACTTCCTGCCGATGGCGCGCAAGCTCGTCACGGTGGAAACGGCTTGCGATCTCGCGCCGCATCTGGAGTCGATTGAAGCGTCGCTTGGCACGCGTCCCGAAGCGCGCGAGGAAATGCGCGATATCTTCGCGCGTCACGGTTTCAAGACCTGGCTGCGCGAGATCACTGAGGCTTCGGAACAAAAGCAGACGGTGCCCGCGGCAACGACTGGCAATGCGCCGGAAAAAGACGCCAACGTGCAGCCCGCGCTGTTCGTCGATGCGCCGCGCAATTACGAAACGATCCAGACGTGGGAACAGTTCGACGCCTGGCTCAGGAAGATCGAAGCCGCGAAGCTCACCGCGTTCGATACGGAAACCACGGCGCTCGATCCGATGCAGGCGAAGCTCGTGGGTATGTCGTTTTCGACCGAGCCGGGCAGCGCCGCCTATCTGCCGCTCGCGCATCGCGGGCCGGATATGCCGGAACAACTGCCGATCGATGAAGTGCTCGCGCGTTTGAAGCCGTGGCTCGAAAGCACGCAGCACAAGAAAGTCGGCCAGCACATGAAGTACGACGAGCAGGTGCTGGCGAACTACGACATCGAACTCAATGGCGTCGAGCACGACACGCTGCTCGAATCGTACGTGCTTGAATCGCATCGCACGCACGATATGGATAGCCTTGCGCTTCGCCATCTCGGCATCAAGACGATCAAGTACGAAGAGGTTGCGGGCAAGGGCGCGCAGCAGATTGGTTTCGATGAAGTTTCGCTGGAAAAGGCCGCCGAATACGCAGCCGAAGATGCGGACGTCACGCTGCAACTGCACCTCGCGCTTTACCCGCAGATCGAGCCCGAAAAGGGCCTGCAATACGTGTATCGCGATATCGAGCTGCCCACGGCGCGCGTGCTGCGCAAGATGGAGCGCAACGGCGTGCTGATCGACACGGAACGTCTGGAAAAGCAGAGCGCAGAGATCGCCGTGCGTCTGGTCGAGCTGGAAAAAGAGGCCTATGTGCTGGCGGAAGGCGAATTCAACCTCGGTTCGCCCAAACAGATCGGCCAGATTTTCTTCGAAAAACTGCAACTGCCCGTTGTGAAGAAAACGCCGAGCGGCGCGCCTTCCACCGACGAAGAAGTGCTGCAGAAGCTCGCGGAAGATTATCCGCTGCCCAAGCTGCTGCTCGAACATCGCGGCCTCTCTAAGCTCAAGTCGACCTACACCGACAAGCTGCCGCGCATGGTCAATCCGCAGACGGGCCGTGTGCATACTAACTATGCGCAGGCCGTGGCGGTGACGGGCCGTCTGGCTTCGAACGATCCGAATCTGCAGAATATTCCGGTGCGCACGGGCGAAGGTCGACGCATCCGTGAGGCGTTTATCGCGTCGCCGGGCTGCAAGATCGTTTCCGCCGATTACTCGCAGATCGAACTGCGCATCATGGCGCATATTTCGGGCGACGAATCGCTGCTCGCGGCCTTCGCGCGCGGCGACGATATTCACCGTGCGACTGCCGCCGAAGTGTTCGGCGTCACCGCGCTGGAAGTCAGCAACGATCAGCGCCGTATCGCCAAGGTGATTAACTTTGGCCTGATTTACGGCATGAGCGCGTTTGGTCTCGCGTCGAATCTCGGCATCACGCGCGATGCGGCGAAGCTTTATATCGACCGCTATTTTGCGCGTTATCCGGGCGTGGCTCGCTACATGGACGAGACGCGTATGGATGCGAAGTCGCGCGGTTACGTCGAGACCGTATTCGGCCGCCGCCTGTGGCTGCCCGAAATCAACGGCGGCAACGGCCCGCGCCGCCAGGCTGCCGAACGCGCCGCCATCAATGCGCCGATGCAGGGCACGGCTGCGGATCTCATCAAGCTCTCGATGATCGCGGTGCAGAAGTGGCTCGACGAGCGCAAGATCGGCACGAAGATGATCATGCAGGTGCACGATGAACTGGTGCTCGAAGTGCCGGATGCAGAGTTGTCCGAAGTACGTAAGTGCCTGCCGGAACTGATGTGCTCGGTGGCGAAGCTCAAGGTGCCGCTCGTCGCCGAGGTGGGTGTCGGTGCGAATTGGGAAGAGGCGCATTGACGCACTCACATTGCGAAATCGTGATGTTGGACAAGCAGTGAGCGCACAGGTGGCCACGCACAAGTAGGGCATGCACATGACCTCAATGTGAGCTTCACATCTTGCCGCCGCGCGTCCCGTCCGCCGACAATGAGACGAAGGCCGACGTCGTCGCGCTTCATTGCGTGAAGCACGCGAGCGTCGGACCTTCTAACGCCCATCGACATGCACGGAGAATTTATGCATCGTTTTATCGTTGTAGGTGGGGGCGCTGGCGGGCTGGAACTGGCGACCCGATTAGGCGACCGTTACGGCAAGGTGGGCCGTGGCCGCCAGCCGCGCGCGACGGTCACCCTCGTCGACCGCAATCCAACGCACATCTGGAAGCCGCTGCTGCACGAAGTTGCGGCGGGCAGCATGGACCCGTTCACGCAGGAGCTCGAATATGCCGCGCAGGCGCGCTGGCATGGCTTCGAGTTTCAGCAGGGCGAACTGGTTGAACTCGATCGCACTGCCAGGCGCATTACGCTTGGCGCGGTACAGGACGAAGACGGCGCGGCGATGCTGCCGGTGCGTACGCTCGAATACGACACGCTCGTGATTGCCATCGGCAGCACGACGCACTTCTTTGGCGTGCCGGGCGCGGCGGAAAACTCCATCGCGCTGGATACCGTCGAACAGGCTGAACGCTTTCGCAAGCGCCTGATCGCGGCGTGCGTGCGCGCGGAGCATCAGACCGATCCCGTCATCACGCGCGATCACGAAGGCAAGGAAGAGCCGCGCGTGCAGGTGGTGATCGTCGGTGCAGGCGCAACGGGTGTGGAGTTATCCGCGGAGTTGCGCAATACCGCACAGGTGTTGTCGGCTTATGGCTTGCACAAGCTCGATCCGAGTCATGACGTGGGCATCGCAGTGATCGAATCGGGGCCGCGCATTTTGCCGGCGCTGCCTGAACGCGTGTCGTCGGCGACGGCGGAATTGCTGGAGAAGCTCGGCGTGCGCGTTCTCACCGGCGAGCGCGTGACCGAGGTCGCGCCCGGTGTGGTGCGTACCGCAAGCGGCAAGGCCATCCGCGCCGATCTCACCGTCTGGGCCGCAGGCATCAAGGCGCCAGCGGTGCTTTCGCAACTCGATGGTCTCACGGTCAACAAGCTCGGCCAGTTGATCGTGCGGCGCACGCTGCAAACCGAAATCGACGATAACGTCTTCGCGCTGGGCGACTGCGCCGCGTGCGTATGGCATGGCACCGATCGCAATGTGCCGCCGCGCGCCCAGTCCGCGCATCAGCAGGCTTCGTTCCTGTTCAAGTCGATGGGCAATCTGCTCGATGGTCGGCCGCTGCCTGAATTCACCTATCGCGACTTCGGCTCGCTGGTGTCGCTGGGCCATTTCAGCGCGGTCGGCAATCTGATGGGTGGCCTGATTGGCGGCAGCATGCTGATCGAAGGGCTGTTCGCGCGCTTCATGTATATGTCGTTGTACCGGCTGCATATCGCCGCGCTGCATGGCTATGCGCGCATGATGCTCGACACCGTCGCACACTGGCTGCGGCGCACGACGCTGCCGCGCGTCAAGCTGCACTGATTTCACCTATGCGCCTGCGGGCGCATTTTTTTATGGCGCTGTTTCTATCGCGAGGAGCATTGCATGCTCAAGCCTGAAATCGATAGCCTCGTCCCCCACGTGCCGTTCGATCGGCGCACGTTTATCAAGGCCGCGCTTGGCACGGGATTCGCCGCCGCTGTATTGCCGGTTTCCGCACAGACGATTCATACGGATGCCGAAGGATTGGATGCAGGCGAGATCGGCTTCGAATCGAACGGCACGCTCGTGCCCGCCTATCGCGCGCAGCCACGCGGCAAGACGCATCTGCCTGTGATCATCGTGATTCACGAGATTTTTGGCGTACACGAGCATATCGCCGATGTATGCCGACGCTTTGCGAAGCTCGGTTATCTGGCGATCGCGCCGGATCTGTTCGTGCGCGAGGGCGATGCATCGGCGTATCCGACGATGCAGCAATTGAACGAGCAACTGGTGAGCAAGGTGCCGGATGCGCAGGTGCTCGGCGATATCGACGCGGCGGTCGAATGGGCCGCGCAGCATGGCGGCGACACACGTCGGCTTGGCGTCAATGGTTTTTGCTGGGGCGGCCGCATCACCTGGCTTTACGCCGAACACAACCCGCACGTGAAAGCGGCGGTGGCGTGGTACGGGCGCGTGGCGGGCGATCACACGGCGAATACGCCGCGCAATCCGCTCGATCTGGCTGGCGATCTTCAGGTGCCGGTACTGGGTCTTTACGGGCGGCAGGACAACAGCATTCCGCAGGACACCCTGGAACAGATGAAATCGGCGATCGCGCAAGGGCCGCAGGGCGGCCGCGGCTCGCAGTTCGTCGTGTATGACGATGCGGGCCACGCTTTCTTCGCCGACTATCGGCCGAGCTATCGCAAGGCCGATGCCGAAGATGGGTGGAAGCGCGCGATAGCGTGGTTCAAGGAGCACGGCGTCGCTTGAGGGCGGCGCCCGGCGGCCAACGCAGATCGCGCTTTGCTTGCCGTCAGACTTGCCCACCGCGTCCTAGCCGTCTTCCGGATCGCGGATAAATCTTATCCAGCTTTCCAGGTAGACCCCGACGATCCCTTGTGCCGCGCGCTGGGCATCGTCGGGCGCAAGACCGTAATTGCGTATCGCCCAGTTTTTCGTCTCCCGAATCGCGGCGGGAATCGTGGCGATGGCCTTGTCGCGATCCGCGCGGCTCCATGCCGGTTCTTCGTGCCACTGCTTCATGGTTTGCACCGCAGCGTCGATTTTCGCGATGTTGGTTGCCGTGCCATAACTTTGCGGCGCGATCGACATGTGGACCGCATCCAGCTTCATGTTGGCCAGCACGCCGCGCGACATCGTCCCGGCGTGCTCCAGCGCAAGATCGATCGGGCCGCTGAAGGCGGAATCCATCGTGCGCCACGACGTCAGCCAGAAAAGCCCGTTGAGCGGTTCGCAATAAGGCGCGCCGGCGTCCCGGGTCGAACCGTTGATGCCGCCAAACGCCGCGGACGCGTTTTTCAGGTCGTTACGGAAGATGAACGCGTGCGCACAGGTGATCAGTCCGGGGTCGGGGTTTTCGCGCATCAGCAGACGCAGCAGGTAATAAACCGCCGTGGCGCGAGGCTGCTTCTTGTCGGTGTACTCGGTCCACGCCTGATCGTCATGGTCGGTGGAATCGACGCCCGCCTCGGCGTGTCGCAGTGCCGAACTCACTTCCTTCGCTGTGACGCCGCCGGCCGGGTAGTGCAGTCCGATGTAGGCCAGCCAGGCCTGGCCGAGCGCGTTGTCGGGGTATTGCCGGAGCATTTGCGCGGCGGTGGCCGGCTGCTCGGGGATAAAGCTGGTGATGGCCTGGATCGTCGCATATGACTTGCGTTTGCCGGCGTCATCCTGAAGGGTTTGAATCCTTGCGTCGATGCGCTCCGTCAGGCACCGCTGCAAGCTATACCCCTGCGTCGGTTGGGCGCAGGCATTGCGATAGCCGAGCCAGTCACGCTGCCCGGCGCGGATGGCGGGGCGCGCCTCGGCCGGCATCGCGGCCACGGCGGCCTCGTACGCGCTTTGCAGTTGCGTGTCGGAAGCGGAGAGCTTCGGGTCGCTGCAAATCGCATGTTCCACCGGCGTCTTCGCCTGGCTGCAATCGAACGAAGCAGCATTCGCCGCCGACATCACGAGAGCCAGCGGAACAAGGGCGAGCGTTGTGGTTATTTTCATTGAAGGTTTGTCGATACTCGATTGCGTGAGGCGCGCAACAAGCAAAAAGCCGCCGACCCTTGCGGGTAAGCGGCTTTTCGCCTTCGTGCCAACGGTCAATGGTCTACGATCAGGGATTCGCACCCGTCGCCACCGGACGCGACGGGTCGCAGACCCACTCGCTCCACGAACCGCCATAGAGCGCGGCGCCATGCATGCCGGCGATCTCCATCGCCAGCGCGTTGTGACATGCTGTCACACCCGAGCCGCATTGCAGCACCACATGCTCCGGCGTGATGCCCGGCAGCAGCGCCGTGAATTCCTCGCGCAGCGTGTGCGCCGACTTGAATCGGCCGTCGGCGGTGAGGTTGTCCTTGAAGAAGCGATTCTTCGCGCCGGGGATATGGCCGCCAACAGGATCGATGGTTTCGTTCTCGCCGCGATAACGGTCATTGGCGCGCGCATCGACGACGGTCAATTCGCGCGTGCCCAGATTGCGCACGACGGCTGCGGCATCGATGGTCACCTGCAACGGCGCGCCTGCCTTGAACGTGCCTTGCGTGGCGGTGGGCACGTCCTTCGACAGCGGATAACCCGCCGCCTCCCACGCCTGCAGACCGCCGTCGAGCACGGCAACCGAATCATGCCCGAGCCAGCGCAGCAGCCACCACAGGCGCGCGGCGTACGAGCCGCCCTGGGCGTCATAGGCAACCACTTGCTGGCCCGCGTTCAAGCCCCAGTCGGCCAGCGTGGCGACGAGCGAGGCGCGGTCGGGCAGCGGATGGCGGCCGTTCTTGCCGGTCTTGGGCCCGGAAAGATCGCGGTCGAGGTGGAGATAGCGCGCGCCGGGCAGGTGACCGGCGGCGTAGGCGGTCTCCCCGGCTTGCGGGTCGAGCAGATCGAAGCGGCAGTCGACGACGAGCACGCTGCCCGGCGCGGCGGTGATGCGCTCGTGCAGGTTGGCGGCTGAAATCAGGGTGGTGTAGTGCGTGTGGGGCATGACGGCTCCTCTATCTAGATACCTGGATACCTGGATCGTGCGTGGCCGACGTGCCCTATGGCAGCACCGGCCCGATGCCGTCAGTCTAAACAAAAAGACGGGCCTAAGCCCGTCTTTCCTTGCTGCATTCGCGTGGCGGCAGAGGCCGCGCCAGCATCAGATTTCGCCCAGTTCGCGGCGCAGGAACTCGTGGAAGTGCTGCATGCCGTCTTCCATCGGGCTCTGGTACGGACCGACTTCCGATACGCCGCGCTCGAACAGGGCGCGGCGGCCCGCGTCCATGCGCTCGGCGATCTCGTCGTCTTCCACGGCTGTTTCCATATAGGCGGCGCGCTCGGCCTCAACGAACTCGCGCTCGAACAGCACGATTTCCTCGGGGTAATAGAACTCGACGATATTGGTGGTCTTTTGCGTGCCGTTCGGAATCAGCCACGAACAGATAAGCACGTGCGGATACCACTCGATCATCAGACCGGGGTAGTAGACCATCCAGATCGCGCCGAACTCGGGCGGCTCGCCATTACGGAAGCGCAGGACCTCGTCGTGCCACTTGCGGTACGTCGGGCTGCCCGGCTTGCCGAGCTGGCTGTGCACGCCAACCGTCTGCACGCTGTACCACTCGCCGAACTCCCACTTCAGGTCGTCGCACGAGACGAACTGACCCAGGCCCGGGTGGAACGGGACGACGTGGTAGTCCTCCAGATAGACCTCGATGAAGGTCTTCCAGTTGTAGTTGCACTCGTGGACCTCGACGTGATCGAACATATAGTCCGTGAAGTCGAGGTGTCTGGCCGGCCCCAGGCGTGCGAGATCGCGCGCGACATCGCGCCCGGCCGACTCGAACAGCAGGCCATTCCACTTCTGCAGCGGCGTGCTGTTCAGGTTCAGGCAGGGTTTGTCCGCAAAGTGCGGCGCGCCGAGCAGTTCGCCCTTGAGGTCGTACGTCCAGCGATGCAGCGGACATACAATGTTGTCTGCCGTGCCGCGACCGTTTAGCATGATGGCCTGACGGTGGCGGCAAACGTTGGAGAGCAGCTCGATCTCGTTGCTCTTGTTGCGAACGAGTACGCGACCCTCTTTCTCGCCGGGCAGCGCAAAATAATTCCCCGCTTCAGGCACCATCAATTCGTGCCCGACGTAGCGAGGACCTTTCTGGAAAAGCGTGTCGATTTCGCGCTTCAGTAGCGCTTCGTCAAAGTAAGCCGTGACTGGCAGCTGGCTGTGAATGGACTTCAGCTGCAATGCATTGCTCAGATTGGACATTCCCACTCCCGATTAGACGTGAAAGCAGTGAACAACCCAACCATCGAAGATTCGATTTAGGGAGCCGGCAAGTATATCCGGTTTACCCTTAAAAGGGTAGCTAAGTGGCTGATTTTTGCCGGAATTGCACCGGAAAATGAACAAGAAGCGGGCAAGAAAGCGACAGAATCGCAGTGGGAACCGCATAGAAAATGCCCTGAAAAAGCCTTCTGGAACTGTTTTGGGCAACCCGCGGTAATGTGGTCGAGAGGTGACACGAGCCGGCGAGCGGGGCGGCCGGGGTGCTTTTGCCGTAGAATGTCCGCCTTGTTTCATTTTGGCGGCCCCAGATGGCGAAATCCGCATCGAAAGACAGTGCAGCGGACGGTGCAGCGGCGTCTCAGACAGCCGCCGCCGAAGCCCTGCCCGAGAGCTACGAAGCCGCTCTGGCGGAACTCGACGCGCTGGTGGCGCGCATGGAAGGCGGCAGTCTGAGCCTCGAGGAATCGCTGGCCGCGTATCGCCGCGGCGCGGTGCTGGTGAAGTTCTGCCAGCAGCAGCTCGAAAAGGTTGAACAACAGGTGCGCGTGCTGGACGGCGAAACGCTGCGGCCCGTGCCCCTCAATACGACATCCGCAAATGGCGGAGACGACGATCTATGAATTTTGACCAATGGACCCGGACGGTGCTCGACCGGGTCGAGAGCGCGCTCGATCACTATTTGCCGGCTGCCGATGTGCAGCCCGCGCCCCTGCATGACGCCATGCGTTATGCCGTGCTGGGCGGCGGCAAGCGCGTGCGCCCGCTCCTGTGCCACGCCGCAGGCGAACTCACCAACGCCACGCCGGAAGCGCTCGACGCCGCCGCGTGCGCGCTGGAGATGATCCACGTGTACTCGCTGGTGCACGACGACATGCCCTGCATGGACGACGACGACATGCGCCGCGGCAAACCGACGGTACACGTCAAATATGACGAACCGACGGCGCTGCTGGTGGGCGACGCGCTGCAATCGCAGGCGTTCGTCGCGTTGACGTCCGACGTTATGGACGCCGCACATCAGGCCGCGCTGGTGCGCGAACTGGCGCTGGCGAGCGGCTCGATCGGCATGGCCGGCGGCCAGGCGATCGACCTCGCGAGCGTGGGCCATTCGCTCACCCGCGAACAGCTCGAAACCATGCACCGCCTGAAGACCGGCGCGCTGCTGCGCGCCGCGGTCCGCATGGGCGCGCTGGCGGGCGACACGCCCTCGGCCGATGCGCTCGCCGCGCTGGACAAGTACTCTGCGGCTGTGGGCCTCGCCTTCCAGGTGGTGGACGATATTCTCGACGTGACCGCCGACTCGGCGACTCTGGGCAAGACCGCTGGCAAGGACGCGAAGGACGGCAAGCCGACCTACGTGTCGATCATCGGTCTGGATGCCTCGCGTGCACTCGCGCAGCAGCTGCGCGCCGATGCACACGCGGCACTCGAACCGTTCGGTGCGCGCGCCCAGCGCCTCGCCGAACTCGCTGATCTGGTTGTGAACCGGGTCAGCTGATTGCGCCAACCCGCCCGCGCGCATGAACGGGAAGTAATGCGCGATAGAAGTGCGGGAGCGCCCGATTTCCTACAATGGAACGACGATGTACGACTTGCTGAAAACCATTGACGACCCGGCGGATTTGCGCCGCCTTGATCGCCGCCAGTTGCAACCGCTTGCCGACGAACTGCGTGCCTTCGTTCTCGACAGCGTGTCGCAAACGGGCGGCCACCTGTCGTCCAACCTCGGCACGGTCGAACTGACGATCGCGCTGCATTACGTGTTCGACACGCCGCGCGATCGTATCGTCTGGGACGTGGGCCATCAGACCTATCCCCACAAGATCCTGACGGGCCGCCGCGACCAGATGTCCACGCTGCGTCAGCTCGGCGGCATCTCCGGCTTCCCGAAGCGGGACGAGTCGGAATACGACACCTTCGGCACCGCGCACTCGAGCACGTCGATTTCGGCGGCGCTCGGCATGGCCGTCGCGAGCAAGCTCAAGGGCGATAACGCCATGGGCATCGCCGTGATCGGCGACGGCGCGATGACCGCCGGCATGGCGTTCGAGGCGCTGAACAACGGTGGCGTCGAAGACGACGTGCCGCTGCTCGTGATCCTCAACGACAACGACATGTCGATTTCGCCGCCCGTGGGCGCGCTGAATCGCCACCTCGCGCGCCTGATGTCGGGCCGCTTCTACGCCGCCGCTCGTGCAGGCGTGGAACGCGTGCTGCGCCACGCGCCGCCGGTGCTCGACCTCGCCCGCAAGCTCGAAGAGCACGCCAAGGGCATGATCGTGCCGGCCACGCTGTTCGAAGAATTCGGCTTCAACTACATCGGCCCGATCGACGGTCACGACCTCGATTCGCTGATCCCCACGCTGCAGAACATCAAGGAACTGCGCGGTCCGCAATTCCTGCACGTGGTGACCAAGAAAGGCCAGGGCTACAAGCTCGCCGAAGCCGATCCGGTCCTGTACCACGGTCCCGGCAAGTTCAACCCGGCCGAAGGCATCAAGCCGTCGACCACGCCCGCCAAGAAGACCTACACGCAAGTGTTCGGCGAATGGCTGTGCGACGCGGCTGAACTGGATTCGCGCGTGGTCGGCATCACGCCGGCAATGCGCGAAGGTTCGGGCATGGTCGAATTCGAAAAGCGTTTCCCGGATCGCTACTTCGACGTCGGCATCGCCGAGCAGCACGCGGTGACGTTCGCGGGCGGTCTGGCCGCTGAAGGCATGAAGCCGGTGGTCGCGATCTACTCGACCTTCCTGCAACGCGCCTATGACCAGCTGATCCACGACGTGGCGCTGCAGAATCTGCCGGTTGTGTTCGCTATCGACCGTGCGGGTCTGGTCGGCGCGGACGGCGCGACGCACGCGGGCGCGTACGATCTCGCCTTCATGCGCTGCATCCCGAAGATGATGATCATGGCGGCGTCGGACGAAAACGAATGCCGTCAGATGCTCTACACGGCGCTCCAGCAGGACTGCCCGACGGCTGTGCGCTATCCGCGCGGTGCGGGCACGGGCGTCGCGACCGTCAAGCAGATGGCCGCGCTGCCGGTGGGCAAGGGCGAAGTGCGTCGCGAAAGCAACGCACCGGCAGGCAAGCGCGTGGCAATCCTCGCGTTCGGCACGATGGTTGCGCCGTCGCTCAAGGCTGCGGAAGAACTGGACGCCACCGTGGCGAACATGCGCTTCGTGAAGCCGGTCGACGCGGAACTCATCAAGCAACTCGCCGAGACGCACGACTACCTCGTGACCGTCGAAGAAGGCTGCATCATGGGTGGCGCGGGTTCGGCCTGCGTGGAATCCCTGCTTGAAAGTGGGGTTATCAAGCCCGTACTACAATTGGGCCTTCCCGACACCTTCATCGATCACGGCGATCCGGCGAAGCTGCTGGCGGGCGTCGGCCTCGACGCGGCAGGCATCGCGAAGTCCATTCGCGAGCGCTTCCTCGATGGCGCGGCGAACGCGTCGGGCAAGTCGGTGATGCGCGTCGCGTAAGCGGCTGGGCATCGAATCAGCCTGAAGCTGCGCTCTTTTTTGGGCGCAGCCGCTCGAATACCTTGAACCGTCGGAAGGGGCGTGTTGCCTTGTTCCGCCAGCAAGCGCCGGCACATGCCGGCGCTTGCCATTTGCGCGCCACATTTGGCGCGACTTGAGGATAAGAATATGAATCAGATGAACCCGGCTTTCGTGATGCCGGACGTCCAGAGCTCCGTCGATACCCGTCAGATCCCGATCCAGCGTGTGGGCGTGAAAGGCGTGCGCCATCCGCTCACCGTGAAGACCGGCGCGGGCGACGTCCAGCCGAGCGTCGGCACATGGAACCTCGATGTTCATCTGCCGGCGGACCAGAAGGGCACGCACATGTCGCGCTTCGTGGCGCTGCTCGAAGAGAACAAGACGCCGCTCGAACCGGCAACGTTCCGCGCCATGCTGACGGCGATGCTCGCCAAGCTCGAATCGCAGGCAGGCCGTATCGAAGTGTCGTTCCCGTACTTCGTGAAGAAGGTCGCACCGGTCTCGGGCGTGGAAAGCCTGCTGGACTACGAAGTGACGCTCACGGGCGACGCGCGCGATGGCGTGACGCGCCTGTTCCTCAAGGTGCTCGTGCCGGTGACGAGCCTGTGCCCGTGCTCGAAGAAGATCTCGCAATACGGCGCGCACAACCAGCGCTCGCATGTGACGATGGATGTCGAGTTCGACGGCGATCTGCCGGTGGAAGAACTCATCGTGATCGCCGAACAGGAAGCGTCGTGCGAACTGTGGGGCCTGCTCAAGCGTCCGGACGAAAAGTTCGTGACCGAGCGTGCGTATGAGAACCCGAAGTTCGTGGAAGACCTCGTGCGCGATGTGGCCGTGCGCCTGAACGCCGATGCGCGCGTGATCGCGTATACGCTCGAAGCCGAAAACTTCGAGTCGATTCACAATCACAGCGCGTACGCGGTGATCGAGCACGACAAGCGCGTCGCTTGATCGATCTGCTTGTGACGTAAGTGACGTAAAAAAGCCGCCTTTTTCAGGCGGCTTTTTCATTGGCGCTTGTCTGGAGCGATTGCTGCGTTATTGCTGCGAAAGCGAAGTCAGATCCCAGCGCGGCTTCACGGTGAACGCGTAGTCGTGCGTGGCCTGATCGGGCCAGCGTTGCAGGCGCAGCGCGCCGGCGAGGGCGATCATCGCGCCGTTGTCGGTGCACAGCGAAAGATCGGGGTAATGCACTTCGAAGCCGCGCTTTTGCGCCGCCGCCGACAGTTTCTCGCGCAACTGCTTGTTCGCGCCCACGCCGCCCGCCACCACGAGGCGCTTCATCTTCGTCTTCTTGAGCGCGGCCAGTGACTTCGCGGCCAGCACGTCCACGGCGGCATCGACAAAGCCGCGTGCGATATCGGCCTTGCCCTGTTCGCAGATATTCGGCCCGAGCTTCTTCACATGCGTGAGTACGGCCGTTTTCAGACCGCTGAAGCTGAAGTCGAGGTCACCCGAATGCAGCATCGGACGCGGCAATTCGATCGCGCCCGGCGTGCCGAATTCGGCCAGACGCGAGACTTCCGGGCCGCCCGGATAGCCGAGGCCCAGCAGCTTGGCGGTTTTGTCGAAAGCTTCGCCCGCCGCATCGTCCAGCGTTTCGCCGAGCGTTTCGTACACGCCCACGTCGGTCACGCGCATCAGTTGCGTGTGGCCGCCGGAAACCAGCAGCGCGACGAACGGGAAGGGCGGCGGCGCATCCACGAGCAGCGGCGAGAGCAGATGCCCTTCCAGATGGTGAATGCCGACGGTCGGCCGGTTCCACGCCATCGCCAGCGCATTGGCGATGCTCGCGCCTACCAGCAGCGCGCCGGCGAGGCCCGGACCTTGAGTGAAGGCGATGGCGTCGATGTCGCTGCGCGCGGCGCCGCTTTTCGCGAGCACCTCTTCGAGCAGCGGCAGCGCGCGGCGGATATGGTCGCGCGAGGCGAGTTCCGGCACGACGCCGCCGTATTCGCGGTGCATGGCGATCTGCGAATGCAGCGCGTGCGCGAGCAGGCCGCGCTCGCTGTCGTAGAGCGCGAGGCCAGTTTCGTCGCAGGAGCTTTCGATGCCGAGAACAAGCATGGTGTGGCGTGCAACGGCGTCGTTTCGACAAAAACCGTCGCTAAATCAAAGTGAAAGGGAAGCCTGAAAGTATAGCAGCGCGGGGGATTCCCGGCTGACGCCGACCGGCGCGAACGCCGCGCGGGTAAAATGCGCGGCATGGAATCTTTCGACATCGCCGTGATCGGCGCAGGAGCCGCCGGCATGATGACCGCGGCGGTGGCGGGCCAGAAGGGCCGCCGCGTAGCGCTGATCGACCACGCACCGCGTCTCGCGGAAAAAATCCGCATTTCGGGCGGCGGCCGCTGCAATTTCACGAATCTGCACGCCAGCCCGGCCAATTATCTCTCGAATAACCCGCATTTCTGCCGCTCGGCGCTCGCGCGCTATACGCCGCGCGATTTTCTGGCGCTGCTGCGCCAGCATCGCGTCACCTGGCACGAGAAGCACAAGGGCCAGTTGTTCTGCGACCAGTCCAGCGAAGCGATCATCGACGTGCTGCGCTCCGAATGCGACGCCGGCAAGGTCGCCTGGCGTCGCCCGCTGCCCGTCGAAGACGTCGCGCATGCCGACGGCGCGGGCTTCACGCTCGGCACGCCGCAAGGCCAGATCCGCGCGAAGGCGCTTGTCATCGCCACGGGCGGTTTGTCGATCCCTAAGATCGGCGCGACCGATTTTGCGTATCGCGTGGCCAAGCAGTTCGGCCACAAGCTCATCGATATGCGCCCCGCGCTGGTGCCGCTGACCTTCGCGCAGCAGGAGTGGGAGCCGTATGTGCCGCTGTCGGGTGTTTCGCTCGACGTGCATGTGGCGACCGGCGAGCGCAAGACCGGCGGCGCTTTCGACGAAGACCTGCTGTTCACGCATCGGGGCCTGTCGGGTCCGGGCGTGCTGCAGATTTCGAGCTACTGGCAGCCCGGGCAGCCGATCCGCGTGAACCTGCTGCCGGATCGCGACGCCACGGAAGCGCTCATCGAGGCCAAAGGGTCGACCAAACGCCAGATCGGCAATCTGCTCGCCGAATGGGTGCCCGCGCGCCTTGCGCACGCATGGCTCGAAACGCATGGCGTGGCGCTCGACGCGCGCCTCGCCGATCTGCCGGACAAGACGCTGCGCCGTATCGGCGAGGGGCTGTCGCAGTGGACGCTCACGCCGACCGGCACCGAAGGCTACAAGAAGGCCGAAGTGACGCGCGGCGGCGTGGACACGCGCGAGCTGTCTTCCGCGACGATGATGAGCCAGCGCGTACCGGGGCTTTACTTCGTGGGCGAAGCGGTGGACGTGACGGGCTGGCTCGGCGGCTACAATTTCCAGTGGGCCTGGGCGTCGGGTGTTGCGGCTGGCGAGGCCGCGGCGGAGTTCGCGCTCGCGGCTGGTGCATAAGGCTCAATCCCGCTTCTGGTAAGGCTGTGCGGGAAGTGGTCAGGGGGCGCCTGGATTCGGGTTTTCCTTCCGGCGCCCTCACGATGCACAGGTATAGTTTTGCTATACTGGCTCCCTTTACCCCCGATCCGTTATTGGAAAATGACGACCATCCGCGTAAAAGAAAACGAACCGTTTGAAGTTGCCATGCGCCGCTTCAAGCGCACGATCGAAAAGAACGGTCTCTTGACCGAACTTCGCGCGCGTGAGTTTTACGAGAAGCCCACGGCTGAACGCAAACGCAAGAAGGCAGCGGCGGTCAAGCGCCACTTCAAGCGTATTCGCAGCCAGACGCTGCCAAAGAAGATGTACTGATTTCGGCGCCGCCGTGATTTTTCCGCATTTGAGGAAATCCACGGCGACGCAAAACAGCCGGCAGCCTGTGCGCCGCGCTGTCCTCTGGTGTGGTCGCAACCAGCCGAACCCGCACCGACCCGCCTGGAAACGCTTCCAGGCGGGTTTTTGCATTCCTGCGATGCTTCGGTGTGAATTCGGTGCCAAATTCTGGCCAAGCGGCCGCGCTGCCCGGTGAATCCGGGATTGTGCAACCCCAACGCATTTCAGGTGAGTGATGAGCCTCAAAGACCGAATCAACGACGATATGAAAACCGCGATGCGCGCCCGCGAAACCGAGCGCCTCGCCACGATTCGTCTGCTGCTCGCCGCCATCAAGCAACGCGAAGTCGACGAGCGCATCACGCTCGACGACGCCGCCGTCACGGCGGTCATCGACAAGATGATCAAGCAGCGCAAGGATTCGATCAGCCAGTTCGAAGCCGCGGCCCGCGCCGACCTCGTCGAAAAGGAGCAGGCCGAACTGGTCGTGCTCACCACCTATATGCCCGAGCAGCTTTCGGATGCGGAAATCGCCGCCGAAGTGCAGGCAGCCGTGGCACAGGTGGGCGCTGCGGGCCCGCAGGACATGGGCAAGGTCATGGGCGTGCTCAAGCCGAAGCTGGCCGGCCGCGCCGATATGACGGCCGTCTCCGGCCTCGTCAAGGCAGCGCTCTCGAAGTAAGGGCCACGCGCGGGCTCCCTGCGTTGCCGTGAGCGGTGGCGCGCGGGGCTTGCGTCGGGCGCGTGCCGACCAGGGCATTGCGTCCAGCCCGCCAGAAATAACCGAGCGACCGAGCCTGATGATTCCGCATTCGTTCCTGCAGGATCTGCTGAACCGCGTCGATATTGTCGACGTGGTGGGACGCTTCGTGCAGCTCAAAAAGGGCGGCGCGAACTTCATGGGCCTGTGCCCGTTCCACAACGAGAAAAGCCCTTCCTTTACCGTTAGTCCAACGAAGCAGTTCTATCACTGCTTCGGTTGCGGCGCGCACGGTACGGCCATCGGCTTTCTCATGGAGCACGCCGGCCTGTCGTTTCCCGAGGCCGTCAACGATCTCGCCCAGTCGGTCGGCCTGACTGTGCCGCAGGAGCCGTCGCCGGTGCGCGGCGGCTACGGTGGCGGCCGTGGCGGACAAGGCGAGGGCGGCGGTTACGCGCCCGGCGTTTCGAAAGCCGTTTCCAACGCGCTGTCCGACGTGATGCAGACCGCTTGCGACTATTACCGCAAGCAGTTGCGCAGCGCGCCCAATGCGATCCAGTACCTCAAAAAGCGCGGCCTGACCGGCGAAATCGCGGCCCGTTTCGGGCTGGGCTATTCGCCGGACGGCTGGCAGAACCTCGAATCCGCCTTCCAGGACTATCGCGACGATTCGCTCGTCGAATCGGGCCTCGTGATCGTCAGCGAAAAGCAGGACGCGCAAGGCCAGGCGCGCCGCTACGACCGCTTCCGCGACCGCGTGATGTTCCCCATCCGCAACGTGAAGGGGCAGGTGATTGGCTTTGGCGGCCGCGTGCTGGACGGCGGCGAACCCAAGTATTTGAATTCCCCGGAAACGCCGCTATTTAACAAGGGTAGCGAACTGTACGGGCTGTTCGAGGCGCGTCTGGCGATCCGCGAACAGCACTACGTGCTGGTGGTGGAAGGCTATATGGACGTGGTGGCGCTGGCGCAACTGGGTTTCCAGAACGCCGTGGCGACGCTCGGCACGGCCTGTACGCCCATTCACGTCCAGAAGCTGATGCGTCAGACCGATACGGTGATCTTCAGCTTCGACGGCGATTCGGCGGGCCGTCGCGCCGCGCGGCGCGCGCTGGACGCCTGCCTGCCGCACGCGGCGGACAACCGCACGATCCGCTTCCTGTTCCTGCCGGCCGAGCACGATCCGGACAGCTACGTGCGCGAATTCGGCACGGAAGCCTTCAAGGAACAGGTCGAGCGCGCCATGCCGCTCTCGCAGTTCATGTTGAACGAGGTGATGGCCGGCAAGGAGCTGGACCAGCCGGAAGGCCGCGCCCGCGCGCTGTTTGACGCCAAGCCGCTGTTGCAGGCGCTGCCCGCGAATGCGCTGCGCGCGCAGATCATGCACATGATCGCGGACCGTCTGGACGTGCCGTTCGAGGAAGTGGCGGGGCTGTGCGAGGTCGACGCCCGCATTGCCCAGGCTGCGCGCCAGGCGCCCGCCCGCAAGGATCGGCACCTGGTGACGGGGATCGAGCGCAAGGCGCTGCGCAACCTGGTGATGCACCCGCGCATCGTCGTGCAACTGGACGAAGAGGCCGAACAGGCGCTCATTACGCTCACGCGGCACGGCGAACTGTTCGAGGAAGTCACCACGCATGCCCGCGCACTGGGCGATGCGGCTGAATTCCAGCTGTTGTCGGATCTCTTGAGAAATGGGGCCAATGCTCCAACCTTCGAGGAGATTTTTCGGGAAATTCTGGACTATGATGAAAACGTTCGGGATTTGCTGATGAAAAACCCAGAAGATGGCGCCGTGCTGGAGGAGCGCCGCGAGCAGGAGCGGCTCGTGAGCGAGGAATTGACGGCGGCCATCCTGAAGATGCGTTTCGACGCCTGCAGCGAGCGGCTCGAAGTGCTTTCGCGCCAGTCGCGGCACACGCCCGAGGAACTGGCCGAATACGTTAAATTGAATCAGGCGCGGGCTGACATGAAGCGTCAGCTTGGGCTGTAGGCAGGGAGGATCGCGCTCGGGCAATTATTACCGTGCGTGCTAAAATCGAAGGTTTTCAGCGGTTTGTTTTTGTTGTTTTTGTTTTTTCCGGGCGGGCAGCACACGTATCACTCGGAGGTCATTTCGCCGGGTGATGCCGAAAGGTGTCCAGTTTCCAGCAAGGGGCGGAATGGCAATGGCAAAGACTACAGGCGGAAAGACGGCGGCAGGCGATAGCTCGACGGAGCAGACCGACAGGTCACAGGCCACGCATCCCTCTTCCGCCGGTTCCCGTCGCAACGCGGCAACCGCCAGTCATGAAGTTCCCGCAGTCCCGAAGAAAACCCGGACTGTTTCGGCCGCGCGAGCGGCGCCTGCGAAGGCGGCGAAAGCCGTCACGCATCCGGCAACGAAACGCTCCGGTGGTCCGAGTAGTGCAAGGCTAGCGCCTGCCGTTGCGGACGATGCGGCAGAGCGCGAGGCTCCAGTATCCACGGTTCAAGAGGCTGTTGTCCAACAGCCCCGAGTCGAGACTACAGCCGGTACGGCGAACTCCATGACGAAAAAGCTGAATGAAGTGTCCGTCGATGACGACGCAAACCAGAGCGAAGAAAGCACGCCCGCCGCGGGCAAGGGTGAGAAGACCACTCGTGCGCGCGACCGGCGAGCGAAAGAGAAGGCGCTGCTGAAAGACGCGTTCGCCTCCTCGCAGCCCGGGACCGTCGAGGAACTCGAAGAGCGGCGCAACAAGCTGCGCGCGCTCATCAAGCTTGGCAAGGAGCGCGGCTACCTCACCTACGCCGAAATCAACGATCACCTTCCGGACAACTTCACGGAAACCGAGGCGATCGAAGGCATCATCAGCACGTTCAACGACATGGGCGTCGCCGTCTACGAACAGGCGCCCGATGCTGAAACGCTGCTGCTCAACGACAACGCTCCCAACGCCTCTTCCGACGACGAAGTCGAAGAAGAAGCGGAAGTGGCGCTCTCCACCGTCGATTCCGAATTCGGCCGCACGACCGACCCGGTGCGCATGTACATGCGTGAAATGGGCACGGTCGAACTCCTCACGCGCGAAGGCGAAATCGAAATCGCCAAGCGTATCGAAGACGGCCTCATGCACATGGTCATGGCCATTTCGGCCTGCCCGACCACCATCGCCGATATTCTCGCCATGGCCGAACGCGTCGCTAACGACGAGATTCGCGTGGATGAGCTCGTCGATGGCCTGATCGATCCCAACGCCGAAGATACCGATGGCTTCAACGCCAAGGAAGCGGAAGAGATCGAGAACGAGGACGAGAACGCCGAAGAGGAAGAAGAGGAAGAGGGCGAAGAAGAGGAAGACGACGGCACGGCGCAGGCGACGGCCAATGCGGCGCAGCTCGAAGCCCTCAAGCGCTCCGCGCTCGAAAAGTTCGCGCTCATCAGCGAATGGTTCGACAAGATGCGCCGTGCGTTCGAAAAGGAAGGCTACAAGTCGAAGGCCTACCTGAAGGCGCAGGAAACGATCCAGACCGAGCTGATGTCGATCCGCTTCACGGCGCGTACGGTGGAGCGTCTGTGCGACACGCTGCGCGCGCAGGTGGACGAAGTGCGCCAGGTCGAGCGTCAGATCCTGCACACGGTGGTCGACAAGTGCGGCATGCCGCGCTCGGAATTCATCACGCGCTTCCCGGGCAACGAAACCGATCTCGATTGGGCCGACAAGGTCGTCGCGGAAAGCCATTCGTACAGCGCGATTCTCTCGCGTAACGTGCCGGCGATCCGCGAACAGCAGCAACGTCTGCTCGATCTGCAGGCGCGCGTGGTGCTGCCGCTCAAAGACCTCAAGGAAACCAACCGCCAGATGGCGGCCGGCGAACTGAAGGCGCGTCAGGCCAAGCGCGAAATGACCGAGGCCAATCTGCGTCTCGTGATTTCGATTGCGAAGAAGTACACCAACCGCGGCCTGCAGTTCCTCGACCTGATCCAGGAAGGCAACATCGGCCTGATGAAGGCGGTGGACAAGTTCGAATATCGTCGCGGCTACAAGTTCTCGACCTACGCGACGTGGTGGATCCGTCAGGCCATCACGCGCTCGATCGCGGACCAGGCGCGCACGATCCGGATTCCGGTTCACATGATCGAGACGATCAACAAGATGAACCGTATTTCGCGGCAGATCCTGCAGGAAACCGGTCTTGAGCCGGATCCGGCAACGCTGGCCGAAAAGATGGAAATGCCGGAGGACAAGATCCGCAAGATCATGAAGATCGCGAAGGAGCCGATCTCCATGGAAACGCCGATCGGCGACGACGACGATTCGCATCTGGGCGACTTCATCGAGGACAACAACACGGTGGCGCCCGCCGATGCCGCGTTGCACGCTTCGATGCGCGACGTGGTGAAGGATGTGCTCGATTCGCTCACGCCGCGCGAGGCCAAGGTGCTGCGTATGCGCTTCGGTATCGAGATGAGCACCGATCACACGCTGGAAGAAGTGGGCAAGCAGTTCGACGTGACGCGCGAGCGGATTCGCCAGATCGAAGCGAAGGCGCTTCGCAAGCTGCGTCACCCGAGCCGTTCGGACAAGCTCAAGTCTTTCCTCGAAGGCAATTGATCGCGTTTGCGTGCGCTTTGCCCGAGGCAGAACGCATCCAGCGCAAGTAAAAGCGTGTGATGGATGGCCAGGCTGGCCCAGTTTCGTGTAGTATGTCGGCCTGCCGTCGGAAAGCCCGGCTCTGTTCAGACCGGGCTTTTTTGTTGGCAAACTCTCGCTTTAACTCCGTGGGCTGGACGCCGTGTTGGTTGCAGGCAGTGGACTCATAATCCACCGGAGAAATCCCATCGTGGGTTCGAACCCCACCCGGCCCACCAGATTCTCCTTTTCAAGTCACTGGATGTTGTTCCGTCCGGTTTCCTTGTTGCCTCAACTGCTTCGTACACCGAAATATCGATCCGCGCCTGACGCGCCTCAATCTTCCCCCTCATTGCCCCGCGGCGCCCTCCCGGTCCATCTGCGGAACGCATGCCGAAAACTGCGTGGCTCGCTATACCCCAGCCGTTCCGCGATCGCTGCGACCGTGAGCGCGTCATCATCGAGTAACTGGATTGCCGCGTGATGACGCACCTCGTCCAGCAGTGCCTGAAACGACAATCCGTCCTTCTCCAGCCGCCTGCGTAGCGTGCGTTCCGTCATATGCAGCGCGCTGGCCAGCGCCGTCATCGACTTGAAGCGCGCCAGATCGCGGCTCATCAGTTCTTTCGCGCGATCGGCGAAACGCGTGCCGATCGAAGCGGCCCATTCACGCTCAAGCACTTCGCATTGGCGATGTAGCGCATTGAAACTCACTTCGTTTGCGAGACGCGGCGTTTCCATGCCGCTCACCGCCGTAAAGACGAGCGCATCCTGGCCTGCATTGAAGCGCACACGACAGCCGTAGTGCTGCGCGTACTCAGCGGCGTAACGCGGCGTTCGGCGCGCCAGATTGACCTCCGACGGCCAGACCGGCCGGCCGACCAGATCGGAGACGATCAGGCGCAGGCTCGCCAGGCACATATCGGCCTGATAGGTCTCGATATCGGGCTCGCCGTTATAACGGCCTATCGACACCGTCATGCCGCTCGACGTCGCACGCGCACGCACGTCGAAGTAGAGGCCCATGAACAGCGGAAACTGGCTCATGCAACTGAACGCCTGCATCACGGACCCGCTAATCAGCATGGCGTAGCCAGCAAGACCGAGCGTCGAAACATGCAGGCGGCCGCCAATCGCCAGTCCAATCGACGGACTGTCGCTATGGAGAAGAAGGTTGTGAAAGCAACGTTGTTCCTGGTTGCGATTGACATGAATCGTGGGCGAAGCGACTTCGCGGGCGTCGAGCCCGGTGCCTTCGAGCAGCGCGGCATCGTCGATATGGCGCACGCGGCATTCGTCCAGCGCGGCGGCGATTGCATGGACGGTCGCCGGAATGTCCTCCTGGCGTCCGATTGGATCCTCCAGGCCAAGAGACGATCGCAAACGGCGCTCGGCCGTGCTCTGGCTATGGCGGGATTCGTCTTTCATGAGCGTGCACCTGCATGTGGCATGCAGCAAACATAGCGGGAATGCGCGCTGCCCGCCAGTGCATGACCGCATAAAGGCGCATCGCAGCTGAGGTTCTCCGGGTGCGTCGTCATCGGTGTGTCCGAATATATCCCCTTATTACGTCCTCTTTTCTCATTCGTGGTCGACTTTTTGTCGTACCACACTCTTTCCTGAGCAATGACAGGAGACGAGCCGTGCAAGAAGAGGTTGGACATGCAACAAGCAATACGCGAACGCGTCGGCTGGGACTGTTCACGCTGGTGATTTTCGGCGTCGCCTATATGCTGCCGATGACGGTTTTCACCACCTACGGCCTCGTCAGCAGTCAGACGAACGGCCACCTCGCCGCCGCTTACGCGGTCACATTGATCGCCATGCTGTTCACGGCGTGCAGCTACGGCCATATGGCGCGACTCATGCCGAGCGCCGGTTCGGCCTACACGTTTGCGACGCGCAATTTCGGCACATCGGCGGGTTTTATGGTCGGCTGGTCGCTGCTGCTCGACTACCTCTTCATTCCGATGATCAGCTATCTGGTGATTGGCGTGTATATGAAGCAGGTCTTTCCAGCCGTGCCCGCAACCCTATGGGTGGTGGCGAGCATCGCGCTCGTCACGGGTCTGAACGTGTTTGGCATCAAACTCGTCAGCCGTGTGAATCTCATTCTGATCGCCAGCCAGATGGTGTTCATCGCCGTGTTTCTGTTCGCTGCGTCGCGGCTTGCAGTCGCGCACGACATGCCGGTGTCGTTCGCGCTCCCGCACGCTGATAGCGCCAGTGCGATTTTCGCGGGGTCGGCCATTCTGTGCCTCTCGTTTCTGGGCTTCGACGCCGTGTCGACGCTCGCCGAAGAAACACGCGATCCGCGTCGCACAGTGCCGCGCGCGATTCTGCTCTGCACGCTGGCAAGCGGCGTGCTGTTCTTCCTGGTGGCGTTCGTCGGGCAGGTGGTTTATCCGGACTGGCACACCTTCAAGGACCTCGATTCCGCGAGCCTCGAACTCATGCAGCGCGTGGGCGGCAATACCTTGTCTGCATTCTTCGTGGCGGTGTATGTCGCTGGCTGTTTCGCGAGTGCGATGGCCGGACAGGCGAGCGTGACGCGCGTGCTGTTCGCGATGGGCCGCGATCAGGTATTGCCAGAGCGCGTCTTCGGGCATGTGCATGCACGGCTGGGCACGCCGGTGCGTGCGACGCTCGTGGTCGGTGCGCTGTCGTTCTCCGCGCTGTTCATCACGCTCGACCTGGCGTCCACGATGATCAGTTTCGGCGCGCTCGTCGCCTTCGCCGGGGTGAATCTGTGTGTGATGCGCAGTTACCTCACGCGGCGAGAAAACCGTCATTTTGCAGGCTGGATCAAGTTCGGCGCGATGCCCGCGATTGGCTTCGCGATGAATGTGTGGCTCTGGTCTGGGCTGTCGCGACAGACGTTCTATGTGGGCGTCGGCTGGCTCGTGGTAGGGCTGTGTCAGCTCGTATGGCTCACGCGCGGCTTCACGCGCCCAGCGCCGACGCTCACGATCAGTTGAGCCGCAATCGAATATTCAAACAATGACGTTGTTGAACTTATGAAGAAGGAGCATGGCTATGAGCGGTAAGGACACCCAACGGGATCTGCAGGAAATGGGCAAGCGGCATCTGCTGATGCACTTTACGCATGCCGATGCCTACGGCGACAAGGACTTGACGGTATTCGACCGCGGCGAGGGTTGCTGGCTCATCGACCAGAACGGCAAGCGCTATTTCGATGCGCTGGCTGGCCTGTACTGCGTGCAGGTGGGCTACAGTCACGGCGCCGAAATTGGCGATGCCGTGCGCGAGCAGATGGTGCGTCTGCCATTCGCGACCAACTGGGGCAATGGGCACGAAAGCTCGATCCGTCTCGCGCACAAGCTCGCAACGCTCGCGCCGGAAGGGCTGAACCGCGTGTTCTTCACGTCGAGTGGTTCGGAATCCAATGAATCGGCGATCAAACTCGTGCGCCAGTATCATCAGGCCCGCGGCGAACCGCAGCGTCGCAAGTTCATTGCGCGCCGCGTGGCGTATCACGGCACCTCGTTCGGCGCGCTCGCGCTGAATGGCATGACAAACTTCCGCAAGCACTTCGAACCGCTGATGGCGGGCGTACGCCACGTCAACAACACGAAGCGCTATGGCCGGCCGGCGGACGAGACCGAAGCGCAGTTCACGCGCTTCCTGCTGGACGAGATCGAATCGCTGATCGTCCAGGAAGGGCCGGATACGGTCGCCGCCATCGTGGTCGAACCGCTGCAGAATGCGGGTGGCAGTCTCACGCCGCCGGCTGGCTACGCGGCGGGGCTGCGCGAAATCTGCGATCGTCATGGCGTGCTGCTCGTCGCCGATGAAGTGATTTGCGGCTTCGGTCGCCTCGGCGAATACTTCGGTTCGCGCCGCTATGGGCTGAAGCCCGATGTGCTCACGTTCGCGAAGGGCATCGCCTCGGGTTATGTGCCGCTGGGCGGCGTGATCGCAAGCGATGCGGTCGTCGACACCGTGCTCAAGGGGCCGCAGCAGATGTTTCTGCATGGCGCGACCTATGGCGGCCATCCGGTGGCGTGTACGGCGGCGCTTGCGAATCTCGCCATCATCGAACGCGAAGGCGTGATCGGCAACGTGCGCGAAAACGAGCGTCACTTCCGCGCCTCGCTCGACGCGCTGCTCGAACTGCCCTGCGTGGGCGATGTGCGCGGCGATGGTTACCACTACTCGCTCGAACTCGTTTCCGACAAGGAAGCGCGTCGCTGGACGGCGACCATGAGCGCGCAGACCTTCGTCTCGACGGTGCTGGCTCCGGCGCTCTTCGAAGCCGGGCTGCTGTGCCGCGCGGGTGTCGATCACGAAGGCACGCCCATCGTGCAGTTCTCGCCGCCGCTCGTGATGTCGCGCGATGAAATCACGTGGTTCGTCGCTCAGATTCGCGACATTCTCGCCGCTGCCTACGCGCGCGCTGTGTAAGGGAGGAGCGAACAATGCGCATGTCGCGACAGAGTTTTATCGCCGGAGAATGGTTCGATCCAGACCGCGCACAGGCGATCGATGTCATCGATCCGTCCAATGAACGTCCCTATGCACAACTGAAGATTGGCACGGAAGTCGATGTTGATCGCGCTGTGCGTGCAGCGAAGCAGGCGTTCGACACATTTTCGCGCTGGAGCGTCGGGCAGCGCGTATCGCTGCTGGAGCGCGTGCTTGAAATCTACCAGCGTCGCTACGAAGAAGTCGCGCAGACCATCAGCCAGGAAATGGGCGCGCCCATTGCGTTTGCGCGCGCGATGCAAGCTGCCGTGGGCACCGCACATCTGGAACAGACGATCCGTGCATTGAAGACGTTTCAGTTCAGTCGGCAGACCGATTCAATGCTGGTTTCGCACGAGCCCATCGGCGTATGCGCGCTGATCACGCCGTGGAACTGGCCGATCAACCAGATCGTCTGCAAGGTCGCGCCCGCGCTGGCGGCGGGTTGCACGATGGTGCTCAAGCCCAGCGAGGTTGCGCCGTTCAGCGGCATCCTGTTCGCCGAGATCCTCGACGAAGCGGGTGTGCCGCCCGGCGTGTTCAATCTCGTGCATGGCTATGGGCATGTGGTGGGCGACGCGCTTTCGCGGCATCCCGATGTCGATATGGTGTCGTTCACGGGCTCGACGCGCGCGGGTATCGAAGTCGCGAAAGCCGCCGCCGATACCGTCAAGCGCGTGCATCAGGAACTGGGCAGCAAGAGCCCCAACCTCATCCTGCCCGATGCCGATATCGAACGCGCTGTGACGCTTGGTGCGCGCAGTTGCTTCAGCAATAGCGGGCAGTCCTGCAACGCGCCCACGCGCATGCTCGTGCACGCGGACCATCTGGCGATTGCGGAGCAAGCCGCTCGCGCCGAAGCGCAGCGCACGGTGGTTGGCGATCCGCGTGCGGTCGAGACCGGTATCGGGCCGGTCGTCAGCCGTGTGCAATACGATCGCATCCAGCATCTGATCGGGCAGGGCATCGAGGAGGGCGCGACGCTCGTCGCGGGCGGCCTGGGAAGGCCTGAAGGGTTGCGCGAAGGCTTCTATGTTCAGCCGACGGTGTTCTCGAACGTGCAGCCGCATATGACGATCGCCCGCGAGGAAATCTTCGGGCCCGTGCTGTCGATCATGGCCTATCGAACCGAAGAGGAAGCGATTGCGCTCGCTAACGATTCGGTCTATGGGTTGGCGGGCTATGTGCAGTCGAAGGATCTGGAGCATGCGCGTCGCGTGGCGGCGCGGCTGCGGGTCGGCAACGTCCATATCAACTATCCGGCGTGGAATCCGGCGGCGCCGTTTGGTGGTTTCAAGCGTTCCGGCAATGGCCGTGAATATGCGGAATTCGGTCTTGTCGAATATCTGGAAATCAAGGGCACGACGGGTTATGCCTGAACGCCGCGCTCGGCGCTGACGACGCGTCGATCTCTCATCGCATGTTCTCCATTAAAGGCCCGGTCAACCTGGGCCTTTTGTCTGCGCCACCTCAACCCTTCTCAAACTCCTCTGGGTTTTCCCTGACTCTCTTGAGACACGCATTTTTGATAATGTTATAAACATAACAAATCGTGTTCCGATGATCTCATTTGCATGAGATATTCAAGACAGATAAGGAAGCAGACCGTGGACCCAAGGAGGAGACCGTGGCGCACAGCTCCGGAGACATCGCCATGTCGTACCCATCGATTCGGCCCGATCGCCGTATCGGCGCTTGCGCTTGCATTGAGCGTGGCTCACGCGCGCGCCGACACACTGGCCGAAACCGGCGGCACGCCGCCTGAACTCAATACGCCTGTCGCGACAGGCGCTGCGGCCGCGCAGCCCGCGCCGCGCTATCTCTCGGACTGGCTGCACCAGAGCCTTGGCGTGATCGGTTCGAAGGACATCCGCTTTGGCCCGTACACCACCAACGACGTGTACCTGGAGTACGAATACTTCGGCCGCAAAGGGCCATTCGATCTCTACGGCTACGTCGACGTGCCGCGCGCCTTCGGCGTAGGCAACGGCTACGACACGGGCATCACCAACAAGGGCTCGCCGCTTTTCTCGGAGCAGGAGCCGCGCGTCTCCATCGACGATCTGCTGGGCAAGCATCTGGGCTTCGGGCCGTTCAAGGAGTGGTACGCCGCCTTCGACTGGATCTATGACCAGGGGCATAACGTCTCGGGCCGCCAGAACACCCTCTATATGGGCCTTGGCACCGATATCGCCACGCCGCTGCCGGTTTATCTATCCGCGAATCTCTACGTGCGCCGCCAGTGGGAAAACTACGGCGCGGCCAATGCGAATAGCTGGGACGGCTATCGCGCGCAGATGAAACTCGCGTATCCGATCGGCACTTACAAAGGCGGCAATCTCACCTTCGTGAGCTTCTTCAACTACGACTTCGGCTCGCGCCTGGCCGAAGAAACCGGCGGCAACACGCGCAGCGATACCGCATTCGTCTCGACCAACGTGTTGATCTACGAGTTCAAACACTGGCGCTTCTGGACCGCGGCGCGCTATTTCCACAACGGCGGACAGTGGAATGGCAGCACGCTGAATTTTGGCAGTGGACCCTTCCAGAACCGCTCGACCGGCTGGGGCTATTACGCCAGCGTCGGGTATCGGTTCTGAAGCACGTTCTCACGCAAAGCCCTCATTCCTCAAGGATTCGATATGGATATCCTGCGCAGTCTATGCGGCATTCTGGTGCTGCTGGTGTTTGGCTACTGTCTGTCGATGAACCGCAGCGCCGTGCGTGCGCGCACGGTATTGGCCGCGCTCGCGGCGCAGATCGTGATCGGCGCGCTCGTGCTGTTTGTGCCGATGGGCCGTCACGTGCTGGCGCTGGTCGCCACGGCCGTGAACGGCGTGCTCGAAATGGGCCAGCACGGGCTGACCTTTCTGTTCGGCGGGCTGGTCGGCGACAAGATGTTTGCGCTGTTCGGCGCGGATGGTTTCGCTTTCGGCCTGCGCGTGCTGCCGATGATCATCTTTGTCACATCGCTGATCGCCGTGCTGTACTACCTTGGCGTGATGAAGTGGATCATCGCGATTATCGGCACGGCGGTGTCGAAACTGCTGGGCGTGAGCCGCGCAGAAGGCTGCTCGGCCGTGGCGACGATTTTCCTCGGCCAGAGCGAGATGCCCGCGTTCGTGAAGCCGTTCGTGCGCCGTCTGTCCGGCCCGGAGATTTTCGCGGTCATGTCGAGCGGCATGGCGTCCGTGGCGGGGTCGGTGCTGGCCGGTTATGCGGGGCTCGGCGTGAAGATGGAGTATCTGCTTGCGGCATCGTTTATGGCGATTCCCGGCGGTCTGCTGTTCGGCAAGATGCTGTGCCCCTCGGTGGAAGCGACCGAGGTCGATATTGGCGCGCTTGAATTCGACGAGAAGCGCGCCACCAGCGTGATCGAGGCGGGCGCTTCGGGCGCGAGCGTGGGCATGAAGATCGCCGTGAACGTCGGCACCATGCTGGTGGCTTTTATCGGCCTGATCGCGCTGCTCAATGCGGGCGTCGGCGTGGTGGCAGGCTGGTTGGGTTTTGCGCATGTCACGCTGCAATCTTTGCTTGGCGCGCTGTTTGCACCGCTCGCGTGGATGATCGGCGTGCCGTGGCAGGATTCGGTGGTGGCCGGCAATTTCATCGGCCAGAAGCTGATTCTCAATGAGTTTGTGGCGTACAGCGGGCTGTCGCCGTATCTGCAGGACAGCGCGCACGTCGTGGCGGCGGGGCTGCCGTTGCTCACGCCCAAGACCGTCGCGATTGTCTCGTTCGCGCTGTGCGGTTTTGCCAATTTTTCGTCGATCGCGATCCTGACGGGCGGCTTCACCGCGGTCGCGCCGGAGTTGCGCGGCGAAGTCGCGCGCTTCGGCATGCGCGCGCTTGCCGCGGCAACGCTCTCGAACCTGATGAGCGCGACCATCGCCGGACTGTTTTTCTCTCTTTCCTGACGGGCTTTTCATGGACCAGGCACTGACACGCAACCAGCTCGCCGAGCGCGCATTGCAGGCGTTGCATCTCATCGATCTCACCTCGCTCAACGACGACGACACCGACGCGTCCATCGAGGCGCTGGCCGCATCGGCGGATACGCCGGTGGGCACGCCGGCCGCGCTGTGCGTGTTTCCGCGTTTCGTGGGCACGGCGCGCGCGGCGCTGACGGCCAAAGGCCTCGCGCTGCCGATCGCAACGGTGACGAATTTCCCCGCGGGCGCAGCCGATCCGCACGCAGCGGCGCGCGAAACCGCCGATGCCGTCGTGCTGGGCGCCGATGAAATCGACGTGGTGTTCCCGTACCGCGCGCTGCTCGCGGGCGACGCGCAGGTGGGCCGCGAACTGGTCGCGCAATGCCGCGTGGCGGCGGGCGACAAGTGCCTCAAGGTGATCCTGGAAACCGGCGAGCTGCGCGATGCAGCGCTGATCCGTCGCGCCAGTGAAATCGCCATCGAAGCGGGCGCGGACTTCATCAAGACCTCGACCGGCAAGGTGCCGGTGAACGCCACGCTCGACGCGGCAGCGGCCATGCTCGCGGCGATCCGCGAAGCGGGGCGCACGGTGGGATTCAAGGCGGCGGGCGGCGTGCGCACCGCGCAGGAAGCGGCCGCCTATCTCGCGCTGGCGGAGCGCGAACTGGGCGTCGGCTATACGGTACCGGCGAAGTTCCGCTTTGGCGCGTCGGGGCTGCTCGGCAGCCTGCTCGCGACGCTCGGCCACGGCAAGGACGCGAAACGTCAATCGGCCTATTAAACGCCCATCATTCGGAGAACCAATCATGTTTCTGCCCCAGGAATTCGTGCGCAAGGTGCGCGATCGCCAGCCGCTCGACAAGCAGGAAATCGCGCAATTCGTCGAAGGCGTGACGAGCGGTCATGTGACCGAAGGCCAGATCGCCGCCTTCGCAATGGCGGTCTATTTCAACGAATTGCCGATCGACGCGCGCGTGGCGCTCACGCTCGCGCAGCGCGATTCCGGCGACGTGCTCGACTGGCGTGCACTCAATCTGAACGGCCCGGTCGTCGATAAACACTCGACTGGCGGCGTCGGCGATCTGACTTCGCTGCTGCTCGGGCCGATGGTGGCCGCCTGCGGCGGCTATGTGCCGATGATCTCGGGGCGCGGTCTCGGCCATACGGGCGGCACGCTCGACAAGTTCGAATCGATTCCAGGCTACAACGTCGCGCCGGATACGGACACGTTCCGCCGCGTGGTGAAGGAAGTGGGCGTGGCGATCATCGGCCAGACCGCGCGCCTCGCGCCCGCTGACAAGCGCATCTACGCGGTGCGCGACGTGACGGCCACGGTCGAATCGGTGTCGATGATCACCGCGTCGATTCTCTCGAAGAAGCTCTCGGCGGGACTCGACGGCCTGGCGATGGACGTCAAGGTGGGCTCGGGCGCGTTCATGCCGACCTACGAAAAATCGGTCGAACTGGCGCGCAGTATCGTCGATGTCGGCAACGGCGCGGGCATGAAGACCACGGCCACGCTGACCGACATGAGCCAGTCGCTCGCGCCCTGTGCAGGCAACGCGCTGGAAGTGGCCTGCGCGATCGACTATCTGACCGGCAAATCGCGCCCGCAGCGACTGCATGACGTGACGATGGCGCTGGCGGCGCAGATGCTCATCATCGGCAAGCTCGCGAAAGACGAGGCCGATGCGCACGCTCGCCTGCTGGCGGTGCTGGAATCGGGCGCGGCGGCGGAGCGTTTTGCGCGCATGGTGAAAGCGCTGGGCGGCCCGGCGGATCTGCTGGAGCGTCCGCACACGCATCTGGCGCGCGCCAACGTGATCGTGCCGGTGCCCGCGCCTCGCGCCGGCGCGGTGGCGCGCGTGGATGCGCGTGCGCTCGGCATCGCCGTGGTGGGACTGGGCGGCGGGCGCATGAAAACGACCGATACGCTCGATTATTCGGTGGGTTTGTCGGCGCTGATCGAATTGGGCGAGCGCGTGGAAGAGGGCCAGCCGCTCGGCGTCGTGCACGCGCGCGATGAGGACGCCGCAAAGCGCGCCGTGAGCGAAGTGCAGCGCGCCTATTCGCTTGGCGATGCGGCGGGCGAGTTGCCGCCGACGATTCACGCCTTGCTCGATTGAGCGCGGGAGACCTGCATGCGCGCAATCGTACTGGTGCTGGACTCGCTAGGCATAGGCGCGGCGCCCGACGCCGCGCGCTTCAACGACACGGGATCGAACACATTCGGTCATATCGCGCAGCGCTGCGCGCAAGGCGAATGCGAGACCGCCGAACGCAGCGGCCCGCTCAAGGTGCCGAATCTTGAGCGCCACGGCCTCGCGCTCGCCAGCCAGCTGGCGACGGGCACGCTGCCCGAAGGCATGACGGCGCAGCCCGCGTTGCTGGGCGCGTATGGCGCGGCCTGCGAGGTCTCGTCGGGCAAGGACACGCCTTCCGGGCACTGGGAACTGGCGGGCGTGCCGGTGCGTTTCGACTGGGGCTATTTCTCTCAGCCCACGCAGACGTTCCCGCGCGAACTGCTCGACACGCTCGTGCGCCGCGCGGGCCTGCCGGGTTACCTTGGCGATTGCCACGCGTCGGGCACGGAAATCATCACCGCGCTGGGCGAAGAGCACATCGCAACGGGCAAGCCGATCTTCTACACCTCCGCTGATTCGGTGTTCCAGATCGCCTGCCATGAAGCGACGTTCGGGCTGGAGCGGCTGTACGCGCTGTGCGAAATCGCGCGCGAGGAAGTGGACCGCTACAACATCTGCCGCGTGATTGCGCGACCGTTCACCGGCGCGAGCCGCGCCGACTTCAAACGCACCGGCAATCGCCGCGATCTGGCCGTGCCGCCGCCCGCGCCGACCGTGCTCGAAAAGCTCGCGAAAGCGGGCGGCGAAGTGATCGCCATCGGCAAGATTTCGGACATTTACGCGGGCGTGGGCGTGACGCAAAAGATCAAGGCCGATGGCCTTGACGCCTTGTGGCGCGCCACGCTCGACGCCGTGCGCGAAGCGCCCGTAGGGAGCCTAGTGATGACGAATCTCGTCGACTTCGACCAGCTTTATGGGCATCGCCGCAATGTGGCCGGTTACGCGACGGAACTGGAGCGCTTTGACGCGCTGCTGCCGCAGCTTTATCCGCTCATGCGTGAAGACGACGTGCTGATTCTCACCGCCGATCACGGCTGCGACCCCACCTGGCCCGGTTCCGATCACACGCGCGAACACGTGCCGCTGCTGGCATATGGGGCGCGCGTGGCGCCCGGCAGCCTGGGCGTGCGCAGCTCGTTCGCGGATCTCGGCCAGAGTCTCGCCAACTGGTATGGACTGGAACCGTTCGCTGACGGCGTCGCGTTCCTGAATCGATAAACGAAAAGGACAACGATAAGGACAAGGACATGGAAGCACAGACACTGATCGACGCCGCCAAAGCGGCCCGCGAAAAAGCCTACGCGCCGTATTCGCGCTTCAAGGTAGGCGCCGCGCTGCGCACGAAGGACGGCAAGGTCTTTCACGGCTGTAATGTGGAAAACGCCTCGTATGGCCTGTGCAATTGCGCGGAACGCACGGCCTTGTTTTCGGCCATCGCTGCGGGCTATCGGCCGGGTGACTTTGCCACGATGGCGGTAGTTGCGGAAACCGATGGGCCGGTCGCGCCGTGTGGCGCATGCCGTCAGGTGATGATCGAACTGGGCACGCCCGCGCTGGAAGTGATCCTCGTGAATCTCAAGGGCGATGTGCGCGTGACGAGCGCCGACGCCTTGCTGCCCGAAGCGTTTTATCTGAATCCGCAGGAATAAGGCTTGGAAGCTATGCGGTGGCGCGAGCGTGCCGCCGCTTCAAACCGCGCGCTCGCGCAGCGTCTGGCCGTTTTCGGTGATGATCGAATCGAATTCGCCGATCTGCGAGAAACGCGCCGCCTTCACCACGCCGAACTTGCTGCTGTCGATCACCAGATGCCGTTCCACGGCGCTTTGCATCGCCGCCTGCTTGATGGCCACTTCGTGAAAATTCCAGCAGGTCACGCCGCGCGTTTCATCCACGCCGCCCGCCGAAATAAAGGCTTTGTTGATGCCCATGCGGCGCAGGATATCGAGCGTTTCGTCAGCGGAAAACGAATCGGACGCGGGAACATAGAGGCCGCCTAGCAGCATCATCCGGACATTGGGCTTGCGGCGCAGGATCTCCGCGACATTCAGCGAATAACACACGACGGTCACATGAAGATCGGCGGGAATCAGACGCGCGAGCGTGGTGAGCGTCGTGCCGCAATCGACGAAGAGGGTATCGTTATCGTCGATCAGTTTCGCTGCAATGGCAGAGGCTTCGGCCTTGGCCTGCGCGAAATGATCCTTTTCCTGCTCCAGCGAATAGCCCGCGCCGTTCTGCACGTCGGTCGCGCTGACGATATAGCCGCGCAGATAGGTGAATTGGTCGCTGGCGGCGATATCGCGGCGTACCGTCATTTCCGATACGCCCAGCAGCGCGGCTGCATCGCGCAGATGCACGACCTTGTGTTGAGCGATGGCGTCGGCGAGTGCGGAAAGACGTTCAGATTTCAGCATGGAAGTCCTGAGGGACTGAATGCGGCGCGAAGCGCGTTTTATGGCATGTGGATGAGAGGATTATAACAAGAGGAGGCGCGCCGATTGGCCGCCTTTGTGCAATAACGCACATCAGCAGCCGATATGGCGGATTCGTGGGAAGAATTCGATAAGGATGGCGAATCAGTTCACGGAGAGCCGCCGCAACACCACATCGAGCAGCACCCGCGCGCCGTCGATCAACTGCTCATCGTCGGTATGTTCGCGTGGGTTGTGGCTGATGCCGCCACGGCTCGGTACGAAAATCATCGCGGCAGGCGCAATGCGCGCAATCATCTGCGCATCGTGACCGGCACCGGACGTCATACGCCGATGCGAAAACCCCAGCGCTTGCGCCGACGCCTCAATCGTCGCGGCAATGCCCGCATCGAACACCACCGGCTCGAAACGCACCAGACGCTCGGCGCTGACCGAAACCCCTTCTTTCTCCGCAATCTGATCGAGGAACGCGGCGAGCTTTTGCTCCGCATCCTGCAGCCGCTGTTCATCGGGATCGCGCAAATCCACGGTAAAAACCGCCTTGCGCGGAATCACGTTGATGACGTTCGGCTCGATACGCAGCATGCCCGTTGTCGCGAGCGTCGTGCCTGACGTCACGGCAAGCTCGCGCAGGAACGCGATGGTGGCGGCGGCCACCCAGCCTGCGTCATGGCGTAGATGCGTGGGTGTGGTGCCCGCGTGATTCGCGTTGCCCTGCACCGTGATCTGCTGCCAGGAAATGCCCTGAAGGTTTTCGACCACGCCAATCTGGATCTGCTCGGCTTCGAGTATCGGCCCTTGCTCGATATGCAGTTCGACGTATTCGTGCGGCACGATCGCGCCTGGCTCCAGATCGCCCGCATAGCCAATGCGCGCCAGCTCGTCGCCCAGCCGCGTGCCGTCGATACCCACGGTCGCAAGCGCCGTTTCCACATCGAGACCGCCTGCGTACACCAGTGATCCCATCATATCCGGCTGATAACGCACGCCTTCCTCATTGGTGAACGCGCCGATGGTAATCGAGCGGCGCGGCTTCACGCCGGCTTCGCGGAACGCGCGCGCCACTGCAAGCCCGGCCAGCACGCCATAGCAGCCGTCGAGCGCGCCCGCATTCTTCACGGTGTCGATATGCGAACCCATCATCAGCGGCTGGTGCGTGCCGTCGCCATTGTCAGCTTCGGCGCGCAGCGTGCCGAACAGATTGCCAATGCGGTCGACGCGCACGTCGAGATCGAGTTCGCGCATCCACGCCGCCACCTGATCGCGGCCCGCGCGTTCGGCGTCGGTCAGCGCGATGCGGGTGCGTCCGCCCGCTTCATGATCCGCGCCGATTTCGCCCAGTTGCTGGAGTTGCTGGATCAGGCGCGCGCCGTTGATATGCAAGGTCGTATCGGTATTCATCTGCTGTCTATCGTAGGTGGAGGGGCGTAGGCGGCTCAACTGCGCGGCAGTGCGAGCCGTACGATTTCCGCGAAGTAACGCGCGCCGGTTTCCAGAATGTCGTCGTTGAAATCGTAGGTGGCGTTGTGCAGCGGCACGCCGCCGTGCGCATTGGTTTCGCCATTGCCGATAAAGATGAAATTGCCGGGCACGGCCTGCAAAAACGCGCCAAAGTCCTCGGAGATCATCATCGGCTGAACGTTTGCATCGACAGCGGTTGCGCCTGCAACGTTCTGTGCCGCCTTCACGGCGAGATCGACATACTCTGGTGAATTGACCGTAGGCGCAAATTCATGCGTATATTCGAAGTGACATTCCGCGCCATGCATGCGGCAAATGCCTTCGCTGATCTCGCGCATGCGCGTTTCCAGCAACGTCTGGACGTCCTTCGCATAGCTGCGCGTGTCGCCCTTGATCGTGACGTTGGAGGGAATGACGTTGCGGATGCCGTCCGTGATGAACTCCGTGCACGAGATCACGGCCTGCAGACCTGGATCAAGATTGCGCGACACAATGGTCTGCAGCGCAAGCACGATCTGCGAGGCGATCACAATCGGATCGATCCCCATATGCGGTCGCGCGGCGTGCGTACCGCGCGCCTTGATATGGATAACGAAGTTATCTTCGCTGGCCATGATGCCGCCCGCGCGCGTGGCGAACGTGCCCGCGCGCATGCCCGGCATATTGTGTGCGCCGAAGATCGCATCCACGGGAAAGCGTTCGAACAGGCCGTCGGCCATCATCGCCTTGGCGCCGCGTCCGTGTTCTTCGGCGGGCTGGAAGATGAAACGCACCGTGCCGTCGAAGTCGCGCCGCTCGGCCAGCAGGCGCGCCGCGCCGAGGATCATCGACATATGGCCGTCGTGCCCGCAGGCGTGCATCTTGCCCGCGTTGAGCGAGGCGTGCGCGCGGCCCGGTGCGTGTTCGGCGATATTGAGCGCATCCATATCGGCGCGCAGGCCGATGACGCGCGGGCTGCTGCCCACGCGCAGCGTCGCCACCAGCCCGGTGCCGCCGATGCCGCGCGCCACTTCCAGCCCCAGCGTCGTGAGGATGTTCGCAACAAAGGCGGAAGTATCGACTTCCTCGAAGCCCGTTTCGGGCCGCTGATGCAGGTGATGACGCCAGCTTTTGAGTTGGCCTTGCAGCGTGCTTTCCATGAGCGTGTCCTTGTTCTGGGCGTTACGGTGCAACTACGGCGAGGCGTTCGTCGCGGCGCGCGGCCACTGCTTCGGCGGCTTCGCCCACGAGTGTTGCGTAGACGCCGGGCGCAGTCGCGCCTTCGGTGCTGATGACCAGCACGCGTGATTGCGCGTTCAGACCGGCGGCGCGAGCGAGTTCCGCATCGCCTATGAGTTTTGCGAGCCCGGCGAAACCTGCTGCGCCTGATTCGCCGGAAACCAGCGGCACGTCGCCGTTTTCGCCTGCCGCTAATGTACGCATTGCAGCGACCGCGTCGTCGTCTTCGATCAGCATGAAATCGTCCACGCATGCCTCAAGAATCTGCCACGCGAGCGGCGAGGTTTCGCCGCACGCCAGTCCCGCCATCACCGAATCGACCGAGCCGGTCGCCTTTTCCGCGCGGCCCGCGAGTGCGCTTTGATAGAGGCAATCGGCCTGGCGCGGCTCGACCACGATAAAGCGCGGCCGCGCGTCGCCGTAAATCTCCCACAGATAGCTGGCAACACCCGCGGCGAGGCCGCCCACGCCACCTTGCAGAAAGACATGCGTGAAGGCGGTGTCGCGTGTCTGTTCGACGATTTCGGCTGCAATCGCGCCGTAGCCCTGCATCACGTCGCGCGGGATCGCTTCATAGCCTTCGTACGAGGTATCGGAGACCACGTGCCAGCCATTGTCGCGCGCAAGCTTCGCCGCGTGCTCGACCGATTCGTCGTAATTCCCCGCGATGCGCACGATGCGCGCGCCGTAGGCGGCGATGGCCTGCTCGCGCTCGACGCTCACGTTGGCGTGCAGCACGATCACGCACTCGCAGCCGATCGACTGCGCGGCGGCAGCGAGCGCCTTGCCGTGGTTGCCGTCGGTTGCGCTGATGACGGTGAGATGCGTGAGCATCTCGCGATAGCGGCCTTGAATCAGCGCCTGCGGATCGAGCGTGTGCTCGGGCCACAGGCGCAGAATAAGGCGCATCAGCGCGATCGGCGCGCCCAGCGCCTTGAAACTGCCCAGCGGCGAGCGGAACGATTCGTCCTTTACGCTCACCTGCGCGACGCCGAGTTGTGCCGCCGCGCCCGGCAGTTCGACGAGCGGAGTGGGCTGCGCGCTGATTGCCTCCCAATGCGAAAGCCACGCGCGGCTTTCATCGCCGGCGGCGACGTTGAGAATGCGCGCGAGCGCGTCGGGATACGGGGCGCGCAGCGCGCGGGGATTGGCAACGAACATCGCAGTCGACATGAAGCAGCACTCCTGGGCAGCAAGGCCCGATAAGGATGGGAGGCGCAGCACGCGCCCTCAGTGCTGAAATCATATTGCGCAGGTGCCGTGAAAAAATCGCATAATCGCGGGGTTTCCTGCAAAAAAATCTCGTTTCTCCAGAGGCCAGCGTTATGGCGACCGAACTCGACGCCTTCGATTGCAAACTTCTAATGGAGGTGCAGCGCGACGCCCAGACTCCGCAGAGCGAACTGGGCGCACGCGTGAATCTCTCGACAGCGGCTGTTAATCGACGGCTGCGTCGGCTTGCGGACGAGGGCGTGATCGACCGCTACGCGGCCATCGTTTCGCCCGAGAAGACCGGCCACCCGATTACGGTGGTGGCGAACGTGGAAGTGGAGAGCGAACAGATCGATCTGCTCGACGCGATGAAGCGCACATTCGCGCGCTGCCCGCAGGTCCAGCAGTGCTATTACGTGGCGGGAGAATGGGATTTCGTGCTGATTCTGGCCGTGCGCGACATGGACCAGTACACGGAACTCACGCGCCAGCTATTCTTCTCGAACAATAATGTGAAGCGCTTCAAGACGCTGGTGAGCATGAGCCGGGTGAAGGTCGGGCTGGAAGTGCCGCTCGTTTCTTCGGCAGAATGAATCGCCGCGTCTGAATTCCCTCGTTCCAGCACACGTCATGGCGAAAGGAGCCAGTTCATGAGCACGCAAACGCTGACCGCAGGCATTGATCACGTCGGACTCACCGCGAAGGATCTTGCGGCCACTAGCGCATTCTTTATCGACTGCCTGGGCTGGAAGAAGGTGGGCGAGCGGCCCGAATACCCGGCGATTTTCGTCTCGGACGGTCATGTGCTCGTGACGCTCTGGCAGCGCACCGACGCGGATAAGGGCGTCGATTTCGATCGCAAGGCCAATATCGGCTTGCATCACCTCGCGCTGCGCGCGGCCAGCGAAGCGGCGTTCGCCACGCTGTTCGAGCGTGTGTCGAACTGGCCTGGCGCGCGCGTGGAGTTTGGGCCGGAGCTGCTGGGCAAAGGCCCGAAACGGCACATGATGGTGTACGAGCCGGGCGGCATCCGCATCGAATTCGATCTCGCGGCCTAGCGCATTGCGCATTGCCCGGTGAGTTGCTAGACGTCGATATCGACAACGACCTTGCCCTCGGCCTGGCGTGTTTCCACCAGTGCATGCGCATCGTCGACATTCGCCAGCGTGAAGCGGCGCGCGTCGAGCGTGACATCGATCTTGCCCTGTTCGGCGAGCTTGCCGATCTCGCGCAGGATCTCGCCATGCGCGGCGCGGCCTTCGCCGGTTAGCAAGGGCAGCAGGGTGAACACGCCCGAATAGCTGGCCGCGCGGAATGACAGCGGCGCGAGCGCATGCGTGCCCCAGCCTAGCGCGCTGACCACGTGGCCGAAGCGCGCGACCGCATGAAACGCGCGGTCGAGGCTTTCGCCGCCCGCGGTGTCGTAGACCACGTCGAAGCCGCGTCCGTCCGTGTAGCGCGCAACGATATCTTTTATATCGACGGTCGCGCTATCAATACTTTGGATGCCGAATCGTTCTACATTCGCGCGACGCGCTGCGCCCGCCGTGGCGAATACCTGCGCGCCCAGCGCCTTCGCGAGCTGGATCGCGGCCTGGCCAACCGCGCCCGTGCCGCCCAATACGAGCACAGTCTGACCGGGCTGCACGCGTGCACGATCGACCAGTCCTTCCCATGCCGTGATGAACGCCAGCGGCAATGTAGCGGCTTCGCGCAGGCTCAGCGTCGAAGGCGCGGGCGCGAGCAGGCGCGCATCGACGGCCGCGGATTCCGCAAGTGAGCCTTGCACGCCGCCGACTCCGCCAGTCATGCCGTACACCTTGTCGCCCAATTGAAACGCCGTGACACCTTCGCCGACTTCCACGACTTCGCCCGCCGTGTCGATGCCGAGAATGGCCGGCAGCGGGTGTTGCGCGTGCCCGGCCGCGCCGCGCCGGATTTTGGTGTCGAGCGGATTCACCGCGCTTGCGTGAATGCGCACGAGGACTTCGCCTGCGGCGGCGCGAGGGCGTGGTACGTCGGTGAGCGCGAAGGGCGCATTGGGCGCGGCCAGCAGCGTGGCTTTCATGGTGTTGGACGACATGGCATCTCCGATGATGCAGTGTGAAGCGAGTGTCTAGGGATTGAGCGAGGCATTCGCGCGCAGACGCTCGATCGCCAGATCGAGAAACGCCCGCACCTTGCGGGTGGCGTGGCGGCCTTCGCGGTGCAGCACGTGAATTGGCAGCGGCTGCGGCTCGTAATCGGCCATCACGATCTGCAGGCGGCCGGCTTCGAGCTGCTGCGCGACCTGATAGGAGAGCGCCTGAGTGAGGCCGAAGCCGTCGGCAGCGGCGCTGATGGCGGAATCGTTGGTGGTGGTGGAAAGGCGCGCGCGCTTTTGTGCCGTCATGCGGGGCGCGCCCGCGCCAAAGCGCCATTCGGGCAGTGACGACGCGCCGCTCACCGTAATCAGCACATGGCCGTCGAGCTGGTCGGGGCGTGCGGGCACGCCGTGCTTTGCGAGGTAATCCGGCGAAGCGACCACCACGCGTCGCACGCTGCCCACGCGCACGGCTTGCATCGACGAATCGGCCAGTTCGCCGATCCGCACGCCCACGTCGATACCTTCGTCGATCAGATTCACCAGCCGGTCGAGAAACCAGCAGCGCACATCGGCATCGTCATAAGTGCGCAGATAGTCGAGCACGATGGGTGTAACGAAAATGCGCCCAAACAATACCGATGCGGTAATGCTCAGGAGTCCTCGCGGCACCTCCAGGCTTCCCGCGACGGCGTGATCGGCTTCTTCGATATCGCTGAGAATGCGCCGGCAGCTATCGGCATAGCCCGCGCCCGCCTCGGTCACGCGCACGATGCGCGTGGTGCGGGTCAAAAGTCGTACGCCCAGCGTGTCTTCGAGTTCGCTGACGATGCGCGTGATGACGGAAGGCGAGACTTTGAGCTTGCGCGCCGCGGCGGCGAAACCGCCGTTGTCCACTACCGAGAGGAAAGCGGTCATCGCCTGCAGACGGTCCATAGCGCGGGGTCCGCGCAAGGGCGGAACAAAGGTGACAGGTGCCCGCAGTATACAGTGGGGTAGCATCGTCGCGTGGTCCATGCGCTTACAGGTCGAGCACCAGCCTGGGTGTTGAGTCGTCGTCGCTTGCGGCGGGCACGGCGCAGCAGATCAGCGCCTCGTGTTCGCCTACGGCGGCGGCAGGCGGCTGATCCGGATAGGCGACCGCGCCTTCCAGAATGCGCGTGCGGCAAGTGCCGCAACTGCCGCTGCGGCAGCTGAATTCGGGCGCGAGGCCGTTTGCTTCGGCAAGGTCCAGCAGCGTGCCGCTCGCTTGAGGCGACCATTGCGCGTCTTTTGCGGCGCGCGCGAAACGCACCGGCACTTCGACGCTTGCAGCGGCGCGCGGAGGAGTGGCCGGTTGTACGCCGGGATCGGCCTGACGCTTGAGCGCGGCGGGACCGAACGCTTCGGCATGAATGCGTTGATCGGCGATATTCAGGCCGCGCAAGCCGTCGTAGATCGACTGCATGAAGCCGCCGGGGCCGCACAGGTAGAAGTCGTAATCGTTGAACGGCAAGACTTCGCCGAGCATGGCCATGTCGATGCGGCCCAGCGCCTGATAGTCGACGCCCGATAAGGCATCGGTCGAATCGCTCAGCACGTTGACGAGCGTGACCGCGCCGCCCGCCGCGCGCACGAGCGCCTGGAGTTCTTCGTCGAAGGCACGATCGGCTTTGTTGCGGGCCGCGTAGAGAAACCACGTCGGGCGAATGCGGCGGGTGCGCAATCCTTCGTAGACGAGATGGCGCAGCATGGCGAGCATCGGCGTGACGCCCACGCCAGCGGCAAGCAGCACGGCCGGTCTGGTTGCGCGCGCATCGATCGTGAATTCGCCCGCTGGCGCGCGTGCTTCGATACGATCGCCGACCTTCAGAGTGTCATGCAGATGGCGGGACACGCGGCCTTCGCGCTTCACGCTGATGCGGTATTGACCGTCCGATGGCGCAACCGAAAGCGTGTACGTGCGGATGGTGGGCTTCGCATCGCCGGGCAGCGTTACGCGGATCGGCAGATGTTGTCCGGCTTCGTGGCGAACGAGGCCCGCATCGTCGGCGGGTTGCAGATAGAACGAGCGGATCGTGCGGCTCTCGTCGGCGATGCGCGACACCTTGAATGGCCGCCATGCGTTGGCAAGCGCACCCGCCTTCATGCGTTCGGCGGTCTCGTTCCAGTCGCCCGTCAAGGCCGCGTTGGGCGACGCGCCATTGGCGCGCGAGGTCCAGCGCAGCGGCAGCGCACCGGCGCGATAGATCACGCGTTGGGGCGTGAAACGCCACAAGCGCTCCGCGCCCTGAAATGCGGCGATTTCCGGCGAGTCGAGCAACACTTCGGCAGTGCCCGTCAATTGCAGGAGATCGCCCGTGGCGTAATCGACGAACACCAGGCCCGCGCGCGGATTGACGAGAATATTGCCCAGCGTATTGAAGAACAGGTTGCCGGCGAAATCCGGGACCGTGAACACGCCTTGTGGGTCCACGCGCACGAAGCCAGCCTTGCCGCCGCGATGCGAAACATCCACCTGACGATGACCGTCATCGCGATCCACATAGGTAGCGACGAAAAACGAATCGGCGCGTTCGACGATGGCGCGCGCACGCGCATCGAGCCGGTCGCTCGCGACGGGTTCGATATCGCTGCGCAGATCGGGATCGCGCACGAACTTCGCGTCGCGCTGGAAGATGTATTGCGGGCAGTTGCCGTAGCTATGCTCGACCAGCAGATCGAAGCTCTCGCTGCCGTCCTGCGACGCGCGTTGCACGGTGCCATTGAGGCGGTTGCGTCGGCGAGTGGGCAATTCGATGCCGAGCAGCGCGATGGCCGCGCCGTCGTGCATGCCGGCATCAGCGGGATCGTCCGGGTCGTGATCGAGCGCCACGTGCAGATGTTTTGCGTCCGGCGCATGCAGAAAACCGGGCCGATGCGCGCGCACCGTGGCCCATACATCGCCGGCAGGATCGACTGCGCCCAACACCACGAACGGCAGTTGCGGATAGAACTGCCGATGTTGCTCGATCAGATGATCGCGCAGATTGCGCCGCCCCACCGCGTCCATCCGCTGCTCGACACCGGCGGCGCGTTGCATTGCCAGTTCTCCCGCATGCCACGGTGAGGGCGCAGTAACAGGGGAAGCAGCGGTAGAAGCGGTTGCGGTGTCCATGATCGGATGTCCTTCGGCGAGCGGCGACTGGGTGCGTCACTATCAGGCGCGCAAGCCCACGCGGCTTTGCGGGAACGGCACGAAACGCGGCAGGGCTTCGACACGCTTGAGCCACGCAGCGATGTGGCGGTACGCGCTGGTATCGACGTTGCCTTCGGGCGCGTTGGCGATATAGCTGTACAGCGCGACATCGGCGATGGTCGGATGCGCGGCCGCGATCCATTCGCGCTGCGCCAGTTCGGCGTCGATAACGGCCAGGCTCGCGTGGGCGCGGGCGATCACTTCATCGGCGTTGAACGTGGCGTTGAAGAGGGTATTGAGGCGCGCGGCGCATGCGCCATACGCGATCTGGCCCGCCGCGACCGAGAGCCAGCGCTGCACCTGCGCCGCGCCCAAAGGCGTTTCCGGCAGCCAGTCAGTGCGTTGGTACTTCTTCGCCAGATAGACGAGGATCGCGTTCGAATCGGCGATCACGATCTCGCCGTCTTCGAGCACCGGCACCTGGCCAAAACGGTTCAGCGCCAGAAAGGCAGGCGACTTGTGCTCGCCTGCAGGGAGATCGACCGGCACGAGTTCGTGCTCGACGCCGAGCAGCGCGAGAAACAGTTGCGCGCGATGCGCATGACCGGACAGCGGTGTGTAGTGCAGCTTCATGTGACGGCTTCCTCGACTGGGTTGAGAACACGGCATCGACCGTGATGAAAGCCAGTCTAGGCAAGTGCGTGCGGGAACAGAATCGGCCGCCGCGCGATTTCACTATTGCGCTAACGCGAATGGTGCGCGATGCAAAAGGCATACACATTGCGAATGATAGTGATTTGCATTTACAATTTCAGCGCTTTTGAGCCAGCGACACATGCATAAGCGCGCCATGGAGACAGCCAAATTGAAGGACCCTGACGACGATCTCGACCACCTTGACCACCTTGACCACCTTGACCAGCTGGACAACGCAGACGTGCCCGACGCGGCCGTGTGCGCGTTCCTGCGCTCGAAAGGGCTCAACGTGACGAAGACACGGCTGCATGTGCTCGCGCTGCTCAGCGAATTCGACCGCCCGGTGAATGGCGAAACGCTCTTTCGCCACATCATCCGGAAGCGCGAAAGCATGAGCAAGGCAACGATCTATCGCACGCTCGTGGAGTTCGAGAAGGCCGGTGTGGTGAGTCGCCAGTGGGTCGCGGGGCTGACCGGCGCGCGCGCTGCTTATGTGTCGTTACAGAAGCCGGGTGGCGAAACGGTCCATCAGGTCGTGTGCCGCGACTGCGAGCGCCGTCATGCGATGGCGGACGACGGTGTGCTCGAACGCATTCGCCTGGCGTTGCAGGAGGAAGCGGCGCTCGGCAACCAGCCGCAGCCGCTCACGATCTACTACCAGTGCGCGGGGTGTGCTGGGCGCGTCGACCCTGCGCGAGCGCTGAATTGAACGTAGCGGGCGCTACACCTTGTCGTTGATCCGCGAAGTCAGCACGTGATCGGCCCATTGGCCGTCGATCTTCAGATAGGCCCGCGCCTTGCCTTCGATCTCGAACCCCAGACGCTTCAGCAATTGCCCGCTACGCATGTTCTCCGGGCGGTAGTTCGCCATCACGCGATGCAGCGCATAAGTTTCGAAGACGAATTCGATTGCATGCGCAACGGCTTCAACCATCAGCCCTTGACCCTGTTCGCTTGCCGCGATCGAAAATCCCAGATGGCACGCCTGAAAGGGACCACGCACGATATTCGTGAAATTGCACTCGCCGATCACGGTCTCGCGCCCCGCGTGACGGATCAGCAAATGCAGCGCGTTTCCGGCCTCCATCTGCTGGACCATGCTGTCGATCCGTTGCGCGATTGCCGCCAGGGTGTAGTACCCGTCGGAGCGCAAGGGCTCCCACGGACGCAGATGCTCGCGGTTTTCAAGCTGGTATCGCAGCAGTTCCGGCGCGTCGCTGATTGCCACCGTCTGCAGGATCAGGCGATCGGTCTTCAGAATGGCGGGTGGTTTCTGCTGCGACATACGTGCTTGCCCTCTCGATAGAAACTTATCCGCGCGCCTTCACCGACGCCGCTTCCAGCGATTTCAACCCGTCCGGCAATTCCAGATCCGGCAACGCACGACCATCGAGCGCTGCGAGCAGCGCCGGCTTCACACCCAGCGCACCGAGCGCGAGTTTCATGACCGCACGCGGATGTTCGCCCGGCGCGGCCCCCGACAACACCGTTTCGATGCTCTGATAAATCGCGCCGATCACCAGATCCTTCGCCGCGCGTGTGTTGTCGAAATGCGCGATGCCGCGCGTGCGCGCCGCCTCCAGATCGCGGGGCAGATAGATATCCGTCAGGCGCCCACTGGCGTTGCCGCGAATGCCCGTGCGCGTGATGAACGCGCCCCATTCGGGATGCATCAGCGCCACCTGCACATAGGTCTGGCAGCCGATCCAGATCCGCTCGATCGGGTTATCGATCTTCTCGACACACAGCTCGATGGCCGCGACCACCTCGTCGCTCAACTCCGACGTCACCGCGTCCAGTAACTCCGCCGTGGTCTTGAAGTAGTTGTAGAACGTGCCGCGCGCGACCCCCGCCGCGGCGATGAAATCGTCGATCGAGGCCGCATCCGGTCCCTTCTGCGCAAACACGCTGACCGCCGCGCCCAGCATCTTGCGCCGCGTAGCCTCGCGCCGGACTGCACCGGTGCGCACGCGGTGGTCCTCTTTTTCCTCGATGTCTGGCACGGGAGGCGCGCTGGCCGCCTTCGCAGATTTCGCTCGCGTGGCCGTCACGGCTGCACCTCGGGTTTCCCCCATTGAATTGATGATCTTATCAAGTTGACAATACAGTCCGAATTGTACAGAAATGTCATTTTTAAAAAAGAGCCCGCACAAGGCCTAAACAAACACCGAATCCGGAGAACACATGGAGGCAGACCTGAGCGTCGACGTTGCGATCGTCGGCTATGGCCCGACCGGCCAGTTGCTCGCACTCATGCTGGGCCGCGCGGGGCATCGCGTGGCCGTGGTCGAGCGCTGGCCCAATCTTTACCCGCTGCCGCGTGCGGTCCATTTCGACCACGAGATCGCGCGGCTCTTCCAGTCCTGCGGGGTCGTCCATGATATCAACAGCATCGCCGAGATCACGGACCGCTATCAGTGGCGCAACGCGAATCACGATCTGCTGATGGATTTCAACTGGGGCGGCAATGGTCCGAGCGGCTGGCCGGTCTCGACGATGTTCTCGCAGCCGGAACTGGAGCGCGTGCTCGATCGCCACGTCAAGCAACTGCCCAACGTGACGGTGCGCCAGGGCTGGTCGGCCACGGCGCTGCATGAGGAGGCCGACGGCGTGCGTCTGGAGATCGAGACGGGCCGGCTGGCGGAAGGCAAGTGGCAGGCGGGCGGCGAGCGCGAGACGATTCGCGCGCGCTATCTGGTGGGTGCGGATGGCGCGAATTCGATGGTGCGCGAGACGCTGGGCATTGAGTGCGAGGACCTGGGTTTTGCGTTCGACTGGCTGGTGGTCGATGTAAAGCCGCGCGTGCCGCGCGAGTGGACGCCGAAGACCTGGCAACTCTGCGACCCCGCGCGCCCGACCACCATCGTGCCAGGCGGCCCGGGACGTCGCCGCTGGGAGTTCATGCTGTTGCCGGGCGAGACCGCGCAGCAGATGAATCAGGCTGCGGTGGCGTGGGACCTGCTTGCGCGTTGGGACGTCACGCCGGACAACGCAGAACTGGAGCGCCATGCCGTCTACACCTTCCGCGGACGTTGGGCGAAAGACTGGCGCGCGGGCCGCGTGCTGCTGGCCGGCGACGCCGCACATCTGATGCCGCCGTTCGCGGGCCAGGGCATGTGCAGCGGCCTGCGCGACGCTGCCGCGCTGGGTTGGCGTCTCGACGCGATTCTGCGCGGCAAGGCAGCCGACGCGTTACTCGACAGCTACGGGCCGGAACGTTGCAACCATGTGCGCGAGATCATCGGCTTCTCGGTCGAACTGGGCAAGGTGATCTGCATTACGGATCCTGAGGCGGCCGCTGCGCGCGATCGCGACATGCTGGCCGCACAGGCGACGCCAGGCTTCACCGCGCCGCAAGCACCGCAGCCACGGCTGGGCGCGGGTCTCTACGACACGCATGCGCCGGGCAGCGGCTGGCTGACGCCGCAAGGCATCGTCGAATTCAATGGGCGGCGCGGTCTGTTCGACGATGTCTTCGGCGTACGTTTCGCATTGGTGGCAAGAGATCAAGCCGTGCTCGATACGATTAGTCATGCTAATCGGTTGGCGCTGGAACAGCAGGGCGCAATCGTGACGCATTTTGGCGCGGGCGGCTTTGTCGATGTGCAAGGCGTGTATGCCGATTACCTCGCGAAACACGGGGCGGTGGCGGTGCTGGTTCGGCCCGACTTCTACAGCTTTGGCGCGGCATCCGACGTACAGGCGCTCGATGCGCTGGTGGATGACTGGCGCGGGGCGATGCAGCCCGCGAATTGAGCCTAACGATAAACAGGAGACGCGTATGACCAACACTCGCAGGCATGACCGCCTCGGCATTCACTCCATCGGCGAATTTGGCATGAGCGTGCCGTCGCTCGACGAGGCGCAGCGCTTTTATTCGGCCTTCGGTCTCGATGTCCAGCCCGACGGCAACGGCGGCTTGCTGATCCGTACCTTCGGCTCGCCGTATGTGTGGGGTCGCTTGCGCGAAGGCGCGCGCAAGAAGTTCGATTCCGTGACCTTGCATTGCTTCGAGGACGAACTGGAACCCTTGAAAGTCCGCGCGAAGAACGAGGGCGCGGAATTCATCGAACCGCTATCTGGCGCGGATACTTCCGGATTCTGGATTCGTAGTCCTGATGGCATCGCTATTCAGATTCGCGCCGGCATCAAGACCACGCTCGATCACGCCAGCCATCACCAGCCCGCGTTGCCGGAGAACGGTGTGCGTTGCGCGCCGTATCGTCGCCACACGGCGAAGGTGCAGCCCGCGCGTCTTTCGCATATCGCCTTCGCGACTGCCAGCGTGCCTGCGCAGATCGCATTCTGCGAACGCGTGCTGGGCCTGCGCCTGTCGGATCGATCCGGCGACGGCGTGGCCTTCCTGCACGCACCGCACGGCGGCGATCACCATCTGTTTGCCTTCGCGATGAGTTCCGGCCCGGCGCTGCATCACCTGAGCTGGGACGTGCCGACGGTGGAAGACGTGGGGCTGGGCTACATGCAGATGGCCTCGGCGGGATACCGCAACGGCTGGGGCGTGGGGCGTCACGTACTGGGTTCCAACTACTTCTATTACGTGCAGGACCCGTGGGGCAGTTTCTCCGAATACAGCGCGACGATGGACTTTATTCCGGCCTCGGCGGACTGGGTGGCCGAAGATCACGCGCCCGAAGATGGCATGTATCTCTGGGGCCCTGACCTGCCTGCGATATTCGTCGAAAACTCCGAACAAGGCGCGTGACGGGCTCACGCCCGCACCCGCGATTCACTCAATCCGATCCAGAAGGACCGACATGAAACTCGTTACTTTCCAGAGCCGCGGCTACCGTTCGATCGGCAAGGTCGAAGGTCAGCAGATCATCGATTTGCCCGCGAGCGATCCCGCACTGCCGCGCACCATGCTCGAATTGCTGCAGGGCGGCCCCGCCATGATGCAGCGTGCGCGCGAAGTGCGTCTTGAACAGGCGGTCACCTGGCCGCTCGCCGATGTGCGGCTCGACGCGCCGGTGCCTAATCCGTCGAAGTTTCTCGCCATCGGCATGAATTATCGGCGTCATGTGGAAGAGGCGCGCGCGGCGGGCATTCAGGTGCCGGACAGCCAGGTCTGGTTCAACAAGCAGGTCTCGTGCGTGAACGGGCCGTTCGATCCCGTGCATATGCCCAAGGTCTCCGACAAGCTCGATTACGAGGCGGAACTGGGCGTCGTGATCGGGCGTCGCTGCCGTCATGTGTCGGAGGCGGAGGCCGCTTCAGTGATCGCAGGATACGTCGTGTGCAACGACGTTTCCGTGCGCGACTGGCAGATGCGTTCGCCGACGATGATGCTCGGCAAGTCGTTCAATACGCACGGTCCGTTCGGTCCGTGGATCGTTACGCCCGATGAGATCGCCGATCCGCACGCGTTGCAGATGCGCATGCTCGTGAACGGCGAATGCCGCCAGGAAGTGCGCACGGGCGAGATGATTTTCAACGTCTGGCAGCAGATTGCGTATCTGTCGACCGTGATGACGCTCGAACCCGGCGATGTGCTGGCGACCGGCACGCCTTCGGGTGTGGGCGCCGCGCACAAGCCGCCGCGCTTTTTGAGTATCGGCGACGTGTTGCGCGTGGAAATCGACGGCGTGGGCCACATCGAAAATGTGGTCGTGGCGGAACCGGTCTAACAAACGTACGCGAGCATCCAAATGGCAAGAAAAGTCATCATCACCTGTGCGATTACCGGTTCGATCCACACGCCGAGTATGTCGCCGTATCTTCCTGTCACGCCAGACGAAATCGCGGAGCAGGCCATTGCCGCTGCGAAGGCCGGCGCGGCGATTCTGCATCTCCATGCGCGCAACCCCGAGGACGGCCGCCCGGCGTTCGACCCGGCTGCCTATCGACGCTTCCTGCCGCGCATTCACGCGGCCACCGATGCCGTCATCAACATCACGACGGGCGGCGCGGTCAGCATGACGCTGGACGAGCGTCTGGCTGCCGCCATCGATGTATCGGCGGAAATGGCGTCCTGCAATATGGGCTCGCTCAATTTTGCGGTATTCCCGATCCTCGACAAGCTCAAGACCTTCAAGCACGAGTGGGAGCGCGAATATATCGAGGGCACACGCCGCGCGATTTTCCGCAATACCTTTGCCGATATCGAAGACGTATTCACGCGGTTGGGGCAGGCGCACGGCACGCGTTTCGAGTTCGAGTGCTACGACGTGGGGCATCTGTACAACCTCAAGCACTTCGTCGACCGCGGTCTGGTGAAGGGGCCGATCTTTTTGCAATTCGTGCTGGGGATTCTGGGCGGCATTGGCGCAGACCCGGAAAATCTCGTGCACATGAAACGCATCGCCGACAAGCTCTTTGGTGACACCTATCAGTGGTCCGTGCTTGGTGCGGGGCGCAGCCAGATGCCGCTCATCACGCAAGCGGCGCTGATGGGCGGCAACGTGCGCGTCGGGCTGGAAGATTCGCTGTCGATTGGGCCGGGCAAGCTCGCCACCTCGAACGCCGAACAGGTCGAGATGATCCGCGATGTGCTTACGCGCCTGGGCTTCGAAATCGCTACGCCCGACGAAGCACGCCAGATGCTGGGCCTCAAGGGACGCGACAAGACGCGGCTTTAAAACGCGTGCGCGCTACGCGCAGCTTCGCGTAGCGCGCCTCGATAAGGACATTACGATGACGGATCAGGAAAACGTGGCGCTCATACGCGCGCTGGAGGAGCAGCGGCGCGTGGCGATGCTGGCTGCGGACACACTGGCGCTCGAAGCGCTCTTCGACGAAGGGCTCGTTTATGTCCACTCGACAGGCGGCCGTGACAGCCGCGCCAGCTACCTCGCGAAGCTGTCGAGCGGCGCGATGCGCTACGAAGCCGTGACGCTCGACGTAAGCGATATCGCCGTGCGTGAGCGCTTCGCGTTGCTGGGCGGGGCGATGGCGGCGACGGTCCGAATTTCCGGCGCAAAGCCTGCAACGCTCGCCATTGCGAGTCGCTATGAGTCGGTGTGGATGCTGTCCGCCGATGGCTGGCGCATGGTGGCAATACAGAGCTTCGTGGCCTGATAGCAAATGCTGGAGCTTGCGCGCGACTTTATGAAATAAACATAGGATTGCATAGTAAATAGTTTGAGATTCGATTCAAGTCCATAGAGACGCATAACAAACGAATACGGTTGGAGAGACAATGGAAGAGACGAAAAAGCCCCGACGCATGACGGCGTTTCTCGGCGTCGCCATCACAGCTTTGGCGATGCCCGCAGCACACGCGCAGAGCAGCGTCACCCTGTACGGCATTCTCGACGTAGGCGTGACCTATGCGTCGAACGAAAACGGCCATTCCGCCGTGCTCGCTCAGGACTCGGCCTACACACCCAGTCTGTGGGGACTGCATGGCGTTGAAGATCTCGGCGGAGGCTATAAGGCGATATTCGATCTGCAATCGCAGTTCTTTATCGATTCTGGCGCAGGCGTCCCTGGCCCGAACGCGGATTTCAATCGCGGTGCGTATCTCGGCATCGAGAAGGAAGGGATCGGCAAAATCACGTTTGGCCAGCAGTACAACCTGTTATTCGATTTCCTGTTCTTCCCGCCTGCGCGACTCGATGGCGCTTTCCTTTACGGTGGTCTGTTCAATATGCGTCAGGGACCGTTCTCGGCGCTGGCTATTCCGGGGAATATGACCGGCTCGCTCGACTTCGACGAGACGGCGGGCATGACGCGCGTGTCGAACTCGGTGAAGGTGACATCGGCGGTATTCGACGGCTTGCGCGTGGGCGCGCTATATGGCTTCGGCAATACGGCGGGCAGCCTCTCGGCCAACAATACGGTGGGCTTCGGGATGAACTACGTGTTCGGCACGTTCGGTGCGGGCGCGGCGTACAACGAAACCCGCTATGCGTCGATGAACGACGGGCACGACGGCATTCGCAATTTTGGCGTGGGTGTAGGCAATACCTTCGGCGATCTCTATGCGAGCGCGCTTTATACGTACACGAAAAACACGCTGACGGGCGGCATGGCGCAGGTGGGGCAGGTTAGCGGGCTGTACTCGTTCAATCCGTTCTGGCGTCTGGGCGTGAACTATCAGTACATCAAGGGCAACGCGCAACTGGACCACAATCGCGCGCAGCAGGTGACATCGGCCGTGCAATATTCGCTGTCCAAACGCACGATGCTGTATGTCGACGCCGCGTATCAATGGACCGGCGGCGATGTGGCTGGCACCCATAACGCGTGGATCGGCGGCCTGATGCCGTCTGACAACAATCATCAGTTTGCGGCGCATATCGGCATGCAGACGTTTTTCTGATGCCTGAGCGCGAAGGCGAACGCAAGGATCTGTCCATTGTTTGCATTGCGATGATTCGGCCTTGACGGCAGGCAAACCCGGCCGTCTGCGCCGAAGCTATGCTTGCGCCGGCTTATTTCCGGAGCAACGCCAACATGAAAACATCCATCCTCGCGACCTTCGCGCTTACTTTTGCGCTCGGCGTTGGCAATGCCGCCGCGCAGATGCCTCCCGCGCCTCCCGCGCCTTCCGCTGTGCCGTCCATCGATCAAGGGGACGGCTTCTTTGGCGCATGCCAGCGGGAGGAAAATATCGATGCCTGCTCGATGTATCTGGCGGGCTATTCGAACGGCACGCTCGTGCAGGCGTTGATCGACAAGCAGCGGCCCCGTTACTGTCTGCCATCCAACCTCACGCGCAAGGACCAGTTACGCGTGGTGCTCATTTACATGAAGGGGCATCTCGATCAGATGCTCGAACCGACCGGCGCAATTCTCTACAAGGCGCTGCTCGCGGCTTTCCCCTGTAAATAATTACGCGCCGCACCGTGTAGTCGTCCGGCCGGTGGCAGCGGCCGGACCTGCAAATCTTCAGACCACCAGATGCTTCATGATCGCTTCGATGCCTCGGCGCATGCGATTCACGGCTTCAGCGGCGTTCACCACCTTGCTATAGGTCGGACTAAACTCCGGACCACGCGATGGATGGGCTTCGAAGTTTTTGGCGGGATCGCTATCCAGCGTAGGCCCAATATGCGCGCCGCTATTGAATAGATGTCGTGGCAGATGCGGTTCCAGCATCTTGAACAGCGTGGCGAATTCATCGTTCGCAAGGCGCACCTGTTCGTGCAGCAACTCGAACGCGTCGTTGAGCCTGGGGACCGGTACGACGGGAGGGGAGCCCGCGAGCGCGTCGGTCTGAAGGCTGGCTTGTTGCAGACGTTCCATTGCGATTGCCGCGGTGACGGTGGGAGCCGCGTGGCGGCTATCGCTTTGACTGGTTTCCATCAATGGGTTCCTCTTGCAGGGATTCCGGCGTTCTGGATTTCGCCAGACGCGAGACGCGGGGGCGCTCGACGCGCGCGGGATTCTAAGCGGCCTTGACAGCCTTTCATCCTGAAAACAAGGCCTGCGTGAAGGAACGTCGTCCAGGGCTTATCTGCGTCTCACCAGCATGCAGAGATTGCGAAACCGACTACGCTCCTCTTCATAACCGGTGAGCGCGCCCTGACACCACCAGTTGCGTTGCTGAAGCCGCGCCCTGTGCGCCAGTTCTTCCGCAGTGGGGATCCAGTAGCGATTATTCGCCGATCGCCCGGCTTCCCACAGCGTGCCCGATTCGAGCGCCTGACCAAGGATCGCGTTGAGTATCTGTGCGCGAACGCCTAGCAGTTTCCCGAGTTCCCGCGCGCTATAGCGCACGCCCGCGGTCATGACGGCAACCAGATCCGATACGCCGGATAGGGGTGTTGCCGCTAAGATTCTTGTCTCCACTTCCCTGTTCTTGATCGACATGGTTTTCTCCCGCGATGATGGGTGCAAGAAGCCGTGGTCAAAATGCCCGGCCGCACGGGACTATAGTCGCCACGCTTTTTCCTAAAATGATGTGTGTCAAAGCGCGCGCGCGCTTCGGCGGCCAATTGCGAGGGGCATGACCCAAACCCCATGCAAGCACACAGGAGAGGGTTAAAGAGGGTTAGACGGGATGAGCACGAGCGTGCGTTCGTGCCCTCTATCACAGCGCCTGCGCACTTCAGGTAAGATGCGCGGCTCAAATGTAGGGCGGCGTTGCCGCAGGGTGCACGAATGGATCAGAAGAAAGCCGAGCGCCTTCTTGTCGATGCGGACAGGATGGCCGAATTCGTTCTTAAATGTTTCGACCTCACGCTTGAATCGCAGCCGGGCCGCGATCTCTACGAACGCGCGTTTGGAACCTATATTCGCACTGAAGTCGGCGATATGCCGATGGCCGAAATTTACGACGCGATCAAGACCGAACCGGTTTTCGATCTGACGCCGGAGCATGACTGAGACTTGAATGGTAAAGCGGCGCGCCGATATCGATCCGGCGCGCCGCTTCGTTTCAATGGTTCAGCCGATGAATGTCAGGAAAGGAACGTCATCTGCACGACTTTCACGATCACGAGAATCACCGCCACCAGCAGATAGCCGCGCAACACGCCCATCCATACCCGCTTCGATAGTGAGAGATCGGGCGCAGGCAGTTCCGCGAGCGGAGGCATGCGCCACATATCGCGTGCGCCTTGGGGCCAGATTTGCGTCACTGCCGCAGGTTCGCGACGCAGTTTGCGCAGCGCGAGCGTGGCTGCATAACCCGCGACGGCGAGCACCGTGCCGCCTGCGAGAATTTCCAGAATCGTCTCGCCGCTCATATCCGGGTACATGACCGACGCCGTGAGCACGATCGACAGCATCACCAGCACCCACACCACCGCCCCCGTGAACAGGTTCAGCGCCTTCGAGTTGACCCACGGGCCGAGAACAGCGCGGTCGTTGCAAAGCAGCAGCAGAAACACGGTGGCGCTCGGCAGCAGCACGCCCGCGAGGGTCTGCACGGCTTCGGTCAACAGCCCGAGCGGGCTGCCCGGAATCAGCACGATGGCCGCAGCCATGGCGACGATGCCGAAATACACGAGATAAAAACCCTTCGCATCCGACACGCCGCGATGCAGCGAATGGCGAATCTTGAACACATCGCCGATAGCATAGGCCGTCGACAGCGACACGGCCGCCGCGCCGATGATGGCCGCGTCGAACAGCGCAACGGCAAACAGCACCGCCGAGGTATGGCCCGCGTACTTCTCCAGACCGGCAATCACGCCGCCCGCATCGCTGAAATTACCGAATTCGGGCTTGCCGGCGAAAAGCTGCGCGCAGAACGCGATCATGGCCACTGCGCCAATCAGCACGAACAGAATGCCGATCCACAGATCCGCTTTTTCATACTTCATGAAGCGAGGCGTGATGCGCTTGTCGATCACATAGCTCTGCTGGAAGAACAGTTGCCACGGCGCGACCGTGGTGCCAACGATGCCGATCACGAGCAGCATCACGTCGGAAAGCTTCGCGTGAGCGGGCCAGTTGGGCACGAAGAAGTCACGCGTCATCTGGCCGACGGGCGGATGGATCGACACCAGAACCGGCACCAGCAGCAGACTCAGCAGGCACAGCACCACGGCGAAGCGTTCGAAGCGCCGGAAATTGCCGGTGCTCACCGCAGCCATCGTCAAGGCCGCGGCCACGCACACGCCTGCAATCTTTGGCAGACCGAAGAAGTCGAGCACGAAGGTGATGCCGATGAACTCGGTGACGATGGTGAGCGCATTGAGAACGAAGAGATCGATGACGCTGAACGCACCCCAGAACTTGCCGAAGCGTTCGAAGATCAGGCGCGCGTGACCCACGCCGGTGACCGCGCCCAGGCGTAGCACCATTTCCTGGTTCACATAAAGCACGGGCACGAGTAGCAGAAGGGTCCACAGCAAGGTGGTGCCGTAGTTCTGGCCCGCCTGCGTATAGGTGCCGAAGGCGCCGGCGTCGTTATCGCCCACCATCACGATCAGGCCGGGGCCGAGGATGGCGAGCAAGGTGCGAAAGCGCGCCCACCAGGTCGTGCGTGGCGCGAGGTCATGACGCGAGATGGTGCCAAGCGCACCGTGAATATCGCCCACATGGGCTTCGTCGAGCACCGCGCTGCGTGGCGGCGACACGTTCGATTGGGGAAAGTTGGCTGGCGTGGACATGATGGTTCCGTTTTATCGTTGTGGTGTGGAAGATCGGCGTGCGTGCTCGCGCAACCGTCCAGGCAGGCGGTTGCGCGAGCGGGCAGATCCGCTCAGGAAAAGCGTTGCGTGAGGCGCTGCCAGAGTTGCGCGATACGCTGGGCAGCGCGGCCCGGCGTGCGTTCGTGCAGTGCGAGCATGCGGTCGTAGTGGCCGCGTGCTTCATCGACGTGAGGCAGGTTGGAAAGCAGGAGTGCGAAGTTCATGATATTGCTCCGGGCGTCGAACGTCAGGCGTTGGATACGACGCGTTCGCGGGAAAGCGAGCGGACCGGAGGCCGTGCGCACGAAGCGCAGGCGGCGAACGTCTACCGGCTTTCCCTGTTCAGGGACGATGGGTTTATCGGCATGGGTAAGGGATAACTGTCACTGTCCGGCATGGCGGCTCCTTTTATCGGCAAGGCGAACGCGGTCCGCGCCATTGAGATGGCGGTGAGGACGGGCGTACGCGTACGCAGTCACGGGCGTCGGCCCGCAACGGCGAATGCAACGAAAACCAGACGGACGTGCGAAAGCCACGGCCGGATGGCGCGAATTCAAGGGTGCACGGAGAGTTACTGCGGCGCGCACCGTCTTGCCTGCTGGCAGGACGGCGGCTAACGGGAGGTGAGCGCGGACGTCGAGCCGGTCAGGCGGCGAAACAGTTCGAAGATCGACTACTGCTGGTGTCCAAGGCGTCAGCCCCCTTAGTGAAGATTCCGGGATTCTAGGCACCGGGCGTTTGATGCGTCAACCGGTTTCTTGCATTCGATGCAAATTAAATCCGAACGGCGTGGCGGGAATAAAAATGAAAGAATCGGCCCTGTGAATTGCATAGGAAACCTGTCCATCGGCTTGCGTCTGAATTGCATTTTCGAGGCCGGGTTATCGCATCGCATTCGCATCGCTTTTGCGTTAAGGCGCCGAAAACAACGCACAATCTTTTGACGCGTTTTTTACTTGCGGTTTTGCGCAAGTGCCGAATACAATCCGCCCCGTTACATCGAAAGGAGTCCCTCGTGGACACATGCTCTAGCAGTGGAAGTTGGATGCCGGCCTGCGCCGGCGTCGTATCCGCGAGTTAGGCGCCGCAGGACTTTTCCTTCGCCGCCAACTCGCTCTGGTCGGGTTGGCGCGCTTCTTCGTTTTCCGTAGCACGCTCCCTCTGTTGAACCGTCTTTCGCAGGCTTGCCTGCGAGGCGCCTGCACGCCTGCTTGCGTGCATCCATTCGCCGCCCGATCGGTTCGGGCGGGCGGAGGTGGGCTTATGTCCGTCAAATTCATCGTTACGTCATGCCTGGGCGGACCTCGTCCGCCTTGCCCGCGCGTTGCGCCTGCCGCGCTCACGCTGGCGCTGACCGTTGCAGTCATCGCGGCTATCGCGCTCGCGGCGCTGCTGTGCGCGTCGTCCGCCGCCGCAGAGATTGATCGCGCGCTGCGTTTGAACTGGTGGTTCTCTTAGGCGTACTCGCCACATCGAGCGCAGTTCCTCGCCCGCTTGCGCGGGCCTGATTGAAATCGAGTCACTTTCGCAATCGCTCCGCCATTGCGCGGGGCACACTCGTCCCTACAAAAACATCATGAATAAGCACTTCAACACTACGCCGTCGTTCCGGGTTTCGCGATTTTGTGCCGCTGCGTTGCTCGCTTTTGCGTTTGCGCCAGCGGCTTTTGCTCAGGCCAATGACGCTGCGGCTCCCGCTGCACCGCCAGGTCTATGGGATCGCGCGACGCTGTTCGGCGATATGGGCGGGCTGCGGCCTTGGCTCGGCGACCGGGGCATTTCGTTTGGCCTGCAGGAGACCAGCGAATATCTGAACAATCTCTCAGGCGGCGTTCATCGCAGCGGCGCTTACGACGGCCTCACGGAAATGAGCGTGGGCGTGGATACGCAAAAGGCCTTCGGACTGCCGGGCGGCATTTTCAATGTGTCTGCGTTGCAGATTCATGGCAGCAATCTCACGCAGCGCAATCTGCTGGCGCTTCAGCCCGCTTCGGGTATCGAGGCTGACTCCACCACGCGTCTGTGGGAGCTCTGGTATCAGCAAGGCTTCGCGGGTGGCAAGGCCGATGTGAAGATCGGCCAGCAAAGTCTCGATCAGGAATTCATGACGAGCCAGTACGCGAACACGTTCATGAACGCGACGTTCGGCTGGCCGGTGCTGCCGTCCGTGGATATGCCGGCGGGCGGCCCTGCATATCCGCTCTCGGCGCTGGGCGTGCGCCTGCGTGCGATGCCATCCGACACGTGGACGGTGCTGGCTGGCGTATTCGACGGTAACCCGTCCGGCAACGGCAGCGGCGATCCGCAAAAGCTCAATGCGCATGGCACGAATTTCAATCTGCATGATGGCGCGCTCTTTATCGGCGAGGTGCAATACGCGCTCAATCCGGCGCCTTCCGACGCATCCGCTGCGAAGCCATCAGGATTGCCAGGCACTTATAAGGTGGGATTCTGGTACGACACCACGCAGTTCGCGGACCAGCGCTTCGATAACACCGGCCTCTCGCTGGCGAATCCGGCAAGCACGGGCGTGCCGCGCATGCATAAGGGCGACTATGGCGTCTATGCGGTCGCGGATCAGATGATCTGGCGCCCAGCAGCAGATAGCCCGCAATCGTTGGGCGTCTTTGCGCGCGTGATGGCCGCGCCAGGCGACCGCAATCTCGTCGATCTCGCCGTGAATGCGGGCGTGAGCCTGAAGGCGCCGTTCAAGGGCCGCGACAACGACGTGGTGGGCCTGGCGGTGGGCTATGCGCAGATCGGCTCGCACGCGCAGGATCTGGCGAGCGATACGGCGGCCGTGACGCCGGGCTATCCGTCGCGCAGCGCGGAAACCGTGCTGGAAGCGACGTATCAATATCAGGTTGCACCGTGGTGGCAGATGCAGGCCGACTTCCAGTATCTGTTCAGGCCGGCGGGCGGCATTCCCGATCCGCAGAATGCCGCGCGCCGCGTGGGGGATGAAGCGATCGTCGGCGTGCGCACCACGATCGCGTTCTGACGCAGTGACTTGACCCGGGCTTACCAGGCAGCCGCCCAGTGGCCCGGCACCCAGTCCCAATGGTTGCCTTCCCAGCGGTAATGGCCCTTGACCCAGTGGTAGCCAGGTTGGGGCGCGGGCGGCACGACTTCGACGCGCGGCGGCGGTTCGGGCGGTCGCGCGGGTTCGACCACGCAGGCGCAGAGCAGGGCGGCGCAAGCGAGCGCGGCGAAAGAGAGTCTGGTTTTCATGGTGAATTCCTCCTTGATGACGGATTTATCGTTGGCTTGAGTGTGAGTGCGAGGCTTCGGCATAAATTTTGGATGCCGAAGCAAATGGTCTCCTCGCACCGAATCCGTCCTTGTTCGTTGTGTTTCGCGGCGCGTTGTCCCGATCGTTACGTCAGGTCCGCACGAGTCCGGTGATGGGACGCGTCGTGCCCGCTTGCGAAAACAGCGTGGCCGCGGTGCGTTGCGGATCGAGACGCAGGCTTTCGGCGGCGGCTCCTGCGATCAGCCCATCGAGCGCCGCAGTCGGCTTGAGATCGCGTGCTTCGTAGAGATCGTTGGGACGCAGGCCTGGCCAGTCGGCGATGACGCGACCGCCCGCGACAGCGCCGCCCATCAACATCGCCACCGAACCCTGCCCGTGGTCGGTGCCTCCCGTGCCGTTGGCGGCGGCGGTACGGCCGAACTCGGTCGCCACTAGCACGGTAGTGTTGTCCCATGCGGGGCCAAGGTTGTCGCGCAAGGCGGCAATCATCGTGTCGAGCGCTTTCAGCTGATTCGATAAGCGCGCGTTCTGTGCGCTATGCGTATCCCAGCCGCCGGTCTCGATCATGGCGATGCGCGGGCCGTCCGCGCGCGCGAGAAAACCCGCTGCCAGTTTGCCCACGCTCGCCGGGTCCTGCCTGGCGCTCACATCGCCCGCCAGTCCGCGCGCCGTCATCGCCGACGTCCACAGACCATGCAATTGCGCATCGCCCTCATAGAGCGCGGAGACGCGCGTGAGCAGATCGTCGGAAGCGGCGGGCAGGGCGGACGGCGCATACGAGGTCGCGCGCGCCGCGCCGCGCAAGGCGAGCGGCACGGTGGGCGCAAATGCGATGGCGTTCTCGCGTGTGCCGCCTACCTGCGCGACGAGCCGGTTGAGCCAGCCATCCTTCACCTGATACGGCGCGCGGCCGCCGGTTTCCAGCACGTTCTGGCCATCGAAATGCGAGCGGTCGCGATACGGCGAAGCCACCGCGTGCACGAACAGCGCCTGGCCCGACTTATACATCTGCGCGGTCTGCGCCAAAGAGGGATGCAGGGCGAAGGTGCCGTCCAGTTTGGTGGCGTTGGCGGTGTCGATGGTGAGCGCACCGCGCAGCCCCGCGTAAGCCGGTTCGGCGTACGGCACGACGATATTCAGGCCGTCCGCTGCGCCGCGCTGGATCACGAAGACGAAGCGGCGATCGGTGGCGGCGCTGGCGAACACGATTTGCGGCGCGACGAGCATCGCGCCCGCACCCGCGGCAGCGACGCGCAGGAAATGGCGACGGGAGAGCATGGCGGTTATCTCCTCAGAAAGTCAGGCGAAATGAGCAACAGGGCGAGCGCCGTCGGCGCGCTTTCCGCGTGCGCGACGGCCGAAGCGGTGGGCGGCGTCAATGTGCCCGGCAAGACAGCAGGCGCGAGCGCGCGCGGATCGATGCGGTCGCCCACGCGCGCGGCGAAACGCTGCGCGACTTCGACGCGCCGCACCAGCGCATCGGGCGCGGCCCAGCTTGCGGCAATGTCGTCGTAGCCCGCGGGCGAACCAGGCCGCCAGATCGGCTGGCCCAGTTGCGTGAGCAGCGGCGCGGCATTGAGATCGCCGCGATCGCGCCAGCCGAGCGCGCGCATCGACGACACGGTCCATTCCCACGGCGTCTTGAACTTGGTGTCGGGCGCGCTCCAGGCTTCGGGTGCGGTTGCCAGCGCGCGATAGACCGTGGGCAGATCGCCGCCGCTTTGTTCGAAGGCTTGCGAAAGCCGCTCGGTGAGCGCGGGCGGCGGGTTATCGGCGACGAAATGACGTCCCAGCTGGAAAGCGATGTGGCGGCTGGTAGCGGGCGCGCGCGCAAGATCGTGCAGAATGGCGCGCGCCTGTGCTTCGCCATCCTGATCATATTGACGGCCCATCACCGTGCGCGTACCGGGTTCGTGCAAGGCCGGACGAAACACGAATGCGCCGGGCTGTGCATTGCCGGGCTGCGGGCCGCGCGCGGCGGCCACGCTCCAGCCGGTGAGCGCCCGCGCGAATTCGGTCACGTCTTCCTGCGTGTAGCCGGTGCGCACGCCCAGCGTGTGAAGCTCCATGATCTCGCGCGCCAGATTCTCGTTGAGGCCGCGTTTGTGGGCGGGATCGCGTTGATCGGCGCGCAGCGCGGCGCGGCTGTCCGGCCCGACCGAGCGCGTCTGGTCGAGAAAAAGCTGCATGGCGGGATGTTGCTCGACGGCCACCAGCATGTCCTCGAAATTGCCGAGCACGTGCGGGCGAATCGCTTCCATTTCGAACGCGCCCGCCAGACCGGCAATAGCGGCCTTGTCGACGGAAACCGCGAAGTGGTTCGACCAGAAATGCACGAGACGCTCGACAAAGGGCGTATCGGTTTGCAGCGCGCTGGTGAGGCGCGCGTTGACCGCGCTGCGATAGATATCGGCGCTCTCGCGGCGGATTGCACGATTCACGGCCTGGCGCGCGGCCTGCGGATTGGACGCAGCCGATGCCGCTTCGTTATTCGCGGCCGTGTTTTGCACGCCGCTGGCTGCGTTATCGGCCATGCCTTGCTGGCGCTCTTCGCCAAAGCGTGTCGCCAGTGCGACCGCGCCGGGCTCGTCGCGCCAGGCAGCGGGTAGCGGCTCGTATCGCGCGAACTGGTCGAGCAGCCAGTGTTGCGGATCGGCGGGCGGCGTATCGTCGGCGCGCGCGCCCAGGCCGAAGCGGTTCATCGCGATCGCGGCGTCGCGGGCGGTGGGCTGGCTGTCCATGCGCGGTCCTTGTCAGGTCGGGTGAAGGGCGTTCGAGGCGCTATGTGCTGTCCTCGTCCTTCCTTTAAACGCGGACTCCCGCGCGAATCCGTCGCTGTCCTGCCAATTTTTTTATTGCGTTCGCTTACTGCATGCGCTTACTGCATGCGCTCATTGCACGTGATTACTGCGCCGAGCTGGCCGATGCATCGGCCTTGCGCTTTGGCGGCGGCAGACGCCATTGCCCGCTGCGCTGCAAGCCTTCGACGAACTTCACGCGTTCCTCGGGCGTAAGCGTGGCGGCGTAATCGGCCACTCCGCTTTCCACCCGGGTGCGCAACGCAATATCGGATTCACGCGTGTGCGCGAGCGCCGCATCGAGCGCGGCGCGGTCGAAGTTCGGCGCGGCGAGCAGATCGAGCACCTGACGGCGGTCGTCGCGGGCGGCGCGCGCGTCGTCGCGGCCCTCGCGGCGCGCGGCCTTCAAGGCATCGACAAATTGCTGCTGCCGCTCGGGCGAGAGATAGTCGGTGGCGAAGCGCAGCGCCGCGCGCTGGGCCGGCTGCACTTGCTGGCTTTCCTTGAGCGTCTGCGCCTGCGTGACATCGTGCGCGGCGAACCAGCGCCACGCGCCGCCCGCAATCCCGCCGAGCAGAAATACATTGAGCAGGACCGATCCTGCAATCAGCACCTTCAACGAGCGTGCGTTCATTCATCACCCCAATCGGCGCTCGAACCGCCGAAACTCGTACCTAAATAGCTGCTCTCGTGCGTGGCATCGTGCAGCACTTCATGCAGCGCGTCCTGTTGTGCGTCCGGTCTTGCTCCGTAACCTGTCGTCAACGTATTGCCCGTCAGCATGATCGACATGGCTAAAGCGCCCGCCAACGCGCCCGCCAGTCCGACACCCGCGAAGGCCGCGCCCGACCACCAGAAGCGTCGGCGGCGCGTGCGGTCTGCGTTGGCTTGCACTGGCACGGCCACGGGTGCGCTGTCGACGATCCGTTCGACGAGCGCGCGCGAGGGCGGCGCAACCATATCGCGCGCGAGCCACGCGTCCAGTTCCAGCGCGGCTTCGAGCACGGTGTCGGCCTGTGCGCGATGCGCGCGTGCCCAGGCGAGCGCGTCGGCGCGCTCGTGCTGCGGCCAGCGGCGCGGATCGGCGCCATAGGCTTCGACGAGTGTGTGGAATCGTTCGGGTGTCATGCTCGATCCTTGGCGGGCCCTTCGCCGGCCAGTTGTGCGCGCAGGGTGCGCCGGGCGCGCGCCAGCAAGCTTTCGAGCGCATCGACCGTGATGTCCATCAGCGCGGCCGCCTCGGCGTTCGAAAGCTCCTGATAATAAGTGAGCACGAGGGCTTCGCGTTGGCGTACCGGCAACGCGGCCAGTGCGTCGCGCACGCGTGCATCGCGCGACCGGGATTCGAAGCGCTCGTCGGGGCGCGCGGCGGGATCGGGCTCCTCGCTCAAGGCGCGCGCATCGGGCGCGAGCGTCTCGCGATGACCGCGCAGTCGGTCATAGCAGAGATTGAGCGCAACGCGATGCAGCCACGTGTCGAATTTCGCCTCGCCGGTGCGCCAGTGCGGCGCCTGTTTCCAGATACGCATGAACGCCTCCTGGGCCACGTCCTCCGCTTCCATGCGGTCGCCCAGCATGCGCGTTGCGAGCGCGAGCAGGCGCGGCAGCTTGTTCAGGACGAGCGAACGCACCGCGCCCGCGTCGCGCGCGCCAACGCGGGCGATCAGGTGCGCGTCGGGGTCCGCTCTGGCGTCGGCTTTGGCGTCGATTTCGGGTGCACGCGCCGTGTTCGACGCGTGCCCGCGCGCGGACTCGTCTTCCCGACCGTCGTTCAAGGCGCGGTCCTGACAGGGCGGTTGCGGCGCGGCCGCAGCCGTGCGGGTCTCATCGTCGTGCCCTCCCAGGGCGTGCGCCGGTTCGGGCCGCGCCGCCGTGGCGGCGGCGTCGGCCGGTTCGCTGGCGTTCAATATACGACGACCGCGGGCCGGTAATACGCAGGGCGCGCAGGTTCGACGATGCAGCCCGTGAGGACTGCCGCAGCCAGCGCGATGATAAGCAATGTCTTCATGATTGCCGCCTTATCAGCCAGATCAGGCCCAATGGCCCGGCACCCAGCGCCAGTTCGGGCCGTGCTCGATCCAGTGGCCGGGAATCCAGCGGTGGCCCATGCGTACCGGCTGCCAGTGGCCAGGCGCCCACACATAGCCGCCATGGTCCCAGCGCCAGTGGCCCGGGTCCCAGGCGTAGCCGTTGCGTGGCGGCGGCACGGTTTCGACGCGCGGCGGCGGCGGCGCGTTCGGCGCAATGATGACGGTCTGAGCGATGGCGCTGCCGCCTGCGAGCGCCAGCGTGGCGACGACGAGCAGCGACCGCAATCCCTGAAGCGTTGTGCGAGACATGAAACCCTCCCGTTGTTGGTGACGGGCGCACGGCGCGGCTGTGGCAGTCCGCGCGCCCTTGTCATCCTTGAACGGGCGGGGCGGGGGAAATCCGTCGCGCTCCGGTGAAATATTTTTCAGGCGCGCGGCGCGCCCAGCAAATGAGAGCAGGCATCGATGGCGTCGCGCACCCGGGCCACGGCGGCGTCGCGCAGCGCATTGGCGCGCCAGCCCAGCTCGATCGGATAACCGGGCAGCGCGAGCGGACATTCGACCAGGCGCAGGCCGGTGAGCGCGGCAATCGCGCTGGCGGCGTGGCGCGGAATCGTGGCGACGGCCTGGGTGCCCTTGAGCAGATGCGGCAGCGCGGCGAAGTGGGTGGTCGACGCAATCACCGTGCGCTTGAGGCCCTGTGCGGCAAGCGCTTCGTCAACGATACCGACCACGCCGCCCGACGACACCAGAATATGTCCCCGCGCCACGAAATCTTCGAGCAGGAGTGCGCTGTTGCCCTCGCGATTGCCCGCACGCGGCAGCGTCGCCGCATCGACGAGACAGGCGTAGTCGCCCTGACCGAGCGATTGATGGCTGAGCCCGCGCGCGCCAAAGCCGCCCGCTGCGATCGCCAGATCGATGTCCTGACTGGCGAGGCTGTCGCTCACGATCTGGCTGTAAGTCTGCCGAAAGATCACGCGCAGCCCCGGCGCATGCCGCGCGACCTGCGCGATGATGGGCTGGCCCAGCGCCAGCTCGAAATCGTCCGAGAGGCCGATGGCGACCGCGCGCCCGTGAAAGCTGGCCGGATGCGGCGAGGCGATTGCTAGGCTCTGGCGCACGCGGTCGAGCGCCTCGGTGACGACGGGCTTGAGTTCGCGTGCGCGGGCCGTTGGCGCCAGGCCGCGCCCGGTTGGCGTGAACAGGCGGTCGTCGTAGAGCACGCGCAGACGCTTGAGCGCGGCGCTCACGGCCGACTGCGTCATATCCAGCCGGATCGCGGCGCGGCTCGCGCCGCCTTCTTCGAACAGGGCTTCGAAGATCTTCAGCAGATTCAGATCGACGCCGGAGATATCACGGGCATGCATAGCAGAAAGTGGCGGCGCGCGTGGGCGCGAGGTTTTGACCCCGTCATGATACGGATTCGCCACGTTACGCGGAAAACCAAGGATCACGGAGAACCTGTATGCCGAAATCGACTGTCACCGCTTTGCAGATTGGCTCGCTGCCGCAAGGCAAGGCCGCCACGCTGGACCATATTCTCTCGTTCGAGGCGGATATCCGCGCGTCGGGCGCCGCGCTCGTCGTCATGCCCGAGGCGTTGCTGGGCGGCTATCCGAAGGGCGAAATCTTCGGCACGCGTCTGGGCTACCGTCTGCCCGAGGGACGCGAAACCTTCGCCCGTTACTACGAGAACGCCATCGACGTGCCGGGCCCGGAAACCGAGGCGCTGGCCGCATTGTCCGCACGCTGCGAGGCGTCGATCGTGATCGGCGTGATCGAGCGTGCGGGCAGCTCGCTGTTTTGTACGGCGTTGTTCTTCGATCCGCGCGAAGGGCTGGTGGCGAAGCATCGCAAGCTCATGCCCACCGGCACCGAACGCCTGATCTGGGGGCAGGGCGATGGCTCGACGCTGCCGGTGGTGCAGACCGGCGCGGGCGTCGCGGGCGCGGCGATCTGCTGGGAGAACCATATGCCGCTGCTGCGCACGGCGATGTACGCGAAAGGCGTGCAAATCTGGTGCGCGCCGACCGTCGACGAACGCGAAGTCTGGCAGTGCTCGATGCGCCATATCGCGCATGAAGGGCGTTGCTTCGTCGTGAGCGCGTGCCAGGTGCAGCCTTCGCCCGCTGCGCTCGGCATCGACGTGCCGGGCTGGGATCCCGCCCGTGCGCTCATCAACGGCGGCAGCGTGATCGTCGGGCCGCTCGGCGATATTCTCGCGGGGCCGCTGCACGGTGAGACCGGCCTCGTGAGCGCGCAGATCGATACCGACGAACTGGTGCGCGCCCGTTACGACTTCGACGTGGTGGGCCACTACGCGCGCCCGGACGTGTTTTCGCTTACGGTGGATGAGCGCGCCAAACGCACGGTGCATTTCAAGGGCGACTGATGCGCTAGCCGATTCTGGTGCGGATAATATGGATGACTGATTAATTGGCGCTGGAGTTGTGTAAGGCGTGGCCATGGCCGCGCATTGTTGCCGCAGCTGTCAGTGATTGATGCGTGTTTGGACATTGATCGGAACGCCTGGCTCTGTCAGGCTCCCGGGTGGCCCGCGCCACGCCGCCGGCCCTTGTCCATCACACGCGTAATCCATGTCCGCACCGCAATCCCTCGCGCCGCTCAGCGGCGCCAAGCTCGCCATCGGCACTGTCGCCGTGTCGCTGGCGATGTTCATGAACGTGCTCGATTCGTCGATCGCCAATGTCGCGATTCCGACCATCTCGGGCGACCTTGGCGTGTCCGTCGACGAAGGCACGTGGGTCATCACCATCTTCGCGGCGGCCAATGCCGTTTCCATTCCGCTCACCGGCTGGCTCACGCAGCGCTTTGGCACCGTGAAGCTGTTCGTCAGCTCGATCCTGCTGTTCGTGCTCGCCTCGTGGCTGTGCGGCATCGCGCCGAATCTGCCTACGCTGCTGGGCGCGCGTATTCTGCAAGGCGTCGTGGCTGGCCCGCTGGCACCGCTTTCGCAGGCGTTGCTACTTGGCTCGTGGCCCAAACAGAAGTCGTCGACGGCGCTCGCGCTCTGGTCGATGACGGCGCTGGTCGGCCCGATTGCCGGGCCGTCGCTGGGCGGCTGGATCACATACGACTACAACTGGTCGTGGATCTTCTATATCAACATTCCCGTGGGCCTGTTCGCCGCAGCGGTCACGTGGGCCATCTATCGCGAACGCGAATCCGCCACGCGCCGCCTGCCGATCGACGGCGTGGGCCTGTTCCTGCTTGTCGTCTGGGTGGCCTCATTGCAGATCATGCTCGACAAGGGCAAGGATCTCGCGTGGTTCGATTCGCCGCTGATCGTGGCGCTTGGCCTGGTTGCGCTGGTCGGCTTCGCGTTCTTTATCGTGTGGGAGCTCACCGCGGAAAACCCCGTGGTCGATATTCGCCTGTTTACGCAGCGCAATTTCGCGGGCGGCACGATTTCGATTTCGGTCGCGTATGGCATGTTCTTCGGCACGCTGGTGCTGCTGCCGCAGTGGATGCAAGGGTATCTGGGTTATCGCGCGGTGGATTCGGGGCTGGCAACCGCGCCGCTGGGCGTGTTCGCGGTGCTGCTTACGCCCATCATCGGTCGCCTGCTGCCGCGTAGCGACCCGCGCTATATCGCCACGGTTGCCTTTATCGGCTTCGCCGCGGTCTTCATGATGCGCACGCAGTTCTATACCGACGTTTCGCACTGGGACATCGTGCTGCCCACACTGCTGCAAGGCATTCCGATGGCGATGTTCTTCGTGCCGCTCACCTCGATCATTCTTTCGGGTCTGCCGCCCGAAAAGATTCCGGCCGCCGCCGGCTTGTCGAACTTCGCGCGGACGTTCTGCGGCGCGGTGGGCACTTCGCTGATTGGCAACGCGTTCAACGACCGCACGATCCTGCATCACGTGCGGCTCACGGAGCAGGCGAGCCCCACCAACCCGGTGTTCACGCAGCAGATGGAGGCGATGCACGGCGCGCTCCATCTGAGCGGCGATTCGGCCTATGCGCTCTTCAATACCTCGGTGGATTCACAGGCGGCGGTGATGGGCCTGAACGATATCTTCTATATCTCGGCGATCATCTTTATTGCCATCATTCCGCTGATCTGGATTACAAGGCCATCGCGCAGCGCTGCCGATGCTTCAAGTGCGGCTGGTGCGCATTAATCACCAGTATTAGCGTCGGCTTAATGACGCTGATTAACGCACTGTAATCACGCGTTACGAGTTGTAAATTAGCTGGCGGATTTTCCCTGAGCCGGCGCGCCGATTATCGGTGCGCCGGCTTTTTCTCATCTGCAGGCTTTCGGGACTCTTTCGGGATGATTGCGAGACATTGTGTCGCACCAATAAAAATGGGGTGACCGCAGACTCGGCCACCCCATTAGTCCTTGGCAACTGTTCCGGAGTTACCTCAGACGGCGGAATATTAGCATGGGGGTTGAGTCCTAATTGAGCTTCTTTTGACAATAATCAAGTTCTCTAACTGGACTGTGGCGTCGCGTGATTGCCACACGTGTGTGACAGCCAGATGACGGTGTCAGCGCGATTTTTCCCTTTTGAGACAAGGTTTTAAGCGCCAAAAACCTGATATTTCCATATTTCGCAAATATCTGTTCCACCACGTAAATGATCCGTTTCTACGTCTGTGGCACTTAAACTTCGCCGGAGATTGCGGGATGGGTCCAATACCCGGATTCATTTCATTGCGGTCTGCAAGTCAAAGCAAGCTAATTTAGGAAAGTCATGAAGAACACTCTGATCATCGCGGGCGTCCTGAGCGCGTTCGCAGTTTCGGCTCACGCACAAAGCAGCGTCACGCTGTACGGTTCGCTGGATGCGGGTATCGTCTACGCGAACAACGCAGGCGGCCACGCAGCATGGAACCAGGGCAGCGGCGCCGTGTCCGACACGTACTTCGGCCTGAAGGGCAGCGAAGACCTGGGCGGCGGTCTGCATGCCATCTTCACGTTGGAAAACGGCTTCAACCTGAACAACGGCAAGCAGTCGGAAAGCAACACGATGTTCAACCGCCAGGCGTTCGTCGGTCTGCAAAGCGACCGTTTCGGTACGCTGACGCTCGGCCGCCAGTACGACTCGATGGTTGACTTCCTGTCGCCGCTGTCGGAAGCAGGCGCTGGCTACGGCAACAACCTGTCGGCTCACCCGTTCGACAACGACAACCTCGACCACTCGTTCTCGATCAAGAACTCGGTCAAGTACACGAGCGTCAACTACGCTGGCTTCAAGTTCGGCGGCCTGTACGGCTTCAGCAATGACGCTGGCCAGTTCTCGAACAACCGCGCATGGAGCGTTGGCGCTTCGTACAACAACGGCCCGCTGAACGCCGCTGCTTCGTACCTGCAAATGAACACGTCGGTTGGCCAGTCGAACTCGTCGAGCGGCGCAGTGAACGCAGGCAACAGCAACAACTTCAACCTGACGGCACAAACGCAGCGCACGATGGGCGCAGGCGTGAACTACACGTACGGCCCGGCAACGGTCGGCTTCGTGTGGACCCACACGCAATACGAAAACCTGCTGGCTGGCTCGCAAAACGGTTCGGCAACGAACTTCACGATCCCGACCGGCACGAACCTGCACCTCGACAACTTCGAGCTGAACGGCCGCTACGCACTGACCCCGGCCCTGAGCCTGGACGCATCGTACACGTTCACGGACGGCAAGCTGAAGAGCTCGGCTGGTTCGACGGATCCGAAGTGGCAAACGGCTTCGCTGCAAGCTGACTACTCGCTGTCGAAGCGCACCGACGTGTACGTCGAAGGCATCTACCAGCACGCATCGGGCTCGTTCGGCAATGGCCGTGCGAACGTTGCTATGATCAACACGCTGTCGCCGTCGACCTCGCAAAACCAGGTCGCTGCAACGGTTGGTCTGCGTCACCGCTTCTAATCGAAGCCTGACTGCTTCATACGCAAGCTGACAGGCGCGCGCGGCGGATCGGCCGGTTCGTCCGCGCGTCAGCAAGCAGGCGTCAAAGCTGGCCCGTCGTGCGAAATGTGCCCACAAGGCATGTTTCGCCGGCGGGCCAGCTGCGTTTTGAGGCCTTGTCTTAGCGGCTTTTATCGCAGCGATGTATCGAAGGCCGCACGATAGCGGCGTGCCAGATCGTTCGCCGTTTGATGCAGTAATGCAGTATCCGCATGCAATGCGTTGCTGATTGCTGCGGCCAGATCTTCCACATACGCCTTCGCGGCGATTTCTTGCGGCTCCCACGTCGCTATATACGCGGCCTGCTTGGGCGGCTGCAATGCTTCCTCTCTGTGAATGATGCTGACGCGTGGCCGCGCGAACGCCATCGCCACGATTCTGCCGTGCAAACTGCTGCCGCAGTAGACGCGACTCGATGCGAGCAACGCGCAGATATCCCAGATATTCAGTGATCCGAATAAAACCGTATTCGCGCTCAGGTGTTGCTTCAGGCGCGCGTAAATGGTGAGGTCGTCGTGCCAGGGCGCGGCGCCGGCGCGAAACAGCACGATGCCCAGATCATATTCCTTGCCAATACGCGAGAGTTCGCGCGCAATGATGTCGAGCGTGGCATCGTCGCCGAAGCTCGTATCGAATTGAATGGCTGCGTAGCCTTGCGGGAATGCGTTCGCTATCGCCTGTAGAGCGGGCGTTGTCGTGCGAGTGTGGATGAGATTGCCGAAAAGCTCAGCGACCATTACCGCGGGGTCGGGGATCAGTTGCGCGTTGATGCCATGTTCGCGCAGATGGGTTTGCGTGAGCGTGTCTCGGACACTGACTTCGTCGGCTTGCTTGAGTTTTTCGATGACTTCGAGCTGGAAGGCCTTATCACGACGGTCGAGGCCTGCGCCGCCTATCGCTTGAAAGACGGTGTGTCTTGCCGGCATTGCGGTTTTGGAGAGCACATAGGGCGCACGCGCTGCAATGTCGAGATGAGCTTTCGACCACGTGAGCGGATCGGCTTTCCACGCATGCTCTTCAGCGATCAGCGTTTGCACGCGTTCTGGCGGCGCGAGCATTACGGCGGCTTCCCACGCATCGCAGGTCAGGAGTTCGCCGCCTGCGTGAACGAGATCGACGCTTGAATGGCTGGCGGCGATCTGGGCGACTGGCGTGATTCGATGTCCGCCGAATGCGCGCAGATCGCGCGCCGCAAGCCCGGCAAACAGCACCTCGCGCGGCGCAAGCATGCGGGCGAGCACGTGGGGAAACAGCAGATCGCCGAAATTGTGGCGATCGAATGCGCCGAACAGGACCACGGGTGCCGCGGAGGACATGGACGCGCCTTGAAACATGCGGTAGGTCTTCGATATTACGCTTCTGATTGCACGCCGCTGCCAGCCGCCGTAATCTGATAAGCCCGAATGTGCTTAAGGAGCCGTTCATGCAGGCGCTACCTCTGAGATTGTCGCCCGGAGACGATCTGCGCGATGCGCTCGGCCGTCTGCTTGCGGCGCAGCGTGTCAACGCGGCCTATGTGGTGCAGGGGATCGGCAGTCTGAGTGCGGTCGAATTGCGCTATGCGGGCATCGACGATCCCACTTCGCTGCGCGGCGATTACGAAATTCTCACGCTGGCGGGCTCGCTCGCGCCCGATGGTGTGCATCTGCACATGAGCGTGTCCGATGCGCAGGGGCGTGTGTTTGGCGGCCACGTCGCGCATGGCTGCATCGTGCGCACCACGGCGGAAGTGCTGGTCATGCTGCTGCCAGGTTTTAGTTTCTCGCGCGAGCACGACGCGCAGACTGGCTATCCCGAACTCGTCGTGCACAAGGGCAAATAAAAAGCGGCGATGGATCGGTCAGCTGGACCGTTCGCATCGCCGCATTCACCGCTTGATTTCAGGCTCGCGCCCGAATCATCAGAACTTCAGACGCATACCCGCTGCGACCACAGCCTGCGTGTTGCTCGACGAAGCTGCGAGGTTGTAGATCGACGCATTGCCCAGCACCGAGATGCCGTTCGCGCCCGAAACGCGCTGATACACGCCTTCGAGGTACAGGTCGGTGCGCTTCGAGAGCGCATAGTCAGCCTGCAGCATGAACTGGTTCCAGTGCGGCGACGCATTGCCAGCGGTGCGGCTAAGCGAACCGTCGGTGTACGTGTACGAACCGCCCAGGCTGAATTGCGGCGTGAGCTGGTAACGGCCGTTCACTTCGTAGTTGTTGAACGTGAGGTAGTTCGCGTCGAACGTATTGAGCGAGCCGCCTTGAGCGATTTCCGTGGGCGAAGCGATCATCGTGCGCGTGAACACGACACCGACCTTGGCCGCGCCGATCGTGTAGCTGCCGCCTGCGCCCAGCGTGCGCGTGCGTGCGGCGACGAACATCGGATCGTTGTCGGTGTTGGTGCCGGCGGACAGCGCGCCGCTCGTGGTCGAGCCCGGCTGGTTGCCCTGGAAGTACGCGACGGCCAGGTTGATCGGACCGCCGTTCCACGACGCGCCAAACGTGTAGGCGCTGTTCTGGGCGAACTCGCCGCCCGCGTTGCTGAACGCGTAGGCCGCTTCGGCCTGGAAGCCCGAATAGATCGCGCTGCGGAACTTGATCGCATTGTTCATGCGAACGTCGTTGTTCAGGTTGTCGTTGTCGAACGGGTGATCGGCAATATTGCCGCCAAAGCCCGAGCCGGTCGCCGACATCGGCGCGATCATGTCCACCAGCGCGTCATACTGACGGCCCAGCGTGACCGTGCCGAACTGGTCGCTCGACAGACCCACCCACGCTTGCCGGCCGAACATATAGCCGCCGTTCGAACCCTTGCCGGTCACGGTCGAGAAGCCGTTTTCAAGGTCGAAAATCGCCTTCAGGCCGCCGCCGAGATCTTCGGCGCCGCGCAGGCCCCAACGGCTCGTGCTGACGTTGCCGGATTGCATGCCATAGGTGGCGCCGTGACCCGACGACGACTTCTGGTTGCTGATGTAGTCGAGCCCCGCGTCGACGGTGCCGTACAGGGTGACGCTGCTTTGCGCATGCGCCATCGACGACGCAGCCAGGGTGGCGAGCGCGAGAGTATTCAACAACGCTTTTTTCATGTCGATTCCGTAGTAGAAAGATAAGTCACCCTGTGTCTGGACGAGCGTGTGGTTAGGAGTCCAATACACAAGGTTCGCAGCGATGCAGCAGGAACCGAGAATTTAAGGAAATGCAATTACAGGTACATGTCGAAAATGGCCTGCAAAATGAAACTTGGTTTAAGTTTCTGACATGAAAAATTTAAGCGCGCATTAATGGCGGTCTTCAGAAAGGGCGGAGAAAGGCGATTTGCGCGCTGGCGAACGCTGCGCGGCGGAGCTAAAGCATTGTATTGCAGAGTTATTTTGAGGGGCACTGCGCAGGCCGGGCCGGCACTGCCAATGTGGCAGCGCCGGCCCGCACCGCTAATCGACAATCTTCTTCGCGACGAACACCCCCAGCAACAGGAAGGCAATGCACAGGACGAGGAAGATAAAGAACAGGATCTTGGCGATAGCGGCGGCACCCGCGGCGACGCCGGTAAAGCCGAGCAGGGCCGCAATGACGGCCACGATAGCAAAGAACAGAGCCAGTTTCAGCATTTCGGTTTTCTCCTCGCGTGTGGGCGGCGCAAGCGCACGCCGGGACTGGGCTGATTGGTTGCTGTAAGGGGAGAGCAAGCGGTGTGCCTGGGCTGGGCGAAAGCCGGTCTGGTTCAACGCGCCGCCCGCGCCCCCAGACTGCCCGGGAACGGCACGAACGCCAGGCTGCAATCCACGGGCGGATTCGCCGCTCCGTTAGAGGACTGCGTCAGCACCACGCTGCTGTCGAGACCTTGCAACGGCAGTGTCGTTCCACCCGGACCCACGGCGATCTGCGCATCGGCGGCAGTCACGGAGAGCGGCGCGACATCCGCTACTACGTTATTCAGCGTGATCTGCAACGGATTGACGACCGGCGGATTCGGCAGGCCCGCCGCGCCTGCCGACCAGCCCTTGCCCGTGAGGATCGGGCTCGCCGTATTGAAGCCCTGAAACGTATAACCCGACGCGTTGACGATACGGATGCCGTCCAGACTGATATTGCGGAAGTTCGGGTAAAGCCCCGCGCTGGTCGTCGGGCTGTAGTACGGCGAGAAGATCAGCGCCTGCGGACTGAGCGATGGCGTGGGCGTAGCCGTGCGAATGCACACGTTCTGATAACGGATATTGGCGATCAGCCCGCTGCGACTCCAGTCGGACTTGATCCGCAGGCCGTTGTCCGCACCGTCCATAACCAGGTCGTACACGTTCACGTTACTCACGCTCGGATAGATGCCGTCTACGGCGGTAACGTCCGCGTTAGCCGTACCGTTATCCGAACCCGCCGATTCGCTGCCGATCGACATGCCGTGGCCTTCATAGAAGTGACTGTGCGCGACCGTAACGTTATAGGTTCGGCCATTTACGGCGGCTGTACCACCCTTGATGGCGATGTTGTCGTCGCCGGTACGGATCGACGTGTAGGCGATGAGGATATTGCTCGCATCGCCGGTGAGCTTGCCGGGGTTGCCCGGGTTGCTGGTGATCGGGCCGGAACTGGCGGGGTCGATGCCGTCGGTGTTCTTCGCGTTGAGCGTGCTGTAGGGCGCGCCCAGATAGTTCGTCATGGCTTCATAGGCGGCGGTCGGCGTGAAGATTTTTACGCCCCATGCGACGAAGCCGTCGATACCGCTTGGCACCACATGGAATTTGGGCGCGTTCTGCAGCGTAATGCGATAGAGCGTGAAATTGCGGCCATTGTTGATCTGGATAAGGCGCGGGTTGTTCTGCGAGGCGTTCTGCACGACGTTGGCCTGCCAGCCGATATCCCACCAGCTCATCGCTGTGCCGTCAGGACGCTTGAGCAAGGCCGGATCGCCAGGAACGCTGCTGAGGAGCGGGCTGCCGCCGCGACCGTCAATCACGCCATCGCCCATGACGGCGCTGTTGCTTGTTTTGGCCGCCGTGATGAGCGCGTTGCAGCCGTTGTCGCTCGACGTGATCAGGCCGCAGCTCGCGGTGCCTTTGGTCTTGTCATACTGGCGCGGGTCGCGCGAAGCGAAGAGTGTGACGCCGCTATCGATCCAGAGCGTGACGCCGCCCGGCAGATTGAGCGGGCCGGACAGGAAGGCGTTTGCCCCGCCGGGGGCGGTCGTCAGATGCACAACTTTGTTGGTGGCGAGGCCGGTGCTCGCGGCGTTCGTGCAACTCGTGAGCGCGTTCTGGATGCGCACGGTGTCGGGTGCGGTGCTGGTGGCGTCGGCGCTATCGGGCAGCAGGCCGTTGGGGAGCGCGCTGAGGCCGGCGGAGAGCGTCGCGCAGATCTGGCTGGCGGCGGGCAGGGTGGGTTCGGGCGGCAATGCGCTGTCTGCGGTCGTCGTGCCGACCTGGAAACCAGGCGCCGTGGGCGCGGTGTTGCCGCTGGTGCCGCTGGCGGGAGCGTCGGGGGTGACTGGCGTGGTGGGCGCATCGCTGGCGGCAGTCGGGCTGTCGGCGCTCGCGCTATCCGATGCGGCCATTGGCGCCGAAGCCGTGTTATTGACACTGCCGTTATCGGACGCCGCCGCCCCCGAGCCGCCGCATGCCGCCAGTGCGAGCGTCGCGCTCATCGCGCAGATCAATAAGGGCAGCGCTTTCGCGCCTTGCGTGGGGGAAGTGTCGGAGTGGCAGGCCATGTGTGATCTCGCGAGGTTGTCTTACAACGTCGCGTAGTGTAGTGAGCCGATGAAGCGGCATCACACCTGGTAAATGCCCTGACATTTTTTCAGGATGGCTGAATAAAAACTAAAACCAATAAGCGTTATTCATGCCGCAGATTGGTGAGTATGTTGGGCTATCTTGATGTGTGTCAGCGCTGCGCCGGCATGAAGGCGAGTATCGACAAATGGATATTGCCGTAGGGCAATAAAGTGGGATTTTTAGGCTAGTCAATGCTGCGCTCTGCTATGGCATTTCTGCCGACAGCGGTGTTCACGCATTCGCACGAAGCTGGCAGAAGTTGCGTCGCACATTCTTTGATCGCGCGCAAACCCTGAAAAACGGCCCGTCGCGCTGGAGGGGCGCACGACGGGCCAAACCGGCGCCGTACAGGGCGGCGCCGTCCGAGGGAAGCAATAGAGGGGAGAGCTAACGTCGGCTTACGTTAGAGATGACAGACACCGTCCACGTACGCCTTGCGCCAGCGGACGATGCTCACACGCTCGAACAGATCAACCCGCGAGAACGGGTCCTGCGCGATGAACGCTTCGGCTTCCTCGCGTGTCTCGACATCGACGATATAGATGCCGCCGCCCGCGCTCGATCCATCGTCGTTGAGCTTGGCGCCGCAGGCAAGCAGCAGGGTTTTATGCTGCGCGAGAAAATCCAGATGCACATCGCGTTCACGCGCGCGCACATGCGCGTGGTCGGGCTTGTCGAATGTCTCGATCAGAAAGGGCATGGCGTGGTCCGCGACGTGATCTCAGTTTGGCGCAATCGCGGAAGGATGCTGCGCGAGCGGCGTCACGCTGATCTTCATGAACGGAAACAGCGGCAACGCGGAAAGCAGCGTGTGCAGTTCGTCATTCGATTCCACGTCGAATACGCTGTAATTCGCGTACTCGCCGGCTACGCGCCACAGATGACGCCATTTGCCTTCGTGCTGGAGGCGCTGGGAAAAGGCTTTTTCTTCGGCCTTGAGCTTGTCGGCGTAAGCGGCGTCGGTGCCGTGCGGAATCTGCACCTGCATGTGCACGAGATACAGCATGGTGAATCTCCAGGAATATCGTTTCGGAAAAAGGGCGAATCAACCCCAGGCGAGAATCGCGACCGAATAAACGATCCCAATCCAGAACATCATGATGACCGTATAGCCCATGATGTCCTTGAGTTTGAGTTTGGAAAGCGCCAGCGCGGGCAGAATCCAGAACGGTTGCACGAGATCGTTCCATGCATTGCCCAGCATCACGGCCGTGGACGTATGGCCAACCGACGCGCCAATCGTCTTCGCCGCCTCGATCATGAACGGCCCTTGAATGACCCAGTGACCGCCGCCTGAGGGCGCGAAGAAGTTGATGACGAACGAGCTGATCAAACCCCAGAAGGGCAGCGTGGCCGGCGTCGCCACTTTGACAAATGCTTCGGAAAACGTATTAACCAGACCCGACGACGCCATGATCGCCATAATGCCTGCATAGAACGGGTACTGAAGGATGATGCCGCTGATCGTGCGGATGCCTTCATTGAGCTTCTCCACATAGCGGATCGGCGTGCCCAGCAGCAGGATGCCCAGGAAAAGAATAAAGAAGTTGATGAGGTTCAGGTCGATCGAGCCGCCTTGCACGAAATGCAGCGCCACATAACCCATGCCGATAGCGCCGATCACATAGCTCAGCACGCGGCTGTTATTCAGTCGATTGGCGAGCGTCTTGCCTTCGTCGATATCAAGTGCGGGCGCGGCCTTCGGGGCTTCTTCGAGCGCACGGTCGATTTCCTTCACGGGCTGGCCCGCTTTCGGATGCAGCCACGCATTGAGCAGCGGCAGCGTGATGATCGTGACCAGGCTCGTAATGAGCATGGTGGGCGAGAAAATTGTTTCGGATAGCGGAATGACGCCCATTTGTGCTTCGAGCGGGTGCCCCTTGGTGGAGATCAACACCGGAATGCTGGCGGAAAGCCCAAGCCCGTAGAGCGTAAAGCCGCTATACGCCGACGCGATAATGAGCGGGTAATGCACGCCCTTCACACGCAGCGCCAGTTTGCGCGCGACGATGCCGCCCACCACCAGCCCGAAGCCCCAGTTCAGATAGCTGCCGACACCGCCCACCAGCGTCGCGACGATAATCGCCATGCGCGGCGAGTCGACGTGCGAGACGAGCCGGTTGAGAAAGCGGTCGGTGAGCGGCGCGGTGGCGAGCACATAGCCCATCGCAAGAATCACGGCCATCTGCGTGGTGAACGCGAGCAGCGCCCAGAAGCCCTTGCCCCAACTGGTGGTGAGCGCCGTGACGGCCTGGCCTTGCACGATGACGGCAAGCGCCATCGTGAGCAGGGTGAGGCCGATTGCGAAGACGAAGGGATCGGGTAGATACCGGCGCATCAGCTCGGTGAAGAAGGCAGTGACTCGCTGCATGGTTGTGTCTCTTTCAGGTCTTAATAGTTCTTGGGTCTCTCTCGCGTCGCGAGCGGGGCTTGTGCTGGGTGATTCAGTCGTCCGTGTGCGTGGCGTTCTTGCGATGCCGCGCGAGTTGCATTAGTTGCCGATCGCGCCAGGACACGCGCGCGTCCCATCGGTCGAGCGGCAGGGCCGCACGGCGCGCGGCTTCCACCTGCTCGACCAGTTCAGGCGTCCAGGGATCGTGCTGGCCGCGCTCCGCGCCCATGCGTTCGTACGACGGTCCCATCTTCTGTGCATGCGAAGCGATGCCGCCGCGCGTGTTCAGATCGACGGTCTCGAACGGGCCGATCACTGACCAGCGCGGCGCGAGGCCTTCACGCATGACGGTATCGATATCGTCGACCGTGGCCACGCCGTCGCGCACGAGGCAATACGCTTCGCGCAGCACTGCGCCTTGCAGGCGGTTGAAAATGAAGCCCGCCACTTCTTTCTTCACGCGCACGGGCATGAGGCCCGCTTCGCCGTACAGCGCAATGGCGCGCGTGGTCGCCGCCGCGGACGTGAAGGGCGCGGGCACGATCTCGACCACGGGCACCAGATAAGGCGGATTGCCCGGATGCGCGACGATGCAGCGCGCGTGGCCCGGCAGACCTTGATCGACGAATTCCGACGCCGCCAGAAACGACGAAGCGCTGGCGAGGATCGCCTGTGGCGGCGCGCATTTATCCAGTTGTGCGAAGAGTTCGCGCTTCAGGTCGACACGTTCCGGAGCGCATTCCTGCACGAGATCGGCATCGATCACTGCGGCTTCAAGCGTATCGACGATCTCCACCCTTGCCGCGATCAGCGCGGCGCTTTCGTCGATCAGCGCGAATCGCGTGAGATCGTCCAGACGCAGCGCGATTTCCGCGGGTGCGGCTGCGCGCCGTTGCGCGTCGGGATCGAAGAGGCGTACGCGCCAGCCTGCGCGCGCAAAAACGATCGCGAAGGCCACGCCGATGCTGCCTGCGCCAACGATGCCCGCGCGCCGCAATGCAGTGGGCGTCATCGTCAGACTCCCGCGACGCCGACCGTCATGCCGCCGCACACATAAAGCACCTGGCCCGTGACGAAGCCGCTGCGCGCGTCGAGCAGATACGAGGCCGCGTGCGAGATATCGTCGGGTGTGCCCACGCGCTTGACTGGCACGGCGTCGATGATGGCCTGGGTACGCGGCGCGCCAGGCGGATTGGCGCGGTCGAACAGTTCGGTGCGGATCGGGCCCGGGCCGATCGCGTTGGCGGTGATGCCGTGCACACCCAGTTCCAGCGCCCAGACGCGCGTCATGCCGATCAATGCAGCCTTGGTGGCCGAATAGGCGGTACGCAGTTCCTTGCCGAGTGCCGCGCGCGAGGACATATTGACGATGCGCCCAAAGCCCGCCGACTTCATGCCCGGCAGCAGCGCCTGCATGCATTGCTGCGCGCAGCGCACATTGAGCGCCCACGCCAGTTCCAGTTCTTCGAGTGTTTGATGCTCGGCGTCGTTGGGTACCACGATGCCCACGTTGTTGATGAGGCGCGTGATCGGACCGCCCTCAAGCGCGCGTTCGAGTGCGGCTGCGGTGGCCTGCGTATCGGTGAGATCGGCGAGAATGCCGTTGCCCACGCGGTCGATCACGACCGGCTCGTAACCGTCCGCTTCGCAACGTGCCGCGCATGCCGCGCCAATGCCGGCAGCGCCGCCGGTGATCAGAACTCGTTCTTTAGCCATGTCGATGATAAAAAGGATTGCTTATCGAATTAGTGCCGGATTTATCGCTGATGCTGCCTGCAAGCCGGCGCGGTGACGCTTAAACCGTTGCGACTGGCGTGACGGGCGAGCCCATCGCACCCGGCAGCCGCAGCGGCGGCGCGGTGAGCATGAAGCGCGAACGCCCATGTTCGCGCAGCCACACGGCCAGATCGCGCAGATACCAGAGTTCGCCCAGCGGCAGCCCCAGCTTGAACAGACAGTGATGATGCAGTGGCATCAGCGGATGATCGCCCGGTGTTGCCGGTTCGCGCGCGGGATAACGCTCGACCGCATAGTTGTCGGCGGCCAGCGCGGCGATGCCCGAATCGCTGATCCATTGCAGCAGCCGCTCGTCGCGGCCATCGAGCGCGCCGCAATGGCTCGCGAGCACCGCCTCGTCCGGCTGCCTGTTCATCTCCAGCACCATTTCGGCGAAACCGGTGCGCAGCAGCAGCATGTCGCCGCGCTCGACGTTCACCTTGTCCGCTTCCATCACGCGCATCAGATCGTCATAGCCGATCGTGCGGAATTCGCGCCCGAAATGCGCGGCAAAGTCGATCAGCACGCCACGTCCCTGCATGCCCTTGACGGCGAGATTCTCGATGCCGAGCACGTCCGCATGGCTGTGCTCGCCGCCGCAGGCATGCGGAGCAAAACCGGTTTCCGCGCGATATTCCATCGGACCGATGATGTCGTGATTCGCGCGATAGCCGTTGTAATAGACGCTTTCGGCCATGCCGTCGCCGTCGGCGTCGAAGCGGGCGCCGACATGCGCGAGCGCGTCCCATTGCGTCGAATACTGGAGCGAGAGCAGCACCTGATCGTCACTGACGATATCGGTGGCCGACGGCTCGTTGCGCGCGAACGGAAAATTCACATAAGGCAGACCGTCGCGGAAGGTCGGACGCAGCACGGGCGGATGGCGACGCACATTGAGCTTGCTGTCGCCCGGAAAGTCGAGCGGCAGGGAGAGCGTGAAGCTCAAGCCCGCACGAATCTCCTGCGCGCCCTTGAGCACCTGCTCAGCGCCGATGAGGTTGGGTCGGCCCAACTGATCGTCGGGTCCGAAGTCACCCCAGTTCGAGCCTTCCGGCCGGTTCTTCCAACGCATGCTGTCTTCCTCCACATCGTCTTGCGGCGCGTACCCGCTGTGCTTGTCGCTTCGAACGCGGCTCAAACCCGCTTCAAATCAAATCGCGAGCAACGAAGGCGGTATCTGCGCATAGACGTCGAGCAGCGCCTGCACGGCTTGCGGCTCGTTTTTCAGCAAACGCGCCTTGGGCGCGCCGATGACGAGCGCAAATGCCTCGCCGTGAATCAGGAAGCCGCGCGAGAGACCGGCCACGTCCTCGACGCTTTCGCCCGTCGAGCGATGCCAGCCGTCGATCACGCCCTGCTCGATCTCGCTTTCGAACTTCGCGCGATCGAGCGTGGAGCCATCGGCCGCGAGCGGCAGCGGCTGGTTGCTGTCGAGAAACTTGCGGCGTCCCTCGGCCCCCAGCGCGCCGAGCAGCGCCTTGCCCGCCGCGCTCGCGATCGACATGAAGCCGCCTGGTTCGTCGCTGTAGCGGATCTTCTGGCGCGACTGGACCACGTCCAGATAGACCACGCGATTGCCCGCAAGCGTCGCCAGCCCGGCGGTCTCGCCAGTCGCGTCGCGCAGCGCGTGGAGCAGCGGCTGGAACATCAGCGTGAGCGGATCCTCGCTGCAAATGTCGCGTGCGACGTGCAGCAGGCGCTGCGTAGGGTAATAGCCCGCTTTCACGCCCGGCGCGTAGAGGTAGCCCTTGGCCACCATCGTTTGCAGAAGGGCGTGACAGCTCGAAAGCGGGATCTCGGTTCGACGCGCAATTTCGCTGTAGATCATCGGCTGCCGGACTTCGGCAAAGAGGTTGATCACGTCGAAGACGCGTACTGCAGTTTTCACATCCATGAGAGCATTATCGACATACCGATAACGCTCTGACAATATGCTTACGGGTAAACACCTAACGCTCTCGCGGCGCTGTCCAGCTTGAGCGCGACGCGAACGCGGGTTATCCCTTAATTGACGCTATGAAACGGGCGCTCCATAGTCCGCACCTTCTGGCTGTCGTTCGATAAATGAAAGGTTGTTCGATATTTGAACATTGCGTAATGCTTTCATGTGCGGATGCAAATCGCGCGTTTCGTATCGGAAAGACAGACGGATTCCACGTGTTTCGGATGGGAAACACGGCGGTCGAAAACGAAAATCTGGAGACGTACCTTGGCAGCTTCCTCTCTCGACACCCAGCATCGTCAGGCCCGCAAGGCCGGCATCGCCTCGTTCGTCGGCACGACGATCGAGTGGTACGACTTTTACGCGTACAGCACGGCGGCGGCGCTTGTGCTCGGCAAGCTCTTTTTCCCGTCGACCAATGCGATGGTCGGCACGCTCGCGGCATTCGCGTCGTTCTGGGTGGGCTTTCTCGCGCGCCCGATTGGCGGCATCGTGTTCGGCCACCTGGGCGACAAGGTGGGCCGCAAGAAGACGCTGATCATCACGCTCATGCTGATGGGCTGCTGCACCACGGCGATGGGACTTCTGCCCACCTACGGTCAGGTGGGCGTGCTCGCCCCCGTGTTGCTGATTCTGCTGCGTCTGTTGCAGGGGATCGCGATGGGCGGCGAGTGGGGCGGCGCAGTGGTGCTGTCATCGGAGCACGCACCCAAGGGGAAAGAGATTCTGTACTCGGCGTTCGCGCAGCAGGGCTCGCCTGCGGGCAATCTGCTGGCGACGGTGGCGTTCCTCGTGATTTCGACGCTGCCTGATCACGAATTCATGACGTGGGGCTGGCGCGTGCCGTTCCTGATGTCGGCGCTGCTCGTGATCGTCGGGATGTTGATCCGCATGAGCGTGGATGAATCGCCCGCCATGAAGGAACTGCAGGCGAAGAACAAGGTGGTGAAGCTGCCAATTGGCGAAGTGCTGCGCCATCACAAGGCGCTGGTGGCGATGGGCGTGGGCGCCTGCGTGATCGCGTTGTCGGCGACTTACTTCAAGACCACGTTCGCGCTGTCGTGGGCGGTGACGTCGATCGGCTTCGATCGCACGCAGTTCCTGAGCGTGATCACGTTCGCCATCGTCGTGCAGCTGATCGTGCAGCCGTTCGGCGCGGTGCTGGCCACGAGGCTCGATCTGCGCAAGGCCGTCATTTTCATGCTGGTTCCCGAGATCGTCGCGCTGCCGATCATGTTCTCGCTGATCGCGACGGGCTCGACGAAGCTTGCGATGTTCGGCATGGCGCTGGCGTCGATTCCGCACTCGCTTTACTACGCGGCGATGGCTGGGATGCTGGCGAAGGCCTTTCCGGCGCAGGTGCGTTACACGGGTATTTCGCTCGCGTACCAGATCTGCGGGATGGTGTTCGCGGGCACGACGCCGATTCTCGGTCAGTTTTTGCTGGGCGCGACGGGCAGCATTGTTTCGGTGGTGGCGCTGGGCATCGTGCACGTGCTGATTACGCTGGTGTGCGCGCTGATGCTGGTGTCGCGTATGCAGGGTGAGGCGGTGGCGAGCGAGCAGGGTGCGGTGACGGCGCGGGTTTGAACCGGCCGCCTGTTTCCGTAGCGGCCGCGCATTGGGTTGTGCGTGCGGTTGCTGCGAGAAACGGCAGGTGCAGTATTTCAGGCGCGCTTGCGGAGTGTTTGCGGGATAGTCAGTTGCAATCCGAGCGCGCGCACGACCTTCATGATGGTCGCGAATTCGGCGTTGCCGCTTTCGGACAGCGCGCGATATAGGGCTTCACGCTTCACGCCCGAGTCGCGCGCCAGCGCCGTCATGCCGCGCGCCTTGGCGACGTTGCCGAGCGCGGCCTGAATCAGGCGCGGGTCGCCGTCCTCGAACGCGGCGGCCAGATAATGGCGGATCGTCTCCTCGTCCTTGAGATAGTCCGCCCCATCGAATTCCTTCAGTTCGCTCAGTTTCATTTCAATCCTCGAGTTCGCCTGCCAGCTTGCGGGCTAGCTTGATGTCTCTGTCCTGGCTCGACTTGTCGCCGCCACAAAGCAGGACGACGAGCACTCTGCCACGCTGGACGAAATAGACGCGGTAGCCCTGACCGACGTCGATTTTCATTTCGCCCAGGCCTTCGCCTAAAGCTTTCCAGTTGCCGAGGTTGCCTAGGTGCGCCCGCTCGATGCGGATATTGATCGCTGCGCTCGCGACGGGGTCGCGCAATCCGGCGAGCCATCCGTCGAACTGGTGAGTCCGTAATATCGTGACCATTGTTAATGTAATCCATGGGGGACGGAGGTGCAAGTGTCTGGCCGCGTGTTGCGGGGTAAAACGTAACGATGAGGTGATCAATCGCACGCGTCCTGGCGCGAGATCAAATTTGGAACCCTTGTAGCCGTCTGGCTGATAACGTATCATTTTGATACGTTACAAAAACGACCATAAGGACGCGCCATGCATTCCCGTTTCGACCAGTTCAGAACGACCCCGCTGGCCAGCCAGCTTGAAGCGCTGATCGACGCGCCGCAGCGCTATATCGAATACGCGGTGCTCTCGCGCATCGGCGTGGCCGCTGTTTCGGCGGTGACGGACGAAATCGCCCTGAAATTTCCGGAAGTCGAGCAGGATCACACCGCCCGGCAGTTCTGCGGCGCGATGGTGGCAGAAGTGATGCGCCGTCATGGGCACGAAGTCGTTCAGGCGCGTGGACGCGTGGGCGGTACGCTTTTCAGCTATGGCGCCGTGTTCAGCGCCCAGCCGGTGAGCTTGCCGTTCGCGGCGGTGATCGAAGCGCTGGCCGCAATGCCCGAAGGTTTTGCCGCGCTCGTCGCCCGTGTGCCGCATGCGCTGTGGACGCGCCGCCCGCAAGGCACGGGCTTTTCGCTGCTGGAGCACGCCTGCCATTTGCGCGATCTCGACGCCGTCTTCGCGGCGCGCTTTAGCGCCGTACGCAAGGCCGATCTACCGCTGATCGAATCGGTCAACGGCACGACCATCGCGCAGGAGCGCAACTATATGGCGCAGGATCTGGTGGCGGCGCGTGATGAATTCGCGGCCAACCGGCAGCGCCTGTGCGCATCGCTCAAGCGGCTAACGCCCGAGCAACTGGCGCGTTGTGGTCTGCGTGACGGCGTGCGTCGGATGACGCTGGAAGAACTGGTGCGTGAACTGCTCGATCACGACAAAACCCACGCGCTCGAACTCGAAGAACTCGAACACGAGTTGCTGGAATCCACAGCGGCATAAAAGCCCCCAAAACAAGGGCTAAAAGCCTCAGCGCCGCGCGGCGTCCGCTTCCAGATACAGCTCGCGCAGCGCCTGCCCGAATACGCTGTCGACTTCGCGCAGCACGCCCGCGCGCGTGAAGAGCGCGATGGGCGGCAGCGTCCAGTCGAAGGTGTACGGCACGATCGCCACGCCCGCGATATGCACGAGTTCCTCGGCGATATCGGCAGGCACGATGGAGACGGCGTTCTCGTTCGCCGCGATCATCTCGCCGATCAGCCGCGAGGTGTAGCTCTCCATGATCGGCACCGGCGGCGCCACGCCCGCATGCAGGAAGAGATCGGAAATCTGCTCGCGGATCGGCGTATTGGGCGCGCCCAGAATCCAGTCGAGTTCCGCGAGCTTCTGCCAGTTCGCCTTGCTGCGCCCGAGTCGCGCGGCCAGACGGCGGCTGGCGATGAGCCGCGGCGTCTGCTGATACAGCACTTCGAAGCGCAATTGCGTGACGTCGACCGTGGCCGAGGCGCGCCCGATCACCAGATCGAGCGTGTGGTCGCGCAATTGCGGCAGCAGCGCGTCGCTGGTGCCTTCGTGGATCGTCATGGTGACGCGCTGCGGCAGGCGCGATTGCGCCAGCCGGATCGCCGCAGCCAGCGTGCGCCCCGAAATAAACGGGATCACGCCCACATGCAGGCGCGTGGCATGACCCGCGACCACGGCTTCGATGTCGCGCGCAAGGTGGTCGAGGTCGTGCAGCATGGCCTGGGCGCGCGCGAGCACCACGTTGCCCAGCGGCGTGGGCGTCATGCCGCGCGGCGAGCGATCGAACAGCGGCGCGCCGAACATGCTTTCCATTTCTGCGAGCGCGTTGGTGATGGCGGGCTGGCTGGTGGCCATATGCTCGGCCACACGCGTGAGGGAGCCGTGCTGGCGGATCTGCAGCAGCAGCACCAGATGACGCATTTTGAGGCGCGAATTGAGGCGCCGGGTGACTTCTTCGATACTGAACGACACGATCCGCTTGTCCGGGAGACCCGCCGGGCGAGGCCAGGCGGGCTGGGGCCGCCCGCGCCGCCCGCCGGAGCGGGATTGGGGGAGGCATCATGAAAAAATAATGGCCCCATACTAAATCAAAATGGGCAGCTTATGACGGCTCACTAGAATCGCCTCATTCGACCATGACCGCCGCGCCGTCCGGGCGCGGGGCCCATCATCAGAGTGAGCACATGAATCAGACCGAACGCCAGGCCGCCCTCGAATATCACGAATTCCCCACGCCGGGCAAGATTTCGGTGACGGCCAGCAAGCCGCTCGTCACCCAGCGCGACCTCGCGCTCGCCTACACGCCGGGCGTGGCCGTGGCCTGTGAAGAGATCGTCACCGATCCGCAGAACTCGTTCCGCTACACCGCGCGCGGCAATCTGGTGGGCGTGATCACGAACGGTACGGCCGTGCTTGGTCTGGGCAATATCGGCGCGCTGGCGTCGAAGCCGGTCATGGAAGGCAAGGCGGTGCTGTTCAAGAAGTTCGCCGGCATCGACGTGTTCGACATCGAAATCACGGAAAGCGATCCGGACAAGCTGGTCGACATCATCGCCAGCCTGGAAGCCACCTTCGGCGGTATCAATCTGGAAGACATCAAGGCGCCGGACTGCTTCACGGTCGAGCGCAAGCTGCGTGAGCGCATGAAGATTCCGGTCTTCCACGACGATCAGCACGGTACGGCGATCACCGTTTCGGCGGCGTTCCTCAATGGTCTGAAGGTTGTCGGCAAGGACATCACCCAGGTCAAGGTCGTGACGTCGGGCGCGGGCGCGGCGGCGCTGGCCTGTCTGGACCTGATGGTCGATCTGGGCCTGCCGCTCAAGAACATCTGGGTGACGGACCTGGACGGCGTGGTCTATCAAGGCCGCAAGACGCTGATGGATCCGGACAAGGAGCGCTTCGCGCAGGATACGTCGGCGCGCTCGCTCTCCGAAGTGATCGACGGCGCGGACGTGTTCCTGGGTCTTTCGGCGGGCGGCGTGCTCAAGGCCGAAATGGTCAAGAAGATGGCCGACAAGCCGCTGATTCTGGCGCTCGCCAACCCGACGCCGGAAATCTTCCCGGAAGTCGCGCTCGAAGCGCGCCCTGACGCGGTGCTGGCCACGGGCCGTTCGGACTTCCCGAACCAGGTTAACAACGTCCTGTGCTTCCCGTACATTTTCCGCGGCGCACTCGATGTGGGCGCAACCACCATCACGCGCCGCATGGAAATCGCGGCAGTGCACGCGATTGCCGGTCTCGCCGAAGAAGAACTGAATGATTCGGTCGCTGCCGCTTACGGCGCGTACGACCTGCGCTTCGGCCCGAAGTACCTGATTCCGAAGCCGTTCGATTCGCGCCTGATCGTGCGTATCGCGCCGGCCGTGGCGAAGGCCGCGATGGAAGACGGCGTGGCGACGCGCCCGATCGACGACTTCGCTGCCTACACGAACGAGCTGCAACAGTTCGTGTACCACTCGGGCGCGTTCATGAAGCCGATCTTCGCGGCAGCCCGCCAGTTCGTGCGCGATGGCGCGAAGTCGCGCATCGTGTTCGCGGAAGGTGAAGAAGAGCGCGTGCTGCGCGCGGTTCAGGTGATCGTCGACGAAAAGCTGGCACGCCCGATCCTGATCGGCCGTCCGGAAGTGCTGCTGGCGCGTATCGAGAAGTTCGGCCTGCGTCTGAAGCTGGGCGAAGACGTGGAAGTCACCAATCCTGAGTACGACGAACGATTCCATCAATACTGGACCACGTACTGGGAACTGCGTTGCCGCGACGGCATTTCGAAGGAAATGGCGCGCGTGGAAATGCGCCGCCGTCTCACGCTGATCGGCGCGATGATGGTGCGTCTGGGCGACGCCGACGGCATGGTGTGCGGCACGGTGGGCGCGTATCACGACCATCTGCGTTTCGTCGACGAAGCAATCGGCATGCAGCGCAACGCCAAGACCTACGCAGCGATGAACATCCTGCTGCTGGACAAGCGCACCGTGGCGATCGTCGATACGCACATCAACGACAACCCGAACGCCGAACAGATCGCCGAATTCACGCTGGCCGCCGCACGCCAGATGGAATGGCTCAATCTGCAACCGAAGGTGGCGCTGCTGTCGCGCTCGAACTTCGGCTCGGGTAGCTCGGCTTCGGGCACGAAGATGCGCGAAGTGCTCAAGCTCGTCAACGAGCAGGCGCCGGATCTGGAAATCGACGGGGAAATGCACGGTGACTGCGCGCTCGACGAAGCACTGCGCCAGCGCATCCTGCCGCATTCGCGTCTGCAAGGCTCGGCGAACCTGCTGGTTTGCCCGAACGTGGACTCGGGCAACATCGCCTACAACCTGCTGAAGACGGGCGCGGGCAGCAACGTGGCGGTCGGTCCGTTCCTGCTGGGCGTGAATGCGCCGGTGAACATCCTCACGTCGAGCTCGACGGTGCGACGCATCATCAACATGGCGGCGCTGACGGTGATTCAAGCCAACCGCGATTAAACTTCCGACTCCGGATTAACCCGGAGTAAAAAGGCGGCGACCCGAAAGCGCGCCGCCTTTTTTTCGTCTGCGAATAGTCGTGCCGCATCGCGATCCGCTTTTGCTATCGCCTCATGCCGCAATCGGATTGTCCGGCTATCGCGGCCTCCTTATATTGGTGACCAAGATCGAAGTCCAATATCAGGAGACACCGCATGAAGCTGGTCCGCTGGGGCAATAAGGGGAGTGAAAAGCCGGGTGTGGTCGATCGCGAAGGTCGTGTGCGCGATCTGTCGGGCGTGCTGCCCGATGTGGCGGGCGAAGCTTTGGGCGCGGCGTCGCTCGACCGCCTTGGCGCAATCGATCTGACGCAACTGCCGCTCGCGCCCGCCGATGCACGGCTGGGTCCCTGCGTCGGCCAGGTCGGCAAGATCGTCTGCGTCGGGTTGAACTACTCGGACCACGCTGCCGAATCCAATATGCCGGTGCCCGCCGAACCCGTGCTGTTCTTCAAGGCCACCAGTTCCCTCAGCGGTCCCCACGACGATGTCGTGATCCCGCCTGGCGCGCAAAAGGTCGACTGGGAAGTGGAGCTGGGTGTGGTGATCGGCAAGGAAGCGCGCAATGTGTCGCGCGAACGTGCGCTCGACTATGTGGCCGGTTATTGCATCGTCAACGATGTGTCGGAGCGCGCCTGGCAGATCGAGCGCGGCGGCCAATGGGACAAAGGCAAGAGCGCCGATACTTTCGCGCCGCTCGGGCCGTGGCTGGTCACGCGCGACGAGATCGCCGATCCGCAGGCGCTGGACATGTGGCTGGAAGTGGACGGCAAGCGCTACCAGCAGGGCAACACGCGCACGATGATCTTCGATGTGGCCACGGTCGTCTCCTACATCAGCCATTTCATGAGCCTGCAACCGGGCGATGTTATTTCGACGGGTACGCCGCCGGGCGTCGGTATGGGGCAGAAGCCGCAACCGGTCTATCTGCGAGCCGGACAAACCATGCGCCTGGGTGTAGCCGGGCTCGGCGAACAACAGCAGCGCGCCGTCGCTTCGACGGTCGATACGACGCATGCGTGAGGAGACATCGCTATGAACCAGCTTGATCTCAAGAATCGTGTGATGGTGGTGACGGGCGGCGCGCGCGGCCTGGGTTATGCAATCGCGCAGCGCGCGCTGCGCTCGGGCGCGGCGGTGGCGTTGTGGGACATCGACGCCGATCGACTAGAACGCTCGCGCGCCGAACTGTCCGAGCTTGGCAGCGTATCGGCGGTGAAGGTCGAACTGACGGATGAAGCCTCGGTGGAAGCCGCGGCGCAACGCACGGTGGACACGCACGGCGCGATTCACGCGCTGGTGAACAGCGCGGGCATCACGGGCGGTAACGGTCTCACGTGGGAACTGCCGGTGGAGATGTGGCGGCGCGTGATCGAAGTGAATCTGATCGGCAGCTATCTGACCTGCCGCGCTGTGGTGCCGCGCATGCTGGAGCAGGGTTATGGGCGCATCGTCAATATCGCGTCGGTGGCGGGCAAGGAAGGCAATCCGAATGCTTCGCACTACAGCGCATCGAAAGCGGGCTTGATCGGCCTGACGAAGTCGCTCGGCAAGGAACTCGCTACGAAAGGCGTGCTGGTCAATGCGGTCACGCCGGCCGCGGCCAAAACCGAGATTTTCGATTCGATGTCGCAACAGCATATCGATTACATGCTTTCGAAAATCCCGATGAACCGCTTCCTGATGCCGGACGAAGCGGCGGCGATGATCACCTGGCTCTGTTCGGAAGATTGCGCGTTCAGCACCGGCGCGGTGTTCGATCTTTCGGGCGGCCGCGCGACATACTGATTCGCCGATAAATAAAGGAGCGGCCGCAACGCGGACCGCTCTGCAAAGGGATCGACAGGAGACATCGATGCCGAACGAAGCGTCACCATCGTATTCGTCACAACCGCAAGCCTTGCAGCGCGCGGGCAGCAAGGCCATGCGGCGCTTATTGCCCTTCCTGCTGCTGATGTATGTGCTGGCGTTTCTGGATCGCGCGAACATTGGCTTCGCGCAGAAAGCGTTGCAGCACGATACCGGGCTTTCCGATGCGGCTTTTGCATTCGGCGCAGGCGTGTTTTTCGTGGGTTACGCCGTGTTCGAAGTGCCGAGCAATCTGCTGCTGCATCGCTTCGGCGCGCGGCTCTGGATGTGCCGCATCATGGTGACCTGGGGGCTGATTTCCGCGGCTATGGCACTGGTGCAGTCGTCCACATCGTTTTATACGTTGCGCTTTCTGTTGGGCGTGGCAGAAGCCGGTTTCTTTCCCGGCATCATCTATTACCTCACGCAGTGGTTTCCTCAAGCGGCGCGTGCGCGTGCGATCGGCGTGTTCTATTTTGGCGCGCCGCTGGCTTTCATTTTCGGCGCGCCATTATCTGGACTGCTGATCGATTTGCATGGTGTAGGTGGTCTAGCCGGGTGGCAATGGCTTTTCCTTGTCGAAGGCGTGCTGGCTTCGCTGGTGGGCGTCTGGGCGTTCTGGTATCTGACCGACCGTCCGGAACAGGCGCGTTGGCTGGACGCCGATGAGCAGCGTGCGTTGACGATGGCGCTAAAAGTCGATGCAGGCGCAGCAGCGGCGCATGGCCCGCGCAGCGCTTTCGCGGCGCTGGTTGACCGACGCGTGCTGGGGTATGCCGCGATTTACGCGCTGATCCAGATGAGCGTCTACGGTGTGATCTTCTTTTTGCCGCAGCAGGTGGCGTCGCTGGCGGGCGCTGCGGTGGGTTTGAAGGTTGGGTTGCTGGCGGCCGTGCCGTGGGTGTGCGCGCTGGCGCTGACCTGGTTCGTGCCGCGTCGCGCGGATCGCACCGGCAGCTATCGCGCGTGGACGGTGAGCTTGCTCGTGTTGTCCGGGCTGGGCATTGCGGTGTCGGGCATCGCGGGTGATATGGGCGTTGCGCTCGTCGCCATGATCGGTTTGTGCTGCGCGGCCGGCGGCTTTATCGCGGCGCAACCTTTGTTCTGGACGTTTCCGGCGCGCGATTTGACGGGCGTAGCGTCCGCGAGCGGTATCGCGTTGATCAATTCGCTCGGTGGGCTTGGCGGCTTTCTCGCGCCGCTGTTGCGCGCCGCCGCCGACCGGCATTTCGCCTCGCATGCGGCGGGCCTCGAATTACTGGGCCTCGCCAGTCTCGCGGCAGCGGCGCTCGTTTTCATCGTCGTGCCGCGTGGCATACGTCGACCCGCAGCGTTCGAGCAGCCTGCCGGCGGCGCACATTGAATGCGCATTGCGTGCCTTACCTAACACATCGACCAGCGTCGAGCACCCTCACTCTCAGGAGCAAGCATCCATGGCCATGCCTACCATCAAACACGTGCGCGCTTTCACGGTGCGCGGCGGCGGCGCGGATTATCACGATCAGGCCGACGGGCATTGGATCGACAATCATATTTCCACGCCGATGGCCCGCTATCCCGAGTATCGCCAGAGCCGCCGCTCGTTCGGCATTGACGTGCTGGGCACGCTCGTCGTGGAGGTGGAGGCGAGCGACGGCACCGTGGGCTTTGCGGTCACCACGGGCGGCGAAATTGGCGCGTTCATCGTCGAAAAGCATCTCGCGCGTTTTCTCGAAGGTCAGCGCGTGACCGATCTGGAAAAGATCTGGGATCAGATGTATTACTCGACGCTTTATTACGGCCGCAAGGGCGTGGTGCTGAATACGATTTCGGGCGTGGACCTCGCGCTTTGGGATCTGCTGGGCAAACTGCGCGAGGAGCCGGTTTATCAATTACTGGGCGGCCCGGTGCGCGACGAACTGGTGTTCTATGCCACTGGCGCACGTCCCGATCTGGCGAAGGAGATGGGCTTTATCGGCGGAAAATTGCCTTTGCTGCACGGTCCCGCCGAAGGTGAGGAAGGCCTCAGAAAGAATATCGAACTGCTGGCCACGATGCGCGAGCGTGTGGGCGACGACTTCTGGCTGATGTACGACTGCTGGATGAGCCTGGACGTGCGTTACGCCACGCGTCTGGCCGAAGCCGCCAACGAATACGGCCTCAAATGGATCGAAGAGTGTTTGCCGCCCGACGATTACTGGGGCTACGCCGAACTGCGCAAGAACGTGCCGCGCGGCATGATGGTCTCCACCGGCGAACACGAAGCCACGCGTTGGGGCTTTCGCATGCTGCTGGAAATGGGCTGCTGCGATCTGATCCAGCCCGACGTGAACTGGTGCGGTGGCATGACCGAACTCATCAAAATTTCCGCGCTCGCGGACGCGCACAACACGCTGGTCGTGCCGCACGGTTCGTCGGTGTACAGCTATCACTTTGTAGTGACGCGCCACAACTCTCCGTTCGCCGAATTCCTCATGATGGCGCCCAAGGCCGATGAAGTCGTGCCGATGTTCACGCCGTTGCTGCTCGACGAACCGGTGCCGGTCAAAGGCCGCATGAAGGTGCCGGATACGCCGGGCTTTGGCGTGCGCCTGAATCCGGACTGCAAGCTGGCGCGTCCTTACCAACACTAAGCAAAATTTAGCGGGAGAACGCATCGTGCTGCTCAAGGACAAGGTGGTGATCGTCACCGGCGGATCGCGCGGCATCGGGCGCGCCATTGCGATCGCGAGCGCGCGCGAAGGCGCGGACGTCGCGATCAACTACTGGGGCGATAACGACGCCTCGTACGGCAGGCGTTCCGCCATCGGCGAAGTGCTCGACGAGATCGAGCGGCTAGGGCGCCGCGCGATTGCGGTGGAGGGCAATGTGGCCGCGCCGCAAACGGGCGTCGATCTGGTGCGCCAGACCGTCGAGCATTTTGGGCATGTCGACGTGCTGGCGAGCAACGCGGGCATCTGTCCGTTCCACTCGTTTCTGGATATGCCGCCGGCCGTGCTCGAACGCACCATCGGCGTGAATCTGAATGGCGCGTTTTACGTGACGCAGGCGGTCGCGCGGCAGATGAAGGAGCAGGGCACGGGCGGCGCGATCGTGGCGACCAGTTCGATCAGCGCGCTCGTTGGCGGCGGCATGCAGACGCACTACACGCCCACCAAGGCCGGCGTGCATTCGCTGATGCAGTCGTGCGCGATAGCGCTCGGGCCTTACGGTATCCGCTGCAATTCGGTGATGCCGGGCACCATCGCCACCGATCTGAACGCCGAAGATCTCGCCGATGAAGAAAAGCGCGCGTACTTCGAAAAGCGCATTCCGCTGGGACGTTTGGGCGCGCCCGAAGATGTGGCGGAATGCGTGGTGTTTCTGGCTTCGGATCGCGCGCGTTATGTGACGGGCGCGGCGCTGCTGGTGGACGGCGGCCTGTTCGTCAACCTGCAATGATTCGATAAGGACTCAGGAATGTGTCGCTACGCGCATGTCGCGAACGATTTCGTCGGGCTTGAAGGGCTGCGAGAAGCGGCGCAACAGGCCGACGAAATGCTCGGCGGGTTCCGCGAGCGCTTCGCCCTTGCGCGTGAGCACGCCGAAGCCCGGCAGACTCTTGCCGATTTCGAGTGGCAGCACGGTCAGCAGCTTGCCGCGCACATGATCGCGCACGACGGATTCGGGCAGCATCGCCACGGCGTCGAAGCTTTCGAGCAGTTGCAGCGTGGCGAAGATGGAAGCCGATTCGGTGAGGTTCATCGGCGTGGCAAGGCCCGCGCGTGCGAGTTCGCCTTCGAAGAGTTCGCGCGCGGGACTGGTGATGGGCTGCGCAACCCACGGCCAGTCCATCAGTTCGGCGAGCGTGACCTGTTCGCGGCGCGCCAGCGGATGACGCGCGCGCACCACCAGTACCAGCGTTTCGCGCGCCAGCGGCTCGAAGCTGAAATCGTTGTGCTGCAAGGGCGTAGTCAGGCGGCCCAACGCAAGGTCGACGTCGCGGCGATGCAGCAGTTGCACGACCTGGTCGCTGGTCTCGCCAAGAATGCGCACGTGCAGCAGCGGTCTTTCGGTCTTGAGTGTGGCAACCGCTTGCGCGAGCAGATCGGGCGCGGCGCCCATGATCGCGCCCACGGTGAGCTGGCCGTGGCCGCCACGGCGTTTGACGTCGAGATCGTCGGCGAAGCGCGTGAGGTCGGACAGCGCGCGGCGGGCGTAGGCCAGCGTGACGACGCCCAGCGCCGTTGGCTGCATGCCGCGTGCATTGCGCTCGAACAGGCGGAAGCCAAAGGCTTCTTCGATGTCGCTGAGCATGCGGCTGGCGCTGGGTTGCGCGACATTGATGGCATCAGCGGCCTGATGGACGTTGCGGGCGTCGTCGAGCGCGACGAGCAGGGCGAGGTGCTTGAACTTGAGACGATTGACGAGCGAAACGACGGCGGTCTGATGGTTCATGAGTCCTGCGATCCGGTTTGTGCATCGCCCGATCCCAACTACGGATTGGTTGGCTATCGATGCCGGAATTATAGTCGTTCGAATCGCTGCAAAACCATGTGAATACGTGCGTGGAGCTTAGGGCAAACGCTAAGAAAAATGCCCGGCTTTTACGCCAGAAAAACGCAGCAACCAGGCTGGACGGAGACACGATCATGGAAACAGTTGCGTTTCGCATGCAGCTCGATCCCGGCAAACGGGATGAATACGAGCGGCGTCACCGCGAAATCTGGCCTGAACTCGCCAGCGCGCTGCGCGACGCGGGCGTGAATGATTACTGGATCTTTCTCGACGAAAGCACCCACGCGCTCTTTGCGGTGCTCAAGCGGCGCGACGTCCACACCATGGACCGCCTGCCCGAGACGGCGATCATGCGCAAATGGTGGGATTACATGGCCGACATCATGGCGACCGGCGAGGGCAATGTGCCCGTGACGCAGCCGCTGGTGCCGGTGTTCCATCTGCCCTGATTAGACCCGATCCGCTACGAGGAGCACACCATGCAGGTGGTTGATCCGCACGTTCATTTCTGGGATCTCGATACGCATCATTACCCCTGGCTTGCGAATCCAGGAACGTCCTTCGTGGGCGATGCACGCGATCTCAAGCATAACTATCTACCCGATGATCTGCTGCGCGAGGCCGGCGATATTGAAGTCCTCAAGCTCGTACACGTAGAAGCGAATCACGATCCGGCTGACCCAGTGGAAGAGACACGCTGGCTCGAATCGATCGCCGATGCGGGAAAGGGGCTTCCCAACGCAATCGTCGCTGCGGTCGATCTGGGCGCGCCGAATGCGCCAGAGATTCTCGCCGCGCACGCAGCGTTCGGACGCACGCGCGGCATCCGCCAGATACTCAACGTCCACGCCAACCCGCTTTATGACTACGTAGGCCGCCACTATATGCGCGAGCCGGCGTGGCGCAAGCATTTTGCGCTGCTCGAACAGCATGGCTTGTCGTTCGATCTGCAACTCTATCCGTCGCAGATGGAAGAGGCCGCGGCGCTCGCGCGAGCTAACCCCGGCGTGCCGCTCATCGTCAATCACGCAGGCATGTTCGTGGACCGCAACGGCGTGCAGGGTTGGCGCGCGTGGAGGGACGGTCTGCGTGTGCTTGCGGCGTGCCCGAACGTGTCGGTCAAGATCAGCGGTCTGGCGATGTTCGATCACGAATGGACCGTGGAAAGCCTGCGTCCCTACGTGCTTGAAACGATCGATGCGTTCGGCGCGCAGCGCGCGATGTTCGCATCGAATTTTCCGGTGGACCGGCAATTCGGTACATACGCCGATTTGTGGCACGCGTATGCGTCCATCGTGAGCGATGCCAGCGAGAGCGAGCGCACGGCGCTCTTTCGCGGCAACGCCGAACGCATTTACCGTATCTAGCGATCCAGCGTCCGCGCGAGAAGATTGCGGACGCAACGAATCAGGAGACATGCGTGGAATCGAAACCGTTGCAACCTCCCGCCGGGAGCGTGCCGCGTCTTGAGCTTAGACGGGCCAGCAAGTCGTTCGGGCGCGTGCGCGCGCTGGTGGACGGCACGCTCGTGCTCATGCCAGGCGAAGTGCATGCACTGCTGGGCGAGAATGGTGCGGGTAAATCAACGCTCGTGAAAATCCTCGCAGGCGTGCATCGTCCCGATGGCGGCGAGTTGCTGATCGACGGCAACGTGCAGCAGTTCGCCACGCCCGCGCAGGCGCGCGATGCGGGCATTGCGGTGATCTATCAGGAGCCCACGCTGTTCTTCGATCTCTCGATCGCCGAGAACATTTTCATGGGCCGTCAACCGCTCGACAGAATGGGCCGCATCGACTATGACGCGATGCATCGCGACGTGGCGGCACTGCTCGCAACGCTCGGCGTCGATCTTCGCGCGGAGCGACTGGTGCGCGGTTTATCGATTGCGGATCAGCAGGTGATCGAGATTGCCAAGGCGCTGTCGCTCAACGCCAACGTGCTCATCATGGACGAGCCCACGGCGGCGCTTTCGCTGCCGGAAGTGGAGCGGCTCTTCACGATAGCGCGCAAGCTGCGCGATCGCGGCGTGGCCATCCTCTTCATCACGCACCGGCTGGAAGAAGTGTTCGCGCTCACGCAGCACGTGACCATCATGCGCGATGGCGCGAAGGTGTTCGACGCGCCCACCGCTACGCTCACCACGCAGGACATCGTCGCGCGCATGGTGGGCCGCGACCTCGCTACCTTCTATCCGAAAGCCGATGTGAAACCCGGCGAAGTGATGTTGCGCGTGCGCGGCCTCACGCGGCGCGGTGTGTTCAAGGATATCGCCTTCGACGTGCGCGCAGGCGAGATCGTCGCGCTCGCGGGGCTAGTAGGCGCGGGCCGCAGCGAAGTGGCGCGAGCGATTTTCGGCATTGATCCTTGCGATGCGGGCCAGGTGCAGGTGGCGGGCAAGGCGCTCGCGATGGGCCGTCCCGCGCGTGCGGTGAAGGCGGGGCTTGCGCTCGTGCCCGAGGATCGTCGGCAGCAGGGGCTCGCGCTCGATTTGAGCATCGCGCGCAATGCGTCGCTCACGGTGCTGGGCCGTCTGGTGCGTTTTGGCCTGATTTCCGCGGCCAGCGAAGTGCAGCTTGCCGGGCAGTGGGGCACGCGCCTGCGTCTGAAGGCCAGCGATCTGAATGCGCCGGTCGGCACGCTATCGGGCGGCAACCAGCAGAAGGTGGTGCTGGGCAAATGGCTGGCGACGGGGCCCAAGGTGCTCATCATCGACGAACCCACGCGCGGTATCGACGTGGGCGCGAAAGCGGAAGTCTACGGCGCACTCGCCGAACTCGTGAGCGAGGGCATGGCGGTGCTGATGATATCGAGCGAACTGCCCGAAGTGCTGGGCATGGCCGACCGCGTGCTGGTGATGCATGAAGGCCGCATTACCGCCGACATCGCACGCGCCGACGCCGACGAGGAGCGCATCATGAGCGCCGCGCTCGGTCAGGCCAACATTCATCTGGGGCATGCAGCATGATGGGTCAATCTACTTCACCTCATTCGTTGCACGGCGGCGAACCGCGCGCACCACGGCGCGGGGCGGCGTTTGCGCAGACACTGGCGAAAAGCCGCGAAACCACGCTGTTTGTGGTGCTGTTGCTGATCATCGGCGGCACGGCGCTGGCGAAGCCGCAGTTCCTCAATCTGCAGAATCTGCGCGACGTGCTGCTCAATGTGTCGATCGTGAGCTTGCTCACGGCGGGCATGACGATCGTGATTTTGATGCGCCATATCGATCTGTCGATTGGCTCGACGGTGGGGATCAGCGCGTACGCAGTCGGCAGCCTGTATGTGGCGTTTCCGCATATGCCGGTGATCGTCGCGCTGGTTGCGGGCCTCGCGATTGGCATGGTGGCGGGATCGATCAACGCGCTGCTGGTGGCGGTGGGGCGTGTGCCGTCGCTGGTCGCCACGCTATCGACACTTTATATATTTCGGGGTGCAGATTATGCGTGGGTGCATGGCGGACAGATCAACGCCACGAGCCTGCCCGACGCGTTTTCGGGCCTTGCGACCGGCGCGTTGTTTGGCGTGCCGGTGCTCGCGCTGATCGCCATCGTGCTGCTTGCTGCGCTCTCCGTCTACCTTAAACAGTTCCGGCCGGGCCGCGAATACTACGCCATCGGCTCGAACCCGGAAGCCGCGCGCCTGGCCGGCATCAACGTCGAGCGCCGCGTGGCCGTGGGTTTCGTCATCAGCGGCGCGATTGCGGGCCTGGCGGGCGCTTTGTGGCTGGCGCGTTTCGGCACCGTCGATGCGAGCACCGCAAAGGGCATCGAGCTTCAAGTCGTGGCGGCTGCTGTGGTGGGCAGCGTCGCCATCACGGGCGGCGTGGGCACGATTCTCGGCGCCACGCTGGGTGCGCTAGTGCTGGGCGTCATCAGCATCGCGCTGGTGGTGCTGCACGTTTCGCCTTTCTGGGAGCAAGCCATTCAAGGCGCGCTGATCGTCGCGGCCATTACCGCCGACACGCTGCTGGCCCGCTCCGTCGCCAAACGCATGATGAGGAAACGCGATCATGGCTAAACCCGATTCCGCTTTGCTGACACGTCGCGCCGGTTTGCCGCTTGGGTGGGAATCGCTGCTGGTGGTGATCCTCGTACTCTCGCTCGTCGCGGGGCGCGTGCTGTCCGACGTCTTTCTCACTGGCGCGAACCTGAGCAACATCCTCGCCGATCTCACCGAAGTCGCGCTGATGGCGTTGCCGATGACGCTCATCATCGTCGCCGCCGAAATCGATCTGTCCGTTGCTTCCGTGCTGGGCGCGTCGAGCGCGCTGCTCGGCGTGCTCTGGCATTTGGGCGTGCCGATGCCGCTGGCAATGGTGCTGGTGGTGATCGCAGGCGGCCTGGCGGGGCTTTTCAATGGCCTTGTGATCGTCAAGCTCAATCTGCCGTCGCTGGCCGTCACCATCGGCACGCTCGCGCTGTTTCGTGGTCTTGCCTATGTGCTGCTGGGCGATCAGGCGATTGCCGATTTTCCGCCTGCTTACACGCTGTTCGGTATGAGCAATCTGGGCAGCACGTTTATTCCGCTGCCGTTTCTGATCGTGGCCGCGTGCGCGGTGGTATTCACGCTGCTTTTGCAGGCGACTGCGTTTGGCCGCAGCCTCTATGCGATCGGCGCGAACAGTACGGCGGCGTCGTTTTCGGGTATCGACGTCGCGCGCGTCAAGCTGCGGCTTTTCGTGCTGTCGGGCGTGATGAGCGCACTCGCGGGGATCGTCTATACGCTGCGTTTTACCAGCGCACGCGGCGATAACGGCGAGGGCTTCGAACTGTCGGTGATCGCGGCGGTGCTGTTCGGCGGCGTGAGCATTTTTGGCGGACGCGGTTCGATGTATGGCGTGTTGCTGTCGCTGCTGATCGTAGGCGTGCTCAAGAACGCGCTCACGCTTGCGGACGTGTCGAGCGAAACGCTCACCATCGTCACGGGCGCGTTGCTGCTTGCCTCCGTGCTGATTCCCAATCTCGCGGCGCGCTGGCGCACGCTGCGCGACCGGCGTGCGCTGGCGCGCGCGGCAAGCTGAAACGCAGTGAAGTAAAGACAAGGCTGTAAAACAAGCAGTAAAACAAGGCAGTAAGCCGTCAATCTGCCCGGCGCGCACGCCGGGCCCTCATCGAGGAGACACGTTCATGATGAAGCCAGTCCGCCACGCCTGCACGGCGCTGCTATGCGCCATGTTGTTGGGCGCGGGCCTGTCCGCGCAGGCAGCAGGCATCAAGGAAGGCCTGAAAATCGCCTTCGTACCCAAGCAGATCAACAACCCCTACGAAGTGATCGCCGATAACGGCGGCATGGACGCCATCAAGGAGTTCAAGGGCGACGGCAAGGTGGTCGGGCCTTCGGATGCGGGCGCATCCTCGCAGGTCTCGTACATCAACACGCTCACCACGCAGCATCAGGACGCCATCGTGATCGCGGCCAACGACGCGAATGCGCTCGTCCCGTATCTGAAGCGCGCAATGGCGCAGGGCATCAAGGTCGTCACCTTCGATTCCGATACGGCGCCCGACGGCCGCCAGATCTTCGTGAATCAGGCCAACGCCGAAAGCATCGGGCGTGGTCAGATTCAACTGGTGGCCAAGCTGATGAACAACGAAGGCGAATTCGCCATTCTTTCGGCCACGCCTAACGCGACCAATCAGAACACCTGGATCAAGTGGATGCAGGAAGAGTTGAAGAAGCCCGAGTATTCGAAGATGAAGCTCGTGAAGATCGCTTATGGGAATGACGACGACCAGAAGTCTTTCGTCGAAACGCAAGGTTTGCTGCAGGCATATCCGAATCTCAAGGCGATCGTTGCGCCGACTTCGGTGGGCATCGCAGCGGCCGCGCGCTATATCTCGTCGTCGTCGAGCAAGGGCAAGGTGGCGGTCACCGGACTCGGCACGCCGAACCAGATGCGCGCCTTCGTGAAGAACGGCACGGTCAAGGCGTTCCAGCTGTGGGACCCGGGTGCATTGGGCTATCTGGCGGCCTATGCGGCTGCAAATCTTGCTTCGGGCACCATCACGGGCAAGGAAGGCGATACGTTTGATGCGGGCAAACTCGGCAAACGCACGGTCGGCAAGAGCGGCGAAGTGATTCTCGGACCGCCCACCACGTTCGATGCTTCGAATATCGACAACTTCAACTTCTAGTCTGTTTGAAGTAAGACGAAAACGATTTCATTTGGTATGCAGAATAAAGGCCCGGACGATCCGGGCCTTTTTCATTGCGCGTTTCGATCCGTTTTCTAACCAAATCTTTCATCGGCTTTTTCGTTAGCTATTTCGTCTGATTAAAACACTTTTCTCAAGAGTCATTGCTTGCCCTTCAGTTTCGCGCGCATATGCCGATAGCATGGCGGGGCAGTGGCCTCAAGAGGGCTGCCGAATCGCTTCACATCGCTCCCGCCGCCTTATTACCGCGCTTATTCCGCGTATATCCCTCACGCTTCGAGCGCCGACGCCGCGCAAGCCAACCGCAAGGAAATGACGATGAAGTTGACCCTGAAGATTCCGCTCGCCTTCGCGGCGGCGCTCCTGTTGATGTTCGCGGGCGCGTTCTACGGAATCTATTCGCTGAACCAGTCGCTGAACGTGTATGGCACGACGGTTCAGAACAGCGTGGCCAACGAGCGCGCGGTGATGGCGACGCTGCTCGCCTTCAAGGTGCAGGTGCAGGAGTGGAAGGACACGCTTCTGCGCGGTAAGGATCCGGCCATGCTCGACAAGCACTGGTCTGCATTCGAAACGCGCGAGCGCGAAGTGGACACGCTGGCCCAGCAACTCAAATCGAGCCTGCCTGAAGGCGAAAGCCGCGATCTGATCGATCGGTTCGCCAGCGCGCACACGACGATGGGGCAGGGTTATCGCACCGGTCTCGCGGCGTTCAAGGCGGCGGGCTTCGATCCGTCGGCGGGCGATCATGCGGTGGCGGGCGTCGACCGCGCCCCGGCGGCTTTGCTGGACGAAGCCGCCCACAAGATCGCCGCGCAAAGCGCCGAAGTGTCGGCCGAAGCGGCCGAGCAGGCGCATCGCGCGACACTGCTGAGCGCGCTCCTGATGGTGGCGGCGCTGGGCGTTTCGATGACCGGCGCGTGGGTGTTCAGCCGCACCGTGACGAAGCCGCTGGCGCGCGCGCTCGAATGCACCCAGGCGGTGGCGCAAGGCGATCTCGCCTTCGAGGTGCGTGCAGAAGACGGCGCACGCGACGAAACGGCCATGCTGCTGGACGCGCTCAAGAGCATGCAGTCGAGCCTCTCGGGCGTTGTGAGCCAGGTGCGCAGTCATGCGCAGGGCGTGGCATCGGCGAGCGACGAAATCGCGGCGGGCAATCTCGGCTTGTCGGCGCGCACGGAAGACCAGGCGGCTTCGCTCGAAGAAACCGCGGCCAGCATGGAAGAACTCACGGCCACGGTGCGCCAGAACGCGCAGAACGCCAAGCAGGCCGCGCAACTGGCCGGCGACGCGGCAGGCACGGCCGCGCGCGGCAAGGACCTGATGATCGAAGTCGTCGAGACGATGCGCGGGATTGCGTCCAGCTCGGGCGAGATCGTCGACATCATCGCCGTGATCGACAGCATCGCGTTCCAGACCAACATTCTTGCGCTGAATGCGGCCGTCGAGGCGGCGCGCGCCGGCGAAGAGGGACGTGGTTTTGCCGTGGTGGCCTCGGAAGTGCGCACGCTCGCGCAGCGCAGCGGCGCGGCGGCCAAGGAAATCAAGTCGCTGATCGAAGCGTCGGCGCAACGCATCGATGCGGGCTCGGCGCTCGTCAACGATGCGGGCAACGTGATCGGCGAAATGGTGGACGCGGTGCAGCGCGTGACCGTGATCGTCGATGAAATCTCCACCGCGTCGCAGGAACAGAGCACCGGCATCGAGCAGGTGAACGTGGCCGTTACGCAGATGGACGAGGTGACGCAGCACAATGCGGCGCTGGTCGAAGAGGCGTCGGCCGCGGCGCACGCGCTCGCGGAGCAGGCCGCCGAACTGCGCGAAGCCGTGGGCGTGTTCAGGCTCGCCTGACTTTCGCGCAGCTTCAGAAATGCAAAACGGCACGGGGATAAACCGTGCCGTTTTGCTTTGCGGATCGCTTTAAACAGGCTTTAAAGCCGGTTTAAAGGCTGCTGCCGCTCAATCCCAGTGGTGGCGCTTGCCGTGGTGATGCTTGCCGCGATAGCCGCGCGAATAGTCGTCCGCGTAGGAGTTCGAGCGCGAGATGTTGCCGCCGAGCGCCGAACCCGCGCCGCCGCCCAGCGCTGCACCCACCAGGCCGCCCGTGCGGCCGCCCATCGCATTGCCTGCCGCAGCGCCTGCGCCGCCGCCCAGC